>NZ_LAPZ01000009.1 GCF_002120225.1 Tenacibaculum holothuriorum | reverse complement strand
CTCAACTCACTAGGTATAGTACCTGTTAAACTATTTCTACTTACTGACAAACTAGTTAAATCTACCAATGCCCCTAACTCAACTGGAATATTTCCTGTTAATTGATTTCCCCATAAATAAAGTAAATCTAGTTTTGTTAAACTACCTAATTCACTTGGAATTTCTCCAGTTAAAAAATTTTCAGATAAATACAATTTAGTAAGATTAGTTAACCTCCCTAATTCTTCGGGTATAACCCCTGTTAATTGATTTTGATTTAATGCTAAATAAGTTAAATTATTTAATGAACTTAAGCTAGTGGGAATATTTCCATCTAATGAATTTCCATTTAACCCTAACACCTTTAAATTTTGTAAACCAGCTAGCTCTGGAGGAATATTCCCTGTTAACTGATTATTATTCAAGAAAAGTTCCTCTATACTACTTAATCCTTGAATACTTGGAGAAACCTCTCCACTTAATTGATTACTTTCAATATCTAAATGGGTTAGTTTATATAAATTGAATAATTCTTCAGGTATGGTTCCCGATAATTGGTTTGAAAAAAGATGTAAAACTTTAAGCTCTGTTAATTCTTGAATTTTAGCAGGAATTGTTCCTACTAAATTATTCCCGCTTAATCTTAACTCCACTACTCTATTATTCTCTAACGTAATACCATACCATGAATTTAACTGAGAACTTAAGTCCCATTTTTGAGCCCAAGTAGCCCCACTTGTACTTTCGTAAATTTCTTTTAAGGCTGCATAATCTTGATGCTGAATGTTAAATAAATTAGCATCTCCAATTTGTCCTTTAAAACTAAAGTTATCTAAAGCTTTAACTCCACCCCATTTAGAGGCTGAAAGGCTTACTTTTAGATATGGAGATTGTGCCATATTTACATCATATATATCTAGGCTAATTTCACCAATCATCGTTTCATTTTGAAGCCCATCTGAACCAAGATCAAAAATTTGTAAAGTAGCGATATAGTGATCGTTTGAACCACCCCCTTGAAAACTAGTAAGAACTTGAAACTTATACCAATTACCATCTTGTAAGTTTAGGGCATCATTATTAAATATATTATTATTAGGTGCAGAAATTTCAAGTTTACCTTCATTACTTATGCCAAAATTAAAGCTATTACTTGAGCTACCTTTAATAAAAATACTAACTCCTCTTTCATTTGAATTAGGATTTACTAAAGATGAATCGTATTTAAAAGATACACTTGTTATTGTATAGTCTGTAATATTATTTCTATAAGTATATTGATAGTCTATAACATCATTAGCATAACTAACGTAATTTGGAGGTGTTAAAGAACCTCCTGTAATACCCTCTGTTTGAGATTGGGTAATAAAATTTGCAGCAGCAGATGAAGGGAAAATGAAATTATTGGTTAAATCATTATTGGTAGTTGACGAATAATTATCAAATGTCACTTTTTTTTCAACAACTTGACTCTGTATATAGTATGTATTCAAAAAAAGTAAAACAAAGAGTAGAGATTTTTTCATATTAATTATTTAATTTTTTATGATTGCGAATATAGCTTTACATCCGTTGAAAAACCTAGGCTTTGTCATGTCTATTTATAAAAAGACATGTGTGTTTTTCTTGACAAACTTGATATATTACATATATTTCGTTTTTGAATTCATTTTTTTACCATTTTTATTTAATGAAAAAATATTTACTGCTTTTCTGTTTTATTTTCTTATCAATTAACTATGTTGTTTCTTTTCAAAAACCAAATAATAACTGCAAATATTTAACAGATTTAAGAAAAAAAGCCAAAGAGTTATATTTCAAAGGAGAACAAAGTGCTTCAAGAAAAGTTTGTATTATTTCTTTAAGTTTTATTGAAAGTATTGAAGATAATTCTGAATGTATTGTTAAGCTTCATTCAAAAATTTTAGGGCGTTTATTTTATATAGAAAAAAATGCTCTAAACTATTCTAAAGCACTTTTTTTTTTAGATTTGAATAAAAAACTACAAAAAAAATTCCCTTTTTATTTCCCTTCTTACAATTATTCAATAAAATTACAAGAAGCATCTATTTTAAGTAGGTTAGATGAAAAAGAAAAATCTAACACCATCCTTTTCAAAATGTTAGAAAACAAAGAAAAGTTTAAACATATAGCTTTAGGAGAAATATTCATTTATAATCATACTATTGACAACTATTTTAATTTATTCTCTGAAGAAAATAAAACATGGATACTAGACTCAATTATAAATCATAGTAAAAAAGCTTATGATATATTTTATGAGAAAAGGAATGAACTTAAGCAAGATAAATATAAAGATGCTATTTCCACTTTCTATACTCGGTTAGGCAGGGTAGAAAAGCATAAAGAAAATTATGAGAAAGCTACAGTATTTTTAAAACTCGCTAAAGAAAATAATACAGATAAAGAAAGTATTTTCATTGATCTACACTTAAGTAGTTGTTACTTTTACTTAAACAAGCCTGATTCTACAATACATTATGCTAAAAGTTTTTTACAGAAAAATAAAGATTTAAAAGCTAGTGGAAGGTTATTATACGCATATAATATATTGTCTAAACAATACTATAAACTACAAGAAAAAGATTCTGCGTATAAATATGCAAAATTAACATTGAGTGAAGTTAATAAAAATCATTTTTATAAAAATAAAGGGATTAAAAAAATGTTTAATAATAATATTGATAAAATAAAATTAAACAATCAAAATATATTAAAAAGTCAAAAAAAATCCTTTATTTCAATATTACTATTATTAATAATTATAATTATTTTTTCTACGTTTTTGTTTAGTTATAAATATTATAAAAGTGTACAAAAAGAAAAAAAATATCTAAAACTAGTTAAAGAGTTAAGAGATAAGTCAAATAAGAAAAAACAAAAAGCAATAAAAATAAAAGATGAAAGTATTGAGAGAATTATTGAAAGCCTTAATTATTTTGAAAAAAGCGAAGAATATTTAAACAGTAATTTCACATTATATAATGTCGCCAAGAGAATAAACACCAACACTACATACTTATCTAAAATTATAAATCAGAAAAAAAACACTAATTTTAAAGAGTATGTAAACAAATTAAGGATGGAATACGTAATTACTGAAATTGCAGAAGGTGAGAAGTTTCAAAAATATTCTATTGAAGCTATCGCCAAAGAGGTAGGTTTTTCTAATGCATCAACATTTTCAAAAGCCTTTAAGAAGTATACTGGTATTAGTCCTTCTTATTATATTAAAAAGGTTGTCTCTGATAAAGAGAGTAAGTAATTTCTCACTTCGGTTAATAGTTTTTAAACCTTATTATTCTATTTACATCTTACTTTAACTCCACGAAAAAATATTATTTGAGTTAACAAAAGGAAGAATCGTGCAACTTTTGTGCAAACCTTAAGAAACAAAAAATGCAATCAACTAAAAATAAGCTAATTGCATTTGTTTAAAGTACGGGTGAAGGGAGTCGAACCCCCACGCCTCACGGCACTAGATCCTAAGTTTGGTATATATTGCACCAAAAAAACATAAAACACCTCAATATCAATGATTTATGTTTTTAATCATTTTGGTTAAAGTCAAATAATATCAATTAATATCATCATTTGTTGTACCTATGTTGTACCTAAAATGGTTTATTAATTACTATCTTTATAAACGCAAAGGATATACTTGATTTGACTTTCGCAATTAATACAAATCAGCTATGTCGTCAAGTGCAAAAATCGTTCTACGTAAGAAGCCCAATGCTAAAGGACTCTACCCTATCGCAATTCGGATTACTAAATACCGTCGTTCTACTTATAAACAACTCGGTCACTATATTGACTTAGATGATTGGGATGAGAAAAACATTAAGGTTAAAAAATCACATCCAAATGCCAAAAGTCTTAATAGTCTTATTTCCAGTAAAATTGCCGAAGTAAGAAAATCGCTGATAGAGTTGCAGAACGAATCCAAAGACGCTTCTGCTAGACAAATAAAAACTGAAATTTACAAGCCTACCTCCTCTTTAACTTTTTTTGATTACGCCAAAGAGCATATAAAAGCTTTGGAAGCGGAAGGAAAAATTAACAGGAAATATACAGATTCTGCTTGGTTGAGCTTTATTAAGAGATTTTATAAGACGGAACAATTAACATTTCAAGAAATTGATGAACGGTTTTTAGGAAAACTTAAAGTCTTTTTAAAAGGTAAATCTGCTCTTACTGAAACATCAACAATGAATGTTATGGTCTTTATAAGATTGATTTATAATCGTGCAATTAAAGACAAAGTTGCTAGCAAAGAACTTTACCCTTTTGGCAACGGTAAATTCAAAATAAAATTTCCAGAAACCATCAAGATTGGCTTAACACAAAATGAAATTAAAAAATGTGAAACAGTCCAAAATCTCTCTAAAGTTGAAAGACACAGTTTAAACGTCTGGTTATTCAGCTTCTATTTTGCTGGAATGCGTGTATCTGATGTTCTCTTCACACGATGGTCACAAATAGTAGATGGTCGCTTTAATTATAGAATGGGGAAAAACTCCAAGTTACTTTCCTTAAAAATACCCCAAAAAGCACTTCAATTAATTGAACAATACCAATCAGAAAAACGTTTTGATGATGATTTCATTTTTCCAGAAATGAAAAAAGCGGATGTTGAAAATGCTAAAGACGTATACAATAAAATTAAAGTGGCCACAAAAAAATTTAATGATAACCTCAAAGTCATTACTGAAAAAGCTAAAATCAAAAAGAAAGTTACAATGCACATAGCACGACACTCTTTTGGTAATATTGCAGGGGATTCAATTCACCCTTTAATGCTCCAGAAACTCTACCGTCACAGTGATTTAAAAACTACTATCAAATACCAAGCAAATTTTATACATAAAGAGGCAGACGATGCCTTAGATAGTGTCCTTAACTTTTAGGATATTTTCATTCTAAAGGCTTTTGGTGTCAAACCCTTATACTTTTTAAACGTTTTTGTAAAATGGCTAGAGTCTGTAAAATCCAACTTTTGGGATATTTGTGAGAAATTCAAACTTGTCTGTTTCAATAGTCTTTCCGCCATCTTCATTTTTGTCTGCATAACATAATTCTGAATAGATATGCCTGCGTGTTTTTTGATAAAAACACTTACATAATTGGGTGACATATTAAATTCATCCGCAATAGCGGAAATTTTAATCTTTTCATTATCCACAACATTTTGTCTTATATAGGTCAATATTTCATTAACCTTATCCTTTTCGGTCAAGGAAACGACAAATTTATTTCCAGAAATATTCCTGGAAATAATCATAAGTAAAGCTCCAAACAATTCCAATAAAATAGAACGACCATAAGTGGAAGGCGCTTTAAACTCTTTTTTAAGAAGCTGAAATAACTGGAATAAACTTTCCCTGTCCTGCTCGTTCTTTATAATTGAACCGGGTACGCTATTGGCGTGTAATATAATCGCATCAATCTTCTTTCGCCATTTAAGGTCGGATACGAGCTCAGTCTTTTCAAGAAACAACTGCTCTGTAAACTTTAGATATCCGAAAACTGTGCGACTGGTAATAACAAATTCGTGTTCATCATTAGGGGTTAATAGAAAGACATCCCCCTCATTATACTCAAAGCTACTATCGTTCAATGTATGAACCCCGCTTCCTGATTGTATAAAAACAAGCTCAAAAAAATTGTGCTTATGTTTTGGGTAATCCCAAGACTCCAAATCTAGTTCGAAAACATTAAAAGATGATGCACTAAAGAAACGTTTGCCCATAATTAGTTATAACATATAAGTACAAATATAAGATGAATTTATACCAAATCAACAAGAGAAACCAAGATAACTTTGCACTGTAAATAATTGATAATCAAAATTCAAATAAAATGAAACTTATAAAAACAATAACAATTGCTGTTCTACTGATAACATTGAATGTATCTGGACAGAACTCAAAATCAAAAGCAACACTGAACACAAAGAAGATGAAAACTGAAACTACTACAGAATCATATTGGCCCAATGGCGCACAATTAGTCATCTCTTTTTCGATGCAGTTTGAGACTGGTGGGCAGCCTGAAGGCGCAGAAAGTCCATTCTCTGGAAACCCTTTACCGAAAGGTAATCCTGATTTACCAGCAGAAAGTTGGTTTAGATATGGTGCCAAAGAAGGGGTATATAGAATGTTGGACCTTTGGAAAAAACACGACATCCACGTTACTTCTCACGTAGTGGGTGAAGCAGCAATAAAATATCCAGAAGTAGCTAAAGCAATTGCAAATGGTGGTCACGAAATTGCTGCGCACGGTATCGCTTGGGACGACCAATGGAAAATGAGTTACGAGGAAGAACTTGAATTCATCAAAAAAGGCATCGATACTGTAGAGGCCATTACGGGGCAACGCGGTCGAGGATATAATGCAAATTGGTTACGAAGAAGTCCCAACACCTTGAAAGTTCTTCAAGATTTAGATTTCCTATATCATATTGATGATTTAAGCCACGACGAACCCTTTATAACCTCGGTTCGAGGAAAGGATTTTGTAGTAGTGCCCTACACACTTCGTAATAATGACATAGCAAATATAGAAGGTAGAAACTGGTCGCCTGACCAATTTTTGGCCCAACTAAAAGCCGAATTTGACCAGCTTTATGAAGAAGGTGCTAATAAGCGTAGAATGATGTCTGTGAGTCTTCACGACCGAATCGGTGGAGCACCATCAATCGTAAAAGTAGTAGATGAATTCATTAAGTATGCAAAACAACACAAAGGCGTAGTTTTTATGCGTAAAGATGAAATTGCAACCTTAGTCAAAGACGACCCGAATACACCACACGACGATTCAGAAAATATTTACAATAAATAATAGAAAATATGAAAAATATAGCAATAGTGATTTTTTTGATATTGGGTTTGCAAAGTTGCAATGCCCAATCCCCCAAACCATTTGAACTGATTCAAAAATGGGAGTTAAACGGTCTGGACAACCCTGAAAGTATTCTTTTGGATTCAGATAATAATGTCCTTTACGTTTCAAATATAAACGGAGAAATGACTAACAAAGATGGTAATGGATATATTTCCAAACTATCGTTGGATGGTAAAATCATAAAAAAAGAATGGATTACTAGTTTAAACGCCCCAAAGGGATTAGCCATTTCAAATAACAAACTCTATGTCGCAGATGTTGACGAAATAGTGGAAATTGATATTAATACTTCAAAAATAACAGCCAAATATCAAGCACCTGATGCCACATTTCTCAATGACTTGGTCGCAGATGAAAATGGTGATATATATGCAAGTAATACTTTTGGATTTAGCAGCATTTATAAACTAAGTAATGGAACAACAGAATTGTGGCTAAAAAATGAAGAACTCAATCTTCCAAACGGCCTGTTGATTATGCATAATCATTTATTCGTTGGAAGTTGGGGAGCTAATCCAAATTCTGAAACATTTGCAACCGAAGTTCCTGGAAGATTGATAAAAATTTCTTTAAGAACGAAAAAAATCAAAAACGTAACAGAACCGTTTGCAAATTTAGATGGAATTGTACGTACAGTACACGGTATACTTATGAGTGATTGGTTAAGCGGAAAACTATTATACTATTCGAACGAAAGACAATCTGTCGTAAAAATATTGGATATACCTAAGGGAAGTGCTGATGTAGAATTCAACCCAAAACAGAAAGTAGTATACGTACCGCAAATGCTAAATGGTAGATTAACAGCCTATGCATTCTCATCAAATAAATAATATCATTAATATGAAAGCAACACCACAACAAACGGCTTATACACTCTTACGAATCACGATGGGTGTAAATCTATTGGCACACGGACTTGTTAGATTTCCTAAACTTAATGGATTTAGAGATTGGATGGTAGATTTCTTTAAAGACACACCATTTCCAACAGCATTAGTGAGCGGATGGGCAACGGTACTTCCATTTGTAGAATTTGGAATCGGTTTGTTACTCATCATAGGAGTATTTACTTATAGAACATCCATCGCAGGTGCGTTGTTAATCATCATCTTATTGTTCGGTTCTTGTATGACCGAACAATGGGAATGGGCAGGAATGCAAATGATTTATGCGCTAATCTTTGTAATACTTATTAGTCAGATTGAATACAACAAGTGGACAATTCAGAAATATTTTAAATAATAATACTAATTCCGCTTTCGCGAAAGCGGACAAAACAATAAAAAAATGAAAGCAATAGGATTTAAAACATCACACCCCATTTCACACGAAGAAAGTTTTATCGAATTTGAAACTCCAACTCCAACTCCAAAAGGGCGAGACCTTTTGGTAAAAATAGAGGCGGTCTCGGTAAATCCAGTAGATTATAAAATACGCGCCGGAAGTGCAAAAGGCAAGACATTGGAAACCCCAAAAATCATTGGTTGGGATGCCGTGGGAACTGTTGAGTCTGTGGGCGACAAGACAGAACTGTTCAAAGCTGGAGATAAGGTTTACTATTCTGGTGACATCACAAGACCGGGAACAAATGCCGAATATCAATTAATAGATGAGCGTATCGTAGGAAAACGTCCTGTAAACATATCTTTGGCAGAAGCTGCCGCAATGCCATTAACATCGTTAACCGCTTGGGAAATACTTTTCGACAGAATCCGTATTTCAGCGGAAAAGGACAAAGGCAAAAGCATTTTGATTATTGGCGGTGCTGGTGGCGTGGGTTCCATAGCCATACAGTTGGCAAAAAAAGTAGCAGGACTTACGGTTATTGCCTCAGCTTCTAGACCAGAGACGGTTGAATGGAGCAAAAAAATGGGTGCGGATTATATAGTGAACCATTACGATTTGGTAAATGAAGTACACAAGGCAGGATTTAAAGAAGTCGATTTTATCCTAGATTTTGTGGATGTAAATCAATATTGGGATGCCTTTGTGGAACTGATAAAACCTCAAGGACGTATTGGCTCAATAAGTGACCCTGTGAAACCTGTTAACCTTAGACAACTTAAAAGTAAAAGTGTCAGTTTTCATTGGGAACTAATGTTCACGCGTTCTATGTTCAATACCGATGATATGATTGAGCAACACCATATATTCAATACCCTGGCAGATTTACTTGATGACGGCTCTATTCAATCTACATTGACCACTACATTAAATGGTTTTTCCGCTGAGAATCTCAAAAAAGCGCACGCTATTCAAGAAACGGGTAAAGCTATAGGAAAGACGGTGATTGTATATTAATCTTTATTTCGAATAAGAAACCCTTATTTCTATATAGAAGGTAGTATCAATGATTTGATACTACCTTTTTTTATAACATAAATATACCAATACAAGATGGTTTTATACTAAAAAATAGGTGATATGCTGCACTACCTTTGTATAAACAAAACAGATATAATAATCTAAAAATCAAAATAATGAAATATCCAAAACTGAACACAGCATACAATATGAACGGCATCAAATTAAACAACCGGTTTCTGATGGCACCGATGACACGTTCCAGAGCTGATGAAAATGGTGAAGTACCAAATGCATTAATGGCGAAGTACTACGGACAAAGAACATCAGCCGGTATCATTATTACCGAAGCCACACAAGTATCTAAACAAGGTATGGGTTATGCGAGAACGCCAGGGATTTTTACCGAAGAACAGATTGAAGGTTGGAAATTGACTACAAACGAAGTACATAAAAAAGGAAGTAAAATCTTTTTGCAACTATGGCACGTGGGAAGAGTTGGAAGTGCCAAGGTAAACGGAATGCAACCCATTGCACCATCGGCTAAAATAGCAAAGGACACCAGTGTTTATATTTTCGATGGTGCACCTAATGGTGATGCGACCTTTGTTCCGGTTGATGAACCAAGAGCGATGACCCAGGAAGATATTGACCAAGCAATTGATGAATTTAGACAAGGTGCAAAAAATGCAATAGAAGCAGGTTTTGACGGCGTAGAAATACACGGCGGAAACGGTTACTTAATCGATGAGTTTTTACGAAGCAATTCCAATGTAAGAACCGATAAATACGGTGGCAGTAAAGAAAACAGAACACGTTTTTTATTAGAAGTAACAAAAGCAGTTGCAGATGAAATCGGTGCAGACCGAACAGGGATTAGAATCGCACCTTTCATCAAGTTCAAGGATATGGACGACCCAGAGATTTTGGACACTATAATGATTGCTGCAAAAGAAGTCGATAAAATGGGGATTACCTACCTACACTTATCAGAAGCAGACTGGGATGATTCCCCACAGATTCCGGCAGATTTTAGAGTGGAATTGCGTAAAACGTTCAGTAATACGATTATTGCTACGGGTAACAAAACACCAGAAGAAGGTGAGCAATTATTAACTGACAACCTAGTGGATTTAATAGGCTTTGGTAGAAACTTTTTGACCAATCCAGATTATCCACAACGTTTAGAACTCGGTGCACCTCTCAATGAAATCAGTGATAATCATACGCTTTTTGGTGGCGGTGATGCCAGAGGATATACAGATTATCCATTTTTAGAAAACTAGAAGAATGGAACTTTTAAATCAAATATTCAGCACATCAAGCAGTTGGGCAGCAACAGTAGCCAGACTAACGGTAGGTTTAATTATGCTGCCACACGGAATGCAAAAGATATTTGGGTTATACGGAGGTGAAGGCTTTTCAAGAACGATGAGACGATTTACTAATGATATGCAGTATCCATCCATAATTGCTTTCCTAATCATTTTCTTTGAATTTTTTGGCGCAATTGGATTGATAGTAGGATTTGCCTCTAGAATTATGGCATTTGGAATTATCATTTTAATGATAGGAGCCATCGTTGAAGTACATCGCCATCACGGATATTTCTTGAATTGGCACAATACCAAAGAAGGTGAGGGTATGCAATTCAATTTATTAATGATTGGAGCTGCATTAGTGGTGATAATATTGGGTTCGGGTAATTTGTCGGTAGACGGCATACTAAATTTTTAATGATGATGGATGTAAGTACGCCAGCCCTTTTATTCGGTTCAATCAGTCTGTTGTTACTGGCGTACACAAATCGTTTTACGGCTGTTGCCAGGTTCATCAGGGAACTAAATGATAATAAGAAAAATTGTGAAAAAGTGATTGTAGATTCTCAAATACCAGTTTTAAGAAAGCGCATTAAGCTTATCAAAAGAATGCAGGTTTTCGGTGTAATCAGTTTCATTTTATGCACAGGTTCATTGTTTGCCTTGTTTTTTGAAAATCAACTTACGGGTAAACTCTTTTTTACGGTAAGCATTTCGTCCTTATTGATTTCATTGGTCTATGTACTGTGGGAAGCAACCATTTCAACAAAAGCTTTAGACATCATATTAGACAATACACAACAACATAAAAATATTTAAAAATGAAAAAACAAGTAATAAGTCAAGCAAACGATTGGAGTCAATGGACACCAGAACTAAAGGAAGCCTTGAAGGATTCCACGAACAATACACAAGTCGGGGAAAAGATGGTGTACGAAAACAGTGAATTCCGTGTATGGAGCATTCATTTACCTGCAGGGCAAAGTCTGCCATTTCACAAACACGCCAATCGTTATTTCTGGACGGCGATGAACGTAGGAAAATCACGTTCCTACTATAACGACGGTTCAGTAGTAGATACAGAATATGAAATAGGTGACACGAAATATTTCGGGGATTTGAACGGAGAAAACTTCTTCATTCACAATCTGGAAAATATAGGAGACACAATGCTTATTTATACAACGGTAGAATTTTTAAACTAATAACGAATGAAAGCATCAGACCTATTTATAAAAGCATTGGAGAACGAAGGAGTCGAATATATTTTCGGTCTACCTGGAGAAGAAAATTTGGACTTCTTGGAATCATTGAGAAAATCCAAAAAAATAAAATTAGTCCTCACTCGACACGAACAGGGAGCAGGTTTTATGGCTGCTACCTATGGAAGACTCACAGGAAAACCAGGCGTTTGTTTGGCAACTTTAGGACCTGGGGCAACCAATTTGGTGACACCCGCGGCCTATGCCCAATTAGGAGCAATGCCACTTATCATTATAACTGGGCAAAAACCCATTAAGAAAAGTAAGCAAGGAAAATTTCAGATAGTCGATGTTGTCGAAATGATGCAGCCACTTACGAAATTTACCAAGCAAGTGACTCACGGTGCACATATCCCATCCATCGTTCGCGAAGCCTTTAGACAGGCGCAAGAAGAGCGACCAGGAGCGGTTCATATCGAATTGCCTGAAGACATCGCAAGAGAGGATGTGAAAAAGCCAAGACTGTTTGATGTTGTAGATTTCAAGATTCCTACGGCAAGTTCGCAAACCATATCCGAGGCTGTGGCAATGATTGAAAAAGCAGAAAAACCATTGTTGCTCATAGGTGCTGGTGCAAACAGAAAAAGAGCCAGTAAGGCGTTGACCGAATTTGTTGATACGATTGGTATTCCGTTTTTCAATACGCAAATGGGCAAGGGGATTATCGATGAGCGCCATCCTTTATATTTGGGAACTGCTGCCCTGTCCGACTATGATTTTCTGCACGAGGCAATCGATAATGCCGATTTGATTATCAATGTTGGGCACGATACCATCGAAAAACCACCTTTTTTTATGCACGAAGATGATAAACGAGAGGTGATTCATATTAACTTTTTTCCAGCGGAAATCGATGAAGTCTACTTTCCGCAGCTCAATGTCATTGGGGATATTGCCGATAGTATCTTGCAATTGACCAATACATTGAAACCGATAGCCAACAAATGGAACACTGATTTCTTTTTGGGTATTAAAGAAAATGTATCGAGTCATTTATCCAAATATGAAAATGATGACCGTTTTCCAATACTACCACAGCAAATGGTTAAAGTTACAAGAGATTTGTTACCTGACGATGGCATTGTAACCTTGGATAACGGAGTCTATAAAATCTGGTTCGCCAGAAATTATCCTGCCTATGCACAAAATAGTGTCCTGTTGGATAATGCATTGGCAACTATGGGAGCCGGTTTACCATCGGCAATGATGGCAAAAGAACTCTATCCCAACAAAAAAGTGATTTCCGTTAACGGTGACGGTGGGTTTATGATGAATTCGCAGGAACTGGAAACGGCAGTACGCTTGCAGTTGGATTTAGTGGTTATCATCTTGAATGATAATGCTTACGGAATGATACAGTGGAAACAAGAAGGTGAAGGATTTCCAAAATATGGACTCGATTATGGGAATCCCGATTTTGTGAAATATGCCGAAAGCTTTGGGGCCAAAGGCTATAGACCCGATTCCGTTGAAGACTTTAAAAATACCTTACAAATAGCATTGAACTCAAAAGGAGTTCAAGTCATAGACCTAGCGGTCGATTATTCATTAAATCACGAAATTCTGAATGTTCTAATAAAGGAATATTCCAAAAACATTAAAAAATAGAAATTATGGCAACTACAACGATTATAAATCCAGCAACGGGAAAAAAAGTAGCGGAATATCAACGAATTGATGTTTCAGAAGCAAAACAGAAAGTAGCGCAATCCAAAAACACCTTTGATTCTTGGAAAAAACTCAGCTACGACGAACGCGCAACCTATATGCGAAAATTGGCGAAAGTCTTTGAAAAGAACAAAGAAACCTACGCACAATTGGCTACACAAGAAATGGGCAAGACCATTACACAAGCCAGAAAAGAAATGGACAAGTGTATTCTTATTATCAACTATTATGCGGATAACATACATACACTTTTGGACAATGAAAACGTAAAGACAGAAGCCACAAAAAGCTATGTAACCTTTATGCCCATTGGTGTAATCCTAGCGGTAATGCCTTGGAATTTTCCATTTTATCAGGTGATTCGTTTTGCAGCACCTGCCCTAATGGCTGGTAATACAGGGGTATTAAAACACGCATCCAATGTTCAGGGAAGTGCATTTGCCTTGGAAGAAGCCTTTAGGGAAGCAGGATTTCCGGAAGGTGCTTTTACCAATTTGAATATCAGTGCTGGGAATGTAAAAGATATCATCGAAGACAAGAATATCGTAGCCGTAACCTTAACAGGTAGCGACCCAGCAGGGCGTTCGGTAGCTTCCATTGCAGGTCAAAATTTAAAAAAGACGGTGCTGGAGCTTGGTGGTAGTGATGCCTACGTTATTCTTGATGATGCGGACTTGGAACAGGCCACCGATTTGGCAACTTTCGGAAGACTACAAAATAATGGTCAGACCTGTGTCGCCGCAAAACGCTTTGTGGTGCTCGATGCCATTTATGACCAGTTCTTAAAGCTCTATACCGAAAAAATGGAAGCTGCAAAAATGGGTGACCCTACTGATGAATCCACCTATTACGGTCCAATGGCGCGATTAGATTTACGGGATGAAATCCACGAACAAGTTAACAAGACCATTTCGCAAGGTGGTAAATTGGTTTTAGGTGGAAACGTTCCTGAAGGAGAAGGTGCATACTATCCAGCGACCATACTAGCGGATTTAAAACCAGGAATGGAAGCGTTTGATAACGAACTTTTTGGACCAGTAGCATCTGTCATTAGAGCAAAAGATGAAGCGGAAGCGATTGAACTAGCAAATAATTCACAGTTCGGACTAGGCTCTGGTGTAATTACCGGGAACAAAGAGCGTGGCGAAAAAGTGGCACTACAATTAGAGGCAGGCAGCAGTTTTGTAAACAAACTAGTGGTTTCAGACCCAAGATTACCTTTTGGCGGAATTAAAAATAGTGGCTACGGTAGAGAACTTTCTGGATATGGAATCAGAGAATTTGTAAATACAAAATCCATTTGGATTGATTAACAAAAAAAATAAAGAAATGAAAACAAATATTGGAATATCAGAAGAAAACCGTCAAGCGGTTGCAAACGAATTGGCTAAACTTTTAGCAGACGAGTACCTTTTATATACAAAAACCAGAAACGCCCATTGGAATGTAGAAGGAGCTGATTTTTATGACAAGCACAAGCTGTTCGAATCTCAGTATGAGCAGTTAGATGAGATTATAGACAATATCGCAGAGCGTATTCGCTCACTGGGCCATTATGCACCAGCGACTTTAAAGGAATTCTTGTCCTTGACGCATTTAACCGAAAGGGAACAGAATGACAACAGCGCCAAAGGATACATCAAGGAACTGTTGCAAGACCACGAAACAATTGCAATCAAACTAAGAGAAAACATAAATCCCTTTGCTGAAACCTATAAAGATTCAGGGACAAGCGATTTTATTACAGCGCTTCTTGAAGAACACGAGAAGACAGCTTGGTTTCTACGTTCACACTTAAAATAAAAACAGAAATGAAGTTAGACCACGTTACCATAAGAACAACGGACTTAAAGGAAACAAAAGATTTCTTTTTAAAAGTCTTTGATTTAGTCGAAAAGCCACGGCCAAAAGCTATAGAGCGAATCCCGGGCCATTGGTTGTACCACAACAATGAACCTTTGGTTCACCTAATTGGTAGCAGAGGAACTAGTCAAGATTTTGCCACAGAGGCCATCGACCACGTTGGGATTAAACTGGAAGGCTATACGGATTTTAAAAAGAAACTAGAAGGTTTACAAATTCCCTATTCATTAATGGATTTACCTGAATTGGATGAAAGACGCATTTTTTTCAGAACACCTAAAGGCCCTATTTTGGAAGCCGTGTTTAATGAAAAGATACCAGAAAAAGTATAAATATGAAAAATTTAAAAACAGAAATGAGAGTTAGGGTTTTAACCACAGGTGGCACAATAGAGGGCTTTGAGTATACCGACGAAAAATTTAAAAATAAACGAACAGCTTCAATTAAGGAAATGCTTGAGAGTTTAGGATTAAAGTCTAGTTATAGTATAACCAAGCTTTTTGCTAAGGATAGTCGATTCATTACCGATAGAGACCGTACTGTTTTGGCTGACGAAATTAAGCATTGTGCTGAGGATAAAATCATTATCACTCACGGTACTGAAAGTATGGTAGAGACTGCAACTTTTATTGGAAAATTGAATATAAAAAAAACCATCGTATTTGTTGGTTCTTTCATTTCCGGATTAGAAGCAAAAAGTGATGCTATCTCTAATCTTAGTTTTTCATTTTCAGAGGTATTAAAACTAGAGCCTGGAACATATATCGCATTTCACGACACTATTTTTAATTGGGATAATGTCAAAAAAAACAGAGAAGCAAAAAGGTTTGAAACCTTAATCAATAATTAAAAAAATGTTTGGTACATCGATACATTGGACAACTTTTTTCTATCTTTTACTAGATATAGTCATTGTATTATTTGCTTTCTACCAATCACAAAAACTAAATCGGAATAGTCTTAAAAGGTACTTGTACCTAGGCATACTATTTATTTTCTACAATGCATCTGGTGGCTTTCTGCCATCCAATGCTATTCCTGGTCCAATAATTATTCAATATATAATAACTTACGGCGTATCAATTACCCTATGCGTATATATAGTCTATTATTTGTATAAAGAATATGATTTTGTAGTGTTGGCATTTAGCTCGTCTATTCGAAATCTGGCCATAGTTGCTTTTGGTGGTTTTATTGCACTATACCTAATTCCTTACTTGTTCACTACTTCTTTAAACACGGCAAGACTATTATATACTGTGCCAATATCTATCGTTGCTTTTATCTTTCTTGGTATATTTTACAAAAGAATTTCACATCCTAAAAATCCAAACCTTTTTATTGTAAGAAGAAATAAACTATCTATAATTAGTGTTACTGCAATTGCATTATTGCCAATATGTACGGTCATTGGCGACTACCAATGGATAACGTTTACGGTTATGAATATTGCATTTTATGCCATTAGCATTATAGAGGTGGATAGACATTTATTCTTTCTCGAAAACAAGAGTAAGCTGTATGAAGTCTTTCTTTCAAATAAGAGGAAAATTGAAGAAATAAATGAATCCGAGGTTATCAATGGTAACCTTACGCGACGTGAGACTGAAATTGCTGTTTCGATACTGAGTAAGTTGAGTTATAAAAGTATTGCAGAAGAATTATATATTGCCGAAAGTACTGTATCTAAACACGCTTCTAATATCTTCAAAAAAACGGGCGTAAAAAATAGAAGTGAATTCTTAAAACGATTTCTTAGAAAGAACAAATAATCATTTCCACCACAGAAAATAATGTCTTTTACCTATCTCGTAGTGTTACCGTAGAAAAATACGGTGTATTCCGTAATTAAATACGGTATGTTTTGCATACAAAACTACTTACTTAGCTTTATCTTTTCACCTTAAGTTCCCAAAAGGCATTAATGAGTCAAAAATTCTATTAATAAAAGTTTTCATTATCAAGTTTCGCAGGGTACAAAATACAACAACTCAACCTTATCAATTAAATCCTATTTCTATGGTTTTATTACTTAAAGTACCTGCTTATGAATTCACAAATACTATCAAAAAAACTACTAGAGAAGCTGGATGACATCGATTCTCATAATGACAACATATTAGAAAAAGCATCTCGTTCCATAGAGGTTTGTCGCAGACTACTGAGTAAGTACAAAAAAGAAGTCCTAAAGGAAAAATTTCCCACCATCAATGATGAAATTGAGTTCTTTAAAAAAACTAAACAGGTTCCATTGGTAAAACTCATATATTTCTCAGAAATTCATTCTTTTGAAATTCAATTTCCTAAGGGGGATAAAGATTATCAGCTAAAATTTATAAAAAAGAAAATGGGTAAACTTAATCGCTTCTTTCTTTATAATATGGATTTTGGACGTTATGTAGATTCTGGTGCTACGCATTTTGACAAGGAATATTACACACGAGATTATCAAGAAACATTTCATATCACCACCTCTAAATTCTACTTTCAAGACCCTGAATTTTGTACACCTAGAGATATGCTGCTCGGTAAATACAAAGCCTACGATTCCTTAATAACTTATCTAGACCAAAAAAAGTTTAATATTAGCAACGAGCTAAATGATAAGTTCAATGTAATAAAGCCATTTGAAAAGATGAATTGGCCTTTTTCCAATACAGATTATGTAGAATTACTGTACGCACTATGTTCAAAAGGACTAGGCAAACAGAATAATAAAAGTCTGATGCAAACTTCGAAAAAATTGCAACGTATATTCGACTTTGAACCAAAGGACATTTACAAAACTTATCAAGACATTAAAAACAGAAAAACTAGTCGAACATTATTTCTTGACCAACTATCAGCTTCACTTCTCTCAGAAATGGAAAAAAGTGAGGAATAGTACGTATTACCTTTTTTAACTGTCAAAATAACCATACTACGGTTAACCTACGGTAATCATATTTACTATTTATTTCCCATAAATTTTGATGCTATTTAAATGTCTGTTAGATGTGAAAATACCTCAAAATGCTACTAAAACAAACCAAATTTCAAAATGTTAAATTTTGACCGTAGTACGGAAGTACTGGGGAATAAAATCCATTAAAGCTATTCAAATTTGTAGAACGAAAGTCAAATCAGGTCAGAGGCTATCAAATTGATTGATACCGATGAGATAGTCTCTTTTCCTTAAAATCGTATTATTATGCCGACAAGTATTATTACAACAGACGACCTTCGAGACTTCAAATTGGAACTGCTCGATGACATCAAACAACTATTATCTAAACAGGCAACTGGAAAGCTCAAAAAATATTTAAAATCTTCTGAGGTTATGGATTTGCTTCAGGTTAGCCCAGGTACTTTACAAAATCTTCGTATCAACGGCACGTTGCCCTACACTAAAGTAGGTGGTATCATTTATTATGATGCAGAAGAAATTCAAAGTATAATGACCGCCAATCGCGTACAGCACGGCTCAAATTCTTAAATGATGAACTATATAAAGCTACTTAATGCGGCTTTTGGAAAGTTCTATTTTGATGACCGCCTAAATCCTACCCATATCAGTTTGTATATGGCGTTGTTTCAAGAATGGAACAGCAGTCGCTTTGCCGACGAGTTTTATGTGAATCGCAGGGATTTAATGCGCTGTGCTAAAATAGGCTCTAAATCCACATACCACAGATGTATTACAGACTTAGACTCGTGGCTTTACCTCTGTTATTTCCCATCTAACAATCCATACAAGGGTAGCAAAATTAAGATGTCCATAATAAATACAAGTGATGAACCTGTTACGGGACAGTACAATCCCGTATTGGAACAACTTGCGGAACAGTACAGTCCCAGAGGTGTACCGCTTGAGGAACACTACCATCCCATAAATGGACAAGCATTGGTATCTAATACAAACATTATCAAACAGGAAAACAATATAAAACAACCAAAGGGCTGGCAGGACGTTATTGATTTTTTTATTGAAAATGGTTTTAATGCTGATGAAGGAAAAAAATTCTATGAGCACTATAAAGCTCGAAGTTGGCAAACGAGTGATGGAAAAGAAATTAGAGATTGGCGAGCTGTCGCTATTAACTGGATGGACAGAACCGAGCTTTTCGAAGAAGAAAACAAACCAAACAAAAAACAAGCATCCCAAATCAAGGACAACTTGCGAACCGCTAAAAACAAAGATTATGGACAACCCCTCTAAAATCACCGAAGGTGGCGTGGAATACTCGCTTGGTAAGTTTGACGGCAAAAGCGTTGTCTATGACTTTCCAAAAATTTTGATTTACCTGAATGCAAAAGGAAAACTATTGTTTGGCAAGAAATTCAGAATTTACGAAGAAGATAAAAACATACTGCTTAAACTTTGTTCATACTTCATTAAGGATAAAGAGAACTGTGCTACTTACGGTATTGATATTGACAAAGGTATTTTACTTTCAGGACCTGTTGGATGTGGTAAAACCAGCCTTATGAAATTACTACGCCACATAGTTCCGATGCAACGTCCTTACGAAATGATTCCCTGCCGGAATGTGACTTTTGGTTTTAACCACCTTGGCTTTAAAACTGTTGAAGAATACGGCAATACTAAATTCTATTGTTTTGATGACCTTGGCGTTGAACCGGCTGGACGATTTTATGGCAAGGATTTGAACGTAATGGGCGAAGTACTCTTATCCAGATATGAACTCTATCTCGATACCAAACACAAAATCAAAACCCACGCTACCACAAACCTTAATGCTGAAGAACTCGAAGAACGTTATGGAAATCGTGTTCGTAGTAGAATGCGAGAATTGTTTAATCTCGTTGCTTTTGATAAGGGGGCTGGGGATAAGCGGAAGTAACTTAACTTCTGAAGAATTTGTACAATAAAATCACTTCAGAAACAAATTGTACCAGAACGGCTTTTAAACTTTTGGTTATCTCTAAAAATAAGTCTTTCATAATCTTATTAGTTTTGTATTGATAATAAAATAGAGCTGGCAATAAATTGAATATTGGTGACATCTGAAATGAAGTTCCCTTCATCTTTATTTGATAAAAAACCCAATTCCAAGAGTATCGAAGTGCAATGGTGTACTGTTTCTCGAAGTACTTGAAAGTTCGCAAACTTCACACCCCTACTTTCAAAACCAAGTTCTTTATTAAAATCTGCTTGTAATTCAAAGGCAAACCATACCGAATCATCTGAGAACTTAGTATTTTGATTAGCAACATAAACTTCAATCCCTCTAGCATTTTCATTATCTGAATGGTTACAATGCAAGGACACAAATAAATCAGCTTTTAGTGCTTTGGCCAGCTTAGTCCTGTCTAATAAAGAAATGAGTGTATCGGTGTACTTGGTCAAATAAATATCCAAAGGGGAATCCAACTCACTATTTAGCTTCAAAATGGCATTTGCAATATTAAGTACAACATCCTTTTCTTGGATGCCATTTACACCTATCGCACCAGCATCTTTTCCACCGTGTCCAACGTCAATTACAATTCGTTTTTGAATACTCGTTTCTTGTCCAAAAACGACACACATTTTTAGAAGCAAAAAGACAAAACTGACGTTTTTGAGCACTTTTTTCATTTTTAATTTTCGGGTTATCAACAACTTTCTTTCAAAAACTAATAGAATTTGATGTCAAATAATAACAATTAAACTCAATTGATTTCAAATAATATTTTATTCACAAATATTTGATATTCAATTATTTATAAGCAAATATATGTAAATTTCTAAAAGAGAAAATGAATAAAAAATCTAAACAGTTTTATTATGAAAAAATCAATCTACTTAGCAACTTTTTTATCGTTGCTCTCAACATCACTTTTTGCACAAATTGGTGGAATTGAAGATTCCGTTAACGATGTGGGTGATACCATAAGAGCTATTTTCCCAATTCTTCTTGGTGTCATTTTTCTAGTTGGTTTCCTATTTAATGCAGGACATTTCTTTGGTGAAAACGCAGACCTTAAAAAAGGTATTACTAGAGTACTTGTATTTGTTTTGATTGCTGGTGCAGTAGTCGGAATTTTCACGTACCTCATTGGAATCGTAGTATAACCCACTAAGTGGGATTTGATTACTAAACCGTATGAAGAAATTTGAGGTCTATAAAAACATTAGAAAAAGGGCGGTCATTTTCGGATTGCCCATTTCACTGTTTGCCTTAATGATGGTTTCTATTTTGGCTTCGCTTCTCATTATCATCTTCTCTTTCAGTTTCGGGATTATAATTGGAATACTGGTCTTTAATGCTGCTCTATATGTAGTATTGACAAGAATTGCGCATAACCCACAATTATTTCAGACGGCTAAAGTCTTCCCTCCAATAATAAGCAATAAAAGAAACTCAGAATTTAATTATGAATAAGATTAATCTTTCAGCATATCAACCTATCACAGATATTCAAGACAATATCATATTTGCCAATAATGGTAATGTCGTACTATGCTATGAAGGAACGCTACCAGAGATTTATTCCTTATCTGAAAAAGACTTTGAGGACATACACGGTGCTTGGTTTCAGGCTTTAAAATCTTTGCCTATTGGCACGGTGGTACAAAAACAAGACATCTACCTTAAAAAGAGTTACACTTCTGAAGAATTGCCCAATACTACTTTCTTAGAAAAAGCTACACACGACCATTTCAAAGGCCGTGAGTATATGGAACATCGTTGCTTTTTGTTCTTTACACTCACTAAGAACAAGGTTCTAAATAATTCAAAATATGTCAACCCTTTTCGTAAAGTTTCTAAAGGGATTGTTCAACAACTAGATGAAAACGTTAAGAGCTTCATCGGTTCTGTTTGCGATTCGGTTTCCTTTATAAACAATAGCCGAAAAATGGCATTCCTTCCGCTTAAAGCGGAAGAGATTCAAATGCTCACAAATGGCTATTTCAATGGATTCAATGAAGGCTTTGATACCGACATCATATTAGACAAGAAAAGCGTCAATATTGGCGAAAACCATTTTGATGCCCTGGCTATCAATAGCGAACTGTGCTTTGGCGAAAGTGTACAGAGTAGCAAGACCAATGAGAAATTCACTTCTGACGATTTTGTGTTTCATCAAGGGTTTATTGATGGCTTAGGGCTTACGCTAAACGAAAACCACATTGTTAATCAAATCCTGTATTTGGATGACAAACAGAAGTGGCGCAAGCTACTTGATAAAAAGGTTGAAGAACTCAATAAAAGTTCAAATTTTGGTTCACAGAACAAAGTGGTACTCGCAAAAATTCAACATATCCTTGACCAAATTAATGCCGATGATAATGCACGTATAATTCGTGGTCATCTAAACATCATCTATTGGGCTCGGGAAGCCCGAGAGCTAGATAGAATTGCTTCTAAAATAAAGACCGAATTCAAGGAACTGGACATCATTCCTTATTATCCAAGAGGTGAAGAACGAAAGAATTATATACTAAATAGCTACTGCTGTTTTTCTTCCAATTTTTCAAATAATGATTTATATGTAACCGATTTAAAACACGCATTATGCCTGTTTATCAATAACACCAATTATAATTCTGATGCTACCGGAATCATCTTTAATGACCGTGAACATAACGTTCCACTTTTAAAAGACGTTTGGGATGAACAGAAGAAACGCATTAAGGCTCGGAACTTTGCCATTTTTGCACCTACTGGCGAAGGTAAATCCTTTTTGGCCAATAATATTCTACGCCAATATTTTGAAAGCGGTGTTCGTCTGGTCATAATAGACCTTGGTGGTTCTTACACCAAATTTGCGAAACTCTATCCAGAAAAATATACGGTGCTTCGCTACGAGAGCGGAAAAAATTTAGGTATCAATCCTTTTTATATAAGTGATATAAATGATTTGACACCTGAACGTTTAGAAGACTTGTCTGTTTTCCTGTTTGAACTTTTTGCATCAGATTTAAAAGTAACCAAAGCACAATCAGTTTCCATCAAAAAGATATTGCGCCATTACTATGATAGCACTTTAGAAGACCATTCTTTGGATGGCTTTTACAGTTTTATAGAAAGGAATCAGAAAGACCTTCTGAACACCTTAAAAATCCATCCCGACTACTTCAATGTCACGAGTTTTTTGCACGTAATGTCCGAATATGTCGGTGATGGTCTATATAGTTTTCTGTTTGAAGTTAGCGAAGACCAGACCTATAAAATCGAGGATAAAAGATTGATTGTTTTCGAACTAGATGAAGTCAAAGACAATAAGGAAATACTGTCCGTAATGTTGAAACTGATTAAGTCAGCCATTCAAAGAACCATTTGGAAAAACAGGGCTGAAAAGGGCATTATCTTATTCGATGAGTTTGCCAAACAATTGAAGTTTGACAACGTACTTGAAAGTGTGGAATTCTATTACCAAGCTATTCGTAAACAGAATGGTGCGATTGGGATTATTCTACAATCTATTAATCAGCTTCCTAACAATTCTACTTCCGCAAGTATTCTAGAAAATACACAAGTCATCTACAGCCTTAACAACGAAAAAGGTTATGACGAATTGGTAAAACGTCTCAACTTATCTAGTCACGACTTGAACCAATTAAAGTCCATCAAAAACAACTTATCCGGACCACGGAAATACACCGAAATGTTTATCAAAATTGGAAAGGAAAGCAACATTTTTAGGCTAGAAGTTCCAAAAGAAGTCTATGCAGCTTACTTAACGGATGGGCAAGAAAATGAGGAAATAATGAAACTCTATAATGAGCATCACGATATGGAAAAAGCAATAATTCAATTCACATCTAAAACATAAATAATATGAAATCGAAGATTCACGAATACCAAAACAAATTTTTAACAATGAGTAAAACAAAAATCTTAGTACTCGCAATGGCATTGCTATTTAGCTTAAATATTAAAGCCCAAGGAATGCCAGTTTATGACAATACCAACTTCATAAGTCTGGTAAAACAACTCTTAGAATCAGGGAAACAGACGGCAGAAATGATTAAGTCTGTAAAATTCTTGAAAGATGCTAAAGAGGCCATTGAGAAAGTATCTAGCGTCGTCCAACAACTAAGGGCAGTTGAGGAAATTGCTCAGAACAATCAGCGCCTTATCAATGTAATGCAGAATGACTTACAGGACATTTTGAACTCGCCATATATAAAGCCCGAGGAAATTAATCGTATAGCTCAATCTTTTGATGCTATAGTTCAAAACTCATTGGACACGGTAGACTTTATGGGTGAAATCTTGTCCAGCGATAATCTAAAAATGTCTGATGCCGAACGTGCCGAAGTGTTAAAACAGAAAGAACAGGAATCAAAAGAAATGGTTTCGAATATCACTACTAAAACAAAACGCTATCGTGATATTATTTCCTTTAGAAAAATGCAAGACAAAGTAAATAACCGAGAAACGAATTACTAATGAGTTTTGGGCTTGAATATGTGGATGCCGTCTTTCAGACGATACAGGCCAGTGATTTTTCGCAATACACTATTGCCGGAATGAAAACACTTGCCGTATTGTTCTTTCTGGTCAATATCCTTAAAAAATATAATGAAG
Organism: Tenacibaculum holothuriorum; assembly: GCF_002120225.1. Classification (GTDB taxonomy): domain Bacteria; phylum Bacteroidota; class Bacteroidia; order Flavobacteriales; family Flavobacteriaceae; genus Polaribacter; species Polaribacter holothuriorum. The sequence goes on along the minus strand of NZ_LAPZ01000009.1, from coordinate 64,515 downwards.
GTATTGCGGATAAAGACGGTTACACTTGGGGATTAAGTCCTGGGGAACTCACAAAAAACTTTGCAGTTGTTCTTTTGGTCATATTTTCCACACAAGTATTAGGTTTCTTCGATAGTATTTTGGTTTCCATAGAAGCGCAATATCGTGGTACAGCACCTGCTTTATTACCATTGCAGATGCAAGACATACCAATTGAGGAAGATGTAAGTATCATCGAGGTAGCTCAAGCGGCAATGACGCTGTTATACGAAGCTTTGGTGACACCACTTTACGGATTCAAAATATTTGCTTTTATAATAAGTCTATTTCTTTGGATTCTAGATTTGTTTATATATCCACTATTTCTTGCAGAACGTTACTTTCTATTGGGAATAATGCAAGCCTTCTTCCCGTTGGTTATAAGTCTGGCAGTTTTTGAAAAATTCCGTTCGCTTGCCTATACATTTTTCAAATTGTATGCTGCGGTCTATATGTTAGTGCCAGCCTTCTTTTTGGTTAATGTATTTGTAAATGCCCTATATACCGAAATCAATACGAACTTCTGGACAAACCTTTTTGGTACAGATGTTGGCCAGGGCTTTTTTGCACCAGTCGTTCAATTAGGTTCGGTTGGTTTTATTGTCTTCCTGAAATTTAAATTATATAAACGTGCTACATCTTTCACACTGAGATTGTTTACTAGCTAATTCTAATTATAATGAAAACACCTTATAAAAATATCTATGCCGTCTTAAAATTAAATAGGCTTATCGTATTGGCAGTTGTCATTTTTGCAATGTTATCCAGCACCTTCTCACTTTGGATGGCTTTCAAAACAAATAAAGAAGCACTCAATAGTGCCTTTGCCATTAATACTGATGGTAGTATTATTCCACTGAAGTTCGTTACTCAAAAAGAAAATTTCAGTGTTGAAGCGCTTGCCCATTTAGACCTGTTCCATAACTACTTCTATAATATTGATGCCAGCAATTATGAGCGTAATCTAGAAAAGGCCCTTTGGCTAGGTAATAGTTCTGTAGATAACCTCTATCGCCAAAAAAAAGCAGATGGTGTTTATAACCGATTACTACAATACTCGCTAGTTCAAAAAGTGCTGAGTATTGAATCACAAATCGAGGAACAAAACGGAACATACGCTTTTAGAACAGTTACTGTCTTTGAAATCAATAGAGGTTCGATAATAGATACCTATGAACTTGTTTCCAGTGGAAACTTAATTCCGGTTGATAGAAATTTTCCCAACAATCCACACGGTTTGCTGATTACAAACTATTTCGAGAATACTTTAAAAAAAATAAACGATGAAAGTAGAAAAAAATAAAATAGTCTTTGCAGCTGTACTGGTTGTGATTTTCATATTTCTCATTTCCTATTCAATGATAATTATGGGCGATGATGAAAGTGAAACTAAAAACCTCGAACATACATTCGTTCCGGATTTAGAAGAAAATCAAAAAGAATACGATTCCAAGCTCGATGCTATTAATGACTTAAAGGAAGTACGCGAAACCAATGCGCCCAGTATCTACGATGAAAAATTGATTGATTCCTTGGGCTTTTATGACCCAGACCTTCCCGAAAAAGAAAAAGAACGAATTGTAGATAGTATTTATGAAGCAGGCAAGATTCAATACTCAAAAAAGAGATATCGAAACTTAGGGAAAGAGAAAGTTGCTCAAAAGAGCATTCAGCAAATAGATTCAGCCGAAATAGAACGAGAACAAAAAATTCAAGCCAAAGAACTAGGGCTAGAACACCAACTCTTTTTCGCCGCTGCGCCAAAACCCAATGAAGTTTCAATTATCGGCAATACGGACGAAACGATTTATGTAGTCGTGGATGGCGACCAGGTTGTTCAAGCAAATACCCGATTACGGATGCGCCTGACGAAATCGGCTACTATCAATGGGAAACTGATGCCAAAGAACACACCCATTTTCGGGTTTATCACTTTTCAGCCCAATCGCGCCTTGATTGAGATTGAAAACATAAAGCATCATCCCACTAAACTTAAAGCATTCGATTTATCAGATGGAAGCGAAGGTATCTATGTTGAAAATAATTTTAGGGAAGAAGCAACAAGAGAAGTTTTAGATGATGTCATTGGTGATATTAATATCCCAAGTGTTCCTCAAGTGGGCGGACTTACTCAAGTGTTCCGCCGCTCTAATCGAAGAGTAAAAGTAACCGTACTGAACAATTATAGATTAATTCTAAAACCAAAATTATGAAAACAATAATCCTAATATTTATTGTGTCTATTTCCGCTTTCGCGAAAGCGCAGACAAATTCAACCCTCGATACAATTTATGCAAACGACACTAAAAATGTTGCGCTGTTTTTTCCAGAACCTATACGACAGGGTATTACCGGTTCTGACAATTTTGTGTTTACCTACAATCGAGAAAAGGAACAATATTTTGGGCTACTTCAAGCAAAGCCAGGTCAAGAAAGTAATCTATTGGTAATCAACAGAAATGGTTCGATTTTTTCGTATATTGTAAGGTATAAAAAACAGCTGTCAAAGCTCAATTATTTTATCCCATTATCAAATAGTATTGGGAATGAAAAGCCATTAGCAATCGATTCGATTCAGGCTGAAACTTCTGAAAAAAGCATAGACAACAGAACGTATTATCATCACAAATTCTGCTCTTATCTTCTTAACAGAAACCAGCGTATAGGCCGAATTAAGAAGCGAAACGAAGGCATCGTTTTGAGTGTTGAAAATATCGTTTTTGATAAAGAAGAGCTCTACTTCGTTATACTGATTGAGAATAATTCTACGTTGGATTACGATTTGAATTTTTTGAACTTGTCAATCGAGACTCGACAAAAAGGCAAAAAGAAATCTTTACAGAGACTCTATCAAGAGCCAATTTATAAGCATAGTCTGCCATCAAAAATAGTTGAGGGTAAACTGATACGTTTCGTTTATGTTTTGCCCAAATTTTCATTATCAGATGACCGTAGGGCAATTTTGGAATTGAATGAGAAAAATGGCGAACGCAATATTGAATTAAAGATATCGCACAGATATATCAATAACCCAAATTAATAATATTATGAAAAGATTACTCATTTACTCACTCGTACTTCTATTCATTTCCTGTTCAGGAAATCAGAATATGTCCCACACAGAAACCGCAGAAATTGTTGCGAAAAGCTTTTTCACTAAAAATGAATCCGTCTTGAAAAAGCATACAACTTCAGAAGGTTTCGCCAGCTTGATGACTGTTCAAAATATGATACCAGAGTCCAATAAAGATATCGAAGTAGAAATTTTGGATGAGGCTATTGAAAGTGAGATTGCCTGGGTAAAATATAAAACGTCTTTTGATGGAAAGTCGGGTATTTTTAAACTCATCAAAGACAATGACCAATGGAAAGTTACTAGCAAAGGACCGAGAGAAAAAGGGCCTTTTTAAATAACCTATTTGTGTATTTAGAAGATACTAATGTTGATTGATAAGCTAACTTCTTGAAAATTTCCAAGCTCCAACCGCGAGCAGAATATATATTATGATAATCGCAATCATTTGTTGCCAGTTATTTGTTAGTTCATAATATAAAATCAAAATTCCACCTATGCTTAAACCTAATATTGACAATACAGTCAAAAAGGTTGATGAGTTGGTTTTCTGTCTTATTTTAAAATTTGCTATTGCCATTAATAACGAAACCAAAAGAAAAGTAACACTGCCGAATTCAAGGATTAATTCTAATCCGCCAATGAGGATTAAAATACTGGAAATCAATGCCATTGCGATAATTGCATTTTTAGGGCTATTATTCTTTCTTTTGGATAGGATGTTTGGGAAATAACCATCTTTGGCAATTACGGACATCTGACGAGATGAACCAAAGACAGTACCACTTATAGCACTGCTTGTTGCCAATATTGCACCAAAAATGACAAGATTAGTTCCTAATGAACCTAAAATATTGCCTGCGCCAGATGCAAGTGCAAATTCCTTATTTTTAATTATTTCTTCTGTAGGTATTGCAAACAAGGCACCTACAGAAATCACCACATATATCAATACAGCTAATGCAATGGCGCTATAAATTGCCCTTGGGATATTTCTCTGCGGATTTGTCATTTCATTTACAGCATTTATAACTAGCTGAAAACCCTCGTAAGCGACAAAGGTTAATGAGGCAACAATAAGAATTGAAAATGCGTTTGAATTTTTCAAATCTAGAGACATATTCTCTACAAAGGAACCGAAATCCATTGTTCCGTGATTGATTAAGACAACTGATATAATAGTCAAAACAATAAGTTTTGTATATACCATTAAATCTTCAATTTTTCCCATTCCATTGACGCTCCAGATATTAATGAAAGTAAAAATTGCGATAACTCCTATGGCAATACTTTTTCGAACCCAAATATTATCTGCAAAATCGGTACTACTTATAGCATATGACGAAAATGTGTAAGCATATAATGCTAAAGTGCTGATGTAGCCAAAAATGATAAACCAACCAATGGCAGAAGCTGAAAAATTAGAACTTGGATAGGTACGTTTGAAAAAGGAATAGGTTGCTCCCTCATCTTTGTAATAAAGACCTAATTTAACATAAGAGTAAGCAGCTAAAGAAGCTATAAGCCCTCCAATTATTATGGCTATGGGTGTGAGATTACCGATTAACGAAACAGAAATTCCGAGTATCGTGAAAATCCCACCACCGACCATTCCACCAAGAGCAATCGCAATTAGTTCAGCTAATCCTAAATTTTTATTTCTTTCCCTGTGCTGGGTCATTCTAATATCTGTGGTATTTTATTTAAGAAATAAATATAACGTTATCTATTAAACTAAAAGGAATTGGTAAGCATTGTATTTTGACTGTTGCATCTGGTTTTTATCCTATCCGTGACATCTCATTTAATGTAAATTCTTCAACAGCTCCTTCAGTAGCTTTTAAATATTGGGCTAAATGACTATTGTTCATATGGTTTTGCCATAATTCTCTGCTTTCCCAATTCTCGTAAAATAAAAATAGATTTTCATTTTCATTATCTTGGTGCAAGTCATAATTAATAGAGCCTTTTTCTGCCCTTGTTATGTCAATTAGCTTTAGTAATTCACTTCGTACTAGTGCTCTTTTTTCTGGTTTAGCTACTATTTTTGCTACAATTGTTAATGTTTGATTACTCATAATTAATGTTTTTATCTTACTTATTTTTATTATACTATAATTTTTATAGTTGCAAAAGTAAGTATAGTAATTTATCTTTGCAATAACGGTCGAAAATGATAGTATAGTTTATGGAAGAAAAAGAACCCAAAATGTTCAAATTCAGAGGTAATGAATATCCCTGTTGTGCTAGTTTAACAATGGGAATTATAGGTGGGAAATGGAAAACGGTAATATTATTCCATTTGATGGAAAAAACTCTACGCTATAGTGAATTGAGAAAAGAAATGCCCACTGTGACCGAAAGAACGTTAAGCTTACAGCTGAAGGCATTGGAAGAAGATGGTTTAATTAAAAGAAAGGTTTATACTTCAAAACCACCTCTTAAGGTAGAATATTCATTAACCGATTTTGGAAAGACTTTAATTCCGCTTATCCGGTCTATTGTAGATTGGGGTGACTTAGTGGTTGAAAAATATACTTAAAGCCCTTTCTGCGCAGGATAACAATTTGAGTGCTCAATTTGTTTCCTAAAGCTTTATAGAAAAAACTTGCCTTTTGACATAGTACCTATGAGTAGTTGCGTGTGTTAGTACTTAACTTAGCAAGTACACACCAAGCTAAAAATCTGCAAGGATTTTCAGAAATAAGCGAGAGCAAACAATTACTCATAGCCTTTGTTGGCGTGTCGTTTTTTTAATCAGTTAATAGCTTTTTTCGATATTTTATCATTCGGATTATTAATTCAATCGGTAATGGTTTGCCCAATGGAAATTGTACAGAACCTTTTCCCCGTTTGTATTCAGTCAATTCAGATTCAAACTTTTCCATAGTCGTTGGGTGTGGATATAGTCCAACGTGTTTTTTATATCCTGCAATCATTATCTGCTGTTCCCTTTTTCCGTTTTCGACTAAAGCATAAGCTGGTATGTTATAGTTAAGAAGTTCGGTTGCATTAGGCTCAACTTCTAAAATACATTCTTTGATTTCCAAAAGTGCCTTTTTGGTTTGTTCGGGTTGAGCATTGATGTAATCGGTTACAGATTTGTATTGAGTTGTTCCGCTCATTTAGGTGTTTTATTCTGATTCCACGTATTTTTTGAAATTCTCAAGTATTGCTTGCCATCCTGCCCGTTGTTGTTCGTCTGTATTTTTTCCCTCTGCATCAAAGGTTTCACTAACTTGAATTTCATTTCCGTTTTGAGTGAATTCAATGTCAACTTTTCGTCCGTCTGACATCTTATAAGAAATCAGTTCTTTTTCAACAATTTTGTCGTATGTTCCTTCAAAATCAAATCCCATACTTCCGTCTTTAGCCTCCATTCGCCAAGAAAACTTTTTATTCGGTTGAAGATTGTTTTCAGCCCTAGGGCAGCACCATTCGTCAGTTGCGAAATTCCAATTCGTAATGTGTTCTGGTTTAGTCCAATAATTCCAAACTGTATTAATGTCGGCTTGAACAGAAGTTTTGACAGTAATTCTATCCATATTTCTAAATTTTTCTTGTTATCTCGTTTGCTTTCTTAAATGCAGCACAACGATTGCAAATAGTTATTTTCTATAATCAACTTACAAAAACAAAGATAAAAAATCTTAATAGCGTTATTACATATCGAAAGTGTTCTTCATAAACAAGAGTATACTAGTTATTCAAAAATAGACTTCGCCTCGTTATAAACTCGCTCAAAATTTTCCTCCAATTCTATCTGAGAAAACTGATTTGATTCCTCTGGTAATTCTCGTTGAATATTAGCCAATTTAAACTGTACTTTTTTATCCTTTCCATCTGCATAGGTAATGAACTCCCCTTGCTTTAACCTAAAGAATACATCTGCTCTAATTTTAGGAATTTCTTTCTCTCCAGTGGTTATGCGTGTATCAAAATCAAGGTTATGTCCACGACTTATGCTTTTGGTAGGGTCTTTAATAATTTCAAAAAAGCGTTCGTAATACTTTGCAGTATCTGGGTCATTTACCTTTCCAAAAAACTGGTAGGACAAATTACTCAAAATCGCCTTACTTGCCTTATCGCCATACATCATATCATTCTGAATTTTGTCTTGCATCACGTAAATAGTAGCGATATCATAGCTTCTTAATGTTGCAGGAATTCGATGCATATTCAAAAGGCGAATTGTTGGTGCTTCTTCCATCAATAAAAATGAAGGCTTAGAATTCCGCACGCTCATTTGTTTGGTAATAGTGTGAATAATGGTTGCAATCACGGGCGAATACGATGTCTCATATTTTGGATTGTTCACTACAGAAATAATTGCAGGCTTTTCTTCACTGTTTATATTCAATGGAACTTCATCAGCAGACAGTACCATAAAAATACGCTGCGTGCTAATGCGCTTTAATGCATTAGCCAAAGTACTTTTTACGCCAGCCGTCTGCCTGTCAGAATCCTTTCCGCTAATAAAAGCATCCGCCATAGCTCTTGATGTGGTATTGGTTTCCAAAAACTGAATAAGACTATCCGTGTCCAATAATTGATAAATTGCGATTAAATGTGGTAGCGTACAGTATTTAGGATAGTCCGTTTTTAGTTTCCAAATTAAGCCACCTATTAAACCTTCAGCAGCATCGTTAAAAAATTTTGTCGTGCCTGTTGTTACGGATTCCCGTTGTTCCAAAAGGTTTTCAATCAACACCCTAGAAACTTCGTTTACATTTTCCTCATTCTCTAAATAACGTGGTGCAATAGGATTTACCCTATGAATGATTTTATCAAAGGAAATGACCTTAAACGGAATATCACTATCCTTAAAAAGTGGATATGCCATTTCAGTCAGTTCAAAATCTTTATAGTCGTGAAGGATTCCGCAAAAACTTTCTTTCCGAAAATGTTTTAGAAATCCATATACAACGCTTTCGGTTTTTCCGCTTCCGGCGGATCCGATTACGGATGCGCCACGTTTGATGTTATCAACTTCAAATTTCCCTGATTTAGTTGAGAATTTTACTTGATATTTTCCATCCCTTTTACTCGTTGACTCATTATCATAAAAAGCATAAACGAATATTACTAATGATAGAACAGGCACTACAACATAAATAACTATTTCTGCCAATGACCAACTCATATCCCTATCGAACTTGATTTTATGGCTACTTCCGCACCACGTCTTAATCTTTTAAATACCCGAAGTGCAATTTGAGCTTGACTTACTGGAATACTTGGAATTACTGGAAATCCCGTCTTTGTAATCATTTTGAAAGCCAATGCTTTTTCATTAGCTGGTAGTTTCATCAAGGCAGCAAAATATAGCTTGGGATTTTTAACAAAATCTTTTCGTGCATTATAGGTTTCGGCAAAGTTTCGTTTATAGCCAAAAGTCTTGTCAAAAGTCTTTTCTGCTTTTTCAAAGAACTTGTCTCTGTCAAAACCACGTTTTACATTTTTACCGTGCATCTCAACTTCGGATGCTTTGTGTTTGCTTCCTGGGGAAAGACTGATGGAATTGGAAGCATCCTTCCTGCTGATTATAATATGAATATGACTTTGATTTCCTTCTTTCAACATTCCCTGGACAATCCTTTTTCCATTTTGTTGATGTGGTGCTTGTTGTTCTAATTTTGAAATTTCCTTTTGTATTTTTCTAATATTACCTTGAGCCCGACCTTCTTCAATATTTCGGATATCGGTTTTGAGTTGAAGTATTTTTGTGGCATATGGTTGATTTTCTCGAATCTGAATATCCGTACCCTTGAACGTTCGTTGATGCTCAATTTTAGCATAGTATTTTATGTCATCGATGGTAATAGGTCTTCCATTAATTTCTCTGTTGAAGCTGGCAACATAATCCTTCATCAGCTGACGAGTGTAGGTTTTTAAATCTTGACTATTGTCTTGAAGTTTACGCAATTCATGCTTTGACGGACTAACAGTAATTGAATAAAATTTTGGCTCTTTCTTTTTCAATTTTGCGGTATTACCATCAATCTCTTTTACCACTTCTTCAGCGGAAATCTCATCACCATATTGATTGAAAAAATGCTCCATATCCTGTTGTTCCAAGCCTTGATTTTCTTTCTCTAAATACCCAACAAAATCAGCTGAACTTTGTGAGTAATTAATTCCTAGTTTTTGTGGTGTTATTGTGATGTACATAGCCCAAAAATTAGAGTTCGTTTTTTATATTTCGCTTTTCGCGAAAGCGTACTTCTTTGTTTTCATCGGCATATTTCTTTTCAACTATCAAAGGTTTTTTATTAGGTTCTTCCATTTCAAAAAGTGTTTGAATCATCGCCACGGTAGGTTTGGTTTGGGTCTTTTCTACATCTCGCATTATGGCAATAACTGCATTGATTCTTTTTAAGAGTTTGGCTTCAATGGTTCGCCCAGTCGGACCTAATTTTTCCTTTGGTGAGATTTCGTTGTAGAAAAAAAAATCGAGCATTGTTGCCATCGCTTCGGTGTGCGATTTGAAGTAAGTCCGTGAGAATGTTTGAAAACGTTTTGCAGTTTCCTTTTTAAATCTAATTCCAGTAAATGAGTCCATATTTCGCCGATTTGTCGCAAAATCTTCTCTAAAAATGGGGGTTTCCAGCCCGTTTGTCGCAAACCGATGATTGTCAAAAAATTAGAATATGAATAATTAACTGATAATCAGTTAATTAAAATCGAAAAGGAATCCGAAACATCGCGTAGCGTGTTACCCTCTTGCTATTCCTTTTCGTCCCGCTCGCAGGACAAAAATCCATACAATCCGACTAAAAAGCCGATTGCCATTTTTAGGAAAAAATGATTCTCCGATATGTGATTTATTCGATGTGTAAGGGTATCGGCGAAAGTCGAAAAAATGGATAACCTTACTTTAATTTGTGAGCTGAATTTCAGCTAAATAAAGATACGTTTTTTTATTGAATTGATAATAATTCATACCAAAAAACACCTCGTAAATTTCAGAGGTGTTCGCTTGGATTTTTATGATGATTATATATTGAAAACGTATGTATAGGAATATAAATTTCGCATCGCTTCTTCTTCAATCATCGTTTCAAAACAGGTATGATTTTTATTTACGTATTTGCGAATACTATCGCCAAATTTTCGTTTCACATCTTCTTTGGAATTTTCCAATAATCGGTTCTGAGCTTCTTCGCTCAAGTCTGTAAAATTAAGATATACCATAGCTGTTAGTTTTACAAGATTCCATTATCAGAAAAACTATAATAATCGCCATCGGGTGCAAATATCAAATGGTCTAACAATCTGATGTCAAAAACAGATGCAGCTTTCTTTATTTTATTGGTCAATTTTATGTCTGCCTCGCTTGGCTCTAACTTGCCACTCGGATGATTATGTGCTAATATCAATCCTACGGAAAGTGATTTTAATACCGTGGCAAAAAGGATGCGCATATCTACCAAAGTTCCTGCAATTCCACCTTGCGAAATTTGGCAAATACCTTTTACTTTATTGCTGTTATTCAAGAGTACAATTTTAAATGTCTCTTGTAATTGCATTGTGCTTTTATCCCAATGTTCAAATAGGACTTCTGCAGCTTGTGCAGAGGATGAAACCTGAATCCAATCTTTGGATTTGACACCACCTTTATAACTTATTTTTATTTCGTTAACTTGTGCTTTCATTGTGCATATAATTAATGTGTGAATAATGAAAAAGAGGGCGCATCTTTCGACGGTTACGCCCTCTTTAATTTTTGATTTAATTATCGCCTTTACTTCCAAGTAAAAGGATTTCATCTGCTACAACTTCCGTAACATAGCGTTGTTCATTATCATCAGTTGTGTAGCTTCGAGTTTTTAGTTTTCCCGATATTCCAACTTCTTTTCCTTTGGCAACATACTTTTCTACTATTTCAGCAGTCTTGCCCCAGGCTACAATTGTATGCCAATTCGTATCTGTTTGCTTTTCGCCTTTACTGTCTTTGTAATACTCATTTGTGGCTAATGAAAAACGGGCTACTTTCTTTCCGCTTTCAAGATTCGTAACTGTTGGTTCTTGTCCAACGTTTCCAATTAACTGTACGTGATTTTTAATAGTACTCATAATTAAAGATTTAAAAAATTAAACATTGATTTGCCTGAACCATTCAGGACTTTTAAAAGTGAATTGTTTATCTAGTATTTGAATTACTGTTTCTAGAACTTAAAAGCACAATTTCATTTGCTTCTACTTCGGTTACATATCTTTTGATTCCATCCTTATCTATCAAGCTTCGTGATTTCAGTTTTCCACTCACGCCTATTTGTTCACCCTTTTTAACATAGCTCTCTACCTTGTCCGCCATCTTACCCCAAGCCACGACTGTATGCCACTCGGTTTCATCTACTTTTTTACCATTACTATTTGTATAGTATTCAATAGTGAACATTAATATCCGAGCTAGTTTTTTACCTTTTTTTGTTGTCTTAAATGTTGGTACGATAGCGACATTTCCAATCAATTGCACTTTGTTTTTCATAGTATTCATATTAAAATGTTTGAGTGATTTGTACTTTCCCTATTGATTTAAAACAGATTAAATTTTAAGGGGTGTTTGTTCTTTTCTTTCGTGCACCGCACAATGGATAGAGTGGGTTTTGTCAAGACTTTTAGGGTAAAATCAGGTGTGTTTGCGACGTAGAAAAATGCTCGCATTTTCAAGGAAGTAGAAACCTTATTTTACTCTAAAACTTGTATAGTCTTGACAAGTTCCATAAGGGCATTAGCAATTCTCTTAAACGCAGTTGCGTTTGAGCGTACCGACAGTTAAGCGAAATAAGCAGCTGTAGTTAAGTTAGAATTGGTTATGTACTGCCTGTTTTTCGACGACCCGAAAAACAATACAGGCTTTATCCATTATAAACCCCTTAAAATGTGTAAGACAACGGTTCGGTTTTTAAGAATTTTCGAGGAAGCACTCAAGAAGGGCTTACCGTAAATACTGTTAAGAAAACCGAAATGATGTCTTTCCGATGAAAAGCGGACTCAATTCGCAATTTTGGCTCGGGAATGTAGTGTTACTTTCCAGAGCATCGGGAAGGGTTAACGGAATGGAAAGCTGAAATTGTGGATTGTGTCCAAGACCTGTGTAGTGAAGCTCTTTTCCTGGAATGTAGTGGTTGCCGGCCTTTTTCAGCAGGCAAGCGTGGAATGAAGGGAATGTGCTGAGTGGGTAAATAAAAAAAGAGCCCTAAAAAGAGCTCTTTATTGTAAATGGCTGATTGGTCCTCAAATCTTATTTTCCCTACTGATTCATAGCCATTTCGTGGTCGTATTGACAACAACCTGGTAAATTTTTATAGGCTTCTTCATTTCCTGCAACTTTTTCGGTATCATAACCTGAAGATGCGATTGCTTTATGTATGGCCATTGCATTTGTTTTGGTATCATCAAAAGAAACATCAATCTTCTTTTTATCGACATCCCAATTTGCACTTGCTACACCATCAACACTAGTGGCTGCTTTTTCAATAGTATTTTTGCACATACCGCAATTACCTCTTACACCAAAAGACAAATCTGTCATAGCTATTTCTTTAGCCATTTCAGTAGTTGACGATTCAGTTTCTTTTTTGGTTTCGTTTTTACAACTTGTTAAACCTATAGCCATTATAATAGCTATACTTAAAATTACATTCTTCATTGTTTAAAATTTAATTGTTATTATTTTATTACTTGCTTTACTTCTCCACAGGTTAGCATTGCTTCACCAAAATATGGATTGATTACTTTTTCCTCTTTACTCAACCAGTATGCGCCATTGTTGTTGTCTGCCATAGGGCAAAATTCCACATACACTTTTTCCTTAACACCAAACAGTTGAACTGCGTTTATCAAGTGTGATGATAGATGTTTAAAATAGTCTCTTTGTGTTTTTATATCGGAAGTTTTAGAAATAGAACTTGAAGAAGATTTTATCTTATTTGCTAATGACATCCAATGTTTGTGAGCAGTTTTGTCCGACAACAATTTCATATCTACTTTGGCTAAATTTTTTAATAAACTTGTTGCATTAACCGTAGTGTTTTTAGAATCTTCTTTCACCAAGGCATCTTTTAAATTGATATAATCATTGAAAACAATTTTTAATTGTCCTTGAAATTTCTCTGATACTACCAATCTTTCATTCATATTGGTATGGTCACTTTCTTCATTTGATGAACTATTATTCATTCCTAAATGTCCCTCGTGACCAGTCATAGTTCTACCACCAACCTTATTCATCATAGACTTTTTCCCTTGTAATTGCGCAGCTGCATCAACAGTAAATGTACCATTGGTCACAATTTCATTACCAACAAACAAGCCCTCTAAAACTTCATATTCATTACCAATTTGATTGCCTAAAACAACTTCACGCATTTCAAATATTGTCTGGTCTGGATTAACTTTTAAATAGACTACAGAGCGTTCACCTGTCCAAAGAATAGCTGATGCTGGTATTGTCAATACTTCTCTGTTTTTATTTTCCGCACCATCAATATTTGCGGTAACGAACATTCCTGGCTTAAATAAATCATTTTTATTACTAAGTACTACTCGCAAGGTGACTGTTCTTGTTTTCGTATTTAAAATTGGGTCAATAAAATCTACTTTTCCTTTAAACTCACTATTAGCATAAGCGTTTGTAGTCACTAAAACTTTTTGTCCCTTTTTAAATAATTCTATTTGATTTTCATATACATCAAAATTTGCCCAAACCGTATTTAGATTTGCAATTTTCAACAATGGTTGACCTTGTTTTACATAATCGCCTTGTTCTACTAATTTTTCGGTAACTGTGCCTGAAACGGTCGCATAAACTGGAAAGTTTTCTTTTACTTTTTTGGTTTCTTCAATCTGATTAATTTGATTATCAGAGAGTTTCCACAACTTTAATTTATTTCGAACTGCGTTGTATAATGCAGGTTGCGATTCTTTTAAAGAAGCCGCCGTTATCAATTCTTGTTGTGCTGCATAGAGTTCTGGTGAATAGATGGTTGCCAATAATTGGCCTTTACGGATTTTTTCACCTGTAAAACTAATATTCAATCGTTCTATTCTACCCGAAAAATAGCTTACCTGTGCTACATTGGCTTCTTCATTTTCAGCAATTTTACCTGATAATTTAATCGTGTTGCCATCAATATTTCCTTTACCGACTATGGTTGTTTGAATATCGGCTAATGCCATTGCATTTTTTGTAAGTTTGAATTGGTCTGCCAACAAGCCATCACTTCCACTTTGTGCAGGAATTAAATCCATTCCACAAATAGGACAATCACCTGGTTCTGGCTGCATAATTTGTGGATGCATAGAACACGTCCATATTTGATTGGTTTCTGTAAGCGCATCGTGGTTATGTTCTTGTTCCTCTTTTGATGAGCTGCCAAACAGCAACCAACCTAATAGTAGCCCTGCTATTAATATACCTGAATAAATTATATATTTTTTCATAATGTTATATTTTCTTATTTCTTAATCTTAACGCGTTTACTATTACTGAAACAGAACTAAAACTCATTGCTAACGCCGCTATCATTGGTGATAGTAAAATGCCAAAGAATGGGAATAACACTCCTGCTGCGACGGGTATTCCTAAAGTGTTATAAATAAGTGCAAAAAATAGGTTTTGCTTAATATTTTTCATAACAGCATCGCTTAAGTTTCTTGCTTTTACAATTCCGTGCAAATCACCTTTAACCAAGGTTATCATTGCACTTTCAATTGCTACATCTGTTCCTGTACCCATTGCAATACCTACATCGCTTTTTGCCAATGCTGGTGCATCATTAATACCATCGCCTGCCATCGCCACAACGTGTCCTTGTTCTTGTAATTTTTTAACTTCTTCTTGTTTATTTTCTGGTAACATTCCTGCCTTAAAATGTGTAAGATTTAATGCTGAAGCAACAGCTTGTGCAGTATTATGATTGTCACCAGTGAGCATCACTACATCAATCCCTTTGTTTTTTAATTCTTTAATAGCCTTTGCGCTTGTTTCCTTTATTCTATCGCCAATAACTACATAGCCTACAACTTCACCTTCAATGGATAAGTACGAAACTGTTTTTCCTTGTTTTTGAAATGATTGAGCTTCATCTTTTATAGTTGATGAAATGGTTGCTTTAGCATATTCCATCATTTTATCGTTTCCTAGAGCGAGCTTTTTACCGTTTACTATTCCTTCAACGCCTTTTCCTGTAACTGCACTAAAATCATCTACTTTATCGATTTGTACATTCTGCTCTTTTCCATATTTGACAGTAGCTTCGGCAAGTGGATGCTCACTAGAACTATTTAATGAAGCTATGAGTTGAATTAATTCGCTTTCGCGAAAGCGGTCTACAAATGAGCCTATCTTCTCTACTGTTGGCTTTCCTTCGGTAATCGTTCCTGTTTTATCGACTATCAATGTATCCACCTTGTCCATTTTCTCTAAAGCCTCTGCATTTTTTATAAGTACGCCATTGCGTGCACCTTTTCCAACACCAACCATAACCGACATTGGCGTGGCTAATCCTAAAGCACAAGGACAAGCTATTATTAACACAGCTATGGCATTTACTAGAGCATAAACATAAGCTGGTTCGGGCCCCCAAATCGCCCAAACACCAAATGTTATTACAGCAATAATAACCACAATAGGAACAAAATAACCAGATACCGTATCTGCCAGTTTTTGAATAGGTGCTCGACTACGACTGGCATCATTAACCATATGTATAATTTGGGAAAGCAAGGTATCACTACCTACTTTTTCGGCTTTCATCAAGAAAGACTGATTACCATTAATAGTACCACTACTTACAACATCATTTTCGGCTTTGTTTATAGGTATGGGTTCACCTGAAATCATAGATTCATCAACGGTAGTATATCCCTCTATGAGAATGCCATCCACTGGTATTTTGTCACCTGGCTTGACACGTAGAATGTCTCCTTTTTCAATTTGCTCGATGGACACTTGTTCTTCCTGCCCGTTTACAACTCTTGTTGCATTGTTAGGCGCAAGCTTCAATAATTCCTTTACTGCCGAATTTGTTTTGCTATGCGCTCGCGCTTCTAAAACCTGCCCCATTAGTACTAAGGTGAGTATAACGGTAGCCGCTTCAAAATAGACGTGTACCGCACCAGATTCGGTTTTAAACTGTGCTGGGAAAAAGTCAGGGAATAGCATTCCAAAAACACTAAACAACCAAGATACACCTGCGCCTATACCAATAAGTGTAAACATATTGAGATTCCAAGTAGCAATACTTCGATAAGCACGTTCAAAAAACATCCACGTAGCATAGAAAACTACCGGGATGGAAATGGTAAATTGAACCCAATTCCACCATTTTTGTTCCATTAAAGCATACAATGGGTTGTTAGGAATCATCTCACTCATCGCTATTAAAAATATAGGCAATGTAAATGCTAAGGCTATCCAAAACTTCTTCAGTAATCTATTGTAAGTTTTTTCTTCAGCAGAAAGGTCTGGTTGGATAGGCACCAATTCCATCCCGCAAATAGGACAGCTTCCTGGTTTGTCCTTGACAATTTCTGGATGCATCGGACAGGTGTATTGTGTCTTAGACGTGGTTGAAAGATTCTGCTCTTCAACTAAATTCATTCCACAAACTGGACAATCACCTGGTTTCTCATAAGTTTTATCACCTTCGCAATGCATAGGGCAATAAAATGTACCAGTTCCTTTTCCCTTTGACGGTTCTTCCTTTTCTACTTTGGTATGACGATGTTCATCTTGATTATGAATAGTATATTTACCACCATCGTTTTTTAAAGCTTCTTGAAAGGTTTCAATAGAAATGTGTGATTCCATTTCAATAGTTGCTTCAGCCTTTTCTAAATCGACCGAAACATTGGTAACACTTTTCACTTTAGAAAGGGTGCTTTCTACGTGATTTCTGCAACCGTTACAGGTCATTCCGTGTATGTGATAGGTATGTTTCATCGTTTTGGTAGTTTTAATATTACAGTTTGATTTAATAATAAATCATCAATATGGCCTGCAATTGTATTATCAGTCGTTTTAAAATGTATATGCATATTGGTGGTATGATGGGTAAAAACTGCTTTATGTTTTGAGGAATAGAATCCTATAATTTGAACTTCTCGATTTTGCAGAGTTCCATTTAAACCAGACTCTTTATGCTTTTTGTGATTGTGGATAGTGTCGCCATCTTTCCAATTTATAACGTGCCAATCTACAGAAGCGATAGTACCTGCTAATAGGAAAGGAAACGGTTTTTCTGTATCAATTCCACTATTTGCGGCGGTTTTAAAAATTTGCTTTTCTAAATCACTTTTTGTTTTACTATTCTCAATTTGAAAAGAATCCCACGCTTCAATTTCTGCATATACTAATAGAGATGCTTTTAAGTTGTAAGAATCTTTAATCTGTAAACTACTATCAACCACAAAACTGTTGCTTGGTTGACCATCAAATATTTGAATTTCGCCTTTTAGGTCACCCACAGCACCAAGAGCGTATAGGTTTTTCATTTTTGAAAGTGTATCTAAATTAATAACGGGTTCAATGTTACCAGACATTATAGTTCTTAAAGCACCTGAATGTTTTACTTCAGTTGAGAACACTTTACTGTTGTTATCTCTACAGGACATAAAGGCTATTGCCAAAAATGCTAATACGTTTATATATATTAATTTGTTCATTGTTCAATTGGTTAAATAATTAATGATTGTGCTTTGAACATAATAGCTCTTAACTGATTCTATTTGGCTTATTTGAAACTTTAATTGTAGTTCTTGAATATCCAAAACATCATTAAAATCGATGGTTCCTGTTTCGTAACTTTTGATTAATATGTCCTCTGCATCTTTCGCTTGTTTTAGGTTTTTAGTTTGGGTAGCATAACTTATCCTTGTAGAAATACGCTCATTTATAGCCTTGCTTAAAAGTGTTTCTAGAGTATTTAATCGTTCCTGTTTTTTAGCAGTTATTTCTTGCTGTTCCAGTTCATTTTGCTTGGTTTGAGATTTGTATTTTTTATTGAAAATTGGAATTGACACCGAAACCATTGGCATAACGATATCCTTTCCGTTATCCGAGAAATTCATATCTGGCCTTTCAGAAACATTGATATAGTCCAAGCCAAAACCAATCATAGGACTACTTTCTTTTTGGTTAAGTAATTCTGATTGCTCTATGGACTGAAATAGTTTATCATACTTCAACAATTCGGGATGCAATGCTAAATTTTCAACATCAACTTCAAAGTCTACGGTAGGCATATTCAATTCATCAACTATAGTAACTGAAATATCATTTTCTCTATTTAAAAGATTATTAAGATTCGTTTGTTCTGCTAAAAACTGCTGACTTAAAACATCTTTTATTTGTTGCATTTCATTCTGACGCATTTGTAATCGCAATACGTCTACAGCGGATGCTTTACCAACTTGAACAGAGGTTAGAGCCAATGTCTCATAGGTTTCCAATAATTTAATGTTTTCCGTAATCACCTTTCGCTTCTCTTTGTTGGCATATAAATTATAATAGGATTGTGATACCGAAGCCATCAACCTCCGCTTTGTAATAACAATGTCTTCATATTTTACATCCGCTAATGAACTCACATAATTTTCTCTCGAAGTAATTGTACCAAACCAAGGCAACATTTGTTTTGCAGACACCTTAAAACGTTGCGCTCCTGTTCGTGTTTCCGGTTCGCTCACAAAGTAACCTACACCAAATTCAGTGTTTGGAATGGTATTGACTTCGTTTACTTTTTCGGAAGCTCTTTTGTATTGCAACTCAAACTTTTGAATTTCAGGATTGTTATTTAAGGCTACATCAATAAGTGTTTCTAACTCCTGACTTTGTGCAGTAAGCACGAAGCATAAAGAGCAAAGTGCAAAGACTATTTTTATGTTTGATTTAATGTATTTCATTTTACAGTTCTTTTAAGTTGAACTTCAGATTTCCAGCTGTATAATACGGGAACTACAAATAAGGTTATTAAGGCAATCAGCATTCCACCAAAACTTGGGATTGCCATTGGAATCATAATATCACTTCCTCTTCCTGTAGATGTCAATACTGGTAACAATGCCAAAATTGTTGTAGCCGTTGTCATTAAACAGGGTCTGATTCGTTTTTCTCCTGCCTCAACTATCGATGCTCTAATTTCTTTTTTATTTTCTGGTGTGTTTCTATCAAAGGTTTGTGTTAAGTAAGTTGCCATTACGACACCATCATCTGTTGCAATACCAAAGAGCGCGATAAACCCAACCCAAACTGCTACACTTAAATTAATTGGATGCATTTGGAATAAGTCTCGCATATTTTCCCCAAAGAAGTTGAAATTTAAAAACCAATCTTGACCATAGAGCCATATCATTATAAAGCCACCTGCAAAAGCTACTGCTATACCTGTAAACACCATTAATGAAGTTCCCACAGAGCGGAATTGGAAATAAAGGATTAAGAAAATGATAGCCAATGCTAGTGGTACAACAACAGATAGCGTTTTTTCTGCTCGTAACTGATTTTCATACGTTCCTGTGAATGCATAGTTGATTCCTTTTGGCACAATTAGCTCACCAGAATCTATCTTTTCTTGAATCAATGCTTGTGCATTTTCAACAACGCTTACTTCTGCAAAACCAGCTTGTTTATCGAACAGTACATAACCTACTAAAAAGGTATCTTCACTCTTAATGACTTGTGGCCCTTGTTCGTAACGAATGGTCGCCAACTCGCCTAATGGAACAGGACTTCCTTTCTCGACAGGCACATAAATTTGTTGTAAGTCTGTTGGATTTGCTCGTAATTCTCTTGGGTATCGCACACGAACACCATAGCGCTCACGACCTTCAACCGTTTGTGTTAAAACCATACCACCAACTGCCACTTTTAATACATCTTGAACATCTTGTATTGAAATGCCATATCGTGCGATTTTCTCTCTATCAATATCAATTAACAAATAGGGTTTACCAACAATGCGGTCAGCAAAAACAGCTTCTTTTTTAACACCTTCTGCATCCTTGATGATGTTCTCTAATTGGACGCCAAACGCTTCAATTTGCTTTAAGTCTTGTCCTTTCACCTTAATTCCCATAGGTGCTCGCATTCCTGTTTGAAGCATTACCAATCGGGTTTCAATAGGTTGTAGCTTTGGTGCTGACGTAACACCTGGCAATTTGGTCACTTTGACTATTTCATTCCAAATATCGTCTGGTGATTCGATTTCTGGTCGCCAATTACGATAGTATTCACCATCGTCATCTTCGATTAGTTGAGAGCTTTGGATATTTAACAAAGTTGATTTATTAATCGCTTTGTTCTCTACTGCGCTCGAACTGACAGCTATATTTTCGTTATGAATTAATCGACCATCTTTTAATTCAAATAAACCATCCTCATTGACTTTGTAGCGTTGTCTTTCTCCATCTGCATTCAGCATATATTCTGATTTATACTGAATGATGTTCTCATACATTGAAAGTGGTGCTGGGTCTAACGCTGATTCTGTTCTACCTGCTTTACCTACAACTGTTTCAATTTCTGGAATACTGGCTACTGCCATATCTAATTGCTGTAAAACTCGTTTATTTTCTTCTACACCAGAATGAGGCATAGAGGTTGGCATTAGTAGAAATGAGCCTTCATTTAAGGATGGCATAAACTCTTTGCCTGTGTTCTTCATAATGAAAAACCCTGCAATTACAATAGCTGTTGGTACAGATAGAAACAATAATTTATTATCTAAGCACCACCTTAAAATACGTGTGTAGTATTTGATAAATAATGAGAAAACGCCTAATAAACCAAAGCATATAACACTTACAAAAATGAGATTCCAAAAGATGCTTTTATCAACGCCTAATGGTCGCCAATATTTGGCTAACAAGAATATTATCGCAGATGCAGAAATAATGATATTGATAAGATTAGTTTGTTTGTCTGTTATCTTATTTTTAAGATTGAGAAGTGCTGTAATTCCAAAAGCTATCAAAATCAATCCTAACCAATACCCAAAGACTATTGCTACGATTCCTAAAGCTATTAAAACACCATTTAGAACATATTTAAAAGTGTTTTTAATGCTTTTCTTTCTGAATAAAAAGGCAGCAAAAGGTGGAATTAAAAATAAGGCTACAATTATCGAGGCTGTTAATGCAAAGGTTTTTGTAAAGGCTAATGGTCTAAATAATTTTCCTTCTGCACCAATCATAGTAAATACAGGAATGAAACTGATTATTGTTGTCATTACTGCGGTAACGATTGCACCAGATACTTCGGCTGTGGCGTTATAAACTACCGTATTAATGGGTTTTGCTCCGTCATCTTCATCCAAGTGCCTAATAATGTTTTCTGAAAGTATGACACCTACATCTACCATTGTACCAATAGCAATTGCAATACCTGATAAAGCGACAATGTTTGCATCTACACCAAAGAACTTCATAGCTATAAACACCATTAAAACTGCAACAGGCAATAATCCAGAAATTAATACTGAAGCTCGAAGATTAAACACCATAATGATAATAACCAAAATGGTAATAAGAATTTCTAAAGTCAATGCTTCGTTTAGTGTGCCTAATGTTTCTTGAATTAACAAGGTTCTATCATAAAAAGGAACAATTGTGACTTGTGATGTTCTTCCATCAGATAATACTTTTGAGGGTAATCCTGCACTTAATTCGTTAATTTTCTCTTTTACATTATTGATTACTTCCATTGGGTTTGCGCCATAACGCGCCACTACAACAGCACCTACAACTTCTGCACCTTCTTTATCTAATAAGCCACGTCTGGTTGCAGGACCTAATGATACTTTTCCAATGTCTTTAATTCGAATTGCTGTATAATCTTCGGAAGTAACTACTGCATTTTCTATGTCTGAAATGGATTTTACATACCCTAAACCGCGTACTAAATATTCTGCATTATTGATTTCAATAGTTTGTGCACCGATGTCTTTATTACTTTCCTTAACGGCTTTTACAATATGATGCAAACCTATATTATATTGACGCATCAATTCAGGATTAACATCTACTTGGTATTCTTGAACATAACCACCAATAGAGGCTACTTCAGAAACTCCACTTGCAGAGGATAGCGCATATTTAACGTAGTAATCTTGAATACTTCGTAGCTCTTGTAAATCCCAACCGCCAGTAACGTTTCCGTTTTCATCACGTCCTTCAAGTGTGTACCAAAATATTTGTCCTAATCCTGTTGCATCTGGACCCAAAGCAGGATTAACACCTTCAGGTAATAAACCACTTGGTAATGAGTTTAATTTTTCGAGAATACGACTTCTACTCCAGTAAAATTCTATGTCTTCTTCAAAAATGATATAGATACTTGAAAAGCCAAACATAGACGAACTACGAATGGTTTTTACTCCAGGAATACCTAACAAGGACGTGGTTAACGGATAGGTAATTTGGTCTTCTATATCTTGTGGTGAACGACCACCCCATTTGGTAAATACAATTTGTTGGTTTTCACCTATATCTGGAATAGCATCTACAGCGACAGGATTACTTGGCAAAAAACCTGTATCCCAATTAAAAGGTGCGTTTACTGTTCCCCATCCTACGAAAAGGACGAGTAGTAGTACTGCTACGAGTTTATTCTCTATAAGAAATTTGATTGCTTTATTAAGCATATAGTTTGATTATTAAACAGTTAGACATTGGTGTTGAGAAAACACCGAATACAACAAATTATCCACATAGCATAAAGCCATAGGATAACACAGTCTATAGTTTAAAAATCAAATTAAATACGTCTCGTCAATCTTGAAGATTTGCCTGACGACGAGTGGTGGTTTGTATTCTTCATAAGAAGATACATTATTATCTAAACCTTCGAAGAGATTAATATAGGTATGAACAAATGAAGCTATGAATACTTGTTGCTCAAACGTAATTTTGTCTAATTGTAGTTGTAGTTTGTCTTGACCTTCAACTACTAATTGTTCATCATCACAACAATTTTTCTTTGTAATAGCGCAACCTTCTGTTGATGGCTTGTCCATTTCCATACCGCAACCTTTAGCTTTTTGGAAAATAGCCGTTTCTACTAAATTACCTCCACAATAATGCATATTTACAGTAAATGACAACGTAGAAAATAATACTACGAAAGCCATTACCAAAGACATTATTTTATGGAATATTTGTTTCATTGCAAATACAAAGGTACGAAAATTCGAAATATTATGTAAGCTTCCCTTTTTCGAGAAGTGTTATCGTTTTGGAAAGCTGAAATTGGAGACTGTGTCCAAGACTTTTGTAGTGAAAGTCTTTTCCTGAAATGAAGTGGTTGCCTGCTTTTTTTAGGCAGGCAGACGCGGAATGTAGGGCAATGTGCTGAATCGGTTATGAAAAATTAAATACTATTAGTTAAAAGGAACTTTTAATACTTAATTCCAAATCCTTTAAAATCCTCTATTGAATAATCAGAATTACTAGAGTACTTTGGGTTTTCAAAATATCCAAGTTCTTGTTGAATTTCTCTAGCTTGTTTAATAAAATCATCAGAGGTCTCAGGGATGTAATGATAGCAAATATCATAAACACTGTCACCTTTTCCATTAGTACCAATTCCTATTCCAATAACGGTATTTACAGAAGGATTTAAGTATCGTGCAACAATACATCTCAATTCTAACTCTTTCTCCTTGCCATCCCAATTTTTCATAGTTAATGGCATAAACACATACATATGTTTAGCATCTTTCTTAGGAAGTAGCATTCTACCCTTTGATTTCCTTTTAATAGCATTATCAAGAGCCAGGCCCAATTCTGTTCTATGTATTCGGTCTTCTTGATTTATTATTCGAATGGCGCTTTCTAAATCTTGAATTCGCTGATTATTAGTGCCGTCTTTAATATGATAAGTGTGTAAATGCGCTATCATATAATCCCAAATAAAACTAGGTACAATACGTTTCCTCCAATCCCTATAATCTTCTGACTTAATGTAACTTTCCCAAAGTCCTCCGGAACCAGCTATCGAATCAACTGGATAGTCAAATTCAAGACCCGTTTGAATATAGAGCGCAAAAAAATCGGTTTCTTCTGGAAGTAACATATGATTTGAAATAAGAAAATTCTCTTTCGCTTTTAAATATCTTGTAAAGTCAGTTATTGTGTCGAGCTCGCTAATAATTGTTGCTGTTGATTTTTCGTCAAATACGTGCACAAAACCCCTGTTATTTATTCCCATTGGTAAGGGAAAATCGTAATCACTTCCAAATGCAATTGCGATTCTATAAATGGTCCGTACTTTTATATCTGGCAGAGTAACCTTTGTAACACCATTTTTTAATTTTATTTCGTTAACATTTTTTAAAAACCTTTCTGCTCCATAAAGCTGTTGAATTGAGTCGTCAACAGCTTTTTTAACCCATCTTGTATATTGGACATTTTTATCCTTGTGGTTTGAAACTTGAATGTCTTTAACAGAAATCAAGATAATTGTGTTACCGCAAACAACAAGCACATCACATAGCTCTTTGTCTTTCTTACCTAAAGGATTTGGAAAACTCCAAAATGGCAAAAAAGACTTTTCACATAAACTGGCTACATATTCTTCTGATGGTGTCATAAATCTCAATTATCCTTTTGTCCAAGTTTTAGTTTAGTTACACATATACACGGGCTATATTATGACTTAGATTATAACCTAATTAATCTCCTATTTTTTATTCTCATAACAACTCCACTGCCTTGTACCAATAGTAAAAAATAGACTTATCGGGCTGCCGCTTCAGTTTATTTAAAAATGTCCAGTCTGCATTTTCAATGGAAAGTCCACTTATATCTTGTCCGTTGTAATATTCAATTTCAATGGCTTTTGGTTGCAACAAAATTATATTCAAATAAGCCACTCTGGCTGAAGCCGCCAACGCTTCTTCTATTCTAAAATGTCCAGTCATTAAAAAGGCACTACCAAAACTGCGTATGCCTAGATTTAAATCGACAAATCTCTTTTTTGTTTCGGCAGTTGGGTTGCGCTCTCTTCTGGCAATAATGGCACAGGTATTTATAGAATCCCACAACACATCGGTTTCTGTAAGCTTTCTACTGCTAAAATCTTTATCCGAGCTTCTGTAAGATATTTCCGCTTTCGCGAAAGCAGAAAAACTTTTTTTTACCATTTCCATATCGGTAATGTTCTCAAACAATTTCGCTAAATCGAATAACTGTTTACAGATTTCCATAGCAAATAACTGGTCGCCTTTATAATATGGAATGCCAATTGTTTCTGGTGCAAAAGCAGTAAGTTTGTCACCGCAAATGGAATTCACTGAGGGTGTAGTAATAGCTGTTATGGGTTTATCAACCGACAACCAATGTATGTCGACAGAGGACTCAATAAGTTCTGGATAATGTGGACTGTCAAACAAGATGTCCAATAGAATAGTTCCAGGAACGTTTGGATTGTAAACCGAATCAAATTCAAAAGTGTAATGTGCCTTTGGAACACCTTCCTTATAGCTTCTACGCTCGTTCAATATGTGCTTTTTGAAATGTGAATTTGCTACGACTATATCCAAAATTTCTTCTAATTTTCCACGTTCAATATTCGAAATTATATCAATATCAATTGAAAACCGATTCCCTTCTTTAAGCAAGAGTACAAGTGATGTCCCTCCTTTAAATACAAAATCGAGTCCAGCTAATTTTAAATGCTCCAGTAGTGACAAGGCGTGCACCATTTTTTCGAGAATGGTCACATTTATGGATTTATGTTCTTTTTTTACACGGAAGCTATCTAACCATTCCTTTGTAAAACTTTTGTTGTCAATCATATTGTATGTCCTCTAGAAAATTTGGAATATAATTCCCGATAAATTGTTTGATTTCCTGTTCTTTTCTGCGTCGTTTTGCATAACTAAACAGTTTTGTAAAATTTATACTGTATCTATCTATGATTTTCTCATAGATGTTTACCATTTCTGAACCTTGGTAAAAATGAAACAGGTTTTCATCAGCAAATAAATCCACCATTATTTTTTCAAGTGTTGCAATAGGCACAATACTTTTCTTATTTTTTATTTTTTGAAGAGGCGCTCTAGATACCAATCTTTTTATAACAACAGGCACATTACTTTCTGAAATGTAGAATTCAATTTCTTTGTCATCGGGATTCAAGAAAAAATCCATTCGCATACTGTCATTGAGATAATAATAAAGTGAGTCTGCAAATTCTTTTTCTACTTCTACAATAATCATTTGGTTGGATGTCTGGTGCTGAGTAAACTCATTCAGCCATTGAGTTTCCCAAATAGCATATTTAATATCTGCAAATCGCTCATTAGTTTTACGGGCTATTTTGAAAAGATGTTCTGAAAGTATAGGTTTGTACTTTGGCTTATATGAAATAACATATAATCCACGACCGATAGTTTTAATAATATCCTTTTTTTTAAGGTCATAGACACGCCATCTAAAGGTGGTTTCCTTTAGGTTGGGTTCAAACTCTCGATAGAATTCATAAAGCTCATCCTTCTCAAAAAAATCTCTTCCTTTAAAATGAGCTATTAATTTGTTTTCAATGATTTTAGGCATTATTACTAATTCAAACTTTTGCCAAATTTACTAAAAAATGGCGAATATTTGAAATCAAACATTTACCACTAAATGACAATAGTGGTAAATGTTGAAAAATTCCAGTTTAAGGTACTGGATGAACCTTTTGGTTTTAAGCCATTTCATAAATTTCATCAAATAGCTTCTTATCTAATCTTTCTTGTTGGCCAAAACTCTTCTTCAAGGTATTGTGCAATACTGCATTGAAGGAATTATAACCTAACCACAGATTGGGTTCTTCATTGAGTAACAAGGCTTCATAATTTAAAATCTCAATAACCTCACGAGACTTTTTCGATGGGTCACTATTATTATCACTACACTCGTACCTAAACAGTTGAGTCTTGTCTAAAATGGCTTTCACAAATTCCTGAATGTGGATGATTTTAAAGTCTTTCATCTTATCAAACTTCTTAGTAATGGTATAAAACTCATTATCCAGAAACTTATCGAACAGATTGCTCAACCTTGGCATAATGAGGTGCGTGTTATTCTTTCTGTGTTTGATAGAAAACTCGATTTCAGCTTGTGAAACGTGTAGTCCGTTTGAACAAACTTTTCTGTAAAAGCCAAAGTGGCCAGATGTCTTTTCACTACCATCATAAGAGTTCTTGAACCGAAGCATCGGCAAAATCAAGTCCGCATTATTCTTGACAGTAAATTGGCTTTTATCGTCTATAATAAAGTCGGTTATGAATGACCTATCATTCTTGTTGATGGTGCGCTTGTGAAAGTTCAGTTGTGCATCGGTCAACATTCCCTCGGCTTTCTTAAAGAAGAGTTGATTTGGAATGTGGCCATAACTGTTCGAGACCACATTGACGATTTTACCATTTGAGATGATAACGTTTTCAAGTCCTCGTCGTGATTCCATCTGTGTCAGACTTTTTAAGGATTTCATTTCTGACGGAACAAAGATTTCATCCTGCTGTAAATTTTGTAAATACATAGCTTTTGAATTTAGATTAAACAATATTTGAGTGGTAATCCAAACGGAAGCTAAAATCTCGGCTCAAAAGGAAACGGAATAAATAAGCAAAGGAAAGAGTGGTGGCTTTATGCCGTAGTCTTTTGATGGGTGTATTTTACGAGTTTATCTTTGCGTTACTATTGATTGACTATTTTTTTATTTTAAAAAATGCTTTTTATAATTCGTCATATTGATGAATAATCTGAGAAAGCACATTGGTAGGAAAGTATGGTTCGTTTTTCCAATTCTTTCTTCCTGTTTCTGAAATCAAATGAAGGTTTTTTCTAGCTCTAGAACCAATTACATAAAGTAACCTATTAGCTGTTTCATCTCCATTAGCATCTCTCGAGTGAGGTACATAACCTTCAAGTAAGCCAAAAGCAATTACTGTATCGAACTCTGCACCTTTAACACCGTGAATGGTAGAAATGGTAGTTCCATCTTTTTGTTGAAATACTTTTTTAAAACTATCAATATGCTCAATAAAATTATTGCCTTCTTTTTTAATTCGGTCGATACGTTTTTTTGAACTATCAAAAAATGATGCAAAGCTTTCTGTCAAAGATATATTCGTAGATAAGTCAATATTAAGTTCATCGAGAAATGTTTCAAAAAAAGATTGTAAATATTTTAATCCATTTGTTTCATCTATTGTGATACTATTACAGGTTCTCAAGATTGATTTGTGGTTAATGTCATCAACATTATAGCCTGAATCTTCAAGGTCTTTTAAAATTTCATTTGCCCATCTCAAACGCCTCAAATACATTCTAGGTGACGCTTCGGTAAGTACAATTCGTGAAAGTTTATACCAAAAGTTTTCTAAATCTCTTGAAAATGGTGCCATACCTGGACCATTAAAGTTATACTCTGGCATTTCTATCATAAGACTACGCGATATTGGTGCCAAATGAATCCATTGTGGTCCAAGGATGCAAATTTCATTTGGGTCAATGCCAAGTACTTCTACATTATGCCTTAGCAGTCTACTCATCTCTTTTACTAAATCATCTACGTGAACTTGATTATTAAAGGATACGATGCTGCCATAATCCTTTTCTTTTCCCGATGCCAAAACCACATTTTCAAAGGTCTTGTACTTATCAAAATAATCTACTATTGATGAAGAGCTGCGATAATTTTGCTCAAGTTCTAGCTTTTTAAACTCTAAGCCAGAGAGCCTTTCTAATTCAGTTTTTTCAATAGGATAACCACCTAAACCGCCATATATGGTTTGGTTTGGGTCACCTACTATTAATGCTCGTGTCGAACCTTGGCCAGAATGCCATATTTTTGAAATGATATGATATTGAATTTCTTTAGTATCTTGATACTCATCTACTAAGATGATTTCAAACAACTTTGAAAGCGTGTTGGCAATTACTGGGTGTTCATTAAGTAATTGATGAGAATACAACAACATAAGCTCATAACTTATGAAATTATTCTCGTCTAAATATGCAAAATAGTCTTGTAATACTGCGCTTACGTTATTGTATTTACTTCCATATTGAATACCTTGGACTATCCCATTAATACTTGCATAATGGCCACAATCCCAATGAGTAATTCTAGGATAGTCATAACCAGTACACAAATCACTTAACAAGTTTTCAGATTCATTAGCGTCCATTATTCGATAACCAAACTTAAGCACATCTAAAAGAGCTGAATAAGGTTTTAGAATCCACTCATTACAAAAAGAATGAATAGTCCCTATCCAAAGTTGACTTGTAGAAACACCTAGTAATTCTATTCGTTCTTTAATTTCATTCGCTGCTCGGTTTGTGTAAGTAATGGCAATCACAAACTTTTTATGGGAATCTAATTTTGACAACTCATTAGCAACTTTGTAAGTTAAAGTTCTTGTCTTTCCGCTACCAGGGCAAGCAACTAGAAGTATGTTGGCATCATCTTTTACAACTGCACTTTGTTCTTCATTTAATTCTTTATCGGTCCAAACAAACATATTTAAAGCAGTCTTAAAAAATCCAAACCTCTATCGGCCAAAACAATCGTTTCAAACTCATCAATGATTTGAGGTAATTCGATTTCTGATTTGCGATAACGATTAAGGTTATTTTTAAAGGCATCAAACGCTAAGTCTTGCCCATCAGCAAGCAAAACTTTCATTCTATGATTAAGAATACCGGCAACTATTTCTCTATTCATCTTTGGTGTAGCAAACTGAACGGCCTGCAAGATATAATTAGGAATAGCGGTATTGGAATCTATATTGTTTCCAAGCAATATAGCGAACCATCCTTTTCCTTCTTGTTTGGCCATAGTCAAAATCCTTTTTCCAGCAATGGCAACATCATCAGATTCCAATTCTTCTTTAGCCAACGCAATCGTGGGTGGGTCTGTATAAACTTGTTCAACGATATTTGTCATGACTTCTGAATCATTCGCCATCAAGAAATCCACTTCAAATGTATGGTGAGCGTAAAAAGCCTCAAGCCATCGGTTTCCATCGATATAAGCGGTTATACTCTCTTGTCTTTCACGACCTTTTCTTTCGGAATTGTAGCATTTGGTTTTATATTTTTTAATCGCTTCTGAATCTCCTTCTTGGATAGCCACAGCAGTAATTGACGTGTCTAAATCGGTAAGTATGGCGCAGTTTCTCTGAATTCTATCATCGTGAAAAATATCGGCAATATTTTCAAAGCCTGTACTTCTAATATTTATTATACTTACACCAATTTCATCAAGACTAAAACCTAATACTTTTTTTATAAGTGATGGAATCAAGATTTCTTCAGCATCTCCTTCTACGAGAATAACACCTTTTGCGAAAAGTAGATTTGTTCTTATGGCATCGAGGTATCTTTCTAGTTTAACAATTCTTGGTTCATCCAAACCAGTAGCGGGTTGATAAGCCACCGCATAATTACTTTTCTTGCTTAGTACATTGATGTTTGAAAGGTTGCTTACTTCTGAAATCTGTGTAGAATGTGTTGAATATATAATCTGGGTATCGCCATAATCAAGTTTATCGAATAACGTTTTTTGAATATGTGTATGAATATGGGCTTCTGGCTCTTCAATCAATAAGAAATTAGCGAAGGTCTCGTTAGCCTTTTGGTATTTAAACTCCAATAGTTTTAACGTTAGATAAATGAGGTTTGCACCACCAAGACTTAATTCGTGAATTCCTCCTTCGTGGTCTTCTCCTGGTTCTCCAATAAACAGCTTTAGGGATTGTAAAAGTTTGTTAGCTTCATCTGACAAACTTGATTTAATACTGAGCGACGAAGGTGAGTAGGTTTCGCCAACTGTCTCCTTTATGGTTTGCGAAATGTTTTTGGTGATATCTAGTACATCTGGCAATTGTTCTATAGACTCATTCAATGCCAAAACCTGGTCCGAGATGTTTGCGTAATCCGCTTCATCTATATCTTCACTTTTGGCTTTTAATAATGTTAACAAAGGATTTGTTCGATTATTATGAAAATCAGAGACAACATCTCTAAGTGCCTGGATAAATGTAAACGATATTTCCCTAGAAATAGAAAGCTGATGTGGTATAAGTACTCCTATTTTAGATGCATCATCAGGAAAGCGAAATTTTACATTTTCAAAGTCACCTACAATGTCTTTGTAAACATCTTCATCATTAAAATCTACGGTACTTTTCCCAGTAAACTTTGTTTCATAATCATCAATAGATAATTCGTTCAGGATTGCATTCATTCCCTCAGTATCGCCTTCTGCTAAATCAGATAATCTAAGACGCACATCGGGCTTTGGTCTAAACAAAAGAGTATATGTTGCTTGTGTAAGCTTTTCTTGTGCTGCATCGCCAGTTCCGTGAATAAATAAAGATTGTATTTCCTCGTCTGGCGATAAGTCACTAAATTCAATACTTATAATTATCCAATGCCCTTGAAATGGCCCTAGGTGTCTATTAAAATCATTCTCATTTAACTTATAAGACATCCTCAGAAGGTTATCGTCTAGAAGCAAACGGATGGCACGAAATAAATTGGTCTTTCCAGACCCATTTTCACCTATAATTGTATTAATACCCTCCTTAAAAGAGAATTTAGTATTTCTGAAACTTTTATAGTTGACTATGGATACGTTGGATATGTACATTGGTTTTTATTATTGTTCGGTTAGTGTTTTAAGTTGTAGCAGGGTATAATCCATTGGGATTTTCTCTTGCTCTAAGCGCCATTTGTTGGTGAAAAGCATTTGGTGCATTTGGTTCTCGACTTCATTGAGATTTGAAAGTAAAGCGACTTTAGATTTAGTCTCTAAGTCGTCTTCATAATATTTATCAAATGTCACCTTGTCCATCATCAAGCTTTTTGTCTGTTTATAGTGACTTCGGAAACCAGAAAGAATCTCAAATCCCTGTGCATCTAAATCTCCCCAATAATATATTTGACACTCTTTTAACCATTTAATATTCTTTAGTGATAATACCTTGAATCCTTGGCCAAAAATCGCCATCGTATTAGGCATACTGGGCAATGTCAAAAGGTTCATAAGATTTTCTACTATCAATACCTTTTTAATAGATAAGTCCAATTTGGAAAAATCACTAATCTTAATAGTAACGTCTTCTAAACCAGAAAAGAAATTTTGAGCGATAAGTTTATCCAAGAGTCTGAAGCGCACTAAGGGTTCATTATATTTTAGATTAAATCTTGACTCAAAGTGCTTTTTCTCATCATTATTTAAACTATCTACTACAACAATATCAAGCAACTCCCTTAGTATAGATTTATTCCTTTCAATGAATTTTGTATGCACTTTTATCGGTAACTCTCTTATGTAAAGATTGGGATTGGAATTTGTACCGAAGTAGCTAATCACTTTTAAAATATCGTCCCATTCTTCCAGTTTAGCAATCACTCTTAATGGATTATTACTTAACCACTCTTTAAGCTTGGGGAAATTTATTAAAGTTATTTGCAGTAATTCTTTGAATTTTTTTACCTCATTTGTTTTGTTCAAATAACCTACATAATCCTGCTCGCTTGAAAAGTAGATACGTTTTGGCAAACTCTGAGAACCAATGAATCGCGTTTTAGTTTTAACACAATCTATAGTGTAAGCATATGTTTTATTGGCTTTTGAGGAAGACAACAAATCATCCATTTCTTTTCTATACGTTTCAAGTGTTTTTCCAGGGGATTTATTACCCCTAATTTCTAAAGGGAATATACTCTCTTGATTTATCAGTGATGATAAAAACGTGGCGTAACTCTTCTTAGCCTTCTTCTTTATTTCTGCAGATGATATCATTCTACGCTCAGATATTTTTCACTTTCTTGTTGAAACTGTTCTATTGGCATATCATAGAGTGAGCTCTTTTTACCTTTTTCGATTTCTGTAAAGTGTACGAACGATATATACGGCTCTACAATTTCAATATTATCACTAGGTGTTACCACTAACACTTGAAGATGTAACTGCTCGCATAACTTTAATAGATACTCTGACTTATCTTGGTCCTGTGCTTTGAAGGCCTCATCAATAGCTACAAACCTAAAGGAATTTGCTTCTAGACCTTCCGTTGATGTAAGTCCAAATTGATATGCAATCGCAGCACCTAATATGGTATAAGTGAGTTGAGCTTTTTGACCTCCAGACCTATGACTCATACTTTCATAGGTTGCAAGTTTATGGTCATCTTCTCGTGCAAATTCTTCAGCTCTATACTTAAACCAAAAACGCACATCCAGAGCTTGCTTACGCCATTTTTCATCTTCCAACCGCTCAATTAGCGGTTCAATATAATTTTCAAAGTGGTTACGTTTTGCTTCAGTAGTCGTAATCTGTGACACGTCTGGTAACGCTTCGTGCAGTAATTTTCTAAAATCATCTGCTTGTTCTGATAAAGCCATTCTTTCAGACAATTGAATGTATGTTTTTGCAGGCGCGACTTCAAAATCAATAGCGTAAAGAGAAGCATTGAGAGTTTTTATTGTTTTCTTAATTTCCTCAATCCATTTTTCAAAAAAGAAATTGAAGGCACCAACTTTATCAATAATGGTATCTTCTAAATAAGTATCAAACTTGGTTTGGAAACTAGGCAAATCTTCATCTTTCAACTTTTGATAAAGGTTTTGATATTGATACAAGTGGTCAAGATTGCTAGACAGCTCATTTACATCGGAACCCCAATCTGGATATTGGTCTAAAATCTTTCTATCAGGACTTTTGAACGCAGCTATTTTAGGACTTAGTTTTTCTCTGGTTTTAGAGATTGACGTATTAACATCACCTATGGCTTTTAAATTTTCCTCTTGAAATGTTGACCTGATTGTTTTAAAATTACCAAATTGTAATTCACTTAAAGCAAGGCCTGAAGTATCGAAATTTGATAGGTCAACATCCGTTTCAGATAATAGTTTAATTTGAGAACCAAATTCATCAAGTTCCCTGTCAATTTCTTTAAGTTCTCTGTTAGTATTAAATATTATTTCATTCTTCGGCTTCTTCTCAGCTACTTTCTTTTTGATATCTTCATCTAGCTTTTCCTTTCTTTCTCTGAGTGCTTTAGCTTTGTCGTTACCATCTTCTAGTTGTTTAATGGTATCTTTTATATCTTGAATTTCCAATGCATACTTTTTCCAATCTATATCGTCAAAAACTGGGTAAGAATCTAGAAGTTTATTGTAATTTTTATTTAATATCCCCAATTCTTTAATTGATGAATCCAAAGACTTTCGTTTCTCAGCAGCTTTGTTGCTCTTTTCTTGAAGTTGGTTATATTCGGTACGCAGGGATTCTATTTTAGTCTTGTTATCCCATCCAAGCACATAATTATTTCTAGAATTTATGCGCGGCCTGTCATCTTTCTCGTGATTTCCTTTTCCTCTTTTTATTAGCCCATTAATGGTTATGGCTTTTTCCTCTTTTGCGAAGGTATTCATATCTTCTGCGCAGAAATAATTGAATCGAGACTGAATATTATATTCAACGAAATCCGCATATGGTGAATCAATTTTAAAATTAAGTTTACTTATAAGTTCATTTTCATCTGGCATATAAGTATTCAAGGCACTCAGCGAGAAGGAGTCTTTATACCGTATGTATGTTATTTTACCTTTTAAGTCTGTATCATTAACATAATTATTTACAGTTTTATAGTACTTTTCTGGAACTATCAGCCTTAGAGCAAATGAGTGGAGTACTTTCTCAATAGAAGGATGCCACTTTGCCTCTTCATCGGTAACTTTGATTAACTCCCCGACAAACGGTATTTCTTTTTTAGTTGCTCCTGTCTTTGCTAATATTTCATCGCGAATAGATGCTACCCGACCAGAAATGTTATTACCATTTTCTCTCAACGTTTTTATAGTCTCAACAATAGTTTCTGAATCTTTACCTATATTGGTAATCTCTGTTTCAAGTGATGCTTTTTCCTCTATATACTTAGTCCTTCGCTTATCGGTTTCTACAGCTTTTTTACTCGCATTGTTTTGATTTTCCTGAAAAGAAGTTTCAGTTGGATTCTCATCTAAGGTTAATACTCGGGACAATATATTATATGCATCGAGTTTGGTTTGCCTCTGTGACCTCTTTGCATCAATGATTTTAATGTCCTTTGTTAGCTTATCTATTTGGGCACTTATTTCATCATTTTGAATTTGCTGTACTAAAATACTCAGGTCTTCCCTGAGTGTGTTTTCCTCATCTTCCAGAATAGCTAATTCGGCTTCTACTTTACTCTTAAGAGTCCCTAGTCTTTTTTTCTCATCAAGAAAAAGTTCATTCCCCTTTTGAGAAAACCAAAGTACAGCCAAGTCTCTTGAATTTTCTAACTGGTCTTTACGAATATTCTTATCAGCTAGTTTGGTTGCAAGATTACTTATGGGCTCTAGTTGCTTAAGCTGTTCTTTCGTTTTATCAATCTTATTTTTTGCACTACGTAAGGTTATAAAGCTATTATGTAATTCAACATATCTAGCTTCTGGTTCTTTATCATCAAGCATATTGATTCTGATAAAGCCATCTAAATCTTCAAGCACCTTAATACCAACTGTTTGATTAAACAGTTTTAGCGCTTTTAACGATTTCATACCAAGAATGCTTACTAGACGTTTTGCATACTTTGAAGGGTAGTTGTCAAAGAACTCAATTTTATTTTTTGAGCTATTTGAATTGAATTCTTGTTCCAGTCTATGCTTCCATATGTTTTTATCATCAAACTTTGGAAAATGTGTTTCAATTGATAGTGGGACGTGAGCGATACCAAAACTACGTTTCATATCGTTCCCTGAAAACCATCTTAGTTGAAAAAGTGTGATTGTTCGCTGGTCTGTATTTGAAAATGAGGCCAACAAAATAGAGTAAGTATCTTTGGTTCTCAACCGCTGAGCAGTTGCACTACTAGCACCTTCTTTCAGTATTGTTCCGTAGTTTCCTAAGACATAACTTTCTTCAGTACGGTCACCTTTTTTTTCCGCACCAGAAGATTGATTATAAAACCTATCCTTTTTTTGAGGTACTAACAATGTTAACAGCGCATCAATAAAAGTTGTCTTGCCTGACCCATTAGCTCCTGTGAGCAATGAATTGTTTCCCTTCGGTGCAATTTTTATTATTTCTCCATCAAAAGTTCCCCAATTATATACTTCCAAATAATTGAGCCTAAATCCAGATGTATCCGACCTCGTACTAAATAGACTCAACATATTCATTCAATTTGATTTTAAATTCTTCTAAAGCATCAATGTTTACTTTTTCCTTAATGATTTTGTGGATTTTGTATCGAACATTACGGTCATCTTCATCTACTTTTTTGATGTAGCCTAGTTTTTCGATTCTTTTAATATAGTTTTCTAAATCTTTGAGGTAACCTATTTTATCATATTTATCTGGTAGAAAAAGCTCAATTTGGTCAATTAATTCGTCTCTATCGATAAACTTTTCAGAGCCACTAAAATCTGTAGGATTATTTTCAAAATCTTCCAATATCTGTCTTAAAACAACAAGTAACACAGAGGTCTCAAACCCAACTTGTTTTCTAGAGACAAGACCGATGGTGTTGTCATCATCATCTATATTAAACTGTTTTAAAAATGCATAGCCATCATCTTCTTTAATTATAAGTTCCAATCCAATTACGTTAACGTACTTTTGAATTGCTGTTCTATAAAGTAATACATCGTCCCAAACAATGTCACTACTGTTGACCGTTCCTTTGAGCAACCGAACAACGGCCAAAGAGTATTCTTCTAAATTTGATTTTAATCCGCTCATTTTGTAATTATTATTTCCGGGATTTTTATAGTTTTATTTTCAGCTTCATCAAATATGATTTGAGTCTCTTTCTTGTCATTAAACGTATGTTTAAAATTCTTCAGCACACTAAAATACCCGAAGACTTCTGGAAGACCTTGATTTATTCCACCTTGTTCCTGTATAATTTCAGCTAAGGATGCTTGACCTTTTTCTTTAATAACACGAACAATATTATCGTTCAGTATTTTTTTATTGACTGGGCGTTTACTAGCTATTTTTTTAAACTGATTCGATTGTTCTATGTTCTTGGTATTAATTTTAGGGCGCTGGTCATAGTTTCTGCTCTTTTTCTTTTCAAGCGTCAACCGTTTATCAAAATTTAGTTCTATTTCAGGTTCTCCTTCCAATAAAATTGATATATCCGGAACCTTAGGTAATTTACTTGACTGGATTAAAAGGTTTTTTATTTCTGCAAGTAGTTTCTTCAAACTTTCTTTGTTTATAGAATCACTTTCCCGAATAATATTACTCACTTTTTCGGCCATCTTATCATTAGACCTGTATACTTGTAGACCAGTTTCAAAAAGATTGTTTTTTATGCCAAGTAGAAAATCGTCATCTATCTCAATACCCTTTTCTTGTAAATTGACTAATAGTTCTTCTATAAGTTTATTCCATTCCGTCTTCAAACCTCTATCAATAAGAAATTGCCAAAACGCATAAAAACTTTTTCCTTGATGACTTTTCTTCAACTTATCAATAGCATCAAAAGTGAACGAGAGTACATCCTTTTTTGATAGTTCGGTATTAGTATGTTTTAAATAAATCTCTTTTGAAATTTCCTTGAAATTCAGCTCTACCTCTTTAAAGTCAGATAGAAGTTCTTTCGCTGTATCGTTGATGTTTTGAAATCTTGGTATTATTTCATATTCTTGGTACGTATCTACCGTGCCACGTATCTTTAAATCATCAATCTCTTTTTCAATCTCACGCTTTCTATCCTCTAGGATTTCAATACGTTTTTCAACATCATCGTTAGTCCATTCTACAAGTTCTTTTAATTGATTGAATACTTCTTTGAATTTGGATTCGGTGCCAACAAATTCTTTTTTCTTTAGACTCTCTAACCATATAAGGGTTTTGGTAGTATGGCTGGTAAGTTGGTAGTAATCTGACCCGTTTTCATTTCTAAAACTTGTTAGAAAACCCATTCGAGTCCACCTTTTCAGTAGCTTATTTGCCTTCATTTCATAGCTATCAGCAAATTGTAAATCACTTTCGTCATCTTCCTCTAGCTGAATGCTTTCTAGGTGGTCTGTAAGTTTAGAATGTAGAAAATCGTAGGGATGGCTTTTGCTTGTATCGGGAAAAGTGGATATAAGAAAAAGTAATATGAGTTCCCGGTTACGGGATTTCAAAATCTTGACACTTGGTGCGTGTTCAAGGATTAATTTTATTTCTTCTAGTTCAAAAGTTCTCAAATTATAGTAAGCACTTTCAAATTATCAGAATGAAATTAATTGTGCCGAATAGTTTTTAGTTAAAATTGACTTTAAATATAGTTGAAATTTACCGAAAGAAATGTTTGAATAGATAGAATATTTCCTGTCACTTCAAAATATATCAGTTCGTTAGAATAAAAAAGAAGAAGAGCGCGCAAGAGCGCCAACTCCTCTTCAAACAACAAAAGCTAATCGTTTAGTTCCTGAATTTTCTTTTCAAGAACTGCTATTCGCTCTTTCAATCGCTTTTCGCGCTTGTCTCGTTTTTCAGTATATGCTTTTTCAATGTCTGAAATCTTGGATTTGTAGTAGCCTCGCATTGCATTATAGAATGAAATGTTGGTCAGGTTATTCACTTGATTGCTCTCGCCAAAATGCACTTGCTTGGTAAGCATATAGCGTATCAACTTATGAAAGATTTCCTTTTTGAAATTCTTCTTAAAATTCTCTACAATTTCAACTCTGGTCATCTTCGAAGTATTGCCTAACAATTTTGAAAAGTATTTCTGTTGGCTCATATAATCCACATTGTTCTCAAAAAGTGATATCGAAAATACCACCATTTCATCTGTGGAAAGTGTCCTCTTCGTCTCAACATATTTAGTCTCTCTAATCATTTGCACAACTTCTTCAAACTGTTTGTTATTCTCGATGTGCTTCTTACGGATTTCCCTTTCGTTGATTTTCACGATTTGTTCTTCGGGCGTACAATCCGCCATTTTCCTATTGGCCAATGGTGCTGAATATTCAGTTGCTTCATCTTTTGATTTTTCAATCACCTTGACAAACACTTCCTTGTTTTGGTAAGTCTCAGGGTGGAACACAATACCATTCACAAATCCTTTTTCTTCAGCTAAATTATATTCTCCCAATTTTTCATTATAACGCTCTATCGCTTCCTTAAGTTCGGCATTCAGTTCATCCTCAGAATAATCATAATGTTGACACTCTTTCTTGATAGCCTCGATTGTTGGCTTAACTGGATTTTCAATGATTTCGACATCATCAAGCAGATAGACCATTAAGCCATTATTTTCCAACTGTGAAATAATGAGCTGATTGCTTTCGTCATCCGCCCAATACTGTCGTATTTCAGGAATCAGTAGTACATTTTCTTTCTTGGATTTTTCAATCAGGTTAAAGAACGACTTGCATTTCTTTGTCTCGAAACAAGCTGATTTTGTGCAGACCATTTTACCCTCACCGAACAGGTTGCCTTGATTGGCCGCATTGAACGGACATTCCACACAAGACCCAGCTTTCGGCACCAATTTCTTGTCACTTACATCGAAAGATGCCTTTTCTAAGTCGTAGGTCTGGTCTTTAATCATCTTGTTGATTTGATGGGCATTGAAATCTTCACCCATCGTTTCCAACATCATCTGTTGTTCCTCTGGTGCAAAGAGTGCAACAGCAACACCCAGCGAAATCGTCATTTCACCTTTGCGAACAAAGTGTTTAAAGCCATCTATTAGACCTGCTAATTTTAGGCGCTGTCTGATAAAGTTATCCGTTCTACCCAGTCGCTTTGCAATTTCGGACGGTGAATATTTCTCGCTTAGGTAGGCTATTGATTCAGCTTCCTCGGTAGGTTCAACATCTTGTCTTTGCAGATTTTCAATGATTTGAACTTCCAGAACATCATTGTTTTTATAATCTCTAACAATGCAGGGAATAGTTGCTTTATTAGCCATTTTGCTTGCACGAAATCTTCTTTCGCCCATAACGATGATAAAATCCTTTCCAGATTTCCGTACTGTTATCGGTTGTAGTACACCGTGTTGTTTGATACTTTCGGAAAGTTGTTCCAAATGTTTTTCGTCAAAGGTTTTTCGGGGCTGTTCTGGGTCAGCCTTAATTTTTCCGATGGGCAGGTTCTGAATTTCCAGCTTTGCTGAATTTCCGTTTAGTTCAGAAGTTGCAGTAATCTTCGCTCTACTTCTTCTCTTCTTGGTACTTGCTTTTGTTGTCATAATACTCAAATTTTTGATTAAACAATATTTGAGCAGAAACCAAACGGAAGATAAAATCTTAGCTCAAAAGGAAACGGAATAAATAAGCGAGGGAAGAAGTGCTGGCTTTATGCCGTAGTCTTTTGATGGAAGTATTTTACGAGTTTATATTGCGGGTATATTGTATGATAATAAACTCTCAAACGAAGAAGAAAAGTTGAGAAAACTCAAAATTTATTAATCCTTGATAGAAGAAATAGAGTTTGAATTCAAATGAAAGCATATAGCATCATTCTATAATTCTTCTTCAAAAAAGTGGAAATGTTGTACCTATGTTGTACCCAAACAAAAAAACCTCTCATTTCTGAGAGGTTTTATGACTGCAATTTAGCAGTTGAAAAAGTGCGGGCGGGGAGACTCGAACTCCCACACCTCGCGGCACCAGATCCTAAGTCTGGCGTGTCTACCAATTCCACCACGCCCGCTTTTTCAATATTTTAAGAACTTTTATTAGGTTAAATCCTAAGTCTGGCGTGTCTACCAATTCCACCACGCCCGCTTTTTCAATATTTTAAGAACTTTTATTAGGTTAGATCCTAAGTCTGGCGTGTCTACCAATTCCACCACGCCCGCTTTTTCAATATTTTAAGAACTTTTATTAGGTTAAATCCTAAGTCTGGCGTGTCTACCAATTCCACCACGCCCGCTTTTTCAATATTTTAAGAACTTTTATTAGGTTAGATCCTAAGTCTGGCGTGTCTACCAATTCCACCACGCCCGCTTTTTCAATATTTTAAGAACTTTTATTAGGTTAAATCCTAAGTCTGGCGTGTCTACCAATTCCACCACGCCCGCTTTTTCAATATTTTAAGAACTTTTATTAGGTTAGATCCTAAGTCTGGCGTGTCTACCAATTCCACCACGCCCGCTTTTTCAATATTTTAAGAACTTTTATTAGGTTAAATCCTAAGTCTGGCGTGTCTACCAATTCCACCACGCCCGCTTTTTCAATATTTTAAGAACTTTTATTAGGTTAAATCCTAAGTCTAGCGTGTCTACCAATTCCACCACACCCGCGTGTTTCTTGAATTGTGCCTGCAAATATACACAATAAACACAAACTGCAAAGAAGTTCTATATTATTTTTCTATTTTTGAATACATTTAATTTTATTCAATGGAAACCGTTCAATCATATATAGAAAAAAACAAAGATCGATTCATTAACGAGTTAGTCGATTTATTAAAAATTCCATCAATTAGTGCAGATCCTGCTTACAATCAAGATGTATTAAACACTGCCGATGCTATCAAAGAAAGTTTAGAAAAAGCTGGATGTGACAACGTAGAAATTTGCGAAACTCCTGGATATCCAATTGTTTATGGAGAAAAAATAATCGATCCTAATTTACCAACTGTTTTAGTGTACGGACATTACGATGTGCAACCCGCTGACCCTATCGAATTATGGACTTCACCTCCTTTTGAACCTGTAATTAAAAAAACAGATATTCACCCAGAAGGCGCAATTTTTGCACGCGGAGCTTGTGACGATAAAGGGCAAATGTACATGCATGTAAAAGCTTTAGAGTACATGACCAACACAGGTAACTTACCATGTAACGTTAAGTTTATGATTGAAGGTGAAGAAGAAGTAGGCTCAGAAAGTTTAGCGTGGTTTGTTCCTAGAAACAAAGAAAAGTTAGCAAATGACGTCATCTTAATTTCTGATACTGGAATGATCGCTAACGACATTCCATCAATTACTACAGGTTTACGCGGATTAAGTTATGTTGAAGTTGAAGTAACTGGACCAAATAGAGATTTACATTCAGGGCTATATGGTGGTGCAGTAGCAAATCCTATTAATACTCTAACACAAATGATTGCTTCTTTACACGACGAGAACAATCACATTACCATTCCTGGATTTTACGATAAAGTAGAAGAGTTATCTCGTGAAGAACGTGATGAAATGGCGAAAGCGCCATTTTCTTTAGAAGAATATAAAAACGCTTTAGATATTGATGATGTTCATGGTGAAGCAGGATACACAACGAACGAACGTAATTCTATTCGTCCTACTTTAGATGTAAACGGAATTTGGGGAGGTTATATTGGTGAAGGTGCTAAAACTGTAATTGCATCAAAAGCATATGCTAAAATTTCTATGCGTTTGGTTCCTGGACAAGAGTGGGAAGAAGTTACTGAATTGTTTAAAAAACATTTTGAAAGCATCGCTCCAAAATCAGTAAAAGTAAAAGTTACACCTCATCATGGAGGTCAAGGCTATGTAACTCCAATTGACAGCATTGGATATCAAGCAGCAAGTAAAGCCTATCAGGAAACCTTTGGCGTAACGCCAATTCCACAACGTAGCGGAGGAAGTATTCCTATCGTTGCTTTATTCGAACAAGAATTAAAGAGTAAAACTATTTTAATGGGATTCGGATTAAATTCTGATGCAATTCACTCTCCAAACGAACATTTTGGAGTGTGGAATTACTTAAAAGGAATTGAAACCATTCCGTATTTCTATCAATACTTTACTGAATTGAGTAAATAATTTTTCGTAGTTTGTTAGCAAAAACTAACCGACTATGATTTTAACTAGAGAAAAAAAAGAAATCTGGAATTCATTTGAAAAAGTGAGTTTCAGATTTTTATTTTTATACTTCACGCTATACATACTTTCATTATTTACTGCTAGTATATGGAATCCAATTATTCAATGGTTAGGAACTTATATATTTGATATTAATTATGAATTTTCATCAAACGGAAGAGGAAGCGGAGATACCACGTATGCTTATTTACTACTCTTTTTATTTTTCTTCCTTTCGATAATTGGTGCAATTATTTGGTCTTTAATAGATCGAAAAAGAAAGTCATACAATCAACTACAATACGGCTTTTTAGTTGGAGTCCGTTTTATCCTAATCTTTTTTATGTTCACCTACGGATTTGTAAAAGTGTTTCATTTACAAATGCCAGAATTATCAAACGCAAATTTGATTAAAACACTCGGAGAAAAATCACCAATGGGATTAGCATGGACTTTTATGGGCTTTTCTAAAACCTACAGCATTTTTGCTGGTTTAGCTGAAGTTATTGCTGGTATATTATTAATCCCTCGTAGAACACAAACCTTAGGAGCAATAGCAGTAATTGTGGTAATGCTTAATGTTTTTATGATGAACTTATGCTTCGATATTCCTGTAAAAATATTTTCGTTTCATTTAATGCTTATGGGAGTTCTATTACTCATGGCAGATTTTAAACGTGTTTTTGGAGTACTAGTTCAAAACAATAATATTGGAGAATACATCATTTATCCACAATTAAAAAAAGGTGATCGTAAAATAATTTTAATCGTAAAGGTTGTTCTCTTCCTCTTGATATCTGGATTGTTCGTTTTCACCAATTATCCTAGGTATAAAAAGTTTTATGTGAATGCCAAACCTCCATTATATGGTATTTGGGAAGTTGAAAAATTTGAGAAGAACACGGTTGAAGTTCCTGCAAACTTAAATGAGGAAAAACGTTGGCGTTACATTGCTATCGATCATCCAAGAGTTGCTAGTATAAAGACAATGGACGACAAACAAAACTTTTATAAATTTAGAGTAGACACTCTTAAAAACGTTATTGCCTTTAGTAAAAGATACGAGAAAACTGCCGATACTTTAAACTTTAAAAAGGTTAACAATAAACTTATCATTACAGGAATTATAAAGAAAGATTCAATTAAAATTCAGTTAAAGCCTAAAAATGTTGATGATTTTTTACTAAAATCTAGAGGTTTTAATTGGATAAATGAAAGACCGCTTAATCGATAACAATATACCAAGTAGCACGAAACCATAGAGAGTTTTTCTTTGGGGTATCTAATAGTTTTCCTAAACGATAATCTAAACCAAGCTCTACTTTTTCCTTTTTACTCAATTGATAACCTAAATAAGGAGAAAGTCTTACTTCAAAATCTTCTTGATTAAACTGATATAAATATTCATTAGACAATTTAAAATACCATTCGTTATCATCTACTTTTTCACCGCTTAATGGCTTTTGTAGAGTAGCTCTATAACGAGTTCTGTATTGCGGACTAACTTTAGATTGATAAAACTGTTCCATTCCTAATCGATGCGCTAACTTTATTCCGTTTAGCTGCTGTACTACATTAAAATGTTGTAAAAACCTATGAA
Source organism: Tenacibaculum holothuriorum (assembly GCF_002120225.1). Lineage (GTDB taxonomy): Bacteria > Bacteroidota > Bacteroidia > Flavobacteriales > Flavobacteriaceae > Polaribacter > Polaribacter holothuriorum. The sequence goes on along the minus strand of NZ_LAPZ01000009.1, from coordinate 20,006 downwards.
TTGTTTCACCTTCCTTAAAACGAATTATATAACCTAGATTAATAGATTGATTTAAATCGGTTTTTACAGAAAAAATCGTAGAAACATCTACTAAATTATGAGTGAATTGAAAGTTGTCTTTATAAATAACCTCTCGAGCTTCAATACTATTTACCCATTTTGTTTTAGCAGAAAGCTTTGTTGAAAGATTAATTTTCGGCAAAAAACCTCCTGTAAAATTAGATTGAGCGTGAGACACCAGCGAAACAAACAAAAGAAGAATACTAATTTGTTTCATATTAAAATTCTAAATTATCGGTGTTTTGAGGAGCAAACTTCAACTCTTTAACAATGTTTCCTTTCGTATCGAATAAGATTTCGTACAAATTATAAGAACTCTCTTTTTTACCTTTCACAATTAATTCGAACAACTCTTTTATCGTAGTTTTTGAGGCTCTATTCATCAATTTTAAATAAGTATCTTCATCCGTCTTCCATTGAATCTGAGCTTTCTTAATCTTGAATTTTTTAAATTTTTGAGATAATGTTTGCTTAATATTTCTTTTAGTTTCTTTTTGAATTTCTTTCCACTTTACTGTTTTTTCAATATCAATAATTTTTCCGTCAGAAGAAAATTCAACACTATATTTATACTTGTTTTTACATGATTTTGCTTCGATTGTTTTTCCATCTTGACTTTCTTCTGCGTACCATTTTACCTTCTTATCAAATTTGCATTTATTTATAAAAGCCTTAGCTTCAGCGGGAACTTCTTCAATTTTTATTCGATATTCTCTTTCGAATTTTTGCTGTGAAAAAGCCGATAAAGCTACCGAAAACACTAATAAGACAAAGATTCTCATCATTTAAAAATTTTATTCAAAAATAAGAAATTATCATTTTTTAACACCTCTACATTTGTAGAATTAAAATTTATTTCTACATTTGTAGAGCAAATTCTAAACATGTAGAGATGCAATTATCAAAAACCGAGGAACAAGTAATGCAATTGTTATGGAAATTAGAAAAAGCTTTTATGAAAGATTTATTAGCAGAATTTCCTGAACCAAAGCCAGCTACTACAACAGTAGCAACATTGCTTAAAAGAATGAAAGACAAAGGTTTTGTAGATTATAAATTGTATGGAAAATCGAGAGAATATTTTCCGCTAGTTAAAAAATCAGATTATTTTTCTAAACATGTAAACGGATTGATAAAAAACTTTTTTAATAATTCAGCGAGTCAATTTGCTTCATTTTTTACTTCTGAAACAGATTTAACACTTACCGAATTAGAAGACTTAAAAAAATTAATTGATAATCAAATAGAACAACAAAAAAAATGATAACGTATTTATTAAAATCGGCAAGTTGTTTAGCTCTATTACTAGTATTTTATCATTTGGTTTTGGAGAGAGAAAAGATGCACCAATTTAATCGTTTCTATTTATTAGGAAGTATTCTTTTTTCTTTTGTTGCTCCGCTTTATATTATATACATAGAAGTTCCTGTAGAAATAATTGAAACTCCAATTGTAATTAATCAAAATTTCATCGTAGATACTTCAACTCCTGTTGAAACAGCTCTAAATTATTGGGACATTGCCTTAATTATTTCAATAGCTATTTCTACTATTCTGCTTATTCGTTTCGGCTTTAATTTATATAAAATCTATAAAAAAGTAACAGGAAACATTAAAATAAAACTAGACAAAGCTGTATTAGTTTTGGTAGATGATGTCATAAGTCCGCATACATTCTGGAATTATATTTTCATCAATAAACACGAGTACAATTCTCAAAAAATAGAAGACGAATTATTTACACATGAATTAACACATGTTACTCAAAGACATACAGTTGACGTGTTATTAATCGAAGCATTAAAAATTATCTTTTGGTTTAACCCAATATTCTATTTCTTAAAAAAATCAATTCAATTGAATCACGAATTTATTGCTGATGAAAAGGTTATAAATTCTTTTAAAAATATTTCTGAGTATCAATATTTATTACTGAATAAAGCTGCTTGGAACAACGATTATTACTTGGCCAGTAATTTGAATTATTCATTAACAAAAAAACGATTAGTTATGATGACTACTAAAACATCGAAAGTCAATAATTGGCTAAAAAAGTTGGCGGTAATTCCGCTACTTATAGGAAGTGTATTTGTTTTTGCAGAACGTGCCGAAACCTACAAAAAAGTAAATAGTAATGATTTTATAGATGCTGAAGTAACTAAAAATGATTTTGAAACGGAGAATCAAAAAATTGATACTGATTTTTTCAAAGACAAGTCAAACAGCCATACTGAAATTAAGAGTTCTACAATGTCTTCAAGATTGTTAGAAGACATCAATAAAAAACTAAAAAATGTTGATGCTTTAAAATTAAGCATTAGTGAAAACAACAACGACTCTATTCCAACATTAAAAAGAATTGTAAATCGTAAAAAAGGAACGTTTACCTATACGACCAAAGACGGTAAAACAATTACTAAAAAGTTTACTGACTTAACTGAAGAAGAAAAAAAATTAATACCTCCTCCGCCTGCACCAATAGTTTTAAGAGAGAAAACATTAAGTGCTAAATTATTTCAAGAATTAAAAAACTCAAAGAAATATGCAATTTGGATTGACGGGAAAGTTGCTAAGAATGAAATTTTAAATAATTACAAAAACACAGATTTCTACAATTATTCAGGAAGTTTTGTTCATAACAATGCGAGAAGCAAACGCTTTCCCCAAGAATATCAGTACAATTTAAATACAAAAAAGCATATTCTAAAAATAAAAAAACAGTTACCTCCACCTCCTCCACCTGCAAAAAGTAATTTAGACAAATTACCTCCACCTCCTCCTAAAACGGGGTTCTATGAAAACAATGGACAAAAACTTTACTATGTGCAAAAAGGAAAGAAATTCACTTTTTATAATAAATATGGACAAACTGTAACCAAAGAAGGAAAGGTTATAAATCCTGAGCAAACTGCTTCAGATAAAGTTATACCAGATCAAAACATAACTAAAGTATATAAGGATAATAAAATTATAAGTGAGTTTAAAACATCAGGAACTACTCCTCCGCCACCACCAAAGTCTAATTTTCCAGAAATAAAAAAGGGAGATATTACAAATATTCCTCCACCTCCTTTTCCTAAAAATGCTAAAGAATTAATACATGAATATCCTACTGCTCAATTTTACTTTAATGGTAAAAAAGTAAGTCGTAAAAAAGCTCTTCGGTTAGTAAAAAACAAAAGGAGATTAGATATTTTAACCAACATTAAAAGAGATCCAAAAGTTATTAAGTTTAGCACAAGAGATTATGTAAGAAAAGGAGAAAAGTCTAATATTCCTCCTCCACCCAAGAAAGTATCAGACATTGAAGAGGCTGAGGAAATACAAGAAACTCAAATAATGTCTGCTCCAGGAACAATTGAAGTTATTGAAGAAGTACAAGAGACTCCTGAAGAAGTAGTTGAAAAAATTGAGTTAAAAGAAATTAAAGAAGAGATTAAAAAAGATACTGTTCCTTCAACTTCTAAAAAACATATTAAAGTCAAAAATAAAAAAACCACGTACTCTAAAAATGGTGAAGAAAGAGGTTGGTATTACATAAATAAGCAAACATTGTTTTATGTAAAAAAGAATGGAAAAACTCAATATTTTAATCGTTGGGGATATTTAGTAGATAAAAATGGAAAAGTATTAAATCCTAAGAAAAAAGTTAATCAAAAATCTGTATCTATAGATAAGTTTAATGACTTAACTAACGATGAAATCATAGCACTATCTAAAAAAAGTAGTGGTACAAATCCTACTTACTATTTAAATGGAAAATTAATTGAAAAAGAAAAAATCAAGAAGTTAGACCCAAATGACATCGAAAAGTTAAATGTTGTAAAAGACAAGAATGGAAACGGTTCTATCTATATTGTATCAAAAAAATAAAAAATTGTTAAAAGCCTCACTTAGTGAGGCTTTTTTGTAACATTTTTTAAAAGCTATCGTTCTTATAGTATAAGCTTATAAGATGATCAAACAATTTTTTCTCCTATGCTCTGGTGTTGATCAAGATTTAATCAAAGATTGTTCTAACGGAGAGCAAAATAAATATGCTGGCATTGGTGCTACTGTATTTTTTACTGCCTTAATGGCCATCATAGCTTGTAGCTATGCTTTATATACTGTTTTCGACAATATCTATTCATCCATATTTTTTGGTTTATTGTGGGGATTATTAATTTTTAATCTCGATAGGTTTATTGTTTCTACTATCAAAAAAAGAGACTCTAAACGTCAAGAAATTCTTCAAGTAATTCCACGTTTACTTTTAGCAATGATTATTGCTGTAGTAATTTCTAAACCTTTGGAGTTAAAGATTTTTGAAAAGGAGATTAATCAAGTTTTATTAGAAGAGAAAAACCAAATGACGTTGAATAACAAAACTCAAATTGCTCAACAATTTACTCCTGAGATTCAACAATTAAATTCTGAAATCACAACTTTAAAAGAAGAAATCACAGATAAAGAAAACGATGTAAATGCTTTATATGAAACTTATATAGCTGAAGCGGAAGGAAGGAAAGGCACAAAACTTTTGGGCAAAGGACCTGTATACAAAGAAAAAAGAGAAAAACACGATGCTGCTCTCAAAGAATTGAGTGAGTTAAAGGCTGCTAATGCTGAAAAAATAAAAGACAAAGAAGCTTCTATAGTAAAACTTACTGAACAACAAAAAGTAGCCGAGACAAAAACCCAACCAATTATCTCTAACTTTGACGGATTAATGGCACGTGTAAATACACTCAATAAATTACCATGGTTGCCATCATTCTTTATTTTCTTATTGTTTTTAGCCATTGAAACGGCACCTATTTTTGCTAAACTTATTAGTTCTAAAAGTGAATACGATTATAAATTAGAAAATCAAGAGTCGTTAGTTAAAACTTGGATCCAACAACAAGTTCACCAAAGAGAAGCTATTCTACAAACTGACATTGATTTGAATGACAAAATATATTCTGATTTAAAAACTGAAGAAGAAATTTATAATTACAAGCAAAAAATGGCTCGCAATTTACTAAAACTTCAAGCAGATTCTTTTTATAAAAATCAGCAGAAAATTTTATAACTGTTTTATATTTTAATAGGCTTTTCATAAATTGCGTTGCAAAAATTAATTGTTTATGAAAAGTTTAAAAAACTTCATAGCATTATTACTAATAATGTTATCGGGTTTTTCTGTCTCGCAAGAAAAAAATCTAAACACAAGTTTAATTCCTCTAGAACTCAAAGAAAACAGTAATGCTGTTATCAGAAATTATGAGATTAATATTGCTATAAAATCTCAAACCGAGTTAATCGTTAGCGAAAAAAGAATTGTAACAGTATTTAATAAACTAGGCAAAAAGTTTGTCGATGCTTATAAACATTACAACGAAGACACTAAAATATCTAAATTAAAAGCAGTTATTTACAATTCTTATGGTAATAGAATTAAAAAATATTCTAAGGGTGATTTTAATGATGTAAGCGCCATAGATGATGTTTCATTATACTCAGACTCTAGAGTAAAATATTTAGAATACACACCAAAATCGTATCCTTATACTGTTGTATTTGAATCTGAATATAAAAATTCTTCCACAGCTTTTATCCCTCCTTTTTTTCCTGTTGAAGGATATAATTTATCCATAGAAAAAAGTAAATATACAGTTCATAATCCAACAGCTATACCTTTTCGCAAAAGAGAAAAAAACTTAACAAAATTTTCTGTAAAAGATTCTTCTACAGATAACACATTACAGTACTCTATTGAAAATCAAAAAGCAATTAAATACGAGAGGTATTCTATTAATAGTAATGAACTATTCCCTAGTATACACATCTCTTTAAATAACTTTGCTCTAAAGGGAGTAAAGGGAAATGCCTCTAACTGGAAAGATTTTGGAAAGTGGATGTATGACAACTTTATTTTTGGCAGAAACTCTTTACCTCCAGCAACTGTCTCTAAAGTAAAAGAATTAGTTAAAAACATAGAAGATCCGATTGAAAAAGCGAAAATTGTTTATGATTTTGTTCAAAATAAAACAAGATATATCAGTGTACAAATTGATATAGGTGGCTGGATGCCAGAAACTGCTTATAAAGTAGACGAAGTTGGTTATGGAGATTGTAAAGGATTAACCAACTACACCAAAGCTTTATTAGATGCCATTGGTGTTACTTCGTTCTATACAGTTGTTTATGCAGGTAGTAAAAGAAATATTGATAAAGAATTTACATCTATTCAAGGAAATCATGTTATTCTAAACATTCCTAACCAACAAAAAGATATTTGGCTAGAATGCACAAGTCAAAAAGTTCCATTTGGCTTTTTGGGTGATTTTACAGACGATAGAAATGTCTTGGTTATCACTCCTGAAGGCGGAATTATTAAAAGAACTCCTAAGTATTATAGGAATGATAATTCTCAAAGTATAAAAGCCGATATAACTTTAGAAGAAAGCGGGAATGTAAAAGCGACTGTTATAAGAACCTCTAAAGGATTACAATATGATGACAAGTATTATTTAGATGATTTTTCTGAAGAAGAAAAAGAAAAATATTATAAATCTAACACATGGGATTACATTAACAACTTAGAAATTGTTTCTTCTAAAATAAGTAATGATAAAAAGCAAGTAAAACTAACCGAAGATTTAAGTATAACTATTAAAAAATATGCATCAGTAAGAGATAGCAGTTATATTTTTAAAGTAAATTTATTTAATCAGAATAATTATATTCCAAAAAGATATAGAAAAAGGAAAAATGATTTTAAAATAACAACTGGCTTTATTGATAATGATACCCTTTCTTTCAAACTACCTAAAGGATATGGGTTAGAACATTTACCTTCTGAGAAGAAAATTGAAAATGAATTTGGAACTTATCACTTAAAATTCAAAAAAGATACCGACAACAAATTAGTATATGAAAGAATTTATGCTTTAAAAGATGGAATATTTCCTAAAGAAAAATACAAGGCATATAGAAAATTTATAAAAACTGTAACCAAATACGATAATTTAAGAATAGAACTAACTAAAAATCAACTATGAAAAAGCTACTAATATTAACATTACTGTTATTTACTTCGGCATTCTTTTATGCACAAGAAATTAAATTTGGAAAAGTATCAAAAGAAGAATTAGAGGAGAAATTTTATCCATTAGATTCTACTGCAGATGCTGTTTATCTTCTAAAAAAAAGGAGGACTTTCTTTAGATACGATATAAATAATGGTTTTGAAGTTGTTACCGAATATCACGACAGAATTAAAATCTACTCTAAAGAAGGTTTAAAACATGCTCTAAAAAATATAACATATTATAAACCTGAGTCTGGCGAAAAAGAAAAAGTTTACTCAATAAAATCTTATACTTTTAATCTAGAAAATGATAAAATTAAAAGATCTAAACTTACAAGTAAAAATATTTTTGAAGAAAGAATCAGCAAATTCAAATGTCAAAAGAAAATAACTTTTCCTAAAGTAACGGAAAAATCAATTATAGATATTACTTATAAGCATTCTACACCTTTTTGGGAAATTAGAACAATGAATTTTCAACACGAAATTCCAGTTAAGCAGGTTAATTATGTCGCTGAAATACCTGAATATTTTATTTTTAGCTCTAAACCGAGAGGTTATTACAACATTCCATTAACAAAAGCAAAAAAACAAGGTAGTATAAACTGGAACTCAAGAGTTAGAAACTCACAAAGAACATCTATGGGTTCTGTTCTTACTAGCAATGTGTCTAACCATGTAAAAAAGTTTAGTTTAAACGTTTTAACGTATACAGGCTCAAATATCCCTTCTTTAAAAGACAAAGAACCTTATACAGGGAATTTAGATAATTACAGAGCAACTATTGAGTTCGAGCTTTCTGGAACTCAATTTCCAAATTCAATATTTAAAAATTATTCAACAACTTGGAGTGATGTTTGTAAGACAATATATAAATCATCTAATTTTGGAGCAGAATTAGAAAAAACAAGTTATTACAAAGACGATTTAAGTAAAATTTTAACTATTGCCAATAATGATTTTGAAAAGGCAGCTTTAATCTTTCAATTTGTAAAGGCAAAGATAAAGTGGAATGATTATTACGGAAAATATACCGAAAAAGGTGTAAAAAAAGCTTATAAAGAAGGTATAGGTAACGCTGCAGAAATAAACTTAGCACTAACGTCTATGTTGAGGTCTTCGGGATTAAAAGCTAACCCGGTTTTAGTAAGTACAAAAAACAACGGAATTCCATTATACCCAACTAGAGAAGGTTATAATTATGTTATTACCAAAGTTAACTTTTCAACAGGAAAATCAATTTTATTAGACGCTACAGATCAATATTCAATTCCAAACGTTCTTCCAAATAGAGTTTTAAACTGGTATGGTAGAGAAATACATAAAAATGGTTCTTCCAATGAAGTAAAACTAACACCGTCTCACTATTCTAAGGAAAACAACTTACTTCATATAAAAATTGAAGATACTGGAGAGGTTTCTGGTTTATACAGAAAAACACTTACTAATCATTTCGCAAAATCTTATCGTAAAAAAAACAACATTAAAAAAGAAGAAGACATTATTTCATCTATAGAAGAAAAAAATAGTATTGAAATTGATGAGTTTAAAGTTCTAAATAAAACAAACTTATCTAAATCATTAATTCAAAATATTAAGTTTTCAAGTGAAGATTTAGTTGAGGAATTAAATGATAAATTGTACATCTCTCCTTTATTCTTTTTAGCCACTAAAGAAAACCCTTTTAAATCTGAAACAAGAAATTTCCCAATAGATTTCGGAATACCTTGGCAAGAGAAATTTTCTATATCTATAACTATTCCTGAAGGTTATTCTGTTCAAACTTCTCCTAAAGATTTAGCTATTGGTTTACCAGAAAACATGGGCGTTTTTAAATATAAAACCAGTATTCAAAACAATAAAATTAAATTATTAGTAATAACCCAACTGAACACAAACATAATACCTCCAAACTATTATTCAGAACTTAAAGAATTCTACAAACAATTAGTAGAAAAACAAACAGAAAAGATTGTTCTTCGTAAGTTAATTATTAAATAATTTCAAAATAATAATCTAATGCAAATGAAAATAACAAAATTCTTATTATTGCTATTTTTCACTACGTACAGTTTTTCTCAAAATTCTTTCGATTTTAGTCTAGGAAAAACAAAAATCGAAGATTTAAAACTAACTCACTATTCAAAAGATTCCACAACTAAAGCCCTAATTCTAGATGAATTTGGCTACGTTAAGGCAAATACTAATGGTAGCTTCACCAAAGAATATTACACTAAAATTAAAATTTTTGACAAATCCATCATAGATGATGTAGAACTTGAAATCCCTTATTTTGGATCAAATAAAAAACTAGAAATAAAAGCTGTAGTTTATAATCTATCTGATAAAAAAAAGATTATTAAAACAGTTTTAAAAGATGATGATGTTTATGAAATTAAGCAAAATAAATATTTTAAATTAAAGAGTTTTGCTTTGCCCAACATAAGAAATGGTTCTGTTATAGAATATTATTTTAAAACCACATCTTATTCATACGGAGTTTACAACTGGTATTTTCAAAGCTCAATCCCCAAATTAAAAAGTTCATTTTTTGCTAGACTTCCAAATCATATAAAGTTAAACATTCGTCTTATTGGGTACTTATCCCCTTCTTTTAATGAAACAAAGGTTTTAAAAAACTGTATTGGAAAACTAAAATGCATAACCATAGAGTATAAGATGGAAGATATCCCTCCATTTGTAACAGAAAAGTATACTTCAAATAAATACAACTACTTATCTCATTTAACTTTTGAAAAAGAATATGATTATATTTATTTAAAAGGAACAAAAAATCGAGATTGGAGAACTTTAGATAAAAGATTTAAAAAAAATATTGGTTTTCATTTAAATAAATCAAATTTTTATAAGAGAAAACTGCCTGAAAATATCTTAAAAGAATCTAACTCTTTAATTAGAGCTCAAAAAGTCTTTTATTTTATTCAAAAACATTTTTCCTTATCAAATCAAACCTTTGATTATAATACAGCTAAAGCGTATAAAGAACGAAACGGCACACAAAGCCTTATTAATTTATCTTTATACTACGCCCTTAGAGCTGCTAATATAAACGCTAAATTAGTTTTAGCATCTACAAGAGACAACGGTAAAATAACAAAACTTCATGCTACTTTAAATGGATTTAACTATTTTTTGGTTAATGTTCAAATAAAAAACAATAGGCACACTTTAGACGCTAGTAATAAAAATGTTTCATTTGGAATGGTACCCTTTAAATGTTTAAATGGAGAGATAAGAGAGTTTGATTTTATTTTAGGGAGTTCATGGAAAAAAATTCCTCAAATTCCCTCTAGCAAAAACATAAAAATATTTGCAAAATTTGATAATGAGATACTAAAAGGAAAAGTATCGATAAAAAACTCTGGTTATTATGCTTTTTCTAAAAGAGAAAAAATCAAAAACATCACTTTAAAAAACTACATAGAAGGTATTGAAGACAAACATCCTTTTTTAGATATATACAATTTTAAAATTAAAAATGAGAATAATGCAACTGAGTTATTATATGAAAAATTTGATTTTGATTTAGAAATTGAAGATGAAAATAGCATTAAAATCTATCCTCATATTTTTGAAAAACTAGAAGCAAACCCTTTTAAACTTAAACAAAGGCAATATCCTGTTGATTTTGGGTTTAATCAAAACATCAGGTTTATGTTTTCTATTGAAATACCTAAAAAATATAAAATCAAATCGATACCGTCTAAAAGAGTTTTTTCTTTAAAAAATAAAACCGCCTTATATTTATACACAGCTCAGAAGAATAATAACATTGTAACTTTCATATATCAATACAAAGTTAATAAAGCTGTATTTTCTCCTAGTGAATATCTCAATTTAAAAGAGTTTTACAATCAAATTATACATTCACAAAACGTTTATATAGAATTAGAAAAATAACTCCAAAAAATGCTCAACCATAGTTGAGCATTTTTTATAAAACTATCGTATTAGAATTTTTCACTTCACCAATAGTAAACGTACTATGAGTGCTACCAATATGCTTGAGCACGGTAAGTTTATTCACCATAAACTCACGATATTCATCCATATCTTTTACATAAATTTTTAGAATATAATCATACTCTCCACTTACATGAAAACACTCAGTCACTTCTTCTAACTTATTAATTTCTCTTTCAAAAACAGAAATATATTCTTTCGTATGCTTTTCTAATTTTATATGACAAAAAACTAAAAAAGATTTCTCAATCTTATTTTTATTAATTAAAGCCACATAACGTTTAATTACCCCCTCTTTTTCAAGCTTTTTAATTCGCTCATATACAGCAGTAACCGACAAATTCAACTGTAATGACAACTGTTTTGTAGTCTGTTTACTGTTCTCTTGTAAAAGATTAATCAGTTTTTTATCCTTTGCATCTAACTTCATTCTGAAAAATTTTCTGTTATAAAACTATTTCTTAGACTCAAAATTAATTTGAATCTAAGAAACGAATCAAATTTAGACATTCTAACTATATTATATAAAAATGATTGATTTTTTTTCTTATTTATTTCATTTTAGTAGACTTAAAAACAACTAATAAAAACTATTATGGAATTTAAACCAGCTAACAATATTCAAGACTTACAATACTTTGGTGAATTCGGAGGAGTTAACCCTTCAATTTCTGATTCATCGACCTATACTTTCTTACAAGCCAAAACAATGTTCGATACTTTTGAAGGTAACACAGATGGATGCTACTTATACTCTCGTCACACCTCGCCTTCAAACCTATACTTAGCGGAGGCTTTAGCTGCTATGGAAGGAACAGAAAATGCCAATGTAGCTGGATCTGGGATGGGAGCTATCACTCCAACTATTCTACAAATTTGTGGAACTGGAGATCATATTGTATCAAGTAGAACCATTTATGGAGGTACTTATGCTTTCTTAAAGAATTTCACTCCAAGAATGGGAATTGAAACTTCTTTTGTAGATATTACTAAATTAGATGTTGTTGAAGCTAACATTACAGAAAGCACCAAAATGATTTACTGTGAAACTGTGAGTAATCCTTTATTAGAAGTTGCTGACATCAAAGGATTATCAGCTTTGGCAAAAAAATACAATTTGAAATTGGTTGTTGACAATACCTTCTCTCCACTTTCAATTTCTCCAGCTCAACTAGGAGCAGATGTTGTTATTCATAGTTTAACAAAATTCATAAATGGTTCATCAGATACTATGGGTGGAGTTGTTTGTGCAAGTACCGATTTTATCAATTCTCAAAAAAGTGTAATAGATGGAGCAAGTATGTTATTAGGGTCTTCTATGGATTCTTTACGTTCTTCATCTATTTTGAAAAACATGAGAACTCTACATATTCGCATAAAACAACACAGTAAAAATACGGCTTATTTAGCAGAAAAATTTGAAGCTGACGGATTAAAAACCGTGTATCCTGGATTAAAATCACACCCTTCACATGAAATATTCAAATCTATGATGAATAATGAATACGGTTTTGGAGGTATGCTAACTATAGATGCAGGTTCTTTAGAAAAAGCAAACACTTTAATGGAGCTAATGCAGGAGCGTAACTTAGGCTATTTAGCAGTTAGTTTAGGTTTTTATAAAACCTTATTTTCTGCTCCTGGAACTTCGACTTCTTCTGAAATACCAGAAGACGAACAAGCGGAAATGGGATTAACTGATGGTTTAATTCGTTTTTCTATTGGTTTAGATAACGATATAGAACGTACCTACAAAATGATGAAAGAATGTATGAAAGAAGTTGGTGTTTTATAGAACATTAAAAATTGTCTAAAAAGTGGAATACCGTCAATCTGAACTTGTTTCAGATTCTCATAATTATATAAAATTAAGTATGATGAGATTCCGTATCAAGTACGGAATGACAAAGCATGACACTTTTTAGACTTTTTTATATTCCTTTCATTCTTTCTATCAATTCACTGAAAGATTCTGACATCTTTTTTTCATTTTGCATCGAAGGATCTATGTATTGATCCGCTTCCCATCGATCACCTTTCTTTTCTAACTCAAAACTAAATACTGAAGAGTTTTTATCTTTCGCATTAAACAGCGGATATCTCAAATCATTATATCGATAGGTTCCTGCAGAATCTAATTTCATTAAATTATAATATCCATTACTAAACCACGACAAGGTTTTTAAATCACCTTCATTCATGTTTAATAATTCATGATTCTTAGGCAAGGAAATAAAATCTTTAATCTTATTCTCTTTGTCGAAAATTGAGTAAAACCCAACCTTATAATCGTCTTTAGTTTCTGCAATTCCATACCACAAAACATTATTTAAAATAGTTGGTTGCGCACTAAATCTTGAAAATTCAATTCCCGATTTTTCAAACGATTCTTTAAACACAGAATCAACATAGAATTTATTCCCTATAGTAAGTAACATATAAACTGAGCTAATCGTAATTCCTGTCCAATTCCAAAAAGCACGTTTTTTATTCTTTCTATTAAAAAACATTGCTACAATTACACATAATAAAAAAGGTAACGTATAAAGAGGGTCAGCTACTGAAATATTATTAAACGCAACTCGATAATCGGAAAATGGCAAAAAAAGTTGCGTTCCATAAGGAGTAAAACTATCTAAGGTAGGATGCGTAAATATGGATAAAAAGAATAACCAAATCCAATCTTTTAATGTTGTTGTCCCTTTTCGTTTTCCTGAATCGTACAATTTAAAGACTAAATAAGCTATGGCAACTGATCCGAAAATTGAAAAAACAATAGAGTGCATAAAACCTCTATGAAATGCCAATTGATCTATAGAATTACTATAAAACAAATTACCAAGAATCACATCTAAATCGGGTATCGTACCGCCAATGGCTCCAAAAAGCATTGCTTTATTACCTATTTTCTTTCCTAAAGCTACTTCGCCACAAGCGGCTCCTAAAACAATTTGAGTTAATGAATCCATAATTTAGAGTCTTCAAAAAATTATGCTAACTTAAATAAATTAAGCAGAATATCAAGCAGACAAACTAAATGAAATTTGCATAAGAATCGCTAAAATTGTAACATTACAGTTCGAAAACAACTACACAATGCAAGACGATAAAAACTTATCTGAAATTCAAATAGAAGATCAAAAAATAATACAAAATAAAGAGCTTAATATCTGGGAAGCTTTAATTCCTGTTATAGCCTTAATAGTAATGTTAGCTTACAATGTTTACATCTTTGGTGATGATGCATTGAGTGGTAGCAATCAGTTTGTTTTAATTTTAGGAGGAGCAGTTGCTGCAATTGTAGGTTTTAAAAATAAGGTTTCTTATAAAGTAATGATTGAAGAAGTTGCTGAGAATATTAAATCTACAGCTGGTGCAATTTTAATTTTATTAATGGTTGGGGCATTAGCAGGTACCTGGCTTATTAGCGGAATAATTCCCTCTATGATTTATTATGGTTTACAAATTTTAAACCCTACAATATTTTTAGCTGCTTGTTTAATTATTTGTGCTGTAATTTCTATTGCTACCGGAAGCTCATGGACAACAGCAGCAACAGTTGGTATCGCTTTAATTGGTATTGGAGAAGCTTTAGGAATATCACTAGGAATGACAGCAGGTGCTGTTTTATCAGGAGCATATTTTGGAGATAAAATGTCCCCAATGTCAGACACTACAAATTTAGCTCCTGCAATGGCAGGAACTGATTTATTTACACACATAAGGTATATGGCTTATACTACTGTACCTACAATAATTGTAACTCTTATCGTATTTATAATTCTTGGTTTTACTCAAAATGCTACCGGTAATGCAGACACACAACAAATGATTACCGACATTAATAAAGCCTTTAATATATCACCACTTTTATTCTTGGTTCCTATTATTGTTGTTATCCTTATTATGAAGAAAACACCTCCTTTAATCGCCCTTTTAGCAGGAACAATTTTAGGTGGAATTTTTGCTTTAATTTTCCAACCTCAAGTTGTAGCTCAAATAGCTGGTGTTGACAAATTAGACTTCAATTCAGCCTATAAAGGAATAATGACAGCTATTACAGTAAAAACTTCTGTAGCTACCGAAAATGAAGTTTTAAAAGATTTATTTACCGCGGGCGGAATGGCAAAAATGCTAGGTACAATATGGTTAATTCTTTGTGCTATGATTTTTGGTGGAGTTATGGATGCTATTGGTGCTTTAGCGAAAATTAGTAGTTTCTTACTAAACCTATTCGATTCTGTTTTTGGTCTTTTCGCAAGTACTGTTGCTACCTGTATTGGATTAAATTTCACTGCTTCAGATCAATATTTAGCATTAGTTGTTCCTGGAAAAATGTATGCTAAAGCTTATAAAGATAAAGGTTTAGCACCTGAAAACTTAAGTAGAACATTAGAAGATTCTGGTACAGTAACATCTGTATTAATTCCTTGGAATACGTGCGGAGCTTATCATTCAGGAGTTTTAGGAGTTCCTGTTGTAGATTACGCTTTCTATGCTATTTTTAACTGGTTAAGTCCGTTTATGACATTATTATTTGCTGCTTTTAGAATTAAAATCAAGCAATTAACAACAAAATAATTTTCAAGAGCCTCGTTTTTAACGAGGTTTTTTTTATTTCAATTATGATTACAAAAGCAACTATTAAAGACACAACCAAACTTACTCAAATAGCCTTAGAATCGAAAGCCTATTGGGGATACTCAAACGATTTAATAGAAAGTTGGGAAGAAGATTTAACTGTTACTTCTAAAATGATTAGAGAAATGGAAGTTTTTAAGTTTGTTGAATCCGAAATTATTGCAGGCTTTTATATTCTGAATACCCATAAAATTGAAAATAAAAATATTGAGTTAGAATTTCTATTTCTTCACCCAAATTTCATTGGAAAAGGTATTGGCAAACAACTTTTACACCATGCTTTTACTGAAGCTAAAAAATTAGGAAACAAATCCATGACTTTGTTAGCAGACCCGAATGCTGAGGATTTTTATAAAAGTCAAGGCTTTGCTGTTATTAACAAAAAAGAAAGCTCAATGAAAGATCGATTTTTACCTATTATGAAAATTGAGTTTAGTCAACCTAACTAGTAGCATTATATAAACCAATTCCAAACTACACCAAAACGAAACGACATATCTCTATATGGATACGTTGGTGCTGATAAATAATCCTTTTTTAAGAAAGTTGAACTTAAATTTTCTATCTTAAAATATATTCGTGTTCTTCTTACTTGTCCGTTAAAGAAAACATCTAACATTGGATATCCTATATCTGTAGTATTTTGCAAGGTAAATTCTCCTAATAACGGATTATAAGCATTTGCTTTATATTTACTAAAGTACTTAAACGTAGCTCCAATCTGTACCATTAACGGATTTCCTTTAAACCAATAATCGGTATAATAAAGTGTGTTTCTAGTAACAAATTCGGGCACTCTAAAAATAGAACTTCCACTACTCACATTTTGATACATTAATGTATTATCTAGAGCAAATTTTCCGAATTTAAATTCTCTTCCTATTTTTAATTTCAAGTAATTAATTGCAGTTGAAGCTTGCCTTGGAGCATTATTTTCATCAAAATAAACATACTCTCCAATATTGGTTATCGATAAGCTTGCATTCCCCCATTTAGATAAAAATTCTCCACCTAAACTTCTAATTTCAGTATTTTCAAAACTTGTTTGCCAATTGTAGTTGTAATAATTACTTTGATATAATGAATAGTTAAAATTTGGTGCTTTAGAACTTATATTAGCATACGCTTTTACAGTAAACAAACTGTCTTTTTTGTATAAAGCTTCTCCATGAAAATTATTTCCTGCTAACCTACCACTTCCTGGAATAATGGTTGCTTTTGCATTTAATTGAAACTTGTTGATTTTAGCATTCCACCTAGCTCCAAAATACGCAGCGTCTCCCTTTAATTCATTATTCACTACCGGATTTTGTGCAGAAACACTTGGATTAACTCTAGTGTCATATCCATAATTATAATTTACTGCTCCTATTAAGGCTCTAAATCGACCTAAAATGTATTTTGAATTAAAATCTAAAAATAATTGATTGTTATACAACAAATATCTTGTTTTGGTATTTATATTAGAAGCTGTGTTTGCTCCACCAAAAAAATCTGTATTTAAAGTAGGCTGAATAAATCTAAAAAATTTAGATTCTCTTGTAAAATTATGACCTATTTTAAGGTTAGAAAAATCTTTTTGATTTAAACTATCTTTAGACGATAAAAGCTTAAAAGTTTGCTCAAAATAAATTCTTTTTCCTTCTAAGAGACTTTCAGCGTTTTCTAAATTAACATCTAACTGCCCTCTGTTATTACTAAAGTTAGGATCATCATTTAAAAAAGCTTCTAAAGAAGTAGTTGTTAATCCACCACTTTCTTGATTACTAAAATCTTGGTTTACAAAATGTCCTTTAATTGCATATTGTCCTTTAAGAGTTTCATAATGATAACTCAATCTAAAATTACCTGTACTAGACAATGAATTTCGGTAAGCACCTATAGACCTCAAACCTTTATAAGCAATTCCTACGTTGAATCTTTTAGAAAAATTCACAGTAAATAAAGCATCTAAAACCTGCCCTTGCTCTATTCCCGTTCTATACATTATCTCTGTAGTTGGTGTAGGAACTTCGTAGTATTTTACTTTATTAATATCAATAAAACCAAACTGCTTTCCACTAAAACCTATATCTGGAAATAATGATGTTTCGTTAAAATCATACCCTAATCTATTAAAAGCTTGTCCTTGGTTATGAAAAGCTAACAATTCAAAATTATCTTTTCTTAAAAAGTTAAATTTGTATTCTTTTTGAATAGTAAGCGTAGTATCAATATACGTAGTATCTAACTTATGTGAAATTATTTTATAATCTGTCCACTTAGTTTTACCATTAAGTTTAACCCTTATCTCTTCTTCAACATTTAGAGAATCTAATCCTGAAGTAGTCCTAGGGATCTTCCCTATACTTCCATCTACGGTTCTTATTTGTCCATGAGAGTGATAAACTAAAAATAACCAAACAATAAAAGCTAAACATTTCCTAACCATAACAGCAAAAGTAAAATAATAAAACGAAAAAAAGTATCAATAATTTCTTTGAAAACTGTTAATTTGTAGCATGTTGAAATTAAATTATAGTGGAAAAGTTTTAGAAGCAGGAACCGATGAAGCTGGTAGAGGTTGTTTATCGGGACCAGTAGTTGCTGCTGCTGTAATTTTACCAGAAGATTTTGAACATGAATTCTTAAATGATTCTAAACAGTTAACAGAAAAAAAACGCAGAGAACTTCGTCCGTTTATAGAAAAAAACGCTTTAAGTTACGCTATAGCTTTTTTAGATCAAAGTGAAGTAGATGAACTAAATGTATTACAAGCTTCAATTACTGGGATGCATCGCTCTATAGCCGATTTAGAACCACAGCCTGAGTTTATTATTATTGATGGTAATAAATTCAAACCTTATAAAGATGTCCCTCATCAAACCATAGTTAAAGGAGACGCTAAATATATGAGTATAGCTGCAGCATCTGTCCTTGCAAAAACATATAGAGATGAATATATGGAAAAAATTCATCAAGAATATCCAGCATATAACTGGAAAAAAAATAAAGGTTACCCTACTAAAGAACATCGAGAAGCTATTCGTACACATGGCGCTACGCCTTATCACAGAAAATCATTCAAATTATTGCCAGAGCAACTAAAACTAAAATTATAGAATTGTCTATTTTTGCGTTCATTAATTCAACAAAAATGATTAAAAGAACTAGAGCAGAAATTACCAAATGTATCATTCATAAGGTTGCGAACAAATACAATAGCGGACAAAATGCTTTTTCAGAAAGTTTAGTACGTTTCGATGAAGAAAGCTACGAACTTTTACTTCCTTTTTTACTAAAACCATTTGGTGGTGTTACGCAAAGTTATCGTTTTAATCATCATGCTGATATTGATTTAAACGAAATCAATAAATACACTAAAGATATTTTTGAAAATGAAAATTCGTTTATCGAGCATTCTAAAAATGTAGTAAATCATTTATACGAACAATCTAACTCTGCTCAAATAAAAACAGGAGACGTATTAGTTGTTTTTTTAGAAGGAATTGAGTTTAGAGATGTATTAGTTGAAGCTGTAGGAATCTTTAAAATTGAAAGCAAAGTAGACTTCTTTCAAACCTATTTAGATGATGACAGTTATGATGTTGTTGTTCAAAAAGGAATTTCTACCAAAAGACTAGACAAAGGATGTTTAATATTAAATTCAACTGATGTTGAAGGCCCTGTAGTTCTTTCTATAGACAACAACAACTACGATGCACAATATTGGATTAAGAATTTCTTAAACGTAAAATATGCCGACGACAGAAACTTACATACTCAAAACTATTTAGAGTTATGTAAAGAGTTTTCTGAAGAAGTTATAAAACCTGAGTTTGGTAAACAAGAACAAAGTAGTTTTTTAGCAAATACAGTAGATTATTTTAAAGAGCACGAAAGTGTAGATTATCACAATTTTAAAGATGAAATTTTCGCAGAAGACAAGCGTAAAGATTTGTTTGAAGACTATAAAGGTCATTTCGAAAAATTAAATGATATCTTAATCCGTAATAACTTTGAGGTGTCTGATGCGGTTTTGAAAAAAGAAAAATCGAAGTTTAAAACAGAGATTAAACTAGACACCAACATTCAAATAAAGATTGACGTTGATGCCCCGGATGCTCCATCAGAATATTTAGAAAAGGGCTACGACGAGGATAAAAAGATGAAATTTTACAAAGTATACTTTAATGCAGAAAAATAATTGAAAAAAGTTTTTGTAAAATTGAAAAACCGTTATATATTTGCACTCGCTTAACGCAACGGTCTGGTAGTTCAGCTG
>NZ_LAPZ01000008.1 GCF_002120225.1 Tenacibaculum holothuriorum | reverse complement strand
AGTTGCAGTTGCTGGTGTTGGACTTACCCATGCTCCTCCATTTATTCTAAACTGGTAATCTTGAACTCCTTGATCTACTGTTACTTGTATAGCTCCGTTGCTTCCGTCGTAACATCTATTTACAACATCTGCTGTGTGTAATACGGGTTGTGGTGCCGCAATAGTTAAAGCATATGGCTGTGATCTACATGTATTACCATCTATCGCTACAATTGTATAACTTCCTGCGGCTACATCTGTAAATGGTACCGCTGTTTGTAATACTGTTGCTCCATCACGTAACTCAAAAGTATACGAACCTGTTCCGCCTACTGCACTTGGTTGTATTGTTGCGCCTGTTGCCGGATTACAAGTTACCTGCTTAGTTATAGTCGCATTGGCTACAACTTGTGCTGGTTCACTTAAGGTTACGTTTGGTAAACTTAAGGTACAAGCTGCTGGTGAAGTAGCATTTGGTCGTACTTGAATTGAATAGGTTATATTATCTAATCCGGTTATTGTAAACTCCGTTGTAGTTGACGTTAACCATGATCCATTGTAATTATAGTCAAATGGAGCTTGGGAAGCTTCAATTGTAATACTTCCATCTGTTCCTCCAAAACATGTTACATCACTCTGACGAATTACTGATGCCATAAACTCTTGGTCATCGGCTACGTTTACAGTAATATCTTTTGTACATCCGCTTCCGTAGTCTACAGTAATTGTATGATTG
>NZ_LAPZ01000007.1 GCF_002120225.1 Tenacibaculum holothuriorum | reverse complement strand
TATTTACAACATCTGCTGTGTGTAATACGGGTGAAGGTTGAGCTACATTCACTCTTACTGGCACACAACTATTATTTGCTATTGATATTTGAACATCATCAATAAAGTTTCCTACTGTTAAACTACCAGTAGCAGTTGAAACTGCTTCAAAGGCTATTACAGTAGTAGATTGATCGGCTGGTACAGTATAGGTACCATTATAAACTACCCATGCGTTTCTTCCTGTACTCATGTTTTCAACAACCGAAGCCGTTGCTAAGTCTCCACCTATTTTAACTACTGCTTCATCAACCCCTGCTCTACCTCTATGTGCTACAGACCAAGATATTACGTCTCCTGGTTGTGTACAATACTCTTGATATAATGAAGATTCTGTTCTTGCATTTAACTCAGCAAAAGCAACACCTTCATGCGCAGAAACTCCATTAAAATTATTATACCAAACTTCTATTAAATTATCTGAAGCTGTTGAATCCCAACCAGGTACATTATCTTCATGCAATTGTCTAAATCTAGTAGTAGATTCAGAAGGTGATTCAAAGCTACCATTTTCGAATAAGTTTGCTGTACAACCACATTCATTACAATTTCTCGAGTCTCGAATCATCACTGTATAAGGTGTAGGACTTGGTGCTACATTTGAAAATACTGGTGATGATTGCCATGTTGTTCCATCTATACTATATGTATAAGGAGGTGTTCCTCCGCTTGCTACCGCTGTTATTGTAGCTCCTGTACCTGTACAAGAAGCTACTTGTGTTACTGATGCCGAAAGAGTTAACTCATCTGGTTGAGCTATAGTTATACTTCCTAATGAAACATCACAAACCATTCCTCCCCCAGAAGTATCTCTAATAGAAATATTATGGGTTCCTGCTCCTAAACCAACAATTCTATATGGATTATCTGCCGTATCTGACCAATTTGTTCCATCTAAAGAATATTGATAACTTCCTCCACTAAAATTTTCTGCTTGAATTGTAATTGTTCCATTATCTGATCCAAAACACTCACTATCAGTTGAACCAACTATACTTCCTCTGAATTCTTGATTAGCTGCTACATTTGCAGAAATATCTGTTGTACATGAACTACCATAAGCTACTTCAACTGTATAGCTCCCTACTGGTTGGTTATTAAAAACCCCTGTGCTATTATCAACTCTAGTTCCTGCTGAATTTATTAACGTATATGTATAACTTCCTGTTGGATTTGCTGTTACTGTAATATTCCCTGTGCCATCACAATTATAAGCTATAGTCCTAGATAAATTTGGTGCTCCTGGCACATCATTTATAGTTAATGTTCCTAATGGTTCTACACAATTATTTTCATCTCTAACTGTTACTACATAATCTCCAGGTGTTAAATTAGAACGTACTAAATCTGGTAAGTAATTTCCATTTAAACCATAAGTATAATCTGGCCCAGTCCCTCCAGTTGCTGCAACAAAAGTAATTTCTCCTCCTGTTGGTGCTGTACACGTACTATGTTTAGTTACACTTGCACTTGAAACTATTGGTGTTTTATTTTCTATTTCTATAGGACCAACTGTATACTCACATTGATAAGAATTTCTAGACGCTCTTATTGTAATAGTATAATTATTAGGCGATAGGTTGTTAAACAATCCTGATGTTTGATAAGTTGTTCCTCCATTAATGCTATATTCTAACAAATAACCATTAGAACTTCCATTAACTTGCACATTAATTGTTCCGTCAGTCTGCCCACTACACGAAATATCTGTATGTATTTCACTAAATGTTAATGGAGCTTCAACATTTATAATTATTGGGTTAGATATTGTTGTACAGTTGTTACTATCAACTACTATAAAACGATATTCTCCTTCTTGGCCATTCGGTATATTAAATGTATTACCTGTTTGCCAATCAGCTAAATTGATGTCACTAACATTCGTATATAAATCAGTTCCTTGCCTTGTCCAGATAGCATATCTGTAGACTCCTCCTGTTGAGCTATCTAAAGTTCCGCCTCCAGCTGTAAGCGTAATAATACCATCAGACGCCCCGTTTAAACAAGTTATATCCTTTGTTGAAACAGCTGTTAATGTTAATTCATTTGGTTTTATTACATCAATACTACGAGTAATAGTACATTGAGCAGTAGTCACAGTTACTTGATACGTACCAGCATTGTTTACATTAAATGTTTGATCATTACTTGGAACCGATATAGCTGAACCAACCGTGTTCGTTCCTTGAGTAACTACATAAGTATAAGGACCTGGAACATTGTTTACTTGAACTCTTATCTCGGCAATGTCATCAAAACATAAAATTGTGTTATCTATTCTTAAATCAATGTCTATATCTCTTCGTTGAATATTAATTGGAGGAAAACTATACGTACATCCTCCAGGCGCACTAGCATTTCTTATAACCAAGTTATAATCTCCTGGCTCAGAAACGTTAACATCTAAAACATTATTTGGCACATTACCTGCTTGAAAAGGTAGATTATATCCATTTGGGCCAGTTAAGCTGAACTCATATCCTGGAGGAACATTAGAAACCATAATGCTTCCATCGTTACCACAAATAATGTCCTCTGGAGTTATTGTAGGATTTAAAGTTGCTTGGAAAACGTTGAAGTAATAAGATCTTGGACAACGACCATCGTATAAAATATCTACACGATACTCTCCTGCTTCGTTAAAGGTTTCACTAATGCCACCACTACCTACTTCATTCCAAGTACATGATGTTCTTACATTCGGACAACCATTTTCTGTTTCATCGGCACAAGAACCTTCATCTAATTTAAACCATCTTGCTGTGGTTGTAGAACCTGAAGCTATCGGTAAATTTATTGTTCTAGAACTTGTTGTACCACATAAATAAATTTCTGCTAAATCTAAATTATTATTAGGACAAACCAGCATTCTATCTGCAAAAGGAGTTAAAGGGTTAGGTCCTGCTGCAATATCAATAACATTTATGGTTTCTGTTAAATTTAAACAACCACTTGCTGCTGATGCTGTTTTTGCTACGGTATAAGTACCTACTTGACTTACTGTAATCGATTGATTGTTTCCTGGTATTGGACCGTTAGGACCAGTCCATTCATAAGTTTCAAAACCAGCACCGGCTGTTAATGTAACACTAGTTCCACATAAAACTTCATCTCTTGTAAAAGAACAACCATCAATATCTACTAAAAAGTTAGAAGCTCCTACTATACCAAAGTTACAAGCATCAATCCCCGCAAAACTAGGTTCGTTAATTACTCTAGGTGTACCCGCTTCATCACTACTATAGTTTGCAAAAGCTTGATTTTCTATTCTATTAGAACAAACATTTCGTAATTCATTACAATCACTAACAACTTGAACTCTAAAACGTATTGTATGAGCTGCACCTCCTTCTTCTACCATACTATCTGGTATATTGAAGCGTAATTCTCCTCTAAAACCATTAGCTGAACTAGGTGGTGTATACGTATAATCTGCGGCTGTTAAACCTGCTGGTAAAATTAAATCTCCTGGATTTGTAAGTAAATCTACATTAACAGGTAATCTATCAATCACTTCAGTATCAATAGCATTATCTGTTCCTACGTTTTGAAAAGTTACTTGATACCATAATTGAGACCCTAAAGTTACATCTGTTCCTCCTAGATCATTACCAGCTCCATCATCAATCGTTTTAACTAATTGAATTTTTGGTTCAATAATTTCTACTGCAAGCGCATTTAAGAACGCCCAATAAACATCACCACTAGTGGTAAACCTTACATCTAATGAGGTTTGATCATTCGCTATTAAACTATTACCTACATTAGCATCATTTAAACTAAATAAATCAACGTCGAAACCTAACGTATTTTCACTATCTGGTCTTCGTCCCCCTAAAAATGCATCAAATAAGCTTATCGAGCCATTAAAAAAATTAGTTGCCCCGTTTCTATTAGGAGTTGACTGAGGTATATAATCTCCATTTGTATCTCTAATGTGAAAACCATCTCCACCAATTCCTCTATCTCCTTCAAGAGCACCAACTAACATAGAAGCTCTTACTGGCCCTTGAGGTATTGTCGTAAATCCAGAATAAGTTATATCTGTTGTTGGGTTAGAATTTGGGTTAATTGTTGAAAACCCATCAAAAATAGAGATGTTTTTACTTGACTCATTTTCATTTTCATAAACGATTACTAGAGTCCAACCTGCAGAACCTCCTAATCCATTATTTTGATCCCATCCTACTACACCACGTACGTTACCTACTAAATAATTACCATTTGGACTAGCTCCTAAACCTTGTAACATTGTAGTTACATCTTTAAAACAAACATATGGTCTTGCTGACGGTAAATCTGGCTCATTATATATAATATCACCTGTAATATCTTGATATGGGCTCCCTGGTAGTTTAAATTTTATTTGATTAAAATCATCACTTCTAACCCCTTCACCATTTCCATCGTCATCCCATCTTTCATATGGATATACCCCTGCCCAATATAAACCTGCAAATACTATTCTTGAACATGATGGTAAACTTAATCTGGCTCTAGAAGAAGAAAAAGTTGATGAATTACTATCAATATCAATGTAATCCATATACAAACTACCATTTTGAGAGAATCCATCATAAGGATCATTCGGTCCTGGTGAAAACCCAAATGGTAGCCAACTTCTATTCATACTATTATTTCCTATAAACGTTAAATCTCCTCTAACATTTATACCACCAGCTCCTAATCTCTGTGTAAAATCTACATCTGCTCTTCTAGCATTAGCTGGTAAACTTTCTTGAATTATTTGTTTTAATTTCTTTGACTCAAAAGTTCGTTTAGATTTATCATCTACTTGTGCCTGAGTAAAAAAACTTGATACTAAAATTAATAGGGGTAATAATCTTTTCATCATCGTCGGGGAAATTAATCTTGTATTTATTTGGGGGAATCTATTTTCTATTTAATATGAACAATGGTTATTGGATCGTAATAAGCGCCATTCAAATTACTATTATACATTTTAAGAGCTTCATTTCTATCTTTAGTTTTAAAGATATAAATGTGCATGTATCCTGTTTTAGGATTTACGAAATAATCTGCATTAATATCGTCATTTCGTAATTCATCTACATTTCTGTCTGCTAATGGTTTTTTAGAGTTTACAACGGTTTGTAAGTAATACCCTTCTTCTAAACCTTCAGCTTTTCTCATTACTGCTATTCTTGCTGGTTTACGAACTTTTGGTTCTTGATAACTATCAGAAGTTCCTTCTCCACGTCCAAGTGTGATTTTTAATGCATAAAGGTTTTGTTTTTTTGTACCTCCCTTAACATTAATCGTTGAATCATCTTTTGTGTCACTTTCAAAAAGACGGTTTTTCTCTTTAAATTCATCTACTTTTTCCTCGGCATCTTCTTTTTTAACAAAACGATCTATATAAACATAGTAATTCTTCCTACTTGGATCGAACACATATTTATAATCAATATCATTATTTTTATTCCTTTTCATACGGTTCATAAACGCTTGTACATTATCTATACTCTTAAACCTGTCAGCAACAACATAATACATAGTACCTCCTCCACTAGCACCAGAACGAGTAATAGTTTTTTGACGCCAAGGTTTATTAGACCTTCTTCTTAATGAAGTATCTTTATCATCAACATTTGGTGTAGGAACTACTGTTGTATTATTATTTGGAGTTGAAGTTTTTGGTGGTTGATTTTTTAACAACCTTAAAACTTCATCTAATTTTTTATGTAAAGTATTTATAGAATCTTGAGCTCTTTGGATTTCATCAGATAAATCATTATGCTCAGGGTTATCGTATTCTTTAGGTTCAACAGCTTGTGGTTTTCTATCTGGCAATGAAACATTAACAGACGGAGTTCTACGTGTTGGTCTTCTTCTACGATACGATTTTTCTCCGAAGTTATATATTAATCCGACTTCATTAGTTGCTGCAAAATCTCCTTTTTCATAGGTAAATCCTAAAGCTAAATTTTCAGAAAGATTAACTCCTAATCCTGCTGAAATTCCATATTGTTTATCATAACCTACTTTAACCCAACCTGCTTTTGGTAAATCGTAAATTACTGTTCCGCCAAAACCAAAATCTCCTTGTCCTGGTTTACGTGCTAATGCTAATACTCTTAAATCTGCTCCTTCAAAAATACCGCTAGCATACGTAAACTCATGCGTATACATAGCATGAGCAGAATAGGTTTTTTCATTAAAAGAAGTTGCTAATTCGTTTTTCTTTAAATTAAAATCGAGTAGGTTTTCAAAAAATACACCAACATCAAACTTACCAAAAGATAACGTTACTGCTGGCTGAAAATTTACGATAGGAATATCTTGAAAGTTTGCTATTAAAGGATCATTAGGATCGCTAGCATTTACTTTAACTGCATCGGCACTTCTACGGCTATATAAAAAGTTAAAACCGAAAGTAAGATCCATACTTTCGCTCATTTTAATTTTATGAGCATAATTAACAAGTGCACCAAAGTCTTTAAAAACTCCTACCTCTTGTTGATAAATAGCAATACCTGCACCAACATTTTCTCTCATCTTACCAGAGTAAGTACCTAAATACAATCTTGGTGCATCTTCAAAATCAACAAAACTATTACGAACAATTGCTGAAATGCTTGTTTTATTTTCTCTTAGTGCTGAAAAAGTTGGAACCGTTAAAAAACGGTTGAATTTCATAAAATTACGAGTAGTAAAACTGTTATAGTTTTGTCCTTGCGAAAAAACTGTAACTACACTAAAAAATACTAATACACTTAACGTAATTTTTTTAATCATACTTTTATTTTAATCTAAAATCGATATCGTTCCTGCTTTCACCACCTTCTCATCTCTTTGTATTCTATAGTAGAATACTTTTTGATTACCCAAATCTTCTTGTGGCCAATTGTTTTGATAATCATTAGTATTAAATACTTCTCTACCACTCGAATTATAAATACTAATTGTTACTGTTGGTTGAAAAGCATATCTATTTGGTATTAACCATGTATCGTTTATTCCATCTTGGTTTGGTGTGACTATATTTGGCACTACAATTTTACCATCTTCCTCTACAGCTTCAATTGTTTTTCTCACCTCACAATTATCAACTTTAGCTACTAACGTATAAAATCCTAAATTATTTACTTCTAAAGTAGAATTTGTAGATAATAAAGCTCCAGAATCGTCATACCATTCGTATGAATTTGCTCCACTAGCAGTGGCTGTAACGGTTTGTCCTGCTGGTACAACTATTTTTTCTGAAGGTGAAACTTGTACTGCGGAATCATCAAAAGGAATAACTTCGATAGGCTCCATATTATTTTGACAACCAAATCCTGAAAAATGTAATGTATAAGTTCCTACTTCGGTTACTTCTAATACTTTTGGATCTGCCAAAGTAATTGGGTTATTATCTTTATCTCTCCATTCATAAGTAAATCCTGCTACAATATCTGTAATTGTATAAGTAATCGTTCCATTAGGACATAGAGAATTTGAAGTTTGGTTTGATGTTACTTCTGGGAAAATTGTCAACTTAACATCTTGATTATCAGAATCTCCTTTAACTCCCAAATCAGCTCTTACCTCGAGATAATATACTCCATTTTCAAGATACGAAGGTACCTCATAATTATTGTTAATAGCATTATTAACCTCTGTAGTATCTTTAAACCACCTATATCTCAAAACGTTATCAGTATTAAGTTGAGTAACTCTATCAGCAGCTAGAGTATATTCTTCATCATCTGTCCCTAAAGCTTTTAGGTTACTTATAACAAGTTTTACTTTATCTAATTTACATTCTTCATAATTAGAATTAGAATCTTTCTCAATTTCAACTAAAAATTCTTTTGCTAATACAATAGTAACCTCATTTGATTTTTTTGTTGTTACACAAGAACCAGAACCTTCTGTAACTTCAGCATAATAAACCCCAGGATCAGCTATATTACTAGAGTTACCTGTAACTCCTGTTGCTGTATTATTTCTATACCATCTAATAGAAACATTTGTTAAAGTAGATGGTAAATCTTCTAATTCTAGAGTTAATCTTTCTCCTGGAATAATTACATTCTTATCATCCCCTTTGATAGCTGGTGTAAAATCTACTCCAGTTTTCGATTTTAATTCTACTTCTGCAGATTCACTAGAACAGCTTCCTGCTTCAACTCTAAGCTTATACATACCGAATTGATTAGAGTTTGGTGTAGTATACTCATGTGTAGTAGTAGATGAAAAAACTTCTGTATTATCTTTAAACCATTTGTATGTTAAACCAGAAACAAAACCTCCATCTGCTCTAAATGTATGTGTTTCGTTACCGCAAATTTCTATTACTGAACCTCCTTCTATCGTAGCTTCAGTATTACTAACTCTTTTAACTATAATTCCTGCTTCAGCAAAGACTCCTCCACAAGCTCCATAATCTATTTGTACATTGTATAATCCTGGTTGTGTAACTTCTACTTGAGGACTTGAGGTTGTTGTAAAACTATTTCCATCTCTTGTCCAATTATAAACCCCGTCTGTAGTTATATTTAAGGTTAGTGTTGTCGATGTATTTCCGCAAATTACTGCTTCCCTATCTCCATTATTAATTTTAACTTCACTTGAACTTAACATTCCCTGATACGCTTCAAAAACATCCGATTCTGGACTAATCATAGCAGGAGAAGTAGCTCTTACTCTTATTTTATATCCTCTACCAAAAGTTCCTACAGGTAATTCAAAATTTCTTGAAAAAGAAAAAGTATTATTCTCATTTACAATAGTTAAAAGACTGGTAGCTGGATCTGCAAAATTACCATCGGCATCAGAAAGCTCTAAATGAAAAACATTATCAGTATTAAAAGCAGCAGTATGATACAAAATATCAACCCCAAAATTTGGGGTAGAAGCGTTATTACAAGCGTTTGTAAATTTTAATGTTGGTTTCGTTAAAACTTGAGAAAAAGAATTCAAGCTTAACGTTAACATTAAAATTCCTAAAAGAAAAACACTTTTAGCGCTGATTTTGATCATCTTAAGGGGTTTTAAGGGGCTGTAAAATTACATAATTTTAATACAATATTACCATCTAAATATATAAAAAATCATATTGCAAATGCAACTTTACAACTTTTTAAATAAAATAATACAAGATTTTTACGTTTTTTGTAGTGCAAACTAACATCATTTTTGTGTATAAAAGGTTAAGCTTATTTGTTTTGTTTATTACGTTTTTTTCTCAGGCACAGACTGGAGGAGAAGATGCATATTTATTTTTAAATACCCCTACTTATGCTCGTCAAGTAGCCCTAGGAGGAAAAGTTTTAACTTTTATAGACGATGTAAATCAACCTATGTGGAATCCTGCCACGATAAATTTATCGCATCACAACCAACTTTCGGTTAATTACACAAGCTTTTTAGCCGGTGTAAATATTGGTTCGGTTGCTTATGCTTATGAGGTAAATAAACATATTGAAACCATTCATACCAGTGCAAAATATATTAATTATGGAAGTTTGATAAGAGCCGATGTAAATGGTAATGAAGATGGAAATTTTGGAGCTAGTGATATTGCTCTTACTTTAGGATATGCTAGAAACATTCCTAAAACCGATTTTTATGTTGGAGCTAACTTAAAATTCATTCATTCTTCTATAGATAATTTTACTTCCAGTGGACTCGCTTTAGATATTGGTTTTATTTACTATAGTGCTGATAAACCTTACATAATATCGGCTGTTGCAAGAAATATTGGTACTCAAATTAGTTCTTTTAACGGAACCAGAGAACGCTTACCTTTTGAAGTTGCTATAGGTGCTTCTTACCGACTAGAAAAAGTTCCGTTAAGATGGTATGTAACGTTAGATAATTTACAAAAATGGAATGTAGGAGTTTCTAATCCATCTAATAGCACTACAGATTTAGAAGGAAATACAACTCTCGAAAAAGTTTCTTTTTTAGACAACATGTTTAGACACGTTATTATTGGAGCAGAACTATTTCCTGAAAGTGCCATTAACCTTAGAGTTGGATATAACTTTAGAAGAGGAAAAGAATTACAACTTCAAAATGTTCGCTCTTTTGGCGGACTATCTTTCGGTTTTGGTCTTAAAATGAATCGATTAAAATTAAATTACGCGTATTCAAAATTTCACTCAGCTTCAAACGTTAGTACTTTTAGTTTACAAATAGATTTAGATAGAGGTATTCGTGGTAAAAATCCTGTTAGATATTAGAATTCCAACGTATATTTGTAATCTATTTTTTTCAACATGACAAAGAAGATTACCATAGCCATTGACGGCTTTTCATCTACCGGAAAGAGTACTATCGCAAAACAATTAGCAAAACAATTAGGCTATATTTATGTAGATACTGGCGCTATGTACAGAGCAGTAACTTTGTATGCAATGCAGCATGACTATATTAATGAGGTTTCGTTTAACAAAGAATCGTTAATTAACGATTTGAATAACATTTCATTATCTTTTAAATTTAATTCTGATTTAGGTTTTGCTGAAATGTTTTTAAACAATATAAATGTTGAAAAAGAAATTAGAACTATTGAAGTTTCTAAATTAGTAAGCCAAGTTTCTACTGTATCAGAAGTTCGTAAAAAACTAGTAAGCGAACAGCAAGAAATGGGAAAAAACAAAGGGATTGTTATGGATGGTCGTGATATTGGAACAGTTGTTTTCCCTGATGCTGAATTAAAATTATTCATGACTGCCTCTGCCGACAAACGTGCAAAAAGAAGGTACAAAGAATTAATTGATCGTGGTGACAAAGTAAATTATGAAGAGATTTTACACAATGTTCAAGAACGTGATAGAATTGATTCTACTAGAAAAGATTCTCCATTAATTGTTGCTAATGATGCTGTTGAGTTTGATAATTCTGATATGGGCTTAAAAGAACAATTCGAACGAATTTTAAGTTTAGTAGACGATAAACTATAATTCAATTTCTTAACCGTATTTGAGTAACATCTCAACTTATTTTCAAATACGTGATTCTCAACGATTATCTAAAACTTAATATAAAAAACTAAACAACAGATAGTTATATTGATAAAAAGAAAAAACCAGTCTTTTTAACAGACTGGTTTTTAGTTTTTTACAAAACATTATTTTTAACTTTTTATGATTCTAATTTTGAATTTTCAGAATATCGTCGCCATTTTTCCATACAATCAACCATATCTTTAGGTATTTCAGAATCAAACCTTAAAAACTCTCCTGTAGTTGGATGCGTAAACCCTAAAGTTTTTGCGTGTAACGCTTGTCTTGGTAACACCTTAAAACAGTTATCTACAAATTGCTTGTATTTGGTAAATGTTGTTCCTTTTAAAATTGCATTACCTCCATAACGTTCATCATTAAATAACGTATGACCAATATATTTAAAGTGTGCTCTAATTTGATGCGTCCTTCCAGTTTCTAATTTACACTGCACCAATGTTACATAGGTAAAACGTTCAATAACTTTAAAATGCGTCACCGCGTGTTTTCCTAACTCACCATCAGGGAACACACTCATTTGCATTCTATTTGTTAAACTTCTTCCTATATTTCCTTCAATAGTACCTGAATCGTCTTCAATATTTCCCCAAACTAAAGCATAATATAATCTTTCAGTAGTTCTATCAAAAAATTGTTTTGATAAATGTGCCATAGCAAATTCAGTCTTGGCAATAACTAATAATCCACTTGTATCTTTATCAATTCTATGCACTAATCCTGGACGGTCACTACTATTATTCGGTAAGTTTTCAATATGATGTATCAATCCATTAACTAAAGTACCAGAGTAATTTCCATGTCCTGGATGTACTACCATTCCTGGTTCTTTGTTTACAACAATAACCTGATCATCTTCATAAACAATATTCAATGGTAAATCTTCAGCAACCAATAAATTTTCATGTGGTGGATATGTTAACACTACCCTAACCACATCTTTAGGCTTAACCTTATAATTAGATTTTACAACTTTATCGTTTACTAAAATATTACCTGCTTTAGCGGCTTGTTGAATTTTACTACGTGTAGCATTTTCAATAAAATTCATTAAAAATTTATCAACTCGCAAAGGAACTTGTCCGTCAGTAGCTACAAAACGATGATGCTCATATAAATCATCGTTCTCTATTTCTTTAGAATTATTTTCTATCATTTACAGATTAATTTCCGTTACCGTCTCCTAAAATTAAATTAATGGTAGATTGTTTCGGTAACTTTTGTCCTGGTTGTATACGCTCTCCATTAAACTTTAATCCTCTCACAACATTTTTTCCAATATCTGGCACATAAGTAACCTTATCTCCAACTTTAAAACCTATAGAACGTAAATGCGTTGTTGCTTGTCTTTGCGTCCTTCCGTTTAAATCTGGAATTGCAACATCTCTATATTTAGACGGATTTAAAGTCAAGTAAATTTTTCTTCGTTCTTTTACAAAATCTCCAACTTCAGGATTTTGTTCAATCACCGATTTTTTAGGATAATTCGGATTGTAACTCGCGCTATCAATCACAATAAAATCTAAGTTTAATTCTTCTAATTTCTTTTCTACATCAGCAAGTGACATTTTATGTAAATTAGGCACCTCTATTTTTTGACTATGATTTGTTGTGATTCCTAACCACCACTTAAGTAAAAACACAAATAATAAAGTAGCTACAACTGCTATAGCTAACTGGATGAAAAAAGTTTTACTTTTTAAAAATTGAAATAAACTCATATCGATTTTTTGTAAAATTTAAAGGTATTAGCTTCTTTTTAGAATACCTTTTAAGAACTTTCAAAAATATAGAAAACACAAATGCTATCCTAATATTTTTAATTACTGAACAATAGCAAGGTATTGAATCTGTTTATACTTATTTTATAAAACTCTTTTTACATAAACTAAACGAGTTTTTTGGTAAGTTTGTATTACAAACATTAAATTGATGAAAAAAAATATCGCCGTTATAATGGGAGGATATTCTTCTGAAGTTGAAGTATCCTTAAAAAGTGGACAAGTAGTTTACAATCATATTGATACTGAAAAATACAATCCGTTTAAAGTACATATTTTACAAGACAAATGGGTTGTTTTAGATGAAAACAATAACGAGTTTTCTATTAACAGGCACAATTTTTCATCAGAAATTAATGGTAAAAAAATTACTTTCGATTGTGTTTTTAACGCTATTCATGGTGCACCCGGTGAGAACGGAACCATTTTAGCATATTTTGATTTAATTGGATTAAAACACACTTCTGCCCCATTCTATCAAATGGCGTTAACGTTTAATAAACGCGATACTTTAAGTGTTGTAAAACAATACGGAATTCCAACAGCTACTTCAATTTATTTAAACCAAGGCGATACTATTTCAGAAGATATTATTATTGAAAAAGTTGGTTTACCTTGTTTTGTAAAACCTAATAATGCGGGTTCTAGCTTTGGAATTTCAAAAGTAAATGCACAACAAGAATTAATTCCAGCTATTGAAAAAGCGTATAAAGAAGATTCAGAAATTTTAATTGAAAGTTTTTTAGACGGAACAGAAGTTTCTGTTGGCGTTATTC
Organism: Tenacibaculum holothuriorum; assembly: GCF_002120225.1. Lineage (GTDB taxonomy): Bacteria > Bacteroidota > Bacteroidia > Flavobacteriales > Flavobacteriaceae > Polaribacter > Polaribacter holothuriorum. The sequence goes on along the minus strand of NZ_LAPZ01000007.1, from coordinate 273,244 downwards.
AATATAAAGGAGATACTGTTGTATTACCAATTACCGAAATAGTTTCAGAAAACGACTTCTTTGATTATGAAGCGAAGTACGAAGGAAAATCACAAGAAATAACTCCAGCTCGCATTAGTAAAGAAGAAGAAGAAACGGTACGAAAAACTGCAAAAAGAGTTTATGAAATCTTAAATATGAGCGGATTTTCTCGCTCAGAATATATTTTAGTAAACAGTAAACCTCACTTTTTAGAAATGAATACTGTACCAGGTATTACCGAAGAGAGTATTTTGCCTCAACAAGCAAACAAACATGGTATTTCTTTAAAAGAATTATTTACCAATGCCATAGAAATGGCTTTAAATTAAAATTTATTTGTTAGCTTTATATTTCTAAATTATTTTCAATGAAAAGAGCAGTTTTTCCTGGTTCATTCGATCCAATTACTTTAGGACATGTAGATATTATTAATAGAGCCATACCTTTATTCGATGAAATAGTAATAGCAATTGGGGTAAACGCCAAGAAAAACTATATGTTTTCTTTAGAAGAACGTAAACGTTTTATTGAAAATGCTTTTTTTGCAGAAGATAAAATCTCTGTAGAAACCTATAAAGGACTTACAGTAGATTATTGCAAGGAAATTAATGCTGACTTTATTTTACGTGGATTAAGAAACCCTGCCGATTTTGAATTTGAAAAAGCCATTGCTCAAACAAATAGAAAGCTATCTGGTATAGAAACTGTGTTCTTACTTACCAGTGCAGAAACTTCATTTATTAGTTCATCTATTGTACGAGATATAGTTCGTAATAATGGAGATGCTTCAAGCTTAATTCCCGACAGTGTAAAAATCTAATAATCAATTTGTTAAAAATTTTAGCAATTCACAATAAAATAGTTAAACTTGAGTTAAGTTAGGGAAACCTCTGCAGAATATTTATAGTTTTGCGCCCTCTAAGTCCCCAAAAATGAAACACTTAACTATTCTGTTTTGCTTTTTTTTAGCTACAAAAGCATTACACTCTCAAACAAACTATTACGTAGCTACTAACGGAAATAACAATAATAACGGTTCTATAAACCAACCTTGGAAAACCATTCAATACGGAATGGATAGACTCTCTCCAGGAGATATCTTAAATATTCGACAAGGTAATTACAACGAAAAACTACAAGTTAATAAATCTGGTAATAGTAATAATGTAATTACTATCAAAGCCTATAATTCTGAAAATGTAGTGGTAAATGGAGATTCTTTTAATGATAAAAAATCTTTATTTAGATCTTACAATAAAGGAAATTTTACAGTAGAAGGAATTCATTTTACCAACTGTTACTCTAGTGATGGTTTAGGAGCTATTTTTGTTGATGGTTATGGTGAAAACATCACTATAAACAACTGCAAATTCAGTAACATTGCTATTAGTAGAAATAAAAATGCTTCAGTAAATAATAGTACCAATCAGCCAGTAATTTCTTTTATTGGAAACTCTTCTCAACAATCATTAAAAAATATTAAAGTTACCAATTCAGAGATTTTTGATTGTAGACCTGGTTATAGCGAATGTTTAACCATTACTGGTAATAGCGATGGTTTTGAATTCAGTAATAATAAAGTGTACAATAACACTAATATTGGTATTGATGTTATTGGAAATTACAATGACAGTTCTAATTCTAACCTAGATCAAGCTAGAAATGGAGTTATCAAAAATAATCTTTGCTATAACAACAATTCACCTTACGCATCGGCAGCTGGAATTTATGTTGATGGGGGGAAAAACGTTACTATAGAAAACAACATTTTACATCATAACGACTACGGTGCTGAAATTGGTTGTGAAGAATCTGGAAGTGCAAGCAATATTATTTTTAGAAATAATGTAGTGTACAAAAATAAAGATGCTGGTATTGCTTTAGGAGGCTACAATGCTAGCACAGGTGGTAAGGTTACCAATTCTAAAGTAATAAACAACACTTTTTATCAAAACAACACTAAAGGTGATGGTACAGGAGAAATTTTATTTTCTCAATTCGAAAACAGTGAGATTAGTAACAATATCTTTTTCCTTTCTAATCATAATTATTTAATGTCCAATTCTAGAAATCAACCTAATTTAACTTTTAGATACAATCTAGTATTTAATCCGAACGGGAGTAACAAAATAAATGCATATTGGAACAAAAAAGATTTAACTGGTTTTTCTACAATATTGAATCAAACGCCGCTTCAAAGCAGTAACTTTCATAAAAACCCCAATTTTTGTAATCCATCACAATATCAATTCTGTTTACAAAATAATTCTCCTGCAATTGACAGTGGTAATCCAAACTATCAACCAGATGCTAACGAAACTGACATTGATAATCAAGCTCGTTTGTACAACAATGTTATAGATTGTGGTGCCGACGAATTTCATGGAACTGTTCTTGGTAATGATGATGTTACTTTAGAAAATGATTTTACAATCTACCCAAATCCAGCTTCAGATTTTATCTATATAAAATTTAAAAATGTTGTGGTATATCGAGTTAAAATATTCAATCTTTTAGGAAGCTTAGTGAGTTCAAAAACTTTAGAAACTAACTCAGATAATCGTATAAACATTTCTTCTTTTTCTCAAGGATTGTACATAATGGTTTTTCTAAACGAGAATGGAAAAAAAATTAAACATCATAAATTCTTTAAAAGATAACATATACTAGTTTTTTCATGTAAATTTATGCATTCTATTTTTAGTAAATTTCATGAAAAAACTATGTTATTTTATAATACTGTCTTTAATTTTTACTGCTTGTAACAGGCATAAAAATACACAGAAAGACTTTACTACTCTTTTCGAAAAATCTAAAGGAACCGAAACTCCTAAATACAACGAAGTAATTTCTTTTTACAAAGATTTAGCAAATACATATGCTAAAATTTCTTTGTTTGAAATAGGAAAAACCGATTCTGGCAAACCTTTACATTTAGTTGTTTTTAATGCTGACGGAAAAATTGATAAAACTCAATTAAAAACGTCAACAAAAAATAGGGTTTTAATTAATAACGGAATCCATCCTGGAGAATCAGACGGAATAGATGCATCCATGTTATTACTTAGAAACATTGTGCAAAATGATTCTTTAAAACAACATTATAAAAATTCGTTAATTGGTGTTATTCCTGTTTATAATATTGGCGGAGCATTAAACAGAAATTCTCACACACGTGCCAATCAAAATGGTCCTAAAGAATACGGTTTTAGAGGAAACGCTCAAAACTATGATTTAAATAGAGATTTTATTAAACAAGACACTAAAAATGCTGCTGCATTCGCTGAAGTTTTTCATTTGATGAATCCAGATGTTTTTATAGACAACCATGTAAGTAATGGTGCCGATTATCAATATGCCATCACACATTTATTTACGCAGCACAATAAGTTAGGAGGAAAATTAGGAACTTTTTTAGAACAAAAAATGCGTCCTTCTATTGAACAATCTTTAGCTAAAAAAAATATTGACATCACTCCTTATGTTAATGTTTGGGGAACTACTCCAAAAAGTGGCTGGAGTCAATTTTACGATTCTCCAAGATATTCCACAGGATATACGACACTATTTAACACTTTAGGATTAATGGTAGAAACTCATATGTTAAAACCATACAAACAACGTGTAGAACAAACTTATGAGCTATTACTTTCTGCTTTAGATTTTTCTCAGAACAACGCTACTAATATCAAAAAGTTAAGAAAAAAAAATATTGATGAATTATTGGCAAACAAAAAGTATCCTATCGCTTTTAATGTAGATAAAGGTAATCCGTCTTTATTAAATTTTAAAGGATATGAGGGATATTATATCCCTAGTAAAGTTACCAACGGAAAACGCTTGTTTTACGATAAGAACAAGCCTTACACAGCTTTAGTAAAGTATTATAATAACTTTATCAAATCAAAAGAAATAACGATTCCAAAAGCCTATATTTTAAAACAAGGTTGGTTTAAAGTTGAAGATCGATTAAAAAACAACAAAATTGAATTTACTCGTTTTAAAAACGACACAACAATAAAAGTTGAAGTAAATCATATACAAGACTTTAAAACACGTAAAACTCCTTACGAAGGGCATTATTTACATTACAATACCCAAGTTTCTAAAACTATTAACGAAATCAATTTTAAGAAAGGAGATATTTACATTCCAACAAATCAAAAAGGAGTTCGATACATTATTGAAACTTTAGAAGCAGAAGCTATTGACTCTTTCTTTAATTGGAACTTTTTTGATACCGTATTACAGCAAAAAGAACACTTTTCTCCTTATGTCTTTGAAGACAAAGCTTCAACATTTTTAAAGCAAAATCCAAACATAAAAGCTGAACTAGAAAACAAAATTAAAACTGATACTGTATTTGCTAAAAATCCTTACGCTCAATTAGATTTCGTATACAAACAAACACAACACCACGAAAAAGAACACATGCGATTACCTGTTTTTAAAATATATTAAAGATGATAAAAAAACTCTTTAGATGGCAAAAAGGAAGGCAAAATTCTGGTTATGAAAAAATGCTATTAGCTGGATCATATTGGCCTTTAAAATTTGACTGCTATCTTTTAAAATTTAAAACAGGTTCTGTAATACCAAAACATAAAGACCCTGTAGCAAAGGGGAAACATTTTCGCTTAAACATCATTCTTCAAAACGCTATTCAAGGAGGAGATTTTATTTGTGATAAAATTATTTACAAAACCAACCGAATAAAATATTTTCGTCCAGACTTACACGAGCATTCTGTTACAGAAATAAAAAAAGGCACTCGATATGTATTAAGTATCGGTTGGGTTAAAAAATAAAAAAGCCTCACAAAGTGAGGTTTTTTTAATAATTTCTATACTGTTTTGTTTCTTCAAAAATGTATTCTAAAATTTGCTTTTCTTTATCATCAAACTCAACATTTCTACGTTTCATCACTACTTCAGCAACTTCAAAAACTTTATTGGTTTTATATTCAGTAAAACCTGAAGCTCCTCCCCAGCTAAAAGACGGCACAAAATTTCTTGGAAATCCGCTACCAAAAATATTAGCAGATACACCAACTACAGTTCCTGTATTAAACATAGTATTAATTCCACATTTAGAATGATCTCCCATCATTAAACCACAAAACTGTAATCCTGTTTTTGCGAATCGCCCAGTTTCATAATTCCATAGTTTAACTTCTGCGTAATTATTTTTTAAATTCGAATTATTACTGTCTGCTCCAATATTACACCACTCACCTAAAACTGAATTCCCTAAAAATCCGTCATGCCCTTTATTAGAATAGCCCATTAAAACAGAATTATTCACTTCTCCTCCTACTTTGCAATAGGGTCCTAATGTAGTTGCTCCGTAAATCTTAGCTCCTAATTTTAACACTGAATTTTCGCACATTGCCAACGCTCCTCTTACAACAACACCCTCCATAATTTCAGCATTTTTACCAATATAAATCGGACCAGAAGACGCATTTAAAGTAGCAAAAGTTAATTTTGCTCCTTCTTCAACAAAAATATCTTTTCTGTTTACACAATTTACTGTTTCAGGAATTTCGGCTGATTTTCTTCCTTCGGTTATTAAATCAAAATCTGCACGAATTGCTTTATCATTCAAAGAAAAAATATCCCAAGTATTTTTAATTTGAATTACTTCATCTTCAAATTCTATTTGCTCGTACGAAGAAAAATCAACTTCTTCTTGAGTACTAGTAGTATAAAATGCTATAACATCTTCTCCTTTAAAAATTGCTTGATTCGGAACAAGATTCTCAACCATTTCTACCAAAGACTTAGAAGGTAAAAAAGACGCATTTAACAATACATTCTCATCTAGTTCTACCATTGGGTATTTCTCTTCTAAATACTCTTCTGTAACTGTCGTTGTAGTATATCCTAAGAATTTTTCCCATTTTTCACGAATGGTTAAAATCCCAACTCTAATATCGGCTACTGGTTTAGTATACGTAAAAGGTAATAACGCAGTACGAACATCACCATCAAATAAAATATAATTCATTTCTTCCTTTTTTGCAGATAACAAACTTACTACTTTCCTTTCATTTTTTAAGTCTAAAATTTTAATATTACTTTTGTCATACCATTGAAATTTTTAAAACAATCATGAAAAAGATTTTATTCTTAATAATCGCTGTAATTTTATTAATTGCATCACTTTACTACGCTTTCATATACTACGTACCTTATAGCGAAGGAGTTCGTTCGGGAGAATTGATAAAAATTAGCCACAAAGGGGTTTTAGTTAAGACTTGGGAAGGAGAAATAAGTCAAGGAATTTCTGGAGCTCAAATCTTTGCTTTTTCAGTAGAAGATGATGAGAAAAAAGTAATCGAAAACTTACAAAAATTTCAAGGACGCTATGTAAAAGTAACTTACAAAGAACGTTACGGTACCTTCTTTTGGTTAGGTGACACAAAATATTTTGTTACGAAAGTTGAAGAAGAAGCGTCACCACATTTTAGAGGAACTCAAACTACTGATGAATAATAAAACATATAAACACATAGAAGATACTCGTATCTCAATTTCTGAATTAATGCTACCTTCTCACGCTAATTTTAGCGGAAAAATTCATGGTGGATACATTCTTAATTTATTAGATCAAATAGCTTTTGCTTGTGCTTCAAAATACTCAAGTACATATTGTGTTACTGCATCGGTTGATACAGTAGATTTTTTAAACCCAATAGAAGTTGGCGAGCTAGTTACTATGAAGGCCTCTATAAACTATGTGGGTAGAACTTCTATGGTTGTTGGAATTAGAGTTGAAGCTCAAAATATTCAAACTGGTCACATCAAACATTGTAACTCTTCTTATTTTACAATGGTAGCAAAGAATGATGAAGGAAAGAGTGTTGAAGTTCCTGGACTTATCTTAAAAAATGAATTAGAAGTTACTCGATTTTTAAAAGCTATTAAGCGAATTGAAATGAAAAAGAAACGTCAAGATGAATTTGACAGAGATGATTTTGTCCCTCACGATTATATAAAAGATTTACAAGATTATAATGTAAAAATCGATTTATAATTTATGCCAGAAATTATCGATTTAAGTCAAGAGATATTTGAAGGAATGCCTGTTTACAAAAGTCTCCCTCAAGTAAAAATGACTGTTCACAACACTCATGAGGAATGGGATGATATTAAAAATCCTACCACTCAAACTCCAGCCGTTTATAAACTAGAAATGGGTGAGCATACAGGTACTCATGTTGATGCTATTAATCATATGGCAGCAAAGCATAAAGGAAAATCTATTGATACCATGCCTCTCTCTATGTTTTACACAGAAGGCATTTGTTTAGATTTTTCCCATAAAGGGCTAAGAGAACTGATAACTTCTGAAGAAGTTAAAGAAGCTTTATCTAAAGAAAGTTTAACCATAAAAGAAGATGATACTGTATTGTTTTACACCAATCATTACAACAAACATTTTAACACAAAAAACTGGGGAAATGGACCTGGAATTACTGCAGAATGTGCGCAATGGTTAGGAGAGCAAAAAATTGTTGCTTTTGGTGTAGAAACTATGTCTCCTGGTGTGCCTAAAATTTCAAACAAAGAAGTACATCATATTTGTGGAGATATGGGATTTACACATTATGAAAATATGATAAACCTTGATAAGTTAATTGGAAGAGGACGATTTAGGTTTATTGCCTTACCTTTAAAAATACGAGGTGGTACGGGATCTCCAGTAAGAGCAGTTGCTATTTTTGAATAATCTCTGTGATCTTTTTAGCTTCTCTGATTCCACTTAAATAGGCTCCATGTACTGTTCCTCTATACTCTCTTATTGTATGCTCACCTGCAAAGAATAATTTATCATCAATTGGTTCTTCAAAAACTTCATATTCCTTTGTCCTTACTCCATTAGTAGCGAAAGAATATGAGCCAAAAGTATAGGGATTCGTATTCCATTTTGTGCGTAGCATTTTAATTGGTTTTGGAATATCTTTTCCATAGATTACTCGTAGATGATTCATTATTTCTTCTATAATTTCGTTATCTGACATTTGTTCTGCTTTAATTGAATAGTCTCCAAAAGTGAATGTCATCAAAGCATTTGCATTTGCAAACTTTTTTACATTCATAAAATAATTGAATTTCCCTCTAGTTTCTGGTGTGTATCCGATATACTGTAAGTTTTCATCCCAAAAAGCTGTTTCCCAAACCAATAAAAACTTATTTACAGACCCCATATCAATACTATTAATAGCTTTTTGAGTTTTAATAGGAAGTTCTGGTCTAAACGAAATAATCTTATTCTTTAACACACCTAAAGGAACAGTTATCAAAACATAATCAGCTTCAAAATTTCCTTTAGATGTTTTTATTTTTACTTTTTCTGCATCATAATTTACCTCAGTAACTTTAGTATTTAATTTCACATCTATTCCCTTGGCTAAATAATCAGCAACTTTATCATAACCATTGGTTATAATAATATCTTCTCCATCAAAAGTTTCATCATCATAAAAATCTTTAGAAGAAAGTTTATAAATATCTCCACCAGAATCAAATTCTAAAAATGCAGACAGCATATATGTCCATAATTTATCATTCTTGTATTGCGGAAAACCTTTGTAAAAAACCTCTCCAAAACTTTTATCTTTTTTGCCGTTGAAATCACTTAAAACTTCCATAAATTTTTCTTCTGCAGATGCTAATTTCTCTTCAGAATACGACTTTTCATCCGTATCAAAAACCTCAACCTTATCATCTGAAGTTAAATAAGTTTTTGCTCCAGATTTTTTAGCTATTTCTGTAATAGGATTTCCTTCAGGTCCATGAATCCAACTTGCTCCTTCATCAAAGGATATACCTAAACTTCTATCAGTTTTTAATCTACCCCCTATCTTTTCTTGAGCTTCTAATACAATAACATCTATTCTTTTATCTTTTAAATATTTTGATGCGGATAACCCTGCAACACCTGCTCCAATTACAATTACTTTTTTGTTCGTTTTTATTGATTGTGAAGTTTTATTTGGTTTACAAGAAGCTAACAACCCCAAAAATGATAGTAGTATAATTATATTGTTCATCATACAAATTTAGTCTTAAAAATAGTGAAATATCGACTTAGTATATTTAACCAAGAAATAAAATTGCTAAAATTTCCACTTATAATACATATAGTAAATATAATAGTAGTTTTATTGTGTATATAAACTAGTTGTAAGCAATTTGAACGACAAACACTTTTATAAATCGAAAACTATCAATATGTTTGCACAGTGGATAAAAAACAATTTATAGAAGTTAGTAAGTCATTAACCAATCAAACTCGATTGAAAATATTGGAATGGTTAAAAAAACCTGACGAAAACTTCCCACCTCACCCAACTCTTGGACATTTTGACTTTGGTGTATGTGGAACATTTATTCAAAAGAAAACTGAAATGTCACAATCTACAATTTCTACATATTTAAATAATATGGAAAAATGTGAGTTGCTTATTTCTACACGAAAAGGAAAATGGACTTATTTCAAACGAAATGAAAAAACTATTGAGGATTATATAGAATATTTAAAATAATTTTTTTTATTAATCATATCGACAATTCCCGATATTAAAATACGTTATTATGATAAATACAAACAAATTGATATCAAAGTTTCCAGAAGCTAACATTCCAATTGATGGAGTTCTCTCAAGATTAATTCAAGCAGGAGAGCAACAATTCATTTTTATGGAATTTGAAAAAGACATAGAAGTACCATCTCATTCACACAATGCTCAGTGGGGAATAGTTTTAGATGGAGAAATGGAAATTACCATTAGTGGAAAAATATACAATTTGAAAAAAGGAGATACATATTTCATAGAAAAAGATGAAATTCATTCTGCCAAGATAAAAGCTGGATATAAAGACTTAACTTTATTTGACCAAGTTGATAGATACAAAGAAAAATAAACTGCACGTAACACGGTGTATAATTCATTGCTAATACTCTCCTACTTATGAAAATCCTCACGGATTTTCTGTTCAGTTTGTAATTGTTAATTTAGTTGCTTAAACACGCAACGAAATCATACACAAAACCATTACTTGTAATTTAAAGCAGCATATTTAAAATAAAGGAAGAGAAAATGGAATCAAATTCAGAAAATATTTTTAAAAAGGAATTACCCAATGTTTATATAGAGTTTCTTAGAAAGAATCCTAATGGAGATGAAATAGAATTCAATGAATATAAAGATGAAGCCCCTGATGATGAAGGTAGATACTGGAATATAATGGGAGAAAATGAATTGTTAGAAGAATGGGAAATGATTGGCGTTGGAAAATCTGCAAATTTTGAATGTTTGAAATTATATGTAAAAACTCAAAAAGAATTCGGTGCAGGACAATTTACTTCGTCAAATGTAGGAAAAGTTGATTTAAATAGAGTTGAATCTGGCTTTGTTATTGGAGATGAAAATGGAGACTATTTATACATTGATTCTTCTGACAATTTTTCCGTATGGGTATATTATCATGATGGAGGAGATGTTCGTAAAATTGCGGCTTCTTTTGGGGAATTTATAAATAATTAAAAACTACAGATAATAATGTATAATCGTAATTACAGCTGATTCATCCACATCTTAAAATGACATTATAAAAACTAACTAAAAAATCCGAAATCATTTACTTCGGATTTTTTATTCTTTAAAAGTTCTTATTATCTAAGAGTATTCCTCCTAATTGCAATAATTGTAATTCAGAATTTTTAGCATTGTATTTTGCTCTACTTAAACTTAACTCAGCATTGATTAAATTTTGTTGTGCTTGTCTAAAATCAATCGAAGAGATTTGTCCTAACTTATAACGTTCATTAGTTCGTTCAAAATTTAATTTATTTGTTTCTACATTTTTCTTCTGAGCTTGTAAAGAAAATAAATTGTTTTGATAGGTTTCCCAAGCATTATTTACATTTCTTTCTAATTGCTCTTCTTGTTGTTCTTTTTGTATTTCTTGGGTTTCTACAGCTATTTTAGCGTTCGCAACATTTGTTTTTGTTCTTCCTCCATCAAAAATATTCCATGATAAACTTAAACCTGCTCTAATTCCTGTTTGTACATTCGTTGTTGGACTAAAAGCATTGGTTGCATCGTTATCACTTTTATTCCACGCATATGAACTTGTTAACCCTACATTAGGCATCCATCCTGCTTTATTAATTTTAACATTCAGTTCTCCTATTTCAATGTTCTTTTTAGCTTGTAACAAACTTGCATTATTATCTCTAGCATTTTGTAATAAATCTGGTAAATTTAAATTAATAGCATAGGCTACGTTTGTATCTACCTTTACAGGTGTATTTACACTTCTACCCAATACTACATTTAAGTCTCTTTTAGAGTTTGCTAATTGTCTTTTAACATCAATATAGGTTATACTATCATTGTTTACATCAACCTCAGCATTTAACACTTCTAATTTTGTATTTTGCCCATATTCAAAACCATATTTTGCTCTTTCTAATCGCTTTTTAGAAATTTCTAAAGCTTGTTTTTGAGTTTCTTCATTTTCGGTTAACCTACCCACTTCATAATACGCCAAAAATAGTGTTGTTAGTGTATTTTCCATTACTTGACGTGCTTGTAATTCGGTTAAATTATAGTTCTCTTTTAAACGTTTATAAGTATTCTGTCTATTGAATCCATCAAAAATTGTATAGTTTAATCCTATTGAAGCATTGTATGTTTTAGATTCTGCTCCTTTAACCGAGTTTACTGTTCCATCTTGAAAACCAACATCAGTATCATTATTACTGTAATTAGCCCCAGCATTACCTGTTACAGTTGGTAAATAACCACTATTATAAACACTTTTGTTATTCTTTGCTGTTTCTAAATTATTCTTAGTAATTCGAATATCATAATTATTTTCAAGAGTTATTTCTACTGCTTTTTCTTTAGTTAATACCTCCTGTGCATAAAAAGAAACACTTACCAATAGAACTCCTATCGTTACATATATTTTTTTCATTCCTCTTTTCTTTTATTGTTCTAATTCTTCTTTTTCCGATTCCAATTCCTTAATAGCTCTTTCAACCTCTTCTCTTGTTGGTTTTTTACCTTCCCACAACCATTTTGCGTATACTTTTGAATAGTTTGAAATAGATAACAAAACAGGTAAGGTTAAAAGCGTTAAAAAGGTTGCTATCATAATTCCGTAAGCAATAGATATTGCCATAGGAATTAAAAATTGTGCTTGTCTACTTGTTTCAAAAATTAAAGGGGCTAATCCAGCAACAGTAGTTATAGTGGTTAAGAATATAGCTCTAAATCTCGATTTTCCTGCTGCAAATAAAGCTTCTTCATATTTCATTCCTTCTTTTATATAACTATTAAATTTACTAATGAGTACTAACCCATCATTTACCATAATTCCGATTAAAGCAATGATTCCTAAAAGTGATAAAATATTTACTGCAAATCCATGAATCCAGTGTCCCCAAGCTACTCCAATTAAACTGAATGGTACCATAACCAAAAGCATGAATGGTTGTCCGTACGATCTGAATGTAAATACAATTACAATATAGATTAGTAATAGAATTACTGGACCAACTACTGCCGCTGAACTTGATACTTTCTCTGCTTCTCTATTTTGACCTTCATATAAAGCTGTTACTGATGGATATTTAGCTACTATAGATGGCATTATACGTGTTTTTATATCTTCTAACACATCTGTTGCACTGGCTTGCGCATCTTTCATATCTGCTTCTACCTTTATTTCTCTTTGACCTTCTAAATGATTGATAGAAATTTCTCCTCGTTCAATTTTATATGTTGCAATTTCAGAAAGTGGAACTCTTGCTCCTGTTGGAGTTGCAATACGCATGTCATCTAAATTCTTAATAGAAGAACGCTCATTTTTATCGTAACGCACCCAAACTCTTATTTCATCTTGTCCTCTCTGAAAACGTTGTGCTTGTCTACCAAAAAAACCACTTCTAATTTGCGACATTACTTCATTTAAATTCAACCCTAATAAATAGGCATTATCTTTAAGCTGAAGTTTTATTTCTTTGATTCCTTGTGGATCATTATCAGTAACATCTTTTAAATCTTGATTTTTGTTTAATTCTGCTTTTAACTCGGTTTTTGCAGCTTTTAACTCAGAAATATTATTACTTAATAACGATACGGATACTGGACTTCCTCCAAAATTTCCTCCAGAACCAAAGGTTAGAGCTTCTACTCCATATACCTCGCCTACTTTTTCTCTAATGGCATTGGTTATTTCTCTTGAACTAAAAGTTCTAGTTTCTCCTGGCAATAAATTAATTCGTAAAGATGCTCTTGCTGTTCCTGGACCAATTTGTTTTAATATGTTTTCTACTACAGGCTCTCCTTCTTTACCATATTTCTTTGTAAATTCTTTTTCTACTTCCCAAGTTTTTGCTTCTATTACTGATATAATACTATCTGTAATTTTTTCATTCGTTCCTTGTGGCATAGTTAAGTTTACAGAAACTCGATCACTTGCTATTGATGGAAAAAATGTTCCTTTGATAATTCCTCCTTCAAAAGCTCCTATAGTAATCATTAAGAAAGCTACTGGAATTACCAAACCAAAAAACTTGTTTTCTAACACAAATTTTAACGCTGGAGCATAGATTTTATCACGCATAAAATCCATTACATCTTCAGCATATTTATTGAACTTATATAATTTTTGATTTCTATCTAGAGCTTTCGAGTGTGCTACGTGTGCTGGTAATATAATTAACGCTTCTACTAAAGAAAGTATTAATGTTAATGCAACTACTGTAGCTACTTCACCAAAGAACTCACCAATATTTCCATCTAAAAAGAAGAATACTGAAAATGCTAAAACCGTAGTTGTAATTGCTGAAATAATTGGCGGAACTACTTCCATTGTACCATCAATTGCTGCACGAATTGGGTTCTTTCCTTTTTCGTAATGATGGTAAATATTTTCTGAGATTACAATTCCGTCATCAACCAGAATACCAATTACGATAATCATTCCGAATAATGATAATACATTAATTGTAATGTTAAAATAACCCGCTAACATAAACATTCCAAAGAATGCAACTGGTAAACCTGCTGCTACCCAAAATGCTAATCTTGGACGTAAGAACAGTGACAAAAATAGCATAACCAATAACATTCCTTGCCATGCATTTTTAAATAATAATTGCGTACGCTGATTTAAGGTTATTGATGAATCTCTTGTTACTTCAATTTTTACATTTTCATGTTCTTTGTTAAACTTTTCTACGTATTCATTAATCTTTTCTGCCGATGATAATAAGTCTTCACTATTGGTATTGCTCACCTGCATTCTTACAGCTAAGTTGCCGTTATAATAGTTTCTATTAGGTGTTTCATTCCAAATATCTTGTACCGTTGCTACGTCTTTTAGTCTGATAATTCTCCCTGATGCGTCTGCTCTTACCACTAAATTATCTAGCTCATCACCGTAATACGATCTATTATTAGCACGTATTAAATACTCTTCAGCATCTGTTTTTACAGAACCTCCTGTAGTTAAAATATTCGCATTTGAAACAGCATTTGCTACTTGATTAAAAGTTAAGTTATAAGCGATTAAATCGTTTTCTCTAACAGCTATTTCAATTTCTTCTGCTGGATATCCTGATATGGTTATTTGTGATATTCCGTCTATTCTTCGGATATCATTTTCAATATCTCGGGCAATATTTTTTAATGATTTTAATGGAATTTTATCTCCTGTAACTACAAAACTGATGGTTTCTGCTACATTTTCTATTTTAGCTACAACAGCTGGTTCCATTCCTGTAGGAAAATTCGGAACTTTATCTACTGCGTTCTTTACATCGGCTAAAACAACATTAATATCGTAGTCTTTTAAAATTTCTACTGTAATGTTTGCAGCATTTTCAGATGATGTAGATGTTACTCTATCTACTCCTACTAATCCTTTTAAATTGTCTTCTATTTTTAAAACTACTCCTTCTTCTATTTCTTGTGGTGATGCTCCTGGGTAGGCTACATTTATACTAATAAATTTTGCATCTGTTAATGGGAAAAAGGATGATTTTAACGAAGAATATCCAAAGAATCCTAATACTACAAAAGCAATTATAATAATATTTACTGCTACTGGATATTTTATAAAATATGCGATTACTTTCTTCATCTCTTCTTATTTTGTTGATTCTTGAGTTTCAGAAAATATTTTTACTGGCATTCCTACATAAGCTCCTGCTATTGCTTTAGAAACTAATTGTGTTCCATTTTTTAATCCTTTAACTACAACAGAGCTTTCATTAAAATGTATTGGGTTTATTGATACTAAGTCTAAAACGTTATTTCTTACCACATATACTGATTTGTTTTCAACTAACAATTTTCTATTAATTTCTATGGCTTCTGTTGCTGTTTTTGTAGGTACATTGGCCTCTAAGTACATTCCTTCTCTTAAATCTTTTCCTTTTACTTCAATAAAAACTTGTACTGTTTGTGAAGTTTGATCTATTTTTCCATTTATTCTTGATACTTTTCCTCTCCAAGTTTTTGTTTTTTCTAAATTTTGAAGTGTTACAACTTTTCCTTTTTGTAAGATATCTGCGAAACCTCCGTTTACCGATAATGGTAGTTCAAATACTGATGTATCTATAAATTCTCCCATTTTTTGCCCCGATCTTACTAAGGTTCCGTTTGTTACTAACGTTTCTGTTAATATTCCATTAAACGGAGCTCTTACACTATATTTTCCTAACCTAGCTTCTAAGTTTTTTATATTGTAATAGGTTGTATAAATATTCTTTCCTGTAACAAAATATTTTTCTTTATCTGAACTTGGTGTTGGTAGCGGTTGTACAGTTTTATTTATGTTGAAGTTCTTTAAATACGTATTCCATTTTTCAAAAGAATTCGGATAATCTAATCGAATATCTGGCATAATTGAAGCTATTAAATTTTGTAATGTGCTTCTTTGCGATTGAATGGATGCGTAAAATTCTTGACTGTTAATCTTTAACAATGTTTGTCCTTTTCTATACGAAACTCCTGCTCTAAAATCTCTTCCTGTACTTTCTAATACTCCTTGTACTTCTGAATAAATATCTACTTTATTTTTTGCTACTAGATTTCCGTTTGCAGAAATAACAATAGGCACTTCTCCGTTTTTTACAGTTTCAACAAAAACTGTTTTTTCTACTTTACTTACTTTTTGCTCAGGAAGTTTTTTACTATTTTTTAAATATCTAGATAATAAAAGTGAACCTCCAAGTAATACTATTCCTGCTCCAACAATGATTAGTTTTCTCATATTTTATTTTTTAGTTGCTACTACAACTGTTATTGAATCTTTTTTATTAAATTTTCTTGTACTTTTTTAATTACATTAATGGCATGTTTTATTTCTTCCTCAGAAATATTTTCTTGTAATGACTTTGCAAATCCTTCCATGATTGGCATGGTTTCTTTAAGCAACAATGCTCCCTTTTTGGTTAAATGTATATGATTGATTCTCCTATCTGACTTTGAAGGAATTCTCGCAACCAAACTCTTCTTCTCCATGGTGTTTATTAAACGTGTTAAAGAAGTTTTATCTCTACCTGTTAAAAAAGCTAACTCTTGCTGCGGCACTCCATTTTTTTCCCCCAACCTTTTTAAAAGAACCCATTGTATCTTCGTTAAACTTATCTCCTTTGCATAAAACATCTCTTGAATATGATTGTCTATCATTTTCACTGTTTTTCCCAACCAAGGCGCTAATGTGTTTTCTATATCCATCTACTTTCTTCAATATTAGACACAAAATTAACTGAAAAGATTAATTTAGTTGCATATACAACTAGTTAATATTGTGTTAAAAAATCCGAAGCATTAAACTTCGGATTGTATTTTCTTTTTTACTAATTAATTGTATAAACATCATTCACCGTTTCACTCAGTCGGAAATAACCAAAGACTTCTTCATTTGAATCATTCACATTTATACAATTTCCTTTTAATCGAGCTGGTGTAGTTTGGAAAGGACCTCCTTGTCCTAACTGTTCTACTAACAAATCAATGTAATTATAATATCGCTGTGAAATTCCTTGTAAGCTTATTGTAATTGTAGCTCCTGCAGTTAAATCCTCATCTTCGTATTCTATAAAATTTTCATTTCCATCTGTAAATTCGTCATCTAAAGTTTCTAGATCTGGTATCGCTAAATTAGAAGCTTTAAATGCTCCAAGATAAAAATTTGCTTCATTTGCAGGATCATCAAAATAAATTTTCAACCTTATTTCATCATCTCCTCCTATTGAGGAAACTGATTCTTGTTCAATATTTTTGATTTCTGAAACAGACACCAAACTTTCCACAGCAGTATACGTTTTACCATCGTTTACTACCTCTAATTGATACTCATTATTAAGTATAGGATTAAAATTGTTTGTGGTATATTCTCCATTATTCTGATTCAAAAAAGTAAAAACTTCTCCTGTATTCGTATTCGTCACTTGAACTGTTGCATTCGTTACTGGTACATTGGGAGTATCAGAAAAGTACTCTGTAGAGGTACTTAACTTAATAGTTTGGTTAGCTCCCGTAGTTCCCTTTTCCCATAAAATTGATGCCTCCACAACTAATCGTGCTCCTCCATTAGGAACTTCTACATTTACAACCTCAGTACAAGATGAAAAAATACCGATTATTAAAATTGTGATTATTGATTTTATAATTGACTTTTTCATTTTCTTAAAATTTAAAATTATAACTCACTGATGGAACGATACCAAAAATGGTTGTTTGTGTAGCTTCATTCAATCCATTGGTAGCATTTTGTCCGAAACTAATAGAAGCTGCATTGCTACGATTGTAAACATTATAAATACTAAATACCCACTCTCCTTTCCATTTTCGATTTTTATTTTTTCTTGGAGTTAGTGTAGCTGATATATCTAAACGATGGTATGCAGGTAACCTACTTGCATTTCTATCACTATAAGTAGGCACTGATAAGCCTTGATATTGAAACTGACCATTAGGATATGTAACAGGTCGACCTGTTTGGAAAATAAAATTACTTCCAAAACTCCATTTTTCATTTAACTTATAATTTCCCGTAAATGAAAAATCATGTGTTCTATCGTATGCTGTATTATACCAATTACCACCATTAATCCCTAATCCTCCAGAAGCATTACCTGGTGTTCGTTGCTCAGCTTTAGATAATGTATAAGCTAACCATCCTGTAAAGTTTCCTTTGTTCTTTCTCAATAGAAACTCTGCTCCATATGAACGCATTTCTCCTATTAAAACTTCTCGTTCAATATTGTTTTGAGCTATTAAATCTGCTCCATCTATATAATCAACTCTATTATCTACTGTTTTATAATAGGCTTCTGCTTCAAAAGAATACATATTATTCTTAAAATTTCTGAAATATCCTATAGCATATTGATCAGCTAATTGAGGCTTTAAAAACTCACCACTTGGCGCCCAAACATCTAAAGGAGTAGCAGAAGTAGTATTAGAAATTAAATGCAAGTATTGTGCAGTACGGTTGTAACTCGTCTTTAAAGAAGACTTTTCATTAAGCTGATATGAAAGGGCAAATCGAGGTTCAAAATTTCCAAAAGAAGCTATTGTACTTCCACTAGAATATGTAGTTTCTCCTATGGCTTCTGCACGTTCATAAATTCCTAACTGTGTATTATAAACTACTGGTAAATCATTTTCATATTGATTCAATGTCTGGCTACCTAAGCGGTGAAAACTACTGTAACGTAAACCATACATCGCTGTTAATTTATTCGTAATCTTATGTTCTAAACTAGTATAAATCCCCCCTTCTAACGCAAACTTGTCATCTAATTTTCTTGGATTAATTCCCGAACTTTCATTTAAAGGATTCAACTCTCCTGGATTGAACTTGTAATAAATACCACTCGCTCCGAAGTTAAACTTCATTTTATCATTTAAATAATACCCAACATCATATTTTATATTGTAATTATTAATTTTTGATTTCCAATCTAAACCTTGTGTATCTATTTGTAATCCATAGTTATATTGACTATAAATTAAAGACAGGTTAGAAAATAACTTATCATTGAAGATATGATTCCAACGTAAATTCCCAGAGACATTACCATATGAATTTGAAAATCTATTGGCTAAACTAAAGTTATCTTGACCTAAATAACCTGACAAAAACAGTCTGTTTTTATCGTTAATTTTATAGTTTGTTTTAAAATTTAAATCATAGAAATTAGCACTATTATTATTGTTTGTTAATTTTAAAAATAGGTGAGCATAAGAGACTCTTCCTGCAAAAAGAAATGATCCTTTGTCTTTAAATGTTGGTCCTTCTACAGTTAATCTACTAGATATAGCGCCGATTCCTCCTGTTAGAGATAGTTCTTTACTGTTTCCTTCTTTTTGACGAATATCTAATACAGAAGAAATTCTACCTCCAAATTGTGCTGGAATTCCACCTTTATATAATTTTATATCTTTAATTGCATCACTATTAAAGACTGAAAAAAAACCAAATAAATGCGAAGAATTATAAATAATTGCTTCATCTAACAATACTAAATTTTGATCTTCAGCTCCTCCACGTACATTAAACCCTGAAGCTCCTTCTCCCGAATTCGTAACCCCAGGTAATAGTTGTATTGATTTAATAATATCTACTTCTCCCATAACCGCTGGTATTTGCTTAATCGTTTGTGTAGATAGTTTTGTTACACTCATTTGCGGAGTTCGCAAGTTAGTCTTCTTCATTCCTTCTGAAGTAATAACAACTTCATCTAACTGTGAGGTGTCTTCTGCTAATTCGAAATCAAGTTTTAAATTAGCCTCTAATGATACTTTTTTCTCTATTGTAGTATATCCTAAATAAGAAATAAGTAGTGTATAATTTCCTTTTGGAACTGTTAATGAATAGAAGCCGTATTCGTTGGTTGATACTCCAACATTAGTTCCTTTTACAATAATGCTTGCTCCTGCTAAGGTTTCTCCATTTGTCTTGTCTTTCAATGTTCCTCTTATTGTAAATTTCTCTTGAGAGAATCCCCAAAACGATACTAATAAGAAAACATATAAAATGTGTTTCTTCATATATTTTTGAATTAATTTTCCTCAAAACTAACGAGAAGAAACCTTCTGTATTGGCTTATTTTATTGGGATTGGTGCGAAAAAACCTTTTTTGGAGTGAAAAGACTTAGATTAACTTTTCTTTAAGAATGGAAAAATATGCATTAGCATATTAATACAAAGAAAGTTTGATTTTTATATCTTTTAAAAAGGTTTTTGATACTGGAATTTTTATGCTTTTTTCAGTTCCTAAAATCAAATTTGGTTTTTGATTCATATATCGTAAGCCTTCAATATTTAATAAATTTACTGCATACGAACGATGGCATTTAATAATAGATGGAAAATGATCTAACTCTTTTAATATTTTTGAAAACCTTGTTCTAATATTTTGCTCTACTAATTTTTCATTTTTTATATAGCGTACTGATACATATTGATTTTGAGATTCTATCACACAAATAGTATTCATTGGTACAGTTAACTTACAATCATTCTTCTCATCTAGAAATTGAACTAATTCTTCATTTCCTGAAGCAATTTTATAATGATTGGTTATAACATTTAAGTCCTTTTCAAGTTCTTTTTTTTCCTGTAACATTTGCTTAAAAAAACTATAGACCAACATTCCTAATACAGGATATAATAAAACAATAGATAAAATAAGTGCTGTTCGAAAAATAGGTCTTAAAATTTCTTCAAATAGATTTTCTAATGAAATAATATCATCTTCAAAAAAGATTAGATCAACTACAATTCGTAAAAAAACAATCAATAAAATATCTATGAGAAACCACAGAAAAAACTGTTTTACAGTATAATTTCTTGTCAAAAATTGTTTTCGCAGTATAAACTGGCTAAATGTTAACACTAAAAAAATAATGCTCGAAAACAAAACAAGTACCATTAAAAACTCTGATAATGTATGCCCATCTGCTTTTACTTTATCATAAATTCCATAAGGCTGATACACCATAAAAAATGCCATAAAAAACAAAGTACAACTGATAGCATACATCCATTTTTCTCTAGCAATGGTAAAAAATTGAAAAGGCAAATTTAAAAACTGTCTAATTTTCATTGATAAAGTTTGGAAAATATATAACGGCGATAAAACTAAAAAAATTGCTTTTTCTATATAGTTAAATAGTTCTTAATAGAAATCCCCAAAGGAAATTTCCTTTGGGGATTTTTTTATTTTATATAGAACTTAGTCTTTGAAAAGAAACCACTGACGACCTTTACCCAAAAATCACTAATCTCTCCATTTTTTTCTAGTTTTACTATAAAAAACTCTTCTCTTTTCCAGTTTACTGGAATCCCTAAGACTTTAATACTTACAAGACTTAGTTTAATCATTGATGGTCTTTCAAATGGACCTTTCTTCCAATCTAATTTATTAGGAACTCTCTTGTTTAAGAAAACATAACCTTTACTTTCTACAAAAGCAGATAACTCCTTAATAATTGTATAATCAAACAAAATTATCCTTCTATTTACTCAAATACATTTTACGTCTTGAATATAAATCATAGAAAGTATCATCTCTTAACGAATCAATAAATAGAATACTTTCTCCAGTAGACTTCATCTCTGGCCCTAGTTTTTTATTTACATTCGGGAACTTGTTGAATGAGAATACGGGTTGCTTAATTGCAAATCCTTCTAACTGTGGATTGAAATCAAAATCAGTTACTTTCTTCTCTCCAAGCATTACTTTCGTAGCATAGTTTACATAAGGCTCTTTATAAGCTTTTGCTATAAATGGTACTGTACGAGATGCTCTTGGATTTGCTTCAATGATATATACTTTATCATCTTTAATAGCAAACTGAATGTTTATCAATCCTTTTGTTTTTAATGCTAAAGCAATTGTTTTCGTATATTCTCTAATTTGCTCTAAAACTAATTCTCCTAAGTTAAAGGCTGGCAATGTTGCATTTGAATCTCCAGAGTGTACTCCACATGGTTCAATATGCTCCATAATTCCAATGATATATACATTTTCTCCATCACAAATCGCATCAGCTTCTGCTTCAATAGCTCCTTCTAAGTAGTGGTCTAATAATAATTTGTTATTCGGAATCTTACGTAATAAATCAACTACATGTTCTAATAACTCTTCTTTATTAATTACAATTTTCATTCCTTGACCTCCTAATACATATGATGGACGCACTAAAATTGGAAAATCTAACTCATCTGCTAATTGTAAAGCTTGATCAGCAGTTTCTGCTACACCAAATTCTGGGTAAGGAATATTGTTATCTTTTAATAAAGTTGAAAAACTTCCTCTATCTTCTGCTAAGTCTAAAGCTTTATAACTTGTTCCGATAATTGGAATTCCATAACGATCTAATTTCTCAGCTAATTTCAAAGCAGTTTGACCACCTAACTGAACAATAACTCCTTCTGGTTTTTCATGCTTGATGATATCGTAAATGTGCTCCCAGAATACTGGCTCGAAGTATAACTTATCTGCAGTATCAAAATCAGTAGAAACTGTTTCCGGATTACAGTTAATCATAATTGTTTCATATCCAGATTCTTTTGCAGCATATACACCATGCACACAACAGTAATCAAATTCAATTCCTTGCCCAATACGGTTAGGTCCAGAACCAAGTACTATAATTTTCTTTTTATCGGTTACAATACTCTCATTTGCTGGCAATTTCTCACCATCTGCAGTTTCAACCTCATTTTCAAAAGTTGAGTAATAATATGGCGTTTGTGCCTTAAACTCAGCAGCACAAGTATCTACCAACTTGTATACACGTTTTATCTTTAATTCTTCACGCTTTTTATATACCTCACTCTCTAAGCATCCTAACATATGTGCTATCTGACGATCTCCATATCCTTTTTGCTTAGCTTCTAGTAATAACTCTCTATCTAAAGTGTCAATAGTGTAGGTAGAAATTTCTTTCTCTAACTGGAATAATTCCTCGTATTGTTTTAAATACCACATATCAATCTTAGTGATATCATAAATCTTACTTAAAGGAATTCCCATTGCAATAGCATCGTAGATTGCAAAAACACGATCCCAACTTGCATAGGTTAACTTTTCAATAATTTGGTTGTAATCTTTATATCCTTTTCCGTCAGCTCCTAAACCATTACGTTTAATTTCTAACGACTGTGTAGCTTTGTGTAATGCCTCTTGGAAAGAACGTCCAATTCCCATTACCTCTCCTACAGCTTTCATTTGTAAACCTAAAGTTCTATCTGAACCTTCAAATTTATCAAAGTTCCAACGTGGAATTTTTACAATCACATAATCTAACGTTGGCTCAAATAATGCTGAAGTAGACTTCGTAATTTGGTTATCTAATTCATCTAACGTATATCCAATAGCTAACTTCGCAGCAATCTTTGCAATTGGATATCCAGTTGCTTTTGATGCTAATGCTGATGAACGCGATACACGTGGGTTAATTTCAATAGCAATAATATCTTCTTTCTCATCTGGAGATACTGCAAACTGAACATTACATCCTCCTGCAAATTCACCAATTGAGCGCATCATTTTAATTGCCATATCACGCATTTTCTGATAGGTTTTATCAGAAAGTGTCATTGCTGGAGCTACGGTAATTGAGTCTCCTGTATGGATTCCCATTGGATCCATGTTTTCAATAGAACAGATAATTACTACATTGTCATTATCGTCACGTAATAATTCTAACTCATATTCTTTCCATCCCATCATTGCCTTATCAATCATTACCTCGTGGATTGGAGAGATTTCTAATCCTCTAGATAATGATTTTTCAAATTCAGCTTCATCATATACAATTGAGGCACCTGCACCACCTAAAGTAAAGGATGCTCTAATACATAATGGAAAACCAAACTCTTGTGCAATTTCTTTACCTTTTAAGAATGAAGTAGCAGTAGCTTGTGGTGCCATTGGCACATCGATTTCTTCCATTAACAAACGGAACTTATCTCTATCTTCCGTTATATTAATTGCATCAATATCAACTCCAATAATTTCTACCCCAAAATCTTTCCAAATTCCTTTTTCATCCGCTTCAATACATAAATTTAATGCTGTCTGCCCTCCCATTGTAGGTAAAACTGCATCGATTTGTGGGTGCTCTTTTAAAATTTGAATGATAGACTTTGTATTTAATGGCAATAAGTAAACATGATCTGCCATTGAAGGATCGGTCATGATCGTAGCAGGGTTAGAATTGATTAAAATTGTTTCAATTCCATCTTCACGAAGCGAACGTAATGCTTGTGATCCTGAATAATCGAATTCGCATGCTTGACCAATTACAATTGGTCCTGATCCAATAATTAAAATTGATTTAAGGTCTTGACGTTTTGGCATTTTTATATAGTTGTGTTGTGTTTTGTAAAAATATAAATTGAGTGGGTATAAAAAAAGGTGTTACTAAAAAAAGTAACACCCTTATTTAATGACTAACATCATTATCTTTTATGTCTTGTTTCAGAAGAAACTGATAATTTCTTTCTTCCTTTTGCTCTTCTTCTTGCTAATACTTTACGACCATTAGCAGAAGCCATTCTTTCTCTAAAACCATGTTTGTTTCTTCTCTTGCGTTTCGATGGTTGGTACGTTCTTTTTGGCATTTCTAAATTTTTTAAATGTCTTGTTTATTAATTTAACTGCTTTTGTGAAATTCCGTCTGCTAAAAGCGTGGGCAAATATACAACAGTTTTTTAGTCCGACAAACCCATTTTTTGTTTTTTTTAATTATTTTTTTTCTTTGCAGAAATCCACTGCAATATACCCTATTTTTTATTCTTTTTATTTGTTCATATTCACAGACTTCTTACTTTTGCCCAAACCTAACAACACCATGAACAACACTAAATATGTCTTTGTAACGGGAGGCGTAACTTCATCATTAGGAAAAGGTATTATTGCCGCTTCCTTAGCTAAATTACTACAAGAAAGAGGCTATTCGGTAACTATTCAAAAATTAGATCCTTATATTAATATAGATCCAGGAACTTTAAATCCGTACGAACACGGAGAATGTTATGTTACTGATGATGGTGCAGAAACTGATTTAGACCTAGGACATTACGAACGTTTTTTAAACATTCCTACTTCACAAGCTAATAATGTAACTACAGGTAGAATTTATCAATCTGTAATTAACAAAGAACGTAAAGGAGAATTTTTAGGAAAAACGGTACAGGTAATTCCCCATATTACTGATGAAATTAAACATCGAATTCAAATTTTAGGAAATACTGGCGATTATGATATTGTAATTACTGAAATTGGTGGAACTACAGGTGATATTGAATCTTTACCATATGTAGAAGCTGTTCGTCAATTACAATGGGAGTTAGGTGAAGAAAATGCTATTATAGTTCATTTAACATTGGTTCCTTATTTAGCTGCTGCAGGTGAGTTAAAAACTAAACCAACGCAGCATTCTGTAAAAATGTTGATGCAAAGTGGTGTGAATCCTGATATTTTAGTGTGTCGCTCTGAACACCCAATCAACGATAATATTAAACGTAAATTGGCGCTTTTCTGTAATGTAAAGAAACAAGATGTGATTCAATCATTAGATGCAGAAACTATTTACGATGTTCCTAATTTAATGTTTGCTGAAGGATTAGATTATGTTGTATTAGATAAATTACGTTTATCAACTAGAAAACAACCAAAGTTAAGAGCTTGGAATAAATTTTTAGAGCGTCATAAAAATCCAACTTCAACCATAGAGATAGGTTTAGTTGGTAAATATGTAGAATTGCACGATTCTTATAAATCAATTACTGAAGCCTTTATTCATGCTGGTGCAGCAAATAAAACGAAAGTGAATGTTCGTTGGATTCATTCTGAAGAATTAACTCCAGAAAATGCTGCTTCGAAATTAGAAGGGCTGAATGGTGTTTTGGTAGCTCCTGGTTTTGGAGATCGAGGTATTGAAGGAAAAATTGCTGCAGTACAATATGTACGAGAAAATAATATTCCTTTTTTAGGAATTTGTTTAGGAATGCAAATGGCGGTGATTGAATTTGCTCGTAACATACTGAACCTAAAAAATGCTAACTCTACCGAAATGGATGAAAAAGTTAAACATCCAGTAATTAACCTCATGGAGGAGCAAAAAGAAGTTACCGAAAAAGGCGGAACCATGCGTTTAGGTGCTTGGGATTGTAAGATTCAAAAAGATTCTAAAGTATTTGATGCTTATAAATCTGAAATGATTAGCGAGCGTCACAGACACAGGTATGAATTCAATAATAAATACAAAGAACAAATAGAAGCCGCTGGCATGAAAGCTACAGGTATTAACCCAGAAACTGGATTAGTAGAAATTGTAGAAGTTCCTACACATCCTTGGTTTGTTGGGGTTCAATATCATCCAGAATATAAAAGTACGGTGTTAAATCCGCACCCACTTTTTGTAGACTTTATTAAGGCCTCCTTAAAACATTCGAAGAAATAAAATAAAAATCCTGCCAAGAGCAGGATTTTCTTTTTTTAACCCAAAACGGAATACTGTTTGAACTACCATACATCATAAAATTAATCATAGTAAAATCACTATAAGTTCATAGTAGTTTTACTACCTTTGTCGGGTTTTTTAGGAAACTGAAAAACGTTTAATGACAAGTTGACATTATAATATACATCAATGGAACAAAAAAAATTTGATTTTAATTCCTTAATAGGAATGTTATTAATTGGTTTAATCTTTTTCTGGTGGACCAATAAAACTGAAGAAGAAGTTACTCCCGAAACTACTAAAACAGAACAAGTAGCTAAACTTCCTGAAAACAATGCAGATCAAACAACAACTCCTGTTTTTGAAAACGATTCTTTAAAATCGGTAGCATTAACAAACAAACTAGGAGCCTTTGCTTTTGGTGCATTACAAGCAAAACAAGAAACTAAAGTTTTAGAAAACGAAGTTTTAAAATTAACTATTGACACTAAAGGTGGACAAATAATTGAAGCTTTAGTTAAAAATGAAAGAACTTACGATTCGCTTCCTTTATATTTAGTTAAAGATAAAAACGCTTCTTTTAATATTAACTTCGGTACAACAGATAATAGAATTTTAAACACTAAAGATTTAGTATTTGTTCCATCATATACCGAAAATGGAGGGAATAAAATTCTTTCTATGAAATTAAAGGTTTCTGAAAGTCAATTTTTAGAATACCGTTACGAAATGAAACCAAACGATTACCGTGTAGGTTTTGCAGTTCGTTCTCAAGGATTAAATAGTGTTATCAATTCTTCTCAGCAAATTAATTTAGACTGGACTTTAGATGGTTTACGCCACGAAAAAAGCATGAAGACAGAAAACACGATGTATTCATGGTATTATTTTAAAGCTGATGATGAAGTAGATTACTTACGTCCTGGAAATTCTGATGTTTTAAACGATGTAGATTGGGTTGCTTATAAGCAGCACTTCTTCTCTTCTGTTTTAACAACAGATACACCTTTTAACAATGCTACGTTAACTTCAACAGATTTAGTTAAAGATGCTGAAGTAGATACATTGTTTACCAAAAGATATGAATTAAAAACTCCTTTACAGTTAACTAACGGAGAATTAAATTATAATATGGAGTGGTTCTACGGACCTACAAATTATAATTTATTAAAGACTTACAAAGGAACTGATTTAGCAGAAATTAGTGACTTAGGTTGGGGAATATTCGGATTCTTAAATCGTACTATTTTCTATCCAGTTTTTAATATGTTAAAAGGATTCATTGGTAACTACGGATTAATCATCATTTTAATGACAATTGTAGTTCGTATTATCATGTCGCCAGTATTATATAAGTCGTATGTATCGAGTGCTAAGATGAAAGTGATTCGTCCAGAAATGGAAGCTATCAATAAAAAATATCCTGGTAACGAAAATGCAATGAAGCGTCAGCAAGAAATTATGGCTGTACAGCGAAAAGCTGGAGTTAGTATGATGTCGGGCTGTATACCAGCATTATTACAAATGCCTGTATTCTTTGCCTTATTCAAGTTCTTTCCAACGAACTTCGATTTACGTCAAAAAGGATTTTTATGGGCACCAGATTTATCTTCTTATGATGTTGTATTTAAACTTCCTTTTGAAATTCCTTTTTATGGAGATCACGTTAGTTTATTCCCAATTTTAGCCTCTATTGCTATTTTCTTCTACATGAAAATGAATCAAAGTCAGCAAGCAAATATGCAAGCTCCAACGCAAGAAGGTATGCCAGATATGAGCAAGATGATGAAGTACATGATTTACTTCTCTCCTATCATGATGTTATTCTTCTTTAACAACTATGCGAGTGGATTAAGTTTATACTACTTTATCTCTAACTTACTTACAATTACAATTATGTTTGTAATTAAAAACTATGTAATTGATGAAGCTAAGATTCATGCTAAAATTGAAGAAAACAAAAAGAAACCTGTTAAAAAGAGTAAGTTTAGAGAGCGTTTAGATGCCGCTATGAAACAAGCTCAGGAACAGCAAGAAGCTCAAAAAAGGGCTAAGTCAAAAAAGAAATAATTTTTATTTTTCAATACATTAAAATCCGCAGTTTTACTGCGGATTTTTTATTTAACAGAGTTTTAACAAAACACAATTAAACCTATACAGACATTTGTAGTCTTACTCATTTTAATCAACCAATTAATTTTATTTAATGAGACAACTCACATTTTTACTACTTCTTATAAGTAGTATTGCATTTGCTCAAAAGCCTAACTACAAAGGACGAAACATTTCTAAAATTACACTTACAGGTAAAGTTGTAGAAACAAACACACAACAACCTTTAGAATACGCTACAATTGTTTTAACACATTTAAAAACAAAAAAAGTAACTGGTGGTGTTACTGATACTAAAGGGAGTTTTTCTTTTCAAGTTCCTAAAGGAATGTATGCTATAAAGGTTGAGTTTATAGGCTTTAAAAGCAAAAACTTACCTAACAAACAATTAACAGCAAATACCAATTTAGGTACAATTACACTTTCTGAAGATGCAGAAACTTTAGAAGAAGTAGAAGTTGTAGCGGAAAAATCTACAGTAGAAATCCGCTTAGATAAAAAGATTTACAACGTTGGTAAAGACATGACTGTAAAAGGTGGTAATGCTTCTGACGTTTTAGACAACGTACCATCTGTAAATGTTGACGCCGAAGGTGCAGTTAGTTTACGTGGTAACGAAAATGTACGTATTTTAATAGATGGTAAACCTTCTGCTTTAGTTGGTTTAACAGGCACTGATGCTTTACGTAATTTACCTGCCGATGCTATCGAAAAAGTAGAAGTTATTACCTCTCCTTCTGCTCGCTATGACGCTGAAGGTACAGCCGGAATTTTAAACATTATTCTTAGAAAAGGAAAAATCACAGGCTTTAATGGTTCTGTAAATCTTACACTTGGTAACCCAGATCAATTTGGTATTGCTCCAAGTCTAAACTATCGTACAAAAAAGATTAACTTATTTTCTAATCTTGGATATTCTTATCGTAAAGGTCCTGGAAATTCATTCTCTAAATTTTCTTATTTAGGAGGGGATAATGTAATAGATAGTATTCAAACTGAAGATAGAACTTTTGATAGAACCAATAAAAACTTTAACGCTTCAATAGGTTTAGAATATTTCCTCACTAAAAATAGTTCTATTACAGGATCTTTCTTTTACAGAAATTCTAAAGGAGATGACATCGCTACCAATATTATTAATCAGTTAATGTTCAATAATCCACAGGATATTACTCGTATTGAAAACGAAGAAGAAAAAGGAATCGACAAACAATACTCCTTAAACTACACCAATAATTTTGATGGAAAAGGACAAAAATTAACTATCGATTTACAATATGGCGAAAGTGATGAAACAGAACTCTCTCCTATTACCTCGAATGGAGTTTTAACAGAAGATAATTCGCAGGTAACAAAATCTACCGATAAATTATTTCAGATTGATTACGTATTACCAATTGGAGAAAAATCGCAATTTGAAATCGGACACAAAACTACGCTTCAAGATTTAAGTTCAGACTTTAAGGTAAATATATTAGATCCAACTAACAATTTCGATCCTTCAAATGCTATTAATTTCAAACAAAATATTTATGCTTTTTATACACAATATGGAAGCAAAATCGATAAATTCTCCTACCTATTAGGATTACGTACAGAAATTACTGATATAGATTTAGATTTACTTACAACAAACAAAACTTCTGATAAAAACTTTACAGAGTGGTTTCCTACCGTTAATTTAGGATATGAATTAAATGATAACGAAAACCTTACTTTAGGTTACAGTAGACGTTTAAGAAGACCACGTCACTGGTTTTTAAATCCTTTTGAAACTAGAAGTTCTACAACCAATTTCTTTAGAGGAAATCCAGATTTAACTCCAACATTTACAAGTTCTTTCGATTTAGGTTATAATACAAGAGTTAAAAAATTAAACTTAGGAGCTTCTATATACTATCAAATTTCTACCGATTTAATTCGTCCAGTATCTTTGACAGAAGTAAGAAACGGAAACAATGTTTTTGTTCGTCAACCATTAAACTTAAATGATGAGCAGCGTTACGGTATTGAATTTACTACAAACTACAATGTTTCTAAAAAAGTACGATTATCAG
The DNA here is from genome assembly GCF_002120225.1 of Tenacibaculum holothuriorum. Classification (GTDB taxonomy): domain Bacteria; phylum Bacteroidota; class Bacteroidia; order Flavobacteriales; family Flavobacteriaceae; genus Polaribacter; species Polaribacter holothuriorum. The sequence goes on along the minus strand of NZ_LAPZ01000007.1, from coordinate 242,533 downwards.
CATCTTTTAACTACTTTAAATTTAAGACGGATGCATTCGATTATACATACACTTTTACTGATATTAACGGAAACTCAGTTACTAAAACTTTGCCTTTACCAGAAGTAAATGAAAGTAGTTGGTTTGCTCGATTTAATTCTAGAATTACCTTACCTGCAAAAATTCAGTGGCAAACTCGTATTATGTATCGTGGACCACAAGCCAGTGCTCAAACAGATAGAGACGGAATCTTTGTTACTAACTTAGCTTTTAGTAAAGATTTGTTTAAAGACAAAGCTTCTTTAGTTTTAAACGTTAGCGACTTATTTAATTCACGTAAAAGAGAAAGTGTAACCTATTTTGGAGGCAGAGAGAATCCACGCACAATTTCAGACGGAACTTTTCAATGGAGAGAACGTCAAATTTCTTTAAGTTTTGTGTACCGATTTAACCAAAAGAAAAAGCGCGAACGTCCTCGTAGAGAATTTGATGGAGGTGGTGAAGAATTTGGTGGATAAAAATATATAAGAGGAAGCAATTGCTTCCTCTTTTTTTATACTTTCTTCATTCCAAAAATCACTCTTAGTATATTAAAACGCTTTACAAACAGCTCATAAAGTAACACTACAACAAAGAAACTCATTGATATTAAAACAAGCATTTTAGTTACCACAGGTAACTCAATGTTTTTAAAGTAATATCCTAAAACTATGATCACAGGTTGGTGTAATAGATAAAAAGGATAGATTCCTTCGTTTAACCTCTTTCTCCAACGAGAATCTTTATTAAAGTACTTTTTCGTATACCCTAACGCAGCTAAGCCGCAACTCCATCCTATAATAATACCTGTAATTCCATATAACCAATCCATCAACTTTTGATGTGTAAATAAGGAGGAAATAGAAAATAGAAATATGGTGGCTATAACTGTTTCTATTAAATACAAACGTCTTTGATTTTCTATTGCCTTCACTAAACCTTGATCAGTAATAAAAACGAATCCAGCTATAAAAAACAAAGTATAATATATAAAATAAGCCCAATCATTATACAAGGCATGAGTACTATCTGGAAACCATTGTCTAAGTATGGCTTGTGAACCAATTAATAAAACTAAATATAAATTTAAAGCTAAGGGTTTTTGAAGTAGTAGTCCCCATTGTTCCTTAAGGATATTAAAACGATTACTTCTTAAATAGTTTAAAAACGGAGATATAAGTAATGAGATTAAAAACAAGTACAATATGAACCATAAGTGATGCCAACTAAAATTACCTGTTGGATATATACCGTCAAACATTTTCAAGTAAAAACTTCCTAAAGAAGAATACGCATCTATTTTCTCTATGTACACTTGTACTGGTACTAAAGTGATAACACCTACTATAAAAGGAATAAAAAGTCGTGTAAAACGTTCATTCAAATATTTTTTTACAGTTCTATGCCCCAAAGCGTAATAGGTTCCTACACCAGAAACTAAAAATAGCAAAGGCATTCGCCATAAATGTAAAAACCACATCAGTTTATTTAACCAAGTAACAGTTATATTATTTTTAACATGCCATCCCCATGAATTAAAATACATACCAATATGGTATAGAAATACACTAAAAATTAAAAGAATTCTAAGCCAATCAATGTAAAATTGTCGACTGTGTTTTTTAGATTTAATAGGTTTCATATGATTTTAAATTTTATTCATACAAACCTAATTTCAAAGATCACTTTTTAACGTATTTCCTTATAAAGTAGACGTTCGAGCTTATCGGGAAACCCTTTAACTATTCTTTCTGTATGCAGAAGGAGTTTGAGAAGTTAGCTTTTTAAAAGCCGTATTAAACGCTGATTTCGAGTTATATCCAACCTGTTCTGCTACTTCCTCTATGGTTAATTTCTTCCCTTCACTAGAAGAAAGAATACGTTTAGCCTCCTCAACTCTATAAAAGGCTAACAACTCAAAAAAAGTCATATTTAGATCATCATTTATAGTCTGAGAAACATGATGAGAGCTTTCATTAATATTAAATGCTAAGTTAGAAAGTGATGCTAAATTACTAGTAAAGTATTTCTCTTCTTTCATAATTCTCTGAATCTTTTCTACGATCACTTTTTGATCCGATTTTGTCAATGAAGATTTTTGATATTTTAAACTTGGAAATTCTAAAAACGAAGAAGATTGTTGAAAATAGTTAGAACTATTCATAATAACAATCACATTGAATAGCAAAATAAACGACAAATAAACATACAGTATATAATCACCAATATCATCTTTAAATGTAGCTTTCACCACAATCAGCAATAAAAAAAGCAATGTAAAATGCAAAGTAGAGCTTCGCAATGATCTTAAGGTATGATTGGTTGTATTAAATATAGACTCTCCTAAAGACTTACCTTTTAACACTAGTTTTCGAATAATAATAAACGAATAAATTCCTATTTGAAAAATGGTTAATTCATTAACATAATTTCGTATCCCTAAGGGATTATCATTTTCTTTGGAATAATCTACAGCTAAAGGTTTTAAATCGAAATCTAATGAAAAAATATTGGAATTATATTTAAAAGCTTCCGATTGAATAAAAAAGAATACACAATAAAACAACCAAAATAAAAAAGGAATATAATGCAACCATTCTTTATTACTACGTTGTTCTCCTAACTGACGAGACACAAAAAAATACAACAACGGAGCAATGATAAAATTAGTAGGTTCTGAAAAATTTGTGAGATGCAAACATTTAAAAATAAGTCCAGTATAATTTAACCAACCTTCTAACATGTTCAATGAAAAAGTTAAAAGTAATAACCCCATAAAAAGATTGGACTTATTATACTTAAAAGATTTTTGAATAAAAAAGTACGATAATAAAAAACCCAATACAATTCCAACAAAAATTATAAATGCTGGAATATCTAAACGTAAATCAACAGACATATTCTCTTAATAGAAAGTTATCAGAACTCTAAATGTAAACTATTTTATTCGAATCATGTAAGAAGATACTAGAATAAAAGCGAAAAGCTCGTTCAGTTGAACGAGCTTTTTAATATTATTGAATTAAGATGCTTACTTACCTTCAGCAGCTTTCTTAGCTTCTTTCTTTAATTTCCAGTTTTCCCAGATTGTACCACCAATCCAGTAAGGAACTACAAATGTCAATAAGAAAATTAACAACCAAAATCCAGCTGTAAAAATAAACATGAATAATACTAATCCTGAAAATTCTGAAAAATCTAACATTTGTTTCTTCTTAATAATTGTTACGCGACAAAATTAAAACTATTTTTTTTTACAACCAATAAAATCTCATAAAAATCAACATCTAAAACTATAAGAATTTGTAATTTTGGACTTCGTTAATTTTAAGCAATTTAAACAATTCAACATGACTAAATATAGAATTGAAAAAGATACAATGGGACAGGTAGAAGTACCTGCAGATAAATATTGGGGAGCACAAACAGAGCGTTCTCGTAATAATTTTAAAATCGGAGCTCCTGCTTCTATGCCTTTAGAGGTAGTATACGGATTTGCTTACTTAAAAAAAGCCGCTGCTTTTACCAACTGTGAATTAGGTGTTTTAGCAGCAGAAAAACGTGATTTAATCGGTCAGGTTTGTGATGAAATTTTAGCAGGAAAGCACGATGATCAATTTCCATTAGTAATTTGGCAAACAGGTTCGGGTACACAATCTAATATGAATGTAAACGAAGTAATTGCCAATAGAGCGCACGAAATTGCAGGTAAAGTAATTGGTGAGGGAGAAAAAACTATTCAGCCAAATGATGATGTAAATAAATCACAATCATCTAATGATACGTTCCCTACTGGAATGCACATTGCAGCTTATAAAAAGATTGTAGAGGTTACGATTCCTGGTGTAGAGCAATTACGTGACACCTTACAAGCTAAATCTGAAGCTTTTAAAAATGTTGTAAAAATTGGACGTACACACTTAATGGATGCTACTCCTTTAACATTAGGACAAGAGTTTTCTGGATATGTAGCACAATTAAACTTTGGTTTAAAAGCTTTAAAAAATTCATTAGCTCATTTAGCTCAATTGGCTTTAGGAGGTACTGCTGTAGGTACTGGATTAAATACTCCAGCAGGTTACGATGTATTAGTAGCAAAATATATTGCAGAATTTACAGGGTTACCATTTGTTACTGCTGAAAACAAGTTTGAAGCTTTAGCTGCACACGATGCTTTAGTTGAAACACACGGAGCTTTAAAGCAATTAGCCGTTTCTTTAAATAAAATAGCCAATGATATTCGTTTAATGGCATCAGGACCTCGTTCTGGAATTGGAGAATTAATCATTCCTGCAAACGAACCAGGATCTTCTATCATGCCAGGTAAAGTAAACCCAACACAAGCAGAAGCTATTACCATGGTTTGTGCACAAGTAATGGGGAATGATGTTGCTGTAACTGTTGGTGGAACTCAAGGACATTATGAGTTAAACGTATTCAAACCAATGATGGCTGCAAACGTATTACAATCGGCTCAGTTAATTGGAGATGCTTGTGTATCATTTGATGTAAATTGTGCTGCTGGTATTGAACCAAACCACGGTAGAATTACAGAATTGGTAAACAATTCATTGATGTTAGTAACTGCTTTAAATACTAAAATTGGGTACTACAAAGCAGCAGAAATCGCAAATACTGCGCACGCTAACGGAACTACTTTAAAAGAAGAAGCTATCAATTTAGGATATGTAACTGCTGAACAATATGACGAATGGGTAAAACCAGAAGACATGACAGGTAGTTTAAAATAAAACTGTATTTTTGTACAGAACTTAAAAGCTGCAAAAAATTGCAGCTTTTTTTAGCTAAAAAAATTAACCATATAAGATAATGAAGATGAACAAACACGAAGAATATATGAGTGAAGCTGTAAAAGCAGCTTTACGCGGAATGCAAAACAACGAAGGTGGTCCTTTTGGATGTATTATTGTAAAAGATGGAGAAATTGTGGGACGTGGAAACAACAAAGTTACCTCAACAAACGACCCTACAGCTCATGCAGAAGTTACTGCGATTAGAGATGCTTGCAAGAACTTAGGCTCTTTTCAGTTAGATGGATGTGTTGTATATACCTCTTGTGAGCCTTGTCCTATGTGTTTAGGAGCTATTTATTGGGCAAGACCAGACAAAGTATTCTATGGAAGTAATCAAGTAGATGCTGCTAATATTGGGTTTGATGATGAATTCATTTATAAAGAAATTCCATTACCATACGAGAAAAGAAGTATTCCGTTTGAGCAAGTAGGACGTGAAATAGCTTTAGAGCCATTTCAAAAATGGTCTGAAAAAGACGATAAAATTGAATATTAAAATACAAATCCTAAACTCTTGTTTAGGATTTTTTTATACTTAAAACTTATTTTGACTCTTGGTCTATTTTTAGGTAAATTCGTTAATGCTGAATATAAACCATTAAACATTAAAACGGATACATATTCTTAAACTAAGTTATATTCTACCTAAAAATGAAAAAATTATTTTTTATATTTTTTTTATTACTAAATACTTATAATTCTTATAGTTGTAGTTGTAAGCATAAAAAAATTACTCAAGAGATATATGACACCTATTCTTTAATCTTTACTGGAGAAATAATTGACGTTGAAGATTGTGATAATTTAGGATATCAAAAATTCACCTTTGAAGTTGAACAGATTTTTAAAGGTCAAACAACTAAATTTATTTCTGGTTATAACAATTGTGGAGGAGTTTGTAATTTTTTGTACAAAAAGGGACAAAAATGGTTAGTTTACTCTACCCCAAATGCATATGGTTTAATAAACGACTCATATGCCTGTAATCAAAGTATAATAATTTACAGTAGTGAAAATGAATTGTTATCAAAAAATGATTTTAATAATTATAAAGAGGCTTTAAAATTTGAATTTGATTTCTTAAAAATTAGAAAAACTAAAGATTCAAAAATTGTTAATTTTCAACTTATAAAACTAATTCCTTTATTAAAAAACATTTTTATTTTTTGTTTAATTACCCTATTCTTATTCCTGTGTTACAGGTTAAAAATCAAACTATTACCATACAGCATCGGTATAGGAATAATTAATGGTTTTTTCTACTACTTCCTAATTAGTAAATTTTTATTTCCAAAATTAATGGGTTTTAAAATTATACATATCACTTTAATTTTTGCTTTCCTTTTTATTTTAAACTTAATTTATTTAACTCTATTAAAAGAAAAACTCAACTTTAAGCAATCATTTATTTATAATTATGTCTCATATATATCAATAGTTATAACTACTTTTTATATGATATTTTTGAATTTACATCAAGAAGTAGAATATAATAAAGATTTTTACAAAGCTTTTTCCTTTATTATAGGTATAGGAATAGTTTTTAGCCTAATTACAACTATAGTTAAATTAATTGGAAAGAATATTCTATTAAAAATAAAAAAGAACAGTATATAACATTGGTATAATTAATATAGATTTTAGTGTATTTTATAGAATCTTCAAATCTTTTTGATTTAGCTAAGTTCTTATTAATCATAACTGAAAACGTTAGTCTAATTCTCTAATTTATAAATCTAAATCAGCATTCCTACAATTCCTAAAAACAAACATAAAGGAGAAAAATACATTGTATCATTTTTAGCAAACTGAGTATTTTTAATTTTCTTAAAAAAGCCTACATACTTAAAATCTCCAATGGCTCTAAGTAGAAAAATACTTGCTATTATATAAACTCCGTAGTTTAAAATAAAAATTGGTAAAAACTTCATTGAAATAATTTGTAGTTTTTCAGCATACAATAAAGCAAATAAGACTAAGAACAATCCCACAAAAACTGTAGCAATGATTGGTGGATTTATCACTTTATCCTTATTAGTTTTGGTCGGTATTACTCCACATATACCCCACTCTCCTCCAAACGCCCAATAAAAATGAATTACTGAAATCAAAAAGAGAATTAAAACACTAATCACTCCTAAAAAATAAATCATAATTGTGGTTTTTAATGTAAGTTTGTCAAACAAAATTACAAACAACACATGACAACTTTATTGATAAATATCAAGGAATTAATTCAAGTTAGAGAAGCTACTATTACAAAAGTTAGTGGAGCTGATATGAAAGTATTACCTACTATTAAAAATGCATTTTTATTAATTGAAAATGATACTATTGTAGATTATGGTTCTATGGATAATGTTCCTACATTAATAGAAAACACAATTGATTGTACTGGTAAAATGATATTACCAACTTGGTGCGATTCTCATACACATATTGTTTACGCTGGTAACAGAGAACAAGAATTTGTTGATAGAATAAACGGTTTAAGCTATGAAGAGATTGCCAATAAAGGTGGTGGGATTTTAAATTCAGCAAAGAAATTACAAGAAACTTCTGAAGAAGAGTTATACAAGCAATCAGCAGTTCGCTTAGAAGAAGTAATGAAATTAGGTACGGGTGCTGTTGAAATTAAATCGGGTTACGGTTTAACTGTAGAAGCTGAATTAAAAATGTTACGTGTAATTAAAAAATTACGTGAGAACTATAAACTTCCTATCAAAGCTACTTTTTTAGGTGCGCATGCCTTTCCAACAGAATACAAAAGCAATAAAGAAGGGTACATCAATTTAATTATTGAAGAGATGCTACCAAAAGTTGCTGAAGAAAACTTAGCTGAGTTTATCGATGCTTTTTGCGAAACAGGATATTTCTCGGTAGAAGATACCAACAGAATTTTAGAAGCAGGTAAAAAATACGGGCTAACACCTAAAGTGCACGTAAATCAGTTTACAACTATTGGTGGTGTTCAAGTAAGTGTAAAACACAATGCGCTATCTGTAGATCATTTAGAAGTAATGAATAAAGAAGATATCGAAACCTTGAAAGGAACTAATACGATGCCTGTGGCATTGCCTTCTTGTTCGTACTTTTTAAGCATTCCTTATACTCCTGCACGAGATATCATCAATGCAGGATTACCCTTAGCTTTAGCTACCGATTTTAACCCAGGTTCTACTCCATCAGGTAATATGAATTTTGTGGTTGCTACTGCATGTATTAAAATGAAAATGACACCTGAAGAAGCCATTAATGCAGCAACAATTAACGGAGCCTATGCTATGAATCTTTCTGATGAAGTTGGAAGTATCACCAAAGGAAAAAAAGCAAATTTTATCATTACCAAAGAGATTTTAAGCTATGGAGCAATTCCTTATAACTTTGGTTCGGTTTTAATTGATTCGGTTTTTATAAACGGAAAAGCTATCTAACATGTTATACATTTTCTCTAAACAAGAAGTTACCAATTTTGTTAATCCAAGAGAAGGAGAAACAAAACTAGGAGAAGTAGTACAATCAATAACTAATTTAGATGACTTAGCGAATTCATCTGCAGAGTTTGTAATCATAGGAGTTCCTGAAGATATTGGTGTAAAAATGAATTACGGAAACGGAGGTGCACAAACAGCTTTTATTCCTGCTTTAAAATCATTTTTAAACACACAACAAAATCAGTTTATTGATGGAAAAGACATCTTAGTTCTTGGTTATTTAGATTATGCTGAACAAGTTGCTGATTTTGATGGTTTAGATCGTGAAAAAGGTGATTATTTAGTAAAAGCTATTGATACTAAACTATCAGAAATCATAAAAACAATTGTTGAAGCTGATAAAACTCCAATCATTATTGGTGGTGGGCATAACAATTCGTATGGAAATTTAAAAGGTCTCTCTGAAGGAAAAAATCAACCAATTAATGCTATTAATTTAGATGCTCACACCGATTTACGTCGTTTAGAAGAGCGTCATAGTGGAAACGGATTTTCATATGCTATTGAACATAAATATTTAGAGAAATACTTTATGTTTGGTTTACACGAAAACTATACACCTCAGTATATTTTCGATTTTATGCACAGTAATACCAATATTGATTATAATCTTTTTGAAGAATTAGAAGTTTATCAAACTACTACTTTTGAAAGTGAATTACAAAGAGCGAATAACTTTATTGAGAATACTTCTTTTGGAATTGAAATAGATTTGGATTGTATTCAAAGCTTTCCTAGTAGTGCTATGACTCCGAGTGGATTTACACCTCAACAAACCCGTCGTTTTATGTATTACTTCGGAAAAAACAAAAATGCCTCTTATTTACATATTTGCGAAGGTGCTCCAGCTGTTATAAATGATAGCATAGCAAACGGACAAGTAGGAAAGTTTATTTCTTATTTAATTTCAGATTTTATTAAAGCTAAGAAATCAAACTAATCAATCCACTTTTTAAAGTCTTTTACGCGCTCTCTACTTACTATAATTTCTTGTTCTTTAAAAGAATCTAGTTTTAACTGTAAACGGGAATTGGTATAAGAAACGATATCTTTTATCGCATTTATATGCACTACAAAAGTTCTATTTACTCTATAAAAATGTTCAGGATCTAATTGATCTTGCCAATGCTCTAAAGAATGATCTATTAAATAGTTTCTATTAGCATTTGTATGAATATAGGTTGCTTTATTTTCTGAATAAAAGCATTCTATTTCATCGGTATGAATAATTTTTAAATGCTGACCTACTTTAATGGTAAATCGTTTTTTAAACTTTCTATCAATTGGATTAATTAGAAGCTTACGAATTTCATCAATATCAACTCTTAAATCGGTTTGTTTAGGTTGTTGTTCTTTAAACTTATCAACTGCTACTTTTAACTCATCTTCATCAATGGGTTTTAATAAGTAATCAATCGAATTTAATTTAAAGGCTTTCAAAGCATATTCATCATACGCAGTAGTAAAAATTATAGCTGACTTTACAGGCACTTCTTCAAAAATCTCGAATGATAATCCGTCAGATAATTGAATATCTAAGAAAATTAAATCAGGATGTTCGTTGTTTTGAAACCAATTAATCGCTTCTTCTACCGAATGTAACATTTCTTGCACAGGAATATCTAATGCTGCTAACATTCTGTTAAGCCTTCTTGCTGCTGGCTTTTCGTCTTCTATAATTAATACTTTCATGTATATAAAGTTTGGCTGTACTAATATATTATTTTACTTCTTTTCCTTGTTTAAAAACTCGTTTTGTTTTTGCTATATCTTCAATATTTTCGGTCGGATTCCCATCTACCAAAATCATATCTGCTCTATAACCTTCTTTCAAAAATCCTTTATCTTTTAAATTGAAATGAATAGCTGGTAATGATGTTGCTGATTTTAAAACATCAACAGTAGACAATCCTGCATCATTTAACAATTTCAATTCTTTGTATAAATCGGTTCCGTAGTTAATATTTCCATTTGGTGGATCGGTTCCGGCTAAAATTGGAACTCCTATTTCATATAATCTTTTTACTTCATCTTGCATATTTTTTACTTTTTCTAAAGCTTGCTCTTTGGTCTTTTTGTAAAAAAGCTCTTGTACTTTTTGCATCGTTAAAAGTGTAGGAATTACAAAGAACTCTTCTCCTTTTAAATCGTCAAATTGTTCTTTGGTTAAAGATGTATCTTCCCAAATATGCACTAATCCATCTGCTTTATTCTTTAATACTTCATGTGCATCGACAGCTTTAGAAACATGAATTACCGCTTTTTTATTTGCTTCATGAGCAGCTGTAATCAGAGCTTTTGTAGTTTCTTCATTTAAGGTTGCTTTCCAAGGTTCTCTAATAATTTTTATATAATCTGCACCAGCTTTTACTCTTCCTTCTACAAAGTCTTTAGCCTCTTCTGGTTTGGTTAATGTTGGGGTTGGAAATCCGTATTGAGTTCCATGTCCTTTTGGTGCAGTTGCTGCTCCACCAGCACAATAATAATCGGCATGTTTGTTGGAAGCTCTAAAACCTTTCATCATAGGAATTAACGTTTCAACTGCATGCATATCTAATAAATTTAAAACGCCTGCTTTTGCTGCTTGCTCTAAACTTGCCGGAGCCCAAACATGCACGTGAGCGTTAGTTAATGCTGGCAATAATGTTTTTCCTTTTCCATCGATAATATTCTGATGCTGAATAGGCTCACTAGCTATTTTAGAAACTTTCCCATCAGCAATTAATATTGACATATTTTCTTTTACTTTTTCTCCATCAAATAGTCTTACATTGTTTATTACAAAACTTTCTTGCGAGAATAAAAATGAAGTAAAAAATAGTAAGCTATATAGTAATTTAGTTTTCATCAATTTTTGTTTTTAAGTTATCTTCTTTGTTCTTTATTCATGTATTCTTTAATCTTTCGATCTTCCCAATCTTTATTGAATAGATTCGGCATTCCAAATGTTCCTATGGCGTGAAAAACTACTATTACTCCCCACCAAAATAAAAATCGGTAATTAGAAGCATCTGTTAAGGCTTCAAAAACTGAATCTCCGTATTGAATATCCTTGTATATTCTTCTTATAATTAAAAATACATTAACAGCTAAATAAACAGTTAAATGCTTGTAGAATTGTTTTATGTCTTGAACTCTTTTTTGAGCTCTAACATATCTTTCTCCTCTTGAATAATCTGGTTCCATAATTGTGTTGATTAGTTGTTGTTTTGTTATTTAGCTAGATTTATTCATGTATTCTTTTATCTTACGATCTTCCCAGTTCTTGGTAAAAGAATTATTAAATCCGAAAACTCTAATTGTATGAATTATAAGTATAATCCCCCATACAATCCATGAAAATGAAACTTTATAATCGTAAAATATTTCGATAATACTTTCACCATTTTCTAATCCTCTTAAAATATTTTTCCAAGAAGTAAGTGTATTTATTATTAAATAAATTGCAACATGCCAGTAGTATCCTTTTAACGCTTCTACTCGTTTTTTAGCTTGAAGGTATTTTATTTCTTCTGTGTTAGGTTCTATAACTTTCATAACTTATTTTTTAGTTATTCTGTTACTTCTTTCTTCTTCCTCCTTCATTAATTCTTGAATTTTACGCTCTTCCCAACCTTTCGTCATTACTGTAGGAAAACCAAAAACTCCTAACCAGTGAAAAAACACTCCTATTCCCCACCCCATCCAAGTCATATAAACTCCTGGATGTGTAATAGCATCAGAGAAACTTCTTCCTTCATCATTTGTTAATCCAAAGATTATAACTCCGCTAATAAAAATATTTACTAAAACGTATACTGTAAAATGAATGTAAAATCCTTTTATATCGTTTACCCTCTTTTTTGCTTTTACGTATCGTTGTTCTTCTATATAATTTCTGTGATCCATCTTTCTATCTTTTTTCGTTCATAAATTCTTTAATCTTTCGATCTTCCCAATCTTTACCAAAACCTAGTTTGTCAAACCCAAAAACAGAAAGCCAATGCATAACTACACTAAATGAAATTCCTCCAATAGCGATCCAAAACCAATGAAATTCTGGAACAAATTTTAAGTTTATAAAAATGACAACTGGAATGATAAAAATTGTTACTACAAGATGAGCATAAAAACCTTTTATCTTTTTTACTTTTTCTTTTGCCTTTATAAATCGATATTCTTCAGTTCTTTTATCTTCCATCTTGTCTAAAATTTTCCTTGTTATTCATTAACTCTTTAATCTTTTGTTCTTCCCAATCTTTATTTAAACCAAAATTCGGAAAACCAAATGCAACTATACCATGAATAATTTGCGCTACAGCTATACCTATAACCGCAAACCAAAACCAATGATATTGTGGTGAAAACAATAAATTAACTGTAATAATTATAGCTATTGAAAAAATATTCACAACTAAATGAATGTAAAATGCTTTTATTCCTTTTACCTTTTTTTTAGCTTTAATATAACTTTGCTCTTGTTTATACGAGTTATCCATTTTATTTAAAGTTATCTTTATCGTCCATTAATTCTTTTATCTTTCTCTCTTCCCAATCTTTACCAAGGAATAAGCTATAATTGTGTACTTCTAATCCGTGAAATACAACTCCTATCCCCCAACCTACAATCGGAAACCAAAACCAATGAAATTGTGGTGAGAATCGTAGATTAATAAAAATAAATACAGGAATCATAACACAATAAGTTGCTAAGTTTTGATAAAATTCTTTTAGTTTTTCTACACGTTCAACAGCTCTTACATAGTTACTATTTTCAAATTCTTCTGATGTTCTCATAATATTATTTGCTTGTGTAAGCAACGGTAAGCTTACTGTAAATATTTTTTTATTGTTTATAATTTCGACAGGTTGTGAGGTAATTAAACCATACCTATCTGCAATATTTTGCAATCCTACTTTGGTACTTTTTTTACCAATAGCTTCTTTTGGATTTACATTGTTTGAAACTTTTAAAAAACCATTTTCTTCGTAAATTGAAATGTGTAATGGCTTGCTTGATGATACTACATTGTGCTTTACAGCATTTTCTAATAGTAATTGTAATGACAACGGTACCATTTTAAATTCTGGATTTATTTCTTTTGGTAATGAAAATTCTAAAGCATCTTCAAAACGCATTTGCAATAATTCCATATAAGTTTTAGCAAATTGTAATTCTTCTGAAATCGGTACTAACTCTTTATTTCTTTGCTCTAAAACATAACGATATACTTTAGAAAGTTTGGTTGTAAATTTTTCTGCCTGATTAGGGTTTTCACCAATTAAAGAAGTTAAAACATTTAAACTATTGAATAAAAAATGTGGATCTATCTGACTTTTTAAAGTTTCGAACTTTGCCGTTTCTGTCTTAGCTACAATTTTTTGTTCGGTAGTTTCTTGATTTGCAGCATTTTTCCACTCTAACATAAAACCTCTTGCATGTAAAAATGCAGAAACTCCAAACGAAAAAATAATCCAGAACAAATGAATCCATATCATCGGAAACTTGAAGAAATTATCAATACTGTCTCCTTGAATTTTAACAAACAAGATATAATGTATAATTAAAATTGCTGGTATAGTATAAGCAATCGTAAGAATAATTCCTGTCCAAACACGTTGGTTGGTTTGAGTTACCCAATCCCATTTTTTACTTAAAAAATCATTTAATACTCCTTGACCAAATCCAAGTCCAAAAGAATATAAAGCAGAAATTCCTATTGTTATAAAGAAACCTTTTATTGTATATGGACTTCCTCCTATTAAATAAAAGAGTATACCAAATATTAATGTAATTTTCAAGGCCATTAAAAACCCTTTTTTTAATTCTTTACTTGAAAATATACCTGCTTTATTATCCATTTTACTAAAGTATTTCTATGCCTTAAAATTTGATTTCTAAAGATACATCTTTATCAGAAACTACGAACTTAGCATCGTTATACTGAGGCGGACCAAAACGCATTACATTATTAGAAGCTCCATAGTCTTCTAAAGGCATTCCGCTTGGTTCAAAATCCATTCTATCATTATCATTTTTATCATGATAACAAATGATTGCATATTCTCCTTCAGGTACATTTTCAAACGAAACTATACTCTTACCTCCTTTAATTTTAGAGTTTTTAGCTTGAAGTGGCTTTTTCATAAAAGTATCTTTGGTGTATAAAGCATAACTTACTTTACCTGCATCTGAACTAGCGTTTATTACTGTTGCCGTTATTGTATTATTTTGTGCTGAAATGCTACCAACGATAAACAGTATAGCGATAATTGTTAAGTTGATTAAAAGTTTCATATTGTTGAGTTTTAAAATTAATTACACTACAAAGGTGCAATACAACTATAGTTTTTAAAACTAAATATTACCCAACTGTATTTTTTTTAGGATGAATTGTAATAAAAAAAGCACCACATTATTGTAGTGCTTTCTTATACGTATTTATAGCTCTTTCTCTGGCTAATTTATGATCTACCATTGGTGGCGGATAACTAAACTCATTTAAATTGGTTACCCATTTTTGGGTGTACTTCAATTCTTTATCGAACTTTTTTAATTGTTCTGTCGGATTGAAAACTCTAAAATAAGGAGCTGCATCGCAACCTGTTCCTGCAGCCCATTGCCAATTTCCGTTATTAGAAGCCAATTCAAAATCGAGTAATTTTTTTGCGAAATAAGCTTCTCCCCATCTCCAATCTATTAGTAAATGTTTACATAAAAAACTAGCTACTACCATTCGAACCCTGTTATGCATATACCCTGTTTGGTTTAGTTCTCTCATACCTGCATCTACCAACGGATATCCAGTTTCACCATTACACCATTTATTAAATTCTTCAATATTATTTCTCCAAGGAATAACATCATATTTCTTCTTAAAACTCTCTGTTAACACTTTCGGATAGTGATACAATATTTGCATAAAAAACTCTCGCCAAATTAATTCACTTAAAAATGTTTCATTGGTTTGTAAAGCGAATGTTACCATTTTTCTTATGCTCACAATACCAAACCTTAAATAAGGTGATAAATAAGAAGTTGTGTCTTTAAATGGAAAGTTTCTTGTTTCTTCATACCTACTTAAACTCAATAAACTGTATGGTTTTACTGTTATTTTACTTCTATTAAATCCTAAATTAGATAACTCAGGAAAATCGGTATGGTTTTTAATGAAATTTTTAAAATAAACTTCTGTTACTTGTTCTTGGGTATGTATATCTCTATTAAATAATTGTAACCATTTACTTTTATACGGTGTAAACACAGTATACGGAGTACCGTCTTTTTTCAATACTTCATTTTTCTCAAAAATTACCTGATCTTTAAAAGTATTACATACTATATTTTTACTTGTAAGATACGCTCTAATTTCTTGGTCTCTTTTAATTCCATAAGGTTCATAATCATGATTAAAATATACCTCAGCAACAGAAAATTTTGCTATAATTTCTTTCCAAACCTTAAGCGGTGATCCTTTTTGAATTAACAGATTTGTATCTTCTTTTATAAGCTCATTATTTACAGCTTTTAAGCTATCGTATATAAAAGTTATTCGCGCATCATTTTTTGGAAGACCATCTAAAATATTATCATCAAAAATAAATATAGGAAGTACCTTATAACCAGATTGTAAAGCTTTACTTAACCCAGTATTATCATGCAATCTTAAATCTCTTCTAAACCAAAAAACTACTATTCTATCTTCCATTAAATAATTTTTCTAATGTTGAAAACCTATGTTCAAATATTCCTTTCAATTGTTTTTTTATGAAAACACTTTGTGCTATGTGTCCTAAAAAACCAAAAGGAATTTTATACGAAATCTTATCTTTCATTAAGGTATTACCATTCGGTAATTCTTCAAACCAATGTTCATGATGCCACATTTTGTAGGGACCGAATCGTTGTTCGTCAATAAAAAATTCTTGTTCTTTTACCTGAGTTATTTCTGTTACCCAATTCGATTTAACTCCTGGTAAAATACCTACTCTATAAGTAATAATTTGTCCTGCGTAGACTTTACTATCAACAGTAGAGGTTATATCAAACCCCATATGAGACGGAGTTATTTTAGATAAATTTTGAGGCATACTAAAAAAACTCCAAGCTTGTGCTATTGGTACTTTTAAAACTTGCTCTGTAGACAAGGTGTAAATTCCTGAATGTTTCCTGAATTTAATCACCTTTATAACAATTTAGTTATCTTTTTACTCATCGGCTTTGTTATCGAGTAAAAAACATCTATCAGCCTTCCTTCTTCATCTACCAAGTACTTTTGAAAATTCCATTTTACTGAAGAATTCATTTTACCATTTTTTTGCTTTTGAGTTAACCATTGGTAAATCGGGTGCTGATTTTCTCCTTTTACATCAATCTTTTCTGTCATAGGAAAATCTACTCCATAGTTCATTCTACAAAATGATTGTATTTCCTGTTCTGTTCCTGGTTCTTGCGCTCCAAATTGATTACACGGTAAGCCAATAACTACCAATTTACCTTGGTATTTTGAATATAAATCTTGTAATCCATCATATTGATTTGTAAAACCGCATTTAGAGGCTACATTAACAAACAATATTTTCTTGCCTTTGTATTCTTCTAACTTTAACTCTTTTCCGTTGATATCATTAATTTTTAATTTAAATAATGATTCATTTGGTCTTACATTTTGTCCATTTCCTAAAAAACTAAATAGTGTCATAATTAAAGTTATTTTATGTTTATTTTTCTACTAACCTATTTATCATCCCCTTAAAAACAAAAGCATGAAATGGTAAAACAGCATACCAATACATTCTTCCGAATATTCCTTTTGGTCTAAATACTGCTCTTTGATACAACTTATTTTTAACAATTTTAAACTCTAACCATGCTTCACCTGGCAACTTCATTTCAGCAAAAAGTAATAGGCGTTTATTTTTTTTATCAGCTAGTAAAACTCTCCAAAAATCCAATGCATCTCCAGGTTTTAATTCAGTTGGATGTCTTCTCCCTCTACGCAAACCTACTCCTCCAAAAAACTGATCAACAATACCTCTTACTTCCCACAAAAAATCAAATTTATACCATCCTTTTTTCCCTCCTATACTCCAAACTTTATCTATTGTTTCTTCTTCATTCATCATTTTTCTACTTCTTATATCTTTAAAGCAACCAAAATGAGGTAAGTTTATATAATCCTTATATTCTTTTTTTAAAACTCCGCTAATTTTAGCGTCTTTCCAACTTGAAACAATTGAATTCTGAGCTATTTTTACAAAAGCTTTATTAACTGATTCTTTATAAGTAATAGGAGTAGCCTTTATAATATCATTGATTTTATTTTCCTTCCCTATTACTTCAACCGTCATACTATCTACTAAAGATTTTGCCAAATTAAAAGATGTAGAAGTAACAAAATACAACCAATATGATGATAGTTTTGGTGTTAATATTGGTAATGTAAAAATGTACCTTTTTAATCCTCTCACTTCAGCAAATTGTAACAACATATCTTTATATGTCAATACTTCAGGTCCATAAATATCAAATGATTTATTATATACCTTTTCATTAGCTATAGCTTTAGTTAGGTAGTTTAACACGTCTCGTATCGCAATGGGTTGTGTTTTTGTATGTAACCATTTTGGTGTTATCATTACAGGAAGTTTTTCTACTAAATCTCTAATAATTTCGAATGACGCACTTCCGCTTCCTACAATAATACCAGCTCTAAAAGTTGTGGTATAATAGTTATCACTTTGTAAAATCTGTTCTACTTTATACCTAGATTGAAGATGTTTTGATAGTGAATTATCATTTACAATTCCGCTTAAATAAATTACTTGCTGGCAAGAAGTAGTACTTATTAATTTTTTAAAATTCTTTGCACATTTTTCTTCTAAACTTTCAAAATCGTTGCTGCTGGTAGACATTGAATGTATAAGGTAATATGCTATATCAATGTCATTAGGGAGCTTGGAATTAGGCTTTAAAAAATCGAGTTCTACAAACGATATAGACTTATTATTTTTAAGTTCACTTGGGATCCTTCTTAAATCTCTAATACAACATACAAGAGTATGTCCTTCTTTAAGAAGTAATGGAACTAACCTCTTTCCTACATATCCTGTAATTCCTGTAATCAACACCTTCATTTACATCCGTTTTAGTTATTGAATAAAATATATGCATTTAAACTAGTAGCTATGGTCATCCAAACTAAATAAGGTAAGATGAATATTGTGTACCATTTTATTTTTTTGATATGTTCGAAAGTAAAATAACCAATTAACAGCCATAATAGTGTTATTGAAATTACCCCAACTAAAACTAAATGTTGATTGAAGAAAAAGTAATTCCAACCTACATTTAATAACCATTGTACAACGTATAATATCAATATTTTCTGTGCTAAAAATTCATATTGAAAACTCAACTTTGTCATATAAAAAGCGAATAATAACATAATGGTTGTCCAAGCTGCTCCAAAAACCCAATTTGCAGGAGTCCACGGGGCTTTGTTTAATGATAGATACCAATCAGTTCTCGGTCCGTCGTTCATTAACCAAACTCCTATTGCTAAGGCTAAAAAGTTAGCAATTAAAAAAATGATAAATCGTATGTATTTATTTTCTTTCAAAACTGTTGCTGCTTTAAATAATTGAATATTAATTGAATTGAAAACAATAGATTAAACGCGTAAAAAACATCTTCGAACGGTATCGTAAATAAGCGAAATCCTAAATTTTCATTGTTATTATACCAAACCACAGGACTTTCAATAAAGCTTCCTGTTAATATTCCGTTTACTATAAAAAACGGAATTAAAATCACTATAAAACTTGGTAAGTATTCTTGTAATGTTGTTAAATGGTTCTTTAAACCATACAATACCAATACAAGAAAAAACAGAAAATTTACTGTTGTATACCACTTTCCAAAATTGAAAATCAATAAGAAAAAAACAATTAATAACAATAGTATACTAATTAGAATAGTTACTGATTTTGATAATTTAAAATTAGGCAAGTAATACTTTAAAACTTCATGCGTAAACAAACATGCATAAGGAATACAGAAAAAAAACAGCCATTCTTCAATAGGCATTTTAAAAATTTTTGCACCTAAAAAATAATCGGAATTAAATCCCCAAACGCCTTCTGCAGTAAATATTCCATCCCAAATTAAGAAAGGAAATGCCACTAAAACAATACTTATAAACGCAATTTTAAAATATTGAATGAAATGAAATTTCTTTTCTAAAAAACTATATAACAATGGAATACTTAAACTACCTAAATTTAATATTAGATATAAATAATGATTCACTTTCTATATGCTTTAAAATATTTAAAAGGCACGAACAACATACCAAAACATTCTCCTTCTTCTTTTCCTAAATGTTTATGATGTACTTTATGTGCTTTTCGTAATCCTTTTAAATACCAATTATTCGTTTTGTCGAACCACTTAAATCTTCTGTGAATTAATACGTCGTGAATTAAGAAATAGGCGATTCCGTAACATAAAATTCCTAAACCGATAAAAAATAAAAAGTTAAGTTCTGGTCGTATTCCAAAGAAAAACAACAACATACTTGGTATGGCAAATACTACAAAAAAGGCATCATTTTTTTCAAAAACATGTGGATATCCTGGTTGATGATGATCTTCATGTAAATACCAACCAAAACCATGCATCACATATTTATGTGTACACCAAGTAATACCTTCCATTACAATAAATGTTAGTATGGTAACTATAATAAATAGCATCAAATTAGGTTTAGTTTATACTTTACATAACTCCTAGCCAATAAATTAATTTTCATTGGATTGGATATTCTAACTCTAGTTTCCATTATTTTAGAATAGTGTACTGCTTTTAGTTTTTTGAGTAATCTTTTATAATATCTATACGCCATGTATACCCCAAATTTTGCCTCCACTGGTAATTTTAAAATCCCATTTTTAAAAGCGTACTCAAAGTCTCTTTCTATATCTTCAATAATATCTTGTTTCGATTTCTCATCTAGATTTCCAAAATTAACATTCGGAAAATATGACCTGTTTAATTCTTGGTAATCGTCTTTTAAATCTCTTAAGAAATTTACCTTCTGAAAAGCTGAACCCAATCGTTGCGCAGCATCTTTTAACTCGTTATACTTTTCTTTATTTCCGTTAACAAAAACCTTTAAACACATAAGCCCAACAACATCTGCAGAACCATAAATATATTCTTCGTATTCTTCTTTTGTTTGATATTCGGTCTTAGACAAATCTGCTTTCATACTTTTTAAGAAAGCTTGCACTAACTCATCAGAAATATTGTATTTTTTTACCGTATGAATAAATGAATTCATAATCGGGTTTAAGCTTATACCAATATGTTTCGATAAAAAATATTCTTTTTCGAATTTTGCTAATAATCCTTCTTTATCATAATCGTGAAAAGAGTCTACAATTTCATCAGCAAATCTTACGAAACCATAAATATTATAAATTCCTGATCTGATTTTTTTTGACAACATTTTAGTAGCTAACGAAAATGATGTACTGTACTTTTGAGTTACTAATCTACTACACGAATAAGAAACCTCATCAAATAATTGTTTCATGTTAACGATTAAATTTTATTATTAAATCTGAAGCTATTTTACCCGAAATTAATGCGGGAGGAACACCCGGTCCTGGAACCGTTAATTGACCTGTAAAGAACAAATTCTTTACTTTTTTACTTTTAATTTTTGGTCTAAGAAAAGCTGTTTGAGTAAGTGTGTTTGCTAACCCATATGCGTTTCCTTTATACGAATTGTAATCGTTTATAAAGTCGTTAACACAAAAACTTTCCTTAAAGATAATATTTTCTTTTACAGATTGTTGTGTTAGTTTCTCTAATCTTTCAATAATCATATTAAAATAATACTCTCTAATTTCATTTGTATCTTCAATACCTGGAGCTAATGGAATTAAAAAGGTGGCAGCTTCTTTGCCTTTTGGTGCAAAACTATTATCTGTTATTGAAGGAAAACTAGCATAAAACAATGGTTCTTTTGGCCACTCAGGAGTATCGTAAATTGAAACTGCATGCACATCAAATTCAGTATCAAAAAATAAAGTATGATGACAAACACTTTTAAGTTTTTTATCAAACCCTACATAAAATAATAATGATGACGGAGCAAATGTTTTTTTAGTCCAATATTTTTCTGAATATTGTCTGTATACGTTCGGTATTAAAGTTTCTGTATGATGATAATCTGCTCCACTTAGAACAATATCGGCAGACAAAAACTTATCGTTTATCATTATACCAATTGCTTCTCCCACTTCATTAACAACAATTTCTTCTACAGTAGCATTTGTTACAAATTCTACTCCCAAATCTGTAGCTAAGTTTACCATTCCTTCTACTACTTTATACATTCCTCCTTTAGGATGCCAAGTGCCCAAACCGAAGTCAGCCCAATTCATAAAGTTGTATAATGCTGGTGTATTTTGAGGTTTAGCCCCTAAAAACAATACAGGAAACTCAAGTATTTTTAGCAGCTTTTTATTCTTAATACTTTTACTTACCTGCTTCCTGATATTTCCAAAAACATGGTGTAATCTTACAATCGTTTCTGGTGTTATAAGCTCTAAAGGTGAAATTCCTGGTTTATACACTAAATTCTTAACAGCCACATCGTAATTACCTTTTGCTGTATTTAAAAAACGCTGTAAATGTTTTGCACTTCCTTTTTCTTCTTTTTCAAAAAGTTCTAAAATTTCATTTAAATTTCCTGAAATAGTTAGTGAATCTTCTTTACCAAAATATACTTGATATGCTGGGTCTAATTTTTCTAATTGATAATAATCAGATGGTTTTTTACCAAAATCTGCAAAGAATTTTTCGAATACATCTGGCATCCAATACCAAGTTGGTCCCATGTCAAAAGTAAATCCGTTTACTTTTAATTGTCTTGCTCTCCCACCTATATTATCATTCTTTTCAAAAACTACAACATCATATCCTGCTTTGGCTAAATAACAAGATGCAGCTAAAGAAGAGAAACCCGAACCTATTATGTGAATTGTTTTTTTCATTTTGTTTAACAAATATACAAATTAATTAAACAATTTGAGATTGTTAAAAAAAAATTATAGTTCATTTAACATCTCTATAGAAGAAGTAAAGAATTTAAAGTCAGAAGAATACTTAGAAATATCTATTAAATCGACCTTTCTTCCTAAGCAATAAAAATCGTATTCCTTATTAGCCAACAACTCTTCTGCCTGTTTTAAATAACTATCAAGCTTTTCGTCTAATGGATAGATTGTAAAGCTTGTTACAAACGAAATATGGTCGTGTAACTTAAATAAATGACCAAGATTATTTAAAGGTACGCTCTGACCTAAATAAATTGTTTTGTAACCTCTTAACAATAACTCGTAATTAACATATAACAAACCTAATTCATGTACTTCGTTTTCGGGCAAGTACAATACAAAAATGGTGTTAGTTTTTGTAGGTTCGCTTAATGCTAATTTTTCAATATTAAGGTGAATTTTTTGTGCTATTAAGTTTGAAATAAAATGTTCGTGAGCTGGTGTTAAAGTATCAGTTTGCCATAATAAACCAATATGTTCTAGAAAAGGAATGAATACATCTTTAAAAACATCTTTAAACGATTTTCTTACTAAAAGTTGATTATAAGTTAGATTAAATAAGCTTGTATTAAATTGAAACATTGCCATTTTTAATGAATTAATGGCTTCATCATTTACAGCATATCGCAATGCCAATTCACGTGCTTTTAAAATAATTCCATCTTCAGATAATTGGGCTATCTTAGAAATTTTAAGATTATTTTTATTCAGTAATGCAACGTTTAAAAGCTTTTGTAAGCTTTTATCATCATAATATCTAATATTCCCTGAAGTTCTCTGAGGTTGTAATAAGTTATAGCGTTTCTCCCAAATACGAATAGTATGAGCCTTGATTCCTGTAATGTTTTCAAGGTCCTTAATTGTAAAATCTGTTTTTATATAATTGTTTAACAAAATACTATTCTATATAAACAAATATACAACTTTAAATAAAAATAGCATTTTTTTGTAACAAAATGTATTTTTGGAACACTTATAGTGGAAAGAAATAAATCAACCGAGTGCAAACCAAACAAGAACAGCAATTTTTAAACGATTTCGAACAAAACCAAAATATTGTTCATAAGGTTTGTAGAATTTACACGTCTAATCAAGACGCTCATAACGATTTATTTCAGGAAATTACAATTCAACTTTGGAAGAATTATAGCAAGTTTAGAGGAGATGCAAAATTTAGTACTTGGATGTATAGAGTTGCATTAAATACTGCTATTTCTCTGTATAGAAAATCTTCGAGATCTATAAAAACACAAGACATTAGTGATGTAGCTTTTAAAATTCAATCTCATGATTATGACGATACTGAAGAACAACAATTAAAAGCACTCTATAAAGCTATTCACAAGTTGAATGATATTGATAAAGCTCTTATCTTTTTGTATTTAGAAGACAAACCTTACCGTGAAATTTCTGAAACATTAGGTATTAGTGAAGTAAATGCTCGTGTTAAAATGAACAGAGCAAAGGATAAATTAAAAAAAGTATTAAACCCATAATATTATATGGATTTATTAGACGGATATAAAAAAGCTTGGGACAATCAGTCAGAAGAAACTAATAAGGTTTCTAAAGTTGATATTTATAAGATGGCGCATTCAAAATCGTCATCTATCGTAAAAAAGATATTTATAATTGGTATTCTAGAATTAATTTTTTGGGCTACTATTAACATATTCTTTACGGGTTCTTCTTATGGTGATATATATGAAGAATTACATTTAAACACAATTGTAACATTAAGTATATACCTACACTATTTAGCCATTATATTATTTTTAGTTCTCTTTTATAAAAACTACAAATCAATTTCAATATCTGACAATACCAAAAGCTTAATTGCAAAAATACTTAATACTCGAAAGACTGTTCAATATTATGTATACTTCAACTTAGGTTATTTGATTTTAGCAAATATTGTGGTAATGTGTTTTGTTTTTTCTGACTTAGATGGGCTAATTCAATATTATAATAATCATGGTATTAATACTTCTATAGCTAATAAAACTCAACTATTAGTTTCTCTTATAGTAGCTATGGTATTTATACTTAGTTTCATGTTTTTAATTTTATGGTTATTCTATAAAATTGTATATGGCTCTTTAATTAAAAGGTTAAATAAAAATTATCAAGAATTAGTTAAATTAGATGATAATTCTTAACTTATACTAATGAAAAGAGTACTACTATTTATATCGTTGCTCCTAGTTAGTTTAAATCTACTCTCTCAGGAAACTGAAACTAAGTTTTGGGATAATGTTCGTTTTGGTGGTGGATTGGGATTAGGTTTTGGTACTTCTACCACAATTGCTATTTCTCCTTCTGCTATTTACGATTTTGAAAATGGTGTTTCTTTAGGCTTAGGGCTTAACTATTTACATAATTCAAGAAGCGGTAATAGTGCTAATGTTTACGGAGGAAGTTTGATTTCTTTTTATAACATACCTAGCACTAATATTCAGCTCTCTAGTGAGTTTGAACAACTTTTTGTTAATCGAAAAATTAATAATGTAACAGATAATTACAATTACCCTGCTTTATACTTAGGATTAGCATACAGACAAGGTTGGGCTTCTATTGGAATTCGTTACGATGTTTTATATAAAAATAGCAGAAGCATATACGCCTCTGCCATTTCTCCTGTTATTCGAGTATTTTTTTAAAGGAAGCTTCTTAATTCTTCTAATAATTTTTCATGCATTGGTTGAGTATAATCTAAATGCGTCACAATACGTATTTTTCCTTGCCCCATTGAAATTAACAGAATATCCTTTTCTTCCATTTTCTTTATAAATTCCATCGGATCAATAGAATCATCTACATAAAAAATAACAATATTAGTTTCTATAGGTTCAACTTTTTTAACGTACGAACAAGATGCTAAAACCTCACCTATTTCCTTGGCTTTTTTATGATCTTCTTCTAATCGATTCACTTGGTTTTCTAGAGCATACATTCCTGCTGCTGCTAAATAACCAGCTTGTCGCATTCCTCCTCCAAAAAGTTTACGAACTCTTAGCGCTTTATTCATATCTTGTTTGCTTCCTACTAAAACAGAACCAACTGGTGCTCCCAATCCTTTGGATAAGCAAATTGAAATTGTGTCAAACAAATCACCATATTGTTGCGTTGTTTCTTGCTTAGCAACTAAAGCATTAAACAACCTTGCTCCATCTAAATGATAAGCTAAATTATTATGCTGTGTTACTTCTTGAATCTTTTTTAACTCTTCAAAATTCCAACAAGCTCCTCCTCCTTTATTAGTCGTATTTTCAATACATACCAATCTATTAAAAGGAACGTGAATATCTGCTCTACCCGATACAGCTTCTTTTAATTGATTTGCAGTAAACATACCTCTATCACCATCTATTAAATGCGAGGTGACTCCTGAGTTGAACGCTGCTCCTCCTCCTTCATAATTATAAACATGCGCCCATTTATCACAAAACATTCTATCTCCTGGTTGTGTATGTAATTTTATGGCTGCTTGATTTGCCATTGTCCCCGAAGGAAAGAATAAAGCAGCTTCTTTATTAAACATTTTAGCTACTTTTTCTTGTAGTTCATTTACAGTTGGATCTGCATTAAAAACATCATCCCCAACTTTGGCACTCATCATTACTTCCAACATTTCTGGTGTTGGTTTGGTAACTGTATCTGATATTAAATTTATTATCATTTATTCTTTCAATAATTAGTGTTTATAATCTGTTCCTATTGGTGAACCATCTGGAATTTTTGGTACCGATTCTTTTATATATTTAGATGGGTTCTTTTTGAAATTAGTAATCATTTCTACATAAATATCATTAATACCTTTATTTACTAATTCGTTTAATTTATTATTAAGTATTCTTTTAACTTGAATGTAAATATTTTTATCCATTGCTAATGTAAACATAGCATTTAAAACTTCAGTATTTATTACTTCTTGTAATGATTGATAATATGCATCTTTATGCTTTTTTTCAAAAGAAACTTTAAGAAGAGTATCTATCATTTCTTCGAATCCTAATTGATTTTCATCTAAACTTTTATGCTGAACCAATCTATTAGCTCTGTCTGGATGTAATAAAAAACTCAATGTAAAATTGCTGGCTGTTTGTACAGCTCCATACGAATCAAAAGCTACACCTGTTTTACTCTTAAAACTTTCTCTCGTTCTAGAATAACCATAAGCTCTTGGTGGAAACATTGCTAATAATCTTTTTGGAATTTCCAATTCTTTAACATCAATTGTTTTTAGTAATGATGTTAATGCTTTTCTTTCAGTTGCTCCATTAACTCGTTTTACAATAAGTTCTTTTTGTCCTTTTACTGCGTAAGTATAATCCAATCCTCCAATTAATTTTGAAGTAGCATCTGTTTGATATCTATGGAAAAAATACAACGGAACAAATACATCTTCTAAAACTGAATATGGAGTTTTACTCTTTATATTATCTTTTGAAAAACTTGCTATTGCTTTCTTTCTAATAGCTAAAATGTTTTCTAATTCTTTATAAGCTGATGTTCCATTATCCCATAAATGAGCATACGCATGAGCACTTCCTTTTGGTCGTGCATCTTGATCAGATATAAAACGTAATCCTTTCGAAAAAGCGTTATCTAAAATATTTTCTAACTGATTTTCTTCATCACTCACAAAATCTTGATAAGCATAAGCAACCGTAACTTTATCCCATTCTCCAATTCCAACTGCGTATGCTTTTGAAAAGTCTAT
Source organism: Tenacibaculum holothuriorum (assembly GCF_002120225.1). Lineage (GTDB taxonomy): Bacteria > Bacteroidota > Bacteroidia > Flavobacteriales > Flavobacteriaceae > Polaribacter > Polaribacter holothuriorum. Next base: position 215,375 of record NZ_LAPZ01000007.1, on the reverse strand, counting down.
TTCCCCATTTTTTAAAGACAACTGCGGATGTGGATAATCCATTACCGATGCTCTATTGTTTGTACTTGCAGCAAAATTATGAGCAAAACCTAAAGTGTGCCCTACTTCGTGAGCAGATAATTGTCTAATTCTTGCCAAAGCCATTTCTAACGCAAACTTATCATCTGTTCTTCCATTTTTATATGGCGCTTGCAAAGCTTGTGCTATTAAAAAATCTTGTCGTATTCTTAGCGATCCTAAACTTACATGACCTTTAATAATTTCACCGGTTCTTGGATCGGTAATACTTCCTCCATAACTCCATCCTCTAGTAGATCTATGTACCCATTGAATCATATTGTAGCGAACATCTAACGGATCTGCATTTTCTGGTAATATTTTAACTTGAAAAGCATCCTTATATCCAATAGCTTCAAAAGCTTGATTCCACCATCTTGCGCCATCTAATAATGCTGAGCGAATAGGCTCAGGAGTTCCTCTATCTAAATAATAAATAATAGGTTCTTTAGCTTCACTAATTTTTGCTTCCGGATTTTTCTTCTCCAATCGATGTCTTGTTATAAAACGTTTTACAATTGATTCATCTACTGGTGTTGCATAATCCATATAAGTAGTTTGCCAAGAACCACAACGAGGATCATACCTTCTTGTTTTATAATTATTATCTGGTAACGCTACAAAAGAATGATGTTGATGAACAGTTACAAATTTTGCATTAGGTGTTACACTTCTAATATTATATCCTTTTGGTTTTCCTGAAAAAGTTAACAACATATCAAACTCAACGTTTTTAGGAAAACTTTTGGTTCTTTGCATGTTTACTGCACTTCTATTTTTATCGACTCTGTAACTTCCTTGTTTGTTTTGCTGTAATCTACCCGAAACATCATGAGTATCATTCAATAGGAAATCGGTAATATCAATTAAAAATGAATTCCCATTTTGTTCTTTAATAACAAAACCATACAATACCGATTTTGCAAAGGCTTCTTTTACCGATTGTTTTTCTTCTTTATTATTGGTTATTGCTCTGTAATCTTGATTCGGTTGAATTAGTAAAAGCTTATTTCCAGCTTTTTTAAAAAACACAACTTCACCTCCGCCTAATTGCCCTCTATCTAAGCCAATATCATTAGAACCAACTCCTTCTGAAAGTGCATGAACATATAAAAACTCGGTATCTAGTTTATCTATTTCTAAAAAAAGTTTATCAGTATTTTCATCATAATAAAAATTGAAAAAACCTTCGTATTTGGTTATTCCTTTTTTTCCTTCAAAAAACTGTGAATAAAGTGATAACTGAACAATAAAAAACAGTAAAAAGGATGCATATTTTTTCATCTTAAAAATTTGGTTAGATTAAAACGAGAATAAAAATAGTAAATCTTTTTTTTAGATTATTTTTGCATCGATTATGATTACACAAGAACAATTAAAAAATATATCTGAAAGAGTCCAAAAGTTAAAAGACTACTTAGACATTGAGAAAAAGTTAATTGAAATTTCTAATGAAGAAGAAAAAACTGCAGATCCAAACTTTTGGAACAATCCGAAAGAAGCTGAAGTTTTAATGAAATCGTTACGATTAAAAAAGAAATGGGTCGAAGACTATAATACTATTGTCGATTTAAATGACGACTTAGTTGTTTTATATGACTTTTATAAAGAAGGAGATGTAGATGAAAATGAAGTTGAAGAACAACATAATAAAGCAATTTCATTCTTAGAAGATATTGAGTTTAAAAACATGCTTTCTGATGAAGGAGATAACTTAAGTGCTGTTATACAAATTACTGCTGGTGCAGGTGGAACAGAAAGTTGTGACTGGACAGAAATGTTATTTAGAATGTACACAATGTGGGCAGAAAAACAAGGTTTTAAACTTAAAACACTTAACTATCAAGCAGGAGATAGCGCAGGTATAAAAACTGTTACTCTTGAAATTGAAGGTGATTATGCCTTCGGTTGGTTAAAAGGAGAAAATGGAGTACATCGTTTGGTAAGAATTTCACCTTTTGACAGTAATGCTAAAAGGCACACTTCCTTCTCTTCTGTTTATGTGTATCCTGTTGCAGATGATTCCATTGAAATAGATATTAATCCTGCTGATATAGAAATCACTACGGCGCGTTCTAGTGGAGCTGGTGGACAAAATGTAAATAAAGTTGAAACCAAAGTTCAATTATTACACAAACCTAGTGGAATACAAATTCAATGTTCAAATTCTCGTTCTCAACACGATAATAGAGCTACTGCATTACAAATGTTAAAGTCTCAATTATATGAAATTGAGTTACAAAAACGTTTGGCTGCTCGTGAAGAAATTGAAGCCAATAAGATGAAAAACGAATGGGGAAGTCAAATACGAAACTATGTAATGCACCCATATAAGCTGGTTAAAGACGTTCGTACAACTCATGAAACAGGAAATGTTGATGCTGTTATGAACGGAGATATAAATGCCTTCTTAAAATCGTATTTAATGATGATGGGGCAAAAAGACAACTAAAACTAAAGAAAAATGATAAAAATATACCATAACCCACGTTGTTCTAAATCTCGTCAAGGAGTCGCTATTTTAGAAAATTCGGGAAGAGAATTCGAAATTATAAAATATTTAGATACTGTTCCTACAACAAAGGAATTAACTGACATTATCAAGTTATTAAACATCTCTCCTATTGAACTAGTTAGAAAGAACGAGAAAATATGGAAAGAAGAATTTAAAGGAAAAGAACTTTCTGATAGTGAAATTATCGAGGCTATGGTTAACAATCCTAAATTAATAGAGCGTCCAATAGTTATTAATAATGACAAAGCTATTGTAGGTCGTCCTCCAGAAAATATTTCTTCGATTATATAATAAAAAAAGAGATTCATAAGGAATCTCTTTTTTTATTAACACTATTTAACAACTAAAACTATAGTTATAATATTTTATGTAGTAAATTAGCAACGCAATCAAAATTTAATTTACTATGAAAAAACTAGTCTTAGGGATTTCTTTGGCCCTATTAGTCTCTTCAGGTCATGCACAAATGACCAAACAAAAAATGCAAACCGCAGCTAGAAAAGGAAAAATAGCTGCTATGAAAATTCCAACCGACCCTTCAGTTAAAATCGGTAAACTTTCAAACGGATTAACGTATTACATCAAAAAAAATGCAAAGCCTGCAAATAAAGTTGAACTTCGTTTAGCTGTAAATGCTGGTTCTATTTTAGAAGACGATGATCAATTAGGGTTAGCTCACTTTATGGAGCACATGAATTTTAATGGAACCAAAAACTTTAAAAAGAATGAATTAGTTGATTATTTACAGTCTATTGGAGTTAAGTTTGGTGCTCACTTAAACGCTTATACAGGTTTTGATGAAACTGTATACATCTTACCAATACCTAGTGATGATGAAGCTAAATTAGAAAAAGGGTTTCAGATTTTAGAAGATTGGGCTCATGGAGCTTTATTAGAAGGTAAAGATATTGACGAAGAACGTGGTGTTGTTTTAGAAGAATACCGTTCTCGTAGAGATGCTGGTAGCCGTATGTTGCAAAAATACTTACCTAAAGTAATGCACGGTTCTAAATATGCAGAAAGACTTCCTATTGGTACCAAAGAAAATCTAGAAAACTTTAAACACGAAAGTATCCGTCGTTTTCATAAAGATTGGTATCGCCCAGATTTAATGGCAGTAATTGCTGTAGGAGATGTTGATGTTGCTAAATTAGAAGAAAAAATTAAAGCACATTTTGCTCATATTCCAGCTGTAAAAAATCCACGTAAAAGAGTTGTTGCTCCTTTAAAAAACCATAAAGAAACTTTTATTGCTATTGAAGCAGATAAAGAAGCTCCTTTTTCTAGAGTACAAGTTATGTACAAAGATCATGATGCAGCTAAACCAGTTGTTACTTTAGGAGACTATCGTAACTCTATGGTTAAATCTTTATTTACTCAAATGTTAAATAACCGTTTAGATGAGTTAAGAAATGCTGAAAAACCACCTTTTGTATATGGTTTTAGTTATCATGGAGGTACTTGGGCTAGAGGTAAAAACGCATATCAATCTATAGCTGGTACAAGTGCTGATGGTCAATTATCTGGTTTACAAGCTTTATTAGACGAAAATGAACGAGTAAAAAGATATGGATTTACTCCAGGTGAATTAGAGCGTGCTAAGAAGAATGTAATAGCTCGTTTAGAAAAATCTTTTAAGAATAAAGATAAAACAGAATCTAACAGAATTATTGGAGAGTACGTTAATAACTATTTAGAACAAGAGCCTATTCCTGGTATTGAATGGGAATACAAAGTAAATCAAAGATTATTACCAACTATAAAATTAGACGATGTAAATAAAATTATTAAAAATTATTTACATGATGACAATCGTGTTGTTGTTATTACTGGACCTAAAAAAGTTGTTACAGAACAACAAGTTATCGATGCTTTAAATTCTGCTAAAACTAAAGATTTAAAACCTTATGAAGATGTAGAAGTAGCTTCTTCTTTGATTACAAAAGCTCCAACTCCTGGATCTATCATTAAGGTTACAGAAAATAAAGACTTAGGTACTAAAACATTTGTTTTAAGTAATGGTGCTAAAGTTACTTATAAGAAAACTGATTTTAAGAACGATGAAATTTTATTTGAAGCATTTAGTTTTGGTGGTACTTCATTATATACTGATGAGGAAGCAAAAGCAACTTCATTTGCTAATGGAGCTTTAAGTCAAGCAGGAGTGAATAATTTTAAACTTAATGATTTATCAAAAATGATGATGGGTAAAATTGTTCGTGTAAATCCTTTTATAGGGACTTATAGTGAAGGATTTAGAGGTAACGCTTCTCCTAAAGATTTAGAAACTTTATTTGAAATGGTTCATTTATATTTTACTGCTTTAAATAAAGATGAAAGTGCTTTTAAATCGTTTGTAAACAAACAAAAAGGGTTTTTAGGTAATTTATTAGCAAGTCCTAACTTTTTCTTCCAAAAGGAAATGAGTGAATTTGTATATGGTAAAAATCCTCGTTATACAGGTTTCCCTACTCCAGAAAAGTATGACAAAGCAGATTATAATTTAGCTTATAAAAAGTATCAAGAACGTTTTGCTGATGCTGGTGACTTTAACTTCTACTTTGTAGGAAATGTTGATGAAAAGAAACTTGCTGAATATGCTACTAAATACATTGCTAGCTTACCAGGTAAAAACTCTAACGAAAAGTATAAAGTTAGTAGTTTTAGACCATTATCAGGTTCTCATACTAAAATAGTTGCAAAAGGTAAAGACCCAAAGAGTCAAGTTAGAATTAACTACCGAGGAGAAGCTGAATACAATAAAAAAGATGCTTTAGCTTTTGAAAGTTTAATTGAAGCTGTAAAAATTAAACTTACTGAACAACTTCGTGAAAAAGAAGGTGGAGTATACTCTGCTGGTGCTTACGGAAGTTTAAGTAAAATGCCTTACGGAAGTTATAGTTTAACAATTAGTTTCCCTTGTGCTCCTGAAAATGTTGAAAAATTAAAAAACATTGCAGTTCAAGAAGTAGAAAACATGGTTAAAAACGGACCAACTTCTGAAGACTTAGATAAAACTAAAAAAGCAATGATTTTAGAGCATAAAGAAGATGTAAAGAAAAATCGTTTTTGGTTAAGAACGATTAAAAATATAGACTACTTACAAAATGATGGTAAAGATTTATCTTCTTATGAGAATAAAGTTAATGCTTTAACTAAAGAAGAAATTCAAAAAGTGGCTAAGAAGTATTTAACTAACGGATATATTTTAGGAGTATTAAATCCAGAAAAATAATTCTATTTTAAATCATAATTTAAAAGCTCTCAATTTCTTGAGAGCTTTTATTTTTTTATAAACTTAGATTCTAAAAAACCTAATCCGTAGCCATAAAACTGAGTAAGTGTAGTTACGAGACTTAGAAAGGCTACTTTTAAGTTTTTATTTTCAAAAAGAGAATGTATAAACAATATGAGAAAGTAAACTCCGTAAAGTTTACTAAAAATAGTATACCCGAAGAATGCCATAATTATTGAAAAATCAATACCTAAAATAAATAGACTTGGAAACCAGTACGTAATTTTAGCTGTTTCGGGGTATTTTTTATTTAATATAGGTCTTGCAGTACCAAAAGCAAAAGTTTGTTTAAAAAATTGCTTTATAGTGCTTCTTCGCTTATGATATACAAAAGCTTTTTCTATTAGTTGAGTTTCAAAATCGTTTTCCCACAAACGAAAAGTCAAATCTATATCTTCTCCTACTTTCATTGGTGAGAAACCATTTGTTTTCTCAAAAGCAACTTTAGACAACCCTAAGTTAAAACTACGTGGTTGAAACTTACCTACAGCTTTTTTCTTTCCTCTAATTCCACCAGTTGTTAATACTGATGTCATTGAATAATTTATAGCCTTTTGTAAAGAAGTAAAACTTGAATGGGCTGCATCTGGTCCGCCAAAAGCATCTGTGAAATTCTTGTTTAATGCCTTTTCTACTTCTTGCAAATATTGTTTAGGAACAATTACATCTGAATCTAGGATAATAAAATAATTACCGTTTGCTCTTTGCATTCCATAATTTCTACTAGCTCCTGCTCCACTATTATCTTTAAAGAAATAATGTATATCTAATTTATCTGAATACTTTTTTATAATTTCTTCTGATGAATCTTTAGAACCGTCTTCAACAATAATTATTTCGAAAGTTTTTTGATAGGTTTGCTTTATTAAACTTTCTAATAATTCGTCAATTTCTTGAGGACGATTATAAACGGGTACTATTATGGAGAAGTTATATTCCATTTATACCAAAACTGGTTCTTTAATTAATGCTGCTATTCCATTCCAAAGTTCAATTCTTTTTTGAAGAGACTTTTTTCCGTAGTATAAAACTTCATTCCATTTTTGCTCGTCATTACCACATAATTCTTCTATCATTTGTAATGCTAAAGGTCCGTGTTCATCTCCATCAAGTTCAATATGTCTATGTAAATAATACGTAAGCTTATTATAACTCTTGTTCCCTTGAGATTCTGCTTTATTTACAATTTCTAAAAACATATCCGGTATTACATCTTCTCTACCAAAAGTAAAACTTGATGCTATAATATGTGGTTTGTTGGTTTTTATGACATCAAATGTAAAGTTAACAAACTCTTTTGTTGATGCTGCTATTTGTAAACCTTTAATTTCCTCAGCAATACTATCAATATCAGAAATTGAGTCTATAAATCTATTTACTATCATTGTATCTGCTCCTACTTGACTCATAGCGTCTACATACATTTCGAAATGACTTTTAGGCTCTCCTAACTCATTTACATCAGTTTCTTCTCCATGAACAATTTCATTGATAAAACGTGCTGTTATTGGATTTTCAACAGGCTTCCATGGTAAACCAACACAAGTTAATTCTTTCTGTAAAGCTTTTAGCAACGACATAAAATCCCATACTGCAAAAACATGTTCTTGCATAAAAGTTTTTACATCTTCTAACTCATTTAAAACAGTGTATAATTTATGCTCTTTAAGTTGATTTCGTAATGGTTTTAATTCAGATTCTATATATTGAATTCGGTTCATTTTAAAAGTATTCCAATAAAAAATGCAAATCTAACGATTTGCATTTTAAGATATTTTATTTCAAAGATGTTTATTCTTCGCTAAACTTATCCATAACAGCATCACTAACTCCCATGTTAGAAAAACCTCCATCGTGGAATAAGTTTTGCATCGTTACTTTTCTTGTTAAATCAGAGAATAACGAAATTGTATAGTCTGCACATTCTAAAGCAGTCGCATTTCCTAATGGAGACATTTTTTCGGCATATGCTAAGAAACCATCAAATCCTTTTACACCACTACCTGCAGTTGTCATAGTTGGTGACTGAGAAATTGTATTTACACGAACTTTATGATCTCTTCCGAAGAAATACCCAAAGCTACGAGCAATAGATTCTAAATATGCTTTATTATCTGCCATATCATTATAATCAGGAAAAACTCTTTGTGCAGCCATATAGGTTAGAGCTACGATACTTCCCCAATCGTTCATTGCTTGTTTGTTGTATAAAACATTCATTGTTTTGTGAAAAGACAATGCAGAAACATCGAACCCTTTCATTGTAAAATCGTATTTAGAATCTGTATAATGACGACCTTTACGAACGTTTACAGACATACCAATTGAGTGTAAAACAAAATCAATTTTACCTCCTAATATCTCCATAGATTTTTCAACTAAATTAGTTAAATCGTCCATTGAAGTTGCATCTGCAGGAATTATCTCAGAACCTGTTTTCTCTGCTAATTCTTTAATTTGCCCCATACGCATTGCAATAGGCGCGTTGGTTAGCACAAACTCAGCTCCTTCTTCGTGAGCACGTTCAGCAACTTTCCAAGCAATAGAGTTTTCATCTAAAGCACCGAAAATAATTCCTTTTTTACCTTTTAATAAATTATACATGGTTATGTTTTTTAGTCTTTAGTTATTTGATTAGCAAATATAATTTTAATTTAATAATTCTTTGGCATGCGTTAATGCGCTTTCGGTAATGTCTTTACCACTTAACATTTCAGCAATTTCACGAATTCTATCTTCTTCTGTTAATAGTTTTAAGTTAGATTCTGTTACTCCACTAACTTCTTTTTTATACACTTTATAATGCTGATTTCCTTTCGCTGCTATTTGAGGTAAATGTGTTATGGTAATTACCTGCATGTTCTCACTCATTTGTTGCATGATTGCTGCAATTTTGTTTGACACTTCTCCTGAAACTCCTGTATCAATTTCATCAAAAATAATCGTAGGTAACTTGCTATTTTCTGATAATACTTTTTTAATAGAAAGCATTATTCTTGATAATTCTCCTCCAGAAGCTACTTTTTTTAACTCACCAAAATTACCTCCTTTATTTGCTGAAAAAAGAAATAACAAATCGTCTTTACCGTTCGTATAATAATTATCAGACAACGCAACTTCAAATGAAAAACGAGCATTTGGCATTCCTAACTCAGCTAATAAAAACTCTAGCTGTTTCTTTAACTTTGGTAATACTTTATTACGAGCTTTAGAAATGGTATTGGCTAATTCATCAAGCTTTGTTTCAACCTCTTTTATTTCTGCTTCTTTCTTAGTTAAGATTTCTCCAGCATCTTCTACTTGAGCTACTTTTTCTGAAAGTGATTCGTGTATTTTCTGCAATTCTTCAATAGAACTAACTAAGTGCTTTTTTTGTAGGTTATAAATTAACTGCAAACGATCATTCAACTCTTCTACTTCAATCGGATTGTATTCTACTTGCTCATTTGCATTTTCTAATTCCGAAACTACATCATCTAATTCAATTTTTATGCTTGTAATTCGAGCACTCAGTTCTTCATATTCTTTCGAAAATGAAGCTATTTTTTGCAAATTATTTTCTAGAGAATACAACATAGACTGAACTCCCATTTCTTCGCTAATAGCTTTTTGTAACGCTTCGGAAAGATTCAGTTTTATGTCTTCTATATTATTTAACTTCTCTAATTTTTCTTCAATTGTTTCTTGCTCTCCAATTTCAAGATTTGCTTCTTCTAATTCATTAAATAAATGCAAATTGTATTCATATTGCTGTTTAGCTTCATCTTGAGATTGCAACAAAATCGCTAACTCTTTTTTAAGTGAATTATACTTCTTTAATCCACGTTTATAGGACGCAATTTTTGTCTGATTCTTTGCTAAAACATCAATAATATGAAATTGAAAGTTCACATCTGACAACTCCATTGTTTGATGTTGAGAATGAATATCTAACAACTTAACTTTTAATGAAGTTAATACCGATAAGTTTACCGGAGTATCATTTACAAAAGCTCTCGATTTTCCTGAAGGAAGTATTTCTCGTCTAATAATTGTTTCAGATTCATAATCGATATCTAATGAATCAAACAAATCTTGTAAACCATAATCATCAACAGAAAATTGGGCTTCGATTACACATTTTTTTTCTGTATTCTTCAGAGATGATAAATCGGCTCTGTTCCCCATAACCAATCCTAAAGCACCTAATAAAATAGATTTACCAGCTCCGGTTTCTCCTGTAATTATTGATAATCCTTTAGTGAAATCAATCGATAACTGATTGATTAACGCGTAGTTTTGTATAGCTAATTGTGTAAGCAAATTCTATTCTTTAATAAAGAATAAAAGTACTAATTTTATAGAAAACTAAAAGTGGTTTTACTTCTGAAAATTATGATTTTATTTTCTTCCACTTATCAGTATATGTTGGAGCAATTTTATATAAAATCTCAACCATTCTTTGCTGATTCGATGTAGGTCGTCCATCTGAAAACACACTCACAATTTCATCAGCTTTAGCGTCTAAGAATACTCGAATCATATAATTTCCTACTGTAATATTGTGCAGTCTTTCTAATTGCATTACGCTATTTTCAATAGCCATTTTTGCTTTGGCTTTATCATCAGCAAAAAAGTCAAAACCTTTTCTATGATACTCGTATAAAATGTTCCTTAACACTACGAATTTTGATGATAATAAATTATCTATTAATGCAAAACGGTTTTGTTTTCCTATTTGATTTTGCCATCCAGCTCCTCCTCCTTGTTGAGCTTGTAACATAGCATTTTGTGCAACTTTAAAATAGCTTTCACCTCCTTTTCTCGCAAATGTATCAGCATCTACTCCTAAAATTGTATACACATAAAATACAATAGTAGAAACTAAGTTAGAATCGAATGTATTGGGATTGTAAATTAACGGTTCAAATTCGTTATATTGAAAATTAAAATCGGTATCGTTAATGTTTAATAACGGAGTTGCGTAACTTGAATTATATACAGGTCGTGTAGCTTGAATTTGTAAACTTGCATTGAACTGATTTCCGTTTTGTTCATTTACAATAATTGTAAAAGCACAGTTTATTCGCTCTTGAGGTTTTACTTTTCTTTGTGTCCACTCAGTTTGATTGATAAACTCTGTTAAAGCTGTTTGAAGTGTATTGTAAACTTGTTTATTAGAACTTTGAACTTTATCTGAATTTATCGTTACTAAAGCATTTAGCTCTTGAGCTTGAACAGTAATTCCTAAGAAAAATAAGGATAGTGCAAATAAAAAATTACGCATTGAGTTTTTGTATAATTTCGTTAATTATGTCTTCAGATACTTCTTTTTTCGATTTTAACTCGAATGATTTCTTACTAAAATCTGCATCAATAATAGTAATTTTATTTGTATCTGTTGCAAAACCAGCTCCTTTATCTCTTAAAGAATTTAGCACAATTAAGTCTAGATTTTTTCTTTCAATCTTACTTTTTGCATTTTCTTCCTCATTATTTGTTTCTAAAGCAAAACCAACCAAAAGTTGCTTTTGTTTAATTTCTCCTAATGATTTTAAGATATCTTGAGTGGGTTCTAACTCAATAGTTAACGATGCATCTTTCTTTTTTATTTTCTGAGACGCAACATTTTTTGGTCTATAATCTGCTACTGCTGCCGATAAAATAGCTACATCAACATCGTTATAGTATTTATGACATGCATTGTACATATCTTGAGCAGATTTAACATCAATTCTGTGAATTAATGAATGAGTTACTTTTTGATGAGAAGGTCCAGAAACTAAATACACTTCTGCTCCCAAATTGGCTGCTGTTTTAGCAATTTCAAACCCCATTTTTCCTGAGGAATGATTTCCTATAAAGCGAACAGGGTCTATTGCTTCATATGTAGGGCCTGCTGTAATTAAAATCTTTTTCCCTTTTAAAGGTAGTTTAGATACAATGTCTCTCTCAATAAACGACACTATATCTTCTGGTTCAGCCATTCTTCCTTCTCCAACTAATCCACTTGCTAACTCACCAGAAGTTGCAGGAATCATAATATTTCCAAATTCTTGTAAAGAATCTAAACTTACTTTCGTTGATGGATGTTTATACATGTCTAAATCCATTGCAGGAGCAAAATACACTGGGCATTTTGCTGACAAATACGTTGCTAATAACAAGTTATCGCAAGTACCATTTGTCATTTTAGATAAGGTATTGGCTGTAGCTGGGGCAATAATCATTAAATCTGCCCAAAGTCCTAAATCTACATGATTATTCCATAATTCATTTTCGTCTTCAGTATCGTAAAATGTAGAATGAACTGGATTTTTAGATAAGGTAGATAAGGTAAGTGGTGTAATAAAATCTTTAGACGCAGGAGTCATTACTACTTTAACTTCTGCGCCTGATTTTATAAATAAACGGACTAAATTTGCGGTTTTATATGCTGCTATACCTGCAGTTACACCTAATAAAACCTTTTTACCGCTAAGTACAGACATTCTTATTTCTTGTCTGTTTGTCTGTAATATACTTTTTCGTTTAACCATTCTTCAACAGCAATTGCAGTTGGCTTTGGTAAACGCTCATAGAATTTAGAAACTTCGATTTGTTCTTTGTTTTCGAAAACTTCTTCTAAACTATCATTATAAGTAGCAAATTCATCTAACTTATCAATTAATTCTTTTTTTAAATCAGAATTAATTTGAGTAGCTCTCTTAGCTATGATTGAAATTGCTTCATAAATGTTATCAGTTTGAGCCTCAATTGCCTCTTTGTCATACGTTATAGTACTTGCTGCTGCGTTCGTTTCTTTATAATCCATGATTTAACTTTTAACTAACTCTAATTGTTTTTGCTCTTTTTGTAATGTTGCTAACATAGCATTTGAATCTTCCATAAATTTAGATTCCGGAAAGTTTCTTTTTAACTTTTCGTATGCTTTTATAGCTTCTTTAATTCTTTGTGCTTTCCTACGAGTTGTACTTTTTAATACAAAATCGTGTGCTGCTTTTAATCTATAATACAAAGCTTCTTCTTTAAAAGTAGTACCTAAGTAATCTTCTAATAAATTATCGAAAGCTTGTATTGCTGCTCTATAATTTCTTGAATCGTAATCTGCAGTACGGTAATATGTTTTAGCAATTTCAAATGCTTTTTTCTCTAACTTATAACGTAATTCTGCATAATACTTATTGGCTTCACCAATTTTATCAGAATCTGGATAGCGATCAATAAATGATTGAAATTGATTCAAAGCTTTTTCAGTATCTACTGGATCTAAACTAAATCTAGGAGATGCTTTATAATAACTTAAAGCCGATAAAAATGCTGCTTCTTCTCTCTTTGAACTTTTTGGATAATTCTGTGTGAAGCGATTAAAATAATATCCTGCTTGGATATAGTTTTTCTCGTTTAAATTAGATTGAGCAACCATGTATTGAATACGCTCCATTTGAGGTTTACCTCTATAAGAAGGAATAACTTTTTCAAATAAACGTAAGGCTTTACTGTACTTTTGTGCTTCGTACATTTTTACTGCCATTTTATACTGTTGCTCTACAGTACCTTTATTTAAAGCTCTTTGATACTCACTACATGAAGTAAGTATCACTATCATAACAACGAAATACGCTAAATTTTTAATTTTTTGCATTTTGCAAAATTAAGGATTAATTATGGATTTATAAAACGATTTTTTACACTGAATTAGTGTACTGCAATAAACCATAATTTTTGTTACAAAAAAGGCAACAAAAACTTAAATGTTTGTTAATCTTACATTGGCGCGTTACCACCTGCGTCTGCCCCTACTAATTGCTTAACATCGTTATCGAATAAATATAGACCTCCTTTATCGTCTCCTATTAAATTAATCTTATCTAAAATGTTTCTTGCTAAAGCTTCTTCTTCTATTTGTTCAGAAACATACCATTGTAAGAAATTATGAGTTGCATAGTCTCTTTCTTCTAAAGTAATATGTACTAAATCGTTAATTGATTTGGAAACGAAAACTTCATGGTCAAATAATGTTTGAAACATATTTTTAAATGTTCCGAATTCAGTTGGAGGAGCAGTTAATTCAGAAACTTGTGCGTGACCTCCTCTTTCGTTTACGAATTTCACTAACTTTAGCATGTGCATACGCTCTTCATCTGAATGTGCATACATAAACTGTGCTACACCTTCAAATCCTTGAACTTCTGCCCAACATGCCATTGATAAATATACTTGTGAAGACTCTGCTTCTATTTTTATTTGCTTATTTAAAGCTTCTTCTATTTTCTTTGATAACATTATATAGTATTTATCTTAAATCTTAGACAAAGATGCTAAAAAAAGCCCACAAGTTAAACTTGTAGACTTTCTTTTATTAATATTTTATTTGAGGATTATAGTTTATCTACAAAATCAGAAATTTCAGTTTGTAATTCTTCTGAAGCTTTAACCAATGGTAAACGAACCTCATCTAAACAGATTCCTTTTTTTAACAGTAATGATTTTATTCCTGCTGGATTTCCTTCAGCAAAAATCATATCTATACTATCAGCGACTTTGTAATGTAGTTCGTAAGCTTCTTTTGTTTTTCCTTCTAACCCTAATTGAATCATTTGAGAAAATTCTTTTGGCAAACCTTCACCTATTACACTTATTACTCCAGCTCCACCAGCTAAAGTCATCGGTAAAGCAATCATATCATCTCCTGAGATCACTAAGAATTCTTCAGGTGCATTTTGTATAATCCTCATTGCTTGAACCATATCTCCAGCCGCTTCTTTAACCGCTACAATATTATCGAAATCGTTAGCTAGTCTTACAACAACTTCTGGTGACATGTTAGAAGAGGTTCTTCCTGGAACATTGTATACAATGATAGGTTTTTCAGTAGCTTCTGCTATCGCTTTAAAGTGCTGATAAATTCCTTCTTGAGTAGGTTTATTATAATATGGTGATACAGATAATATTCCATCAAAATGACTTAAATCTGTTGATTGAATTTCATCTATCACAGCAGCTGTATTGTTTCCTCCAATTCCTAAAACCAAAGGTAATTTTCCATTATTAACCTCTATTATTTTTTGTTTTACAGCTTCTTTTTCTTCTTTTGTAAGTGTTGCTGGCTCACCTGTAGTTCCTAAAACTACTAAGTAATTAACACCGTTTTCTATTTGATAGGTTACTAAACGCTCTAATGCATCAAAATCAACCGATTTATCTTCTTTAAATGGAGTTACTAAAGCTACTCCTGTTCCTACAAACTTTTGCATTATATTTTATTTAAAATCGTTAGGTATTTTTTTAATTCTTGATTTAAAATTGCTTCGTTAAAAGTTGGCTCAGACACTACTAAATCAAACAATCTATCATCGATATTAGCGAAGCCAGCTTTTAATTTTGCTTGTGATAACAAAGTTATCATATTCGTATATAAATTCGGTTCTTTTGTATAGTTAATAAGTAAATCGTAATCGTTTTTAACGAAATCTTTTAAATTGTCTGATTTTAAACTCGCTTTAAATCCGAAATCATTATCAGAAAAAAACTCTGGAGATTCTTCTTGCTTTTTATTAAACTCTCTTAAGATTAAAACTGTGATTTGAGCTTCTTTAAAAGGAAGGGTATTTTTAATATTAGACAACACAATGTTTTTAAGTGTTTCTTTGTCTAATAAAATTGCTACAGAATTAATCTTAGCATTATTTTGTTTGGTTAAAACAGTTTTTGAAACAAGCTTTTCGTAAGCTTTTTTTATAGATTTTTGTTTAAGTTTGGATATCATCGTAAGGTTTTACAATCGTTCAAAAATAAAGTTTTATTCTTTAATTTCTATCAATACAAATTGATTTAACTGTTTACCGTAAACTTGAAAGTTATCGTCTGACACTAAAATTAGACTTTGATTTCCATTCTTAAGTTTTGGACCAAAAGTTATTCCTTCAATATTATCTACAAAGCTATCAGTTAGTTGATTTCTTACCGATTCAAAATCAAATATCAATCTTTTTTTCATCGGATTTATATTTTTATTTACTAATGCATTTATTTGTAGCGTATTCGTTGTCTTTTTATTAATTATCGCTTCATATATTCTAACAATGTTTGAATTTTTATAACCGCTTTGATAAGTTCTTTCTAACACAAAAAAATGATTTGGTTTATATTCGAGAATATCGGTTAAACCATTCAAATTCACATGACCTTTTAGTGGTCTAGAAATTGAAGATAAATTGTACACATATTCTTTGGTAGTTTGTTTTAACTCCTTATTTACATAAGTAAATCTTACATACGATTTCTCGCTACCGAAAGAAGGTTCTTCCCCATCTGATTTTAAAGGAAATTCCATCGCTGTCCAATATCCTTTTTTATCAGCGCTATGGCTTAATCCTTCAAAAGTTCCGTTATGTCTAGGCTCTTTGCTAGATACTAAAAACTTTTCTGGCAATTGATAGTTTGTCTTAAATTTTCCATTTTTGGATACCGAAAACAGCAACGGATTCTTTCCTTTTTTTATTGATCCCTCACTAGTTAAGACTAGTTCTTGATTTTCAGAATCGAAAAGAACAGATTCTAAATCGAGATGGTTTTCTCTAAAAAAATCTGATTCTTTTTTATTTAATTTAAGTACATCAATAAATTCTACGTCTTTAATTTTAGAATTTTCAATAATAATTTTCGCTTTAAAAATTCGCGGATCTCTTGCATCATCAACTGCTAAAAAATAATCATTATCAACTGCATCTATTCCAGATAAACCTCCAATAGCATTTCCTTTAAACTCTTTATTTATAGGAAATACGTATTCATCTAAAAACTTTAATTCAACTTTTTTTTCTGATGCTATATCTGTTGTTTTACAAGAAAAAAGCACACTAAACAACGTTATTGTAAAAAGTAATCTTTTAATTAAAAACATATTTATAAGTAAGTTTTAAAAAAATCTTCGTCTAAAACAGCAAAACTAATATTAATGAAAAAATATCTACCTATAATTTTAAAATTAATCGCAGCTATAATAATGTTACAAACGTTATTTTTCAAATTTACTGCAGCTCAAGAAAGCGTTGATTTATTCACAAAGTTAGCAGGAGAAAATGAAGCTTTGATGAGAATAGGCACTGGTATTTTAGAATTAATTGCTTCAATTTTATTATTCATTCCAAGAAAAACTTGGTTAGGAGCTATTCTTACAATTGGTTTAATGGGAGGTGCAATTATGGGACATTTAACAAAACTTGGAATTGAACACAACGGAGATGGCGGTATTTTGTTTTATAGCGCAGTAATTACTTTAATTGCTGGTAGTATTTTGTTATTTATAAATAGAAAAGATATTCCTGTAATAGGAAATAAGTTATAGATTTTTAAATTTAATTTGTTAACCCCGAAAAGGTAAAGGTTGTATAATCTTTACCTTTTTTTAGTTAGTTCAGTTTCTATTAAAAAAATACCATTATAAATTAAATAGTAAGATAACGTATAAATTAATACCCCAAAAAAATTGTAATAAACCGATTCTTCTATCAGCAAACTTATCCCATAAATACAATCTGAGGCAATTCCTAAAAAAATTCCAGCGAACAGTACAAAATTCTTGAAATTCATTTTAAAAAGGTAATTTGTAAAAGCCACTCCACCTAAAAAACTTGTAACGATTCCGTAAATAAGTGTTATGTAATAATACTTCTCATTAGTAAAACCGCCAAAGACAATATAAAAGATAATTAAGAAGAAAATTAAAAATGACATAAAATAGAAATAAACATTCTTTCTATTAACTTCTTTTATATAATTAAACACAACTTGTATCAAAGCTAAATGCACTAATGTAAAAAAGAACATTCCTATGTTAAAATTGTTATTATCAACAAAAAAAACATTGGCGACAATTGTTAACAACATTGATATTAATACTACTAAATTAACCTTTATTTTTTTCTTAAAATAAAATACTAAAAGACATAGCATTGGTAATGTAGAACAAATCATTCGTTCAACTTCATTACCATTTAGCATTACAAACAAAAAAATTATTGTAGTAATTAAAAATGAAATATGAATTAAAAAATCAAAAGATTTAATTTTCATTATTCTTGAATTGCAATTACAGATTTACATATTAAATATTGAGATACAATATATAAAACTATAATTGAAATATCGAAAAAGTGCTTTGGTGTATAAAAATTATTCAACGCAATTAAACTATCTGATGCAATAAATAAAATAGCTCCTAACAATAGCCATAAACTAGCAGTGGATTTACTTTGTTGGTAATATAGTAAAGCACAAGTACCAAAAGCTGATATTGCAATTCCGTATACAATTACAGGAATTAACATTTCTCCTAAATTATCTTTTATAAGAAATAATATTCCAGCAAATAGAATAACAAATATAATTGCAGATTTTAATATTTGTGACAATCCTTTCTTCTCTAAAAACTGAGAAGTCATTTTTATATACATAATATGAGCAACTAAAAAAGAAGCTAGTCCAAACACAAAATAATTAGTTTTATCTAACAAGAAAACATCTCCCCAAAAAGAAAAAAACAACGCTGAAATTAACCAAAAATTAGGCTTCTTAACCGATACTAAATACACAACGACAAGTGTTGTCATTAACAAAGGTTTAAAAATAGTTTCTAAAAATTTATTTTGTATTATAACTGCATATACATCAGCTATAGAGACTATTAAAAATAATATTGAAGCTATCGCTACTTTAGTTTGTTTACTCATGTTTTCTTAAAATAAATGGAATGATTATTTGTAAAGACCTAACTAATCATATCAATAAAATCTTGTTCAGAAATAATTGGAATTTCTAAACTCTCTGCTTTTGCTAATTTACTTGGCCCCATATTATCTCCTGCAACCACATAATTTGTCTTTTTTGATATGGATGAACTTACCTTAGCGCCATTATCTTCAATAGCTTTCTTTAACTCATTTCTACTCATTTGGTGAAATACCCCTGAAACTACAAATACTTTTCCCGCTAGTTTATCCGATTGGTTTTCTAAACTTTCAGCGGAAACTTCTAATTGAATTCCATAAGATTTTAATCTATCTATTAACTGAATATTCCCTAAGTCATTGGAAAAATCGATAATACTTTGTGCAATTCTATCCCCTATTTCGTCAACAGCAACTAAGGTTTCAAAATTGGCAGTCATTAGATTATCAATTGACTTAAAATGTTTAGCTAGTTTTTTTGCTACAGTTTCTCCTACAAATCGAATTCCTAAAGCATATAGTACTTTTTCAAACGGAATTTCCTTCGATTTTTCAATACCATTAATCATATTTTGAGCTGATTTCTCTGCCATTCTTTCTAAAGGAATAATTTGCTCAATTGTTAACTCATATAAATCGGCATAATTTTGAATTAAACCTTCTTTACGTAATAAATCAACTGTCTCTCCTCCCAATCCATCAATATCCATTGCTTTTCTTGATATAAAATGCTGGATACGACCTGTAATTTGAGGCGCACAACCGAATTCGTTAGGACAATAATGTTTCGCATCTCCTTCTTTTCTTACTAATTCTGTATTACATTCAGGACAATGCGTTGCATATTGTGTTGGTTCAGAATTTTCTGAACGTTTTGTGAAATCTACTGCTATGATTTTAGGAATAATTTCTCCACCTTTTTCAACAAAAACAGTATCGTTAATTCGAATATCTAATTTTTCAATTTGATCTGCATTGTGTAAAGAAGCTCTTTTTACAACCGTCCCCGCTAAATGTACAGGCTCTAAATTTGCTACGGGAGTAATAGCTCCTGTACGACCAACTTGATAGGTAATGTCATTTAGTTTGGTAGAAACTTGTTCTGCTTTAAACTTGTAAGCAATTGCCCAACGAGGCGCTTTTGAAGTAAATCCTAATTCGTCTTGTTGCTGAAATGAATTCACTTTAATTACAACTCCATCGGTTTCA
The DNA here is from genome assembly GCF_002120225.1 of Tenacibaculum holothuriorum. Lineage (GTDB taxonomy): Bacteria > Bacteroidota > Bacteroidia > Flavobacteriales > Flavobacteriaceae > Polaribacter > Polaribacter holothuriorum. Next base: position 195,589 of record NZ_LAPZ01000007.1, on the reverse strand, counting down.
TAAGGTAAGTCATGGCGTTTTGTATCCCACTCGTTTACAAACGCAAAAACTTCTTCAATAGATTTTGCTAAAACGATTGTTTTTGGAACTTTGAAACCAACCTTACGAGCCGCTTCTAAACTTTCAAAATGTGATGCGTATTTACGCTCATCAGTAACCAATTGATACAACAAACAATCTAAAGGTCTTTTTGTCACCTCACCACTATCTTGTAACTTTAAACTTCCACTAGCAGTATTTCGTGGATTTTTATATGGTTCTTCTCCATTCGCTACGCGTTCTTCATTCATCTTTTCAAAACCATCTAACGGAAGAATAATTTCTCCACGCATCTCAAAATTGGCAACAAAATCACCATTAGGCACTAAAGGAATTGATTTTATCGTACGAATATTCGTTGTTACTTCATCTCCTTGAAAACCATCTCCTCTGGTAACTGCTCTAACAAACTCACCATTTTCATACGTTAAATTGATGGAAGCTCCATCGTACTTTAACTCACAAGTATATGCTATTTCTGATGTTCCTAATATCTTTTGAATGCGCTTTTCCCAATCTAACAAATCTTCTTTAGAATAGGAATTATCTAAAGAATACATTCTGTTTTTATGAGTAATGGTTTCAAAATGTTTACGGGATGAACTTTCATTTGACTTAAAGCCTGAATTCCTATTTGGATTTACTCCTACAGTTCTTGTTGGTGTGTTTTTAGTTTTATCTTCAAAAATCTCTTCTAAACACCTTAAATACTTAAGTGTTAAATCGTAGACATAATCAGAAATTAGGCTTACCCCTCTTTCATAATAATTATAATTATGCTCTTTTAAACTATTCCTAACACCAAGTATAATAATTTTTGCTTTCTCTTCAGTAATTTTATTTTTTTCAAATATTTCTATGATAGTATTTTTATACCTATCATTAGTTTTTTTGTTTTTAAAAAATATTGGAACATTCGTCTGAAATAAATCACCATCTACTTTGTATTTTTTAATACTTTCAATTACTACACTATCAAAATCTTTCATTTATAAAATTTTACCAACATATTTCAATTAAAAATAACTGAAATTGAACTAATTAATTTTATTTTTTGGATCAAAAATCCCCAATGCCATTTCTAAATCTATGGTTGTTTGTACTCCTTCTAAAATTTGAACTGAATCTTTTTGCTGAATAATAGCTCCATAGATTAAATCTTTGTTATATCGATCTATTAAAGTAGTATCATTTTCCGAATTGATTAACGCTACTATTCGTTGAGTTACAAAATATATTTTACGTTTATCTTTTTGAGTTTTGTAAAACTCGTTTGCATAATATTCTGCATCAGAAGCCACTTCTTCTATCCCCTCTTCTCCTTTTAGTTTTTCATTAAAATATTCTTTAGAAGGTTGCAAAAACAACACACAATCATCCTTTGCATAAAACACATCTTTAGGAAAAGAAGCAAACTTATCTTCTACTTGTTTAACAACTTCTTTCTTAACCTCTTCTGATTCCTTATTCTTTTTCTCTTCTGGCTTGCAAGACCAAAACGACAGCAATAATATTGTGAAGACTATATATAAAGTTCTCATCTTACCTTCTTACTTTACCTGTTAAAAAGCTTGGTCCTTTAGGTAATGGATTTCCTGCTGAACGACGAAAAGAGACTAACTGTCCACAATGCCAAATTGCATCTGCAATTGGTCCGTTAAGTTGATTCCAAAAAGGATATTCTGCTACCTCACCATTTCTTCTCTTAATTTTCATTACATACTTAGATAAATCATTTGATTTTCTAAGAATATCACTTGTCTTTTTAAAATTTTCTAACGTTAATTTTCTCATTTCAGCAAATGTTAATGATCCTTCATCTGGAAAACTCATTTCAATTCCTTCCACTGCACTTAATGTCATTATCGATAATACTAAAATATGATCTACGGTATCGAAAGTTGATCTTCCTTTTTCACTTGGTTTAAATTGTAAGTCTTTTTCTGTTAAGCCTTCGGTAGCCCAATAATATCTAAAACCTAATCCGTCAACCATTCTACTAGCAACTGTACCTGCAGTATACTCTTTTGGCGCTTCGGGAATTTCATAATATGGAAGTTTGTTTTGTGAATTTACAGTTGACATAATAACGAATGATAGTATAAAGGTTAGTAAAGATTTCATTTGTTTGTTTTAAGAAGTATTATAATATCTGCTAATTTAATAAAAAGCTTTAGTTAAATATGGTCTCAACAAAACACTTTTCAACAAAAAAAACCGAAGTAAAAACTTCGGTTTAAATTTTAATATGTTGTAACAAATTATTTTGTAAGCTTCATTGTGTAGGCTAAATCTCCTTCTGAAGCCACAACTAATAATTGCTTTTTGTTTAAGGTTTTAATTTTAAAACCTGCAGCTAAATTTTCGCTATCTTGAAATTGAATTGCCTTTTCATTTTCATCGAATTTCCAATTTCCTTTTTGCTCATTTTCGCTCATCATAATTTCATACTTTCCATCTGCATGAAAAACCATCCAACTATTTCCTTTAGAAAATTCTTGGGTTTCTTCACCAATTTGAACAGACTCTAAAAACCATTTACCAGAAGTAAGAAAATCTACTTCATTAATTTCTTGTGCGTAAGTTACTGTTGAGATTAATAATAACGAGAAGATAGAAAATACCTTCACAAAAAGTGTAAGTACTTTTTTCATAATTAGGGGGTGTTTAGGGGTTTACGAATCAAAAATAGCAAAAAAGCCGAAACATTCAAATGTTTCGGCTTTAATTGTATTAATTTCTTAACCTATGTTAATAATACGTATAACGACGAACTTTAGCAATATGTTTTGCTAAACGCATTACTTGGTGAGAATACCCGTATTCATTATCATACCATACATAAATTACAATTGTATTTCCGTCGGCAATTGTAGCTTTACTATCAAAGATTGAAGGTGCAGTTGTACCTACAATATCAGAAGAAACTAATTCATTACTTAATGAATATTGAATTTGCTCTACTAAGTCTCCTTCTAATGCATATTTTTTCATAATTGCATTGATAGATTCTACAGTAGCATCTTTATGTAACTGTAAATTTAAGATTGCTAAAGAACCATTTGGTACTGGTACACGAATAGCACTAGAGGTTAATTTACCTTCTAAAGCTGGTAATGCTTTTGAAACTGCTTTTCCTGCTCCTGTTTCAGTAATTACCATGTTTAATGCAGCAGCTCTACCTCTACGGTATTTTTTATGCATATTATCAACTAAATTCTGATCGTTTGTATATGCATGAATTGTTTCTAAGTGTCCTTTCTTAATTCCGAAGTTATCTTCTAAAACTTTTAATACAGGAGTAATTGCATTGGTTGTACAAGATGCAGCAGAGAAAATATCGATATTATCTGGGTTATTCTCTAAATGATTTACTCCATGTACAATATTAGGAATTCCTTTTCCTGGTGCAGTTAATAATACTTTACTTGATCCGTTTGGAACTAAGTGACGACTTAATGCTTCTTTATCCCTAAACGCTCCTGTATTATCTATAATTAACGCATCGTTAATTCCGTATTTAGTATAATCGATATCTTCTGGTTGCGCAGCAGAAATCATATATACTGTTGTTCCGTTAATAATTAACGCGTTATTTTCTTCATCTACTTGAACTGTTCCTAAGAAATCTCCATGAACAGAATCGATACTTAATAAAGAAGCTCTTTTTTCTAAAACATCTTTATCTATTTTACCACGAGTAACAACAGCTCTTAAACGTAATTGAGAACCTTTACCCATTTTACTACTTAACTCACGAGCTAATAAACGACCAATACGACCAAAACCGTATAATACCACATCTTTAGGTTCAAAGTTGGTAGCTTCAGTAGCATCTTTTAATTGATTTTTTACAAACTCAACTTTATCACCACAAGAATCTTCATTTAAATGGCATTCGTAAGCTAACTTACCAATGTCTAATTTAGAAGCTGGTAAATCAATAGACTGAATTGCTCTTGCAATTTCTAAAGCATCTTGAATAGAAATAGGTTTTGCAACAAACTCACCTGCATAATTTATTAAGTTTAAAACTTCACTTGCTCTTTTATCTACAAGTTGATTTCTAAACAATACTAATTCGATTGATTTATCGTACCATAAATCGTTCACGATATTAATAAACTCTGTAGTTGCTCTTCTTATTTGAGCTTGATTAACTACTTCTTTTTCGTAATTTGTTATTGTTGACATAGTTGTGTGTTAACTAAAATTTTAAAATTTTGGTGCAAAAGTAGTTATTTCAAACGATTTCGTAAATGATTTGTAAAAGAAAAATCTCATCAAAATTTGATGAGATTTTCTATAACTAACATATGTAAACTATTCTAGTATCTAAATCTTTCTAATTGACCTGATGGACTAATCATTTCTAATATAAGTCTTTTATTATAGTTGTTATCCAATACCTGTACTGCTTCTGCCGCTGAATTAACCTTTTGCCCATTTACTTTTGTTAAAATATAACCTTCTCCTACTTCAAATTCTTTAAATATTGGGTTTGCAGTCCTTTTGATCTTTGCTCCTCCAGTAATATTAAACTTCTTTTTATCTTTTGAATTTAAATCTTCAAATTCAGTATTTAATCTCGAACTAATTGGTAAAACAACTCTTTTTGTAAGAGCTACGGTTTTTATCATCTCTTCACCATCTCTATCGATTGTTACATCAATTAACTCTCCTGGTCTTTTAGCTTTTAACTGTCCTTTTAAGTCTGAAAATTTTCTAATTTCAACATTATTAACTCCTGTTATAATATCTCCTTCTCTTAAACCTGCTTTAGATGCTCCACTTTCAGAATCTATCGATGCGATTTTTACACCTTTAATTTCATCTTGATTTTTTAACTCTGGCACAAAACCTATTAAAGCTTCTTGTACAGAACCATATTCTAATAAGTCATCAATAATTTTTTTAGCAATATTAGATGGTACTGCAAATGAATATCCTATAAAAGAACCTGTTCTTGAAGATATTGCTGTGTTAATTCCTATTAACTCACCTCTTGTATTTACTAATGCTCCTCCACTATTCCCTGGATTTACAGCTGCATCTGTTTGAATAAATGAATCGATATTGGTTCCATTTCCTTCTAAATCTCGTCCTTTAGCACTTACAATTCCTGCAGTTACAGTTGATGTTAAGTTGTATGGGTTTCCAACAGCTAATACCCACTCACCTATTTTAGCATTATCAGAGTTACCAAAAGGTAAATTTGGTAAAGCTCCATCTACATCTATTTTTAGTAACGCAATATCATTACTTTCATCAGCACCGATTAATTCTGCTTTAACCTTTTTTCTATTATTTAAAGTAATTTCAATATCTACTGCATCTTTAATCACGTGGTTATTGGTAACTATGTAACCATCTGGTGAAATAATTACTCCACTTCCTGTACCAACTTGTTTTCTTTCACGCGTACCGTTTCCTCCAAAAAAGAAACTATACGGGTCTTGCTGAGTACGAACTGCTGTATTTTTTACGTGCACTACAGCATTTACAGTTTTCTCTGCTGCTTCTGTAAAATTAGTTGGTAACGCTTCTGTGTTACTCACCATAGCAGGTGAATAATTTGCCTTAACTGTTTGTAATGTTGGTTGACTTGTAGTTTCTACTACCACTGGTTTTTCAATCAACATTTTATATCCTCCAAGTGTAAAAACACCTCCTAAAATAGCTATACTTAATAATCCAAATATTTTCTTCATATTCATCAATAATTTAGTAGTTCAAATATACAATTTTAACATTTCAAAGAATTCTGTTTAACTTCCATTTAACAGATTTTAACCCCTATTTAACAGTCATATTTACCACATTAAATTCTTAACTTTGCCCTTATGAATTTGAGCTTTTACAAATACCAAGGAACAGGAAATGATTTTATTATAGTTGATAATAGAGCAAAAACCTTTCCAAAAAACAATACCGAATTAATTAACAAACTCTGTAATCGTTATTTTGGTATTGGTGCAGATGGATTTATTCTTTTAGAAGAAGATAATGTTACCGATTTTAAAATGGTATATTACAATGCCGATGGTAACGAAAGTTCAATGTGTGGTAATGGCGGACGCTGTATTGTAGCTTTTGCTCATTCTTTAGGTTTATTTGAAAAGAACACTACTTTTAATGCTATTGATGGCTTACATCACGCTTCAATAATAGGCAACGAAGTTTCTTTACAAATGATAAATGTAAATTCTGTTGAAATTCATAGTAACTATGTTTTTACCAATACAGGATCTCCACATCATGTTCAACTGGTCGAAGATTTGAATAATTTTCCTGTTTTTTCTGAAGGAAAAAAAATTAGAAATGATGTTTATGGAACCAAAGGAAGCAATGTTAATTTTGTTGAACAAGTAAGCGAAAATACTTTTAAAGTAAGAACATACGAACGAGGTGTAGAAGATGAAACTCTTGCTTGTGGTACTGGAGTTACCGCTGTTGCTATTGCTATGTATGAAACAAAAAAAACAGATAGCAATAACATTACTCTACCTGTTAAAGGAGGTACATTAGAAGTTTCTTTTTCTAAAGAAGGAAGCGTTTATAAAAACGTATTTTTAAAAGGTCCTGCAACTTTTGTTTTTAAAGGAGAAATAGAAATTTAATGCAAACATTAAAAGGTAACCATATCAATTTACGTGCTTTAGAGCCTGAAGATTTAGATTTTCTTTTTCAAATTGAAAACAATGAAAACTTTTGGGAGGTTAGCCATACACAACAACCTTTTTCTAAATACACGTTAAAACTATACTTAGAAACTGCTCATTTAGATGTTTACGAAACCAAACAACTTCGTTTAGTTATAGAATCGAACTCTAACAATTCTCCTATCGGAATGATTGATATATTTGATTTCAACCCAAGACATAAACGTGCAGGAATTGGAATTTTAATTCACCCCGACTATCAAAATAATGGATATGCTTCAGAAGCTTTATCTTTATTAATTAAATATTCTTTTACATATTTGCAACTACATCAATTGTATGCAAATATTACTGAAGACAATTTTTATAGTATTCAATTGTTTAAAAAGTTAAATTTTGAACAAGTAGGTATTAAAAAAGATTGGAACTCAACAATTAACGGATTTAAAAACGAAATTCTTTTTCAACTCATAAACCCCACCCCTTAAAATGAACAAAAAGATTATATACGGAGCTATAGGTGCAATAGCATTAATTTTAATTACTGTCGGCTACAGCTTTTACTCAAAAATTTATGGTTCGGCTGTAAAACAAGATGCTACGGTTTTTATCAAATCAAATTCTGATTTAGAAACCATTCAAAAAAACATTGCTCCTTTTGTAAATAATCCTGATAACTTTCATTGGGTAGCTCAAAAGAAGAAGTTTACAAAATCTAAAGGCGGAAAATTCCAAATTAAAAAAGGAATGAGTATGAACGATTTGGTAAATCTATTCAGAAGTGGAAAACAAAAAACTGTAAAAGTTTCTTTCAACAATCAAGACACTTTAGAAAAGTTAGCCAAAAGAATATCTCAGCAAATAGAAGCAGATTCAACTTCTTTAATTCAATCAATGAAGAATAGTGTTTTTTTAAAGAACAATAATTTCACAGAAACTTCTGCTTTAGGTATGTATATTCCGAATAGTTATGAATTTTATTGGAATACTTCTGCTGATAAGTTTAGAGACAAAATGTTGAGAGAATACAAAAAGTTTTGGAATACTTCTCGAATAGAAAAAGCAAAAAAACAAAACTTAACTCCACAAGAAGTAATTACCCTTGCCTCTATTGTTCATAAAGAAACTGTTCAAAAAAACGAAAGACCTACAGTAGCAGGGTTGTATTTAAATAGATTAAGAAACAAATGGCCTTTAGAAGCTGATCCAACTATCATTTATGCAAAACAACAACAAAATAAAGACATGGTAATTAAACGTGTTTTGTTTAAATATATAGATGAAACAAAAGATTCACCATACAATACTTATAAACATAGAGGATTACCTCCTACACTAATTGCAATGCCCGATATTTCTGCAATTGATGCGGTATTAAATCCTCAAAAACATAACTACTTTTTTATGTGCGCAAGCATTGATAATATTGGTTTTCATGAGTTTACACATTCATTAGCACAGCACAATCGTAACGCTGCAAAATACCAACGTTGGATTAGTCAAAGAGGAATTAGAAAATAATTTTTAACAAAATTTTATTCTCAATCATTTCAACCTCTTATTAATAAATCATCAATTATTTCTAAAAATAGTTGATGAACTTACAATTTTAAACACGTTTTTTTCCTTTATTAACAAAAAGAAAAACACCCTAATCATTTGTAAATTAGGTTTTTAACATAAAAACATTATATCTTTGCAGTGCTAAACAGAAAGATTATTGTTATTAGAAATTTAATTTTTGTAATCGTTTGTTTTATCACATTGACAAGTTTTACGACAACGCCAAGTGAAGAAAACAAAAAAGCTAAACCTATAACGGTTTTAAACAACACAAAATTAAACTTCCCCTATTTACAAAATGATTTTGTTGGTTTTAAAGAAGCTTTAGCTTTTAAAGAATCTCAAGGAAGGTACTCTATAGTAAACAAACTAGGATATCTTGGTAAGTACCAATTTGGCAAAAGTACTTTAAAGAGATTTAGGATTTACAACACTCAAAACTTTTTAAAAGATCCTGAGTTACAAGAAAAAGCCTTTATAGCGCTTTGTAAGGTTAACAAATGGATTTTAAGAAAAGACATTAGAAGAAGTGTAGGGAAAACCATTAATGGTGTTAAAATTACTGAATCGGGTATTTTGGCAGCAGCACACTTAAGCGGTGCTGGTAATGTAAAAAAATACTTAAGATCAAATGGTAGTTTTAAATTTAAAGACGCATTTGGAACCTCTATAGAGTCTTATATGAAAAAATTTGCTGGTTATGATGTTGCTAACATCAAAGCAAACAAAAAACCAGTAGTTTAGATTAATTAATGTTATTAAAAAAGCACCGAGATTTCGGTGCTTTTTTTTATTTATGAATAATAAATATGGTAGGTCTTTTATGTAAATCGGTTTTTGTTTTCTTCCAATCTTTTACAGACAATGTTTTTATATATTCAGAAGGAAGCGTAATATCACACGCAACACATATTCTTGTTTCTTGAGATAGAGTAGCTCGTAAATCGTCTAACATTTTTTCATTCCTATACGGCGTTTCAATAAAAATTTGTGATTGATTCTTTTCTCTTGAAAGTCTCTCAAGCTCTTTTATTGCTTTTTTTCTGTCTGACTTATCAATAGGAAGATATCCGTTAAATGCAAAATTTTGTCCATTCATTCCAGAAGCCATCATTGCCATTAAGATAGACGATGGCCCAACCAATGGTACTACTTGTATTCCTTTTTGATGTGCCAACTTAACAATACTAGCTCCAGGATCTGCCACTGCAGGAACCCCTGCTTCAGACAATAAACCAACCGATATATCTTCATCGCATATATCTAAATAATTTTGAGTTTCAAATTCATCAGAATATTTATCTAACAACCTTAATTGTAAAGAAGGTTGAGATTTTGAAGGCGTAATTCTTTTAATAAAACGTCTTGCAGATTTTTCATTTTCAACAATAAAAAAATCTAAATGCTCAACTACTTTTTTAACTGATAATGGCATTACCTCTAAAGGTTCTGTATCTCCTAAAGTTGTGGGAATTAAATAGAGTTTTCCTCTCATGGGGGCTTATATTTTTGAAGCTATTACACTACAAGCTTCGTCTAACATTCGGTATACATTTTCAAATCCCATTTCTCCTCCATAATACGGATCTGGGACATTTCTATCTTCTTCAGGATGTGATTCATTAAGAATCATCTTTACCTTCTCCTTTTCTTCTTCTGTACTTGCTAACGATAAAATATCAATATAATTACTCTCATCCATGGCGTAGATTAAATCAAACTCCTGAAAATCTTTTCTTCTGAATTTTCTAGAACGTTGATTTGTAATATCTATTCCATATTTATGAGCAACTGCAATTGAACGTTTATCTGGTAATTCACCTTCATGATATCCTGATGTTCCAGCAGAATCCACAATTACATCACTAGAAACTTTTGATTGTAAAATACCTTCGGCCAATGGCGAACGACAAATATTCCCCAAACAAACCATTAGTATTTTCATTTATCTTATTTTATAAGGTTAATTTCTTTAGTAAGTCGTCAACGTACTTTCTAAATTGCTTATCAGTTTCAGTCAAGTTATCAACCGTTTTACAAGCATGTAAAACAGTAGCATGATCTCTTTGCCCTATTTGACTACCAATACTTGCTAACGATGATTTTGTTAATCGCTTAGCAAAGTACATTGCCAACTGACGCGCTTGTACAATATGACGTTTTCTTGTTTTAGATTGAAGTGTAGCCACATCCATATCAAAGTATTTAGAAACTACTTTTTGAATGTATTCTATCGAAACTTCTTTCTTAGTGTTCTTAACGAATTTATCTACAATTTGTTTTGCTAACTCAATTGTAAATTCTTTTCTATTAAAAGAAGCTTGAGCAATCATAGAAATAATAACACCTTCTAACTCACGAACATTCGATTTAATATTCTTAGCGATGTATTCTACAATTTCTTCTGGCATTTCCACCCCATCTCTAAATAACTTATTTTGAAGTATCGAAATACGAGTTTCATAATCTGGAGCTTGCAACTCTGCCGATAACCCCCATTTAAAACGAGATAATAAACGCTGTTCAATATCTTGCATATCAACAGGCGCTTTATCAGAAGTTAAAATTACCTGTTTTCCATTTTGATGTAAATGGTTAAAAATATGGAAGAACACATCCTGCGTACCAGCTTTACCAGATAAAAATTGAACATCATCAATAATTAACACATCAATCATTTGATAAAAATGAATAAAATCATTTCTAGTATTTGACTTTACAGAATCAATGAACTGTTGTGTAAACTTTTCTGATGAAATATATAAAACTGTCTTGTCTGGATATTTATCTTTAATCTCAACACCAATTGCATGTGCCAAGTGCGTTTTTCCTAAACCTACTCCACCATAAATTAATAACGGATTAAAAGATGTTCCTCCTGGTTTGTTAGCTACTGCCATACTTGCCGAACGCGCTAACCTGTTAGAATCTCCTTCAACAAAATTTGCAAAATTGTAATTCGGATTTAACTGAGATTCAATTTTTACTTTTTGCAATCCAGGAATTATAAAAGGATTTTTTAATTCTCTTTTAGACTCTATTGGAACCGATACCTTTTGCGGTTTTAATGGATTACGATTTGAACTAGGTATTTTAACCGTTTGCGGACTGTTACTACTATACGTATTTTCCATACGTACATCATAAATTAACTTTGCATCATTACCTAACTGACGTACCAAAGCTACTCTTAATAACTTAATGTAATGCTCTTCTAACCATTCGTAAAAAAACTTACTAGGAACCTGAATTGTTAAAGCCTCCCCAGATAATTTTATCGGCTTAATAGGCTCAAACCAAGTCTTATAGGCTTGCGGCTTAATATTGTCTTTAATAAAAGACAAGCATTCCATCCAAACTGTTTCTGCAGTCTTAGTCATTTAGTGTAATAAAGGTTAAAAAAATTAGTAAAATCTGATTTTTTTGGGGGATGCCATACGTTACCGAATGGACGAACAAAAGTGTGAATAAATTTCAGTAAAAAAAAATTGAAACACTATTGATTATTAATTATTTTTTATGTATCGTTAGCCTAAATTTTAACTTAAAAAAATTTGCGAAAACACAAAACTACAATTAGAGTTAGATATGCCGAAACCGATCAAATGGGGGTTGTATATCACGGAAATTATGCACAATATTTTGAAATAGGGCGTACCGAATGGCTACGTTCTATGGGCATCACGTACAAATATATGGAAAATTCGGGTACAATGCTGCCAGTTATTTCTTTAAACTGTAATTTTAAGAAATCGGCACTTTATGACGATGAATTAACAATTACTACCAGCTTAAAAAAAACACCTAGTGTTAAGATAGAATTTGACTATGAAATAACTAATCAGAATAACGAAATAATATGCATCGGAAATACGGTTTTGGCATTCATTAATATGGAAAACAACAAACCTACTAGATGCCCAAATTATATTTTAGAAAAATTAAAGCAACACAATTATATCGAGTAATTAAATCTGTATATTTAAAAACAACAATTAAATAATCAAATGAAGATATATACCAAAACTGGTGACAAAGGAACTACAGCTCTTTTTGGTGGAACTAGAGTCCCAAAACATCATTTAAGAATAGAAAGCTACGGAACTGTCGACGAATTAAATTCTTATATCGGTTTAATTAGAGATCAAAAAATTGATGAGCTTTCTAAACAAGCCTTGATTAAAATTCAACACGATTTGTTCACATTAGGAGCTATGTTAGCAACTCCACCCGAGAAAGAAACTTTAAAAAGTGGTAAAGAACGCTTAAATATTCCAAAAATAAATGACGATTCAATAGAGTTCTTAGAAAATGAAATTGATACTATGAATGCTACCTTGCCTCAAATGACACACTTTGTTTTACCTGGTGGTCACTCAACAGTGTCATTCTGTCATATAGCGCGTTGTGTTTGCCGTAGAGCTGAGCGTTTATCAGTAGCTTTAAACGAAGACGAAGAAATTAACAACAATGTTTTAATGTATTTAAACCGACTTTCTGACTACCTTTTTGTGTTGGCACGAAAGTTGACCCAAGACTTACAAGCTGAGGAAGTAAAATGGATTCCGGAAAAGCTTTAATAAAGTTCTTTTTTTATTGATTTAGACATTTTTTAAAAAAAACTTGACTTTTTACGAAAAAAATATATTTTTGCGAGAAAATCTTAATAAACAGATAAAGAAATGTATTGGACACTTGAATTAGCATCTTATTTAGCCGATGCACCATGGCCAGCAACCAAAGACGAATTAATTGATTATGCAATTCGTACAGGAGCACCTTTAGAAGTAGTAGAAAACTTACAGGACATTGAAGATGAAGGTGAAGCTTACGATTCAATTATCGAGATTTGGCCTGATTATCCTACAGAAGAGGATTATCTTTGGAACGAAGACGAATACTAAAAACATAAACTAAAAAAAGTCTCATTTTGAGGCTTTTTTTTTGCTTACTTTTAAGCGACATATTACACAAACACAAACCAGCTCATTACCCAAAAGTAATAAGCTGTAAAACAATATTTTACAATGAGCATTTTAAATTCGATTATAAAAATTTTTGTTGGAGACAAACAACAAAAAGACTTAAAATCACTACAACCCATTATAGATAAAGTTAAATCATTCGAAAGTTCACTGAGCAACTTATCAAACGACGAACTTCGAGCGAAAACTATCGAATTTAAATCAAAAGTAAAAGAAGCTACACAACCTTTTGATGATAAAATCACTGCATTAGAAGAAGAAGCAGTAACTGCAGAAATCGACCGTCAAGAAGAAATATTTGCAGAAATCGACAAATTAAAAGATGAAGCTTACGAAGCATCTGAACAAGTATTAAAAGATATTATGCCAGAAGCTTTTGCTGTAGTGAAAGAAACAGCAAAGAGATTTACAACAAACGAAGAGATTGAAGTTACAGCAACTCCTTTCGACAGAGAATTATCTGCAACAAGAGAACATGTAACATTAGAAGATGACAAAGCTTTTTGGGCAAATTCTTGGGATGCTTCTGGAAAAGAAGTTACTTGGGACATGATTCATTATGATGTTCAGTTAATTGGTGGGTCGGTTTTACACCAAGGTAAAATTGCTGAAATGATGACGGGTGAAGGTAAAACATTAGTTTCGACTCTCCCTGTTTACTTAAACGCATTATCTGGTAAAGGTGTTCATGTAGTAACTGTAAACGACTACCTAGCAAAACGTGACCGTGCGTGGATGGCTCCAATTTTTGAATTCCACGGATTATCTACAGACTGTATTGATTATCATCAACCAAACTCAGAAGCTCGTAGAAAAGCATATAACGCAGATATTACTTACGGAACCAATAACGAATTCGGTTTTGATTATTTACGTGATAACATGGCGTCTTCTAAAGAAGATTTAGTACAAAGAGCACCTAACTACGCAATTATTGACGAGGTGGATTCTGTTTTAATTGATGATGCTCGTACACCATTAATCATTTCGGGTCCAATTCCACAAGGAGATCGTCATGAATTTAACGAATTAAAACCTTTAGTTGCTGATTTAGTTTCGTTACAAAACAAATATTTAGTTGGTGTTTTAGCAGAAGCTAAGAAGCTAATTAAAGAAGGAGACACTAAAGAAGGTGGCTTCTTATTATTAAGAGTTTACAGAGGTTTGCCTAAAAACAAAGCTTTAATTAAGTTTTTATCTCAAGAAGGAGTTAAACAAATTCTTCAAAAGACAGAAAACTTCTACATGCAAGACAACAACAAGTTAATGCCAGAAGTTGATGCAGAATTATGGTTTACTATTGAGGAGAAAAACAATCAAATCGATTTAACTGACAAAGGTATTGCTCACTTATCAGAAGTCACTCAAAACAATACTTTCTTCGTTTTACCAGATATTAGTGTAAAAGTTGGAGAAATTGATAGTAGTGATAATACTCCTGAAGAAAAAGCAAATCTTAAAGAAGATTTATATAGAGACTTTAGCGTAAAGAGTGAACGTATTCACACAATGAATCAACTTTTAAAAGCTTATACGGTTTTTGAAAAAGATGTTGAGTACGTTGTGATGGACAACAAGGTAATGATTGTTGATGAGCAAACAGGCCGTATTATGGACGGTCGTCGTTACTCAGACGGATTGCACCAAGCTATTGAAGCTAAAGAAAACGTAAAAATTGAAGATGCTACACAAACATTTGCTACAGTAACACTTCAAAATTACTTTAGAATGTACCGCAAGTTATCTGGTATGACAGGTACAGCGATTACTGAAGCTGGTGAATTCTGGGAAATCTATGAATTAGATGTAGTTGAAATCCCAACAAATCGCCCAATTGCAAGAGATGACAAGCAAGATTTAGTTTATAAAACTACTCGTGAAAAATACAACGCAGTAATTGAAGATATTGTAAAATTAGTAGAAGATGGTAGACCTGTTTTAGTAGGTACTACTTCTGTAGAAATTTCTGAACTTTTAGGTCGTATGCTTAAAATGCGTAAGATTTCTCACAATATCTTAAATGCAAAATTACACAAGAAAGAAGCAGATGTAGTTGCTGAAGCTGGTAAACCAGGACAAGTAACTATTGCAACAAATATGGCTGGTCGTGGTACCGATATTAAATTATCAGACGAAGTAAAGAAAGCTGGTGGTTTAGCAATTATTGGTACAGAACGTCATGATTCTCGTCGTGTAGACCGTCAGTTACGTGGTCGTGCAGGACGTCAAGGAGATGTGGGTTCTTCTCAATTCTACGTAGCTTTAGACGATAACTTAATGCGTTTATTCGGTTCAGAAAGAATTGCAAAAATGATGGATAGAATGGGATTAGAAGAAGGTGAAGTAATTCAGCACTCTATGATTTCTAAATCTATTGAAAGAGCACAGAAAAAGGTTGAAGAAAATAACTTTGGAATTCGTAAGCGCTTATTAGAATATGATGATGTAATGAATGCTCAACGTGAATTTGTATACAAGCGTCGTCGTCATGCTTTAGATGGAAAACGTTTACAAATTGATATTGCAAATATGATTTACGATACTTGCGATTCAATTGTAAAAGAAAACAAACCAACGAACAATTTCCAAAATTTTGAATTTGAATTAATTCGTTTCTCGTCAATGACCTCTCCTATTTCTGAAGAGGAGTTCACAAAATTATCAGATCAAGAAATTGTAGATAAATTATACCCTATAATTACAGAACATTATAAAAAAGATTCTGACAGAAATGCTACACAAGCATTCCCAGTAATTAAAAATGTTTTTGAAAACGAAGGTGATCGTTACGAGCGTATTGTGGTTCCTTTTACCGACGGAACAAAAACATTACAAGTTGTAACAAACTTAAAAGAAGCATATAATTCTGAAGGAAAATCGTTAGTAAATGATTTCGAAAAGAACATTACGTTAGCTATTATTGACGAGAACTGGAAAGATCATTTACGCAAAATGGATGAGTTAAAACAAACCGTTCAAAATGCAACATACGAGCAAAAAGATCCTTTATTAATCTATAAGTTTGAAGCGTTTGAATTATTCCAACAAACGATTGATAAAGTAAATAAAGAAGTTTTATCGTTCTTATTTAAAGGTCAATTACCTGCACAAGACGAATCTCAAATTTCAGAAGCTCGTCAACAACAATCTAGCGAACAATTAGATTATAGCAAAGATGAAGTTCAAAACTCTACACAACAAGCTATTTCTAATGCTCGTAATCAACAAACACAAGAGCAACAAGTTGTTGAAACGATTGTTAGAGAGCAACCAAAAATTGGTCGTAACGAAAAAGTTACTATTAAAAATGTAATGAGTGGTGAAGAAAAAACTGTTAAGTTTAAGCAAGCTATTCCTCTTTTAGAGAAAGGAGAATGGGTGTTATATAACAAATAAAACACTTCACTTACAACAATAAAAAAGCTCAGTATTTACTGGGCTTTTTACTTTTAGATAACAATCTCATTAAATTACCATAAAGTTTTCATCACTAGAACTTCATATTAATTTAAAAAAATAACAACATTCGAGAATTACTTTTGAGAATATCACTTAAGAATTACGAATGAAAAAAAGCCACCGTCGTAAACTAGACATTGTAGTTATTTCAGATGTTCATTTAGGAACCTTTGGTTGTAGAGCTACAGAACTTCACAATTATTTAAAAACCATCAATCCAAAAACACTAATTCTCAACGGAGACATTATAGATATTTGGCAGTTTAACAAACGATATTTTCCGAAACCTCATCTTAAAGTTATAAAATTACTTATGAGTTTTATAACCTCTGGAACTAAAGTGTATTACATCACAGGAAATCACGACGAAACTTTACGTAGATTTAAAGGCTTTCAATTAGGCAGCTTCGAAATCGTTAACAAACTTGTTTTAGATATTGATGGAAAAAAAGCTTGGTTTTTTCACGGAGATGTTTTTGATGTTACCATGCAACACTCAAAATGGATTGCTAAATTAGGCGGATTGGGTTACGACACCTTAATCTTAATTAATTCTGCTGCAAACTGGATTAGTCAAAAACTCGGTTATGGCAGGCTATCTTTCTCCAAAAAAATAAAAAACAGTGTAAAGAGTGCTGTAAAATTTATTAATGATTTTGAAACTACAGCTTCAGAAATTGCCATAAGTAACAACTACGATTATGTGGTTTGTGGTCATATTCATCAACCAGAAATTAAAACTATTGAAACCAATGAGGGGTCAACTACCTACCTTAATTCTGGTGATTGGATTGAAAACCTCACCGCTCTCGAATACGTAGATAAAAAATGGAGTTTGTACGAATACGAAAAAGATAATCTTATTCAAAAAAACTCACTTAAAATCACCGTAAATGATATCGAATTCATACAAGTAGAACGTTCTAACAGCGATTTATTTGAAGATTTACTACAAGAATTCAACATTCTTAAAGCCAATAAATAATTCCCAAAAACAACTTAACCGTATGAAAATTTTATATGCAATTCAAGGTACAGGTAACGGACACGTAAGTAGAGCTATAGAAATTATTCCTTATTTACAGCAAAAATATGAGGTTGACATTTTAATAAGTGGTAACCAATGTGAACTACAATTACCTTTTGAGGTGACCTATAAACTTTACGGATTGAGTTTTATTTTCGGAAAAAAAGGAGGAATTGACTTTATTCAAACTATAAAAAGACTTAAACTTTGGAATCTTTTAGAAGAAATAAAGAATCTACCTATAAAACAGTACGATTTAATAATCAATGATTTTGAACCTGTTTCTGCTTGGGCTGCTAAATTGAAAAATGTTCCTATTATTTCTATGAGTCATCAAAATGCTGTTCTCGATACAAACGCACCTAGCTATGGAAGATTCAAAATAGAACGATTGATATTAAAATACTATGCTCCTGCAAAAAACAAGTTTGGATTTCATTTTAAACCTTACTCTTCTTCAACCTTTACTCCTATTATCAGAAAACAAATTCGATATAGAAATATTACCAACAAAGGACATTACACCGTATATCTACCAGCATACAGTGATAAAAAGATTATTAAAATTCTATCAAACTTCAAAAATGTTAAATGGGAAGTATTTTCAAAACACACTAAAGAGCATATCTACAAAAAGAACATTACTATTAAACCTGTAGACGGAACCGCTTTTATTAAAAGTTTAGCTTCTTCAAGCGGAGTTTTATGTGGAGCAGGTTTTGAAACTCCAGCCGAAGCCTTATTTCTAAGAAAAAAACTCTTAGTGATTCCCATGAAAAATCAATATGAACAACAATGTAATGCTTTGTCTTTACAAGAAATGGGAGTTTTTGTTTTAAAAAAGTTGAATAAAAAACAGCTTCCTAAAATAGCCGAATGGTTAAAAAATGACAATATTATTAAAGTCGAATACTCAGATATTACTGAAAATCTATTAGATGCTATTATCTCTCCTTATTATGACACTAACTACTCACCATCTACCATTGTATAGATGACAATTCTTTCGTTTTTAAAAATTCATTGGTTTGCGAAAAATGTTTATTTCCAAACCAATATCCTCTATTAGCACTTAAAGGAGAAGGATGACCAGAAGTTAATACATGGTGTTTATTCTTATCAATCTTTGCTCCTTTTTTCTTTGCGTAACCTCCCCATAATAAAAACACAACATCTTTTCTTTTTTCAGAAATTTGAGCAATAACAGCATCTGTAAATTGCTCCCAACCTTTCTTTTGGTGACTTCCTGCATTATGCGCTCTAACCGTTAACGTTGCATTTAACAACAATACACCTTGTTTTGCCCAACGAGATAAGTCACCAGAGTCAGGATACGGAATTCCCAAATCAGCTTCAAGTTCTTTAAAAATATTAATTAATGACGGTGGATGCGCAATTTCATCATGAACAGAAAAACACAATCCGTTAGCTTGACCAACCCCATGGTAAGGATCTTGACCAATAATCACCACTTTAACATCTTCAAAATTGCAATAATCAAAAGCAGCAAAAATGTCTTTCCCTTTCGGATAACAAGTATGTTTCTGGTATTCATTCTTAACAAATTCGGCTAAATTTTTAAAGTATGGTTTGTTAAATTCATCATTTAAAATGTTTTTCCAACTATCAGCTATTTTTACTTGCATTGTTATTATTTTTGTTATCCTTTTATGAGAAGATAAAAGTATTATTTTAAATTTATTTTTAGAGAATTGATTTCAGAAAAAACACTTCAAGATTTAGAATTCACAACCGTTTTAGAACAAGTTGCAGAGTTTAGTATTTCTAACTTAGGTAAAGAAAAAGTTCATACTATTTCTCCTATTAGTAATAAGAAAAAGCTATTCTTTGAACTTAATTTAGTTAATGAATATGTAGCTTCTTTTGAAAACGAAAACCGAATTCCAAATCATTATTTCGAAGACATTACTGAAGAAATCAAACGACTAGCAATTGAAAACAGCTTTTTAGAAACCGAAGGCTATTTAAAAATTGCAACAGTAACCGAAACTGTAAATGAATTAAAGAAGTTTCTTAAAAAATTTGAAACCTATTATCCTACTCTTTTTAAACTTAGTGATCAAATTGAATTTACAACAGTTGTTTCAGACGCTATTAAAAAAATAATAACTTCTTATGGTGAAGTTGCCGACAATGCTTCTCCTGTATTAAAACAAATTCGTAAAGATATTGGAAGTGTTCGAGGAAAAATATCTGAAAGCTTTTCTAGAGCATTAAGCAAAAATATAGCAAGTGGTTATTTAGACGACATTAAAGAAACCATTATAGACAATCAACGTGTATTGGCTGTTTTAGCAATGCACCGAAAAAAAGTAAAAGGTAGCTTACTAGGTTCTTCAAAATCTGGTAACATTGTTTACATAGCGCCACAAGCAACGTTAGGTTTTAGTAGAGATTTACAGAATTTATTGTACGAAGAAAAGCAAGAAATTGTAAAAATATTACGAGCACTTGCAGAAGAAATTCGTCCTTTTGTTTCTTTACTAGAAGAGTACTTAGTGTTTTTAACACATTTAGACGTAGTTGCTTCAAAAGCAAAATATGCAAGAGAAATTAATGCGTTACTTCCTAAAATTTCAAAAAACAGAAATGTATTTTTCAAAGATGCTTTTCATCCTGTTTTATGGAGAAAAAACAAAGTACAAGGTATTGAAACAATTCCGCAAACTATTCAACTAAACGACCAACAACAAATTATTGTTATTTCGGGTCCTAATGCTGGTGGAAAAAGTATCACATTAAAAACCATTGGTTTATTACAAGTCATGTTACAAAGCGGAATGCTACTTCCTGTTCATGAACGAAGTGAAACTACCTTATTCAATACCATATTAACTGATATTGGAGACAATCAATCTATAGAAAATCAATTAAGCACCTATAGTTATCGTTTAAAAAACATGCGCCATTTTTTAAGAAAATGTAACGATAACACGCTGTTTTTAATTGATGAATTTGGTACAGGTTCTGATCCTGAATTAGGAGGTGCATTGGCAGAAATATTCCTTGAGGAATTTTACGAGAAAAAAGCTTTTGGAATCATCACTACACATTATGCCAATTTAAAAGTGTTAGCCAATGAATTGGAAAATGTAACAAATGCCAATATGCAATTTGATGAACGTACTTTAGAGCCTCTTTACAAATTATTTATTGGGCAAGCGGGTAGTTCGTTTACTTTTGAAGTTGCTCAGAAAAACGGAATTCCATACAGCTTAATTAATCGAGCTAAAAAACGAGTAGAAACTGAAAAAGTTCGTTTAGATAAAACAATTTCTAAACTTCAAAAAGAACGTAATCGTTTACAAAAAACCTCAGACAATTTAGAAAAGCAAAAGTCTAAAGGTCAGGAACATATTGAAAATTTACAAGAAAAAGAACAAAAATTACAAGATAAACTTTCTGGTTTTCAAGAGTTGTATGACAACAACCAACGTATGCTTTCGTTAGGTAGAACCATTAACGAAATGCTGAATAAATACTTTCAAACAAATAACAAAAAAGAACTGTCTGCTAATTTCTTTAAATGGGCCACTGCAGAAAGAACAAAGCATATAAAAAAGAATCCGCCTAAGAAAAAAACTAAAACTGAAAAGGTTAAAGAAAAGGAACAAGCCAAAAAGCAACAGGAAGCTATTAAAAAAGTAGAAAAAGAAGTTCTTAAAAAAGTAGTTGAAGTTCGTAAAGAAAAACAAAAAGAAGCTGCAAAAATTGCCGAAGCAAAAGCAAACTACATTTTTAAAGTTGGTGATCGTGTTCGTTTAATAGACGGAAATGCAGTAGGAACTATTGACAAAATTGAAAAGAAAAAAGCTTTTATCAACTATGGTTTATTTACTACCGAAGCAGATTTAGTAAAACTTGATTTAGTACAAGCTATAAAAAGGAAATAGTAGTATTTACTTTTGAGCATTCACTTTCAATAGATTAAAAAGTTTTTATATATTTAGGCAACCAAACTTAAAAACTAATTCCCCTAAATATGAGAAACTTTTTAAAAGCTTTTCTCCTCTTTTTGGTATGGGCATTTTTTGCTCAATACTTACATAGTAGCGACAAACAATCTGAAGAAAAATCTTCCACAAAAACTAGTAAAACAAAAACGTTAAATGAGGTTTCTAAAACTTCTGATATTTCAGTTAAGAAAATAGATTCTATTAAAACTGACTCTACATCTGCTGAAAAAAAACGCGCAACTTCACCTAAACCTTTTGAAGAAAATCTTACTCAGCTTAAATTCAAACATAAGTTTGTTACAAATGCTAATAACACGAGAGTAATATTTCCAAAAGAGTTCTTCTATTTCAGAGATTCTATTTTTTCTTTTTTGAATAAAAATCAGCAAAAAGAAATTATTATTACTGCAAAACATCTACCTTCAGAAACTTTACCAGATGGAACTAACTACGGAATAGCAAGAGCCAATTATTTAAAAAATAGATTGGTGAAATATGGAGTAAATCCAAACAGAATAATCACCAAGAGTTCTTCAAGTGATTTTGAATACGATTTAGATGGTTTTCATGCAGACGGAATTACAATTGAACACCGAAATCTAACTAAGGAAAAACTCGATATTATCGAAAAAGAAATTACCAACAAAACACTCTACTCTTACTTTGGAGACAAACATTTTAAAGCAGACAGAACACTATATGCTTACATGCTTGAGATTAAGGACTACTTAAAAAACAATCCGAACAAGACTATAACAATTACAGGACATACCGATAATGTTGGTGATGAAAAAGCTAATGAATGGATTGGTTTAGAACGTGCCAAAAATGTAGCTACTTATTTTACACAACAAGGCATTGACACTTCTAAAATAAAAACAACTTCTAAAGGAGAGAATATTCCTATTGATGATAACACTACTAAAGATGGTAGAGCTAAAAACAGAAGAATTGAAATAACTATTAAATAACAATCCCCTAAACTACTACAACATGTCTTTAATACAACTAACCTTAACTTATAATCTAGAACTCTTTTTATGGATGCTTGGAGCTTTTTTAATTGGTTATTTTTTTGCGATGAGTTACTATAGTAAAAAGAATAATCAGATTAAATCTACCAATACTGAAGAGACTATTATTACAAGCGAACCTACTGAAGAAACTCAAGAAGACTTGCCTCCAGTAATAAGAGCTAAAAAGACTGTTGAAAGAGGAGGTATTGAAATTAAAGAACCTAAATCTTTAAATTTTGATTCCATTGGTACAGCTACGGAAGATGAAAAAGACGACCTAACCAAAATTAAAGGAATAGGAAGTTTTATTGAAGAAAAACTAAACGCAATTGGAATTTACACATACAATCAAATAAGTAATTTAACTGAAAAAGATATTGATACTATTACAGATTTAATTCAGTTTTTCCCTGGAAGAATAGTTAGAGATAATTGGAAAGAGCAAGCTAAAAACTTGTTGAAAAATTAATTATTATAACGTCAGAATATATCTATATATTCGCGGACGAATTAAAAAACCCTACTATGAAAAAGTTCTTATATATAATCGGTATTATTTTAAGCTTAATCTCTTGTACAGACAACCAAGATAATAACACAAAAAAAGATCCTATTATTGGTAAATGGTATCTTTATAGCCAAAATGGAAAAGAAGTTTCAAGTTGCAAAAAAAAGAATACTACAGATTTTTCACCAAGTGGAGAAGCTTATATAGAAACATATTCAAAAAGTAATAATCCATCTTGTCAATTAATAAGTAATTACCAAGGAAATTGGCTTAAGAATCAAGACGGAACATATACCTTAAAAATTAAAGATCAAAATTCTTCTATACCAATTATTGCTATATTTAATTTAGAAAACACAAATACTCTAACTATTATAAATGGGAGTCCGACTGTAGGTGTAAATTCAATCTTAAAAAAAATATAATTTCCCAAAAACTCATCTATAATACAGTTAAGTAACATATATTAGCTGTTAAATTTAAAACAAAAAAATATGAAAAAAATCTTATTCTTATCAATTGCTATTTTAAGTATAGTCTCTTGTTCTTCAGACGATGAAAATTTTGATCCTTTTGTAGGTACTTGGGGGCTATTTTCAAGAAACAATAATGAAGTGAATGATTGTGAGAAAAGAACTACTGTCATTATTAATCAAAATGGAAGTTTTTCTTCGACATCATATGAAGAAGTAAACGGAATCTGTTCTACAGATGTTAAATCTACTGGCACATGGACAAATAAAGGAAACGGAGTATATACTACAAAAGAGAGCAGTAGCAATACCGAAGAACCTGCTAACCTAACATTTACAAACAACAACAATACCCTAATTGTTAATTTCAGTAATAGTAAAACAACTTTTAAAAGAAAGTAATAAAATAAAAAAACGAAGCCTTAGAGCTTCGTTTTTTTTAAGCCTTTAAACTATTTTCAAAAGGAATTCTGTTTACAATACTTCTCCCCAGCGTCACTTCATCTGCATACTCTAACTCATCCCCCACAGAGATTCCTCTTGCAATGGTAGAAGTTGTAATATTATATTTTTCAATCTGCTTATAAATATAAAAGTTGGTAGTATCACCCTCCATGGTAGAGCTCAAAGCGAAAATAAGTTCTTTTACTTCTCCATTCCTCACCTTTTCAACCAAGCTTTCTATTTGTAGATTTTGCGGACCAATTCCTTCTATAGGAGAAATTTTCCCTCCTAAAACATGATACAAACCTTTAAATTGTGCTGTATTTTCAATAGCCATTACATCTCTAATATCTTCCACCACACAAACAACCTCTGTATGTCTATTCGGATTTGCACATATTTCACATAAAATAGTATCAGAAATATTATGGCATTTTTTACACGATTTCACCTCATTCCTTAAAACAGACAAAG
The DNA here is from genome assembly GCF_002120225.1 of Tenacibaculum holothuriorum. Lineage (GTDB taxonomy): Bacteria > Bacteroidota > Bacteroidia > Flavobacteriales > Flavobacteriaceae > Polaribacter > Polaribacter holothuriorum. Next base: position 170,962 of record NZ_LAPZ01000007.1, on the reverse strand, counting down.
CTTCTGTTAAATACTTTGTATGCTCAGTAGGTTGTTTTAATAAATGTAATACCAAACGTAATGCTGTACGCTTTCCAATTCCAGGTAAACGACTCACTTCATTTACCGCATTTTCTAAAAGTTTAGAAGAAAAATCCATACGGCGAAATTACAATTTTAACAGCTAAAAACGTACCTTTGAAACATCAAAAATTTAACAAACAATTTAAGATGAGTTCAGAAATTAGAAACCTAGAACCTAAAGCAGTTTGGAATCATTTTGCCGATTTAAACTCGGTTCCAAGACCTTCTAAAAAAGAAGAAAAAGTAATTCAATTTATGATTGATTTTGGTAAGAAATTAAACTTACCAACCGAAGTAGATAAGGTAGGAAATGTAATTATTCGTAAACTAGCAACTACTGGTATGGAAGACAGAAAAACGGTAGTAATGCAAAGTCATTTAGATATGGTTTGTCAAAAAAATGCAGATACCGATTTTGATTTTGATTCTGAAGGAATTAAAATGTTTGTTGATGGTGATTGGGTAAAAGCACAAGGAACTACACTTGGTGCCGATAATGGTTTAGGAGTAGCTTCAATCATGGCAGTTTTATCTTCCACCGATATTGCACATCCAGCAATCGAAGCTTTATTTACTATTGATGAAGAAACAGGTATGACAGGTGCTATGGGATTAGAAGGCGGTATTTTAACAGGAGATATTTTATTGAATTTAGATACTGAAGAAGATGATGAAATTGGTATTGGTTGTGCTGGTGGTGTTGATATTACTGCTACTAGAACTTATACTGAAGAAAATACTCCAGAAAACACTACTGCTTTTGAAATTTCTGTTACTGGATTAAACGGTGGGCATTCTGGAATGGATATTCACAAAGGCTTAGGAAATGCTAATAAAATTATGAATCGTTTATTATTTGACGGATTCACAAATTACGGTTTGCGTATTACTGAAATTAACGGTGGAAGTTTACGTAACGCTATTCCGCGAGAAAGTTTTGCTACGGTTGTTATTGATACAGTTTCAAAAGAACCTTTCTTATTCGAATTTAACGAGTTGATAAATACAATTAAGAGTGAATTTGCTTCATTAGAAGAAAACTTAACCATTGAATTAAAAGAAGTAGAAACACCAAAAACGGTAATGAATTTAGGAGTTCAAGAAGGACTTATAAAAGCAATCTATACTGCTTTAAATGGCGTATACCGTATGAGTCCAGATATTGAGGATTTAGTTGAAACTTCCAACAATATCGCACGTGTAATTGTAAAAGATGGAGCTATTAAAATAGGTTGTTTAACACGTTCTTCATCAGAAACTAATAAGTGGGATTTAGCAAATTCATTACGTTCTGCTTTTGAATTAGCTGGTTTCGATGTTGAATTTTCAGGATCGTATCCTGGTTGGTTACCAAACGTAAATTCAGAAATCTTAAAAGTATTAACCGATTTATATGTAAAAATGAATGATGGAGAGCAACCTCACGTTGCCGCTTGTCACGCAGGTTTAGAATGCGGTATTTTAGGAACGAACTATCCTAATATGGATATGATTTCTTTTGGTCCAAATATCAGAGGAGCACATTCACCAGATGAACGAGCACAAATCTCATCAACTCAAAAATTCTGGAAGTATTTATTAGAAATTCTAAAGAATACTCCATCAAAAAATTAAGGATGTTAACATCTAATTTAAACCACAGCTTTTTAGTTGTGGTTTTTTGTTTACATTTATCAAATGAATTTTTTGGCGCATTTATACCTTTCTGGTAATAATAAAGAGTTAATGATTGGCAATTTTATTGCAGATCATGTAAAAGGAAGAAATTTTTCTCATTTCTCAGAAGAGATTCAAAAAGGAATTACTCTACATCGACAAATTGATAGTTTTACCGATTCCCATGAAATTGTTCGTAAAAGTAAACACAGACTACATGAAAGGTACAGACATTACGACGGAGTAATTATCGATATTTTCTACGATCATTTTTTAGCTAAAAACTGGAAGAATTATTCTGAAATTCCGTTAGGTGTTTATGTAAACTCCGTGTATCAATTACTAAATGAGAATATTAAGATACTTCCAGAAAAAACTCAAGAAATGTTACCGTATATGATTCAATATAATTGGTTGTATAATTATCAATTTGCCAAAGGAATTCAAGAAGTTCTCAACGGTATGAATCGTAGAACCAATGGTAAGTCTCAAATGAACTTAGCTACAGAAGATTTACTAAATCACTATTCCGATTTTGAAAAAGACTTTACTTCATTTTTCAAAGAATTAAAAGAATTCGCTTCACAGTACCAATTAACTGTCTAACCTATTTTTATGAAAAAACTATTTATATATAGCCTATTTGCTATTGCTATTTCTTCGTGTAAAAAGAATCCTGAAAAAATTATAGGATTAATTTCTGATAAAGCTATGGTAGTTTCTGCACGTGAAGAAGCTTCAAAAATTGGTGTTCAAATTTTAGAAAAAGGTGGAAATGCATTCGATGCAATGGCTGCTACAGAATTGGCGCTAGCAGTTGCTTATCCGTATGCAGGAAATATAGGTGGTGGTGGATTTATGGTTTATCGAAAAAACAATGGTGAAATAGGTGCATTAGATTATAGAGAAAAAGCACCTCTTTCTGCTCATAAAAACATGTACCTCGATAGCTTAGGAAATGTAATTAAAAACAAAAGCACACTGGGGGCTACTGCCGTTGGAGTACCAGGTACTGTAGCTGGTGTCTTCGCTTCACATAAAAAGTTTGGTTCTTTGCCTATTGAAGAAATTATGCAGCCAGTAATCGATTTAGCTAAACGAGGTGTTATTGTTACTCAAAAACAAGAAGACCGTATAAAAAAATACCAACATTACTTTTTACAAGCCAACAAAGACAGTATCCTTTTTGACAAAGCTTGGAAAAAAGGAGATACCATAAAATATAATGCTTTAGCAGAAACTTTAACTCGTATTCAACAAAATGGAAGAGATGAGTTTTACAAAGGAAAAACTGCAAAAAAACTAGCTTCTTTTTTACAAACCAATGGCGGCTATGTTACCGAAGAAGATTTAGCTAAATTCGAAGCTAAATGGAGAACTCCAATTACTTTTCAATATGATGATTTACGAGTAATTTCTATGTCTCCTCCTTCTAGTGGTGGAATTTGTTTAGCGCAAATAATGAACGCTATTGAACCTTTTGATTTAGACAAATTAGGACACAATACAACGAAATCTATTCAAGTAATTACAGAAGCAGAAAGAAGAGCTTATGCAGATAGAAGTCACTTTTTAGGTGATCCTGATTTTGTAAAAATCCCTATGAAAGAGTTAATATCAAAAACATACTCTAATGATAGAATGAAGAGTTTTTCATTCGAGGTTCCTACAAAATCATCAGAAGTATCTCATGGAAATATCCAAATGGTAGAAAGTGATGAAACAACCCACTACTCTATCGTAGATCAGTTCGGAAATGCTGTTTCTGTTACTACAACAATTAACGGTGCTTACGGTTCAAAATTATATTGTTCTGAATTAGGTTTCTTCCTTAATAATGAAATGGATGATTTTAGCAGTAAACCAGGTGTACCTAATATGTTTGGTTTAATTGGTGCTGAAGCCAATGAAATTGAACCAGAAAAACGTATGCTAAGTTCTATGACTCCAACAATTGTTGAGAAAAATGACAAACTATGGATGGTTGTTGGAACTCCAGGTGGTTCTACAATTATCACTTCAGTATTACAAACTATTTTAAATGTTCACGAACACAAAATGGGAATGCAAGAAGCTATTAATCAACCACGTTTTCATCATCAATGGTTACCCGATGTGATTAAAATGGAACCTAACGGATTTCAACAAGAAGTGAAAAATGAGTTACAACAATTAGGATATACTTTAGACGAAACAAACTCACCTGTAATTGGTAAAGTTGAAGGAATTTTAGTATTACCTAACGGAAAATTAGAAGGAGGTGCTGATCCTCGTGGAGATGATAAAGCCGCTGGATTTTAATCTATTTTTAATTGAAAGAAAAATCAATCATAGAATCTCATTTAGTTCCTGAATTAGAAACTCCTATTCGTTTACAAGAATATGGTGTAGGCATTTTTAAAACTTTACCTACAAAATCGGGATTTAAAAAAGCTATTAAAAAAGAGTTAATTTTTGTCAATGATACAATTGGAACTACAGCATTATTTATTAAAGGTGGAGAAACTATTACTTTATACCAAGTTAATGAACTCCCAAAAGCTATTGACAAATTAAAAGTTCCTTTAAAAGTTCATTATGAAGATGATTTTTTAGCTGTTATTGAAAAACCTCCCGGAGTTGTGGTAAGCGGTAATAGTTTTGTGACTATTTATAATGCGTTACCTCAAAACTTACAAAAGAGTACGCAGCCTGATGCTATTCGCCCCACTCCTATTCACCGATTAGATTATCCCACAAGTGGTTTATTATTAATTGGAAAAACGAGTTCTAGTATCAGAATTTTATCCAAACTTTTTGAAAATAAAGAAATTCGAAAGGCTTACTACGCTATCAGCATTGGTAAAATGGAATCTGAAGACGAGATTAACCTTCCTTTAGAAAATAAAAAAGCTATTACTCAGTTTAAAGTAGAACAAACAGTAATTTCAGAACGTTTTGAGTTTTTAAACCTAGTACAACTTTTTCCTATAACAGGAAGAAAACATCAACTAAGAAAACATTTATTTTCAATTGGAAATCCGATTTTAGGAGATCGAGAATATCATTTAAAAGATAAGCTGTTAAAAGGTAAAGGTTTGTATTTACATGCAAATTCCTTACAATTTACACATCCTTTCACCCAAGAAAAGCTAATAATTACATCTGAACTTCCTAAAAAATTTAAAAAGATTTTTCCTTAATATTTATCTATTCAAATTCATAAGAAAACACCTACTTTTGCACTATGCGAATTGATATTATAACTGTAGAACCCGATTTAATAAAAAGTCCTTTTGAAAACTCTATGATGAAAAGAGCTATCGAAAAAGGATTGGCAGAGGTACATTTTCATAATTTAAGAGAATACGGAATTGGTAATTACCGACAAGTAGACGACTATCAATTTGGTGGTGGCGCTGGTATGGTTTTAATGATTAAACCTATTTCTGAGTGTATTGAAAAGTTATTAGCTGAACGTAGTTATGATGAGATCATTTATATGACTCCAGATGCAAAAACGTTAAATCAAGCAACTGCAAACACGCTTTCCTTAAAAGAAAATATTCTTATTTTAACAGGGCATTACAAAGGTGTCGATCAACGTGTAAGAGATAAATATGTTACCAAAGAAATTTCTATTGGCGACTATGTTTTAACAGGTGGAGAATTAGCTGCAGCGGTTTTATGCGATGCTGTTATTCGATTAATCCCAGGAGTTCTGGGAGATGAAACATCAGCATTAACTGATAGTTTTCAAGACAATTTACTTTCGCCTCCTGTTTACACAAGACCTTCAGAATTTGACGGAATGAAAGTTCCTGAAGTATTACTTTCGGGTAATTTTCCAAAAATTGAAGAGTGGCGAAGTGAACAAGCTTATAAACGTACACAAGAAATAAGACCCGATTTATTAGATGATAACTAATAATTCTAATACATATCAATTAGTTATTGTAGTACCTTGTTATAATGAAGAAACAAGGTTACCTATTCAACAGTTTAAAAGCTTTGTTGAACAAAAAGAAAACAATAACATTCTTATTTGCTTTGTTAATGATGGTTCGCAAGACAATACCAATGAAGTTTTACAACGATTGTCTGAAGAACACCCAGCATCTATTACTTTTTTATCCTTAAAAGAAAATGTTGGAAAAGCTGAAGCGGTAAGAAAAGGATTTCTTCATTGTAATGAACATTTTTGTTATGATAAAATTGCTTACTTAGATGCCGATTTAGCTACTTCTTTAGAAGAATGTATTCGAGTAAGTAACTTTGTAAATGATGAAGTAATTTTTGCTTTCGGATCAAGAATTTCTAAACTCGACAACAATATAAAAAGAAAGTTTTATCGCTTTTTTATAGGAAGAATTATCGCTACTCTTATTTCCTTACAATTAAGACTAAAAGTTTACGATACTCAATGTGGCTGTAAAGTTTTTAAAACAGATTTAGTTCCTTCAGTTTTTAAAAACAGTTTTATATCAAAATGGTTATTTGATGTTGAAATTTTTCATCGATTAATTAAAATGTATGGTAGAAAACAACTTCATACACTTACTAAAGAAGTTCCTTTAAAAGCTTGGTTGGACACCGATGATTCTAGAGTTGAATTTACATACATGTTCAAACTTTGGTTCGATTTACTTGCTATAGGAAGACAATATAAAAAATAACTACTCTTATGAATACTCCATTTTTTAAGAAACACTTTTTTACTATATCGGTACTTTTATTAATTCTTTTAAGATTAGTATTAAACAGTGGTATTCCTTTAATGGATAAAACCGAAGCTCGTTATGCAGAAATAGCTCGTATAATGGCTGAAACGAACGATTATATAACTCCACAAATAGATTATAATGTTCCTTTTTGGGCAAAACCACCACTTTCTACTTGGTTATCGGCTTTAAGTATAGAAATTTTCGGTTCAAATGAATTTGCTGTAAGGTTACCTTATTTGATCTTATCAATCATTATTATATTTTTAATCGGTAAATATGCTAAGAGAGAAGATTTACCTTTTTATTTACCTGGATTCATCGCCTTAACTATTCCTGAATTTTTAATTCATGCTGGGGTAGTTTCTACAGATACATCACTAATGTTTTGTGTTTCATTAGTTATGCTATCCTTTTGGGAAGGAATGCACAACAACGAGAATAAAATATGGAAACATTTAGCTTTTGTCGGAATAGGGCTAGGACTTTTAGCTAAAGGACCAATCGTTTTAATCTTAACGCTTCCGCCAATATTTTTTTGGTCACTTTATACCAAATCATTTTTTAAAATATTTAAACAATTCAACTTTTTTACAGGAATAGCTATAATTGCCATTATCGCTTTACCTTGGTATTATTTAGCAGAACAAAAAACACCGGGTTTTATCGATTACTTTATAGTTGGAGAACATTTTAAACGTTTTTTCGATAGCTCTTGGAGTGGTGATAAATACGGATTTCCAAAACAGCAGCCTTTAGGTATGATTTGGTTATTCTTATTAGCTTTTGCCTTACCTTGGATTCAAGTTATCATAGGAAAAATTTGGAAACATAAAACTGATATCAAAAACAATTCTTGGGTTATCTTTTTGTTCTTTTGGTTATTATGGACACCTATTTTCTTCACCATTTCTAAAAGTTTAATCCATCCGTATATAATGCCAATAATGGTTCCTATTGCTTTATTAGTAACCCATTTCTGGAAAAATATTAAACAACAAAAACTTGTCATTGGTATTTCTTTAGTCATACCAATTTTAGCGCTATTTGCTTTTATTTATGGAAGCTTTTCTAATAAAATTGAAACCTTATCTAATACAGATAAATATTTAATAGAACAAAATATTAAAGACGATACAGTTATTTATTTTCATCCAGAAAAAAGTTACTCAAGTCAATTCTATTCAAAAGGAAAAATCAAAAATATTTCAGAAGAAGAATTAATTCAATTAATAAACAACAGTACTCCTTTTTACTTAGTTCTTCCAAAAAACCAAGAAAAAAACACTTTAAATATCATTGGTAAAAAGCTTATTATGGTTGATGAGAACAAAAAAAACAAGCTATTTAGAACTAAATAACTATATTTCAACCTTGTAGAATCAAAATATTTATACAATAAATTCTTTGAATTAATTAAAAATTTCTAAATTTGCAGCCACAAAATCAACCTCTGACGAAAATCGTGCATGTTGCTTTTGATTAACACCATATAAATATTTATAAAATGGAATCTTTAATTAAATTTGTTCAAGACGAATTTGTAACAAAAAACGAATTACCAGAATTTGGAGCTGGAGACACTATTACTGTTTACTATGAAATTAAGGAAGGTAATAAAACTCGTACTCAGTTCTTTAGAGGAGTTGTTATTCAAAAAAGAGGAAGCGGTTCTTCTGAAACATTTACAATCAGAAAAATGTCTGGTACTGTAGGTGTAGAGCGTATTTTCCCAATTAACTTACCATCTATTCAAAAAATTGAAATTAACAAGAAAGGTAAAGTTCGTAGAGCTCGTATCTACTACTTTAGAGGTCTTACTGGTAAGAAAGCAAGAATTAAAGAAAGAAGAAACTAAGAAACTCTTAGTTCTTACACATTATAAAAGCAATATGATTTCCATCATATTGCTTTTTTTATTAACAATTGTTAAAAACACCAGTTCATAACTTGTTGATTTTTAAAATGTTAATATTTACTTTTAATTAAATTCCATTCTTATATTTGGTACAGATTTTACTAAGAAACATCAAAACTTAGTAATTTATAAAGTAACGTTCTTTATATATATGGTTTTTAAACGTAGTATTTCCTACTAGTTGATTTAGGATAGAGTTATAAAATATTTTTGTGATTTATAACTTTAAAAATACAAGCAAATTATTTGATTAGTTAAGCTTGGAGTTCGTTTAAAAACTTTGGAACATATGTATTTTAATAAGTAGAATGCTTGTAAAATAGTAATGTTCCAATTTTTGAAGCTAATCATCAATCTACGTAGTGTAGTTGGTTCTAAGTAAAAGTTAGCTTCGGAGAAAGCCATGTCAGGATAAGAAATTATTTGATATGGCTTTTATTTTTAATAACACTTTCTCATTTTAAGCTTTTATTTTTATCATATTTTTAATTAAAGAGACTAATTAATAACAATTTAGCATTAAAAATCTCGCTTTGAATGCTTAAATTTGCACCGCTTCAAAACAAAAATTTATCGTTAAATATTACACACTTTGGTGTGTTAAAACATAAACATATGAGTAAAACAGCTAAAATTATGTATACTAAAACGGATGAAGCACCAGCTTTGGCTACTCGTTCGTTTTTACCAATTGTAAAAGCTTTTACAAAATCTTCAAATATTGAAATTGAAGTTAAAGATATCTCTTTAGCAGGTCGTATTCTTGCTAATTTTTCTGACATGTTACCAGAAGACCAACGTGTAGAAGATGCTTTAGCTTTCTTAGGTGAGTTAGCAACTAAACCAGAAGCTAACATTATTAAATTGCCTAATATTTCTGCTTCTGTTCCTCAGTTAAAAGCTGCGGTTGCAGAATTACAAGCTCTAGGATATGCATTACCAGATTATCCAGAAGATGTAGAAACTGAAGAAGACAAAGTAATTTTAGCTCGTTATAATAAAGTAAAAGGTTCTGCTGTAAACCCAGTATTACGTGAAGGAAATTCTGATCGTCGTGCTCCAAAAGCAGTAAAAAATTACGCTAAGAAAAATCCACACAGAATGGGTGCTTGGAGTTCAGATTCTAAAACACACGTTTCTACTATGACTGATGGAGATTTTGCTCATAGTGAAAAATCTGCTACTGTTCCTGCAGCTACTAATGTTCAAATCGTTCACACAGACGCAAACGGAACAAAAACTGTCTTAAAAGAAAAAGTAGCATTATTAGAAGGTGAAGTAATTGATGCTGCTGTAATGAGTAAAAAAGCTTTGTTAGCCTTCTTAGGTGAGCAAGTAAAAGATGCTAAAGACAAAGGTGTTTTGTTCTCTTTACACATGAAAGCTACTATGATGAAGGTGTCAGACCCTATTATTTTTGGTCATGCAGTACGTACTTTCTTCAAAGATTTATTTGAAAAACATGGAGAAACTTTCGAAGAAATTGGAGTTGATGTAAACAACGGATTCGGAAACTTACTAAGTAATTTAGAAGAAGTTTCAGCAGAAAAAAAAGCTGAAATCTTAGCAGATATTGAAGCTATTTACGCTCAAAATCCTGATGTAGCTATGGTAGATTCTGATAAAGGAATTACGAACTTACACGTACCATCAGACGTTATTATTGATGCTTCTATGCCAGCAATGATTCGTACTTCGGGACAAATGTGGAATAAAGAAGGAAATCAACAAGATACAAAAGCTGTAATTCCTGATAGTTCTTACGCTTCATTATACCAAGCAACTATCGAATTCTGTAAAGAACATGGTGCTTTCGACCCAACTACCATGGGAACTGTACCTAACGTTGGTTTAATGGCTAAAAAAGCTGAAGAATATGGTTCTCATGATAAAACATTCCAAATTGCTTCAAACGGAACTGTTGAAGTTGTAGATGCAAACGGAACTACGCTAATTTCTCACAATGTTGAGGAAGGAGATATCTGGAGAATGTGTCAAACTAAAGATGCTCCAGTGCAAGACTGGGTAAAATTAGCAGTAACTAGAGCGAAAGCGACTCAAACTCCTGCTGTTTTCTGGTTAGACAAAAACAGAGCTCACGATGCTGAGTTAATCAAGAAAGTTGAAACTTATTTACCAAACCACGATACTACTGGATTAGAAATCCATATTATGTCTGTTGCTGAAGCTACTAAATTTACTTTAGAAAGAACTAAAGCTGGCAAAGACACTATATCAGTAACTGGTAACGTATTACGTGATTACTTAACAGATTTATTCCCAATTTTAGAATTAGGTACTTCTGCTAAAATGTTATCTATTGTTCCATTAATGAATGGTGGTGGATTATTTGAAACTGGTGCTGGTGGTTCTGCTCCAAAGCACGTTCAACAGTTTGTAAAAGAAAATCACTTACGTTGGGATTCTTTAGGAGAATTTTTAGCTTTAGCGGTTTCTTTAGAGCACTTAAGCGAAACAAATAACAACGCTAAAGCAAAAGTATTAGCAGATGCTTTAGACGAGGCTATCGAAACTTTATTAGACAACAAAAAATCACCTTCTCGTAAGGCTGGTGAGTTAGATAACAGAGGTTCTCATTTCTATTTAGCAATGTACTGGGCGCAACAATTAGCTTCTCAAAATACTGATGCTGAATTAAAAGCACAGTTTGCATCAGTTGCAGACGCTTTTGCAGCAAATGAAGCTACTATTGTAGATGAATTAAATCAAATTCAAGGAGATGCGGTAAATATTGGCGGATATTACGAACCAAAAGATGAGTTAGCAGATGCTGCAATGCGTCCTAATAACACATTAAACTCAATCTTAGCTAAGATTTAATAAGAATTAAGAAATATAATTTCGTTTTAAAGCAGACTCAAATGAGTCTGCTTTTTTATTGTTTTATATGTACATTTGAAACATGGATTTTATTAAAACTACAGAACAAGATTCTAACTATAATAATTTAGAAAACATGAGTATTTCTGAATTATTAACCAACATAAATAACGAAGACAAAACCGTTCCTTTAGCAGTTGAAAAATCGTTACCACAAATAAAGAAACTAATAGAACAAATTGTTGAAAAGTTAAAAAATGGTGGACGTCTATTTTATATGGGAGCTGGAACTAGTGGACGCTTAGGAGTTGTTGATGCAAGTGAATGCCCTCCAACTTTCGGTGTTCCTCATGAGTTAGTTGTTGGATTAATTGCTGGCGGTGATTCAGCAATTAGAAAAGCTGTTGAGTTTGCAGAAGATTCTACCGAACAAGGTTGGAAAGATTTACAAGAACATAATATCTCAGAAAACGATGTTGTTGTAGGTATTGCTGCTTCGGGTACCACACCATATGTAATTTCAGCATTAGAAAAATGTAATCAAGAGAATATAGTAACGGGTTGTATTACTTGTAATAATGATAGTCCGTTGGCACTTACTGCTCAATTTCCCATAGTAGTAATTGTTGGTCCTGAGTTTGTTACGGGTAGCTCAAGAATGAAAGCAGGTACTGCTCAAAAATTAGTATTAAATATGCTTTCAACCGCAACCATGATTCAATTAGGAAAAGTAAAAGGAAATAAAATGGTTGACATGCAATTATCTAACAATAAATTAGTAGATAGAGGTGTTCGTATGTTAGTTTCTGAATTAAATATCGACCAAGAAACTGCAAGTAATTTGTTAACTCAATATGGTAATGTAAGAGAAGCCATTAAAAATTATAGAAATGAGTAAACCAAAAACTATTGAAACTGGAGTTAAACAAATTTTAATTTTATTAGGTCTTTTAATAGCATCGCCATTAGTAGTAAGCTTTGGTGTGAAAGCTTTAAGGGTTTACAAAGAGAGTCCTGAAAACATAATTGCGTATATTTTACTAACTTTAGGTACTTTGTTAGTTTTATTTACTGTGTATTATGGTTTTAGAACCTTTAAAACATTATTAGATATTCTTTTTAATAGTTAACGTTTGAAAACACAATCGGCCACATTAGAAAAAGTTTTTAATTGGGAGCATTGGCCTTCTTCAATGTTTTATGTTCCTAACCTCCCCTATGCTTTTTACTTAGCATTAAAAGCCCGAAGCTTAACATTTTTTACGGCTGCAAATCCTGCTATTAAAAGTTCTGGAAATGGCACAGAAAGTAAATACAAAACAATTCAATTAGTACCAGAAAAATATAGACCAAAATCTGTTTTAGTAAAGCCTAATTCAAATTTTGATAATGTTGTAAAAGAGCTACTGCAAAATAAAATCACTTACCCTTTAATTGCAAAACCAGATATTGGTTTTAGAGGCTTATTGGTAAAAAAAATATATTCAGAAGTTGAATTAAAAAAATATTTAGAAAAATATCCTTTAGATATTATTATTCAGGAGTTTTTAGATTATGAAAATGAGTGTGGTATTTTTTACCACAGACTTCCTAATTCAAAAACAGGTAAAATTACCTCTTTAACTCTAAAACAATTTATTACCGTAACTGGCAACGGAATTAATACTCTAGAAGAATTGATTTTAACTGATGAAAGAGCCAAATTGTATATCGATTTGTTTAAAGATATTCATCAAGAAACTCTGTATAAAGTTCCATCAAAAGACAAAATTGTAAAATTAACCGCGATTGGAAACCATTCAAAAGGAACACAATTCATTAATGGAAATCATTTAATCTCTGAAAAATTAGAAGCTACTTTTGATGAATTAAATAAGAATATTGAAGGCTGGTATTATGGAAGAATTGACTTAAAATACAACACTTTTGAAAACTTAGAAAACGGTTCTGACTTTAAAGTTATTGAGATAAACGGAATTATTGCAGAACCAACACATATTTATGATAGTGAGAACTATAGTTACTTTAAAGCTTTAAAATCAATAAGAAATCATTGGAAAAATTTATTTGAAATATCTTCAATAAATCACTCAGAAAAAAAGACTCCTTACATTAGTCCTTTTGTTTTTTTGAAAGAAATGTTTCAATTGAAAGGTTATGTTTCAAATATTAAAAAACTAAATACTTAAACTATACGTGACCAAACCAAAAACACTGTGTCTAATTAAAAAAAAAGTATTAATATTGTAATAACAATCCCCCAATCAAATATGAAGTTTAAATCCCTAATACTACTTCTTATTTTTTCTACATTATCTATTTACTCTCAAGTAAAAATTGGGGATAATCCTTCGTCTATACATAATGCTTCAATATTAGAATTAGAAAGTTCTGATAAAGTATTAGTTATTACTAGAGTATCTACCGCTCAAATGAATGCTATTACACCTAGTAATGGAGCTTTAGTTTATAATACCGATACTAATTGCATTTATTATTATAATACATCATGGAATAGCTTGTGTAATTCATCTACAAAAGTTACTACTGCTAATACGCCTCCAACAGGTAATAATACTGGTGATTTTTGGATAGATAGTTCAAACAATAATTCTGTAAACTTATGGAACGGTACTTCATGGGTTTCTATAGATAATAATCCTTCTAGAGGTAACGGACCTCCTATGCTAAACACTTCTTTAACTCCTATTGCTGGAGATGTTTATGTTGATCAATCTAACGGAAGAATATATGCATACAATGGAACTAATTGGGTCGCTGCTGGGAATAATTCTGGTGGTAATACCAATATTAATGCAACTAATGGTTTAAATTCAGTTACAAATAGTTCTGGTACTACCATTGAATTGGGAGGTGTATTAATAAAACCTACAATTATTGAGACTTCTGCAATAAACACACTGGCTATTACTGGTTTATTAAACGGTAACACAAACGAAGATGATATTGTAACTGTTAATAGAACTACTGGTGTACTTAGAAAAGTAAGTACTTCTAACTTATTAAGAGAAGAAATAACTGAAATAACAGCAACCAATGGTCAACTAGAATTTACAGGATTAAATCTTAGAGGAGCCACTGATAAAATATCTGTATATCGAAATGGAGTAAGAATTAGTTTCACCATAAAGAATAATACAACAATAGAAATAGAACCTGAAGCCATTTGCTATCAAGGAGATCAAATTAGAATAGTACAATTTTATTAAAAATAAAACCCTCAAACATTAAAAAGCAATTTTTATATTATGAAAACAATTACAAACAAATTTAAATTAGCGTTAGCTGCAATTGGTTTATTAGCCATCGGGTCTGTTAATGCCCAACAAACATCTGGTAATGTTACAAAACAAGATGGTGTAAACTACGGTACAACCGCTTTAGGTGGATCTATCAAAGTAATAGATAATAAAGGTACAATCAAATACTTACAAGTTAAAAATGGTTTAACTCAATTAACTAATACTACAGGTGATGTAACTACTACCACATGGCAATTAGGAGGTTCTTTAACAGACGACACAACCATAACACTTGGTAGTCAATCATTTACATTAGATGGAGCTGAAGTTCGTTTATCAGGAACAGATGCTGTAGATACTACTACTGAATCTGCTGCTACATCAGCAACAGCTACAACTGGTTACATGCTTTTAACTAGAGATCAAGCTAATGGGAAAGTTAAAAGATTATTATTAAGTGATTTAATTCAAAGCGTACAAGCTACTGTTGAAGTATCTAATACAACTACAGATTTAACATATACAACTTCTTTTGAAGCTCCTTTAAATAAAATTTTTGTATTTAGAAACGGTGCTAAATTAAGAGCTGGACAAGACTACACTGTATCTGGAACTACTATTACTTTAGTCCCAGAAACAGATAATACAAGTAGAAACTACTGGACTTTAATGAATGGAGATGAAATAGAATATCAATATTCTAAATAATCTTAGCCTATTTAATGCCTAAAAACATTAAACATATAAAACCTTTTATACTAACTTGTGCACTAGCTTTATTTTTATTTTCAAAAGCTAGTGCGCAACAAGTTAGAGTTATTGATAATAAAGGTACAATACAAAGCGTCAACAACAACAATGTTACTTCGTCTAATACAGCTCCTACAAATCCTATAGAAGGAGATGTTTGGTTTGACACTAATTCTTCTCCCACTACAATAAAAATTTGGGATGAACAATTTGGACCAAGTGGGGATTGGCGTAATCTTAGTGACGCAATCGGTGAATGGAAGTTATCCGGAAATTCGGGTACTAATTCATCAACCAACTTTTTAGGTACTACTGATGCCCAAGATTTAGTTTTAAGAGCTGGGAATGTTGAAAAGTTGAGAATAACCAACGATAGAGGACAAGTAAGAATTAATCAAGCTCCTGTTTTCAATAATCATCCTTTAGTTATTAGGGCAAATGGTGATGATGTTTTGGCATTTCAAGATAATACAGGAACTCCACGTTGGCATTGGAATTTACTATCAAACGGTTTAAACTTTGTAGAAAGTAATGTTCTTGATTTCAGACTTTTTTTAGAAAATGGTGGTAATGTTGGTATAAATACCAATGATCCTACAGAGCGCTTAGATGTTAATGGAAAACTAAGAGTTAGAGACATTACTACTGTAATCACAAATAATGAAATTTTAACAACAGACTCTAATGGTGTAGTTGAAAAAAAAGCTTTAGTAGCAACTGAAACTAATAATCAAATTACAACCGGAGCTAATGGAGGTATATATTTAGGACCAACAGTCTTTACTGGATCTTTTACTATAAGCGCTCCAGTTGGCACAAATGATACTACAACTTTTCTTCAAACTATACCTGGTTTACCTTTTCAACCATCGCAAATAACTTTTGTTGCACACCCTAACATAGAAAGCTTAGAACCCGACACAGATGCTAATAATGGAGTAGGTAATAATACTGCCACTCTACAAAATACGTTTGGAACCATGAACGGTTTTGCTAATAACTCAAGTGGAACATTAACACAAGCTACTATGTTTGTTGGAGGTAGTGGTACTTCTATTAATAATATTTCTAGATATTCTTCAAACGATTACTGTATAGGTATACGTTATACAGATCAAAATGCACGAGATTTAGGAAAAATTCGTGCTTCTTTAAACTCTTTTAACGCAAGTGGATTTATACTTAGCGTAACTTATAATATAGGTGCAGCTGGTACCGGTAATTTAGCTTTTAGAAGACAAATTTTTAATGAAGATTTAGTAGTATTCTATACAGCTTATAAATAAAAATTACAGTTTTATGTTTTTCTGATAAAAAACAATAAATCAAATTTTACCTAACACACAATACATTAGTTTTTACTATTATAGAATATGAAGAAGCATTTTATTTATAATTATAATATAACAATTAAGTTTATCTTAATTATTTTTTTATATCATAATATAATTAATGCTCAAGAAGTTAGAGTTATAGATAACAAAGGAACTAGACAAATTGTAAATAACAACAATGTATTTACAAGTGCTACAGATCCTAATATTCCAACTCAAATAGCCGTAGAAAATGATATTTGGTTTGATACTAGTACTACTCCCAATACTTTTAGAATTTGGGACGATACTACTTCTACATGGTTAAATATTAGTGCAACCTCTAGTGGTTGGTTAATTAATGGAAATTCTGGCACTACAAATACTAATTTTTTAGGTACTATTGATGATGTTAGAATGCAAATTCGTTCATTCAATATTCCAATTTTAGAATTTGGAAGACGAGGCACTCTTGGCTTAGTTGATGCTGGAAGAACCGATTATGATAATGCTAATCAGTCTTTAGTATATGTTAATGGTGAAAATGGGGTTTCTGCACTGCAATTTAAAGCTGATGGTGCAGCTTTTTACAACCCTATTTTTTTTACTACTCCTAACGGAAGTTTTAGATTAAAAGGAAGTTCTGGAGTAAGTGATTTCTTTGAAATAGGTTCTGCAGGTCCAAATAATGATGGACGATTAGAATTCATCATAGCCGATGATGGTAATGAACCTATTGTTTTTAAACGTTTTGATTATAGAAGCGGAGAATTCTATAGAGAGTTTTTTAGAGTTCAAGGTTCTAATGCTACTGAGAATGCAAAAACACGTTTTGGAATTAATATTAACCAAAACAACTACCCTGTTAGTGGAAATATCACAGCAGCTTCAAATGGTGGAAGTCCTGCAAAGGTAATGGCTAACTCTACTTTTCAAGTAGAAGGATCTATTTCTAAATCTATTCAAGATGTTTCTAGTAATTTAACTTTAACAGAAGATCATCACACAATTTCTGTTACAGCTAATGCTACAATTACTTTTCCTGCAGCGAATAGTTGTGAAGGAAGAATATATGTAATAAAAAATATTTCTGGTGGAACTATCAATAGTTCAAATTACCAAAATCAGGCTAATACAACTACTTCAACAATAGCTAATAATTCTGTCATTAGAATTCAAAGTGATGGAACAAATTGGATTAGTATAAACAACAATAATTCATCTACTAACAACAACTGGAGTTTAACTGGTAACTCAGGAACTAATCCTACTAGTAACTTTGTAGGTACTATAGATGCTCAAGATTTAGTTTTAAGAACTAATAATACAGAAGCTTTACGTATAAATCAAACAAATCAGTATGTAGGTATTGGTATCACTCCTACTAGCCCTTTACATATTAGTGAAGATCTACCAGATGGTGTTGGTATTCTTAGAGTTCAAGGCACAGAACCTGATATCATTTTTAATGATACTAATGGAGGTTTCAACACATTTACTTTTGAAAATGCTGGTACTCCAAGATTTGCTTTCGGTAGAAGGAATACTAATGCTTTTTATATCACAAGAAATGATGGAACTTGGCATGATGAAACCTTCAACATATTAAACAACAATGGTTTTGTTGGACTGAATACTGATGCTCCAACTGAGCGATTAGATGTTAATGGAAAATTAAGAGTTAGAACACTAGATGATCAAACTGCTTTAACTAATACAATAGTAACTGCAACCACAACAGGTGTAATTGAAAAATCAAAAATAAATTTTGGTGCTCGCTGGACTAATGCAGATACAACTACTGATTTAAACGTTGACAACACTTCTGCCCCTATTTTTGGTACACAAGACTATAATGATGATACTACTTTATATTCTATAACAAACTCAAGAGAGTTAGAAGTAGCCGAAACCGGTCGCTATGATATTAGAGCAAATATATCATTAATCGCAAATGACACCTCTGGCTCTAGTGAAAGAACAAATGTTAATGCTCGAATATTTGTAAATGGAAATGCTATTGGTGCTATAGCATCAACAGGATATATTAGGTTTAGACCTAATACAGATAGGCATGAACAATCTAGTCTTCATTTAAGTGAAATCCTTCAACTAAACGCAGGTGATGTAGTTACAATTAGAACTTTTAGAGAAGCTAATGTTGGTATAGTTAATTTTAGCGGAGCAAATGAATCTACTGTAATGATTAACAAACTTTATTAATATGAAAAAAGAACTAACATTTTTAATTTACTTTTTTTCACTAATTGTTTGTGCTCAAACTGCTTTTCAGAACAATGGTAATGTAAGGATCCATTCTGATGGGAAAATAGGTTTTCACACCAACCTTGTTAATAATGGAGATTTTACCAATAATTTAGGTTTTGCTGGTTTTTACGCTTTAAATGAAATAAGAACTGTATCGGGTAGCCAAAGAGCTGAATTTTTCGATGTAGATATAGATGCTTTAAATAATTTAGAATTACAAACATCACTTGGAATTACTAACGATTTATCTTTTATCTCTGGTAAAGTAATAACTCCTAGAAATAATAAAAACATTTCTTTAGACTTTATAAACTATCGTTTGTATGCTGGTGAAGGAGATGCTAATCATGTTGACGGTTACAGTTCTATTATTAGTGATACTGAATTTACTTTTCCTATTGGAGATGATGATAGACTTAGAGTAATGCGAATTCCAGATCAAAACAGTATTACAATATTCAAAGGAGCTTATTATTTTTCGGACCCTAATTCAACTCAACCTAACTTTTCTAATAATACTTTCACAACTTCTGAAAAGCAAATTTTCTTACAAAACATAAGTAATATTGAATTTTGGGATTTAGATGGAAGTGCAGAAACCACGGTTACACTTACTTGGGATAATCAAAGTGACATTACTACAATTACTAATGATTTAAGACAATTAAGAGTTGTTGGCTGGAACGAAACTGAACAAAAATGGATTGATTTAGGTCAATCTAATATTAATGGTGATTTAAATCAAGGAGAAATTACTTCAAACATATTTATTCCTAATGATTATGTCGTTATTACATTAGGCTCTGCTGCTAATACAGACGATTTAGCTAATGATAATATATACATAAGCCCTAACGGAGATGGTAAAAACGATGTGTTAGTTTTTGAAGGTTTAGAACAATACAAGCAAAATAATTTAGAAATATTTAATCGTTGGGGAAATAGTGTTTACAAAACTGTAAATTACACTAACAACTGGGGAGGAATTTCTAACAATCCTAATACAGTTGATGTAAAAGATGGATTACCAACAGGAACTTATTTTTACATCCTTAAGTTTGGAAATTCAGAACTTGATAAAGTTTTAAAAGGTTGGGTTTATATAACTCGATAAACTTCCCTCCTATTTAACTGTTACTTTTTTAGGTGTTGTAGGATTATATCCAAAATCTGCATCTGGTAATTCAATTCCTAATTGATTTATAATAAAACCAATACTTGCATAATGATGTATGGCATGACTATGTGCTTGAATTAAAGCACTACCAACAGTATAACTTGCAGTAACTTTTCCTGTACCCAAATCATCTGTAACAGAAATTATTTTATCAAAATCATCCGGATTCAATTTATATAATTGATTCAAAACTTTCTCAAAATAAACGATTCCTGCCCTAGTTTCTTGTTCAGCTAACGTGTTTCTCTCTCTATCAGAAAAATCTACTCTGCCACTTTCTAAACCATTAAAAATACAAGAAAACACATCGAGAATGTGACGCATATTACAACCTATACTAGAATAGTAAGGAGGAATTGTGTTGTTACTATATTCTTCATCAGAAATAGAATTTAACAACTTTACTCCTCTCAATAAGTTTTTTTCAATTGCGTCAATCATTTTTTTACTTAAATTTTAAAGTATGTCGCATAAATATAGAACATTTTACGGCGAATTATAAATTTTATCTACTTTCTTATCAATAAAAAAATAAACAACTGACTAACAATTAGTTATGATTTTTCATCTTTTTTGGCACGCAATTTGAAAATTGATACACAAATGCGGAAGCTGAAAAGCATACAGAGTAAGCAATAAACCCTAAAATTTAGCAATTATGAAAAAAGGTGTACTATTATTATTAGGCTTAATGACATTTGCAACAGGAAGTTTTGCAAGCACAAATCACAAATCAACTAGCAAAATTGGGGTTAATTATCGTTATGATGATGTAATCTCATTTGTAGAAAGAGGTGTAAAATTCCACGTTTTCTTAAATGGAGACTTCGATTTTAATACACATCCTAATTCTACTAGATATTACGACTATAACGGACGTAGAACTCGTGTAAATAGAGGTGTTAGGATTGAACGTGATTTTAGAGGTCGTGTTAGACGTGTAGGAAATTCGTTTATTAATTACGATTCTAGAGGAAACGTAAAACGAATTGGTAGTGTTTACATCGATTATAGATTCGGACAAATGACTCGAGTAGGAAATTTAAAAATTCGTTACGACCGTTGGGGAAACCCAAGATTCTTTGGAAATGTAAAGTTTAACGATTATTGTGAAGATGATGTATATTACAACGACAATGTAGGAATTGATATTGACATTAATATTGGAGATGTTTGCGATTATGACGATGTATATTTTTATAGAAGAGATTTTAGAAGAAATTACAGACAGTTTAAAGAAGATAATAACTTCTACTACTATAGAGCAGTTCCGAATGCAAAAATTGGTAAGAGAAGTAAAGTTTTAAAGAGAAGAAAGCCAAAAAAGATTGATAGATACAATGACGACAATCTTTACTTTAAAAAAGATATAAAAAAAGAAAAAGGTAGAAATAAAAATAGAAGGTAATCATAAAAAAATCCGATGAAATTTTCATCGGATTTTTTATGTATTTATTAAAAAGCAAACTCTTACTTAGCTACATTTACAGCTCTAGTTTCTCTAATAACAGTTACTTTAACTTGACCTGGATAAGTCATATCATTTTGTATTTTTTGAGAAATATTGAAAGATAATTCCGCTGCCTTCGTATCATTTACTTTAGCACTTTCAACCATTACACGCAATTCACGTCCAGCTTGAATAGCATATGCTTTTTGCACACCGTTAAATCCAAAAGCAATATCTTCTAAATCTTTTAAACGTTGAATATAACTATCTAAAACTTGACGACGAGCTCCTGGTCTTGCCCCAGAAATTGCATCACAAACCTGTACTATCGGAGCAATTAAACTCTTCATTTCTATTTCATCGTGGTGAGCTCCAATTGCATTACATACATTTGGCTTTTCACCATACTTCTCTGCCCATTGCATACCTAATAATGCGTGTGGCAACTCACTTTCTGTTTCTGGTACTTTACCTATATCGTGTAATAAACCAGCTCTTTTAGCAGCTTTAGCATTTAAGCCCATTTCAGCAGCCATAATACCACATAAGTTTGCTACTTCACGAGAGTGCTGTAATAAGTTTTGTCCGTAAGAAGAACGATACTTCATACGACCTACTGTTTTAATTAATTCAGGATGCAAACCATGAATTCCTAAATCGATAACTGTACGCTTACCAACTTCAATAATTTCTTGATTGATTTGCTTTTCAGTTTTACGAACAACTTCTTCAATTCTTGCTGGATGAATTCTTCCGTCGGTAACTAATTTATGCATCGATAAACGAGCAATTTCACGACGAACAGGATCGAAACACGATAAGATAATTGCTTCAGGAGTATCATCAACAATAATCTCTACTCCAGTAGCAGCTTCTAAAGCACGAATATTACGCCCTTCCCTACCAATAATTCTACCTTTTACATCATCTGACTCTAAGTTGAAAACAGACACACAGTTTTCTACTGCTTGCTCTACTCCTACTCTTTGAATGGTATTTAAAACAACTTTACGAGCTTCTTGCTGTGCGGTCATTTTAGCCTCTTCAACAGTGTCTTGAATAAACGACATTGCATCTGCTTTTGCTTCATCTTTTAAAGACGCTACAAGCTCTGTTTTCGCTTCGTCTGCAGATAAACCTGAGATTTGCTCTAACATATCTACATGACGTTTGTGAAGCTTTTCTATTTCAGATTCTTTTTTGTCTAAGAACTCTAATTTATAATCGAAATCTGCCTCTTTCTTTTCAAGAGAGCGATTCAATTTTTTGTTTTTATCTAACTCTGAAGAAACCTGACTTTCTTTATCTCTAACTCTTTTTTCTACATCAGAAACTTTCTTTTCACGAGCTAAAATTACTTTTTCATGCTCAGACTTAAGTTCTATAAACTTTTCTTTTGCTTGAAATATCTTGTCTTTCTTAATTGCATCAGCCTCAACTTTTGCTTCTTTAAGAATATTCTTAGCTTCTTTTTCTGTTTCTTGTATTAATTTATTCGCCTTCGATTTTTCTAACATTTTAGCAATAAGAAAACCTATTACTAAACCAATAATTCCTGCTAATGCAGGAAATACATATCCTTCCATAATTTTGATTAATTGTATAAAAAAAGCCTACATCAGTAGGGTCTTATAAACTCCTGAAAAACAGGTTTAGGACTAACTGGCTGATCAAGGATCCGAATAAAATCGGCATGCTTTACTAACCAAGACTCATCCTTTTTAATTGTATAGCGTTGAGTTTATTAAACAATGTACTAATGTAGGCAGTATATTAAAATTTTTATTTTAAAGAACTTACAAATGCTTATCTAATAAGCTTGTTAATTTGTTTATTTGTTGTAATGCTTTTTCTTCTTCGTTTGAACTAAATATCTTGTTTATTTGCTGTTTTGATGCAAATTGTAATGCACACATTGCTAATACATCTTGCTTATCGGACACAGCATAATTTTGTTCAAATTTAGCAATTAATTCATTAATTTGTTTTGCTGCCTTACGCATTCCTTCTTCCTCTTCAGTATTTTGCACAGTTAAAGGATATGTTCTACCAGCTATAACAACATTAACTTTTAGTTTTGCCATGTAAAGAACTTATTTTACGAATTCAAGAGTGTAATACATTTATCTATCTCTCGAATTAAAGCATTTATTTTGAGTTTTGTTTCTCGTGTATTTTCGTTACTGCCCTCTATAGTTTTCGCAATTTTCAACAATTTATATTCTTCTTCTTTTGCTTCTAATTCCGATTGTTTCTCTTGTAATAAGTATTGCAATTTAGCATTACTGTTAAGTAAAACCTCGTTTTCTTCTTTTAAAAACTCATAATTTACCAGTAGTTTTTGCAACCTATCTTCCAGTAAATGAATTGCTTCTAAGGTCTTACTCATGTACTTTTTGAGAATATAACTATTTTCACAAAGTTATTAATCTCAAACTACATTCACAAAAATTTCACTCATTTTTACTAACTCCCTTAGTATTAACCTACTAAATCTTTGGTTATTTTTTTAGTATTTTTGTTATAAACCGTTGCAGATTGAGAGTATTTATTTCATTTTTAATGACTTTTTTTTGTTGCGCTGTAATTGCGCAGAAACAATATCCTAAACACTATTTTTCGGCTCCTTTAAAAATTCCGATTATTCTTTCGGGAACTTTTGGGGAATTGCGCAGTAATCATTTTCACTCTGGAGTTGATATAAAAACCTTAGGTAAACAAGGAATTCCTATTTATGCTCCAGCTGATGGATATATTTCTCGACTAAAAGTTTCTCAATATGGTTTTGGAAAAGCTTTGTATATGAATCATCCTAATGGATATACAACTGTGTATGCACATTTAAAAAAATATGCTCCAGAAGTTCAAGCTTATATCAAAAAGATTCAATACAAAAAGAAGAAATATAGTACTGGTAATATTTTTCCAAACCCTGAAAAATTTCCTATTAAAAAAGGGCAACTTTTAGGATATACAGGAGATAGCGGAAGTTCTGGAGGTCCTCACCTACACTATGAAATTAGAGATACTGAAACCGAACATATCATAAACCCAATGTTATTTGGTTTAAAACCTTCAGATACTAAAGTTCCTATTTTTAGAAAATTAATGGTTTATCCGCTTTCTGAAGATGCTCGTATAAATAATACAGCTCAAAAAACCGATTTAGAAATTAAAAATTTAGGCAGTGGTAAATACATTGCTAATAGAATTTCTGCAAGTGGTACTATTGGTTTTGGGGTAAATGTTTTTGATCGTTTAGATGATGCTCTTAATAAAAACGGTGTATATAGTTTAGAAATGAAAATAAATGGTAATCGCGTGTATTATCATGATTTAGAAACTTTTTCTTTCCCTGAAAGTAAATACATTAACTTACTAATTGATTATCCTCACTATGCTAAATACAGAAGTAGAATTCAAAAAACGCATAAAGTAAAAGCCAATAAGCTTAGCATTTATGAAGATTTAATTAATAACGGAAAAATTGACATTGAAAATGGTTACAATTACAATATTGAAATCATCGCTAAAGATTTTGTGAACAATACTGCTTCTATAAAAATTCCTGTACAAGGTGTAGCAAGCAATACTCTTTTAAAAAAAATTGATACCACAGCATATAAAATTAAGCACAAAGAATTTAATAAGTTTCAACAGAAAAATGTAACTATTGCTTTTCCTAAAAATACTTTTTACGAAGATTGTTTTTTAGATTTTTCAATAGATAATGGTATTGCTAAAATTCATGAACCTACAATACCTCTAAACAAAAGATATACGCTAACATTTTTTACCGATCATTTAAATTCTCAACAAAAAAAACAAGTATATATTGCCAATGTTACTCGTAAAAAATATCCGAGATACACATCAACACGTAAAAAAGAAAATAAAGTCTTTACTACTACCAAAAGCTTAGGTAGTTATACTTTAAAATACGATTCTATTCCACCTACTGCCTATTTAGTTAACTTTAAAAATAAGCAATGGGTTTCTAAACTTTCTGCATTGAAAGTAAAAATTAAAGACAAACAATCTGGCATTAATGATTATGTTGCTACCATTGATGGTGACTGGGTTTTAATGGAATATAATCATAAAAAAGGAATTCTTACTTACGATTTTAATGACAAAAAGTTGGTAGGTAGCAAACATCTTTTTAAACTTGTAGTTTCTGATAATGTAGGGAATACCAAAACCATTTCTGCTACGTTTTTTAGAAAGTAACTAATTCATCACTGTATTTATTTTGAGAAAACTACTTATACTATTGTTATTTCCTGCGCTAGTTTTTGCGCAAAAAACAGCCACAGTAAAAGGTAAAATTATAAACAAGTATAACCAACCTATTGAAGGAGTAGCAATTACTTACTTAAAAGACGGAACAACTACGAATAAAAATGGTGAATATCAATTTACTATTCCTGTAAGAAAAACGGTTTCGGTTACATTTACACACGTTTCCTATAAAACTATTAGTAAAAAATTCACAGCCAGAGGAAGTAGAGTTTTTAACTTCTCTCCTACGTTAACTTTCAAGACGCAAGAGTTAGAAGAGGTTATTGTAAAAAATCAAAAAAACGAAGCACAAGGAATTACTAAAATAGAAACTAAAAAGGTAAATACCTTAGTAGGTGCCAATTCAGGTGTTGAAAATGTGTTAATGACTTTACCAGGAGTTAGCAACAACAACGAATTAAGTACACAGTACAATGTTCGCGGTGGAAATTTTGATGAAAACTTGGTATATGTAAATGGTATTGAAGTTTACCGTCCTTTTTTAATCCGTTCTGGTCAGCAAGAAGGATTAAGCTTTATAAACACACATATGATTCAGAATATTAAGTTTTCTGCTGGTGGATTTCAAGCAAAATACGGAGACAAACTTTCTTCTGTTTTAGATATTACTTACAGAAAGCCTAAAGAATTCGGAGCTCGTATTGATTTAAGCTTATTAGGTGGAGGAATTACTGTAGAAGATACTTTTTTAAACAATAAACTGAGTGCTATTTTAGGAGTTCGATATAGAGACAACAGCCTTTTTGTAAATAGCAAACAAACCGAAGTTAATTTTAGACCTAAATTTACCGATGTACAAACATTTTTAAGTTATAAAGCAAACGAAAAGTTAACCTTAAACTTTTTAGGAAACTTTTCTTTAAACGATTATAACTATAAACCTCTAACAAGGCGAACTCGTTTTGGTACAGTTGCAAATCCGTTAGAATTGATTGTTTTTTATCAAGGGCAAGAAGAAGACCAATTTAAAACATTGTTCGGAGCATTTTCTGCGGAATATCAAGTAAATGAAAATTTAAAGCTTACAGGAACTGTATCTTCGTTTAACACGCAAGAGCAAGAATATTTTGACATCGCTGCTGCTTATGCATTAGGTGAAGTTGATGGTAATATTGGTTCTGAAAGTTTTGGTGAAGTTCAATTCGCTCAAGGAATTGGTTCGCAAGTAAATCATGCTCGTAACGATTTAGATGCCTTAATTAGTAATGTACAGTTAAGAGCTACATTGAAAGATGGAAAAAATGAATGGCGAGCTGGAGTTAAATATCAAAAAGAAAATATTAAAGACCGAATTAAAGAATGGGAAGTAATCGATTCGTTAGGTTTTTCTATTCGTCCGCCTCATCATACAGGAAATAATCAACCATATGAGCCTTTTACAGGTCCTATAGAACCTTTTCAAAAAGTAGATGCTCGAAATAATGTAGACATTAACCGTCTTTCTGGATTTTTACAATTCAGTAGAAAAACAAATTGGAATGATAACGAGATATGGTTAAATCTTGGTGTAAGAACTCATCATTGGACAGTTTCAGACAATATTACCTCATCTAAAAGTCATACAACTTTTAGCCCAAGAGCTCAATTCGCTATTAAACCAGACTGGAATAGCGACATGCTTTTCAGACTTTCAGGAGGATGGTATTCTCAACCTCCTTTTTATAAAGAGTTAAGAGATTTTGATGGTAAAATTCATCCTGAGGTAAAAGCGCAAAAATCAATTCATATAGTTGCTGGTAACGATTATAGTTTTACACTTTGGGAACGACCTTTTAAACTAACTACCGAATTATATTATAAAGATTTATCAAACGTAAATGCCTATTCAGTAGATAATGTAAGGGTTCGTTATAGAGCAGATAATGTTACTGAAGCTTACGCTTACGGATTAGATATTCGTTTAAATGGAGAATTTGTTCCAGGAAATGATAGTTGGGTGAGTTTTGGATATTTAAAAACTGAAGAAAATATCAACAATCGTGGTTATATAGCAAGGCCCACAGATCAACGTTTAAAGTTCGGTGTACTTTTTCAAGATTATGTTCCTAATTTACCAGATTTAAAAGCTTATTTAAATATTGTTTACAATACTGGTTTACCAGGTGGAGCACCAGCATATTCTGATGTTTATGAGTTCCAAAATCGTTTAAATGACTATAAACGTGCAGATTTAGGACTCTCATATATTTTTGTTGATGCCAATAAAACACCTACAAGTAAATTTTTACAACACTTTAAAGAATTTACTGTAGGTTTAGAATTATTCAACATTTTTGATATTAAAAACTCTAACACTAACACTTGGGTTCGAGATGCATATAGTAAAAGACAATACGGAATTCCTAATTTTATGACAGGCAGAGTTTTAAACTTTAAAACGAGTATGAGTTTTTAATCCTATTTTTACCTCAAAAAATAAACATTTAAATTCTTGTTATGAAAAATAATTTTAATACTCTAATCACTTATCTTTCCATATTGATATTATCTCTTAGTTTCTCTTGTACCAAAAACGGTATTCAACTGAATGAAAATAATCAAATACTTTCATTTACCATGAATAAAGGAAGCTTTTCTAAAAACTTTACTATTGAAGGAAACTCTATTATTGGTGAAGTTGATTGTGATTTCGACTTAGAAGATATAACTCTAGATATACAAATTCCTCATAAAGCTTCTATATCTCCTGACCCGCAACAAATAACTTCTTTAACTAAACCTATAAACTTTACTATAACAGCTGAAAATGGACAAAAAAACACTTACACTGTTCTTATCACAAAAAAAACATGTAATGATAATTATATTTTAGAGTTTCAAATAAATAGTAATAATTTTACAACAAAAGCAACTATTGATAATAATAAAAACATAATTACTCAAAGAATACCTCCATATGTTAATTTATCAAATTTAAATACTACCATCTTTATTTCTGAAAAAGCTACTTTAAATCCAATAAACATTTCTGATTTCTCTTCAGATGTAGCTATTACTGTCACATCACAATCAGGAATAAAACGTACATATAACGTTAAGATTTCTCATATGGATGAAAGCTTTATGCGTACATGTAATGAGATGAACGCTTGGAAATGGTTCGGAGGAGATGATAGAGATTTTGTTACTGGTATTATACCTTATGATAGAAATGTTGGAACTGGTCAAGCAATTATCCTTGAAAAAGACCTAAGTCCAACTTCATTCAGTATTCATTTACGTGAAGGGTTTAGATATGATAGCAACGACAATCTTTATAATCAACCAGTAAAAATTAAATTAAACATTAGAAATACTAATGAAGAAATTATAGCTACCACTATTACTGAAGTATCAAGTAATTTTAATGGTGGATTTATTCCTTTTGATTTAGAAAGTAAAAAACTTTTCTTTAAAAAAAATGAAAAGTATATTTTTCAATGGTATTTAATTGATGGTCAAAAACTAGGAATAACAGCTTCGAGTTCAGGAAACACTAATAAATCATCTGGGTTTTGTTTTAATGGTGGTTATACTAGCACTTCACATAAAAGATTTAATAATAACTTGAACAAAGCTGATTTATGGCATGAACATGATTGGAATTTCAATATAAAAATTGAAGGTCTGCAATAAAAGAAAAGCTCTTAGTTAAACTAAGAGCTTTTCTTTTATTTTGCACTTGGTGATTTTCTAATCATCAACCAAACACCTATTAAGATTAACGGAATACTTAATAATTGACCAGTATTTAATCCTAAAAGAATATCTTCTCTTCCTTCAACCTGTGGTTCTTTTAAATATTCTATGGTTAAACGTAATCCCCAAAGAACTATCATAAACAACCCGAATAAAAAACCTTCTTGTTTTTTCTTATCTGTTTTCCAATAAAAATACCACAATGCAAAGAATAGTATTAAATAACTAAATGCTTCGTATAATTGTGTTGGATGGCGCGGAACCGTTTCCCCAGCTCCTTTAAAAATCACTCCGAAAGAACTACCCGTTGGTTTTCCATAGATTTCTGAATTAAAAAAGTTTCCAAATCGGATAAAAAATCCTGCTAAAGCAACCATAATCCCCATTCTATCTAAGATAAACAACCATGATTTTTGTAAATGTTTTTTAGCATAGAAATACAAAGCTATTGGAATAGCAATTGCTGCCCCATGGCTAGCAAAACCTGTAAAACCTGTAAACTTCCATCCTTTTATTATTCCAAAAAGAGCCTCTGCTCCTACTTGCTTTTTAAATGGTAAAATAATCTCTAATAAATTATTTTGATAATAACCCCAGTTATAGAAAAAAACTTCTCCTAAACGCATTCCTATTAACATAGAAACAAATACGTACATAAATAACGGATCCAATTTATCTGGATTTATACCATCATTTATATAAATTTTCTTCATTAAATGTAATCCTAATACAAAGGCTATTACAAACATTAAACTATACCAACGAATGGTAAAAAAGCCTAAATCTATTCCTATTGAAGGATCCCATATTATTGATAAATAATTCATTTAATTAGTTAATTTTTATGATTTTTTATTTCTTTTTTGTCTGGTACAGGGTCATAACCACTTCCTCCCCAAGGATGACAGCTAAAAATACGTTTTGTAGCTAACCATCCACCATAAAAAAGTCCGTGTTTTTGTAATGCTTCAATTGCATAATGTGAGCAAGTTGGTGTATATCTACACGTTGCTGGTGTAAAAGGAGATATTGCCGTTTGATAAAAACGAACCAATAAAATAAACGGATATGCTAATATCTTTTTCAATTAGTTTATTGTAAAAGTAGTGCCTTCTCTACCGTCTTTTAACTGAATACCTAAAGCTAATAACTCATCACGAATTTGATCTGACAATGCCCAATCTTTATTGTCTCTTGCTTCTTTTCTAAGTTTAATTAACAACTCTACAACTCCATCAACTTTATCTGAACCTTGTTGTTTTTCTTCGTCTAATAAACCTAAAACTTCAAATACAAAAGCATTAAGTGTTTCTTGTAAATCTTTTAAATCTTCTTCTGAAACTTTTGCTTTTTTATCTCTTAATAAATTAATGAATTTAACAGCTTCGAATAAATGAGATATTAATATTGGTGTATTAAAATCGTCATTCATAGCATCATAACACTTCTGCTTCCATTCTTTAACATCAAAACCTGAAGATGAATCAGCAACTACAGTTTTTAATGTTTTAAGAGCTTCCATTAGTTTATTATATCCTTTTTCTGAAGCCAATAGTGCATCATTAGAAAAATCTAAAATACTACGGTAATGTGCTTGCATTATAAAGAAACGAACAACTCCTGCCGAAAATGCTTTGCTTAAAATTTTATTCTCTCCTGTTAAGATTTCTCCAGGTAAAATATGATTTCCTGTCGATTTAGACATTTTTTGACTATTCAACAAAAGCATATTAGCATGCATCCAATAATTTACTGGCTGCACACCTGAGCATGTATGAGATTGTGCAATTTCACACTCGTGATGTGGAAATTTTAAATCCATTCCACCACCATGAATATCAAATTGTTCTCCTAAGTACTTAGAACTCATTACTGAACATTCTAAATGCCAACCAGGGAAACCGTCACTCCAAGGAGAAGGCCAACGCATGATATGACGCTCATCGGCTTTTTTCCAAAGTGCAAAATCTTGTGGATTCTTTTTATCTGATTGTCCGTCTAAAGTTCGTGTATTGTTGATAGCATCTTCAATAGTTCTACCCGATAAAATTCCGTAGTTATGATCTTCATTGTATTTTAATACATCGAAATACACCGAACCATTTACTTCGTAAGCAAAACCTTTTTCCATGATTTCTTTAATCATTTCAATTTGCTCAACAATATGCCCAGTTGCAGTAGGCTCAATACTTGGTGGTAAGAAATTGTATAATTTAGTAACCTCATGAAAATCTACTGTATAACGCTGTACAACTTCCATTGGTTCTAATTGCTCTAAACGAGCTTTTTTAGCAATTTTATCTTCATCTGCATCATCTTCTAAATGACCTGCATCAGTAATATTTCGAACATAGCGAACTTTGTAGTCTAAATGTTTTAAGTAACGAAATACCATATCGAAAGACATAAATGTACGTACGTTACCTAAGTGTACATTACTATACACGGTTGGACCACAAACATACATTCCTACTCTACCTTCGGTTACAGGTACAAAAACTTCTTTACTTTTTGATAGCGAATTGTATATTTTAAGTTGATTTTCTTTGTATAATTCCATTGAAAAAAATGACTAATTTCGAATGGTAAATATAGGCACTTTTATGCTATTTATTAGTTAAAAGTTTTCTAGTTTTATGTGTAACCAAGATTCTAACAATACTTGATTATTTTTTAATGTTGGTGAGAAAAAGTCTTTCGTTTTAACTTTGTTGATAAAGGAGCAACCTGAACAGATAAAAACCTCATCATTTGAGTTTTTTATGTTATTTTGTTGAATTTCTTCTTCTTTAGATAGTGTTATTGATTTTTTAGAAGCTAAGAAACCTAATATTTTAGCTGATAATAATCTCTCTTCTTTTTTCGATGAGAATAGTTTTTTTCTTATTTCCTTTTCATTTTTATTTTTAATCAATCTTTCAAACTGTAAGATAATTTTTGTTTGCCTTCCTGAATAAAAGCATGAAGTTCCTATAATTGTGTTTTTATCAAAAGCTTCTTGGGAAAATGCATAAACTGAAAAAAAGCATATTATTATGAATAGTATTTTTCTTATCATTTTTCAATATCAATTTTACTATATTTCCCCTTTATTTTTATGCTATTATCTTCTGTGGTAATATTAAAATTCCCTGTAGATGATATTCTATTCTCTCCATAAAACATTGTAGGCTTTTTGGTTAAATATTTACTAAACCCTTCTTTATTAAAACTAGCTTTTAGTATTTTTTTAAGCCCATTAAATTTAATTTTTGCCACAGAAGAATTTAAGTTTATGAAAAGTTTTTTATAGTCCCTATTGACATTCTCTATTCTCAATTCTCCAAAATCATCTACAACTTCAGAATTCTCTATAAGATTATCAATCTTGATTACAGATGAATTACTATTTAGAATCATATTTGATGCTGAAGTTATTTTAGCATCTTGTACGTTGTTTAAAAACAACGTACAAGCATTTAATGTTTGAATAGTTACTGGAGATCCTATTATTTTCAAGTTTCCTCCATTTAGTTCGTCTGCGTTAAAGCTTCCGTAAGAAACTTTACCTACCGCTTTGGTTTTTGGTAACTTTACTTTACAATGACGAGTATTTAAATTAAAAGTAGCATTCTTAGGTACTCTAATTTTAATCTTCTTGGTTATTTTTACTTTTTTATCATTGATTGTAAAATTATTATCACTAGAAAAATAATAGTTGAAACGTGTATTTTTTAACGCTTTTCTAGCTTTAGCGATATCCTTTCTAATCTTTTCCTTATCAAGTTTTTTTATTTCTATTCTTGCCTTTGCTAAAGCTTTTTTTATTTCTTTTTTATCTATCTTTTTCTTTTTTAATTCTCTTAGCTGTTTTGCTAATTCTTTTTTTCGTTTCGCTTTTTCTTTTTTATACTTTTTATACTCTTTAGTTTTTTTAAATTTTTCCCATTCTTCTTTAGATTTAATGGTTATATCATTAACTCCATCTTTCCACTGAATAAAATAATTATCTCCATCTTCGTCGTATTTGTCAAAGTCAAAATCAAGATTATCTAATGCCGGAGTGATTAAAGCATCAAAATCTATATCAGGAATTAGTATTTCTGGTAACCCATCCTCTGCTATAACTATTACATCTTCATCTAACTCTTTACCAAAACCTATTGTTTCTGGTAAATTATTATTTGAGTTAAAAA
Source organism: Tenacibaculum holothuriorum (assembly GCF_002120225.1). GTDB lineage: Bacteria > Bacteroidota > Bacteroidia > Flavobacteriales > Flavobacteriaceae > Polaribacter > Polaribacter holothuriorum. The sequence continues at coordinate 137,408 of NZ_LAPZ01000007.1, read as the reverse complement.
ACACAAAATTATCTTTTCCGAAAGCATGAAATTGATTACTGCTTGCGTTTATTTTCACTGTTTTTTTATTTCCTAACGCTTCAAAATTCCAGTTTTCCAAATACTTTTCTGCCTCATCTTTTTCTAGCCCTTCAACTTCTATATAGGCATTTACTTCAACTTCATTTTTATTCCATGTTGTTACTTCAATATCTGCATTACTTGCATTAATATTGATTTCTACATCTTTATTTGTGTAAAACTTTTCGTTATATTTTTTTTCTACTTTTTGTGCTAATAGCATGCTAGAAAATAACAATGCTACAGCTGTTAGTTTAAACGGATTGCATTTCATTTTGAGTTGGATTTTTAAATTCATGTAATTGTTTTTGCATACGTTTTAGTAATTGTAAACGTAATTGCAGGTTTCCAATCAATGCATTGATAGTATTATCGTTAACTCCTTTTGTATTGAGCTCTTTGGTTAACGATTTATATTCTTGGGTTAATTCTTTTAATTTATTTAGATAGCCATCGAATAATTCTTTGTTTTCATCTGTCAACTCTAATTGACTCAATTCATAGTTAATAGAATTTGTATAATAGGCTTCAATGGTTTTTAATTCTGGTGAAATAGTACCTAAACTAATTTGAGTATTGGTATCTTCATTTAAATCGACTATTGGTGTTGGTGCTTCTATTATGGTATTTTCTGTTGGATAAAACCTAATTACTAATGAAACCAATAAGACTATTGATGCTGCTACATACATCCATCTAAAACTTTGCTTCTCTTTAGGTTTTAAATGTAATTCAGTTTGTAGTTTATGCTGAAAACGCTCACGATGATTCATCGATAAGTTTGCCTTATTTTCAACTTTTTTATCTAATATTTCTCTAATATCTTTAGGCATGTTTTAATGCTTTTAATTCTTCCTGTACTAACTTTTTCCCTCTCATTAAGTGTGTGCGAGAGGTAACTTCAGTAATTCCTAATATTTGTGAAATTTCTTTATGATCATACCCTTCTAACAAGAACAGTGTAAGTACCAATCGGTATTTTTCTTTTAATTGCTGAATGGTTTTTACGATTTCTTCATAAGTAATACTAGGAACTACATTCCAATCACCTTCGTCTACAATTGAAGTTATTTCTTCATTAATAGATACTAATGATAATTTCTTCTTTTTTAACCAATCTATACTTTGATTAATAGTTATCTTCTTTAACCAAGCCCCAAACGCTACTTCTTCTCTGTAAAACTCTATGCTTTTAAAGGCTTTAATAAATGCTTCTTGCATCACATCTTCAGCAACAAAAGAATCTTTTACGTATCGCAACGCAACTGTATACATAGCTTCACAATACAAATCGTACAATTGCATTTGTGCTTTGGCATCGTTTTTTTTACAAGCCTCTATTACAGATCGATGTAGTTGTTTGGTTGATTTCATTTTAGATCTCTTGCCTTAAATACGATGTATTTTTAACTACGTTGCATTTTTACAAAAAATATTTATTTTTTATCTTCATAAATTTTATAATAATATAAAAAAAGCATCAATTCTTGTTGAATTGATGCTTTTTTTATTTTTCAAATAAATAAAACTTCTTATTGTTTTATAATAGTTTTTGTGATTTCTGAACCATCTTCTGATTTTAGTTTAACAAAATAAATCCCTTGATTTAAACCTCTAAAACTTATTATTTTTTTATTATTTACTTCTTTTTTCTTTTGACCTAGACTATTAAATATTTCAATACTTTTGATGTTTAACTTAGATTCTATACTTAAAAAATCTTCTACAGGATTAGGAAATACTTTAACTCTATTATTTAGTAAGGATTCAGAAACATTATCATCAATAGATAACGTTCCTTCTGAATTTATACCCCAAGTGTATTGCAAATAAGTAATTGAGGAAAAATATCTAAATAAAATATCTGTTGCACCATCATTATTAATATCTGCTATTGTTGCAATACCATTGTGCCAAGCATTATTAGATAAAATCATTGTTTCTCCACTTTCAAATGTTTTATCACCTTTATTCTTGTACCACAATGATTTTTCTAGTCTATTATTCGAATCTACTAATAAATCTTTCTTATTATCATTATCAATATCTATGAAAAAAATACCGTAAAGGTTTGGATACTCTTTATCGTCAACTACAGTAGAAAAGTCACCGTCTTTATTTTCTAATACTTTTATGTGATTAGGTTTAAAACCTATAGCTATATCCTCATCTTCATCATTATCTATGTCTCCCACAGTAAAACTACCTATTGATTCCGATTGAGATAATTCTAAAATAACTTGTAAATCACTAAAAGTTCCTTTTCCGTCTGTGTTTTCATAGAAACCTATTAAGTTTTTACTTGATGATCCATAAGTTTTTCCATTACTAGAACCAATTATAATATCGAGGTCTTTATCTAAATCGATGTCAGAAACTACTATTTTAAAAACATCTAATCCATCTAAAGATTTAAAAGTTGATTGCTTCTCAAAACCTTCTCCTTTATTAATATTTTTATACCAATTTTGTATTGTTATTACATCAAGTTGGTTATCATTATTAATATCTGCTAAAACTAAATCATTTCTATAATAATCTGAGGTTATTGTTTTTTTATCATTAAACAACAATTTGTTTTGCTCTTTCTTAAGCCAAACTATTCCATTTTTTGTTTTACATACTAAATCAGGATTATTATCATTATTTAAATCTCCAATTCGATAATAAGAGCTACGATCAAAATCTCCTACTTCTATTTGATGTCTTGCTAATTTTCCGTTTATATTTTCGTGCAAATAAATGTAATCTCCAACAGGACCATTAAAAGTATCCATATCACCGTCATTATCTATATCAACAACTATAAACTCTGAAGCTATATTACCTTTTTTGGATATAATATTCATATTACTAAACTTCTCATCTCCCAAACCTTTATACCAACCAAATAAACCTTCGTCATCTTTAGAAGAAGATAATATAAAGTCTAGTTTTCCATCATTATTAATATCTGAAGTATCAACTACTTCTATATCTTCTGTTACTATTCGGTCTAAAAAAACAGAGTTATCTCCAGCATTATTATCTATAAAGTTACCTTCTCCATCGTTTTTCATCCACATAATTCCATAACCAACTCCTCTATTACCAACTAAATCTGGAGCATTATCTCCATTCATATCTAAAAAAAACACATCTCGCATTTGTCCATCATGAATAGATAATTCTTTACTATCTTCAAAAGTTAAAGTATTATCTATATTCTTAATCCAAAAATGATTGGAATTAGTTCTATTAACTGTATAACAAATATCTAAATACGAATCGGGGTAAATATCAGCTACTGTAATAGAGGTAATTTCTTCTGAAGCTGTAACTAACGTTTTTATTTCATTATAAAAAGCACTAGAATTTATTTTGTCTAATATAGATACTTTATAAACATTATCATCTCCAACTGAGATTACTAAAAGTTCAATATCTTCATCATTATCAATATTTATTGGTAATAATTTCCTTATTTTTTGATTAGTTAAGAGCGATGCACTTCCTATTCCAGTAGTTTCAAAATTATTTTGTCCAATGTTTTTAAACATACTAGTAGAGTGTATAATATCTTTATCACCATCGCCATCTAAATCGTAAACCTCAACAAGCGAAGGTGTTATAAGGTAACTATATGATACTCCGTATATTTTTTTAGAGGTATCATAATTTCCGTTTGAATTTATATGTAAAATAATATAGGAACGACTTACACTTAGAATATCTAAATCATTATCTCCATCAAAATCAGCTACCAAGATTTTTTCTATTGCTATAGCCCCATGAGTATCTTCAATATAAATCGGTAAACCAAAATTTCCTTTCCCATTAAGATTTTCATGCCAAACCAATTTTTGCCCATTATAACTAGAACTACTAATAATGTCTTTATCTCCATCTCCATCTATATCTACTGCCTTTGAATAAAGAACAATCTTTTGCTCTTTTTGTTTCTTATAAATATTCTTACTCTCAAAAAGAGTTTGTGAAAAAATATAAACTGGAATAAAAAAAATGAAGAAAAGTAATTCCTTTTTGATATAACTAAATTGCATAGTAATTTTTATTTTAAAGATGCAAATATATCGTACAGAGATAAACTAAAAAAACTTAGCATTTTAATTTAATCTCTTATAAATAATTTCTTTTATTTTTACTGTTAGAATGAGCAAAAAAAACAAGTCTGCACTTACCGAAAAAGATGGGGTTTCTCAACCAGAAACTACCAGTAAAACTTCTGCAAAAAAAATTCAACTAAAGCGTAGGAAACAAACTCCTACTTCTGAATATGTTACACAAATTTTAAAAGGAAACATTACCTTTTTAAGTAAAGCTATTACGCTAGTAGAAAGCACAAACGCTAAACATCAAAAAAAAGCAAATGAAATTTTAGAAGCCTGTTTACCCTATGCAAATAAATCTGTTAGAATCGGAATTACTGGTGTTCCTGGAGTTGGTAAAAGTACTTTTATTGAATCTTTTGGAAAACACCTTACTTCTCTTGGTAAAAAAGTAGCCGTTTTAGCGGTTGACCCAAGTAGCTCGGTTAATAAAGGAAGTATTTTAGGTGATAAAACTCGAATGGAACAATTGGTGACCGATGAAAATGCGTTTATTCGCCCTTCTCCTTCTGGAACTTCACTTGGTGGTGTCGCTCAAAAAACTCGGGAAACTATTATTTTATGCGAAGCAGCTGGTTTTGATACCATTATTATTGAAACTGTTGGTGTAGGACAAAGTGAAACTGCTGTTCATTCTATGGTGGACTTCTTTTTACTGTTAAAATTGGCAGGAGCTGGTGATGAACTTCAAGGAATTAAACGAGGAATTATAGAAATGGCAGACGCTATTGTTATTAATAAAGCTGATGGTGATAATGCTAAAAATGCAAAAATTGCCAAAGTTGAATTTAATCGAGCCTTACATCTTTATCCTCCAAAAGAAAATGGATGGGTTCCAAAAGTTTTAGTAGCTAGTGCATTACAACATAAAGGAATAGACAATATCTTTTCGATGATAGATACCTATATTACTGATGCTAAAAAATCTGGTTTTTTTAATGAAAAAAGGAATCAGCAAAATAAATATTGGTTACTGGAAACTATCAACCAACAATTAAAGGATAATTTTTATAACAATCCAGACATTAAAAATTTACTAGATAGTGAAATAAAAAAGCTAAAAGAAAGTAAAACCACTCCTTTTAACGCAGCAAAACGTTTGTTAGGAAAATAAAAAGAATGACTTACAAATTAATGTAAATCATTCTTTATCATAAACCAAGTTAACAATTATCTTAATTCTTAATTATTTTTCTTTGTAACTCTCCTTTATTAGTTGAAACCCTTAATAAATACATTCCTTTAGAGAAGTTACTTGTATTAATTTCTAATACAGATTTTGTTTTAAATATTAGTTTTCCTACAATATTATATAAACGAATTTCTTTTACTTCAACTTGATTTTTAATATCAATCTTTAAAATATCAGAAACTGGATTTGGATAAATTAATATTGAATCTTTAACATCTATTAACTCTTCTGTAGATAAACTTCTTTCACAAACAAGGTTATAATCTGCAGTGTTATCTTTTGTCCATCCGTTATTATTGTTTGCTTTGTCTACATCATCAACTTGAATACAACCTAAACTCGAATTTCCTGTAGCATTAAATGTAGTTAGAATAATATTATGTCCATTACTAATACTTAAGTAGTTAAGTTTGTTATTTGAAACATTCAACGTAGTTAATGTATTTAATGATTTTAACTCACTAATATCTATACTTTCAATTTCATTATTACTTACATCTAATGTCTCTAAACCAGTAAACTCTTGTCTTGCTATTTCTTTCTTTTGCTTTTTACCTCTCGATGCTACTACAACCGTAGATCCATTAAGTAAACTACTAATATCTGTTATACTATTTCCTGAAATATTAATACTCTTAGCATTGGTAAACGCTTCTAAACCTGTTATGTCTGTAATGTTTTTACCACTTAAATCTAAATCTCCTGTAAAATTTTGAGCTTCTTCGTAGGTAATTACTCCATCTCCATCCGAATCTACACCAGCAGCATTAGCAATAGCGTCTTCTAAATTTGAATCTGTAGTATACACTTCCCAAATTGAAGAACAATCTTCATTATAACTAGTTTGATTATCTTTTTGAGTCCAATTGTTAGTAGACCAAGTAGCATCATCTACAGCAACACATTCAAGATTTGCGTTATTTCTTATGTCGAAATCAGTAATTAAAGCATTTGCTTCATTGATTAAATACGCTCTTTCTAACTCATTATTCTGTAAATGAAGTTTTTTCAACTTGTTGTTATTAGAAATATCAATGTTTATAATTTTATTATCATTCAATATCAACTCTTCTAACAAATTATTTTTTGAAACATCAACGCCTGTTATCTGGTTTTCATTTAACCACAATTGCTTTAATGACGTGTTTTTAGATACATCTATTGAGGTTAAACTACTCTTATTCATATCTATCCTCGTTAATAGAGGATTGTTTGATACATCTAACGTACTAATAGCATTTTCTCCAGCTCTTAAATCTGTAAGTTTTGTGTTTTTGCTAATATCTAAATTTGTTAATTGATTTGCTGAAAGATATAGCCTCGACAATTCTGTTAACATTGAAACATCTATTGTTGTCAACTTATTTTGCCATAAATGTACTCTCCATAACTTTAAATTATTAGAAAAATCAACGCTTGAAACTTCATTATTCAAGTCTAAATTAATCTGCTCTAATAAAGTATTTGATGAAACATCTATTGACGAAAAATTATTTTCATGCAACCACAAAACTTTTAGATTAGAGTTACTAGAAACATCTATTGAAGTTAATTTATTTTTTGCGGCATAAACTCTTTCTAGCTTAGATAATCCCGCTACATTTAATGACGTTAATTCATTATCTGAAGCATAAATTCTTTCTATAAGAACATTATTACTTAAATCTAAATCAGTTAAACTATTACCCTCAACATTTATCCATTTTAATTTTGTGTTTTTAGATAAATCAACAGTAGTTAAATTGTTTCCTTTAATATTTAAACCTGTAATATTTATAAAAGCTTCAATTCCTGTTAAGTCTGTAATTCCTAAATTTTCTCCTTTATCAATATCAGCATTTATAGCTTCAGCTTCATATACTTGTATTTCGCCATCTCCATTTGTATTAATTTGATTATCTGCTAATAATGCGTTTTTCATATTCACATCAGGAATGTTTACTATTTCTGGAGTTGTATAACCACAATCAATATTAAAAATAGAAGAATTATCTACATTTGTCCAATTATTTGTAGCATAAGAAACATCATCGACTTGTACACAAGTGAGTTTAGGATTATTATTTAGTTCAATTGATGCAATGTTTTTATTACCTCCGTTAGCTAGGTTAATTTTTGTCAAATTAGGCATATCCTTAGCTAAAAGTGTCTTTATTGGTTGAGAACCTAAATTTAGCTCTATAGTTGGATTTTCAGACAGTTCTAAAGTTGATAACTTATTGTTTTGGCTTAGATTTAAATCGTTTAAGTTATTAGCTCTTATATATAGCTCTGTAAGGTTAATATTATTACTAAAATCTAATGTAGAAAGGTTATTATTTATAGCCCAAAGTTTTTGCAAATTTGTGTTGTTAGTTACATCTAAAGCATTAAAATTACTATCACTAACTCCTAATTCTTTTAAGTTTAATAACTGACTTACATCTATTGTTCCTAACTCATTATCCCATAAATATAAAAGCTCTAAAGATGTTATTCCATTTAAATTTAAGGTTGTTAAATCTATTTTTTGTTTATTTAAATTTAAAGTTTTAATTTTTGAATAAGTTGTAGCATTAAAATTAGCAAATGAATTCTCTTCTAAACGTAAATGTTCGATATTAGAATTGCATAAAAAGCGATTTTCATTTAAATTATTTTTACCAGCTCCTATTGAAATTATTTTCGTGTTCATCGAAGCATCTAATGTTTCAATATTATTACCGCTAACATCTAAATGTAATAATTCGGTTAAATTTGATACATCTATTGATGCTAAACTATTATCAGGGATATAAAATTCGGTTAATTTAGAATTGTTAGACAAATCAATAGATGTGATTTTACTATATCCTAAATGCAAACTTTTTAAATTTATATTGTTAGACAAATCTATTGACGATAAGTTACTCAAGCCTGCTTGCATCCAATCTAAATTAGTACACCCCGAAATATCTAAATCTGTTAATTTGTTATTAAAATTTAAATTTAACCTAACCAAATCTGGGTTGTTTCCTAAAGTAACAGTTGTTAAGTTTGAACAAGAAGTTCCTCCTACTCTGTTTAGCTTTGAATTATTAGATAAATTAATAGAAGGCATTAAATTTTCAGAAAAATTGATGTAAATTAAATTATTAAAAGTTTCTATTCCAGTAAAGTTTTCAATTTCTTTTTTAGATACTTTTAAACTATCAATACTCTGAGCGTCAGACAAAAGTAATGTACCTCCTAAACCGTTCGTATCTTTTCCTAAGTCTATTAATGCTTGTTCAAATTTCACATCTGGTATTGTCACTAAATCTACTTCATTATATCCACAATCATTATTAAACGAGCTTGCATTACCAATAGTTGTCCAATTAGAAGTTGCGTATGCTACATTATCTACCTGAACACAATTTAAATTTGGAGTATTACCAAAATTTAGTTCAGTAATTTTACCATTATTTCCATTGTTTAAATTGATTTTTGTTAAACTCGAGTTATCATTTACAAACAACTGTTTTAAATCGGTATTATTTCCTAAATCTATCTCAGTTACTTCTGTGTTATCAACTCTTAATTCTTGTAAAGTATTCATATTACTTACATCAATAGTAGTTAATCCTGAGTTTCCTCCTAATACCAAGCGAGTCATTTTTGAGTTATTAGATAAGTCTATATTAGTAATGCTATTTGCTGAAGCAAAAACCTCCTCTAAATTTGGCGCATTTGAAAGATTTAAACTACTAATGCCAGTATTATCAACACCGATCTTCTTTAGACTAGGAAAAATTGATGCATTAAAAGTTGGTAATTGATTATTTCCAATAAAGATATATTCTAACCCTGTATTATTTGATAAGTCTAAAGCTATTAATCCATTATTTTGAGCTTCAAAAGTTTTAAGTTTTGTATTATTACTTAAATCTATACTTGTAGTTTGATTATCTGTCATTCTTAAATGCTCTAAATCTGGTAACATTGTAACATCTATACTAGATACTTTGTTATTCCACATCCAAATAGAAATTAATTTAAGATTGGAAGAAAAATCAACAGAAGTTACCTGATTATTTGCTATTGTAAACCATTCTAAATCTGGGCTATTACTAGCATCTACAGCTGTTAACTGATTATCAGTTACCACTACTCTTTTTAAATTAGACATTGAGCTAAGATCTATAGCAGTTAGCTTATTAGACCAAGCATAAAATCGCTCTAGGCTTGCTTGTGTTCCTGTAGTAATTGAAGTTAATTCATTAGAGTAGGCGTATAACCAAATTAAATTAGGGCTATTAGTAACATTTAAAGTTGTCAACTTATTTTCATGCACAAACAAATGTGTTAACTTAGTTAAGTTAGAAATATCTATTGCTGCTATCTGATTATACATTACTCCCAATCTTACTAAATCTGTGTTATTAGAAACATCAATACTAGTTAGCTGGTTTCTATCTACAAAAACTTCCTTCAATTTAGTATTTGCAGTTATGTTTACTGTAGTAATACTATTAGACCCAGCTTCTAATTTTTCTAAATTTATCATCGCTTCTATACCAGTTAAATCAGAAATATTTTTCTCAATTATTGATAAAGTGATAATTTTTTCTGCATCAGTTTGCAGAATGTTTCCGTTTTTCCCATTCGTATCTAAACCAAGATCAATTAGAGCTTGTTCAAAATTTGAATCGGGAATGTTAATTGTTTGAGAAAACAATGTTATGCTCAACAACATTGTTAGTAAGAAAAGTAGTTTTGTTTTCATTTTCGTTTTCTATTAAAATAATTATAAAACTCTGAAAACTAAACTGCAAAGTAAATACTTAACATTAGGTATTTTTAAAATCATCACTCAGTTTAAAACCTCCAACAAGCAATTCGAGTTACTTTATTTCCTTGATGCATTGGGATAGTTTTAAACTCAACAACGCCCAACTTTTTTGCTGATTTTTGTAAACTTTCAATATTCTCTTTCTTTGAAACCAAGCTGGTAAACCAACTACTTTTATTTGGCATTAAAGAACTTTCGTATAAATATGTATGTAAAAAAGCTTTCTCACCACCTAAATACCACAATTCATTAGAATTCCCTGAAAAATTGCGGACAGTATTATTCCCTAAATTTCGAGACTTTCTCCTATTAGCTCCTCTTGCTTCTTCTTCTGATTTATAAAATGGCGGATTACACATTGTTAAGGAAAATGAGTCTTCTTCCTTTAAAACTCCTTTTAAAATATGACTTTCATCTTTTTGAAAACGTAACTCAATAGAATCATTTAAATTATTTTTATCAATAATTCTTTGAGCGTTTTTAAGTGATTCTGTACTTACATCAGAAGCAACAAAACTCCAATTATAAGCAGTAGTTCCTAACAACGGATAAATGCAGGTAGCACCTGTACCAATATCTAAAACTTTAACGTTTTTCCTACTCGGAATTAAATCAGCTATATGATGAATATAATCTACTCTTCCTGGAATTGGCGGACATAAGTTTTCGTCAGGAAAATTCCAGTATTGTATTCCATAATACGAAAATAAAATAGCTTTATTTAACTCTTTTACAGCAATTGGATTCGAAAAATCAATGGTTTCTTTTTCATGTTTTTCTACAATAAAACTAGATATTTTAGGGTATTTTGTTTTTAAAAAATCAAAATCATATCCCTTTTTATGAATGTTATTTTTGTGTAACCCTTGCTTAAGTTTCATTATAGTATAAGTACTGTGAATTCCAATTGCAAAGGTTGTAAATTATCTTTTAATACGCTTATAAAATCTGTTCCGTATTCTAAAAAGTATTCTGAGAAGTTACGTTGACGCTCTTCTAAACTTTGATTCGGCAACAATTTATTTTGAAGTAATATTATTCTATCAACCAAATCTTTTTGTCTACGTTTTTCAGCTCTCACTAATCGTTTTTCTAAATTATCAATCCCTTTTAATTGCTTTTTCTCTTGTGCGTTTACAGCTCCAATAAACGATTGATCAGTTTTTTCAGCAACTATTCTTAACTCATTAAATTGCTGTTGTAAATGCTCTTTTTTCTTTTGAAAATCTATAGAAACATCTGAGTTCTCAACAACCTTTTCTTTTAGTAAATCATGCTGCTTTTTAAAAACATCTTGAACTGACATTTGCAACTTCTCTAGCTTTTTAGCTTGCTTTTCAGAAATAACTTGTACCGAGTTCCTCAACAACAATACAGGAAAAGGAATGTTTACTGCTTTAAAATAGCTCTTCAACTCCATCCAATAAGCTAATTCTCCTCCTCCTCCAATGTATACCAAGTTTGGTAAAATAACCTCTTGATACAACGGACGCATGATTACATTTGGAGAAAAACGTTCAGGGCTTTCTGACAACTCTTTTTTTAATCCCTCTAGGTCCCAAGAAATATCAGTATTGATTACTCTAAAAACTCCATTTTCTTCAATAATGCGTTCTCGTAATGTATTGGTTATATAAAACTGGTTAATCTCCCTCGGATTTACTTGGATTTTATAGAATTCTACTAAGCTTTTATTGGTTTCAGTAACATTAGTATAAGAAACATTTTCAGTGAACTCTCTTTCTACATAAGGAACAAAAAGCTGTTTCAATTCTTTATGATCTGCATCCACAACTACTAAACCGTAAGATGAAAACAATTCATTGGCTATATAACGTGTTGCATCTGCTAAATTCTGATGATGGATATATCCCTTTTTAAACAAGTCTTTTAAATATTCAGCATTTCTAGAAGTGCCTAAATCTTGAGAGAACACTTTAAATACTTCTTCTAATCCTTCTGTAGAAAATCTTCCTACTGGGCCAATTTGATCTGAATTCCATTGAACTTTTTTCCCTTTAAAATTGAAATAATTTATTTCATCAAAATCATGATCTTCGGAAGCCATCCAATAAATAGGAACAAAATTATGCTCTAGATTTTTCTCTCTTAATTCTTCACATAAATTAATTGCGGAAATAATTTTATATAAAAAATATAAAGGTCCTGTGAACAAATTTAATTGATGCCCAGTAGTAATTGTAAACGTATTTTCTTTTGCTAAAAGTTCAATATTTTCTTGAGTTGATTCGCTTGTTTCAACATTTTTATATTGTTCTTTTAAAACCTTTACTAATACATTTCTGTGATTTTTAGGAAAAGACTTTTTCTTTTCTTCTAACTGCTTTTCAATTCCGTTTATATCAGAAAAATTATGGTAAAAAGGTTGTATGTTAGGTGACTGATTTAGATAATCAATCATCGTTTTTGAGAAAAATCCCGTTTCCTTAAAAGGTATATGAGTTACTTCCAAAAGTTCTTGTTTAAGATTAGTTAGTTGCTTTAAATACTACTTATGCATTCTTTTGAATAAAGTATAAACATAAGGTCGTTCTCCTCCGTATGGATTTATAAAAACATGGTCAAAACTTTCTTGAAGTTCAAAATCACTACCTAGTTTTTCTTTTAACATTTCAACATCATAACGTTGTAAGGGTAAACCACAACATTTTTCAGCTCCGTCTTTTGAAAATACTGCTATAATTACAAATCCGTCTTTAGCTACTTTATTTTTCAGTAAATCAAAATACGCTTTTTGTTCCTCTTCCTTTAAGAAAAAATGCAATACTGCTCTATCGTTCCATAAAGCCACTTCCTCTAGTGAAGTTAACTTTGTTGAGTTCGTTAAATCATCAACAATAAAAGTAACATCATTTGCTTTTTCTTTCAATCTGATTTTAACATCTTCCAACGCTTTTTCAGATAAATCATTTGCGATTAAATTCGTGTATCCTTTATCAAGCAAGTCATCAATTAAAATTGAAGAGCCAACCCCAACATTTAATATTAATGCGTTTTTAGGCAAATTTGTTTTCTCAATTAATTGAATGGTTTGGGTAGAATGTTCTTCGTACCAACCTAATTTATCTGTAGTATTTTTATTATAAGCTGTATTCCAGTGCTGTTGATAATCTTTTTGCTCAGGAAGCTTACAGTCTTCTTGTGTAGTCATAGGTCAAAAATACTAAAATTTGATTTTTGGTCGGAATCCTTTAAAAGTTCTAACAGATTTTTAACGATTCATTTTACTTTACGATTCTAAAATATTTATTTTTACCCTCAGTAACATAACATATGCAATTTAAACATCCTGAAGTTTTATATTTTTTAGCACTATTAATCATTCCTATTCTAGTGCATCTTTTTCAACTACAACGTTTTGAAAAAGTTCCTTTTACCAATGTTGCTTTTTTAAAAAAATTACAGTTACAAACTCGAAAAAGTTCTCAGTTAAAAAAATGGCTAGTCTTATTAACAAGAATACTTCTTTTAACAGGAATTATAATTGCTTTTGCACAACCTTATTTTAGTAATAGAACTGCTGAAGAGAAAACGCATTACAATATTTATTTAAACAATTCTTTAAGTTTAGATTCGAAAGGAAGTAAAGGGAATTTATTAAAAACTGCCACGCAAGAAATTATTGAAAACACTCCCAAAGAAGCTACATACACACTAATAACAAACGCTAACTACTACCATAATATTGATTATAATCGTTTAAAAGAGCATCTATTAAAATTAAAACCTGTAGCAAAAGAAAAGTTACCAGAAACGGTTTTTTTACAACTAAACAATACTAACAATCAACAATCGAAAACTGTTTTTATTTCTGATTTTCAAAATACTAAAAAGAGTGATTTTACAAATGTTCCGAAGAACACAACTTTAATTCAATTATTACCTGAACAACAAAACAATTTGAGTATTGATAGCCTATTTGTGAATAGTAAAGAAGCAACCAATTTAGAAGTTAATATTGTTGTTCAAAACCAAGGAAATGCTAAAAAGAATGTTCCCATTAGTATTTTTAATTCTGACAAACTGATAAACAAACAAACTTTTTCAATAGAGAAAAATACTACAGAAACTGTACAGTTTTTAGTGAATAAAACCGATACTTTTAACGGAAAAGTTTCTATAACGTTTAATGATACCTATTCTTTCGATAACACCTTTTATTTTTCGGTAAACAGTACTGAAAAAACCAACGTATTAGCTATTGGTAACAATAATGACTTTTTAAAACGTATCTACTCGAAAGATGAATTTAATTTTATCGAAAACAAAGAAACTGGCATCAATTACAACTTGATTAACAATCAACAATTGGTAATTTTAAATCAGTTGGAATCTATTCCGCAACCCTTAATAAGTAGTTTAACTACTTTTAGTAACAATAGCGGAAATATTATTCTTATTCCTAATAAAGAAAGTAACACGAATAGTTATAATGCTCTTTTTGGCAAACTAAATATTGGTAATATTTCTAAAAAGAAAACTGATAGTTTAAAAATCACAAACATCAACTATAAGCATCCATTTTTTAGTAATGTTTTTGAGAAAAGAGTTCGTAATTTTCAATATCCAAACTCACTTATTCAATACCCAACTAGCTTTAGAAAGGAAAGCAGTTTGATTCAATTTGAAAATAATCAAGCTTTCTTAAAGGAGGCAAAATTGCCATCCGCTAGGTTGTTTTGGTTTGCTTCTCCTTTAGACAAAACCAGTTCTAACTTCACCAACTCTCCTTTAATTGTTCCTGTTTTTTATACTATCGGATTACAAAGTTTAAAAACCACTCAATTGTATTATACGATTGATAAGGAAAATACTATTGAAGTTCAAAAACAGTTAGGAAAAGACGAAATACTTTCCATTAAAAATAATGAAAGCTCATTTATTCCTTTACAAAGAGCTTATCAAAATAAAGTTACGCTAACTACGAAAGAACAACCACAACTTGCAGGAAGTTATAACATAAATAAAGAGCAACAACTCATAAAAAAAATTGCTTTTAATTACGCTAAAGATGAAAGTAAATTGGAGTTTTTAAACAGCAACGAATTAACAACACAACTAAATAAAATTATTATTTCTAACTCGGTAAAAGATGCTATTGAAAGTATTGAACAAAAAAATAAAGTTCATTGGCTTTGGAAATGGTTTTTAGCCTTAGCCATTGTATCTTTGCTGTTAGAAATTTTGATTATAAAATTCTTCAAACCATGACAACGCTGCTAAAATCGGCAACAATAATCGACAAGTCGAGTCCTTTTCACAAACAAACAAAAGATATTTTAATTGAAAATGGTGTCATTCAAAAAATTGATGATACGATAAATCCTTCAGAAAACACTCAAATTATTGAGTTAGAGAACTTACATATTTCAACAGGTTGGTTCGACACCAGTGCTTCTTTTGGTGAACCAGGTTACGAAGAAAGAGAAACCATAGCAAATGGTTTAACTGCTGCAGCTAAAAGCGGTTTTACCGCTGTTGCTGTAAATCCAAATACGCAACCTATTGTTGATAACAAAGCAGCTATTGAGTTTCTAAAAAACAAAGCTACTTTTTCTGCGACAGAACTTTATCCTATTGGAGCTTTAACACAAGAAAGCAAAGGAATTGAAATGGCAGAATTGTACGATATGCAACAATCTGGAGCTATCGCTTTTGGAGATTACAACAAACCTATTAGCAATGATAATCTACTAAAAGTTGCCTTATTATATGCTCAAATTTTTGATGGATTAGTACTTAGTTTCCCTAAAAACAAAAGCATTGCTGGAGACGGAATTGCACACGAAGGCGTTAATGCTACTCGATTAGGTTTGAAAGGAATTCCTGCTTTAGCAGAAGAACTTCAAATTGCTAGAGATTTATTTTTGTTAGAATATACAGGAGGTAAATTACATATCCCTACTATTTCAACTAAAAAATCGGTTGAATTAATTAAAGAAGCTAAAAGCAAAGAATTGAATGTTACCTGTAGTGTTGCTGTTCATAATTTAGTTTTAACGGATAAAGAGTTAATAGGTTTCGATGCCAATACAAAAGTAACTCCACCACTTAGAACTCAAGAAGATGTAAATGCTTTAGTTGAAGGAGTTAAAAATGGTGTTATAGATATCATTACTTCAGATCACAATCCGATTGATGTTGAGTATAAAAAAGTAGAATTTGCTATTGCTAAAAACGGAACTATCGGTTTAGAATCTGCATTTAGCGCTTTAAATACAGTATTAGATACTGAGACTATTGTTGAATGTTTAACGACAAAACCTAAAAACCGATTCAATATAAATACCGAATCAATTAACGAAGGAGAAAAAGTAAATATTACACTTTTCAATCCTAACGGAACTTTCACTTTTACTGAAGACCATATTTATTCAACTTCAAAAAACAGTATTTTCTTAGATAAAGAATTGAAAGGAAAAGTGTACGGAATTTTCAATAAAAATCAATTAATTTTAAATTAATAACGATGAGTAATCAAACAGTTAACGACGGAAAAACAAGCGCTATAATTAGTCATTTTTGGATTTTAGGAACCATAATTGCTTTCTTTTTAAACCTAAATAGTAAAAACTCTTTTGCTAGCTTTTATATAAGACAAATGATTGGATTACACTTACTTTCATTTTTAAACGGATGGTTAGTATATAAATACATAGGAGGTTTTATTGGCTGGGGTATTGGTGTAGTTTTATTCATTTTTTGGATAATTAGTATCCTTGGTGCTTTTGGTGGTGAGAAAAAGTTATTACCTGTATTTGGTGAGCATTTTCAAAACTGGTTTAAATCATTATAACTCATGAGCCTTAACTATATTGTTAGACAGCCAAAAACAAAGGCTGAAAATCCTCCGTTATTAATTTTACTGCATGGTTATGGTAGTAATGAACAAGATTTATTTTCTTTCGCTGAAGAACTTCCAGATGAATTATTAATAGTAAGTGCGCAAGCTCCTTACGAGATGGGATATGGTGGTTATGCTTGGTATGCTATTAACTTTGATGCAAATAATGATAAGTTTTCAGATTTAGACCAAGCAAGAGAATCTGTTCAAAAAATTTCAGCTTTTATTGATGAAGTTAAAGCTAAATACAATACCAATCCCGCTAAAACTTTTTTATTAGGCTTTAGTCAAGGAGCAATTTTAAGCTATGCGTTAAGTCTTAATTTACCAAATAAAGTACAACATGTTATTGCTTTGAGTGGATATATTAATAATGATTTATTACCAAAAGAGATTTCTAATACGATAAAAACCGATTATTATATTTCTCACGGAACTGTAGATCAGGTATTACCTGTGCAATGGGCAAGAAAAGCTCCCGAAGTGTTAAAATCATTAAATTTAAGCAACGAATATTCAGAATACCCTGTAGGTCACGGAGTTGCACCACAAAATTTTTATAGTTTTAAGAGTTGGATTGAACAAAGGTTGTAAATAATATTGTACTTTTGCACACCGAAATTATGATGTAGTATGGAAATTTTTACACACGAGAATGCTTACAAATGGTTTGTACCTATATGTGCGCTTGCCATTTTTTTAGAAATGTATTTTAGCTACAAAAGAAAAGCTAAGAACTACGAATTTAAAGATGTGTCTACCAATGTGTATTTTGCTTTAGTTAATGTAGGTTTAGATGCATTAATGTATGGAGTTTCTTTTATTGTCATGAATTTCTTTTATCAATATAGATTTTTTAACTGGGAAAACACGGGCTTCATATATTGGTTTATAGCTTTTGTTGGTCAAGACTTTTTATACTATATACATCATTACGTTGACCACCATTCTCGCTTTTTTTGGGCAGTTCATGTAACACACCACAATTCAGAGTTTTACAATATCACAACAGGATTCCGTTCCCCTGTATTACAACCATTTTATCGATTTATGTTTTTAATTCCGTTAATTTTAATCGGAATTGCACCGCTACACATTATGTTTGCTTATGCAATGAATCAAAATTATGGAACATTATGTCATACAAACTTTATTAAAAAGAATAACAAAAAAGGATTTGTTGGTTTTTTACTAAGTGTTTGGGAATACATTTTTGTTACACCTTCTCATCACCGAGTACACCACGCTTCTAACACCAAATATTTAGATAAAAACATGGGAATGTTTTTAATTATTTGGGATAGGATGTTTGGTACCTTTCAAGCTGAAGAAACTGAAGAAGAATACGAAAAATTAAAATTCGGACTTACAACGAATCTTGTCGACAAAGGTCCTGTTAATGTTATTTTCCATGAATGGAAAGAAATTTTTAAAGACTTTTTTAGTAGAAAAAAACATTTGCCAATTGGTACTCGATTAAAGTATGTTTTTATGCCTCCAGGTTGGAGTCATGATGGAAGTACCATGACAAGTAAACAATTACAAGCTCAACTCCGTAAAGAAGAAGCTGCTCGAAAAAAATCGAAAGCAGCTTAACTATTTTCTTCTAAAACTACGTTAACTAGCTAGTTTTTTATACTCAGAAAAGGAAGCATAAAAACACCAATCTTTAAAGGTTTTTATATCTAGTTTTTTTATGATATTTCTTCTGTGAGTTTGTGCTGTAGAAACTTCTATAAATAGTTTTTCTGCAATTTCTTTTGGTATTAAACCATCACAAATTAAAAAGAATACTTCCAGTTCTTTATTGGTTAAAGAATTAAACTTATAACTGTGAGTTAAGAAATTATCTTCACACTTTATATTTAATGTATTTTTTAGTAAAAGAAGTTCTTTTGTAGATAGCTCCATATGCACTAAATCACTCATTAACTTTCTAAAATTTTCTTTTTCAATATGGTTGTTTTTTTTATTAGTCTCGTTTTCTAATTTTAAGTAATCCATATTTTAGATAATTAACTTTGACAAAACTAATTTGTTACTGAAAAAAAAAATCATACTTTAGTATGGTTATTATATATTAAATGTATCGTTTTTTATTAGTAATTATCTTCTTAAATCTTAATCTTTCTTTTGTTAACTCTCAAGAAAGTACTATTGAGACTCCTTTATATAAATCAGTTACTTTTTTAAATTTTAAAAGTGACACTTTATCAATACACAATATTATTGAACTACATAAAAATGAGATGTTTTCCATACCTATGGAAAATAAACTATTTTATGAAGTTCAAGGCAAACCTGCAACATGGTTACATTTTAAATTAAATTCATTACAAAAGGATAAATATTTATGTATTTGGAATACATTTTTAGATTATAGTAAACTTTATATACAGTTTGAGAATGGTAAATTAGTTGAAGAGAAAGAATTCTCTTTAATTGAAAAAAATAAATTTCCTATAGGTTTTAGATCTCCAACATGGAAAATTAACAAAGACTATTCTAATGCAGATGTTTTTATAAAAGTTAAGGATTTTAATACTAAAACAAACCTTAATCTATTGCTTTTAAATTTTGAACAATACAATAATAGGCTTCAAAAAGAAAATATAATAATTATAGCTCAGACTATATTTTTATCACTACTTCTTCTCTTTATTTTGATTCTCTTCATTGCTAAAAAAGAGTTAAGCTTATTGTGGTATGCACTTTATATAG
Organism: Tenacibaculum holothuriorum; assembly: GCF_002120225.1. GTDB lineage: Bacteria > Bacteroidota > Bacteroidia > Flavobacteriales > Flavobacteriaceae > Polaribacter > Polaribacter holothuriorum. Next base: position 117,669 of record NZ_LAPZ01000007.1, on the reverse strand, counting down.
TATTCTTTTTGTTTGACTTTTTATTTCATATGGGAGTTCACAATCAATTTGGCATACTTAATTTTCCTATTTTTCAGGCTAGTTCTCAAATGCTAGTCCCTAATATTGCAATGTTTTTTGCTTCATTATTTTTCATAAACTTTTACTCGTATAATAAAAGGACTAAATGGATACAGAAAGGTTTTATTTATTTCTCTTACTACTTTGCTATAGTTACTATAATCTTTGGAATATTCTTTATTGCCAACAAAATGTTATTCCCTAAGGAAATAATAATTTACTCAGCTAGAGCTGTAATTATATTAATATTAATTTTTCATATACTTTTAGCTATAAGAAAAGTAATCCCTTATTACCTTGCTTTTGCATTTATACTTCCTATAATTTCATTTTTTATTTTTGTTAATGACGAACCAGACTTTCATACTTCTATTAATGAGGTTTTCTTATTTGATTATTTAGTATATATAGCAACCAGTATAGAAATTTGTTTGGTCATTTATTACATTATAAAGCAGCTGATTAAAAATGAATTTTTGGCCATAACTCTTAAAAATGAAAATTTGATTTTGAGAAACTCTTTTCAAGAAAATATTTTAAGAATTCAACAAGAAGAACGCAACAAGTTATTTAGAAATATTCATGATAGTTTCGGAGGTTATTTAGAAGCTTTAAAACTTCGATTATTAAATAAAACTGAAAGAACTCCAGAACAAATCCAAGAAATAATAGGCTCTTTCGATAAAGATTACCGTTATTTATTAAACAACTTATATTCTCCTAAAATAAACTCAGAAAACTTTGTTGAGACTCTTCAAGAGTTTTGTTCTAAAATTAACCAAGCAACCAATAATATTATAAAATCAACATTTAAAGTTGATAATACTCAATTAACTCCTAATCAATGTTTTTTAATTTATCGTATTATTTCTGAACTTATTACCAATTCAATTAAACACTCTAAAGCCTCAGAAATAAATGTCAATGTATCAAAAACTTCAGGTTCAAAACTTGAAATTATAGTTTTAGATGACGGTATCGGTTATGATCAACATATGATTAGGAAAAACTCATACGGAATACAAAACATTAAGTATATTGTTAGTGAATTAAAAGGAAATATATTTATAAACTCCCCAAAAAACAAAGGAACATCAACAACAATTAATATTCCTATTTAAGAATGAAACCTACTACATTATCTGTTATCATTGCTGATGATAATAAATTCTTTTGCGAAGCTTTAAGAGATAAACTAAATACTTATGAAGAACTTGAGGTAAAAAATATTTTTACTACTATAGATGATTTAATAAAATACACTCAAAATTATAATTTTGATATTTTAATTTTAGATGTAAACTTTAATGGTGTTAGCTCTTTAGAGTATATCAACGAAATAAGAACTCATAAAAATTCATTTAAAATAATCTCACTAACCACGTTAAATAACAACTATATTAAGTCAGAGGCTATAAAAAAAGGAATTGATTTTTTTGTAAGTAAAGATTCTGACCTATCGGTTTTTAAAGATAAAATCTTAGAGTGCTATAATGCTAATAAACCTGATTTTATCAATAAAACTTCAAAAATAAAAATAGGTAATTTAACATTCACAAATAGAAAATTAGAAATCTTGCAAGCACTTTACAAGCATTCTGATAAAAAAGAAAAAGCACTTTCTGATATTTTATCAATCTCAGAAAGTGCTTTAAAATCTCATAAACGAGAATTATTTGAGATAACCAATACCAATAGTACTCCAGATCTGATTAAATTTGGAATACAAAATGGATTAATTATAGCTTAAACTATTTACTTCCTTCCCAACACAGTTTTTCACCAGGAACAAATTTATTATCATAATAATTATACGTAATTTCATCCACTTGAGTATCTACAGCACTCGTTATATCTTTCCCTATTTTAACAAAATAAGTCGTTACTCCTCCAGGAGGAGAATTCACAGAAAGTTCCCATACAAAAACTGAACACCCAGTATCTGCTTCATCTGTTGCAGAATCTGAGCAAGACAATGAAATTAAAAAAAAAGTCATTACACATAAAATTCTAAACTGTTTGTAGATTTTGTTCTTCATAAATATTTAAATTTTAAGTTTCATCAAATCTATAACCACAAATCAATTTACAAAATACCCAACCTTAGGTATTTTTTAATAAGAAAAAAAAAATGCTTTAAAGATTATCTCAAAAGTAAACTTTATCACAACCTTAAAACATACTAAATAATTCACTCTTTTTATTTATCCCTAACTTTAAATAAATATTCTTACAATGTGTATTTACTGTATGTACTGAAAGATGAACTTTCTCTGATATTTCTTTTCTAGTTAACCCCTTTAATAACAAACTAACTAATTCATTTTCTCTTTCTGTTAATTCTCCAAAAAATGTTACTTCTTTATTAAATAAAATAGTATTTGAATCTGTAAAACGAAGAATGCCTCTCACTCCTTTACTGTCAACCGCAGAACTGATACACATACCTGAAGATAAAGAAGGTTTACCACCTTCACCTAACTCAGCATAAGAAGAATACTCTATAATAGATACAATATTATTTGTTATTTTATTTCTTATTCTATAGTGAAGCTCAAATACCAATTTAGATAAATCTTTATTATCTATAGTTTTCACATAACTCATCATTTCTGGAAGAATTTTTAGAGTCATGTCTTCATAATCTTTCTTTAGAAAGATATTTTGTAATATCTGTGTCCCATTTTCGTAAAACTCTTTTTGTTTAACTCCAAATAAATTAATACACTCTTCATTAATATACTCGTACTTTTGTTCGGTCAAATTCAAAGTATAAAATACTAAGTTAGACGATATTCCTAATAAATTTAAAGGCATATTAGTAACTATATCCCTTTTTTTATTTTCAGAAATACTCGAATTAGTTTTTAACTCTTTTAAATAAAAACTATAAATATCGTTCTTCAAAATAACTCTATCTTTAACTCAAAATCTGTGCAGTATGTTCTTTCGTTTTTACTTTTGAAATAACATCTTCAATCACCCCTTTTTCATCAATTACAAAAGTGGTTCTGTGAATTCCATCATACTCACGTCCCATGAATTTTTTAGGTCCCCAAACACCAAAAGCATTAATTACTTCTTTAGTTTCATCTGCTAATAACGGAAATGGTAATTCATGCTTGTTAATCCAATTTTGCTGACGCTTAGCCGAATCTGCACTTACTCCCAACACATCATAACCTTGTGCTAAAAAAGTTTGGTAATTATCTCTTAAATTACATGCTTCTGCCGTACATCCTGGTGTACTAGCCTTAGGATAAAAGAATAGCACTAATTTTTTTCCCTTATAATCAGATAGTTTTACAACATTTCCTTTCTCATCTAATGATTCAAAATTCGGTGCGGTATCTCCTATTTTTAATGTAGTCATAATTTGTATTTTTGTCGATATAAAGATATAGAAAATGACCAAAGCTGACAAAGTTCAATTTGTTATTGACACGCTAGAAAAATTATACCCAGAAACTCCAATTCCGTTAGATCATAAAGATCCATACACTTTACTCATAGCGGTTTTAATGTCAGCACAAAGTACCGATGCAAGAGTAAATACTATTACTCCACTTCTTTTTGAAAAAGCAGATAATCCGTACGACATGGTTAAACTTTCTGTTGATGAAATTAGAGAAATTATCAAACCCGTAGGGTTATCTCCAATGAAATCAAAAGGAATTCATGGTCTTTCTAAAATCTTGATAGAAAAACATAATGGAAAAGTTCCTGTTAGTTTTGAAGCTTTAGAAGAATTACCTGCTGTAGGTCATAAAACAGCAAGCGTAGTTATGGCACAAGCGTTTGATATTCCTGCTTTTCCTGTAGATACGCATATACATAGATTAATGTTCAGATGGAATTTATCAAACGGAAAAAGTGTAGCACAAACAGAAAAAGATGCCAAACGATTATTTCCTAAAGAATTATGGAATAAATTACACTTACAAATTATTTACTACGGAAGAGAATATTCACCAGCAAGAGGTTGGAAATTAGAAAATGATATTATAACACAAACAGTAGGAAGAAAATCGGTTATTGACGATTACAACAAGAAAAAGTAAAATACTTACATTTTTTTAGTTGCTCTATAACTAAAAAAAGCCCCAGTATTACTGAAGCTTTTTCCACTCTTAATTCAAATTCAATTCAATGAGATAGTTTGATTTGGTTTTTACTGTAGTGAAAGATTTTGAAAAATTAATCAAAAATTGAATTGTTTCTTGTTTAGGTTTCATCTGAAAATCAGATGGTTTTTCAGTGTAAAGTTGTTTCATATAAATAATTTTATCCCTTAATATCAATTATTTAACGACAACTTTTTTAATTTATTGTTTAGTTTACCAAAATTATATTATTCTGTTCAACAATCTTCCTAAGATTGATCAAAGCATAACGCATTCTACCTAATGCTGTGTTAATACTTACACCTGTATTTTCTGATATTTCGTTAAAACTCATATCGTTATACATTCGCATTTTTAACACTTCTTTTTGCTCATCTGGCAACTCTTCAATCAACTCTTTAACGTCGTTTAAAATCTGCTCTTTAATAATTTTACTTTCTACATTAGGCACATTATCACTAATTACTGAAAAAATATCAAAATCATCAGTCGGACTACTAAATGAAGGCATTCGATTATTCTTTCTAAAATAGTCTATAATTAAATTATGAGCTATTCGCATTACCCAAGGTAAAAATTTACCTTCTTCGTTATAAGAACCTCTCTTTAAAGTTCTAATAACTTTAATAAAGGTGTCTTGAAAAATATCTTCAGTAGTGTCTCTATTTTGTAGTTTACTATAAATAAAACTATACAAACGTTGTTGATGACGCTTAATTAAAAATTCTAGGGCTAATTCATTACCATTAATGTAGTCTTTTACTAAAGCACTATCACTTGCTACTTCTCTACGCATACAATTACTTTTTTAAAGAACGTCTTTAAGGGACTTTCTTTGGGGTTAGGGATTATTTTAGTTTAAAAAAGTAATTTTATATCAATAGGCTTCTTTATTATTTACTGATTAGTAATGAGTTACAAATATGTATTATTTTTTTAAAATTAACAAAACTTTCTTAAAAAAAATATTAAAATTCGTTTTTAGCATAGTTACATATCAATTCATTTTTTGGTATTTTTAACCCTTATTTTTTGATTCAATGAAGACAGACATTTCTAAGGTAAATCCAAAGGAAAACATTATAATTAAAGGAGCTAAACTCCACAATTTAAAAAACATAGATGTTGTAATTCCACGTAATAAATTAGTGGTAATTACTGGGCTTTCTGGTTCTGGTAAATCATCTTTGGCTTTTGACACATTATATGCCGAAGGGCAACGAAGGTATGTAGAAAGTTTATCTTCTTATGCTCGTCAATTCTTAGGAAAACTTCATAAACCTAAGGTAGATTATATTAAAGGAATTGCTCCTGCTATTGCCATTGAACAAAAAGTAAACTCTACCAATCCGCGTTCTACGGTTGGTACTTCCACTGAAGTATACGATTATATAAAGTTATTGTATGCACGTATTGGTAAAACCTACTCTCCTATTTCAGGTAAAGAAGTGAAAAAGCATACAGTTACCGATGTTGTAAATCACGTTAAGAGTTTAGAAGAAAGAATAAAACTTTTATTACTAGCTCCAATTACTTTAAATGAAAACAGAAAATTAGAAACGGTTTTAAAAGTACTTACCCAACAAGGATATGCTCGTTTAAAATATCAAGATTCAGTATATCGAATAGATGAATTTCCTGTTGATAAATTCAAAGGAGACAATCTTTATTTAGTAGTAGATAGAATTGTAGTAAAACACGATGAAGATTTCTTAAATCGATTAGCAGATGCTGTACAAACTGCATTTTTTGAAGGAAAAGGAATTTGTTTTATTGAAAACATTGTTGAAAAAAGTACTATAGAATTCAGTAATAAATTTGAACTCGATGGAATCACCTTCTTAGAACCCAACACACATTTATTTAGTTTTAACAATCCGTATGGAGCTTGTCCTAAATGTGAAGGCTATGGAAGTGTAATTGGTATTGACGAAGAGTTGGTAATTCCAAACACTGGACTTTCTATTTACGAAGGAGCTATTTTTCCTTTTAAAACAGATAGTTATAAAAACTATAAAAATGAACTGATTTTAAATGCTAATGAATTCAATATTCCAATTCACAAACCTTGGTTTGAACTTACCGAAGAGCAACAAAGTTTAGTTTGGAATGGAACTTCAAAATTCAGAGGAATCAATCATTTATTTCAAACGTTAGAAGAGAAAAGCTATAAAATTCAAAACAGAGTAATGCTTTCTCGCTATCGCGGAAAAACAAAGTGTACCGAATGTGAAGGGAAAAGATTACGAAAAGAAGCTAATTATGTTCAAATTAGTGGAAAAACAATTTCAGAATTGGTTACTATTCCATTAGATGAATTGGCACAGTTTTTTAGTCAACTTCAACTTAATAAATATGAAGAAAAAATAGGAAAACGATTATTAACTGAAATCAACAATCGCTTACAATTTTTACAAGATGTCGGTCTAAGTTATTTAACCTTAAACCGTACTTCAAACACACTTTCTGGAGGAGAAAGTCAACGAATTAACTTGGCTACTTCTTTAGGAAGTTCTTTAGTAGGGTCGATGTATATTTTAGATGAACCTAGTATTGGCTTACACCCAAAAGACACCGAACGTTTAATAAAAGTACTAAAGAATTTACGAGATTTAGGTAATACAGTAATTGTAGTTGAGCATGACGAAGACATTATGAAGGAAGCTGATTATATTATTGATATTGGTCCAGAAGCTGGTACTTATGGTGGTAATGTCGTTGCTGAAGGAAAGTTCAACGAAATATTAAAATCTGATACACTTACTGCAAAATATTTATCAGAAGATTTAAAAATTGAAATTCCTAAGATTCGTAGAAACTCTAAAAATACTATTAATGTTATTGGAGCGAGAGAAAATAATCTTAAAAACATTGATGTTTCCTTTCCTTTAAATAATCTAACAGTTATTACGGGTGTTTCTGGTAGTGGAAAAAGTACCTTGGTAAAGAAAATTTTGTATCCAGCAATGCAAAAACAATTAATTGGATATGGAAACAAAATTGGTCAACATACAGCTGTTAACGGAAGTTTCGATACTATTAAAAATGTAGAATTCATTGATCAAAATCCAATTGGTAGATCTTCTCGTTCAAATCCTGTAACCTATATCAAAGCTTATGATGATATTCGTAAGTTATTATCAGCTCAAAAGCTTTCTAAAATCAGAAACTATCAACCAAAGCATTTTTCTTTTAATGTAGAAGGCGGACGCTGTGAAGTTTGTAAAGGTGAAGGCGAAGTTACGATTGAAATGCAATTTATGGCAGATGTGCATTTACAATGTGAAACCTGTAACGGAAAACGATTCAAAAAAGAAGTTTTAGAAGTTAATTTTGAGGGTAAAAATATTGATGATATCTTAAACTTTACCATTGATGATGCTGTTGCTTTTTTCACTGAAAACAATCAGCCAAAAGTTGCTAAAAAACTGAAACCTTTACAAGATGTTGGATTAGGTTATGTGCAATTAGGTCAATCTTCTTCTACCCTTTCTGGTGGTGAAGCACAACGTATAAAACTAGCATCCTTTTTGGTTAAAGGAACTACAAAAGATAAAACCTTATTTATTTTTGATGAGCCTACTACAGGCTTGCATTTTCATGACATTAAAAAGTTACTAGACTCTTTTAATGCTTTAATTGAAAGAGGACACTCTATTATTGTTATAGAGCATAATATTGAACTGATTAAATGTGCTGATTACATTATTGATTTAGGTACTGAAGGTGGTAAAAATGGCGGTAATTTAATTTTTGCAGGAACTCCTGAAGAATTGGTTAAAAATAAAGAATCGTATACAGCTCCTTATTTAGCTGAAAAAATTTAATCATAAAAAAGAACCGCTTATTGGATAATTAAGCGGTTCAAAACGTAACAAAAACTAACAAAATTCAATAAAAATACTCTCTTTATTGAAAGCTTTTATCTCCAACATTTGGATTATACACATAGTTAAACGTATAATGTCTCCCATTTGCTGGGTTACTTGCATCTTTATCTTTATAGTAGCTTAAGATTTCCATCTTAACATAGTTTCCTTCAATAGTTTTAACCACTATTACTTTTCCTGCAATCGGATTGATAGCATGTGTTGGTGGACCTGCATATGAGTACCAACCATTATTACTTCCTGTTGGTATTGCTAAGGCAGTAGTTGTATCTTGTTTAAAAGAAGCATTCGTTGGAACTTCTTTTACTGAAGCAAATGTTCCGTTAACGATAGCTAAAGAAGCTTGCCCTGTTCTGTCTATATCTTCTAATACTTTTCCTTTTTCTCCACCGTTTACTATAATTTCAGTAGCTCTAAAAGCAATATCCCAATTATCTCCAGTTACAACTTTTCCTTCTTTAAAGCTAAATTTTGCAAATGCTCCTGTATACTTACCTCCATGACCACTAGCTGGAGCTGCTAAGTTTTCTATAGTTTGTGACGCTACTGGCTTAATTACTGGTTTCTCATTATCGCTACATGATGTAAACACGAAAGCTATAATTATTGCCGTTAAAATTGATTTAAAGTTTTTCATTTCTCTGTTCTCTATTTATATTAAAAATTAAATTGTATTCTTGTGTAATAAGTTCTTCCTAGTCTTAATACAGTATCATTATTAGAAAATAATTGTTTGTTATCTAATCCTTCTTCATTCAAAAGGTTATCTATTCCGAATTGAACATTCATTAATTCAAAAAAAGTTTTTTCTATACTCATATTTAACTGCAAATTATCTGACACAAAATTGTCGTATTTATCAATAATTCCTCGACTGTTATTAGTATCAAACAAGGCATATTCGCTTCGGTAAATACCTCTAATATTTGCAGAAAAATCATATTCAAAATTTTCATAGAACACTTTAAAATTACCTGTGTGTTTAGACCTATTTGCTAAACCGTAGTAATTTGAAAGTGTTAACTGCTCAGATGGTGAGGTTGGTGTTCGTCTAAAAAATACTTCTCCTTTTTTAATTAATGCTTCCTCTTCTTTATTACCAGTATCTAAAAATTGATAACCTCCTAAAAGTTTAATATTATTATTTAATCGATAGTTAAATTCTACTTCAATTCCTTGTGTATAAACCTCAGCTATATTTCTATATGAAAAAGTTCTTGTACCATTGTTTAAATCTAAATCACTAGGGTTTAACTGAGTATCAAAAGTGTCTATTAAATCAGTAAAGTCATTTCGAAATAAATTAATATTTACTCCTAAATTTGATAATGGTTTTAATTGGAAACCAAAATTATATCCAATAGAACTTTCAGGTTTTAATTCTTTTTGAACTCTATCTATTCCCGCCACATTAGGATATAATTCATGAATAGTTTGTGTTCCTAAAACCACATAACCTCCATTAGTATTTCTAAAGTTGAAGAATAGTTGTCTAAAATCTGGTACTTTGAAACCTTTTCCTACCGAAGCTTTTGCTGTAATCCAATTATTAAATTTATAATTAGCCGATAGTTTAGGCGAGAATGCCGATTGATATTTATTTGAAGTATCATATCTGAAACCAACAACAATATTCATTTTATCAATTGGATTAAAATCATACTGTCCGAAAATGTAATGTGCTTCAAAGTTTTTTCTTCCATTAAAAAAACTACGCTCTAAAGCATCATAATTCCCTCCTACTCCAGCTATTATGTTTGAGTTTTCAAAATTATATTTTGCTTTAATTTCTGGTCGGTACAAGCTTCTGTCAAACAATGAAGTTTCTCCATTAAATATACTTTCCGTTTTATACTCTGTAGCATAAAACTGATAATCTAATTCCCATTTACTAGAAATTTCATGACGGACTTTTGCATTTATATTAAAGTCTGTTACTTCATTCTTATTCTCTCCAACAAATATGTTTTGCGTAAATAATCTGTTAGATATTTCAGCAGTAATTTTATCAGAAAAATCATAACTTAATTTTAAATTCCCCGTAAAATTCTGATGCGGATTTGTTGTTTTGTTAGTAGGCTCTTCAGGAGATAAATCAAAACCTCCACTTGAATTCAAATTTATTCCAGCTATAATTCCAAACTTATTTTTTTTACTAACAATATTTGTATTTATATCTAATTCATTTCTTGCTCCTCCTCTAGTTAAAACATGAAAAGCTCCCTTAAACTGCCCTTCTTTGGGCTGTTCTGTAATAATATTGATGACACCTCCCATAGCTTCAGAACCATATAAAGAAGAGGATGGTCCTTTTACTATTTCAATTTGTTTAATATTATTAACAGTAAGCCTACTTAAATCTATATTACCAGAAACTCTTCCTACTAAAGGAACACCATCTATCATTATTAATGTGTAATCAGCAGCGATTCCTTGCATTTGTACTCCTTCGGATCCTCCAAAATCAGAAACCATTACAATACCAGTCTGTTCCAATATTATATCTCGTAATCTTACCGATCCTGATTTTTGTATCTGTTCCTTAGAAACTAAGGTTACTGGCATTGGTAATGACGATAATTGTCTTTTTGTTCTCGTAGCAGTTACCACAACCTCATCTAAATTATTCTCTTTAATAGAGTCCTTTATAATTTCCACCTTCTCTTGAGAGAACACAGCAATACTCATCAACCCTAATCCTAATTTTAAAACTCTATTTAGAAACATTCTTAATAATTTTCGACAAATATATATACTTATTTTAAATCAATCTAAATAAAATTTATATTTTTGCTAAAAATTTTTAATACATAAAATATTTAAAGAATAAAATGAGAAGATTAATTGCAGCGAGTTTATTATTGCTATCAGTATTTACTATAAATGCACAGAGTAAAAAGAAAAAAGATAGAGAGGCTATCAAAAAAATGTGTGGGTGTTTTGAAGTTACTTTCAATTTTGCTGAAACTTTCAACTATTCAAAAGACAGTACTTATAAACCTTCGAAAAATAAAGTTTCTAAAGGGTTAGAATGGGCGCAGTTAGTTGAAGATGATAAAAACAAAATTTCTATTCAACATTTATTACAAGTTGGTAATCCTGCTAAACCTTATATAGTAAAGCACTGGAGACAAGACTGGATCTACCAAAACAGAGATTTTTATATGTTCAATGGAGACAACAACTGGTTATATAAAAACAAACCAAAGTCTGAAATTAGAAAACAATGGACACAAAAAGTATATCAAGTAGATGATAGTCCTCGCTACGAAGGTTCTGGTACTTGGGTACACATAGATGGGAAAAGTTATTGGGAAAATACTACTGATGCTCCATTACCAAGAAGAGAGTATACTAAAAGAAGTGATTATAATGTAACAATTAGAGGAAACCGTCACGAAATTACAGATTATGGTTGGGTGCACGATCAAGACAATCAAAAAGTTGTAAGAAAAGCGGGTGAAAAAGATTTCGTATTAGCTAGTGAAAAAGGATATAATACTTACAAAAGAGTTCCAAATGCTCGTTGTAAAGCAGCTAAAGATTGGTGGACTAAAAACCAAGCTAAGTGGCAAATCGTAAGAAATAAATGGGATGAAGTATTTGCTAGAAACAAAGATTTATCTTTAGAAGCTAAGGTTAAAAACAAGCAATTATTCAAGTACTTGTTTACTGATAAGTATACAAAAGAAGGAGAAGTTAGCGAAGTAATCGAATCATTTATTAAAAAGTAAACTTAAAAAATGAGAGCTTTAAAATCAATAGTCCTTTTATTTTTATTTTTTATAAGCACTTCACTTGTTGCTCAAGAAAACATTTTTATTGGTAGAAGTTTTTGGAAAATAAAACCTACCATAGCACAAGTAGAAGAAAAAATAAAAGAAGGTAACAGTCCGAGTCAATTAAATCGTTTTGGTTTTGATGCTGTTGTGTATGCTTTATTAGAGAATGCAGACGAAGCAGTTATAAAACACCTTTTAACTAAAAAAGGAAATGATGTAAATAAACTAACTCATGATGGTAGAACCTATATCTTTTGGGCCGCATATAAAAACAACATGCCTATCGTAAAACATCTTTTAGCAAATGGTGCTAAGACCGATGTAATTGACGATAAAGGATATTCATTATTAAACTTTGCAGCAGTAGCAGGTGTTAAAAACACAAAACTGTATGATCTTTTAATTGAAAAAGGCGCAAATGTTTTAACTGAAAAAACACCAAAAGGAGCCAATGCTTTATTATTAATTATTCCGAATTTACAAGATTTTACTATGGTAGACTATTTTGTAAACAAAGGGTTAGATTTAAAAAGTACTGATAAATACGGAAATGGAGTTTTTAATTACGTAGCTCAAAAAGACAATCGTAAAATGTTAGAGTTATTGATAAAAAAAGGACTTCCATATAAAGAGTTAAACAAAAATGGTGGTAATGCTATGTTATTTGCTACTCGTGGTTCTCGTCGTGGTTACAATTCTTTAAATTATTTCAAGTATTTAGAAAACTTAGGAATCAATCCTAACATTACTAATAAAGAAGGAAACACACCATTACATAACTTAGCATATCGTAATAAAGACATTGCCTCATTACAATATTTTATTGATAAAGGTGTAAATATAAATCAAGCTAACAAAGACGGAAATACACCTCTTTTAAATGCTGCAAGTAGAAATTCTTTAGAAGTTATTAAGTTATTTGCTGATAAAACTTCAAACATTAATCATAAGAATAAAGATGGACATTCTGTATTAACCAAAGCACTTTGGAACAAACCACAAGTGGTACAATTCTTGTTAGAAAAAGGTGCTGACGTTTCAATAGTAGACACTAAAGGATATGATTTAAGTTATCATTTATTTAAAACTTTCAATTCAAAAGGTAAAAAAGAATTTCAACAGAAATTAAACACTTTAAAAGCGAAAGGTTTATCGGTTGGAAAAACTCAAAAAGATGGTTCAACATTGTATCATTTAGCAATTGAAAAGCAAAGTATTCCTATGTTAGATTTTATAAAAACTTATAAGATTAACATTAATGCTAAAAATAAAAAGGGCTTAACTGCATTACAAAAAGCTGTAATGATGGCTAAGAACGATAAAATTATAAAGCATTTAATTTCTCAAGGAGCAGATACTTCTGTAAAAACAGATTTTGAGGAAACTTTGTATGATTTAGCTAAAGAAAATGAAGCATTAAAAAATACAGATATTAGCTTTTTAAAATAAGTTCTCGATACATTCCTCCTTCGAAGGAATACTCGAACTGACGAAACCTGTCACATCGAGTGATTTTTGAGGAAGGAAAAAATTATATCGAGATGTAAATAATAAAAAAATGAAAAAAATAACCGCAATTTTTCTATTAGCATTAATTACAATGGCATTCACAATTACTGAAAGTACAAAGTATAAATGCATGATTCAAATGAAGAATTACGATGGCGAAGGTGCTTATGTAGTAATTTCATTATTGAATCCTGAAGGAAAATATGAAAAAACCTTATATGTTCAAGGTGATGACGAAGATTGGTATCATGATATTACCGAATGGTGGAATTTCCACGGAAAAGTAAGAAGTGATATCGACGCTATTACAGGTGCAACAATTAGTGGAGGAAATAGAGCTATTAGCGTTATTGAAATACCTAACGATAAAATAGACCAAGGATATAAAATCCGTTTTGAATCTGCAGTTGAAGATCAAGAATATTACAAAGACGATGTTGAGTTTGAGTTAACATCAGAAAATGTAAAAGGTAAAATTGAAGGAAAAGGTTTTATTCGTTACATAAGAATGATTCCTCAATAATTTTTTGAATTAATGACAATTTCTATATGGAGATATAGCCATTTAACTCTGGCTATATCTTCTTTTATTTTTATTTGTTTGGCAGCCATCACAGGTATTATTTTAGCTTTCGAACCTATTTCGAATCAGCTAAAACCGTATGCTATTCGTAATACCAATCAAATTACAATTGCCGAAACTTTAGGTTCTTTAAAAAAAGAATACAAAGAAGTAGTTACTGTTAAAGTAGATCAAAACAATTTTGTTACAGCTTCAGTAATTAAAAAGGATGGTAAAAGTGAAACTTTTTATGTGAATCCTACAACAGGAAAAAAGATTCATTCAATTCAAACAAAAGCTTCTATTTATAAGTTCGCAACAAACTTACATCGCTCATTATTTTTAAAATCTACAGGACGATTTTTAGTCGGATTTTTCTCTTTCCTTCTCTTTTTAATCACAGTTACGGGAAGCATTTTAATCATAAAAAGACAAGGTGGAATTATTCAATTTTTTACAAAAGTTGTCAATGAAGATTTCAAACAGTTTTACCATGTAATCTTAGGTCGCTATTTTTTAATTCCGATAGTATTAATTACACTTACAGGTGTTTATTTGTCGTTAGAAAAGTTTTCTTTATTACCTAAAACCAAAGTAAAACATCAGTACGATTTTGTTTCTAAAACTGATAAAAAATTAGCTATTAAAAACTTCCCTGTTTTCAAACAAACCAAACTAAGCGATTTAAAAAGCATTGAGTTTCCTTTTTCAGAAGATGAGGAAGATTATTTTTTCGTAAAACTACATAACAAAGAACTTTTAGTACATCAATATTCTGGAGAAATTGCAAGCAATCAACAACTTTCTTGGGTTAAAATTCTTTCTGAATGGAGTTTATTTTTACACACAGGTAGAGGCTCTATTTTTTGGTCGATAGTACTCTTACTATCCTGTTTTGCTATTTTGTTTTTCATCTATTCTGGTTTTGCAATTACTTTAGATCGAAAAAAGAAGAGTAAACTTCCTAAAAACAAGTTCAAAAAAGATATTGCTGAATTTATCATTTTAGTAGGCTCTGAATCTGGTAGTACCTTTGGTTTTGCTAAATCACTTTTTGAAGCATTACTGCAAGAAAACAAAACTGTTTATGTAGATCACCTAAACAATTATACAATCTATAAAAATGCTAAACAACTCATCATACTTACCGCAACTTATGGTGAAGGAGAAGCTCCTACAAATGCGTCTAAATTTTTACAACTTTTAGATTTAGTTCAACAAAACAATAATATAAAATATTCAGTTGTAGGTTTAGGTTCGTATGCATACCCACATTTTTGTCAATTTGCTATTGATATTGACAATAAACTACAGGAATTAAACAACTTCTCTCCTATTCTTTCTTTAGCAAAAATCAACAATCAGAACTTTGGCGATTTTAAAAATTGGGCAATACAATGGAGTGAACAAACTCAAATCCCATTAGAATTAAAACAACAAGAATTTAAACCTAAAAAACAATACAATTTTAAAGTATTAGACAAAACCGAATTAAACAATGATGATTCTTTCTTAATTCGTTTACAACCTACTAAAAAAATGAAATTTCAATCAGGTGATTTATTATCTATCACTCCCAAAAAAGACAATATTGAACGTTTATATTCTATCGGAAAAATTGAAAACGATATTCTATTAAGTATTAAAAAACATGATGTAGGAATTTGCTCTAACCTTTTATACAATCTAACTACAGAAGAAAACCTTTCTGCTAGGATTCAACAAAACAAAAGTTTTCATTTTCCTAAAAAATCTAAAGAAGTAATACTTATTGCCAACGGAACAGGAATTGCTCCTTTCCTTGGAATGTTAGAAAACAAAACTAAAACACATGTTTTCTTAGGTCTTAGAACACAACATTCTTTAGAAATGTACAAGCCCTATCTGAATAAGATAAATTATAAAGTTGCTTTTTCTCAAGAAGGAGAAAAAAAGTATGTACAAGATTGTATTCAGGAAGAACAAAAATTAGTAGCTTCTGTTTTAAAAAATGGAGATGCTATTATGATTTGTGGTTCCGTAGCGATGATGAATGGTGTTTTAAACAATCTTGAAAAAATTGTTGCTTCCGAATTAAAAACTCCACTTCAAAAATTTAAAAATAATGGTCAAATAAAAACGGATTGTTATTAAACTAGTTACTGTTTTACTTTATATTAATATTACTTCTTGTTATTTTAATATTTGGAGCAAACTCTTGAATTAATGAATTAACAATTATCTCATCAGATTTTTCACACAAAGGAGCTAACATAATTTCAGCTGTTTCAAATACTTTAGGATTTATATCTACATCATAAAAAGAAGATTCAAATTCATAAATACTCACGAACTCTTTAGGAGTCATTCCATTCATTGTAATAATATCGGTTTGAAAAGGAATTCTAAATCTAATCTCGTTTTCAAATTTCCAATTTTTATTTTTAGCTAGTCCTACTCTATGAAGTTCTAATTTCCCTCCCTGCATTCCTTCTTCTAATCTAGTAATAACAGATGGGTATTCCTCACCCTCTTCAATATACTTTACCTTATCTGGGCCAAAAATTTTATCACTCGCTTCATATCTTACATTGAGGCCATCAATAGATTTTACTTTTAAACTTAAAGGGCGATTCAAAGTTGAAACAAAATATTTATTATGTAAACCATAATTTTCCTCTCTTATTTCTGTAGAATCTGCAAATAAATTTTTGGGATTAATTTTTAATCTAACTCCTTTTAAGTCAGTATACAATTTCCACATTGGTATTGTATCCTTTTCAGATATACTCCATGACGAACTATAAACCAATTTTTCACAATATTCAACATCTTCAGTTTTTCCTTCCAAAGGATCATTTAAATTAGATAATATCGTAAACCTTAAAGTTTTATAATTTAAAATATATGCTAAAGAGTTTATACTTGTATAATGGTAAATTTCTTCTGGTATCATAACTTTTAATTTTAAAATTAAAAATAACAATTTACTCATCTTATACCTAAAAATTCACCTTTAAAAACTAAGAGTTTAAATATCTTTTCCAAAAAAAGAAAATATTAAATACTTTAAAAAAATGAATCTATTTTAACTAATAGATTACTTCGTCATCATTTCGACTCCGCTCAATGAACTCCTCGTAATGACGGAACTTTATTTTCCCTAAGAACTACCAATCAACAAAATCAGTGAGAATCAGTGAAGTTTGTGTCAACTTTTTAAACCTTTTTACCTTAATTTAACGAATTCTAATTAGTTCTCGACGAATTCTAATTAACCCACTATTAAGCTCCATTCTACTTGTACATTTGAGTATATAATTCAAAAATCAAGTAGTTATGAAGCGTTTATTTTTCTATCTCATACTCTTATCAACCGCTCTGGTTTACGGACAAAAAACCGAAAGCCCATATTTAGAAGTTATAAATAATAAAAGTAGCATTCCTTTAAAAAGTACAAAGGCTAATGTGCAAATAGTTGGAACTATTGCTCATGTACAAATTACTCAAACATTTCAAAATTTAGGCACAACACCAATTGAAGCTAATTATGTGTTTCCTATGTCAACTCAAGCAGCAGTACACGACATGAGAATGAAAATTGGTAACAGAACGATTAAAGCTACAGTTTTTGAAAAGCAACAAGCTAATAAAGTATATCAAAAAGCTATAAAAGAAGGAAAAAGAGCTGCAAAACTAGACCAGCAACGTCCAAATGTATTTCAAATGAAGGTTGGAAATATAGTACCTAAAGAAGAAATTACAGTTGATATTTTTTATACAGAAATGCTATTACCTAAAGGTGGAGATTATCAATTTATTTTCCCTGGTGTAGTTGGTCCTCGTTATACAGGAGAAAGTAATTCAAAGGAAAGCACTTTCAACACACCTTGTACAAAAAAAGGCATTGCCTCTACATTTGATTACGATCTAAATATTTGCATAAATGCTGGAATGATGATTCAAAAAGTGGCTTCAGAAACTCATGAACTTGTAGTGAATTACCCTGATAACAAATCAGCAGAAATCGGAATTTCAAAAAACGAGGAAAATCCCGCAAATAGAGATTTTATCATCAATTATTCGTTACGTAGTGATAATATTCAATCTGGATTATTACTCTACGAAGGTGAAAAAGAAAATTTCTTTTCATTAATGATTCAACCACCTAAAAAGATATTGAAAAATGAAATTCCGCCAAGAGAATACTTATTCATTGTAGATGTTTCGGGTTCAATGAACGGATATCCTTTAGAAGTTTCAAAAGAATTGATGAGAAACTTGTTAGGTAATTTGAGAGAAACAGATTCTTTTAACATTCAATTATTTGCATCTACCTCATCAATTTTCAAACAAAAAGCAGTAAAAGCTACGGCTAAAAATATAGAAACAGGATTACATTTTTTACACTCAGGTTCATATTACGCAAGAGGAGGAACACAATTAATAGACGCTTTAAAAACAGCTTATTCCTTACCTAGAGTTCATGAAAACACATCGAGATCAATGGTTGTAATTACCGATGGATATGTAAATGTAGAGAAAGATGCTTTTCATTTGATTGAAAACAATTTGGACAAGGCCAATGTATTCACTTTCGGAATTGGTAGCAGTGTAAACAGATACTTAATTGAAGGAATGGCTAAAATTGGTAGAAGTGAATCGTTTATAGCAACCAATAAAAATGATGCTTTTAGAGTTGCAAAAAGATTTAAAAAGTACATAGCCTCTCCCCTATTAACTCAAATTAAATTAAAAACAAGTGGTTTTGATATTTATGATGTAGAGCCTAAAACAATTCCAGACGTTTTTGCTGAAAGACCCACTGTATTTTATGGAAAGTACAAAGGAAAACCAAAAGGAAAAATAACCATAAAAGGTTGGCAAGGAAATAAAAAAGTAGTTCAGAAAATTAATGTAAAAACTGGAGTAGTAAGCGCAGACAATAAAGCCTTAAAATACTTATGGGCAAGAAAACGAATAGAACGATTAGACGATTATAAAAAGAATTTTTACGACGATGTAAAACAAGAAGTTACACAACTAGGTTTGGCTTACAATTTAGCAACTCAATATACATCTTTCGTAGCGGTAGACAGTGAAATAGTAAACAAAAATGGTTCATTAAAATCGGTTAAACAAGCATTACCACTTCCTATGAATGTAAACAATTCTGCAGTTGGAGCTTCAGTAGAAATTTCAGGAAAATCTAAAGTAAAAAAATCATTCAAAATTCTGTTTTCAACAAACATTAAAAAACAAACAAAAAGAGCAATACAAATGTGGTTAAAAGGAAGCTATTCATCAGTATTAAAAATGTATTTACAAAAGCATAAAAATGTAAAAATACATTTCGACGCAAACGGGAAGATTGTAAAAATTGAAAAAGAAAAAAACGGAGCTTGGTTCGTAGATAATAACCTAAGTAACATCTTAAAAAAGCTTCCAGCAAACATTCAGCTTAACAAAGGAATTGTTGTGACATTAAGAAGCTAAAACGAAACAATAAATTATTAACTCTTAAACTCAAAAATCATGAAAAAATTAAATTTAAAAGTAGCAGTAATTGTAGGATTATTAATGACAGGAACTTTTGTAAACTGTACAAAAACAAAGGAAAAAACAACGAATACAGTTGCGGAGACAATTGAAATTTCTACAACTAACTTAGAAGAAAAGACAGCAGTAGAGTCTCGAAGTCCAATTGTATTTATTACAGGATATGACAAAGGCGATAACAAGTTTTACTCAAGTGCGAGAACCTTTTTTAAAGAAAAACAATATCAAATTGTGGAAGATGCTTATTCGCTAGAGGAAGTTATCAACTGGATGAATAAAAACGTTACTGAAAATCCGTACGGAGAAGTACATATTGTAAGCCATAGTAATCCATGGAAAGGTATGAGTTTAGAAACTGTGATTAATGGAGAGCGTATTACAGCAGAAACACTTCAACGAGATTCTGAAAATCAATTAATTCCTCAATTAAAAGACGGAATTACAGAAAACACTAAAATTGTTTTTCACTCTTGTGGATTAGGAAAAAACACAAAGCTAATGCAAAAGCTTAAAAAGTCATTTTCAGCTAAAGAAGCACCTCAAGTTGTAGCTTCTCCATATTACAATGTTTTTGGCGGTGAGTTTTCAAATCATTATTTAGCAAAACCATACTATGTGTTTTATCCAACAGCAAATTCACCAGGAAAAACAGATCTTTCAAAAGAGATTGCCAGAAAATATCCTAACGAAAGAGAAATTGAATGGTTTGCAGCTTTAACAAATGAACGTGAGCGTTACATTGGTGAGCCTTATACATTTCAGTTTAATGTTCCTATAACATGGGAGTTTGATTATCATAATTCAGATAATGAAATTCCAACATTTGAAACTGAAGAAGCCTTAATGGATTGGATTGCCAACGACGAAGATTTAGCTAAAGAATTAAATAACTTAGATATTCCTGTGGAAAAATTTCGTTGGAGATGGAATGTAAAAAACAGCAAACTTACTGTAAAAGGAAAATCTACTGTACTATGTGTTCTTAAGCCTTTAACCAAGCCATATGGTGATTTACAACACATAAAACCAGACACGAACAACAAGCGTTTATACGCTATGAAATAAGTTTTCATTTTAGGGGTACGTCATTACGAAGAATGTTGCAGGAAGTTGATTGCTATAATTCGTAATGACGTTTTTAATTAGTAAGTTTGTTTATATTCAAAAAAGCTCATGAAAAAAGACTTTTTACATATTATTTCTTGTGTGATTTTCTTCGGAATATTCAACACATACACCCAAGATTTAACATTAAAAAGTTACTCTAAAGAAGATGGATTACCTAGCAATACTATAAACAACATTACTCAAGATTCTATTGGCTATTTATGGTTTGGAACTAATAAAGGACTTACAAGTTTTGATGGTAATGATTTTATAACATATACTACAAAAGATTCTATTTTATCAAATTACATTACAACTTTAAAAACTTCTACTGATAGTTTATTTATAGGGACTGACAAAGGATTATCTATTAAAGTTCAAAATAAGTTTCATAATTACGAATGCAAGAAAATTCTGAGCATAGAAACAGTAAACAATATAGTTTTTGTTGGTACCGAATTAGGTATTTACTATTTAAAAGAAGATTATTTATCACGTTTAAAAGTTAATTCTACTATAGATTTTTCTAAAGTCAACAGTATTATTTATTACAACAACTACTATTATATAGCTACTTCTAATGGTTTATGGAAAACTGATAATCTTCTAAGACCTCAAAACAGTAAACAAATAAAAGAAGGAAACCTTGTATCATTATTGATTTTTCAAAATAAACTACTCGCTTCTACATATAACAACGGAACGTATCTTGTAGATAATAAACCAGAATTAATAACAACTACACCAAGACAAATAACTAAGCTTCAAAAAACGCAAAATCAAATTTGGATTGCCACTAAAAACGAAGGTATTGAAGTTTTGAATAGTGATTATTTATTCGAAAAAAAGATAAACAAATACAACACTTTAGAAACCAATCAAATTAACGATGTGTTTCAAGATAACCAACAAAACACTTGGATAGCAACTGCTAACAAAGGAATTTACAAATATGAAAAAGGTCCAATAACTGAAACTAATTCACCCACTGTAAATTTTTCAAATATTGAAGTTGTTTATAATCCTTTAGATAGTATTTCTATAAATAATTATCATCAAACATTACAGCTTCCTCCTAGTAAAAATCATATTTCATTTAGTTTTAAAACCGTAAATATTAACAATCCTAAAAAGGTAAGGTATCGTTACAAATTAAATAATATTACAAGTCCTTGGAGTGTTAAAAACAATGTTGATTTTGCTAATTTACAATCAGGAAATTATACTTTTTCAGTTCAATCTAAAGTAAATGGTAAGGAAAGTACTTTTAAAACATTTCAGTTTTTTATTGATACACCTTTATATAAAAAATTATGGTTTCAAATAAGTGTACTAACTACTATTCTTCTAATAATAACACTGATAGTTTATAGATACATTACCAGAATTAGAGCTAAAAACAAAGCCAAAGTTGAAAAACTACAATTAGAAAATCATTTGTTATCTCTTGAACAAAAAGCATTACAATTACAAATGAATCCACATTTTATTTTCAATGTTTTAAACGGAATTAAAGCCCTAGCTTCTTCAGAAGATAATGTACTCGAATTACACTCAACCATAAACACATTTGCTACTTTATTACGATCTGTTTTAAGTAATTCGAGAAAGGAAGAAATTAGTTTAGCGCAAGAAATTACTACTTTAAAAAGCTATATAGAACTCGAACAGCAGATGAGTTCTAAAAACTTCACATACAATATTAATACACATATTAGTTTAGATGCCGATGAAGTTTTAATTCCACCTATGTTAATGCAACCGTTTGTTGAAAATAGTATAAAACATGGAATTAAGCCTATAGAAAATGGAGTACTCACAATTTCTTTTGATGAAGTTGATAATTATTTACATTGTTCTATTATGGATAACGGAGTTGGTTATAAACAATCTCAAAAAGATAAAGAAAAGAAAAGCCATAATTCGCTTGCAGTAAAAGTAACTCAAGAAAGAATTCACAGTTTATCTGGTAACAATAGCTTTGTTATTGAAGAATTAAAAGAGAATAACAACGTAATAGGAACAAAAGTTTGGTTTAAACTTCCTTTAAAAACCGATTTTTAAAATGACACAACTTTCTGCCATATTGGTTGATGATATGCCTTCTGCATTAGACATATTAAGTTCTGATTTAAAACAATTTCATACAGATATTGAAATTATTGGAACTGCAAAAAGTGTAGTTGAAGCTTCAAAATTACTACGACAACAACAACCCGATATTCTTTTTTTGGATATTATGTTAGGAGACGGAACTGGCTTTGATGTCTTAGAAATTCATCCAGATTTACAATCTAAAATAATTTTTGTAACCGCGAGTGATGAGTTTGCTTTAAAAGCATTTAAGTTTGCTGCTATCGATTATGTTTTAAAACCATACTCGCAAGAAGATTTATCAACTGCTATTGAAAAAGCCAAGAGCCAAATTCAACCCAACAATGAACAATTATCTGTTCTACAACAATCCATTAATTACCCGAATCAACGTCCAAAAAAAATATCACTCCATACTTCTGATAAAATTTTAGTGGTAAACTTAGATGACATAATTCATTGTAAGTCCGACAATAATTACACAGAGTTTTTCATGAAGGATAATACGAAGATTTTAGTCGGAAAAACGTTAAAACACTTCGCTGATATGTTAAAAGAATACGGTTTTTTACGTGTTCATCAAAGTCATTTAGTGAATTTACAGTACATAAAAGAGTTTATAAAATCTGATGGAGGCTACATAGTTTTAACAAATGAAAAGACTGTACCTGTGTCAGTTAGAAAGAAAAACGAAGTTATTAATGTCATAAATTCTATTTAGGATTTTTCCTTTTTTTACAGTTTTTAAAGAAATGTGTTAAATTTTTACTAAAATTTTACATATATTAGTGATACTAATTTAACCAATCATGGTCGCTTTAAAACCACAAAAAGGCAGACTTTTAATCGCTGAACCATCAATTTTAAATGATCGTTCCTTTAAGCGTTCTATTATTTTTTTAACTGAACATTCTACGAATAGTTCCGTTGGATTTATAATGAATAGACCTCTTGAATATTCTCTTAGTGATTTAATTCCTGAGATTGATTGCGATTTTACTATTTATCAAGGCGGTCCTGTAGAACAAGACAATTTATACTTTATTCATAAAGTACCTCACTTACTTCCTAACAGTATAGAAGTTTCTGATGGTATTTATTGGGGCGGAGATTTTTCTTCTCTTAAAACCTTATTACTTAAGAATAAAATTAATCCCAATGATATTCGTTTTTTCTTGGGTTATTCTGGTTGGGGAGCTAATCAACTAGAAGACGAATTAAGCACTAATTCATGGTTTGTGTCTGAAAATGATTACGACAATATTCTTTCTAAAGAAGATGATACTTTATGGAAGAATAAACTTCTTCAAAAAGGGGGAAAATATAAAATTTGGGCTAACGCTCCAAGCGATGTTCAATTGAATTAAGATAAAATCATTTGAGTTTGTAAACTCTTCCTTACCTTTTCACTTAGTTCAGTTTTAAAAGTTTTTTTACGGTAATTTGTTACTGGCTGTACACCAATAATAGCATTTGTTATAAAAACCTCATCTGCTTTTTGTACTTCAAATGGTGAGATTGATGTTTCTTCTATTGTATAATCTGGATGTTTTTCAATCAGTTCAATTACTTTTTTTCTAGCGACTCCTTTTATACAACCTTCAGATAAAGCTGGAGTTTTAGCAATATTTCCTTTAATGATAAATATATTACCATTAGTTACTTCAACAACACCTTTTTTCTCGTTCAAAAGAATACAATTATCTAAATCGTTTTCTTCTGCAAAAATAGATGCTAACGTATTTACCATTCTGTTATTGGTTTTTACAGTAGATAATAAACCTGAATAGTTGTAAAAATCTTTATATAGATCTATTCTATAAGTTTCCTTAACAGTAGTATTTAACTCTTTAACCTCGATTAAATAATCAATTTCATTTGTTTTAGGAGTATACAAACCGCCATCTTTTCTAAAAACATTCAATCGAACTCTATAAGTTTTGTTTGATTCTTCTATAGTTTTTAAAATCTCTTCTTGTAAAAACTCTAATGTAAATTTCATCGGAATTTTCATACGCAACATACGCATTGACGCCATTAATCTGAAATAATGATCTTCCCAAAAAACCACCTTATTATTAACTACCTTAATGGTTTCAAAAATGGCATCTCCATATTTAAAACCTCTATTTTCATTAGTTAGCTGTAAAGTTGAATCTTTTAATAATTCTCCGTTAAAATTTAACATTGTAAAAAAATTTGATTGCAAACTTACTAATTAAGCTTTTTTGTGCATAAAAAAACTCGACAAATATTGTCGAGTTTAACTTTTAATTTAAAATTTTGTTAAGCACCAATGGTATGTTTTAACTCATCAATTTGATTTTCCCAAAACATCTTAGACTCTTCTACCTCATCTTCGTCGTCTGCAAAATCGGTAATCATTAACGCAACATCTTTTGTTAATGGATCTACCTGAATTCTAAACTCAAAATAGCTATCATCTCCTTCACTCTCAGTCCACTTATATTTAATACGTTCATCAGCTTTATTTGCCAAAATCTTTGCTTCTTCTTCAGAATCATTCCACATAAATGTAATTAATTTACCTCTAGAGTTTACTCTATCAGCAAACCACTCTTCTAAACCTGCTGGGGTAGCAAAGTATTGATATAGCATACTTGGTGAGGCATGCACAGGAAATTCTAATTCAAATTTTACTTTACTCATGTACTTTTTGTTTGATGCCAATATATATAAATATTCTTTCAAAAAAAAATTGAATTATTTTGTTGTGTGAATCTAAAATTCCTTTATATTTGCACCCGCAATCAGGCGAGGTAGCTCAGGTGGTTAGAGCGCAGGATTCATAACCCTGAGGTCGGGGGTTCAACTCCCCCCTTCGCTACTAGAAGTAGCAACAAAAACCGAGATAAAAATCTCGGTTTTTTTATTTATTGTCTTTCAGACTTTTATAAATTGTTTCTCTTATTCTTTCTTCAGTAATCCAACCACTAAACTCTTTGTAAGCTTTTGTAATTTGACTATTCTTTTTTACTTCTTCTAAAGTTTTTCCTTCTTTTATTTCATTCTCAATGCTTATTTTTAAATCCACCAACATTTTTAAATAGCTTTCTAATTCTTTTTCATTAGAAACTTTTCCATGACCTGGAATAATTTTAGTATCCTTATCTGCTATTAACATCATTTTCTTTATCCCATTAATATACCCATCAATACTTCCGCCAGAATTTAAATCTATATAAGGAAACTTACCTTGAAAATACGCATCACCAACATGCAATACATTACTATTTGTAAAGTATACTATTGCGTCTCCATCGGTATGTGCTTTATGTATATGTGTTACCAGTATCTCTTCTCCATTTAAATGAAACTGCATATCATCAGTAAAAGTTATAACTGGTAATGCTTCTTTAGGTGAAGCAGGTCTTTTTTTACCCCAAACAACCTGATCTACACTCATTCTTTTTCGCACATTTTTATGAGAAACAATAACAGCTCCCTCATTTTGCATATTAGCATTTCCTCCTGTATGATCTCCGTGCCAATGCGTATTTACTAAATAATTAACCGGCTTAGGTGTTATTTCCTTTATAGCTTTAAGAATTTTTGGCGTTAATGAAGCAAACTGATCATCAATCATAAAAACTCCATCATTACCCACAAACAAACCTATGTTACCTCCTCTACCTTTTAACATATATAAGTTATCTGTAATTTTTTCAGCAACAACTTTTACATCTTTCATTTGAGCATTTATTGATATTGAAGCTATCATACAAATACTCACTATTAGTTTGGCTAATTTCATTATTAAGGTTTTAAGTTTATAAATGAGTCGAAAAAGAAAATATTATTTTACATCTACATACATTATATAATGAGTTCCTACTTTGTCTATACTAAAAGAATTTCCTAAAATTTGAAACCCTTGTTTTTTATAAAAATTGACTGCTACTTCTCTTGCATTACACCAAAGTATATTAGCACTCCTATTTCTTAAGATTATTATAGCAAATTCCATTAACTCTTTTCCTACTCCTTTTCCTCTAGCTTTATTCATAGTTGCCATTCCTCTTAATTGGTATTGATTCTCCGTAAATTTTTCATTTCCAGATTTCATAAAAGAAGCTATTCCTACCAATTCATTACTTAAAAAAGCCCCTAAATGAAAAGTATTATTATCTAAATCTCCATTAAACTTAAACGGTAAATCTATTCCCTTTCGCAACACTTCTTTTCTTATAAAATAAGTATCTTTTGCCTCGATAACTTTAATTTTAATCATAATTTATTTTCTTTAATATAAAAAATCGACACAATGAATATACAATATAGACCAATACCAGAAAACGAAATCGATATTATATTCCCTTTGCTAAAGGTTATTAACACAAAAACACCACACGATATATTAAAAGAGAGAGTTTATGAAATGATTAAACTACCCCATTACGAATGTGTTGGTATGTTTGATGGTGAAAAGCTAATAGGAATATCTGGTTTATGGTATACACTAAGACATTATGTTGGTAAAAGTGTAGAACCAGATCATGTAATTGTTGATGAAAGCTATCGAGGAAATGGTTTAGGCAATAAATTTTTCGATTGGATTTACGAATACACAAAGAAAAAAGGTTGTGAAGCCATCGAATTAAACACATATACAGGCAATAAAAAGTCTCATAAATTTTATTACAATGAAGGCTTCGAAATCTATGGCTTTCATTTTGTGAAAGTTATGAGAAATGACCAAAATTTTTATTAATTTTATTAAAAAATGTTTTGCAGAAATCAGAAACTCTTCTATATTTGCAACCGCTTTACTGCGGGAGTAGCTCAGTTGGTAGAGCGTCAGCCTTCCAAGCTGAATGTCGCCGGTTCGAACCCGGTCTCCCGCTCAAATTTCTTTGAAATAAATATATTAAAAAAGCAAAAGCTTTACCGCGGGAGTAGCTCAGTTGGTAGAGCGTCAGCCTTCCAAGCTGAATGTCGCCGGTTCGAACCCGGTCTCCCGCTCAAAAAACCGAAACTAATTAGTTTCGGTTTTTTTATTTCTTAAAAT
Organism: Tenacibaculum holothuriorum; assembly: GCF_002120225.1. GTDB lineage: Bacteria > Bacteroidota > Bacteroidia > Flavobacteriales > Flavobacteriaceae > Polaribacter > Polaribacter holothuriorum. Next base: position 89,974 of record NZ_LAPZ01000007.1, on the reverse strand, counting down.
TTATCTTATCTCCAAAGAATAATAATCCTAAAATTATTGCTCCCATTATTACAACCAGCATTGGTTCTTTAGTAAAAATATATGGTTTTAATAATAATGTTAATGCAAAACCACCTATAGCCCCACCTAAATGTGCTGAGTGCCCAATATTACCAAGATTACTTTTCATACCGTAAATAGAATACAACAAATACCCTATTCCAAACACATATCCTGGTAATGGAATTGGAATTGGCAACATGATTAAACTCATGTCTGGATATAATAATATTGCAGAAAAAATAATTCCTGAAACTCCCCCGGAAGCACCTACTGCACTATAATAATATTCGTTTTTATGTTGATATAAAGAATACATACTTCCTGCTAATAAACTTCCGAAGTAAATCAATAAAAAATTTATTTCTCCAAAATTTACAGCTACCACTTTTCCAAATAAATACAAGGCATACATATTTAAAAACAAGTGCAAATAATCTACATGTAAAAAACCTGAAGTAAACATTCGCAACTTCTCTCCTCTTCGTATACTTCCTACCTGAAACTTATATTTTTCGAAAAATCCAAAATCATTAAACCCTTTTAAAGACACCAATACATTGGCTATTATTAATATTAAAATTATTCTATTCATTTATAAAAATCATTATAGTGTTTAAATATACAGATTAAAATGTAGGTTCAAATTTTAATCCGATATTTGCAAAAAAATATTTTTAATGAAACGTTTAGCATTTTATTGCGTTTACCCTATAATTTGGTTTCTTTCCCTCTTACCTTTAAGAGTATTATATATTATTTCTGATTTTTTATTTCTAGTAAACTACTATCTAATTGGTTATAGAAAAAAAGTAGTTAAAGAAAATTTAGAATTAGCTTTTCCAAACAAAACGGAAAAAGAGATACTAGCAATTAGAAAAAAGTTTTTTAAGCATTTTACTGATTTAATGGTAGAAAGTATTCGCTTTTACTCTATTTCAGAAAAAGAGATGAAAAAACGGTATAAATGTATAAACCCAGAAGTTCTCTCCGACCTTACTAAAAAAGGAGAAAGTATTATTTTAACTGGTAGCCATCTAGGAAATTGGGAATGGTCTTGTGCACTACCACTATTTTTTGAAACCCCAATTTTTGGAACCTATAAAGAATTACAAAATAAATATTTTGATGCTTTTGTTTTAGAATCTAGAACTCGATTTGATATTAAAGCAGTTGAAACAGCACAAACCATTAAAAACTTAAAACATAATGTAGATAACAACATACAAGGGATCTATATTTTATTAAGTGATCAATCTCCACAAATGCATAAAACATTTCATTGGTCAAACCACATGGGAGTTAAAGTTCCTTTTCATACTGGAGCAGAAATGATTTCAAAGAAATTTAATATGCCAGTCGTAAACTTCGCTCCTAAAAAAGTAAAAAGAGGCTATTATGAAATTTACTTTGAAGTTTTAACTGAAACTCCTAACGAATTTAAAAACTTTGATATTACCGATATGTACGCAGAGATAACCAATAAATATATTGAAAAACAACCTGCTTATTATTTATGGTCTCATAAACGCTTTAAACATAGAGGTAAATACGACGAATGGTTAAACTATCGCAGAAATAAGAAGAAATAACAATAAGATGCCTTTACAAATATGTAGAGGCTATTTTTTTGTTTCTATCTTCTAAAACAAATACGGAAAATCACATACAAAATTGCGGTTTTCTCCTTTAACAACTACATATCAACAACTTATATTTGTAATATAAAATTAGGAGGTTATGATAGAAGTTGTATTTAAGACATTAATATTCAAAACAAAACATATTGAAGTTAATCGTTTCATAAAAGAGATTACCGAAAATAATAGTGAAACAAGTTATAATGAAGTAAAAGAATCTTTATTAAAACTTGTGTTATATAAATTCATTAAGATAAAAGACAAATCTAACAAAGGGCTATACATCAATAAAGAAAACAACTTTTTCAAGGCTCGTGAATTAGGCAGTGTAAACAAGTGGCTAGAACAACAAAGACTAATTAACCAAGCTTAACCGAAAAACATCATAAATAAAAAATCCTTTATCGTACGATAAAGGATTTTCTTTTGGGTGAAAGACCGGTCTCGAACCGGCGACCTCCGGAACCACAATCCGGCGCTCTAACCAACTGAGCTACAATCACCATTTGTATTGCGGATGCAAATATATATCTTTTTTACTTTTCTACCAAAGAAAAAATTAAATTAATTTACTTAAATCTTCAACCGCTACGTAACGTTCTGTGGTAAAGCCTTCTGCATAATCTACTCCAATTAACCTTCCTAAATCTCTTGCTCTATATTCTATACTATCAGTAAAATTTTTACTTGTAATAGGGGTTTCTGGTTCAGAACTTTTAGGATCGTAGAACTGAGAACCATAAGCAAAAACTGCATCTACCTTCTTTTGTATAAATCCAGTAACATCAACTACAAAATCTGGTTCAATGTTTTTCCACTGTATATAATGATATACTTGTTTAGGCCTCCACTTTTCTTGTTTCTCTCCTTCTAATTCAGTTTCTATCTTTAATAACCCACTTAAAAAACAGGCATCAGAAACTAAACTACTTCCTTTTCCATGATCTATATGTCTATCATCAATAGCGTTACATAAAACGATTTCTGGTTGATACTTTCTAATCATTCTTATGATTGCTAACTGATGTTCTTTATCATTCTTAAAGAATCCATCTGCAAAAGCTAAATTTTCTCTAACGGTAACTCCTAATATTTCAGCAGCTTTAGCCGCTTCTTTATCTCTTAACTCAGCAGAACCACGAGTTCCTAATTCTCCGCGTGTTAAATCTACAATTCCTACTTTTTTCCCTAAAGAAATTTCTTTTGCAATAGTTGCTGCACAACCTAATTCTACATCGTCAGGATGCGCTCCAAAAGCTAAAATATCTAACTTCATTATAACATTTAAATATTTGCTAATTTACTAAATCCATTTTCTTTTCTTTTAAGATTTTCAATATCTTCGCCAATATGATTTCTGTAGTAATTATAGGGTATGGTAATGTAGCACATCATCTTGTGAAAGCCTTTCATAAGGCAAAAAACGTACATTTAAAACAAGTTTATGCTAGAAGTATTGAAACTATAGAACACTTAAAACCTATTACTTCAGTTACTAATAGTTTAGAGCTTTTAGCAGAAGCAGATGTTTATATAATTTCGGTAACTGACGATGCTATTACCAAAGTATCTTCTCAAATTATAGGTAAAAATAGTCTTGTAGTACACACTTCTGGAAGTGTTGGTATGAATCAACTCAAAAATAGTGGACGCAAGGGTGTTTTTTACCCTTTACAAAGTTTTTCTAAAGCAAAAGAAGTTGATTTTGCAACCATTCCGTTTTGTTTAGAAGCTGAGAACGATAAGGATTTCCAACTCTTAGAAGCCTTAGCGAAAGCTATTGGAGAGAAAGTTTACCATATTACCTCCTTACAAAGAAAGCAATTACATGTTGCTGCAGTGTTTGTAAACAATTTTGTAAATCACATGTATAAAATTGGGTACGATATTTGTAATCAACACAATGTTCCTTTTGAAGTGTTACATCCGTTAATCGAAGAAACATCTAGGAAAATTCAACATATATCACCTGACAAAGCACAAACAGGTCCCGCGAAAAGGAACGATGTTTTAACTATAGAGAATCATTTAAAAATGCTCAATGAAGAGCAAAAAAACATATATAAAATCTTAACCAATTCAATTAAGAATGGAGAAAAGTTATAAAGAAATTTTACCTCAAATAGATACTTTAATATTTGATGTTGATGGAGTTCTTACCAACGGTATTGTTACTGTTTTTCCAGATGGTCAATTAGTTCGTCAAATGAATATTAAAGATGGATACGCTTTAAAAGCTGCTGTAAAAGCAGGACTACGAGTTTGTATTATTTCTGGAGGAAAAAATGAAGGAGTTAGAACTCGATTAGCTAACCTTGGTATTACAGATATTTATTTGGGAGCTCACAACAAAACTATTCAGTTTGAAGAACTTGTTACAAAATACAATTTGAATCCTGAAAATGTGATGTATATGGGAGACGATATTCCAGATTACCCAGTAATGGCTAAAGTTGGTTTACCATGTAGCCCCAACGATGGTGTTCGTGAAATTCAACAAGTAGCCAAATATATTTCTGATAAAAAAGGAGGCGAAGGTTGTGCTCGAGATATTATTGAACAAATTTTAAGAGTTCAACACAAATGGGATGATAATTTTGACGCTAAATACGATTAATTAAATATTTTAAATTTTATGAAGAAAACGATAGTAACTTTAATGTTATTAACTACTACTGTAGTTATGAATGCGCAAACTATTTTTGGAAAATGGGAAAACAGAGATGAGGATACAGGAAAAGTAGATAGCGTAATTGAAGTTTATGAGAAAGACGGAAAAGCATATGCTAAAATTGTAGAAATTTCGAATAAAGACCGTCAAAATGCGGTGTGCGATAAATGTACAGACGATAGAAAAGACCAAAAGATTCTGGGTATGGATATCTTAACCGGATTAAGTAAAGATGATGATGAATGGTCGGGTGGAGAAATCTTAGATCCTAAAAAAGGAAAAATTTATAGTTGCTTTATCAAATTAAAAGGTAAAGACAAGTTAAAAGTACGTGGTTATATTGGAGCTGCCCTTTTTGGTAGAACTGTATACTGGCACAGAAAGAAATAATTTTTAGTACTATTTTATAAAAAACTCCAACAAAATGTTGGAGTTTTTTTATGATTTACAATTTCTAAAAGTTATCAAATACCATTCACCGACCTAAAACAACCATTCGTCGATAGTTAGTAAATATTTCAACTAAAGAAAATGTGAATACACTAATATATTATCAACTTTAAGCAATATATTTAAGAATTAAAATGCAACATTTAAACATATTATTTATTGATGATGACGAAATAGAGCGATTAAAGTTTAATCGCATCTGTAAACAAAGCGATTATAAAACAACCATCTTAGAGGCAGAAAATGGAGAAAAGGCTTTAAAAATTTTAGACAAACAATTACCTCAATTAATTATTTTAGATTTAAACATGCCTAAAATGAACGGTATAGAGTTTTTAAATATTTTGCGCAAAAACGAACGTTTAAAATATATCCCCATAGTTATTTTGTCTAGTTCTAATAACAAAGAAGATGTAAAAAAATGTTTTGAAATTGGTATTTCAGGGTATTTAATAAAACCCTTACGTTATGAAGATTACAAACAAACAATCAACAAATTATTAGCTTATTGGAGTGCTAATAATTTATTAATTTAATAGTCTATGAAAGGTATTGTATTTACTGAGTTTTTAGATTTAGTAGAATCTAAATTTGGAATAGAAACCGTAGAGCAAATCATTAGTGAATCTGAGCTAGAATCTAACGGAGTGTATACCGCAGTGGGAACTTATAAATTCACCGAAATGGCTTCACTCTTAACCAATTTAAGTAACTTAACTAACATTTCTCCTAATGACTTACTAAAGGTTTATGGTCTGCATTTTTTTGATGTTTTGGTTAAAAACTATGGCAGTATTTTAAACATGTATAAAACTCCTTTAGAGTTGCTAGAATCGATTGATGCTCATATACATGTAGCTGTACGAAAATTATACCCAGATGCCGAACTTCCTTATTTTGAAGTAAATAAAGATGCCGATAGTAAACTTACAATGATATATCATTCCTCAAGAGCTATGTATGCTTTTGCCCACGGATTAATGGAAAAAACTTTTGAACATTACAACGAAAAAGCAACTATAAAATACCAGCTATTAAAAGACGATGGAACAACAGTTAAGTTTGAAATCATTAAAGAATGAGTCAGCAAAAAATTGACATCTTAGAAAAAGCACTAAAACGCGAACGATTAGCAAGAAAAGCTGCGGAAAAAATTCTAGAAGAAAAATCTTTAGAGTTATACCAAACCAACCAAAACCTTTCTAAGGTTCTGAGTGAGAAAGAAATTCAACTAGAAAGTTTATTCAAAACAATCGTAGATCCATACATTTTAATGGATTTGTATGGTAATGTTTTGAAAATGAACAACGCATCTATAGATTTTTTTGGTTACAATATCGAAAGAGATTCTTTTAACGTATTATCTACCTTACATAAAGATGATTATGAATACGCAATGGAATCGTTTAAACAATTATTAAAAGAAGGGAGTTTTAAAAATTTTAAAGCGCGAGTTTACAATAAAAAACGAGAGTTAAAATGGATTGAAATTAACTCTAGTATTGTATATGATGATGATGACAAACCTACTTTTGCACAAGGGATTATTAGAGATATTTCAGACGATTTAAAAGTTCAAAAAGAGCGTGAAGAACTACTTAAAAAACTAACAATCAGCAATAAAGAATTAAAAGATTTTGCCCATGTAGTTTCTCACGATTTAAAATCTCCTTTGCGAAGTATGAATGCTTTAGTTACTTGGTTGCAAGAAGATTGTGAACCATTTGCAAATGAAGATATCAAACAAAATTTTGACTATTTATTCCGAAAAATAGATAAGATGGATCATCTTATTAGCGGAATCTTAAAATATGCTAGTGTAGATAGAGTTGAAGCTAAAAAGCAACAAACCGATTTAGCTATTATAGTTCAAGAAATTATTGATACAATTCATATTCCTGAGCATATAAAAATTGAAGTTTCTAACGATCTTCCAACAATTAGAGGTGATAAATTTAGATTGCATCAACTATTTCAAAACCTAATTAGTAACGCTGTTAAATATAGCAAACCAGAAAATGGTTTTATACAAATTGATTGTGAAGAAAAGGACGAAAAATGGAAATTTAGCATTAAAGATAATGGTATTGGAATTGAAAAAAAATATCATAGAAAGATTTTCGATATTTTTCAAACTCTAGATGATAGTCAAAGCTCTACTGGAGTTGGTTTATCTATTGTAAAAAAGATTTTAGCAATTTATAATGGGAAAATTTGGTTAACATCTGAATTTGACAAAGGAACAACGTTTTATTTCACATTACCAAAATAAAATGATACAACCTAATCTAACATACATACAAAAATTAGCCAATGGCGATAAAGATTTTGAACAACAGCTTTTGGCTGTAATTCAAAAAGAATTCCCAACAGAAAAAACATTATATTTTAATTTACTTAAAGAAAAAAAATATAATGAATTAGCTGAGCTTATACATAAAATAAAGCATAAGTTTACTATCTTAGGGCTAGAAAAAGAAACTATACTAGCTTCAAATTTTGAGAAAGATATCAAAGAACAAAACTTTAATTTACAAGAAAAATTTGAAACTATTCTGAATACAATTAGTGACTTTTTGACAACAATTTAACCCCCGAACTATGAAAAAAAGATGCTTAATTATTGATGACGACGCTACTGCAAGATTAATTATTAAAAAATTGTGCAATAATACAATAGAAGTAGCAGAAGAATTCTCAAACGCTATCGATGCCATTAAATTTTTGAATACAAGCGAAGAAGTTGATGTGATATTTCTTGACATACATATGCCCACTTTTTCGGGTTTTGACTTTATTCAAACACTCAAAAATCCACCACAAATAGTTTTAACTACTTCCGATAAAAATTTTGCTCTAGATGCTTTTGAATACGATTGTGTGGTTGATTATTTGGTAAAACCCATTACTAAAGAACGTTTTGAAAAAGCATTAAATAAGCTAGAAAAAACAACTAAAAATACAATTACACAAACAGCCCCAGCCTCTGAAAATTCTGGAAACGATTTGTATGTTAATATTGATAGAAGATTGGTAAAAATCAATATTCCTGATATTTATGCCATAGAAGCCAAAGGAGATTACATCAAGATAAAGACAGAAACAAAAAACCATATTGTACATTCTACTTTAAAAAAGATTGAAGAGAAGCTTCCTAAACATTTGTTTTTAAAAGTACATCGTTCTTACATTATTAACACACAAAAAATTGTGGATATTGAAGACAATAGTGTATTGATAAAACAAGATATTATTCCTGTGAGTAGAGCTAATAAAAGTGAATTGATGAAACGTCTCAATTTACTTTAACCTCACATTTTTTCTGTTCGTCTTAAATTACCAACCACTTAACGATTAATAAAGATAAAAGATTAGATTTCATAGTAGTTTGGCTATATGAAGTCAAACGTAATACTTAGTTTTTTAATTCTTTACTACGGAATCTCTCAAGCACAAACATTAAATGATTTGCTTAAAAAAGCTAATGATTTATATGAAACCACCAACAGTACACTTGTTTTTCCTAAAAAAAACACTTCACCACTATTCCCTTTTAACTTTAGCATTTCAGAAAAGCGAGATGTAAATTATTATCAAATACATTTAAAAGAGTTAGAGTCTAAACAGTTTAAACAAGACCTAGGTTTGGTATTTAAAACCAACATCAATTATAACTTTCGTGATGCTTTTGACGAAGAACAAAACACCTTTAATAGATTTCGACTTAGGACAGAAGTAGAATGGAATATTTTTAAAAATGGTTTTACTCACAATCGCACTAAATCTCAACAAAAACAAAATGAAATTGAACATTTACAGCTACAAAGTAGTCAAGTAAAAAAACAATTATGGCGAAGACAATTTAGGATTGATTATAATTATATAGCCAACATTGAAGCTATAAAACTATACTCTTCTTTCTTAGGTTTTGAAAATGAATACTTTGATTTTTTAAATACACTTTATTCGAAAAGCTTGATTAAAAGAGAACAACTAATTAAAGTTGGTAATCAAATATATATACTTAAAAATCAATTAGAATTAATAAAAAAAGAAAATCAACTAGTAAAAGATAGTGTTTCATCAAGTGTATTAATAATTAATAAACTACCAGTTTTTTCGATAAAAACTGATAGTGTTTTTATCAGCAAAAACTTGTACAATAATTCTTACTTACAAGAAAATGTACGATTGAACCACAAAGCTATAAACGATTTGAGTTTATCTATATACGTTAATCAAAATTTTAATGCTTCGTTTACCAGAAGTCAATATTTTCCTGCTGTTGGAATTCGATTTAAAGCTCCTATTCGATTTAATAAACGACAAGAAATTATCAAGGCAAAAATACAATTGCTAGAAGCTCAAGAAAAAGACAAAAAAGTTGGGCAATACAACATTTTAATCACCCAACTTAATTCGTATAATGAGAAATTAAAAGATGTACAAAATCAATATAAAAATTGGTTAGTCGTAGAAGAACGAATTCGAATTTTAAAACTATTAAAATCTGAGTTAGATAGCTATGACACTGGACTTCTTATTTTACAATTAACTGAAGAAAAGTTCAAAATACTTGAAAACATTGTCCAATTAAAAAGACAATTATACACCTGTATTTCACATCTTTTTCAATTGTGCCCTAACGATAATATTCAAGAGTTTTTGATTCCTTATTCATTTGAAAACATTCAAGAAAAGCAAACAATAATCTTTGACGAAAACAATATGTATTCTTTCAATTTTCAATATGAATTTATCAAAGCCAAAAAAGAATTTTCAATCGCAGTACAAAAAGATAATATACAAGCGCAACAATTTTTGAGAGCTAAGAATATAATTTTTTCAATAGTTGATAAATCTACCTCAAAAACTATTTCGCAATTAATAACAGAAGAACTTGAAGCTTTAAAGAGATGAAAGCCCATAATGGGTATTTAGTAGGCAATGGATAACATTTACCAATACAACAAAAAGACAAATTAATATAAAATTAAAGGGATGAAAAAGTTTACATACAAAAAAGGAAAAGCTATTATAAGAACCCTAAAAGAGCCTAAGATTAAAAAAAAGAAATTGAATATTGATAGAGTTATTTATTTTATTATTTTAATTGGTTTATTTTTTTGGTTAGCAAGCTTCGTATATAAAAAAACTACTTGGATTTACGGCAATGGACAAATGCTAATGAAGAAAGTAGATGTGAACTTTACCAATGATATTCGTGTAAAAGAAATTTTTATCAATGAAGGTCAAGTTGTAAATGTCGGTGATACCTTGTTCAACTATTTTCAAGACGATTTTGATAGTGATGCTTCTTTAATTCTTAAAAATTTTGACAGATCCGAAAAACAGCGTGACAATTTGCAAGAGATTCTCAAAGAAATACATCTAAAAAACATTCAGTTAAAACATTTAAAAGAACAACTTTCAATTGTATTAATACAAGAACAACAAACTATAAAATTGGTTCTGTTAGATGTATACACTAAAACTAAATTGGATGAAATTATCCATCAAAAACTACAATTACAATCAAAAATAAAACTATTACAAAACGAAATTTATTTACTTTCTCTGCAGAAAAAATATGTTAACGGTAGAACTGGAAGTATTGTTGGGGGTAATTCTAATTATGGAACCACATATATTTCTCCTATAAAAGGTGTCATCGGGCAAATATTGAAAAATAGCGAAGAAGCTTGCTACAAAACCGAAAATGTAATGACAATTCACGATGTAGAAAAAGTATTTATAAAAGCTTATTTTAATCTAAAAGATATTGCAAAAGTAAAAGAAGGAAGTATGGTAAACGTAGAATTTCCTGACAAAAGTATCTCTAAAGGAATTATTAATAAACTATATATCGCAACGTATGAAGCACCTACCGAGTTTCAGAAAAAATACGAACCTACCGAAAGGAATATTCTAGCAGAAATTATTCCTATGAATAAAGAAGAGATTCCAGAATGGGGAAAATATTACAAACTAAATCTTAAAGTAAAAATTAGTAAATTTTAATCTTTATTTCTACCTCCAAGACTACAACTTGGAGGTTTTTCTTTTTAAGTAGTCTATTATTTAAATATTAGTTAAAACCATTTATCTAACAAAAACAACCACTCATCTTTACTAGGCTACTTACCCAACTAATAACCTTTAATTCAACTTTAATTCTGTACTAATTTAGAAGTGTCAATAAAAGTTTAATCCTTAAAAAATAAAATTATGAGTACAGTTACAAAGACAAACGACAACAATTTTGAGGTAAATAATTATCCAAAATTAGCGTATAAAAGAAATCAGTTATTTCATCAATTAAAAAACAAAAAAGAAAACATTGCTGTAGTTGGTTTGGGTTATGTTGGATTGCCTTTGGCGGTACATATGGCATCTAAATTTAAAGTAATTGGTTTTGATATCAATGCTGAAAAAGTAATGCAATTAATGCAGCACAAGGATCCTTGTAACGAACTAAGCAATAGTGAATTTGAAAACAAAGACATTGCATTTACAGTAAATGAACAAATTTTAAAAGATGCTAAGCTTTACATTGTTGCGGTTCCAACTCCTATAAATGAGTTAAAGAAGCCTAATCTTACACCATTAAAATCGGCAACAGCAACTATTGCTAAATATTTAAAAAAAGGAGATTGTGTTGTTTTTGAATCAACTGTTTTTCCTGGATGTACAGAAGAAGTTTGTGTGCCAATTTTAGAGCGTATTTCAAGATTAAAATACAACGAAGATTTTACAGTTGGTTATTCAACCAGAAAGAATTAACCCAGGTGATACCAAACACACATTTACTAAAATTAAAAAAATTGTCTCTGGAAGTACCAACGAAGCTTTAGAGTTAATTTCAAATGTTTATGAAACTGTAGTAGAAGCAGGTGTTCATAAAGCTCCAACTATAAAAGTAGCCGAATCTGCAAAAGTAGTAGAAAACATTCAACGTGATGTAAACATTGGGTTAATGAACGAACTTTCTCAAATCTTCGGAATTTTAAACATCAACACAAAAGATGTATTAGAAGCTGCAGGTACAAAATGGAACTTTCATAACTATTTCCCTGGTTTAGTGGGTGGACATTGCATTGGCGTAGATCCTTATTACCTAATTGAAAAAGCTAAAGAGAATAGATATACTCCTAAACTTTTAGAACGAGTAAGAGAAGTTAATGAAGGTATGATAGACCATATTGTTTTACAATTAGACAGAAGATTATTAGCAAAACGCTTTAGAAAAAATGAGGTGTCAATTTTAGTAAAAGGAATCACCTTTAAAGAAAACGTAAATGATATTAGAAACTCTAAAACTGCCGAATTGTGTTTAGCATTACAAAAAAGAGGCTACAAAATTGTAGTGCAAGACTATATGGCAAATCCTGAAGAAGTAAAAAGACGTTATGGATTAGAAATTGTGAGTGCTACTTCTCAAGAATTTGATGCAATTGTTTTAGCCGTAGATCATGAAGATTACAAACATTTAGCACACTATGATTACCTGAAAAATGGCACAAAAGAAACTCTAATTTTTGATGTAAAAGGAGACAAGAAAGATCGTTTCCCTACACAAGTATACATGTCTTTATAAGTAAAAAAACTACTTTAAAATGCTCAATTTAGTTACATATAATAACAACTCTAGAAAAGTCTTTATAGACGGATATTCGTTGCTCATAGTAGCTCATGCTAATGAGTTAGAACATGAGCAACTAGAATATCTAGATGGGTTTATTATAGATACTGAGTCAGTTGAATTTGCTAGAGAAATTATTCATCAAATAAGAAATAATGATTTTGTAGCAATTGCATTATTACCAATATTTATCAGTTCAACACATCAATTACCAAAGAATATAGAAATTCACGCAGATGGAGTTGTTTCTATTGAATTAATAGGTACATATACACAGCGTATTACATCAATTAAAAAAAGAATAAACAACCTTCAAGCTCCTAAAAAAGCTACCCATCAAGACTTTTTAAAATATAAAACTTTAGCGTATTGTTATACTAGGAACACAACCTTATCTCCTATTACATCTCGTCAAAGTATTATTGGTTATGAGTTCCCTTTCATCTCCTTATTATTCAAACAAACAGCAATTATATCATTATTAAAAACCTTTGAAGAGTTAACGCAACAAAAATTTCTGTCATTTACTTTACAAGACTATGTTCACTTGTGTAAAAGTTGCTCTAGCAATTATATCAATTTTAGAGAATGTTGCCCAAAATGTGATTCTATAGATATAAAAGCACACGACATGATACATCATTTTGTATGCGCACACGTAGCACCTGAAAAAGATTTTAAAACTGAAGACGGGTTAGAATGCCCAAAGTGTGACAAACAATTGCGTCATATAGGAATAGATTACGACAAACCTTCAACGATTTATTCATGTAACACTTGTAATCATGAGTTTCAAAACAGTAATATGAAAGCGCTTTGTATCGACTGTTCTACAGAACACGAATTAGACGAGTTGTTAGAAAAATCTATCGGAAATTATTCATTAACACAAAAAGGAGAAAATGAAGTTTTAGGACATAATAAAACAGCTCAAAACTCTAATCAAAAATCTATTGGAAGCTTAAGTGTTCCGTTATTTAAAATATTACTGAAGCAAGAAATCCAACGTGTAAAAGCAACTCAATGTCATAGTTACTTTGTAAGTATTCAGATAAAAAACGAGCAATTACAACTATTAAACAACGATGTTAAAAATGAACTAGCAAAAGAAATCAACGGCATAATACAATCTTATTTAAAAGAAGCTGATGTATTGGCTACAAAAAATTACAATTGCCATTACATTTTATTACCTGAAACTACAGAAAACCAACTAGAACGATTAGAAAACATTCAGTATAACCTCAATAAATTATTGGGTGATAATCTACAACAAAGCAATAACGAAGTTATAATTCAATATGAAAAAATAGTACCCGAAAAACAAGTACATAATTACACAATGCTATGATAGTAAGTATACACAATTTATTTCCAGAATATATTAATTATTGGTTTGTTGTTGGAATTAACAAGTTTATAAGAGTGTTTTGGTACTTTGTTATTTTCGAATTTACACGTTATATTATTGTTGATTACATTATCTATGGAATTTTCTGGTTAACACGAAAAAAAAGAGCAGAAAAACTCCAAGAAGCCAAACGAAAATTATTTGCCGAAAATCCATTTGTATCAGTAATAATTCCTGGTAAAAATGAAGGAAAACATTTATATAAACTAACCAAATCACTTGCTGAACAAACCTTTAAAAACTTTGAACTTATTATTATTGATGACGGCTCTGATGATGACACTCCTATCATTGGAAAAAACTTAGAGCGTCTTGGTCTTATAGATATGTTCATTAGAAACGAGATGCGAGGGGGAAAAGCTTCCGCAGCCAATTTAGCTTTACGATATAGCAAAGGGAAATACATCGTACATCTCGATGCAGATTGCTCTTTTGACTATGATGCCATAGAACAAGTATTGATTCCTTTTTACTTAGATGAAAAAATTGGTGCTGTTGGCGGCAATGTAAAAGTGCGTAATTACCGAGAGAGTTTATGTGCTAGACTACAAGCTATAGAATACTTAAAAACAGTATCGGTTGGTAGGATCATTACTTCTTATTTAGGAATATATAAAATCATATCTGGTGCTTTTGGTGCCTTTAGAAAAGATATTATAGATAGTATTGGTGGTTGGGATATTGGCCCTGGGCTAGATGGCGATATTACCGTAAAAATTAGAAAATCTGGATATAAAATATATTTTCAACCTAAAGCTATTTGTTTAACCAATGCACCATCTAAATTTAGAGTATTAACGAAACAACGTTTACGTTGGGATAAATCCATTATTCGTTTTAGAGTGCGTAAACATAAGGATGTATATTTTCCTAATACGAACTTCAACTGGCTTAACTTTTTTTCATTAGCTGAAAACGTTTTTTACAATATAATTCTCGATATTCTTTGGTGGATTTACATTATTGACATTATTGTAAACTACACTAGTCAATTACAGTTTGTAATTCCTATGAATTTCATGCTCTACTTTGTAATGTCTTATGTACAAATGTTTAGCATGTATTTATTTTCTGAAAGAAAAAAAGAAGAGTTATACTTATGGCCATACGTATCTTTAATGACTATTTACACAGGTACTTATTTAAGAATTATAAGAACCGCTGCCTATTACAAAGAATTCTTCTTTAAACGTTCTTTTGAAGATCCTTGGAATCCTTATAAATCATCTATTCAAGCAAAAAGAGCTGGTTTGTAAGAGTATTACCACTTACCGAAACATACATTCCTTTGACCGAAAAACAGCTAAAAAAAGTACAGTTTCAAAATACATTTACAGTATTATTAACTTAAACCTCAATTAAAATGCTGCAAAAAATTAACACAAAAGAAAACTACGTAAAAATCATCATTATTATTTTAATAGGAATTTTTATAAGTTGCAATTCATCAGAAGATTTCAGTGATGAAAATTTAGAAGAAATTATAACTGAAACATCTCCCTACAAAATAGACAACAATACTTCGACTTTATCAGAGAGAATTACGTATATCAATAGAACTGCAACAATAACTCCATTAGTTACTGGTGTAAATGCTAGAAGCTTAGGCAAAATTTCTAGCAATGTAAACGGAACACAAGAACAATACTATTGGGAGCATGTAGCCGAAGTAGCTCCATTAAATTTAAGTGGAGAAACATTAAGCGCTACTCATATTACTTTATCAAATAATAAAGCTTATGTAAGCTACCACAAACAAGGAAATATTCATTTAGGAGCAGTAGAAATTATCGATTTATCTAACCCTAATTTTCCTGCAATTATAAGTCAAGCTTCCTTTTTTAATTCCGATATCAATGCCGTAACTTCTGGGTATACAGACAATTCTTCTTTTCTTAAAGTGTGGTTAGCAATGTCTGATGCTGCTCACGGAGCTCAGTTATATGAATTAGAAGCTGATACTGGGCTCTTTACAGAAAATTTTCGACGAGTAAATTTATCTAATATCTATGAAAACTCTGGAGTTTCAGCTTCAGCAAATGGTATTGCCATTACTGATAATTACTTATATGTCACTTCAGGAAAAACACATGGTGGCACTATTCAACTTAATAAAAATAATTTATCAGCAATTGCTTCAGAAACTTATAGCAATGCTAAATATGTTGCTGTAAACGGAGCATCAAATAACAGTAAAGTAGTCAGTTTAATTACGGGGGAAGATGCCCAAATTAGAGTCGATAATGTGAATGAAAATTTAAACTCAACCTCTTACAGTATTGGCTCTATTTGGCATCAAAATGTAGCTGAAACTTACCGAGGAAAATCTACTATGGAGTTCTCCCCTATCAATAATAATCAACTTTATATAGCCAAAGGAAAAGATGGAATTGCCTTAGTTGACGTAACTTCTGGGGAAATCACAAATGAATCTAAAGGAACTATGTTAGTTGTTGGAAACACAAACGGAGTAAGTACCGATAACGATTATATATATGCAGCAAATGGTTCTGACGGAATTTCTATTTCGCCTCATCCAACAAATAATGGAGAAGATATTTTACCTGTTTTTTATTGGGATATGGCAGAAGAAGGTGCTTCTGCTAATTATATTGTTGCCGATGGTGAATGGGTTTTCATTGCCAAAGGTGGTGGTGGATTCAAAATTTTAAGAAAACGTATTAAAGATGAATACAAAACAATTACTACCTATAACAATCAAGGAAAACCAGATGGATTAGAAGAAGATAAAGAAGTGTGCAGTACCTTATTACCTAATATTTACGCAAATGTTTTACCTGAAAGACAAAATGCTATGACAGCACATCCTGAATATTTTGCGAATCCTGTAAAAAACTTAGTCATAAAAGAAGAAACCGATTTGTATTTAACATTTATTGATGAAGGTGCGGGTTATAAAAATGTATTGGGATATTACACATATCAAGAAGGAAATAAACCTACAAGCTCAGATCAAATTGACAAAATTGTTATTTTTCCAAATGCATCAGCAGAAAGATCTGGAGGAGAATTAGTAAGAGGAAATACCATGCGTTTATTAGGAAGTTTTGAACCAGGAACAGTAGTAAGTTTCTTTTTAATTGCTAACGGATGGAGAAACGGAAGTATTACAGACGGTTACTACTCTCAACATACCGATATTGATTATAACCTTAGTGGTAGACAACAGAGTATTATTTTTTATGACGTAACCTGTAATTCTACAGTAATAGCTTTTGAAGATATTAATGTACCCAATGGTGATAATGATTTTAATGATGCTATTTTCGAAATTACAGCTTCTAATCCTAATGCTTTAGAAACCGCTACTTTTAATCAAATTGGAAATTAATTGATGTTTTTATAGATACTCATTAATTATACAAAATAAGAAAACACAACTACTTTTAGAAGTTGTGTTTTCTTATTTATTTTACAAGGTTAACTGTACAAATACACCTGGTTTAAACTCGTATTCCCAATTTTTTCCATATTGATAATTATCTAAAGAAAAACCTGCTTGAAGTTTTTTGAAATCGACTCCAAGCCTAAACTTTTGAAAACTAAATAAATGTGATTGAGAATTAAAGTTCATTGAAGATTCAAATTCAAAATATCCTATTAATTTTTCAGTTAGTTTTGGTCTATACTGTGAGGTAATAAAAAACTCATAATCAGGATTGTTTTGAAATTCAGAAGTAAACACTGTTGTCATAAAAAACTTTTCTTTTGCATAAGTATACCCTAAACCTCCTAATAATACAGCTTTATCAACAAATTCTTGTTTTATAAATCGAGTTCCTATTGTTGGCGCTATACCTTTGTATACATCATAACTAATAATATTATAAGTCATAAACTCTGTTTTATTATTGTCATAACTATATCCAGCTTCATTTAAACTAAAAAGAGTTAGTTTATAGTCTTGAGTTAACGGTTTAAATAGTGTTAAGCCTATTTCTAAATCATCGGCATTGGTAGTTACTTTTAAATTACTTTGAGCATTTAATTTTATAGTAAAAAAAGTTGTTATTATTAATATAAGTATTGTTACATTTTTGATATTCATTTTAATCTGCTTTTAAATTACGTCACAAAATTATTGTGCCAAAAGCATTAATTAAATACTAAAAACAATGTAAAAAAGGTAAAATATTAGGTTTTTATAAATTTTAAAGGAGTAACTCCTGTTTGCTTTTTAAAATACTTCACAAAGTTTGAAACATCTTCAAATCCAAGTAAAAAAGCTACTTCAGTAATTGTTTTAGTAGAATGCATTAATTCTCTTTTGGCTGTTAAAAGAAAAATAGTGAGATAACTTCGTATGTATTCAATACTATCTTGTTTATTGTTTTGATACTCAAAATAAATTTTTTCGATAAGTTCTTTAAAATACTTTTTTAGCTCATCAGAAATACGAAAAATAGGATTTGCATTATGATTAAAAAATGGAAAAGTTTTATAAATATCATAAACAGTTTCGCTGAACGAGAGGAACTCAGGCTTAAATAGTATTAAATAATCTATTTTTTCGTGAATTGTATCTTCCCCTAAAACTTTCCAATATATAGTATGTCTTGGCGATAAAAACAATAAATTATTATCTGTAGCTTTTATAAAATGATTATTACTAGAGATTTTGCCGAAGCTTTAATTGGTATGGATATGAAAAAAGCTTCTTGGATACTCGATAAACTTTCAGGTACTGGTTTTGATTATCCAGAAATGCAAATTGAAGCTTTAGAGGAAGCTTATGAAAGCAAAAAGAACTAAATAAACATAATATAATTCAATAATAGCACTTAGTAACTACATCTAAGTGCTTTATATTTTTATAGACTTATAGCATTATATAATTATGGAAATCTATAATTATATTTCGACTAATTTCTGTACTTTTAAGCTTCTAAAAAATTGCTTTTAATTTAATAATATAAGTATAGTCTTCTTTTGATAATTAAATCAAATATGAAAAACACCAAGGTAACAACTGAAGAAATCAATGGAGTAGTTTGGCAAGCCTGTGATACTTTTAGAGGAGTAATAGATCCAAGTCAATACAAAGATTACATTTTAGTAATGCTATTTTTAAAATACGTATCAGACGTATACACAGAAAAGCATAACGAATATTTAAAAAAGTATGATGGAAATATAGAAAGAGCTAACAGAGCCATGCAGTTAGAACGTTTTGTAGTACCAGAGCATAGTCATTTTAATTGGTTGTACGATCAAAGAAATGAACCCAATATAGGAGAGTTAATAGATATAGGTTTAGCAGATTTAGAAGAGGCTAACCGAGAAAAGCTAACCAGTGCAGATGGTGCAGGAATTTTTAGAAATGTAAGTTTTAACAGTAGTAACTTAGGAGAAAAGAAAGATAAAAATACTCGTTTAAAAAACTTATTACAAGATTTTGCTAAGTTAGATTTAACTCCATCACATTTAGAAGGCAACGATATTATTGGAGATGCTTATGAATATCTTATCAAAAACTTTGCAAGTGATGCAGGTAAAAAAGCAGGAGAGTTTTATACCCCTGCTGAAGTTTCTACTTTATTAGCAAAGCTTACCAAATCAAAACCAGGAGCCAGAATTTATGATCCTACCTGTGGTTCTGCTTCGCTATTAATAAAAGCGGGTAAAGAAGTTGGCGATACTAACTTCTCATTGTACGGACAAGAAGCAAACGGAAGTACTTGGGCTTTGGCAGTAATGAATATGTTTTTACATGGGTTTGATAATGCCAATATCCGTTGGGGAGATACTTTACGTAATCCAAAACATTTGGAGGGAGATGCTTTAATGAAGTTTGATACCGTGGTAGCAAATCCACCGTTTTCTTTAGATAAATGGGGACAAGAAGACTTACAAGACGATAGATTTGAGCGTTTTCATAGAGGATTACCACCAAAGAGTAAAGGAGACTGGGCATTTATTACCCACATGATTGAAAGTGCGTATAAAGATACGGGTATGATTGGCGTGGTAGTACCCCACGGTGTTTTGTTTAGAGGAAGTGCCGAAGGAAAAATAAGAACCAAAATAATTACCGATAATTTATTAGATGCGGTTATTGGTTTACCAGCCAATTTGTTTTTTGGAACAGGCATACCTGCGGCTATTGTATTATTTAACAAAGGTAAAGAACAACGCAAGGAAACCTTGTTTATAGATGCTAGCCAAAGTTTTGTGAGCGATAAAAACCAAAACCGATTATTGCCCGAACATATAACGCGTATTGTACATACGTACACTCAGTTTAAAGAAAATAAACTTACAGCAGGAATTATAGAAGATAAGTATAGTTATGTGGCTACTTTAGAAGAATTAAAGGAGAACGATTATAACTTAAACATACCTCGTTATGTAGATACTTTTGAAGAAGAAACGGAAATTGATATTACCGAAGTGCAAAAAGATATTAGAACTTTGGAAAAGGAGTTAAACGAGGTACGTGTAACAATGGAAAACTATTTAAAAGAATTAGGATTATGAGTAAAACATTTGAAAAATGGTTACAAAATCAAGATGATAGAATTAAAAAATACGTAGTTCAAATAGCTAAGGAGTTTTCTTTAGAAGCTAAGTTTAAAGGATATTATTTTGAAGAAAATGATTTGAGAGGTGTTATAGACCCTGCACCAATCTATAAATCATTTAAAGATTATCATAGCCAAGTGAAAGACACAATGTTTATAGATCATGTTCGATATTTTTTTGATTTGTCAAATAGCAAAGAGACTAGAATTTTAACGGTTCGTTTTTTCAATAGTTCAATCTCTCCAATTTCCTTTTCTATAGAAGAGACTTATGGAGAATCAAAAGTAGAAGACAACGTTACTTATGATAATTTAGAACTAATTAAAGAATTAATAGCTAAAAAGTTTACCAGTTGATGTTAGATCCAAAAGAAAAGAGGTTAGGCTATAAAAAAACAAAATTAGGATGGATTCCTAATGAATGGAATATTTTAAAAATAAATGATGTAGGAAAAGTGGTTACAGGTGGAACACCAAATACCAATCAAAAAGAGTATTGGAATAATGACCATTTATGGTTTACACCTTCTGATATTAATCTTTTTTTAAAATTTGCAGATTCTTCTAAAAGAAGAATTTCTAATGAAGGATTAAAAAATTCTTCTGCAACTTTATTTCCTAAGGGAACAATTATGGTTTGTACAAGAGCTACTATTGGTGAACTTGCTATTTCAAAATATGAAGCTTCAACAAATCAAGGGTTTAAAAATCTAATCGTAAATGATAAAAATGATGTGGAATATATTTTTTATTTATTACGACAATATAAAAATGTATTAATTAAGCTATCCTCCGGAAGTACTTTTTTAGAATTGAGTACTAATGATTTTAGGACGATAAAATTGGCTATACCCCCAATCCAAGAACAAAAAGCCATAGCCAATTGTTTATCCACTTGGGATATTGCGATAGAAAAACAAACCCAATTGATACAAGCAAAACAAACTCAAAAGAACGCCTTAATGCAACAGTTGTTAACGGGTAAAAAACGTTTGCCTGGGTTTACTGAGGAGTGGGAAGAAAAGAGTTTAACGTATTTTTTAGAATATACTCCTAGACCAATAACTAAACCTAATATACCATTTACAAAACTAGGTATAAGAAGTCATTGCAAAGGAACTTTTCAAAATAAAAACTTTAAGCCAGAAGCTATTGCTATTGATAAACTTTTTGAAGTTAAGAAAAATGATCTTATAGTTAATATAACTTTTGCATGGGAAGGAGCTATTGCTATTGTTAAGCAAGAGGATGATGGGGGATTAGTTTCTCACAGATTTCCGACATATACATTTAAAAAAAATATAGGAAGTTCATTATTTTTTGAACAGTTTATTAAAACTAAAAGATTTAGATTCTTATTAGAATTAATATCTCCGGGAGGTGCAGGTAGAAACAGAGTTATGAGTAAAAAGGATTTTTTAAAACTAAAAATAACTATTCCCGAATATAAAGAACAAACAGCTATTGCCAATATATTAAATACGGCAGATAAAGAAATTGAGTTACTACAAGTGCAATTACAACAATTACAACAACAGAAGAAAGGATTAATGCAGCAGTTACTAACAGGTAAAAAAAGATTGAAGTATTAGACATACAAAGAATTAAATAAGAATCAGAAAAATGAAAAAAGAATTTGAAATTATAACACAATTGAGCAAAGCCCAGCGTCAAGAATTTGATAAAGATCTTCAGGCATTATATCTACAGTGCCATAATGCTCTTAATGGCAAACTTGAAAAACTAAAGGATGTTACAGCCAGTATAAATTTGTTAGATCAAGTTTTTTTAAAAGTTACTTTTGAGTATGACAATACAATAAAAGATACAGTAAAAGGTAAAATTACAGCTTTAAAAAAATATAATAATAAAGAAGAATACTTAGTTGCATTAGCTAGAGATAAGGTTAGTTTAAACTAATACTTTAGAATAAGAAACTAGCTCATTAAAATTAAATTAAAGTCTCCCAAATGAAAAAGAAAACAAAATTTGAACTCAAGGATATTGAACTAGCCTATAGAAAACTAAAAAGCTATGTATATTACGATAACTTTTCATTATTATTAAGACAACAAATAGCGGAATTTGAATCGAGTTCAAATTTTGAAGAATGCTTAGCTAAACTGGTAGAATTTTTAAATGATCCAGTAAATAATCGAAGCTATTTTGAAGCATTATTAAATGAAATAAATTATTATGTAGCTCCAAAAAAGTTTTCTAGAGAACCATTTAATTATGGAGATAATATTATTAGTAACAATTTTACAGAAAGCAGCTATCTTTTAGAAAAAGTAAACTATTTTTTTAAAGGACCAATAGAATTACATATTATTTCTATTCTATGGATTTTAAAAGAAGGGTTTGTATTGCATAAAGAGTATCATAAAGACAACTATGCATATTATTTAGAACTAAATTCAGAAAGTGGCAATGTAGTTGATGGTTTACGATTGTTTAAACCTTATTTTGATCAATACCAAAGATGGAGAGATAAAGGAGTTGACTTAGCTAAAAATATAGTAGCTAACGATACAGATGTTGTAATACTAGCTTTAGATATTAAAGAATATTATTATAATATTAACTATAACCTAGATTTACAAGATAAAATACACCAAAAAATAACTACTGAATTAGGAATAAGAGGAACATTATTTACCCAGATGATTTTTGACATAAATGATGCGTATCAAAAAATATGTCCTAAAAATTCTAAAGCAATTATGCCTATTGGTATATTATCTTCAGGAATATTAGCTAATTGGTATTTAACTGATTTTGATAGAAAAATAAAAGAAGAATTAGCACCTGCTTATTACGGTAGATACGTAGATGATATTTTAATTGTATTTAGTAACACTAAGATTTTAAAAACATTTGATGAAACTAAATTCAACTCTCCTTTAGAAGCTTTTTTACATAAGTTTTTTGTAGATCGTAAAATTTTTAAACCTAAAGTAGAAGAAAAAAAGACGATTCATAAATCAAAAAATAAAGACTGTATTTGTGAAGAAATCAAAAAAGAAATTACGTATCAATTTGTTGATAATGAACTTATAGAAATACAAAAAGATAAAATTATTTTATATTCTTTTGAGAGTAAAGAATCTCAGGCAGTACTAGATATGTTTAAAAAGAAAATAGAACAACATTCTAGCGCATTTTGGTTTTTACCTAATGAAAATGATATTAATGATGATTTTGATGAGAGTGTTTATGAATTAAATTATACAGATACGGTTAATAAATTAAGAAGTGTTTCAGATATTAAACAAAGTAAATATGGAGCTTCTATTTTTTTAGCAAAACGAATAAAAGTAAGTTTATTATCGGATAATGAAAAAGATGATAAAACTACAGAACAAATACTCACCTTTTTTAAAGGTATTATAAATTTAGAGTTTTCTAACCTTTGGGAAAAGGTCTTAACTTATTTTGTAATAGTTGATGACAGAAAAGCTTTTTGGAAGTTTTTTAAAGAAACTATATATGCAATTGATAGTATAAAAGCTTTTGACAACAAGAAGCTTAAAAAGGAAGAAATTGAAAATATACAAAAGTATTTGAGTGAGTTTTTAATGAATTGTTGTGCTATGGCTACGGCATTGAATCCTAACTTTGTAACTCAAAATTGGTGGGAAGATAGATGTAGTCGTTTTAGATTTAGTTGGTTTAACAGTAGCTTTTATAAACGAGTTTATAGTTTAAAAGAAGAGTATGTAAGGGCTAATTTATTACGTAATAGCTTTGTGGTTGTACCATTACTTAATTATTTAAAAATAGCAAATGAAGAGGATGTAAATTTAGTTAAATATGATTATTTAAGAACTTTAAATGTAGAGTTAAGTAAAGAAAATCTAAGTTTTGATAAGAAGAAATTAAGATATGCACCACGTTTTATTTATTTGTATGAATTCAATAGTATTTACTTCTTAAGAAAACTAATCTTTCAGGCAAAAAATAGACATTTAAAAATGTTTGAAGATTTAGAGCAAAAAATATATGATAAAAGCTTCAATGCTTTTTTTAAAGTAAATTATAAGTATAGAAATACTTATTTTGACTCAAAAAATGGTGAAGAAGTTAGTAATTATTCCGAAAACTTGAAGGATTATTATTTTAAAATAGACAAAGGTTTTAGAGATAAAAATGAAACATTAGGATATAATACTTTAGAAATTCCACAATCAAAAAAAATAACAAACGATTTAAAAATAGCAGTTGCCAATACAAAAGTAGAGAAATCTAATATAGCTAAATCGTTATTTGAAACACCTAACACAGATAAAGAAAGACGAAAAGATTTTATAGACTTAATTAATGGCGCTGAAAAAGTAAAAGCTGATATTTTAATATTGCCTGAAGTAAGTACTCCATATAGATGGTTGCCTATTTTGGCAGACCAAGCTCGTAGAAAACAAAGAGCAATTATTGTAGGTTTAGAACACATCCGAATTAATAATATGTGTTATAATTTACTAGCTACTATTTTGCCAATGGAGCATAACGGTATTAAAGATGCAATAATTAATTTTAGATTAAAGAATCATTATTCTCCTGCTGAGACAAAATTGATTAAAGACAGAGGTAAAATAGTTCCTAAGCTTAGTAAAGCTTTATATAATTTATTTATATGGCGTGGAATTCACTTTAGTAATTATAATTGTTATGAGCTGGCAGATATACATCATAGAGCTTTATTCAAATCAAAAGTAGATGTACTATTCGCATCTGAATATAATCAAGATGTAAATTATTTCTCCAATATTGTTGAAACAGTTTCTAGAGATGTGCATTGTTATTTTGTGCAAGCTAACAGTTCTGATTTTGGAGATTCAAGAATAACTAGACCTGCTAAAACTGCTATAAAAGACATTTTAAGGTTAAAAGGAGGAGAAAACAGTGTCGTTTTATTAGGGAAAATAGACATAAAGAAGCTTAGAGAGTTTCAAAAGTTGAGAATTTCTGGTCAAGACACAAAGGTTTTTAAAAATACACCTCCTGATTTTGACTATTTAAACGTTGAAAACAGATAATTGCTATGGAAACACCGTCATTTAAAGAAGATCATATATCTCAATTACCCGCATTACAGCTTTTAATTACAATGGGCTACACCTATATAACCCCAGAAGAAGCCTTAGCAGAAAGAGGATATAAAACGTCAGGTATTTTTTTAGAAAATATTTTAAGAGCCCAATTAAAACAAATTAATAATGCCAAAGTTTCGTCTACTAAAGAAGTAGCTTTTACTGAGAATAATATTGAAGCTGCTATTATAGCCTTACGAGATGTTCCTATGGTAGATGGATATATTAGCACAGCACAAAAATTATATGAATTACTAACCTTAGGGAAATCTGTAGAGCAAAGTATAAATGGTGATCGTAAAAGTTTTGATATTCATTACATAGATTGGAAAAACATTGAAAACAATGTATTTCACGTAACAGAAGAGTTTAGTGTCTTACGTTCGGGGTTAAAGGTTGAGTACCGACCAGATATTGTATTGTTTGTAAACGGAATTCCTCTTTGTGTTATAGAGTGTAAACGACCCGATATGAAAGATCCTTTGCAACAGGCTATATCACAAAACTTGCGTAATCAAAAAGACGATGGAATACGCAGTTTATATAGTTTAGCACAATTGGTAATAAGTGTAACCGTAAACGAAGGAAGTTATGCTACTACAGGAACTCCAGAAAAGTTTTGGGCAAAATGGCAAGAAAACTTTAAGAACAAGGAAGAAGAATTACAATACGAAGAAACGTTATTAAAATTAAAAAACACTCCACTTTCCACCAAAGTAAAAGATAATTTATTTACAGAGCGATATAGGTATGTTCGTGCTTATTTTGATGAGTTAGAAAAAACAAGAGTATTACCAACTCCACAAGATCGGTATGTCTTTAGTTTATGTGAACCAAAACGATTATTAGATTTAGCATATAATTTTACTTTATTTGATAATGGAGCTAAAAAGATTGCACGTTATCAGCAATATTTTGCTATTCATAAAGCCATGAATCAGTTATGTCATTTACAAAATGGAAAACGAATGGGAGGAGTAGTATGGCATACACAAGGAAGTGGAAAATCGTTAACTATGGTAATGCTAGCACAAGCTATTGCTATGGAATCTAGTATTAAGAATCCTAAAATTATTTTAGTAACAGATAGAACAGATTTAGACACACAAATTACAGGAACATTTAGAAAATGTGGTGTAGATGTGGAGAATGCAAAGTCTGGGACGAAACTAGTAGAGTTATTGCAGAGTAAAAGTGATGCTGTGGTTACTACTATTGTAAATAAGTTTACCACTGCAGTTAAAAAGATACAAACGCCATTAGAAAGTCCGAATATTTTTGTGTTAGTAGATGAAGGACACCGTACCCAACATGGTACTTTTAATATAGAAATGCAAAAAACATTATCGAATGCTTGTTTTATCGCATTTACAGGAACTCCCTTATTTAAAAAAGATAAAAATACCTTAGCTAAATTCGGTACGCTTATAGACAGTTACACGGTAGATCAGGCTGTTAAAGACAAAGCTGTTGTTCCATTATTATATGAGGGTAGGCATGCTTTACAAGATGTAAATTCGAGCCCTTTAGATAACTTTTTCAACATGGTTTCCGAACCTTTGTCTGACTATGAGAAAGCTGATTTAAAAAAGAAGTTTAGTAGAGCAGGACAATTAAATATCGCTGATCAAAAGATTTATGCTATTTGTTGGGATATCACAAACCATTTCGTTAAAAACTTTCAAGGTACTGTATTTAAAGGGCAAGTTGTTTGCCAAAGTAAAGCTGCTGCTGTAAAATATAAGAAGTATTTGGATGAAATTGGTAGAGTGTCTAGTGAATTGGTTATTTCTCCTATAGATGAAAGAGAGGGAGAAGAATCGGCTTATGGAGAAACATCAGAATTAGTAAAAAAGTTTTGGCTTAAAATGATGGATGAGCATGGGACAGCTAAAAAGTATCAAACCAATATTGTCAATCGTTATAAAAATGATAACCATCCAGAGTTAATTATTGTGGTAGATAAACTTTTAACAGGTTTTGATGCACCACAAAACACAGTATTATATTTGACAAGAAAATTAGTTGGTCATACTTTATTACAAGCTATTGCCAGAGTTAATAGAGTAGCAAAAGATAAAGACTACGGTTATATTATTGATTATTATGGGGTATTAAAAGAATTAGATGGTGCACTAAAGACTTATTCTGCTTTTGAAGATTTTGATCAAGAGCAATTACAGGGAACACTTACTAATATTACTATAGAAATAGAAAAGTTACCCCAAGCATATTCTGATGTATGGCAACTTTTCGAGGCTGTAGAAAATAAAAAAGATGCTGAAGCTTACCAACAATTATTAAGAGATGAGGCAATTCGTGCGAAGTTTTATAACCAGTTAAATTCATATGCACGCTTATTAAAACTAGCCTTATCTTCTATAGAGTTTCACAAAGCAACACCAGAGAAACAAATACAACGGTATAAAGAAGATTTGGCATTTTTTATGAAGTTAAAAGTTGCTGTAGTTTCTCGTTACTCTGATACTATAGATTATAAAAAATACGAAGGACAAATTCAAAAACTAATTGATTCGCATATTCCAACTTCAGGCATCGTTAAATTAACGGATTTAGTAAATATTTTTGATAAGGAAGCTTTTGAAGAGGAAGTAATTAAATTAGAGGGGAAGGCAGCAAAAGCAGATATGATTGCATCGCGTACTGCGAAACATATCACTGAAAAAATGGAGGAGGATCCTGCGTTTTATAAAAAGTTTTCTCAAATGATAAAAGATACTATTGAAGATTATTTACAGCAACGTATAAGTGAAAGTGAATATTTAACTAGGATTACAGAAATAAAAGAGTCCGTTTTAAACGGTACCGATAGTAAAGTGCCAGAAAGTTTAAAGAAAAAAGAGGTAGCTCGAGCTTTTTATGGGGTTAGTATAGAAGAATTTGAACAAGTTGTAAGTGAGAAAGATATTCGTACTAAAATAGCCGAAGAATTAGCATTAAAAGCTGATGAAATAATTTTAGAAATACTAGATGTTAAAAAGGTAGATTGGACAACAAGTGTAGATATTCCAAAGAAAATGATTATGCTGATTGGGGATTATATTATTGATCATATTCGAGATAAGTATGAGATAAAACTAGGTTTTAGTGAGATTGATAAGATTGCAGAAAGAATAGTTGATATAGCTAAAATAAGATATAAATAATGACAGGTTTCGTACAATACGGATCGGAAAAAATAATGTATAATATACTGTTTGTAGACAGAAAATCTCTTGGTATAACAGTGTATCCTAACAGGAATGTAGAGGTGAAAGCTCCTCTGAATACAACTTTGGATAAAATTCAGAAGAAGGTAAAAAAACGTGCCTCATGGATTTTAAAGCAACAAGATTATTTTTTATCGTTTGAACCTAGAATTACGAATAGAAAATTTGTTTCTGGTGAAACGCATTATTATTTGGGACGCCAGTATCAATTAAAAGTTATTAATTCGGATATAAATAAGGTGAAATATACGGGAAGATTTATTGAGATATATGTAACAGAAAGGGGTAATGTAAAAGAACAATTACAACAATGGTATCGAGAAAAGGCTGAGATTTGGTTAAAAAAATTAGCTGATAAACATATTGAACGATTTAAAAAGTATAATGCTGAACCTAAGAAAGTTGAGCTTAAAAGAATGGAAAACCGTTGGGGTTCTTGCTCTAGCAAAGGTAGGATTCTTTTAAACCCAGATTTGATAAAAGCTCCTAAAGCTTGTATAGAGTATGTAATTATACATGAATTGTGTCATTTAGTTTTTAGAGATCATACCACAGAGTTTTTTAATTTACAAACTCATGAAATGCCCGATTGGCAAAAATGGAAAATGAAGCTGGAAACACTTTTAGCATAGAAAATTAACTGATAATAATATAATTATGAAAAAACGTCCCCCATTTGAGATTGGTAGTGTTTTAAAACATCTACCAACAGGAACCATTATAATCTTAGAAAAATATGGTAGACAATTAGCTCAATGTTATGGATTATTTATAAGAAGAGGAACTACGAAAAGTGATCCTAATTATAACTTTTTATAAGGAAAAATAATTAACCCTAACGTTTCCTTTGAAGGTTTAACTGTAGAATATGAGTCATTAAAAACTAATTAAAATAGGTAATTATGGTAGAGAACTTAGCTAGTATAGTAACTAAAAACGAGGTTTTTATAGGAATAGAATATGGCAATATTCAACCAACTGAATTAAAAACTTCAACGAAGTACGACGTATTAATTCTCGATAAACTTTACCCTCCTAAAGAAGTTATTCGCTTAGCAGCTAAATCGAAAGGACTCAATCCCAAAAACTATTATTTAAATGGAGGAGATTCAACAAACAAGTATCTTCAAAAAATGGGGTTTCCTATTTTTAGTAAAAAAGGTAATCATCTTGGAGGAGGTGATACAGGTAAAATTTGGAAATTAGGAACAAGATGGGGAAAAGGAAAGCCTAATTATAACAGTTTGCTAGAAACAGAGAAAATTGTTATTAGTGTAGAACGATTTAAATATAACACTGGAGATCTGGTTGTTATAATGGATGGTCATACCGTTACAAGTATTGCCAGAGTTGAAAGCGAAATGATTCCTGTTACTAGTACTCCTGAATTACAAGAACAATTTGAAAGTTTAGAAATTGAATGGAGTGAGTGGATTCTAACCGCTAAAGCAACAATATATAATTTAAATCCCTCTGAGCAATTTATTTATAAACTAGATGCTGGTATTAGAGAAGTTCAAAAACAAGAAGTTAAAGAAAAAGCCATTAAATTTTGGTTTGAAAAATATTATAAAAACAACTTTTTAAATTCATTCAATAAAAAAGATTTATCCCCTTCAGCTGAAATTAATTTTAGTGGTAATAAATCTTTCAATGGCATAAATGATTCAAATGTAAAACCAAAATTAGATGCTAATATTATAAGTAAAAACTTTGCTCGATTAATAACAAACTTGAAAGATAATAAAGGGCAAATGCTTGGTTTGTTTGGCCAATGGGGAAGAGGAAAAACATTTTTAATGGATTTAGTTTGTAAAGAATTAAAAATAGGTACCCCTAAAGAAAGTAACTTTTATTATGTAAACTTTCATGCATGGAAATATCAAGATACAGAAGGAGTTTGGGCATATCTCTATCAACAAATTACTGAGCAGTATTTTACACATAAAAAGGATACGTATTGGATAACCTCTAAATTAAAAGAATATTGGCTTTTATCTAAATTAAACTTTAATAGAAATGGATTTGGAGATGCTGTACTGTTTTTAATGTTACTCGTTTTTGCTGCTACAATTATTGTTATTTATCCTGAACTAATAGAAAATGTTCAGTTTTGGAAAGCTTTTTTTATTACATCATTATCTACTCAAACATTATTATTCCTTAAAAAAACATGGAAATTAGGAGATAAAGGGAAGCGATTAATAAAAAAATATACACATAAGCCAAGTTTCAACAAGTTATTGGGAGTACAAGCGGAAATTCAAGAGGAATTAAAATATGTTTTAAAATCTTGGATTCCTAAGGTGGAAGATATAAAGAATAATAAACGGTTACTACTTTTTGTTGATGATTTAGATCGATGTAAAGAAGAACGGTTAATACAAGTGATTGATGCTCTTCGTGTAATGTTGGAAGATCAAGATATTGTAAAAAGAGTAATAATAGTAACTGCTATTGACGAAAAGATATTAGAAAGAGCTATTGAGTTAAAATATAATGAATTTCTTGATAAAGAAGGTGATAACAGGAAAGGGTCTCTAATAAAAGAATACTTAGATAAATTATTTATAGCTTGTATTAAGTTACCTCCTTTATATGATAAAGAAAAAGAAGTTATGATAGATGCTTATGCTGATAAGATTGGCGTTGAAATAGAAGAGACAAAACTGAAAACTCAAGTTACTAGCGGTATGATTGAATATAAAGACCTCAAAAACATAAAAACTGAAGTAGTTGAAAGTGAAAGCAAAAGTTTAAATGGGTATTTAGGAGTAGAAAAACAAGAAGAGAAAAAGATAATTATTGAAGAAAGTAAAAAGACTGAAGAGAGTACATATATTATAAAATCTAAAGAACTAATTTTACTAAAAGGGTATGCAAAAAAACTAGAAGGTGATATAACTCCACGACAGCTTCGAATTTTTATGTACCGTTATTTATTAGCTAGAGATCTAGCTAAATCATTTAACAATAATATTGCACCTAGTGAAGAATGGTGTAGATATGCATTAAGTAAAATAGTAGAAAATAGAAATAAGAACTTTATAGAGTTTGAAAACAATGAAATTGAAAAAGAATCAGATATTAAGATAAATGGAGTTTCAGAAGAGTTAAAAGAATCTACACAAAAATTAATTGCTATTGTAGCACCTTATTAAAACAAAATAAATAATGACCAACCGTCCCCAAACCATACAAATATTTTTGCCTACAGGTTCACCAACAGGAGTGAAAGAAGCTGAGTTAACAAATCGTTTATTAAAAGTCATGTATTTTCCAAGAACAGCTATGGAAGATGCTGCAAAAAGAGATATAGCGAAATATACAGGTGTGTATTTTTTATTTGGAACTGATGATAATGGAGCCGATAAAGTGTATATAGGTGAAGGAGAAAACTGCTGGGAACGAATTAAAAGTCATCACAGAAAAAAGGAGTTTTGGACAGATGGTGTTATCATTGCTACTAAAAATGATATTTATACAAAAACGGAAGCTAAATTTTTAGAGTATGCTTGTTTAAAAGAAGCAAAAAAAATTGGAAGGTATATTACTACCAATGATACCGGATCTAAAAAGCCTTCCATACCAGAAACACGAATCTATGATTTAGAGGACAATTTTGAAACATTAAAAATACTTCTTGGAACTCTAGGGTTTCCCTTATTTAGAAATATAGAACAAAAAGAAACTAATCAAACTGAATATTATTACTGTAAAGGAAAGGAAGCACAAGCAACTGCAATGTTGACAGATGAAGGTGTTTGGGTATTAAAAGACTCTTTAGCCAATTTAAAGGAAACAAAAACAGCTGGTAGCTGGGTTGTTGGAATGAGACAAAGATTATTAGATTCAGGAGCGTTAGTAAAAAACGGAAGCACTATAAAATTTGCTAAAAAAGTTTTATTTAAATCTCCTAGCGCTGCTGCAGCCACAGTTTTAGCTAGAAGAGCAAATGGCTGGATAGAATGGAAAAATAACAATGGTAAAACCCTAGACGAACTTAAAAGAAAGTAACCTTAATAATTCTTAGCTTTACGCCCCCTTTTTCTCCCCCTATAAAACAAAAAAACCTTCAAAATCAAAAGATTAAGAAGGTTTATTGTGATCGCGACAGGATTCGAACCTGTGACCGTCTGCTTAGAAGGCAGATGCTCTATCCAGCTGAGCTACGCGACCAGTAACTCTTTTTGTCGGGGTGGCAGGATTCGAACCTGCGACCTCTTGGTCCCAAACCAAGCGCGATAACCGGGCTACGCTACACCCCGATAAGGTTATCTACAATTCTTTTGCGGAGAGACCGGGATTCGAACCCGGGCATCCCGAAGGATGACAGCTTAGCAGGCTGCTGCATTACCACTCTGCCACCTCTCCTTAACTCGTTATATTGAGTTAAAAATTGCGAGTGCAAATATATAATGGATTAAACATTCTCACAAGTTTTTTTGAAGAAAAAAATAACTAATCTGGATACTCTACACGTAAGTGGTAGATATTCATCAACTTATTCTTAATAATTTTTTTAATTTTTTCTATTTCTCTAAAAGTGATATCAGAATTTATGAACTGATTATCCATTTTTTGCTTTTCAATAATCTTATTTATCAATTCATCTATACTTTGTGCAGTCGGATTCTTCAAACTCTTAGAAGCAGCTTCTGCAGCATCACACATCATTAATATTGCTGTTTCTTTAGAAAATGGAATAGGGCCTTGATATTGAAACTTCTTAATATCCACTTCTCCATCTGGGCTATTCTCTTGTTCCTTTTTATAAAAATAGTACGTTACGTTTGTTCCATGATGAGTTCTTATAAAATCAATTATTCTATCAGGTAACTTATTCTTTTTGGCGATTTCAACTCCTTTAATTACATGATCTAAAATAATACGTGCACTATCTCTTGCTGATAAATCGTTATGTGGATTTACTCCTGTTGACTGATTTTCTGTAAAATACATAGGATTTGCCATTTTACCAATGTCATGATACAAAGCTCCTGTTCTTACCAACATAGAATTCGCTCCTATTTCATTTGCTGCTGCCTCAGCTAAATTGGCTACTTGCATAGAATGTTGAAATGTTCCTGGTGCTTTCTCATTCAACTCTCTCAATAGTTTTGAGTTTGTATTAGATAATTCTAATAAAGTAACATCAGAAACTAATCCGAATACCTTTTCATAAAAATAGATAAAGAATACTGCTAAGAATGATAACAATCCATTTACAGCAAACAATCCGAAGTACATCCAATTAATCTTATCTGCATTCCCTTCTTTTATAATTGAAAAGGCAAAATAAGTAATCATATAAATCAATGTTATTTGACCTATAGAAATAAACAAATTCGCTCTTTTATATAATTCTGAAACTGTTAAAATGGTTACAATTCCTGCGATGATATGTAGGTAAATAAACTCAAAACTATTAGGCACTATAAACCCAAGTAATAGTACTGTAAGCACATGAGCAAACATTCCTAAACGAGCATCGAAAAATGCTTTTAGAACAATTGGAAGAATACTTAATGGAACAACATACAAATAGTCAGAATTAAACTTAACAACCATGGTTTGTACCAAAATCATTAGAAAAACATTGAAAAATATAAATGTTACTTTATTATTATCGTTGAATATTTCTAGTCGATAACGTTGCATAAATAACAATAACATTAATAACGCTAACGATACTAAAACTGTGTAACCAAATACAATCCAATTTCGATTAGATTTTGTCCATATTTGTGATTTTGATGCGTTTTCATAAGATTGTAACACATTAAAACTCTTTCCTTCTACAATATCTCCTTTTAAAATAATTAATTCTCCTTTAGACACTTTACCTTTCGTTAGCAACACTCCATTCAAAGCCTCAGTCAACTCTTTTTGAGTAAACTTTACATCATAAAAAACATTCGGAGTTAATAAATCTGAAAGCGTATTAATTAAAATTGATTTAGAATATTCTTTAACCCCAACAATATTTTGATTGATTATATTCAACACATCTTTAGATTGAATCAATCTCGAAAACACTAATTCTTCAATCGTGTTTCCTCGTCTTAGAACAATTATATCATCTTTATTCTCAAGTTTATTTCTCCCAGTTTCATCAACAAAACCATTAGCATAAACTTTTGCAATAATCTTATTCCCTAAGCTCAGTACATCAGATATATCTCTTTTAGATAACGAATCACTCAGGGTTAAACTATTAACCTTTTCTTTAAAGGTAGCTTCAACTTTATTTTTAATTTCATTATTGAATTCAAAATACAAACGCGATGCTTCTTGAATTTGCTGCTTTTCTTCAGTAATTTCTTTATCTGTTTTTTGAATAGCAAAATCAAACGGGGCATATAAATTTGCGTATTGCCAAGGCTTTCCTAAAGAAAAATCATACTTAAACTTCCCTCCTTTCGGAAACAAATAAACAATTGCAAAAGCTGTAATTAAGAACAAAAACACCTTGTAAATTATAGCATTATTCTTATAGAGTTTGTTAATAAATTGATTCATTGAATGTATTTAATATATCGTAAAGATAACCTTTCTCTTTAATTTTACTACTTGCTATAATTTGGTTATTTTCGCAAGACAAAATTAACAACAAATATATTCAACAATATGAAAGAAGTAGTAATTGCATCGGTTGCAAGAACCCCTATAGGAAGCTTTTTAGGAACTTTATCTACTACACCTGCACCAAAGTTAGGAGCAGTAGCAATTAAAGGAGCTTTAGATAAAATTAACTTGAAACCAGAAATGGTTGAAGAGGTTTTTATGGGAAATGTAGTTTCTGCTGGTTTAGGACAAGCACCTGCACGTCAAGCTGCTATGTTTGCTGGTATTCCTAACAACGTTCCTTGTACTACGGTAAATAAGGTTTGTTCATCTGGAATGAAATCTATTATGTTAGCAGCCCAAACAATTGCTTTAGGTGATGCTGAAATTGTTGTTGCTGGTGGTATGGAAAACATGAGTATGATTCCTCATTACCAACATGCTCGTAGTGCTACCAAATTCGGCCCAGTAAAAATGGAAGATGGTATGCAGAAAGATGGTTTAGTTGATGTTTATGAACAAGTAGCAATGGGAGTTTGTGCTGATGAGTGTGCTGTTGAATACAATTTTACTAGAGAAGATCAAGATGCATTTGCTATAGAATCTTACAATCGTTCTTCTAAAGCTTGGAGTGAAGGAAAATTTGCAGATGAAATTGTTCCTGTTGAAATTCCTCAACGTCGTGGAGAACCAATTATTTTTTCTGAAGACGAAGAATATAAAAACGTAAAAATGGAAAAAATTCCTGCTTTACGTCCTGCATTTACAAAAGAAGGAACTGTAACAGCTGCCAATGCCTCAACTATTAATGATGGTGGGGCTGCATTAGTACTAATGTCTGCTGAAAAAGCTGCTGAATTAGGAATTACTCCATTAGCAAAAATTAAAGGATATGCAGATGCTGCTCACGAACCAAAATGGTTTACTACTGCTCCTGCAAAGGCATTACCAAAGGCTTTAGCTAAAGCTGGAGTTTCTATTGATGATGTAGATTATTTTGAATTAAACGAAGCTTTCTCTGTTGTTGGTTTAGCAAACATGAAAATTTTAGGGTTAGATGCTTCTAAAGTAAATGTAAATGGTGGGGCTGTTTCTTTAGGGCACCCATTAGGGGTTTCAGGAGCAAGAATTATTATTGCTTTAACTTCTATTTTAAAACAAAACGATGCTAAAATTGGTGCTGCTGGTATTTGTAACGGTGGTGGTGGTGCAAGTGCAATGGTTATCGAAAAATTATAAAATTTTTCATCACATAAAACATTTATCTTTTGACCTACGGAATTTGTAATCTTAGTATAGTACCTATGAGGCTTTCTCCTTCTGACACTTCAGAAATGGTTAACCAACTTATTTTTGGTGAGCATTTCAAAGTATTAGAAAAAGATAAAAAATGGAGTAAAATAAAATTGTCTTTCGATGGATATGAAGGCTATATAGATAACAAACAATACGAAGAAATTTCAGAAGATTCTTTTAATCAATTAACTACAGAACCTAAAAACTATGCAGGTGAATTAATTGATTTTATTACTGATGATGCTAATAACTTAACAACAATTCCGTTAGGTGCTCGATTACCTTTTTTAAACAATCAACAATTTAAGTTAAACGGAACTCAGTTTAATTATCAAGGTAAAATTTGTAATGCTAAACTTCCTAAAACTTCAATTGTAGAAACTGCTTTTATGTTTTTAAACACTCCCTATTTATGGGGTGGTAAATCTCCTTTCGGAATAGATTGTTCTGGTTTTACACAAACAGTTTATAAACTTTGTGGTTACGAATTATTAAGAGATGCTAAGGAGCAAGCTACTCAAGGTGAAGTTTTAAGTTTTATTGAAGAAAGTGAACCTGGTGATTTAGCATTTTTTGATAATGAAGAAGGAATTATTACACACGTAGGTATCATAATGACTGATTACAACATTATTCATGCCCACGGAAAAGTAAGAATTGATAAACTAGATCATAGTGGGATTTACAATGTAGATAAACATTCCCACACTCATAAGTTAAGAGTTATTAAACGAATGATATAATTATAGATTTATTTCATATTAAGAATATGACATAAAAAAACCGAAACTAATGTTTCGGTTTTTTTATTTCATATTCTATTATTTCATTGATTTGTATAAATCTCTATACTCTTTAGCTTTTGCTTCGTTCTCTAAAATTTCATAGATATTCATTAAAGTTTTAACAGTATCTACACTTCTATTTAAAGAATCAGCTTTTTCTAAAAATGGTAAAGCTTCTTTATAAACCTCTTTTTGCTTAGCAGCTAATTCATCGTACTTTTTAAAGTTAGACAAGTTCTTATTCATTTCTTCAACGATAGCTTTATCTTTATTTAAAACTACTACTGCTAAATTCATATAAGCATCTGCATAATCTGGTTTTAATTCAGTTGCCTTAATATAATATTTTTTAGCATCCTTCATTCTCCCTTGGTTATAATTTACAACTCCTAAGTTATAATATAATGTAGGGTTATTTGGATCCAAGGCAATAGCCTCATTCATTAACGCTCCAAACTTATCCATTTCGCCAAGCTTAATATACATATCAGCTTCGTTTAATAATAAGTTTAAATCTTTAGGATTCGCTTTTCTAGCTTCTGTTAATGCTGCAATAGCTTCTTCAGTTTTTCCTTGCTCTTTTAAAATTAAAGCTACATTCTTAACAATAGTAGCTGACTTAGATTCAGAAACTTTTACTTCTGGCTTTATATACTGACCAGACTTTACCATTAAATCACGTTGTTGCTTCGAGCCTAAATTTTCGACTTTGCCAGTTACTCGGTTAGTAGCAATGTATTGTGTTTCGACTCCAGTATACCCAATTTTTCTTAATTCATTATAATATTTAATTGCAGCATCATAATCTTTTGCTTGGGTTGCGGCAACAGCAGCATTATACGCATATGAGGTATCTTTAGGGCTTAAAACATATGTCAAATAAAAATTCTCAGATGCTCCTTTAAAATCTTTTTTATTATTATATAAGTCTACAGCTTTATTAGATACTTCTTGGATCATTTGATTTAAGACTGGCTTAGCATCACTTGAATAAATATCATCCTTGATACTCTTTTCAAACGACAACAATTGATTGAAAGCCTCAGAAGCTAATTTATAATTCTTTTTTGCTGCATAAGCTTTACCTTTTAAGAAGTAAAACTTCGATTTATATTTATCTTTAGCGTTAGCAATTAATCCTTCTGCAGAATTTAATGCTGTAATAGCTCCAGCAAAGTCTTGATTTTTAATTGCTTTTTCAGCAGCTTTTAACTCAGATTTTTGAGCTGTAGCAGCTATAGATATTACTCCTAAAGAAAGTGCTAAAATCTGTTTTTTCATTTTAGTTATTGTTTATTTAGTGTTTATTCTTGATTTTCGTTTACATCATTTTCAATTTCCGTGCCATTTTCACTTTCTTCTTCTTCATGCATAACTTTTGCTACTGCAGCAATACCATCATTACTCTTGATGTTTATCAAACGAACTCCTTGTGTAGCTCTACCCATAACACGTAAATCTTCTACTGCTAAACGAATTGTAATTCCTGATTTATTAATAATCATTAAATCGTTAGAATTATCTACATTTTTTATAGCTACTAATTCACCTGTTTTTTCAGAAATATTAAGAGTTTTAACTCCTTTACCACCTCTATTTGTTATACGATAATCTTCTAATTTAGAACGCTTTCCGTACCCTTTTTCAGAAACTACTAAGATATTACTTTCCATATCATTAACAGCAACCATACCAATAACTTCGTCATTATCATGTGCTAAAGTAATACCTCTAACACCAGATGCTGTACGTCCCATTGGACGAGTTTTCTCTTCTTCAAAACGAATTGCCTTACCAGATTTTAAAGCTAACATTACTTGACTATCTCCAGTAGTTAATTTTGCTTCTAAAAGCTCATCTCCTTCCTTAATAGTAATTGCATTAATACCATTAGTACGCGGACGAGAATATTGCTCTAATGGAGTTTTCTTAACCTGTC
Organism: Tenacibaculum holothuriorum; assembly: GCF_002120225.1. Classification (GTDB taxonomy): domain Bacteria; phylum Bacteroidota; class Bacteroidia; order Flavobacteriales; family Flavobacteriaceae; genus Polaribacter; species Polaribacter holothuriorum. The sequence continues at coordinate 50,672 of NZ_LAPZ01000007.1, read as the reverse complement.
CTCTTTTGGTAGCCATAATTACGTAATGATTGTTGATATACTCTTCATCTTTTAAATCACCTGTAACTAAGAATGCTTTCACTTTATCATCTTGTTCAATATTGATAAGGTTTTGTATTGCTCTACCTTTTGAATTCTTTCCTCCTTCTGGAACTTCGTATACACGCATCCAAAACACTTTCCCTTTTTGAGTAAAGAACAACATATATTGATGATTAGTTCCTACAAATAAATGCTCTAAGAAATCTTGATTACGAGTTGTAGCTCCTTTTTGACCTCTTCCTCCTCTATTTTGAACTTTATATTCATCAAGATTTGTACGCTTTACATAACCTGCATGAGAAATAGTTACCACTACTTTCGAATTAGGAATCATGTCTTCAATTCGCATGTCTCCTCCTGCATACTCGATAGTAGAACGACGCTCGTCTCCGTATTTATCACGGATATGAATCAATTCATCTTTTATAATATTATAACGACGTTCTTCGTTTGCTAAAATATCTTTTAAATCAGCAATTGTTTTGATAATTTCATCATACTCTGCACGTAACTTATCTTGCTCTAATCCTGTTAACTGACGTAAACGCATTTCAACAATGGCACGAGCTTGAATTTCAGTCAATTCAAAACGTTCCATTAACTTTTCACGAGCTTCATCAGCATTTTTAGAACCACGAATTAAAGCAATTACTTCATCAATGTTATCAGAAGCAATGATTAATCCTTCTAAAATGTGCGCTCTAGCTTCAGCTTTCTTTAATTCAAATTCTGTACGACGAACAACTACTTCATGACGGTGTTCAACAAAGTGATGAATTAACTGCTTTAAGTTTAATTGCTCTGGACGACCATTAACTAAAGCAATATTATTAACGCTAAAAGAAGTTTGTAATTGCGTGTACTTGAATAATTTGTTTAAAACGATGTTTGGTATTGCATCACGTTTTAAAACGTATACTACACGCATTCCTTTACGGTCAGACTCGTCACGAATACTTGCAATTCCTTCTAACTTTTTATCGTTAACTAAATCAGCAGTTTTTTTAATCATTTCTGCTTTGTTAACTTGGTAAGGAATTTCAGTAACAATGATACACTCACGTCCTTTAACTTCTTCAATCGTAGCTTTAGCACGCATTACTATACGACCACGACCGGTATGAAAAGCATCGCGTACACCATCGTAACCATAAATAATTCCTCCTGTAGGAAAGTCTGGTGCTTTTACATGTTGCATTAACTCGTCAATCTCAATATCACGATTATCTATATAAGCAACTGTACCATTAATAACTTCTGTTAAGTTATGAGGAGCCATATTTGTAGCCATACCTACTGCAATACCAGAAGCTCCATTAACTAATAAATTTGGAATTCTTGTAGGAAGAACTGTTGGCTCTTTTAAAGTATCATCAAAGTTTAATTTGTGATCTACAGTATCTTTTTCAATATCAGATAACATTTCTTCTGATATTTTTTGCATACGTACCTCCGTATAACGCATTGCTGCAGGACTATCTCCATCGACCGAACCAAAGTTTCCTTGTCCGTCCACCATCATATAACGTACACTCCAATCTTGAGCCATACGCACCATAGAGTCGTACACTGATGTATCACCATGTGGATGATACTTACCTAATACTTCTCCAACAACTCTTGCCGATTTCTTGTAAGCTCCTGTAGATTTGATACCTAATTCATGCATTCCATATAAAACTCTTCTGTGTACTGGTTTTAAACCATCACGAACATCTGGTAATGCTCTCGAAACAATAACCGACATCGAGTAATCGATATACGCCGATTTCATTTGCTCTTCAATGTTGATAGGTATCAACTTTTCGCCATCTGCCATATATTTCTTTTTAAAATATTAGTACTCATTTTCGTTAAAAAAGTGAATTTTATCTTCGTAATAAAACTCACTTCTTTCCCTCGCTAAAACGCGTTGTTTTTTAAAACATGGCAAGATACAATTTACACCTATTATATACAAAGTTTCACCCCATTGTTTTCAGTATACTTATTAACAATTTAATTGAAAAATTTAAGCTATTTCTATTGAAAAAAATTGCATATTTATCACAGCCATAATGACAGCATTTAGTTTTGGCATTTTTTTTGTAATTTTTAATAAAAAAAACTCACTAACTTTACACAATACAGAATTTAATTTATATGGACGATAATTTTTCACCACAAGTTAGAGATGTAATTACCTTTAGCAAAGAAGAGGCTTTACGCCTTGGACATGACTTTATAGGTACTGAACATCTTTTATTAGGTTTGATACGTAAAGGAGACGGAAAAGCCATTGAGATCTTAACTACATTTGATGTGGATTTAGACTTGGTGCGCAATAAATTGGAAAAATTAAATCCGTCTACAATCAATTTAACAAATAACGAAAAGAAAAGCTTACACTTAACTCGTCAAGCTGAAAAGGCTATAAAAACCACTTTCTTAGAAGCAAAGCTATACCAAAGCTCATCCATTGATACAGCTCATTTATTGCTTTGTATTTTAAGAAATGAAAATGACCCTACAACTAAACTTTTACAAAAGTATGATGTAGACTATGATCAAGCTAAAGCTTTATACAAAGAATTACATATTGGAGATTACGATACAAGTAATGATCCTATAGCTCAAACTCCTTCTGACGATGATTTTTCTGAAGAGAAATCTAACCCTTACGGGCAACAACCTAAAGGAAAACAAGCTAAAAAATCTAAAACTCCTGTTTTAGACAATTTCGGTAGAGATTTAACTGCCTTAGCAGAAGGAGGTAAATTAGATCCTGTTGTTGGAAGACTAGAAGAAATTGAGCGTGTTTCTCAAATTTTAAGTCGTCGTAAAAAGAATAATCCAATGTTAATTGGTGAACCTGGTGTTGGTAAATCTGCCATTGCTGAAGGTTTAGCTTTAAGAATTGTAAACAGAAAAGTATCTCGTATCCTTTTTGATAAGAGAATTGTTTCTTTAGACCTAGCTAGTTTAGTAGCAGGAACAAAATATAGAGGTCAGTTCGAAGAACGAATGAAAGCTTTAATGAATGAGCTTGAAAAGAATGATGACATCATTCTTTTTATTGATGAAATTCATACAATTGTTGGTGCTGGTGGAGCAACAGGCTCTTTAGACGCATCTAACATGTTAAAACCTGCATTAGCAAGAGGAGAAATTCAATGTATTGGGGCCACTACTCTAGATGAATACAGAACTAATATTGAGAAAGATGGTGCTTTAGAACGTCGTTTTCAAAAAGTAATTGTAAATCCCACTACTGTTGAAGAAACAGTTCAAATTTTACACAACATAAAAGGCAAATACGAAGCACATCATAATGTTGAATTTACCGATGAAGCTATTGAAGCTTGTGTAAAATTAACTAACAGATATATGACCGATAGATTCCTACCTGACAAAGCTATTGATGCTTTAGACGAAGCTGGATCTAGAATCCATATCACCAACATTGTTGTACCTCAACAAATCCTTGAATTAGAAGCTCGTCTTGAAGAAATTAGAGATCGTAAAAGTAAAGCTGTAAGTGGGCAAAAATACGAGGAAGCAGCTAAACTTAGAGATGATGAAAAGAATATTGAAACCGCTTTAGAATCTGCACAACAACAATGGGAAGAAGATTCTAAGTTACATAGAGAAATAGTAACTGAAGATAATGTTGCTGAAGTTGTATCTATGATGACAGGAATTCCTGTTAATAGAGTTGCTGAAGCAGAGAGCAACCGTCTTGCTGAGCTACCGAAGTTAATAAAAGGGAAAGTTATTGGTCAAGATGAAGCTGTTACTAAAGTTGTCAAAGCAATTCAACGAAATAGAGTTGGTTTAAAAGATCCTAACAAACCTATTGGATCATTCATTTTCTTAGGTTCCACTGGAGTTGGAAAAACACAATTAGCTAAGGTTTTAGCACGTGAGTTATTTGATTCTGACGATTCTTTAATTAGAATTGACATGAGTGAATACATGGAAAAGTTTGCTATTTCTCGCTTAATTGGTGCACCTCCAGGATATGTTGGTTACGAAGAAGGCGGGCAATTAACAGAAAAAGTACGTCGTAAACCATATTCTGTAGTTCTTTTAGATGAGATTGAAAAAGCGCATCCAGATGTATTTAACATGCTTTTACAAGTATTAGATGACGGACATATTACCGATAGCTTAGGAAGAAAGATTGATTTTAGAAATACTATCATCATCATGACCTCAAATATTGGTGTTCGCAAACTTAAAGACTTTGGTGGTGGAGTTGGTTTCGGAACTTCTTCTAAAAAAGAACAAGAAGACGCTCATGCAAAAAGTATTATTGAAGGAGCTTTAAAGAAATCATTTGCTCCTGAATTCTTAAATCGTATTGACGATGTAATTATTTTCAACTCATTAGAACGTGAAGATATTCATAAGATTATAGATATTGAATTAGATAAATTATTACACCGTATAGCAGATTTAGGCTACAACTTAAACTTAAGCGAAAAGGCAAAAGATTACATTGCTGATAAAGGATACGATAAACAATACGGAGCAAGACCTTTAAAAAGAGCTATTCAAAAATATATTGAAGATGCTTTAGCTGAAGAAATTGTAAACTCTAAATTAGACGAAGGCGATTCTATTTTTATGGATTTAGATGAAAGTTCTAAAAAACTAATCATCAAAATTGAAAAAGGTGAAAAACCTGAAGAAACTAGAACCGAAATAGACGAATAAGTTAAAACTTAATTAAATTACAAAAGGTGTTTGATCTTTATCAAACACCTTTTTATTTTTATAAATATCTTTGCTATTTGAAAATTATAAAAAAACAAATTAATGATAACAAAAATCCCTAACTATATTAAGTTCATTTTCTCAAATGCATTTTTCATTTTTTGTTATTTATTAATCCTTCGATTAGTTTTTTATTTCTTCTTTTCAGATTTATCAAAAGCTACACCTAACGAAGTTTCTACCGCATTTGGTTACGGTATCCGTTTTGATTTAAAACTAACTTCATTACTACTACTACCGTTAGCAATATTAATTTTTATAGTAAATAATCGAATTTTTAAAAACAAAACCTTAAATTTTATTAGCAAAACATATTTACTTTTATGCTACATTTTTATTACATTATTCTATGTTTTTGATTTTGGCTATTATGACTATTTAAGTACTCGATTAGATGCAGCTTCGTTACGATTTTTAAGTAATCTTAAAATATCTACTCAAGTTTTATTTGAAAGTTATCCTGTCTATAAAGGCTTATTCGCTCTTTTAATTCTAATCTTTCTTTTTTACAAACTTATTTCTTGGATATATAATTCTTTTAAAAACTACATATACACCCCAAATAAAAAACAAAAAGCATTTTTTATAATTGTTCCGTTACTAATTTTAGCTTTGGGAGTTTACAATAGTTTTACACACTATCCTTTAAGATGGAGTCAAGCATTTTTCTCACAAAAAAATTCAGTAAACCAATTTGCTTTAAACCCTGTTTTATACTTTTTTGATAGTTTCAAGTTTAGAAATGAAGGTTTTGACACAGAGAAAACAAAGAAATATTACTCTACAATTGCTAGAGAATTAAACCTTTCTAAAACTCCTTTAGAGTTTAAAAGAGAAATACACAAAAATGATTCTATTACTAACAAACCTAACATTGTTATTGTTATGTTAGAATCTTTAGGCACTATACCTATGAGCCACTATGGAAACCCACTAAACTCTACTCCTCATATGGATTCCATTATTAGAAACAGTGTGAGTTTTCCTAATTTTTATGTGCATAAAGCAGGAACAGCTGGAAGTGTTTTTGCTAGTGTTACTGGATTGCCTGATGTAGACGGAACACGAACTGCATCAAGAAATCCTTTTGTAATTAATCAACGAATTATTTTTAATCAGTTTGATGGTTATGAAAAACTTTATTTTTTAGGTGGTAGTGCTAATTGGGCAAATATTAGAGGAGTTTTTCAAGCTAACACCAAAGATTTAAAAGTATTTGAAGAAGGGAGTTATGAGGTAGAAAAAAGATCGGATGTTTGGGGAATAGACGACTATGAATTATTCAAGGAATCTAACAAAGAATTAAAGAAACTTAACGATAAAAAACAACCTTTTGTAGCTTATATTCAAACAGCTACAAACCATATGCCTTTTACTGTTCCAGATCAAAAAGAAAGCTATAAACCTTTAACTACAAATGATATTGATGAAGGTAAATTAAAAGAAGCAGGTTTTGACGGAATTGATCGTTTGAATGCTTTGCGCTATTTAGATTTTAATGTTTTTAAATTCTTAGAAAGAGCTAAAAAAGCTGGTTACTACGACAACACTATCTTTTTATTTTTTGGTGACCATAACACATCTATGAGTTATGTTAAAAACTTCGATAAAGATTATGAATATCGTTTGAATGTACATCACGTTCCGTTTTTTATTCATTCTCCAAAATATCTTAGTCCAAAAGAAATTAAGAAATACACAAAACTCGCCGATGTATTTCCAACTGCCGCTAGTTTAGCCAATATAAACTACACGAATTACACATTAGGTAACGATGCTTTAAAAGATGATGATTCATCAAGCTTTGCTTTCTTATACCAAACAATAAAAGGAGAACCTGCAGTAACTATTTTAAAAGACTCTCTTTTGTATTCTAAAACTTTAATTAGCGGATACAGCCATTTATTCAATACAAATAAAACGACTAAAAAAGACATACAAAAAAGCTACCCTATTTTAACTAAAAAAATGGATAGCTTATTAAATGGTTATTATCATAGTACTAAATATTTGTACTATAACAACAAAAAAGATTAGGTAAATATTTTATTTGATAAATAAGAATATAACTTAAAAAAAGCATATCCTATAATTGTTCCGTTAATAGCTCCTACAGTAATATCAATTGGAAAATGAACTCCTAAATAAATTCTACTGTAAGCAAAAACTATTGGAAACAAGAAGATTAATTTTATATACTTCGGAAAAACATTTTTGAATAATTGATACACAAAAACAGCAAAAACTGTTGATGTAGTTGCATGACCAGAAGTAAAACTAAAACTCTGAGGGTTAATCAACCTTTTGCGTAATAAATGATTTACTGTATCATCGTTATTAGGTCTTAATCTTTCAAAAATTCCACGAATCATATTTGTAAACTGATCAGAAAAAGCAATCATTACTGCTATTATAACTAATAGAAACATTCCTTTTTTTAACCCGAAGTTTTTGAACACTAAATACAACACAAAAACAAACAACGGAATCCAATTAAATTGATTCGTAATAAATAACCAAAACGAATCCCATTGTTCACTTCCTAAATTATTTAGGAATATTAAAAGCTCTTTGTCTTTTTGAATTATACTATCTAACAAACTACTTTCCTACTTTTAAAACTTCAACTTCAATAATTAAATCAGACTTTCCAGGAATTGGCCCATAATTTTTCTCTCCATATCCTAAGTAATAAGGAATAAAGAAACGAGACTTACCTCCTTCTTTCATCGTAAGCACTCCTTCTTTCCAACCAGCTATTAATCCAGTTTTATCGATGACAAACTCTAAAGGTTGCCCTTTATCATAACTCGAATCAATCTTATCTCCTGTATCTAAATACACAGTATAATGAGCTTTTACCGGTTGCGCTCCATTTACTTTTTTACCTGTCCCCTCTTTTAATTGTAATACTTTTAATCCAGAATCGGTTGGAGTAGATCCATTAATCCCCATTTCTTCTTTAAACTTATTTTTCTTTGTCCAAATAGCTCTTTCTCTTTCTGCTTTACGCTCTTCTGCTCTGGCTATTTCTGTTTCAAAAACTACTGGGGCATCAAACTTTTTAGCATCTTTTCCTACACGAATAATATCTACCTTATTAATATAATCATTTCGTTCGATACTATCTACAATATCTTGCCCTAATTGAACTTTACCAAAAACCGAATGTTTTCCATTTAACCATGGAGTTTCTTTGTGAGTAATAAAAAATTGACTTGAATTTGTTGCTGGCCCAGAGTTTGCCATTGATAAAATTCCAGGTCCATTGTGCGGATAAATTAATTTTGCTTCTTCATTCATAGGAAATTCATCATCAAATCTAAAACCTGCATTTCCTTGCCCTGTTCCAGTAGGATCTCCTCCTTGAATCATAAAATCTTTAATTACTCGGTGGAATTTTGTTCCATCATAAAATGGTTTTCCTTTTATTGAGTCATTTAACTTTGGATGATTTCCTTCAGCCAACGAAACAAAATTTGCTACCGTCATAGGCACTTCATCTGGATGAAGTTTAACTAATATATCTCCTTTATTTGTTTGAATATCTGCATATAAACCATCTTCAAGATTGGTATATTTCATTGTTTTACATGCCGAAAATACAATCGCGAAGACTAAGAGTAATTTTATTTTTTTCATAATTGTTTAAGGATTAGGTAATAAAAAAACAATTAGGTTAATGAAACTCACTAACCTAATTGCAAACATATAATTTTATATTGATTATTTTACTTCAACAAGCTCTACATCAAACACTAAAGCAGAAAATGGTTTAATTTTAGCTCCTTTTTGTTGTGCTCCGTAAGCCAATTCTTGAGGAATAAAGAACTTGTACTTTGCTCCTGGCTTCATTAACTGTAACCCTTCTGTCCATCCTTTAATTACTTGATTTACTCCGAATTCAGTTGGTTCAGCTCCGGATTTATCAAATTCTGTTCCATCAGTTAATTTACCTACATAGTTTACTCTAACTCTCGAAGTAGCTTTTGGCGATTCTCCTTTTCCTTCTTTAACAACTATATATTGTAAACCGCTAGCAGTAGTTTTTACTCCTTCTTTAGTTTTGTTTTCAGCGATAAATTTTTCGTTTTCTTTTTTGTATTCTCCAAATTCAGCTTCAGCTTTTTTAATTTGCTCCTCTTGCTTTTTCTTCATCATCTCTATTCTTTTCTTTTGAAAAAATGCATTGATGATATTTCTAGTTTCTTCTGGCTTTATTAATAAATCAGTAGAATCTACTCCGTTTAAATATCCTTGTACAAATAAAGAAGCATCTAATTCTTTAGCATCTTTCTTCATTTGCATTCCCATATTCAACCCAATAGCGTAGCTAACAGAATCGATGTTAGAATCTAAGCTACTTTTAGTTTTTACACCAGTATTATTTTTACATGATACTACTGACAAACCAGTTAAGGCTATTGCTAAAATTTTAATTGTTTTCATTTATTGTTTTTGATTTAATATCTATTAATGTAATTGTACTTTTTATTGGTTGGTTTCCTTTTATTTTATTTCCATCTCCTACAACTCCATAAGCTCTGTACGATGGAATTACAAATGTAATGGTTTCTCCTTTTTTCATCAATTTTATTCCGTCTTGTAACCCCGAAATAAAATCTTGTTTATCTACTGTATACTCTTTTTGTTGTTTTGGATAGATAACGTTTCCATATAAATCTGTAATATCAAAATCTATTACAGTCACTTCTTCTGGTTTTGGTGTTTTTACATTTACAGTATCTTTTTTTTGATACGCATACCAAAATCCACTTGTTGAAGGTTTAAATTCATATAAAGTATCCTTTTTTATCCAGCTTTCTATAGCTTTTTTCTCAAGAGCATTTAACCTCTTATTTTTGGCTAAAACTTCTTTATAAAAATTTGTAGTACCATGTTGTTTTGGTCTTCTTGCTTCTGGAGTAGCACAAGAAACCATTAAAGTTATAAGTAATAAAATAATAAAACTATTCTTCATAACTAGATAATAATTCTTCTTTATACTCTGGTAATAACGCCACAAAACTCTTTATAGTATCTTGAAGTGACTCTGTACTTTTACCACCAGCAGCATTATCGTGTCCTCCACCATTAAAATATTTTCTAGCAAATTGGTTTACCGAGAACTTTCCTTTAGAACGAAATGAAATCTTTACAATTCCTTGCTCTTTATCTTCAATAAAAATTACTCCAAATACAATTCCTTTAAGTGACAAGGCGTAATTAACTACTCCTTCGGTATCTCCTTTTTCGTAATTAAATTTATCTTTTTCTTCTTGAGAAAGTGAGATAAACGCTGTTTTATATTCTGGATAAATCTGAAGATTACTCAACGCTTGACCTAATAATAACAACCTGTTATATGAATTAGCATCGTGAACACTACTATGAATTCGATCGTTTTCTGCTCCTTTATCTATTAAATCGGCAATAATCCTATGGGTTCTACTGGTTGTTGATCTAAAACGGAACGAACCAGTATCTGTCATAATTCCAGTATATAAACAAGTGGCGATGTTTTTATCTATTAAATCAACATCTCCCATCATTTCAATAAAATTATACACCATTTGACAGGTAGAAGACATTGAAGTGTCTGAATACATATAGGTAAAATCATCGGGTTGTTGATGATGATCTATCAAAGCAAAGTCATTCTCGTACTTTTCGAGCGTATTCTTCATATCATCTCCCACTCTATGCAATGCATTAAAATCGAGTAAAAAGACAATTTCTGATCTATTTAAAGCTTTTACACTTTGATTGTTTTGCCTATCAAAACGTTTTACAGTTTCAGAACCTGGTATCCAATGTAAGAAATCTGGATACTCATTTGGCATTACCACTTGTGTAGAATGTCCTTTTTTATCTAAATAATGCTTCAACCCTAAAGTAGAACCTACCGCATCTCCATCTGGATTTCTATGACCAATTATTACTATTTCCCTAGGCTTAGCAAGGAATTCTTCAAGTTCTGAAAAATGTTTTAAAATCATAAGTGGCGAATATACAATTAAATTAAAAAAAATATGTAATTTCGCGCCGATTTGTGCGGAATCGCATTTTTCAGTTTTTAATTATTGAAACATATACAAATGGCAACAAATAGAACTTTTACAATGATTAAACCAGATGCTGTTGAAAACGGACATACTGGTGCTATTTTAGAAAAAATTAACGCTGCAGGTTTTAGAATCGTAGCAATGAAAAAAACTCAAATGACTAAGCGTGATGCTGAGACTTTTTATGCTATTCACAGCGAGCGTCCTTTCTTTGGAGAATTAGTTGAGTTTATGACTCGTGGTCCAATTATCTCTGCTATCTTAGAAAAAGATAATGCTGTTGAAGATTTCAGAACCTTAATTGGTGCTACTAACCCTGCTGAAGCTGCAGAAGGAACTATTCGTAAAATGTTCGCTACTTCTATTGGTGAAAATGCTGTTCACGGATCTGATTCTGATGAGAATGCTGCTATCGAAGGAGCTTTCCATTTTTCTGGAAGAGAAATGTTCTAAGAATTTTACACAATTCTTAGTTTAAATATTTTAAACCTCATTGCTTTTAAAGTAATGAGGTTTTTTCATATTCTAAACCAACATTAATCTTTTCACCAACACCTCTCCCATTTCATCATTTAACATTTTTACAATTTTTTCTTTCCCGTAACTTAATTCTTCTCTTAAAACAGAAGAAGATAAACGAACTATTAATGTTCCGTTTTGTAGCTTCACCTCAGTAGTATAAGAAGCAACTCCAGCACCCATTAGCTTTTCCCAAGCTTCTTCAATATGAATTTTTTGAAAACCTTTTTTCAAATTATTCTCTTGAATAAAGGTTCCCATTAAATCTTTTAATGAAAAACTATCGTTTTCTCGCTTACTCATTTATTATTACTACAATTATAATTTAAAAATCTGATATTCTTTATTACTCTGTTTTACCACAGCTTCTGTTCTATCTGCATGCGTATCGGTAATAAAAATTTGTCCGAATTCATCATTTGCAACCAATTGAATTATTTGTGACACCCTATTTTCATCTAACTTATCAAAAACATCATCTAACAACAATATTGGAGTAACATTCGATTGTTTTTTAATAAACTCAAACTGCGCAAACTTCAATGCTATTAAATACGATTTTTGCTGACCTTGAGACCCAAACTTTTTAATAGGATAGTCTTCAATCTCAAAACTTAAATCATCTTTATGGATTCCTACAGTAGTATACTGTATTATTTTGTCTTTTTCAAGGTTTTGAGCTAATAAATCTGAAAAATCAGCATCGTGCAACTGACTTTTATATCTCAAATTTACTTTTTCTTTCCCGCCAGTAATTACTTGATGTTTTTCATTAAATATAGGAACAAATTCATTTAAAAACTCTTTTCTCTTTTGATAAATAAATTTTCCGTATTCCATCATTTGTTCGTCATACACCTTTAAATTCAGCGCATCAAAGGTTCTATTCGCTGCAAAATATTTTAACAAAGCATTTCGTTGACTCACCACTTTCGTATAAGACAATAATGCTTTTAAATACTGCTTGTCTTGCTGAGATATAACCCCATCTATAAACTTCCTTCTTGTTTCACTACCTTCTATAATTAAATTTCTATCAGCAGGAGAAATAATAACAAGAGGAAGTTGCCCAATATGCTCCGAAAATTTCTCATAAGCTTTTCCGTTTCTTTTCAACAGTTTTTTCTGACCTCTTTTTAAAGAACAAATAATCTTTTCACTTCTTTCATTTAAAAGATAATCTCCTTCAATCATAAAAAAATCTTGCCCATGTCGAATATTTTGTCCTGCAACCGAATTAAAGTAACTCTTTGCAAACGATAAGTAATAAATAGCATCTAATACATTTGTTTTTCCAATACCATTATTTCCAACGAAACAATTTATTTTCTTTTCAAAATCAAATGTCTGAGTATCTATGTTTTTAAAATTTACTAACGAAAGCTTTTGCAAATACATGAAAAATTCTGTTTGAGAAAAGGAAGCGCAAAATATCGAAAATTTACGAAAAATCGACTTTTAAAATCCAATTAAAAAAACTATTTTTGTCGCCACTAATTTTTAAGCAATTATGGCAACATACAAGAAAAGAGGTTATAAACCGAAGAAAGAAAAGGTTGTAGAACAAGAAGTTGAAGAAACATTTGACGAGTCTCAAAGTGCTACTGCTGAAGTTTTTAACACACTTGACGAAACTGCAAACAAATCGGAAGAGTGGATTGAAAAAAACAGTAAACCTTTATTTTATGGTTTAGTAACTGTAGCTGCTTTAATTTTAGCATACTTAGCATATACTAAGTTTATAGCTGAACCAACAGAAAAAGAAGCTTCTAACGAATTAGCGTATCCAAGAGCTTTATTTGACGAAGCAAGAACTGCTGCTGGTGTAAAAGCAGATTCTTTATACAACTTAGCTATTGCTGGTGGTGTCGATGGAAAATATGGTTTTGCAGATATTTCATCTTCTTTTAGCGGAACTAAAGCAGGAAACTTAGCTAATTATTACGCTGGTGTTTCTTACTTAGAAATGAAAAAATATAAAGAAGCTATCGAATACTTAAGTAAATTTGATTCTGATGATGAATTATTAGGACCAACTGCTTTAGGTGCCATTGGTGATGCTTTTGCAGACATCGACCAATTACAAGATGCTTTAGATTATTATGAGCAAGCTGCTAATAAAAAAGCAAATGATTTCACTACTCCATTATTCTTATTCAAAGCAGGTCAAACTGCAATGGCTTTAAAAGAATATGGTAAAGCTGAAGAATTATTTACTAAAATAAAAGACAACTACGCTGAAACCGATCAAGGTAGAGATATTGAAAAATATATCAACAGCGCAAAATATGCTAAATAATTAATGGCTACAACAAACTTATCTTATTACGATAAAGCTTCAATCCCAAATGCGAAATCTTTTCGATTTGGGATTGTTGTTTCTGAATGGAATTCAGACATAACAGGAAGCATGCACAAAGGTGCAATTGAAACATTAATAGACTGTGGTGCTGAAAAAGAAAATATTATTTCTTGGGATGTACCTGGAAGTTTCGAACTAGTTTACGGATGTAAAAAAATGATTGAAACTCAACAATTAGACGCTGTAATTGCTATTGGAAACGTAATTCAAGGAGAGACAAAACACTTCGATTTTGTTTGTGAAGGTGTTACGCAAGGACTGGTAGACTTAAACATGAAATATGACGTTCCTGTTATTTTCTGTGTATTAACCGATAATACCAAACAACAATCTATAGACAGATCGGGAGGTAAATTAGGAAACAAAGGTATAGAATGTGCTGTAGCAGCAATTAAAATGGCAGCTATAAAAAACAGTAATACCTCAACTTCTACAGTTGGTTTCTAATTTTCTTTAGAAAAACAAATACAAAACAAGCCAAGTAACAGTAAGTTACTTGGTTTTTTGTTACGATAATTTTTCAACAAAGTTTGATGAGTTCTTACGAATTCAGTAACTTTGATATTCATCTTGTTTTGGTGTAATTTTTGATGCTTTCAACCAAAACACATACCTTATTTTATGGGATTTATTAAAAGAGAAGCTAAAAAATTTGATTATAAACCACGTTACTATAAAGGTGAAGGAAATCCTTATGAATTTAAACATAAATTCGATAAATTCCGAACCACTGTTGGTAAACGAAAAGGTATAAAAGGTAAATTTAATGCTGCTATTGAAGAGTTTAAAAATTCTGAAAATGGCGGATTCAATAAAACTATTATTATTACCATAGTAGTTTTAGTACTTATCTTTTTTTATATAATCGATTTTGATTTCTCTATTTTCATACCTAACAACGACTAATGTCTGATATTATACAATTATTACCAGATCATGTAGCAAATCAAATTGCTGCAGGAGAAGTAGTTCAACGTCCTGCTTCTGTTGTAAAAGAATTATTAGAAAACGCTATTGATGCTGGTGCAACTTCAATAAAGTTACTATTAAAAGACGCAGGTAAAACGTTAGTTCAAGTTATAGATAACGGAAAAGGAATGAGCGCAACCGACGCTCGTTTATCTTTCGAACGTCACGCTACTTCTAAAATTAGAGATGCCCAAGATTTATTCAACTTAAATACCAAAGGTTTTAGAGGTGAAGCCTTGGCTTCTATTGCGGCTATTGCTCATGTTGAACTAAAAACTAAGTTAGCAGACGATGAGTTAGGGACGCAAATAAAAATTGAAGGTAGTAAAGTAATCACTCAAGATGTTGTTTCTACTGCCAAAGGAACGAGTATTGCTGTTAAAAATTTATTTTACAACATTCCTGCACGTCGTAACTTTTTAAAGTCAGATACTATAGAAACACGTCATATTGTAGATGAATTTCAACGAGTAGCTTTGGCACATCCTACAATTAGCTTTTTATTACATCATAATAACAACGAAGTTTATAATTTACCTAAGAGCAATTTACGCAAGCGAATTGTATCTATTTTCGGAACCAAGATGAATGAAAAACTGGTTCCAATTGATGAACAAACTGATATTATTACAATTACCGGATTTGTTGCTAAACCAGAGTTTGCAAAGAAAAAACGTGGAGAACAATTCTTTTTTGTAAATGATCGATTTATAAAAAGCTCATATTTAAATCATGCTGTAGTAAATGCTTTTGAAGGATTGTTAGAACATGGTTCGCATCCGTCTTATTTTTTATATTTAGATGTACCTCCGAACAGTATTGATATTAACATTCACCCTACCAAAACAGAAATAAAGTTTGATAACGAAAAAGCTTTATATGCTATTTTAAGAGCCACTGTAAAACATAGTTTAGGACAATATAATATTGCTCCTGTACTTGATTTTGATAGAGATGCGAACTTAGACACACCATACGATTTAACTAAAAAAAACTCGGGTACAGTATCGATGCCAAAAATTACAGTAGACCCTACATTCAACCCTTTTAAAAATGATGTAGTACCAAGCTCTCCTGTAAAAAATACAACAAGTAGCCCAAGTACAAACAGTTATACAGCAAACTTTAAAAAAGATGCTGGTAGCTGGGAGGCATTGTATACGAATACCGATTTTGAACCAACTCCATCCGTTCAACAAGAACAACTATTTGAAAGTTCTCAAGAAACTGAAACTGGTAAAACGTTTCAAATTCAAAAGAAATATATTTTATCAACCATAAAATCTGGAGTTGTTTTAATTCATCAATCATTAGCACATCAACGTGTACTGTATGAAGAATTTTTAGAAACTATAACAGTTAGAGAAGCGAGTAGCCAACAGTTATTATTTCCTGTAAGTATTTCATTTTCTTCCGCAGATATTGAAATGATTTACAGCATTAAAGCCGATTTAGAAAGTACTGGGTTTGTCTTTGAAGAATTCACTAAAGAAAGCGTGGTTATTCGAGGAATTCCTACTTCTATTACCGAAAGCCAGATTACGTTTATTTTAGAACAGCTACTAGATGATATGAAAATGGAAGTTCCAGATACTAGTTTTAGTCACTTTGATGTTATGGCAAAATCTTTTGCAAAATCTTTAGCTATAAAAACAGGAACTATATTATCAAGTAAAGAACAAGAAAATTTAGTTAACGATTTATTCTCATGTAAAGACCCCAATAGTTCTCCTTTTGGAAAACCTACTTTTAAAACATTGACTTTACAAGAAATAGATACTATTTTTAACAAATAAACAAATATGGTATTCCCTAAATTAACTAGTACTATAAAACATATTGTATTGATAAATTTAATAATGTTTATTACTCCAACTTTATTAAATTTAGATTTAACTAATATTACAAACCTTCATTACCCACTAAACCCTATGTTTGGCATGTGGCAATATTTTACAAGTATTTTTATGCATGGTAGTTGGGGACATTTAATTTTTAACATGTTGGGACTATGGATGTTTGGTAGCTCTGTTGAACAATTCTTAGGAAAGACAAAGTTTTTATTTTTGTATCTTTCCGCTGGTATTGGAGCTGGATTAATATTTACTCTAATTGATTATATACAATTCCAACAGATTTACACAATCTTTACAGAAGCAGGATTATTAAAATCTGAAATCATAACTATTCTTGAAAAAGGCAGTACAAACGACCCTAGAGTAATTCAATCAATAACACAAGAACAATTTAATCAAATAGGCTTGATTTATAATAAAGTATTATTAGGGGCTTCTGGAGCAGTCTTTGGAATTTTTTCCGCTTCGGCTGTTTTTTTCCCTAACTCTAAAACTCTTGTTTTTCCAATTCCTTTTCCAATTCCAATGAAAGTTCTTATCATTTCATTAGTTCTTTCCGATCTGTTTTTAGGAACATTTAGCTTACCGGGTGATAATATTGCAAGATTTGCTCACGTAGGAGGAGCTATCATTGGTTTTATAATATCATGGTATTGGACCAAAAAAAAATAAATTGTCTATGTATAATGAATTAATTAAAGATTTAATAGAAGCTTTAAAATTATCACCTAATAACATTCCTCTTCGACTGCGTCTTGGAAAATGTTATGAAGCTATCTTCGATTTAGAAAATGCTGAAGAACAATACTTAGAAGTTCTACGAATTGATGATAAAAATGAGTCTGCCCAGGAAAATTTAGCTAATGTTTATTATTCTTTAGGAAAATACGATGCTTCTTTAATATTAATTGAAGAGCTTTTAAAAAACACCCCTTCCAACCTAAATATTAAGCTTTTAGAGTTACAATGCAAAGTTTTAATCAAGCTTAATGAAATTACTACAGCTCAAGAAGTATATAAATCTATAATTGCTATTCGTCCTGATTATATTAACGAAGATTTTGATAATGTCCTAAAAACAAAATCAATTACCATAGATCATGAAGTCAATATTATAGACTCCTTATTGAAAAAATCTAAAATTAATTTTGAAGATATTGGAGGAATGGAGAAAATTAAGAATGAAATTTCTCTAAAAATCATTCAACCGTTATTACATCCTGAACTTTACAAAGCATATGGAAAGAAAATTGGAGGAGGTATCTTACTTTATGGCCCTCCTGGTTGCGGAAAAACACATATTGCCAAAGCAACTGCAGGTGAAATAAATGCCAATTTTATTAGTGTTAGCATTAATGATATTTTAGATATGTGGACAGGGAATAGCGAAAAAAACTTACACGAAATATTTGAAACAGCTAGAAAAAACACTCCCTGTGTAATTTTTATCGACGAAATAGATGCCTTAGGAGCCAATAGAAATGATATGGTAAAAAATAGCGGACGTACTTTAATTAATCAATTTTTGTCCGAATTAGATGGTATTAATTCTAATAACGAAGGAATTCTGATTTTAGGTGCTACAAATACTCCTTGGCATCTAGACCCTGCATTTAGAAGACCTGGTAGATTCGATCGAATAATTTTTGTTACTCCTCCCGATGATAATGCTAGAAAAGAAATATTTGAAATTTCTTTGAAAGGCAAACCTTTGGAAAATTTAAACTATAAAAAATTAGCTCAAAGTTCAAAAGGGCTTTCGGGTGCTGACATAAATGCTGTAATTGATATTGCTATTGAAGAAAAATTGCAAGATTCGTTGAAAACAGGACAATTAGAACCATTATCAATGAAAAACCTACTCAAAGCGATAAAAAAACATAAGCCAAGTACCAAAGAATGGTTTAATTCTGCTAGGAATTATGCATTATATTCAAATGATTCTGGGCTTTATGATGACGTATTACATTATTTAAATATAAAAAAGTAATGAGCGGACATTATAATCGTGGTATACAGCTTTATAATTTGGCAAAGTATAATGAAGCTATAAAATCTTTTAAAAGTGATTTAGCGGAAAATCCACATGAATTTTACGCTAAATATTATTTGGCTCTTTGTTTTTATCATATAAATGATTTTTCAAATTTTGAAAAAACTTCCAATGCTTTAATTGCAGATTATCCAGATAGTGATGAAATTCATTTTTTATACTCTTTTGTATATTCTTCAAAAGATGATTATAAAAACGCTATAAAGCATCTTAACAAAGCTATTCAACTGAATCCATACGAGGCAGAATATTTTGGACAACAGTCGATTAACCTATTAAACCTAAAGAAATACGAAAAAGCACTAAGTTCTTCCAATCTTGGTTTACAAATTAATCCTAAAAACAATACTTGTTTAAACACACGAACTAAAGCTCTTACAAAATTAAATCGAAAACAGGAAGCTTTTGAAACCTTGCAAAACACATTACATGAGAATCCTGAAGATTATTTTACTCATGCCAATGCCGGATGGACTAATTTAGAGTTAGGTAATTACAAAACTGCTAATAAACATTTTAAAGAAGCTTTAAAACTAGATCCTAATGATGATTATGCACGCAATGGAATGGTTGAATCTATCAAAGCTAAAAATATCATTTATAGATCATTTTTAAAATATGCTTTTTGGATTCAAAATAAAGACTCTAAATTTCAGTGGCTCTTTATTATTGGCATATATATAGGTTACCGTTTTATTAGTAAAGTTGCCGATGGCTTTGGCTTTACTTTTTTACTACCAATATTTGCTATAATATATTTAGGTTTAGTATTAGGTTCATGGTTAATTTCACCTATTTCTAATGCTATATTGCTTTTTGATTCGTATGGCAAATATTTATTAAACAGAGAAGATAAAAATGCTGGATATGGATTTATTCTTGTTACAAGTGTTGCTATAATAGCGTCAATAGGTTATTACATAAACTCAAATAATATAATGCTATTAATTGCTATTTCATCATTTTGCTCTTTAATCCCAATAACCAAAGGACTACAAAAGAGTATACGATTTTACAAAAATTTAACTTTTTGGTATGGTATAGTTATTTTTATCTTAGGGTTTATAAATATAATATATCCAATTTCAATAATGGTTCCTATCATATTATTTGTAATTTTTACTTGGGGTTATAATTTTAAAAGATTGAAATGAATTTCTTAGAAAACATAAAACATCGTTTTACCAATTCAGGTATTGTAGAAAAACTCATTTATGTTAATGTAGGTGTTTTTGCCTTGGTGTTTTTTGCCAACACCTTTAGTTTTTTGTTTCAAATAAACGGAAATGTACTGGTAAACTGGTTAGCTTTACCTGCTAGCTTCGATGAGTTTTTAACAAAACCATGGACAATTGTCACGTACGGATTTTTACACGCACGTTTTATCCACATTCTTTTAAACTTAATTGCTTTATTCTACATAGGTCATTTATTTAAACAATATTTCACTTCGAAACAATTATTGAATTTTTATCTACTAGGAACTGTTTTCGGCGGAGTTATTTTTATGTTGAGTTATAATTTTTTCCCTGCTTTTCAAAAAGTTTCTCAAAGTAGTATTCTTTTAGGAGCATCTGCAGGAATTTCAGCAATATTCATTGGTATCGCAACTTACATTCCTAATTATGAATTAAAATTCCCTTTAATTGGCTACGTAAAATTATGGATATTAGCTGCTATTTGGATCGCTATAGATATTATTCAAATTCCAGCAGGTAATGCTGGTGGACATTTAGCTCACCTTGGCGGTGCTTTATTCGGTTTTCTCTATGTGAATAGAGCTAGCAATAAAGAACTTACTATTTTTACCTCCCTTAAAAACCTCTTTACAAAAAAAGAAAAGCCTTTAAAAACTGTTTATAAATCTGGGAATTCACCTCGTAAAAAAACAGTTGTAAAATCTCAAAATCAACAAGAAATTGATGCTATTTTAGATAAAATTGGTAAATCAGGTTACGATGCTTTATCTAAAGAAGAAAAAGAGTTTTTATTTAAACAAGGTAAACGTTAAGATTAAAAAGAGAAAATTATTTTATGCGTAAAATCGTATTGTTTTTCAATTCAGTATTTGCAGCGGCATTGCTATTGTCGTACGCATTACCGTATATTTCTCCAAGGCTTATTCCTTCATTAGCTGTTTTCAGCTTATTTGTTCCGTTATTAATAATTGTGAATGTTTTATTCTTAATTTACTGGTTAATAAAGCTTCATAAAAACTTTATACTTTCAGCATTAATTCTTGGAATAGGCTGGTATATTGCTCCACCATTTTTTAAGTTTTCTAAAAAAGAAGTTGTTTTAAATGAAGACTTAAAAGTAATGAGTTATAATGTTCGCTTGTTCAATCATTACAAACACGAAGATGACATTACTACCGAACAAAAAATATATGAATTTGTAAATAAGCAATCACCAGATATTATTGCTTTTCAAGAGTTTTATAATTCTAAATTATTAGATATAAAACTACCTTACAAGTACATTAAAACAAAGTCTAAAACCAATAAGTTCGGATTAGCAATTTATTCTAAATATCCTATCGTAAATTCTGGCTCTCTAAATTTTGAGCACAGTGCTAACAATACCATTTTTATTGACATTGTTAAGAAAAAAGATACGATTAGAATTTATAATGTGCATCTAGAGTCTTTAAAAATCAATCCGAAAAAAGAAAATTTTGGTGAAAAAGATTCAGAAAGATTGTTCCAACGTTTAAAAAACGGATTTGAAAAGCAAGTAGCACAAACCGAACATATCTTGCAACACGAATATTCTTGGAAAGGAAAGAAAATTATTTGCGGTGATTTTAACAATACAGCTTACTCTTGGGCATACCAAAAGCTTTCAAAAAATAAAAAAGATGCTTTTGTAGAAGCTGGTTTTGGTATGGGAAAATCCTTTCGATACATCTACCCTATGCGAATAGATTTTATTTTAACTGATGAAAATGCAACTGTAAATCAGTTTAAAACATTTAGTAAGATTAAATACTCCGACCACTACCCTATTCTAACTAGAATGCATTGGTAATTAAACAAAATAACTGTATTTTTAAATCAAAAAATTACAGTATGCAAACATTTGATGTAGCAATTATTGGTAGTGGCCCATCTGGAGCTTCAACTGCATTTCACTTAGCTAAAAAAGGAATTTCAACCGTTATTATTGAAAAAGAAACTTTACCACGTTATAAAACCTGTGGTGGTGGATTTGTTTTTAGAGGCCGTAAAGATTTACCCTTTAATATTACCTCAGTTATTGAAAAAGAGTTTCATACAGTAGATATTTATTTAGGTAATAAATTACATTTTCAAACACATAGAGAAGATCCTACAATTACTATGATTATGCGTGATTCTTTTGACAACCTTATTGTAGAAAAAGCAAAAGAATTAGGTTGTACAATTTTAGAAGACCATAAATTAAAAGGATTAGAATATGGAGGTAATCAAATTGTTTTAAAAACTTCACAAGGAGATATTGCTACAAAATTTGTAATTGCTGCCGATGGTGCTTTGAGTCCTACAGCTAAAATAGCTGGTTGGAAAGAAGACACTAGAAAATTGATTCCAGCATTAGAATATGAAGTCGAAGTGCCAGAAGAAGATTTTCAACGTTTATCAAAAGAAGTTCGTTTTGATATAGATGCAATACCTTTTGGTTATGCTTGGAACTTCCCTAAAAAAAATCATTTATCTGTAGGTGTAGCTTCAGCAAGAAGAACTAAAATAAATCTAAAAAAGTATTATAAAGAATATCTAGAAACCATTGGATTAACCAATATCATAAGTGAGTCTCAACACGGGTTTCAAATTCCTGTCGCTCCTCGTACAGACGGATTTGTAAGAAACAATGTTTTCTTAATTGGTGATGCAGCAGGTTTTGCAGACCCTATCACTGCTGAAGGTATTTCGAATGCTATTTACAGCGGGAAGTTAGCTGCAGAAGCTTTGATTGAGAGCGAATTAAATCCTGAAAAAGCAGAACAATTATATATTGAAAAATTAGAAGAAAAACTATTACCAGAAATAGAAACTGGTTTATGGCTTTCTAAATGGTTTTATGAGCAAAAAACAGTACGAAACATTTTACTAAAAAAATACGGACAACGTTTTGCTGATGCTATGGCAGATGTTTTTCACGGAGATAGGAGTTACCCTTCTAACATTAAAAAACATATTAAGGAAAAAATTAAAGAGTTGGTCTTTTAAACTAACTATTCCTATTAGTTAATAAAATTCTAAAACACTATTAACTCTTTTAGAAGATTTCAATTTAGCGTATCTTGCAAGCCTTAATAAAGGTAATACATATGCAAAGCAATACTGTGCTAAATTATATTTTAAACGTTGTTAAAAGCATGCCATCAGATTGGTTAAAATTAACAACACATCGATTAGATATTTACAACGAAGAGTTAGCTAAAACAGAGTTTTTAGAACAGTTCGAAAATTTATTCAATACTAATAATTTTCAAACAAATACTTTAAGTGAGCTACCAACTGCTTATGATTATATCAGACTAGGGCATCCATTATCTTCTGTTTTAGAATGGGCTTTAGGAAAAGTTTACAATACTAATCCTACGAATGTGATTAGTTTCTCTTCTAAATCTACGCCTATTTTAGCTGTTTTAAGAAAGAACTTATTAGCTAACAAAAACACTCGAATTGTTTATACAAATCAACTACCAAATTGCTTTGATGTTGACGCAGTTAGAAAAGTATATAATTACAATTTTGAAGTAATAAAAATCAACAACATAGAAGAACTATCTGAATTTGATGGAACTACAGTTTTCGTTTCTGAAAAAGAAAACATTTGTGATTTCTCTCTTTCTCCAAAAGTTGATTTTTACATCAATACACAGTCTACTTTAGGAAGTATTTTATTAGTAAATGGGACAGATAATGAATCGTACGTTTCAGAAATCCAACATGTACGAAGAAGGGAAACCATTGCCATGACTCCTTCTAATACTGTAATTGCTTTACAACAACTAACAGGACAACCTACTAAAAAACCTACTTTTAATACAGCTAATAATAAAGCTAAAGTTTTAAATAGTATTAAAGAAATCACTAAGTCTAATTCTAAAGCTGTGGTTGGTTCAAGCGGACTTTCAATTCAGTACGCTATCGTCATGGGATTAATTGATCATGCTTTAGAAAAATACCCTGGGAAAGCTATTAAAATTGTTGTACCTCCTAACTGTTATGGTGGAACCAATGATCAAGCAAGACGTATAGCTGCATGTATAGAAAATGTAGAAGTGATAGATTTGCCTGTAGATGGAGGAAATAACATGGTACAAAGTGTTGACGTAGTTTTAAATAAAATTGCTGAAGAGGATGCTGTACCATTTATTATTGCTGAAATACCAACAAACCCAAGAGTTGAAGTACCGAACCTTTTAAAATTAAAAGAAGTTTTAAGTGCTACTCGAACAACTCCATCAGAAAATAAAGCTATTGAACCCGTATTTATTTTAGATCAAACATTTTGTCCGAATGTGAATTTTTTAGGTCAAAATGAAATACTTTCTTCAGTAAAAACGATTGCTTATGTAAGTGGTTCTAAATTCCCAAGTGGAGGAAAATGTACAGCTGGATTCGCCGTAGCTAATAAAAAAGCTGCTAACTTAATGGATGCTATCGAGAAACATATTCAATTATGTAATAACGAAGCTACCGAATTACAATTAGAGATTTTAGCTGAACAATTACCTTCTATGGTACAACGAATTGACGATGCTTATAAAAACACCCGTGCTTTTGTTAATTATATTGAAGAGGTTTTACCAACAGCAAAAATCAACTTTGTTTCTGAAGAATTAGCAGCTCAAGGCTTCACTCCATCGGTTTTCTCTTTAGACCTTCCTACCAAAGGAAATACTGATGAAGAGAGAGAAACCTACAAAAGAGCTCTCAACTTAAAGTTGATTAACTTAATGATTTCTGAAATTCCAAACGAAAGTAAATATTGTGTGAGCTACGGTCAGTTAAAAGGATGTTATTGGACTATTCCTGCAACCTCAACTCAAGGAACCACCAAAGAAGGAGATAAAGACTATATTGCTCGTGTAGCTATTTCTCCTGATTTAGATTTGGAACTACACAAAAAAGTATTTCTAGATTTTGTAAAAAGTATATAACTTAAAAAACGTCATTGCGAGGAATTAAAAACTCCGAAACAATCTCTATATTTTAAACAGAGATTACTTTACTCACATTTCGACTACGTGCTATATGTTCGTAATGACGTTTTTTACTTCTTCTTTACTCTTCTTAAATCTAACAAATCAATTGGGTTAATTCCCAAACCTTTTACATTTTTTTGTCTAAAACGAATAACCTCATCATAATACAAAGGAATAATAGGCGCTTCTTCAATAATTATACTATCCATTTTTTGATACAGCATATAACGCTTATCTACAGAAACTTCTTTGATTGATTGTTCATACAACTCATCAAAAGTTTCATTTTTAAAATGCGTATAATTAGGTCCGTTTGGAGTGAAGTTTTTGCTATAAAAAAGCGATAAATAGTTTTCTGCATCTGGGTAATCGGCAATCCAGCTTGCTCTAAAAATCGGTAATTTACCACTAGCCTTTCCTTGACGTAAGGTTGATGGTGGAATTACATCTACTTTAGTATCTAATCCTATCTTTTGTAATTCTCTTTGAATAAACTCGCATAAATCTAAATAATTACTATTGGTTGTAATCGTTATTTGTGGATTTTTATTTCCAGTCTCTTGTTTGTATTGAGCCACTAGTGCTTTGGCTTTTGCTGGCTGAAATGAATATCCTTTTTGGTTATTAAAAGAAGGTAACCCATTAGGAATAAATCCGCTTGTTGCTGGTGTACCAATTCCATTTCTTAAAAACTTAATCATTTTCTGTCGATCAAATCCATAATTAATTGCCTGCCGAATTAATTTAGATTTAGTTGGTACTTGTTCTTCTCCGTCTAAATAAATCCCCAAATATTCAGTATTCAAATATGCCCCCGTTTGCATGATTATTTTTGAAGCATACTTTTCTTTTAAAGTTCCGTCTGTATTTAGAATATCATCTTTATACGAAGCGTCTAAACTTTTCATAAAGTCAATATTCCCTTGAATAAACTGTAAAAATTCGCTTTGTTTATCGGGCAAAAAAGTTACCGCCACAGCTTCTAAATAGGGTAACTGTTTTCCATCAGTATCTTTTTCAAAATACAGTGGATTTTTACGCAATACCAACTTCGTATTTTCTACCCATAACTTAAATTGAAAAGGTCCAGTACCAATGGGATTCGCTCTAAAACTATTTCTAAAATAGTCTACTGCTTCTTTGGAAACAACTGAGCAATATTTCATTGCTAGTAATCCTAAAAAAGGAGGAAATGGTTGTTTTAGTTGCATAGAAAAGGTAGAATCATTCTCTGCTTTAAACGACTCCACATTTTGTAAAACCCAACCTCCAGGTGAAGCCACCTTTTTATCTAGCAATCGATTAAAAGAATATTCAAAATCATTTGCATTTACTTTTCTTGTAGAATCTTTACCGAATAGCATATGTTTATGAAAATAGACATCACTTCTTAAAGTAAACTGATAGTTTTTACCATCCTCAGAAATCGTCCAACTTTTTGCTATTGATGGTTTTACATGTAAACTATCGTCTAATTCTACCAATCCGTTGTACAATTGGTTTACCGCCCAAATATTACGTTGGTCCTTGGCAAAAGCAGGATCTAGAGAAGTAATATTTGAATGTTCATTATATCTAAAAACTTCTTTATCTGTAAAATCAGTTTTTTTTTGAGTACAAGAAAAAATTAGAAGAAAGGAGAAACGAAAAATAATCTTCGTCCTAGTTCTACTTTTCATAAGTTCATCAACTAAAAATGTCTTGTTTTTTGTTTCTTGTTTCTTATTTCTCATCACAAAATCAATTCATATTTAGTTTCTGGTAAACCTATATCATCACTCACAAATTTTTCAACTTCCTTAAAGTTGAATCGCTGTAAAATTTTTGCTGAAGCAATGTTTACATCAACTACACAACCAATCAGTTTTTTTATTCCTATAGATTTACAATAAGAGACTAAACCTTCACAAATTTCTGTTGCGTATCCATTACCCCAAAAACGCTCAATAAATCGATAACCAATTTCATCATTTCCTTCATCATCTTTTATTAAAGCTACAGTACCAATAAATTCATTCGTATCTTTTCTTTCAATTGCATAAATCCAGAAATCATTTTCAATATTATTATACCTATTAATCAACTGTAATAAATCCTCTTCACTTTCTTTTAAAGACTTAGGTTCTCCTGTTGCATATTGCAATACTTTAGGATTACTTTCTAATTCGAAAAATGCCTCTAAATCAGAAACTTTAAGTTTTCTAACCGATAATCTTTTGGTTTCAAAAATCATGAATAAAATCGTACTTTTGCAAATTGAAACTGCGCAATGCAGTAAAGAATATTAAATATACCATACGAACTTCTAAAAAATTAAAGACTTATACAAGGCTTTTGTTTTTTATTAAGGATTGAAAAGATGAATGCAGATAAAAAAGTAGCTTTTTATACTTTAGGTTGTAAATTAAATTTTTCTGAAACTTCTACCATTGCAAGAAACTTTGTAAATGAAGGTTTTGAACGTGTAGAGTTTGAAGAAAAAGCAGATGTATATGTGATTAACACGTGTTCGGTAACCGACAATGCCGACAAACGTTTTAAAACCATTGTTAAATCGGCTTTAAAGAAAAACGACAATGCTTTTGTTATTGGTGTTGGTTGTTATGCGCAATTAAAACCAGAAGAATTAGCTGCAGTAGATGGTGTAGATTTAGTTTTAGGTGCTACTGAAAAATTTAATGTTACAAGTTATATTAACGACCTTACTAAAAACGATATTGGTGAAGTTCATTCTTGTGAAATTGAAGAAGCCGATTCGTATGTAGGAGCTTATTCTATTGGAGATCGTACACGTGCTTTCTTAAAAGTTCAAGACGGTTGCGATTATAAATGTACCTATTGTACAATTCCACTAGCTAGAGGAATTTCTCGTTCAGATACTTTAGAAAATGTAATGAAGAATGCTAAAGAAATTTCAGAAAAAGGTATTAAAGAAATTGTATTAACAGGAGTTAATATTGGTGATTATGGTAAAGGTGAATTTGGTAACAAACGTCATGAACATACCTTTTTAGATTTGGTAAAATCTTTAGATACTGTTGAAGGAATTCATCGTTTACGTATTTCATCTATTGAGCCAAATTTATTAAAAGATGAAACGATAGATTTCGTTTCAAACTCTGATACTTTTGTACCTCATTTTCATATCCCGCTACAATCAGGTAGTGATGAATTATTAAAGAAAATGAAGCGTCGATATTTACGTAAAGTATATACCAACAGAGTTTCTAAAATAAAAGAAGTAATGCCAAATGCATGTATTGGTGTTGATGTTATTGTTGGTTTCCCTGGAGAAACTGACGAATTGTTCTTAGAAACATATAACTACCTATCTGAGTTAGACATTTCATATTTACATGTATTCACCTATTCTGAAAGGGCGAATACTGAAGCTGCTGAAATGGATGGTGTAGTTCCTAAAAATGTTCGAGCAAAACGTAGTAAAATGTTACGTGGTTTATCGGTTAAAAAACGTAGAGCTTTTTACGAAAGTCAAATAGGAAATACTTTAACTGTTTTATTTGAAAGTGAAAATAAAGAAGGTTATATCCACGGATTTACAGAAAACTACGTAAAAGTAAAAACTCCTTGGAATCCTGAATTGATAAATACATTACATACAGTTACGCTTACTAAAATAGATGAAGATGGTTTGGTAAGGTTCGATTTTGTAGAAACACATCAAACTG
Source organism: Tenacibaculum holothuriorum (assembly GCF_002120225.1). Taxonomy (GTDB): domain Bacteria; phylum Bacteroidota; class Bacteroidia; order Flavobacteriales; family Flavobacteriaceae; genus Polaribacter; species Polaribacter holothuriorum. The sequence goes on along the minus strand of NZ_LAPZ01000007.1, from coordinate 22,160 downwards.
TATAACATAAACAATATAAAATAACACAAAAGCCCCAAAAAATGGGGCTTTTCTTTTTATGATTCATTTTATAACAGTAACTTTAATGGCACAAAAATTGAATCTAAAAAATCAAAAAACATTTTATCTTATGAGACTATTTTCACTTTTATGTATTCTATTAATTACCAGCTGTAGTATTCCTAAAAAGAATAATGATTCTGAAAAAACTCCACAGAAAGAAGAAACTACAACAAAAACTCCTATGGAAGAAGAAATTAACACTCCTGTGAAGAATATAGAAAATGAATTAATTGTAGTTTTAAAAAACCCTAAGAATGTAAAAGACGCAAAAGCTTTAATTACAAACAGTGGATTGAGTTGGGATAAATTACTTTTTGATCAAAAAGATTTAAAAATTGCTCAAATTACTGTTCCTGAAGACAAAGTTGATTTTTGGTTAAAACGATTAAACGAATCTGGTGTTTTTCAATCAGTAGAAAAAAATCAAATGGGTACTTTTAATACTATCAAGGAAAATTTTGAGAATAGGTTGATTTCTATCCGTAAAACTCCTTGTTTTGGAGATTGTCCTGTATATGAAGTAACCATAAGCAAAGACGGAAAAGTAACATACAACGGAATTAATTTTGTAAATGAAAAGGGAGTTAAAGAATTTCAGCTTTCAGATAAAGAATTAAAAAAGTTAAACGAAAAATTAAGCAAAAAAGATTTTTCTGAATTTGCTGAAGAATACAACAATCCAAGAATTACAGATTTACCAAGTACGTACATTACTCACGGAGGTAAGCAAATTCACATTCGTTTATGGAAAGATATTCCAGATGAGTTAGCTGATGTTCATGAGTATATAGAAGGTATCTTATTAGATAAAAAGTATTTTGATTAATGCATAAAACACACATATATTTTGTACCAGGTTTAGCGGCTAATCCGAAAATATTCGATTACCTAACACTTTCTAAAGATGTATTTGAATTGCATTTTTTAGAGTGGATATTACCTGATAATCCTAAAGAATCTATTAGCGATTATGCAAAACGTATGTGTTCAAAAATCACTCATGAAAACCCTATTTTAGTAGGAGTTTCTTTTGGTGGTGTTATGGTGCAAGAAATGAGTAAACATATTTCTTGTAAGCAAGTAATTATAATTTCGAGTATTAAAAACAATCAAGAGTTACCTAAAAGATTGCGACTAGCACAAGTAAGCAAAGCTTATAAATTATTTCCAACTCATATTGTAGCTAATATCGAAAGTTATGAGCAGTATTTTTTTAGTGATTACTTAAAGAAAAGAGCCGAATTGTATAAACTCTACCTATCGGTTAGAGATGCTAAATACTTACATTGGGCTATTTACAATGTACTACATTGGAAACAAAAAGAAACCCTAAAAGATATTATTCATATTCATGGATCAAACGACGAAATTTTCCCCGCAAAACATATTAAAAATTCAATTTTAATAGAAAACGGAACACATATAATGATATTAAACAAGGCTCGAATAATTTCAAAAATAATTGAAGAAAAGTGTCTTGAAATATCAGAAACAATATCAATAAAAAATTAGAAGTATGATGAGAGCAGCACGATATGCTTCACTAATAGCCATTGGTGGAGTGTCTTTTTTATTAATGAATACCATTCAAAAAGACTTAGAGCCTATTGTAAAAAATGTAGCGGAAACTTATGAAATTAAAGCTCCAAAAACTCCAAATTATTTAGAATTGGCAGGAGAAAGAGTTCCAATAGAACGTTACGATATTAAAGAGCGAATGGATCGAGAATTACTCGTAAACACCTATTGGCAATCTAACGGATTACTCTTAATAAAAAGAGCCAATAAGTACTTTCCTATTATCGAATCTATTTTAGCTGAAGAAGGAATACCTGATGATTTTAAATACTTAGCAGTTGCTGAAAGTGCTTTGTTGGTTAACAATCCGTCACATGCTCGTGCTTCAGGACTTTGGCATTTTTTACCAAGAACTGCTAGAGAGAAAAAGTTTAATTTAGAAGTAAACAAAAATGTAGATGAGCGTTACCACATAGAAAAATCTACCAAAGCTGCTGCTCGTTATCTAAGAGATGCTAAGAAAAAATTTGGTAGTTGGACTCTAGCTGCAGCTGCATATAACGCTGGTATGGGAAGAGTTTCTCAACGATTAAAAGCTCAACAAGTAAATAATTATTACGATGCTTTATTACCAGACGAAACAGAACGTTATGTTTTCAGAATTTTAGCATTGAAGGAAATCATGACACATCCCGAAAAATACGGATTTAAGTTTGACAAAGACGATTTATATACTTTTCCTAAAACTTATGAAGTAGAAGTAGATACTGCAATTACTAATATTGCTTCTTTTGCTAAAAACTTTGGAATTACTTACAAGCAATTAAAATTAGTAAATCCTTGGTTGAGAGAAAATAAATTAAACAATAAAAGTAGAAAACTATATAAAATTAAAATCCCTGTTCAATAATGAAAAAAGTTTTACCCTTCATATATATAGCTATAGGAATCTTTATTCTTGTAGGCACATTTAGTATGTTTTTTCAAGATAGAGAAACTTATCGAGTACTTTTAAACTTTAAAACTGAAAATAAATATATTTTCTTAATTGTAAGATTACTATTTGCTTCTTGGTTTTTAGTAGATGGAGTAAAAAAATTAAAGCAAAATCAAGCAGAAGATTAATAAAAAAAGCTCATTCAAATTGAATGAGCTTTTTACTTTATTTTTTGCTTTTTAGTGAAAGTCTGTATTTAACTTGATATAGTCTAAGAATTCACGTTTAGTTTCTTTGTTTTTAAACGCTCCACCAAACTCAGCAGTTACTGTACTACTTTCAATATCTTTAATTCCACGAGAATTTACACATAAGTGTTTTGCATCAATAACACAAGCAACATCTTCTGTTCCTAATGCTTCTTGCATTGCTTGTACCACTTGCATTGTTAAACGCTCTTGTACTTGCGGACGTTTTGCATAATACTCTACAATACGGTTCATTTTAGAAAGTCCAATTACTTTTCCTTTTGAAATATAAGCAACATGTGCTCTACCAATAATTGGTAATAAGTGATGCTCACAAGTAGAATACACAATAATGTTTTTCTCTACTAACATTTCACCATACTTGTACGTGTTATCAAAAGTAGAAGCTTCTGGTTTGTTTTTTGGGTTTAACCCCATGAACAACTCATTAACAAAAGCTTTGGCAACTCTCTTAGGAGTTCCTTGCATACTATCATCTGTTAAATCCATTCCTAAAGTTTCAAGAATTTCTTTAACACTTTCTTGTATTCTTTCTATTTTTTCTTTGTCCGAAATATCAAAAGCATCTGCTCTTAACGGAGTTTTAGCCGACGTTGCAATGTGGTTCTCTCCTATTTCGTCTATTCTTTCGTCATTCATTTTGTTGTTATTCACTTCAAACATTTCTTTCTGTAGTTATAAGGCGTAAATTTACGACATTGCCGTTAATTTACTGTAGTTTGTTAATTAATTCGTTTACAGTGCAAGTTATTTGCTCTCCTGCGTTCATATCTTTAACAACAAGTGTACCATTTTCTACCTCTGTTACTACAAAGTCAATTTCTCTACTAGTAGCATATTTCCACTGCTTTTTTTGTTGTTTGTTACTCGAAGCAACATCTGGATATAATTCCGACTTGATATCGTTATTTCTTAATTCTTTAATCGCTTTTACCTTAGCAATACTCTGGTCTGCATCAAAATTTAAGAACAATACTTTTGGCTTGGGTAATTGAACCGTTTCGAATAAACCAAGCTCTTCCATTACCAAATAAATACGATCTAATCCAAATGAAATTCCAACTCCCGACACATCTTTCAATCCAAAAATACCTGTCAAGTCGTCATATCTTCCACCACCACCAATAGATCCCATTTTTACTCCTTCTGGTGCAGCTACTTCATAAATAGCTCCGGTGTAATAATTTAATCCACGCGCTAAGGTTACATCTATTTCTAAAGAAGCAGAACTTAAACCAAGTTCTTCAATAGCATTTATAATAAATTGTAATTCCTCTACTCCCTTCATTCCTTCTTCAGAAGATTGCAACATATCTCTTAGCGCTGCTAAATTAGTACGATTATCTCCATCAAAATTAAATAATGGATCAACCTTTTCTATAGCAGTATCAGAAATTCCTTTTTCAAGCATTTCTTTTACCACTCCTTCTTTACCAATCTTATCTAGTTTATCTAAAGCAACTGTAAAATCAATTAACTTATCTGAAGCTCCAATTACCTCAGCAATACCCGATAATATCTTACGGTTGTTAATTTTAATTGTCGTGCCGTTTAATCCAAGTTTACTAAAAACGGTATCGTATAACTGTACAAATTCTACCTCTTGCCAAAGCGATTTACTTCCCACTACATCGGCATCACATTGGTAAAATTCTCTGAATCTTCCTTTTTGCGGACGATCTGCTCTCCATACTGGTTGAATTTGATAACGTTTAAACGGAAAAGTAATTTCATTTTGGTGTTGTACTACATAACGTGCAAATGGCACTGTTAAATCGTAACGCAATGCTTTTTCTGAAATCTTAGAAATTACCTTTTGACTTTCTTTATTTACCAATAAATTCTCATCAACTTTTTTAAGATAGTCTCCTGAATTTAAAATCTTAAAAATCAAACGATCTCCTTCTTCTCCATACTTTCCCATTAACGTAGAAGAATTTTCAAAACTTGGAGTTTCAATAGGTTGAAATCCAAAATTTTCAAACGAATGCTTAATCGTAGAAAATATATAGTTTCTCTTCGCTACTTCGGTTGATGAAAAATCTCTGGTTCCTTTTGGGATACTTGGTTTCATAAAATCAATGTTCAATTATCGGTTATCAATTATCAATAACAGTTTACTGATAATTATTATTTAAGCCTGCAAATATCTGAATTAAATAGCAGATTAAGAAGTTTTATTTTTACGTTTTAATCTGTATAAACTTGCGTTTAATTCAAACCCTAACAGTAAAATAATGGCGTTTAACCAAACAAAAAGCATTAAGATAAGTAAGGTTCCGATAGAACCATATAGTTGATTGTATTGTGCAAACTTTACTACATAAATACCAAAAAGATAAAAGGTAAACATAGATACTACCGTAGTTAATACAGCTCCTGCCGAGAAAAACTTTACCTCTTTTCCTTGCTTGGTTCCGTATCTAAAGAGTAAAGAAACAATGGTAAAAATCATTACTAAGAATAAGAAACCTCTTCCATAGTAAAATAAATCTAAATCGTTTAAATCAAACCAGCCATACTCTCCTATTTTAGAAAGTGCTATCTGATACATTATAATCAATACGACTGTTACAATTAAGAACAACGACATTAATAACGATACTCCTAATGAAATAATATAGGCTTTTACTACACTTCGAACTTCTTTTACATGGTAAGAATATTCAAAGCCTCCAAAGATGGCATTGACTCCGTTGGTCATTAAAAAAATAGAGACTAAAAAACCAAAGGATAATAACCCTCCGTACTGATTATTTAAAATATCTTTTAAAACACCATCAGCTGCTTCAAAAGTCTTGGGCGGTAATATTTCTTGTATAAGAGAAAAAAGCCCTTCTTGAAATCCGTCTATAGGAATATAAGGAATTAAGGTAAGTATGAACAGTAAAAATGGAAATATAGCCATAAAGAAACTATACGCAATTCCACCTGCTCTAGTAGTTAAAGCTCCTTTTACAATACCAATTACGTACATTTCAAGTACGTCGTATAAAGACATTCCTTCTAGCCCTGGAATTTTAATTTTCTTTCCAAAGGCTACAATCCAATTTACAACTGGAATTTTAACTAGTTTGTCTTCTATTCTTCTGGTCATTTTTACAATTTAATTAATAACTTAAAAAAACCTAGTTCTTACCTATATAATTACCAAACAAACAATTCAAAAATTATATAAATAAATAACACAGTAAAGACTGCAATACTCAAAAACTCACTTATTGCTTTTAAATCTTCCTTTTTCATAACACTTTTATTTAATCTTCTATTACAATTCCATAGCTACTTAGTAATCCATTGATATTCTCTTTTGAAAATAGGGCTTTTTTCAATCGATTCCTTTCTGGCGAAATTGAAAAATTAAAAGCAGTTTTCAAATTGGCTTTTTCTAAATTCGTGTTTTCAAAAATTGCACCTTCTAAATTACTTCTTTCAAATACTCCACTTGAAACATTCGCTTCTGTAAAATCAACTTCTTTTACATCACAATTGATAAATTTTGTATTCGGAATTTTCAATTGATAAAACGATGAAAAATTGAGCTGACAATTTTTAAAACTCATTTGTAAGAAAAATGGATTACATTCATTAAACTTTACTCCTATCAACTTACAATCAGAAAAACTGCAATCTTTAAACGCGGTTTGGTTTACGATGGCATTGCTAAAATTACAATCGATAAACTCGCATTCTAAAAACTGAATATTAGATGCATGTACGTTCTCGAAGTTACAGTTCTCGAACGTACAATTGTCATATTCTCCTTTTTTTATTTTTAAGGTATTAAAATTGACTTTTGAAAATATTTCATTGTCAAAATAATTATCCATCTATTTTAAACCCCTAGCTTTTAACATTGGTTCTGCTTGTGGATCTCTTCCTGCAAATGTTTTATACATTTTAGCATAATCCATTGTATTTCCTTTTGATAATACTTGCTCACGGAATTTTTGTCCGTTTTCACGAGTTAACAATCCGTTGTTTTTAAACCAATCGTATGCATCATGACTTAACATTTCTGTCCATAAATACGAATAATATCCTGCTGCATATCCTCCACTAAAAATATGCGCAAAATAGGTTGAACGGTATCTTGGTGGAACCTCATCTACCTTTAGCTTCATTTTAGCTAAAGCTTCTTCTTCAAACTTTGCTACGTCTTCTACAATCTCATCCACAGAAATCGTATGCCATTGCATGTCTAAATTAGATGAACATAAATTTTCAATGATTGAATATCCTTGGTTAAAGGTTCCAGCATCCTTAATTTTCTTTAGTAACGATTCTGGTATTACCTCTCCAGTTTTATAGTGTAATGCGTAGTTGTTTAATACTTCTGGATGTGTAGCCCAGTTTTCATTAAACTGCGATGGAAATTCAACAAAATCTCTTGAAGTACTTGTTCCAGAAATAGAAGCATAAGTTTGATTACCAAATAATCCGTGTAACGCATGTCCGAATTCATGGAACATTGTTTCTACATTGTCAAAACTAATCAATGCTGGCTCTCCTTCCGCTGGTTTAGGCGAGTTACATACATTGTAAATCACAGGCTTTTGGTTACGTAACTTAGATTGTTTTACAAAAGCACTCATCCAAGCTCCTCCTCTTTTACTATCTCTAGCGAAAAAATCTCCGTAATACAATCCTAACGGACTTCCATCTTCTTCAAAAATCTCATATACCACTACATCTGGATGATAAGTTGGAATATCTGTACGCTTTTTAAACGTTATTCCATACAACTTCGTTGCTGCATAGAATACTCCTTTTTCTAATACATTGGTTACTTCGAAATATGGCTTTACCTCTTCTTCGTTTAAGTTGTATTTAGATTTACGTACTTTTTCAGCATAATGATTCCAATCGTATGGAGTTAATTTAAAATCTCCTCCATTTTTATTGATTTCTGCTTGAATCTCTTTTACTTCTGAAGCTGCTTTGTCTAACGATCCTGGGATTAATCCGTTAAACATTTCAAACACCTTATCAGGAGTGTTTGCCATGGTTCCTTGTAAACTCCAACTAGCATAGTTATCAAAGCCTAAAATTTGTGCTTTTTTAGCTCTTAAGGCTATCATCTTCTTTACTAAATCACTAGTATCATATTCACCTCCATCGGTTCTGTGAATTGATTTTTCAAATAATTCTTTACGAACTTCTCTGTTTTCTAATGATTGTAATGATGGTTGTTGTGTAGTATTAATTAATTGAATTTCATAAGATCCATCTTTTTCTATCGATTTGATTTTATCTTCTGAAAATCCTTTTAATTTTTCTTTATCAGTTACTACCACTCCTCCTTTTTTACTAGCATCTAACAATTTCTTTCCAAAATCGTTTGATAAAGTTGCCAATTCAGAGTTAATCTTTTTTAATTCTTCTTTTTTGTCTTCTGATAAATTTGCTCCTGCTTTTACAAAGTTCTTATAGTATTCTTTTACTAAATGAGCAGATTCAGCATCTAATTGTAAACTTTCTAAATTGTCATATACTTGCTTAATACGTGCAAATAATTTGGTGTTTAACAAGATATCATCGCTATGTTTTGAAAACTTAGGCGCTAATTCTTTTTGAATTTCTTTAATCTCATCATTGGTATGTGCTCCTGCTAAACCATAAAAAACCGCAGTAACATTGTCTAATGTTTTGCTACTTTCTTCTAAAGCTACAATGGTGTTTTCAAAAGTAGGTGCGTCTTTGCTATCTACTATTTTTTGAATAGTTTCATTTTGTACCTTCATTCCTTCTAAAATAGCAGGCATAAAGTGTTCATTTTTTATCTTAGTGAAATCTGGTGCCCCGTAATCTAAGGAGCTCTTTACCAATAACGGATTTTCTACCATATCTGCTTTCATGTCTTTTTTAGCTTCTTTTGTATTACAAGAAATTGCCAATACCAAAGTAGCTACTAGGATTAAGCTTTTTTTCATGAGTATTTAGTTATTTACTTGTCTTTGCAATAAAGAAGACTTCCTCCTTTCATTCGCAACGACGGTTGGGTTATATTAATCTACTGCTTTTAAACTTAAGTCTAAGTTATATACAGAGTGTGTTAATGCTCCAGATGAGATAAAGTCTACACCACATTCGGCATATTCTCTAATGGTTTTTTCATTGATTCCTCCTGAAGATTCTGTTAAGCAAGTATCTCCAATTAACGCTACTGCTTTTCGAGTGTCTTCATAATTAAAGTTATCAATCAAAATTCGGTATACACCTTCATTAGAAAGAATTTCTTTGATTTCCTCTAAATCACGTGCTTCTACAATAATTTTTATATCTAAACCTTTTTCTGCCAAGTACTTTTTAGTTTTGGTAATGGCTTGTGTAATTCCACCTGCAAAATCAATATGATTGTCTTTAATCATTACCATATCATACAAAGCAAAACGGTGGTTCTCTCCTCCTCCGATTTTAACGGCCCATTTTTCTAACGCGCGAATTCCTGGAGTGGTTTTACGAGTATCTAATACTTTTGTTTTTGTTCCTTCTAATAAATCAGCAAAAAAACGTGTTTTAGTTGCAATGGCACTCATACGTTGCATAGCATTTAATACCAAACGTTCTGCCATTAAGATAGATTGTGATTTTCCTTCTACATAAAAAACAATATCTCCGTACTTTACCTTCTCTCCATCTTCTATTAAAGTTTCAACTTTTAAGTCTTTATCTACATAAGCGAACACCTTTTTAGCAAACTCTACTCCTGCAATAATTCCTTCATCTTTTACTAAAAGTTTTGCTTTACCAGTTGCGGTTTCTGGAATACACGACAATGAGGTATGATCTCCGTCTCCAATATCTTCTCTAATGGCGTTTGTGATAATTAAATCTAACTCTTTTTCAAATTGTTCTTTTGATATCATAATTTCATTTATTCTGATGTAAAAATACTAATTCATAATTCATAATTTTGCCTTATGAAAATAAAATTACTTGCTATTGGCAAAACGGATGATAAGAATTTAATTCAGCTTATTAACACTTATGAAAAGCGTTTGAAACATTATGTAAAGTTTGAATTAGATATTATTCCTGATTTGAAAAATTCTAAAAACCTTTCTGAAAATCAACAAAAAGAAAAAGAAGGTGATTTAATTTTATCGAAACTACAACCAACTGATGAACTAGTTTTATTAGATGATAAGGGAAAACATTTTACTTCTATTGAATTTTCTCAATATTTACAAAAGAAAATGAATTCGGGAATAAAGCAATTAGTCTTTGTTATTGGTGGTCCGTACGGATTTTCTGAAGCAGTTTACAACAAAGCAAAAGGAAAAGTATCATTATCAAAAATGACCTTCTCCCATCAAATGATTCGTTTATTTGTTGTTGAACAAATTTATCGCGGTTTTACGATTCTTCGAAACGAACCTTATCACCATGAATAAGTTCTTTTATAAGTTTATAAAAATCATTTAAAAACTATTCATTTACCATACTTAATTCATTTTAAAAATTGTACTTTTGTCGCCCCAAAAAAGTATCTAAATAAAAGTTCAATAAACAAATTAAAATGAAAACATTAAGACTTTTAGTAACCTCTATTTTTATTATCGGATTTGTAAGCATACAACAAGTATCTGCTCAAAACGACATTAAAAGTTTAAAAGTTAAAATTAAAAACAAAGAAAATCAAATTAGTGCCAACGAAGAAATTTTAATGAGTGGCGTAAAAGCGTTAAAGCGTGTTAATGCTAATTTAGCTGATTTTAAAAAGAGTAAAAAAGCTACTAAGAAAGAAGTAAATAGAAAAGAAAAAATTGTTGCTAGTATGCAACTAAGACTTACAAAGTTAAACACTCAAATTGAAAATCAAAAAAAGGAATTAGCCATTTTTGAAAGAAAATTAGCTAGAAAACAAAAAAGAAATCCAGTTAAAAAAGCTGAAGTAGCTGAAACAACTTCTACTTCTTTCGACGCTACTATTAGTAACAACCAAAAAGGAATTTCTTTACGTAAGCAAAAATTAGAAGCTGCTCGTAAAAAATTAGAAGAAGAGCGTAAAGCAAGAGAAATAGCTTATTTAAAGCAACAAGAAGCTTTACGTTTAGAAGAAGAAAAATTAAAGCAGTTAGACAACGAAATTAAAGCTGAAGAACAAGCTATTAGTAAAGAAAAGAATACTTTAATTAGTGATCTTGAAGACGATATTAGTATTAATGAAGAAATCTTAACTAGTGGTAAAGAAGGTTTAGCTAAAATGAAAACAAAATTAGAAGAGGCTAAAAAAGACCCTACTACTTCTAAAGAAAGTATTTCTAGAAAAGAAGCTATTATTCTTAAAATAGAAAAACGTTTAGCGAATATTCAAAATGAAATTAACGCTAAGAAACAAGAATTATCTACGTTAAAAGGATAAGACAACTTTTTATCAAATAAAAAAGCGGAATCTGGTTTAAACTAGATTCCGCTTTTTTTGTTTTTAAAGAATTAGTTTATTTTCTCGCTAACCTATACAGCACAATAATTTCTACAATAACTGTTGGTATTAAAAATACTGCTCCTAGTGAAGCTAAAATTATTGTAGCTAAACAAGCTCCTGTTATAATTTCTAAAATTCCGTTTATTTGAATTAATACTCCTAACTTGTCTTTTAACCTTAGTAAGCTTAATCCGAATATTATTTGGATAGCTCCAAAAATAATTAATTCAACTATTCCTGTTATAATTAATGTTTCACTAGTTGAGTTAATTAAAAACACATCGTATAATTCAGCTATTACGAATGCTATAATAAAAACATAAACAATAATTTCTAATAGTTTGTATGAATACATTTTTGCTATTCTTATAAAGCCAGAAAAAAATATTGCAAACGATATTGATGAAATTATTTTAATACTAGTATATGTAATTTTATTAAAGTAAGAAGTATCTTGAGTAAATTGATATACGTCTGCTATCGTTTCTAAAAACCCCACAACAAAATATACAATACCAAAAATCCAAGCTAAATTTAATAGCTTCTTATCTTCACTTGTAACTCCAATTTCACTTGTAAAACTATCGATATTAATATCTGCATCAAGAGCTTCTAATATAGCTTTAATAGTAAAACTTCTTGGTGTTGTTTCGCCTGCTTCTATTCGTTGAATTGTTCTAACATTTATATTACACTTTTCAACAAGTTCTTCTTGAGTTAATCCTTTTTGTTTTCGTAGTTCGGAAATTTTCTTTCCTAATGCTGGTTGTTTCATGATATATAAATTTTCATTTTTCATACAATGTTAGTTTAGCTTTTTAATTTCATAAAACATTTCCATAGATTTAAACCCGACATTTTAACGACATTCCTTTATTTACAAGGAGTTCAGCTATTTTTAGTTTATTATAAAAATTGTTTACTTCTTAGTACAAAGATTATAAATTTTGATATTTTTGTTTACCTAAAATTACAATAATGCAGTTAGTTTTTGCTACTAATAATCTAAATAAACTTGCCGAAGTACAAAAAATGCTTCCTAAATCTATTGAATTACTTTCTTTAAAAGACATTAATTGTTTTGATGAAATAGAAGAAACAGCAACTTCTTTAGAAGGAAATGCGCAAATTAAAGCGAATTATATTACCGAAAAATTCGGATATAATTGTTTTGCTGATGATACTGGTTTAGAAGTGGAAAATTTAGATGGCGCTCCTGGGGTGTATTCTGCCCGTTATGCAGGTGAGCCTGCTAATGCAGAAAATAACATGCAAAAACTACTTACCGAATTAGGAAATTCTACCAATAGAAAAGCTCAATTCCGAACATCTATTTGTTTAAATTTAGATGATGAACAATATTTATTTGACGGAATTTGCAATGGTGAAATCTTACACCAAAAACAAGGAGAAAAAGGTTTTGGTTACGATCCTATTTTTCAACCAAATGGTTTTAAAAAATCTTTTGCTCAAATGACTTCTGAAGAAAAAAATGTTATAAGTCACCGAGGGTTAGCTATTCAAAAATTAATTGAGTTTTTAAAATCTATTAATTAGTTGAATTCTACTAAAACAAATATTAACTACTTTACTTTACTTATAGTTTTACTATTTGTTTTTGCTTTTTTAAATATTAGTTTAGGGTCTATTTCTATTCCTTTTGATGAAATTTTAAACAGTTTATTAGGAAAAACCGTTTCTAAAGAAAGTTGGAATACCATTATTATAAATTACCGATTACCAAAAACTATTACAGCTATTTTAGTTGGATCAGGATTAGCAATCAGTGGATTGTTAATGCAAACATTATTTAGAAATCCGCTAGCAGGTCCTTTTGTATTAGGAATTTCATCTGGTGCAAGTTTAGGTGTTGCTTTACTAATCTTAGGATCGAGTATTTTTGGTGGATTTTTAGCTTCTTCTGTTTTTAGTAATTGGGCTACAGCTGTTGCTGCCAGTTTAGGTTCTTTCTTAGTTTTATTGGCTGTAATTGCTGCTGCAAATAAAATTAGAAATACCATGTCTATTTTAATTATTGGATTAATGTTTGGCTCATTAACATCTGCGGTAATAAGTGTATTAACTTACTTTAGTGAAGCAGAACAAATTCAACAATACATGTTTTGGAGTTTTGGTAGCTTAGGCAATCTTACATGGAACGAGTTAAGCATTTTTTCTATTATTTACTTCATAAGTATATCTTGTATATTATTTGTTATAAAACCTTTAAATAGTTTATTATTAGGAGAAAACTATGCTAAGAGTTTAGGTATAAACATTAAAAAAAGTAGAAATATCATACTGCTAATTACTAGTTTACTTACTGGTGTAATTACTGCATTTTCAGGTCCTATAGCTTTTGTAGGTATTGCGGTTCCTCATATAGCGAAAATGATATTTTCGAGTTCTAATCATAAATTATTAATTCCTGCTTCGGCAATAATAGGTGCTATTATATTACTAATTTGTGATAGTTTTGCTCAATTACCAACAAGCGAATTTACCTTACCAATAAACGCAATTACTTCTTTATTTGGAGCTCCGGTAGTTATTTGGTTATTAATAAGAAAGAAGAAAATTTATGTGTAAATTTTGAGTAGTAATAACAAACATATCATTTTAAAAACCAACAATCTTTCTATCGGTTATAAGACCAAAAAGGAAGAAAACTGTATTGCTGCAAACATAAACTTATCTATTGAAAAAGGTAAGTTTGTTGCCATAATGGGTAAAAATGGAATTGGAAAATCTACCTTATTAAGAACTCTTTCTAAAGTTCAAAAACCATTAAAAGGTACTGTTACTATAAATAATAAAAAACTTTCTAGTTATACTAATTTAGAACTATCAACAACATTAAGTTTAGTACTTACAGAACGTTTACCTTTAAGTCAGTTAACCGTTTTTGAATTGGTAGCTCTGGGTAGACAACCTTATACTAATTGGGTAGATAAACTTACCAAAGAACACCTAAAAAAAATTCTTTGGGCTATTGAACAAACTGAAATTACTCATTTAAAAGAAAAACGTTTTCATGAATTAAGTGACGGACAATTACAACGTGTTCTCATTGCCCGTGCATTAGCTCAAGATACTGAGATTATTATTCTAGATGAACCTACAGCACATTTAGATATTCATCATACCTTTAAAGTCTTTTCACTTTTAAAAAAATTAGTAGAAACTACTGGAAAAACCATTATTATTTCTACACACGAAGTAAATATTGCTTTACAGTTAGCCGACGAATTCATATTACTTACTGAAAATAAACTACATAGCGGAACATCAAAAGAACTTATTGAAAAAAATGCTTTTGATGAGCTTTTTCCAAAAGAACTTATTAGTTTTAACAAAACCTTAGAACAATTCGTTATAAAGAAAAAGTAACTTTGAAAGTTGTAACTTTTTGTTGCTAACAAAAACTAATCAAAACCTAAACTTAATTAATTTTTAATGAAAAAAATAATGTATTTGGCAAGTGCAGCTGTGCTTGTAGCATGTGGCTCGAGCAAAGAAACTGCTGTAGATGCAGATTCTAATATTGATGCTTCTGAAAAATATGCAAAAACAATAACTGCTAAAGATTTAGGAAATCACCTTTTCGTATATGCTTCTGATGAATTTGAAGGAAGAAACACTGGTGAGCCTGGGCAAAAAAAAGCAGTTAAATATTTAAAAGACTTTTATGTTAGTAAAGGAATTGCTTCTCCATTAGGTGGCGATGATTATTTTCAAGAAGTCCCTTCAGAATACTTAAGTAATAACCGTAGAGGAATTACATTAAAAGATTCTGAAAATGTAGTAGCTTTTATAAAAGGAACAGAAAAACCAGATGAAATCGTAGTTATTTCTGCGCATTTAGATCATGAAGGTGTAAAAAACGGAAAAGTATATAATGGTGCAGATGATGATGGATCGGGTACTGTAGCTATTTTAGAAATTGCAGAAGCATTTAAAAAAGCTGCCGATGCTGGTAAAGGACCAAAACGCTCTGTTTTGTTTTTACATGTTACTGGTGAAGAAAAAGGTTTATTAGGTTCTAAATACTATACTGAAAATCCAATTTTCCCATTAGCAAATACAGTGACCAATTTAAATATTGATATGATTGGTAGAGTTGATGATAGACATATAGGAAAACCAAATTATATATACTTAATTGGTTCTGATAAGTTAAGTACAGAGTTGCATAACCTTTCGGAAGAAATGAATAAAAAGTATACCAATATTGATTTGGATTATAAGTATAATGATGAAAACGATCCGAATCGTTTTTACTATCGTTCTGATCATTACAACTTCGCTAAACATAATATTCCTATTATTTTCTATTTTAATGGTACTCACGAAGATTACCATCAACCAACTGATACTCCAGACAAAATTAATTATGAGATGTTAGAAAAACGTGTTCGTTTAGTATTTCATACAGCTTGGGAAGTTGCCAATAGAGAAAATCGTGTTGTAGTAGATAAAGCAGGTAAATAATTATTACTACATTTAAATTATAAGTTGAAGAACTCACCTCAAAAAGGTGAGTTTTTTCTTTTTACATAAACATTCCCCAAACTACTCAAATGAAAAAATCGTGTATTTTTGATGAAACTTAAAATTGCTTTATGGTTTTAGCTACTGCTTTTCTAATAATTATTATTACTTTATATACCATCTCTTCTACTAAAAAAGAGGCTAAAAATAATTGGAATATACCTAAAGAAAATTTCCCTAATTCTTGGAAAGCAATACTTACCAAAAAAGTAGCTTTTTACAATGCTTTAACTCCTCAAGAAAAAGAATTATTTGAATACAAGGTTCATGAATTTTTATTGAATTGTTCTATTATTGGAGTAGATACTAATGTGGTAATTACAGATAAACTTCTCATAGCGTCGAGTGCAATTATTCCTATTTTTAATTTTCCGAAATGGAAATATCCTAACATTGTTGAAGTAATTCTTTATCCTGATATGTTTAATGAAGACTTTGAAACATCAGGAAACAATCATCGCCGAATTTTAGGAATGGTGGGAAATGGTTATATGGAAGGAAAAATGATTTTATCGAAACCCGCTTTACACCATGGTTTTAGCAATGAATCTGATAAAAAGAATACAGCTATTCACGAATTTGTTCATTTAATTGATAAGTTAGATGGTAATATAGACGGAATTCCAAAAGTACTTTTAGAAAAACAATATACCATTCCTTGGATAGATTTGATGACACAAAAAATTGACGAAATCTATGATAAAACTTCAGACATTAATCCATATGGAGGAACAAATAGAGCTGAATTTTTCTCTGTAGTAAGTGAGTATTTTTTTGAGCGTCCAAAACTATTAGCAAGAAAACATCCTGATTTATATTTACTATTAGAAAAAATATTTAAACAAGAAATGGATGAAATGAAATTACATACTATAAAAGCTGAAATTTCTAGAAACGATCCTTGTCCATGTAACAGCGGAATTAAGTTTAAGAAATGTTGTGCTTTAAACTAAAAAACGCTGAGTAATTAAATTACTCAGCGTTTTTACATTTAATAAAACTTTTAATTTAAGATTTTATCTTTTCTTCTTCGGCTAGCAAACCAAAAAACTTATCTAAATTTGGTAAAATAACGATTCTCGTTCTTCTATTTCTTGCTCTATTAGCTCGTGTAGTATTATCAACTAATGGTACAGAACTTCCTCTACCCGATGCTATTAAACGACTTGGATTAATACCATATTTTTTTTCTAAAATTCTTACAATTGATGTAGCTCTTTTTACACTCAAATCCCAATTATCCTGTAATACTGCATTGTTAATTGTTCTTGAGTCAGTATGACCTTCAATCATAACATCCATACTTGGTTCAGACTTAATTACATCTGCTAATTTTTTAATTAACCTATGAGCGCTACGCTTTACTTTGTAACTCGCTGTGTTAAATAACATTTTGTCTGATACCGAAATCATAACTACAGTCTTGTCAATATCAATATTAACATCGTCTGAATTTTCTAAATCTGAAGTATTGATAGACTTTTTTAAGTTATAAGCTACCGCTACATTCATAGAATCTTTTAATGTTTTAGCATTTGCTAATTCAGCTGGATCTACTTTTGATAACGTTTCTCTCATTTTTTCTTTTAAAGAATTCGAGATCACTGTATTTCCTACTAAATCTAACTTTACGCTATTTTCTTTTTCTAATGATGAGTTTACGTTTTTTAATGAATTTATTTTTTCATTATACGATGCTACTCTTTTTTCAATCTTAGCAAATTTAGCTTCTAGATTTTCTTTTTCTAACGTTGTTTTTTGAAGGTTTCCTCTAGTATCGTTATACTGTTGTTCTAACGCTAGATATTTCTTTTTAGACACGCATGATACTGCTAACAAAGAAATTGCTATAATTGGAAAGATTTGTTTTTTCATTTTTAATAATAGATTGATTTGCTGCTAATAACTTGCTTTGCATTTTATTATTATGATTAAAATGTTAAAAAAATGAAAAACTATACAAAGAAAAAGCCCAATCTAAATTAGATTGGGCAGAACTTAAGGGAAAAAATAGTTGTTTATCAACTATCTTTAAAAATCAGGGGATCTGAAATAAATTATTGGTTTCTATAAATAACTTTAAATTTCTTTTTATCCTTTTTACAATTTTCTTCTTCGCCTATTAAACATTTATCTGAAGTAGTATTTCCTTTTTTCTTCATGTTTTTTCTTAAGAACTGTAAGAAGCTATTTCTTTTAGAAATTCTCTTTTGCACTTTTATTATCTCTGCCTCTTCACGTGCTTTAATACTTTCATTTCCTTTTACTATATAGAAATATGAACGCCTATTTGCTTGATGCTCTTTTTCACTACACTTCTTTTGGTTAGCATTATTACAGTGATTTAACAATTGCTCTTCTCCGTAACCTATAGCACTTTCTATTTGTTTAGCTTTAATTCCTCTAGATAAAATAAAATCGCGAGTTGCCTTTGCTCTTCTATCAGAAAGTTTTTTGTTATAATCGTCTGGACCTCTACTATCTGTATGAGCTTCAATTTTTATAACTAATTCTGGATGATTATTTAAAACGGTTACAATGTTTTCTAATTCATACTGTGCATCGTCTCTAATTACCGATTTTCCGTAGTCAAAATAAATTGGATTAATTACAATTTGATCTCCTACTATTAATGGAATTAACTCAACATTACTCTTAACTATACCGCCAGCAGTAACTGTGGTTTGAGTAGCTTTTTTATTAGGTTTATAATTTAATTTACTAACTTTTACAGTAAACTTAGCATCACATAATACTTCGTTGAATTTATAATTACCAGCAATATCAGTTATAGCCTCTTCTATTACTTTTCCTTCGTTATTTATTAATTTAACAACTGCCCCATTAACAGGTGTTTTTGTTTTACTATTTGTAATTACTCCAGCAATTACTTGCTTACAAATTGCAGGTGTTGTATAGATGTAAAAACTATAAATATCATCGTCTCCCTTTCCTTTTTTTCTGTTAGAAGAGAAGAATCCTCGTTTACCATCTTCAGCTAAGAAAAAAGAAAAATCATCTTTTTTACTGTTAAACGGATCTCCTAAATTTTTTGGAGCCGTAAACGTTGAATCATTTTTAATTTTAGATTGAAAAATATCTAATAATCCAAAACCTAAATGCCCATTTGATGAGAAATACAGTGTACTATCTTTTCCTATAAATGGAAATAACTCTTTATCGGAAGTATTAATTTTTTTACCTAGATTTTTTGGATCTCCATAGGTACCATCTTCATTAATTGTTACGCTATATAAATCACTTCCTCCAAAACCACCTGGCATGTCTGAAGCAAAATAAAGTTTTTTCTCATCTGCACTTAACGCTGGATGACCTACAGAATATTCATCGTTATTAAAAGGAAGTTCTGTTACTTTTATCCAAGCCCCATTTACAAACGAAGCTTTGTATATTTTTAAATTAGAAGTATTCTTTTTACTCTTTCTTCTTCTTTTACCATTAAAATTATTTCTGGTAAAATACATTGTTTTTCCATCTTTTGTAAAAATGGGTGTAGACTCATGAACATCGGTAGTAACAGGTCCAATAATTAACTCAGGATTTACAACTTCTAAAACAGTATCTCTTTCTTGTCTTTCAAAGTCTTCTTCTGTTAATTGAATATCTTCAGTTGCTTTATAAATATTTAAAAATGGTTGATTATTCCATTTATAAATTTTCTCTTTTTTCGTGTTCTTAGGAACTGAAGATGTAAAATATACCTGTCCGTTTACTATAAAGCCTCCAAAGTCAGAATATGGTGTATTAATTGCTAAATTTCTTAAACTTATTTTTTGAACTTCTTCGGTAGAATAATCTAAAAGATAGTTGGTATTTTGTAATTCTTCTCTTCTATTATTAATTTCATCTTCGCTAGCGATTAGTTTAAAAATAGAATCGGATTTTTTATACTTCCCATTACTTCTTAATACTTGAGCATATTTAAAAAAATATTTAGGCGATAAATCTTTTTGATATTTTTCTAAAAGTTTTCCGTACCAAGTTTCTGCCTCTTCTGTATTAGCATTATTATAATACGAATCTGCTAAACGAGATAATACATGCTTTGTTGTATCTCCTTTTTCTTCTACTAATGCTTTATATAATTTTGCTGATTCTATGTATGAAAACTCATCATAATAACGATCAGCAACACGTTTACTTTGTCCGTTTACAAAAACAACAGTCATTAACAAGACTGCGAAAATTAATAGTTTTTTTCCCCCCATTTAAACTTAAATATATCTTCTTTTAGAAAAATCTTGGTGATTTGTATCGAATTCCACCTTCAAAAATTTCATAACGTAACATTATTTCATGCGTTCCGTTATTTACTACATTATAATTCGAAGTAGTTAAATCATAAGCATATCCTAAATGTAAAGAATCACTTACCTGAAAACCTAACATAGCACTAATAGCATCTCCCCACCTCCAAGCCGCTCCTACTCTAAACTTTTCATTGAAAAGAAAGTTAGCTGATATATCTAAAGAAAGTGGTGCTCCTGAAACTCCTTTTAATAAAAGAGCTGGTTTAAATTTTGTACTTTCATTTAAGTCGAATACATAACCAGTTATTAAGAAAAAGTGCATTCTTTCAATAGCTACTTCTCCTGGTTTATTCTCAGCATCATAATGTTCTTTTCGTAAAATATTTGGTACAGATAATCCTATATACCATTCTGGTTCATGGTAATAAATTCCGGCTCCTACTGTAGGTAAAAATCGATTATTAATAGGTACAAATGATGGATCTTGTTCATCGGTTCTTCTTCCTTTATTCCAATCTATACTTAATAACCTTCCTCCTAATCGTAAACCAAAAGCTAAATTTCCTTCTTGACCAGTTTCAATTGTATATGAACCATTAACATCGAAATAAATTTCGTGCGAAGGACCAATTTTATCATTCACTAAATTGAAACCTAATCCTAATCCAGAAAGTCCTAGTGGAGTATCATAGCTCAAAGTTTGAGTATCTGGTGCTCCTTCAAAACCTACCCATTGAAATCTACCCAAAGCAGTAATAACTGTATGACCTTTAGAACCTGCATATGCTGGATTTACCGTCATAGTATTATACATATATTGAGTATACTGCGGATCTTGTTGCGCGTAGGTATTAGTTATAAAACCAATACCTAATGCACATAAGAAAACCTTTTTAACAATACTTGTTGTGTTAATTTTCATTACAATTTATTACCTGTTAATATAAATCCATCCTTTTCTTGGCGCTGTACCATTTCCAAGATCAAGTACATAGAAATATGTTCCTACTGGCAGCTCATCAGCGGCATCTATTGTTGCTCTACCATTTGAAATACCTTCAAAGATTCTATCTTTATTATTATATCCTTTAATCTTGAATACTGTATTACCCCATCTGTTAAAAATTTCTAAGGTGTTTTCTGGGAATCTTTCTATACAATCAATATGTAAATAATTATTGATATCATCTCCATTATTAGGACTGAATTCATTGAATACTACTACACAAGTGTTAAGATCTACTGCATCTCCAAAGCCTACTAACCCATCTACACTATCCGCAATACCATCGCCATCACTATCTGTACCACTATCATCAACAGGTCCATTTCCTCCATCGAATGGATCAGTTGGATCTGAATCAAAATCTGGATCATTATCATCTCCAAACCCATCAAGTCCATCTTCTGAATCTGGGATACCATCTCCATCTGTATCTACATTTGGATCATCTACCAAACCATCGCCATCTAAATCTTCATTTCCTCCTTCTTCAACATCATTTACACCATCATCATCACTATCTAAATCTTGATTATCTGGTACACCATCTCCATCGGTATCAACTGGATCATCATCTCCTCCATCTCCTTCACCAAAATTACTATCATCGGCATCTACACTATCAGATATTCCATCTCCATCTGAATCAGCTCCATTAGTATCATCTGAATCGATTACTCCATCATTATTAGTATCTAAATCTCCATTTCCTCCTTCAATAACGTCATTAATTCCATCATTATCACTATCTAAATCTTGATAATCTGGTATTCCATCTCCATCGGTATCTGGCTCTTCATCTGAATCTACTGAATCATCTGCTTGACCATCTCCATTGGTATCTGTGTAACCAGTATCATTAGAATCAATAACTCCATCTCCGTTGGTGTCTAAATCTCCATTTCCTCCCTCATCTACATCTAAAATTCCATCATTATCACTATCTAAATCTAAACTATCTGGTATACCGTCTCCATCAGTATCAGTAGATCCATCTCCTTCTTCTTCATCCGGAATACCATCATTATCATCATCTACATCAACTGAATCTGGAATTCCATCTCCATCTGTATCTACTCCTATAATTAATTCATCTGTCGTTACATCAGTACTTGTG
>NZ_LAPZ01000006.1 GCF_002120225.1 Tenacibaculum holothuriorum | reverse complement strand
GAGTAATCGTAAAATCCTTCACCAGATTTAACTCCTAATTTACCCGCTGTAACCATATTTACTAATAATGGATATTGGTGCGTGCTTTGGGTTTTTAAAGCCCTTACGTATTATTAAAAAGAGCTTAATTATATTTCATTTTGAAATGTAGCCAAGGCTTTTCCGTTTTCGAACTTGTAACCGGACTTATTTAATGAATATTCAATAGCACTAATAGTAGTTACAACATCCCCTTTGTGAATAGTTCCCATGTGTCCTACACGGAAATACTTTGTTTTAATATCTGGATGTAATCCTCCTGCAACAATTACTCCGTATTCTTTCATATACTTTAAAAAATCTCCACCATTCACATCTTCTGGATAATAAACCGCAGATAATGTATTGGCTGCAATTCCATCTGAAGTAGGAATGATACTTAATCCGATAGAACTCATTGCTTTCCTAAAGGCATCTGCATATTTTTTATGAGAAGCTACACGATTTTCGATTCCTTCTTTATTAATAATTTCTAAACTTACTTCTAAAGCACGAACTAAATTTACTGCAGGTGTACCAAAGTAAGATGGTTTTCTATTTTGATAAGCTTCCATAATTGGTAACCAATATTTCCAATCAGAATAGTAACTTCTTACTTGAGTTTTTCTATTTCTCCAAGTATCCATCGCTTTTTGAGAAACTACTAAAAGGGCTAACCCTGGAGGTACTCCAACTGCTTTTTGTGAACCTGTTAACACGACATCTATTCCCCATTCTTCTTGTTTAGTTTCTTCACCAATAGTAGCACAAACTCCATCAAGAATAGATAAAGCATTGTGTTTTTGAGCCAAGGCAGCAATTGGTTGTGGATCTACAAAAACACCTGTAGAAGTATCTACATGTGTCATTGTAACGACTTTGTATTGCTTGTTCTTTAATTCGTTTTCAATATCTTCTAAAGGAACCGTTTCTCCAATTGGGGCTTGTAAAACAGTAACATTTCCACCGTAAGCTTCTAAAATATCTCTATAACGCC
Source organism: Tenacibaculum holothuriorum (assembly GCF_002120225.1). Taxonomy (GTDB): domain Bacteria; phylum Bacteroidota; class Bacteroidia; order Flavobacteriales; family Flavobacteriaceae; genus Polaribacter; species Polaribacter holothuriorum. The sequence continues at coordinate 20,142 of NZ_LAPZ01000006.1, read as the reverse complement.
ATCCGAAATACCCTGTAGAAATAACTAAAGCATTTTCTCCTTCTTCGACTAAATTACAAGCAGCCATGTCCATAGCTAAAGTTCCACTACCTGCAATGATAAATGGTTGCCCATTAGGTGCTAACCATAATCTTTGCATTAAGTCTAAAGCATTACCAAAAGACTCAATAAAATTGGGAGCAACATGACTTGTTGTTACTTCTCCCATCGCTCTTAATACTGCTGGTTCAAACTCAATTGGACCAGGTATCATCAATAATTTTCTACCTTTCATTTGTGTGTTTTATGCACTTAATAAATCGTTTTTCCCTTTTGTTGGTAAGTTAGAAATTCCTTCTAAACATTTATCTACTTCAAGAGCGGCTTCTCTTCCTTCGGCAATTGCCCAAACTATTAATGATTGTCCTCTACGCATATCTCCTGCTGTAAAGATGTTAGGTACATTCGTTTGATATTTACCATATTCGGCCTTATAGTTAGAACGTGCATCGCGCTCAATTCCTAACTGTTCTGCCAAACTAGATTTTGGGCCAGTAAAGCCTAAAGCTAATAATGCTAAATCGCATTCCCAAATTTTTTCAGTATTTGGTTTTTCTACAAGTTGTGGCCGTTGATTAGTAGTTGTTTTCCATTCTACTTCAACAGTTTTTAATGCTGTAAGTTCTCCTTCTTCATTCGTGATAAATTCTTTGGTGTTTATCAGCCAATTTCTGTCACAGCCTTCTTCGTGAGAAGTGCTAGTTTTTAGCTGAAGTGGCCAAAAAGGCCATGGAGTTTTTTCACTTCTTGACTGAGGTGGTTTCGGCATAATTTCGAAATTTGTAACCGATTTTGCTCCTTGTCTGTTTGCGGTACCTACACAATCAGAACCTGTATCTCCTCCTCCAATAACAATAACATGCTTATCGGTTGCCTGAATCTGCTCTTCTTCAAATTCTGAATTGTATAATACTTTTGTTTGCTGTGTTAAATAATCCATCGCTTGCTCAACGCCTTTGCTATCTATTCCTTTTATAGGTAAACTTCTGCGCTCTGTTGCTCCTCCACATAAAACAACTGCATCAAAATTATGTAAGTTTTCTACCGAGTAATTTACTCCAACATTGATATTGGTTTTAAAAACAATTCCTTCTTGCTGTAAAATAGCGACACGTCTGTCGATAACTTTTTTATCTAGTTTAAAATTTGGAATTCCGTAACGCAATAATCCTCCAATAGCATCGTCACGCTCAAAAACAGTTACATTATGACCTGCTCTATTTAATTGTTGTGCTGTAGCTAAACCTGCAGGTCCTGAGCCTATAACTGCTACAGTTTTATTAGTTCTTATTTGTGGTGGTTTTGGAACAATCCAACCTTCAGAAAAACCTTTTTCAACAATCATTTTTTCTATATTTTCAATAGAAACAGGTTGGTCTATAATTCCTAAAACACAGGCTTTTTCACATGGAGCTGGACATAATCTTCCTGTAAATTCTGGGAAATTATTGGTTGCATGTAATATTTCTAATGCTCTTTTCCATTCTCCTTTATGAACTAGATCGTTAAAATCTGGAATTAAATTACCTAATGGGCATGCACTATGACAAAACGGTATTCCGCAGTCCATGCATCGAGAACCTTGTTTTGTTGCATCATTAGATGGAACAGGAACAGTGAACTCTTCGTAATTTTTTAATCGATCTTTTATTTTTGTATTTGTTTCGTCTTGTCTTTTATGAATTTTGAAGCCTCCTAATTGTCCCATAATTATGCAGTTAATTGTTCAACGTTTGTTTTTTCTTTTTCTAATCTTGCTAGCGCTTTTTTGTAATCTTTTGGAAAGACTTTTATAAAATTCGGAGCTTCAAAGGTCCAATTATCTAATATCTTTTTTCCTAAACTACTTTCTGTATATGCTACATGATTTTCAATTAAATCTTTTAATTCTGAAAGATCTTGAGACTGTAACTCTTCAAGGTCTACCATTTCTTTATTACATAATTGATTGACGAATTCATTTTTTTTATCATACACGTAGGCAATTCCTCCACTCATACCCGCAGCAAAGTTTCGTCCAGTTTTACCAAGGATTACTACTTTTCCTCCTGTCATATACTCACAACCATGGTCTCCAACACCTTCTACAACTGTGATAACTCCTGAGTTTCTTACTGCAAATCGTTCACCAGCTATTCCGTTAATATATGCTTCACCGGCAGTTGCTCCGTAGAAACTCACATTTCCTGTAATGATGTTTTCTTCGGCATTTAAATCAGATTTTGTAGGTTTTTTAATAATGATTTTTCCTCCCGAAAGTCCTTTTCCTAAATAATCATTTGTTTCTCCTTCAACAGTTAAAGTAATTCCTTTGGTTGCAAATGCTCCAAAACTTTGACCTGCAGGCCCTTTGAAATTTAGATTTAACGTGTCTTCTGGCAATCCTTTTTCTCCATGAACCTTAGAAATTTCATTAGAAACAATGGCTCCTACTGATCTGTTAGTATTTTTAATAACATAGTTTAACGTAACAGGAATTCTATTTTGAATTGCTTCTTTTGCATCTGTACAAATCTTGATGTCTAAAACATTTTCTAACTGGTGGTCTTGCTTATCGGTATTATACAATAATTTCCCACTATTTTCTGGTTGATGTAAAATAGCGCTTAGATCGATTCCTTTAACTTTATAATGGTCGATAGCATTGTTAGGATCAATCTTATGAACCTGACCAATCATTTCATTTAGTGTTCTAAATCCTAATTTAGCCATTATTTCTCGCAACTCTTCAGCAACGAAATACATAAAGTTAATGACATGTTCTGGTGTACCTTTAAAGTTTTTTCTCAATTCTGGGTCTTGAGTTGCAATCCCCACAGGACAAGTGTTTAAGTGACAAGCACGCATCATTATACAACCCGAGGCTACTAATGGAGCAGTTGCAAAACCAAATTCTTCAGCTCCTAATAAAGCAGCGATAGCAACATCACGACCTGTTTTTAACTGTCCGTCACATTCTAAAACAACTCTGTTTCTTAAGTTATTCAATACCAAAGTTTGTTGTGCTTCTGCAATACCAAGTTCCCAAGGTAAACCTGCATGTTTTAATGAGGTTAATGGAGAAGCTCCTGTTCCTCCATCGAAACCCGAAACGAGAATTACATCTGCCTTGGCTTTGGCAACACCTGCAGCAATAGTACCCACACCAACTTTAGATACTAACTTTACATTAATACGAGCCTCTCTATTGGCATTTTTTAGGTCGTAAATTAATTGTGCTAAATCTTCAATAGAGTAAATATCGTGATGTGGTGGTGGTGAAATTAACCCCACATAAGGCGTAGAGTTTCTCACTTCGGCAATCCAAGGAAGTACTTTTTCTCCTGGTAATTGTCCTCCTTCACCAGGTTTAGCTCCTTGTGCCATTTTAATTTGTATCTCTTTGGCATTGGTTAAATAGTTACTGGTAACACCAAATCTACCTGAAGCTACTTGTTTGATGGCACTGTTTTTAGAATCGCCATTTGGCATGGTTTCGAAACGAGCAATATTTTCACCTCCTTCACCAGAGTTACTTTTACCACCAATACGATTCATGGCAAGTGCTAAGTTTTCATGTGCTTCTTGACTTATAGAGCCATACGACATAGCTCCTGTTTTAAAACGTTTTACAATCTCTGTCCAAGGTTCAACTTCATCTATAGAAATAGGATCGAGATTGTTAAATTCAAACAATCCTCTAATTGTCATCAAACGCTTGCTTTGATTGTTTACGTTTTCTGCATAAACCTTATAGCTTTTTTTACTTTTTTGTCGAACAGCTTGCTGTAATTTAGCTACCGAATTTGGATTAAACAGATGATTTTCTCCATTTCTTCTCCAACGATAATCTCCTCCGATAGGAAGTTCTAATACATTTTCAACTTCAGTTTTTGTAAATGCAGTTTTGTGTCTTTTAGTAATATCTTTTTCTAAAACATATAATCCGATACCACCAATTCTCGATGGTGTGTATGGAAAATATTTATCGGTAAATGATTTTTTAAGCCCAAGTATTTCAAAAATTTGAGAAGCTCTGTAGGAATGTAAGGTTGAAATTCCAATCTTGTTCATAATTTTTAAAATCCCTTTTCCAATGGCTTTATTGAAATTTTGAACTGCTTTTTCTGCATTAATATCTTTGATATTTCCTTCGGCTACTTCTTTTCTGATTATTTCATTTACCAAATACGGATTAATAGCACTTGCTCCGTAACCAAATAGTGTAGCAAAATGGTGTGGCTCTCTAGCTTCCGCAGTTTCTATTACAATACCGAATTGTGAACGTTTTCCTTTTTTATTTAGTGAATGATGTAAATAAGAACAGGCTAACAATGCTGGAATTGGCGCAAGTTTTTCGGTAACTCCTCTATCTGATAAAATGATAATATTTGCATTATTGTCAATCGCTTTTTCAACAATAGCCAACATATTATTTAACACCTTTTCTAATTCGTTTACTCCTTTTTCTATCTGATAAAGGATAGGAATTGAAATTGATTTAAAATCTGGGTGATTGATGTTTTTTATCTTATCTAAATCGTTATTAGATATTACCGGATTTTGTATTCTTAGCTTTTTAGCTTGCTCTGGAATAATGTCAAAAATATTTCTGTCTCCACCAATTGCTAAGCTAATGTCGGTAATAATTTCTTCTCTAATTCCGTCTAAAGGAGGATTGGTTACCTGAGCAAATAATTGTTTAAAGTAATTGTATAACAGTTGGGGTTTGTCAGATAAAACTGCTAACGGAGTATCTGTTCCCATTGACCCAATGGCTTCTTTCGCTTTAACTGCCATCGGATTGATAATTGTTGTAATATCTTCGAAAGTGTACCCAAAAGTTCTCAATCTTGTTGAATAATCTGTAGGCTCAATTGGAGTTAGATTATTTGTGTACGGAATATTTGCTAGTGGTAATGAATGTTGCTCAACCCATTCTTTATATGGATATTTTGAAACAATTTGTTGTTTAATTTCTTGATCTTCTACTATTTTACCTTCACTCATATCGACTAGAAACATTTTTCCTGGTTCTAATCTTCCATGTTTTACTACATTTTCTGGAGTAACTTCCACAACTCCCGTTTCAGAAGCCATAATTACATATCCGTCTTTTGTAACCGTATATCGAGAAGGTCTTAATCCGTTTCTATCTAATAATGCTCCGATGTAATTTCCATCTGTAAAAGGAATTGATGCAGGACCATCCCAAGGTTCCATAATACAAGAATGGAATTCGTAAAATGCTTTTTTGTCTTCAGACATGGTTGTGTCTTTTTCCCATGCTTCTGGCACCATCATCATCATTACTTCTGGTAACGAACGCCCCGTCATTAATAACAATTCTACTACCATATCCATAGAAGCAGAATCTGATTTTTCTTCTAAAACAATAGGAAATAATTCTTCTAAAGAGTCTCCAAAAAGATCACTTTTCATCAATTCTTCTCTGGCACGCATTCTACTTACATTTCCTCGTAACGTATTTATCTCTCCATTATGACACATGTAACGGAACGGTTGTGCTAAATCCCAAGAAGGAAAGGTGTTTGTTGAAAAACGCTGATGAACTAGTGCTAATCTTGTTACCACATCTGGTTGCGTTAAATCGGTATAATACCTTCCAATATCTTCTGGAATTAAAAGTCCCTTGTAAATAATAGTTGTTGTTGAAAAACTTGGGATGTAAAAAAAGTTCCGTTGCGATAGCTTTGATTTACCAACAATATGTTCTGCTATTTTTCGTGCAGCATATAATTTTGCATTGAACTGAAGATCGGTTAACTCAGTATTTTTACTAACAAACAACTGATAGATTTTAGGCTCTGATTTTGCAGCAATATTTCCTAAATTAGAAGTATCTACAGGAACTTCTCTCCATCCTAAAATTGTTACTAATTGTTTTTGTAATTCGTTTTCAAATACTTGTTTACAATAGTCAAACTGATTTTTCTTTTTAGGAAGAAAAACCATTGACACTGCATATTCTCTTTCGTTTGGTAGGTCAAATTCACATACTCTTTTAAAGTATTCGTGTGGAATATCGATTAAAATGCCTGCTCCATCTCCAGTTTTTCCATCAGCGCTTACAGCACCTCTGTGCTCTAGCTTTACTAAAATTTCAAGGGCGTTATGAATTATAGTGTGCGATTTTTTTCCATGTAAATTACATATAAAACCAGCTCCACAATTATCTCGTTCAAATTCTTTTAAATATAACCCTTGACTATCCATTTTTAATTATGTTTTTGTTAGTTAAATCTTGATAAAGTTATTTTTTATTCAATTAAAAACCAAAAACAATAAAAAAAATGTAATGAAAATAAAAATTCAATACATTTTTTTAGAAATAATTAAAAACAAGGGGGTGAAAATATCAAATTCTAATTTAAATTTTAAAATTTAATGTTCATTCATTCTAAAGTCTGAATATGAATTCATTCCATGTTCATGTAAATCTAAACCTTCTAATTCTTCTTTTTCAGATACTCGAATACCAACTGTTTTATTCATTAAAAAGAAAATAAGAAATGAGGTTAAACAACATAAGATTCCGTAGGCTAAAATTCCTATCAATTGATTTAAAAATTGATTAAAACTTGCCATCTTTCCTAAAATGCCTACTGCTAAAGTTCCCCAAACCCCGCACATTAAATGTACAGCGATGGCACCAACAGGGTCATCTAGTTGAAGCCTATCTATTAAGGCTACAGCAAGTACAATTATTATTCCTGCTATTAAACCAATTACAATTGCGTTCATAGGAGACATTACATCTGCGCCAGCGGTAATACCAACTAATCCTCCTAAAATTCCGTTTAAAAACATGGTTAAATCGTAATTTTTATAAAGTATTGTTGAAGTCAAAAAAGAAGAAATTCCTCCTGCGGCAGCCGCTAAACAGGTTGTAACTAAGGTAATTGAAGTTAATTCAGGATTTGCAGAAAGTACAGAGCCACCATTAAAACCAAACCAACCTAACCATAGTATTAAAACTCCTGCAGTTGCTAACGGAACGTTATGACCAAAAATAACTAAAGGTTTTCCTGAATTGTCGAATTTTCCAATTCTTGGGCCTAAAATCCAGACTGCTACTAGAGCTGCCCAACCACCAACTGAATGTACTAAGGTAGAACCTGCAAAGTCGTAAAATCCTAATTTATCTAAAAATCCACCGCCCCATTTCCAAGATCCAGCAATAGGATATACAAAGCCAACATATATGATAACAAATAACATAAATGGACCTAATTTTATGCGTTCTGCCACAGCACCAGAAACTATGGTGGCAGCAGTTGCAGCAAACATTCCTTGGAATAAAAAGTCTGTCCAATATGTATAGCCTTGATTATAATTTAAATCGAGAGTGCCGTTTGCTGTTAAAGGAGCTTCTAAACCAAAACCTGAGAAACCGATAAATCCATTAAAACTATCAGGGTACATTAAGTTGAATCCTACACAGAAATATAAAAGCAATCCTATGGTAATAATAAATATGTTTTTAAACAGAACATTAATTGTGTTTTTTTGACGTGTTAACCCTATTTCTAAAAAAGCAAAACCTAAATGCATAAAAAACACCAAAGCGGTACAAAGCATCATCCAAACATTATTGATTATAAAAGTATTTTCCATAGTAATTAGTTTAAAGTGTTATTTCCTTTTTCACCAGTTCTTATTCTGTAAGATTCTTTAATTTCAGAAACAAATATTTTACCGTCTCCAATTTCTCCTGTTGCAGCTGATTTTAGAATTATTTTAATTGTAATTTCTTCAAAATTGTCATTAACAACAATAGATAAGTATCTTCTTTGTATATCGCTAGTGCTGTATGAAACGCCTCTATAAACTGTGCCCGTTTTTTCATTACCTAAGCCAGTTACATCCCAATATGAGAAGAAATTTACTCCGACTTCATGTAGAGCATTTTTAACATCAAGAAATTTCGACTTTCTAATTATTGCTTCAATTTTTTTCATATAAGATTTGTTGTTTTTTTAGATGAAAGTGGTTTTAAAACACTACTTAACTTTTTTAATGAGTTGAGTTACAAATTTATATCTAAAAGAATGAGAAAAACAAATATTGAATTGGGGTGTAGTGGTTTTTTTGTATTGCAAAAATAAAAGGTGTTAAAAAAAGGAGGGTTAAAATCTTAAAATAATAAAAATAAGTGTTTTGAACCTTGTAAAAATTAGGGGTGTTCAAAATTGTTTTCAAAAAATGAATTTTCTGTAAAAATGCAGTTTTTGAAAAAAAAGTAGTTTTTTAATGTTTTGATATAGTGGTTTTTAATGTTTTTGTACCCTTTTAAAAAAGAATTAAATAGGTGTTTGTTGTATTTTTGACCTAATGAGTTATCAATTTTCTTACTTAGTTAGGTTTCAGTATTTAGGTTTTCGATTACATGGTTGGCAAAAACAACCTAATTTAAAAACGGTGCATTGGGCTTTAGACAAAACATTAAAGTTTGTTTTTAAAGGTATTCGAGTAAAAAGTATTGGTGTAGGTAGAACAGATGCTAAAGTATCTTCTACCGATTATGTTTTTCAGTTGTTTATAGATGAGGAGGTAAATGCTAAAAAATTTATTGAATCGTTTAATATAAATTCGCCTGCTGATATTCGAGTGGTTGCTATTGAAGCTATAACAAATCCTGAATTTAACATTATTCAATCTCCAAAAATAAAAGAATATCGATTTTATTTTTCACACGGAGAAAAGAATCATCCTTATTGTGCACCTTTTTTAATTGGTTATTTAGATAAGTTGGATATTGATTTAATGAAACAAGGAGCAAAACTTTTTGAAGGACACCATAATTTTATTCATTATTGTACCAAACCAACTCCTGAAACAAAGGTGAATAGATCTATTGAGGTTTGTAAAATAGTAGAGAATACTGAATTGACGGCTTCTTTTTTTCCGAAGAAAAGTTATATGCTAATTGTAAAAGGAGAAGGTTTTTTGAGAAATCAAATACGCTTAATAATGGGAGCCTTAGCAGAGTTAGGTAAAGGAAATTACGACTTAGCATATATAAAAAGAAGTATTGATGGAGATAGTGAAATAGATTTTTTAAAAACCATAGCTCCAGCTTCTGGTTTGCATTTACATAAGATTGACTTTAAATTATAAAAAAAACGCATCATTCGATGCGTTTTTTATTTATAAGTAGTTAAAAAACTATTCTTTTATAAGACTTCTAGAAATAACAATTTTTTGAATTTCTGAAGTTCCTTCATAAATCTGAGTAATTTTTGCATCACGCATTAAACGCTCTACGTGGTATTCTTTTACAAATCCGTTTCCACCGTGAATTTGAACAGCTTCAACAGTATGTTCCATCGCTACTTTACTAGCGTATAATTTAGCCATAGCACCAGTACGTGTATAATCTCTTCCAGCATCCTTATCACATGCAGCTTCCATAATTAAATGACGGGCAGCAGAAATATCAGTATACATGTCTGCTAATTTAAAAGCAATAGCTTGGTGGTTGCAAATTTCAGTTCCGAAAGCTTTACGCTCTTTAGAATATTTTAAAGCTAATTCATAAGCTCCAGAAGCAATTCCTAAAGCTTGAGCAGCAATACCAATACGACCACCAGATAAAGTTTTCATTGCAAACTTAAATCCGAATCCGTCTTCTCCAATTCTATTTTCTTTAGGAACTTTTACGTCATTAAATTGTAAGGTATGAGTATCAGAACCACGAATACCTAATTTATCTTCTTTAGGACCAATGTGGAAACCTTCCATTCCTTTTTCAACAATAAAAGCATTGATACCTCTATGTCCTTTACTTCTATCAGTTTGAGCAATTACTAAATATACTCCAGCACGTCCACCGTTAGTAATCCAGTTTTTTGTTCCGTTTAATAAATAGTAATCTCCCTTGTCTTCTGCTGTTGTAGCTTGAGATGTAGCATCTGAACCTGCTTCTGGTTCACTTAAACAAAAAGCACCTATTTCTTCACCAGTAGCTAATTTAGTTAAGTATTTTTGCTTTTGCTCTTCAGTTCCGTAAGCTTCTAAACCGTAACAAACTAATGAGTTGTTTACAGAAACCATTACAGAGGCAGAAGCATCTATTTTAGATAACTCTTCCATAATTAACACGTAAGAAATAGTGTCCATTCCACTTCCTCCGTATTTAGGATCTACCATAACTCCCATAAAACCAAGTTCTCCCATTTTTCGAACTAATTCATTAGGGAATTCTTGTTTTTCATCTCTTTCAATAACTCCAGGTAATAATTCGTTTTGAGCAAAATCACGAGCTGCGTCACGAATCATTAAATGCTCTTCGGTAAGATTAAAATCCATTATCTATTAAATATTTTGTTAAATTCGTAAAAAATGTGCTCAAAGATACTTCTTTAGTATCAGATATTCAAAAGACTTTTATGCAAGATAAATTTAGCTATTCTATAGGTTTAATGTCGGGAACTTCACTCGATGGAATAGATTTGGTGTATGTAAAATTCAATAAAGAAAAATATGAAGATTTTCAAATTGTAAAAGCTGAAACTGTTTCGTATTCAAATGAATGGCAAGGTAGATTAAAAGAAGCGATTAATTGGTCTAATGAAGAGCTAAAGAAATTAGATGTTTCTTATGGGAAATTATTAGGTGAAACTCTTAATAGGTTTATTGAAAAGAACAATATCAATAAAATAGATTTTATAGCTTCTCATGGGCATACAGTTTTACATCAGCCTAATAAAGGAATTACACTACAAGTTGGTAATGGTCAAGAAATAGCGAACATTACCAAGTGTAAAATAGTTTGTGATTTTAGAACACAAGATGTTGCTTTAGGAGGTCAGGGAGCGCCTTTGGTTCCGATAGGAGATGAATTGCTTTTTTCAGAGTATGAGTACTGCATTAATTTAGGAGGTTTTGCAAATGTCTCTTATAAAGAAAATAATAAAAGAAAAGCGTTTGATATTTGTCCTGTAAATATTGTAATGAATCATTATTGTAGAAAAATAGGAAAGGAATATGATAAAAATGGTGAATTAGCTGCAGCTGGAATAGTAAATAAAGAATTATTGAATGTGCTCAATGAATTAGATTTTTATAAGAAAAAAGCACCAAAATCGTTAGGATTAGAATGGGTGAAAAAAGTTGTGTTTCCTCTAATAGATAAATATGAATTGGAGATTCCAGATGTATTGGCTACTGTAGTGGAGCATACTTCTTATCAAATTTCAAAAGTAATTTTAAAAGAAGGAAAGCTACTTTTTACAGGAGGTGGAGCTTATAATTCATATTTAATGAATAGAATAAAGTATTATTTGAATAGAGAGATTATTTTACAAAATAATGAACTTATAGATTATAAAGAAGCATTGATTTTTGCTTTTTTGGGATTGTTACGTATTGAAAATCAGGTGAATTGTTTGAAGTCAGTTACAGGAGCAAAAAGAAATCATAGTTCAGGAATGATTTTTTATCCAAAGAAAAATTAATTCTTATATGTTAAAATTAACAAAAACCAAGGAAACTTTTTTAGTATTTAAAGTTTCCTTTTTATTTTAGCCGAGTTTTTGTGTGTTGTTAAATTTATTACGTGCATAATATATATATTTATGGTAAGTTTGTAAATCACAACTAAATACTAAAACTACAGTAAAATGAATCAGCTTTAGCTTCCCCGCTGGGGATAAATTGTCAGACAACTCGAAGTATGAAAAAGAAAACAATTAAAGTTGAACTCATCTATAAAATTTAAAATGAAAGATTTATTAAAAAAATACGAAGAAAAGCAGCCAGAAATAGTTTTTAATTGGAAAGACCCAGAAACTGAAGCTGAAGGTTGGACGGTTATAAACTCTTTAAGAGGAGGTGCTGCCGGAGGAGGAACTCGTATGCGTAAAGGATTAGATAAATACGAAGTAATGTCGCTTGCAAAAACTATGGAAGTGAAGTTCACGGTGTCTGGTCCAGCGATTGGAGGAGCAAAGTCGGGTATTAATTTTGACCCGCACGATCCTCGTAAAAAAGGAGTGTTAGAGCGTTGGTATAAAGCGGTTGCTCCATTGTTGAAAAACTATTACGGTACAGGAGGAGATTTAAATGTAGATGAAATTCATGAAGTAATTCCAATTACAGAAGATAGTGGAGTATGGCATCCGCAAGAAGGAGTTTTTAACGGACATTTTAAACCAACCGAAGCTGATAAAATTAATAGAATTGGTCAGTTACGTCACGGAGTAATTAAGGTGTTAGAAGATGAGAATTTATCACCTAGTGTTACTAGAAAATATACGGTAGCCGATATGATTACAGGTTACGGGGTGGCAGAAGCTGTAAAACATTATTATGATATTTATGGTGGAAGCGTAGTTGGTAAAAGAGCTATTGTTCAAGGTTTTGGAAATGTAGGTTCTGCAGCAGCATATTATTTAGCGCAAATGGGAGCTAAAGTTGTTGGAATTATAGATAGAGAAGGTGGAGTGATTAATGAAGAAGGATTTTCTTTTGAGGAAATCAAAGAAATGTTTTTAGACAAAGACGGTAATACGTTGGTTGCTAAAAACATGATTCCTTTTGAAGAAATGAATACTCGCATTTGGAATTTACCTTGCGAAATTTTTGCGCCATGTGCAGCTTCAAGATTAGTACAGCAAGATCAAATTAATAAAATGATTAATACTGGTTTAGAAGTAATTTCATGTGGAGCGAATGTTCCGTTTGCTGATAAAGAAATTTTCTTCGGACCAATTATGGAAGATACTGATAAGAAAGTTAGTTTAATTCCTGATTTTATTTCTAACTGTGGAATGGCTCGTGTTTTTGCTTACTTTATGGAGCGAAGAGTAGAAATGAGTGACGAAGCTATTTTTGAAGATACATCAAATACAATAAAAAAAGCACTACAAAGAACTTTTGCTAAGAGTGCTTCAAAAACAAGAATTAGTGAAACTGCGTTTGAAATAGCGCTTAAAGAATTGATATAATAAACTATGGAGTCTGCAATTATTTTGATTTTCGTGCTAGGTTATCTAGCAATTACTTTAGAACATAATTTAAAATTAGATAAACTTATACCAGCGTTAGGTATGATGGCCTTATGTTGGGCATTGGTAGCGTTGGGAGTTGATAGTTTTTCTCAATGGTTTGATTCTGGAAAGCATTCATTATTAACGGATGCTTATACAGCTATGAATCATGATGGGAAAATGCATCTAATGGAAGAAACATTATTACATCATTTAGGTAAAACCTGTGAGATTTTAGTGTTTTTATTAGGAGCAATGACTATTGTAGAGATTATCGATTATTTCGATGGTTTTTCTACTATTAAAGGTTATGTTAAAACAAAGAGTAAGAAAAAAATACTTTGGTTATTTGCAATTTTAGCATTTTTCTTATCAGCAATTATTGATAACTTAACTGCTACCATTGTATTAATTTCTATTTTACAGAAAATTGTTAAAACTAGAGAAGATCGTATTTGGTTTGCAGGTTTAATTATTATTGCGGCAAATGCAGGTGGAGCTTGGTCTCCAATTGGAGATGTAACTACAACTATGTTATGGATTGGTAAAAAAGTAACTACACCAATGTTATTTATCTACTTATTTATTCCATCGGTAATATGTATGGCATTACCAACATTTATAGCTTCTTTCTTGCCAGCATTCAAAGGTGAAATTGAATCAGATTCAAATGAAAATGAGAATAAAAAAACGAATCCTCATAGTGCAACGATGTTATACTTAGGTTTAGGAGCTATTGTTTTTGTACCTATATTTAAAACAGTAACACATTTACCTCCATATGTTGGTATGATGTTATCATTAGCAGTTGTAGCTACGTTTGCTGAAATATATAGTAGAACAAAGTTCTCTTTAACAAGTATGGAAGGTAGTGAAGAAGATGCTGAACACGATGCACACGCACATCATAGTCCAGTACATCATTCATTATCTAAGATTGAAATGCCAAGTATCTTATTTTTCTTAGGTATTTTAATGGCAGTTGCTGCGTTAGAATCTTTAGGTATCTTATTTGGTTTTGCTCAATCATTAAAAGAGAATATTCCATTAATGGGAACTGAATTAGCTGGAACAAAAGTATCTGACTTAGTAGTAATGTTATTAGGGGTTGGTTCAGCAGTTATTGATAATGTACCGTTAGTAGCAGCATCTTTAGGAATGTTCTCTGAGGGTATTGATAACGAACTTTGGCATTTTATTGCATTCGCAGCAGGTACAGGAGGGTCGATGTTAATTATTGGTTCTGCGGCTGGTGTTGTAGCAATGGGTATGGAAAAGATAGATTTCTTCTGGTATTTAAAGAAAATATCTTGGTTGGCTCTAGTAGGGTTTGTTGCTGGTTCGTTAGCTTTTATGGTAATGAGAACTTTCGTATAAACAAAAGAGTAAAAAGAATATATAATAAAGTCTTCCTTAATCATTGTTATTGAGGAAGACTTTTTTATACTTGTAAAAGAAAACAATTTTCAAAAAAATAAGTCGTTACAATACAAATACAATACTATTAATATGTTAGCATTTTTTCAAGAAAATAAAGAGTTGTTAGAAGAAGCTGCGTCTCAAGAAAAAACTTTGTCGATCTATAAGTTAATTATGGATGGTGGTTTAGGAGGGCAAATAATTATAGCAATTTTATTTGTGTTGTTAGCAGTGGCTCTTTATATCTATTTTGAGCGATTTTTTGCTATTAAAGCAGCATCAAAAGTTGATAAAAACTTTATGAATCAAATAAGAGATTTGGTTCTTGATGGGAAATTAGACGCAGCAAAAGCGTTGTGTGAAAATGCTTCAACACCTACTGCTCGATTAATAGAAAAAGGAGTGTCTCGTATTGGGAAGCCTTTAGAAGATATAAATACGGCTATTGAAAATGCAGGAAAATTAGAAGTGTATAAATTAGAAAGAAATGTTTCGGTGTTAGCAACAATTGCTGGTGCTGCACCTATGATTGGTTTCTTAGGAACTGTAATTGGTATGATTGTAGCAATACATGAAATAGCAAACTCAGGAGGGCAGATAGATATTAAAATGTTATCTGATGGTTTGTATACGGCAATGACAACTACTGTAGCAGGTTTAATTGTAGGAATTATAGCTTACATTACATATAATCATCTGGTAGTAAGAACAGATAAAGTTGTGTATCAAATGGAAGCGAAGTCTGTTGAGTTTTTAGATTTATTAAATGAACCAGTATAATGAACTTAAGAGGTAGAAATAAGGTAAATCCAAACTTTAATATGTCGTCAATGACCGACATTGTTTTCTTATTGTTAATATTTTTTATGTTAACATCCACTTTAGTTACTGTAAGTGCTATTGATGTAATTTTACCAAAAGCAAGTGGTAAAACAGAAAATAAGACTTCAGTTGCTGTAACAATTACCAACAATTCTTCTTTTTATATTGATAAAACAAAAGTGAAGGCTACTAGTTTGGAACGAGAATTGTTGAGAAAAGTAGGAAGTGATAAAAAGAAAACTGTAGTAATTAGAGGAGATCAAAATGTGCCTTATAAAAATATTATGAAGGTAATTGATATCGCAAATAAAAATAAATTAAAAATGATTCTTGCTGTAAAAGGTAAGTGATTGTCATTCTGAATTTGTTTAAGAATCTCATAAAAATGAAAGTCTTAGATACTAAACATAAACGTAAATCTGCTGTGTTAACAATGATAATTTTATTGTTGTTGTTGTACGGTGTTTTTAACTTCGGAATGAGATATTTAGATCCACCCGAAGAGTATGGACTTGCCATTAATTTTGGTAATTCTGATGTAGGTCGAGGAGAGCCAGTTGAAAATGTAAAGCAAGCTGAAGCTAAGTCGCAAGAACAAGAGGAGCAAGAAGAGACCGAAGAGGAACAAGAACAAAATAATGAAGAGGTTCCTTCTGAAACAATAAAAGAAGATATTGCTACAGATGAAACTTCTAAAGATGTTCCTGTGGTTGAAAAGACTAAGGAAGAAAAAAAAGAAACTGTAAAAAAAGAAGAAAAGAAAAAAGAGAAGCCTAAACCAAAGCCAAAACCATCAAAAGCAACTACCGACGCTTTAAATAGTTTGTTAAACGGAAATTCAAAAGATGGAGCTTCACAAGGAGAAGGAGATGATAATAAAGACGGAGTAAAAGGTAAAGAAACTGGTGATGCGAGTTCATCAAAGTATTATGGTAATGGAGGAAGTGGTTCTGGTGGAAACTATAATTTAGCAGGAAGAAAAGCATTGTCTAAACCTATTCAAAAACCAAATTGCCAAGAAGAAGGAGTGGTTGTGGTTAGGATAGAAGTTGATAAAAATGGTAAGGTTATAAAAGCGATTCCAGGAGTAAAAGGAACTACAAATTCAGCTCCGTGTTTATTAGAACCAGCAAAACAAGCAGCTCTAAAAACAAAATGGAATGCTGATGATAAAGCACCTTCAAAACAAAAAGGAACGATTATTTATAAATTTTCGCTTTCTAAATAAAAGACTTTACCTTTGATTAAAGTTTAATCCCCGATTTTTTATTAATCAAACAGTTGATAAAAGTTACTAAGTGAAAAATTTTGCATTAATAGGAGCTGCAGGTTATATAGCTCCTCGACATTTAAGAGCAATCAAAGAAACAAATAATGTATTAGTTGCTGCTTTAGATAAAAATGATAGTGTTGGTATAATGGATAGTTATTTTCCTAATGCCGATTTTTTTGTTGAATTTGAACGTTTTGATCGTCATATTGAAAAATTAAAAAGACAGCAAAACATTCAATTAGATTATGTGAGTATTTGCACACCTAACTATTTACACGATTCACATATTCGAATGGCTTTACGAAGAGGTGCAGATGCTATTTGTGAAAAACCATTAGTTTTAAATCCATGGAATGTAGACGCTTTAGAAGCAATAGAGCAAGAATCAGGTAATAAGATTAATACAATTCTTCAATTAAGATTACATCCTAGTATAATTAAGTTGAAGCAGAAGATAGAGTCTGAAAAGAGAGATGAAAAATATGAGGTTGATTTAACATATTTAACATCAAGAGGAAATTGGTATCATGTTTCTTGGAAAGGGGATGAAAGTAAATCAGGAGGAATTACTACAAATATCGGGATTCATTTTTACGATATGCTATCTTGGATTTTTGGAGATGTTCAAGAAAATATAGTTCACTTACGAGAAAAAGATAAAGCTTCGGGGTATTTGGAATTTGAAAAAGCCAGAGTAAGATGGTTTTTATCTGTTGACGAAGAAATGCTTCCGAAAGAAATTAAAGAAGTTGGTCAAAGAACTTTTCGTTCAATTATAGTTGATAGAGAAGAAGTTGAGTTTAGTGGAGGGTTTACAGATTTACATACATTAAGCTATCAAGAAATTTTAAAAGGTAATGGCTTTGGATTGAATGATGCTAGACAGTCAATAGAAATTGTTCATAATATTCGAAACAAAGAAATTAGTAATTTAGGAGAAACTCATCCTTTCTTGATTAAAACAAGAAAGTAAAAAAGTAATATGAAAATAACTGTAGTTGGTTCAGGGTATGTTGGTTTGGTGACAGGAGCTTGTTTTGCAGAAATGGGAAACAGTGTGACTTGTGTTGATATAAATGAAAATAGAATAAATGATCTTAAAAAAGGTATTGTTCCTATTCATGAACCAGGTTTAGAAAAGTTGATTTCTAATAATGTAGCTAATAAAAATCTATGGTTTACTTCTTCGTTAGCTGAAGCACTTCATAAAACAGAAATTGTTTTTATTGCTGTAGGAACCCCTATGAATGAAGATGGTTCTGCTGATTTAAAGCACGTGCTTGAAGTAGCAAAGAATTTAGGAAAGAGTTTAAACCATAACGTATTAGTGATAAATAAATCTACGGTTCCAGTTGGTACTGCAGATAAAGTAAAAGAAACTATTCAAGCAGAATTAGATAAAAGAAATATTTCTGTTGATTTTGAAGTTGTTTCTAATCCAGAGTTTTTAAAGGAAGGAGTTGCAATAAACGACTTTATGAAACCAGATAGGATAGTTATTGGTTCTAATAGTGAAGAAGCTATTAAAAAAATGAAGCAGTTGTATAGTCCTTTTTTTAGAACCCATGATCGTTTTATAACTATGGATATTAGATCTGCTGAAATGACGAAATACGCTGCAAATGCAATGTTGGCAACAAAGATTTCTTTTATGAATGAAATGGCTAATATCTGCGAAAGAGTAGGGGCAGATGCAAATCAAGTTAGGTTAGGTGTCGGTTCAGACTCTAGGATTGGATATAGTTTTATTTATCCAGGAGTAGGATATGGCGGTGCGTGTTTTCCTAAAGATATAAGAGCATTAAAAAGCATAGCTAAAGATTACGGTTATAATGCAGAATTAATCACTTCAGTTGAAAATGTGAATAATAGGCAAAAAACAGTACTAGTAGATAAAGTAATTAAGAAGTTTGGAGAGGATTTAAACGGATTAACGTTTGGAGTTTGGGGATTGTCTTTTAAACCTGGAACTGATGATATGCGAGAAGCACCTTCAATATATTTAATAAAAGAATTGGTAAAAAGAGGAGCGAAGGTGAAAGCATATGATCCTGAGGCGATGGAAAATGCTAAAAACTTTTATTTGCAAGATGTTGAGGTAATCTATGAAGAATCAAAATATGAAGTCTTAAAAAAAGCGGATGCTTTAATTTTGATGACTGAATGGAAAGAATTTCGTTCACCAGATTTTGATGAGATTAAAAAACTGTTAAATACTCCTGTGATCTTCGATGGAAGAAATCAATATCACGCATTTAATATAGAAGAAAAAGGATTTGAATATTTTCAAATAGGAAAATAAAACATCAAATTTCACAATGACTTACCAAGAAACATTAGATTGGATGTTTGCTCAGTTGCCCATGTACCAACGTCAAGGTAAAACAGCATTTAAAAAAGATTTAATCAATACAATTGCGTTAGCAAAACATTTAGGAAATCCAGAAAAGAAGTTTAAATCAGTTCATGTTGGCGGAACCAATGGAAAAGGTTCTACGAGCCATATGTTAGCTTCTATATTGCAAGAGGCTGGTTATAAAGTAGGGCTATATACTTCGCCACATTTAAAAAACTTTACGGAACGAATTAGAATTAACGGAGAAGAGATTGATGAAAAACATGTAGTAAAGTTTATATCGGCTAATAAGGAGTTTTTAGAAAAACAAAAACTATCTTTTTTTGAAATGACCGTAGGAATGGCTTTTGACTATTTCGCTAAAGAAAAAGTTGATATTGCTATTATAGAAGTTGGATTGGGAGGAAGGTTAGATTCTACTAATATCATCAATCCTGAAGTTTCAGTAATTACAAATATAGGATTAGATCATACGCAGTTTTTAGGAGAAACTTTACCTGAAATAGCTTTTGAAAAAGCAGGAATAATAAAAAAAGGTGTTCCAGTTGTAATTGGCGAGAAACAAGAAGAGGTGAAAAATGTGTTCTTAAAAAAAGCTAAAGAGTGTGGTACTGAAATTATGTTTGCTTCAAATTTTAAAGTTGATTATAAAACCGATTTGTTAGGAAGTTATCAAATGAAGAATATAGCCACAGCTGTCTCAGCTATAAAAAGGCTGAGAAATTTTACTGTTTCAAAAGTTGATATTGAGAGCGGACTGTTAAATGTTGTAAAAAATACCAATCTAAAAGGACGTTGGCAGGTGCTTAAACAAAATCCTAAAGTTATTTGTGATACGGCACATAATAAAGAAGGATTAAAATATACTTTAGAGCAGTTACAAAAAGAAAATTATAAGAATTTGCATATAGTTTTAGGGGTAGTTTCTGATAAGAAATTAGAAGAAATTCTTCCGTTGTTTCCAAAAAAAGCTACTTATTATTTTTGCAAACCCAATATCCCAAGAGGAATGGAGGTAGAGAAGTTGAAAAAAATATGTGAAACGCATCATTTGAAAGGGGATAGTTTCTCTTCTGTTAAAGAAGCGTATATCAGTTCTTTAGAGGGAGGTTTAGAGGGGGATATAGTCTATGTAGGGGGAAGTACATTTGTAGTAGCTGAAGTTTTATAGAAAAAAAGTGAAAAATTTCATTGCAGATATCTAAAAGAGTTATATATTTGCACCCGCAATAAACAATTAA
>NZ_LAPZ01000005.1 GCF_002120225.1 Tenacibaculum holothuriorum | reverse complement strand
TATCTAAAAGAGTTATATATTTGCACCCGCAATAAACAATTAAGGGCGCGTAGCTCAGTTGGTTCAGAGCACTTGGTTTACACCCAAGGGGTCAGGGGTTCGAATCCCTTCGCGCCCACAATTCTTAAAAGTTTAATTGCAATCGGGCGCGTAGCTCAGTTGGTTCAGAGCACTTGGTTTACACCCAAGGGGTCAGGGGTTCGAATCCCTTCGCGCCCACCAAAGGTCTTCATCATAATAGATGAGGACTTTTTTATTTTATAACGTTTTGGTAATACTATTTTTTGTAGTTTTGCCCATTGAAAAAGGATAGAAATCTTCAATATTATGGATATAAACCTTTCAGGTAAAAAAATATTAGTAACCGGTGGGGCTGGATTTATAGGCTCAAACTTGTGTGAGGCACTATTAGAAAAGAATAATACAGTTGTTTGTTTAGATAATTTTGCAACAGGAAAACGAGAAAATATTTCTCATTTATCAGAGGATGAAAATTTTACCCTGATTGAAGGCGATATTAGAGTTCTAGAAGATTGTAAAAAAGCTGTTGAAGGAGCTGATTATGTTTTACATCAAGCCGCTTTGGGTTCGGTGCCTCGTTCAATTAAAGATCCAATAACTTCGAATGATGTAAATGTTGGAGGTTTTTTAAATATGTTAGTTGCATCACGGGATGCTGGAGTGAAAAGATTTGTATATGCAGCAAGTTCTTCAACATACGGGGACTCTAAGGGATTACCAAAGGTGGAAGATGTAATCGGGAAACCATTATCTCCTTATGCAATTACTAAATATGTAAATGAGCTATATGCAGATGTTTTTTCTAAAACATATGGTATAGAAATGATAGGGCTGAGGTATTTTAATGTGTTCGGAAGAAAACAAGATCCTAATGGAGCATATGCCGCAGTAATTCCAAAATTTGTAGGTCAACTTATGAAAGGAGAGTCTCCAACCATTAATGGAGATGGTAATTATTCACGTGACTTTACTTATATAGATAATGTAATTCAAGCGAATATGTTGTCACTAGTTATAGAAAATGAAAAAGCAGTGAATACAGTGTATAATGTAGCGTATGGAGATAGAAATACTTTGAATGACTTAGTAGGGTATTTAAAGGAGTATTTATCTGAGTTTGATTCTAAGATAAATAACATAAATGTAGAGTATGGGCCTAACAGGCAAGGTGACATACCTCATTCACTTGCAAGTATAGAAAAAGCAAAAGAATTATTAAATTACAATCCACAATTTTCTCTTCAAGAAGGATTAAAGGAAGCGGTAAAGTGGTATTGGGAAAACTTATAGAAATGAATCAAACAAAAATAGCTGTTATTGGATTAGGTTATGTGGGACTTCCATTAGCGAGATTATTTGCTACAAAATATTCAACAGTAGGATTTGATATAAATAAAGAAAGAGTAGCAGAATTAATGTCAGGAACGGATTCTACTTTAGAAGTGGCAGATGATGTTCTTCAGTCTGTGTTAGTAGAAAAATCTTCTGGTAAATTAGGTTTATATTGTTCGACTTCATTGGAGGATATCAAAGATTGTAATTACTATATAGTTACAGTTCCTACCCCTGTGGATAAAAATAATCGCCCTGTTTTAACTCCACTGGTTAAGGCTAGTGAAACTGTAGGGGAGGTGTTGAAGAAGGGAGATGTGGTGGTTTACGAATCTACAGTTTATCCTGGTGCAACAGAAGAAGAATGTATTCCGGTTTTAGAAAAAGTATCGGGTTTAACCTTTAATAAAGATTTTTATGGAGGGTATTCACCTGAAAGAATTAATCCTGGAGATAAAGAACATACCGTAGAAAAAATTTTAAAAGTAACTTCTGGTTCGACTCCTGAGATAGGAAAGAAAGTAGATGAGTTGTATAAATCAGTGATTACAGCTGGGACTCACTTGGCGCCTACAATTAAAGTAGCAGAAGCAGCCAAAGTTATAGAAAATTCTCAACGAGATATTAATATTGCCTTTGTTAATGAGTTAGCAAAGATATTTGGATTAATGGATATTAATACTCATGATGTATTAGAAGCAGCTGGAACGAAATGGAACTTTTTACCGTTTAAACCAGGGTTAGTTGGAGGACATTGTATTGGAGTTGATCCTTATTATCTAGCCCAAAAAGCTCAAGAATACGGGTATCACCCAGAGATAATTTTGGCAGGGAGAAGGTTGAATGATAGTATGGGAGAATATGTGGCTTCTGAAGTGGTTAAGCTAATGATTAAGAAAGGTATTCGCATTAAGAATGCTAATATCTTAGTATTAGGGATTACTTTTAAAGAAAATTGTCCAGATGTCAGAAATACGAAAGCAGTTGATGTAATTAGTGCATTGAGTGAATATGGAACTAATGTTACTATATATGATCCATGGGCAAATGAAGAGGAGGTTAAGAAAGAGTACAATTTGGTTTCTACTAAGGAGCTTCCAAATAAAAAATTTGATGCAATTGTTCTAACCGTTGCTCATCAAGAATTTAGCTCATTGAATTTTTCATTATTAAAAAATGAAAAATCAGTAGTATATGATGTGAAAAATTCTCTATCCGATGATATAAGAGATAAAGTGTTGTAGTAGATGAGTTAGTTTCTTTGGAATAAATAAAAATATTAAAATGAAAATAGGAATAACATTTAGTTCATTTGATTTGTTACATGCTGGGCATATTAAAATGTTAGAGGATGCAAAACGTCAATGTGATTATTTAATTTGTGGGCTTCAAACTGACCCAACTATAGATAGACCAGAAAAAAACAAACCTGTTCAATCAGTTGTGGAAAGATATATTCAGTTGAAAGGGTGTAAATATGTAGATGAAATTGTACCATATGCTACAGAGCAAGATTTAGAGGATGTTTTACGGTCTTTTAAAATAGATGTGCGCATTATTGGCGAAGAATATGGAAATAAGCAGTTTACTGGAAGAGATTATTGTGAGGAAAAAGGAGTTAAACTTTACTTTAATAAAAGAGAACACCGTTTTTCAAGCAGTGGTTTAAGGAAAGAAGTTCATGAGAAGGAAAGTTTAAAACATAAAAAAAACTAATATCCTGATTTAATTATACTTGTTTTATTAATTAGAAAAAGTTTTAGAAGATATTAAATGATTGAATATTTCATACTTTGAAAAAATAAAGATAATTGAGAGAGAGTAAAAATAAAAGTTTATTGAGTTTAACAATTTTATACTCAATAGGGAATCTATCTTCTAAAGTAATAAATTTTGTATTAGTTTTTTTTATAACATTTTACTTAAGTCAAAAAGCTGTAGGAGAATTTGATTTGATATTAATTACATTGGGCTTATTAAGTCCGTTTGTAACTTTTCAATTAACTGATTCAGCCTTAAGATGGTTATTGGATAATGATTCAAAAGAAAATGCAAAACAAGTGTTTTCTACTGTGACTATAGTTTTTCTTATTTCTCATTCCATCTTTTTATTCTTTATTATAATTTACGACTATTTTTTAGATTTAAAATATTTAAAGTTTATTTATTTTTTGCTCTTAAGTCAATCTTTTTGCCAGTTTTTTTTACAGTGTGTTAGAGGTTTAGCTAAGAACAATTTGTACGTAATTTCAGGAGTAATAAATTCTGCAGTATATGTGTTGTTTGCTGTTCTGTTTTTATATTTTACTAAATTGGGGGTTGAAGGGTTGCTTTATTCAAGTATAATATCTACTGTTTTAACAAGCATTGTTCTTCTCATAAAAGGAGGTTTATATGAGTTTTGGGAACTCAGTTATGTTTCTGTTTCTTTTGCAAAAAAACTTTTAAAATATTCAATGCCTTTAATACCTAACTCATTAAGTTGGTGGGCGGTCTCTTCTGCAAATAGATATGTGATTTTATTGTATTTAGGAGCAGGAGCAAATGGTATTTTTGCTATTTCTTATAAGTTGCCAACAATACTGTTAATGCTCACTAATATTTTTTATTTAGCTTGGCAAGAAAAAGCAATATTGAACCATGATGAAGAAGATAGAGATATATATTATTCAACAGTTTTAAGACAATATTTGAAGATATTGTTTGCGATATCTATAATGATTGTTGGTGTAAATAAGGTATTGTTATCTTATATTGTAGAAGATAGTTTTTTTGATGCTTGGAGATACACCCCTTTATTGTTGTTTAGTATAATATTAAGCTCGATAGCTGGTTTTTATGGAACAGGATATTTAGGGGCGAAAAAAACAAAAGGAGCCTTAATTAGCAGTGTTGTTGGAGGAGTTGTAGCGGTGGTTTTTTCGTTTTTATTGATTCCAAAATATAGTTTATATGGTGCTAGTTTGGCAATAGTTTTGGGATATTTATGTTTGTTATTAGTGAGAATAAAACATATGAAGTCTATTATGAATATTGACTTTCCAATAAAGTTATTTGTTAGTTTATTACTTACGTTGTTATTGGTTTCTAGTCTTAACCATATTAATGAATATATAATGTATATAAATGTAATACTATCCATAATTATTGCAACGGTTATTTGTAAAGATAATCTACTTAATATATTGAGCACATTAAAAAATAAAATATATCAATAGTATGGTTTCTATTATAATGCCTGTCTATAATGTTGAAAAATACATTGCTAAAAGTGTACAAAGTGTTTTGGATCAAACATTTGTTGATTTTGAATTGTTAGTTATTAATGATGGAACAAAAGATGCTAGTATTGATGTATTAAAAAAGTTTAACGACCAAAGAATTAAAGTTTTTCATAAAAAGAATGGTGGACTTTCTGATGCTAGAAATTATGGGATGGAAAGAGCAAAAGGTGAATATATATATTTTATGGATAGTGATGACTGGGTTGAACCTAATATATTAGAGGTTTGTTTGAATAAAATGACCCTATATCATTCTGATTTTTTAATTTTTGGATATTTCTTAGATAAAGAAGATACGAACGGTAAAGTTAGATCTTCCGTGGTTAAAAAACATTTTGAGATAGAATATAGTAGAGAGAGAGTCGATTTAAAAATTGATAGAAATACTTTAAACTTGATGGGGTATGCTTGGAATAAATTTTATAAAGCTAGTTTTTTAAAATCAAACAAACTGAAGTTTGAAAAAGGAGTGTCATTAGTTGAAGATATTTTGTTTAATACTCAAGTATATAATTTATCTAAAAATATTCTTTTTATAGAAGAACCCCTCTATCATTATATAGATAGGCCAACAGTTTCATTAATTAAAACTTTTCATAAAAACTCATTTGAATTAAAGATAAAAAAGGCAAATGCAGTATTAAATTTTCTCGAGTTATGGAAGATAGATGATTCTCAAAAGAAAAACATTATGTCTGACTTAATTTTAAATAGTGTAAGATATTGTGCTCATAATTTATTTTCATTTAAAAACGATTTAAACTTAATTGAAAAGTATAAATATTTAAAGATGATGGTAAATGATGATAAAGTACAAGAATATGTTAGTTCATATAAACCGACATCGATTTCAGACAAAGTAATAAAAAGGGTAATAGAAATTAGAAACAGTGTTCTATTATATTGTTTATATAAAATTAAAAAATAAGATAAATGTTATTAAGTAAATATGTTTCGTTTGAAATAAAGACTAGAATCCTATTGTTTTTAAAAGCTTTTAAAAAGGAAATAAGTTTTTCTTTTTTAGAGCAAAATACAAACAAAAAGGTGTTTGTATTTCTTGCAGCTGATTATGGAAATCTAGGAGATGTTGCTATAACATACGCTCAAACAAGGTTTTTAAAAGAGGTTTTAAATGAATACGAAGTTGTTGATGTTCCAATAAGTAAAACTTTGGATGGGATTTATCAAATAAAAAAGTATATATCTAAAGATGATATTGTTACTACAGTTGGTGGTGGTAATTTTGGAGACCTCTATGAACAGATAGAGTTTTATAGACAACTTATTGTTGAAAGCTTTCCAAACAACAAGATTATTTCATTTCCTCAGACCATAGATTTTTCTGAATCAAAAAAAGGGCAAAAAGCTTTAAGAAAAGCGATTAAAAGATATGGGAAGCATAAAGACTTAACATTTGTAGCTAGAGAGAAAGTTTCGTATGCTTTAATGAAAAAGCTTTTAAAGAACAATGTTATACTTACACCTGATATTGTTATGAGTTTGGATAAAATATTACCAAAGGAAGAACGTAATGGAGTTGTATTATGTTTAAGAAAAGATAATGAAAAGTTATTGAAGGAAAATGAGCAAAATAAACTCCTAGAAATAGTGAAAAATAATTTTGAAGTTAGTAAGGAATATGATACTCATATTGGTAGAAATAACTTAACATTAGAAGAGAGGAATGAAGAGTTGAATAAAATTTGGAGGAACTTTAAAGAGGCTGAACTTGTTATTACCGATAGATTACACGGAATGATTTTTTGCTATATTACTAATACTCCTTGCTTGGTTTTTCCTAATAATAACCATAAAGTGAAAGGTTCTTTAGAATGGATTAAGGATAGAAGTAATATTAAATTGGTTGAGAAATTCTTAGAAGATGAGATAGAGAATTTTATTAGTGAAAAGAAGTTTGTTTTGAATAACCATAAGCCAGTGTATGAAAGTTTTGAAGGATTAATTAAATTGTTAAAGTCATAATGAAAAGAATTTTACATGTAACCGGTACTATGAACAGAGCTGGTGCTGAGACAATGTTAATGAATATCTATAGAGAAATTGACCGTAAAAAGTATCAGTTTGATTTTGTCGTTTTTACAAGTGTAAAAAGTGATTTTGAAGATGAAATTAAATCTTTAGGAGGTAAAATTTATGTTATAAACGAAAAAAATGCTATCAAACGTTTTTTAAAATTAAGAAAACTACTTTCGGATCATAAAGAGTATCAAGTGGTTCACTGTCATACGAATTTTAGCAATGCATTTCATTTATTAAGTGCGAGATTAGCTAAGGTTAAGAAAAGAATAGCGCATTCTCATAATACAACGGATAAATCAAGAAATGTCTTTGTGAGTTTTTTTTATCATAAGATAGCAAAGGCTTTTATTAATGGTTTATCAACACATTATGTTTCTTGTGGAAAAGAAGCGAGTAAACTTTTATTTTATAAGAATAAATCGGTATTGGTAATACCTAACTCTGTTGATGTTTATAAATTGGCAGATTATGGGGAAAGTAGTAAGAATTATATAAATAATTTATTTAACCTAACAAACGAACAATTAAAAATTATCCAGGTAGGCAGATTACAGCCAGAAAAAAATCATTTGTTTTCTATTGAAATAGCAAAAGAGCTGAGAGAATCAAATGTTGATTTTAGAATGTTTTTTCTTGGAGTAGGGCTATTAGAGAGTAAGCTTAAAGAGAAAGTAAAAGAATATGGTTTAGAGAAGATAGTTTCATTCTTAGGAATAAGAGAAGATGTTCCTCAATTCATGGGGGGAGCAGATATCATGCTATTACCATCTTTTTATGAAGGTTTTCCGGTAGTATTGGTTGAGTCGCAAGCTGTAGGAGTTCCTTCTCTTATTTCAAATATGATTTCTAGTGAAGTAGACTTAGGATCTAAAACAATCCACTTTGAAGAGATAAAAGATAGTTATATTTGGAGTGAAAAAATAAAGGAAATAGTAGCTTTACCAGAGACAGATAAGAAAGAAAGAATTGAAAGCATTGTAGAAAAAGGATTTGATATAAAAACGAATGCTAAAAGTTTAATAGAATTTTATAATTTAAACTAGAGAGAATGTGTGGATTTGCAGGTTTAGTAGCCAAAAGCAGAATAGAAGAAGCTAGGTTTTCTGATTTTATTAAGTCAAGTGAATTAATGGACCATAGGGGACCTGACTATCGAGGAGTTTATCGAGACGAGAATGTATTGATGATTCATTATAGATTAAGTATTTTAGATTTGGATAATCGGTCAAATCAGCCTTTTTTTTCTAACTCCAAAGAGCATGTTTGTGTCTATAATGGGGAAATTTACAATTATAAAGATATTGCAAATGAACATTCTTTAATAACTCATACTACTTCTGATACTGAGGTAATGATAGAGACTTATGAGAAAAATAAAATTTCGAGTATAAGAGAATGGAATGGAATATTTTCAACTGTAATTTATAATACTGAAAATAAAGAGTTGTGCTTTGTTAGGGATAGATTAGGGATAAAACCCTTATATATTTATGAAGATGAAGAAGTTTTGTTGTTTGCTTCAGAAGCAAAAGTAATACTAAATTGGTTAAAAAGTTTTGAGTTAGACTATAAAGGACTATCACAATATATGTGGTTTGGGAACACTACTGGAGAGCAAACTATGGTTAAAGGCTTGAAGAAACATAAACCTGGAACTATAGCTAGTTTTTCAACTGTTAATAATAATTGGATAGAAGAACAAGAATATTGGTCAATAAAAAATGATGTAGGAACAACACTTTTAAGTGAAAAAGAGGTAATAAATGAAGTTAAAGTTAAATTAGAAACGGCTGTATCTAGGCAACTAGTCTCCGATGTTCCAATTGGAGTTTTACTGAGCGGGGGGATTGATTCCAGTGCCGTTACTGCATTTTCTTCAATGCATTACTCATCAAAAATCGATACATATTCTGTTGTTTATGATTATAATAAAGATGCAGATAATGAATTGGGAAACGCAAAACTGATAGCTGATAAATTTAAAACTAATCATAATGAGTTAATGGTTACATCTAATGATGTTAAAGATATTTTTTGTGATTTAGTATTTCAATATGATGAACCATTTGCTGAAGCTGCTAGTATTCCTTTATATCAATTAAGTAAGTTGTGCTCAAAAGATAAACGAGTGATTTTACAAGGAGATGGAGGAGATGAGTTGTTCGCAGGCTATAGGAGGTATAATGTTTTAAAGTCATTTCATACTTGGAAAAAGATTTCAAAGTTATATCCGTTATTACCTAAGAAAAATTGGAAAGAGCGTATGAAGCGGATGTCTTTTATTTTAAATCAGGAAACAGAAGGATCCATGATGGCTTATTATATGTCACAAGAAGTTTCATATAAGTCACCTTATCAGGTTCTTAGTAAAAGTTTGAGTTATGAAGTTGAGAAAGAAAACTGGAAAGAAGATTATGAAAAGCAAAATAAGCTTTTTATAAATGAGGATAGAGTGCAAAAAATGCTTAAGGTAGACGCTAATATATTATTACCTCATACCTATTTAGAAAAAGTCGATAAGGCAACTATGTTAAATAGTGTAGAAGCGCGAGTGCCAATGTTGGATAATGATTTAGTAAGTTTTGCTTTTTCTATACCTTCTAAATTGAAGGTGAAAAATAATGAGAAAAAGTATTTGTTAAAAAAAGCCTTAGAAGGGCTAATCCCAAATGAAATTCTTTATGGGAAAAAGAATGGGTTTAATACACCTATAAGTGCTTGGTTGAGGAAGGATTTGTATTCTTTTGCAAAGGAATCTTTTATGAGTAATAAAAATGATATTTTAGATGTAGGAAAATGTATAGATATATTAGAAAAGCATAAAAATAACGAAGCTGATTATAGTTTTCTTTTATGGAAAATATTAATTTTAAATACTTGGATATCATATTATCAAGGGAAAATTGTTTTTAAAAGGTCAATAACGTTTTAGTATGTTTGATTTTATAAACCCTAGTGACTATTCCTATTTTCATTATCAATTTTATTTGATAATAGCTATATTAATTTTTTTAAACTCTCTTACTTATAAGTTAAACGATACTAGGAACGTTGGGGTTCTCAATGTTATCGGGTATTTATATATGGTTTTTATAGTTTTCTATATGGGAATGAGACCAATCAATGGGGTGTTTGTTGATATGACTGTATATGCCAATATGTTTAAAAGGTATCAGGAAAGTGGTTTTATTGAATATTCTGATGATTATGGGTTTTATTATTTCTTAGAACTATGTGGTGATTATATGAATGTAGAAACTTTTTTCTTTGTCTGTGCCTGTCTTTATGTATTACCACTGTTTTTTTTGTCTAAAAAATTATTTCGTCAATATTGGTTTTATTCTTTTTTAATTTTATGTGGTTCGTTTTCTTTTTGGAGTTATGGAACCAATGGTATAAGGAATGGGATAGCTACATCTATATTCTTATTAGCATTTTTTTATAGGAAGAATAGACCTCTTTT
This sequence comes from Tenacibaculum holothuriorum, assembly GCF_002120225.1. GTDB lineage: Bacteria > Bacteroidota > Bacteroidia > Flavobacteriales > Flavobacteriaceae > Polaribacter > Polaribacter holothuriorum. Next base: position 339,301 of record NZ_LAPZ01000005.1, on the reverse strand, counting down.
AATAGGAACAATGATTCTTGCTTGCAGTTTTCATCAATCATTGTTATTACCTACATTAGCATATATAGTTTCTATATATTATAGGTCCTCTAAAGGGTATTTGTTGTTTTGGTTTTCTTCTATATTAATATCTCTTGTATTAGGGAATTACTTAGTTCTTTTAGTTGGAGGGGCTGGATTTGGAACTGAAAAAGTCGGAGCATATTTTACTGAGAATGTGAATGAAGAGTTTAGAGGAATGGGGTTCCGATGGGATTTTATTATTTATAGCTCACTAGCAGTTTTTTCTGGTTGGTATTATATATTTAAGAAAAAAATCAATGATGTTTTTTATAATCAAATGTATAATATTTTTTTAATAGCAAATGCAGCTTGGATTTTAGTAATAAGAGTAAACTTTTCAAACAGGTTTGCTTATCTGTCATGGTTTATGATGGGGTTAATTATAATTTATCCCTTATTAACAAATAAAATATTAAAGTACCAAAACTTTAAAATAGGAGCTGTGGTAATTATTTATTATTCATTTACGTATTTAATGAATGTCGTTTTAGCTTAAAAAGAACCACAAAGCATAAATTTATAACAAAAGAGAAAAAAATGAATGTTACAATCGCAATACCTTTTTATAATGCAGAGAAGTTTCTTCCTGATGCTATAAAGTCGGTTTTCGCTCAAACGCATAAAGAATGGGAACTATTATTAATAGATGACGGGTCTTCAGATAACTCATTAGCTATTGCTAATTCTGTAAAAGACTCACGCGTTAAGGTTTTCTCTGATGGTAAAAATAAAAAGTTGGCTGGAAGGTTAAACGAAGTAACTAAAATGGCAAGTTATGATTTTATAGTTAGGATGGACGCAGATGATTTGATGATGCCGAATAGAGTCGAAAAGTTAGTGAAAATTATTAAAGAAAATAAGGTAGATATAGTAACATCTGGTGTTTATTCTGTTTTGAATGATTTAAGTGTTATTGGGGTAAGAGGGGACGATTATGATAATGCAAGCTTTAAAGAGATTTTAACCAAAAGGAAAGGCGTAACACATGCTGCATTAATAGCTAGAAAAGAATGGTATAAAAGAAATATATATGATGAAAATCTAAGCGTTGCTCAAGATTTAGATTTGTGGCTAAGGTCTTCAAAAAGGAATGATTTAAAAATTATATCTATTTCTGAACCTTTATATATTTATAGAGAAGAAAATAACGTAACAACAAAAAAGTTGTTAAAAGCTTATAAGAACGAAAGAAGAATGATTAGAAAATATGTAGGACACTATAGTCTTTTGATCTTTAAGTCCTACTTAAAATCTATTGTTGTCTCAATATTGTCAGTTTTTGGTAAAGTCAAAATATTGCAAAAAAATAGAAGTAAAAAAGAGATTACTCAAAGTGAATTAAAGTTGTATAAAGAGGCAATTAAAATTATTAAAGAAACTAAAGTAGATGGGCTTAGATAGTAGAAAAAAAATGTTTATAATCACTACTGTCCCAGATGCGTTAATTTTCTTTCAAGGACAGATTTCTTACTTGTCTAAAGAATTCAATATTACATTAGTATCCTCCGCTGGAGATAAACTAGTTAAAAAGGCAAAAGAGCATGGAGTAAATTACCATAGTATTGAAATGAAAAGGGAAATATCTGTGTTTAACGACTTGCTAAGTTTGTTTAAACTCCTGTTTTTCTTTTTTAAAGAAAAACCTGATATTGTTCATGGAAACACTCCGAAAGCTAGTTTCTTATCTATGATCGCATCTTACATAGTAGGTGTAAAAACAAGAATTTATTATATTCATGGGTTAAGATACGAAGGAGAAAAAGGGATTAAGAGAAAAGTACTAATGTTTATTGAAAAAATATCAACTTTTTTAGCTACCAATATATTTGTTGTAAGTAATGGATTAGTAAATGAATTAAAAAAAAATAAGATAACAAGGAAAAAGGTCAGTGTAATTGGAAATGGAAGTATAAATGGGATAAATTCAGATTTTTTCGATCCTAGTATAGTTCAAAGTAATTTACAGAGAGAGGAACTGTTACTTAAGAATACTGATTTTGTTTTTGGTTTTGTAGGTCGATTGGTAGGAGATAAAGGTATAAACGAATTAGTAACAGCATTTAGCCGTATTCAAGAAGAGTTTGTTAATGCCAAATTGTTATTAATAGGAAGATATGAAGAGCATTTGAACCCAATAAAACCCGAAATAAAGAAAGAGATTGAAGAGAATAGTTCTATTTTTTTTCTTGGTTTTAAAGAGGATGTTAGGCCTTATTATAAAATAATGGATCTATTTGTTTTTCCTTCATATAGAGAAGGTTTTGGAGTCTCTTTAATGGAAGCTGGAGCGATGAGTATACCGTCTATTTCATCCAATATTACGGGATGTAATGAAATAGTAAAGAATAATGTAAACGGTTTTCTAATTCCAGCTAGAGATGCAAAAGCGTTATATGATAAAATGAAATTTTGTATTGAAAATAAAGAAGTTATGAGGAAGATGAAAAAAAACTCGCGTAACGTTATTGTTGAGGCATATGAACAGAAAAAGCATTGGGAAGAAGTGATGAAAATTTATAAAATTATAAGTTAATGTTTTTATATAAGCTTTACATAAAAAGAATAATCGATTTGGTTTTTTCTATTTTTGGGTTGTTAATTCTTAGCCCTTTTTTAGTAGTTTTGATTATTATCCTTACTTTTTCTAATAAAGGAAATCCTTTTTTTCTACAGAAAAGAGGAGGGATAAATAACTCTATTTTTAAAGTAATTAAATTCAAAACAATGAATGATAGAAGAAATGAAAATGGAGAATTACTACCCGACCAAGAAAGAATAACAAAAGTTGGTAGTTTTGTAAGGAAAACGTCTTTAGATGAGTTACCTCAATTGATTAATGTATTTAAGGGAGATATGAGTATTATTGGACCAAGACCTTTTTTTGCAGAGTATTTAAGCTTATATACCGATTATCAAAAAAGAAGACATGAGGTAAGGCCGGGTATTACGGGGTGGGCTCAGGTGAATGGAAGAAATAATTTATCTTGGACCAAAAAATTTGAATTAGATGTATGGTACGTGGATAATTTATCTTTTCTTTTAGATGTCAAAATCCTTTTTATAACTTTGAAGAAAGTTTTATTATCTAAAGATGTTAATAAAGAAGGTGAAACAACTACAGTGAAATTTAACGGAACAAATTAAAAAAGAAAATGAAATTTATAACAGAAGTTAAGCTAAGAACAAACGATCCTGAAGTAGCTGCAAAAGAAGTGAAAAAGGCTCTAAAACAATTTAAAGTAATTAAGGTAGTTCCTGAATGGTATTTAGGAGATTTAAGGGAGTTTTATGATGTTTTTACTGATCATGTTGGAGAATCAATTAATATAGGAGAAGATTTCAAAAATGAAGGTGCTCAAACACATGAAAAGTGGTTAGAGATTAGGTATGATCATGATATTCCAGATATGTCAGCATATAGGCATAGTAAAAATGCACAACCTTTACACACGGATGAATCTTACATTGCTGATCCTGCTGATATTATGTTGTTTTATAGTGTTAATAAGGCAATAAAAGGTGGAGCTACTACATTTATAGACGGTCCAGTTTTGTTAAAATATATGGAAGAGAACTGTCCCGAGTTATTAGAACGTTTGAAGACAACTGATGTAAGGTATAGAAAAGCTGGAGAGGAACGTACCGAAAAAATTATTGATATTAAAGAAGATGGGTTAATCCATTTTAACTATAATTATTATTGTATTGATAAGGATGAGGCTGAGGAAAATAAAGCTTTAAATAAAGAGTTTTTTGAGTTCTTACAAAACTATGTGGCAAACTCTCATATGATTGAACAAGTAACTTTAAATCCTGGAGAAGCAGTATTGTGGTGGGATGAATTAGTTTTACATGGTAGAACTTCATATGAAGTAGTAAAAACGAATGACAGATTTATCTGGAAAACAGGACTAAAGTGGAAGAATTAAAGAACAAGTTATCTTTAAGTTCAATTACTTTGGGAACAATGCGTTTCGCTGATAAAAATATGTCTGTTGAAGAGGTAATAAGACTAATTGAAGAAGCAAATGATATTGGAATAACTACACATCATTCTTCTTATGAGTATAGTTCCTATGAATTGTATTGTAATGCACTTAAAAAGACGTCGTGTAAAAATAATCTAAAGCACATAGCTAAAATATCTGCTCCACATTTTGAGGACAGTGAGTTCTCCTTTAATAATCTGGAAGAAAGGGTAGATAATGAACTAGAAAGATTAAATGTTGATACAATTGATGTTTTGCAATGGCTTGTAAGGTCTAAACCTATTAATGATATTGATAGATTACATACTTTAAACTCTCAACAAAAAGAAATAGAAGAAGGTTTAAATACTCTTAAAAATAAAGGGAAAGTTAAAAGTGTTTTTAGTTTTCCTTATTCAGTGAATTTTGCGGAAGAAGTAATCAAAATTTCAGTGGTAGATGGTATAGTAGCATATCTTAATCATGAAGAAAAAGAGTATGAACCCTTTGCTAACTCTAAACCTTTTATAGCTATTAGACCTTTCTTTGCTGGTAAATTAATTGAAAAACTAGGGGTTGAAGCTAGTTTAAACTATACTTGTGGGCAAAAAGGAGTATTGTCTACAATTGTTGGAATAAATAGATTAAGTCACTTAGAAAGTTATAAGAAATTCTTATAGTATGTTTTTTTTGTATGGAGCAAGCGGACATGGTAAAGTAATCTTGGAGATTTTAAAATCTTCAGGTAAAGATGTCTATGGTATTTTTGATGATGGAAATAATTTACCAAGTACTATTTTAGAAGTGCCAATCTTAGGTGTCTTTTCAGAAGATAAATGGAATGAAAGCTATGCTTTAATAATTTCCATAGGGAATAATAACATACGTAAAATAATAGTTGAAAAGCTTGACGTTACCTTTGGAATAGCGATACATCCAAAATCTCAAATATCTCCTAGTGTAAAAATAGGAAAAGGAACAACATTAATGGCTGGGAGTATAGTTAATGCGAGTACTAGAATAGGTGAACATTGCATTGTTAATACTAATGCTAGTTTAGATCACGATTGTGTAATAGAAGATTTTGTTCACATATCACCAGGAGCAGTGATTACTGGTGGCGTGTCAATAGGAGAAGGGACTCATATTGGAGCTGGAGTAATAGTAATTCCAGGTGTTAAAATTGGAAAATGGGTTACTATTGGAGCTGGAGCGGTAATTATTAATAATATTCCTGATTATACTACAGTTGTAGGGAATCCAGGCAGAATTATAAAACAAAAAGAAAAGAATGGATAAAATTTGGTTGTCTTCTCCACATATGGGAGGAGGAGAGCAAAAATATGTTCAAGAAGCATTTGATACTAATTGGGTGGCTCCTTTAGGTCCAAATGTTAATGGTTTTGAAAAGGATTTAGAAAATTATATTGAAGAAAGTTCAAAAGTAGCTTGTTTATCTTCAGGAACTTCAGCACTGCATTTAGCGCTTATTTTAGCTAAAGTTTCTAAGGATGATGAAGTCATTTGCCAAAGTATGACTTTTTCTGCTTCGGCAAACCCAATTGTTTATCAAGGAGCAACTCCTGTTTTTGTTGATAGTGAGAAAGAAACTTGGAATATGTGCCCTAAATCTTTACTTGAAGCAATTGAAGATGGAATTTCAAAAGGAAATAAACCTAAAGCAGTAATAGTTGTACACTTATATGGGATGCCAGCTAAAATGGATGAAATATTAGCTATTACCAATAAGTATAATATAACTTTAATTGAAGATGCTGCTGAAGCATTAGGTTCTGCATATAAAGGAAAGAAATGCGGAACTTTTGGAGATTTTGGTATTCTTTCTTTTAATGGAAATAAAATTATTACTACTTCAGGAGGAGGAGCATTAGTTTGTAAATCTGATGATGACAAGCAAAAAGCAATTTTTTTAGCTACTCAAGCAAGAGATAATGCTCCACATTATCAGCATAGTCATATTGGTTATAATTACCGAATGAGTAATATTACCGCGGGAATTGGTAGAGGGCAAATGGAGGTTTTAGATAAGCATATTTCTTATAGAAGGAATAATAACGAATTTTATAAGGATATATTTAGTAATATCGAAGGTGTGGAGGTGTTTAAGGAACCTTCAACAGATTATTTTTCCAATCATTGGTTAAGTGCAATTGTTGTTGATAAAAGTGTGACAGGGTTTTCAAGAGAAGATTTACGTTTAAGTCTTTTAGAAGATAATATAGAGTCAAGACCTTTATGGAAACCAATGCATATGCAACCGGTGTTTAAAGATTGTAGTTATTATGGAACTAGTGTTTCTGAAGAATTATTTGAAAATGGATTGTGTTTACCTTCTGGCTCTAATTTAACAGAGGAAGATAAAGAAAGAATAAAAAGATCAATTAATAAGTTGATAAATAAATAAAAAATAAGCTCAGAAAATTTTCTGAGCTTATTTTTTTAACTTCGCTTTTATAGTTTTAGCATATGAAAGGTATTATACTAGCAGGAGGGTCGGGTACACGGCTATATCCTATAACAAAAGGGGTATCAAAACAACTATTGCCAATTTACGATAAACCAATGATTTATTACCCATTGTCGGTATTAATGCTTGCAGGGATAAAAGAAATATTGATTATCTCAACTCCAGATGATTTGCCAAATTTTCAAAAATTATTGGGAAATGGAAGTGATTTAGGACTTAACATAGCATATGCAAAGCAACCTTATCCAGACGGATTAGCACAAGCTTTTATTATAGGAAAAGAGTTTATAGGTAATGATGATGTTTGTATGGTTTTAGGTGATAATATTTTTTATGGTCATGGATTGCCCGAAATGTTAAATTCTGCAATTAATAATGTAAAGAAGCAAAATAAAGCTACAGTATTTGGTTATTATGTAAAAGATGCAGAACGATATGGGGTAGTTGATTTTGATTCAAAAGGAAATGCGAAGTCTATTATAGAAAAGCCTAAATTTCCTAAATCTAATTACGCCGTAGTTGGATTGTATTTTTATCCGAATAATGTAATCGAGGTGGCTAAAAACGTAAAACCATCAGAAAGAGGAGAATTAGAGATTACATCCGTAAATCAATATTATCTAGAAAAGGAAGAATTGAAGGTTGAATTAATGGGACGTGGATTTGCTTGGTTAGATACAGGTACACACGATTCTTTATTGGAAGCAGGTCAGTTTATAGAAACCATAGAAAAACGTCAAGGTTTAAAAGTGGCTTGTTTGGAAGAAATAGCGTTACATATGGGATATATATCAAAAGAGCAAGTGAAAAAACTTGCAGAGCCTTTGAAGAAAAATAGCTATGGTCAGTACCTTTTAAATTTGGTAAAAGAATAAATGCACTTCATAAAAACAAATATTCCAGAAGTTATAATAATTGAACCTCGAGTTTTTAATGATCAAAGAGGTTACTTTTTTGAATCTTTTAATCAAAAAGAATTTGAAGAAAATATTGGTGAAGTAAGTTTTGTACAAGACAATGAGTCTAAATCAATCAAAGGAGTCCTAAGAGGATTACATTTTCAAAAACCACCTTATGCTCAAGCGAAATTAGTACGTTGTATTCAAGGAAAAGTATTAGATGTAATTGTTGATCTTAGGAAGAATTCTCTAACTTATGGAAAACATGTTACTGTAGAACTTTCAGAAGAAAACAAAAGACAAGTATTTGTGCCTAGAGGCTTTGCTCATGGATATATAGTAATTTCTGAAGAAGCAGTATTTGCATACAAAGTAGATAATTACTATGCTCCGAAATATGATTCAGGTATTATATGGAACGATACAACATTAAATATAGACTGGAAATTAAAAGAAGAAGAAGTAATTTTATCCTCTAAAGATGAAATGCTCACCACTTTCGAAAAGTTAAATACTCCATTTATTTATTAGTATTTTTGATACTACAGAATATAGACTTATCATTTTAATGAAAAATATATTAATTACTGGAGGAGCAGGTTTTATAGGCTCACATTTAGTGAGGCTGTTTGTAAATAATTACCCCAACTATAATATCATAAATTTAGATGCTTTAACCTATGCAGGTAATCTGGAAAACTTAAAAGATATTCAAGATAAATCGAATTATACTTTTGTTAAAGCAGATATTTGTGATTACAAATTTATTCAAGAGATATTTTTAAAATATAAAATTGATGGGGTAATACATTTAGCAGCTGAATCTCATGTTGATAGGTCTATTAAAGATCCGTTTTCGTTTGCACAAACAAATGTAATGGGAACTTTAAGTTTACTTCAAGCAGCTAAAAATAATTGGAAAGACAATTTTGAAAATAAGTTGTTTTATCATGTGTCAACAGATGAAGTATACGGAAGTTTAGGAAAGAATGGTTTTTTTACAGAAGAAACTGCGTATGATCCACATTCACCGTATTCAGCATCTAAAGCTTCTTCAGATCATTTTGTGAGAGCTTTTCATGATACGTATGGCTTACCAGTAGTAATTTCTAACTGTTCTAATAATTATGGGTCGTATCAATTTCCAGAGAAGTTAATACCGTTATTTATCAATAATATTTGTAATAACAAACCCTTACCAGTTTATGGAAAAGGAGAAAATGTTAGAGATTGGCTATTTGTAAACGACCATGCAAGAGCGATAGATGTTATTTTCCATAAAGGAAAATTAGGTGATACGTATAATATTGGTGGATTTAATGAATGGAAAAACATCGACTTAATCAAAGTGTTGATAAAAACTGTAGATAAATTATTAGGCAGAAAAGAAGGAGAATCTGAAAAATTAATAACTTATGTAACAGATAGAGCGGGACATGATTTTAGATATGCTATAGATTCTTCAAAATTAAAAAATGAATTGGGTTGGGAACCTTCATTACAATTTGAAGAAGGAATCGAAAAAACCGTAAAATGGTATTTAGAAAATCAAGCGTGGGTAGATAATGTTACCAGTGGAGATTATCAAAAATATTATAAAGAAATGTATGAATAAAAAAATCCGATGTTTTAAACATCGGATTTTTTTATTTTAATCTTTCTAAACTTAAATCAGGATTGAACTTAACAATATACAAACCTTGGTTATTATAAGTTCCGAAAAGCTTTTTACGATAATCAAATTTGTTTTCTAATCTAAAAGACACTCCTTCTTTAAAAGTATCTTTTAAATCTTTTCCAGAAGCTAATCGTATTAACACATCATACGTTATGTCAAAACCTCTAACAGAATAATCAGACGGTAGAGCGTTGTTCCTTTCTAAGTACTTTTTATTAAAGTTTCTTACAAACGATTCTTCATTATCACTATATGTATTGGTAACGTAAGTGAAGTTAATATTAGCTAATTTATAATTATCAATTTTATCAAATGCTTTATTCTTTTCAATAGAAAAAACTCTAGCAGTAGCACCTTCTGGTAAACCAATCATACTATTTAAAGCATTTGCCACAGCAACATTATTATCAGAAGTTAAAATAACCCAAGATTTGCTGTCAGGTTTCATTAAATCTGTAAAACGCTCTTTTTTAATATATCCATCTTTTGGAGTAATTGATACTACTTTTTGAATAGAATCGTGTCTCTTTAAAGAAGATGAAATTTTAGAAGCATACCCTTTACTTTTTGAAGTTCCATCGTCAACAACAAAAATTGTTTCTCCGTTAAAATTATCTTTTAAATATTCAGTTAAAAATGAAATATAAGCTTCTTTGTCAGGAGTTGATTTAACTAATTTAGAAGAAGAAAAACTTTTTTGCTTGCTAGAATAGTGAGGGAATATTATTGGAGCATTTACTTCTTTAGATAAAGTAATCGCAACATCAGAATAAAAAGGACCAATAATAGCACCCATATCGTCTAAATCGTTGTTGTTTACAATGTTTTGAAGGTTAGCTCCTTTTTTACCCGTATCGTAAACATTTACATTTACGTCAATTCCTTGTTCTTTGATTGAATCAATAGCAATAGCAGCACCCATATAAAAATCGGTTACCATATTAGCAAGTCTATTCTTCTTGAAAATATCTTTGCTAGAAATACTATCATATTCTGAAGCTCTAAAAGGAAGTAACAAAGCAATATTTAGAGGTTTGTCAATATCAATGATATCTTCATAAATAGCCGCATTACTTTCTTCCGAAGGCTCTTCATTGGTATTTAAAGGTCTAATTTTTATTAATTGACCAATTTGAAGTTCATTATTTACAATACCTGGATACTCTGGATTCAGTTTTATTAAATCTTCTTTAGTAATATTGTAAAAACGAGTTAAACTAAAAATAGTTTCTTTACTTTTTACCTCGTGAGTTACAAATTGTTTTAGAATATCTTCTTTGTTAAGACTAATTTCTTTTTCTGTTTTATCTACTTTTAAAACTTGACCTACAGAAAGTTTGTTGAATCTTAAATCTGGAAATTCAGGATTTAAATTCAAAAGCTCTTCTTTAGAAATATCGTAGGTTTTTGTTAAACGATACACAGTTTCACCAGGTTGTACTGTGTGTGTTTTGTAGTCGACAATAACAGTTTTGTACGTTTTATTGTCATCTTCTTCAGAAGTATTAGAAGAAGTTGGGTTTTCGGTGTTTTCAACGACTTCTGAATTTTCTGAAGTAGTTTCAGAGTTTGTATTACCCGAACTTTTTGTAATCTTTTGATTAGGAATAACAATTATTGTATTGGCTTTTGGCGTAGCACTAACATCTGGATTTAATCGAAGTAAATCATCTTCTTGCATTGAAAGTCGCTCAGCAATATCGCTTATTGTTTCACCTTCTTTAACTTTATATGAAACATATCTTTTTTGCTGACCACAAGAAACAGCAAATGTTAATCCGCAAAGAAATACTAATAACTTTATTCTTTTCATCTGTTTATCCTAATTGTTTTTTTATCTGTCAGATGTAACCTCTTATGTTTAAATAAATATTTTAAACATGTCGGTTTCATTATTTAAATTCTAATAAAATAATTATTCCCATTCAATAGTAGCAGGTGGTTTTGAGCTAATGTCATAAACAACTCTATTCACACCTTTTACTTTATTTATAATTTCGTTTGATGTTTTTTGCAGAAACTCATAAGGTAAATTTACCCAATCTGCCGTCATTCCATCAGTACTTTCAACAGCTCTTAAAGCAACTACTTTTTCATAAGTTCTTTCATCACCCATAACCCCAACAGAATTTACTGGTAATAAAATTGCACCTGCTTGCCATACTTTATCGTACAATCCGTTTTCTTTTAAACCATTAATAAAAACGGCATCTACTTCTTGCAAAATACGAACTTTTTCTGACGTTACATCTCCCAGTATTCTAATCGCTAAACCAGGTCCTGGAAAAGGATGACGGCCTAATAAGTTCTTATCTATTCCCATAGAAGCACCTACACGACGAACTTCATCTTTAAAAATCATTCGTAAAGGTTCAACTACTTTAAGTTTCATAAAGTCAGGTAATCCACCCACATTATGATGACTTTTAATGGTTGCAGAAGGACCTCCATTTACAGAAACAGACTCAATTACATCTGGATAAATTGTTCCTTGAGCTAACCATTTTGCGTCTTCAATTTGAGATGCCTCATCATCAAAAACATCAATAAAAACTTTACCAATAGCTTTGCGTTTTGCTTCAGGATCGCTTAATCCAGCAAGCTCATTCAAGAAGCGTGCCGAAGCATCTACTCCTTTAACATTTAAGCCCATTCCTTCGTATTGTTTCAATACATCAGTAAACTCATTTTTTCTAAGTAGCCCATTGTTTACAAAGATACAGTGTAAGTTGCTGCCTATAGCTTTGTGTAATAAAACTCCTGCTACTGTACTATCTACACCACCCGATAAGCCTAAAACAACTTTGTCGCTACCAATTTTTTCACGTAAACTTTTTACGGTTTCATCTACAAAAGAATCTGGCGTCCAGTTTTGAGCTACTCCTGCTATATTAACTAAAAAATTAGCTAATAATTGTTTACCATCAGTAGAATGATATACTTCTGGGTGAAATTGAATTGCATAGGTAGTCTCTCCTTCAATTTTATAAGCAGCATTTTCTACATCGTGAGTGCTTGCTAATAATACTCCATTTGTAGGAAGTTCTTTTATGGTGTCTGAATGACTCATCCAAACTTGACTTCCTTCTGAAATATCTTTAAAGAATTCTTCATTTTCTTTGATGAAAGATAAGTTGGCTCTACCATATTCACGGGTATTAGAAGGAGCTACTAATCCGCCAGAAAAATGTGCTAAATATTGAGCACCATAACAAACAGCTAATAAAGGTTTTTTACCTCTAATTTCTAATAAATCTGGATGCGGAGCTTCATCTGATCTTACAGAAGAAGGACTTCCAGATAAGATTACAGCTTTAAAATCGTTTAAATTTGTTGGAATTTTGTTGTAAGGATGAATTTCACAATAAATGTTTAATTCTCTTACTCGGCGTGCAATAAGTTGCGTGTATTGCGAGCCAAAATCTAATATAAGTACGTTGTGTTGTTGCATGCGCAAAAATAGTACTTACAAATTAGATTTTTAAGATTTAAATTTAGATTTTTTGAAGTTTTTAGTAGCGATACACGATTGCATTTATATTCATTCCTGCTCCTACAGATGCCATTATAATTACATCTCCTTTTTGTACTTCTTGATTTTCAATTTGTCCTTTTAAAACCAAGTCGAGTAGAGTAGGTACAGTAGCAACAGAACTATTACCTAATTTATGGATGCTCATTGGCATTACACCTTCTGGAGCTTGCTTTTTATACAATCTGTAAAAACGTTTTATGATAGCCTCGTCCATTTTTTCATTTGCTTGATGAATGAAAACTTTTTTAACATCATCAATAGAAACACCACTTTTATCTAGAGCAGTTTTCATTGCTTGTGGTACATTTGTTAAAGCAAACTCATAAATTTTACGTCCGTGCATTTTAATATAACGAACATTCGGATCTTCATTTTTATCGTAAGAATTTCCGAAGAATAAATGATATGCTTCTTCTTTTGCAAAGGTTTGAGATGCGTGACTTAAAATTGCACTATCACTGTTTTCTTTAGCTTCAATAATACAAGCACCTGCACCATCACTATAAATCATAGAATCTCTATCGTGTTTATCAACGACTCTCGATAATGTTTCGGTACCAATAACTAAGCACTTTTTAGCCATTTTAGCTTTAATAAATGCTTGAGCTTGAATAACACCTTCTACCCAACCTGGGCAACCAAAAAGAATATCGTAAGCAACACAATTAGGATTTGAAATTCCAAGTCTGTATTTAACTCTGGTGGCTAAACTGGGTAAAATATCACTTTGAATTGCAGCGTCTTTAACATCACCGAAATTATGAGAAACGATAATGTAGTCTAATTCTTCTGGATTAATACCTGCATCTTCAATTGCTTTTTGAGCTGCAAAATAACCAAGATCAGAAGCATTGTATTTTGTTTCTGCATATCTACGTTCTTCAATACCAGTAATAGCTTTGAACTTTTCAATAATAACAGTATTAGTGTTTTGAAAAGCAGAACCATCTGTATTTAAAAATCGATTATTTTCAAATAGCGAATTTTCCTTTTTAATTGAAGGGATGTATGATCCTGTTCCTGTTATTACCGATGAAATCATAAAGATGTTTTTAATAATGTAAAAACAAAAGAACGGTTTTTAATTGTAAAATCTTATATAGAAAAAAGAAATGAAATCACTTTTGTGATAAAATGAATTTTGTAAGGATGTTTTTTTGAAAAAAACAAAAAGAAGTGTGTTTGATTGTGAAAATCATTTTATCTTTTTGTGAAATTTTTCACAAAAAGATAAAATTTAAGTTTATTTATTTTGAAATTATAAATAAGAACTATCGAAAGAGAAAGGGAGTAGATGTAGTAAAGATTCAATTTTTACCACTTTTCCTACCTCACCCATAAAGATTACTTCCATAGGCTCTTTTTGGTTAATTTCATATTCTGATAATGTTTGTCTACATGCTCCACATGGTCCTACTGGTTTGTTTACTTTAGTAGTTGAAGAAGCGGCTGTAATTGCTATTTTTTTAATTTTTACTCCAGGAAATTCAGACCCTGCTTTCCAAATAGCAACTCTTTCTGCACACATCCCAGAAGGATACGCTGCGTTTTCTTGATTATTACCTAAAATAATTTTACCATTTTCTAATAATAGAGCGGCACCAACATTAAATTTAGAATAAGGAGCATATGCTTTAGCTCTTGCTTCTATAGCCTTTTCCATTAACGCTTTGTCATCAGTTGGTAATTGATCAATGTTTTCAAAAACCACTGCAGAACTTTTAACTTCAATTTTTTCCATAAAAATATAAAGGTTAAAAAAAGCAGTCGTTAAGACTGCTTTTGATATGCTACAAAAATAGCAATTATTCTTTATTTATTAGAACTTTCTAATAATCTTCGTAAATAGTTCCTAAATCAAACGCTAAAGAAAAACGTAAAGTGTTTTCTAGAGGATTGTTTACATCTGCTGAATTGATTAAATATGATAAGTCTAAAGAGAATGCTCTAGCCTTAAAACCAGCTCCCATAGTAAAGTATTGACGTTGTCCGTTATCTGCACTTTCGTGGAAATAACCAGCTCTTACTGCAAATGCATTGTTGTACATATATTCAGCACCTAAAGCCCAAGTAGGAGTTAAATTGTCGAAAGAAGAAAAAATTCCTTCAACCCATCCATCAGTATTATCAGATGATACTAATAATTTAGTGAATTCTACATTAAGTCCTAAAGTGTTATAATCATCGAAGATGAAGTCAAATCCACCACCAAGTTTTAAATTTGTAGGAATAAAACTGTCGTTGTTAGCGGCATTTGTATAGTTTACTTTTGGGCCAATATTGGCAATGTTAAAACCAAAACGATAACGTCCGTTAAAGTTTCCGTAGTTTTCTTCATCAGATTGGTAATAACCTGAAATATCTACAGCAAATGCGTTAACTGGACTTAAGTTAGAGTTAGCACTTCTAATTTGGTAATTAGAGTGAATATATTTTAAACCAATACCCATAGAAAAACGCTCGCTTAATTTTAAAGAGTATATACCAGTAATAGCAAGTTCGTTAGGATTTTCTGTACCATTTGCACTTCCATCAGGGTTTGTAAGGTTAACTGTTCCTAATGAAAAATATTTTATATCTACACCCCAAGCAGAGTTTTCTTTAAATCTGTTTACATAAGAAGCCCCACCTACAAAAATATCATCGGTTAAATTACGTAACCAAGGTGTATAGTTTAGTCCTATGCTAATTTGGTTTTGATTAAATGCAGTTTTTGCTGGGTTGTGAAAAATAGAAAAAGCATCTGATGACGTTGCAACACCAATGTCTCCCATACCTCCTGCGCGAGCATCTGGAGTAATTAATAAGAATGGCATTGCCGTAGTATTTATACTTTGCGCTTGTACTTTAAATACTGAACAAGCTATAATTGCTAATAGAAAGGGTATTTTTCTCATTTAAATAGTTGATTAATAGTTTGGCAAATATATAATTTTATTGAAGTATTACTAATTTTTCGTACTTCTCACTAACTAAATTCGTAACAGTAGACCTCACTTTTAGCTTATAAACGTAAACCCCTTTACCAATTTTATTTCCAAAATCGTCTAGTCCGTTCCAAGTAATTGAACGTGATAATCCCCCTGTTGTTTGTACGTTTTGATTTAAGGTTTTTACTAATTTACCCGAAACAGTAAAAATTTGCACTTGTGCTTCTAAAGGTTCATTAGGCTTATTGTGGTTAAACCAAAATTCGGTGTAATTTACAAACGGATTAGGATAATTTAAAACATTACTTAAAGTTAATCCGCTGTCATTAACAACCACAAAGTTCAACGTGGCTTCTGATGAATTATTGTAAACATCCCAAGCTTTTATTTTTAGAGTATGTGGTCCTGTAGATAAATTTCTTAATTGATAAGTTACTTTTCCTTTGGTAAAATCATCTAATTCAGTTTCATAGTAATCGTTTAAAACAATTGGTTCTGATTGATTTCCGTCTAAAATTGCTGTTATATCATGATCTACTGCGGTTATAGAAGTGTTTATTCCACTTAAGTCACTCAATTTTATAATTAAATTTGGAGAGGAATTTGTGTTTCCACCATCCACAAAAGATTCATCATTCATAAAAAGTTGAATTTCTGGACCTGTTGTATCTTCTGGTGCATTGGTGTTAATTCCTCCAACGGTAATATCGAAATTTGCCCCACCTTTGTCAATAGATTGATTGTTGGCATATAAACTAACTTTTCCTTTTCCGTAGGCAATTTTAATATCTTTAGGTACAATAAAATCGAATTTGAAGTTTCCGTTTGTTACTGAAGCTTTTCCTCTAAATAGCTTACTTTCTTGAGTATCGAATGTATTTACAACTCCAAATCCGTCGTTGTCTAGAGTTTGTTTGTCAATAGGTTTGTCAAAAACAGTAGCAAAAAGTTCACCATTAAAATTACTAAGAATGTTGTTACTTTCGTTAGTTACAATACCTTCGAAAGTAACTTTAGATAAAGCTTTTAATGTGTCGATAGATTGTGTAATATCTTTTCCGTTCAATTTAGTAATGTTGATATTAGGCTTAGGAATTGCTAATTTCATAGCAGGATCACCAAAGTAAAAAATGAAAAACTTTTGAATACTACCGGTTTCATTTTTTGCCTTAACTAAGTTTTGAGCAATTGTACTGTTGGTGTTATCGAAATTGAAAACGTATTTTGTTAATGTTTTGTTGAATCTTTCACCAGTACTAATAAAAACATCTCGAGTGGTAGTAATCATACTAGTAGAACCGCCGTTTGCATTTAAGAATAGTTTTTCACCAGCAGTAATTCTTAGAGGATTATCGAAACGAGAAAACTCACACGTAACAGTAATAAATAATGGTAGTGTTTTGTTGTTGTTTAAACCTTCTATTTGTGGTATTTCTACCAAACGTTCTTCAGATAAACCATTTTCACCACCATGACCAAAATAATCAAAAACTAAAGTTCCTTTTTCAATAGCATTCGTAATTGCTTCTGTAACTTGTGGATAACGTTCTCCACCCGACGAGGTTTCTTGTCTAAAAGCATCGGCGTATAATTTGTTAAGGTTGAAAAACGGCTTGTATTTTTTAATACTATCTGCAACTTCTTCTAACCCGCTTTGTAAAGTTCTATCTGCATCTTGATCAATGTCATCGGCAACAAGAGTTACCGTATTTCTCCAATCTCCAAAAGATTCAGGGTGATAATAACTTAAAATTTTATCTACAACACTTTTTGCTTCTTGTGGTGTTGAAACAGGAACTCTACCTGAAGCAATTTCAATAGTATCACTACTTAGCATTTGCCCATCATTATTATCCATCATTACAAAATAATCATCAGTAACAAAAGAAGAAGTTAAATTGAAACTTTCAATGGCATGAAATGTTGGGATGAGATTGTTGTTTCCGTTTAATCGATTTTTAAAATCATATGAAGAATCGCCAAAGAAGCACACATATGATATTTTTCTTGATGAAGGTTTATCATATAAATATTTAATAAAGTCTCTTACTCCGGTAATATCTTTAGAACCCGATGAAAACTCATTATATATTTGAGGTAATAAAACAACTTGTGTGGTTAAGTTTGAATTTTGTTGATGGTAATCTGCCAATCGTTTTGCTTCAGAAAATAATTCACTTGTTGTAATAATTAGATAATCGACATTGTTTAATGCGTGCAAATTTTGATTTTCAATTTTTGGGTTTCCATCAATTTTTGGCGTGTAATAATTTGAAGAATTTAAGACTACGAATTCTTGTAAATTTCCTCCGTTACTTTTAAATGTAAACATATTTCCAGAAGAAGCATTATCTATATTCTTTGGATTTATGTAATCGGTTACATTCCAAACCTGAAAAATATCATTATTATTTTGTATTTGATATTCAATAATTCCGCTAGTATTTGCAGCATCAAAACTTCTAAAACTAAATTGAGTATTGTTTGCTATTAAGTTTTTCTTTCCTATCACTTCAATATAATCTAGATAAGCTTTTGCTGAAGGAAGCCCGCCATTATTATATGTTAACGTAATATTTATAGGAGTTGCAGCATTAATTTCTCCAGTTCCAACAGATTGAGTTGCCAACGTACTGGTTGTAGAGCCAGAAACAGCTTGTAAATTTAATGTGGTTACATTTTGCCCGTTTGCTTGAACCGTCATAGTCGATTGTAAAGTAGATTGTGCCACAGCACTAACTCTAATTTTTACTTTTGAGCCACTAACTACATTCGGAAAAGGAATCGTAAAGTTTTGCGTGTTTTCGAAACTAAAATCTTCTCCAAACCATAATCTACCTAAAGCAAATAAGTTTACATTTTCTTTTTCGTAGAAAGTATAATCGTCGTATTCGGTTACCACATTTGTTGGAGTTCCTGTTGGTTGAATTTGACTTGATATTCTTTTACCAGGAGTAGTATCTATTGTTAAAAAATAATAAGCTTTATCTGAATAAATATTTTGACGATGATTTGCTTCATTAGCGGTAGGGTTTACTGTCCAATCATGTGGGCCTTTACCATAAAATAAAATATAATCACCATTATTAAAAACATTATCACCTTCTCCTGAAACATAAATTGCATTTTCTTGAAGAGATGTATGTCTAAAATCACTATTCCTTTCAGGAAGCATTTGTCCTCCATTACCATAAATCTTAATGTTTTTGGGATTTATTGAGCTAGTGTTAATTCCTAATTGTTGTAAAAAAGAAACATCAATTTTAAAAATTCCAGTTGTATCAATCGAAAATTTATACCAATTACCCGATGATAATACCGAATTACTTTGCGAAAAAGTAAATAAAGGAAGTAAAAATATAAGTGTTAATAATCTTTTCATATATCGTACAAAATAACGAAATTTAATATTAGATATTTTACAAAAAGATACTTAAGTCATACTAAAGTAAAAAAACTATCGTTTGTACTGTTGCGAGTGTGACTATAAACCAATAATTTTATTTTAAATTAGTTGTTAGAAGTTATAATTATTGTAAATTGCGACACCCTTAAAAATAGAAGAGATTTCATGAAAAGTACGTTAAAATTATTTAGTTTATTGGCTATCATTGGTTTAATGATAACCTCTTGTCAATCTAACAGACGAGGTAGTTCTAGCCAATCTTCATTAACAGGATGGAACTTCAACGACCCTAATTATGGAAGTTACATTAAAGGAAAACACAAAGCAGGAGCAAACGTTCCTCCAGGTATGGTACATATTGAAGGAGGTACTTTTACAATGGGATTAGTACAAGACGATGTAATGTTTGATTGGAATACTACTCCAAGACAAATGCATGTTCGTTCGTTTTATATGGATGAAACTGAGGTGACAAATGCTGAATACGGATTATTCATGCAATACACCAAAGATGTATTCCCGCCAGAAGACCCACAGTTTAAACATATTTATCCTTCTATCTTACCAGATACTTTAGTTTGGAGAAAAGGATTAGGTAATACTAATTTATTGTCTGAGAGTTATTTACGTCATCCAGCGTATGCAGATTACCCTGTAGTTGGAGTTAGTTGGACACAAGCTAACAAATATTGTAAGTGGCGTACTAATGCAGTGAACTTAAAAATATTAATGGATAAGGGAATCATTAAAAATATTTTTAAAGAAGATTCAATTCAATTTAAAGGGAAAAATAATTTTGATACTGAAGCTTATTTAGCGAATCCATATGCATTATTTGATGGTGATTCAACTATTTATAAAAGAGGATTGCCTGTGCCAAGAAAAAAAGGTGAACCTAAACCTGCAAAAGATCAATTTACAGGAAGACAAGTAACTTCTTCCGATGGTATTTTAGCCCAAAAATTCAGATTACCTACTGAAGTTGAGTGGGAATATGCGGCAAAAGCAATTTTTGAAAACCGAGAATATAACAATATTAGAGGAAGAAAGAAATATGCTTGGAACGGAAAATATACTCGTGATAGAGATAAGCGTAGAAGAGGAGATCAATTAGCAAACTTTAAGCAAGGAAAAGGTAATTATAGTGGTATTCCTGGTTGGAGTAGTGATGGTTCAGATATTCCTAACGCTGTTAAGAGTTATCCACCAAATGCATTCGGATTATATGATATGTCTGGTAACGTAGCAGAGTGGGTTTCTGATGTTTACCGTCCAGTAATTGATTCAGAAGCAAATGACTTTAACTATTTTAGAGGAAATATTTTTACGAAAAAATTAATAGATCAAGATGGTAAAGTTGTTATCGTTGGTGATGGTGAAGTAGAATACGATACTTTAGAAAACGGAAGAATTGTGCCTAAAGATTTACCAGGAAGTGTTAAGTATATTCCAGTTACAAAAGAAGATACTTACATGAGAAGAAACTATACTTTAGCTGATAATTCTAATTTAGGTGACGGAGACCAAGCTTCTTCTAAGATATTTGGTTTAGATAAAGATCAATTATCAGGTCAACCAAGAATGTATAACTCTCCTGTTAAGCCAGAAGCTGAAAGAGATACTTTAGGAAATGTTGTAGAGAAATTTGAGTATGATTCTAAGAATAGAACTACTTTAATTAGTGATAAGTCTAGAGTTTATAAAGGTGGTTCTTGGGCAGATAGAGAATATTGGTTAGATCCAGCTCAAAGAAGATACTTCCCACAGTATATGTCTACAAACTTTATCGGATTTAGATGTGCTACTGATAAAGTAGGACCAATGATGATGAATAGATCTAAGACTGCTACACCAAGATACAGTTATAAATAAGAAAATATTTAATATTTATATAAAAACCTCATTGATTGCTCAATGAGGTTTTTTTATTTTTGTTTTATGAAGATAGAAGAACTTTACAGCCTATATACTCAAAATTATTTAGTAGATACTGATACTAGGAATATTAGAAAGAATACCATTTTCTTTGCTTTAAAAGGAGGGAATTTTAATGGTAATAAGTTTGCTGAAGAAGCACTAGAAAAAGGAGCGTTATATGCTGTTGTAGATGAAGAGGAATTCAGTAATAATGAACATATAATTTTAGTAGATGATGTATTAGTTACACTTCAAAAGTTGGCTAATTACCATAGAAAAGAACTCAAGAAACCAATTATAGCTTTAACTGGAAGTAATGGCAAGACAACCACTAAAGAGTTGATTAATTCCGTATTATCTCAAAAGTTTAATACGTTAGCTACCAAAGGAAATTTAAATAATCATATTGGTGTTCCTATAACGTTGTTATCAATGAAACCAGAACATGAAATTGGTATTATAGAAATGGGGGCTAATCATCATAAAGAAATAGCTTTTTTATGTTCTATTACTGAGCCAGATTACGGATATATTACAAACTTTGGAAAAGCTCATCTAGAAGGATTTGGCTCGGTTGAGGGTGTTATAGAAGCAAAATCTGAAATGTATCACTTCTTACTTAAGAATCAACGTAAGATATTTGTTAACCAATCGGATAAAATTCAAGTAGAAAAAACTGAAAAAGGAAATACAATCTTTTTTGACGATTCTATAGAATATGTAGGGGTAAATCCTTTTGTTGAGTTAAAATACAAGGATCAAAGAATTGTAAGTAATTTAATAGGTAAATATAACTTTTCTAATATCGCCGCTGCTATAACAATTGGAGAATATTTTAACGTTTCTTCCGAAGGCATAGTTAAAGCTATTGAAACTTATGTTCCTACGAACAATAGATCTCAAATAATTAAAATAGGGAATAATGAGATTATCTTAGATGCATATAATGCAAATCCAACAAGTATGAAAGCTGCGTTAGAGAATTTTAACGATATAAAGGCTGCTGATAAAATAGTTGTTTTAGGAGATATGTTTGAGTTAGGGGATGATAGTTTAAAAGAACATCAATCAATTTCTGATTTATGCGAAAGCTTAAACTTTGATAAAGTTATTCTTGTAGGTGAAAACTTCAATAAAGTAGAAACCAACATAAATCAAAAATTTTCAAGTTTTGATGATTTAATAAATAATGTTAATTCACTAGATTTAAATAAAGCTCATATTTTAATTAAAGGATCTAGAGGAATGGCATTAGAACGCTTGGTGGATTTAATCAGTTAATATGCTTCTTGTGATAATCTAGTAAGTTGTTTATAGGTCTTTGTATTACATCAGTAATTTCTAAATCATATTTTTTAGCAATTGTTTCTAATATATCTCTAAAATAGAAAGCTATTGAGCCAATAAAATAAATAGGAGTTGAGCTATCTTTTTTATATGGCAAAATTCTGTATTTGAAGAACTCAGTAAATCCTTTTTTAATTAGTTTTTTGACATATTTTTCTTCTTTAAATTCAAACATAAATTTTGCGAAAGTAGCCAAAAACATATTAGGATTATCTTCTCTGTATAAATGTTGTTTTATATGGTCAGAATTTAAATTATAAGATTGTTCAAACTTTTTTCGAATAGTTTTTGGCATTTTTTTATAGAAATAATCTCTAAGCAACTTCTTGCCGAAATAGTTACCACTAGCTTCGTCCATTATCGTATAACCTAAGGAATCTACCAACATTTCCATTTCATCGCCATTGTAATAACAACTGTTAGATCCAGTTCCTAAAATACATACAAGTGCTGGGTTTTGCCCCGAGCTAGCATAGACAGCAGCTAGCATATCTTCAGTAATAAAAATTTTAGCATTAAAGAATATTTCAGATAAAGTTTCTTTCAAAATTTCTACTGGTTTAGGAGTGCCACAACCAGCTCCATAAAAATGAATTTCAGAAACTTCTTCTTTAATATTTATTAATTGAAACATATTAATGACTCTGTTTCTAAGTTCCTTTTGAGGAACAACAGCAGGGTTTAAACCTAAGGTTCTTACTCTAAAAACTTCTTCCTTATTATTATTTATGGCTATCCAATCTGCTTTGGTAGAACCTCCGTCTGCTATTAAAATCATGAATTGTAAATATTTAAATCAAATATATATGTTCTATTTTTTTTACGCAATCGTACACTAAAACTCAATCGATTTCGTAATGAAATAGGGTGTTTTTTTTTACGTTAGATACGTAGAAAGCCATAAATTTGTATCCTCTTAAACTTTTAGTATGTTTTTTTTCAAAAAGAAAGAAATTCCATTAAATGAAGTTTTTCCGAATGAATTTGTAGATATTCATTCGCATTTACTTCCAGGTATTGATGATGGTGCCAAAAATTTAGATCATTCAATTGAATTGATTTCTAAAATGTATTCATACGGAATTAAAAACTTTATTACAACTCCGCATGTATTGGGAGATTTATATCCAAATTCTTCAGAAACAATTTTAAATAAAGTTGAAGAAGTAAAAGCTGAATTAAATAATAGAGGATTGGATGATATTCAGTTTAGAGCCGCAGCTGAATACATGATGGATGAAAAGTTTGTAGAGCGTTTGAAGAATGATGACATTTTAACATTGAAAGATAATTTTGTCTTGGTAGAAATGTCTTATTTCAATGCTCCATATAATTTATACGATATTTTATTTGAAATTCAATTAAAAGGATATAAACCAGTTTTAGCACATCCAGAGAGATATAATTTTTATCATCAAGATTTTCAAAATTATTATAAGCTAAAAAAAGCAGGATGTTTGTTTCAACTGAACTTATTGTCTTTAACAGAACAATATGGTAAAGGAGTACAAAAGACAGCTCAAAAACTAATTAAAGAAAATTTATATGATTTTGTAGGTACAGATACTCATCATATGAATCATTTAAGACTTTTAAAAAAAATTGGAGATAAGAAGACTGTAAAAACAATTAATGAGTTATTGTTAAATAATAAAAAATTTAAATAAAAAAAGAGGAAGTGAAAACTTCCTCTTTTTTATAATATCAAATTTAACTACTAGCTAAATATTTTCTTGTACCAAGGTTGATCATCCTCTTCTGCTACACCATAACCATAACCATAACCGTAGCCGTAACCATAACCATATCCTCGTTTTAAATCTGTATCATTTAAAACAATGGCAAGATTAGGTAATTTTTTATCATTATATAAAGTTTGAGGTACAACTAACATTCTCTTGTCTAAATAATTTGCTCTAGTAACATACATAACCATGTCTGCATGTTTAGAAATTAATAAGGTATCAGTAACTAAATTTACTGGAGCAGTATCAATAATTATATAGTCATAGTTGTCTTTTAATTCAGAAAATAAAGTTTCAATTTTATTACTTAATAATAATTCTGCAGGGTTTGGTGGAATAGCACCAGAAGCAATAATGTCTAAATCTTTAATTTCTGGAATATTAAAAGCCAAAGAATCTAAAGTAATACTATCATTAGTTAGGTAATTAGTAATTCCTTTTCTATCTGGGATTTCTAAGTACTCTGTGATTTTAGGAGCTCTTAAATCTAAACCAGCTAAAACAACTTTTTTCCCCGACAGAGCTAAACTAGCAGCTAAATTTATAGAAGTGAATGATTTACCTTCTCCACTAGTTGTTGAGGTTACAAAGATTGTTTTACCTTGCCCTTCTTTAGTTTGAACATTGTTTAAAATAAAGTCTAAGTTCGTTCTAATTAAACGGAAAGCCTCTGCTGTACTTGATCTAGCACTAGCATTGATTACAATTTTTTCTTTACTTACAGAATGAGGTATATCTCCTAAAAAAGGAATAGATGTTAATTCTTCAATATCCTTTTTTGTATGAACTTTTGTGTCTAGTAAATCTCTTAAGTATATGAAAGCAAAAGGAATGACGAGACCTAATAAAAGTGCTGCTAAATAAATAATTTTCTTTTTTGGACTCACAGGAGAGTTAGAACTGTATGCTTTATCTATTATTTTTGCATTAGGAACAGCATTAGCTGTTAAAGAAATAGCTGTTTCTTCTTTTTTCTTGAGTAAATATGAATATAAACCAGCAATAATTTCTTGTTGACGAGCAATGTCTAAAAATTCTCTTTCCTTTGTAGGAATAGATGAAATTTTTGAATTAAACCTACCAGCTTCTCTTTTTAAACTATTAACCTTTACTTCTAATGACTTAACAGTATTATTTAAGCTCCTTTCAAGTGATTGTTTTAAACTTGAGAGGTTGTCTAAAACTTCAATTAATACAATGTTTTTATCACCAGCGCTTTTTTCTAATCTCTTTTTTTGTGCGATTAAAGTATTGTATTCATTGATGTTGCTTCCAATACTAGGATCAGACATTCCCAAATTAGAGGGTAAAAAGTCATTGTTGTTAAGTTCGTTTTTTAAAGATTTAGCAAGACTTAACTCTGTAGAAGCTTCAATTAGTTTAGCGCGATTTTCTGAGCTTATTTTTAAAGCTAATTCAGCCTCGGAAGAGATATCAGTAATATTGTTATTACTTTTAAATTTTTCAACACTATCGTCAAACTTAGAAAGCTCATTACTAATATTGCTTAATCTTTCAGTAATGAATTTATTTGTTTTTTCCGAAACTAATCTTTTATCATTTATTGCATCAATGTTATATTGATTTATCAGTTCATTTAAAATATTCTCTGCTTTTTTTCTTAAGGGAGATTGTAAAGTTAATTTTAGTACACTAGATTTTTTATTTACAGGGACTATGTTAATAGATTTTTTAAGATTATCGATTCTCTTATTTAACGGAGCAATTTTAATTGTAA
The DNA here is from genome assembly GCF_002120225.1 of Tenacibaculum holothuriorum. Classification (GTDB taxonomy): domain Bacteria; phylum Bacteroidota; class Bacteroidia; order Flavobacteriales; family Flavobacteriaceae; genus Polaribacter; species Polaribacter holothuriorum. The sequence goes on along the minus strand of NZ_LAPZ01000005.1, from coordinate 313,587 downwards.
TAATATCACTTTTAAGATTATAAAAGCTGGTTTTTGTAATTTTAAAACTGCCTAAATTAGGGTCCGAGATATTCTGGTTAAATGAATATTGAGTCCCAGACTCTTTCCCTGAGTTTACTATTACAAATTTAGAGTCGTTTATAATTTTAATGTTAAGAGTAGTATCTCTTTTTATATTATTGTTGAAATTAATTTTAATTGGAGTTTCAGAATAAATTTCTGAAACCTTAATTCTACCTTCTGAAATATAATTGGGTAAAAGGTTTAGTTTTTTTATAACCTCACCAATTAATTTACGAGATTTTAGAATTTCAATTTCATTATCAATATTTTTACTTGACGCACCTACAATACCTAAGTCTTCAAAAGCTGCTAATTCTTCAGAAACACCTCCTTTTTTATCATTTTTTATTAAAATTGTTGCAGTAGCATTATATTTCGGTGTAGAATATCTTAAATAAAGATAAGCGCTAAAAAGGGAAAGAGCAATACCAAGAGCAAACCATTTCCAATGAAATATATATTTTTCTAACTCAGCTCTAATATTTATTGTATCATTATCTCCTAGTTGATGAGAATATTTATTATCGTTCATTTTATCGTACAATAAGGGTTATTATTGAAATTAAAAGGCCAGCAGCAGATATAAATAATCCTGAATTTTGATTAAAAGATGCTGATTGAGATCTTGCTTTATTTGGTTCAACATATACAACGTCGTTTTGTTGTAAATAATATGCTGGAGAAGTAAAAATAGAATTAGATTTTAAATCTAATTTATAAGTAATTATTTGATTGTTTTCCTCTCTTTTTACTTGAACTGTTCGAACTCCAGAAATATTTAAATCTCCAGCTAAACCTATAGCCTCTAGTATAGTAATGCGTTCGTTTGGGATTATAAATCTTCCAGGTGTTTTTACATCACCTAATACTGTTATAGAAAAATTTGATATTCTAATATTAATCGTTGGGTTTTTTATGTAATCGGGGGAGAGTTTATTGTTTAATAGTTTTATAATTTCTTGTCGAGTAAAACCTCCGACTTTTAATTTTCCAAGCAAAGGGAATTCTATAAAGCCTTCAGAGTCTACTAAATATGATTGTTGTTGAGGTGTTCCCACAACACTATTAGTTGTAGTAGCAAAAGTAGCAGCAGGCAAATTAAAAGGTTTAGCAGCTTCAATATCTAAAGCAGAAACAGTAATTTGTAATAAATCATTAGGTTTAATAGTTGTTTTAAAACTGTTTTCAATTAAAGAATGTTTTTTGTTTTCATCTTGAAAATAAACTACTTCTTTTTTTGATACACATGATATAAATGTACAGCTAAGAACAATTAGTAGTACAATTAAACTTTTAACTTTTAGCATTCTTTATAATTTTTTGCGAAAGTACTAATTTTCTTTTATTCTATCTAGTTCTTGGTAAATTGAGTTTTGTGAAAGGTACTCAGGAACAATTTCTTTAATCAATGATACAGTTAATTTATTGTTGTGATTATTATTAGTAAAACACAAAGAATTTATCTTGCTTATTATTAAATCAAAGTTTATTTCTTGATTTTTAGCAATCATAATTTTTTCGTGATAAGTTGGAGTAGTGTTTTCACCGTTAGCCAATAATTCCTCATATAATTTTTCACCAGGACGTAGTCCTGTGATTTTTATATCAATGTCATCAGGATATTTAAGGCCAGATAGATGAATCATTCTTTTAGCAATATCATATATTCTAACTGATTTACCCATATCAAAAATATAAATCTCGCCACCATTTCCCATTGTGCCAGCTTCTAAAACTAATCTGCAGGCTTCAGGAATTGTCATAAAGTATCGAGTAATATCTTTATGAGTAACAGTTAATGGACCTCCATTTTCAATTTGTTTTTTGAATAAAGGAATAACAGAACCATTTGATCCAAGAACATTTCCAAATCTTGTAGTAGTAAACTTTGTGTCATGATTCTTTTGGCTGCTTAAACAACTTATATACATTTCGGCAACTCTTTTAGTTGCTCCCATTACATTTGTTGGGTTTACAGCTTTGTCTGTTGAAACCATTACAAAACGTTCTACATTATGTTTTACAGATAAGTCGGCTATGTTTTTTGTACCACCGATATTAATTTTAACAGCTTCATATGGAGAAAGTTCCATTAAAGGAACGTGCTTGTAAGCGGCAGCGTGAAATACTTTTTGTGGATTAAACTTCTCGAAAATCTCTTCCATTCTGTTTAAATCTCTAACATCAGCAACTATACAAGTAAAATTTTTTCTACCTTTTTGTATTAATTCTTGTTGAATATCATATAAAGGAGATTCAGCTTGATCAACTAAGATTAAATGTTTATGATTATAAGAGCTTAATTGTCTAGATATTTCAGAGCCTATAGAACCAGCTGCACCAGTTACCAATATAGTTTTATTTGTAACATCTCTACTAACTATCGGATTGTCTATTGAAATTGGTTTCCTGTCTAATAAATCTTCAATTTTAACTTGTTTAATTTGAGTAGCTTCTAAATCTCCATCAATCCATTTTGATAGTGGAGGCACAATTTTTACATCTACGCCAAAGTCAAATAATTTATCGGTTAAATAAAGTAGTTTTTCTGATTTTATGTTCTGTATAGAAATGATTATTTCATCAATTCCTTTTTGTTTAATAAACTCTTTAGTAATAAAATTTCCGTTATAAATTTTAATTCGGTCAATTTTTTTTCCTTGTTTTTTAGGGTCATCATCAACAAAACCGATTACTTCATATTTGTTTTTTGTATCTCTGTTTAAAGCTCCGTAGGTAATTAAACCAGAATCACCAGCTCCATAAATTAAAACATTAGTGATTTCATTTAATTCAGTAGAAACAATTTCGTAAAAAGCCTTGAAAACAAATCGACTAATAATTAATAATAATACAGAAACTAAATAATGAATTATTATAATGGATTTTGGTATTGTAAAACTAGGAGCAATATTAAGAAAACTATTGGTTAATACTAACATTACTAGTATTGAAGACATTAAAGAAATTCCAATAAAAACATTAAAAGCATCTCTAGTACCTGTATGTCTAATGATTCCTCTATATGATCCAACCGATAAGAAACTGAAAAGAGCTACAGTTGCAACAAGAGGGATTTGGTAAACAAGTTTCTCAGTATCAAAGTTTAAGCTAGTGTTAAAACGAATAGTATACGCAAGAACAAAAGATAAACAAACTAAAAAAATATCGATTAACAATACCAGCCAATGAGAAGCATATTTGTCAAAAGATTTTATAAAGAATTTCCTTAGCATATCTAATTTTATTAGAGGGTAAAAGTACAAATTATATATTTTATAAAATAAAAAAGAGGATTTTTAAATCCTCTTCATTTGTTGTTTCATCATTTGCATTTGCTCTTTTAGCATGCCATGTTTATCTAGTTTCTTGGCCTCAGCCATTAAAGTAGTAGCTTCTCGCTTACGTCTTTTGGTCATTGCAATTCCAGCTAATTGTAACTTAGCCATAGCTAAATCATGATCCATAGCTAAACCTAACTTTACCGCTTTTCTTAAAAACTTTTCTGCTTGAGTAATGTTGGTCTGACTTAACATGATACCATGCAAGTAATTGTAATATCCTTCTTGCTTTTGTGTTAGTGCTGTAGACGGATTTTTAATATAGCCCAACCATTTTTTAGCTCCCTCAAAATTTTGTTTACGTAATTGTAAAAAGGCTAGTAAAATAAATTCATTTTTAAAATAAAAAAGAATAAATAACCCTACTAAGAGTAAGATGGCAATTCCATTTCCAATATTTCCTTGAGTAAATTCGTAAACAGACCAAGCTAATGTTAGGATTGCTAAAACTAATTTTATATTTTTATTAAACATATTTTTTTGTTAAAGGCGTACAAAAGTACATTTTATGATAATATTAAACGATTATTTTTTGTAAAATTTCTTGTTTTTAAACCAAGCAAGTGTACCAATTATAATTATAAAAGCAATTGAATAGTATACCGAGTTAGGGGTGATAACTTTATCTCCACTGGCGTAAGAATGTAATCCTGATAAGTAGAAATTTACTCCCATATAAGTCATCATAACTGAAAAAATAGCAATGATTGATACTAAATTAAAAGTATATCTTCCTCTTAAACCTGGTATCAATCGCATGTGTAAAACAAAAGAATATACCATGATAGATACTAAAGCCCAAGTTTCTTTAGGATCCCATCCCCAGTAGCGTCCCCAACTTTCATTTGCCCACATACCTCCTAAAAAGTTTCCGACAGTAAACATTACTAAACCAACAGTTAAAGCCATTTCATTGATAATGGTTAATTCTTTAATGTGAAGTAGCATTTTGTTTTTGTTTTCTTTTGTGGTAAAAATGATTAAGAATAAAGCAAAAACTCCTAAAATCATCCCTAAAAAGAAAGGTCCGTAAGCAGCTACAATAATAGAAACGTGTACGTATAACCACCAAGAATTAAGTACAGGAACTAAGTTTGCAATTTCAGGATCTAACCAGTTTTGACTAGCAAACCATAAAATTACAGCTGTTAAAAATGTTGTTGCAGCAATTGTTAATGACGAGTTTCTACCTAAGATTAACCCAAATAGCATAGAAGCTAATCCTACAAATATTATAGATTCGTAAGCGTTACTCCATGGAGCGTTTCCGCTAATGTACCAACGCATAGCTAAACCTGTAACATGAGTGATAAAAAGTAGAATTATAATTCCAATAAAAGCTTTAACGACATAGTTTACCCAAGGTTTGTTGTTAAATATTTGAAAGAATACAAAAACAATCATCAATAAACTTACTAAACCATAATATTTATAAAGTTTAATAAAAATATTAGCTTTGTTATAAGCGATTTCTAATTGAATTTTATCCTGAGAAGGAATTACTTCTGAACCAAACTTTCTCTGATATTTTTTAATTCCGTCTAAAACCTTATTAGTTTCTGTATAATTTCCAGTTTTCTTTGAATTTTGTAATAACTGAAAATAAACTGGCAATGATTGACGAACAAAAACAGAATCAGTTCCTTTAAAACCTGCATTTAAGGTTTCTGGTTGCGAAACCCATTTATTTTCTTCGTGGTTTGGAATTGGGAAAATACGTAAAATACTTCCGCTTAATGCTTGAGACATTAACCAAACCCTTCTTTCAATTTTAATAGCGTCTTGTTCAAATTTATTTTGAATTCTTTTCTTTTGAGCTTCAACAACTAAATGACCAATTTTAGAAGTTTGATCTGGATTGTAAAAATCAACAAAGCGAGCGTATTTCGTGTCTTTAGGCAATCCTAAAACTTCTCTAATTTGAGTATTTCCTTTTTCTAAATAAATAAAAGGAACATTTAACCAAAACATTGGAGCTTCGGTAATTGAAACTAAAACTTGGCTTGGAGTTAATCCTTTAAAGTTGTCGGTATGGGCAACTTTTCTTACTAATTCAGAAGCAAAAGTATGTGCAGGTTTCATTCTACCACCAGCATCTTGAATTACCAAACTGCTAAATTCATCAGCATGTTTTTTGCTTGCTACCGATTTTTGTAAGATAGAATCAATTTGAGTCTCAGTTAATGCTTGTGGTTTATGTTGTTTGTGCTGAGAAAAACCAACAACACTTAAAGTTAAGAAAGCTAAAGTTAAAAGGCTTTTCTTTTTTCTGATTTTTACTAAAGCTTCTTTTAAATGACTAAAACGAGTGTTTTTAATAAAAAGAGAAGCGATCAAACCGAAGAATAATAAAAAATATCCTAAATAAGTTACTCCTGTTCCCCAAAAATCATGATTTACAGAAAGATGAGTTTGTTCAATTTTTTGACCTTCGTTTTTATAACCTGATTGAAACAAGCGATAACCTTTATAGTTTAAAATATGATTCATAAATAATCTAAAATCAAAAGTTTCGTTTTTCCCATAAACAGTTACTTCACTTGCGAAAGAAGCGGCGTTTTCTGAACCAGGATATTTTTCTAACTGAAAATCATTTAACTTTACTTTAAACGGAACAGAAATTTGTTTAGCTCCATACCAACCTCTAAAGTTTAAGTCATCTATACTAAATTGTTTTTGACCGTCTACATTAAATTGTCCTCCAGTAAACTCTACACGTTCTGTTTTTCCGTTGTAAGTAACATCAAAAACAACCATGTCGAATTTAGTTTTATCTTTTTTACCTCTTACGGTTTTAACTTCACCTTTTTCAGCAGGTTTAGGAATTACAAATTGTAACCCTTCAATATTGTGTAGTGTTAAGAATTGAAAATGTTGTGTGCTATCTTTAACAATTTCTCCTCTTTTTTGATCTGCCATTCGAAACCAATCACCTTTGGCTTTTGAAGTCATTTTTAAGCTTCCATCTTCATAAAAGAAGTTGATGTTTGCATTTTTGTCTGGAGCTTCAAAACCAACTAAAATATTGTGAATATTTTGAATAGTTCCTTTTTTAATGTAGTGCTCGTGCCTGCTTCCGCTTGAGCTTTCTACTAAAAATAAATGTTCAACTCCATTTTCGTCTAACACTAATTTCTTTTCTGCCCAAGGAATATAGTCTACTAATTTAAAATCTACTTCATGAATTTTTCCGTCCTTTTTAGGTTGAAAAGTTTCACTGAAACTTACATTGTTAGTACCCCAAGCAGATAGTAATAATTTATTGTTGTATTCTTTTTGAAACTTGTTGTTATCTACAATAATATTTAAATAATTAGTATCTGAATAAAAAACATCGGTTGTTTCTCCTTCGTCAATAATCATTAAACCTTCGTAGCTAATATAACGAGTGATGCCTGCTCCAATTAGAATGAATAAAAAAGCCACATGGAATAACAATACCGACCACTTTTCTTTTCTATAAAGTTTGTATTTAAAAATATTTCCGAAGAAATTTATTACAAAGAAAACCATGATTAATTCGAACCACCAAGTGTTATACACTAAAGCTTTTGAAGTTTGGGTTCCAAAATCGTTTTCTATAAATGTTGCTATTCCCATTGATGCACCAAATACTAAAAATAGTACTGCCATTAAACGGGTAGAATAAAGTATATTGAGGACTTTTCTCATCGTAAAATTTGCGTTGAAATAAAACTGGGCAAAGTTACGGATTAAAGCTTTAAAAGTATTATGATTTGAATCATTTTTAGTATGTAGAAACGTTAAAAATAAGGAAAGCTACATACCAATTTCTTCTCCCATTTTTACAAATGTTTCCGTTTTGTTTTGGGTGTTTTGTAAAATGTCGCTATCAATTTTTAATTTGTCTTTATCAACAAGTAGAACAATTGTTGAACCCCCAAAAGCAAAATATCCCATTTCATCACCTTTTTTTATTGATGAATTTGGTGTAAAAGTTTCAATAATACTACCAACCATAGTAGCACCGACCGGAGCAATCAAAATGTCTCCTTTGTCTTCTGTTTTCAACTCACAATATTCACGTTTGTTTTCACAGAATACTTTGGTAAAATTAGAAGCTAAAGCATAGGGAGAAACAGAATAGTAATCGCCTTTTATTTTAGTCATTTCAGTTGGAGTGCCACTATACGGAAAATGATAACGATGATAGTCGTTTGGGGCTAGTCGTAAAATAATTAACGATGCATTTTTATATTTTTCGGCTAACGTATCGCTAGCTAAAAATTCTTTTAGCGTAAACTTTCTTCCTTTGATAAAGAAATTATGAACGTCAGAAATATTTTCAAAAGCTAATAATTTACCATCACCAGGAGAAACAAATCCATTTTGGATAGGCCTTGCATTTGGTTTTAATTTACGATAGAAAAAGTCGTTAAATGAAGTGAATTCTGAAATTGACTTTTCAGCTTCACTCATATCGATGTTTAACTGATTTACAAAAACCTCTATTTTTTTTGTAGAAGAAGGATTGTCCATTTTTTTACCATACCAAGTAGATAAAAACTTACGTTTAGCAATAGGTAAAATAGCAAGTTTTCCAAAAGGATTATGGTATAAAAATTTTAAGAAACCTACTCCTGGAGGAGTTTCTATTTCAGTTTTTCCAGTTTTTCTGTCAATAAATTTTATTTCCATAGCTAATTTATTCTTCAGTACTATCAATTAAAATAGTTAACATATCAATAGCCGCTTGCGCAATTTTTGTCCCAGGTCCAAAAACACCAACAGCACCTGCGTCAAATAAAAATTGATAATCTTGTGCAGGAATTACACCCCCTACAATTACCATAATATCTTCTCTGTCGTATTTTTTTAACTCCTCAATTACTTGTGGAACTAAAGTTTTATGTCCAGCTGCTAATGATGAAATTCCTAAAATATGAACATCATTTTCAATAGCTTGTTTCGTGGCTTCTTGTGGTGTTTGAAATAAAGGTCCTATATCTACATCAAAACCAAGGTCTGCGTAACCTGTAGCAACTACTTTTGCTCCACGATCATGACCATCTTGACCCAGTTTTGCAATCATAATTCTAGGGCGACGACCTTCTAATTCAGCAAATTCATCTGCTAAAGCAACTGCTTTTTTAAATAATTTATCGTCTTTTATTTCTTTACTGTACACTCCGCTAATAGTTCTGTGAATTGCCTTGTGGCGACCAAATTCTACTTCTAAAGCATCCGAAATTTCACCCAAACTAGCTCTGTTTCTTGCTGCTTTTACAGCCAAATCTAATAAATTTCCGTTACCTGTTTTAGCACATTCAGTTAAATTGCTCAATGAAGTGTTTACTTCTTCTTGATTACGAGCAGCTTTTAATTCATTAAGTCGTTTAATTTGTGATTGACGAACTGCTTCGTTGTCAACTTCCAAAATATGTAAAGGATCTTCCTCTTCTAATTGATATTTATTTACACCAACAATAACATCTTGTCCGCTATCTATTTTTGCTTGTTTTTTAGCAGCAGCTTCTTCAATTCGCATTTTAGGAATCCCTTTTTCAATGGCTTTGGTCATTCCTCCAAGTTCCTCAACTTCTTGAATAAGTTTCCAAGCTTTGTTTGCGATTTCCTCAGTTAATTCTTCTACATAATAACTTCCTGCCCAAGGATCTACTGTTTTGGTAATGTGTGTTTCTTGTTGTAAATATATTTGTGTGTTTCTTGCTATTCTGGCAGAAAAATCGGTAGGTAATGCAATGGCTTCGTCTAAAGCATTGGTGTGTAAACTTTGTGTTCCTCCAAAGGCTGCTGCCATAGCTTCAATCGTAGTTCTGGCAACATTGTTAAAAGGATCTTGCTCTGTTAAACTCCATCCACTTGTTTGACAATGTGTACGTAATGCTAATGATTTTGGATTTTTTGGGTTGAATTGTTTTACAATTTTTGCCCATAACATTCTACCTGCTCTCATTTTTGCTATTTCCATGAAATGATTCATTCCGATAGCCCAGAAAAATGATAAACGAGGGGCAAACGTATCAATATCCATTCCTGCTTCAATTCCTTTTCTGATGTATTCTAATCCGTCGGCTAAAGTATAGGCTAACTCAATTTCTGGAGTTGCACCAGCTTCTTGCATGTGGTAACCTGAAATAGAAATCGAATTGAATTTTGGCATGTTTTCAGAAGTATATCTAAAAATATCCGCTATGATTTTCATTGAAGGAGTAGGGGGGTAGATGTATGTATTTCGTACCATGAACTCCTTTAGAATATCGTTTTGAATGGTTCCAGAAAGTAATTTTTGATCTACACCTTGTTCTTCTGCAGCAACGATATAGAAAGCTAAAACAGGAAGAACGGCTCCGTTCATAGTCATTGAAACTGACATTTTATCAAGCGGAATTTGATCGAATAAAACTTTCATGTCTTCCACAGAGTCAATGGCTACACCTGCTTTACCAACATCACCTTGTACTCTTTCGTGATCAGAATCATACCCTCGGTGAGTTGCTAAATCGAAGGCAACAGATAACCCCTTTTGACCAGCAGCTAAGTTTCTCCTGTAAAAAGCATTACTTTCTTCAGCAGTTGAAAATCCTGCATATTGGCGAATGGTCCAAGGTCTGCGAACATACATGGTAGAATATGGTCCACGTAAATTTGGTGCAATGCCAGCGACAAAATCTTCGTGATTAAATCTTTCAATCTTTGACCTTTGACTTTCGTCTAAACTTATATTTGAAATATCTTTTCTACTCATTTTCTATTCGTTCTTGTTCAAGTTTTTCTGCTAACCTTTGAGGTATGATGGGTTTAATGAGTGTTTTTTCATCACGAGGAATTATAAAAGGAAAGATTTCTAAATCATCTTTCATACGATCTTTGTCGTTTTGAATCTTATTTGTTCCTAAAAGTGTAATTTCTCCATTGTTAAATTTAGCTTGCTCTTTATCGGCACTATCTTTAATTTTTCTTTGGATGACACCTTCTTTTAATTGCGCTAAAAATCCGCCAGCGTTTTCAATTTGTTTAAAAATGTCTAATGCTTTCTGGGCTATTTGTTCAGTGATGCTTTCAATGTAATAGGTTCCATCAGCAATATTTTGAGCGGCAGCTAATTCGCTTTCTTGCTGTAATATTAAAAGTTGATTTCTAGAAATTCGTTTTCCAAATTCATTTGGTTTATGGAAGATTTCATCATAAGAAACGTTTGATATTGTGTTTGCTCCACCTAAGATTGCACTCATGCTTTCTGAGGTTGTGCGAAGCATGTTTACATTATAGTCGTATAAGGTTTTGTTGCGAAGACTTGGTTGAGCGAAAATATGAGCTTCGGTGTTTTCAATACCATATTCTTTAAGTAATGTAGCCCATAGAATTCGAAAAGCACGAAGTTTCGCTATTTCGAAAAAGTAATTGCTACCTACTGCAAAGTTGAAATAAATTTTTTCTGCTATTTCTTTTCCAAAATGATTTAGGTATTCATTTGCATGCGCAAGTGTATATGCTAATTGTTGAGGCATGTTAGCTCCTGCATTTTGGTAAACGATAGCATTTACACAAATAGAACTATTTGATAAAGCTGTTATTTTTTCTAATTGAGCATGATCTTCTTTTAAATTATAAAACCAATTACCAGTTTTTACTAGATTTCCAACAATGTCAATATTAAAATAGTGCTTAATATTGATTAAATGTTTTGATAGTTTTTCAATAAAATCAGCATCTAAGAACTTGAAATTGAAGTATAGTAATTTATTATTTGAATCAATATCTTTTAAAAGATTATCAATATTAAAAGGTGTTAAAGCAATAAATTCAATACTATTGGCTCCTCTGTTTAGAGCGTCGATTGCATCTTTATTAGCTTCAGTTTCATTATTGATAACAATAGTTTGGCAAATATTGAAGCCTTTGTTGCCAAATGTTATTTTTTTGTTTGTTCGATCTTCTTTGGTGTAAAAAGGTTTTACAGTAATGCCCTCATCTGTTTTCCAAAGTAAGGTTTCGTTATAGTCAGCACCTTTTAGGTCAACTTGAATTTTTTGTTTCCAGCTTGCTGCAGAAACTCCTTCGAACTCTTCAAATAAATAATCGCTCATTAGTGTTGTATTGTGTCAAACTCAATAATGTAAATATCTTCGTTTTCTTTTTTCATTAAGTATTTTTCTCGAGCGTAACGTTCTAGTTGAAGTGAATCTTGGAGCTTTTTAATAGTAGCTTTATCTTCTTTAATACGTTCTTTATGGTATTCTATCCAAGTTTCTAATTCTTCAATTTCTTTGTTAAACTCTCTATGTGTAAGGTACGAATTTTCATCTAAAAAAAGCATCCATACCACGAAAATGGTAAGTATAACTACATAAATGTTGGTAGCTATTTTAAAGGATGATTTGTTTTTTATCGATTTAAAATTCATGTTACAATCTGTCGTTTATCACAGTTCTAACAATGTCGATTGCAACGGTATTGTATCGATCATTAGGAATGATAATATCAGCGTAGTTTTTAGTAGGTTCAATAAATTGTTGATGCATTGGTTTTAAAGTGCTTTGGTATCTGCTTAAAACTTCATCAATATCTCTACCTCTTTCTTTTATATCTCTACGTACACGACGAATTAACCTTTCGTCAGCATCAGCATGTACAAAGACTTTAATGTCACACAAATTTCTTAAATCTTTATTGTTGAATATTAAAATTCCTTCAATAATAATAACTTTTCTTGGGTGAGTTTTAATGGTGTCTTTAGTTCTATTGTGTGCTACAAACGAATAAACTGGTTGTTCAATAATTTCTCCATTTTTTAATTGTTGAAGATGTTCTACCAATAATTCGAAATCTATTGCTCTTGGATGATCGAAGTTTATTTTCGTTCTTTCTTCATATGTTAAATCGTCAGTCTGCTTGTAATAAGAGTCTTGAGAAATAACACAAACTTCGTCGGCTGGTAATTCGTTAATAATTTGATTTACTACAGTGGTTTTTCCACTTCCAGTACCTCCTGCAATACCAATAACAAATATATTTTTCATGTAGTTTTTTTAGATGAAACAAATTTAGGAAAAATAGGAAATAAAAAAAGTGCTAACAAATTTGTTAGCACTTTTTGTTTTGAGCCGATAGAGGGACTCGAACCCACGACCTGCTGATTACAAATCAGCTGCTCTAGCCAGCTGAGCTATATCGGCTGTTGCCTTGAAAAGCGATGCAAATATATATGCTTTTAGAGAACTGGCAAAAATTTTTTTTACTTTTTTTGAACTTTTTTTTGGTACTGTTTTTAGGGGGGTTATTATGAGTTGTTTATGTTTTAGCAGTATGAAGAAAAATAGATTTTTTACATTTGTATTGTTATTCTTCTAAATTAAAATAATGGAAAAAGAGCTAGATTTTATAAAGCATACCTTAAACAAGTGGAAAGTTGATAGTGTAGAGTTTTTACCTAAATTATTTCTAGCAATGTTAATATTGCTATTAACGTATTTGTTAGCAAAATCAATTAAGAATATATCTGAAAAATTTTACGGGAAAATCTTCAAAGAGAATCTTGAGGCAGTACGTTTGGTTAATTCAGTGTTACAAATTCTAATTGTTTTATTTGGAGGGTTCTTATCACTTGAAGTTTTAGGTTTAGAAAGTATAATAACCAAAATACTTGCAGGTGCTGGTATTGTGGGAATTATTGCAGGTTTTGCTTTTAAAGATATTGCTTCGAATGCTTTTGCTGGTTTTTTATTGAATATGCAAAAACCATTTTCTGATGGCGATTGGGTTAAGGTTGATGGTAATTTCGGAACGATAAATAAAATAGGTATGATTACCACAAGTATAAAAACTATTACGGGAGAAGAGGTTTTTGTGCCCAATCAATTAATATATAATCAGTCTTTTACTAATTATTCTTCTTATAAGAGAAGGAGGGTGGTTATTAAAACAGGGGTTTCTTATGGTGATGATTTAGAAACGGTAAAAGAAGTTGCTATTGATGAAGTTTCTAAAATAGAAAGTGTTATAAATAAGAATAATATAGATTTTTATTTTACTGAAATAGGAGGGTATTCATATAATTTTGAATTGCGTTTTTGGGTAAGATTTAATAAACAAGTTGATTTTTTAAGTGCTCAGAACGAAGCTATAATAAGAATTAAAAAACGATTTGAACAAGAAAATATATCAATTGCTTATCCAGTGCAAACTTTAGATTTTGCAGTTAAAGGAGGTGTGAATATTTTTGATGATGTTATAAAAGTAAAAAACTCATAATAATTAAATTATTATGAGTTTTATCAAGAATAAAAATTGTTATGCGTTAAGAAATTAAATTTCTCTACGAATGTATAACGATCTTTATTTTAATTTAGTATTAAGCAGTTAATGGTTTTCCTTTTAAACGTTTTTCTATACGTTGTTTTACAACAGTTAAACGTTTCATTAAATCCATTAAACCACTATCTTTAGTTTCCTTATAAACTTCGTTAATCTCCAAGATAAGAGCTTTTGCTTCGCGAGAAGCTAAAATTCTATCACTTGTAGTAACGAATTTAAATTTTCTTGTTTCAAACTCTTCAGCTCTATTAATTAATTCTGAATTCATAAATATTTTTCTGTTTAAACTTTTAACTTCTTTCACTAAAACTAATTAGCTTGTACTTGTTAAAGTTGGTTAGACAACGATTTGCTTAAACATCTGGTCTAAAAAAATCAAGGGCGACAAATGTACTCCTTTTTTTTAATTTTTTATGATTATCATAATTAATTTAAATTATAAAATCATAGTTTTTATTTATTTAAGGGAGAAAAAGGGGCAATTTTAATGTTAAACCTGTTTGTTTAAGTATGAATGCTTATCAAATATAATAAACTTTTTTTATTTTTCAAATAGGCTGTTTATTATTAACAAATCTTAACATATTTAATTGTTTAATGTGTTTTTCTTAGGCTAAAAATTAATTATTACTTTTGAAGTATTACTTAAAAGAATAATAATGTTATGAAGAAAATAGCGCAAATATTAACACTATCCTTATTCTTAACTGCTTGCGGAAGTGGTAGAAGTTTTCAGTCATTTTTTAATAATCATAAAAATGATTTAGGAGTAACTGCTTTTCAGGTTCCTAATTTTATGAAGGCTTTGTTACAAAATATTTCGCCAGAAATAAATAGTTTTTTTGGAAATGTAAACGATTTTAAATTCATAACATTTACTGACATTTCTCCTCAAAAACAACAAGAGCTAATTCAGGAAATGAATTTGGTAACTGCCAACGGTTATTCAGATATTTTAAGAAAAAACACAAAAGAAAAAGTGAAAGTTATTTCTGTTGTAGAAGATGGAGCTATAGTAAAAAGGGCAATTGTGTTTAATTCAACTTTAACAAAAACATCAGCTTTTTATTTGAAGGGAAATTTTGATCCGAATCGAATTAGAGAACTTTCTGAGACTAATCAGTTTGAAGATTTGTCTAACAAGTTAATTCAAAGTTATCAAATGCCAAGTTCAGTAACTCCTGGTTTTAATCCGAATAAATAAGATGAAACAAATTTATCTTCTGCTACTAATATGTGTATTGATTTCTTGTAATAATCAAGGAAAAAAGCCAATTCTTGGTAAGTCAGAATTTCAAAAAGAAATGAATGCAAAGTTTAAAGATGCTTCTACTTCGCCATTAACAAAAAAAAGATTGAGAAATTTTAACGGATTAGAATTCTTTCCTATTTCAAATAAATTTAAAGTAACAGCAAAACTTACCGAAACTAAAGATAGACCAATTTTTAAATTCCCTACAACTACAGATAGGGTAGCGGTGTATGAGAAATATGGAGTAATTTCTTTTTCTATAGATGAAAAAGATTTGAAGCTTGATATTTATAAAGATAAAAACCCAAATGAAGGTTATGAAAACCACTTGTTTTTACCTTTTTTAGATAATACTAATGGAAAAACTTCGTACGCTGGAGGACGATTTATTGATGTTTTAACAACTGATATTGTTAACGGAGAGATAGAGATAGACTTTAATAAAGCGTATAATCCTTATTGTGCTTATAGCGATAGATATTCGTGCCCAATTACACCGAGAAATAATTATTTAGATGTAGAGGTGAAAGCTGGTGTTAAAGCATATAAAAAATAAAAATTGTCATTCTGTAAAAATCAGAATGACAATTAAAAGTTTTAGTTATTTATTGAAATTGCTCCAGATGCATCTAAATCAATGGCTTTTGCTAACGATTCTAAATACGGTTTACGTAATTTTAGTTTAGTAGCTGCATGAGCTTTTAAGTTTAGTTTGCTAAACATTTCTGCAATTTTAATAGCAGTCGGTAATAAATGTGCAGCTGGTACTGTTTTGTCTAAAAATCCAGCTGTAACTGCATCGGTAGGGTTGTACATTTCTGCATTGTTTACACTGCGTTCTAAGTATACAGGAGCTAATCTTCCTTTTGCAATTTCTATACCCGCGTAGTGCATTGTCATTCCGATAATAACTTCGTTAAGCCCAATTTTAAAATCACCTTCTGCGCCTAGTCTATAATCTGAAGATAATAATAAGAAAGCACCTTTAGCAACTGCATGACCAGGGCACGCCATTATAATTGGCATAGGAAAAGATAGCATTCTTAAAGATAGCTTAGATCCTTTAGTGGTAAGTTTTAAAGCATCATCCATAGATTTTGTCATTACTTTTAAATCGTAACCTCCTGATAAGATTCCTGGTTGACCAGTAATGATAACTACTTTCTTGTCTTTTTCTGCCGTGTCTAATGCTTGGTTAATTCCATCAATAACTTCATGAGAAATGGCATTCACTTTTCCGTTGTTAATGGTAATTATGGCGTAATTTTCTTCGCTTTTATATTCTACGAAATCGTTCATGTTATATGAATTTTGTTAAATACATTCCTAAAAAAACAGCTAAAAAACCTACAATAAAACTCGCTATTGTATAAAAAGCGAATGTTGTAAAATCTCCTGACTTTAAAAAGAGATGGTTTTCGTAAGCAAATGTTGAAAATGTGGTGAATCCTCCACAAAAACCAGTAGCTAATAATAGTGTTTGGTTTTGACTTAGAGTATCGTTTTTAGCTGCTAAACCTAATATAAAACCAATAAAAAGACTCCCCAATATATTGGCTGTAAATGTTCCGAAAGGAATTCCAGTTTCAGAACTATTTAAAGCTTTTCCTAATAGATAACGTAGTACACTTCCAAATCCGCCTCCAATAAATACAAGTATTAATTGTTTCATATGATTGCGTTAGGATTTATATTCTTAAAAAGTTTCATTGTATGCGAATATAAGAAAACCCCACGTTAGGTGAGGTTTTTATAGTTTTAATGTTGAAGAAAATTATTTAACTGGGTAATAAATATCTGTTTGAATTTCTTCTGGTTTAACTTTTGATGGGTCGTTTACATATAGTTCCCAAATTGGCCATTGTCTTTCTAATTTATTTTCTGCAAAATACTTATCTAAAGCTTCATGTGCTTTTAGATCACCAACTCCGTAGTTTCCAAATTTAGGAATCATAACAGCATTACCCGCTGGTAATTTTAAGGTCTCCATACCTTTTGCAGGTTTTACATTTTTGTTTAATAAAAGTCCGATATAAAATTCTGTTTCACCAGATGCTTCATCATATTTAGAAAATACAGCTCCAGGAGTATAATCACCTTCCTTTAAACCGCTGTTGTAGGCATGCATTCCTGCTTTAGGCAAATCATTAATGAATAATTTAGTCATTTCATCATGGTTGATTTTTATTTTATGAGGATATCCAATAAATACTTTTTCAGTTACTTTTAAAGGAGATATGTTTCCTAAAGTATATTTTGGAGCTTCTGTTTTAGGTGTAGTTTCTAATAAAACTCTTTCTAAATTGTTAAGGCCATTTTCTTCCATTGAACCTAACATAGGATCCCATCCTCCTAATAAAACTGCTGCAAGTTTAAAGCCGAAAGGAGATTTGTCAGCTTTCATTCCCCAAGTAACTTTTGTACCTCCATCAACTTCTTTGAATTTCCAATAAATATCTCCTGGGTCGTTATCCATAAAAGATATTTTTTGGTCGATAGATTTATTGGTTTCTAAAGCGACTGTTTCCATTTTTCCAGGTCCTTGTTTACTTGTCCAGCTATCTGACGCACCAACACCAACGGTTTTGTCTCCATAAGTTACTACGATAGTTGTGTCTTCATCATGCCAAGGACCCCATTTTTCCCAAGTTTTTAAATCGTTAACTGTATTAAACGCATGAGAAACTGGTACGTTTATTATTTTACTTCTTTGTACGTCGTAGCTTCCTGTATATGTGGTTACATAAATTAGCCCGACTGCAATTAATGCAAGAAGAAAAAGTAGGGTGTATTTTAAGATTTTCATAAGAATGTGTTTTGGTTTGGATATAAATTTACTGATTTTTAATTCAGTGTGATAATTCAATAAAATTTTAAAATAAAATAAAATAAAAAAGGGAATCTTCAAGATTCCCTACTTTATAAATTAAATGTTTTTATATTAATTTAATTCAACATCGTCAGCATCTGTCCAGTTCCATTTTCCTTTTACTACGCCATTTTCTACTGTAATGATTCCTGGATTTGCTCTAACAGCAGTTTTCAATGCTTTTTCGTCACAGCTACCAAATGTGTAAGGTAAATTGTACTCTTTTTTAAATGCATTTAACTGATCGAAGTTCTCTTCGTAAATAACATCAGCCATCATCATATCTGCAGTTAAAACGTAAATTTCATAACCTTTTTCTTTTGCTTTGCTTGCAGCTTTTGATACTTGGTGTAATCCTTCTTTTTCAGCTTTTTCAATAGTTGGGACTAGAATTAACATTGCTTTTTCTTTGCTTAGCATTTCTTCTAGTTTGTCTCCGTCTACTGTGCCAATTTCAAAGTCGTGAATTTTTGGTTCTTCACCATTTTTAAATTTCATTCCTTCAGCAATATCAGTTCCTACAGCATACGCTCTAAAATCTATAATTGGTAAATGTTGTAGTACATAGTATGCGATTACTAATGATAAAAAAGCAGAAACAAATGTGCTTACAGATGCTAGTTTTTCTGAAATTAATGGTTTTATGTATCGTAACCCTAAGATTAAAATAACGATGAAAACCATAAAGATTACATTTTTATAAAACGTTTCTTTAGGTGTTAATTTTACAGCATCTCCAAAGCAACCACAATCTGTTACTTTGTTGTAAGTGTATGAGTACCAAGTTAAAAATAAGAAGATAAGATTAAGCCCGAATAAACTCCAAACAGTAAATTTTGGTTTGTAACCAACTAAAAGCATTACCCCTAAAACTAATTCAGCAACAATTAATAGAATAGCAAAAGGTAAAGCAAAAGGTATTAAGAATTCCAAGTTTAAAACATCGGCACTAAAATATTCTTGGAATTTATATTGAGAACCAATAGGATCTACCAATTTTACAAAACCTGAATAAATGAATAATAATCCAACAAGTATTCTTGAGATGTGGGTTAATAATTTTAAAATCATAATAAGGGGTTATTAGGTTAACTTTCTAATTCTGAGTGATGAATCATGGCAAAAATAGCATAATTAATCATATCTTGGTAATTTGCATCAATACCTTCTGATACTAGTGTTTTTCCTTTATTGTCTTCAATTTGTTTAACGCGAAGTAATTTTTGTAAAATTAAATCGGTAAGAGAAGAAATTCTCATATCTCTCCATGCTTCACCGTAATCATGGTTTTTGTTTTCCATTAATTCTTTGGTGATTTTAACATGCTTGTCGTATAGTTCTATAGCTTTTTCAGTGTCTAAATCTGGTTGTTCTACAACACCTAATTCTAATTGAATTAACGCCATTACAGAGTAATTGATAATTCCAATAAATTCTGATTTTTCGCCTTCGTCTACTTTTCTGGTAGTATTTTCTTGGAGTTGACGTATACGTTGGGCTTTAATAAAAATTTGATCGGTTAACGACGGTAGTCTTAAAATTCTCCATGCACTACCATAATCACTCATTTTTTTTACAAATAAATTGCGGCATTCACTAATCACCGCATCATATTGCTTCGAAGTATTTTGCATTGTTTATTTCTGAAATAATCACGTAAAAATAGTAAAACCAAAAGGTTTTCATTTATTTTTACCAAAGAAATTTAATCTATGTTTTATTTACTATAGATTTAACTTTCTTACACATTGTTTCTAGATAATTTAATTGCTGACAAAAATAGGAATGACCATTAACTGCAACCAAAAATTAATAGACCTATCTACCCCAAAAGTTATGGGGGTTTTAAATATTACTCCAGATTCTTTTTTTGATGGAGGAAAATATAAAAATGAAAAAGAAATTCTTACTCAAGTTGAAAAAATGCTGAGTGAAGGAGCAGATTTTATTGATGTTGGAGCATATTCATCAAGACCAGGAGCAAAACACATTTCTGAAAAAGAAGAGCTTAGTAGAATTGTACCAGTAATAAAGTTAATTACCAAAGAATTTTCAAACGCATTAATTTCTGTTGATACTTTTAGAAGCGAAGTAGCAAACCAAACAATAAACGAAGGAGCTACGATTATAAATGATATTTCTGGAGGAAAAATGGATAAAGATATGTTTAGTATAGTAGCAAAACTCCAAGTACCTTATATTATGATGCATATGAAAGGGACTCCGCAGAATATGCAGCAAAATCCTGAGTATGAAAATGTGGTTACAGAAGTTATTTCTTATTTTGCAGAACAATTGTTTAAGTTAAAAGAATTAAAAGTAAATGATGTAATTATTGATGTTGGATTTGGCTTTGGAAAAACTATTGAACACAATTATGAACTACTGAAAAAACTATCATTGTTTAAAAATCTTGATGTTCCTGTTTTAACTGGAGTTTCTCGAAAATCAATGTTATATAAAACCTTAGGTATATCACCTCAAGATGCTTTAAATGCTACCACAGTTGCAAATACCATAGCATTGTTAAATGGAACAAATATATTACGTGTACATGATGTGAAGGAAGCGGTTGAAGCTGTGAAAATAGTTAGTAAATTGTAACAAAATGAGTACATTTACGAAAATGGAATAACATTTTATGAATTTAGACTTCTTACACTTTTCTTTTCTTGATTTGCTAGATATTATTCTGGTAGCTGTATTGCTCTATTATATTTATAAGTTATTAAAAGGAACAGTAGCAATTAACATTGTTGTTGGTATTGCGTTGATTTTTTTAATATGGAAAATTACTCAAGCTTTACACATGGAAATGCTAAGTGGTATTTTAGGTTACTTACTTTCTGGAGGAGTTATTGCATTAATAATCGTTTTTCAGCAAGAAATAAGGAAGTTCTTATTAATGATAGGAACGACAAATTTTACTAACAAACGCGGATTTTTAAAACAACTTAAATTTTTACAATCTGAAATTAATTCAGAAACAGATACACAAACAATTGTTAAAACGTGTAAAAGTTTTTCAAAATCGAGAACTGGAGCGTTAATTGTTATTGAAAGAACAAATAATCTGGATTTTATCATTAATTCTGGAGATAGAATGAATGCTATTGTAAATGAAGTTTTATTAGAGAGCATTTTCTTTAAAAATAGTCCACTGCACGATGGGGCAACAGTGATAAGAGATAATAATATTGTTGCCACAAGAGTAATTTTGCCTGTGTCCGAAAATGAAAGAATTCCAGCCCGTTTTGGATTACGACATAGAGCAGCAATCGGAGTTACCGAAAAAACTGATGCAGTTTGTGTATTGGTTTCTGAAGAAACAGGAGAAATATCTTATATAAAAGATGGAGAGTTTGTTTTATTTAAAGATACGGTTGAGTTAGAAGAGAAATTACAAAAAGACCTTACGGAATAACTAAAAAAGCTCGCAAAATCTGCGAGCTTTTTTATTGTAATAATATTTCAAAGAAATTATTTAGCAGGAGCCATTTTAGCTTTAATAGCGTTTAATACACTGTTAAATTTCTTAGTGCCTTCTTCATCTAAAGAAGCAACAATTTCTTTACCTTTTGCAGCTAATTCAACTCCTTTTTTAGCTAAGTCTGCATTTTTAACTACATCACCACCTTTAGCAATATAATCTTTAGCATACTCAGAATATGTCTTTAAATATTCTCCTACTTTAGGATCTTTAAAAGATGGGATAGAAACTCCTTCGATAGCAGATTGCACAGACTCAGCAGCTTTGTCTACAGCTTCTTGAGCGCTTTCTACAACTTTAGTAGTAGCATCTTTTGCAGCTTCAGCAGTTTTTTCTGCCGCTTCAACAGTAGCATCTTTTAAATCTTTAGTTTCTTTCTTCGCTTCTTTACATGAAGTTGCCATTAAAGAACCAGCAACTAACACAGATAAAATTACTTTTTTCATCGTTTTATGATTTTTTAGTTAATAGATTGATGTTGCACAAATGTATTATTTTGATTCAAGTAATCAAATTATTTAAACGGCAATTTCTGTACTAAATTGTTTGTCATAAAGGTTTTTGTAGTAACCATCGTCTTTTTTAAGAAGCTCTTTATGAGTTCCTTGTTCAACAATGTTTCCTTTATCCATTACAATAATTTTATCAGCTTTTTTTATTGTTGCAAGTCTATGGGCAATTACAATTGAAGTTCTTCCTTTAGTAATTTCATCAGTAGCATATTGAATCATTTGTTCAGAATGAGAATCAACTGAAGAAGTGGCTTCGTCTAAAATTAAAATACTTGGTTTGCTAACATAAGCCCTTAAAAAGGCAATTAATTGTCGTT
The DNA here is from genome assembly GCF_002120225.1 of Tenacibaculum holothuriorum. Classification (GTDB taxonomy): domain Bacteria; phylum Bacteroidota; class Bacteroidia; order Flavobacteriales; family Flavobacteriaceae; genus Polaribacter; species Polaribacter holothuriorum. The sequence continues at coordinate 291,444 of NZ_LAPZ01000005.1, read as the reverse complement.
GACCAGAAGAAAGCATTGCTCCACGCTCTTTTACGTTATAATTGTAACCGTTAGGAAGACTCATTATAAAATCATGAATTCCTATTTGTTTTGCTGCTTGCTGAACTTCATTTAAAGTAATTTCAGGATTTTTTAAAGTGATATTGTTTAGAATAGTATCTGAGAAAAGAAAAACATCTTGTAAAACTACTGCCACTTTTTTTCTCAATGATTCGATGTTGTAATTTTGAACAGGAATGTTATCGATAGAAATTGTGCCACTATCAATTTCATAAAAACGATTGATGAGGTTGATGATAGTTGATTTTCCAGCCCCAGTTGCACCAACAATAGCTACTGTTTCTCCTTTTTTAACATCAAAAGAAATTCCTTTTAAAATTTCTTCTCCTTTTATATAACTGAAGTGAACTTTGTTAAAATTTATGTGTCCTTCAATATTTTCGGCTAAAGTTGTTCCGCTTTTGTCAATAGAACTTTCGGTATCCATTACGTTAAAAACACGTTCACCAGCTACGATACCCATTTGTAATTGATTGAATTTATCGGCTATTTGGCGTAAAGGTCTAAATAACATTTGTGCCATTTTTATAAATCCGATAATTGCTCCAACTGTAACCGTGCTATTTTCTACAATCTGAAAACCTCCATACCATACTATTAATCCGATAGCAATTGAGGATAAAATTTCAGCAATAGGAAAAAAGATAGAGTAGTACCAAACGGTTTTTATATGTGCTTTTTTATGCTTTTCATTAATACTTACAAAGTTGTCGTATTCAATTTTTTCTCTGTGGAATAATTGCACAATTTTCATTCCTGTAACTCGTTCTTGAACAAAACTATTTAAGTTAGCTACTTGGTTTCTTACATCTTGAAAAGTAGCTTTAATAGCTATTTGAAAAAGTTTGGTTGCATATATTAAGATTGGTAAAACAGCTAAAGCAATTAATGCTAATTTCCAATTTACATATAACATTACAACAATTACTACTAACATTTTTAAAATGTCACTTACAATCATAAATACACCTTGGGTAAAGAAATTCGCAATGGTTTCTATGTCAGAAACTACTCTTGTAACTAATTTACCTACAGATGAGTTATCGAAATATCCCATTTTAAATTGTAGGATATTTCTAAAAACTTTAGCTCTAATATCTCTAATTACATGCTGACCAACCCAATTTGCGTAGTAAATAAATGTAAATTGTAAAATTACTTGTACTAATAAAACAAGTAACATAGCAATTGTAAAGTACAGTAATCTTGTTGGGTTTTTAGTTGCTGTAAAATCATTAACAGCTTCCATTAAAATATATGGTGAAGCAGCCGAAGCAACAGCTAAAAGAATTGTAGAAATAGTAGCTATTATAAATTTTGCACGATATTTTTTTGCAAAACTCATTAATCTTGCAAAAATTTTTATATCAAAAGCATTTCCTGAATTTGTACTCACGTTATAGGTAACTGTATTTTACTTCGGTTAAAAATAAGCCTTTTGCGGGAACTGACACTCCTGCTTTACTTCTATTTTTACTTTCAATTATTTTTCTGAAATCATCAATAGAAATTTTTTCCAAACCAACATCAATTAAAGTTCCAACAATAGCTCTTACCATATTTCTTAAAAAACGATCTGCTGAGATATGAAAAGTTAATTCATTTCCATTTAGAATCCATTCTGCATTAGTAACTATACAGTTAAAGGTGTTTACATCAGTTTTAACTTTAGAGAAACATTCAAAGTCTGTATACTCATACAAAATTTTTGCAGCTTCGTTCATAACATCAATATTAAATGAATAATTGAGTTGCCAAGTTGTATCTAATAAAAACGGATTACGACCTAACCATATTTTATACTCATAACTTCTTTTTATAGCATCAAAACGAGTGTGAGCATCATCTTTAACTAATACAGTATTGTGAATCACAATATCGTTGGGTAATATTGCATTTAGTTTATAAGTGAAATTATCATTTAAAGGAGTGTCAATATCAAAATGAGCAAACATTTGCGAAGCATGCACACCAGAATCTGTTCTTCCTGCTCCAGTAATATTAATTTCTTGACGTAAGATTGTACTAATAGCATTGTTTATTTTTTCTTGTACTGAAATAGCGTCAGGTTGTATTTGCCAACCATGATAATTTTTACCTAAATATGATAATTCAATAAAGTATCTCAAAAAACTAGTGTTTAGATCGCAAAATTATTGATTTTTTAATAAGTAAAATACTATTACTGGCAATAAGTCTAAAATTGCGTCTTTTAGTATATTGTTTGTTTTTGCGGTGTTTTTATGGGTTAAGTGTAATTTATTAACATATGTTAATCTATTTTTTGTTGATTTTATATATTTTTGTGCAATGTAAATGAAGTATTACCCCCTAAATTAATATTCATTTATGATTTTCCCCCTTGAGATAACCTGCAAATTTCCAATTGCAGGTTTTTTTATTAAATAGCTATTTGTTAACATATGTTAATTGTCTGTAAAATAGTTGTTTGTATATTTACAGGGTAAGAGTTTTACCCCTTATAATATGTCCCCCACGATAAACCCGCAACCCCCTAATTTGCGGGTTTGTTTTTTCTTTGTAGCTTCGTTAATAAACTAATTTAATGAAGAAAATCTTATTACTTTCTGATACGCATAGTTATATAGATTCTCAAATATTGAAATTTGTTAGGCAAGCAGATGAAGTTTGGCATGCTGGAGATATTGGAGATTTGAAAGTTACAGATGAAATCAAAAAGATAAAATCGCTTAGGGCAGTTTATGGTAATATAGATGGTAAGGATGCGAGAGCAGAATTTGATTTAGATGCAATCTTTAAAGTGGAAGACGTTTTAGTTTGGATTACCCATATTGCAGGTTACCCAGGTAAATACAATAAGAGAATAAAGGATAAACTGAAAGAAATAAAGCCTAAACTTTTTATTTGCGGTCATTCGCATATTTTAAAGGTTCAGTTTGATAAAAATCATGGTATGCTGCATTTGAATCCTGGGGCAGCTGGCAATCATGGATTTCATAAAGTTCGAACGATGATACGATTTGAACTTGATAAAGGACAAATACAAAATATGGAAATAATAGAGTTAGCTAACAGAGGTTAATTTAGAACTCTTTTTATTTTTGTGGCTTACAGGAACTTTTATAAGAATTGTAGTTCCAGAATTTTCTTTTGAATTGATAGAAAAATTTCCATTAAGCATATGAATTCTAGCTTCAATTTGATTTAAGCCAATACCACCATCTTTAAGAGAAGATGATGAGGTGTTAAAACCGACCCCATCATCTTTAACAAGAATGGTTAGTTGATTGTTTTTCTCTTTCAAATTTATGTAAGCATTTTTGGCTTTGCTATGTTTTAAAATATTGTTGATTAATTCTTGAACTACGTTAAATATTTTAATTTCAAATTCTTGATTATAGCGGTTTATGTTATTTGCCGAAGTATGAAAAGTAAGTTCACTATTTGAATATTTTTTAGAAACATCTTTAATAGCATATTCTAATCCGAATTTTAATAATATTGAAGAGACTAAATTGTGAGATAAATCTCTTACTTTTTGAGAGGCTTCTAAAATTATGGATTGAGTTTTTTCTATTTCAACTGGGGTGTTTTGACTAAACTGTTTTTTAGTAGCACTTAAATGCATATTTGCAGAAGATAAAAGTGCACTTACATTATCGTGTAGCGTTTCAGCTATTTCTTTACGCTCTGCTTCTTTACCATCAATTGTAGCATTTAGTATTTTTATTTGTGCTTCAGATTTTAGCTTTTCTATATTTTGTTGTTGTAATAAGTTAGTTTCAGACAGTTTTAGTTTTAGGTTGTTTTGTCTTAACCTGTAGTTATATACTATAGTTGTTGAGATTATAATTACGAGTAAAGCTAAAGCCCCAAGGTATAAATTTGTTTTATTTTGTTCTGCCTCCAAGAGTTTACGCTGTTCAGTAACTAAATTTGTTTTTTCTTTTTCTAAATTTACTTTTTGTTGAGCATATACTTCTTCGATCATTCTTCTAATTTCCTTGTCTCTTAAATCGTCTTTTATAGCATAAGATTTTTCTTGGTAATCATAAGCTTTATAATCTTTTAGTTTGTATAAAGTCCAAGCTAAATTGAAGTACAAGTCTTCTTTAAATTTAAAAGCATTAGAGCTACTGTTTTTTTCAATTAGATTGACACCTTTAAAATAAAACTCTTTAGCTTTTTCATAATTTTTTTCTATTAAATAAATGTTGGCTAAGTTATTTAATGCAGAAGCTTCATTAACTTTATTATTATTATTTCTGTGAATTTTGATAGCTTTTAAAGCATATTCCTTAGCTTTTTCTATTTTTTTTTCTCTAAATAGTATTCCGGATAAGTTACTATAGGCAGTGGCTATTATACTACTTTGCTTAGTGTTTAATTCAGGTAAAAGAATTAGTTTTTTGTAATAATACTTTGCACTATCACTTTTTCCTAGGTACTGATATTGACTACCTATATTTAGAAGTGTTGGTGCATAATTATCATTGAGCCTTTTAATTTCTTTAATTTTGGAGAGATCATTTGTATAATTTAGAAGTAAATTTTTTTTGTAAAATAAAATGGATTTTTGGTGATTATTAATTTTTCCAAAAATATTAGCTATTAAAAAATTTGTTTTACCTAATAGTATGTTGTTGTCGGTTTTTTCAATCTGCTGTACGAGTGATAGAGATTCTTTTAAAGCTTCTCGATATTTCTTGTTATTGTATAGTTTAAGGCATTTTTTATATATAGCTGAGACTGAATCATTCTTTTGTATGATAGAGGAAATGTACTTAAAAGAGCTATCTTTAGAATAACATAAAGATTGACTACTTATAATCAAGTAAAATAATATATATATAAATTTTTTAACTACCTGGAAATCCACACTCTTATTGTTTTTCTAAATCGAGCCTCTTATTTTAGACTGCTTCTGGTTCAGCAGTACCAATAGAAACTCTAGGTTTTTCTTCAACATCTTCTCTTGAAGCAGTGCCTCTACTCATTGAATTTTTATGGTTAACAAAATTAATTTTTAAAATATCAGATTCATTTAGTTCGAAGTGTCTAGAAAAGTTTTTCTCTTTTGATTTTCCAACTGATAGATGCACTTCGTATACGTTTTTATCTTCGTTATAAATAAATTCTGTTTGAACATTATCATTAACTTTAAAGTCTAGTTGATAAGTACCATTACCATTCGATGTTATACTATACGAATTTAAGAATTCTGTTACACTATTACTCTTTGCAAGTTTAATATCATCATCTTCAACAAAAATCTTCGTTTTTTTATTACCATTAGCTTCAATAAAACCTATTTTTAATTGGTCGTTTTCAACAGAAAAATCGTTAGAATAAGCTGTTTTAGTAGCGACACTGTTTTTTGATAAGACAATGTCGTTAGTATTGTCATTACCTTTAAAGGTAGCAACGTCTGTTTGGTTATCTACATTAAAGTCAATAGAATAAGCCCCTGTTGCATCACGCTTTAATGTGTATGATTTTAATAATTTTTCTTCGGGTTGGTTATTTAAAATTTCAGATTCATTTGATGAACATGATGCTAAGATTAAGCTTAAGCAAAGAAAAAAGGGTGTTAATTTTTTCATGGTAATATAATTTTATGTTAGTAGGAATTTTAAAAGGGAAAAAACGTAAAAAGAAAAAGCGATGTGCTGCAGAAACTATAAAATAGAGAATGGGGGACTTCTATTTTGAGTGATTAGGGGGGTAAAGAAAACGAAAAATGAAGGGGTTTTTCTATTTCTCTAAACTATGTTGTTTCTTACAGCGTACATCGCTAAACCTACTACGTTTTTTACTTGTAATTTTCTATATAAATTTCTTCTATATGTTTCTATTGTTTTTAGGCTAACATTAAGTTGTTCTGCAATTTCTACCGAACTTTTTTCGTTAGCTATATACCTTAGAACTTCTATTTCTCTTTCTGTTAATTCTTCCTCTATTACATTTTCATCTTTGGTTTCTGTAACATAAAGATTAAATAGACTTGTTTTAATGTCGTCACTAAAGTATTGTATTCCGTTATTAACCGATCGCACAGCTTTTATAATATGTTCGCTAGCACAAGTTTTATCTAAAAAACCATTTGCTCCCATACTTATCATCTCTTGTACTAGTTTAGGGTCGCTTAAACTAGATAGTATAATGGTTTTAACATTCATACCACGTTTTTTAAACATTTTTAGAACTTCTATACCATCCATTTCTGGCATATTAATATCTAAAACTAAAACATCAGCATTGTTTTTGGTAAACCATTTAACTACATCTTTACCAGTTAAAGAATAGTCAACAACTTCAATGTCATCTTCAGTATGTAATAATGCAATAACGCCTTCAATTAATATCTTATGATCGTCTGCAATATGAACTTTTATCTTATTACTCATTGTTTACATTTACAAATCTATACTATAATACTACTTCCTACAATACCTAGTAACCCTAAACGTGTTTTAGGGTTAACCCTAAATTGATTAGGGTTAACCCTAATCAAAATGTTAAAATTTTAAGTTAATCCGTTGAAAATACTGGGTTTAACAAAAATAAAAAACCAGGATAAAAATCCTGGTTTTTTTCGCACTAAATATACTAATATGTTAGGTTTATCGTAATCTATCTACAGATTTTACAAGATCTTCATCCTTCTTAATGGCTTTATTTGCTAAAACTAAAAGCAAAATAATTAGAATAGGAAAGAACATCCCAATACCTTTCTCAGAAACTGCAGTTTCTCCAGATAATGTTAGAGATAAATATATCAATACTCCTAGTAAAAAAAGATTAATCAATACATTTAATCGTCCTAATACAAATTGTAATTGGCGATTCATAAATAAAAAGATGGCTACTAACGATAATATAGTTGAGCCATAAAATAAAACTGGAACTATTTTTTCTAAAATTGAAGCACCAGTAAATAAATCATTCACAAAAACACTACCTTTATTAGTATTCCATAAACTAAAAGCAAATGGTAAAGCTCCTGCAATAATCGAAGCTATTAATAAGTATATAGATTGTATTCTTTGAATCATTATTTTTAATTAAGGGTAGCAAATGTAGTATTTCTTTTTTTAACAAGGAAACTTTGCATATTAAATTATTTGGCTATATTTGTCTCGAAAGTAACCGCACTATTAACGTTGTGAAACTCAATCGCAACTGCAATTCAAATAAAAAACTTATAAAACAACAAAATTCTTCCCCTTACCATAGAATTTTATAATAATCATTATTGAAGAATGTTTGAAATTTCTGAATTGAAAGCTAAAAAATTAGCTGAATTACAAGTAATCGCAAAAGAAAAAGGATTGACTAAAATTAGTCAACTAAAGAAATTAGACTTAATTTACAAGATACTTGATGCTCAAGCTGAATCTTCTGCAAAGAAAGAAGTTAAACAGGAGAGTAAGCCAAAACCTAAAAGAAAGAGAATTTCTAAATCTGAAGCTACAGAAGAAAAAAAGGAGGTAAAGAAAGTAGAAGAAAAAGTAGAGGTTAAGCAGCAAGAGAAAAAGAAAGAGACTAAAGAGGAGAAAGCTGCTCCAGTTCAAGAAAAGAAAGAACAAAGAGAGCATAAAAAACCTCAACATTCTCATCAAAATAAAAACCGTAATAACCAAAATAACGGTAATAGAAACAATAAGAATCAGAATCATAAAAACCATAATAAGAATCAAAATCAAAAACATGCTAGCGGTAATAAATACCGTGATCCAGATTTTGAGTTTGATGGAATTATTGAAAGTGAAGGAGTATTAGAAATGATGCCAGATGGTTATGGTTTCTTACGTTCTTCAGACTATAACTATTTATCATCTCCTGACGATATCTATGTATCACAATCTCAAATTAAATTATTTGGGTTAAAAACTGGTGATACGGTAAGAGGTAATGTACGTCCGCCAAAAGAAGGAGAGAAGTATTTCCCATTAATTAGAGTTTCTAAGATAAACGGATTAAACCCTAATATTGTTAGAGATAGAGTTTCTTTTGAGCATTTAACACCATTATTTGCTGAGGAAAAATTCAATTTAGCTGGTAAAGGAGCATCTCTTTCAACTAGAATTATTGATCTTTTTTCACCTATAGGAAAGGGGCAGCGTGGTATGATTGTAGCACAGCCAAAAACTGGTAAGACCATCTTATTAAAAGATGTGGCAAATGCCATTGCTGCAAATCACCCGGAAGTTTATCAAATTGTTTTATTAATTGATGAACGTCCAGAAGAAGTTACCGATATGCAACGTAGTGTTCGTGGTGAAGTAGTAGCTTCTACTTTTGATGAGCCAGCAGATAAGCATGTTCGTGTAGCTAATATTGTATTAGAAAAGGCAAAACGTTTAGTAGAATGTGGACACGATGTAGTAATTTTATTAGATTCTATTACACGTTTAGCAAGAGCATATAATACAGTTGCTCCTGCGTCGGGTAAAATATTATCTGGTGGTATCGATGCTAACGCACTTCATAGACCTAAGCGTTTCTTTGGAGCTGCACGTAACATAGAAAATGGAGGTTCTTTAACTATTATTGCTACTGCATTAACAGAGACTGGTTCTAAAATGGATGAGGTAATCTTTGAAGAGTTCAAAGGAACTGGTAACATGGAATTACAGTTAGAGCGTAATATTGCTAACCGTAGAATTTACCCAGCTATTGATTTAATTAAATCGAGTACTCGTAGAGATGATTTATTATTAGATGATAAAACTGTACAACGTATGTGGGTGCTACGTAAGTATTTAGCAGATATGAATCCGATTGAAGCAATGGAATTTATTCAAGATAGAATTAAAGGTTCTTTAAATAACGAAGAGTTTTTAATTTCGATGAACGGATAATTCTATAGAAGTATAATAAATATGAATCCCGCTAATTTAGCGGGATTTTTTATTTAGGATATATTACTGAATCTAATGGAATATCAAATTCATTAACGTTTGAGATTTTTTCAATAGGTTCAAAAAAGTTAAGCCCAATTGTTTTTACAGTTGGTATACACTCTGCTAAAAATCGGTCATAAAATCCTTTACCATAGCCAACTCTAAAATTCTTCTTGTCTGAAATTAATAACGGGACAAATACCAAATCAATTTTTTTAACGTCTATAACTGTTCCGTATGTAGGTTCTGGAATTCCGTAAGAGTTGATTGCTAATTGTGATTTGTTTTCAAAAACGAAATGAGTTAAGGTGTTGTTAGAAAAATCACTTTTACTAATTATAATTGTTTTGTTTTTTGATTGTAAAAAATCAATAATAGAGTAGGTGTCTATCTCTTTTTGCTTTTTTATTGGAAGAAAAATATGAATGTTTTGAATGCCTGAAAAATCTAATTGTTTTACTTGGTATTCAATACTTTTTTGAAGTTTATCAACTTCATTTTGAGAAAGCTCATTTCTTTTTTGTTTATATATTTTCCGAAGTTCTTTCTTTTCCATTTTTACTGAAGCTTCTCAAGCTCGTTTTGAGTTTTTTTAGGCAAACTTTTTACAACTAAATTATAAGAATGTTCTATTAACTCAAAAGCAAACTTATCCGAAACATCGTTATTTAAAGTAACAGTATTCCAATGTTTTTTATTCATATGAAATCCAGGATTTACACTGTCATATTCGGCACGTAATTCCTCTGCCCAATCAGGATCACATTTTAAGTTTACACTAGTTTCACCATTTTCCCATTTTTCTAACCCTACCAAAGCAAACATTTTATTCATTACCTTAAAAACCAAGGTAACATCATCGAAAGGAAAATGTTCGGTAACTCCTTTTTTAGAAATACAAAAATCTCGTAATTGATCAATATGCATTATTTTCTTCTTTTAGGTTTATGTAAATTAAAAATAATAAAGAAGAAATACCTAGAATTAAGAAAAAATACTTCATAATTCCAGTTAGAATTAAGAATGTAAATCCACGTCTAATATCATAAGTATCTGCTTTTGTCTGAAGTTCTTCAACAAAAATAGAGTTACTTAGAAAAAAGTAAGAAAAAAATGAAAAAGAAGCAAGAATAAAAAGTTTTATATACTTATAATATTTATTTGTCATTCGATTAAAATTATTCCAATAATTTCTGATTTGAGCTTGGTAATTCCAAGGCAGAATAATCTAATTTCCAACCAATAGTTTCTACTAAGTTTTGCATTAAGGTCAGTGCTTCTAAAGCTTCTTTATTAGCAGTTTGCATTAAATTACTCTCGGGTACTTTTTGCAAAATATGCTCTTTAGCTTCTTTATTAACTTTCGTTAAATCTTCTGAACTAAATTTGTTTAACAATCCGTTTTGAATATCGTAAAAACGTAAGTTTGGCTCTACTGAAAAAACTTCAGCCTGAGGAAATTCAGATAAAGAAATGGTTTTGGTTTTGTTATTTGCGTGCATTTTTATTTTACGAAAATCAAAACCAATATGAACTTTAGCGTTAATTAAAATGATCGCTTTTTTCTTACTAGTTAGTAAGCCCAAAAACTTTTCTTTGGTGTTTTCATGATGATAAATTTCAGCGAATTCGCCTTCAACAGTAATTAATTTAGAAACCTTTCTAATCTTATCTAATAAAACAACAGACTGACTTTCCGTAAGATTTTTCTGTTTTGTTATAGCAAATTTTTTAAATATAAAGAACGATGCAATTGCACCGACAATAAGTCCTGTAAAAAGTAATTCCATAAATACGAATTTACGTATCTTTTTTAACTCTTTGAAAGAAGTGATTTATAGTTTTTTTGAAAAAAAATACAGAAATATTTGGAAATTAAATTTTTATAACTGAATCTTTGTACTCGAAAAAGTTCAATCACTTATTGACATGTTATCACGAAAGGTGGAGGGAATAGACCCTTTGAAACCTTAGCAACCCTTTGCTCATGCAAAGAAGGTGCTACATTCTACCCAATTTAAAAAGGGATAGATAACAAAAAGAGCGTTTTGTTCTAAAACAGCTCCATTTTTCATATAACATATTATTAAGTGCTCACTCTTAGAAAAGAGTCGGATTTTTTGATGTTTAAAATCAAAGTTTTGAAAGCACAGTTACAACAAATAAAAATTAAAAACTACACAACCTATAGTGGCTTTGTGTGTGTAGATATACGATTAAGTTATCAGGTTTTTGGAAAAAAACTTGGTACAGCTCCGGTTGTTTTAGTGAATCATGCATTAACAGGCAATAGTAATGTTGCAGGAAAAAATGGATGGTGGCAAGATTTAATTGGAACTAATAAGGTAATATGTACCAATACTTATACCGTGTTGTGTTTTAATATTCCTGGAAATGGTTATGATAATTTTTTAATTGATAACTATAAAGAATTTGTAGCAAGAGATATAGCTAGAATATTTCTAAAAGGCTTACAATTGTTAAAAGTAAATCAATTGTATGCTTTAATAGGAGGTTCGTTGGGAGGCGGAATAGCTTGGGAAATGGCTGTTTTAAATCCAAAAATAACACAACATTTAATTCCGGTTGCATCAGATTGGAAATCTACCGATTGGCTTATTGCAAATTGCCAAATTCAAGAATTAATTCTGAGCAATTCTAAAAATCCGGTAAATGATGCCCGCATGCATGCAATGCTTTGTTATCGAACACCAGAATCTTTTAAAAAACGATTTCATAGAAGTAAAAACAACGACTCTGAGTTGTTTAGTGTGGAAAGTTGGCTTTTGCATCATGGTAAAAAGCTACAAGAACGTTATCAATTGGCTTCTTATAAGTTGATGAATCAATTACTAAAAACTATTGATGTGACTAGAAATAGAGATACGAATGTATTAGAAGAAATTCAAGCAAACATCCATATTGTTGGGGTAGATTCAGATTTATTTTTTACTGCGGAAGAAAACAGAGAAACTCAAAAACAATTAGCACAAGTACATGCAAATGTTACATATCATGAAATAAATTCAGAACACGGGCATGATGCCTTTTTAATAGAATACAAACAACTAAAAAAGATTGTAGCACCAATCTTCAAAAAGAAATTAAATAATAAAATGAAAGTTTTAAAATTTGGAGGAAAATCGCTTTCCAATAAAGGAGTTCATAAGGTAGTAGATATAATTGAACAAAAAGTTAACGATGGTGAAAATATTACAGTTGTAGTATCTGCTCGTGGTAATGCTACAGATACTCTTGAAAATATTTTAGAAAAAGCCGCTAAAAACAAAGCATATAGAGAGCAGCTTGAAGTGTTTAAAAGAGAACAATCATTATTAACTCCATTAGTAGATTTCAGCAAAGAGTTTGAAAGGTTAGAAAAACTTTTTGAAGGAGTTGGTTTATTGGGAGATTATAGTGATAAAATAAAAGATGAGGTTTTAGCTCAAGGAGAATTACTCTCCATTAAAGCAGTTACAGATTTATTAGAACAAAGAGGAATTAGTGCTCATGCAACAGATGCAAGAAAATTTTTAAAGACTGATGAGAATTTTGGCAATGCGCAACCAGTTACAGAAGTTTCTAAAAACAGCACTCAAACTTACTTTGAGGAAATTAAAGAAGAAGTAGCGGTAGTTTCTGGCTTTATAGCATCTACAATTACAAATGAAACGACAACTTTAGGTAGAAATGGAAGTAATTATACAGCTTCTTTATTAGCTAATTTTTTGAATGCAGAAGAGTTGCAAAATTATACGCATGTAGACGGAATTTTTACAGCAAATCCAGATTTAGTTAGTGATGCAAAAAAAATCGAAGAGTTAACGTTTTCAGAAGCAAACGAACTTGCAAACTTCGGAGCCAACATTTTACACGCTAAAACAATAACTCCGTTGTTGGAAAAAAATATAAACCTTAGGATTTTAAATACGTTTAACCCTAACGATAAAGGAACTTTAATTACATCGAAAACAAATTCAAAAGGAATAAAATCATTATCAGTTTTAGAGGATGTAGCTTTAATAAATTTTGAAGGAAGAGGTTTACTTGGCAAAGTTGGAGTCGATGCTAGAATCTTTAAAGCTTTAAGCCTTCACAACATTAGTGTAAGTATTATTTCTCAAGGCTCGTCGGAAAGAGGAATAGGATTAGTCGTAGCAAAAGGCAGTGCGAAAAAAGCAGTTAAAGCATTAGAGACAGAATTTGAACAAGAGTTTTATACAAAAGATGTTCATCAAATTTCTATTTTAAACGAAGTAGCGGTAATTTCTATCATTGGACAAAATTTAAGTGAATTTCATCATCCTTTTAATGCGTTGATAAAAAATCAAATTGTTCCACTACTTTTTAATAATACAATTACAGGTAAAAATGTAAGTATAGTAGTATATAAAGAAGATTTACATAAAGCTATAAATGTAATCCATGGGCAAGTTTTTGGAGTAGCAAAAAAAATAAATATTGCCGTTTTCGGTAAAGGCCTTGTAGGAGGAACTCTTATTAACCAAATTATAGATAACGCTAAAAGTGTTTTAGAGCGTCGAAAAATTCAGCTAAATGTTTTTGCGATTGCAAATTCTAAAAAAGTATTACTTACTAAAAATGGAGTTAACGAAAAATGGGAAGAAAGTCTTAACAAATCTGAGGATAATAATGATGTTGTAAATTCTGTAATTGATTTTGCTAAAGAACATCATTTAGAAAATTTAATAGCAGTTGATAATACAGCAAGTAAGGAATTTATCAATAATTATATTTCTTTAGTAAATGCAGGGTTTGACCTAGTGTCATCTAATAAAATTGCGAATACAGTTTCTTATTCTTTTTACAAAGAACTTAGGGAAACATTGCATAAAAACAAAAAAGTATATTTATACGAGACCAATGTTGGTGCTGGCCTTCCTTTAATAGATACAATTAAATTGTTACATGATTCTGGTGAAAATATAACAAGAATAAGAGGAGTGTTTTCAGGATCGTTAAGTTATATTTTTAATAGATTTTCAGAAGAACAAAAACCATTTTCTGAAATATTAAATGCTGCTATTGAAAAAGGATATACAGAACCAGATTCTAGAGAAGATTTATCAGGGAATGATGTAGCAAGAAAACTACTCATTTTAGCAAGAGAATTAGACTTACATAACGAATTTGAAGACATTTCTATAGAAAACTTAGTGCCTGAGCATTTAAGAAATAAATCTGCGGAAGAATTTCTTCAAAATATTGAAAACCTAAATTCCGATTTTGTACAAAAAAAGAGTAATCAAACAGAAGGGAAAGTTCTAAGATACATTGGTGACTTACATGGCGATTTACAGCAAGAAAAAGGAATTTTGGAGGTAAAGTTAGTATCAGTTCCTAAAAATTCACCTTTAGGAAGTCTTCGAGGGTCTGATGCAATTTTTGAAATATACACACAGTCTTATGGTGAGCAACCTATAGTGATTCAAGGGGCTGGAGCAGGAGCAAAAGTTACTGCTCGTGGAGTCTTTGGGGATATTTTACGATTAGCAAAAAACAATAACAACTAAGAAATAAATAATGAGTACACCTTTTGAAACATTAGCAATACGAACACAATCTGAACGTTCACAATTTTCTGAACATTCTACACCTTTATATTTAACATCGAGTTTTGTTTTTGATGATGCTGAAGATATGAGAGCCTCTTTTGCAGAAGAAAAAAGTAAGAATTTATATAGCAGATTTTCAAATCCCAATACAACAGAGTTTGTAAATAAAATTGTTCAGATGGAAGGAGCAGAAGCTGGTTATGCTTTTGCAACAGGTATGGCAGCAGTATTTTCTAGTTTTGCAGCTTTATTAAATTCAGGAGATCATATAGTAGCTTGTCGTTCAGTTTTTGGTTCTACACACAGCTTATTCACTAAATATTTTCCGAAGTGGAATATAGAAACCAGTTATTTTAAAATTAATGAAGTTGAAAGAATTGAACAGTTAATTCAACCAAATACTAAGATTTTATATGCAGAAACACCAACGAATCCAGCAGTAGATATTTTAGATTTAGAGCGATTAGGGAAGATTGCAAAAAAGCATAATTTACTATTGGTGATTGATAATTGCTTTGCAACACCATATTTACAAAACCCTATAAAGTTTGGAGCCGATTTAGTGATTCATTCAGCAACAAAATTAATAGATGGTCAAGGTCGTGTTTTGGGAGGTGTAGTGGTTGGTAAAGAAGATTTAGTTCGAGAAATTTACTTGTTTTCAAGAAATACAGGTCCAGCAATGTCACCATTTAACGCTTGGGTGTTATCCAAGAGTTTAGAAACTTTGGCAATTCGGGTAGAAAAACATTGTGAAAATGCATTGAAATTAGCACAGTTTTTAGAAAATCATGCTAAAGTAAAACTAGTAAAATACCCTTTTTTAAAGTCACATCCTCAGTATGAAATAGCAAAAAGGCAAATGAAACTTGGTGGAAATATTGTAGCTTTTGAAGTTATTGGTGGAATTGAACAAGGAAGATCATTTTTAAATAAAATTAAAATGTGCTCATTATCAGCAAATTTAGGAGATACAAGAACTATTGTTACACATCCAGCCTCAACAACACACAGTAAATTGAGTGAAAAAGAACGTTTAGAAGTTGGTATAACTGACGGATTAGTAAGGTGTTCGGTAGGGCTTGAAAATATAGAAGATATAATTAGTGACTTAAAGCAAGCGTTGGATTGATGATTGGAGAATAAAAATGTATTTTTGTAGTATGCTTTCAAAGAAAACTAAATACGGATTAAAGGCTTTGGCTTTTATAGCAAAACAGCCTAAAGGAGAAAAAGTACAAATTGCTACAATTTCCGATAGCGAAAATATTTCGCATAAGTTTTTAGAAAGCATACTACTTACCTTAAGAAAAGCAGGGTTTTTAGGAGCAAAAAAGGGTAAAGGTGGTGGCTATTATATGCTTAAAGAACCTTCAGAAATTAAAATGACTGATGTTATTAGAACTCTCGAAGGACCTATAGCGATGCTACCATGTGTTAGCTTAAATTTTTACGAAAAGTGTGACGATTGTCCAGATGAGGATGCTTGTTCAGTACATCGTTTAATGATTCAAGTTCGTGATAATACCTTACAAGTACTCCGTAATAATACCTTAGCTGATCTAGTTTAAAAATAGAACAAGCATTACCGAATTGTTAATTTTTTAGAAAAAACTTTCATAATTGAAAGATAGTTATACATTTGCACGTTCAAATAACCTAGTATTCCGATAGGGTAATGGAGTTTTAAAAATGATTGTAGAACAAGTATTAGAAAATAAAACAAATTTTAAGGCAGATAAAGATTCTGAAAAATCTATTAGAAGCGTTGTAAAATCTATTAGTTGGAGAGTAATAGGAACTATAGACACCATCTTAATTTCATGGATAATTACAGGGCAAGTAAAAACAGCTTTTTCTATAGGAGCTATTGAATTAATAACAAAAATGCTATTGTATTTTTTTCATGAAAGAGTATGGAACAGTATAAAATGGGGCAGAAAATAAGTGTACAGAACATGGATTTAGAAAAAATAAATGAAGAGTTGAGGCTGAAATCACCTCAAGAAATTATTCGTTGGGCATTAACAATGGCTACCAAACCAGTTATTACTACAAACTTTAGACCTTATGAAGCAGCAATATTACATGTGGTGACTAAAGAAGAACCAACAATTAATGTGATTTGGTGTGATACAGGATATAATACCCCCCAAACATATCAGCATGCAGAAAGTGTAATTGATCAATTAAATTTAACCATCGATTTGTTTGTGCCTAAACAAACGGTAGCTCATAGAAATATATTATTAGGCTTACCAACTGTTGATGATCCAAAACATGCCGTTTTTACTGAGCAAGTAAAATTAGAACCTTTTAAAAGAGCCATAAATATTCATCAACCAGATGTTTGGTTTACCAATTTACGTAAAGGACAAACTGCTTTTAGAGATAGTATAGATATAGTTTCTAAAAATAAAGATGGAGTGTTAAAAGTAAGTCCGTTTTATCATTGGTCAGACGAACAATTAGATCAGTATTTAGAGGAACATAATTTACCAAATGAGTTCAAATATTTTGATCCTACAAAAGTAGAAAGTAACAGAGAATGTGGTTTACATATTTAAAAAATGCAATTATGAACACGAATATAATTAGAGTAGGAACCTTAGAAAGTGAAGCCATATTTATTTTAAGAGAAGTGGTTTCTCAATTTGAAAAACCAGTGCTGTTATTTTCAGGAGGAAAAGATAGCATAACACTGGTACGTTTGGCGCAAAAGGCATTCTATCCTTCAAAAATTCCGTTTCCGTTAATGCATATAGATACAGGTCATAATTTTTCTGAAACTATTGCTTTTAGAGATAAGTTAGTTGAAGAATTAGGAGTAGAATTAATTGTAAGAAGCGTACAAGATAATATCGATGCTGGTAAAGTAAAAGAAGAATCAGGTAAGTATGCTAGCAGAAATATGTTACAAACAGAAACCTTGTTAGATGCTATTGAAGAGTTTGGTTTTGACGCTTGTATTGGAGGTGCTAGAAGAGACGAAGAAAAAGCAAGAGCTAAAGAACGAATTTTTTCGGTTCGTGATGATTTTGGGCAGTGGGATGAAAAAAATCAACGACCAGAATTATTCGATATGTTAAACGGTCGAATTGATTTAGGGCAAAACGTTCGTGTATTTCCAATTTCAAACTGGACAGAATTAGATGTTTGGTCCTACATTCAAAAAGAGAACATCGAAATTCCATCCATCTATTTTGCTCATAAAAGAAAAACCTTTGTAAGAGACGGGCTTATTTGGTCTGCTAATGATGAGGTGGTGTACCGAGAAGAAGATGAAAAAATTGAAGAACGTACTGTAAGATTTAGAACCGTTGGAGATATGAGTTGTACTGCAGCAGTACTATCAAATGCGGTAGATATTGATACAGTGGTAGATGAAATTAGAGAATCAACCATTTCAGAAAGAGGCGCTAGAATTGATGATAAACGATCAGAAGCAGCTATGGAAAAACGCAAACAACAAGGATATTTTTAGTCTTATTACTTAAAAAGGAATCACAAAAAACATCGAACAAAAATTATAAATATAACCCGTGCAAAAATCCCTCTCCTTTGGAGAGGGGTGGGGAGAGGCTTATGAACGTATTAAAAATAGCAACAGCAGGTAGTGTAGATGATGGTAAAAGCACTTTAATAGGACGTATTTTATATGATACTAATTCATTAACTGAAGATAAATTACAAGCAATTGAAGAGAAAAGCGCACAACGCGGATTCGATTATCTAGATTTTTCATTAGCAACCGACGGATTAGTAGCTGAAAGAGAACAAGGAATAACGATTGACGTAGCACACATATATTTTTCAACCCCAAAAACCAGTTTTATTATTGCCGATACTCCTGGGCATATAGAGTATACACGTAATATGGTTACTGGCGCGTCTAATTCGCAAGCTTCAATCATTTTAGTAGATGCTCGAAATGGAGTGGTAGAACAAACCTATCGTCATTTTTTTATCAATAATTTATTACGAGTTAAAGAGGTTATAGTTGCGGTAAATAAGATGGATTTGGTAGATTATTCAGAAGAAAAATTCAACCAAATTAAAGGAGAAATAGAATATTTAGCTGAAAAAAGCGGATTTAAAGATCAGCAATTAACATTTATTCCAATTTCTGCATTACAAGGAGATAACGTAGTAAATACGTCAACAAATATTTCTTGGTACCAAGGAAAAAGTTTGTTAGAATATTTAGAAAATATTGAAATTGAATCGACAGTAGAGGAATTCAAAACAAGGTTTCCAATTCAAACAGTTATCAGACCTAAAACCGAAAATCATCACGATTATCGAGGGTATGCAGGAAAGTTATACGGAGGTAGTTTAGCAGTTGGTGATGAAGTTACCGTGCTTCCATCGGCAACACAATCAAAAGTAAAAAGTATTGAGTTTTTTCAAGAATCTTTTCAAGAAGCAACACCCGGAAGTGCAATTACTGTAACATTAGAAAACGATGTAAACCTAAGTCGTGGTGATATGTTAGTGAAAAAAGGAGAAGAACCACAAGTTGTAAAGCAGTTAGATGCTACTATTTGTTGGATGGATAAAGAACCTCTTAAAACATCCGACAAGTATTATGTAAAGCATGGAGTAAACGATGCTCAAGTAAAAATTACAGGTTTAGATGCCTTAATTCATACCGATTTTTCGGGGGAAGAAGAGCAACCATCACAACTATCATTAAATGAAATAGGAAAGGTGCAACTTAAACTGAGCAAGCCTTTGTTTATAGACACGTATGCCGAAAATAAGTCGAACGGAGCTTTTATTCTCATCAATCCAAAAACGAACAATACTTCTGGAGTTGGATTCATAAACTAAAACAAAAGAATCATGGCAATTATTATAACAGATGAATGCATTAACTGTGGTGCATGCGAACCAGAATGCCCAAATACAGCTATTTACGAAGGTGCAGAAGATTGGACGTATGCTCAAGGAACTAATTTAAAAGGAACTGTAAATTTTCAAGGTAAAAAGTTGAATGCTGATGAAGAGCAAGAACCAATTTCTGATGAATATTATTTCATTGTTCCCGATAAATGTACAGAATGTAAAGGTTTTCATGAAGAACCTCAATGTGCAGCAGTTTGCCCTGTTGATTGTTGTATTCCAGATGAAGACGTAGTTGAAACAGAACAACAACTATTAGAAAAACAAGCGTTTTTACACAACTAAAAAAGAAAAATCATGCAAAGTTTTAGAAGCGAAATAGAAAATCCGGTTGTAGAAAAAGATATTTTAGAACTAGAGAAAAAAATAAGACTTTTTAAAGAAGGTCAAATAGACGAAGAACGTTTTAGAAGTTTGCGTCTAGCGCGCGGAGTTTATGGTCAACGTCAATTAGGCGTACAAATGATTCGTATTAAACTTCCGTACGGAAAAGTTACTAGCGAACAGTTGCATAGAATAGCCAATGTTTCAGATGAATATTCTCGTGGTAGATTGCATATAACTACTCGACAAGACATCCAAATTCATCATGTAAGTTTAGATAGAACTCCAGAGTTATGGGCACAATTAGAAAAAGATGATATTACACTTCGTGAAGCCTGCGGAAATGCGGTTCGAAATGTAACAGCTTCTGAAACTGCTGGGATCGATAAAAACGAACCATTTGATGTAACTCCGTATGCACATGCAACTTTTCAGTTTTTCTTAAGAAGTCCTATATGTCAAGAAATGGGAAGGAAGTTTAAAATTTCTTTTTCAGCGACTGATAAAGATTCAGCGTTAAGCTTTATGCACGATTTAGGTTTTATCGCTAAAACAAAAAATGTTGAAGGTAAAACTATAAAAGGATTCAAAGTTTTATTAGCAGGTGGTTTAGGTTCGCAACCAAGGCATGCCGATGTAATGTATGAGTTTTTAGAAACCGACTTGTTAATTCCTACTATTGAAGGAGTATTACGAGTATTCGATAGATATGGAGAACGTAGTAAGAGAGCAAAAGCACGTTTAAAATTTCTAGTAAAAGACTTAGGATTAGATGAGTTTTTAACTCTAGTTGAAAATGAAAAAAGAGCGTTGGCGTATCAAAATCATCCGATAAATACTTCAGAGTTTGAGAATGAAATTGAGTTTGAATCTTCTGAAATTCCAAAGGTTGAAATTCCAAATAAAAAGGAATATGAATTGTGGAAATCTACTAATGTGATTGCTCAAAAACAAGAAGGATTATTCGCAATAGGAATCAAGGTTCATCTAGGAGATTTTTATACAGACAAAGCTCGAAAATTGGCTGATTTAATCAAAAAATACGGAGCCAATGAATTACGATTTACATTGCGTCAAAATATTTTAATCCGTCATGTACGAGAAGAATTGTTATCGTTTTTCTACACTGAACTAGAAAAATTAGGTTTTGCCGAAAGTGGTTATAATAGTTTGGTTGATATTACAGCTTGCCCTGGAACAGATACTTGTAATCTAGGAATTTCAAGCAGTACAGGAATTGCAGTTGAGCTAGAACGAGTATTAAAAACTGAATATCCGCAGTATGCAAATGTTAAAGAGTTAACCATTAAAATAAGTGGCTGTATGAATGCTTGTGGGCAACACAATATGGCACATATTGGTTTTCAGGGAATGTCGATTAAATCAGGAAATCTTGTTGCACCAGCATTACAAATTTTATTAGGTGGAGGAGTTCTAGGAAACGGACAAGGTCGTTTTGCAGATAAATTAGTCAAAGTTCCTAGTAAAAGAGGGCCAGAAACCTTACGCAGATTGTTAAACGATTTTGAGAAAAATCAACAAAATCAAGAAGATTTTTTGAACTATTATGATCGTTTAGGAAAAACATATTTTTACGATTTATTAAAAGATTTGTCAGACACAAAGAATTTAAATGAAGACGATTTTATCGATTGGGGTCATAATAAAAAATATGTAAAAGCTATTGGTATTGGTGAATGTGCTGGTGTGGTTATCGATTTGGTAGCAACGTTATTGTTTGAAAGCGAAGAGAAAATTGAAAACGCAGCAACTACCATTAAAGAAAAACAATGGTCAGATAGTATTTATTATTCGTATTCGGCATTTGTAAATACAGCTAAAGCCTTGTTAACAGCCGAAGGAGCAAAAACCAATACACATGCAGGAATTATTAAAAATTTCGATGAGATTTTTATTACTGAAAGTAAGTTAGACTTAGGATCACCATTTTCAGAAATAATTTATCAAATCAATAAAAATGAACCTACTGAAGCTTTTGCAAAACAATACTATAAGCAAGTTTCAGAATTTTATAAAAAGGCAGATGCCTATAGAAAAATAGCAGTAGAAAGTTAAAAGTATGGAAGATGAATGTACAATCAAAATTAACAGTAGTAGGAGCAGGTCCCGGTGATAAAGATTTAATCACATTAAAGGCCATTAAAGTATTAAAAGAAGCCGATGTTGTCTTGTATGATGCTTTGGTAAATCCAGAAATTTTAGAATTTATTTCACCGAAGGCAGAGTTAATTTTTGTAGGAAAACGCAGAGGTTGTTATCGTTATCAACAAGAGCAAATTAATGAATTAATTGTTGCTCGTGGGATGAGCCATCATCATATTGTTCGATTAAAAGGAGGTGATCCTTTTATTTTTGGTCGTGGAGCAGAAGAAATGACATATGCAGCATCTCATGGAATGCAAGTTGCTGTGGTTCCAGGTATTTCATCTTCATTTGCTGTACCGGCGTATCAAAATATTCCATTAACTAAAAGAGGTAATTCTGAAAGTTTTTGGGTAATTACGGGTACTACAAAAGAGCATCAACTTTCTAATGATATTGTCTTAGCAGCACAGTCAAATTCAACTGTGGTCATTTTAATGGGCATGGGAAAACTGTCGCAAATCATCACTTTGTTTAAACAACAAAATAAGCACGATTTACCAGTTGCAATTATTCAAAACGGAACGACTCCACAAGAAAAAATTGGAGTTGGTACTGTGGAAACTATTGAAGAAGTAGTTGATGAATTAAAGTTAAGTAATCCTGCAATTATTGTGTTAGGAGAAGTGGTTAAACATCGAAGCGAAATACTAAGAATTCAAGAAGAAATACAAATAAAAGCAGTGGTGTAACTATGGAAGAAAGAAATAATTTATATCCTATTTTTTTAAAAGTAGCACAACTAGAGGTGTTAATTGTAGGAGGAGGATTTGTAGCAGAAGAAAAGCTGCGATTTTTATTAAAATCTAGCCCTAATGCTAAGGTCACTATGGTAGCTCCTTTTTACCGAGAAAAAACCATTGCCATAGCAAAAACTGGAAATACTACCATGTTAAATGGTATTTATGATAAGGATTATTTAGAAGGAAAACACATTATTATTGCCACTACCGATAATCCTGAAGTAAATATGCAAGTGTACCATGATTGTAGAGCTCAGAACAAATTGGTAAATGTAGCTGACAGTCCATCATATTGTGATTTTTACATGGGAGGAA
Organism: Tenacibaculum holothuriorum; assembly: GCF_002120225.1. GTDB lineage: Bacteria > Bacteroidota > Bacteroidia > Flavobacteriales > Flavobacteriaceae > Polaribacter > Polaribacter holothuriorum. The sequence goes on along the minus strand of NZ_LAPZ01000005.1, from coordinate 268,470 downwards.
TTGTTACCAAAGGAAATGTAAAGGTGGCTATTTCTACCAATGGAAAATCGCCAACAACAGCAAAACGATTACGACAATTTTTTGAAGAGGTTATTCCAGAATCCATAGACGACTTGGTAAAGAATTTAAATACTTATCGAAAATCTATAAAAGGAAATTTTGAACGAAAAGTAGAAACATTAAACGAATTAACCCAAACATTAATTCACTAATCATTTCGATTAGTTAGAGAAGAAAGAAAAATGATTGAAACAGATATATTAATTATAGGAGCAGGACCAACAGGTTTATTTACAGTATTTGAAGCAGGATTGTTAAAGTTACGTTGTCATTTAATTGATGCTTTAGCACAACCAGGAGGGCAATGTTCAGAAATTTATCCTAAAAAACCTATTTACGATATTCCTGCATATCCTGAGATTTTAGCAGGTGATTTAACCAAAAACCTTATGGAACAAATTAAACAATTTGAACCTGGTTTTACCTTAGGTGAAAGAGCAGACACTATCGAAAAACAAGAAGATGGGTCTTTCATTGTAACGACCAATAAAGGAACAAAACACAAAGCAGCAGTAGTAGCAATTGCTGGAGGCTTAGGAAGTTTTGAACCTCGTAAACCGCAAATAGAAAATTTATCTCAATTTGAAGATCATGGAGTGGAGTACATGATTAAAGAACCAGAGCTATATAGAGATAAAGATGTGGTAATTGCTGGAGGAGGAGATTCTGCACTCGATTGGTCTATATTTTTAACAGATGTAGCAAAATCGGTAACATTAATTCATAGAAGAAACGAGTTTAGAGGAGCGTTAGATTCTGTAGAAAAAGTACAAGAGCTTAAAAACTTAGGAAAAATAAATCTAATTACACCAGCAGAAGTTAAAGGAATCTTAGGTAAAGATCATGTTACAGGTGTAGTTGTAGAACAAAAAGGAAGTGAACCTTTTATTGTAGATACAGATCATTTCATTCCACTATTCGGGTTAGCACCTAAGTTAGGACCTATTGCAAATTGGGGATTAGAAATCGAAAAAAATGCCATTAAGGTAAATAATGCATTAGATTACCAAACAAATATTCCAGGAATTTACGCTATAGGTGACGTAAATACCTATCCGGGAAAACTCAAGCTAATTTTATGTGGATTCCACGAAGCAACCTTAATGTGCCAAAGTGCCTATAAACGTATTTACCCAGATAAAAAATATGTAATGAAATATACTACTGTAGGAGGAGTTACAGGTTTTGACGGAACTAAAAAAGAAGCACCGAAAGCAGTGGTAAAAGCTATTGAATAATGGAAGTAGATATCAACATTAAAATAAAAGACAGAGCAGGAATAATCCATGAAGTAGTAGCTCCCACAGATATGGCTATGAATTTAATGGAGGTTGTAAAATCGTATGAGTTAGCTCCAGAAGGAACCATTGGTATTTGTGGAGGAATGGCTATGTGTGCTTCTTGTCAATGTTATGTGGTATCAAATCATGAACTCCCAGAAAAAACAGATGATGAAGATGCAATGTTAGCAGAAGCATTCGACGTTCAAGAGAATAGCAGATTAGGATGTCAAATACAAATGACACCCGAATGTGAAGGATTAGAAGTAGAATTAGCACCAGAATCATAATGGAAACATCTGAAAGAAAAAAACTGAAAGTATATCCACTAAAATTAAAAGATGAAGTAGCACATTTAACAAAACAATTGTTTTATAGTTTGTTTGATGATGTTTATGATTTAGAATATAAAAGAGATATCAAAAATAGTTTCTGTTACATTTCAGAAGTGTTAGGAGAATCTCAAGCAGAACAACTATGGAGTCAATTTCAAAATAATTTCGAAACCATTAGATATAAACTTGATTTAGATGCTACTGCTTTCGAAAAGTCAGATCCTGCATGTAAAAGCTTAGACGAGGTATATTTAGCATATCCAGGTTTTCATGCCATAGCTATTTATCGATTGAGTCATGAGTTGTATAAACTAAAAAAATATATACTCGCTAGAATGATGAGTGAATATGCACATAGTATAACTGGAGTCGATATTCATCCTGGAGCTGCTATTGGAGAATCTTTTTTTATAGATCATGCTACAGGAATTGTTATAGGAGAAACCACGCAAATAAAAGACCACGTTAAAATTTATCAAGGAGTTACTTTGGGCGGAATCCAAGTAAAAAAAGAATTAGCAGAAGTTAAGAGACATCCAACGATAAAAAGTAATGTAACCATATATGCAAATGCAACCATTTTAGGAGGTGATGTGGTAATTGGAGCTAACAGTATTATTGGAGCTAATGTGTGTGTAACCAAATCAGTACCCGAAAATTCTATCGTAATTCATCAATCAGAAAATAATATTTCTACCAGAAAATAGTATAAAAAATGAAGACTAAAAAAATTACCGATTTTGTAGGAAATACGCCTTTGGTAGAAGCTACAAATCTTATTAATAAAGAAAACGTAAAATTATTATTAAAATTAGAAGGAAATAATCCTGGAGGAAGTGTAAAAGATCGTGCTGCATACAACATGATTTTCGAAGCGTTGAACCGAAGAAACATCAAGAAAGGAGATCATTTAATTGAAGCCACAAGTGGAAACACAGGAATTGCCTTAGCTTTTATTGCCAAAGTTTTAGGATTGCATATGACCTTGGTAATGCCAGAAAATGCTACTGCAGAACGTGTTAAAACAATGAAAGCTTACGGAGCAGAAGTTTTATTAACACCAAAGGAAGAAGGAATTGAAGGTTCTCGAGATTTAGCTCAAAAGATTAGATATAAAAAAGGATATTTTATGCTAAATCAATTTGAAAATAATGATAATTGGAAGGCACATTATAAAACCACAGGCCCTGAAATTTGGAGAGATACAGAAGGAGAAGTGACTCATTTTGTTTCTGCAATGGGAACTACAGGAACCATAATGGGAGTATCAACCTATTTAAAAGAACAAAATCAAGCGATTCAAATAATAGGAGCACAACCTACCGATGGCTCAAGAATTCCAGGAATTAGAAAATGGTCGCAAGAATATTTACCTAAAATTTTTGACCGTTCAAAAGTAGATCAAATTATAGAAGTAAGTGAAAATCAAGCTCGTAATATGGCAAGGAAATTAGCTAGTAAAGAAGGTGTTTTTGGAGGAATGAGTAGTGGAGGAGCTGTACATACAGCTTTACAAGTAGCCGAGAAAATAGATGAAGGAGTTATCGTTGCTGTTATTTGCGATATTGGTGATAGGTATTTGTCATCCGATTTATTTAATTATTAAAGTTTGTTTCAAACAAAAAAACTTTGTTAATTTGTATCATATTTAGTTCATTAAATTAACTGTTAGTTATCAAGAAAGGTGGAGGGAATAGACCCTTTGAAACCTTAGCAACCCTTTGCATATGCAAAGAAGGTGCTACATTCTACCCAATCAATTTTAAGATTGTGGAGAGATAACGAAAAGAATTTTCTTCTCTTTTCCTGATAACTTCATTTATAAAATCAGGAAATGTCCAACATTTATCAAGAAATACAAAAAAGAATTCTCGTGCTCGATGGAGCTATGGGAACAATGCTTCAGGAGTATAAATTTACTGAAGAAGATTTTAGAGGAGAACGGTTTAAAGGTTTTCCAATTCCACTTCAAGGGAATAATGATTTGTTATCAATTACTCAGCCAGAAGCAGTAAAGGAGGTACATAGAAAATACTTTGCCGCTGGTGCAGATATTGTAGAAACCAATACGTTTTCAGGAACTACTATAGCTATGGCAGATTATCAGATGGAAGATCTAGTATATGAGCTTAATTATGAGTCGGCTAAAATAGCAAAAGAAGTAGCAGAAGAATTTACTCAATTAACCCCTAGTAAACCAAGGTTTGTTGCTGGTTCAATCGGGCCAACCAACAGAACAGCTAGTATGTCCCCGGATGTAAATGATCCGGGGTATCGTGCTGTTACTTTTGATGAGTTAAGAATAGCATATAAACAACAAATAGAAGCTTTGTTAGATGGAGGAGCAGATATTTTATTGGTAGAAACGGTTTTTGATACATTAAATGCTAAAGCATGTTTATTTGCTATAGAAGAAGTAAAAGAAGAAAGAAGTATTGAAGTGCCAATTATGGTTTCTGGAACCATAACAGATGCTTCTGGTAGAACTTTATCGGGTCAAACTGCTGAAGCTTTTTTAATTTCTATCTCACATTTGCCGTTGTTGTCTGTAGGTTTTAATTGTGCTTTAGGAGCTAATTTATTACAACCTCATCTAGAAGCTGTAGCTCCAAAAACAGATTTTGCTATTTCTGCACACCCAAATGCGGGTTTACCAAATGCTTTTGGAGAGTACGATGAAACTCCAGAAGAAATGGCTCAGCAAATAGAAGAATATCTTAAAAAGGGATTAATCAATATTATTGGTGGTTGTTGTGGTACTACTCCTGCTCATATTAATGCAATTGCAGAGGTAGCGAGTAAATACTCACCTAGAAAAGTAGTGATTTAATATGGAGACAGAATGTAAAAGATATATGAGATTAAGCGGTTTAGAACCGTTAATAATTACTCCTGAAAGTAATTTTATAAATGTAGGCGAGCGAACTAATGTGGCAGGTTCTCGAAAATTTCTTCGTTTAATTAAAGAAGAGAAGTATGATGAAGCCTTAGCTATAGCAAGGCATCAGGTAGATGGAGGAGCTCAAATTATCGATATTAATATGGACGATGGTTTGATAGATGGAAAAGAAGCTATGGTTAAGTTCTTAAACTTAATTGCTGCAGAACCAGATATTTGTCGAGTGCCCATAATGATTGATAGTTCTAAATGGGAAATTATAGAAGCTGGTCTGCAAGTTGTTCAGGGCAAATGTGTTGTTAATTCTATTTCGCTTAAAGAAGGAGAAGAAAAATTTATTTGGGAGGCTAAGCAAATAAAACGTTACGGAGCCGCGGTTATTATAATGGCTTTTGATGAAGTTGGTCAAGCAGATAATTATCAGAGAAGAATAGAAATAGCAGAACGCTCGTATAGATTATTAGTGGACATTGTCCACTTTCCGCCAGAAGATATCATATTCGATTTAAACATATTTCCGGTAGCAACAGGAATGGAAGAGCATAGAAAAAATGCAATTGATTTTATAGAAGCTACTAGATGGGTGCGTGAGAACTTAGCTCATGTTAGTGTAAGCGGAGGAGTGAGTAATGTGTCTTTTTCGTTCAGAGGAAATAATACAGTAAGAGAAGCAATGCATTCAGTGTTTTTATACTATGCTATTCAAGCAGGTATGAATATAGGTATTGTTAATCCTACTATGTTAGAAGTGTACGATGACATACCTAAAGATTTATTAGAGCATATAGAAGATGTAATTCTAGATAGACGAGACGATGCAACGGAGCGCCTATTAGAGTTTGCTGAAACTGTTAAAGGAAAGAAAAAAGAAGACGATGTTACTGCTTTAGAATGGAGAAAAGGATCACTTCAAGAACGTATAACCCATTCATTGGTTAAAGGAATTGATGCTTTTATAGTAGAAGATGCAGAAGAGGCTAGAAAGAGTGTAGAAAGACCTTTGCATGTTATTGAAGGACATTTAATGACAGGTATGAATGTGGTGGGTGATTTATTTGGAAGTGGAAAAATGTTCCTACCTCAGGTAGTAAAGTCTGCACGTGTAATGAAAAAAGCGGTAGCGTATTTAAATCCGTTTATTGAGGCAGAAAAAGGAGAAGAACAGCAAGCTTTAGGAAGAATTTTAATGGCTACTGTAAAAGGCGATGTGCACGATATAGGCAAGAATATTGTATCGGTAGTGTTGGGGTGTAACAACTATGAAATTATCGATTTAGGAGTGATGGTTCCGCCAGAAAAGATTATAGAAACAGCTAAAAAAGAAAAAGTAGATGCTATAGGTTTAAGCGGATTAATTACCCCGTCTTTAGATGAGATGGTGTATCTAGCTAAGGAGATGGAGCGTGAAAACTTAGATATTCCATTATTAATAGGTGGTGCAACGACTTCTAAAGCTCATACAGCTGTTAAGATAGACACGCAATATAAAAACGCAGTGGTACATATTAATGATGCTTCTAGGGCGGTTACGGTAGTTGGTGATTTGCTAAATAAAAATATCCGAAATGAGTATGTAGCAAAACTAAAAGAGGATTACGAAGAGTTTAGAGATAAGTTCTTAAAGCGTGGTAAATCAAAATCGTATGTAAGCCTTGAAGAAGCTCGAAAGCGAAAGTTTGTTATTAATTGGGATGAGGTGGAGATTAATAAACCAAAAGAATTAGGAGTTCAAATTTTAGAACAAGTGAGTTTAAAAGAATTGATTCCGTTTTTTGACTGGTCTCCGTTTTTTCGTTCATGGGATTTACATGGTAAGTTTCCAAATATTTTAGAAGACGAGTTGGTGGGGGAACAAGCAACTAATTTGTATCAAGATGCTCAAAATATATTGAATGAAATTGTTGCCAATCAATCCTTGAAGCCGAAAGCAATTTTTGGATTGTTTGAGGCAAATACTGTTAATGATGATGATATTTCTGTGCAGAAAAAAGGAAAAGAAATAACTGTTTTTAGAACACTTCGTCAACAATTAAAAAAGAGAGAGGGAAAGTTTAATTATGCTTTGGCAGATTTTATTGCTCCTAAAGAAACGGGTAAAACAGATTATATAGGTAGTTTTTGTACAGCTGTTTTTGGAGCTGATGAACTGGCAAACAAGTATAAAGAACAGCAAGACGATTATAACGCCATAATGGTACAGGCCTTGGCTGATCGCTTTGCAGAAGCTTTTGCGGAGTACTTACATCATAGGGTTCGTACACAACACTGGGGATATGCTAGCAATGAAAATTTGAGTAACGAAGAATTAATAAAAGAAAGTTATAAAGGTATTCGTCCAGCTCCAGGTTATCCTGCTTGTCCAGATCATTTAGAAAAAGAAACTATTTGGCAATTGCTGGATGTTGAGGAGCGTATTGGTGTGAGCTTAACAGAAAGCCTAGCAATGTGGCCAGCAGCAGCAGTTTCGGGGTATTACTTTGCCAATGAACAAGCTGCCTATTTTGGTTTAGGTAAGATTACCGATGACCAAGTACGAGATTTTTCTAATAGAAAAGGAATATCGTTAGAAAAAGCAAGAAAATGGTTGCACCCCAATATTGCGGAATAATAAAAGATTAAACACAACTAGTGCTTAGCGCTCAAAACTAGAATAATGAAAGTAACAGAACATATAGAGAAAGCAAAAGAAACAATTTTTTCTTTTGAAATATTACCACCATTAAAAGGACAAAATATTCAATCGATCTTTGAAAATATTGACCCCTTAATGGAGTTTAACCCTCCTTTTATAGATGTAACATACCATAGAGAAGAATATGTGTATAAGGAACTAAATGGAGGTTTGTTAAAAAAACAGGTGGTTAAAAAAAGACCTGGTACGGTTGGTATTTGTGCGGCTATACAAAACAAATATCAAGTAGATGCGGTACCCCATATTTTGTGTGGTGGATTTACTAAAGAAGATACCGAGAATTTTTTAATAGATTTAGATTTTTTAGGAATAGATAACGTAGTGGCGTTGCGAGGTGATGCCGTTAAAAGTGAAACCTATTTTAAAGCAGAAAAAGAAGGGCATAGGTATGCTAGTGAATTAGTAACCCAAATACAAGACTTAAATGAAGGAGCCTATTTAGATGAAGAATTACAAAATTCTTCAGAAACTGATTTTTGTATAGGAGTTGCAGGCTATCCAGAAAAGCACATGGAAGCTCCTAGTTTAGATTCAGATATTCATTTTTTAAAAAAGAAAATAGCTAATGGAGCAGATTATATTGTAACTCAGATGTTTTTTGATAACCAAAAGTATTTTGAATTTGTAGATAAATGTAGAAAAGAAGGAATTACAGTACCTATTATTCCTGGTTTAAAACCGTTGTCGACCAAAAAACAATTAAACTTAATACCACATCGCTTTCATGTAGATTTACCAGATGCTTTAATTAAAGAAGTGGTTAAATGCAAAGACAATAAAGAAGTAAGGCAAGTAGGGATAGATTGGTGTATACAGCAGAGTAAAGAGTTAAAAAAAGCTGGTATACCTGTATTACATTACTATTCTATGGGTAAGAGTGATAACATACAACAAATAGCCAAAGAAGTTTTTTAAACTTCTTTGGCTATGTAGCATTATTTATTCAAGAAATCTTTTAATTCCTGATAACTTGAAATTAGTATCGACTTTTTTTCTTTGTGCATAATTTCCTGAATCTGTTCAGGTATGGTTAAAGATGTTTGTAAAGTTTCTTCAACAACATCTAAAAACTTAACAGGGTGAGCAGTTTCTAAAAAGATTCCATAACTATTATTAAGATTAAACTCTTTAAGTCCTAAATACCCCACAGCTCCATGCGGGTCTGCAATATAATTTGAGTTTGAATATAGAGCTTTCATAGCTTCTTTTGTTTGCTCATCAGAAAAAGAATAGGATGAAAAAGCGTTTTTCAATTCCTCTAAATTATTGTTGAATAACTCTTGAATTCGAATAAAATTACTCGGATTTCCAACATCCATCGCATTTGATATAGTCGCTACAGACGGTTGAGGTTTGTACTCACCACTCTCTAAATAGTTTGGAACTGTTTTATTACTATTGGTAGATGCAATAAAATGTTTAATAGGTAAACCTAGTTTTTGAGCCATAATTCCTGCACAAATATTTCCGAAGTTTCCAGAAGGAACAGAAAAAACAGAATCTTTATTTGTTTTATAAACTTGCTTATAGGCAAAGAAAAAATAAAACATTTGTGGTAACCACCGAGCAATGTTAATAGAGTTGGCTGAGGTTAATTTTCGTTGAATATCAGCATCTAAAAAAGCTGTTTTTACCATGTCTTGGCAATCATCAAAAGTACCATTTACTTCGAGCGCTGTAATGTTTTTTCCTAAAGTAGTAAGTTGTTTTTCTTGAATATCACTAACTTTTTTACTTGGATATAAAATCACTACTTTAACACCAGGTACATCTAAAAAACCATTGGCAACAGCACCACCTGTGTCACCAGAAGTAGCAACTAACACAGTAACTTCTTGATTATTATTTTTGTTGAAATAACCAAGACATCGCGCCATAAATCGCGCCCCAACATCTTTAAAAGCCATTGTAGGACCGTGAAAAAGTTCAAGAGTTCCGATATTATTTTCAATAGGAATAACAGGAAAATCAAAATTAATGGTTTCGGCAATTAACTGTTTAAGAATGTCTTTTGGAATTTCATCTCCAACGAATTGTTCTATAGCTTTAAAAGCAATTTCTTCATTGGAGAAAGTATCAATGTTGTCAAAAAAATGCTGATCTAAAGGTTTGATTTCTTCAGGAAAATAAAGCCCTTTATCTGGAGCTAACCCGTTTATTACAGCTTCTCGAAAACTTACTTTTGGTGATGTTTTATGTAAACTAAAATAGTTCATAATATTAGTATTGTTCTAAAATTTTTATTCCTTGTGTATTTACTTCCGAAGTAATTATTGAAAAGTTTATTGAAGTGGTTTTATATGCATTTTTTACAGCATCATAAACCTTATTCATATTTGCATCTCCTTTACATAAAGCAAAAATACTTGGGCCAGAACCTGAAATTCCTGCACCGAGAGCACCTGCTTTAATAGCCGTAGATTTTACCAAATCAAAATGTGGAATTAAATGTTTTCTTACAGGTTCAACAATAATATCTACTAAAGAATTCCCTATCAATTCATAATCATTGCTATACAGACCACTAATTAGTCCTCCAACATTAGCCCATTGTTTTACAGCATTTTTTAAAGGAATTTCCTTTGGTAAAACATCTCTGGCATCTTTTGTTTTTACAGTTACTTCTGGATGAATACAAACCAAACGAAGTTCAATAGGAACAGGAATTTTTACAATGTCTAACGGATCGTAATTTCGAACAAGTACAAAGCCACCATAAAGAGCTGCCGAAACATTATCGGCAATCGGTGAACCACAAGTCGCTTCTTCACCTAACATAGCAAATTGGGTAAGTTCTAAAAGCGAAAAAGGATTCCCTAATAATTGATTTACGCCAAACGCAGCACCCGCTGCACTTGCAGCACTACTACCTAAACCGCTACCAGGTTTATAACCTTTATGGATTTCAATATCAATTCCAAAGTTTGGTGAAACTTGTTGTAACATTGCATTGGCAACGACACCAGCAGCATTTTTATTTATGTCTGTCGGTAAAGAAGCTCCAGTAATTTTTTTAATTCGAATTCCTTTTTCGTCGGATTTTTCGAAGGACATTTGATCACCCAAATTATCAATAGCCAATCCTAATGAATCGAATCCGCAAGAAACGTTAGCAACAGTAGCAGGAGCAAATATTTTTAAATATTTCATGATTGATGTTTTAAAAATTAGCAATTCGAATTACATCAGCAAAAATACCTGAGGCAGTAACTTCTGCACCAGCACCAGCTCCTTTAATTTGTAGTGGATTTACAGGATATCTATCTGTGTAAAACAACACAATATTATCGCTACCATCTAGATTATAAAAAGGATGTTCTGGGGTAATATGTTGTAAACCAACGTGTGCTTTACCATCTTTAAATTCAGCAACATATTTTAAACGAGCATTATCGTTTTTTGCATTTTTATATAGTTCTTGAAACTGATTTTCATACTTTTTTAAAGAAGCATAAAAATCTTCATTATTAGTAGTGTTTAAACTTTCTTCTGGTAAAAAAGAGTTGTTTTTAATGTTAGAAAGTTCTAATTGATAACCACTTTCTCTAGCTAAAATTAAAATTTTTCGAGCTACGTCTATTCCGCTTAAATCAATCTTAGGATCAGGTTCTGTATATCCTTGCGCTTGCGCATCGGCAACTACATCGTGAAATGTATTTGTATCATTAAAATTATTAAAAACAAAGTTTAAAGTTCCCGATAAAACTGCTTGTATTTTATGAACTCTATCACCTGAGGCGATTAAGTTTTTTAAAGTATCTATTATCGGTAATCCAGCTCCAACGTTGGTTTCAAACAAAAACGGAGCGTTATATTTATTAGAAACTTTTTTAAGTTTTAAATAATTTTCAAATTCTGATGCACAAGCAATTTTATTACAAGTTACTACTGCAATATTATTTTGTAAATAGCTTTCGTACATAGTAGCAACGTGTGCACTAGCAGTGTTATCTACAAAAACAGAATTACGAAAATTGTAGGATTTAGTTTTGTTTAAAAAGTCTTCTAAGCCACCAGTTTCTCCTTGTTGTAATGATTCTTTCCAATGGCTTAAATCAATTCCTTCATCGTTAAAATACATTTTCTTAGAATTGGCGATACCAATAACACGAATATTTAATTTTAAATGTTCTCGTAAATAATCTTTTTGTTGCTGAAGTTGAGCTAAAAAGCGTTCACCAACATTACCTACACCAGTTACAAAAAGATTGAGTTGTTTTATTTTTTCTTCAAAAAATTGTTCATGTAAAGTATTTAAAGCCTTTTTAGCATTGTTAGCATTAATTACTGCTGAAATATTTTTTTCTGAAGCACCTTGAGCTATAGCACGAACATTTACATTGTTTTTACCTAAAGCACTAAACATTTGCCCGCTTAAACCTTGATGGTTTTTCATATGGTCTCCAACGATGGCAATTATGGAAAGTTCATTTTCAATATAGATTGAAGAAATTTTTTGCTGTGTTATTTCTAAGGCAAAATTTTCATTTAAAATTTGACTTGCTACATCAGCATCACTTGAATAAATTCCAACACAAATTGAATGTTCTGAAGAAGCTTGAGTAATTAATACTACATTAATTTTATGGAATGAAAGCGTTTCAAACAATCGTTTTGAAAATCCAGGAATGCCAATCATGCCACTGCCTTCAATAGTAAGTAAACTGATATTGTCGATATAGGATATTCCTTTTATTGGATTTCCATTTTTTGCAGATTTACTAATTAGAGTTCCAGGATTTTCAGGTTCAAAAGTGTTTTTAATTCTTATAGGAATATTTTTTCCTAAAACAGGTTGAATGGTTGGTGGGTACAAGACTTTAGCTCCGAAATGAGATAATTCCATAGCTTCTTCATACGAAATTTCTGCTATCGGAAAAGCTTGTTTTACTACAGCAGGATTTGCCGTAAACATACCGCTTACGTCGGTCCATATTTGTAGTTCTTCTGCGTTTAATGTTGCTGCATAAATTGCTGCTGAATAATCGGATCCACCTCTACCTAAGGTAGTAATTTCTTGTTGGTTATTTTGAGCAATAAATCCGCCAGCAATTATAATTTGATTGTTATTCTTATTGCAAAACTCTTGAATAGCAGTATCAGTGTTTTCAAAATTAACTTCAGCATCTATGTAATTACCATTGGCATTAATTAGTGTAGAACTATCTGCGTGAACAGCGTCTAATTTTTCACTGGCTGCTGCCGCTATAATGTAAGAAGACATTCGTTCTCCAAAACTTGAAACTTTTGCTAAAGTTTTATCAGATAATTCTTGTAAAAGATAAATACCATGATAAATAGCAGAGAGTTGATTGAGTAAATTATGAATATGAGTTTTTACAACAGCTTGTCTTTCAGAATGAATCAATTCAGAAATAACAGCAAAATGATGCTCTTTTATTTTTGAAATTGCTTCATCAATTTTAGATTGATTTTCTAAAGCAGTATGAGCCGTTTCGATTAGATTATTGGTCGTTTTTCCGAATGCAGAAACGATTACGACTACTTTTTCTTGTTTTGATATCTGTTGTACAATTTGTAAAACAGCTTTTATGTTTTGATGATTGGCAACTGATGATCCGCCAAATTTTAAAACTTTCATTTTAATTTAATTAAAGGTAATAAACGGGATGTTTTTTAAATTAATTATCTGTTTTCGATTTTTCGAAAATATAATTATAGCCTAAGATGATATGTATAAAAATGACCCCCTAAAGGGTACCCGTTGTAATTGTAGTGAAGCCAATAAAAATACTAGTCGCTTTGGTAGCAACAATAGAAGTGGTTGTATTTCTGTCAATTAGGTTCACGTTTCAAATGTAAACTTTATTTTATGTTAACCAAATTATTTTTTCAGTTTTTTGGCTTTTTCCTGAATAATGGTTGCCACAGGTTTGTTGTAAATTTTACTTTCTAACCACGATAAAATATCTAAATATAAAAAGGCGCGTTTTTCGTAAGGATGATTTTCAAACAGCTGTAAACGAGCATGAATTTTTTGAAATTCTTTTTTGAATTGATGTGGGTATAAATCTCCTAAAGAACGAATAGATTCAATAAAAACTTTTTGAACTTCTTGTAGATTTTCCATCTTTAATAAAAACTTATAAGTGTCTTTAAACTGCCTTTCTAAATGATAATCTAAACCACATTCGTAATGAGCGATAAGGTTTAAAATTCGAGCAAAACATTGTAAATCTTCACCAACATAAAACTTTTTAGTCTTTATAATTTTTGTAAGATACTGTATGCATTCTTTGTTTTTACCCATGCCAAAATATAAACAAGCTATTTTGTAGTATAAAGTTATTATGTGATGCTTGTCTAATTGAGATTGATGTTGTTTTATGTAGTCATTTATTTCATTAATTAAATATTCTCCATCAGCAAAAGTTCCCTCAATAAAATGTTTGTGTAATTTATTGGAATACAAATATTGAAACATTAAAATTTCGGTATTGTTATTCTTCGGAATTAATTGGTTATTTATTTCTTCTTCGAAAGAATTTAACTCTTTGGTAAATTCAGTTTTATGACGAATAAAAAATAAAGCTTCTAATAGATAGTTTTTCCCTTTTAAATAAAATACAGGATTGATTTGAATCATTTTTGGATACTCTCTAAATAGCGATACCCATTGTGAAGCGTACTTATATCCTTTTAAAAAATCTTGTGTTAAAAAACTTCTCCATAAATGAGCTTTATACAGCCAAAGACGTTCACGAAAACCTAGCTTTTGGTATTCAAAAACAGGTAAACGAGCTTCAAAATAGTTATTTATTTTTTGGAGTTCAAAATCGTTACGAGCATATCCGGTTTTTAATAAAATTCCATAAAGTTGTAGCGATAAATTAGACAGTTTACTAGTAATTACATTTTGCAAACTAAGTTCTTTTGCCTGTATCGTAAGTTCATCGGCGCGTGTGCTAATACTCCTAGTTATATATTGACTTTCAATTACTTTTTCAAGTTCTACAATTTCATAAGCCATATTTTTTTCTTCGTTTTCAATGGCTAATGTTTTAGCTTTCTCTAAAATTTTTAAACTTTGTTTGTATAATCCTTTTTGGTAAAGAACTGTAGCAAAATCTAACTGTTCTCGAATTTGCACACGAATGTTTTTATGTGCAGGATTCATTCGTAAACTCGTTAGTATTTGCTTGTATAAATGTGCTTTTAAATTTGATAGTTGTTGCTTGCTTACAATACCACTATTTAAGATGACTTTTTCGTCATATTTTTTTTGTTTTTCTAGAAACTTAAAAAGAGCAAAAAATTTAGCATCAGAGTTACCACCCAATCTACTTATGTATAAGTTAAATTGACGTTTTTCAGATTTTGTTAAAGACTGAATTAATGCAAAAAGAGCATCATTTTGTACATTGGGTCTTGTAAAACTGTTCATTGTAACTTTTTGTTTTTCAGTTTTTTATATGTTTGGTTCTTTTTGTTTGCTATCGTAAGACTCCTTTTTAAAAAGAATCTTTCTAGAAGGGCAATATATACATTTGAATTGTATAAAGACAAGTTTACAATAGTAATGAACGATAACAAAGTACAAATTTTCGATACAACCTTACGAGATGGAGAACAAGTACCTGGTTGTAAATTAGACACTTCTCAAAAGCTAATTATTGCAGAAAGGTTAGACAATTTGGGAGTAGATATAATCGAAGCTGGATTTCCTGTTTCAAGCCCAGGAGATTTTAATTCAGTAAGTGAAATTTCAAAATTAGTAAAAAACGCAACAGTTTGTGGTTTAACACGAGCAGTAAAAAAGGATATTGAAGTGGCGGCTGAAGCATTGAAAGGTGCTATAAAACCAAGAATTCATACAGGAATTGGGACCAGTGATTCTCATATTCTTCACAAGTTTAATACTACACAAGAAGAAGTAATTCAAAGAGCAAAACAAGCAGTTTCTCATGCTAAAAACTTTGTAGATGATGTTGAGTTTTATGCCGAAGATGCAGGAAGAACATCTAATGAGTTTTTAGCTAAAGTATGCGAAGAAGTAATTCAAGCTGGGGCAACAGTTTTAAATATACCAGATACTACAGGGTATTGTTTGCCAGAAGAATATGGAGCTAAAATTAAATATCTAAAAGAACATGTAAAAGGTATAGGAAATGTTACTATTTCGTGCCATTGTCATAATGATTTAGGTTTAGCTACTGCGAATTCTATTGCTGGTGCTATAAATGGAGCAAGACAAATAGAATGTACAATTAACGGAATAGGAGAGAGAGCTGGTAACACTGCTTTAGAAGAAGTGGTGATGATTTTAAAGCAGCATCCATATTTAAATCTTCAAACTGATATCAATACAAAGTTGTTATATGATACAAGTTTAATGGTTCGTGAAAAAATGGGAATGCCAGTGCAACCTAACAAAGCTATTGTAGGTGCAAATGCTTTTGCACATAGTTCTGGAATCCATCAAGATGGAGTGATTAAAAATCGAGAAACGTATGAAATAATTAATCCAGAAGAAGTTGGAGTTACCGAAAGTGCAATTATTCTTACCGCAAGAAGTGGAAGAGCAGCTTTGGCATACAGAGCAAAAAAGATAGGGTATGAGTTAACAAAGATTCAACTAGATTCTGCGTATCAAACCTTTTTAAAGTTTGCTGATAAGCAAAAAGAAGTGATTGATGAAGACATACATTTAATCATGGAACAAGTCAATAAATTTTCTAAAATCGCAATGTTATAATGGGAAAAACATTATTCGACAAAGTATGGGATGCACATGTGGTTGATAGCGTAGAAAATGGACCACAGATTTTATATATCGACAAACATTTAATTCATGAAGTTACCAGTCCGCAAGCATTTAATGAGTTGAGAGAGCGTAATATTCCAATTGCCCGACCAAATCAAATTGTAGCAACTGCCGATCATAATACACCAACTAAAAATCAGCATTTACCAATAAAAGACGAGTTGTCTAGAAATCAATTAGAGCAGCTTACTAAGAATTGTAAAGAGAACAATATTACTTTATATGGTTTGGGACACGAGTACAACGGAATTGTACATGTAATGGCTCCCGAATTAGGAATTACTCAACCAGGAATGACTATGGTTTGTGGAGATAGCCATACCTCTACTCACGGAGCTTTTGGCACCATTGCTTTTGGCATTGGTACGAGTCAAGTAGCTCAAGTTTTTGCTAGTCAATGTTTATTGTTACCAAAACCTAAAAAATTAAGAGTTTCTGTAAACGGTAAGTTAAAAAAAGGAGTGCTTCCTAAAGATGTTATTCTTTACATTATTGCTCAGTTAGGTACAAATTCTGGAACAGGATATTTTTGTGAGTATGCAGGAGATGTATTTGAAGAAATGTCTATGGAAGGTCGTATGACCGTCTGTAATATGAGTATTGAAATGGGAGCAAGAGGAGGAATGATTGCACCAGACCAAACTACATTCGATTATGTAAAAGGAAGAAAGTTTGCACCAAAAGGAGAGGAGTTTGATAAAAAAGTAGCTTATTGGAAAACATTGAGAACTGATGAAGACGCAACGTTCGATCAAGAATATTCCTTTAGAGCAGAAGATATTGAACCAATGCTTACCTATGGAACAAACCCTGGAATGGGAATTAAAATTTCTGAAAATATCCCCACCCAAAATGATGTTTCTTTTGAAAAGTCATTGCATTATATGAATTTCAAAAAAGGAGAATCTTTAGTTAACAAACCAATTAACTATGTGTTTATTGGAAGTTGTACTAACTCTCGAATAGAAGATTTTCGTATTGCAGCCAATTATGTAAAAGGAAAGCAAAAAGCTTCAAATGTTAATGCTTGGTTAGTTCCTGGATCTCAACAAGTAGCAAAACAAATTGAAGAAGAAGGTTTACAGCACATTTTCGAAAATGCTGGATTCGAATTAAGGCAACCAGGTTGTTCTGCATGTTTAGCAATGAATGAAGATAAAATTCCAGAAGGAGAATATTGTGTATCAACTTCTAATAGGAATTTTGAAGGACGACAAGGACAAGGAGCTCGAACAATTTTAGCAAGCCCTTTAATGGCTGCTGCTACAGCAGTAGAAGGGAAAATTATAGATTTCACAAAACACCTAAATTAATATGGAAAAGTTTGTAAAACTAATAGATACAGGAGTTCCATTACCTACAGAAAATGTAGATACCGATCAAATAATTCCAGCTCGTTTTTTAAAAGCAACCGATAAAAAAGGTTTTGGTGATAATGTATTTAGAGATTGGAGATATCATAAAAATGGAGAGTTTAATGCAGATTTTGTATTAAACAATAAGAAATACGGAGGCAGTATTTTAATTGCAGGTAATAATTTTGGTTGTGGTTCTAGTAGAGAACATGCCGCTTGGGCATTAGCCGGGTATGGATTTAAAGTAATTATATCTAGTTTTTTTGCAGATATTTTTAAAGGAAATGCCTTAAATAATGGAATACTCCCAATACAAGTATCACCAGAATATTTAAAAGATTTAATGTATCGAGTAGGATCAAATCCAACGACAACAATTATTGTAGACTTGGAGAGCCAAAGATTAAAAACTCCTATAGGAGTTACTGAATTTGAGATAGACTCGTACAAAAAGATTTGTTTAATGAATGGTTACGATGATATTGATTTTTTAGTAAGCAAGAAAGATAAAATAGAAGCCTTTGAAGCTACACTTTCTTAGGGTAATTATAAAAGAAATTAAAGAATGAAATTTAAAATAGCTGTAATACCAGGAGACGGAGTAGGACCAGAAGTAACTGCCCAAGCAAGAAAAGTATTAAATGCGGTGGCTCATGTTTACGATCATACTTTTTTGTATGAAGAAGCATTAATGGGTGCTTGTGCTATTGATAAAACAGGAAATCCGTTACCTCAAAAAACATTAGAGATTTGTAAAAAAAGTGATGCAATTCTTTTTGGTGCTAT
Source organism: Tenacibaculum holothuriorum (assembly GCF_002120225.1). GTDB lineage: Bacteria > Bacteroidota > Bacteroidia > Flavobacteriales > Flavobacteriaceae > Polaribacter > Polaribacter holothuriorum. Next base: position 250,278 of record NZ_LAPZ01000005.1, on the reverse strand, counting down.
CGGAGATCCGAAATATGATAACGATCCGAATGCCAAAGTTAGACCAGAGCAAGGACTTTTAAAATTGCGAAAAGAATTAGAACTGTATTGTAATGTTCGTCCTGTAAAGGCATATGATAAACTAATTAAAAATTCGCCATTAAAAAAAGAAGTAATTCAAGGAACAGATATTACTATTTATCGTGAATTAACTGGTGGAATTTACTTCGGAATAAAAGAGTTAAGTGATGACGGTTCAGTTGCTTTTGACGGTTGCTCTTATACTGTTGAAGAAATAGAAAGAATGGCACATTTAGCTTTTAGAGCTGCTCAGTCAAGAAAGAAAAAGTTAACACTGGTAGATAAAGCAAATGTTTTAGAAACCTCACGTTTGTGGCGTAAAACAGTTACAAATTTAGCTTCTCAATATCCAAATATAACTGTAGAAACTATGTTTGTAGATAATGCAGCAATGCAATTAATCTTAAATCCTAAACAGTTTGATGTAATATTAACCGAAAACTTATTTGGCGATATTTTATCTGATGAAGCAAGTGTTATTGGAGGCTCAATAGGATTGCTTGCATCTGCTTCAGTAGGAAAAACTAACGCTTTATTTGAGCCTATTCATGGATCGTATCCACAGGCAAAAGGAAAAGATATTGCGAATCCGTTAGCCTCTATATTATCAGTAGCAATGATGTTAGAACATTTAGGATTGCATGAAGAGGCAGGAGCCATAGAAAATGCGGTTGAAAAATCATTAGCTTTAGGAATTACTACTGAAGATTTAAACTCAGAAAAACCGTTTAGCACCAGTAAAGTTGGAGATTTTATTGCCGATTATATATATAACCAAGAAGATAGTGATATGAATTTTCAAAACATACATATGGGGCAAAGTACCATAATATAAAATATTGTTTGCTTGTAAAAGAGCTAATCTAAAAGTTGTTATTTAGGTGATTATTTAAATTTCTTTTAAATATTTTGTTCGTATAGCTAAAGAATAATCACTTTAAATTTATATGTTGATTTTGTCTTTTAGCTAGCTCTTTTCTTTTTATTGAAGTTTCAATAATGTATCAATTTATAAGGTTGAATTTTTCTCTAATCTTATCCAAGCCCAAATTATGAATACTTCCTATATGAGTATGCTTTTTTGAAGTAATAGGGATGTATGTGCCATTTGATACTTCATCTCCAATTTTTCGATATGCTTCTCTAAAAGGCATTCCATTTTCAACTAAAGTATTGATATTATCCACCGTAAATAAATACGTATACTTGTCGTCATTTAAGTCAATATCTTTAATAATAATTTGTTGGATGGCATAGTCAAAAACATCCAGTACGTCTTTTAGGTCTTCAAAAGCTTGTATTATATTTTCCTTTAAAAGTTGGTAATCTCTATGATAACCACTCGGTAAATTATTGGTGAGCAATATGGTTTCAGAATATAAAGCCTGAATTTTATTACATTTTCCTCTAATCAATTCAAATACATCAGGATTCTTCTTATGTGGCATAATACTACTACCAGTAGTTAATGCATCAGGAAAAGAAATGAATCCAAAGTTCTGACTCATATACAAACAAATATCCATCGCAAAACGAGCTAAGGTGTTGGCCAAACTACCTACAATCATACTTACAGTACGTTCACTTTTTCCTCTACTTAATTGGGCTGCTACAACATTGTATTTTAAAGAGCTAAAGTTGAGTTCTTGTGTAGTGAATTCCCTGTCGATAGGAAAGGAGCTACCATAGCCAGCTGCAGAGCCTAAAGGATTTTGATCTACGGTTTTTATGCCTGCTTGTACCAAATATAAATCGTCAATTAACAATTCAGCATAAGCAGAAAACCAAAGTCCGAAAGAAGAGGGCATGGCAACTTGTAAATGTGTATATCCCGGTAATAATTGCGTTTGATATTGTTCCGCTAATTGTAATAAAGTATTAAAAAGCGTTGTAGTTTTTTGATGAATAACTTCTAAATTATTTTTATAATAGAGTTGTAGTGCTACCAATACTTGATCGTTTCTGGAACGTGCCGTATGGATCTTTTTACCTACCTCTCCATATTGTTGAGTGAGTTCGTATTCTATTTTAGAATGAACATCTTCAAATTGAGAATCAATTACAAAAGTACCTTCTTCTATTTGTTGTGTGAGTTGGTGAAGTCCTTCTGTGAGTTGAGCGAGTTCGTTGTTTGTAATAATTCCAATTTTAGCAAGCATTTTAGCATGTGCTAAAGACGCTTGTACATCATATTTTGCAATATGAATGTCAATTTCTCTGTCGTTGCCAACAGTAAATTGCTCTATTTTTTTATCAATACCTATTCCTTTGTCCCAAAGTTTCATCTCTTGTTATTTTATACTATTAATACTTGCTTCAATAATTCAATATAAATTTGAATACCTTCTTCAATTTCGGTTAGATAAATAAATTCATCAGCAGAGTGAGAGCGTGTACTGTCGCCCGGACCTAATTTTAAAGAAGGACAAGACAAGACTGCTTGATCGGATAGGGTTGGAGAACCATATGTTGTCCTACCTAAGTTAATACCAGCTTTTACCAAATCATGATTTATAGGAATAGAAGAAGAATTCAAGGCAATTCCCCTTGGAACAATACGATCACAAGGAGCATTCTGAACTAGATAATCAACAATTTCCTGATTGGTGTATCGATCGTTTACACGTACATCAATAACCAAAGAAACTTCAGCTGGTACAGCATTGTGTTGTTTACCTGCATTTATCTGCGTGACGGTCATTTTTACCTCTCCTAAGGTATCTGAATTCTTATCGAAGTGTTTTTCCTGAAACCATTCCAATACTTTTATCGAATTATAAATAGCATTATTTGTATTTGGATGCGCAGCATGACTAGGAGTTCCTTTTACTACGGCATCAAAAACAAGTAAGCCTTTTTCAGCTACAGCTAGTTGCATTAAGGTAGGCTCACCAACAATAGCGACATCTATTTTAGGAATGATAGAAAGCATACTATTGAGTCCGTCTTTACCACTACTTTCTTCTTCAGCAGAAGCTACCATAACTAAATTATAGTTCAAATTTGTATGTGTGTAGAAATACGTGAATGTTGCTAGTAAAGAAACCAAGCAACCACCTGCATCATTGCTACCTAAACCAAATAGTTTGTTGTTTTCTACAATTGCTTTAAAAGGATCTTTCGTGTATCCATTGTTAGGTTTTACTGTGTCATGATGTGAATTGAGCAATAGTGTTGGTTTGTTTTGATCAAAATGCTTGTTGATAGCCCATACATTATTGCAATTTCTTTTAAAAGGTATGTGGTTCGCTTTAAGCCATTGCTCTATATGAGCAGCTGTTACTTCTTCTTCAGAAGAAAACGAAGGTGTTTCGATGAGTTTTTTCAAAAGCTCAATAGCCTCTAGCGTTAATTTTTCGATTGTTTTCATTTTAAACGATCTATTTAGTTTTTTACTGCTTGAATTGTAGTGTGTTTGACATTAGAATTGAATAGCATTTCTGGTTTCCCTATACATACTTTACGCACTTGTTTATTGATGGCATGGAAGCAGTTATTGAGTTTTGGTAACATGCCATCTGTTATGATATTGTTTTCGATTAAAGCTTGATAGTTCTTAGCATTGATATTTTCAATTACAGAATGTTCATCATTTACATCTTGTAATACCCCACTTTTTTCAAAACAGTAGTACAGTTCTGTTTGATAAAGTTTAGCAAAAGCAATGGCTAATTCAGAAGCTATGGTATCTGCGTTAGTGTTTAATAACTGCCCGTTTTTATCATGTGTTAAGGCACAAAAAACAGGAGTAATATGATGGTGTAATAAGGTTTGTAAAACCTCAGTATTTACTTGAACAACATCTCCAGCAAAACCATAATCAATATGGGTAACAGGTCTTTTTATTGCGACGATAGTATTCCCATCAGCTCCAGTAAATCCAAGAGCATTGCAATGATTCTCTTGAAGTTTTGCAATAATGTTTTTATTGATTTTACCAGCATATACCATTGTAATAATGTCTAGAGTGTCAGTGTTTGTTTTTCTACGTCCTTCGATCATTTCAACTTTTACATCCAACTGTTGAGCCATTTCGGTAGCTAATGTTCCTCCACCGTGTACTAATATTTTAGGAGTTTTTATAGAAGAAAACTGTTGAATAAAACTTTCTAAAGCTGTAGGATTATTGATAATATTTCCTCCGATTTTTACAATCTTTAATGTTTCCATAGTTAAAGGTTTTCTAACAGTTTTTTTAAAACAATTTGTGCTGCATAGGTTCTGTTATTTGCTTGAGGTATCACAATAGATTGCGTACTGTCCAATACAGCGTCTTCAATCACTACATTTCTTCTCACTGGTAAGCAGTGCATGCATTTTGCAGCTCCTAGTTTTTCTTTGGTCAACATCCATGCGGTGTTTTGAGATAATATTTTACCATAGTCAGTATAACTACTCCAGTTTTTTACATACACAAAATCAGCATTTTCCAAAGCTTCTTTTTGATTGTAATTGATGGGAGTATCTTGTGTAATTTCTGAATCCAATTCATACCCTTTCGGATGTGTAATTGAAAAATCGATATTTAATGTTCGCATCATTTTTACAAAGGAATTAGCCACCGCATGAGGTAAAGCTTTTGGATGAGGTGCCCAAGAAAGTACAACTTTAGGTTGCGCTGTTGTTTTAAATTCTTCTATAGTAATTGCATCGGTTAAGGCTTGTAACGGATGTGCTGTAGAGCTTTCCATATTAATAATCGGAACAGAAGCATACTTTTCAAAACTTTTTAGAATAGTCTCGGAAGTATCTTTTTGTTTATCCTTCAAACTAGGAAAAGCTCTAATAGCTATAATATCTGCATATTGAGATAGTACTTGAGCCGCTTCCTTTACATGTTCAGAAGTGGTTAAGTTCATAAGAGTACCATCTTCAAATTCTAGATTCCATGCATTATTGATGTTTAAAATCATGACATTCATTCCTAGGTTTTTAGCAGCTTTTTCGGTGCTTAAACGAGTTCTTAAGCTTGAATTAAAGAAAAGCATGACTAAGGTTTTTTGCTTCCCTAAAGATTCATATTGATGCGGGTTCTTCTTTAATTGAATGGTATCTTGAATAGTTCTAGGAATATTTTCAAGATCATATATGTCGGTATATTTTTTCATGTTTTGTTTGTTTAAGAGCTTATCAAGTAAGTTTTTACTAATTGTTGGTAATTTCTTACTTGATAAGATTTCTTGAGATGTTCAAAAGTGCCTTCTAGGATTTGAATTCAGTTTTTAAAGCGTCAAAGAATTGATCGATATGTTTTCTTTGAACGGTAAGCGGAGGTAGAATTCGTAATAAATTAGGATTCTTAGCACTTCCTGTAAAAATCTGATGTTTAAAAATCAAGTTTTTTCTTAGTTCAGCTACTGGAAAATCAAACTCTAATCCCAACATCAATCCTCTCCCTTTTAATCTTTTTAAATAAGGTTGATCATTTGCTTTTTCCATAAAGTATTGAGAGATTTCGGAAGCATTTTGTAATAAATTTTCGTCCTGCAAAACTTTTAAAACTGCTAAAGACGCTGCACAAGCCAAGTGGTTTCCACCAAAGGTAGTACCTAACATTCCATAAGAAGCCTTAATCTTTGGATGAATGAGAATACCTCCTATAGGAAAACCATTGCCCATACCTTTGGCTAAAGAGATAATATCAGGTTGAATTCCATGTTTTTGAAAAGCAAAAAAATCGCCAGTTCTACCAAATCCAGATTGTACTTCATCTACAATGAGTAATGAATTGTATTGATGACATAGTTCTTGTAATTTTTGGTAAAATTTAGAAGAATTTTCGTCGAGCCCACCAACCCCTTGAATACATTCAATAATAACAGCACACACATCATTTTTTCGCAAAGCTCTGTCTACAGAAATAATGTCACCAATATTGATAAATTCAACTTCTTGTTGCGCATTGATTGGAGCTACTATTTTTGCATTATCGGTAGCAGCTACAGCGGCTGAAGTTCTACCGTGAAAAGAGTTTGTAAATGAAATTACTTTCTTCTTTTGGGTATGAAAAGAAGCTAGTTTTAATGCATTTTCATTTGCTTCTGCACCCGAATTGCATAGGAATAAATTATAATCTTCACAGTTCGATTGCTTGGTCAATTCTGAAGCTAAGGCATTCTGTAAGGGGTTTTGAATAGAATTGCTATAAAACCCTAAGTTTTGTACCTGTTCACTAATGCTTTTTACATATTCAGGATGTGAGTGCCCTATAGAAATAACAGCATGACCACCGTATAAATCCAGATACTCAGTTCCATGTTGATCATATACAAAAACATCTTTTGCTTTTACTGGCGCTATATTAAATAGTGGATATACATCAAATAAACTCATATCTGTTCTGATTTAATAGTGTTAATTTTTTTGTAAGAAGCTACCATTCCTTGGATTAAAGAAGAACTCAACCCTTGGTGTTCCATTTCATTCAAACCTTCAATAGTACAACCTTTAGGAGTAGTTACTCTATCAATTTCTTGCTCTGGATGATTACCGTTAGTTATTAATAAACTAGCTGCTCCTTCACAAGTATGCATCGCTAATTCTTGCGCTTCTTTCGCATCAAAACCTAGTTGAATAGCAGCTTGCGTTGTGGCTCGTATCATGCGCATCCAAAAGGCAATACCACTAGCACAAACTACGGTAGCTGCCTGCATTTGAGATTCTGGGATACTAATTGAAGTACCAAGTCTATTAAAAATAGCTTCAGCAACTTTTAGTCTTTCCAATCCTTTGGTATTACCGCATAAACAAGTCATAGATTTTCCAACGGCAATAGCTGTGTTTGGCATAGCTCTAATGATAAATGCATTGGAGCTTATGATGTTTTCTATTTTAGCAATAGAAAAACCAGTTATTGTAGAAATAAGTACATGTTTATCAGTAATGAGTGATTGTATATCGTGTAAAATTTCTTCAAAATGAGCTGGTTGAATAGCAAAAATGATGATGTCAGAATTTTGTACTGCTTCTTTATTATCTGAGGTTAGAAAAACATTTTGATAACCGTCAAAATCTTCAAGATCTTTTAGGTTTCTCTTTGTCAAATACAGAGAGGTAATGGCATTGGTAGTAATCAATCCCTTAGCAATAGATTTACCTAAGTTTCCAGTTCCTATAATTGCTATTTTCATGTGTTTGTTTTTTAGTGTGTTGTTTAAAAATATGTTGCTTTTAATTGTAAGCCTTCGTCTTCAGAAAATCCAAAAAGTAAATTCATGTTTTGGACGGCTTGACCAGAAGCTCCTTTTAAAAGATTATCAATACAACTGGTAATGAGTAATTTGTTTTGATATTTGTGTAAATGAATGAGGCACTTATTAGTGTTTACAACTTGTTTTAGATGTAAAGGAGTGTCTGAAATAGTTGTGAATAAGGCATCTTTATAATATTCCTTATACGTATTTTTAGCTTCCTCAATTGATCCTTCAAAATGGGTGTATAAGGAAGCAAAAATGCCTCTAGAAAAATTTCCTCTATTAGGGAGGAATAGTATATCCGCATTAAAATGAGGTTGCAATATGGTTAATGATTGCTGTATTTCTCCTAAATGCTGATGGACAAAAGGTTTGTAGTAGGAAAAATTATTATCTCTCCAAGTAAAATGAGTTGTTGAAGATAATGATGTACCTGCGCCCGTAGCTCCAGTTACTGAATTAATATGCACATCGTTTTGTAACAAATTATTCTTAGCTAAAGGAAGCAATGCAAGTTGAATTGCGGTTGCAAAACACCCTGGATTGGCTATAAATTGGGCTTCTTGAATGGTAGTGTCGTTATAAAGTTCAGGCAGACCATATACAAAAGACTTATTTTTAAAAATATGATTTTTTTCAAGTCTAAAATCATTTCCTAAATCGATGATTTTAGTATGAGTAGAAAAAGAGTGCATTTCCAAAAACTTTTTAGAGTTTCCATGTCCCAGACATAAGAACAACACAGCTACCTCAGAATTGATTGTATTTGTAAATCCAAGTTCGGTACTACCTATTAAATCTTGATGAACTTTATAAACTTTATTTCCAGCATTAGAAGTACTATAGATGAAATTTATTTCAACTTTTGAGTGATGTAACAATAATCTTATTAATTCACCAGCAGTATAACCAGCTCCTCCTATGATTCCTACTTGTATCATTTTATTGAATTTACTTGTTGATATATTTTATTTTGATTTCCTAGTATTTTAATAAAGCCTTTAGCATCGTTAGCGGTCCAACCATTATTCATTTCTCCATAACTTCCATAAGCAGTATCCATTAAATCATGTTTTGAGGAAATACCATTTAGCGTAAAGTGGTATGGTTTTAAAGTCACGCTAACAGATCCAGAAACATTGGCTTGACTATTGGCTAAAAAAGCTTCTATATCTCTCATTATTGGATCTAAGTACAAGCCTTCATGTAAGTGCATCCCGTAAAAACTAGCTAAGTACTCTTTGTGTTGTAACTGCCATTTGGTAAGAGTATGTTTTTCTAGTAAATGATGTGCTTTAATGCAGATAAAAGCGGCTGGGGCTTCAAAACCAACTCTTCCTTTAATCCCCACAATAGTATCTCCTACATGAATGTCTCTACCAATAGCAAATGCAGCGGCTTTTTTTGTGAGTTTTTGAATGTTAGCTTCTGGTTTGTCTACAGTATTATTAATGGCTACCAATTCGCCTTTTTCAAAAGTTAAAACTATTTTCTCTTCTTTGGTTTTTATTAATTGAGAAGGATAAGCTATTTCTGGTAAAGGTTTGTCAGAAGTTAAGGTTTCATCTCCACCTACACTTGTACCCCAAAGTCCCTTGTTAATGGAATATTTGGCTTGTTGCCAAGACCAATCAATTCCATGACTTTTTAAATATTCAATTTCATTTTGTCTAGATAGCTTTTGATCTCTAATAGGAGTAATGATTTCTATTTCTGGAGCCAACGTTTGAAAAATCATATCAAATCTTACTTGATCGTTACCAGCCCCAGTACTACCATGCGCAATGTGTGAAGCTCCATTTTTTTTAGCATAGGTTACAATTTCAATGGCTTGTACAATTCTTTCGGCACTAACAGAAAGCGGGTAGGTATTGTTCTTTAAAACATTTCCGAAAATTAAAAACTTAACTACCTTGTGGTAAAAATCACCTACGGCTTCGATGTTTTTATAAGTACTTACACCCATGAGGTAAGCTTTTTCTTCAATATTTTTAATTTCTTCGGAAGAAAAGCCTCCAGTATTCACGCTTACCGCGTGTACTTCATATCCTTCTTTTACTAGGCTAACTGCACAATATGATGTGTCTAAACCCCCACTATACGCAATGACTAATTTTTTCATTTTATATTAATTATTTAGTTGTTTGTTTTGTGTTTTTTTGCTTTTTTAAGAGCAAGGCTTCCTTAATTTTTTTAAGCCTTTGGAACACCTTTTCTTTCACTTTTACTTTCTTAGAGTTGGAGGTGTTTGGATCATATAGCATGCCTGTACATAAGCACATTTTTTGTTTTGTTCTTTGTAAAACGTCGTAGTTAACGCAGGTTTGACACCCTTTCCAAAAAGATTGGTCTTCGGTTAATTCTGAAAACGTAACAGGTTTATAACCTAGGCTTGTATTCATTTTTATCACCGCTAATCCGGTAGTAATACTGAAAATTTTGGCAGTAGGATATTGGGTTCTAGATAGCTCAAAAACATGCGCTTTAATCTTTTTAGCGAGTCCAATTCCTCTATAGTTTGGATGTACAATAAGTCCGGAGTTTGCTACAAACTTTCCATGTTCCCATGATTCTATGTAACAAAAACCTGCAAATTGATCTCCATCTAAAGCGATCACCGCATTTCCTTGTGTTAACTTAGAAATGATGTAGTTAGGTGTACGTTTCGCTATACCAGTACCTCTTTTTTCAGCGGCCTTTTCAATGGTGTCACAAATAACTTGCGCATATGTAGCATGCGATGCATTGGCAATAACAATTTTCATTGATATTTAGTTATGATTGAAATTTTAAGTTGTAATCGTTTTGTTGGAAGAAGGAACCGGACACACCTAAGTTCCATGAAATAGAGAAACACCCTTACGGGCGTGGTCGGATAAAAGTAGGGCGTACAGTAATATGGCTATCAGAAAAGATAGTATATGACTTACTAATAAAATTTAAAATTGCTGTTGGTTTCAAAACGAAAAAATAAAAATACAATACCTAGTTTGCTATAATAGAAGACACTGTGTCGGTGATTTACCGCACAAACAAACTGGGTGTATTATTGTATGTTTTATTTTGTTGCATAACGCTACAAAGCTATAAATTAATTTTTGATAAATAAAAGAATACAATTAATTTTATTTTTAATTTCTTGTAAAATAAGGGGTTGTAGTCCTGTTGTTTGCAGGGTTTTATTTTTTTTGTTGAAAAATGTTTGGTGGTTAAAAAAATATTTTGAAATATTTGCAACAGAATGAGCAAACAAGTATTAAATATTATTTCTGTCATTATTGTCGTTGTGATTATTTCACAAGGATAGGGGAAGTAGTATTTAAATTATAATATATCATGAAAGGCTTCCTAAAATTTAGGAAGCCTTTTTTTATGCAATTCAAATAGAACACATGAACATATTTACAAACATAGTAGTCATTATCATTATTGTCATTATTAACTCACCACCGAGTTGATGCAGATAGCTATTGTGTATAAGAAAGCCTGTATCAATTTTTTGATGCAGGCTTTTTTTTATACCTGAATATGACTATTGTATAAGGTTAAGAAACACAAAAATAGATAGTTAGGTGTTTTTATTGATGATTGAGAATCATGTGGTTAGCTAAAAAGAAGAATATAAAAAAAGCATATAAAATAATTTCGAAAAACAAAACAACTGAAAATGTATTTCAACGAAGAAACGGTAATTTTTTACAACGGTAAATTTATTAAAGCAGAAGACGCTAAGGAAAATCCATACGGTCAAAGCTTACATTATGGTAACGGAGTATTTGAAGGTATTAGAGCGTATAATACAGTAAATGGAGCGAAAATCTTTAAACCTTATGAACATTACAAACGTTTAAAATATGGAGCTGAAGTTATGAATATTCCTTTCAATTATAGTGAGGAAGAATTAACAAAAATCAGTTATGAATTATTAGAGCGTAACGGATTAAAAGATGCTTATATCCGTCCGTTAATTACCACTGGAGTAGATATGAGTTTAAAAACATCGTCACAATCAAATTTGTTGATTCAATGTTGGGAGTGGGGGAAGTATATGGGAGATAAATTACTGAGAGTGAAAACTTCCAAATTTCAACGTCCGAACCCAAATTCTTGTTTTGTTGAAGCAAAAGTTACAGGGCATTATGTGAATTCAGTGCTTTCTACAAACGAAGCTAAAAATGCAGGTTATGACGAAGCTTTATTATTGGATATGAACGGAAATGTAGCTGAGTGTTCAGGAGCAAATATTTTTATGCAAAAGGATGGAAAGTTACAAACACCTCCTAAAGGTCATATCATGGCAGGTATTACCAGAGCTACAATTATTGACTTATGTAGAGAAGTTGGGATTTCTGTTGAAGAAAAACATTTTACCCTAGATGAATTGAAAGATGCAGATGCTTGTTTCTTTACAGGTACTGCAGCTGAGGTAGTTGGATTAGCATCGCTCGATGATTATAAATTCCCAATGAATTGGAAAGATACACACGGTTATAGATTAATGAATTTGTACAAAGAAGAAGTACTAGGATTACGATTGAAAGAAAAGACAGCCTAATGGAATTAAATAGATTTAGTAAACGAGTAACTCAAGACGATACACAACCAGCGGCACAAGCTATGTTACATGCTATTGGTTTGTCTAAAGAAGATTTACAAAAGCCATTTGTAGGAATTGCAAGTACAGGATATGAAGGAAATCCATGTAACATGCACCTAAACGATTTGGCGAAAAAAGTAAAAGAAGGAACTGAGAATACAAATTTAGTAGGATTGATTTTTAACACGATTGGAGTTTCAGATGGAATTTCTATGGGAACTCCAGGAATGCGCTTTTCATTACCATCAAGAGATGTTATTGCAGATTCTATGGAAACAGTAGTACAAGCCATGTCTTATGACGGTTTGGTTACAGTGGTTGGTTGCGATAAAAATATGCCTGGAGCTTTAATGGCAATGTTACGCTTAAATCGTCCGTCGGTATTGGTGTATGGAGGTACTATTGCTTCTGGGTGTCATGAAGGACAAAAACTAGATATAGTTTCTGCATTTGAAGCTTGGGGAGGTAAAGTAGCTGGAACTATAACACAAACAGAATATCAAAATGTAATAGAAAAAGCATGTCCTGGTGCAGGTGCTTGTGGAGGTATGTATACAGCAAATACTATGGCTTCTGCTATTGAAGCTTTAGGGATGAGTTTACCTTATAATTCTTCAAACCCAGCTATTAGTAATCAAAAAGAAGAAGAATCGGTAAGGGCAGGAGAAGCGATGAGAACTTTGTTAGAAAAAGACATTAAGCCTTCTAAAATTGTTACTAGAAAATCATTAGAAAATGCCATAAGATTGGTAACAGTTATGGGAGGTTCTACCAATGCAGTATTACACTTTTTAGCAATTGCTAAAGCAGCAAATGTAGAATTTACATTGGCAGATTTTCAACGAATTTCTGATGAGACCCCATTTTTAGCCGATTTAAAACCAAGTGGTAAATATTTAATGGAAGATGTACATCGAGTAGGAGGTACACCAGCGGTTTTAAAATACTTATTAGAGAAAGGATTACTGCATGGAGATTGTTTAACAGTTACTGGAAAAACATTAGCAGAAAATCTTGCTGAAGTTCCAAGTTTAACACAAGGACAAGAAGTAATCAAAACTACAGAAAATCCAATTAAACAAACAGGGCACTTACGAATGCTTTATGGGAATTTAGCATCAGAAGGTTCTGTAGCAAAAATTACAGGGAAAGAAGGATTGTACTTTTCGGGAACAGCAAAAGTTTTTGAAGGAGAATTTGAAGCTAACGAAGGGATTAAAAATGGATTAGTCTCAAAAGGAGATGTCGTAGTCATTCGATACGAAGGACCAAAAGGAGGTCCAGGAATGCCAGAAATGTTAAAGCCAACTGCTGCAATTATGGGAGCAGGTTTAGGTAATGAGGTAGCTTTAATTACCGATGGTCGTTTCTCTGGAGGAACTCATGGTTTTGTAGTTGGTCATATCACTCCCGAAGCTCAAGAAGGAGGAGTGATTGCTTTGGTTAAAGATGGAGATACAATTAGCATAAATGCTGAAACTAATACAATTAATTTACAAGTTTCTGAAGAAGAATTATCAGAACGAAAAAAAGAATGGAAAGCACCTCCATTAAAAGTACAAAGAGGAGTGCTTTATAAATATGCAAAAACAGTGGCGTCGGCTTCAAATGGATGCGTAACCGACGAATTTTAAAAAAAAGTGTATCATGGAAACAAGAACAAAAGAACACGCACAAAAAACAACAGTAAAAAAAGTAACAGTTTCTGGAGCTGAAGCCGTAATTAAATGTCTGTTAGAAGAAGGGGTAGACTTGCTTTATGGTTATCCAGGAGGAGCAATTATGCCAGTTTATGACGAATTATTTAAGTATCAAGATAAATTACATCATGTGCTAACTCGACATGAACAAGGTGCTACACACGCAGCTCAAGGATATGCACGAGCAACAGGAAAAGTTGGAGTTGCTATGGCAACTTCTGGTCCAGGAGCAACCAATTTAGTAACAGGAATTGCCGATGCACAGATCGATTCTACACCAATGGTTTGTATCACGGGGCAAGTAGCTGAACATTTATTAGGTTCAGACGCTTTTCAAGAAACAGATATAGTTGGAATCTCAGCACCAGTAACCAAATGGAATTATCAAATTACGAGAGCAGAGGAGATTCCAGAAATTATAGCAAAAGCATTTTATATCGCTCGTTCTGGTAGACCAGGGCCTGTTTTAATTGATATTACAAAAAATGCTCAGTTCGAACAGTTTGATTTTGAATATAAACCTTGTAAATCTGTTCGTAGCTATAAACCCGTGCCAACTTTAGATAAAAAGAAAGTAAAGGAAGCTGCAACTCTTATTAATCAAGCTCAAAAACCTATGGTGATTTGGGGACAAGGAGTAGTATTGGGTGAAGCAGAAAAAGAGTTTAAACGATTTATAGAAAAAGCAGGAATTCCTTCAGCAAGTACATTGTTAGGCTTATCGGCATTACCAACAAAGCATCCATTACATGTTGGTATGGTAGGAATGCATGGTAATTATGGACCTAATAAACTCACAAATGAGTGTGATGTTTTAATTGCAGTGGGTATGCGTTTTGATGATCGTGTGACAGGAGATTTAAGTCGCTATGCTACACAAGCAAAGGTGGTTCATTTTGAAATTGATCCTGCTGAAATTGATAAAAATGTAAAAACTACAGTTGCGGTTTTAGGAGATGCCAAAGAAAGTTTAAAAGAAATATTGCCACACATTGCTGAAAAATCTCATATAGATTGGCTACAAAAATTCAGAAATTTTGACGCTACTGAATTTGATAGGGTAATTCAAAAAGATCTATATCCAACCAAAGAAGGCTTAACTATGGGAGAGGTAATTAAAGAAATTAATACTGCTTCAAAAGGTGAAGCTATTGTAGTAACTGATGTAGGGCAACACCAAATGATTGCTTGTCGATATGCAGAATTTAATCAAACCAAAAGTAATATTACTTCGGGTGGATTAGGAACAATGGGATTTGCTTTACCAGCAGCAATTGGTGCTAAAATGGGAGTGCCCAACAGAGAAGTTGTTGCTGTTATCGGTGATGGAGGATATCAAATGACAATTCAAGAATTAGGTACCATTTTACAGATCAAAGCAGCAGTAAAAATTGTGGTTTTAAACAATGAGTTTTTAGGAATGGTACGCCAGTGGCAACAACTATTTTTTGATAAGCGATATGCTTCAACAGAAATGACAAATCCAGATTTTGTTCAAATAGCGAAAGGATATCATATTCCAGCAAAACGAGTAACCAAAAGAGAAGAGTTAGAAGGGGCTGTAAAAGAAATGATGCAATCTAAAGAAGCATATTTCTTAGAAGTTTGTGTAGAAAAAGAGGACAATGTTTTTCCAATGATTCCAACAGGATCATCAGTTTCTGATGTAAGATTAAGTTAATATTATGAGTGAAAAGAGAACATACACGGTATCAATTTACACCGAAAATAGTGTAGGGATACTTAATAGAATAACAGCAGTTTTTCAACGAAGAAAAATAAATATAGAGAGTTTAAATACATCGAAATCTGAAGTCAAATCGGTATCAAGAACCACTTTGTTAATAAAGGTAACCGAAGAACAGATTAAAAAAATAATAGGTCAGTTAGAAAAGCAAATTGCAGTAATCAAAGCTTTTTACCATACCGATGAAGAAACGATTTATCAAGAGTCATGTATGTTTAAATTAAGCACAGATTTATTGGTAGGTAACAGCGATATTCAAGCGATTATTAATAGTAGTAAATCACGAGTAATTAATATTAATAAAGACTTTTTTGTCTTAGAAAAATCTGGAGGTAAAGAAGAAATCGAAGAACTGTATCACACACTAAATAAACACGGTATTATGCAGTTTGTACGATCTGGTAGAATCGCTATAACCAAAGAAGAAATGCCAGTGTCTGAATTACTAGAATTAATTAATAACTAAACTAACAACTAAAAAATAAAAGAAAATGAATAACTATTTTAACAATTTGTCATTAAGAAGACAATTAGAACAGTTAGGGAAATGTAGGTTTATGGGGACTGATGAATTTCCAAACGGAATTTCAGCTTTAGAAAATAAAAAAGTAGTTATCGTTGGTTGCGGAGCTCAAGGACTAAACCAAGGATTAAATATGAGAGATTCTGGACTTGATGTAAGTTATGCCTTAAGAGATGCAGCAATTAAAGAACAGCGACAATCGTATAAAAATGCAACAGAACATAATTTTGAAGTTGGAACTTTTGAAAAATTAATTCCAACTGCCGATTTAGTTTGTAATCTAACTCCCGATAAACAACATACACGCGTGGTAAATACCGTAATGCCTTTAATGAAAGAAGGAGCAACTTTATCGTACTCTCATGGATTTAATATCGTAGAGGAAGGAATGCAGGTTCGTAAAGATATTACTGTAATTATGGTAGCGCCTAAATGCCCTGGCAGTGAAGTTAGGGAAGAGTATAAAAGAGGTTTTGGAGTACCAACTTTAATTGCTGTACACCCAGAAAATGACCCAAAAAATAAAGGCTTAGAACAAGCTAAAGCTTATGCGTTTGCTACAGGGGGTCATAAGGCTGGAGTGTTAGAATCTTCTTTTGTTGCTGAGGTGAAATCAGATTTAATGGGAGAGCAAACTATTTTATGTGGTGTGCTGCAAACTGCTTCAATTTTATCGTTTAATAAAATGGTTGAAGAAGGATTAGAGGCTTCGTATGCTGCTAAATTGGTTCAGTATGGTTGGGAAACAATTACTGAGGCTTTAAAGCATGGAGGAATCACCAATATGATGGATCGTTTGTCTAATCCAGCAAAAATTAAGGCATATCACCTTTCTGAAGAATTAAAAGGAATTTTAGCTCCTTTATTTGAAAAGCACATGGATGATATTATGTCTGGACATTTTTCTAAAACCATGATGGAAGATTGGGCAAATGACGATGTAAACTTATTAACCTGGAGAGCAGAAACTGGTGAAACAGCTTTTGAAAAAACAACTGCTACGCAAGAAGAAATTTCAGAACAAACGTATTTTGATAAAGGAGTATTGCTTGTAGCTTATGTAAAAGCAGGAGTAGAGTTGGCATTTGAAACTATGGTAGCTTCAGGTATTATTGAAGAATCTGCTTATTACGAATCGTTACACGAATTACCTTTAATTGCTAACACGGTAGCTAGAAAGAAGTTGTTTGAAATGAATCGAATTATTTCTGATACGGCAGAATATGGTTGTTATCTTTTCGATCATGCAGCAAAACCGTTGTTAGTAGATTTTATGCAATCGGTTAATAGCGATGTAATTGGTAAAGAATATATTGCTACTAATGAAGTTTCTAATACAGAATTAATTGCTGTAAATAAAGCTATTAGAAATCATCCTATTGAAAAAGTAGGAGAAAAATTACGTTCGGCTATGACGTCGATGAAAACTATAAAGGTTTCTCAAGAAAAAGCAGAACCAGTTTTAGCATAATATTTATGGATACGCTTAAAAGAGTAACATATTATCCACAATTATCAGCAATAAAAACTGCTGCCGACAATTTAAAAGAAGTTGTAACGGTAACACCATTGCAAGAAAATTTAAATCTATCATCTCGTTTTGGAGCTAATGTGTTTCTAAAACGAGAAGATTTACAACAAGTTCGTTCGTATAAAATTAGAGGAGCTTATCATAAAATTAATTCGTTAACTTCTGATGAATTAACTAACGGAATTGTTTGTGCTAGTGCAGGGAATCACGCTCAAGGAGTAGCGTATGCCTGCCGAAAGAAACAAATTTATGGTACTATTTTTATGCCAGCACCTACGCCAAAGCAAAAAGTAGAGCAGGTAAAAATGTTCGGAGGTAATTTTGTAGATATTCAATTAACAGGAGATACTTTTGATGATTCTTATAAAGCAGCAAAATATATTGCCGATAGTTTAGGGAAAACATTTGTGCATCCTTTTGATGATGAAAAAATTATTGAAGGTCAAGCTACAGTTGGGTTAGAGATATTAGAACAAACACCAGAAAAAATAGATTATGTTTTTGTGCCAGTTGGAGGTGGAGGACTAGCCTCTGGTTTGTCTTCAGTTTTTAAATATTTATCACCTTCAACAAAAATTATTGGTGTAGAACCTGCAGGTGCTCCTTCTATGCAACAGGCTATTGATTCAAGAAATAATATAGTGTTAGATACAATAGACAAATTTGTTGATGGTGCAGCAGTAAAACAAGTAGGAAGTTTGACTTATAAAATTTGTGCAGAAAATTTATCAGAAATGATAACTGTTCAAGAAGGAAAAGTATGTCAAACAATTCTCGATATGTATAACAAAGAAGCTATTGTGGTTGAACCCGCTGGTGCATTAACCATAAGCGCTTTAGATTCTTTTAAAAAAGATATTGAAGGAAAAAATGTTGTTTGTGTGGTAAGTGGGAGTAATAATGATATTACTCGTACTGCCGAAATTAAAGAAAGAGCATTGTTGTTTGGAGGTCTTAAACATTATTTTATTGTTCGATTTCCGCAAAGAGCAGGAGCTTTAAAAGAATTTGTAATGAATGTTTTAGGAAAGAATGACGATATTACTTTTTTTGAATATTCAAAGAAAACAAATCGAGAAAACGGACCCGCTGTAGTTGGAATTGAGTTAGAGAAAAAAGAAGATTTACGTCCTTTAATTCAAAGGATGAAAGAGAGAAGTTTTTATGGGGAATATCTTAACGATAAACCTAACTTATTTGAATTTCTTACATAAAAAAAGCACCTAATTTAGGTGCTTTTTAGTTTATTCAATTAAGTTTTTAGTGTCTTCAGAATCTAGCGTTGGAATAGCTATTCGTTCTATTGAAGGAACACTGTTTTGTAACTCTTTAAAAGCATCTAATCCGCATTGTAAAAAACTAGCATAGTCATCTTCCGCAGGAGTATAACCAACTGGTTGATTTAGTACTTTCTTTCCATCTGAACTTAATAAAGCATAAAAGGGTTGAGAATTCGTTTGGAAAAATTGAGTTTGATAATGAGCCCATTTATTCCCATAGGTTTCTAACTTTCTTTGTCCACCATTAATTCTATTTACAAATACTTTTTCATTTTCTGGCAACTCTTTTTTATCATCTACATATAAAGAAATAAGTACGTAATTATTTCGAATATAATCATCGATTTTTGGTAATGGCCAAACGTGCTCTTCCATTTTTCTACAGTTTACACAAGCGTATCCTGTAAAATCTAATAAAATAGGTTTGTTTACTTTTTGAGCGTATGCAATTCCTGTTTTTAAATCTTTAAAACACTCTAAGTTGTTAGGGCATTCTTTCGGATAGATAAAACTGTATCCTACCGGAGGAGCTAAACCACTTAATAAGGTTAAAGGCGTAAATGTTTTTGTTTCTTGATTTATTCTAAATCCTGATGCTAAATAAATAGTGAAGGCAGCAACTAAAATTCCGAAGCTAATTCTAAAAAATGATAATTTTTTAAGTGGAGAATCGTGTGGGAATTTAATTTTTCCGAATAAGTATAAAGTTAATCCAGCAAAAATAAGGATCCAAATAATTAAGAAAGGTTCAATTTTTAGTAAGTTCCAGTGTTGTACTAAATCGGCATTAGATAAGAATTTAAACGCTAAAGCTAATTCTAAAAATCCTAAAACAACTTTTACAGAATTTAGCCATCCGCCAGATTTTGGTAAAGAATTCAACATGTTTGGAAACATTGCAAATAAAGCAAAAGGCAAACCAAGAGCTACACCAAAACCACCCATACCAGCGGTTAATTGCCACGCGCCGCCATCAGCAGTTAAAGAACCGGCTAATAAAGAACCTAAAATTGGTCCTGTACAAGAAAACGATACGATGGCTAAGGTAAGTGCCATAAAGAAGATTCCTAAAATTCCTCCTACACTTTCACCTTGTGTGGTTTTACTTGTCCAACTTGCGGGTAAGGTTAATTCGTAATATCCGAAGAAAGAAAAAGCAAAGAAAACAAAAATGACAAAGAAGATAATATTTAACCAAACGTTGGTTGAAATTTCGTTTAAAATATCTGGATTTACAGAATCTAATAAATGAAAAGGAATACTTAATACTAAGTAAACTGCTAAAATAAAGAATCCATAAAGCAATGCTTTTGAGATTCCTGAACCTTTGTTTTTCTCTCCTTTTTTAGTGAAAAAGCTAACAGTAAGTGGTATCATTGGAAATACGCAAGGAGTTAATAAAGCTAATAGGCCACCAGCAAAACCTAAAGCGAAAATATTCCATAGAGATTTTCCTTGTTTCTTTACTTCTGTAGCTTTTGAGACTACTTGATTCGCACAATTTGTTTCAGTTTTTACCAATTCATTGGCAGTCATTCCGTACAATAGTTCATTGGCGTCAGTATCATTTAATGCTGTGGTAGTAGTTTCGTTATTAGAAGTAGTTGAACTTTTGGAATTATCGAAACTAAATTCAAAGTTTTCATCGTTAGGAGGAATACAGCGTTGACTATCACAAGTCATAAAATTGACACTTCCAGTAAATTTAGCTTTAAGGTCTTTAACTCTTACTTTTTGAGTGAATGTAGCTACTTTATAAAATTTGGTAACCGTCATATTATTAAACAACGGATCTTTAGCAACACTTTTATTGAAGTCACTTTCAGCAACTTCACCAATAAGTTCTACAGCATCGTTTTTATCAAAAAAGAATTCAGTAGGTACTGGTCCTCCGTCATCTAAATGCTGAGAATAAATAGCCCAACCTTGGTCGAGTTTTGCAGTAAAAATTAGGTTAAATTCATTGTCTGAAATAGCTTCTGTTTTAAAAGACCATTTTACAGGATCTAAAATCTGAGCAGAAACTACATTAGTTACTAATATTAATAATAAAAGTAATCTTTTCATTTTTAAAGAGGTTAATGTATGATGTAGCAAATCTACTTAAAAAGTTATTGACATGAAGTTAATAGAGTGATAAATGTTTAGTTAGAATTTTAATAATAAAGATAAAACAATTATTGTGTAGAACACTTTAACTATATATTAAAGAATCTAAGAAGAGAGATTAGATAATTAATAATACCTTTGAAAATATTGAAATGAACATTTTAGTAGAATAAAAATATGAAGAAAATATTTTATGCTATTTGCTTAATTTTTATGGTTATATCCTGTAAAAAAACGGATGCTAAATTAACCAAGATAATAGCAAAAACCATTGAAATTGATAGTACTATACAACCTTCAGTAGCATTGAAGACTGTAATCTCTCCTTACAAAGAAAAGTTAGCGGCAAAAATGCAAAAGGTGTTGAGTTACAGTTCTGAGGAATTAAATAAAAAAGATAGTGTTAGGCAAAGTTTAGTAGGAAACTTAATGGCAGATTTATCTATCGAAATGGTATCACCTTTGTTTAATAAAAAGACTAACGAAACTATTGATTTTGTAATGTTTAATTATGGTGGAATTCGTGCTATAATTCCCAAAGGAGAAGTTGCAGTTGAAAGAGCATTTAAGATAATGCCTTTTGAGAATGAGTTAGTTGTAGTTGAGCTTACAGGAGAGAAAATTAAAGAGTTAATTTCCTATTTTATCAATAATAAAAAAGCGCATCCATTATCTAAAAATGTACAACTTACGATTGCCAGTGGTAATTATGATTTAAAAATTAATAATGTTCCTTTTGATAGTAAAAAAACATATAGAGTATTAACTTCAGACTATTTACAAAGCGGAGGTGATAGAATGACATTTTTTAAAGATCCAGTAAAGTTGACAAAGTTAAACTACAAATTTAGAGACGTAATTATTGATTATTTTAAGGAAGTAGATACTCTAAAATCTACCATTGATAACCGTATTATAGTTAAGTAAAATGAAGAGAAGAGATTTTATAAAACAAATAGGAGGCGCTTCAGCTTTAACAGTAACAGGAGGATTAATGTTACCGTCATTTACTAGTAAAGAAAAGCGTCATATCACAATTTTACATACGAACGATACGCATAGTCATATTGAACCTTTTAAAGCAAATCATAAAAGACATGCAAACAAAGGAGGAGTAGCAAAACGTGCTACTTTAATAGAACAAGTAAGAAGAGAAAACCCGAATACGTTATTATTAGATGCCGGAGATATTTTTCAAGGAACTCCATATTTTAACTTTTTTGGAGGCGCGCTTGAGTTTAAATTAATGAGCATGTTAAAGTATGATGTAGCAACTATTGGAAATCACGATTTTGATAATTCAATAGATGGTTTTTACAAACAACTTCCTCATGCAAAATTTGATTTTGTTTCTGCCAATTATGATTTTAAAAATACAGTTTTAGATACACATGTTAAACCATACAAAATCATTGTTAAAGATGGAATTAAAATAGGAATCTTTGGATTAGGAGTGCAGCTTGATGGTTTGGTAAATAAAAAGCTATATAAAGAAACAGTTTATTTAGATCCTATTGAAGTTACTCAGGATATAACAAATGAATTGAAGAATGAAAAAAAGTGTGAGTTAATTATTTGTTTATCTCATTTAGGGTATTATTATAAAAATACTCCAGAAGTAATCTCTGATTTAAATTTAGCAAAAGCAACTAAAAATATCGATTTAATTATTGGAGGGCATACTCATACATTTTTACCAAAACCAACTATTGTTAAAAATATTGAAGACAAAAACATGTTGGTAAATCAAGTAGGAGCTTACGGAATTAATGTAGGTAGAATCGATTTTTACTTTGATGAGAAAGGTAATAAATCATCAACAGGAACAACTATTATAGTGTAATTGTATGTTCATTAGTATTAAAAAATAAAAACTCGTAAATCTTAAGATCTACGAGTTTTTTTAGTCGGGGTGGCAGGATTCGAACCTGCGACCTCCTGCTCCCAAAGCAGGCGCGATGACCGGGCTACGCTACACCCCGAAAATTGAGGTTGCAAATATAGTACATTATTTTTATATTTTAAAAGCTTTTTGAGCTAAATGTTTAAATTAAATATGAGTAAAAAGTATGAGTTTTTATTAAGTATTGCTTTCTGTTTTGTTTTTTTTCAAATATTGTATTCTCAAGAGTATGATTATAAAGTGGTTGTGAAAGGTTTGAGTAATCCGTGGGGATTTACTTTCTTGCCAGATAATTCAATGTTGATTACAGAAAAAAGAGGAGAACTTATCCATTTTAAAAATGGCAAAAAGATTATTGTTTCAGGTTTACCAAAAACTGAAGAATATGGTCAAGGCGGTTTAATGGATATTGAACTGCATCCAAAGTTTAAAGAGAATCATTTTATTTATTTCACGTATATAGCTTCACATGGAGCAGGTAGAGGTTTTAATACTGTATTAATGAGGGCAGAATTAAAAAACAATCAGCTAATCAATAAAAAGATATTGTATAAAGCTTCTCCTAATACTAAACGTGGTCAACATTTTGGATCTAGAATTGCTTTTGACAAAGAAGGTTTTCTATATTTTAGTATAGGCGATAGAGGGAATAGAAATAAAAATCCACAAGATATTACTAGAGATTGTGGTAAAATTTATCGTTTACATGATGATGGTAGAATTCCTAAAGACAATCCGTTTGTAAATACCAAAGATGCTAAAACAGCTATTTATAGTTATGGACATAGAAATCCTCAAGGAATGGAAATCAATCCATTTACTGGAGAAATTTGGACTCATGAACATGGACCGAAAGGTGGAGACGAAATCAATATCATTAAAAAAGGAAAGAATTACGGTTGGCCAAAAGCAAGTTTTGGTAGAAATTACATAGGTACTAGATTTACCAAACATACCTCTTTACCAAACATGGAAGATCCTTTACATCATTGGACTCCTTCTATAGCTCCTAGTGGAATGGCTTTTGTAAACAGTAAAAAATACCCAAGACTACAAGGGCATTTATTAGTTGGGTCATTAAAATTTCAATATGTAGCAAATTGCACTTTACAAAAAAGAAAAGTTGTAAAAGAAGAAAAAATGCTAGAAGGTTTAGGTAGGGTGCGTTCTATAGAACAGGGTTTAGACGGCTTTGTTTATGTAGGAATTGAAAATCTAGGTATTATTAAAATTCTTCCTAAAAAGTAATACTTTTACTGCTTTTGTAAGATAGCTTTTGTTTATCGTCTAATTGTCAAAAGATATTCACAAAAAATTTTTTAAAAGTTAAAAAAAATTACATTTGTAACTCTAAATTTTTAAACGATGGCAGAAAAAATTAAATGTTTGATTATAGGATCTGGACCAGCAGGTTATACAGCAGCTATTTATGCAGCAAGAGCAGATATGAAACCAGTTATGTATACAGGAATGCAAATGGGAGGTCAATTAACAACGACTACTGAAGTTGATAATTTCCCAGGATATCCAAACGGAACTGATGGAACTGCAATGATGGAAGATCTAAAGAGTCAAGCAGAACGTTTTGGAACGGATGTTCGTTTTGGAATGGTAACTAAAGTAGAATTTTCTGATAAAGAAGGTGGGATTCATAAAGTAGTTGTTGATGAAACTACAGAAATTGAAGCTGAAACTGTTATTATTTCTACGGGTGCTACTGCTAAATATTTAGGTTTAGAAAGTGAGCAACGTTTAATTGGAGGAGGAGTTTCGGCATGTGCAACTTGTGACGGATTTTTCTATAAAGGACAAGATGTTATTGTTGTAGGAGCAGGAGATACTGCTGCTGAAGAAGCTACGTATTTAGCAAATATTTGTAACAAAGTTACAATGTTGGTTCGTAAAGATTATATGAGAGCTTCTAAAGCAATGCAACACCGTGTAAATAAAACTGAAAACATCGAAGTGTTGTATAACACAGAAATTGATGAGGTTTTAGGGAGTAATGTTGTAGAGGGGGTTCGTGCGGTAAACAATCAAACTGGTGACAAGAAAGATATTTCAGTAACAGGAGTATTTATTGCAATAGGTCATACACCAAATACGCAATTATTTAAAGGAGTTTTAGATATGGACGAAACAGGTTATTTACTAACTAAAGGAAAGTCTACTAAAACGAATTTACCAGGGGTTTTTGCAGCAGGAGACGTACAAGATAAAGAATATCGTCAAGCAGTAACTGCAGCAGGTACAGGTTGTATGGCTGCTTTAGATGCAGAGCGTTATTTAGGAGCTTTGGAATAGAGTTTTATTGATTATAAAGTAAAAAGAGCTTATTAACTTAGTAAGCTCTTTTTTTATGATTCAAAAAATTATCTTCTAGTTGTTTAATTCAGCAATCATTTTCTTAGCAGTTGGATTATCAGCGTTGAACTTTAAAGATTCTTCAAAAGCTTTTAAAGCATCTTCTTTTCTGTTTAGTTTTATTAAGCTGTTTCCGTAATAATTATATATACGGTGAGTATAATACCCATGATTTGGATACAGTTTAAGATTGAGTTCAAAAAACTTAATAGCGTCTTTGTAGTTTCCTTTGTCAGCTAAAGATTGTCCATATTCATTTATGAGCCTTTCTGAGATAGCATATTCTGATTCTTTATTGTATTCATTTTTAATAAACTCAATAATTTCATCAGTAGATTTTTCAAGTTCTAACTCCGCTATAGGTTTTCTATTTAACATTAATTTTCTTAGAATCCACCAATAACGCCAAGAAGGAGTTTCTGTTCGGTTAGAAAGTTTTACATGTGTTAAATAATCTAATTTAGTTTTATGTACTACAACTACATTTCGTTTTGGAATAACTGTAATAAATTGACCAGTCATATCCCAAGCTGTGTATGCTCCATTAAAATCTGGGTTATCATAAAAGCGATCAAATCCCCACCATAAATAGCCATAAGTTTCTTGTAAGGGACTAGAAATATCTCCTCCTATTCTAGTTCTTACAGTATCTATTGGAATTACAGAAGATGTTATTTTTTTAATCCAATTTTTAGGAATTATTTGTTTTCCTTTCCATTTACCTTCTTGTAACATAAGTTGACCAATTTTAGCCATATCTCTGGTTGAAAGGTGCGTGTAATGAGTGTCAAACTTAGAATTGTGTGTGTAATCTTCAGACTGATTTTTTATATTCCAATCTTGAAATTCTAGAGGTATAGCTAGTTGCTGTTCTATTTCTTTATGAAAATTGTTTCCTGATTTTTTTTCTAAAATATAAGTTGCAACATTATAGTCCCAATTATTGAATGAAAAGTATTCACCAGGTTGTACACTTCCTCTTTTTTTGTTTTCAAACAATGTAAAATTTCTTCTATCCTTATCAGAATATAAAACTCCAGAAGAAGAGCTAAGTAAATGATCAATTGTAGCCTGTTTTTCAATAGGTAATAACCCTAAGAAATCATTCACGTTATTATCTTCAATTGTTTCGTTTAAATTAATGCTTCCATCTTCAATATATTTACCAAACAACATACTTAAAATACTGATTTTAGCATCGTTTAAATTACTAATTTCTGATATATCTCCATATTCAAAAACTATTTTTCCATTTTCTAAAACAAGCATACTTGTTGTTTGGGATTCTTCCCTTAGGTATGTATCTATTTCTATAAACTTGTCTTTAGTAAAGTAAGAATTGCTGTCAATTTGTTTTTTTACAAAAGCTGTTCCTTCATAAGAAGAACTTCTATAAAACCAAGTTTGAACACTTGTGTATGATAAAATAACCATTATTAGGGTAATAGCTATACTTCCTTTTAGGACATTATGGAGTTTGTATTTTTTGTAAAAATGTAAAATCACTTCTCTTTTTTCTAAATACAAATAAACAATAATCAAATTAGGAACCCAACTTAACCATGCAACCACTTGGTAAGCCAATGCAAATTCACCAAAAATAACTATTAATAAAGGTAGCCATAGTCTTAGAGTAACTGCTCCGAAAGTACCAGCATAATTATACATCATATATTTTTTATGAGCTATAACATTACCTTTTCGTATACTAGTATAACCTAAAATAGCTAATGTTACCCAAATTAAAGAGCCCATAGCGAATGCAATTTTTGGTGACAAACCTGCTGAAGCATGAAAGGCAATATAAAAACCAGGAATTCCGCTAAGAAGTATTGAAGCGATATAAATTTTACCGATCCACCTATGGATATTTATATATCTTTTTCTGAATTTTTCAATGAATTGTACCCAGCCAATTAATAAGGCAATACCTCCAAAAATAATATGTAAGTAAAAGCATATTAAATAGAAGTTACTATTTAATAATGAAATAGCTTTTGAAGATAAAAGGAGAATTGGTTCATTCGTTAAGATGTATTTTAAAGGGTAAGTACTATAAAATACACATAAGCCTCCGAAGAGAATCCAAAGCAAAATAGCTATATTTTTTTTCATTTTTATTGTTTTGATACTACCAAATTAGAATGAAAAAAAACAGATATAATATAAACAGAGGACCTAAGGTATAAAACTTAGTGTTTTAGGTAAAAATATAGGGTTCAGGTATAAAAATACTCTTTTTAGGTATAAAATTTAAAGAGATAAAATTCGATTTTTATAACTTTTAGACACGGGAAGTTCTGTTTGAGTAAGTAAAATTGTATTAGAATCTTTCCAAGCTTTAAAGTGTGTAGGGTTTATTAAATGTGAACGATGAACTTGAATTAAAAAATCAAATTCGTATTGAATTTTCTTTAAGGAGCTTCTAATTAATTTCGTTTTCAATTGTTCGTTTTCTAAAAAGAAAATTTCTACATAATTCTGAGAGTTAGAAATACAAATTAATTCGTCTTTTTTAATTTTTAAAAAGTCTAATTTATTTTCTCCTTTAAAGATAATATACTCTTCTTTTTTTGGAATTAATTTAATGGCATATTTTCTTAATAAGAAAATAATAGGGCTAATAATTAAAGTAATATTTAGTATAATTTCAGTAAAGAAGCGAGGGAAATCATAAAAACCATAAACCATGGGACTTCTATAATACGTGTATGTTAGAATAGAATAAAAGAAATAGAATACAAAGTATGTGCTTAACTCTAAAAGAATATTCCATTTATTAAGCTTTCTGAAAATTATATTTTGATATATAGCTACAAAACTATAGGATAAAAAAGCAGCTATGCTAAAACCCACACTTACATTTATCCAAATACCTAAATCCATGTTTCCATGTTCAAATGGTCTTGCAAAAAAAGAAAAAACAAAACTCCAAACACTTAAAAGTATTCCAATAATTAGATGATGTTCTCTTGATGGATTTAATTTCATAGAATACAAATATAGTTGGCTAAAATTATATTTTAAATTAGAATGTAAAGAATTTGATTTTATAATTAATAAAAAAAGTAACTCTTTATTAAAGAGTTACTTTTTTGTTTTCCATTTCAATTTTTCCATTAAGACTTATCTAAAGCTTTATGTTTAATTCTTTTATTTTTTATCCATAACAAATAACTAAATATTAATATTAAATCTATACATATTGCATTACTAAGCATAGCGAAAGCAAATTCATTTTTTAATTCTGTAACAGAAATCGCAATTGCATTAAAATGATTGTTAGCTCCGTGAAACAAAATAGCTATAAAAATTGAATATCTATTAAAACCTATATAAGCTACTATTAAAGAAAAGGCAACACAAGCCAAAGGATAAGTTACAAATGCTTCCAAATAAGGATGACTAGGGAAATTGTATCCTTTTAAAGCTACAGGTAAATGCCAAAACCCCCATATAAATCCTAAAATAATTGCTCCTTTAATTTGTCCAAAATTTTCAAATAACTTTTGTTGTAAGTAACCTCTCCAGCCAATTTCTTCTCCCATTACTAAAAGACTTGTAGCTAAATAACCTAATGCAATTATCAAAATTATTTCTGTAGTGCTGCCCAGTATTGACCAATCTGGGGTATTACGATATCCTAATGTTATTTGAATATAAAATCCAATAACTACATAAATTAATGGAATAAGAATGGCCAAAATACTACCTTTTAAAGTAGGCTTAAAAAATCGAAGTGATTTCCAATTACCACCTTCTTTTTTATTGATAATGATAGCAATTATTGCAGGTAAAAAACCGTAGATTAATGAAAATACTGTTCTAAAAATAAGATTAGAAAAATTGAAAGCATTTAAGAATAAGAAACCCAAGCTCCAAGATATTCCTAATACCCAGAGTGTATATTTTTTTGCTTTTTTTAAGTTTTCTTTTCGATGTTGTGTAGTGTTAATTGTTGTATTCATAAATTTTTTACTCATTTAAATTTTGAGCAAAACAACTGAGAAACAATAATTAAATCGACTCACTGGATGCAATGAGACTTTTTTCTATACTTTTTTTGAATTGTAAAGGTGTAATTCCTTCTTGTTGCTTAAAAACTCTATTGAAAGTAGCTTTAGAGTTAAAACCAGAATCGAAAGCAATAGCTAATAATGTTAATTTTTCAGAATTACCATTGCTAATAACTTCTTTAAAGTGTCGAATTCTATATGTATTTACAAATTCATAAAAAGTAGTATTAAGGTTTGTATTGATATAATTTGATAACTTTTTATCGGTAGTGTTTAGTAATTCGGCAACTTCTCTTAAAGAAAGGTTTTGCTGTTGGTATATTTGTTTTAGTTGAAATAGTTCTTCTAGTTTTTGATGAAACTCTTCCGATCTGTTTAATTCTAATACTGGTTTATTTTTGATCTCTTTTTTTTCTTGAATAGCTTCTGTATTTAGGAGAAAAACATGAGTTTGATTTAAACCATAATAACCTACGTACCATATTAAGATTGTTAAGAACAACAAGTTGATGGATAATACAAATTGAATAGAAGGATAGAGTAGTAGTAAAATTCCGGATAAAATATCAATAAAAACAAAAGCAATAATTCCGTACACCCAAATATAAAACCATTTTAAATCGATGTTTTGAATGTTTGAGTATTGATTGGTTAACTGTTTTCTATACATCTTCAGTATAAGAAAACATTTATAGAGGTAGTAAATAAAATGAATGTAGCCTATAAAAGGTATGATAAAACTTACTAATTGAATAGAACTTATTTCATTTGAATTTGTAAAAAGAAAATATTTAGGAAGCGAGTATAAAACAAAGCCAATAAAAAAAGGGATTAAACTTTTTAAAATGTTTTTTGTATGTACTTTTTCATTATAAATAGATTTTATATAATAGAATAACAATACTCCTAAAGCATAAGGGATTATAGTTCCTAAAGGAACTAATAAAAATGCCAATAACTCATGTTTAGAATAGGTCGCTCCATAAGTTAGATAAAGCGTTAATAAACAAAAAATAACAGCGATTAATATTCTATTTGAAAAGTACTGAATTCTCTTAGAGAGTAGTAGAATAAGTAATAAGCAAAGACTTACTCCAGAATATAATAAAAAAGTTAAAATCTCTTTCAATATTCAAGACGGTTTTTAATTATACTATTATTTATGAAAAAGTATTATAAATAATAATTAAAATAAAATATGACAGAACTATGCCATTGGTGATAAACCCAATAGTTCTCATTTTTGAACTAGATTCCTTTAAGGCTATATATACTTTAATCCCTCCAACTAATGCTAAAACAAACATTATAAAAACTAATAGGGCTACAATTAATAAATTATTAGAGTTAAAAAATATCTCTGTTTTAAGGTTTATGTTCAGTAAACAAAATATGCTTAATGAAATAATTCCAAGATAAAAGCTGTTTTTTGAGTTTTTCATTTCATTGGTTAGTATTTTTTTAACGGAATTGTGTATGAAACGTAACGTGCAAAAAGACACTAATTTTTCGGATTAACACAGAGCCGAATTTTTATATTTTGTTTTTAATTTTTCTCTTTTTAAAAGCCAAATTAAAAATTTGGCGGACTTTTTAAATATACATTAAACTTTGAACTAAATACCAAACCCAGTATTAATTATAGCCATTGTTAACAAAAGTTATTTTTTTAATTCAAAGTAGTATATCTCATCAATTTCTTCGCTCTTATTTTTTTTAGTTTTTTTTGAGGTAAAATAACCTGTGTTTTCTGTAGTTAGCACGTAATTTATTTTTTCTCTCGAATCTATTAAGTTTTTAATTTTTTGAGGAGTTGACCAATAATTACTTTCATTTAATAAGGAGAAGTATAAATCTATTTTATTTTTGTTTTTTTGAGAGTACACAATTTTTGTGTCATTTATTAAAATAGGATGATAGTTATACTTTCCAGTATTTAATTCGTCCAAATTTCTTTTAAAAATCCAATTTTCTTCAAAACTTGGTCTAGTGTATAGTTTTAATTTTATTTTCTCCGATTCTTTTGAAGCAATTATCATATTTAAACCATTAGTAAAGAAAGTAGAATGACCATATGAGAATTTTTCTAATTCTAAATTTACCAATGTTGGATTTAATAAATTGAAATTATCTATTTCACATTTATATAGTTCTAAATTTCCTGATTTTTTATTGTTTGAGGTAAAATAAAATTCGTTAGAAATTGGTAAATAAATTCCATTAGAGATATTGTGAAAATCTTCTCTGTTTTTTAAGTTAAACTTTATTAGTTTTTTAAAATAAGACTTGTCTTTAATCTCAGCATAGAATAGAGAATAAAAGTTATTTTCCTTGTTCAAAGCTGAAATGATTATTCCATTTTTATATTTTGAATTAGTGTAAGCATCTAAATCAATATTAGTTTTTTTTAAACTATAATTACTTTTACAGGAAATAATAACTAAAACTAATATTATAATATAAGTTATTCTCTTCATTTTCAATTTTGCTAACAGTCCTGTCTATGAATGGCAGCGTGCAAAAAGATGCTGATTTTTAAAATTAATCCAGAACCGAATTTTTATATTTTGTTTTTAATTTTCTCTTTTTAAAAGCCAAATTAAAAATTTGACGGACTTTCTAAATATACACAAACCTTTCGGTTAAGCACATATTAGCTATGTTTTATACACTGTGTTTGCATTTCTTTTTTTATATCCAATCCATTGATAAATTTTCTCTTTTTTCAAATTCACTTGGAGTTATTTGTTGTTTCCCCAAATCTTTTAATATTTCTTGAGCCATTCTTGAAACTTTTATCCAATCAGAATCATTTTTTTTCATTTTGTTTTCCAATGTATTATTTATCATTGGTCTTATGGTTTCTCTGAGTAAATTTATTTTATCACGTGCAAGTTGTGAAAAACCATAAAAGTCAGATATTGCGTTAATTGTCTGTTGATGAAAAATAAACCCTAATTCTTCATCTAATAACTCTGCATAACCATAAATATCGTCAACATCTTCATTTTCATAATTCATAGCGATAATCTGAAGTGTAAAATTTGTTAAGTTATATATGTATCTTTTTATACGGGGAATTTTTTCAGAATCATTTCCCTTGTAATAGAATGTAACTAATGAATTATCGTTTAAATCTTTTATTTCAAATTCTTTCCTCATTTTTCTAATGAATGCCAACGGCTCGGTGTATGGTTTGTTGCGTGAATTTAGCGATAAACTCGGCAAGTACAAAACGACGAGGAAATTCCGCAGGAATTTCCGTTGTAAGCATTTGCTAGTAATGAACTATACACATTGTTGGCGTGTCGTTTTTCTTTTTAAGTCAATCTCGCTTCTCGGGTTAATTTGGACTTGTCAATTACCAAGTCGTTGCTGAACCAGTCAGTGAGAACTTTTTCTATTTCATTGTCATTATATGTCTTTGGATTGCGTCTGGATTTTATGTAATTCTCTCTTGTCATTTTCTTTGCAAGTTGCCCGACTGTTTTTAAGTCAAGTTCATTTCCGGTCTTAGTGGCAAGCCATAGTCCACCAATTGAAAGTCCAAGCCCAGCAAGTGCAAATTGCCAAACAAATGCAAGTCCAACCAACGAAGTTAAAAGGAGCAGAACAAGAAAACCTGTCACATAATGAGCCGGTCTTAAGAGTGATAACTTAAATCCTAAATCTTGTTCTATTTGCTTTATCTTTGATTTTCTTATTTGCCTTGGTAGGAGGTCTGCGAGTAAAGAGTCTGCAGTTATTTTTTCTTTGTCAACTTGCAATGCAGAAATTAATGAGCTCCGCAATTTGTAAAAGGCTTGTTGTGTTGTACAGTCGTCTGTATGGTCAAGTTGTATTTTGTTCTTGATGTGGTCGCAGATCTCACCAAAAGTCTGAACGTGAGCAAGCTCGTTGTCGGCAAATTTGATGTCAAACGAGTCCTCCACTTTTACGAGTATGTCCTCAATGTCCTCAGGGTCGGTATTTTTTAGTTCAAATTCTTTCATTTTATAATGCGCGCCAACGGTCTCGTATAACCGTCAGTTACGGGTTTTAAATTACTGTTTTTCGATTTAGCACTGACGCTCGCAATTCCGAGTGGATTCGGACGTAGTCGAATCCGCCGTAATTGCGGTTATACATTGTTAGGTGCAGTTTTTATTATTTCAATGGTGTTGCAATTCGAACACCACCAATATTCTTTTTTATTATCCATTAGTTTTGATTCCGTTTTCTTTTCGCATTTTGAACAATTCCTTTCGTCAGATTCATTCTCGAAAGCTCGATAATTGCAATTCCCACATACCCAAATAGTCAGAAGAGATTCATCTTCATCCACTTTCCAGTAAAAGCTATCCACTTTACATTTTGGACAGATTTGAGTTGCCATAATACTATTTTTTAAAATTATTCCACCATTCTAATACTTCCACAGTCATTTTGTCGGAGTCAATATGTTCGACCGAAAACCCATAATTATTAGTCAACTCAAATTGTATGGCTTTTGACATTTTAAATTTATCAGAACCTTTATATAATTGACTAAGAAATAGATGATTAATTGAATCAAATTCGTCATCTGGCGAGTCAGGTATTAATTCCCACGAGTTAATTATTTCTCTTAACTCACTAAATGCTCTTTTATATTCTTTCTTTAATCGAGAGTTCATTTCAAATTGCACCTAACGGTTTTGTGTATGGCTTGTTGCGGGAAATCAGCTATGATTTTCCGCCGCAACCTAAATATAGTAAATTGCAATGAATTCCGATTAGGAATTCAGCCGCAATGAGCTATACACGTTGTTAGCCACTGGCTTTTTCCGTTACTTTATTCACTTTCACATAAAACCAAGGCGAAGATTCAAATCCGTTTTTCTCGTCATTCATATATTCCACTATTTCAGTCCATTTATCATTTTCGCTAATCAGTCCGTATTCGTTTATTTCAATTCCGAATTTTTCGATTAATTCACTTGCTAAATCGTGGCAATGAAAACTATGAAATTCACTACTATCTTCAATTCCGATTAAGTCGTATCCCAAAGTTTGCTCGTCCTTGTTTTCTGTAATTCCTTTTTTTAGATTTATTGAAAGTCCGATTTCGCCAAAACTTGTCTTTTCAGGATTGAATAAATTTAATAATTCGTCTCTTTCTGATTGAGGAAAGTTAATACTCAATATTTCACTTTCTTCTTTTGGGAAAAATGAACTTTTATATTCGGTTAGGGTTTCTAAATCGGCAAATGTGCAAATCCATCCGATTTTGTTTTCCTCCATTTTTTTGTCCGTCCAATTCTGAATTTCTTTAATCAGATTTTCATCAAGATTAAAGTCTGATTTGGTTTCTGCATTAACATTTTTTCCATCTTCCGCCCACGAAATTGACCAAGCGTCAAAAAAAGAATCGTTTATACAAGTACTGCAAGTATGCAACTTTTTCCCTTTGTAAGTTCCAAAATTGGTATCACGAAGTTTAATTAAATAATATGCTCCAATGTAGTATCTCAATGTTTTTTCAGCTTGTGGCTAACTTGTTTATATATGCATAAAACACATCGTTATACAACCTTTTTCAAGAGTATAAACGCATAATTATGCTTTGATTTTATTTGAAATTCTTTCATAGCATATGAAGAATATTTTTCAAATGTAATTGAAATTTAAAAATTAGACAAACGAAAAAAGGTCGTCAAAAACTAATTCGACGACCTTTTAAACAAACAACTAAATTCTAAAACCTATAAAAGTTGAAGAAATTTTTATGCTCTTAATGAGCAATTATTTTTAGAAGCAGTACTTGTTCTCTGCTTTTAACTTTTCTGCAATAGTGTTACGTAAGGCAACTACGTTAGGGTAGTTTGCGTACTTTGTAAAACGCTTAAGACCCATTAACATCATACGTTGCTCATCACCTTCTGCGAAAGAAACAATTCCTTCTCTTCCGTTTTTAGTAATGATTTCTACGGCGTTGTATAAGTATAACTTCGCCATAGCGATTTGCTCTTTCTGAGAATCTTCTCCAAAACGCTTAACGTTCTTTTCAGTTCTTAAGATCCCAGATTCTGCCATATATATTTCAATTAAAATATTTGAAGCAGCTGTTAATAATTGTTGGTGTTGCTCTAATTCTGTTCCGAATTTTTGAATAGCGGCACCAGCTACCATTAAGAATACTTTCTTTAATTTTCCGATAATTTCTTTTTCTTCAGCAAATAACTCTGAATAATCTGGAGTATCGAAAGAAGGAATTCCCATTAATTCTTCACCAACAGCCATTGCAGGATTTAATAAATCTACATGACCTTTCATGGCTTTCTTAACTAACATTCCTACAGATAATAATCTGTTAATTTCGTTAGTACCTTCGTAAATACGAGCAATACGAGCATCTCTCCATCCAGCTTCCATTGGAGTCTCTTCAGAGAATCCCATACCACCATAAATTTGAATTCCTTCATCAGCACAGTTTTGTACGTCTTCAGAAACTGCTACTTTTAAGATTGAACATTCAATAGCATATTCTTCAACTCCTTTTAATTCTGCTTCTTGATGTGTATTTCCTTCAGATTCACGAATAGCAATTCTATCTTCAATATTTTTAGCAGCTCTATAAGATGCAGACTCACCTACATAAGCGTTTGTAGCCATTTCTGCTAATTTCATTTTAATAGCTCCGAATTCAGAGATTGAAGTTTTAAACTGCTTACGCTCGTTAGCATAGTTTACAGCATCACTAATAATTCTTCTTTGAGAATCTAAACAAGCAGCTGCTAATTTAATACGTCCAACGTTTAATGCATTCATAGCGATTTTGAATCCACCACCACGAACAGATAACATGTTTTCTACAGGCACTAATGTATCGTTAAAGAATACTTGACGCGTAGAAGATGCACGAATACCTAATTTGTGTTCTTCTTCTCCTAAAGTAACTCCGTTAGGATTGTTTTTATCGTAGTCTAAAATGAAACCAGTAATGTTTTTATCATCACCAATACGAGCAAATACAATGAATACTTCTGCAAAACCTGCATTAGAAATCCACATTTTTTGTCCGTTAATTTTATAGTGCTTTCCGTCTTCTGTTAACTCAGCAGTAGTTTTACCAGAGTTAGCGTCAGATCCTGCTCCTGGTTCTGTTAAACAGTAAGCTCCAAACTTTTCACCCATTGCTAAAGCAGGAACGTATTTTTGCTTTTGCTCTTCAGTTCCGTATAAAGTAATTGGCATGGTACCAATACCTGTATGTGCACCAAAAGCAGTACTAAAAGAACCTGTACCACTAGAAATATAGTCACAAGTTAACATTGTAGAAACAAATCCCATTCCTAATCCGCCATAAGCTTCTGGTACAGCTACACCTAAGAAACCTAATTCACCCGCTTTACGCATAGCTTCTTCAGTTAATGCATAATCTTTCTTTTCGAAACGTGGTCTGTTAGGAATAATTTCACGGTCGTTAAATTCTTTAACCGCTTCTTTCATCATGTTTTGCTCTTCTGAAAAATCTTCAGGAGTAAATACGTCTTCACATTTTGTTTCTTTTACTAAGAATTGTCCTCCTCGTAAAATATCTTTATTTAATTCTGACATAATATTTTAGATTTTGAGATTCAAGAGCCAAGAGTCAAGACTTGTTAAGACCATATTGGAAGCTTGAAATCATTTTTTGTATTGATTTAATTTTTTGTTCTAATTCGTTAAAACTTTTTTCAGACAGATAATTCTCATTAAAAGCAATAATTAATTGGGTTTCCCATTCAAAGGCTGAACCTAAACTATCTTCTAAATATTTACTAAAATGCTTATCTGTACTTTTACTTGATCCTTCGGCTATATTAGAAGGAATTGAAACTGCACATCTATTCATTTGTGAAACCAAACCAAATTTTTCAAACTCTGGAAAGGTTTTTGTCAATTTATAAGAATCAGAAACTAGCTTCATGCTTTCAGTCCAAATTTTTAATTTTTTGAAGTTATGCATGGTCTTGTTTCTTGATTCTAATAATCTTGTTTCTTAATTTAAGAATTCGAAAATACCTGCAGCACCTTGACCAGTACCTACACACATAGTTACCATACCGTATTTTCCTTGCATATTACGCTTACGCATTTCGTCAAATAATTGAACCGATAATTTAGCACCAGTACAACCTAACGGGTGACCTAAAGCAATAGCTCCACCATTAACGTTGATGATGTCTGCGTCTAATCCTAATTCACGAATTACAGCTAATGACTGAGAAGCAAAAGCTTCATTCAATTCTATTAAGCTAATATCTTCTTGTTTTAACCCTGCTTGTTTTAATGCTTTTGGAATTGCTGCAACTGGACCAATTCCCATAATTCTTGGTGGTACACCAGCAGCGGCATAACTTACCATACGAGCAATTGGTTTTAAGTTTAACTCCTTAACCATGTCTTCACTCATAACCATAACAAAAGCTGCTCCATCACTCGTTTGAGATGAGTTACCAGCAGTAACACTTCCTCCTTGAGCAAATACAGGACGTAAACGTTGTAGCCCTTCAATGTTAGACCCTTTACGAGGTCCTTCATCTTTAGTTACTGTGTATTTTCTTGTTGCACGTTTTCCTTTAGCATCAATGTAAGTTTCTTCAACTTCAATTGGTGCTATTTGATCTTGAAAACGATTTTCTTCTTGTGCTTTTAAAGCTTTTAAGTGAGATTCTAATGCGAATTTATCTTGGTCTTCACGAGAAATATTAAACTTCTGAGCAACCTCTTCAGCAGTATTTCCCATTCCCCAGTAATAATCTGCATGTCCATCAGCAACGATGTCGTAGTTTAATTCTGGTTTAAAACCTGTCATTGGTACAGAACTCATACTTTCAGCTCCACCAGCAATGATACAATCTGCCATTCCAGATTGAATTTTTGCTACTGCCATACCAATTGTTTCTAATCCAGAAGAACAAAAACGGTTTACAGTTACACCAGGAACATCTTCAATTTTTAATCCCATTAAAGAGATTAAACGAGCCATGTTTAATCCTTGAGAACCTTCTGGCATTGCATTACCAACGATAACATCGTCAATACGCTTTTTATCAAACTCTGGTAACTGCTTCATCATATAATCGATCGTTTCAGCAGCTAACTCATCAGCTCTTTTAAATCTGAACGCACCTTTTTTAGATTTACCTACGGCGGTTCTATATCCTTTTACTATATATGCTGTTTTCATTGTTTTAGTTTCTTAAAGGTTTACCAGTTTTTAACATGTGCTGAATACGCTCTAACGTTTTGCGTTCTGTAGTTAAACTTAAGAATGCTTCACGCTCTAGGTCTAATAAATACTGCTCAGTAACTTTTGTTGGTTCTGATAAATCTCCTCCAGCCATTACATAGGCTAGTTTGTTTGCTATTTTTTGATCGTGTTCTGAGATGAATTTAGATGCGTTCATAGAATCTGTTCCTACTAAGAACATACCTAATGCTTGCTTACCTAATACTAATACATCTTTACGTGCAGGTGGTTGAGAGTAACCAGCTTCAGCTAATAATAAAGCATGTTTCTTAGCTTCTGCAATTTGACGATCTTTATTTACAACAACTACATCTTTTCCTTTTTGTAAGATATTGCTATCGAAAGCTTCGTAAGCCGAAGTTGCTACTTTAGCCATACCAATAGTTAAGAAGTGCTCTTGTAAAATGTTTAATTGAATATCTCCTTTTTGGAATAAATCTTGAGCTCTTACAGCCATTTCTTTAGATCCACCACCACCAGGTATAACTCCAACTCCAAATTCTACTAATCCGATATACGTTTCGGCAGCAGCAACAACTTTATCTGCGTGCATAGATAATTCACATCCACCACCTAAAGTCATTCCGTGAGGAGCAGCAACTGTTGGAATTGCAGAGTAACGCATACGCATCATGGTATCTTGGAAATACTTGATAGCCATATTTAATTCGTCATACTCTTGCTCAACAGCCATCATAAAAATCATTCCGATATTAGCACCAACAGAGAAGTTTGCTCCTTGGTTACCAATTACTAATCCTTGGAAATCTTTTTCAGCTAAATCAACTGCTTTGTTTAATCCTGCTAAAACATCTCCACCAATAGTGTTCATTTTAGATTGGAATTCACAGTTTAAGATTCCGTCTCCTAAATCTTCAATAACAACTCCTGAATTTTTAAATATTTCAGTTGTCTTACGGATATTATCTAAGATAATGAATGAATCTTGACCTGGTTTTTTAGTTTGAGCTTTAGCCTCTACATCGTAATAATACGTTGCTCCATCTTTTACTGAATAGAAAGAAGTAGACCCTTTTGCTAACATTTCTGTTACCCAAGCAGCTGGTTCTTTTCCTTCAGCTTTCATTAATTCGATACCTTTTTCTACTCCTACTGCATCCCAAATTTCGAAAGGACCATTTTCCCATCCGAAACCAGCTTTCATGGCATCGTCAATTCTATATAATTCGTCAGAAATTTCTGGAATTCTGTTTTGAACATAAGCAAACATTGCTGCAAAGTTCTTACGATAGAATTCTCCTGCTTTATCTTTACCTCCAACTAATACTTTAAAACGATCGATTGGTTTATCGATAGTCTTTGTTAATTCTAGCGTAGCAAACTTTGCTCTTTTCTTAGGACGGTACTCTAA
Source organism: Tenacibaculum holothuriorum (assembly GCF_002120225.1). Taxonomy (GTDB): domain Bacteria; phylum Bacteroidota; class Bacteroidia; order Flavobacteriales; family Flavobacteriaceae; genus Polaribacter; species Polaribacter holothuriorum. The sequence goes on along the minus strand of NZ_LAPZ01000005.1, from coordinate 210,627 downwards.
AGTATCCAAATCTAAAGATAAGATTTCACGTTTACCTTCTGCGTTAGTAGTCTTTTTATAAAAACCTTGTTTTGTTTTGTTACCTAACCATTTGTTCTCCATCATTTTTTCGATGAAGTCTGGTAACTTAAATAATTCGTGCGCTTCGTCGTTAGGGCAGTTTTCATAAATACCATTAGCAACGTGTACTAAAGTATCTAAACCTACAACATCTACCGTACGGAAAGTAGCTGATTTTGGTCGACCAATTACTGGACCTGTTAATTTATCAACTTCTTCAATAGTTAACCCTAATTCTTTTACTTGGTGGAATAAACTTTGAATTCCGAAGATACCAATACGGTTACCAATAAACGCTGGAGTATCTTTTGCTAATACTGAAGTTTTTCCTAAGAATTTAGAACCGTAATCCATTAAGAAGTCAGTTACTTCTTGCTTACAATCTGGTCCTGGTACAACTTCAAATAATTTTAAGTAACGAGGAGGATTAAAGAAGTGAGTTACCGCAAAATGCTTACGGAAATCTTCACTACGACCTTCGTTCATAAATTTAATTGGAATACCTGACGTGTTAGAAGAAACAATAGTACCTGGTTTACGGTATTTTTCTACTTGTTCAAATACTTTTTGTTTAATATCTAAACGTTCAACTACAACTTCCATAACCCAGTCTACATCTTTAATTAAATGTAAATCGTCTTCTAGGTTACCTGTAGTAATTCTATCTGCAAATTTCTTGCTATAGATAGGAGATGGTTTCGATTTTAAAGAAGCCGTTAAAGCATCGTTTACCAAACGGTTACGAACAGCTTTGTCTTCTAAGGTTAATCCTTTTGCTTTCTCTTTGTCGTTAAGTTCTCTTGGAACGATGTCCAATAATAAAACTTCCACGCCAATGTTTGCAAAATGACATGCAATACCAGATCCCATAATACCCGAACCGATAATTGCTACTTTTTTAATTCTTCTCGTCATTTGTTTATTGGTTTGTTTTATACTGCTTGCTTGTTAATATCTTCGTCTCCATAAACTATTTTATCGGAGATAATTTTGTTGATGGTTTGTGTTACTTTAAAGAAACTTTCCAATTCTTTTTCAGAAACAAATTCTCTTACCTTATTGTTGAATTGATATACGTGTCCTTTAGAAACTTCACGCATTTCTTTACCAAAGTCAGTAAGTTTAATGATTACGCTTCTACCATCATTAGGGTTTTTCTCTCTGCATATAACTCCTTTGTCTTCCATAGTTTTTAATAAACGTGAAAGGCTAGTGGGCTCCATTCCCATTAAAGGCCCAAGAGCGGTTGAAGGGGTACCGTTCTCAAAATCTATATTTAAAAGAGCAAAGGCTGTAGCCATAGTGCTATCGTGTTTTGCAGCTTGCTCATTATACATTTTTGCAACTGCTTGCCAAGTAGCTCTTAATTGATGATCTATTGATTTGTTTTTATCCATGCTCGCCAAAGATATAAAAATTTATTATGCACGCATAGTAAATCAAGAAAAAATTATGCGTGCATAATAAATTTTTATAAGAAGCTTATAAAAAAGGGGAGTTTTAATTGCTTAATCCTTAAAAAACTTAATTGTTTTTTGCGTATTGTTTGAAGTGCTAATTTTTAAGAAGTAAATACCTTTAGCTAAAGCAGATGTGTTTAAGGTGTTAAATGTTTTCTTTTTAATAGGAATTTGTTTTCCGAGAACATTATAAACGATATAGGTAGCTTTATGAGGTAAATTATGGATGGTAATAACATCGTTTACAGGGTTAGGTGATATTATAGTTTTAAGTAAAGCTTCTTTATTTGTACTTAATACAGCTGCGCAATTATTTTGATTTGTAGAATTTCCATGACAGAATAATGTTGTATCACCTTCACCAACAACTCTATTAAAACTAATAATTCCAGAATAACTACCAATTCCTTCAGTATAATAAACAGTGTCAGTTTCTAAATGATGTCTTTTCTTTCCATTTGAATCGGTATCAATTTTTACAATTTTAACCTGTGAACTGGTATTATTAGCGTTAGCATAATATTCATCAGATAAAACATCATTAATATTTAAATTAAAGTCATATAAAATATATTCTTTGTAAATATTTTGGCTATTGTTATTAGTCCATATATAAACTTTCTTTTCAGCAATATCTTCTCTAATATATTCTTGAAGTTCTACAAAATCATTTTGATTAACTACATATGGAGTTTTATATTCAGGACAAGGATCATTACTTGTTTTGGTATATTCTGCATAAAGTAGTTTTTTATATGACTTTCCAGAAATAATAGTGTCGTTACCTATTTTGTATCTATAATAAGCTCTGCTACAGTGACCGCCTAAAACTGTTTCTACATCCCAAAAAGAGCCATTTTTAATAATAGGAGTATATTCTTGAGCTGTTAAGAATGAAGATTTTAATATTAAAAATATAAAGCTTAGATAGTAGTAGTTTTTCATAACAAATTGGTTTTTACCAAAGTTATAAAATAATATTGTTTGTAACAAAAAGAAGAGTCTTTATACTAATCATTAAAATATTGTAAGTTTGTGTACATAACACGTAACAAACGTAAACTCAATTAACCAAAAATCAATGAGTAACTTATTAGAAATTAATAATGTAGTAAAACGCTATGGAGATTATACTGCATTAAATGATGTGTCTTTGCACATACCTAAAGGAAGTGTATTCGGACTTTTAGGTCCTAATGGAGCAGGAAAAACGTCACTTATCCGTATCATCAATCAAATTACAATGCCCGATGCTGGTGAAATAATTTTAGATGGAGAAAAATTAGCACCACATCATATAGAACATATTGGTTATTTACCAGAAGAAAGAGGGTTGTATAAATCTATGAAAGTAGGTGAGCAAGCGCTGTATTTAGCTCAGTTAAAAGGATTGAGTAAAGCTGAAGCAAGAAAACGACTAAAATACTGGTTTGATAAGTTTGATATTGGTGCTTGGTGGAATAAAAAAATAGAAGAACTTTCTAAAGGAATGGCGCAAAAAGTACAATTTATAGTTACAGTTTTGCACCAACCTAAATTATTGATTTTTGATGAACCATTTTCTGGGTTCGATCCTATTAATGCACAATTAATAGCAAAAGAAATTTTACAATTGCGCGATGAAGGAGCTACTATTATTTTCTCAACACATAGAATGGAAAGTGTTGAAGAAATGTGTGATTATATTGCTTTAATAAACAAATCCAATAAAATATTAGACGGTAAATTAGACGATGTTAAACGTCAGTATAGGACCAATACTTTTCAAGTAGGAATCAACACTTCAAACCCTAAAGAGGTAGAAGCTAAGTTAAAAGAAAACTTTAAGGTTTACCCTGCGGATTTTAGAATGTTAAATGATGGATTAACCTTAAATGTAAAGCTTACTCAAGGTAATTCAGCAAACGATTTATTAAGTTATTTAACATCTCAAGGAGAAGTACAGCACTTTGTAGAATTAATTCCTAGCGCAAATGATATTTTTATTCAAGCTGTAGGAAAGAACAGTATCGTTTAATCAAACTAATCAAAAAATAGAGTAGCTATTTAGCTGCAAAACGTATTATAAAATGAAAAAATTAAGACTTATTATAGAACGTGAATTTATTGCCAAAGTGCGTAATAAATCGTTTCTTATTATGACTTTTTTAAGTCCGTTAATAGGTGTGGGTATGATTGCTTTAGTCGTTTTTTTAATGAAAAAGAATGACGATAAAGTAAAAGAAATAGTGTATGTAGATGAATCAGGATTATTTTCAAAAGAAGACTTTAAAGACACTAAAACAATCAAATATCAAGACTTTACCGATTTAGGTTTTGAAGAAACTAAAAAGAAAGTAGAAGATGGTAATCATTACGGAGTGTTGTATTTACCAAAGCAAGACAGTTTAGAGGTTTTAGCAAAATCTATTCAGTTTTACTCAAAAGACACACCAGGATTAAATACTATTGAAAATGTAGAGCGTAATGTAAATAGAAGATTACGAAATCTTAAAATGACTAACCTTGGAATTAATCTTGAAAAGATAAAAGCTTCAAGAATAAGTTCGGATATTAAAATGTTTAATTTCTCTGGAGAGCAATCTTCAAAATTAATTAACGGATTAAAAATTGGTGTAGGTACAGTTGCAGGATATTTATTAATGATGTTCGTTATTATATACGGAACATCAGTAATGAGAAGTGTTATTGAAGAAAAGACGAGTAGAATTATCGAGGTAATTGTTTCGTCGGTAAAACCTTTCCAATTAATGCTAGGTAAAATAATAGGTAATGCTTCAGCTGGATTATTGCAATTTATTATCTGGGGTATTTTATTATTAATATTAAATGTAGTTGCTAGTTCTTTCTTTGGTTTAGATATGAGCGAAATGCAAACTGCAAATATGTCTCCTGAGCAAGCTGAAGCATTAAAACAAGCTGCATCAGGAAATAAAATGCAAATGATATTTCAAGAAATAATGAAGATGCCATTGGTAACATTATTCTTCTTATTTATCTTTTACTTCTTCGGAGGTTATATGTTATACAGTTCATTATTCGCAGCAATTGGTGCAGCGGTAGATAATGAAACCGATACACAACAATTCATGATGCCAATTATGATGCCATTAATGTTAGCAGTTTATGTAGGAGCTTTTACGGTAATTAACGATCCACACGGACCAGTTTCTGTAATTTTTTCGCACATACCATTAACTTCTCCAATTGTAATGTTAATGAGAGTTCCTTTTGGTGTTGCTTGGTGGGAAATAGCAATTTCTATGGCATTGTTATTGATTACCTTTTTAGGAGTAGTTTGGTTAGCCTCTAAAATTTACCGAGTAGGTATTTTAATGTATGGTAAAAAACCAACCTATAAAGATTTATGGAAATGGATTCGCTATAGCGGGTAAGAAGATTAAAGACTGTTAGATAAAAGAATAAAGATTTTGGGAAAACATAATTTTAAAAAACTTAAGATTTGGCAAAGCGGAATGGAACTTTGTCAAATTGTTTTTAAAATAACAAGTCAGTTTCCAAAAGAAGAAATTTATTCTTTAACTTCTCAGATTAATAGATCAGTAGTTTCTGTTCCTTCCAATATAGCAGAAGGTTCAAGTAGAGCTTCTAATAAAGATTTTAAAAGATTTTTAGAAATAACTTTGGGCTCTCTATTTGAACTACAAACACAAATAGTTTTATCTAGTTATAAAGATTATATTACAAAAGAAGAATTAAAAGATTTAGAAGATAAAATAGAAGAGTTGCAAAAAATGATTTCTGGTTTTAAGAATTCATTAGACTAATCTTTTCTCTTTTTTCTTTTTTCTAAAAATCTAAAATAAATGAGTAAAATACTAATCATAGAAGACGAAGCAGCAATTCGTAGAGTACTTAAAAAAATTATTTCAGAAGAAAATGATGCTTATGAAGTAGAAGAAGCAGAAGATGGTTTATCTGGAATAGAAAAGATAAAAGAGAAAGATTACGATTTAGTTTTATGCGATATAAAAATGCCAAAAATGGATGGTGTAGAGGTATTAGAAAAAGCAAAAAAACTAAAACCAGAAATTCCTATGGTAATGATTTCTGGTCATGGAGATTTAGATACCGCAGTAAATACTATGCGCCTTGGAGCTTTCGATTATATTTCGAAACCACCAGATTTAAACCGTTTATTAAATACAGTTCGTAACGCACTTGATAAAAAAGAATTGGTTGTAGAAAACAAGCGATTAAAAAAGAAGGTAAGTAAGAATTACGAAATGATTGGTGAGAGTGATGCTATTACTCATATAAAAGATATTATAGAAAAAGTTGCTGCTACCGATGCACGTGTTTTAATTACTGGACCAAACGGAACAGGAAAAGAATTAGTAGCTCACTGGTTACACGAAAAGTCAGACCGTTCTAAAGCACCAATGATTGAGGTAAACTGTGCAGCAATTCCTGCTGAGTTGATAGAGAGTGAATTATTTGGTCATGTAAAAGGTAGTTTTACGGGAGCTAATAAAGACAGAGCTGGAAAGTTTGAAGCTGCCAATGGCGGAACAATTTTCTTAGATGAAATAGGTGATATGAGTCTTTCTGCACAAGCAAAAGTATTACGTGCGTTACAAGAGAATAAAATTCAGCGAGTAGGTTCAGATAAAGATATTAAAGTAAATGTTCGTGTAGTAGCTGCAACGAATAAAGATTTAAAGAAAGAAATCGCTGAAGGTCGTTTCCGTGAAGATTTATACCATCGTTTGGCAGTAATCTTAATAAAAGTTCCTGCGTTAAACGATAGAAGAGAAGACATTCCTTTACTAGTAGAATTTTTCGCAAATAAAATTGCCAACGAACAAGGAACACCAAAAAAATCTTTTTCTAATGGAGCTATCAAGTTACTGCAAGAATATGATTGGACAGGAAACATTCGTGAATTACGAAATGTGGTAGAACGTTTAATTATTTTGGGAGAAAAAGAAGTTTCAGAAAATGATGTGAAACTTTTTGCAAGTAAGTAACCATTAAGTATGGAAAATAAAACGATAGATTACATAGAGTTTAAGGCAAAGAATCTTGAAGACATTAAAAGTTTTTACTCTACAGTGTTTTCTTGGGAGTTTACAGATTATGGACCAAGCTATACTGCATTTTCTAATAGTGGATTATTAGGTGGTTTCGAATTAACAACTAACGAAATTGTAAACGGAGCTTTAATTGTTTTATATAACGATGATTTAGAAACTATTCAATCTGAAATAGAAAAAGCTGGCGGAAAAATTTCAAAAGCTATTTTTGAATTTCCTGGAGGACGAAGATTCCATTTTTTAGATCCTTCGGGTAATGAATTAGCGGTTTGGTCAGATAAATAATTAAATAAAAAAGCTATTAGTTTACAAACTAATAGCTTTTTTATTTAACACCCTTTTCAGCTATAAATCAAATCGATCTAAGTCCATCACTTTAGACCAAGCAGCAACAAAATCAGTTACAAACTTTTCTTGCGCATCATCAGCACCATATACTTCAGCAATGGCTCTTAGTTCAGAATTAGATCCAAAAATCAAATCAGCTCTTGTTCCTGAGAATTTCATTGCTCCCGTAGCACGATCTCTACCAATAAACTCTTTATCACTAGTGCTTGTTGCTTTCCAAGTAATAGAAAAATCTAAAACATTGGTAAAGAAATCGTTGGAAAGTGTACCTATGTTATCAGTAAATACCCCAAGTTTAGAACCGTCGTAGTTAGTGCCTAAAACTCGTAGACCACCTATCAAAACAGTCATTTCTGGAACTGATAATGTCAATAAATTAGCCTTGTCTACCAATAGTTCTTCCGCAGCAACATCCAAATTAGCTTTTACATAATTTCTAAATCCATCCGCTCTCGGCATTAAATAATTAAAAGAAGTAATATCTGTTTGTTCTTGCGAAGCGTCTCCTCTTCCAGAAGTAAAAGGAACGGTTACTGAATGACCTGCATTTTTTGCAGCTTTTTCAATTCCTACGTTACCACCTAATACAATTAAATCGGCGATAGAAACCGTGCCACTAAAATTACTTTGAATGTCTTCATAGACAACCAATACTTTCGTTAATTCTTTAGGGTTGTTAACTTCCCAATCTTTTTGAGGAGCTAAACGAATACGCCCACCATTGGCGCCACCACGTTTGTCAGAACCTCTAAAGGTAGAAGCTGATGCCCAAGCCGTAGTAACTAATTGAGAAATACTCAATCCCGAATTTTTAATACTCGATTTTAAACTTGCTACTTCCGTATCAGAAAGCGTATTTCCTTTTGGAATTGGATCTTGCCAAATTAATTCTTCTTTAGGAACTTCTGGACCTAAGTACAAAGCTACAGGTCCCATATCACGATGGGTTAATTTAAACCAAGCTCTTGCAAAGGCTTCTTCAAAAGCTTTATGATCTTTATGGAAACGTTCAGAGATTTCTCTATAGATCGGATCCTTTTTTAAAGCCATATCTGCTGTAGTCATCATTAAAGCTTGCTTTCCGTTAGGATCTCCAGCTTTAGGAGCCATTCTAGCATCTGAAGCGGCAGTCGGTGTCCATTGATGTGCTCCAGCTGGACTTCTCGTCAATTCCCAATCATAGTTTAGTAGTACGTCAAAATAATCATGATCCCATTGGGTTGGATTTGGTGTCCAAGCTCCTTCAATACCACTGGTAATAGCGTCGTCTAAAACTCCAGAACCAAAAGTATTTTTCCATCCTGTACTCATTTCTTCAATCGGAGCTCCTGCTGGTTCCGCTCCTACATACTTATCAGGATCAGCAGCACCGTGTGCCTTTCCAAAGGTATGTCCACCCGCTACCAAAGCAACGGTTTCTTCATCGTTCATCGCCATACGACCGAAAGTTTCGCGAATGTCATGTCCAGAAGCTAGTGGATCTGGATTTCCATTAGGCCCTTCAGGATTTACATAAATCAATCCCATATGTACAGCTCCTAGGTCACTTTCTAAATCCCCATCCTCATAGCGTTCTTTATTTCCTAACCATTCCGTTTCATTTCCCCAATAAATGTCTTGTTCTGGTTCCCAAACATCTTCACGTCCACCTGCAAATCCAAAGGTTTCAAAGCCCATAGATTCTAAGGCGCAGTTTCCAGCAAGAATCATTAAATCTGCCCAAGAAATTTTATTTCCATATTTCTTTTTAATTGGCCATAATAATAAACGAGCCTTATCTAAGTTTCCATTATCTGGCCAGCTATTTAATGGTGCGAAACGATGCGTTCCCGTTCCAGCACCTCCACGTCCATCACCTACACGATAAGTTCCGGCACTGTGCCAAGCCATACGAATCATTAATCCACCATAATGCCCATAATCAGCAGGCCACCAATCTTGAGAATCGGTCATTAAGTCGATTAGGTCTTTTTTTAGTTCTTCGTAATTAATACTATTAAAGGCAGCAGCATAGTTGAAACCAGTTCCCATTGGGTCAGATTTTGTAGCATTTTGTCTTAGAATATTCAATTTAAGTTCGTTAGGCCACCAGTCTCTATTTCTGGTTCCTCCACCTGCAGTATGCTTTTGGGTTCCACCCATAAAAGGACACTTAGAAATATCTCCTGAAGATGTATGTGGATTTGAATCTTTCATAATTTGTTGTTTTTTAGGTTGTTGCTCCTCAAATTTACGATAAATCAATCAATAATTTTTATCTATATTTTTTATTATAATATAACTTTTTATTATTTATAACTTTGGTTTTTTGTTTACCTAACTTGTTTTTAAGGTTTTAACTATAAATATTTACATAATTTATAGTTTGGTTTTGGTAGTATTGATATTTTCTATTGAAGAATAAGAAAATATTTTTGGTTTTACATTTTTAAAAGCAATAAAGAAGATACATTTGTCCCTGTTAAAAAGAACATAATTAATAATCATAAAAAAATAAAAGATGGCTACATTAGTTGGTAAGAAATTTCCAAATTTAAGCGTTGATGCAATGAATGAAATGGGAGATACGTTTAAATTAAATGTTTTAGAAGAAGCAGTTAAGAACAAGAAAAAGGTATTATTATTCTGGTATCCAAAAGATTTTACTTTTGTGTGTCCTACAGAATTACACGCTTTTCAAGCTGCTTTAGGTGAGTTTGATAAGAGAAATACAGTAGTAATTGGTGCTTCTTGTGATACTCCTGAAGTACACTTTGCTTGGTTAAACCAATCTAAAGATAACGGAGGAATTGAAGGTGTAACATACCCATTATTAGCAGATAGTAACCGTAACTTATCTTCTATCTTAGGTATTTTAGATATTTCTAACGAAACATATGATGAGGCTACTGGTACTGTACAAGTAGAGGGAGATAACGTAACATATAGAGCTACATATATCATTGACGAAGAAGGAACTGTTGTACACGAAGGTGTAAACCACATGCCAATTGGTCGTAACGTAAACGAGTACCTACGTTTAATCGACGCGTATACACACGTACAAGAAAAAGGTGAAGTTTGTCCTGCAAACTGGGAAGAAGGTAAAGAGGCTATGAAGCCAAATGCTAAGTCTACTGCAGAATATTTAGCTGCAAACTAATAAAACTAAATTCGTGTGAAACGAAAGGAGTAGCACGAATTTTACTTCTACTATACTAACATTAGTATATCTTTTAGGGATTTTTTTACTCCTAATTAACTTTAAAATTTAAATCATGGTACAAGAATTAAATCAAGACAATTTAGCACAAATTGTTTCCGATAATAAAACTGTAGTAGTTCAATTTTCAGCAACTTGGTGTGGAAACTGTAGAATTATGAAACCTAAATTCAAGAAGTTGTCTTCTGAAAATGAAGAAACTGTATTTGTAATTGCTGATGCAGAAAAATTTCCTGAAAGTAGAAAATTAGCTACAGTAGATAATTTACCAACATTTGCAACTTTTGTAGATGGTAAATTTGTAAACCAAGTGCAAACTAACAAGTTTGATGTTTTAAAAGAATTAGTAAACGAAGTAATTTAATTATGAAATTACCAGTAATTAAACATTTAACTTCTTTCATAGAAGAGAACGATCAAGACTATGTGTTAGAAACTATTGAGACTTTAGAAGCATTAACAGAAGTTCCGTCGTTAAAAGACGAGGAATTAGATGTTATTGGTGAATTAATTTCTAACATGTACGGAGCGATAGAAGTTTCAAAAATGATAAAAGAAGGAACTCCTAAAAAAGAAGCGTTAAATAATTTTATGCAACGTGTTTTAGGATCGATTGATAAGTAATTAAAATTACATTTTAATACAGTATATAAAGTCTAAGTTATTATTGAGAGCTTAGGCTTTTTTTATTTAAAGACTGATAAATATCATATGCTAGCAGTAGCTTATTATTTAGTTTTGAGTATAGAATTTAAATAAATAAGTATGAGTAGCGTAGAGTTAAATCAAGGAGAAATAAAAGTAATTTTAGATAAAAATAATACTGGTAAATTATCTTTTGCTGAATTAGGAATTACAAAAGAAAGTAATTTTTTAGAAGGTGGATTGTTACGTTTGGTTTTTGACTTTAAACAAGTGAAAGATCATAATTACTTTAAGGTACCTACAGTAGAGGTTTTTTATGAAGAAAACATGTCTGAAACACATTGGATTTGTGAGTTTAACGGAAAAACAATTTTAGATAAGTTAGATCATCACGGTCATTCTACAGTGTTATTATTAAACAGAAAAATATTAAGTGATTTAGAACAACATCACGAAAATGAAATGATAATTCATGCTGAGTTTCCTAAATCGGCAAACTTAAATTTAGACAAATCATATATACATTTTTTTAAGTAAGATTATTGAAATTGTATATATAGTTAAGTGAGAGAAAAGAGAGAATTTTAAAATTCTCTCTTTTTATTCGTCTAAACTCAATTACCATTTATCGAAGTAAAAGTACCTTTCGTCTAAAATTTATTAAAGTAATTGTAATAGATAGGTACATTTACAACAAGTTTAAAATTGTTTTGCATTTTTGTAGAACTTATAAAAAGAATTGAAGTTCGCTGGGGGGCTGCTTCTTTTCTTTTTTATTTTATACTACTTTCGCTATTGTTATATAGCAATTTTATGAATCCCAATTTTACCGACTACTTATTAAAAGTAACACAAGCTACGCAATGCAATGAGGCTGAAGTTATACAAAGCTTGTGGAGTGGTTATGGTAAAATTTCTCGTTATATAGTACACAATTCTAACTTACAAACAGTTGTAGTTAAGTTTATCGATTTAGATAAAGCTACACAGCACCCAAGAGGATGGAATACCAATTTTTCTCATCAACGAAAAGTAAGATCCTATCAAGTAGAAACGAATTGGTATGAGCAGTGGAGTAAAAAATGTACTATGGATTGTAAAATTCCTAACCTCATAGGTTCTTATACTGAAGGAAATAAACAATGGATTGTCTTAGAAGATTTAAACAAACACTATCCTTTACGAAAAGCACAAATTACCTTAGATGAGGTAAAGGTTGTGTTAAAATGGTTAGCCAATTTTCATATACAGTTTTTACATCGAAAGCCAACTGGATTATGGAAAGTAGGGACTTATTGGAATTTAGAAACGAGACCCGATGAGTTACAGCAAATGGAAGCTTCTCCACTTAAAGAAAAAGCTTACGAGATAAATACTATCTTAAAAAATTGTAAGCACCAAACTATTGTACATGGCGATGCGAAGTTGGCAAACTTTTGTTTTGCTAAAGATGGTGAAAAAGTAGCTGCGGTAGACTTTCAATATGTTGGTGGTGGTTGCGGAATAAAAGACGTAGCCTATTTCTTAGGAAGTTGTATGTCGAGCAATGAATTAGAATACCACGAAGCAGAAGTGTTAAACTACTATTTTTCTGAATTACAAAAAGCATTTAAAACCACTCAATTCTCTTTTCCTTTTACGGATTTAGAGAACGAGTGGCGAAAATTATACCCTGTAGCTTGTACCGATTTTATACGCTTTTTATCAGGTTGGATGCCAACTCACCAAAAAATAAATGATTATAATCGAAAATTAGTTGATGAGGTTTTAAGGGAGTTGTAATGATCTTGACTATTAATTATTGCGTGTTTTGGTACTTAGATTTTAAGCATGAAACTTAAAATAAGAAAGGGTTTACGGATTAAGTAAAAAGAATAATTTATAACAACAGTAGAATTAACTATTATTTGTTTTCTTTTTTCTTGATTTCATCTATTAGTTTTAGAATTGTGTTAATAAATCTAACTCCCTTATCAGAAATAAGATAAACCTCTTTTTTCAAAGCTCGACTAGCTTCATTATCATGTTCGATTAATCCCTTTTCTATTAGTTTGTTAATCATAGTGTTAACTGATGACTCGCTTTTGTCAAGTGCACTAGCAATTTTATGAATACTTACAATTTTTTGATATCCATTTAAATAATCTAGGATTAAAAATTCTGTAAAAGACAGCTTTTTAATTCTTTTATTTTCAATAGCTCGTAATCTTTCTCTTACTTCTTCACTTGATAACGTAACTTCACATAGAACAGATTTTCCTTCATCCAAGCAGTCTGGACATCTCATTTTAAATGCTTTTAAAGTTTTAAGCATTTCGTATGAAAACTCGTGATTATTTGGGCACTTTATTAATTGAGTTTTATTAAAATAATCAGAGATAAGAATGTTCATATTGAACCTAGCTTGAGTAAAATACTTTATCAACCTTGAATTATAAGCTCTAGCAAAATTTAAATTATGTGTTTTACATAATCCGTAATCCAGTGAGTATAAGACTGATATGTTGTCGTTGTTGTCATTTATGTTATTGTAAGTAGTTAGAAAACCATTAAGCTCTAAATTATCTAATAAATTAGAAATTTCTTTATTTACAACAAAGTGATTAGTTGGTTTCCCTTTTATTCGTGTTCTAATAGATGATGATGAGTTTGTTTTTTGCCTTTTAATAATATTGTTTAGTAATTGATATTGATGGTTATTTGAGATTTTGTCTTTAAAAGGCTTTGTGACAAATTGATTTGCAATAAAATATTTTTCAATTACATCAGAGTAATACCTTTTTGAAGCATTTTCAATAGCTTCTTTTGAAATTTTTACATCATGTATTAAGCAAGATTCGTAACAATATGATAATAAAAAACCTATTTTACGAGGAATATTGAAAGAGGTACTAAAAAGAATATCATAAATTTCTGATTCATCTATAGAAAAGAATTTTTCCCAATTATTATTTGGAAAAAATAGATGCAACCTTTTTTTAATTAATCTTTTTGTATAATCTAAAGCCAAAGTTTCCATTTTGGTAATATTAGCTTGTTTTTCAAATGTGTAAAAAGCATCAAAAAAATCAAGTGAAATCTCATCAATTTTTGAATTATCTAATTTCCCGTAATAAAACCTATTTGGATATATAGCTATTTTAAATTTTACAAAATCATCAGATAAATTATTTAGTGGTGATATGAACCAATCCATAAATACTTTTTGTGATTCTTCGTCAATTTCAGAATAATCATCTAGGAAGATATAGAGGTGATCAATATTTAAAATTTCTTTAATAGATGTAAGTTTACTAATTAAGCTTTTTTTTATATCTAAATAGGTGACAAGGCTTGTTTCAAATTCTGATTTGATTGAGCTTCCCTTGGTTAATGAGCCTTCGATACTCATTTTTGGTGTTGTAGAAATATTAATATTACCTTTTACAGACTTTTCTTTGTCTTCTTGGTTTGAAAGCTTATAGTTAGTAATTAACGAAGCATCCACTTGCTTTGTTACGTCTGAAATTGACTTTTCGATTTCATCCAGCTCTAGATTTATTTTATCTATTTGTTCTTTATCGAAACCTAATATTCTTTTCAGTATTGATACTTGAACAAAGTCATCCAATCTATTCTTAGTTTCTAGTACTATTTCTTTAATTAAGTTGCTGAATAATAGATATTTTTGAAGTTCTTTACTTACGCTTTCTATTTCTAAAGGAATCGTTGGAGTTGAATTATCGTAAAGTGATTTAACATCAATATAAATAGATATACATTTATTATTTGATATTAAGTCTTTTTGAGATTTTTGAAATATTGTTGACTTTCCTGTACCTTTTCTTCCTACAAGAATTGTAGTTCTAGGTAGGTTTAATTTATTGATAATTCCATTGTTGGGTAATAAATCAGTATAAATGTCATCTATGTTTCTATCGTCAATAAAATCTTCTATTCTTGTTTTTCTTACTAATTTTAAAGACTCAGCAAAGTCAAGAAATCTTTCTTTATTTTTCATAGTCTAATATTGTGATTAACTTGTTTATATAATGAATAAAGAGCATTGTTATAGATCCAAAAAATGGAGAATACAGTATGTATATATAACTTTGTGACTCTAATAAAAAAATGAGCTTCCGAATGTAGTGTAAGTGAAAAATAAAATATTACGGGAATCCGTAGAAAGAGTAATTTTATAAAAAATAAAAACGTACTTAAACAAATAAGCTAAATACGTTTATAGTATTTTAAAAAAGAAAGTTATTTAAATAACTTTCTTTAACATGTTTTTTCCTGTAACAGCTGTGGCAGATAAAATACCAGAAAATAAGGCACCACCCACACCTGCAGTAACAATATCTTGTCCTGTTAAATAAAAGTTTTTAATCGGTGTTTTAGGTTTTAAAAATGGTTGTCTAAAACGAGAGGGACTGTGATCGAGTCCGTAAATTTCTCCTTTTTCGTAATTCACAAAATGCTCTGTAGTTAACGGAGTAGAGAGTTCATAATAACTTACTTTACCTTCTAAATGCGGTAGTTGTTTGTACAATTCTTGTAATAAACGTTGTGCAATTTCTTCTTTAATACGTTCGTATTCGTCACCGCGTTTTTTCCATAAAGAACCTTTCCATTGTTCAAAAGTTTCATAAGGCAACAAGGTAATAATATCTATAGAGCTTTTTCCTGGGTAGCGGTTTAACCAATCGGGGTCTTTAGCACAAGGAAACGACATATACACCACAGGAAATGGCTGCGATAAATCGTTTACATAATTTTCTACACAAGTATCATGATCTCCTTTTTCTGGATATACCCAATAATTGGTTGTAGGTATTTTTAACTCTTCGGGAGTTCCTTCTAAACCAATATACAAACTTACATGTGCTACCGATGGTTTTACTTTTTGTAATTGCTTTTTTAATTGAAATTTTTCTACAATTTGTTGCGGTAATAATTTGTTGTAAGTAGTAATTAATCCTGCATTACTAATAATGTTTTTCGCTAAGAAATGCTTGCCATCTTTCATTTGTACACCTGTAGCTTTTCCGTTTTTAATGAGTACTTCATCAACTTCTGCACTTACTAAAATGGTTCCACCAGTAGCTTCAATTACTTTGTCAATAGTTTTAGCAATTTGCGAAGAGCCACCGATAGGAAAACTTCCTCCATCAAAATAATGACGTGCTACTGAGGCGTGCATAGAAAAACTACTTTGCTTTGGTGGTAATCCGTAATCACCATATTGACCCGTAAGTACTTTAATTAGTTCTTCATTATCGGTGAGTTCCCGAAGTACTTCGTAGGTAGTTTTATCGGAATATTTATGAAAAGGTTTACGTAAATATCCGCCTATAATCCTATTTGAAAAAGGTGATAAAGTTTTACTGATATAATAGTTTTTGCTGGCTTTTACAGCATTAAAAACCGTGTCTACATATTTGTGAATGGCTTGTTCTTCTTCTGGGAAATAGGCAATCATTTGTTGTTTAAAGTTTTTTATGCCTTTTACAAAATCGTACTGCTTGTCGCCAATAACAATTTTGTCATAAACTTCACCCATATCTTGCCATTTCAATTGCTTGTCGGTTACATAATCAAACAACTTTTTTAAGATGCTTTTTTCACGTTGTACATCCCCTATATAATGAATTCCTACATCCCATTCGTAACCTTTGCGTTTAAAAATATGCGTAAATCCACCTGGAGTATAGTGGCGTTCGAGTACCAATACTTTTTGACCTTCTTTGGCAAGAATTGCTGCGGTTGAAAGTCCGCCCATTCCAGAGCCAATAATAATAGTATCGTAATTTTCTTGTAGTGTAGGTTTCTTTTTATAGGATTGAATCATAGTATTAGGGTAGATTAAGTTCCTAAGATACTAGATATAATTTGAATAAAAAACGGTGAGATAAAATAGGTTTTAAAGATGCTTTTTAAACCAATTTATAACTAAACTATCTACTTTTTTTCTATACTTTGTTAATCCATGATTTCCTCCTTCAAATACCTTAAGTTGATGAGGTATTTTATATTCCTCCAATTTTTTAGAAAGTTTTATAGAGTTAGCTACAGTTACTCTTTTGTCAGAATCTCCGTGAAGTATTAGCAAAGGAACGTTTTTAGGAAGTTTATCAACAAGATAAATCGCTGACCTTTTTTTTAGTTCTTCCTCTTTATTTTTCCAATAGTTTGGGATTAATTGAGCGTATACACCAGCTTCCATTTTTGGTCTATTGATAATTGTTTTATCGCTAGGAGCACCTCCAGTTACAGCTGCTTTTATCTGGTTAGTTTTTGTTAAAGCTAAGTAAGTCATCATACCGCCACGACTCCAACCATACATGCCTATTTTTGTACTATCAGCTTTAGGAAGTTCTTTAACAACTTTAATTAAGTTGAGTACATCATTCAGGTCATTACCACCAAATTCATCATTACCTTCACTCTTTCCACTACCTCTGTAGTTACAACCAATAATTATAAAGCCTTCATTAGCTATTTTTGAAAACATTGGATTTAGAAAGTATCTGTTTTTTTGAGGAGTTAAAGATAAAGCACCATAATTTCTATTCCCTCCTCTATTAAATATAATAACAGGATATTTTCCTTCTTTTTTAGGAAATGCTGCATAAGACTGAATTTTTAATCCATCACTTAAATAAGTGATTTCATATAAGTTTACTTTTTGTAAATATTGAAATTTTGGTTTGAAAACCTTTTTCTCAGTATCTTGAAATAAACCATTATAGTTTTTCCAATCAATTTTTTCCTTTTTTATGATTATAGACTTTTGGGCGTAACAAGAAATACTGATTAAAATCAGAAATTGTAGAATAAATCTTTTCATATAGCAATTCAATTTGTAACTAAGATTTTTAATGATGCGTTAACTTAGTTATAATAGCTTCGTGTTGTGGGAAGAGTGTGATTAACGTTTCTCTTTTTGGTAAAACAAAATCATTGAAATCAAATCCCGGAGCTACGGTACAACCTGTAAAAGCATAGGCGTTTTCTGCTTCCACTTCTGCAGCAAACCAATAACCCGCGGGCACTACAAATTGAGGCTGTTCGTTTTGTTTTATATCATTTCCTATAAGTACAAAAGAATAGTCTCCTTCTGGAGAAATCATATGTAGTTTTAAGGTACGTCCTTTATAAAAATGCCAAATTTCATCTTGGTTGATTTTATGAAAAGCTGAAAACTTTTCAGAAGTCAATAAAAAGTATATCGATGTTGAATAATTTCTATTTCCTACAAATTCTGGAGGTAAATGTTCGTTTTGGATAATTCCGTTACTTCTATAAGTTTCTTTAAAATATCCACCTTCTGGGTGTGCGGTTAAATCAAATTGTTTAATGATTTGTTGTGCTGTCATCTTTTGGTTGTTCTTTGGCTTCGTTGGCTTTCTTAATAATAGCTTTTAATCGCTCTTTATTGCGTTGTTTTTCTGTACGAAGCTTGTTTTCTTTTTGCTTCATCAAACGAGTATGCTTCGCTTTGTTTACCGTATTTTTTGCTTTTCCTTTTTTAGGCATCTTTATTCGTTTTAATAGCTAATAATCCTAAGAAAGTCAATGCTCCATTTAAGATTAGTACAAAGAATCCGAAGTCAAATCCTAAACTGTTTTTACTATACACGCTAATTAAATAGGTAAGTACTGGAGCTACCAAACAAATAATAGGAACTAGTTTGTCTTTTACATTGAGTTCGGTAAATAGTCCAAAGGCATATAATCCTAATAAAGGTCCGTAGGTATACCCTGCAAACTGGAATATTTTAGCAATTACACTGGCATCAGCAATAAAATATTTGAATATTAAAATTGTAGCAATTAGGATGAACGAAAATAACACATGTATCTTTTTACGAATGGCTATTTTTTCTTGCTCGTCTTCTTTTTTATCAATTTCTAAAATATCAATACTAAATGATGTTGTTAACGAGGTTAAAGCACTGTCGGCACTTGAATAGGCTGCGGCAATTAACCCTAATAAGAAGAATAGAGAAGTAGCAATACCTAAATCGCCACTCATCGCAATAGTTGGGAATAAATTGTCTCTATGTGCATCAATTCCATTAGTTGCTGCATAGTCGGTTAGTAAAACTCCTAAGGCTAAAAAGAAAAAGTTTACAATTACTAGGACAATAGTAAACCAAAACATGTTCTTTTGGGCATCTTTTAAATTGCGACAGGTTAAGTTCTTTTGCATCATGTCTTGATCTAACCCGGTCATTACTATAGCAATAAAAGCTCCTGAGAAAAATTGTTTCCAAAAATAACTTCCTGCTTTTACATCATCAAAAAAGAAAGTTTTAGATAAATCATTATCGGCAATATAGGAGAATAAACTGTCTATTTGCATTGCATCTTTAATCATTACAATACAAACACCTACAGCAATCAGCATGAATAAGGTTTGCAAGGTGTCTGTCCATACAATAGTTTTAATTCCCCCTTTAAATGTGTATAACCAGATTAGTAAAATGGTAATGGTTACCGTTACCCAAAATGGAATTCCGTAAGCATCAAACAAAATTAATTGCAATACATTGGCTACTAAAAACAAACGAAAAGCAGCTCCTACAGTTCTTGATAATAAGAAAAAAGAGGCTCCTGTTTTATAGGAATATCTTCCAAAACGATCTTTTAAATAAGTATAAATAGAAGTTAGGTTGAGTTTGTAATAAAGCGGTAATAATACCAATCCGATTACAGCATATCCTAACACATATCCTAACACCATTTGCATATAACCCATTTGCTGACTCTCTACCCAACCTGGTACAGAAATAAAGGTTACACCAGAAAGAGAAGCCCCAATCATACCAAAGGCAACTAAGTACCATGGTGAGGAGTTGTTGGCTTTAAAAAAGGTGTTGTTGTTAGCAGATTTACCAGTGATGTACGAGATAAGAATTAATACACCAAAATAAGCTAAAATAAGTAGGAGTATATGTAATGGTTGCATACAATTAAATTATGAATTACGAATGTACAAATTTCTCATTCGTAATTCATAATTTAAGAATTCTAAGAAAGCTCGATAATGACTTCTTCGGTTTTTCTACGAACCTTTTTTCAGTCTTTCATATAATCGTCTTCAGCTCTAAATCCAACCGGTAATACTAATACCGATGTTAAGTTATGTTGGTCTAAACCTAAGATTTCGTCGTATTTTGCAGGAACAAATCCTTCCATCGGACAAGAATCAATTTGCTCATTAGCTGCTACCGTCATTAAATTTCCTAAAGCAATATAAGCCTGATTTTTATTCCAACTACTTAATTCTTCTTGAGTTTTACTGGCTACTGAAGAAGAAAGCATTTCTTTAAATGGGTTTAAAATTTCGTCAGGAGTATTTCTAATATTTTTCACTAAAGCAAAGTAGCTTTCTACTTCTTTTTGAGTAAACTCTTTTGGAATACATAAAACCAATACATGTGATGCTTGGGCTACTTGGGCTTGATTCCAAGAGTGCTCTACCAATTGTTGTTGTAACTCTTTGTTTTGAATTACTACCATTTTTACAGGTTGTAACCCATAAGAAGTAGCTGTTAAATTAAAAGCTTCTTTTAAAATGTTGATTTGTTCTGCAGAAAGTGATTTATGTTCGTCAAATTTTTTAACAGCATAACGCCATTGTAAATTTTCTATGCTATTCATATGTTATTATTTTGATGCAAAAGTACTACAGACAATTAGAAATTGAATGTTAACATCATTGTAAAAATTGATGGCCCTATTGATTAGCCTTTATAGTTGTCAATAATTCGTAAGAAAGTCTCTGGTTCTGGTCGTACACGATAATTATCTGTTAGGTCTGCAAAGATGATTTTATCGTTTTTATCGGTAATAATTACAGTAGGTAATACTACATCCGATTCATATCCTAATACTTGAAAACCTACAGGAAGTCCGTTTTTATGAATGATTTTTAATTGTTTGGCAACTTTGTTGTCAATATCTCTCAAAAAATGAAATGGGACTTGGTGTTTCTTTGCTAAACTCTTGGTGAACTTATGAGGCTGAGAGCTTATTAGTAGCATATCAATATTTCTCTTTTCAAGTTCTTTATATTGTTGCACTACTTCTTTTATTTGTGCCATACATAAAGGGCACCAATTACCACGATAGAAAATTAATATCTTAAAATCACCAGTAAAAGAGTTGCTATTAACCATTTCTTTATTGGTGTTTTCAAGAGAGAATTCAGGCAATTTTTTTCCGAAATCTAATACCGACATATCTCTTGAGTTAAAGGTAGAGTACCAAGTTAAATAAGCTAACCAGCCTAAAGCAATGGAAAGCGGAATTAATAAAGAGTCCCAGTTGAAATCTAGTAAGTTTAATGTAAAACCTATGCTTATTAAAGCAGAGTAAAACGTTAATGTTTTGGTAGTTCTGGCGACTGGTTTTATAAAGAGCATTAAGAAAAATGATACTACTGAAATAGAGGAGAGGAGGAGTCCGATACTATGTAAAGTAAAATTATTTTTTAGTAGTGTGTTTATAAATATAACTAGCGAATAAACTGGGAAAGCACTAATAAATAGGGATTTAATGATATTTTTCATAACTTAAAAGTCGAGAAAATTTGTGTGAATTTACAATAAAAACTCAATTGTTATGAAAGAAGAATTCTTACATTTTTTATGGAAGCAAAAGCTGTTTAATTTTAAAGATATACAAACGGTTAATGGTGAGTTCGTTGAGGTATTAAAAACTGGCGAAATGAATAAAAACTCAGGTCCCGATTTTTTAAATGCTCAATTAAAAATTGATAATCAGATTTGGGTAGGTAATGTTGAGATTCATGTAAAATCTTCTGATTGGTATTTGCATCAACATGAAATAGATGCTAATTACGATGCTGTTATTCTTCATGTGGTTTGGGAGCATGATACTGAAGTTTTTATGAAAAATAATAAAGCGTTACCAACATTGGTTTTGAAGGATTATATTCCAAAAGAATTGTTAGAAAACTACCAAAACTTATTTTCAAAAAAAGAAAAATGGATTCCTTGTGAAAATCAAATTTCTGAAGTTGATTCTTTCTTAATGAATAACTGGTTAGAGCGATTGTATTTTGAGCGTTTAGAGAATAAATCAATTTTGATTAAAGAGTTACTAGAAGAATCAAACAATGATTTTGAAGCTGTTTTATTTCAACTGTTAGCGAAGAATTTTGGATTAAAAGTAAATGGAGAAGCTTTTTTACAACTATCTCAATCTTTTGATTTTTCTATTCTAAGAAAAGTTCGTTTTGAAGAACAAACATTATCCGCTTTGCTTTTTGGACAAGCTAGGTTTCTAGACGGTAGGATTGAAGATGAATACTTTTTGAGTTTACAAAAAGAGTATGAGTATTTAAAGCATAAATATAAGTTGTCTCCTATTATTAAAGGGAATTTTCAGTTTTTTAGAATGAGACCAAATAATTTTCCTACAATTCGATTAGCACAGTTAGTTGCTCTGTACCATAAACGAACTAATTTATTTAGCGATGTAATGAGTTTAAATAAGTTAGATGATTTTTATGACTACTTTTCTGTAGAAGTAAATGATTTTTGGAAGAGACATTATACGTTTGAAACCACTTCTAAAAAATCGACTAAAAAACTCACAAAATCGTTTGTAGATTTACTGATTATCAATACAATTATTCCTTTAAAATTTATGTGGTTAAAAAGTAGGAGTAAAGAAGTAAATGAAAGTTTTTTGAGTTTATTGAAGGAAATAAAACCCGAAAAGAATGCTATTATTTCTAAATTTTCAGATTTAAAAGTTATTTTAAAAAACGCTTTTGAAACACAAGCGCTATTAGAGCTTAAAAATAACTATTGCGCATTAAAACGTTGTTTAGAATGCGCAATAGGAAATAAGTTGTTAAGAAATTAATTACTTTTGCGTAAAGACTACGCATAATGAGTGACCAATCTATTAGACTTTCTGTTGATGCCGTTGTATTTGGATATGAAGAAGGAAAAACTTCTGTATTATTAATAAAAAGAAAATTTAATCCATTTAAAGGCGAATGGGCTATTCCTGGAGGTTTTGTTAAGGAGAAAGAATCTTTAGAAATGGCTGTTGAAAGAGAGCTTTTTGAGGAAACAGGAGTTAAGATAAATTATTTAGAACAGCTGTATACATTTGGAAGCCCTACTAGAGATCCCCGTGGTAGAGTTATTTCAGTTTCTTACTTTGGATTAGTAAAACCCAAAGCATTTAAAATTTTAGCATCAACAGATGCTGAGGAAGTTAAGTGGTTTAGTATTGAGAATTTACCTAAATTATCTTTTGATCATGAAACTATTTTAAAATTTGCTATAAAACGATTACAAGGAAAAATCGTGTATGAGCCAATTGGGTTTGAATTACTAGAAGAGAAATTTCCTTTTTCTGATTTAGAAAAGCTTTATACGACACTTTTAGGGAGAGATATAGATAGAAGAAATTTTAGGAAAAAAATAATTAAGCTGAATGTATTAGATGAACTAGAAGAAAAAATTTCAAAAGGTTCAGGAAGACCAGCAAGTCTGTTTAAATTTAATAAAAAGAGGTATTTCCAATTAAAAAAAGAGGGTATTGTATTTGAAATTTAATTAATTTGTGTAAAAAAAACACAAATTAATTTGTTTGAGTTTTAATATGTTTTATATTTGTGTCATTAATACACAAATAAATTTAATGTTATGTTAGGAATAAACTATATCAAATTCGATTCAATGAATTATGTAATTCATTATAAAAATGGAAGTGTTAAAAAGGAGGGAAGAGGGTTAGCTTTTTTTTATTTTTCTCCAAATTCTTCAATTGTGTCAATACCAATTCAAAGTAATGATTTTCAATTTGTGTTTAAAGAAACTACCAAAGATTATCAAGAGGTTACTCTACAAGGACAAATCACATATAAAATTGAAAATCCAAAGCAGTTAGCAGAAACACTAGATTTTACAGTAAATGCTAGAAAAGAATATATAAAAAACGATTATGAAAAAATTCAACAAAGAATTATTAATGAAGCTCAGACAGCAAGTGCATCTATAATTCAGCGTTTAAATTTAAAAGAAGCGTTAAGAAAACTTGAGGAAATAGAAAGTGAAATCTTTAGCAATGTTCAAAAATCGAAGACAGTTCAAATGTTAGGTTTAGAAGTTTTAAGTGTTAATGTGCTAGGTGTTACACCAAGTCCAGAAATGGCTAGAGCTTTAGAAGCACAAACAAGAGAATCTTTACAAAAAGAAGCTGATCAAGCAGTGTATGAACGTAGAAACTTTGCAGTAGAGCAAGAAAGAATTATTAAAGAAAGTGAATTAAATACTGAAATAGCTGTTGAAGAAAAGCATAAGCAAATTGTAGAGAAGAAAATGGAAACTGATGTGGTTAAGCAAGAAAATGAAAGGAAATTAAAGGAAATGGATATGGCTTCTAGTATTTCTTTAGAAGAAAAGAAAAAAGAGTTAATTGATATTCAAGTCACAAATGAAAAAAAAGAAGCAGATATGAAAGAGTACGTATTAAATGCAAATTTAAAACCATATAAAACTCTAGATTGGAAAACTCTTATGGCTATAACTAATACAGGTAATGATGCAGGAAATAATATAGCTTTAGCATTTAGAGAATTAGCTGAGAATGCAGATAAGATTGAAAATTTGAGTATAACTCCTGAATTATTAGATTCAATTGTGAATAAGAGCAAAAGACAATAATGGATTTTGAAAAAGCAATAATAATAAGAGATAAAACGAGGCTTGAGCAATTAATAGAAAGATTTAATTCTAAAGCTCAGGCTAAGTTTTATATTGAAAGTTCTGGGGGTGATTTTAATTTTTTTGAAGAAGAACATGATACATTTTATGTGTCTCTTTCAGTAATTAAAGATTCTATCTCTAAATTATTTAAATATAAAATAATTGATAGAAGTTTTTTATCTACATATATTTTTACAGAAACTGATTTAATATTTGTTATTGGACAAGATGGTTTAGTTGCTAATACTGCAAAATATGTTAAAGGCTTTCCTATTGTTGGAGTAAATCCAGATAAAAAAAAGTATGATGGTGTTTTATTAAAACACTCTCCAAAAGATATAAAAATACTCTTGAAAAGTATTTTGAAAAGAGAATTTGAGGTGAAGAAAGTTACAATGGCTCAAGCTAAATTAAATGATGGGCAAACTTTATTAGCTTTTAATGATTTTTATATTGGAGCAAATTCTCATGTATCTTCAAGGTATGAAATAGAATTTGAAGGAAAAAAAGAGATTCAGTCTTCTAGTGGAATAATAATATCAACAGGAGCAGGTTCAACAGGATGGTTGAGTTCTATATTTAATATGGCTAATAATATTAGTGGTGGTTATGATAGGGCTAATTTAGATTGGGCAGATGATAAACTAGTTTTTGTAGTTAGAGAACCTTTTTTAAGTAAAGTGACAAATATTGATATAGGTTTAGGAATAATTACAAAAACTAAAAAGTTAAAGATTAAATCTAACATGCCAACTAAAGGAATTATTTTTAGTGATGGAATAGAATCAGATTTTTTAAATTTTAACTCTGGGAGTTTAGTAGAGATAAGTATCGCAAAAGAAAAAGCAAGTTTAGTGATATAAAAAATCCCAAACTCAAAGTTTGGGATTTTATTTTAATATAAACTCTTAAATTTTTGAGGATTTGCTTCATGCATAATCTCATAAACTTTTTCGAAAATATCTTCAGCAGATGGTTTAGAGAAATAATCTCCATCGGTACCATAAGCAGGTCTGTGTGCTTTTGCAGTTAAGGTTTGTGGTTTGCTATCTAAATGACGATATCCGTTTTGGTTTTCAACAATTTCTTGTAATAAATATGCTGACGCTCCACCAGGTACATCTTCATCTACCACTAATAAACGATTTGTCTTTGCAACCGATTTTACTGTATCGTGATTAATGTCAAACGGTAATAAACTTTGTGCATCAACAATTTCAACATCAATACCAACTTGAGCTAAATCTTTAGCAGCTTCTTCTACAATTCTTAAGGTAGAACCATAAGAAACTATAGTAATATCTGTTCCTTCTTTAATAGTTTCAACCACACCGATAGGAGTTTTAAAATTCCCTAAGTTAGTTGGTAACTCTTCTTTTAAACGATATCCATTTAAACATTCTACAATTAAAGCAGGATCATCACTTTCTAACATAGTGTTGTAAAAACCAGCAGCTTTGGTCATGTTTCTTGGTACTAAAACATGAATTCCACGAATGTTGTTAATAATTCCACCCATTGGAGAACCAGAATGCCAAATACCTTCTAACCTGTGACCACGAGTACGAATAATTAACGGAGCTTTTTGCTTACCGAAAGTACGGTAACGAAGTGTTGCTAAATCGTCACTCATAATTTGTAAAGCATATAATAAATAATCTAAATATTGAATTTCTGCAATCGGACGTAAACCACGCATTGCCATACCAATACCTTGACCTAATATTGTTGCTTCACGGATTCCAGTATCAGAAACACGTAACTCACCAAACTTTTCTTGTAATCCTTCTAACCCTTGGTTTACATCACCAATATGACCAGCATCTTCACCAAAAATTAAGGCATCAGGATGTTTTTTAAAGATAGCTTCAAAATTATCACGCATAACAATACGCGCATCTACCATATTTTTTTCTGAAGCATAAGTTGGAGCTTCAGCTTTTATATTTTGAGCAGCTTTATCAGATTCGCTTAATAAGTGTGCAGAATATTTAACAGCTGCACTATCAATAGCGTTTTTAATAAAATTTTGTAACTCTATTTTTTCAGTAAAGTTTTCTTCATTTAAATGACGTAAACTTTTACGAGCTGCCACTAAAATATCTTTTCTAATTGGCTCAGATATTGAAGCTAAATCGTTTTTATATTTGGTAATAAATGTACCATTGCTGCTTTTTTGTGCTACTCTATCTAATAAGTCGATAGCATTTGCTACTTCAGCTTTAATTTCATTCGTAAAAGAACTCCAAGCATCGCGTTTTGCTTTACTAACTTCTTTTTTAGCTTCTTTTTCTATGCTTAATAATTCTTCTTCAGAATCTACAAATTTTAAGGTATTACCGTTTTCATCTTGTAATTCGAATTCTAAAATCCATTTACGCATTTGAGCAATACAGTCAAAATCTTGTTCCCATTGTAAACGCTCTTTTGATTTATATCGTTCGTGAGAACCTGAAGTTGAATGTCCTTGAGGTTGCGTTAATTCTTTTACGTGAATTAATACAGGAACGTGTTCTTCTCTTGCAATTTTAGAAGCTTTATTATAAGTGTCGATTAATTCAACATAATTCCAACCATTAACAACAAATATCTCGTATCCGTTATTGTCACTATCACGTTGGAATCCTTTTAAGATTTCAGAAATATTTTCTTTAGTTGTTTGGTGGCGTGCATGAACCGAAATACCGTATTCATCATCCCAAACGCTCATTACCATTGGTACTTGTAAAACACCAGCAGCGTTTATGGTTTCAAAAAATAACCCTTCAGAAGTACTTGCATTACCAATTGTACCCCAAGCAACTTCGTTTCCTTGGTTAGAAAAGTTGGTGTGATTTTCTAATCCTTCAACTTTTCTGTAAATTTTTGATGCTTGAGCAAGACCTAATAAACGTGGCATTTGACCAGCGGTTGGAGAAATATCTGCTGATGAATTTTTCTGAGCAGTTAAGTTTTTCCAATTTCCGTTTTCGTCTAAAGAATGCGTAGCGAAATGTCCACCCATTTGACGACCAGCAGACATTGGCTCTATGTTAATATCTGTATGAGCATATAAACCAGCAAAGAATTGTTGCGGAGTTAGCTCACCAATGGCCATCATAAACGTTTGATCGCGATAATATCCAGAACGAAAATCTCCGTTTTGAAAAGCTTTAGCCATTGCTAATTGAGGCACTTCTTTACCGTCACCAAAAATTCCGAATTTAGCTTTACCTGTTAAAACTTCACGTCTTCCTAATAAACTACATTCACGACTAACACGAGCAATTCGGTAATCGTTTAAAACTTCATTTTTAAAATCTTTGAAAGAAAGTTGTTGAGTGTTAGTAAGTTCTGCTTTTTCTGCCATTGAAATGATTTTTTTGATCCTATGCAAATGTACGTTTTTTAAATGAAATTTAAAAATTAGGCTTTTTATTGAATAAATCGCAAAAAAATAAAAATAAAGAAGCTTTTGTTGAGTATTTTATAAAAATCCTCGACGAATAAAATTATAAATAGCAGTAAGATTTGTTGTTAGTACAAATCGGATTTTTTTAGGGTATGCATGCTGGCTAATTTCCCAACCATTATTTGAGTAAATAGGAAAGTATAACTCTAAAATATTTGGCACAAAATTTAAACGTATTCCGTTTTCGTAAGCGAAGTAAATATTTTGATTTCTGTTTTTTACAAAAGCAATGTCATTGTATAATTCCATCCAACGCCAAAGTCCTATACTTGAATTAAAAGCAACCATATATTGATTGGCAAATCTTACCGGAAGTTTTGATTTAAAACCTCCTTCAGCCATAATAAACTGTTGACTGAAAAAACCAGAATCTTCAGAGCGTCCTAAATAATTAAGCTGAAATAAGTAATCGTTTGCTCTATCTAAACCAAAGCTAAAAAAATCACTATTAGTATTGTTGTAAATGAAAGCTCCTGCATAAGCTCTTAACTCTAAACGTCTGTCATTTCCTGTTAAAACACGATATCTAAAATCAGCAATAAGTTTTCCAAATTTATCAGCTAATTGTGTACTTAAGCTATATTGAGTTCCCCTAATAATATTTCGATGGTTTCTAAAATAACTAATGTTTAAAATACTGTATTGGTCTTCATCTGATTTCGCTTGTCCCACAGGTATTTCTCGATTAATAGTACTTAGACTAAATGTTAAGTTTTTAGCGCCAACATCTCTTAAAGAATTTCGTTTAAACTGAATTTGAACATAAGGACTAAAAGAGGTGTATGCTAAATCTTCATTATAATGCTGATAAACACCACCAACACCGTATATGGTTCGATATACTTTGCTTTTAGGTTTAGCAAAGTCGTTATAAAGAATGCTAAAACCTCCAGTTAATGATTCACTTCTAGTAGCATACGATGGAGTTAAGTTGATTTCTAAATTACGAGCAATAATTGGGCGGTTGTGTAATTTCATTACAAAAATGGCACCGTCATACAGATTGTATCGTATTTCTGGTTGAAAATAAATTTGATTGTAATAAGGATCTTCTACATCTTTTATTAATCGGAATTGTAGTGGTTTATTAAAAATTCCGTTTTTAAGACTTTTTAAATTATCTAAAGTATTGTATTCTGGGTATAAATTTTCATAATTTAAAGCCAATCGATTAAAGTTTCCTTTAGGAATAGTAAATGTCTTTGTAGAATCGATTCCTTTTAACCATTTCTTGAAGCTTATACTCTTTTTGTTTAATCCATAAAGAGCAATTGGAGCTGTTATATTTCTTTTATTTTTTATAGTGAACTGTATGCTGTCACCTTTTGTTTTAACCTTTTTAATGGTGTAGTCAATTTTTTTACTTGTCTTAATATAATCGCCAAAAAACCAATTTAAATCTTTATCAGTTTTCTTTCTAAGAATAGTTTCAAATTGAGAGCTTGAAGAAATTTTAGATTTATTTTTATTGAAAAACTCCTTAATAGAGTTATTTAAAATAGAATCTCCTAAATAGCCTTTGAGATATCGTAAACCTAAACCAGCTTTATATTTATTAACCAGTTTTCTATTAAAATTAGATAAAGAATCTGACCTTGTTGTTAATGGTTGGTCTAAAAACTTTCGTGTACTAAATTGATATACAAAAGGGTATTTATCGTTAAAATTAAGTTTAGAAAAATTGAATGAACGAATACCCCAAACTTTTGAAAGTTTTCCTAATAATTTTACATTTGGATAATACTTTTTAGCGTATTCCATCATTACATAAGTTTGAATACCGTCTATTAACCAATAATCTGTTCGTCTATTTAGTAATAAAGTATTGTCTAAATATTTTTTGGTAAGAGCTTTTAACATAGTCATATCCCAAAGAAATTCATCAGGAAACGGGCTAAGAAATTTTGGAAGTTGATTTAAACCGTAAATAGGGTTTTTACTTTGTGTGGCCTTATCAACTAAAATATCGATGTTTGGATATTTTCCTAAAACAGATTCGATAAAATCTAATTCTCTTTGAACTATTTTGGTAGAAGGCTGGTATCCGATTTTCTCATTAAAAATATCAGTTTTAATAAGTAAGTTTTTGGTTTTTATAGCCTTAAAATCTCTTTTTTTGTTAATGTTTAGTATAACATCTGCTTTTTTATTTCCAATCAAATAAAACTCATTGTAGCTTTTTTGTTTTAATTCTGATTGATATAAATTACTCGTAACATGATAACCTTTGGGAGTAATAAGTTTAATGTTGTAATTTGAAGCATCAATGTATAAATCATCCATGTTTAAATTACTCATTAGTTGCCATTTGCTTTTAAAAATAGCAGGAGCCATGTACCAGTATCTAAGATGGTATCCTATTTCTGAATATCCATAATTTGTGAACTTTGCATTAGGGATTTTTACCGTATAGGTAGCAGATATAACTAAGCTGTCTTTTGGTAAAAGAGGTTTGTTGAGTAAAACTTCAATTATGTCAGATTGATTTTTTAATCTTTGAAATGAAGTTTGTTCAAAATTTACAGTTAAATTTTTTATAGAAGTAAAGCCACGTTCTTCTTCTTTTGAAAAATAGAGCTCTTTTTTATAATCGTCAATAAACCTTTCTGAAAGTGGTGTGTTTCTATCCTTATAACTATTAGCCCAATCATGTAAAAAAATAGAAGTAAGTTTTTTGTCAGACTTGTTATAAAAAACAGTTTTTTGTTGAATATTTAAGCTATTTAAAGAGTCGTTGAGTTTAACAGTCATTGTAATAGCATTTTGTTGTGCAAAAGCTTGACTTAATATGCAAACTAAAAAAAGTGCTATTACAATTTTAAATTTCAATTTCTATCTAAAAAATATATGTTTTCAATTTTTGGTTCTTAAGAAAGTTAAACCGTTGGTAAAGTACTAATTTTAAATTGAAATTCTATTTGATTTTATATTAGTTTTTTTTAACTAATAGATTAGATGTAAGCTTAGTGCTTAAATTTCTTTGTTAAACAAAAAATATCTTTTTTAGGTAGAAGGAAAAATAAAAAAAAGTTAATTCTGATTTATCTATGTAAATAAATCTTAGAATTAACTTTTTTAAATAAATTAAAGTGGTAACTTATTAGAAGTTAGGTTTTAATTGATATTTAGCATAGAATCGGTTAAAGTGTTCAACAGCTTCTTCAGCAGTATCTACAACTCTAAATAAGTTTAAATCTTCTGGACTAATATTTCCTTCTTCTAATAAAGTATTTTTAATCCAATCAATTAATCCTCCCCAAAATTTTCTTCCAACTAAAACGATAGGGAAACGTCCAATTTTCTTAGTCTGAATTAACGTGATTGCTTCGAAAAGTTCATCTAAAGTTCCAAAACCACCAGGCATTACAACAAAACCTTGAGAGTACTTAACAAACATTACTTTACGAACAAAGAAATAATCGAAGTTTAAGTTTTTATCATGATCAATCCAAGGATTGTCGTGTTGTTCAAAAGGTAATTCAATATTTAATCCTACTGAAGTTCCGTTACCTCGACGTGCTCCTTTATTACCAGCTTCCATAATTCCTGGCCCACCACCAGTAATTACTCCAAAACCATTTTGAGTTAATTGAAAAGCAACTTCTTCAGCTAATTTATAATATTCATGATCGGTTTTAGTACGTGCAGACCCAAAAATAGAAACACAAGGTCCTATTTTACTTAGTTTTTCATATCCTTCGACGAACTCAGACATGATTTTAAAAATAGCCCAAGAATCGTTAGTTTTTATTTCGTTCCAAGTTTTTGGTTGTAATTTTTCTTTTATTTTTCTGTCATCATTCGGACTCATACTCATAATTTTTTAAATTTTTACTACTAAGTTTTTTGCAAAAATTTCATTTTTTTGCAAGCCTGCTAATTTAGTGTTTTTTTTAAATAGAACTATATTTATGATTGCAAATTTTAAGCTAGCTCCTTCTTCAAAAACTTAGCAGTATAACTCGTTTTATGTTTCGCAACTTTTTCTGGAGTTCCAGTAGTAAGAACAGTTCCTCCTTTTTTTCCGCCTTCTAAACCAATATCAATAATATAGTCAGCAAGTTTTATTACATCTAAATTATGCTCTATAATTAAAACTGTATTTCCTTTGTCGGCTAGTTTATTTAATACATCCATTAGTACTCTAATGTCCTCGAAGTGTAATCCAGTAGTTGGTTCATCTAAAATATAAAAGGTATTTCCGGTATCTCTTTTAGATAATTCTGAAGCTAGTTTAATACGTTGTGCTTCTCCACCAGAAAGAGTAGTAGATTGCTGACCAAGTGTAATATATCCTAGACCAACGTCTTTAATAGTTTTTAATTTTCGGAATATCTTCGGAATGTGTTCAAAAAACTCAGTAGCTTCATTAATAGTCATGTTTAATACATCAGAAATTGATTTTCCTTTGTAACGAATTTCTAATGTTTCTCTATTAAAACGCTTTCCTTGACACGTTTCACATTCTACATGAACATCTGGTAAAAAGTTCATTTCAATTACACGAACACCACCTCCTTGACACGTTTCACAACGGCCACCTTTTACATTAAAACTAAATCGACCAGGTTTATAACCTCTAATAGATGCCTCAGGAGTTTTAGCAAACAAACTACGTATTTCACTAAAAACACCTGTATAAGTTGCAGGATTCGATCTTGGAGTTCTACCAATTGGCGATTGATCAATATCAATAACCTTATCTATATGCTCTAAACCTTCTATTTTTTTATAAGGCATTGGTTTTTTTACAGCTCTGTATATATGAGCGTTCAAAATAGGGTATAGCGTTTCGTTAATTAGTGTTGATTTTCCACTACCAGAAACTCCCGTAACACAAATC
Source organism: Tenacibaculum holothuriorum (assembly GCF_002120225.1). GTDB lineage: Bacteria > Bacteroidota > Bacteroidia > Flavobacteriales > Flavobacteriaceae > Polaribacter > Polaribacter holothuriorum. Next base: position 177,822 of record NZ_LAPZ01000005.1, on the reverse strand, counting down.
ATTTTTCCTAAAGGAAATTCAACAGAAACATTTTTTAAGTTATTTCCAGAAGCACCAGAAAGTTTGATAATGTTACCGTTTCCTTCTCTTCTTTTTTTAGGAACTTCTATTTGTTTTCTTTTTGAAAGATAATCTGCCGTAAGCGTAGTATGAGATTTTAAATCTTCAAAAGTACCTTCACTCACGATTTCTCCACCATGTCTTCCTGCTCCAGGACCAATGTCTAAAACAAAATCAGCTTTTTTAATCATATCCTCGTCATGTTCTACGACTAAAACAGAATTTCCAACATCACGAAGCTTTACCAAGGAATCGATAAGTTTTTCATTGTCTCGTTGATGTAAACCAATACTAGGTTCATCTAAAATGTATAAAACTCCAACGAGTTGAGAACCAATTTGAGTAGCCAAACGAATACGTTGCGCTTCACCACCTGAAAGTGATTTTGAAGTTCGATCTAAGGTTAAATAATCTAAACCAACATCTAGTAGAAACTGAATACGAGTTCTAATTTCTTTTAAAATTTCTGAAGCGATTTTTAACTGCTTTTCAGAAAATTTATTTTCAATGTTTTTAAACCAGCTAGCTAATTCTAACACATCCATTTGTGCTAAATCACTAATGTTTTTATCGGTGATTTTAAAGTGAAGAGCTTCTTTTTTAAGTCTTTTTCCGTCACATGAAGAACATGAAACTTCATCCATAAAACCTTTTGCCCATCGTTTTATAGAAGAACTGTCAGAATTTTCATATTGACTTTGAATAAAAGTGTTAATCCCCTCAAAGTCTATTTCGTAATTGCGAGTAACGCCAAGGTTTTTAGATTCTACTGAAAATTTTTCTTTTCCACCTTGTAAAATAACCTCTAAAGCTTCTTTTGGAATTTTATGAATAGGATCGGTTAATTGAAATTCGTACCTATCAGCAATGGTTTGAAGTTGTTTGAAAATCCAGCTGCTTTTTTGTTCTCCAAGTGGAGCAATTCCACCACTTTTTATAGATTTTGAATCGTCAGGAATTACCTTTATAGGGTTGATTTCATTTGTGATTCCCAATCCGTTACAGCTTGGGCAGGCACCTTTTGGTGAGTTAAAAGAAAATGTATTAGGCTCTGGGTTTGGGTATGCAATTCCTGAAGTAGGACACATTAACTCTCTACTAAAATAACGTGGCTGATCTTCATCAACATCAATTACCATTAGAATATTATCTCCTGTATAGAGTGCGGTTTTAATGGTTTCCTCAATTCGTTTTTCTGCAGATGTATTTACAGCTAATCGATCGATTACAACTTCAATATCGTGAGTTTTATAACGGTCGAGTTTCATTCCTTTTTCAATTTCACGAATTTCTCCATCTACTCGAACACGAACAAAACCTTGTTTGGCAATTTGCTCAAATAATTCTCTGTAATGTCCTTTTCTCGATTTAATTAATGGAGCTAGAATAGCAATGCGTTTCCCTTCAAAATCTTTTAAAATAAGTTCTTTGATTTGCTCGTCTGAATAACTTACCATTTTTTCTCCTGTATTATAGGAATAAGCATCAGAAGCTCTTGAAAATAACAAACGAAGAAAATCGTAGATTTCGGTAATGGTTCCTACCGTAGATCGTGGACTTTTATTGGTAGTTTTTTGTTCAATAGAAATTACTGGTGAAAGACCATCAATCTTGTCTACATCTGGTCGTTCTAAACCTCCTAAAAACTGACGAGCATAGGCGGAAAAAGTTTCAATATAACGTCTTTGTCCTTCTGCATAAATAGTATCAAATGCTAGAGAAGACTTCCCGCTTCCACTTAAACCAGTAATAACTACTAGTTTTTCACGAGGAATCTTTACATCAATATTTTTTAAATTATGTGCTCTTGCACCGTAAACTTCAATATATTCTTGTTCTTTCAAACTCAAGTTTTTAGGAAAAGAGCAAATTTACCAAATTAGTATGTAATTTACAGTTCATGTTTATAACAAATAATACTATTTTGGTATCTTGCATTTAAAATAAGTTAAAATGAAATTTATTCATTCGGTTAGGCATTTTTTTGAACGTCATGGATTTAACGTTTCTTCAAGGTTTGCAGATAGATTAGGGATGAGAGCAACCAATGTTCGCTTATTCTTTATCTATATATCTTTTGTGACTGTAGGATTGTCGTTCGGATTGTATTTAACCTTGGCTTTTTTATTGCGTTTAAAAGATATGGTGTATACCAAAAGAACTTCGGTATTTGATTTATGATAAATGAAGTGTTAAAATCTAGATTGTATAAAGCAATTTTCTTTTCCGTTTTAATTTTAGGAATTGGAGTTGGAGGATATCTCTTTTTATTCGATTATTCGTTTATTGATGCTTTGTATATGACAATTATCACCATAACCACAATAGGTTTTGGAGAAGTTCATCCGTTTGGTGTGGGAGAGAAGATTTTTACAATTGGCTTAATATTATCGAGCTTATTTATTTTTGGTTATGCAGTGTCTTCATTTTCGGAATATTTAATAAGCGGACAGTTTTTTCATCAACTAAAAATTAAGAGAGTGCAAAAAAAAATAGAAGAGTTAGAAAATCACACGATTGTTTGTGGTTACGGAAGAAACGGAAAGCAAGCTATGGTTAAGCTTAAAAACTATAAGCAAAACTTTGTAGTTGTAGAAAAAAATAAAAATCGAATAAAAGAATTAGATGCTAACGGAATTTTGAATATTGAAGGAGATGCAACAAGTGATGAAATTCTTATTAGAGCAGGTATAGCAAAAGCAAATAGTTTGATAACAGCATTGCCTTCTGATGCCGATAATTTATTTGTTGTACTAACTGCAAAACAATTAAGTGGTAGGTGTAAAATTATAAGTAGGGCTTCTAATGAAACAACAGTAAACAAACTTAAAATCGCTGGAGCAGATAACGTAATTATGCCCGATAAATTAGGTGGTGCGCATATGGCTTCTTTAGTTGTTTCTCCTGATATAATAGAGTTTGTAGATCAATTAACTATTGACGGAGATGCAAACATGAACTTAGAAGAAATTTCGGTAGATAATCTTCCTGAAATGTACATTGGAAAAACAATTCTTGATTTAGATTTACGTAAAAAAACAGGATGTACGGTTATTGGTTTAAAAACTCCAGATCAGCAATATGTAATAAATCCTGAAGCATCTGTAAAGCTAGAAACAAATACTCATTTAATTGTATTAGGGAGATCAGAGCAAATAAAAAAACTAAGAGAATTATTTTAAATGGTTAAAATAGTAATTACTGGTAGTAATGGTTTATTAGGACAAACCTTATTAAACTTATTTTTAAAAGAAAAAGAAAAGTATACAATTATTGGTTTTTCGAGAGGAGGAAATAGAAGTGGTAGAACCGATTTTACTTTTGAGTCTATTGATATTATCGAAAAAGACAATTTACTAAGTACACTTAAAAAACATACTCCCGACGTAATAATAAATACGGCTGCAATGACCAATGTTGATGCTTGTGAAACTCAAAAAGAAGAGTGTAACAAACTTAATATTAATGTTGTTGAATATTTAAAGGAATATTGCGGAAATCATAAAACACATTTAGTTCATTTATCAACCGATTTTATTTTTGATGGAAAAAACGGACCTTACAAAGAAACAGATGCTCCCAACCCGCTAAGTCATTATGGAGTATCTAAGTTAAAGTCAGAAGAAGTTTTAACTAAATCAACAATCAATTATACCATTCTAAGAACAATATTAGTCTACGGAAAAGTATTCGATATGTCTAGAAATAATATTGTGCTATGGGTAAAAAAATCTTTAGAGCAAAACAGACAAATTACCATTGTAAACGATCAATATCGAATGCCTACGTATGTAGAAGAATTGGCAAAAGCTTGTAAAATAAGTATTGATCAAAAAGCTTTTGGTGTTTTCAATATTTCATCAAACACATTATTGAGTATTTATGAAATAGCTCAAGAGATAGCTGAAGTTTTTGGGCTGAACAAAGAATTAATAAAACCAATTTCTACAAAAACATTAAATCAAACAGCTCCAAGACCCTCAAAAACAGGTTTCGATTTAACTAAAACGAATACCGAATTAGATTTTTATCCAAAGTCGTTTAAAGAAGATTTATTACAATTTAAAGAAACCTTAACGTAAAAAACATATTTAACAGGCAAAACTTGTTAAAAGTGCAATTTTTTAAGATATTGCGCACAACTAATTCAAAATACACAAATAATTTATCATGAATAAAAGACTTCTTACGTTACTATTAATGATAGTACCGATGTTCACATTTGCCCAAGAAAAAGGTTTAGCAGAAAAAATAAATGAAGGTTTTCAACCAATAGCAGATGCTTGGGGGAGTTTTGTATTCTATCCTGTAAAATTAGGTGGAGGAGTAGAAATGCCTTTAGTAATAATTATGTTATTAGCAGCAGGTTTAATTTTTACCATATTGTTCAAGTTTGTTAATATTCGATTATTTCCAGTATCAATTAATATTGTAAGAGGAAAATATGATGATGTAGATCATGTTACATCTGGAGTTATGGCAGGGGATCCTACACCAGGAGGAGATGCTATAGAAACAATTAGAGTAGAAGGAGAAGAAGGAGAGGTGTCTCATTTCCAAGCATTAACGGCAGCTTTATCAGGAACAGTAGGTTTAGGTAATATTGCGGGGGTTGCAGTGGCATTATCTTTAGGTGGACCAGGAGCAACATTCTGGATGATTATGGCTGGTTTAATAGGGATGTCATCAAAATTTGTTGAATGTACTTTAGGTGTAAAGTATCGTGATGTTGGAGAAGACGGAACTATTTACGGTGGGCCAATGTATTATTTAAAGAAAGGTTTAGCTGATGTTGGTAAAAGCACTTTAGGTAAGGTATTAGCTGTGATTTTTGCAGTAATGGTAGTAGGAGGTTCTTTTGGTGGAGGAAATATGTTCCAAGCAAACCAAGCAGCTCAGCAGTTTACAAGTATGATTGGAGCTGATTCATTATCAGCGGCATTAGTTTTCGGGTTAATTATGGCAGCTTTAGTGGCTATTGTTATCATTGGAGGAATTAAAAGAATTGGTAATATCACAGAAAAGATTGTTCCTTTTATGGTAGGAATTTATTTTTTAGCGGCTATCGTTATTTTAGCAGCTAATTTCTCTCATATTGGTTCTGCATTTGGTCAAATTATAGACGGAGCATTTAATGCTAAAGGAATTTCTGGTGGATTATTAGGAGTGTTAATTATTGGTTTTCAAAGGGCAGCATTCTCTAACGAGGCAGGTGTTGGTTCAGCAGCAATTGCGCATTCAGCAGTAAAAACTAAGTATCCAGCTTCAGAAGGATTAGTGGCATTATTAGAGCCATTTATCGATACTGTAGTAGTTTGTACTATGACAGCTTTAGTAATTATTATTACAAACGGAGACGGAAGTATTATGACATACGGTGTAAAATCTCCAGATGGAGTTTTAGCAACATCTAAAGCATTTGCTTCAGTGATTCCTTGGTTTCCATATGTATTAACGTTAGCAGTAGTTTTATTTGCATTCTCTACGATGTTATCTTGGTCTTATTACGGATTACAAGGTTGGATGTTCTTATTCGGACGTTCTAAAGCTTCTGATTATGCATATAAAATCTTATTCTGTTTATTTGTAATTGTAGGTTCGGTTGCAAGTTTAGGAGCAGTTACAGATTTTTCTGATGCAATGATTTTTGCAATGGCTGTACCAAATGTAATAGGATTGTTCTTCTTATTCCCTAAAGTAAGAGAAGAATTATCTAAGTATCTTAAAGCAATTGGTGTTTTGAAAGCATAAAAACAACAATATGAAAATATTTAAATCCCATTTCTGGTATAACAAACGCCAAAGAAATGGGATTTTCTTTTTAATTCTACTCATCGTTGTTTTACAATTAGTGTATGTATTTGTAGATTTTTCTTCAGATTATATTATTGATACAAGTACAAAAGAGTTAAAACAATTTCAGGCTAAAATAGATAGTTTAAAGAAAATTGAAATTGAAAAGAGAAAACCTAGATTGTATCCTTTTAATCCCAATTTTATAACCGATTTTAAAGGATATCAATTAGGTATGTCTGTTGAAGAAATTGATAGATTACATAATTTTAGAAAACAGAATAAATATGTGAATTCAATAGAGGAGTTTCAAGAAATAACAAAAGTAAATGATAGTTTACTAGCTAAAATTTCACCATATTTTAAATTTCCAGATTGGGTTGTTAAGAAAAATAGAAGAAATAAAGAATTCAAAAAAGGAAACCAAGGAATAATTAAGGAAAAGGAATTAGAAAATAAAGAGATATGGATTAGTACAAACGATATCAATAAAGCAACTCAAAAAGACTTAGAAACTATTCAAGGAGTAGGAGAGGTTATCTCGAAAAGAATGCTAAAATATCGTAATAAGTTACAAGGATTTTCATTTGAAAGCCAACTTTACGAGGTGTGGAATTTAGAGAAAGAAACTGCCCAAAGAATCTTAAAAACATTTCGAATAATAAAGAAGCCTAAAATAAAAAAGGTAAATGTTAATACTGCTTCTTTCAAAGAATTGTTGAAGAATCCTTATATAGATTATGAGTTGTGTAAAAAAATATTTGACTACAGAGATGAGGTTGCAGAACTTCAAGATATTTCAGAATTAAGAAATATTAAAGATTTTCCGTTAGATAAATACAACAGAATAATCTTATATTTGGAAGCAAAATAAGCAAACAACAACAAATTCAATTATACAACCAACATGAATAGTATGTACTTCACAGAAGAACACGAAGCTTTTCGCCAAAGTTTTAAAGATTTTTTACAAAAAGAAGTAGTTCCTCATATAGATAAATGGGAAAAAGATGGAACAGTAGAACGTTTTATCTGGAAAAAGTTTGGAGAAATGGGGTATTTCGGGTTAAACCAACCTGAAGAATATGGCGGATTAGGATTAGACCTTTTTTATACAGTAATATTTTTAGAAGAATTACAAAAAGTAAATTCTGGTGGATTTGCAGCAAATATGTGGGCGCATGCTTATTTAGCAATGACACATCTTAATAAAGAAGGTGACGATAGAATTAAAAGAGAATACTTAACTCCAAGTATCGAAGGAGATAAAATTGGGTGTTTATGTATTACTGAGCCTTTTGGAGGTAGTGATGTTGCAGGAATGCGAACTACAGCTGTTAAAAAAGGAGATAAATACGTAATTAACGGATCAAAAACATTTATCACTAACGGAGTATATTCTGATTATTTAGTGGTAGCTGCAAAAACAAACCTAGAAGACAAACATAAAGGAATGAGTATTTTTATTATGGATAGAAATACTCCAGGAATCTCATCAACCAAATTAGATAAATTAGGCTGGAGAGCTTCAGATACTGCTGAAATAGCTTTCGATAATGTAGAAATTCCTGCTGAAAACTTAATGGGAGAAGAAGGAATGGGATTTCCTTATATAATGCAACATTTTGCTTTAGAACGTTTAGTCATGGGAATTAATGCTCATGCCCGTGCAGAATATGCGGTAGATTATGTTTTAGGGTATATGAAAGAAAGAGAAGCTTTTGGAAGAAGTTTGGATAAATTTCAAGCATTACGTCATAAAGTAGCAGAAATGGCAAGTAGAGTAGACATGTGTAGAGAATATAACTATTCTATTGCTAAAAGATTAAACGACGGTAACTACGTAGTAAAAGAAGCGAGTATGAGTAAGTTATTATCTACTAAAATGGCAGATGAAGTAATTTACGAGGCGTTACAATTATTGGGAGGTTATGGTTATATGGAAGAATATCCAATGGCGCGCTTATTAAGAGATAGTCGTTTAGGTCCGATTGGAGGAGGAACTTCTGAAATCTTAAAAGAGATTATCGCAAAAATGGTAATAGACAAGAAAGAATACAAGCCAGCTACCTAAAACTTTTTAGATTGGTTTTTTTGCGAAAATACATTTCTGTATCGCAAAAATGGTAATCGATAAATAAGAATATAAGCTAGCTACTTAAAAGCTGAAATACTGAAAATAAAAACTACTCAAACTTTGAGTGGTTTTTTTGTTAAAATCTGTTTTTTGAGAATAGATGTTTGATAATTTAATAAGTTTTCAACACGAAAACGTTTTCGTGTCTATATCGATTTCGTTATTTGTTAATCTCTTTTTAACTTCAAGAAATTTTAAAACAAATAACAATGAAAACCCTTCACAAAAAAGGTTGGTTTCTATTACCAATCATTATCATTTTTTTAGGATGTTCATCAGAAAATCAAGTTGAAGAACAGCTAAAAGCTAACACATTAAAAGAAGAATACAATGCTTCAGCAAGACCAGGATTAAAACCTATAGGTTCTGGTGTAATGATGCAAGCTTTTTATTGGGATGTTCCAGCAGGAGGAAACTGGTGGAATACCGTAAAAGATAAAGTGCAAGATTGGAGTGATGTAGGAATCGATGCAATTTGGTTGCCGCCAGCAACAAAAGCACAAAACGGAGCTTTGTCAATGGGGTATGATCCTTTCGATTATTTCGACTTCGGAAAGTACAACCAAATGGGTAGTGTAGAAACTCGTTTTGGTTCAGAAGATGAATTAAAAAATTTAATAAATAAAGCTCACGACGCTAAATTAAGTGTAATTGCAGATATTGTAATTAATCATAATAGTGGAGGAGCTAGTGAACTTAATCCTGTAAATAATCAAAATTATTGGACAAAGTTTACTCCTCTATCAGGTAAATTCCATAGGACATACAACGATTTTCACCCAAACCATAATCATGCAAGTGATACTGGAGTTTTTGGAGGATTCCCAGATTTATGTCACCATCAAGTAAGAGTTCAAAATGAATTATGGAAAAATCCAGAATCAGTAGCAAAGTATTATAAAAATGTAATAGGCTTTGACGGTTGGCGTTTCGATTATGTAAAAGGATTTGAACCTTGGGTTGTAAAGGATTGGAAAAATGAAGTAGGTGGATTTACAGTTGGTGAGTACTGGGATGGAAATGCAGGTACTTTAGATTGGTGGTCTGGTCAAGCAGAAGCAAGTGCATTTGATTTTGCTTGTTATTATAGAATGAAAGATGCTTTCGACGGAAATAACTTAAATAAATTAAATGATGATATGTTAATTAAAAGAAACGCAAATAGAGCAGTGACTTTTGTAACAAATCATGATACTAATGAAATCTATCACGGAAAAATGTTGGCATATGCATACATTTTAACTCACGAAGGATATCCAACAATATTCTATAGAGATTATGAAGAATGGTTAAATAAAGAACGTTTAAATAATTTAATTTGGATTCATAATAATTTAGCAGGAGGAAGTACAAGTGTATTGTATACAGATAATGATGAATATGTTGCTAAAAGAAATGGGTATAATAACTCTGGTTTAGTTGTGTATATTAATAATGCAAATCATTGGCAAGAACGTTGGATAGAAACGAATTGGTCTAATACGCGTATAAAAGATTATACAGGGCATTCTAATTGGGAACCAGTTACTCAAGGAGGTCGTTGGGTTAAAATTCAAGTGCCGCCAAAAAGCTATTCTGTATGGGCGCCAAAATAATTTGAATATTTAATTGCTCATTTAAAAACTCTCCGTATCTTTGCAGTCCAAAAAATAATAATAACAAGTTGTTGGTTTTCAATAATAAAAAACGAATAGCTGTAAAATATAAAAGACTACAATGAAAGGAGGTGCAAACATATGTTAATCATTCCAGTAAAAGAAGGAGAGAATATCGATAGAGCGTTAAAACGTTATAAGCGTAAATTCAGTAACACTAAAACGTTAAGACAATTACGTGAGAGAAAACATTTCACGAAGCCGTCTGTAGCGAAAAGAGCTGAGAGAATCAAAGCATCTTACGTTCAAAGATTAAGAACACAAGAAGAATTAGGGTAATAATAATTCTTTTTAAGATACAAAATCCTGCATTTTTAAATGCAGGATTTTTTGTTGTTTAAAATGTTTAATTTTGAAATATGTTGATAGACGCTTTTATAGATTACTTAAGTTTTGAAAAAAAATATTCTAAGCATACCATTTTAGCTTATGAAAAAGATTTACTAGCGTTTAAAGATTTTTGTGAAGTAGAATATGATCAGACTGATATTGAAAACATTCATTACAATCAAATACGAACATGGATTGTTAGTTTGGTAAATCAGAACATTTCCAATAGATCGATAAATAGAAAAGTAAGTTCACTTAAATCTTTTTATAAATTCTTGTTGAAGATAGGGGAGATTAAAATAAATCCTTTAGCAAAACATAAATCACTTAAAACAGAAAAGAAAATTCAAGTTCCTTTTACAGTAAAAGAATTAGAAGATATATTCGAGTTAACTCAAGAAAACTCATTCGAAGATATTAGAAATCGTTTAGTTATTGAGTTATTATATAGTACGGGTATAAGAAGAGCTGAATTAATTAATATAAAAGAAAGAGATATTAATTATTACGATAATACCATAAAAGTCTTAGGGAAAAGAAATAAAGAACGATTTGTAGTTTTGTTAGATACTGTAAAACAAATACTTTTAAAGTATTTAGAATTTAAAAAACAAATTAAAACCAATGCAGAAGAATTATTAGTAACTGAAAAAGGAGTTAAACTATACGAAACACTTGTTTACAGAATAATAAATTCGTACTTTAGTAGGGTGTCTACAAAGGTAAAAAGGAGTCCGCATATGTTACGTCATACATTTGCAACACATTTACTAAATAACGGCGCATCTTTAAATACGGTTAAAGAATTACTAGGGCATTCAAGTTTAGCCTCAACCCAAGTCTATACACATAATAGCTTGGAACAACTCAAACAAGTGTATAATAAGACTCACCCTAGAGAGTCTACCTAAAAATTGTAAGATTATGAAGGTGTTCACACAATCAATAAACTTCACAGCAGACGTTAAATTATTAGACTACATTGAAAAGAAAGTAGGAGGGTTAGAAAAATTTCATGACAAGATTGTAGATGCTGAGGTCTTTTTAAAAGTTCAAAAAACAAGTGAGAAAGAAAATAAAATTACTGAGATAAAAATAAATATTCCAGGAAACGAATTAATGGTAAAAAAACAATACAAAACCTTCGAAGAAGGGGTTAGTGTTGGTATTGAGTCGCTAAAAAGACAACTTAAAAAATCAAAAGAAAAGATGCGAGATTCAGTAGTCTCATAAAAACAAATAAAAATTTATCAAAAAAGTTTTAGAAATTCGAAATTACTTTTTACATTTGCAGTCCGTTAGAAATAGCGGATTGTTTTTTTATAAACAACAGCCGATATAGCTCAGCTGGCTAGAGCAGCTGATTTGTAATCAGCAGGTCGTGGGTTCGAGTCCCTCTATCGGCTCAAAAAAACAAAAGTTCATTAAAATATTATAAGATTTTATCGGGGAGATTCCAGAGCGGCCAAATGGGACGGACTGTAACTCCGTTGTCTTTCGACTTCGCAGGTTCGAATCCTGCTCTCCCCACTAAATCTTAAAGAATTTTATTGCGGGAGTAGCTCAGTTGGTAGAGCGTCAGCCTTCCAAGCTGAATGTCGCCGGTTCGAACCCGGTCTCCCGCTCTAAACTTTACCGCCGACATAGCTCAGTTGGTAGAGCGCATCCTTGGTAGGGATGAGGTCACGGGTTCAAATCCCGTTGTTGGCTCTATTTTAGAGCTTGTTTAAAGAGAGTTTTAAAATAACACTAAATATATTTAACTAAGAATTAAAATTAATAATCATGGCAAAAGCAACTTATGATCGTTCGAAGCCACACTTAAACGTTGGTACTATCGGTCACGTAGATCACGGTAAGACTACATTGACTGCTGCTATTACTAAAGTATTAGCTGACGCAGGATATTCTGAGCAAAGAGATTTTGATCAAATCGATAACGCTCCAGAAGAAAAAGAAAGAGGTATTACAATTAACTCTTCTCACGTAGAGTACGCAACAGCTAACCGTCACTACGCACACGTTGACTGTCCTGGTCACGCGGATTACGTAAAGAACATGGTAACTGGAGCTGCGCAAATGGATGGTGCTATCTTAGTAGTAGCTGCTACAGATGGTCCAATGCCACAAACTCGTGAGCACATCTTATTAGGTCGTCAGGTTGGAATTCCACGTATCGTTGTTTTCTTAAACAAAGTTGATATGGTTGACGATGAGGAGTTATTAGAGTTAGTAGAAATGGAAGTTAGAGATTTATTATCTTTCTATGAGTATGATGGAGATAATGGTCCTGTAGTAATGGGTTCTGCTTTAGGTGCTTTAAACGGAGAGCAAAAGTGGGTAGATACAGTTTTAGAATTAATGGAAGCTGTTGATACTTGGATTGAAGAGCCACCAAGAGATACTGAAAAAGATTTCTTAATGCCAATCGAAGATGTATTCTCTATTACTGGTCGTGGTACAGTAGCAACTGGACGTATCGAAACTGGTATCATCAATTCTGGAGATCCTGTAGAGATCATCGGTATGGGTGAAGAGAAATTAACTTCTACTGTAACTGGTATCGAAATGTTCCGTCAAATCTTAGATAGAGGTGAGGCTGGAGATAACGCAGGTATCTTATTAAGAGGTATTGACAAGACTGATATCAAGAGAGGAATGGTAATCTGTAAGCCAGGTTCTATTACTCCACACGCTAAGTTCAAGGCTGAGGTGTATATCTTAAAGAAAGAAGAAGGTGGACGTCACACTCCATTCCACAACAACTACCGTCCACAGTTCTACGTGCGTACAACTGACGTAACTGGTAACATCGCTTTACCTGACGGAGTAGAAATGGTAATGCCTGGTGATAACTTAACTATTACTGTAGACTTAATCCAACCTATCGCATTAAACGTAGGTTTACAGTTCGCTATCCGTGAAGGAGGTAGAACAGTAGGAGCTGGTCAGGTAACTGAGATTTTAGACTAATTACAGTTCTAATATAAAAAAATAAGGAGTCTCTTTAATGAGACTCCTTTAAAATGAAATACGGGTTTAGCTCAGTTGGTAGAGCACTGGTCTCCAAAACCAGGTGTCGGGAGTTCGAGTCTCTCAACCCGTGCAAATTTAAAGCGAGTTGTAGTTTTTTACTGCAACTCGTTAAAAGGATTAAAACATGAACAACTTTATACAATACATCAAAGATTCTTTCGAAGAGTTAAATACTAACATGACGTGGATTTCTCGTGAAGAAGCTCAAAAGTCAACAGTAGTAGTAGCTGCTTTTACAATTGCATTTGCTTTAGCTGTAGCAGCAATTGATAAAGTTTTTCAAACAGGATTAGATAACTTTTTCGAAATGTTTAATAACTAGGTTATGGCTGATTCGGTGATGAAGTGGTATGTGGTTAGGGCAATTGGAGGTCAAGAAAATAAGGTGAAGACTTATATCGAGACTGAAATTTCGCGTTTAGGATTATCAGACTTTGTTGGTCAAGTAATCGTTCCTACCGAAAAAGTTATTCAAATAAGAAATGGGAAAAAAATTAACAGAGAGCGTGTTTATTTTCCTGGTTATGTAATGGTAGAAGCTAATTTAGCTGGTGAAGTTCCTCACGTAATTAAATCTGTAACTGGTGTTATAGGTTTCTTAGGAGAAACTAAAGGAGGAGATCCTGTGCCAATGCGTAAATCAGAAGTTAACCGTATGTTAGGTAAGGTTGACGAGCTTTCTGTAAAAGATGAAAATGTTGTTATACCTTACTCGGTTGGAGAAACTGTAAAAGTAATCGACGGACCATTTAATGGTTTCGATGGTACTATTGAAAAGGTTAACGAAGAGAAACGTAAGTTAGAAGTAATGGTTAAAATTTTCGGAAGAAAAACTCCATTAGAACTAAATTACATGCAAGTAGAGAAAATTTAATTGTTACACCTATAGAAATTGTGTTTTTAGCTTCCATTTTAAACACAATATTAAATTTTAAACAATGGCAAAAGAAGTAAGTAAATTAGTTAAACTACAAGTTAGGGGAGGTGCTGCGAATCCGTCGCCACCAGTTGGACCCGCTTTAGGTGCTGCCGGTGTTAACATCATGGAGTTCTGTAAGCAATTTAATGCTCGTACACAGGACAAACAAGGTAAAGTTTTACCAGTTGTTATTACTGTTTATACAGACAAATCTTTCGAGTTTGTTGTAAAAACACCACCAGCTGCAGTACAATTACTAGAAGCGGCCAAAATTAAAAAAGGTTCTGGAGAACCAAATAGAAAGAAAGTAGCAAGTGTTACTTGGGATCAAATTCGTGGAATTGCAGAAGACAAGATGGTAGATATGAATGCCTTCAAAGTAGAATCTGCAATGAGAATGATCGCTGGTACAGCTCGCTCTATGGGATTAACAGTAACAGGTGATGCTCCTGCTGAGTAAACTTAAAAGCAATTTAGAACATGGCAAGATTGACTAAAAAACAAAAAGAAGCTCGTGCTAAAGTTGATAGCTCTAAAGTTTACAATTTAAGCGAAGCATCAGCTTTAGTAAAAGAAATTACAAATGTAAAATTTGATGCATCTGTAGATTTAGCAGTGCGTTTAGGAGTAGATCCTCGTAAAGCTAATCAAATGGTACGTGGAGTTGTAACATTACCTCACGGAACTGGTAAAGATGTAAAAGTTTTAGCATTAGTTACTCCAGATAAAGAAGCAGAAGCTAAAGAAGCTGGTGCTGATTATGTTGGATTAGATGAATACCTTCAAAAAATTAAAGGAGGTTGGACAGATGTAGATGTTATTATTACTATGCCATCTGTAATGGGTAAATTAGGTCCTTTAGGACGTGTGTTAGGTCCTCGTGGTTTAATGCCAAACCCAAAGACAGGTACAGTAACTATGGACGTTGCAAAAGCTGTTAAAGAAGTAAAAGCTGGTAAGATTGACTTTAAAGTTGATAAAACTGGTATCGTGCATGCTGCAATCGGTAAAGCATCTTTTGGTGCAGATAAGATTGAAGAAAATGCAAATGAGTTATTACAAACACTTATTAAATTAAAGCCAACAGCGGCAAAAGGAACTTATATTAAGAGTATATTCATGTCTTCTACTATGAGTCCTTCTGTAGCTATAGATGTAAAATCTGTATCGTAAGGCAGTTAAAACTTTTCAATTATGACTAGAGAAGAAAAATCACAAGTAATTCAAGATTTAACAGCACAATTAGCAGATACTAATACTATCTATTTAGCAGATATTTCTGGTTTAGATGCTATTACTACATCTAACTTACGTAGAGCTTGTTTTAAAGCTAACGTAGAATTGGCTGTTGTTAAGAACACATTGCTTGCTAAAGCAATGGAAGCTTCTGATAAAGACTTTGGAGACTTACCAAGTACATTAAAAGGTAATACTTCATTAATGATTGCTGAGGCTGGTAATGCACCTGCTAAAGTAATTAAAGAGTTCCGTAAAAAATCAGAGAAGCCTTTATTAAAAGGTGCATTTGTAGAGGAAGCTATTTACGTAGGAGATGATCAATTAGACGCTCTTGTAAATATCAAATCTAGAGAGGAACTTATTGGAGATATTATTACATTATTACAATCGCCTGCTAAGAATGTTATTTCAGGATTACAATCAGGAGGTAGTAAGTTATCTGGTATCTTAAAGACATTATCAGAAAAATAAAAAAGCGCACTAATAAACTAAAATAAAAATTTAAAAAACAAGTAAAATGGCAGATTTAAAAGATTTCGCAGAACAATTAGTTAACTTAACAGTAAAAGAAGTTAATGAATTAGCAGATATTTTAAAAGAAGAGTACGGTATTGAGCCAGCAGCAGCAGCTGTAGCAGTAGCAGGACCTGCAACAGGTGGTGGTGATGCAGCTGAGGAGAAGACTGAGTTTGACGTAATCTTAAAAGCAGCAGGAGGTTCTAAATTAGCAGTTGTAAAATTAGTTAAGGAATTAACTGGTTTAGGATTAAAAGAAGCTAAAGGAATCGTTGATAGCGCACCAGCTCCAGTAAAAGAAGGAGTTTCTAAAGATGAGGCTGAAGGATTAAAGAAGTCTTTAGAAGAAGCAGGAGCAGAGGTAGAGTTAAAATAAGCTCACTCTCCCGAGTTTAACATCGGGAAAAAACAATAAAGGTTTAGGTATTAGAAACTTAGGTTTCTAAGCCTAAACCATTTTGTGTATATATTCGTTCGTTATTTTAGTGACCATATTTTAAGTTTACTAATTCGATTATATATAGCTGATATTCAGTCAGTAATAGCAATAAAAATTGCGGTATTGAACCTATAGGTTTCAAAAAAAATATTTTTAATTTAAAAATAGTATCTCTTTTGGCAACGATAAACACTACTGAAAGAATTAACTTTGCATCTTCTCGTTTAGGAGCAGATTATCCTGATTTCTTAGATATTCAGGTAAAATCATTCCAAGACTTTTTCCAGTTACAAACTAAAGCAGAAGAGCGAGGTGAAGAAGGTTTATACAAAACCTTCATGGACAACTTTCCAATTACCGATACGCGTAACCAATTCGTATTAGAGTTTTTAGACTATTTCGTAGACCCACCAAGATATAGCATTCAAGAATGTATTGAGCGTGGATTAACACATAGTGTACCATTAAAAGCTCGTTTAAAGTTATACTGTACCGATCCAGAACACGAAGATTTCGAAACAATCGTTCAAGACGTGTACTTAGGTACAATTCCTTATATGACAAACTCAGGTACCTTCATTATTAATGGTGCAGAAAGAGTTGTTGTATCACAATTACACCGTTCACCAGGTGTATTCTTCGGACAATCATTCCACGCTAATGGAACAAAACTTTACTCAGCCAGAGTAATTCCATTTAAAGGATCTTGGATTGAATTTGCTACCGACATCAATCAGGTTATGTATGCCTATATTGATAGAAAGAAAAAATTACCAGTAACAACATTATTCAGAGCCATAGGTTTTGAAAGAGATAAAGATATTTTAGAAATTTTTGATTTAGCTGAAGAAGTAAAAGTTTCAAAAGCTGGATTAAAGAAAGTATTAGGGCGAAAGTTAGCTGCAAGAGTATTAAAAACATGGCACGAAGATTTCGTAGATGAAGATACAGGAGAAGTAGTATCGATTGAGCGTAACGAAATCATTTTCGACCGTGATACAATTTTAGACAAAGAACACATTGATGAAATAATCGAGGCAGGTGCAAAAACTATCTTACTTCATAAGGAAGATAATCACATGGCAGATTATGCAATCATTCACAATACATTACAAAAAGATCCTACAAACTCTGAAAAAGAGGCTGTAGAACATATCTATAGACAATTACGTAATGCTGAACCGCCAGATGAGGAAACTGCAAGAGGAATTATTGATAAATTATTCTTCTCTGAGCAACGTTATAACTTAGGTGAGGTAGGACGTTTTAGAATGAATACGAAACTTGGTTTAAATGAAGATATAGACCAAAAAGTATTAACTAAGAACGATATCATTACTATTATCAAATACTTAATTGAGTTAATCAATTCTAAGGCAGAAGTAGATGATATCGATCACTTATCTAACCGTCGTGTTAGAACTGTTGGTGAGCAATTAGCAGGTCAATTTGGTGTAGGTTTAGCTCGTATGGCACGTACAATTCGTGAAAGAATGAATGTTCGTGACAACGAAGTATTTACTCCAATCGACTTAATTAACGCTAAGACTTTATCATCAGTAATTAACTCATTCTTTGGTACGAACCAGTTATCTCAGTTTATGGATCAAACAAATCCATTAGCAGAGATTACTCATAAGCGTCGTTTATCGGCATTAGGACCTGGAGGTTTATCAAGAGAAAGAGCAGGATTCGAGGTACGTGATGTTCACTATACACACTATGGTCGTTTATGTCCTATTGAAACTCCTGAAGGACCAAACATTGGTCTTATCTCATCTTTAGCAGTATTCGCTAAAGTTAATAACTTAGGATTCATTGAAACTCCATATAAGAAAGTAGAAAATGGAGTAGTTGCAAATGAAGAACCTATTTATTTATCTGCAGAAGAGGAAGAAGGTATGAAGATTGCACAATCTAACTTACCTATTAATGAAGATGGATCTTTCGGAACAGATAGAGTTATTGCTCGTGAAGAAGGTGATTTCCCAGTTGAAACTCCTGAGGCTATTAATTATATGGACGTTGCTCCAAACCAAATAGCTTCTATTTCAGCTTCGTTAATTCCGTTCTTAGAGCATGATGATGCGAACCGTGCATTAATGGGATCGAACATGATGCGTCAAGCAGTTCCATTATTACGTCCAGAGTCTCCAATTGTTGGTACAGGTTTAGAGCGTAGAGTAGCAAAAGATTCTCGTATCTTAATCAATGCTGAAGGAGCAGGTACAGTACAGTACGTAGATGCAAATAAAATTACAATTAAGTATGACAGAACTGAAGAAGAGCGAATGGTTAGCTTCGATTCAGATGAAAAATCATATGACTTAATTAAATTTAGAAAAACTAACCAAGGTACTAACATTAACTTAAAGCCAATCGTAAAAGTTGGAGACAGAGTTGAAGAAGGTCAAGTACTATGTGAAGGATATGCTACTCAAAAAGGAGAGCTTGCTTTAGGTAGAAACATGAAAGTAGCCTTCATGCCTTGGAAAGGATATAACTTCGAGGATGCGATTGTAATTTCTGAGCGTGTAGTACGTGAAGATATCTTTACATCGATCCATATTGATGAGTATTCTTTAGATGTTCGTGATACTAAATTAGGAGCAGAAGAATTAACAAATGATATTCCTAACGTTTCTGAAGAGGCTACAAAAGACTTAGATGAAAATGGAATGATTAGAATTGGAGCAGAAGTGAATCCTGGTGATATCTTAATTGGTAAGATTACACCAAAAGGAGAATCTGACCCAACTCCAGAAGAAAAATTATTAAGAGCTATCTTCGGTGATAAAGCAGGTGATGTAAAAGATGCATCATTAAAAGCTTCTCCATCATTAAGAGGAGTAGTAATTGATAAGAAATTATTTAAGAGAGCGGTAAAAGATAAGAACAAACGTGCAAGAGATAAAGAAGCTATTGCAGCTTTAGAAGCATCTTATGTATCTAAATTCGAAGACTTAAAAGACCGTTTAGTAGAAAAGTTATTCACTTTAGTTACAGGTAAAACATCTCAAGGTGTATTTAACGATTTAGGGGAGGAAGTATTACCAAAAGGTAAGAAGTTCACTCAAAAGATGTTAAACTCTGTTGATGACTTTACACACTTAAGTGGAACTTGGACTACTGATAAAGATTTAAATAAATTAGTAGTAGAATTAGTTCACAACTATAAAATTAAAGTAAACGACTTACAAGGTATGTTACGTCGTGAGAAGTTTACTATTTCTGTAGGAGACGAATTACCATCAGGTATCTTAAAATTAGCTAAAATTTACATTGCTAAAAAGCGTAAATTAAAAGTTGGTGATAAGATGGCAGGACGTCACGGTAACAAAGGTATTGTTGCTAAGATTGTACGTGCTGAGGATATGCCATTCTTAGAAGATGGTACACCTGTAGATATCGTATTAAACCCATTAGGGGTACCATCTCGTATGAACATTGGTCAGATTTATGAAACTGTACTTGGATGGGCAGGTCAAAAATTAGATCAAAAATATGCAACTCCAATTTTCGATGGAGCTAACATTGACGAGATCAATGCTTTAACAGACGAAGCAGGTATTCCTCGTTATGGTCATACATACTTATATGATGGAGGTACAGGTAAACGTTTCGATCAACCTGCAACGGTAGGAGTAATTTATATGATTAAGTTAGGACACATGATTGAAGATAAGATGCACGCGCGTTCTATTGGTCCTTACTCATTAATTACACAACAGCCATTAGGAGGTAAAGCACAGTTTGGAGGTCAGCGTTTCGGAGAAATGGAGGTATGGGCACTTGAAGCATATGGTGCATCAAGTATCTTAAGAGAAATCTTAACTGTTAAGTCCGATGACGTATTAGGTAGAGCAAAAACTTACGAGTCTATCGTTAAAGGAGAAGCAATGCCAGAACCAGGTTTACCAGAATCATTTAACGTATTAATGCACGAACTTAAAGGTTTAGGATTAGACGTTAGGTTAGAAGAATAAGCACAGTGAAATGTCTCAGGGTTTAGGCTCTGAGGCAAATCATTTTTTCAATAGCAGTCTTTTTAAAAGGCTATTTTCAATTATAATTCGAATCCATTATCATGGCAAGAAAAAACGAAAAATACACTGTTAAGAAGTTTAACAAAATTACAATTGGTTTATCTTCTCCAGAAGCAATTTTAGAAGCTTCAAAAGGAGAGGTTTTAAAACCAGAAACAATTAACTATCGTACGCACAAACCAGAGCGCGACGGATTATTCTGTGAGCGTATCTTTGGTCCTGTAAAGGATTATGAGTGTGCGTGTGGTAAATATAAACGTATCCGTTATAAGGGTATCGTTTGTGACCGTTGTGGTGTTGAAGTTACTGAGAAAAAAGTACGTAGAGATAGAGTTGGTCACATTAATTTAGTAGTACCAGTTGCTCACATTTGGTACTTTAGATCATTACCTAACAAGATGGGATATTTATTAGGATTACCATCTAAGAAGTTAGATATGATTATTTACTATGAGCGTTACGTAGTAATTCAACCAGGTATTGCTAAAAATGCAGAAGGAGAACCATTACAAAAAATGGATTTCTTAACTGAGGAAGAGTATTTAGATATCGCGGATGAACTTCCACAAGATAACCAATACTTAGACGATTCTGACCCTAATAAGTTCATCGCTAAAATGGGAGCAGAGTGTTTAGAAGATTTATTAGCACGTATCGACTTAGACGAATTATCATACCAATTACGTCACAAAGCAAATACTGAAACTTCTAAGCAACGTAAAAACGAAGCATTAAAGCGTTTAAATGTTGTTGAAGCATTTAGAGATTCTCAAAAGAATAGAGAAAACAATCCAGAGTGGATGATCATGAAAGTAGTTCCGGTAATCCCACCAGAATTACGTCCATTAGTTCCATTAGATGGAGGTCGTTTTGCTACTTCAGATTTAAATGATTTATACCGTCGTGTTATTATCCGTAACAACCGTTTAAAGCGTTTAATGGAGATTAAAGCTCCGGAAGTTATTTTACGTAACGAAAAACGTATGTTACAAGAATCTGTAGATTCATTATTCGATAACACACGTAAAGCTTCAGCAGTAAAAACTGAATCTAATAGACCATTAAAATCATTATCTGATAGTTTAAAAGGTAAGCAAGGTCGTTTCCGTCAAAACTTATTAGGTAAGCGTGTTGATTATTCAGCTCGTTCGGTAATTGTTGTTGGACCAGAATTAAGATTATTCGAATGTGGATTGCCAAAAGATATGGCAGCAGAATTATACAAACCTTTCGTTATTCGTAAGTTAATCGAAAGAGGAATTGTTAAGACTGTAAAATCTGCAAAGAAAATTATAGATAGAAAAGAACCAGTTGTTTGGGATATTTTAGAAAATGTAATTAAAGGACACCCAGTTTTATTAAACCGTGCTCCTACCTTACACCGTTTAGGTATCCAAGCATTCCAACCTAAATTAATCGAAGGTAAAGCAATTCGCTTACATCCATTAGCATGTTCGGCATTTAATGCGGATTTTGATGGGGATCAAATGGCGGTACACTTACCATTAGGACCAGAGGCTATTTTAGAAGCTCAGTTATTAATGTTAGGTTCTCACAATATCTTAAACCCTGCAAATGGTGCGCCTATTACAGTACCATCTCAGGATATGGTATTAGGTCTTTATTATATGACCAAAGAGCGTAAATCTACACCAGAAGTGCCAATTAAAGGAGAAGGATTAACATTCTACTCACCAGAAGAGGTAAACATTGCTTATAATGAAGAGCGTGTAGATTTAAATGCAGGAATTAAAGTTCGTACTCACGATATTGAAGATGGTAAGCCAGTAACTAAAATAATTGCTACTACTGTAGGTAGAGTATTATTTAATGAGGTTGTACCACCAGAAGCTGGATATATCAATCAAGTTTTAACTAAGAAATCTTTAAGAGGTGTAATTAGTGGAATTTTAAAAGTAACTGATATACCTGCAGTTGGAAAGTTCTTAGACGAAATTAAGAACATGGGATATAAATTCGCTTTCCAAGGTGGATTATCATTCTCATTAGGTGATATCATTATTCCAGAAGAAAAACACGCTATGATTGCTGAGGCAAACAAAGAAGTGGATGGAATTGTGATGAATTATAACATGGGTATGTTAACGCAAAAAGAGCGTTATAACCAGGTAATTGATGTTTGGGGATCTACCAACAACCGATTAACTGAATTATCTATGAAGCGTTTACGTGAAGATCAACAAGGATTTAACTCAGTATTTATGATGTTAGATTCTGGAGCACGTGGATCGAAAGAGCAGATTCGTCAGTTAACAGGTATGCGTGGATTAATGGCAAAGCCGAAGAAATCTACAGCAGGTGGTGGAGAAATTATTGAAAACCCGATTTTATCGAACTTTAAAGAAGGGTTATCAATTTTAGAGTACTTTATCTCGACGCACGGTGCTCGTAAAGGTCTTGCCGATACAGCATTAAAAACTGCCGATGCAGGATATTTAACACGTCGTTTAGTAGATGTATCTCAAGATGTTATCGTAAACGAAGACGATTGTGGTACTTTAAGAGGATTAGAAGTTACTCCATTAAAGAAGAATGACGAAATTGTAGAGCCATTAAGCGAAAGAATTTCTGGTCGTACTGCTTTATATGATGTATATCACCCAACTACTGATGAAGTATTAGTTGCTGCAGGAGAATTAATTACTCCTCAATTAGCTAGTCTTGTTGAAGCATCTGGTTTAGATAGAGTAGAAGTACGTTCGCCATTAACATGTGAGGCTAAACGAGGAATTTGTGCGAAGTGTTACGGACAAAGTATGTCTAACGCTAAGAAAGTTCAAATCGGTGAAGCTGTAGGTGTAATTGCAGCACAGTCTATTGGAGAACCAGGTACACAGTTAACCTTACGTACGTTCCACGTTGGAGGGGTAGCTGGTAACATTTCAGAAGAAAATAAATTAATCGCTAAGTTCGACGGTAAAGTTGTAATTGAAGATTTACGTACAGTAAAATCTAAAGATGCAGCTGGAGAAGAAATTGAAATAGTAATTTCTCGTACCGCTGAAATTAAGATTTTAGATAAAAAGACAGGAATTACATTAAGTACAAATAACATTCCTTACGGTTCTATCATTTTTGATAAAGATCGTAAAGAAATTAAGAAAGGTGATGCTGTTTGTCAGTGGGATCCATTCAACGGTGTAATTGTTTCTGAATTTGGAGGAAAAGTGAAATTCGACAACTTAGAGCAAGGTATTAACTACTCTGTAGAAGTTGATGAGCAAACAGGTTTCCAAGAAAAAGTAATTACTGATTCTAAGAACAAAAAGATCATTCCATCTTTAATTATTGAAGATGCTGATGGTAATGCTTTACGTTCATACAGTTTACCAGTAGGAGCTCAATTAATCGTTGAAGATGGTGAAGCAGTAGAAGCAGGTAAAACGTTAGTTAAGATTCCTCGTAAGTCTGGTAAGGCAGGGGATATTACAGGAGGTTTACCACGTGTAACAGAATTATTCGAAGCACGTAACCCATCAAACCCAGCGGTAGTAGCTAAGACTGATGGTGTGGTATCTTTCGGTAAAATTAAGCGTGGTAACCGTGAAATTATTATCGAGTCTAAGACAGGTGAAATTAACAAGTACTTAATCAAGTTATCGAACCAAATCTTAGTGCAAGAGAATGACTTTATTAAAGCAGGAATGCCATTATCTGACGGAGCAGTTACTCCAGTAGATATTTTAAATATCAAAGGACCTGCTGCAGTACAAGAATACTTAGTAAACGAAATTCAAGAAGTATATCGTTTACAAGGGGTGAAGATTAACGATAAGCACTTCGAAGTAGTTGTACGTCAAATGATGCGTAAAGTTAGAATTATTGATTCTGGAGATACGTTATTCTTAGAAAACCAATTAGTTCATAAGAATGACTTCATTGAGCAAAACGATGCAATGTTCGGAATGAAGGTTGTTGAAGATGCTGGAGACTCTGAAAACTTAAAAGCTGGACAAATCATTACAGCTCGTCAGTTAAGAGATGAAAATTCAGTTTTACGTAGAGCAGATAAAAACTTAGTAGTAGCACGCGATGCTCAACCAGCAACTGCTGAGCAAGTATTACAAGGTATTACAAGAGCTTCGTTACAAACGAAGTCGTTTATCTCTGCTGCGTCATTCCAGGAAACTACTAAAGTATTAAACGAAGCCGCAGTAAACGGTAAAGTAGATACCTTAGAAGGATTAAAAGAAAATGTAATTGTAGGTAAGCGTATACCTGCAGGTACAGGAATGAGATCTTACGATAAAATAATCGTAGGACCTAAAGATGAAATTGAAAACAGTTTATAATTTAATATAAGACCTCTAAATTTTTAGAGGTCTTTTTTTCTTTAAACTAATTTATATGGAAGAAAATAAAGAACCACAATTAAATATAGAATTAGATGAAAATGTTGCTGAAGGAACGTATTCTAATTTAGCAATCATCAATCATTCTGTATCAGAATTTATAGTAGATTTTATTAATATTATGCCAGGTGTACCAAAGGCTAAAGTGAAGTCTAGAATTATTTTAACACCACAGCATGCTAAGCGCTTAACAAAAGCACTAGCAGAAAATGTTCGAAAGTTTGAGCAAGCTCACGGTGAAATAAAAGATTATGAGCAACCACCAATTCCAATGAATTTTGGAGGAACAACAGGTGAAGCATAAACAAAAAAGTCGTCAATTTAATTGACGACTTTTTTGTTTATAAACCTGTAGATATATCTTGAAGCTGTTGAGTATCTAGTACAAAAATTTGTTTGCCTTTTAAGGCAATTAGTTTCTTCTTCTTAAATTCAGAAAGTAATCGTATTGCAGATTCAGTAGCAGTACCGATAATGTTAGCAATATCTTCTCTAGTTAAAGTTACGTCAATAGCACCATTTTCAGTTTTATTAAACTTACTATCTAAATAAAGTAATGTTGCCGCTAAACGTTGTTTAACAGTTTTTTGAGCCATGTCTACAATTACATTATCAGCATTTTTTAATGATAAAGCCATGTTTTTGAGAATGTCCATTGTGAAATTGTGATTCTTTTGTAAATCGTTAACAATTTCATCTCTAGGAATAAAACAAACTTCCATATCATTTACAGCAGTAGCTTTTAAGTTAGCAACTTCATTATTAATTAAGCTGCGTTCACCTAATAAATCGCCTTTTCTAATTAAGTGAACAATCTGTTCTCTACCATTGTCACTCATCTTAGAAACTTTACAAATACCGTCTTTCACACAAAAAACACCATTAATATGTTGCCCCTCTTCAAATAAAACTTCACCTTTTTTAATTATTTTAGAAGTTTTACAAGCAGAAATTCTAACTAGCTCATCTTTAGTAAGCTCTTTTAATGAATTAAACTGTCTAATAATACACTGTTCGCACTTGCTCATTGCAAATTTTTAAGATAATCAAAGATACTTAAAAGCTGATAAATATCATATTTAATCCTACTAAAAGAGCCGAAATTTGCCATAGGCAAACGAGTAAATATGGAAAACACTAAATGTTTTCATTGTGGAACGAACTGTGATGTTGAGTTAATAAAGTTTAATGAAAAAAGTTTCTGTTGTAATGGTTGTAAAACTGTTTACGAAATTTTTTCAGAAAATGATTTAACTTGTTATTACGATTTTCAGAATAACCCAGGAGCAATTCCACAAGAAATAAAAGGTAAATACGATTTTCTTGATAATGAATCTATTATAGATAAATTATTAGAGTTTAACGATGGGAATACTCAAGTAGTAAATCTATACATTCCGCATATACATTGTAGTTCTTGTATTTGGGTATTAGAAAATTTACACAAACTCCAAGAAAATGTTAGCTCTTCACAGGTTAACTTCCCTAAGAAAACGGTAAGAATTACCTATAATTCAGATAAAACATCCCTGAAAGAAATTGTTTTACTGTTAAGCTCGATAGGATATGAACCTTATATTTCTTTAGAAGATTATGAAGTAGGGAAAAAGAAGGTAGATAGAAGCTTAATTTATAAACTAGGAATTGCAGGTTTTTCATTCGGAAATGTAATGTTCTTGTCTTTTCCTGAGTATTTTGAAGTTTCTGAATTTTGGTTAGAACAATACAAAGGGATTTTTAGATGGTTAATGTTTGTTTTTTCATTACCAGTAGTTTTTTATGCTTCACAAGATTATTTTATTTCAGCTTATAAAGGATTACGCTCTAAAATTTTAAATATTGATGTCCCTATAGCTTTAGGAATAACTGTACTGTTTATAAGAAGTACCTTTGAAATTTTATTTGATTTAGGAACAGGATTCTTCGATTCATTAACAGGGTTGGTTTTCTTTTTATTATTAGGAAAATTCTTTCAGCAAAAGACTTACAATTTTTTATCATTTGAACGTGATTACAAATCCTATTTTCCAATAGCGGTAACTAAGCTTACTTCGGAAGGAAAAGAAGAAAATATTCAAATTTATGATGTTAAAAAAGGAGATAGATTATTAATTAGAAACCAAGAGTTAATTCCTGTAGACGGAATTTTAATCAACGGAAATGCCCAAATTGATTATAGTTTTGTAACAGGAGAAGCTTTACCAGTAACCAAAAAATCAGGACATAAGCTATTTGCAGGAGGAAAACAATTGGTTGGAATCATAGAGATGGAAGTATTGGCATCTGTTTCACAAAGTTATTTAACACAATTGTGGAGTAACGATGTTTTTCAAAAAGACAAACAATCATCTTTTAAAACCTTAACAGATAAAATAAGTCAGCATTTTACCATTGTTGTATTATTAATAGCTTTTGTGTCTACTGCATTTTGGTTGTACTACGATTCAAGCAAAGCGTTGAATGTATTTACTGCGGTGTTAATTATTGCGTGTCCGTGTGCTATTGCCTTGGCAGCTCCGTTTACCTTAGGAAATATGCTCCGTATTCTAGGAAAGAAAAAATTCTATTTAAAAAATGCCACAGTAATAGAGCAATTGGCAACATCAAACGCTATTATTTTTGATAAAACAGGAACGTTAACTACTAATAAAAAAAACCAAATAACTTATAGAGGTAATGATTTAAGCACTCATGAAAAATCTATTTTAAAAAGCACTTTACGAGCATCTAATCATCCGTTAAGTAGAATGTTGTACAATTCTTTATCAGAAGAAACAATCTCTGTAAAAGGTTTTAAAGAATATACGGGAAAGGGAATAGAAGCATCTTACGAAGAAACGAGGTTAAAAGTAGGCTCTTCATCATTTGTAAAAAATGAAAAAGAAAAAATAAATTTAGATACCTCTGTGCATATAAGCGTTAATAACGAATACAAAGGAAAATACTTGTTTAAAAATGCATATAGAGAAGGCGTACAAAACTTATTTTCAGAATTAAAATCAGATTATGAGCTAGCCGTAGTTTCTGGTGATAATGAAGGAGAAAAACAGTTTTTAGAAGAGTTATTGCCAGAGAAGACTTCCTTTTTATTCAATCAAAAACCAGAAGATAAACTAAAGTATGTAGAAAATTTACAAACAAAAGATAAGCAAGTTGTAATGATTGGTGATGGATTAAACGACGCAGGAGCATTAGCTCAAAGTAATGTAGGAATAGCTTTGTCTGAAAATATCAACGTGTTTTCACCCGCTTGCGATGCAATTTTAGATGCTTCAAAATTCAACCAAATAGGAAACTATATAAAAGCCTCTAAAAAAGCTATTCGTATTATAAAATATAGTTTTTTACTATCACTATTATACAATATTATCGGATTGTATTTTGCTACAACAGGGCAATTAAAACCAGTAATAGCGGCAATTTTAATGCCCTTGAGTTCCATTAGTATTGTGATGTTCACAACTATTGCAACGAATATTTTAGGAAGAAAAATAAAATAACTTATGAAGACAGTATCCTTTTTAAAAGATATAGAATACAACGAAAAGAAACCAGCAGTAAGATTGCTGTTAGAAACTGATTTTTCAAAAGAAATTCAAATAGTGTTTCAAAGAAATCAGCTAATGAAAGATCATAAAGCACCTTTTCCTATCACGGTACAAATTCTTCAAGGAAGTATAGATTTTGGTGTTTTAGGAGAAATAAAGCAATTACAAACAGGAGATTTAATTTCATTAGAAGCAGGCGTAATACACAATTTAGTAGCTGTTGAAAATAGTGTAGTTCGGTTAACATTGTCTAAATTTGATACTATAAACAGAGTAAAGAACGTATAAACTATGGATATTAATAAATATATAGATCACACCTTATTAAAAGCAACAGCAACCAAAGAACAAATTGTAAAGCTATGTTCGGAAGCAAAAGAATATAATTTTTATGCAGTTTGTGTAAACGGATGTTATGTAGCATTAGCCAAAGAAGAATTAGCAAATTCAAATGTGAAAGTAGCAGCAGTAATCGGTTTTCCATTAGGAGCAATGACTACAGAAGCTAAAGTTTTTGAAGCTAAAAATTGTATTGAAAACGGAGCTTCAGAAATAGATATGGTTATCAATGTCGGAAAATTGTTAGATGGAGAATTAGACTATGTAGAGAATGAAATTCGACTGATAAAACAAGCTATTGGAAAAAATGTTTTAAAAGTGATTTTCGAAAATTGTTATTTAACCAAAGAACAAATAAAAAAAGCGAGTCAACTAGCTGTAAATGCTGGGGCAGATTTTGTAAAAACATCTACAGGATTTGGAACTGGAGGCGCAACTTTTGAAGATGTTCAGATCATGAAAGATATAGTAAAAGAGAAAGCTGAAATTAAAGCGGCTGGAGGAGTGAGAGATGCAGCTACAGCAAAAAGATATATAGAAATGGGAGTTACTCGTTTAGGAACTTCATCTGGAGTTTCATTAGTAACTAAAGGAGTTTCAGATAAAAATCAGTATTAAAAAATGAGCGTACATATAGGAGCAAAAAAAGGGGAGGTAGCAGAAACGGTTTTATTACCTGGAGATCCAATGAGAGCAAAATGGATTTCAGAAACCTTTTTAGAAAATCCAGTTTGTTACAACGATGTTCGAGGAATGTTAGGATTTACAGGAACTTACAAAGGAAAAAGAGTTTCAGTTCAAGGAACAGGAATGGGGATTCCCTCAACTTTAATTTATACCCACGAATTGATTAATGAATACGGAGTTAAAAACTTAATCCGTGTGGGTTCTGCAGGATCATACCAAGAGAATGTGAAAATTAGAGATATTGTTATTGCTATGGCAGCATCTACAAATTCTGGATTAAATACAATTCGTTTTAACGGAGCAGATTATGCACCTACTGCAAGTTTCGAATTATTTCAGAAGGCATTAAATACAGCAAATTCAAAAGGAATAAACATTAAAGCAGGGAACATTTTAAGTTCAGATGAATTTTATGCAGATGAGTTTGAAAGCTATAAAAAGTGGGCAGACTATGGAGTATTATGTGTAGAAATGGAAACAAACGGGTTGTACACCGTAGCAGCAAAGCATAAAGTAAATGCGTTGTCAATTTTAACCATTTCAGATAGTTTGGTTACTGGAGAAAGAACATCTGCTGATGAAAGAGAACAAACTTTTAAAGAAATGATAGAAATAGCTTTAGGAACTTTATAATGAAGAATTCACTAATACAAAAATATAACATTCCAGGGCCACGATATACAAGTTATCCAACCGTTCCGTATTGGGATGATACAACATTTTCAAAAGAAAAATGGATAGAAACGTTCAAACAATCGTTTAAAGAAAGTAATTCATCAGAAGGAATTAGTTTATACATTCATTTGCCATTTTGTGAGAGCTTGTGTACGTTTTGCGCATGCCATAAACACATAACAAAACGTCACGAAGTTGAAGAACCGTATATAGAAACCGTTTTAAAAGAATGGGATTTATATATTGATTTGGTTGATGAGATTCCATTGATAAAA
This sequence comes from Tenacibaculum holothuriorum, assembly GCF_002120225.1. Lineage (GTDB taxonomy): Bacteria > Bacteroidota > Bacteroidia > Flavobacteriales > Flavobacteriaceae > Polaribacter > Polaribacter holothuriorum. Next base: position 147,755 of record NZ_LAPZ01000005.1, on the reverse strand, counting down.
GAAATTCACTTAGGTGGAGGAACGCCAACATTCTTTTCTGTAGAACAACTAGAAAAGTTAATTAACGGACTTTTTAAAAAAGCAAAGAAACATCCAAATCATGAGTTTAGCTTTGAAGGGCATCCAAATAATACTACTAAAGAGCATCTTCAAACATTATACAATTTAGGATTCACTCGTGTTAGTTTTGGTGTACAAGATTACAATCCGAAAGTGCAAGAAGCAATCCATCGAGTGCAACCGTTTGAGAATGTGGCAAAAGCTCATCATTTGGCAAAAGAAATAGGATATACTTCTATTAGCCACGATTTGGTTTTTGGACTTCCTTTTCAAACCAAAGAAAATGTAATTCATACCATAAATAAGACAAAAGAATTACAACCTGATAGAATTTCATTTTATAGTTATGCCCACGTACCTTGGGTAAAAGGTGTGGGTCAACGTGGATTTAATGAAGACGATTTACCTAAAAATGAAGAGAAGCGTGAGTTGTATGAAATAGGTAAAGAATTGTTTGCAGAAATGGGCTATATAGAAATAGGAATGGATCATTTTGCATTACCAACAGATAGTCTTTATAAAGCTACAGAAGAAAAAACACTACACCGAAATTTCATGGGATATACAGCCAATAAAACACAATTAATGGTTGGCTTAGGAATGTCATCAATTTCAGATTCTTGGTATGGATTTGCACAAAATGTAAAAACGGTAAAAGAATACCAACAGATAGTAAATGAGGGAGAAATTCCAGTATTTAGAGGGCACATTTTATCAGAAGAAGATTTAATTATGAGAAAACATATTCTAAATATTATGTGTCATTTTACAACCTCATGGGAATCAGAAGAGTTAAAAATCGATAATGTAAGTACTCATATTGATAAATTACAAGAGATGATCAATGATGGATTGGTTTGTGTTGAAGAAGAACATTTAACAGTTCCTGAAAAAGCGAGACCTTATGTACGTAATATCTGTATGGCGTTTGATAAAAAATTACACCAAAAAAAGCCTGAAACGAAATTGTTTTCAATGACGATTTAAAAGTTAAACATTTAAAAATACTCCCATTAAGTAAATAGAGCCAAATAAAATAATTGTAAAAAACAACAAGGTAATAAGTGTTAGTGAGATAGTTTCGAAAGTATTGTTTTTTCGATTAAAAATTCTAAAAATTAAAACTGCTAGTGTTATGTATAAAACAGGGTCAAACATTAATGGCCTTTTAGATAGTATATAACTAATACTACATAATAAAGTAGCTTGTCCCATAACAACTGCATTAATGACTAAGTGTTCAGGGTAACTATATCTTTTAAACAACATTCTTGTTATTCCAGATAAAGGAATGATAAAAAGAATCCAAAAATAATTAAAATAGGCTCTAAAAACCTTTCCGCCATTGTAGGCAGTACTTTGTATTGATTGAAAATTAGCATTAGAAGGAATTTTACTTTTTGAAACTTTAAAAAAGGCTTCAATAATTAGATAAATGGTAATAGATAAAATAAGAAATGATATAGGGTTTAAAATATTTTTTCGTTTCCCTTTTATATAACTATGTATAAACTTTTGAGGATTAATAAACATTAATTTCATATTCAATAATAATCCTTTATCCATATTAGTTATTGAAAGAAAAGCGTAGTTTACCATAGAGGTAAAAGTGATTTTTTTTACATCTTTCTTTTCACCACAATTAGGGCAATAATTATTCTCATGTTTTAAACCACAGGATATACAATTCATTAGGAAACTTTTTGTAAAAATATAAAAATGAATTACATAAGTTTTTTTAACTTTTTTAAAGTTGTAATTTATTGTTTTTTAAATGTTTATGATTTATGTCATTGTTTTGTGTTTTAATTATAGGTAATTTTAAATAAACTTAAAACTCTTAAACTATGGGAACAATAACTAAAACGAATTGGACAAAGAAGGAGTTATATACTTATCTTTTCATTTATTGTATGAATGCTGATTTTATAGAAGCGCCAGAAGAGCTAGAAAAAATTACTTCTAGAGTAGATAATAATACATATCAAAAAATACATTCAGAGTTTGATGTAGATAATGATTATGTGAGTATTCAAAAAATAAAAGTAACACTCAATGGTTTAAATATTTCTGAGGCAGAAATTGAGGTACTTTTTGAAGAAATAAAAGAATTATTTCTTGCCGATGGTAAGTATGAAGTTTTAGAACGAAATTTAATGCTAGGATTAAAAAAAGTTCTAAAGTAAAATATTAAGATTAAAACTTTTGTAATGAGTCTGTTAATAGCAGACTCATTTTTATTTGCTAGAGAAAAAAAACTCAAAACATGATTTTTATCATATTTTAAGAAAACCTTCACAAGTACCTTTGACGTATAATTATCAGGCAAGATATGAGCGTTATTTACTTACTACTTTCACTAAGTATTTTAGTGGCAATTGTTTTTTTTATTGCATTTATCGTTTCAGTAAAAAAAGGTCAGTACGACGATTCGTATACGCCTTCAGTTCGTATGTTATTTGATGACGAATTGGTTAAAGAAGATAAATAGAAAACTAACAAATTAGATATTAAATTCAAATTAAATTATGGAAATGCAGCAATTTTATTACGATAATAAAATCGTAAAAAAGTTCATTTACGCCACATTACTCTGGGGAATCGTAGGTTTCTCGGTAGGTTTATTGTTGGCTTTTATGTTTTTATTCCCAAATATTACTGACGGAATTTCGTGGTTAAGTTTCGGGCGTTTACGTCCACTTCATACCAATGCAGTAATTTTTGCTTTCGTAGGAAACGCAATTTTTGCTGGAGTGTATTATTCATTACAGCGATTGTTAAAAGCAAGAATGGCAAGTGATTTTTTAAGTAACTTTAATTTTTGGGGATGGCAATTAATAATTGTTGCAGCAGCCATTACACTTCCTTTAGGATATACAACTTCAAAAGAATATGCAGAATTAGAATGGCCAATTGATATAGCAATTGCTTTAGTATGGGTAGCATTTGGAGCTAATATGATTTGGACTATCTTCAAAAGAAGACAACGCCATTTATATGTAGCCATCTGGTTTTACTTAGGGACTTTTGTAACTGTTGCAGTACTTCATATTTTTAATAGTTTAGAATTACCAGTAAGTTTCTTAAAAAGTTATTCTGTTTATGCAGGAGTTCAAGATGCCTTAGTACAATGGTGGTATGGACACAATGCCGTAGCATTTTTCTTAACTACTCCGTTCTTAGGGTTAATGTACTACTTTGTTCCTAAAGCGGCAAACAGACCTGTATATTCTTATAGATTATCTATTGTACACTTCTGGTCGTTAATCTTTATTTATATCTGGGCAGGACCTCACCATTTATTATATTCATCGTTACCAGATTGGGCGCAAAACTTAGGAGTAGCTTTTTCTATAATGTTAATTGCTCCTTCTTGGGGAGGTATGATTAATGGACTATTAACCTTAAGAGGTGCTTGGGACAAAGTAAGAACAGATCCTGTTTTAAAGTTCATGGTAGTTGCTATTACAGGATATGGTATGGCAACGTTTGAAGGACCAATGTTATCTTTAAAAAACATTAACGCCATTGCTCACTTTAGTGATTGGGTAATTGCTCACGTACACGTTGGAGCACTAGCTTGGAACGGATTTTTAACCTTCGGAATGTTGTATTGGTTAATTCCAAGAATGTTTAAAACAAAATTATATTCTACAGCATTAGCAAACTTCCATTTTTGGATAGGTACATTAGGTATCATAATGTATGCATTACCGATGTATGTAGCTGGAGTAACACAAGCTTTAATGTGGAAACAATTTAATCCAGATGGAACTTTAACGTACGGTAACTTCTTAGAAACAGTTCAAGAAATTATTCCAATGTATTGGATGCGTGCTATAGGAGGAAGTTTATTCATCTTAGGTGCTATTGTAATGCTTTATAATGTTGTAAAAACTGTAAAGTCTGGTACAGATGTAACAGATGAATTAGCAGAAGCACCAGCGTTAACTAAAGTGTCTAAGCACAGAACTAGTACAGAAACTTGGCATACTTGGTTAGAAAGAAGACCAGTAAAGTTAACGATCTACGCAACGATTGCAATTTTAATAGGAGGAGTTGTACAAATAGTACCAACCTTGTTAGTAGAGTCTAATATACCAACAATATCAAGTGTAAAACCATATACACCTTTAGAATTAGAAGGACGTGATATTTACATCCGTGAAGGTTGTGTTGGATGTCACTCACAAATGGTACGTCCATTTAGATCAGAAGTAGAGCGTTATGGAGAATACGCAAAAGCAGGAGAATTTGTATATGATCATCCATTCCTTTGGGGATCTAAGCGTACAGGACCAGATTTATTAAGAGTAGGAGGCAAATACTCAGACAGTTGGCACTTAAACCACATGTACGATCCACAAAGTACTTCACCAGGATCTATTATGCCAGCATATCAATGGTTGTTAAGAAACGAGCTAGATAAAAGTGATGCTGAAGCTAAGATGAGAGCCATGGTAAGTTTAGGTGTTCCTTATACAGAAGAAGATATAGCCAATGCGCAAGCAAGTATGGATGCTCAAGGAGCTAAAATTCAAGAGAATTTGCATCAAGATCCAGACTTTGCTAAAACATATGCTGCAGATAAAAAGTATGCACAAGAAAATGGGCAGAAATTTATCGAAATGAAGGATAGAGAAATTGTGGCGCTTATAGCTTATTTACAGCGATTAGGAACCGACATAAAAGTAAAAGATATTAAAGAACAATTAAGTGCTAAAAATTAGAAGTTATGTTAAAATTTATTAAAGGGCATATGGAGAGTATTACAGGTATTGAAATTTACCCAATTATCTCATTAACAATATTCTTCTCTTTTTTCGTCATTTTATTTTGGTGGGTATTCACCGCTAAAAAAGAGTACATAAATAAAGTAAGTAGTTTACCATTAGATAAATAGAAAAAAACATGAAAAAATATTTTCAATCACTAGCCTATCTAGTATTCATAGCTGTTACTTTTTGGGCAATAACTAAAGCTATACAGGTTTATGAAAAACCATTTAGCTTGTATGAAAATCCGTTAGTTTGGATTGCGGTTGTAGCATTGGTATTGGTAATTTTAATGAAAGAATTATTAAATATCGTTGCTCAGAAAAAAGCAGAAGATTTAATCTTAGAAAAAGAAGGAATTAATCCTGCTGAAGTTGATAACTGGGCTTGGTACAAAAAATTAATTAAAAGATGGACTAAAGCAAAAGCTATCGAAGAGGAAGATGAAATTATCTTAGACCATAATTACGATGGAATTAAAGAGTTAGATAACTCGCTTCCACCTTGGTGGGTATATATGTTCTATGCAACAATGATTTTTGGAGCAGTATATCTTGTAAGATACCATGTTTTAGGGGCTGATAGTCAAGAGATGGAGTATAATAAAGCTATGGCAGAAGCAAGAAGAGAATTAGATGCTTTTAAAGCAACTTCAAAAGATGCGGTTATTGATGCTGCAACAGTTACAGCATTAACTTCAGATAGTGATTTAAGTAGAGGTAAAGCTGTATTTAATTTAAACTGTGCAGCTTGTCACGCTCCAGATGGTGGAGGGGGTATAGGACCTAACTTAACCGATAAATACTGGGTTTTAGGAGGAGGAATTAAAAATGTATTTACAACAATAACCAATGGAGGTAGACCAGGAAAAGGAATGGTAGCATGGGGTAAAACATTAAAGCCTAAAGATATTCAAAAAGTAGCAAGTTATATTTTAAAGTTTCAAGGAACAACACCTGCAAAACCTAAAAAAGCAGAAGGAGAGTTGTACGAAGAAGAAACTAGTACAGAAACTGAAACAGTAGAACAAGCAAAAGATAGTATACAATAAAGTTGTATTTGGTTTTTAATAGTTGATTATGGAAACACTCAAGAACGAACATTTTAGAGATAGCATAAGTACGGTAAATGAAGAAGGTAAGCGTTCTTGGGTGTATCCTAAAAAACCAAGTGGTAGATTCTATAAATACCGAACTTATGTAAGCTATTTTTTACTAATAATTTTATTAGCTTCTCCTTTTATAAAGATAAACGGAAACCAATTTTTACTCTTTAATATTTTAGAGAGAAAGTTCAATATTTTTGGATTTCCCTTCTGGCCACAAGACTTTCATCTATTGGTAATATCAATGATTATAGGAGTGGTGTTTATCATATTATTTACAGTAGTTTTTGGTCGTATTTTTTGTGGATGGATTTGTCCTCAAACCATTTTTATGGAAATGGTTTTTCGAAAAATTGAATATTGGATTGAAGGAGATAGAGGAAAACAAATCCGCTTAGATAAACAACCTTGGAATGCTGACAAGATTAAAAAGCGATTGTTAAAATGGAGTATCTTCTTTATTATTTCCTTTTTAATAGCCAACGTCTTTTTAGCGTATTTAATAGGAGGAGATGTTTTAATAGAATATATAACAGGAAATCCGCTAGACAATATCAGCACACTTATATCACTACTTATATTTACAGCAGTATTTTATTTTGTGTTTGTATGGTTTAGAGAACAGGTATGTTTAATTGCTTGTCCTTATGGTAGACTACAAGGAGTATTGTTAGATAATAAAACGATTAATGTAGCTTATGACCATGTACGTGGAGAAGGAGAAAATGGAAGAGCGAAATTTAAAAAGAAAGAAGATAGAAAAGAATTAGGAAAAGGAGATTGTATAGATTGTTTTCAATGTGTTCATGTTTGTCCTACTGGTATTGACATTCGAAATGGTACGCAATTAGAATGTGTAAACTGTACTGCTTGTATTGATGAATGCGATCATATGATGGAAAAAGTAGGGTTGCCAAAAGGATTAATACGATATGCAAGTGAAGAAAATATCGTTAAAAAAGTACCTTTTAAATTCTCTACTCGAATGAAAGGGTATACGGGAGTTCTTACAATTTTAATAGGAGTTTTAATAGGAATGCTCTTTTTAAGAAACGATGTAGAAGCTACTATTTTAAGATTACCAGGGCAATTATATCAGCATAAAGAAGACGGAATTATAAGTAACATTTTTACATTCAAAGTAATTAATAAAACTACTGAAGAAATTAAAGATGTGCATTATGAATTATTATCACATAAAGGAAAAATAGAAACGGTAACACATCAAGATTTTGTAGTTCCAAAACAAGGATTGGCAGAAGGAACATTGTTTATAGAGCTACATCAATCGGAAATGAAAGGTGAAAAAGTAACCTTAAGAATAGGAGTATTTAGTGGAGACAAATTAATAGAAACTACTAAAACCAACTTTTTAGGGCCAAGAAGTTACCGATAATTTAACTAGTCATTACGAGTATGTCAGTTCGAGTGTTTTTCTTGAAGAAGAAAAGAAAAATGTATCGAGAACACAACTGAAGATTCGTAGGGAGATAAAAAACAATAAAATGAAAATTAACTGGGGCACGGGTATCGTTATTGCGATTATAGGATTTATTACATTCATTATGTATTACGTAGTTACTATGACAACAAGTAAATCGTTCGATCATGATTTGGTTACCGATAAGTATTATCAAAAGGAATTAAGTTATCAGCAAGAAATTAATGCATTAAAAAATGCTGCAGACTTAAAAGAAAATATTTCAATAAGAAAAACAGAAAAGGGATTGTTTATAAATTTCCCCGAAGATTTTGACATAAATAAGATAAGGGGAAAAGTGTTCCTATACAGACCATCTAATAAACAATTGGATTTCGAATTGCCAATTTCACTATCCAATAATTATTTGCTCGTGCCTGAGAACCGTTTGTTAGGTGGTCGTTGGAACATTGAGGTATCTTGGAAATATCAAGATAAAAATTTTTTATTTAAAGAAGAAATTATATACTAGTAATGCTATTTTCGGCCCTTATATTTGGTTTGTTAGGAAGCTTTCATTGTGTAGGTATGTGTGGGCCTATAGCGTTTATGTTACCAGTAAATAGGCATAATAAGGTTCAGCAATTTTTTCAAATTACAAGCTATCATTTTGGTCGCCTTTTTACCTATGCTACTATAGGTCTTTTATTTGGCCTTTTAGGAAAGGGATTTAACTTTTTTGGATTTCAACAGCAAATATCAATATTTGTAGGAGTTCTTATGATTGTAAGTATTGTAATACCTCAATTATTTGCAAAGCTTAAAGTTACTAACTCACTATCAAAATTAGTTATAAAAGTAAAGTCTTCTTTAGGAAAAGAGTTACAAAGAAAAGATAATAATACCTTTTTTACGTTAGGTTTTTTAAACGGATTATTGCCATGCGGTTTAGTATATATGGCAGTTTTTGGAGCTATAACGTCAACCAATATTTCGTCTGCAATTCTCTATATGGTATTATTTGGTTTAGGTACTATTCCATTAATGACTTCAGTTGTATATGTGGGAAATTTCACTAACGGATTACTTCGAAATAAAATACAAAAAGCCATTCCTTACGTAGTTGTTTTTATTGGAGTTTTATTTATTCTTCGAGGCTTAGGTCTTGATATACCGTATATTTCTCCAATGCCAATTACCGATACAGTAGGAGAAGTAAATTCTTGTCATTAGCTGATTTATATCATAAAATTTCATCAAATAGTGAGTTAACTTTATCCTAGAATTTAAAACTCACTTAAAATGAAAAAAATAATTGTCCCTGTAGATTTTTCAGACTATTCAGAAAGAGCTTTACAAACTGCAGCGTTCTTTGCAAAAGAGCAGAATGCTGAAATTGTAGTAGTTCATATGTTAGAACTTTCTAATGCAGTAATTAACCAATCTCAATCTTATATTCAAGAAGAAGCGGTATTCTACATGAAGTTGGCAGAAAAAAGATTTAAAGAGTTTTTAAATAAGCCATACTTAGAAGGAATAAAAATTACCCCAATTATAAAGCACTTTAAAATTTTTAGTGAACTAGATGTATTAGCAAGAGAAGAAGAGGCAGATTTAATTATTATGGGCTCAAAAGGAACTAGCGGAATGCAAGAAATATTTGTTGGTTCTAATACCGAAAAAGTTATTAGACATTCAAAAACTCCAGTTTTAGTAATTAAAGAAGAAGCTATTACAAGTTCATTAAAGAAAGCTGCATTTGCATGTGATTTTTCAGACGATGATATCGATCCGTTATTAAAGGCAGAAAAGTTATTTAGTACTTTAAAATGTCCGTTAGAGTTGGTGTATGTAAGAACACCTTATGTGAAGTTTAAGAGTACAAAAGAACTAAATGAAAGAATAAAACTTTTCTTACATAAACTACAAGATTCGGGTCTTACTGAAGACAAAATTCATGTTGTTTCAGAATATTCGATTGAAGAAGGGTTGAGGTATTTTGTAACACAAGAGAATGTAGATGTTTTAGTAGTTGCTACACATGGTAAAAAAGGATTTACACATTTCTTTGAAGGTAGTATTTCTGAAGACGTAGCAAATCATAGTAATTTCCCTGTTTTAAGTTTTAAAATATAACAGAGTTAGTATTTGTAAAAGAGCTTAGTTTTTACTAAGCTCTTTTGTTTACATCTTATCATGACTAGTAATTTTGTATCTTCCGTCCATTAAATTATTATTCATGAAAATTAAATATTATTCAGTAGCCTTATTTCTAGGAATACTATTAGTTTCTTGTAAAAAGGAAAATAAAACTGAACCTCTTAGCAAAGAAAAAATTGCAACCGAGTCGAAAAAAGCAAATGCCTTTTTCGACAAACAATTTAAAGAGAATTTAGATCGTCACCCTATGTATCAAACCTATTTAGGTATTAAAAAAGATGCTGATAAATGGAATGACATTTCTGATGAATTTGCTAAAAAAGAATTAGAGCATGCAAAAACAGCATTGGCTTGGTTACAAGACTCAGTAAATGTAAAGGCTTTAGATAATGCTACTAAACTAAGTTACGATTTATTTAAACAGCAATTAGAAAACCAAATAGCCGATTTTAAGTATCGTTTTCATACCTATCCTGTAAATCAAATGCACGGGATGCAAGCAGAAATTCCAGCATTTTTAATTAATATGCATCAAATTTCAAATGAAAAAGATGCAGAAAATTATATCGCTCGATTACAAAACTTAAAACCTTTATTTGAGCAATTAGTAACAAATTTAAAAGAGAAAGAAGCAAAAGGAATTATGCCTCCTAAGTTTGTTTTTGCAAAAGTATTAGAAGATAGTAGAAACTTAATTAAGGGAACACCATTCGACAAATCTGGTAAACCAAGTACATTAGAAAATGATTTTAATGCTAAAGTAAACAAACTAGATGTTGATGCTAAAGTAAAAGAGAGTTTAAAGAAAAGAGCTAAAGAGGCAATGGTAAAAGCTGTTTTACCAGCTTATCAAGGTTTAATTGAAACTCTTGAAGCTCAAGAAAAGGTAGCTTCAACTGATGATGGTGCATGGAAATTACCAGAAGGAGAAGCTTTTTTTAATAATGCCTTAAAAAGAACAACGACTACCGATTTAACTGCTGAAGAAATTCACCAAATAGGATTAAAAGAAGTAGCAAGAATTCATGACGAAATGCGTGCTATTATGAAGAAAGTAGGGTTTAAAGGTACTTTAAAAGAGTTCTTTAAATTTATGAAAGAAGACAAGCAGTTTTATTTTGAAGATTCTAAAAACGGTAGAGAAGAGTACATGACTAAAGCTACTCATATGATTGATAGTATGAAAACTCGCCTTGACGAATTGTTTATTACAAAGCCAAAAGCTGCTTTAATAGTAAAAGCTGTAGAACCATTTAGAGAAAAATCGGCAGGAAAGGCATTTTATCAGCAACCAGCTTTAGATGGATCGAGGCCTGGAACATATTATGCAAATATGTATGATATGGCGAGTATGCCTTCTTATCAAATGGAAGCATTAGCATACCATGAAGGAATTCCAGGACATCATATGCAAATTGCCATTGCTCAGGAGTTAAAAGACGTACCAATGTTTAGAAAGTTCGGAAGATATACAGCTTATGTTGAAGGTTGGGGGCTATATTCTGAGTTTATTCCAAAAGAAATGGGCTTTTATGCAGATCCGTATTCAGATTTCGGTCGTTTAGCAATGGAGCTTTGGAGAGCTTGTCGTTTAGTTGTAGATACAGGAATTCATGCAAAAAAATGGACTCGTGAAGAAGGAATAAAGTATTATACAGATAATACTCCGAATGCAGAATTAGATGCTATAAAAATGGTTGAACGTCATATAGTAATGCCTAGTCAAGCAACAGCTTATAAAATAGGAATGCTAAAGATTTTAGAGTTACGTAAAAAAGCGAAGGATGCTTTAGGTGATAAATTCGATATTCGTAAGTTTCACGATGTAGTTTTAACAAACGGTCCGTTACCATTAAATGTATTAGAAACTAAAGTAGACGAATACATTTCTTCGGAAAAATAAAAACTCTCATAAAATAAAAAACTCGATGTTTACACATCGAGTTTTTTATTTATATAAAATCTTTGATTATTTAGCTTCTTTAGCTTTTACTTCATCAACAAATTTTTGTAATCTTTTTCCGTAATTAGAATTTCTAACTTTATCACTTAAGCTATTATTAATAGTATCTAATAACTTAATATTAGCATCAAATAATTCTGTTAAAGCTATATAAGGAGCCGCTTCGCTATCAGCATTAGAAATAGCAAAATTTGTAGTAAATAAAAATCTACGACGTACTAATTTTTTATAGTCATCTTCTAATTTTTGTACTCTCTCATCATCATTCGTTTTACGAGCTTCAATATCTTGCTTAATAAAATCTAAACGTTTTAAAGTAAATTGCTTGTTTATTTCACCAAATTTTTTCATTACTTCTTGGTTTTTAGAACCAGTAATTTCTGGTTTAAAACCAAACTCTTCAATATTGTCGTTAATTGTAATTTCTCCTTTTTCTCCAAAGAACATAAGACGCTTGTCTTTAGTTTTACCACCATCAAAAGTTAAGTAATACATCACAGGAGACTCAACATTGTCTGTTAAAGCGAAAGTATCTTCTCCTTTAAGTGTTACTGAATCAACAGAAACAATTAAAGTATCTTTCATTTTTTGTAAATACAAAGTTCCTTTTTTAAGTCCTTTGATTTGACCTTTAACAATCATGTTGCCTTCTTTCTTAGAAGAACAAGCAAAAGCGATGATAGCAATTGCAAAAAGAGCAATAATTTTCTTCATTGGGTTCAAAATTTTGAAATGCAAATATGCAGAATTCTCTTAAACTTTAGAGGCAATTTCCATTAAAATTGTACAAAGTATTGCACCGTAAGTTCCTACAACATAGCCAAACACAGCTAATAAAACACCTACACTGGCTAAAGACGGGTGAAATGCAGCCGCAACTACAGGTGCACTTGCAGCACCACCAACATTGGCTTGACTACCGACAGCTAAGAAAAAGTATGGAGCTCTAATTAATTTAGCTACTAATATTAATAAACCTGCATGAATTGCCATCCAAACTAATCCTATGACAATTAACCCTGGATTTTCAATGATTTTCGATAAATCCATTTTCATACCAATAGTAGCAACTAAAACGTAAATAAAAATGCTTCCTATTTTACTAGCTCCAGCACCTTCGTAGTTTTTAGCTTTGGTAAATGATAGTCCTATTCCTATGGCGGTTGCTATGGTAATCATCCAAAAGAATTTTGAAGAAAAAGATGATAATGCTGAAGATTTATCGGCAACAGCTTCAAAATTATTTTTTAAAAACGAAGAAATGTTTTCTGCTCCGAAATGAGCAAAACCAACAGCACCAAAAACCAATGCTAACATAATCATATAATCAGTTAAAGTTGGGTTTCTCTTAATACTATCGGCAAATGAACTTACTTTTTGTTTTAATTCTTCAATGGCAGAATTATCGGCTTTTAACCAATTATCAATCTTGTTAGATTTTCCTATTCCAATTAAAATTAATGCCATCCAAATATTAGCAACTACAATATCAACCAATACCATTCCGCCATATTTTTGTGGATTGTATTGATAAATTTCTAACATGGCTGCTTGGTTAGCTCCCCCGCCAATCCAACTTCCTGCTAAGGTCGATAAACCTCTCCATACAGCATCGAAACCAACACCGCCAACGGTTTCAGGAGATACTAACGATATTAATAATATTGCAATTGGCCCTCCAATAATAATTCCTATAGTACCTGTAAAAAACATGATTAATGCTTTTGGTCCTAGATTAAATATTGCTTTTAAATCAATACTTAAGGTCATTAAAACTAAAGATGCAGGTAATAAATATCTACTAGCTATGTAGTATGTTTTTGATGTATCGGCAGAGATAATTCCTAAGGAATTAAAAATAGCAGGAATTAAATAACACATTAAAAGTCCTGGAACAATTTTGTAGAATTTTTTCCAGAAACCGGTTTCTTTACTTTCAGTATAAAATACAAAACCTAAAGAAAGCATAAGTATACCAAAAACAATTGCGTCGTTGGTAAAAAGAGGTTGATTTTCCATAAATAGTTGTTTTGTAGCTAAAATAGAGAATTCTTTTTTGAGGTATTAGTGATTAAGCGCTACACCAATTTGTATTCTATCAAAAGTTCTATCATTAGCATCTCTAATATTCATATATCCTAATTGAAGTTTTACCATTTTAGATACTTTGTATTTAAAACCAGCACCTAACCAATTTTGATTAAAGTTTTCACCTTCAAAATCCATAAAAATCTCATCATATAAATAAGTAGACCATTTTCCTGAAATAGGATAGCTTAAACCTAATTGATAACGTAAAAAATGTCCAGTTCCTGATTCAAAAAAACGTTGTTCTGCTCTTAAACGATGTGCCAAACCTAATTTAGCTATAGCATGTTTAACGTTGAAATCTTCATAAATTCTATTTTCATAACCGTCACCACCATTTAGGTCATAAGTTTGATCAGTATTTAAAAATGCTTGACCAACAGTAATGCTTAAGTTTTTGTTTATTTTATAGTTTACCCCCAAACGAGATATAAATTGTTGTAAGTCATCTCCAACTTCAAAAAAACGGAAATGAGCCATAGTTTTTAAACTGAATTTTTCTGATAATTTATGTGTCCCATTGTACATGTACCAAACACCTAATTCTTTTTCTGCTTTTGTTTGACTATTAATTGTAATTGAGATTAAGAAAATAAATAGTAAAATAAATTTCTTCATGATATAATTATAAAACTTAAGATTGAAGCCAAAAATAGGGAAAAGATAATTCTTGAAGCTCTTATTTTAAAAATAGTACATTTACCTCTTTTAAAAATTAAATTATTGTGGAGGAAGAGTTAGAAAGATTATCAATATCAGAGTTAAAAACTGAATTATTTGCTTTTTTAAATTTTGAAAAGGGAATTCCGTTGGCATATGTTTCTATGTTTAAAAAGCCATATAAAACGATTCAAACATACTTAAATAAAGATAGACGCCATATAATAAACCCACTTAAGTATTTGTTATTAAGTGTAGCAGCTTATACGCTATTAGTAAATTATCATAAAGGTTTTCAGAATTTTAAAACTGAAGCTAATAAAGCTAACGAAAAAGGCTTTGAAAGTTTAAAAAACCTTTTCAATGAAAATTTATATGAAAAGTTTTTAATGGCTCAGGACTTTTATTTGTCCTCTATAAATTTAGTGTATTTATTCGCTGTGCCTGTAGTTGCATTAATAACATATTGGTTTTTTAAGAAGTATAATTATATCGAAAATTTAGCGATTCATTGCTATATGTTTGGTACAGCAAATTGGACAAGTTTTCTAGTGATGTTGCTAACTTTTGCTTTTGATGTTTCAGGAAACATTATGTATTTGCTGATGCTTTTTACATATTCAATAATTTCATATTTGCTAAAGAATATTTACCAATTAAAATGGATAACTGCTTTAGCTACTCAATTGTTGTTACTATTTGTTTTTATGATTATAGGACAACTATGTTTAATAGGAATATTTTTGTATTTTATAATCTTCACATAAAAAAAGAGCCTGTTACAAATAACAGGCTCTTTTTTTTAGTAGAAGCTATTCTACAGAAAAACTCTTTGTTTTCTTAAATGGAGATAACTGAATTTTTTCAATAAACTCACGATATTCTTTCCAGTCTTTATTAAAGAAAGCATTAGTATTATTTACTGCTTTTTCTAAAGCTTCTTTAAACTGATTGATTAAACGAGTTTCTGTAGCAGTTTGTTTTCCAAAGCGACTACCTACATACCAACGAGCAGTTCCTAAACGTTGACTTACATTTGTTTCAGGATTTCGAGTAATACCTTGTCTCTTATCAACTTTCCCTAAGTAAGCATTAATCAGAGTATCTATTTTTTTACTAATCTGAGTAGATTTTTTAATAGCATCTTTGTATTTCTTTTTATCCTCTTTTGTTAATTTGGTTTTGTAATTAGCTACAATTTTTTTGCTTTGTACTAATTGTTTCACCGCATCTGCCATTGTTTTTTGATATTTTTCTAGAGACTTACTAGTACCATATTTTTCTGAAATATCATTAGAGTTTATTTGTAATCTAGGGTCGAACTTTACAGTGATATCTTGTTCTGAAGTTTTATCACCAAAAGTAATTTTTAAACGATATGTTCCTGGTTTAACGCGAACTCCTCCAGGTTCTCTTCGTTGTTTTCTAATAGTTCTCGATGGTCTAGCAACCCCCTTTTCGTTATAAAACCAGTACATTTTATGAACACCATTTTCTTTAGGAGCTTTTTGTTTTAAAGTTCTAATTAATCGATTTCCGTCAAAGATTTCTAGCTTTATAGAATCGTATTTTACTACGGCTTTCTTTTCAGTATTATTGGTGTTTTTCTTAGTTTTTTTACCTTCTTTTTTCTTTTCTGGTTTATTTACATAGTAAGAAATCATAGCACCACGTTTGCGGTTTTCTCCATTGTAAATAGCATCTGCACCAAATCTACTTCCTGTTGGTTGTTGATAAGCGGTCATGTAAGCAGTTGGAGGCTCAAATAACTGAATGTTGTTTTTTAATACAGTATTGTTTTTTGCCATTTCACGTAGCGGACGAATATCATCTAAAACCCAAGCGGCTCTACCAAAAGTACCTATAACCAAATCATGTTCTCTTGGATGAATTACTAAATCTTTTACAGAAACAGTAGGAAAACCTTTTGTCCATTTCGTCCATTTTTTACCTGCATTTAAAGAAACGTATAAACCGTCGTCCGTTCCTAAGAATAATAAGTTTGATTCAATAGGATCTTCTACAATGCTTAAAGCATAACTTTTTACATCATTTTCATTTATAATACGTTCCCATGTTTTTCCATAATCTTTAGTTCTATAAGTATATGGTGTATAATTGAATCGTCTGTAATCATTAGCAACTAATAATGCTTCTCCTTTATTTTTGTTGGAAGCTTTTATTTGTGCAATCCAACTATTTGCAGGTAACCCTTTGATGTTTTTAGAAATATTGTTCCAAGTTTTTCCTCCGTCTTTTGTGATTTGTACTTGACCATCGTCTGTACCAATCCACAGCATATCTTTTTCTAAAGGAGAAGGTTCTACAACCAAAATTGTACAATGATTTTCTGCACCTGTAGCATCCATGGTTAATCCACCACTTTCCGATTGCTTTTGTTTAGATTTATCATTCGTAGTTAAATCGGGAGAAATGATTTCCCATGTTAATCCTTTGTCGGTTGATTTATGTACGAACTGACTTCCGAAGTAAATAGTTGAATTATCAAAAGGATCAATATTTATTGCTGAATTCCAATTGAAACGTAATTTAGTTTTTGGATTTGGATGTGTTGGTCTTACTGTATAATTATTACCTGTAACATGATCGTAACGAGACACGAATCCTTGTTGACTCATCGTCCAGCCGTAACGAGAATTATCTTTGTCTGGAACTACATCAAATCCGTCACCAAAACTAATTTCTTGCCAATATGAATTACGGATTCCTTGAGATTTCCATACATAAGCAGGACCTCTCCAAGAACCATTATCTTGCATTCCTCCATAAACATTGTACGGATATTCGTTGTCTACATTAATATGATAGAATTGAGCTACGGGTAAATTACCAATGAAACGCCAAGTTTTACCTCCGTCTTTGGTAATGTTTAACCCGCCATCGTTTCCATCAATCATAAACTTACCATTTTTAGGATGAATCCACCAAGCATGGTGATCTGGGTGTACTCCGTTAGAAACTCCATAAGCAGGCATTAATTGTTTGAAAGATTTTCCACCGTCTTGAGAAACGTTTACATAGGTGTAGATCGAATACAAACGGTTTTCGTTTTGTGGGTCTACATAAATTTCAGAATAATAAAAAGGGCGGTTACCAATACCTCTATTTCCTGATTTATTATTAATCATTTTCCATTTGAATCCACCATCTTCACTTTTGTATAAAGCATTCTTTTTAGCTTCTACTAAAGCATATACAACATTCGGGTTAGATTGTGAAATTGCAACACCAATTCTACCTAAATCTCCTTTAGGAAACCCTTCTTTGTTGGTTACTTTTTTCCAATTATCGCCACCATCGTGTGTAATGTATAATCCGCTTCCTTTTCCTCCAGATTTAAAGAACCAAGGATCGCGTTTGTGTTCCCACATGGCTGCAATTAATTTGTTTGGATTAGAAGGATCCATCACTAAATCAGCAGCTCCTGTTTTTATATTGTTGAATAAAATTTGTTTCCATGTTTTACCACCATCAGTAGTTTTGTACACGCCTCTTTCCTTGTGTTCTCCCCAAGGTGAACCTATAGCGGCAACATATACAATATCTGGATTGTTTGGGTGGATGATAACACGATGTATATGACGTGTTTTTTCAAGTCCCATTAATTTCCATGACTTACCACCGTCTAGTGATTTATAAATTCCGTATCCACCATTTAAACTGTTACGTGGATTTCCTTCACCTGTACCAACCCAAATAACACTTGGATTGGATTGTTGAATAGCAAGAGCACCTACAGAGGCAGTTACTTCATTATCAAAAATAGGTTCCCATTTTACGCCACCAGAAGTAGACTTCCAAACTCCACCCGATGCAGTTCCTACATACATAATATCTGGATTTTTTTCTACTACATCAATTGCAGTAACACGTCCGCTCATTCCTCCTGGACCAATGTTACGTGGTTTCATGTTTTTCACCAAATCCATTGAGAATTCTTGTGAGAATACAATAGAAGCCATGGCGAAAAAGAATAGTGTAAATATTTTTTTCATGTAAATGTTAGTTGATTATAAAATTTGAAGATACAAAATAGAAAAGCGCTCTATACTTTTGTAGAACGCTTTTAACATATGATTAAGAAAAATAGTTATTCTTCTTTCTTTTTTGGTGCACGATTGGCTTCTTTTAAAGCTTTCATAAGCATCCATTCAATCTGACCATTGGTAGATCGAAATTCATCAGAAGCCCATTTTTCAATAGCCTTCAGCATATCTTCATTTAATCGCAATGCGAATGCTTTTTTCTTTGCCATGGTTATTTGTTTACAAAGGTAACAATGGTTTTTATTAATTCTTTAGATAGAGGAAAATCTGCTTTAAAATACGAAGTTTTGTTATCAATAACAGAATTTACTTCTTTTAAAACATGATTCATTTTATCAATAATTACTAACTCTGATTTTAAATTAGCTTGATGTAATTTTCTAGCTTCCTCTACTTTTACTTGTAAATCACTTGTTCCGTTAATAATTAAAATAGGAATGTTAAGTTTTTTTATTTCTTCGGAAGGATTGTATTGCATCCAAGATTTTATAAAAGGTTGATTTCTTTTATGTAAAAGAGAAACCAGCATAGGGTTCACTTCTTTAATCTTATCAGTTTCATTTAATTCTTTAAAATGTGCTTTAGCAATTGAATCTAGATAAGGGGCTTTCTCGCTAATTTGTTTTATGATAGCTTTATCTGCAGCTAGTGAGGGACCAGCAATAGAGATTATCTTATCTACATTTTTTGAAGCTAACATAGCAACCAAAGAGCCTTGGCTGTGTCCTATTAAAATAATTTCAGAAAAGCGATTGTCTTTTTTAAAATGATTTATAACAGTGTTTACATCAGAAACATAATCTTCAAACAATACTCCTTTTAGTAAAACAGCTCTGTTGTTTTTGTTAGCAGTTCTTTTATCGTAACTAAAAAAAGCAATGTTCTGTTGGTTTAAACTATCTCTTAATTGTTTAATATAATTAGCATTTATTCTTGGGGCTTGATTACCATTTCTATCTACATTTCCAGAACCGTGTACCCAAATTAATAAAGGAGTTTTTTCTTTGGTAAAACTTAAAGTTCCTGCTAGTTCAATGCTATCGTTTTTTATTAATATTTCTTCAGTTGTAACTTGTGCGAAAGAAAAGATTATACTGATAAAGAAAATAATGATATGTAATGTTGCTCGTATCATGAGTTTAAATTTTGATAATATTTAATTACTTGTTTAGCGTTATTTTCTTGTTGAGTACCTATCAAGAGTTTTTTACCAGATTTTAATTCTAATTGAATTCCAATATCTCCAGAAACATTGATTGCTGTTCCTTTTCCTTTATTCCAAAGAGCTCCTCCTTTTAATCCCCAACCACCGTATTCTGAAATCGGATCGTATTTTCTAACATAGACTTTTTCAATTTCATTCCACTTAATTAATCTAGATTTTAAATGAAACGGAAAGAATTGATAATGAATTCCTTTTTCGTCTATTCTCGTTTTTAATTTAAAGAAGAAAATAAATCCAGTAGCAAAAAGTATTAAAACTAATGTCCAGCTTAAATTTAATAAACTGGTTTTACCATGTAAATATTCACGAATAATCATAATTACAGGAACAATAGTACTTACAGCCAATAAAACTATTAACCATAATTGCATAAATCGTTGTTCTTCTTTAAAAATTCTCATATTATCGGTTTTTGTCTCTTTCAAAAACTACTCGTGTAGATTGTTCTGCAATATGAATTACTTTCCAACCATTTCGAGCATGTTCATTTAAAAAATCTTCTAAGTTTTTATTGTTTTTTGAAAAACTAACCTTCCAACTTTCGACTTTGTATTCTTTCATATATGTTATTTTTTAATGACTTAAAGTGCCAGTATTAACAACTGGAGAAGCTTCTTTGTCCCCACATAAAATAACTAATAAATTACTAACCATAGCTGCTTTACGTTCTTCATCTAGTTCTACTATTTCTTTTTTGTTAAGTTCTTCTAAAGCCATATCTACCATATCTACAGCTCCTTGTACAATTTTATGTCTAGCGGCAACAATAGCGGTAGCTTGCTGACGTTTCAACATAGCACTAGCAATCTCTTGAGCATAAGCTAAGTAACCAATTCTTGCTTCCAAAACTTCAATACCAGCAATAGATAATCGTTCTTCTAATTCTTTTTCTAAAGCATCGCTAACTTCATTTACACTAGAACGAAGTGTTATATCTTCTTCATGACCTTCATCAGCGAAATTATCATAAGGGTACATGCTTGCTAATTTTCTTACAGCTGCATCGGTTTGAACACGCACAAAATTTTCATAATTATCAACATCAAAAGCAGCTTTAAAAGTTTCAGTAACTCTCCAAACTAAAATAGTAGAAATCATTACTGGGTTTCCTAATTTGTCATTAACCTTTAAACGTTCACTGTCAAAGTTACTAGCTCGTAAAGAAATGGTTTTCTTTTTATATAATGGATTTGCCCAATAAAGTCCGTTTTGTTTTACAGTACCTACATATTTACCAAAAAGTAAAATAACTTTTGATGAATTTGGGTTTACTAAAATAAATCCGAATGATAAAATAAAAGCTACTACTGAAACTAATATAAATATTGGGTTTTCTGTATTAACTGTAAAGTATATTCCTAAAATGAATAATGCAAGTACAATTACAAACATTAAATATCCGTTCGCTGGTTTAATAATTTTTTCACTGTCCATAGGTTGTTGTTTTTAAAATGATATCAAAATGATATTGTAAATATATAAAATTAAATTTAAATCTTAAAATCACCATAAATATTTTTTATACCTTAGCTTAAAATTCTAATTAAATTAACTGATGATTACACGTTTTTTATTTGTTATATGTTTAAGCTTTTTAAGTTCAACAATATTTTCAAATAATGATATTTGGGGGCCAACAGGTCATAGAGCAACAGGAAAAATTGCTGAAAAGCATTTAACAAAAAGAGCTAAGAAGAAAATAGATAAATTGCTAAAAGGAGAAAGTTTAGCATTTGTTTCGACTTATGCAGATGAAATTAAATCTGATAGAAAATATAGTAAGTACTACCCTTGGCATTATGTAAATATGCCATTAGATACAGATTATGAACATGCTGAAAAAAATCCTAAAGGAGATTTAGTTACAGGAATAAATCATTGTATTAAAGTTTTAAAAGATGAAAATAGCACAGAAGAAGATAAACGTTTCTTTTTAAAGATGTTAGTTCATTTGGTTGGAGATTTACATCAACCACTTCATATTGGTAGAAAAGAAGATAAAGGAGGAAATACTATTCAGGTTCAATGGCATAGAAAAGGAAGTAACTTACACAGAGTTTGGGATGAAAATATGCTGCATAAGTGGGATATGAGTTATATTGAATTGGCGGAAAATGCTCAAGATTTATCGAAAGCTCAAATCAAAGAAATTGAAAAAGGTGATGTTTTAGATTGGGTAAAAGACACGCATCAATTAACTAAGAAAGTATATAGTTCTGCTAAAACAGGTGATAAACTAAGTTATCGTTATTCGTATTTGTATTTTCCAGTTGTTAGGCAACAATTACAAAAAGGAGGAATTCGTTTAGCAAAACTCTTAAATGAAATTTTTTGTTAAACAACAGGTTTTTAATATAAAAAACATCAAGCTCAAATCATTTTGATTTGAGTTTTTTTGTTAATGTTTCGTTAATTAATAAATGAGAAAAGCTCGTTTTTTCTAATTTTAAAAATCATGAAAAATCTATTAAAACTACTTGTGTTATTATTAGCTTTAGGATGTAGTAAACCAAAAAATAATTCTTTAGCAATTTTTGATTATAAAGGTTTACAGCCTTTGCTAGAAAAATCTGATAATATAACTTATGTTGTCAACTTTTGGGCAACTTGGTGTAAACCGTGTGTTAAAGAATTGCCAGCTTTTGAAAAATTAAAAAAAGAATATTCTGAAAAAGGAGTAGAAGTAATCTTGGTAAGTCTTGATTTTCCTAATCAGATAGAAAGTTCATTAAAACCATTTATAAGAAAAGAAAAATTACAATCGAAAGTTGTAGTTTTGGATGATCCAGATCAAAACAATTGGATTCCAAAAATCAATGAAAAATGGTCAGGATCTATTCCAGCTACTTTAATTTATAATAAAGATAAAAGGGAGTTTTTCGAACGATCTTTTACTTACGAAGAATTGGAAGGAGAATTAAAAAAGTTTATTAATAAATAAAATCAATATACATGAAAGCAATTAAAACAATAGGAGTATTAGCACTGTTTTTAGTTACAGTAGCTTTTACGATAAAAGATGGATATAAAGTTGGTGATAAAGTAGAAGACTTTTCTTTAAAAAACGTAGATGGAAAAATGGTTTCCTTGTCTGATTTTGACTCAGCAAAAGGATTTATTGTAGTTTTTACATGTAATCATTGTCCGTATTCTAAAATGTATGAAGATAGAATTATAGCATTAGATAAAAAATACAAAGAGAAAGGTTATCCTGTAATAGCAATTAATCCTAATGACCCAAAAGCATCTCCTGGAGACGATTTTGAATCGATGATGGAAAGAGCAAAATCGAAAGGATTTACATTTCCATATCTATTTGACAAAGGACAAAAAGTGTATCCTAAATTTGGAGCAACAAGAACTCCACATGTTTTTATTTTAAATAAAAATAAAGGAGATTTAAAAGTAGCTTATATCGGAGCGGTTGATAATAATGCTAGAAATGCATCAGATGTTTCTGAAAGATATGTTGAAACTGCAGTAGATGAGTTATTAAGTGGTAAGGAAGTAACCAATAAAGAAACCAAAGCAATTGGTTGTTCAATAAAAGTACAATAATAAAAAAGGCTAGTTTAAAACTAGCCTTTTTTATTTACCGTGTCATAAAATCTTGAAAAGCTTCTTGGGTAATAGAAAAACCTAAAGAATCTAAATTTCGAGTATTTCCTTCTTGTATTACTGGTTTGTTACTGATATAATCGTAGACGAAAGTTCCATCTTTGGTTACTGTTCCAAATCCTTTATTAAAAATATAATGAGCGTATTGATTTGAGTTCTCATTAAATATATTTTTACCCCAAGTGAACTTCGATTTACCTCCATTTAATAGATCAAGAAGCGTATATGCAAAATCAGATTGAGCAGCAACTGTATTCACAGTAATTCCTTTTTGTTTTAGAGCACCTCCTAGCCACAACATTGGTATTTGAAAACGTACCGGTGCATTAAAATATCCTTTGTGCTTTGGTAGTGGGTGACCATGGTCTGACATAATTACAACTAAAGTATTACCCCACCAAGGTTGTTTTTTAGATTCTTCTATGAATTTACCAATGGCTTTATCGGTATATGCTTGAGAGCTTCTGTATAAATTATCTTCAGAATCTTTCCCAAACTTATAAGTATCTGGAAATTCAAAAGGCTCGTGACTTGTTAAAGTAAGTGCAGTAACAAAAAATGGTTCTTGTTGAGGTTGAGCTAAATCTTTAGAGAGTCTTTCTAAAAATATATGATCGTGAGCTCCCCATTTAGAATTCCAATTTTCTTTATCGAACTCACTTCCGTCTACAACCTTATCAATATTTCCATTTCTAATGTACGTATTAATATTTCCGAAGTTAATATCACCTCCATAGTAAAAAGAGGTATTATAACCGATGCTTTTCATTTCTTTTTGTAGAATAGGAAGATTACGAGTTTTATGTGGCATTTTTATAATACTCGAAGTTGCTTGCGGATAGTATCCACTCAAAATAGCCACTAAACCTTTGTCGGTTCTATCCCCATTTCCATAGAAATTTGTGAATAAAATTCCTTCTTTTGAAAGCTTGTTTAGGTTTTCAGTCACATTAGGTTCTCCACCTATTGATCCTACAACTTTTGAAGATAAGCTTTCCCAAACGATAAGTATAACGTTAGGTTTGTCAGTTTTTAAAATTGAATCTAAAGAAGAATTTTGTAAATCAGAATTTCTTCTCTTAATAATATTTTTGGCAATCTTTGAATCGAATTTTTGATAAGGATTTTTATCTTCAACTTTATGGCTTAAAGTGTTTCCAAAATTCCAAGCATAGTTTACAGCAGCATGATTGGCAAACATATTTTTAGAAAAATATACATTACTTTGATTGATTGGGATTAATTGCAACCCACCACGTAGAGGAATTATTAAAGACCCAAATAGTAAAAGAAAAACTGGAGTTTCCCAAATTTTACCTTTCTCTAGGTTAAAAGTAATAGCATTAATTATTTTATTAAATATGTAAACAAAACCTAATGAAAGTAGTAGCCATCCTAAAATACCTCCAATTAATTCAAAGGTAGAAATAGAGGCCAGCATTATTTTCGGAGTATTAATGTAATTTAATAAGGTGGAATCTACTCTTGCTCCCCAAGAGGCATATAAACCTATATCGATTAACATTAACAATGTTGTTAAAAATAGAATAGGAAACGTATACGTTTTTAGAATAAATTTTATGAATCTCTTTGGAATCCAGATACTAAAAATTATTAATAAAAAAGGGAACAAACTCAAATATGAAGCAAAAGACATATCGAGTCTAATTCCGAAGACAAAAGTGTTTACAATGCTTACAAAATCTAATTCGCTTGTTTTGTCATGATAAAATGAAAGAAATAAGAAGCGAGCAATAAAAAAATAACCTACCCAAGTAAAAAAGTAGAGTAGGTTTACTAAAAATCTATTTTTGAAAGTTTTCATTTGTGAGGGGAATTACAACATATGTTGTGTTTTTTTTTATTAAAAGAGTGATTTACTCCGTAACTTTTAAACGAGCTTGAGCCGTTACTGAAACATCAGAATACGTTTTGTTTAAATATTTTAAATATCCAGTAATTGCAATCATTGCAGCATTATCGGTAGTGTATTCAAATTTAGGAATATAGGTTGTCCATCCCCAATGCTTTTCTGCTTGTTGCAAACGTTTTCTAATTTCTGAATTTGCTGAAACTCCACCAGCAATAGCAATATGTTTTATACCAGTTTGCTTAACTACATTTTTAAGTTTGTCCATTAAAATTTCTATAATGGTATGTTGAATAGAAGCACAAATATCATAAAGATTCTCTTTTATAAAATCAGGATTCTCTTTTACATTTTTCTGAATGAAATAAAGAATTCCAGTTTTTAAGCCGCTAAAGCTAAACTCTAAATCACCAACTCTAGGTTTGGTGAATTTAAAAGCT
Organism: Tenacibaculum holothuriorum; assembly: GCF_002120225.1. Taxonomy (GTDB): domain Bacteria; phylum Bacteroidota; class Bacteroidia; order Flavobacteriales; family Flavobacteriaceae; genus Polaribacter; species Polaribacter holothuriorum. The sequence continues at coordinate 122,304 of NZ_LAPZ01000005.1, read as the reverse complement.
TTAGGGTTTCCTTGTTTAGCGTATTTGTCAATTAATGGACCACCAGGATATGGGAGTCCTAGAATTTTAGCAGACTTATCAAAAGCTTCACCAACGGCATCGTCAATAGTTTCTCCTAAAACTTCCATTTCAAAATGATTGGTTATTTTTACTATTTGAGTATGACCACCACTAATGGTTAAGCATACAAATGGAAAAGGTGGAATTTTAGCATCTTCTTCCTCAATAAAATGTGCCAAAATATGCGCTTGCATATGATTTACATCTATTAAAGGAATATCTAAACCTAAAGCAAGTGATTTTGCAAAAGAAGTTCCGACTAATAAAGAGCCCATTAATCCAGGTCCTTTTGTAAAAGCAATGGCGCTTAAGTCTTCTTTTGTAATTCCAGCTTGTTCAATAGCTTGTTGAACCACAGGAACTATGTTTTGTTGATGTGCTCTAGAAGCTAATTCAGGAACCACACCACCATATTTAGCATGTACTTCTTGATTAGCTACAATGTTACTTAGCACTTTTCTGTTACAAATTACCGCTGCACTTGTATCGTCACAAGACGATTCAATTCCAAGTATATAAATTGGTTTTTGACTCAAAATTTTCTTAAAAAATAAGTTTAGAAAGCAAAAATATTGAATATTAGTTAAAATTGAACGTTCTTTGTGCTAATTGGCAATGTTTTTGATTTAGCAAACTACTTTTGTTAATCATTTAATACTATAAAACAATAAAAAAAGGGGGTAAAATATTATTACGTATTCTAAAGTACATTGTACTTTTTTTGTTGTTGATAATTGTTTTATTTTCAATTCCAGCTGTTCAAACTCAATTAGCTAAAATAGTTACCAAAGAGGTAAACAAGAGTTTAGGAATAAACTTAGTTATAAAAAAATTAGACTTATCTTTTCTAGGAAGTGTTCAATTAAAAGGAATTGAAATTCGAGACCATCATAAAGACACTTTAATTTTTGTAAATAGGCTAAGTACTTCGCTGTTAAATGCAAAAAAGATTTTAGAAAATCAGGTTGATTTAGGGAGTGCAACATTAGAAGGTGTTAACTTTCATCTAAAAAACTATAAAGGAGAAAAAGAAGATAACCTCAGTGTATTCTTAGAAACTTTTGAAGACGGGAAACCTAAAGATCCAAAGTCTACTCCTTTTGTATTAAAGACTTCTAATATTTATATAGATGGATTAAACTTTAAGCTTATTGATTTAAATAAGAAAGATTCACTTGAGTTTTCAGCTTTAAATGGAGGAGGTAATTTACAAGATTTCTCAGTTGTTGGTCCTAATGTATATATGAAAATAAGAGGACTCTATTTTACTGAAAATAGAGGCGTGAAAGTAACCAATATTACAACAGATTTTACGTATACAAAAACCAAAATGTTGTTTAAGAACGCTTTATTAGAGACGAATAATAAGTCGAAAGTAAAAGCAGATATTAAACTTTCATATAAGAGAAAAGATTTAGCAGATTTTAATGATAAAGTAAACATTGACGCAACTTTTCATAAAAGTGCATTGTCGATTAAAGATTTAAAAAAGTTTTACAACGAGTTAAGTAGTAATGACCTGTTAACTTTTACAGGTAGTGTTAATGGGGTTCTCAATAATTTTAGCGTAAACAAACTAAACATGTACTCTAAAAGGGGCATGAAAATAAAAGGAAACTTAGGTTTTGTTAATGTTTTAAACACAGATAGAGGTTTTGTTTTCGATGGAGATATAGAGAATGTTACGGCAAACTATCAGCAGTTAAAAAACACATTGCCTAATCTTTTAGGGAAAACACTACCAACTGAATTTAGAAGACTTGGAAATTTTACATTATCAGGATTGTTAAAGGTTACTCCAGAACAAATGGAAGCTACTTTAGCGATAGATTCTGAGATTGGAACTACGATTTCTGATTTACAATTAACCGAAATAGATGATATTGATCACGCTTCCTATTCAGGAGAAGTAGAATTTATAGATTTTGATTTGGGTAAATTTACTAATGATCCTATTCTAGGAAAAATAACATTGCAAGCAGATGTTAGTGGAAGTGGTTTTAGTGTAGATAATATTAATACTATAATAATAGGAGAGGTAGATAATCTTGATTTTAATGGCTATAATTATAAAAAATTAAGTGTAAATGGTCAGTTTCAAAATAAGAAATTTGATGGTTTGTTACATGCAAAAGACGAAAATTTTAAACTAGAGTTTGAGGGATTAGCAGATTTTTCTTCAGAAATTAATAAGTTCGATTTTAAAGCAAAAATAGCAGAGATTGACCTTAAAAAAACCAACTTGTTTACAAGAGACAGTATTTCAAAAATTAAAGGAAATGTTAAGTTAGATATTTCAGGGAATACTCTAGATAATATTGTTGGTAAAGCTACTTTTAATGAATTGATTTATACAAATCAAAAAAGAAGTTATCCGTTTAAGAATTTCTCAGTAATTTCTTCTGTAAAAGATAGTATAAAAACAATTAAAGTGGCATCTGCAGATATTGTAAATGGAGAATTGAAAGGAAAATTTACTTTTGAAGAACTATTACCTATTACAGAAAATGCATTAGGAAGTGTTTATACGAATTACGAACCGCATCCAGTAGCAAAAAATCAATATTTAGATTTTGATTTTACAATTCATAATCAGATTGTAGATATTTTTCTTCCTCAGATTTCTATTGGAGAAAATACTCGTTTAAAAGGAAGAATAAACTCTGATAAAAACTCAATGAAACTTACATTTTCATCTCCAAAAATTGATGCATACGGAAATGTTGTGAATAAGCTGTTACTTAGATTAGATAATAAAAATCCGTTATATAATACGCACTTAACAGCCGCAGAAGTTAATAACAAGTTTTATAATATTAAAAAACTGAATTTACTTAACAGAACAAAAAACGATACACTTTTCTTTAAATCTATTTTTAAAGGGGGAGATAAAAATTCAGAGAACTTTAATTTAGATTTCTTTTATACAATTGATGAATTAAAAAAATCGGTTGTAGGAGTACAAAAATCGATGTTAAGTTATAAAGGTTTTGATTGGACTATAAATCCAGGAAACAATAATAACAACAAAGTTGTTTTCGATTTAAAGAAAAAAGATTTTGAATTTAGTCCGTTTTTATTAACATCAAAAGATCAAAAAATTGAATTTAAAGGAGCTTTAAGAGATAGTACTTACAAAGATTTACAAGCAAGATTTACAAAAGTTAAATTAGAAAGTTTTTTACCACCAGTAGATAGTTTAAAACTAAACGGAAAATTAAACGGAGTTATCGACTTTAAAGAAGATAATGGAGCTGTATCACCAAAAGGAAATTTACTAGTTGAAGAATTTCAAATTAATAATTTTGAACAAGGAGATTTAGCATTAAACGTAACAGGAAATAACTCATATGAGAAATTCGATGTTAACTTGTCTTTGGTTCATAAAAAGGCAAAAAACATATCAGCAACAGGAGGTTTAGATTTTAGCGGAAAAAGACCAACTATAGATTTAGAAGTGTTCTTAAAAGATTATCAATTAGAAGCATTTAGCCCTTTAGGAGAAGAAGTACTTTCTAAATTAAGAGGTAGAGTTTCTGGGAATTTTACAGCAACAGGATTTTTAAGAAATCCGGATTTTTACGGAACTCTAAATTTTGAAGATGCAGGTTTAAAGTTTCCTTACCTAAATGTAGATTTCGACTTAAAAGGAAATACTACGGTTGAATTAGAGAAGCAGCAATTTAAATTGAATAATGTAATTCTTACCGATACCAAGCATGATACCGAAGGATATTTGTCAGGAAGTTTTGCTCATGAGAATTTCGAAAAATGGTTTTTAGATTTAAAACTTAATACAGAAAACTTATTAGTTTTAGATACCAAAGAATCTGAAGAAGTACCGTATTATGGTACAGGATTTATAAAAGGAGATGCACGTATTACCGGACTTACAAGCAATTTAAGTATTAGAGTGGAGAATGCAAAAACACAACCAGGTACTGTTTTTGTAATTCCTTTAAGCGACGTAAAAACTATTGATAATTATAAATTAATAAGGTTTAAATCAGATAAAAAAGAACTTACCGATAAAGAAAGAGCAATTGAAGATATTAAAGGATTAAATCTTACTATTTTTCTAGAAGTAACAAACGATGCGCTAGCTCAAGTTGTAATTGATAAAGTTGCAGGGAGTGATTTAAAAGGTAGAGGAGAAGGAAATTTATTTATTGAAATTGATACTCGAGGAAAATTCAACATGGTTGGAGATTTAAATGTAGACGAAGGAGTGTATAATTTTAAATATGCAGGAATTTCAAAACCATTTAAGGTACAAAAAGGAGGTAATATTTCTTGGACAGGAAATCCGTTAGATGCCGAATTAGATATTACTGCTGTGTATAGAACCAAAGCAAACCCAGCACAATTGCTAGATAATATTAATTCGAGTCGTAAAATTCCAATTGACTTATATACTAAAATTACTGGAAGCTTATTTGAGTCAAAACAAGAGTTTGATATTAAAATTCCGAATGCAAATTCTACCGTAGCATCCGAATTAGAATTTGTTTTAAACGATAATGATATTAATACAAGAACGCAGCATTTTGTGTCGCTTTTAGCTTTAGGAACTTTTTATAATGAAGATAGATTAGGTAGTAATGTTGCTGCAGGTTTAACAGGAACAGCTTCAGAAATTGCCTCAAGTATTTTATCAAATTTATTAAATAAAGATGGAAGTAAATTTCAAGTAGGAGTTGGATATACTCAAGGAGATAGAGGGAATATTAACAATTTAAATACAGATGATCAGGTAGATGTTTCATTAGCAACTCAAGTAAGTGATCGTGTAATTGTAAACGGTAAAGTAGGAGTTCCTGTAGGTACGAATACGCAAACCAATGTTGTTGGGGAAGTTAAGGTTGAAGTACTGTTAAATGAAGAAGGTACTTTAAGAGGAACGGTTTTTAATAGACCTAATGAAATACAAAACAACGTAGAAGAAGAAGGGTATACGCAAGGTGTAGGTATATCATATCAAGTAAACTTTAATAATTTATCTGAACTTGGTCAAAAATTAGGGTTGAAGAAAAAGAAAAAGGAAAAAAAGGAAAAAGAAAAAGACACTGTAAAAGTTAAAAAGAATAAATTCGTACGTTTTAAGAGTAAAAAGAAAGATACAACTAATCAAAACTAAATGAATCGATCTATTAAAGACTATATGTTAATTGCTGGAAAAGGGTTAGCAATGGGAGCAGCCGATGTTGTTCCAGGAGTTTCTGGAGGAACTATTGCATTTATATCAGGTATTTACGAAGAGTTATTAACTTCAATAAGTAGTATAAATTTAAACTTACTTTCAGTATTAAGAAAAGAAGGATTTAAAGCTGCATGGAAACAAGTAAATGGAAATTTCTTAGCATCATTGTTTATAGGAATTTTTATAAGTATTGTTTCATTAGCAAAAGTAATTTCTTGGTTATTGGAGAATCACCCAGTTTTATTATGGTCTTTTTTCTTCGGATTAGTATTGGCAAGCGTATTATACATTGCTAAACAAATAACAAAATGGAATGTGTTTTCAGTCTTACTACTAATTATAGGTGCAGCATTGGCGTATTATATAACGACATTAAATCCGTTGGTTAGCGAAAATTCATCACCTTTATTTATGTTTTTAGCTGGCGCAGTAGCAATTTGTGCTATGATATTACCAGGTATTTCAGGATCGTTTATCTTAGTTTTGTTAGGAGCATACAAGCCAGTTTTACAAGCAGTAAATAATAGAGATTTCGTTACAATAGCTACAGTTGGTTTAGGGGCAGTTGTTGGGTTGTTAACTTTCTCGAGAGTTTTAAAATGGTTGTTTGCACATTATAAAAACTATACATTGGCTATTTTAACAGGGTTTATAATTGGATCGTTAAATAAAATTTGGCCTTGGAAAAAAGTGTTAACCTACAGGACGAATTCACACGGAGAACAAGTTCCTTTTAATGAATTATCAGTTTCTCCTTTTTCATTCGATGGAAATCCACAGTTAATGCAAGCAATAGTTTTAGCAATTGTTGGGTTCGGATTAATTCTTTTACTAGAAAAAATAGCAGTAAAAAAGCAAGCATAAAATCACTAACTTCGTTCAACTAACTAAACCAAATGTATAAAGAGCGATCACTAATGCAAAAAGTTAATCTTTTTTTAAAAGGATTAGCTATGGGAGGAGCTAATAAAGTTCCTGGTGTTTCTGGTGGTATGGTTGCTTTTGTAATGGGGTTTTATGAAGAGTTAATCTTTACTTTTCAACGTATAAATGGTAAAGCTTTTAAGCTGCTTTTTAGCGGTCGATTTAAAAGTTTTGCACAGTATACCAATATTCAATTTTTAATTTTTGTAATGCTAGGTAGTATGTTTAGCTACTTTAGTGTTTCATTAATTTTAGATTACTTTCTAAAAAATTACGAACTCTATGTTTGGGCGTGGTTCTTTGGAATGATAATCGGCTCTATTTACTATATCTCTAAAGATTTTGGAGATTGGAAACTAAAGAACGTTTTAGCACTTATTATTGGAGCATCTGTTGGATTAGCAATTAGTTTTATGACTCCTGCCAAAGAAAATGACAACTTATGGTTTGTTTTTTTATGCGGAATAATAGGAGTTTCAGGTATGACTTTACCAGGACTTTCTGGTTCGTTTATCCTTATTTTATTAGGAAATTATGTGCTACTTTTAGTTGATAGTGTAAATGTGTTTGGTAATGTAATTACTCAATTGTTTTCTGGTAATTTTGATGTGTTAAAAGATGTAGTAAAAGTTCGTTATTTAAAAATTATTGGCGTTTTTACTTTAGGGTCAGCATTCGGATTGGTTTCAATTTCTCACGTGTTAGGGTATGTTTTAAAACGATGGCATCAAATAGTTACTGCGCTAATCATTGGCTTTATTACAGGCTCTTTAGGAATCGTATGGCCTTGGAAAAATACTATTTACAAAATAGAAAACGGAGTACATTTACTTGATAAAAAAGGAAATAAGATCGTTGAAAATTATCAACGTTATATTCCAGATTTTTCTTTGCAAGAAACATGGATTGCAGTAGGCTTTATTGTATTTGGAATTCTTTTAATTTTAGGAATAGATTATTATGGAAGAAAAAGAAAATAAACAACTTTTTGCTCTTGTAGGAAGAAATATTGCCTATTCATTTTCAAGAGATTATTTTTCAAAAAAGTTTGAAAAATTAAACTTACGGAATCATCAATACATAAATTTTGATATTGAATCTATTGCTGATCTTCCAAAGAAAATAAAAGAAAACAAAACTACTTTAAAAGGAATGAATGTTACCATTCCGTACAAATTAGAAGTCTTCAACTATTTAGATAAAATCGATAGGAAAGCATTAAAAGTAGGTGCAGTTAATACGATAAAAATTACCAAAAAAGGAAAGTTAAAAGGGTATAATACAGATGTGTACGGATTTAAGCATTCATTACTTCCACTATTAAAAAAACATCACAAAAAAGCATTGATATTAGGAACAGGAGGTGCTGCAAAAGCTGTGGGGTATGTTCTTAAAAAGTTAGACATTAAGTATAAGTTTGTTTCTAGAAATCCGTCTTCAAAAAAGGGAATTAGTTACAAAGAATTGTCAGAAGAGTTACTACAAAAGCACACGGTTATAATTAATTGTACGCCATTAGGAACTTCTCCTAATATTGAAAGATGCCCAGATATCCCATATCAATTTTTAAGATCAAATCATTTATTGTACGACTTGATTTATAATCCAGAAGTAACTACATTTCTTCAAAAAGGGATAGAGAAAGGTGCTACAACCAAAAATGGATTAGAAATGTTAGAGCTTCAAGCAGAAAAAGCTTGGGAGATTTGGAATTCGTAATGAAGTTTAGTTCCTACAAAAAAATCGTCGTTTTCCTTCTAAAATAAGTTTGCTGTTTTCTAAGAATGATTATCTTTATGACCTTTATTAGTGGAACTTAAACATTGTAGACATGTTAGACAATAACGACGAAAGCGTAGAGCAAACAACAAACACAAATTCACAAGAATTAAACGAAGTAGAAAAAGCGGTTGATGTAGTTGAAAATGAAGTAGCACAAGATGCTGAAAAAGAAGATGAGAAACACCAAATTCCGATGTTAGATTATGCATCGATGGATTTGGAAAAATTAGTAACAGAATTAAGTAAGTTGCTAAAGGCTCATCCAGTTCAACAGTTAAAAGCCAATGTAGATGCTATTAAAAATTCGTTTAATGCTAAGTTTGGAAAACTTTTAGCAGAAAAGAAAGAAGCTTTTTTAGCTGAAGGAGGAAACACTATCGATTTTCAATATTCTAATCCAACCAAAATAGAATATAACAAGTTATTAGGAGAGTATAAATCAAAAAGAGATACTTATTACTCGCAATTAGAAAAACAATTAAAAGAGAATTTAGAAAAAAGAGTTACTTTAATTGAAGAGTTGAAAAACTTAATTACTAATGCTGATCCTAAAACAATGTATAATGATTTCCAACAAATTCAAAATCGTTGGAAAAGTGTAGGGCCAGTTCCAAAAACTCGTTACAATGATACTTGGAAAACATACCATCATCACGTAGAAAGATTTTATGATTTACTTCACTTAAATAAAGACTTTAGAGAGTTAGACTTTAAACATAACTTAGAAGAAAAAATTAAGTTAATTGATAGAGCAGAGGCTTTAGCAAATGTAAAAGATGTAAATGTAGCTTTTAAAGAATTGCAGCTATTGCATAAAATGTGGAAAGAAGAAATAGGTCCTGTAAGTAAAGAGCACAGAGAAGAAGTTTGGACTCGTTTTAGTACCGCAACAAAGAAAATTCACGATAAAAGGCATGAGTATTTTAGACAATTAAAGTCTAAATACCAAGATATGATTGATGCTAAGTTAGAAGTAGTTGCTGAGATTAATGCTTACGATACTTCTGGGAATAAAACCCACAATGATTGGCAAAAGAGCATTAATGAAATAGAAGCTTTACGTAAAAAGTATTTTGATATAGGTAAACTTCCATACAATAGAAGTGAGGCTGTGTGGCAACAATTTAAGGCGGCCACTAAGAAGTTTAATACATCTAAGAATAGCTTTTATAAATCAGAAAAGAGTGCTCAGAGTTCTAACTTAAAGCAAAAAATGGCTTTAGTTGAATTAGCTGAGAGTATTAAAGATAGTGAGGACTGGAATGAAACAACCAATACAATGAAGCGTATCCAAGCAGATTGGAAGAAGATTGGTCATGTTCCAAGAAAATATTCAGATGATATTTGGAATCGCTTTAAAAATGCTTGTAATTACTACTTTGACAGATTACATGCGCACAAAAATGAACTAAACAAAGAGCAACAAGCTGTTGTTGATACGAAGAAAGAGTTTTTAGATGAGTTTAAAGCTCAAGAAGGAGTTACTTTAGAACAAGTACAAGAAGCAATGAGTAAATGGAAAGAATTAGGTTTCTTACCAAGAAATGCTCGTCACTTAGATGGTAAATTTAACAAAGCAATTGATTCACATTTAGAAAAGTTAAATCTAGGGAGAGAAGATATTGAAATGATGAAGTTTAAAAACATTGTCGATACATATCTATCTCAAGAAGATTACAGAAAACTTGATAGTGAGCAATTATTCATTAGAAGGAAAATTGATGAAACTGTTAGAGAAATGCAACAATTAGAAAATAATTTAAGTTTCATTTCTAATGCAACAGAAGACAACCCTTTAGTGAAAAATGTACGTGCAGGTATTCAGGAGTTTAAGAATGAATTGGATATTTGGCAGCTAAAATTAGACTATCTTAAAAAGTTAGATTACTAAAATATATTTATATAAATAAAAAATCCCAGAACAATTTGTTCTGGGATTTTTTTATTAATGCTTTTCAGTAGCTTTCAACAGTAAACTGCATTTGGCTATGTATCCATAATCAGATGATTTGCTGTTTTCAGCAGCTTTTAAGCATTTTGTAGCGCTGTTTCTGGCAATACTATATTTTTTCATTTTATAAGCTAATTCGCCTTTGTAATACTCATACCAAAAAGCATTTGGTCTTAGTTCAGTTGCTTTTTGAAACCAATTTAAAGCTTGGTCTAATTTTGTGTTTTTATGATAATAAAATTGAGCAGCATCAAAGTAGGTTTGTGCGTTAACTTTTCCGGTACCTTTATTTATTTTATCATCGATTTCTTGGAAAATTAACATATCAGTATCTACAAAAACAGGAATCTTCATTTTTGTGTTTTCCCATGCAATAACCAAATCTGCTCCATTAGTATTAAAATTTTCAAAATGTATTGTAAAAGTTTCTATGTTGTCTTTTAATGTTTGAGGAGTAATCTTAAAACGTAAAAAGTCATTTTCTTTATTATATCCTCCAGCTCCCCATAAATTGCTTTTCTTGTGTAATATTATAGTCCATTCCTTTTTAGTAGGAATAGTATAGATCCCATAAGTACCTGCTGGTACTTTATTACCAGATACATATATTTCTCTATTTGTAGTTAGTTTTGTTGATGCATTAGCACCAGTTCTCCATAACTTATTGTAAGGAATTAAGGAGCCAAAAATTGTTCTCCCTTGAGCATTGGGTTGTCCATACTCTAAAGTTATTTTAGCGAGTCCAACATGTTGTTCGGTTTTTATTTTTGGACTTAAACTAGGTTTGGTTATTTGTGAAAAAGTAAGTGAGCTACTTAAAGCTAATAAAAAGAATAGTTTGTTCTGAAATTTCATAATGTATTAGTTATGCTAGCTAAGACGAAAAAGAAAACGATTCTTTACTTATAAGCCAATAAAAAAAGCTCTCAATTTCTCGAGAGCTTTTTAAAAATATTTTTAAGCTAAAAATTAAGCTAATAAACTTTCTATTTTTTCTTTTTCTTCTGCTGCTAAAGCAGGATCAACTAAAATACGACCACTGTGCTCGTCGATAGTAATTTTTTTACGGTTAGCAATTTCTAACTGTACTTGTGGTGGAATAGTAAAATAAGAACCACCAGCAGCTCCACGCTCAATTGCAACTACAGCTAAACCATTTTTAACTTTATTACGAATTCTTTTGTAAGCGTTTAATAAGTGTGCGTCTATTGCTTGAGAAAACTCCTCTGACTTCTGTCTTAATAAAGTTTCTTCTTTCTCAGTTTCTTTTAAAATAGCATCTAACTCATTCTTTTTGTGATCTAAATGAGATTCTTGCTGCTTTAATTTCTCTTTAGTGTTAGAAATAACTTCGTTTTTCTGAGCAATTTTTGCTTTATATTCTTTGATTCTTTTTTCTGATAATTGAATTTCTAACTCTTGATATTCAACTTCTTTTGTTAAAGAATCGAACTCACGATTGTTACGTACGTTCTTTTGTTGTTCAGCGTACTTAGCAATTAATGTTTTAGACTCTTCAATAGCTAATTTTTTGTTGCTAATATCAGTTTCTAAATTCGATACATCCTCTGCTAAATTCGATAAACGAGTGTTTAATCCGGCAACTTCATCTTCTAAATCTTCAACTTCTAAAGGTAATTCACCACGAACGTTTCTAATTTCGTCGATTCTAGAATCGATTAATTGTAAATCGTATAAGGCTCTTAATTTCTCTTCTACAGTTACTTCTTTTTTTGCCATCTGTTAAATATAGTATATTGGATTTGTACTTTTTTCGCTTAAAATAATTGCAAAAGTACTAATTTTTTTTCTAAGATACTCAACTAATAAGTTTTTTGTAAACTGTTCACTCTCATAGTGTCCAACATCAGCTAGTAATATCTTTTTTTCTGCTTTAAAAAACTCATGATATTTAAAATCGGCACTTATATAAGCATCTGCACCTGCTCTTATAGCGTTAGAAATAGCAAAGCTACCCGAGCCCCCTAAAACAGCTACTTTCTTAATCGGTTTGTCTAGCAATGCTGAATGGCGAACACAATCGGTTTTAAAAGTCTTTTTCACATATTTTAAAAAGGATACATCATTCATTTCTTCTGAAAATTCACCAATCATTCCCATTCCCACATTTTGATGTGTATTATCTAACGTAGTCACTTCATACGCAACCTCTTCATACGAATGATTTTCAAATAAAGCTTTCAAAACTTTTGCTTCTTTATAAGCTTCAAAAGTAATTGTAATACAAGTTTCATCTTCAAACATTAGTTGTCCTTTATCACCAACAGTCGGATTAGAATTTTCGTTCCCTTGATAACTCCCTTTTCCGTTTACATTAAAACTACAATTATCGTAGTTACCAATGCTTCCTGCTCCCGCATTAAATAACGCTTGCCTTAAATCAATTGCTTCTTCAGTTGGAGCATAAGTAGTTAGTTTTTTTATGATGCCTTTTTTAGGGATAAGTGTTTTACAGTTAGTTAGTCCTAAAACTTCACACATTTTAGTAGAAACTCCGTTGTTAACATTATCTAAAGCGGTGTGGGTTGCGTAAATAGCAATGTTATTTTGAATTGCTTTTAACACTACTCGTTCTACATAATTGTTACCATTTAAACGCTTTAATCCATTAAAAATAATCGGATGAAAACTTACAATTAGGTTACAATTATTAGCAATTGCTTCATCTACGGTTTCTTCTAAAGTATCTAAAGTAACCAAAACACCATTGACTTTAGCATTGTAATCTCCTATTAATAAGCCTACATTGTCAAAACTTTCAGCATAGGCTAAAGGAGCTAATTCTTCTATATAATTTGTAACTTCTCTAATTGTCATATTCTCGTATTAATCGAAACCAAATTTACTATTTTTAATGTATTTTCGTGCTAATGAAACTGATTCGTTTTTTACTTTTTCCGTTTGCTATATTGTATGATATAGTTACTACAATTCGAAATGTTTTGTATGATAGAGGAATATTTAAATCAACAAAATTTGATATTCCAGTTATTGCTGTTGGAAATTTGAATGTTGGTGGTACTGGAAAAACTCCTCAAATTGAATATTTAATTGAACTTTTAAAATCTAAAGTTAATCTAGCAGTTTTAAGTAGAGGTTATAAAAGAAAAACAAAAGGATTTCAAATTGTTAATGAAACTCATACTGCGTTAGATGTTGGTGACGAACCATTACAATTTTATACAAAATACAAGGATGATGTTATTGTTTCTGTAGATGCCAATAGAGTTAACGGAATTCAAAACTTATTAAAACAGCAAAACGCTCCAGAAGTAATTTTATTAGATGATGCTTTTCAACACAGAAAAGTACAAGCAAGTTTTTATGTGTTACTTACTAAATATAACGACTTATATACCAATGATTTTTTGTTGCCAACAGGTAATTTAAGAGAAAATAGAAAAGGAGCAAATAGAGCAGATGTTATTGTAATAACCAAATGCCCTAGCGATATTTCTAAAGAAGAAAGAGAGAAGATTTTAAAGAGTTTAAAAACAAACAAACCAGTGTTTTTTAGCACAATTGTTTACGATGAGGTTGTTAAAGGAGCAGAAGTAATTCCGTTAGAATCAATTAAAAATAAGGAGGTGGTATTAGTTACGGGGATTGCAAATCCAAATCCGTTGTTAGAATTTTTAGCTACTAGAAATATAAAATTTACACACCTAGACTTTCCAGATCATCATAATTTTTCTGAGAAAGAAATCAATTCAATTAAAGAGAAAGTAGAAGGTGATAAGTTATTGCTAACGACTGAAAAAGATTACATGAGACTTAAGAATAGCATTAATTCTCTTTATTATTTAGGAATAAAAAGCCAGATTATTGATGATGTAGAAGCATTTAATTCTTTAATCTTAAAAGCGATAAACATTTAGTTGTTTTGAAGTTGGTATGTTTTTTGATAAATTTGAAAGGATAAGTTAAACAGTATTATTGTTTAATTTTTTAAATCATGAAATTTTTAGTAAAATGAAGAAAGTTATTTTCCTTAGCGTATTTATGTTTGTTTCATTTTTAGGATTCTCTCAAGAAACTGAATTAGTAAAAGAAGAAATTCATTTAAACTGGGTTGATTCGTATAAAGACGCACTGAAAAAAGCTAAAAAGGAAAAGAAACCATTGTTGATTTACTTTACAGGATCTGATTGGTGTGGACCTTGTATTAGGTTAGATAAAAAATTATTTCACACTCAAAAATTCAAAGATTTTTCTGATGAAAATATGGTGCTGTATATGGCAGATTTTCCTAGAAATAGAGATTTGGTAAGTAAAGAGGCTAGAAAGTATAACAAAAAATTAAAAGAACAACATGTGGTAGATTCTTTTCCTGCTATAATCGTTGTAGACGGAAAAGAAAATGTATTGGGAGAAAAAAGAGGAAGTTATATGGTTGAGTATTATTTTCCGTTTTTCGAATCATTAATAAAATAAATAAAAAAGAGGAAGTTTAAACTTTCTCTTTTTTATTATAGTTCTTTTGCTTCTGCAGCTATTTGTTTAATGTCTTGTTCGTCTTCTTTTGGACAAATTAAAATTACATCATCTTTTTCTACAACTATAAAATTGCTTAATCCTTGTAGTATAACTTTTTTGCCAGTTGAAGTACTAATCATATTTCCGTTAGCATCTCTACATAATGTATTAGCGCCAACAACAGCATTTTGTTGAGCGTCTTTATTGAGTTTTTGATATAAAGAACCCCAAGTACCTAAATCATTCCAGCCAAAATCAACAGGAAGCACGTGTACATTATTAGCACGTTCCATAATTCCGAAGTCGATAGAAATGTTTTCACATTTTTCATAGTTACTTTTAATAAAATCGTCTTCAAAATCGGTATTATAAACGTTGTTTCTATCGTCTAAAATATCAATCGTTTCTGGTAGGTGTTTTTTAAAAGCTTTGATGATACTTTTAGCAGACCAAACAAAAATTCCGGCATTCCATAAATAATCACCACTTGCTAAAAACTTTTCAGCAGTTTCTAAATTTGGTTTTTCGGTAAAATTTTTTACTTTTTTTATGTTAGAATTCTCATCTTCAAACTGAATATATCCATAACCTGTATTTGGTGAGTTTGGTTGAATTCCTAAAGTCATTAAAATGTCATTTTCAGAACAGGCTTTAAATGAGGTTTCTATGTTCTGTAAAAACTCAGCTTCATTTTCTATCCAATGATCAGAAGGAGCAACTAACATCACTGCATCTTTATTTTGCTCATAAATTTTTAAAGCAGCATATAAAATACAAGGTGCTGTATTACGCATTGCAGGTTCTAATAACAGATTGTTTTCTGAAGTTTTCGTAAGTTGTTCTAAAACCAGTTCCTTGTAGCGTTGATTAGTAGCAATTAATATATTTTCTGAAGGAATTAAAGAATGAATTCTATCAAAAGTTTTTTGAATTAATGACTGTCCTGTTCCTAACATATCGTGAAATTGCTTCGGATATTCTTCGGTGCTTACAGGCCAAAACCTTGAGCCTACGCCACCAGCCATAATTACTGCGTAATAATTATTATTCATTATTGTTTAAGTTTTGTTTAGCTGAATTTGTTTCAGCTTCTCATCATTAACTACCCGAATTTAATTCGGAGTTATATTTTAACTTGTTACTAAAATTACTTCAGCATTTTGATTAAAAAGGTACACTTGTTTGTTGCTTAAATTTAAGCATTCATAACGAGTTCTTCTTTTATTTCCTCTTTTGTATAAGGTGTTTTTAAACTGAAAAGTGCTTCCGTTTGGGATTTCAAAGATAAAACTCTTTCCCGACTCTGCCTTACCTTCTCGTAAAGCTAATGATAATTTAGCATCGGCATCGGTACTTGCTTTCGGATTTTTTAAATAATTCGCCAAAAAAGGAAGTATAGTTTTTGGGTAAATTTCTGGTTGTAAAAAAGGCAACATTAAATGCTGAAAAACAGTTTTCCATTCTTTTCCATGCGGTTGTACTTTGCCAAATTTAGTATAAGTAACATGATGTGCTATTTCATGAATAAGCGTTAGTAAAAATTGATACGGATTCAAATTGTTATTTACCGTGATTTGCATTTGTCCGTTAGGCAAACGACGAAAATCTCCATGTTTTGTTTGTCTTTGATTAACAATTTTTAAATGCACTTTATGTTTGTTAATCAAATATTCAACCAATGGAATTGCTTTTTCAGGAATGTATTTAATTAGTGTTTCTTTCAAAATTTAAGGAGTAGAACTAGAAACTTGTAAAACTTTTCCGTTGTAAAATTTATTTCCTCTTAAAGCAAAATCATAGATATAATTAGCCATTTCTTTGGCAGATAATGGAGCTATATAGCCTGGGAAAGCTTCTTCTAACATTTCTGTTTGTACAGCACCCAAAGCCAATACATTAAAAGCTATTTGTTGCTCTTTATATTCTTCAGCTAATAATTCAGATAGGGTAATTACGGCTCCTTTGGCAGAACTATAAGCTGCTAATCCTGCAAATTTAGCACTACCTTGTATTCCGCCCATAGAGCTTACAGTTACTACATGACTTCCTTTGTTCATAAACGGAAGTAAGTTTTTAGTTAACTCAGCAACCGCAAAAACATTTACTTTATAAACTTCTTCAAAATCCTGAGTAGTTAATTCTTCAAAAGGTTTATTGATGAGCTTACCTGCGTTGTTAATTAAAATATCTACTTTATTCCATTCATTTTTAATGAAATCAACAGCTTTGTTAATATCGTTTTCTGAAGATAAATCAACAGAAATGGTAGTGATGTTTTTATGGTTAACAGTTTCTAAAGGTTTCGTGTTTCTTGATAAAGCCAAAACCTTATGACCTTCGTTTGCAAATTGTTGAGCTAATTCAAAACCAATACCTCTACTGGTTCCTGTAATAACAATATTTTTCATTCAAATCGTGTAAAATAAAGAGCAAGCTACTTAAAATTTTTATACATTTAACAGATTAATCCAACTTTTTAAGATGAAAAAACTAAGCTTTTTACTTACATTACTATTTACTGCAATTCAAATCAATTCACAAAGCACCTATATTTTATGTGGAAAATTGATTGATACTGAAAAAGGAAATATAAAGAAGGAACAAACTTTAGTTGTAAATGGAAATAAAATAACAAATGTATTTGATGGCTATGTAATGCCAAGAGATAAAACTTCAAAAACCATAGATTTACGAGATAAAGTGGTAATGCCAGGGTTAATAGATATGCATGTTCATATTGAGAGTGAGCACAGCCCAAAAACAAGATTAGAAAAATACGTATTAAATGAAGCTGACAGAGCGTATAACTCGGTTGGGTTTGCTAAAACTACCTTGTTAAAGGGCTTTACTACGGTAAGAGATTTAGGAGGAACAGGAGTTAATATTTCATTGGCAAAAGCGATTAAAGCTGGTAAAATTCCTGGGCCTAGAGTATTTACTGCAGGAAAATCGTTAGCAACTACAGGAGGTCATGCAGATCCAACAAATGGAAGTAGTAGAAAATTAATAGGAAATCCTGGGCCTAAAGAAGGAGTCGTAAATAGTGTTGAAGATGCTAAGAAAGCAGTACGTCAACGTTATAAAAACGGAGCTGATTGTATTAAGATAACAGCTACAGGAGGAGTGTTAAGTGTTGCAAAAAGTGGAGATAATCCGCAGTTTACATTAGAAGAAGTGAAAGCAATTTGCGATATGGCGAAAGATTACGGAATGCATGTAGCAGCTCATGCTCATGGAGACGAAGGAATGCAAAGAGCTGTTTTAGGTGGTGTGAAAACCATAGAACATGGTACGTATATGAGTGATAAAACGATGGAGTTGATGAAAAAATACGATGCTTATTTAGTACCAACAATCACAGCTGGAAAAGAAGTTGAAGAGAAAGCGAAGGTGAAAGGATTTTATCCAGAAATAGTTGTGCCTAAAGCATTGGCTGTTGGACCTCAAATTCAAGGAACTTTTGCTAAAGCATATAAAAAAGGAGTTGGAATTGCTTTTGGTACAGATGCTGGAGTTTTCAAACATGGAAACAACGCAAAAGAATTTGGTTATATGGTAGAAGCAGGAATGCCTGCTATGGAAACTATTCAAGCCGCTACGGTTACTAATGCCAAGATATTGAAAATGGAAAATGAAATAGGGAAACTTAAAAAAGGGTTTTTAGCTGATATAGTAGCTGTTAACGAAGATCCAACAAAGAATATACATACTATGGAAAATGTAGTTTTTGTAATGAAAGATGGAAAGGTGTATAAACAGGAAAAGTAATCTCAAATTCATGTAACAACCTTTTCATTATTTCTACTAATAAATAAAACAAAAACAGATGAGAAATACAATTAATTTTAATAAGAGATATTTAGTTTTTGGAGTTCCATTATTAATGATTTTGTCATTAGTTGTATTATTAAAATCACCATTATTTATTCCAAAGTTATCGTCATTTGTTATTATTGATTTTTTGGTGACAATTCCGTTAGTGTACTTTTTTATTGTTAGAAAAACATCTATTTCTAATAAAACAACAATCTCAATTGCATTATTAGGTTTTGTTTTAATAACTATCTTAATTCCTGAAGAGTATCAAGGTTCTTTTTCAAAATTTAAAACCCTTTTATTACCTGTAATAGAATTATTGTTGATAGGTTTTGTGATAGTAAAAACTAGAGTAGCAATAAAAAAAATAAGAGAGAGTAATGATGATTCTAAAGATTTTTTTGAGCTAATGCAGCAAGTTTGTAATGAGATTTTACCCTTTGGCCTTGGAACTGTTTTTGCATCAGAAATCTCTGTTGTTTACTACGGATTGTTTAATTGGAAGAAAAGAACACTTAAAGAAAACGAATTTACCTATCATAAAGATGGAATGGCAACGAGTGTAATTCTAGGTTTTTTATTAGTGGTAGTGGTAGAAATGTTTGTGACACATTCAATGATGCAGCATGGTAATGTTAGGGGATCTATTGTACTAGGAATATTAAGTGCTTATACAATGTTACAGGTAATTGCAGTGCTAAGATCATTATCGAAAAGACCTATTTATATTGATGAACAAAAAGAAGAATTAGTATTACGATTCGGAATTTTATCAAATGCAATTATTCCGTTTAGTAGTATAGAGAAGACTGAGTTAAGTACGAAAGATATACCAGAAAAATCAATAATTAAATTTTTCTCCCCTATTGGAAGGTCTGGAGGACATAATATAATACTACATTTTAATAAAGAAATAAAGTTTAATGGATTCTATGGTTTTAAAAAGAAAGCAAAGTCACTAGCAATTTTTGTTGATGAGGTTAGCATGTTTGAAAAAGTATTGAAAGATAATTTGTCAAAAGATAACTAACCAAATTCCATTTATAGAGAATAAAAAAAAAGAGTTATTTACTTTAAGTAGATAACTCTTTTTTAACTAACCAAACTAATTAATCACAATAATCAATGAAACATTATGTTGTAAAGATATTTACAGAGTGAAGTTTTTTCTTCAGTTTTTCGTTGAGTTAAAGTTTTTAATCGTTTAGTGGTTATAATTACTTGTTAAGTCGATTTAATCGAATGTTATATGTTGATATGCGCCAATATCAGGATTCGTAGTTCTATTCACTCCTAATATGTCAAAAGAAACAGGGGTGCTAATTGCTTTATTAATTGCATCGCTGTCTTTACCAATAATTAAATCTTCATTACTAGCATCTCTAAAATTAGGATTGCCGTTAATAATTATATTTTGATAATGGTTTGTGTCGCCAAAATTCATTTCTTCATTATTCGCTAATGCATTGTTAATATCGTTAAATTGAATCAAACAGTTTCTAATATTGTAATTAAAAACACTTCCATCAACCTTATCTAAAATAAATTCAATATTATTATTTCCTTCAATAATGCAATTGGTAAAATTGGCAGCGTTTAAATCTTTGGTTTCAGTAACTTCTTGTCCATTGTCATTTTTGTAAGTAAAATGATTATTTACAATTACAGCGGGGAAATCACGTAAGCTACTGTTCCAATAATTTGCAAAGGTTGAATGTGTAAAGTTATAAGTGCCACCAATAGTACAAGCTAAAGATGATTGCCCGCTTTTACCAATAACCAAATTTTCTCCTAAGATATTGGTACTTCTTCCTAAAATTCCATAATTAGAGTTATTGTATATCTCCGTGTTTTTTAAGGTTAGCGTAGAAGAGGTAGCATTATCGATATTATCTGCCCATATTCCTATAATTCCATTTTTAATTATAGCATGATTAATCTCACTATCATTACTGCCGGGGCGTAACCAAATAGTTCCCCATTGCCCTGGTATTTTGTCGAATCGATGTTCTAAACGATCACCTTGAAAAGTAACTTTGTCGTTTAATGTTCCGTTTACTTTTAAAGAGGCTTTTTTATCTACAATTAATCCAGAATTTCTATGGAAATGTATTTTTGTTCCTGCTTCAATAGTTAGTGTTTTGTCTTCAGGAATCGCAGCATAACCGTAAATTACATAAGGTTTGTCTTTGGTAAATGTTAATTCGCTATCGGTTAAAAAACGACCTTTAATTCGTGTGGGTTTTCCGTCTAAAGTTAAACTATCTATTTTCATAGATATTGGTTCTTTACCAGGAAAAATAAAATGAGCGTCTTTTACAAGGGTAACCAAATCTACATCTTGTTGATTATTTCCATTATCAAACAAAATTTGGTCGGTATATAAAGGATCAGCAACATTATTAAAATTGATAGTAGTTTCAATAAAAATGAAAATGCTATCGTTGGCAAGAATATCTACATCTGGAAAGACTTTTCCTGATTTTCCATCTACATTCAATCTATAATTAGAAGAAGTTCCGTTTTTTAATTTAATTTCAGGAATTGTAATTGCTTTATTACTTCTGTTGTATACTTTTAGGTTATAAGTTGCAGAACCAATATTGGTAAAAACAGTGTCTAAAAAAACGGTGTCTTTAGAAAATTTTAATTCTCCAAAACTAGGTACTGTAGAAAAATCTTTTCTACAAGAAGCAGTAACTATTACAAATGAAATAATAAGAAGGGTATATAGGTATCTCATAAATAAAATAATGTATGTAAATATAACCTATTCTTTAGAAGAATATTATTTTTCAATTAGCTCAATCTCAAATAATTTTCCCCAGTGTTTACCCGTAACAAACAAGCGATTGTTTTTAGCATCATAGGCAATTCCATTTAAAACATCATCTTGTTCTTCTAATTTTTGATCTTTTGTAACTAAGTCTTTTAACCCGTTTAAATCTGCAACTCCTTCAACAGCACCAGTTTCTGGATTAATAATTAAAATAGAATTTTGTTGCCATTTGTTAGCGTACACTTTTCCGTTAATTAATTCAATTTCATTTAACTTGTCTACAGGATATTTATCTGTATAAACCTGAACGTTTTTAATTTCTTTTTGATTTTCAGGATTTAAGAACCATACTTTATTGGTTCCATCAGTTTTTATTAACTTAGAATCACTATGAGTTAGTCCCCAACCTTCGTGACTGTTGTCATAATCAAAAGAACCTATTTGTTTAAAAGTTTCTAAATCATAGATAAAACCTTTGCGAGCTTGCCATGTTAACCAGTAAATTTTATCGTTTAAAATAGTCATACCTTCACCAAAGTATTTCTTATCTAAATCTATTTTTTGTAAAACTTCACCAGTTTTTATATCTACTTTTCTAAGAGAAGATTCTCCTCTTCTTCCTGTAGTTTCGTATAAAAATCCATTTTTATATTCTAAACCTTGAGTATATGCTTCTTTATCGTGCGGAAAAGTATTAATCAATTTATATCCATAAACTTTTGGAGCTTTATCAGCTAATACTTCGATAGAAGCCTTTTCTTTTTTTGTCTTTCCAGGAAAGAATGCTAAAGCAGAAACTGTATGCATTCCTAAACCTAATTTGTCTGTGTCTAAAGCTAAACTAGTTTCGTTTTTATTTACTCGTTTATTGTCTACGTATATATGAACAGAATCGGCTTTGTTTCCTTCAAGTTGTTCAAACTTAATAGCAGCTTTTTTGCCTAAAGTAGTTTTTTTAGTGGTACTCAGTTTAAATTTATAACCAGTTTCACTACAAGAAGTTACAGTGATTGTTGCTAATGCAAGTGCAAAAAGTTTGTATGTACGCATGAGTATTTTTAGATTTTCTGAATTTTATATTGAATTACTACAAATTAAAGCAATTTTTTTGTTTGCAAATTAAAAAAAAGGGTTAAATTTGCACCCTCAAATCGCCATTGCAGCTTTTTGATTTTTGAAATATTACAAAGATTTACCAACTTTTAAATATTTCAGCCAAAAATAAAAGATTTTAAAAACATACAGAGATGAAAAAAGGTATACATCCAGAAAATTATAGAATGGTAGCATTTAAAGATATGTCTAACGGAGATGTATTTTTAACTCGTTCTACTGCAAACACAAAAGAAACTTTAGAGGTTGAAGGAGTAGAGTATCCATTAATCAAATTAGAAATTTCTAGAACGTCTCACCCATTCTACACTGGTAAGTCTAAGTTAGTAGATACTGCAGGGCGTATCGATAAATTCAAAAACAAATACGCAAAATTCAAAAAGTAATTTTGTAGTATCAAAATATAAAGAAGCTCTAACTACGGTTAGAGCTTTTTTTATACACAAAAAACTGTATTTTGCATATTCAAAACTAACAAAAATGAGAAACACAATTTTAGCAATACTAATATTAGCTGCCGTTTTATGCGGAGTATTAGTATATTTTATGCCACACACAGGTAATATTATTCTATTTTCTATAACTGCTGTTTTATTAATTATCGGATTGTATGATGCTTTTCAAGATAAACATTCATTATGGAGATCGTTTCCAGTAATTGCTCGTTTACGTTGGGTTTTTGAAGAGGAACGAGAAAAGATACAGCAATATTTTATTGAAGACGATTTAAATGGAACTCCTATAAATCGTGAAAAAAGAAGTATTGTTTACCAACGTTCTAAAAAAGAAACAGAAACCATTCCGTTTGGTACACAACACGATGTATATGAGAAAGGATATGAGTTTGTGAAGCATTCGTTATTTCCAAAAGATCATCATCATATAGATGGAGAGCGTGTTTTGATAGGTTCAGATAAGTGTACGCAAAAGTATGATGCTTCGATTATAAATATATCGGCAATGTCTTTTGGTTCGTTAAGTAAGAATGCGATTATGGCATTAAATCAAGGAGCTAAAATGGCAGATTTCGCACATAATACAGGTGAAGGCGGAATTTCACCTTACCATTTACAAGGAGGGGATTTAATTTTTCAAGTAGGAACAGGATATTTTGGAGCAGGAAAAACAGTTAATGGGAAACGTGTTTTTGACGATGAAATTTTTAAAGCGAATGCTATTCGACCAGAGGTGAAAATGATTGAGATTAAATTCTCTCAAGGAGCAAAACCTGGTCATGGTGGAATTTTACCTGCAAAAAAGAATACTGAGGAAATTGCTAAAATTAGAGCAGTAGAACCGCATACAAGAGTAGATTCTCCACCAGGTCACGATGCATTTTCTAATTTTGAAGAAATGATTGCCTTTATTCAAAGAGTTCGTGAATTGGCTGAAGGAAAACCAATTGGGGTTAAATTTTGTGTAGGAGATAATGAAGAAATTGAAGAAATGATACAAGCTTTTTCTGAAGCTAAAAATTATCCAGATTTTATTGCTGTAGATGGAGGAGAAGGAGGTACAGGAGCAGCGCCTTTAGAGTTTACGAATTATATAGGTACTCCATTATTAGAAGGATTAGCTTTTGTACATAAAACTTTACAGAAATACAATTTAAGAAATCAAATAAAAATTGTAGCTAGCGGTAAGGCTGTTGATGCTTTTGATGTAGTAAAATACAAAGCTATGGGGGCAGACATAATTGCTATGGCTCGTAGTTTTATGTTGAGTATAGGATGTATTCAGGCACGTGAGTGTAATTTAGATAGTTGCCCTGTAGGTGTGGCAACTCAAGATGAAGATTTAGTAAAAGCTTTGGTGGTTGAAGATAAAAACATCCGTGTAAAGAATTACCACGATAAAACTATTGACGCTGTAAAAGAAATGGTAGCTGCTATGGGAAAACAGTCTATTGCTGATGTGAAATCGAAACACATTTTCAGAAGAAATAAAGCAGGAGATATAACTTCTTTAGATAAGATTTATGGATTAGAAGAGATGTATGTTAATTCTAGTGTTATTAAAAACTAACTAGAAGGTTGGTTATATGCAATAAAAATAGAAAGAGATGATGAAAAAAGAATGTTGCAATATTAATGAAGTAGTTCAAGAATTTTACGATTACCTAAGGGCTTATATCTTTAAGAAGACTAAAGATAGTCGGTTAGCAGATGATTTAGTACAAGAAGTAATGATTAAATTAGTTGAAACACACCAAAAGGCTAAAGATATAAAGAATGTTAAAGCATGGTTGTTTCAGGTAAGTAGAAATGCTATATATGATTATTTTACAAAGAATAATTTATCTGTAAGCATAGATGATGATTGGAAGCTAAATAGTATAAAAGATGATGAAGAATCTCTTGTTAAGGTAGAAGATTATGTTCTTCCGATGATAAATATGCTACCCAAACAATATGCTGTTGCTTTAAAAATGAGTGATATAGATAATATTCCTCAAAAAGAAATTGCCAAAGAATTAGATTTAGGACTATCCGCTACAAAAATGCGTATACAACGAGCAAGAACAAAATTAAGAGCTTTGTTTGTTGAATGTTGCGATATTGAATACGATAAACAAGGTGATTTTATTGGTTGTTCTATAAAAGAATCTTGTGAACCTCTTCAAAATACTTCAAAAAAGCTTAAAGATAAAACGCTATAAATAAATGTTTTGTTGTTGTTTTTCGGGTTTTATGAAAAATAATTATAAAAAAGTGTGTCTTTTCTAATACCGTTTCAGTCTTCGTAGAGAAGTTTAATTAAAAACAAATCTCATGAAAACTGAAGTTAAAATTTTACACTCATCTTGTTGTGCAACAGGTTCACCAATTAAAGCACATATTGAAAAAGTAGCTGAGAATAATAATATCAATGTTGATATAGAAGAATTTTCTGAGTTAAAAGATACTATGGTTTATGGAACAATGACGTTTCCTTCAATTGTTGTGAATGGAAAAGTCTATGACTATAAAAAGTATTGGACAGAAGAAAAGTTACTTTCTATTTTATAATTCTTATCAACATGGAAACATTAACACAATTGCTGTCTAAACTAGCAGATTATTTGGTTTATAATTTACTAGGACTTTCTGAAGCATCTTTGTTCGGTAGCTCTTTACACTATTTTATTATTGGTTTTACTGAAATTGTCATTTTGGTCATTTTAGTAACCTATCTAATGGGAATTATTACTAGCTATTTACCAATGGATAAAATAAGAGTGTATTTAGAGAGAAATAAAAAATCAGGTTTAGGAAATGTGTTAGCTTCACTTTTGGGAGCAATAACACCATTTTGCTCTTGTTCTTCTATTCCGCTTTTTGTAGGAATGATGCAAGCTAGAATTCCGTTAGGTATTGCATTATCTTTTTTAATAACATCACCGTTAGTAAACGAAATAGCAATTGCTATATTTTGGGTTTCTTATGGTTGGAAAATTACTCTTATTTATGTGATTTCGGGAATAGTTCTAGGAGTAGTAGGAGGTATTGTTTTAGAAAAGTTAGGGATGGCTCAATATGTAGCAGATTGGATAAAAGAATTAGGAGAAAATAAAACTGAAATAGATAAAGATAAGAGAACATTTCTAGAACGTTTACCAGAAATAAATGCAGAAGCTTTAAAAACTTTAAAAAAACTAATTCCTTATATTTTTATAGGTTTAGCAATAGGATCGTTTATTCACGGTTATGTTCCTCAGTCATTTTTTGAGACTTATATTTCTAAATCGAATCCGTTCGCTGTACCTCTAGCTGTTGTTCTTGCAATTCCATTGTATATAGATGCAGTTGGTGTATTACCTATAGTAGAATCTTTGGTAGGTAAAGGAGTTCCTCTTGGAACCGCTATAGCATTTATGATGGCTTCTATAGGACTTTCTTTTCCAGAGGCTTTAGTATTAAAAAAAGTAATGAAGAAAAAATTAATCTTCGCCTTTTTTACAACAATAGGAATCGGAATGATTATTTCTGGATTCGTTTTTAACCTAATTTTTTAAATCCTAAATTATGAAATCATTACTATCTTCTATTAGCGCAGTAATTGTGGCAATAGCAGCCTGTACTTGTTGTGTAGGACCTTTAATGGCATTAGCAGGAATGTTAGGTGTAAGTGCTTCAAACTTAATTTGGTTATCAAGTATAAAAAATTACCTAATACTCTTTAGCTTACTTGCAATTGGGTATAATTTATACCGAGCATATTACCCTAAAAAAGAACAAGAATGTTGTGATGTAAATCAATACGAGCAATTATCTAAATTAAACACAACAGAAAGGAAAACAGTTTCTTTTTTTCAATCTAAAAAGTTTTTATGGTTTGTAGCAGTTCTAACAATTGTTATTCTTCTACTTCCATATATTCAATAATTTATAAAAACATAAAAATGAAAAATATAAAAATTATAATGTTATTAATCGGTGTTTTGTTTTTTACTTCTTGTGAAAGTAAATCACAAACAAAATCAGAATTAAAAACAAAAACTGTAGCAAATAATACTGTAGAGAAAACCTATAAATTAAAAGGATTTAATCAATCTTGTTGTATAGGAATTGTAAATTATTCTCTAAAAGAAGTAAATGGTTTTGTGAACTTAAAAGCTAATGTGAAGAAAAGTGAGATAACAGTTTGGTTTGATAAAACTAAATGTGCCGAATCTGAGATAAAAAAAGCAATTAATAAAACTTCTTACAAAATTAGAAGCTAATCTTTTTATGAAGTTTTAAGTTATATAAAAACGGTTCGAAAATTTCTTCGAACCGTTTTTGTTTTTAAGATATTATCAAACCACAAAATAAACATCTAAATTTGCTGTAACTAATACACGAAATTGTTGGAAACAGTATTAAATTTTAATAAAAAAGAATATTATTTAGAGCGTTATCCAAAAACGGATGATAAATCGTTGCGTGCGTGGAGTAATGCGGAGTTGTTAGTCTTAGATTATATAGCTGATAAACGAGTAAATAAAATTCATACTTTTAATGACAGATTTGGAGTGTGGAATTGTACATTTCAAAACGAAAGTATAACTACAATTTGGAATTATGCAAGTCAGCAAAAAGCAATTCAACAAAATTTAGAATTGAATAATTTTCCCACTGAAATTGAATATAAAACTTCTTTAGATAATTTAGAAAAAGTTGAATTAGCCTTAATCAAAATTCCAAAGTCTTTAGAATTATTCGAATTGTTTTTACAACAAATCCATAAATCGTCAGATGATAGAACAGAAGTTGTTTGTGGATTTATGACCAAATATTTTTCTCCTTCTTATTTAAAAATAGCAGAACAATATTTTGGAGAAGTAGAGCAATCGAAAGCGTGGAAAAAGGCTCGTTTACTAATCTTAAAACAGCCAAAACCTATTCCAGATTATAAAGAATTAACCAATTCTTTTCAATGGAAGGGTAAAGAATATAAACAATACTACGGAGTATTTTCATCTGGAAATATTGATATAGGAACACAGTTTTTTCTTGAGCATTTAAAAATTCATCAAGATGAAAATAAAGTGTTGGATTTAGCTTCCGGAAATGGAGTTATAGCTCGTTGGGTAACTGAACAAGACTCAAATGCAAAAATCACCTTAGTAGATGATTTTAATTTAGCAATTGAGTCATCAAAATTGAATTTAGAAAATCAGAAAACGAATTTTGTTTGTAATGATACATTAGTGGAACTATATGATAATTCTTTTGATTTAGTAGTTTCAAATCCACCATTTCATTTTGAACACGAAAACAATATTGAAGTAACACTTTCTCTTTTTAAAGATGTATTTAGAATCTTAAAACCAAATGGGAGATTAGTTTTAGTAGCAAATTCGCATTTAAATTATAGTACACATTTGAATAAGCTTTTTGATAAGACTAAGGTTTTAAATTCAAACAAAAAATTTGAAATCATAGAGTGTAAGAAATAAAAAATAGCGACTAGAATTAAGTTTCTTGTCGCTATTTTTTTAAATAAACTTTTGAATTGCCAAAGCGGCATTATCTTGAAAAGTATGATTGTCTAAATCTTTCCAAATAGAACTTTGATCTATTACTGGACCTGTTAAGATGTTTTCTTTACTGGCATAAAACACACCACTTTTAAATTTAGGATTGTTAATGCCTTCTACAAAACGCTTAGCTCCTTTTTCAACAGAATGAGACATTTTCATTAAAGGCATAATTAATTTCATTCCAATATGTTTTAAGAAAAGCCTTTTTATAAAAGGTAAATCATCCATACCATTTGTTCCTCTCGTACCTCCTGGACTCATACTTATGAATTTAATTTTTGGATATTTTCTAGCCATACTACTCATGCAAAGTGTGCCTCCATATTTAATCCATCCGTAAACTTGAAATGGATCAAAATTTCCTTTGAACTTGGTTCCATCAAAGATAGAAATAAACTCTTCCACTGAGTTTTCCTTTAAATCTGGACGATTCATTCCCATTTTTTGAATACCTCTGGCGGCTTCTGAACTAGCGAATAAGGCAACATTATTTAGTTTATTATGTTTTATCAATTCATTAACAAGAACAACATGTCCTAAAAGATTACTAGCTGTTAATTCGGTTACACCTTCTTTAGTAAGTTTTTCAGGAGTTTTTCCTCCAGTTCCACCAGCGTTCATTATTAATGCATCAATAGAGTTTGATAGTTGCGAAACGGCTTTTTCTACAGTTTCTGGTTTTGAAACATCTAAAATTATAATTTTAAATATGTCTCTTCCTGTAGCTTCAATAAGCTCTCTTTTAGCAACTTCAGCTTTTTGAAGATTTCTACATGCTAAATAGATTATTTCTGTATCTTTTATTAAAGCTAATTGTCTTGCTGTTTCTTTGCCAATTCCAGCATTGGCACCTGTTATTAATATTGTTTTGTTCATCTTTATTTTAGTTTTAGAAAGATTGTTTTTTGTTATTTGAAATAAAAAGTATAAGACCAACTAAACCTAAAACAATTTCTAGTCCAGTAGCTTTTACCATACCATCAGAAGGCACTCCATCAATAAATATGCTTAATAATCTTCCCAGTCCTAAGGATAAGAAAAGTAGAAATGAAATTATGGAAGCTGATTTTCTTAAAGACTTTTTAAAGCTTCCTAAAAAAGATAATAATGCCACAGCTAATAATAGCATTCCAAATGAACGAACATCATTTAATGCGCTAGCATTACCTGCAATATTAATACCTTCATTAGCTTTGATATTTACAGGGTTAAATGTTGTTAAACTACCTATAGCAGTTAATATTAATCCTGAAACGAATAAATAAAATTTTAAAATTCTAGAAGTGTTCATAACCTTGTATTTAATTAGTGATACAAAGGTGATGAGAATGGGTTTTGTTTAAAACGCGATTTGGTTCAAAAGTTGCTCAATTTAGTTCAAGCGATAATTTGAAGGTGATTTTCCATAAAAATCAGCAAAATTTCTATTAAATGTAGATACAGAATCGAAGCCAACATCATAAGCAATTTCAGAAATACGATCACTACTAGATTTTAATAATTCTGCAGCTCGTTTTAATTTTTTCTCAGTAAGATATTTTTTAGGACTATTATTAAAAATTTCTTTAAACTTTCTTTTAAAAGAAGATTCGCTCAAATGAGTTAGTAAAGCAAGCTCTTTTATAGTAAGGTTTGCGTATGCGTTTTGTTGAATAACTTTTTTAAACTCTACTTCGTTAGGCTTAAATAGAGCAGCTAAAAAATCTAATTGTGAAGGGGCATTTTGAGATTTAATGAGTAATTGAACAAATTCTTTCAATTTTGTTTTTATGATACCGTCATCAACCAATTCAGGATTTTCTAATAAGATGTCAATGCTTTGTCTAAAATTATCAAGCATTAAATCAACTTGTACTTGTTTTACGTTATAATCATTTTGGTGATTTGATAAAGAAATATCTAAATCAAATAAATCTTTAACTAAAGAAGGGTATAGAAAAATTCCCACAGATTCTACACCATCCTTATAAACTTCTTTATTCTTACTTGGTTCAAAAAAATAATTTAAACACTTCGCAATCATTGCGGTATTTCTATTAAGTTTAAGGTATTCATCTGGAGTTCTAACACCAACTTCTCCTTTGTTTACAAACATAAAACAAGCTTCGTCTTCAACATAGCTCTTTAATGTTCTATTGAAAAAAGGCATTGATAATTTGATGAAAACTATTCGATCTTTATATGTAATTACTTTTTCTTTGAAACTCATTTATATGTTCTGAACTAGTTTACGAAGCTAAATTATTTAAAAATAATAATTATTTATTACTGAAAATAAAAAAGCCTAAGAGTTTTCTTAGACTTTGTAGGTATTATGATAAAATAGTTTTGTTTTAACTTAAAGAGAAGTCGTACGAAAATTCATCTTCAATAATTGGTTCGTTACAATTTTTTATATCGTTAATAAATTCATCAATTTGTTCTTTAGTTACATTAGGCATGCAGATAACGTGAGATACTTCACCTTCAGTAGCCAATTGCCATTTGTCTTTAATACTTTTAGGTGTTTTTGGTAATACCACAGTAATAGCATTTGGATTTCTCCAAGCATCTACACCAATAAACTTTAACTGAGCTTCACAATATTCAGCAACTTCTAAGCTGTGTAAATATCTGTCACGTAATCCTTGAACCCCTAATTGTTTTAAAGCATACCATAAGAATAGTGGTGAGTGCCCGTTTCTTGAACCTGTAATGGTGGTGTCTAATGATCCAATGTATGAAATCCCTTTAGCGATACGATCTCTGTTTGAACGCTTAGCAATTAATACTCCTGTTGGAATTGGAGAACCAATAAATTTATGTCCACTGATTGAAATACTATCTACTCCATCCATAAAATCGAAAGGTAAACGAGGCTGCATAAACGGACCAAAAGAACCTGCTAAGGCAGCATCACAATGTATGTAATGATCTTGAATAGCTAAATTGCTTAAAATCCCTTTTACTTTGGCAACATCGTCTTTAGCTTCTTTCATTGTAGTACCAAAAGTAGTTAAGACGATCACGGGTTTATGACGATTCATGCGCACGGTGTTTTCAAAATCTTCATAATCCATTTCTCCATTTGGTTGCGATTTAATCACAATACTAGGAATGTTTAACAAATGAATATTTTTACGAACACTATAGTGTGTCGATTCTGAATAATACACAATCGCTTTTGGGAATAATTCACGGGCAAGATATAAACCGTATAAATTACTTTCTGAACCACCATTGGTAACATAACCCCAAAAATCTTTCGGATTTGCTCTAAATAACTTAGCAAAAAAGGCAATTACCTCACGTTCCATCTCATGGGTTTGTACACGATACGTACCATGTTCAAAAGGATCTCCTAAATTGTTAATTGGAAATTGAAAGAATTCACTTAATGCTGAATAATCAAAATCTTTAGATACAGGATATCCTAAAAATGTATCTCTAGCCGAAGTTAATTGTTCTTTTAAAATATCAAGCTTTTGTTGGCTCTCTAATGGTAATTTCATGTTGATTTGCTATTTCAGCGCGCAAAAGTAATAGAAACGATATTATGAGTCAGTGCTTGTGTTTAAAATTAGATAATTTTTCTAAATTATTATTTTTATTAGATAAATTATCTGTTTAAGATGAAGTATTAGACTTTAATTGGAAGAATTTAAAGATGAGTTTTTATTAAGTAGTAACGGTCTCGTATAACCGTCAGTTACGGGTTTTAAATTACTATTTTTCGATTAAGTACTGACACTCGCAATTCCGAGTGGATTCGGACGTAGTCGAATTCGCCGTAATTGCGGTTATACATTGTTGCCACTAGTATTTTTCAGTAAATCGGTCCATCAAATTTCACAATGGTTGTGTCGTTTTTCACAGTAAAGTCAACCCAATGGTCTAATGAGCCTCCATTTGTATAATATCCACCACCACTTATTTCCATTTTTCCGTCCGCACGAGTAAAAGTCAGCGAGTAAGCTCCATCAGTTTTATTTTTCCGCATCGATAAAAATTCAGTCACGCTTTCATTCGGCTCGATTCGGTCAATTTTTATCACGTCCAGTTTTTCGGTCGTAGTAAATTCAACGTTTGTTATTGGTTCTCTCGAGTCATTTTTAACTTTCATTTCAATTCCGTTTTCTTTGAACATAAAACACGAGTTCAAATTCAGAATTATCATTATTGCAAGCAGTTTTTTCATATTAGTGGCAACGGTCTAGTGTATGAGTATTAGCGAATTTCTACTCACGAATCTTTCGGTTTTGCACTGATCTTTGTTTTATGTTTATACTTTCGTTTTATCACTTAAAACGCTATTACTTATACACGTTGTTATAGGCTTTTTTCTATTTTATTCAAACATAAATTCTTAAATCCCTCTTTTTCTAATTCCATTTTAGTCTTTGGTGATATTATAATTTTTGGCGATTTTTCATTTCCACTCGCAAACCATAAATCGCTTTGATAGAATCCTTTATCTAATGGTTTAGATATTTTGTCATAATTTATAGTTGGTCCAATTATACTTTCAAATTGATTACATTCAAGACATAGATTTTCTTTCATTCTAGCATTATATTCGATAACATTTCCTTTGACATAAACTTGAAAGAAGTTTGGTGCTTTTTTTAATTCAATAAATTCCAGATTATTATATTTTTTCTGATTGCAGAATTCCTTAAATTTTAAAGAAACTATTGTAATTCCGTCATAAGTTGAAGAATAATCCATTGTCTTTCTTTTCAACTTGAATTCCTCGTTGTTAAATCTGAAGTCAGTTCTATAACCACACTTTTTGCATTTCGGAATATTTTTAATCTCAGGAAACAAATTATCACAACTACCAGTCATATAACTATCATTGTCATATCCTGAAATTTCGTAACCAATTATCATTTTTTAGTTCTGTTTTAATTGCCTATAACTTGTTTATATACGCAATAAAAGTGCTTTTATACATCCGGTTTAGGAGAATAAACAGAAGTTTTAGCAATTTTATTCATTTTTTAATCAGTTCGAAAATAATGAATTTCTAGAAAAAAGGTTAACTTTTTTATGTAAACCTTAATAAGTTTTATAGCTTAAACTCTCTCTAAAGTTTTCAGTCTTTTTACTACTTTCGCAGGGTTAAAAATTCAGTATATGATTTCAGTAGATAATTTAGCGGTTGAGTTTAATGGAGGTACATTGTTTAGTGATGTTTCATTTGTAATTAATCCAACTGATAAAATTGCCCTAATGGGTAAAAATGGTGCAGGAAAGTCTACCATGATGAAGATTGTAGCAGGAGTTCAAAAAGCTACTAGAGGAGGGGTGCGTTCTCCAAAAGACACTGTAATCGCTTATTTACCTCAGCATTTATTAACTGAAGATAATTGTACTGTTTTTGAGGAAACGGCAAAAGCATTTAAGCATGTTTTTGATATGCGTGATGAAATGGATCAATTGAATAAAGAATTGGAAACACGTACTGATTATGAAAGTGATGCCTATATGAAAATTATAGAGCGTGTTTCTGATTTAGGAGAAAAGTATTATGCGCTAGAAGATGTAAATTATGATGCTGAAGTAGAAAAAGCGTTAAAAGGATTAGGTTTTACTCAAGAAGATTTTATACGACAAACAAACGAGTTTAGTGGAGGTTGGCGTATGCGTATAGAATTAGCTAAAATCTTATTACAAAAACCTGATTTAATTTTATTAGATGAGCCTACCAACCACATTGATATCGAATCGGTAGTGTGGTTAGAAGATTTCTTAATCAATAAGGCAAATGCTGTAATGGTAATTTCGCATGATAAAGCCTTTATTGACAATATTACTAATAGAACCATAGAAGTAACTATGGGGCGTATTTATGACTATAAAGCAAATTATTCGCATTATTTAGAATTACGTAAAGAACGTAGAGCGCATCAGTTAAAAGCATATCAAGAACAACAAAAGTTTATTGCGGAGACTAAAGCATTTATAGAACGTTTTAAAGGAACGTATTCAAAAACCAATCAGGTAGCTTCTCGTGAGCGTATGCTAGAGAAGTTGGAAATTATAGAAATTGATGAAATTGATAATTCTGCATTAAAACTGAGATTTCCACCGGCACCACGCTCTGGAGATTATCCGGTTACGGTAAAGGATGTATCAAAATCATATGATGACAAAGTAGTTTTCAAAGATGCTAATTTGTCCATAGCAAGAGGAGAGAAGGTTTGTTTTGTTGGAAGAAATGGAGAAGGGAAATCTACGATGATTAAAGCTATTTTAAATAAAATAGAAGTAGAAGGAACTTGCGAATTAGGTCATAATGTAAAAGTGGGATATTTTGCACAGAATCAAGCTGCTTTGTTAGATCCGAAAATGACGGTGTTTCAAACAGTAGATGAGGTTGCTGAAGGAGATATTCGTACACAGATTAAGAACATTTTAGGTCGTTTTATGTTTAGTGGAGACGATTTAGACAAAAAAGTTGGAGTTTTATCTGGAGGAGAGCGTACACGTTTAGCAATGGTAAAGCTATTGTTAGAACCAGTAAACTTGTTAATTTTAGATGAGCCTACGAATCACTTGGATTTAAAATCGAAGGATGTGTTAAAAGAAGCATTGAAGTCATTTGATGGAACGCTGATATTAGTTTCTCATGATCGTGATTTTTTACAAGGATTATCTCAGAAAGTATTTGAGTTTAAAGATCAAAGAGTCATAGAGCATTTTGAAACCATAGATGCATTTTTAGAACGTAATAGAATTGATAAAATAGCTGATATTAATTTAGTTAAGTAATTAGATTAAATGAATTAGACTAAAGACATTTCAATTAAATAGAATGTTCTTAAAAAGGAGGAAAATTAAAGTTTTTCTCCTTTTTTTTGTTTATAAGTTTTATTTATAGATAAGTTTAACTTTTAGATTTATTGGATAGTTTGTGATAAGTTGGTGATAATGAGTTTGTTGTTTTAAAGTTGACTTTATCAACAAAAAATAAATAAAATTATTAACAATTGTTGATAATTGCTTATTTTAGCCAATTCAAATTATTGATTTAGTGCTGTTTATTGCTAATGATTTATTTTGAATAACCCCTAAACCCCCAATAATATGTTTTTAAAAAAGGTAAATGTAGATGAGAGAGAGCATGAAAGGGCTCTAAAATTTCCGAAAATTAATGTTTTAGATCAAAGGATAGATCAGGTAAATGAATTGTTAAAGTTTAAAAGAGCTTTTTTTCTTGAAAACTCTAACCGAGAAATGTTGAAAATTTATGTAACAGACAATTCTGGATTGCATAAAATTGAAACCTCAGTATGGACAATCTCTGAAAAAGGAATTATTATTAAAAACGATACCGTTGTTCCGTTTGGAGACATAGTAGCGGTAGCTTAAAATAAAAAACCACTCTAATTTTAGAGTGGTTTTTTATTAAAATAGTATTGCTTATAAACTTAGCTTATTTTCTCGTTCCAATAGTAACTATCAGGATATATTCTCTCTCCAAAAATAGCTGTTCCTACCCTAACAATAGTAGCACCTTCCTCAATAGCAATTTCTAAATCACCACTCATTCCCATAGAAAGTTCTTTCATTTCTATATTTGGAATGTTTTTAGCAATTATTTCTTGTTGAATTGATTTTAATAATTTAAAACATGTTCTTACTTTTTCCTCATCAGCACTAAAAAGACCTATGGTCATTAAACCTTTAATATGAATTCTATCAAAATTAGCTAGTTCTTTTACTAAGTTCACAGCTTCATTTGGGGTAACTCCAAATTTACTTTCTTCAGCCGAAGTGTTTACTTGCATAAAGGCATTGATAGTTTTATCTTCAAACTCCAACCTTTTTTGTAGTTTTTCTGCTAGTGAAATTCTGTCCAAAGATTGAATACATGAAACATTGTACTTGAGAATTTCTTTTATTTTATTAGTTTGAAGATGCCCAATAAAATGTTTTTGATGTGAGGTGTTTTTAAGTTCATCATATTTTTGTTTTACTTCTTGTACTTTGTTTTCACCAATAAGTGTTTCGCCTTTTTCAATAGCAATTTTAATACGGTTAGCATCTACAGTTTTGGTAGCAAGTAGTAATTTAACGTCATTTATATCTCTGTTAGATTTAATACAAGCATTTTTAATTCGTTGTTGAATTGTTCTTAGGTTTTGTATGATTGTTTCAGACATTCTACAATTTTATTTAGCAATATAAATCCATGCTTTTTTTCCAGAAACAAAAGTTTCTAAAACCCTTTGGTAAGCATCTACTTCATATTTATCTGTTTCTATTAATTCTTGTTCAGATATTTCAAAAATAGTCCCAGTAATTTTGTCTTTTGATTGGTTGGTTTTAATAGCAATTGGATGGAATTTTTGTCCACTTCTATCCAATACCTCTTTGTTATTTATTTCAAGATTTTGTACTGTATAGTTTTTTAAAATATCTTCTTTTCCATGTAATAATCGACCATAAGTTTCTTTCTGAACTTTTTCTAATTGTAATGTTCCGTAAGAAAATAAAAGATGTGTAGTTTTTGATTTTTCTACATCAATTACTTTTTTCTTTATTTGTTTTAAAGTAAAGTTCTTAGCCTCAGCATAAGAAATGTTATAACTTCTTTTTATGTTTTGAAATTCTTTAGGAAATTTAGCTACTAATTCATCATAATAAATGTCAAGCTCATTGTTTTTAGGTAAGTCGAATTTTAATTGAACTTCAAATCTTCTTAAAAGAGCAGTATCTATAACCTCAACATAATTAGTAGCAGCTATTAATAAAGTATCATTATTTAGATGGTCAATTTGTTGAATTACGGTATTTACCAAACGTTTCATTTCTCCAGAATCTTTAGTATCGTAATCACGAGTTTTCCCTATAAAATCAAACTCATCAATAAAAAGGATTGCTTTTTCAAGAGAAGCTCTTTTAAAAATTTCAGCAATATTTTTAGAAGTTTCACCAAGTTTTGAAGAAACAAAATTTCCTAAGTTTAAGACGAAGATTTCTTTATTAAGAGCTTTGCTAATTGCTCTTGCTGTAGCTGTTTTTCCGCAACCTGTATGACCGTGAAATAGAATCTTATTATTTATAGGTAAACTATATTTTTTTAAAGCCGAATAGTAGGTAAACTCATCTAATAGTTGATTGGTAGCCTCTTGATTTTGATTGCTTAAATGGATTTTATCTAAAGTAAGAGGAGCTTCTTTTGATCGAATAGTTATATTTTTAGAACTCATAGCTTATGATACTTTTAAAACATGATCTTGACAGTCTATTCTTAATTCAGAATCATGAAGATTAGATTGTAATAAAGAACAAAAATGCTGGTTGTTTTGAAGCTTATAATTTGTACAAGTAAAACACATGCGTTGCAATGTTATTACACCAGAAGTATTCAAACTCTTAATCATTTGTACAAGACTGCTGAAAACGATTTCTTTTTGTTCTTTTGAAAATTGTTGAATTGGTTTTTCAATCGAAGATGTAAAATATGCCGACTTTTCTGCTATTTTCCTTCCCTTAGAACTTAACTGAATGGTATAACTTCTACTATCCGTTTCACTATATATTTTTGTAATTAACTCTTTTTTATGAAGCACTCTAATACTATCACTAATAGTAGCCTTTGTAAGATTAAACTCATTAGCTAAATAACTTACTTTACACTTTTCTTCTGAATGAAATAGTAAAAAAATAAGGATTTGAATTTGAATAGGACTCAATGAATTCTCTTTACTTTCTTTCCAAAGTAATACTTTAAAAGCTTCAGAAATGCGTTCCAAAGCGACAACTATTTTATAATCAATATTATTTTCTTGTTTTTTAAGGTTGAATGATGACATAGTAAAAATTTTGCTTCACAAAGTTAGTAATCCTAACTATGTGAAGCAAAAAAATATTAACCCTTTACATCTTCTATTGATGCACCAAAGTTAATATGCAAAACATTTCCGTTTGGAGTTACTAGAGCAGGTACCGACTTTACTCCTGAGTTTTCGGCAGTTGATATTTTAGAACGATCTTCACCTATGTGAATAATTTCTACCTTATCTTCACCGATAAGGTGTAGAATGTCGTGTTCTGCACTAATACAAACTGGACAACCCGCATGATAAAAAATTGATTTTCCCATTTTTATTAAATTAAAATTCTTTTGGTATTATTACCGATACAAATATAGTTAGGATTCCTAATTAATAAAAAATAATCTGAAAATATTTTTAAAAAATGAAAAAAGGGGATAAAAAAACCTCACCAAAAGGTAAGGTTTTAAAAAAGTTATATAAATTTTTTTAAGCTTCTGCTTCTATATAATCTTCAATAGGATTACAAGAACAAATTAAGTTTCTGTCTCCAAACGCATCATCTACACGACGTACTGATGGCCAGAATTTATTATCTGCAATATAATCTAAAGGAAATGCTGCTTGTTTACGAGTGTATGGCAAGTTCCATTCATCAGCAGTTAACATTTCTTGCGTATGTGGAGCATTCTTTAAAATATTATTATTATCGTCTTTTGAAGCATTTTCAATCTCTTTTCTAATAGAAATTAAAGCGTCACAAAAACGATCTAATTCAGCAACACTTTCAGATTCTGTAGGTTCAACCATAATAGTTCCTGCAACTGGGAAAGAAACTGTTGGTGCATGGAAACCATAATCCATTAAACGTTTTGCAATATCTACAACTTCAATTCCGTTTTTCTTAAACTCACGACAGTCTAAAATCATTTCATGAGCAGCACGATTCATTTCACCAGTGTATAATGTATCAAAATGACCATGTAAACGCTCTTTCATATAATTTGCATTTAATATGGCATTTTTAGTAGAGTTGGTTAAACCATCTGCCCCTAACATAGTAATATATCCGTAAGAGATAATACAAGCCAATGCAGAACCCCAAGGAGCAGCAGAGATGGCAGTAATAGCATGATCTCCTCCAGTAGTTACAACAGGATTGGTTGGTAAAAATGGAACTAATTGTGGTGCTACACAAATTGGTCCAACTCCAGGACCACCACCTCCATGTGGAATGGCAAATGTTTTGTGTAAGTTCAAGTGACAAACATCCGCTCCAATAGTAGCAGGGTTTGTTAAGCCAACTTGAGCATTCATGTTTGCTCCATCCATATATACTTGACCTCCGTTGTCATGTATAATTTGCGTAATTTCTTTAATCGCTTTTTCGTAAACTCCGTGAGTAGAAGGATACGTAACCATTAAAGCCGCTAAGTTTTCTTTATGTTTTTCAGCTTTAGCACGTAAATCTTCAACATCGATATTACCTCTGTCGTCAGTTTTAGTTACTACAACTTTCATTCCCGCCATCACAGCAGAAGCAGGGTTGGTACCGTGTGCCGATGCAGGAATTAAACAAATATTTCTATTTGTATCTCCATTAGCTTCATGATAAGCTCTAATTACCATTAAACCAGCAAATTCTCCTTGCGCACCAGAGTTTGGTTGTAAAGAAGTACCTGCAAAACCAGTAACTACGTTTAGTTGATTCTCTAAATTAGTTAATACTTCTTGGTACCCTTGTGCTTGATCTATGGGTACAAATGGGTGAATATTTCCCCATTGCGGATTACTCAAAGGCAACATTTCAGAAGCTGCATTTAACTTCATAGTACAAGAACCTAAAGAAATCATAGAATGATTTAATGCTAAATCTTTACGCTCTAATTTCTTGATATAACGCATCATTTCAGTTTCTGATTGATACGTATTGAATACTTCATTGTCTAAAAAAGAGGTGTTTCTTTTTACACCCGCAGGAATAACATCAGTAGCTGTAAACTCGGTGATGGTAATGTCTTGAATATTAAAAGCTTGTTCAAAACAATCAATAATAGCATTGATTTCTTTTAAACCTACAGTTTCATTCACTGAAATAGAAACATGATGCTCATCAATATAATTGAAGTTAATACCATTTGCTTCAGCCACTGGACGTAGTTGATTTGTTTCAACTTCTACTAAAATTGTATCGAAATAGGCACTGTTCTTTTGTTTAAACCCTAAACGATTTAAAGCAGTAGCTAAAGTAGTTGTAGCTGCATGTACTTGATTGGCGATGTACTGAATGCCATTTTTTCCATGGTATACTGCATACATTCCAGCCATCACAGCCAATAATACTTGAGCTGTACAAATGTTCGAAGTAGCTTTTTCACGTTTAATATGTTGTTCACGTGTTTGTAAAGCCATACGCAACGCTCTTCCTCCATCTACATCTTTAGTAACTCCAATAATACGCCCAGGAATACTACGTTTGTATGCTTCTTTGGTAGCAAAATATCCAGCATGAGGACCTCCATAACCTAAAGGAATACCAAAACGTTGGGTAGTTCCTACAACAACATCTGCACCAAATTCAGCTGGAGCTTTTAAGTTTACTAAAGATAAAATATCAGCAGCAACAGCTACTTTTATGTTGCTAGCATTACAGTTAGCAGTAAACTCTGTATAATCGTAAACTTGTCCATGTTTTCCAGGATATTGAACGATAGCCCCAAAGAAATCTTCTGAAAAATCAAATTTTTCATGGTTTCCAATCACCAATTCTATACCTATTGGAATTGCACGAGTTTGTAATACTGATAAAGTTTGTGGTAAAATTTCTTCAGAAACAAAGAATTTATTTACCCCTGCTTTTTTCTGAGCTCTTTCACGAACGTCAAATAACAAAGCCATAGCTTCTGCTGCAGCAGTTCCTTCATCTAATAAAGAGGCGTTGGCTAACTCCATTCCTGTTAAATCGCAAACCATTGTTTGGTAATTTAATAAAGCTTCTAAACGACCTTGGGCTATTTCAGCTTGATAAGGTGTGTAGGCTGTATACCATCCTGGATTTTCTAAAATATTTCGTTGGATAACACTTGGTAAAATCGCTTCATGATATCCCAATCCTATATAACTTTTGAATACTTTGTTTTTAGCACCTAGTTCGTTGATATGATTTAAGTATTCATATTCACTCATTGCTGGCACTAAATCTAATTCATTTTGTAATCGAATATCATCAGGGATTGTTTCATAAATCAACTGATCTAAACTATCTACCCCAATAGTTTCAAGCATTTGCTTTTGATCCTTTTCACGTGGACCTATATGTCGTAATTGAAATGAATTTGTGTTCATTTGTGTTGTTTGTTTTTAAGTGGCTCAAAAATAATGAAATTTGTACGATTTTATACTGTATATTTTGAATGTAGGCTAATATTTTATTAACCAAAAACTAAGGTTATAAACAGAAAAACTATTTTTGTTTTATGAAGCTTTTAAAAGCCGTATTCAACTTTTATATAAATGCTAGTATTCACGTTGCTATAGCTGTATATGCTTTGGTGAAGATTACCGAACTGTATTTTGACTTGGCACACAACAAATTTTTAAATAACTTTATTTTTTTGGGTACAATTACTGGATACAATTTTGTGAAATATGCAAGAGTAGCTAAGTTGCATCATCGAGGTTTAACAAGACATCTGAAAATTATTCAGGTTTTTTCTTTTGTTAGTTTTCTATTCACATGTTTTTATGCTAGTAGATTAAAAATAGAAACCTTACTTGTTTTTATTCCATTAGGATTGTTAACACTATTATATGCTGTACCGTTTTTAGGTGGTTTTCAAAAAAACTTAAGAAGTATAGGATATTTAAAGATTGTAATAGTAGCCATTGTTTGGGCTAGTGTAACGGTATTGTTACCGTTATACGATGCTAGTCTTGGTGTTTTCAATGAAAAAGTAGTGTTCTTATTTCTTCAAAGATTTATGTTGGTAATTATATTAATACTTCCTTTTGATATAAGGGATATGAAATATGATGCTGCTTCTTTACAAACAATTCCAAAGAAAATAGGAATTCAAAAAACGAAGAGACTAGGTTTTGTGTTGTTGTTATTTTGTTTGTTACTAGAGTACTTTATACAAAGTCAACCAATATTTAAAAAAAGCTTTTTTTTGATATTTATCTTGTTGTCAATATTATTAATGAGAGCGACTGAGGATCAAAAAAAATATTACAGTTCTTTTATAGTAGAAGCTGTTCCGATTATTTGGCTGTTTTTACTTTCTGTTTTTTAGGATTCTTAATGTAGAACTTACATTTTGTAATTAAATATTCTGAACGAAAAAAAATATCAGGTTCTAATACTTTTTTAGCAGAACCTTTGTACTTTAGTTGGTTTATTAAAAACAACACAACACAACAATTATGAGTACAGAAAAAAGAAACTTTGTATTCGACTTTGACAGTACATTAACCAGTGTAGAGGCATTAGATGTCTTAGCTGAAATTACCTTGACAGGTAACCCTAAAAAGGAAGAGATTATCCGAGAAATAATTGATATTACGAATCAAGGAATCGATGGAGAAATTTCTTTTCCACAGTCCTTAGAAAAACGTATTCAATTATTAAATGCAAAGAAATCAGATTTACCTTTATTAATTGAAGAATTGAAAAAGCATGTTTCCTCTTCTATAGAAAGAAATAAAGAGTTTTTCGAAAATTTTTCCGATGATATTTACGTGATTTCCGCAGGATTTAAAGAGTTTATAGATCCTATCGTAGCGGAATATAATATTCCTTCGGAAAGAGTGTATGCCAATACTTTTGAGTTTGGTGTAGATGAAGCTATTGTAGGTTTTGATGCGCAAAATCCATTGTCTAAGCACAATGGAAAAATAGAGTGTTTACAAGACTTAAATTTAGATGGAGAAATCCAAGTAATTGGAGATGGTTATAGCGATGCTGTAACTAAAGAAGCTGGAGTAGCCGATACTTTTTTTGCTTATACAGAAAATGTAGTAAGAGATAAGACAGTAGCGAGTGCTGATCATATCACCCCGAGTTTAGATGAATTTTTATACGTTAACAAATTGCCTAGAAATATATCATACCCAAAACACAG
Source organism: Tenacibaculum holothuriorum (assembly GCF_002120225.1). Classification (GTDB taxonomy): domain Bacteria; phylum Bacteroidota; class Bacteroidia; order Flavobacteriales; family Flavobacteriaceae; genus Polaribacter; species Polaribacter holothuriorum. Next base: position 79,291 of record NZ_LAPZ01000005.1, on the reverse strand, counting down.
AATTAAAATTTTATTATTAGAGAATGTGCATCCTGATGCCTTTACGAAATTATCAGGAGATGGCTTTTCAGTAGAAACTGTGTCTAGAAGCTTGTCCGAAGATGAGTTGATAGAAAAATTAAAAGATGTACACGTTCTTGGAATTCGTTCAAAAACTCAAGTCACTCGTAAAGTAATTGAAGCTGCTGAAAAATTAATGGTGGTTTCTGCCTTTTGTATTGGAACGAAGCAGATTGATTTAGAGGCTGCCAAAGAAAATGGAATTGTCGTATTTAATGCGCCGTATAGTAATACACGTTCGGTAGTAGAATTGGCTATTGGTGAAATTATTATGTTAATGAGAAGTGTTTTCCAACGAAGTACAGAATTACATAACGGACAATGGAATAAGACAGCTCAAGGTTCTAAAGAAGTACGCGGTAAGAAATTAGGAATTGTTGGATATGGTAACATAGGTAAACAATTGTCTGTTTTAGCAGAAGCTTTAGGAATGGATGTATATTATTATGATGTGGAAGATAAGTTAGCTTTAGGGAATGCTACCAAAGCAAATACTTTAAAAGAACTTTTAAATTTATCTGATGTAGTGACGTTGCATATTGATGACAATGCAGCAAACAAAAACTATATTGGAAAGGAAGAAATTGCTGAGATGAAAGACGGGGCTCATTTGGTAAATTTATCAAGAGGGTTTGTTGTTGATATTGAAGCGTTAGTAGAAGCTTTGAAGTCAGGTAAGATAGCTGGAGCAGCAGTGGATGTATATCCTGAAGAGCCAAGAAAGAATGGAGAATTCTATACGCAGTTAAAAGGATTAGACAATGTAATTTTAACACCACATGTTGGAGGAAGTACAGAAGAAGCACAAAAAGATATTGCAGATTTTGTTCCTGGTAAAATTATGGCGTATATAAACTCAGGAAATACTGTAGACGCAGTAAACTTCCCGAATATAAGATTACCAAAGCATGATAATGCGCATCGTTTCTTACATATACATAAGAATGTACCAGGAGTAATGGCAAAGATTAACAAGGTGCTTGCAAAATACGAATTGAATATCACTGGGCAGTATTTATCTACCGATGAAAAAGTTGGTTATGTAATTACCGATGTTGATAAAGAATATGATAAAGATGTAGTTGCAAAACTGAAAAATGTAGATGGAACAATTAAGTTTAGAGTTCTATATTAAGAAATAAGAAAAATCCCGCATCAGTGGGATTTTTTATTTATAAACTGTCAAAATCTTTGAACTCTTCTTCTATTATAACAACACCTTTTTGGAGAATATTTATATAATTAGGAATATTTTCAGTTCTAAATCTACTTAAAGGTCCAGACGCACTTATAGTCGCAATAATAGTACCTGATTTATTTCGAATAGGAATGGCAATACTAACCAACCCCAATTCAAACTCTTCAATGTCTAGAGCATATCCTTGAGAATTAATTGTGTCTAATTCTTTTTTTAAGCTTTTTATATTAGTAATAGTATGTTGTGTAGCTTTGGAAAGTTGGATTCTTTTTAAAAGATCATTCTGAATTTCCTTTTTAGAAAGAGCGAGTAATAGTTTGCCCGAAGCGGTAGCGTGTATTGGTTGATAAGAACCTATAGAAGTATTTATTTTTAAACCATGTAAACTATCCGCTTTATTAATATGAAAAACCTGATCTTCCTTTAAAATACTCAATAAAACAGTTTCCTGAATTTCTAAAGCAACATTTTTTATAGGAGTGTTTGTTGATTTAGTGATTGCCTTGTATATAGCTACTCTATTTCCTAATTCAAATAGTTTGCTACCTAAACTGTATTTTTCGTTACTGTTTTGATGAACAATATTCAAAGAAGCTAAAGTATTTAATAAACGATACGTTGTACTTTTATTATAACCAGTTTTTAAAGCTAATTCACGTACACCCCAAGAAGTTTTTTCATTGGTAAAAGCATCAAGTAAAGCAAAAGCCTTTACCACAGATTGATTTACTTTTTTGTCAGGATCACTCATAAAATTCTAAAATATGTTGACTAAGATAATAAAAATGTGTAGATTTATAAAACACCGTTTCATAAAGTGAAACGCTTTAGCTTTTATTTTGCCGAGAAATAAAGTATCTTTAGTGTTCTTTTAGAAAAGGTTTTGAAATAAAAAGTAGCATGTATAAAGCAACGTTAGAATACGCACAACAACTTGATAAAGAAGATCAACTAAGTTATTTAAGAGATCAATTTCATATCCCAAAAGATAAAGAAGGCAATGATTGGTTGTACTTTACAGGAAACTCATTAGGGTTACAACCAAAACAAACACAACAATATATTCAACAAGAATTGGATGATTGGGCAAAGTTTGGAGTTGAAGGACATTTTGAAGCAAAAAATCCTTGGATGCCTTATCATGAATTCCTTACAGAAAAAATGGCAACAATTGTAGGGGCAAAACCTTTGGAGGTAGTTGTAATGAATACACTTACAACCAATCTGCATTTATTAATGGTTTCTTTTTACCAACCTACAAAAACTAAATATAAGATTGTTATAGAGTCAGATGCCTTTCCTTCGGATAGATATGCGGTTCAATCACAATTAAAATTTCATGGATTCGATCCAGAAGAAGGATTGATAGAATGGAAGCCAAGAGAGGGAGAAGAATTACTTCGAATAGAAGATTTAGAGCAAATTGTTTCAGAGCAAGGAGATGAAATAGCTTTATTACTAATAGGAGGTGTGAATTATTATACAGGACAATACTTAGATTTAAAGAGAATTGCAGAAATAGGACATGCCAAAGATTGTTTTGTGGGAATTGATTTAGCACATGGAGCAGGAAATATTTCGCCTGAATTACATGAGAGCGGAGTTGATTTTGCTGCTTGGTGTACGTATAAATATTTGAATTCTGGACCAGGGAGTTTGGCAGGCTTGTTTGTACATGAAAAACATGCATATAATAAAGGATTGCCTCGATTTGCAGGATGGTGGAATCACAATAAAGAGACTCGTTTTAATATGCGTCAACCATTTGATGTTATGCCAGGAGGTGAAGGATGGCAATTAAGTAATCCACCTATTTTGTCAATGGCAGCTATACGTTCATCATTAGATTTGTTTGATAAAGTAGGAATGAAGGCTTTAAGAGAGAAGTCAGAAAGGTTAACAGGATATTTTGAGTTTTTAATCAACCAAATTGATACAGATAGAATTAAGGTAATTACACCTAGTAATCCAAAGGAAAGAGGTTGTCAATTATCCATTCAAGTAAAAAATGCAGATAAAAGTTTACACCATAAACTAACAGAAAAAAATGTAATAACCGATTGGAGAGAACCAGATGTAATACGTTGTGCACCTGTACCAATGTATAATAGTTTTGAAGATGTATTTAGAATGGTAGAGGTTTTAAAAGGATTATTGTAATGTTTTCAGTTTTTCTAGATGAAATTAAGATTGGAACTACCAAACTGGAGAATCGAGACTCTTCAATGGGGGTAGCTTTTGGAAAGATTAATATAATTAATAAAGAGTTTGATTATGATTTTATCAAAAAGTTCTGTATTGAGAATGATATTGAAATAAATTTTGATGATAACAATCAAAAACTAATAAGTACAAGAAATATTTCAAACTTTAAAATTTTTAAAACATCTAATAATATAGAAATAGAAAGTGAAATTGGATGTAATCTTGAAGGAATGAATGAGGAAGGATTTCAAATTACAGTTTTAGGAATATCAAATTCATTTTTCGAGAAAGAACTTTTATAAAAGAATATGAGTAAAAAAGATAATATAGTAATCATAGGAGCTGGATTGTGCGGAAGTTTATTAGCATTACGTTTAGCGCAAAGAGGATATAAGGTTTCGGTGTATGAAAGTAGACCAGATTTAAGAACTACTGATATTTCTGCTGGACGTTCAATAAACTTAGCCTTATCAGATAGAGGTTTTAAAGCATTGAGACTGGCAGGTGTTGAAGAAAAGGCTAGAGAGATTTGTATTCCTATGTATGGACGATTAATCCATGATAAAGAAGGAAACACCTTTGCTTCTAATTATTCAGGAAGAGAAAATGAATATATCAATTCAATTTCAAGAGGAGACTTAAATGGAATTTTACTTACGGAAGCTGAAAAACATGAAAATGTAACTATTCATTTCAATACAAAATGTACTTCAGTAGATATTGAGAATACGATCGCTCATTTTAAGAGTTATACAACCGAAGAAGATTTTTCTGTAGACGCAGATGTTGTTTTTGGAACAGACGGAGCAGGATCAGTATTGAGAAAGAGTTATTATTTAGAAAAGAAATTCTTGTTTAGTTATTCTCAGAACTATTTAACACATGGCTATAAAGAATTAGAAATTCCAGCTGACAAAGTTGGAAATCATCAAATAAGTAAAGATCATTTACATATTTGGCCACGTGGACAATATATGTTAATAGCCTTACCAAATTTAGATGGAAGTTTTACGGTAACACTATTCTTAAGTTATGATGAAGGTGAGTATAACTTTAATAACTTAACTTCCGAAGAAAAGATTACTAGCTTTTTTGAGAACGAATTTCCAGATGCACTAGCATTGATACCTAATATAAAAGATGAGTTTTTTAACAATCCAACTGGAGCGCTTGGAACCGTAAAGTGTTCTCCATGGATGTATCAAAACAAAACAATGTTAATGGGAGATGCAGCACATGCCATAGTTCCTTTTTATGGACAAGGGATGAATGCTTCTTTTGAAGATGTTACTGTTTTTGATGCCATTTTAGACGCTCACGAAGGAGATTGGGAAAAGATATTTTTGGTATATCAAAATGCAAGAAAAGAAGATACAGATGCTATTGCTGATTTAGCAATTGATAATTATTATGAAATGCGAGACCATGTGGCAAATCCTTTGTTTAAGCAAAAACGAAAGATTGAAATGGATCTAGAAAGTAATTTCCCAACGAAATATTTTTCTAAATACTCAATGGTAACTTTTAATGAAGAAATTCCATATGCGAGAGCAATGAAAAAGGGAAGAGCACAAGATAAAGCATTATTAAACCTTATTGCAGATAAGGAAGTAACAACTTCTTTAGATATGACAAAGGAAGAATTAAAGTTGGTGTTAAGGAAAGTGCAAGAAGAAACGAATGAGATTTTAGAGGAAGATAAAGTAGCGGGACTGAAATAATGAATAAGTATATCGTTTTACTTAGAGGAATTAATGTGTCTGGGAAAAATAAAATCCCCATGGCAGAACTTAGAGAGGTGTTAAATACTTTAGGTTTTCAAAATGTACAAACTTATATTCAAAGTGGAAACATTGTTTTAGATGCTAATGAATCAAAAATTGAAGTTTGCAGTAAAATTCATTTGAGTATCAAAGAGAAGTTTGGGTTTGATATTCCCGTGTTAGCAAGAACACCTGAAGAATGGAAAAAAACGATTGATAAATATCCTTTTCCAATAGAAAATGAAAAAATAGTAGCATTTTCATTTTTAAATAAGGTCCCTGCTCAAAAAGAGATAGAGGTGAAAGGAATTAATGATGATCAATATAAAATAGAAGATGATATGGTCTATTTATATTGTTCATCTGGATTTGGGAAAACAAAACTAACAAACAACACCATTGAAAAGAAGTTAGCTGTAATAGCTACTACAAGAAATTATAAAACAACAATAAAGTTGTTAGAATTGGCAACGAAAAATTAAAATCGTCATTACGAGGAGTAAAGCGACGAAGTAATTTTTTAAAAGATTGCTTCAACTTTAATAAGTTTCGCAATGACGTTAAAATAACATTATGGACAGTAAAGTAATCAAAGGAAAAGCAATACCAAGAGGGAAATTTCCGCATGTAAAACAAGTAGGAGATTTTATATATGTATCTGGAACAAGTTCTCGTAGACCTGATAATTCTTTTGAAGGAGTTGAGGTGGATGAATTTGGAACAACCAACTTGGATATTAAAAAACAAACAAAGGCTGTAATAGAGAATATTAGAGATATCTTACAAGAAGTAGGAGCCGATTTATCTGATATTGTAGATGTAACCTCGTTTTTGGTAAATATGAATGATTTTGGAGGTTATAATCAAGTGTACGCCGAATATTTCGATTATAATGGCCCAACAAGAACTACTGTGGCAGTACATCAGTTGCCACATCCTCATTTATTGATTGAGATAAAAGTAGTAGCGTATAAAAAACAAGACTAGAATGATAAAGTTTTTTAGAAGAATAAGAAAAGAATTACTAAAAGAAGGAAAGGTAAAAAGTTATCTTACCTATGCAGTAGGAGAAATTTTTTTAGTAGTGATAGGTATTCTAATAGCTCTACAAATTAACAATAATAATGAGCGAGCTAAAGAACGAAAAAAAGAACTTGCTTTTCTAAAAGAAATAAACCTCGATTTTAAATCCAATAAAGCACAATTAGACTCTATTATTAAGTATAATGAGGTAAGCTTGCATGCAGGGGAAAGATTATCAAAGATTCTGACGCTTTTTGATTTTGAAAATCCAAAAAGAAACGAATCTAATAGACACGTGGCAGACAGCATTGGATATTATATCGATTTAGTATGGAGGAATAAATCTTTCAATCCTAAAAACGGAACCGTAGAAGCTCTTTTAAACTCTTCTTCTTTTGATTTGATTACTAACGATACTTTGAGAAGAAATTTAATTTCATGGAAAGACGTTTTAGGAGATTATTTAGAAGAAGAACAATTAGCTGTAAAATTTTTATATGAAGAATATGGTCCTTGGGCTAGAAGTACTTTTGAACCAGATTTAGACAATGATCCTCAAAGTGTGAAAGCTTTGTTTAGTAAAGAATATAGAAATTTTACATATCATAGAGTAGGAGATTTAAAAAATATGATTGATACTGCTAATTCAGAGGGAATTATTGATATGATAAATAGCATTATCAAATTAACTGAAACAGATAAAATTGATAATTAAATGAAAATCCAAAATTATATAAACGGAGAATTTTTAAATCCAGTTTCTAACAATTGGATTGATAATTATAATCCATCTATTGGAGAAGTGTATGGACAAATTCCTAACTCTGCTACTGAAGATGTAGAATTGGCATACCAAGCAGCCAAAGAAGCTTTTCTGGTTTGGTCAAATACTTCTTTGGAAGAAAGAAGTAAGATTATGTCTAAAATAGCTAAGCTAATTCAAGATAAGCTACCTGAATTAGCAGAGGCAGAATCTAAAGACAATGGGAAACCATTGAGTTTAGCAACCGTTATCGATATCCCAAGAGCATCATCTAATTTTCAGTTTTTTGCCAACGCTATCACACAGTTTTCTTCAGAAGCCCATGAAAGTGTAGGTTTAGATGCAATGAATTTTACATTACGTCAGCCAATTGGAGTTGTAGGTTGTATCTCTCCATGGAATTTACCGTTGTATTTATTTACTTGGAAAATAGCACCTGCTATTGCAGCAGGGAATTGTGTTGTTGCAAAACCAAGCGAAGTAACTCCAATGACGGCCTTTTTATTAGGAGAAATATGTAATGAAGCAGGACTCCCAAAAGGAGTATTAAATATCGTACATGGTTTAGGAGGAACAACCGGACAAGCAATTGTTGAACACCCAGATATTAAAGCGATATCATTTACAGGAGGAACTACAACAGGAGCTCATATAGCTCGTGTAGCGGCTCCAATGTTTAAAAAGCTTTCTTTAGAATTAGGAGGAAAGAATCCGAATATCATTTTTGCCGATTGTGATTATGATAAAATGCTTGCTACTACAGTACGTTCTTCATTTGCTAATCAAGGACAAATTTGTTTATGCGGGAGTAGAATTTTCGTAGAAGAAAGTATCTATGAACAATTCAAGAAAGATTTTGTTCAAAAAGTATCAGAATTAAAAGTTGGAAATCCGTTTGATAAAGATACAAATGTAGGAGCTTTAGTATCTAAACCACATTTAGAAAAAGTACAATCGTATATAGAAATAGCTGAAGAAGAAGGAGGAAAGGTATTGTATGGAGGTAATAGAGTCATAGTTGATAATTCCGAAGAAGGATATTATTTACAACCAACAATTATTGAAGTACAAAGTAATGGCTGTAAACTCAATCAAGAAGAAATATTTGGACCAGTGGTTACAATTATGTCATTTAAAACGGAGGAAGAAGTTTTAGCAATGGCAAATGATGTAAAATATGGTTTGTCATCAACCTTATGGACTAATAACCTGAATAGAACCATGAGATTAAGTAAACAATTACACGCTGGAATTGTTTGGGTAAATACATGGTTGTTACGAGATTTAAGAACACCATTTGGTGGACAAAAAGGCAGTGGTGTAGGAAGAGAAGGAGGTTTTGAAGCATTACGCTTTTTTACAGAACCCAAAAATATATGTATTAAATATTAGTTTTTAGTTGTGCTAGATTTAATAGGAGAAGTATTGGTGGTTATAAATGATATACTTTTTTGGAGAAGAAAAAAGAAAAGAAGAAAATTCGAGAAGGAAAATAATTTACCTAAAAAGAGAATGGTAAACCCATTAGCTCAAATAATTATAGGATTGATAGTTCTTATAGTGATATTTAGAGTACTTAGAATTATTATTAAATAAAAAGTAAATGAATTTAGGATTACAAGATAAAAACGCATTAGTTTGTGGTAGTACACAAGGAATAGGGAAAGCATCTGCCATTCAATTAGCAGAAGAAGGAGCAAATGTTACATTAATAGCTCGAAATGAAGAAAAGCTAAAAGCAGTTTTAGCTGAATTGCCAAATAACGGACAACGTCATGATTATATCATTGCCGATTTCTCTAATCCATTAGAATTAAAAGAGAAAATAGAAGCGTCTAATTTGAACTTTCATATTCTAGTAAACAATACTGGAGGACCTGCAGGCGGACCAGTTTTTAATGCACAATTAGATGAGTTTGAAAAAGCTTTTACACAACATTTAAAATGTAATCATGTATTGGTGCAAGCATTGGTACCATTCATGAAAGAAGCAGGGTATGGAAGGGTTATCAATGTAATATCTACTTCGGTAAAACAACCTTTAGATGGTTTGGGGGTGTCAAATACCATTCGTGGCGCTGTAGCTAATTGGTCAAAAACATTGGCAAATGAATTAGGACAGTATAGTATAACGGTAAATAATGTATTGCCTGGAGCAACAGGAACGGAGCGTTTAAATGAAATAATCAATAATAAAGCTAAAAAGACAGGAAAGTCTGTTGAAGAGGTTGCTGAGGCAATGAAAAACGCATCACCTGCCAAACGATTTGCTCAGCCTGAAGAAATAGCAAATGCAGTGGTGTTTTTAGCAAGTGAAAAAGCAAGTTTTATTAACGGAATTAATGTTCCTGTAGACGGAGGAAGAACAAAATCATTATAAAATCTAAACAATCATGAGTAAGCTAGTACAACCTTTGAATTTTAAAAAATGGATAGATGAGCATCGTCATTTGCTAAAACCACCTGTAGGAAATAAACAAGTGTGGAAAGATGGAGAATATATTGTAATGGTTGTAGGAGGTCCTAACAATCGTAAAGATTATCATTATAACGAGACACCAGAATTTTTCTATCAGGTAGAAGGAGATATGGTTTTAAAAATTATTGATGATAAAGGTGAGATGATTGATGTTGAAATTAATGAAGGTGATATTTATTTATTACCAGCAAAAGTTCCACATTCGCCTCAACGAAAAGCTAATACTGTTGGTTTGGTAATTGAATATCCACGTTCAGAAGGTATGATGGATGCTTTAGAATGGTATTGCGAAAATTGTGGAACGCCTTTATATAGAGAAAAGTTTGCTTTAGACAATATAGAAACAGATATGCCTATTATTTTTGATAAGTATTATTCAGATAAAGAAAAATGTACTTGTTCTAATTGTGGAACTGTAATGCAAGCTCCAAACAAAGCGAAATAATGATTGAAGCTGCTAAAGAAAGTTTTTCAAAACAGGGTTTTATGAAAACCTTGGGAGCAGAAATTATTCATATAGAAAAAGGATTGCTCAAAATACGATGTAAAAAGAACGAAGGATTGACACAGCAACATGGCTTTTTTCATGCAGGAGTACTTACAAGTATTATGGATTCAGCATGTGGTTATGCAGCGCTGACTACCATGGAGAAGGGTTCTGATGTATTATCGGTAGAATTTAAAACAAATTTATTACGTCCAGCTAAATCTGATGTGATTATTGCTACAGGACGGGTAGTTAAGAGTGGCCGAACTTTAGTTTTTTGTGAAGCAACCGTAACAGACGAAACAGAAGAGATATTATACACAACAATGCAAGGAACCATGATTTCCTTAAAACCAACCAACTAAAATGAAACGTAAACTAAGAATAAACGGACATTCACATTTACTTCCTTATCCAGAAGAAATTCCTCAATACATGAAAGATAAAGGAATTTTTTGGGTTGATAAAGACAGGAAATATATGCTTCAGAAAGATTGGAGTAGACCTGTAACAGACTCAAGTTTCTTTTTAGAAGAAAAACTAGCTTGGATGGAGCATTTTAAAATTGACCATGCAGTAGTTTTAAATTTATCACAGCTCTATGGAAATGGTTTACGCTTAGAAGAAATGAAGCAGGCTTTACGCTTTCAGAATGATTTTAATGCACGTGTACAACACGATCATCCAAATAAATTTACTTGTGGGTTTGTGGTGCACCCTGGTTTTGTTAGAGGAGCGTTATGGGAAATAGAACGCTGTGTTGAGGTACTCGGAATGCGTTTATTGTGCTTGCCAACACACTATATGGATACGATTGGTACTTGGCGTTGTATTTTTGACGAAGAGAATGAACCTATTTTTGAATTAGCAAATAAATATAATTTAGCGATTGAAATTCATCCTTATGATGGAGAAAAGTTTATAAAACTAGAAAATACATCGTGGCGTTTTCATTTAATTTGGATGTTAGCTCAATGTGCAGATGCCTATCATTTTTTAACCTTGAATGGGTATTACGATAAATATCCAAATATGAGAATCTGTTTTGCACATGGTGGACAATTGGCACAAATGAATATAGGTCGTCGTATCCAAGGATTTGATGGACGTCCAGATTTATTTGAGGGAAAGAGTCACCCAAGAAAAGCAGTAGGACATAAAAATATTTTCTTTGATACCTTAGTACATGATACAGGGTCTTTAGATTTGTTAATTAAAAATCAGGGAGCAAAACAAGTATTGATTGGGTTAGATGATCCATATCCGTTGGGAGAAATGGAGAGTGATAAACAATCGTCATATCCAGGAAAAATATTAGATTTAGCAATTGATAGAAACATTATCAATGAGGAGCAGAAAGATGAGATGTGGGAAGATAATGTATTACAATGGTTGTATGGAGATGATGAAAAGGCAAAACAAAATTTAGTCAATAAAATTTTACAATAGATGATAGAAGTAACACAGTTCCATAACTTATCACATATTTGTATATCACTCATTGGAGCTGTGTTATTACTAGCTATTTATTACAATATTAGAAAGCGATTTAGTGCCGTTCTGGAAGAAGGGAATTCGATAAAAAGAGTAGATCGAGGATTGTTGTATTTTAGCTTTGGAATGCTTGTTTGGGTGGTCTCAGGAACCTGGGCTTTTATAGTGAATTACTTCTCTTTTCAAGGTACATTGCTAAATCAAATAGTTGTAAATATACTATCTACTATTAATAATTTATTTTGGTTGTTGGCTTTGTATTATGTGTATGATGCGCCGAAGTTTATTTACAGAAATGAGAAAAACGCTAGGATTATAGCTATAATTATAGTAGCCGTCGCAGCTATTACATTAGTGCTCTCATCTATTCTAGGAAATAAAGTAATAGCTGGAGTAAAAATAATGTCTATACCAGATGTATTGCTAACTACATTTTTGTGTTTCTTGATGGGTGTTTCTTTTTACAGAACGTTTATGCATAGAGATTTAAAGCTGGTTGCTTTTATTTCTATCATAGCAATTTCGTTATTATTTATATCGCAATTATCAGATGTTTTTGTAGGCTTAGATAATGATTTTATAAATCAACTAATTCGAATTGTAGCTAAAACTTCTTTAGTGTCTATATTTTTAGTGTTGGCAACAAGCTGGGTTATTCAGCTAGCAAGCATGCCTAAGCCCAATGAGATGAAAATAAGTTTTCTAGATTGGTCATTAATTAAGTTGAGTATTCCTTCAAAAGGAATTATTAATGAGAAAATTGATTTTGGTTCGAAAACAACACAATATAAAAATCTACTAAACTTTGCTTATAGAAGAAAGTATATGGATGCTGAGCAACAATCAATAGTGGTCAATTCAGGAGGAGAGATTAAAAGTCAAACTTATCTAACAAGAATTATAGACAATATCAACTCTATACTTTCTTTAGAAAAAGAAAATAAATTAGAACGTAAGGATTTAATTACTTTTATTGGTGAAAGTAAATACCGTTTGCGTGTACTTCCAAAACATATTGTGATTGATAAAGCTTTGTTAGAAGAATTTTTGAGTTAAGGTATTATTAAGGAATTAAACTGGATTTTTGTATAGTCGAATGCGCAGTAAATAGATTTATATTGTTGATCATAATTATTTTATTCAATATAATAATACCTTACTCCCTTGTTGTTTTTTATCAAATGGTTTAATTATGATTTCTTTCTTTAGATATCTGTGAATTTCATATTCCTGTAGAGTTCCATTTCATCGAAATAATCAACTCTTATTTTATTTTAGGCTCTAAGGTTATATATTTTTTGAAATTTTAAAGTTTCATTTTTTCTATAAAACGTAATTTCAGATGGTCTTCTATTCTCAAAAAAACTTCTAACTTTTTACTCCCATTAAAGTAATATTCAGTTTCTTTCCCGTTACAAGTTTTATTAAAGTTTAAAAGAAGTATGAATAATTAGCAGCTTACAAAAACTCACAAAGCTTATTTTTTATAACAATTTGCTACAAGTGTTCTTAAAGTTTTGGGTAAAAAATATTTTCGCTAAAACTTTAATTATATGAAAACACAAACAGCATCAACAGATGTTTTTGGACATCCTAAAGGACTATTATATTTATTCTTTGCAGAATTATGGGAACGATTTTCCTTCTACGGAATGAGGGCATTACTTGTTTTATATATGACAAAACATTTATTGTTTTCAGATGAAATGTCTTTTGGTATATATGCAGCTTATATGTCTTTGGTGTATGTTACACCGTTAATAGGAGGAATGTTAGCCGATAAAATTTTAGGATTTAGAAAAGCAATTGTTTTAGGAGGTGTTTTAATGGCATTAGGACATTTCTTTTTAACCTTTGAACATCCTGTATTTTTTTATAGTTCACTTTCTTTGATCATTGTAGGAAATGGCTTTTTTAAACCCAATATATCATCATTTGTTGGTAAATTATATAAAGAAGACGATTCTAGAAGAGATTCTGGTTTTACCATATTTTATATGGGGGTAAATATCGGTGGAGCGGTAGCGCCTTTATTGTGTGCTTGGTTAGCTGAAGTATACGGATGGCATTATGGTTTTGTACTAGCAGGTATAGGGATGTTAATCGGTTTATTAGTGTTTAAAAGAGGGTTGAATGCTAACGTTTTTAAAAATCATGGTTTGGTTCCTAATCAAGAAGTTTTTGATAAAAAGAAAATGGGAATTAAATCTGGATATTTAGTTACTATAAGTGCTTTTTTAACAGTGCCTATTTTTGCTTTAATAGTTAAATTTCATCAGTTTGAACATTATTTAGTTTGGATAGTTTCTGCTTTTTTAATCATTTATTTGACTTATATTTTAAAGAGAGTTACTAAAATCGAAAGGCAAAGATTATTGGTAGCCGTATATTTTACTGCATTGTATACATTGTTTTCTGCAATTTTTGAACAAGCAGGAAGTTCATTAACCTTGTTTGCTGATAGAAGTGTGAATTTAGTAGGATTAAATGCAGCACAAACCAACAGTATTAATTCTGGATTTATAATTCTATTAGCCATACCATTTTCTATTTTATGGACTTTTTTAAGTAAGATTAAAAGGAATCCTAATTCTGTTATCAAATTCGGATTAGGTGTGTTTTTCTTAGGTTTAGGTTTTGTTATTTTCGGATTGTCAGCACAACAAGCAGATGAGTTTGCTAGAACTCCAATGTTTTATTTAATATTTGGAACATTTGTGTATACAGTCGGAGAATTGTTCTTATCTCCAATTGGACTATCAAAAATGACTGAATTATCCCCTTTAAAGTATGTAGCATTTATTATGGGAGTATGGTTTTCTGCTAATTTTTATGGTCATTTTTTTGCAGGGAAAATAGCAAAGTTAACTGCGGTTTCTAATGGGGGAATAGGAGTTTTTTCTGAAGGTCTTTTTGGAAAAATAACAGAGTTCGTTACAGGAATGTCAGGAGAATTTGTTTTGGCTAAAGGAGAAGCTTTTCAGCAACTGTATTCGTATGTTTCGGTGTATGCGAGTTTTGGAGTGATTGCTTGTGTGATAGGAGTCTTAGTAATTGTGTTTTCTATACCGATAAAGAAAATGATGAATGGTATTCATTAAGAAATATCCTTATTTTTAGGGATGGAAAAATATAAAAAATACTTCGATACAAATAAGGAAACTTGGAATAAGAGGGTTGCTGTACATGCTAAAAGCAGTATGTATGATTTAGAAGCTTTTAAAAATGGGAAAAGTTCCTTGATGAGTTATGAATTGGAGGCTTTAGGAAATGTTTCTGGTAAAACACTATTGCATTTGCAATGTCACTTTGGTCAAGATACATTGAGTTTAGCTAGAATGGGAGCAGATTGTACTGGTGTAGATTTATCTGAAGAAGGAATAGTATTAGCTAAGAAATTAACTAAAGAATTAGGGTTAGATGCAAAATTTATTTGCTGTAATGTATACGATGTCAATGAACACATTCAAGAAAAGTTTGATATTGTCTTTACAAGTTATGGAGTTATAGGTTGGTTACCAGATTTGAAATTATGGGCAAAAATAATTGCTTCTCGATTAAAATCAGCAGGAATGTTTTTTATGGTTGAGTTTCATCCTATAGTTTGGATGTTTGATTATTTAGAACAGCCTCCAAAGCTAGTCTATGGATATAATCAAAAAGAAGTTATTTATGAAGAGTATTCTGGAACTTATGCAGATGCTGAAAGTACTATGGTTAGTAAGGAATACGGATGGAACCATGGTTTAGGAGAAGTAGTAACAGCATTATCTAATGCAGGACTAAGGATTGATTTTGTTCAAGAGTTTGATGAAGTACCTTATAATGTGTTGCCTAATCTTCAAAAATTAGATAACGGAATGTTTGTAACAAAAGATAAATTGTATCCTTTAATTTTTACAATAAAAGCAACAAAGCCCTAATTTAATTAGGGCTTTGCTTTATTTTATCTGAATTGTTTTTATTTAAAAGTAGAAGTGATGTTTATAGCAACTTCATCCCAAGTTTTAGAAACACCGTCAGCTCCTTTATGTAAGTCTTTACAAGCTTCATTTAATGAACTTAAGGCTTTCTCTGCATTCCAATCAGAAATTTTCATTACTCCAGTCATGTTAAAAATTTTTCCTGTAATGGTATAGTTAAAAGGAAGTTTCTTTGTAACTCCATTCATTGTTAAATCAGCATAACCTATAGAATCGTTTTCTAAAACTAACTTACCAGAAAGTAATTGAGTTTTGTCCATTACACCAAAAAAGAATTTTTTAATCTTAAAATCTCTGCTCGTATCTTTTGTGAAGATACTACTTACAGGTACAGAAAATTCAGCATTATTAACCGCTTCTTTTACAGAGTTTCCTTCTCCACCAGAAGTAATGTTAACTTTTTTAAATTGTCCTTTTACAGGAGCTTTATCTGTAGTTTTATATGCAGTCCAGTTAATACTGTTGTCAGCATTATTTAAAGAATATGGAGCTGTTTTAACTTCTGTTTTTGGAGCTTCAGTATCTTTAGTTACCTCTTTTTTAGCTTCTGTTTTACAAGAACTAATTTGCACAGCAATAAAGCAAATAGAAAAGTAATATGCTAGTTTTTTCATTTGTTGAGTTATTTTATAATTGAGTTTACTAAGTTAATATATTCTTGCTTTGCTTCATCTTCATTCATTCCTTTTAATTGAATCCATGCATTAAATTTGAATGCATTTCTTAAATCTGAGCCAACATTAGCATTGAAAGAAAAATGATCTCCTTTTATAGCTTGCTTATAATAGGCATATAATTTAAGCATAATATCGGGAGGAAGTTTTTCTCTATAGTTGGAAGCTTTTTCAAAAGCTTCGTTAAATAAATTGTCTAAATTTTTAGACATAAACAAGAATTATAAAATGATGTAATGTATATACAAATATACGAAGGGTGCAAGGAAAAACAAGCTGTCTAAACGATCTAAAAGTCCGCCATGACCAGGCATAATAGTTCCACTATCTTTTACTTTGGCTTGTCTTTTAAATTTAGATTCTACTAAATCACCCAAATTTCCTATGATTGATACTATGGATGCTATAACAATCCAATGAGTAATGTTGAAGATAACAGAGTTTTTACCAATGATAAAACCAACGATTATTGCGAACGCTAATCCGCCAATAAAGCCTTCAATAGTTTTTTTAGGAGAAACCCTTTCAAAAAGTTTGTGTTTTCCAAAGTTTTTACCAACTAAATAAGCAAAACTATCATTAGTCCAAATAAGTAATATAATGTAAAAAACAATACTTGGTTTGTACTCTCCATTTAAAAAAGGAAGTTTAGCTAAATAGAAAAATGGTAAAACTATATATATATACTTTTGAAATATTTTTTGCTGAATACTATCGTATTTAATTTTTTTAAGAGAAAAAAGGTAGTATAATAATATGGATAGACAAAAAACAGAAAAGCCTAAAATTAAAGCAGGGTAATCTGCATCAAAAATATAAATTGTTAAAGCAGTTATAATAGCTAAAACAATATATGAAATGTAGTTTTTAGACTGAATTATTTTAGAGAATTCCCATAAACAAATTAAGCCGAAAATGCCAATAACAGCTAAGTAACTTTCTTTAGAAAAGAAAATAGCTGTTATAAAAACAGCAGCATACACAAGTGCAGAAACACTTCTTGTTAAAAGGTCGCGCATATTAAAGGTCTTCAAAGAGCAGCAAATATAAGTTTTTTGAGTTACTGTTACCGTAGTTCAAAAAATTATCGTCTTCTTTTTGTAAAGTATAGTTTGTTATTGAGCTAATGTTTGTTGGGATATTTCCTCTAAAATGAGTTTTTATTCCAGTAAGTCCTTCACCAGTATCTTTTACTAATTGACTTGTAGTTGCATAAACAATAAAATGTTCTGTTAAAGAAGATAATTTATTGCTTCCTAATTGGTTAGATGAAAAAAGGATGTCACCATTATTAGCTATTAAATGCTCACAAGTGGTGAAAAAAGGAGTGTTTTTATTAAACTCGTTTTGAGTATTTGTTTCAGCTTGTACAGCTAGTTTTAATAAATCAATATCTGTACAAGTAACTTGTTTCCAGTTATTTTCATTTACAATACTTTTTAAGTTTCTTATAACTTCTTTAATAGAAGTACAATATAAAAACTTACCGCCTTTATTAATAAAATGATGAACAAAAGAATCATCTAAAGCAAGTTTAACAGGTTGCTGTTTTATTTCCTTGTCTTTAGATGATTCTGAATAAGATTTAAATAATTTCTTAAATAAATTCATTTAGATATGTTAACTATTCTTCTGTCGAAATATTATCAGTTGTAGCTTTTTCTTTTTCGAATGGTCTTTCTCCAAAGATTTTAATTAAATCGTCTTTGAAAATAACTTCTTTTTCTAATAAAAGGTCTGCTAATTCAGTTAATTTATCTTGATTGTTTTTTAATATATCAATGGCTCTTACATATTGACCTTCGATGATTTCAGAAATTTCTTCATCAATAACCTTTGCAGTAGACTCACTATAAGGCTTTACAAAAGAATCATTTCCTGAAGAATCATAATAAGTAACGTTACCGACTTTATCGTTTAAACCATAAACAGTAACCATAGCACGAGCTTGTTTAGTAACTTTTTCAAGGTCACTTAATGCTCCAGTAGAAATTTTGTTGAACATTAATTTCTCAGCAGCTCTACCACCCATAGTAGCACACATTTCGTCTAACATTTGTTCTGTTTGAACAATTTTACGCTCTTCTGGCAAGTACCAAGCAGCTCCTAACGATTGTCCTCTAGGCACAATAGTAACTTTAACTAATGGTGCAGCATGCTCAAGCATCCAGCTTACAGTGGCGTGACCAGCTTCATGGTAAGCAATTACTTCTTTTTCTTTCGGAGTAATTACTTTATTTTTCTTTTCTAAACCACCAATAATTCTATCTACAGCATCTAAAAAGTCTTGATGATGAATTGCTTTTTTATCATTTCTAGCAGCAATTAAAGCAGCTTCGTTACACATGTTAGCAATATCAGCTCCAGAGAAACCTGGTGTTTGTTGTGCTAAGAATTCAATATTTACATCATCAGCTAATTTTAAAGGCTTAATGTGAACTTCAAAAATTTCTCTACGCTCATGTAAATCTGGTAAATCAACATAAATTTGACGATCAAAACGACCTGCACGCATTAATGCTTTATCTAAAATATCGGCACGGTTTGTAGCTGCTAATACAATTACATTTGTATCGGTACCAAAACCATCCATTTCAGTTAATAATTGGTTAAGTGTATTTTCTCTTTCGTCATTACCACCTGTCATGCTGTTTTTACCACGTGCACGACCAATAGCATCAATCTCATCAATAAAAATAATTGAAGGTGATTTTTGTTGTGCTTGTTTAAATAAATCTCTTACACGAGAAGCACCAACACCTACGAACATTTCTACAAAATCTGAACCAGATAAAGAGAAGAAAGGTACACCAGCTTCACCAGCTACAGCTTTTGCTAATAAGGTTTTACCTGTTCCCGGAGGTCCTACTAATAAAGCTCCTTTTGGAATTTTACCACCTAATTTAGTGTATTTTTCGGGGCTTTTTAAGAAGTCTACAATTTCTTGAACCTCTTCTTTAGCTCCTTCTAAACCTGCTACGTTTTTAAAGGTAGTTTTTACTTGAGTATCTTGATCGAAAAGTTTTGCTTTTGATTTACCAATATTGAAGATTTGACCTCCGCCACCGGCACCTCCGCCAGCTCCAGACATTCTTCTCATAAAGAATAACCAAATAGCAATTAATAAGATGAAAGGTAAAAAGTTAAAAACAGTTTCTAACAAGCTAGTACTTTCTACATTCGACTTGTCAAAATCTAAGTTTTTATCTTTTTTCTCTTTTTCAATCTCGTTTTCAAAATTTTGAAGATCTCCAAAGTTATACGTGTATAAAGGAGTTCCTTTTCTATAAAAAGCCGAGTTTACTAAAGCTTTGTGCTCTTCTTTTTTCTCTGCAGCATCTTTAAGATAAATTCGTGCTACGTTGTTGTTTTCTACAACAATTTTTTTGATGTCGTTTTCTTGTAATATTTTTGAGAATTGGTTCTTTGAAATTTCTCTAGAAGCTAATGTTCCAGAGTTAAAAAAACTCAATCCTATAAGAATTACAAAGATCGGTATGTAAATCCAAAATGAATTGAATGAAAATTTTGGTGTGTTTTTCTTATCGCTCATAAAAAAATGTATGAATTTGTTAGCAATTATGCAGGTGTAATCTGAGTAATTTTAGCATCACCCCACAAGCTTTCGATGTCGTAATATTCACGAACTTGTTTTTGGAAAATGTGTACTACTACATTTACATAATCCATTAAAACCCATTCGGCATTACCTGTTCCTTCAACATGCCAAGGTTTATCTTTAAGTTCTTTACTTACTACTTTATGTATAGCGCCAGAAATGGCATTTACTTGAGTGTTTGAATTACCTGAACAAATAACAAAGTAATCGCAAACAGTGTTGTCTATTTCTCTTAAATCTAATAATTGGATGTTCTCACCCTTTACATCATCTATCCCTTTTAAAATCACAGAAATTAACTCGTCTGTGCTTGCTTGTTTTTTTGTCATTAAAAAAAATTAAGTTTTAGCAAAGTTATTATTTTTTTGCGAGTAATTTACGTATTATTGGTCGTTGTTTTGCCTATAAATTACTGCAAGAAATCCTCATTGAGGAAATTGGTAAAATAAGCTAAAAGAATCTATAAGATTTTATCTTAAAATATAAGATTGATAACTTAAAATTACACAAGTGAAAATAATCAAACTTAATGCCATTGATTCTACCAATTCTTTTTTGAAAGAAATGGCAGTAAATGCTACACTAGATAGTTTTACTGTAGTTACTGCGAAAGAACAAACTTCTGGTAGAGGACAAATGAAAAATAAGTGGATTTCTGAAGCGGGTAAAAACCTTACATTTAGTGTCTTTGTTAGGTTTGATAAATTTAAAATAGAAAATCAGAAGTACTTGAGTTTTGTGGTTAGTAGAAGTGTTTTTGAAGCTTTAACAACTTATTATTTGCCAAAATTAGCTATTAAATGGCCTAACGACATTATGACAGTAAATAAAAAGATTTGTGGTGTATTGATTGAAAATTCTCTTCAAAAGGAATACATAACATCTTCTGTCATAGGAATTGGTGTAAATGTAAATCAAGAAATTTTTAATGATGAATTGTCTAAAGCTACTTCATTAAAAAATATTTTAGGAAAAGAAGTTGATTTAGATGAATTACTCAATTTGATTCTAGAACGATTGCAAGAAAATATTCAATTGTTGAATGATAAAGAATTTTCGATTATTGAAGAAAATTATTTAAATGTACTTTATAAAAAGAATATACCAAGTATGTTTAAGACTCCAAATGGAGAATTATTTATGGGAAAAATAATTGGAGTTTCCCAAGAAGGAAAACTCCAATTAGAATTAGATAATGAAACCCTCGAAGAGGGATTCGGTGAAACTAAGTCTACTACTTCTGTAAAAGAATTTGATCTTAAAGAAGTATCGTTCGCTTAAAGTTTCGAAATATTTTCTGTTAATGTATTAATGAAGCTAGTTAATGGCTTTTTTACCATCATAGCCATCATTGGATTAAAATCACCAGCAAATTTTAAAGTAACGTTTGTTTCGTTTTCAGAAATTTCTTGTAAATCGGCTGCTAAAGTAAATGGCAATTTACTACTAGCTGCTCCTAAAGTTACGTTAGAAAATTCTGTTTTTTCTTTCATAACTAATCTGATTTCTGGCATTCCTTTTAATCCGAAGATAAAACTATCACCATCAACTTCAAATTTTTGAATGCTTTCTGGCATTAATTGTTCAAAATTTTCAAGTTTTGTAAAAAAATCAAAAACATCTTTAGCAGATTTCTGCACAGTAACTGTATTTCCTTCTATATTCATTTTTGTTATTTAAGATTCTGTATTTTGTTTCCAAGTGCTTGGTGATACTCTCCAATCTTCTAATAAACGAAGTTCTTCACTTGTAATATATTTACTATCTAGAGCTTGTTCTAGTAATGTTTCGTAGTTACTTAAGGTAGTAAGTTCTACATGTTTTTCTTCGAAATTTTGTGTAGCTACATCAAAACCGTAAGAAAATATAGCAACCATTCCTTTTACTGTAGCATTTCCTTCTTTTAAAGCCTGTACAGCATTTAAACTACTTTTACCAGTGCTAATTAAGTCTTCTATAACCACCACATTTTGACCACTTTCTAAGTGACCTTCAATTTGGTTTTTTCGCCCATGCTTTTTAGGTTCTGGTCTAACATACACAAAAGGTACGCCAAGTTCTTGTGCAACCAACACTCCTATAGCAATAGCTCCAGTGGCAACACCAGCAATTACATCTGGTTTTCCGTGTTTTTCTTCAACTAATTTAGCAATTTCTTCTTTTAAAAAGTTTCTAACTGGTGGATAAGATAAAGTGATTCTATTATCACAATATATTGGAGATTTCCATCCAGAAGCCCAAGTAAATGGCGATTGTGGGCTTAATTTTATTGCTTTTATTTGTAAAAGAAGTTCAGCAGTTTTTTTTGCCGTATCTTTGTTAAAATCCATACCGCAAATGTATAAAGTTTTTGTGAATGATAAGCCTATTATTTTAACCTCTTCGTTAAAAAAAGAAGAAGCTTTTCCTACTTACATCTATAAAACTACTTCATTAGATGAGATAATTTACAAATTGCGATTAGGAAAACACAAGGGCATACATTTATACAGTACAAGTTTAGAGAAAGATTGGACTGACTTTAAAAACGCCTTTAAAACAATTTCTGCAGCTGGTGGATTGGTGCTAAATAATCAAAATGAGATCTTATTCATTTATAGAGGAACTAAATGGGATTTACCTAAAGGTAGAATTGAAAAAGGAGAGTCTATTGAAGAAACTGCTATCCGAGAAGTAGAAGAAGAGTGCGGTATTACCAATGTTAGTATTGATCAATTTTTAATAACTACCTATCATTTATTTCTTCAACAAGGAGAACACCGTTTAAAAGAAACACATTGGTATTTAATGAATTCTACATACAAAGGAGAGCTAACTCCTCAGTTAGAAGAAGGAATTACCGATGTAGCTTTTAAAAATGAAAAAGATACTATTGAAGCTTTAGGTAACACCTACGCAAATATAAGATTGGTACATGATAGTTATAAAAATGTCTGATTTTGTGACACTCTGTCATTAAAATAATCTTCTTTTTTTCTTTTTCTGTCAAAATTCCTACGAAAATTTGTTGGCACACACTTTGACTAATTCAAACCGTAAATTTGAATTAAAAACTTAAAAGTATAAATAAAGATTATGAGTAAAATTATAGGAATAGATTTAGGAACTACGAATTCATGTGTTTCTGTAATGGAAGGAAATGAACCAGTGGTAATTCCTAATGCAGAAGGAAAAAGAACTACGCCATCTATCGTGGCATTTGTAGAAGGTGGAGAGCGTAAAGTAGGTGATCCTGCTAAAAGACAAGCAGTAACAAACCCAACTAAAACAGTTTATTCGATTAAGCGTTTTATGGGGAATAAATTTTCTGAGTCTGAAAAGGAAGCAGGAAGAGTACCATATAAAGTAGTAAAAGGAGACAATGATACTCCTCGTGTTGATATCGATGGTCGTTTATATACTCCACAAGAGATTTCAGCAATGGTATTACAAAAAATGAAAAAAACTGCTGAAGATTACTTAGGACAAGATGTTGCAGAAGCAGTAATTACTGTACCTGCATATTTTAACGATGCTCAACGTCAAGCTACTAAAGAAGCAGGTGAGATTGCAGGATTAAAAGTTCGTCGTATTATTAACGAACCAACTGCTGCAGCGTTAGCATACGGTTTAGATAAAGCAGATTCTGATAAGAAAATTGTAGTATTTGATTTTGGTGGAGGTACACACGATGTTTCTATCTTAGAATTAGGAGATGGAGTATTTGAAGTATTAGCTACTGATGGAGATACTCACTTAGGTGGAGATGATGTAGATGAGAAAATCATTAACTGGTTAGCAGACGAGTTTAATGCTGAAGAAAACATGGATTTACGTAAAGATCCTATGGCATTACAACGTTTAAAAGAAGCTGCTGAAAAAGCTAAGATTGAATTATCTAGTACTACTTCAACTGAGATTAATTTACCATATATTACAGCTACAGCTTCAGGGCCTAAGCACTTAGTTAGATCTTTAAGTAGAGCTAAGTTTGAGCAGTTAATCGATGATTTAGTAAAGCGCACTATCGAACCATGTATGACAGCTTTAAAGAATGCAGATTTATCTACATCTGATATTGACGAAGTAATCTTAGTGGGAGGTTCTACTCGTATTCCTGCAATCCAGGAAGCTGTTGAGAAGTTCTTTGGAAAAGCACCAAGTAAAGGTGTGAATCCAGATGAGGTAGTATCTTTAGGAGCTGCTATTCAAGGTGGAGTTTTAACTGGTGATGTAAAGGATGTATTATTATTAGATGTTACTCCTTTATCATTAGGTATTGAAACTATGGGGAATGTATTTACTAAGTTAATTGAGGCGAATACTACAATTCCAACAAAGAAATCTCAAGTGTTCTCTACAGCAGTAGATAACCAACCATCAGTAGATATTCATGTATTACAAGGTGAAAGAGCGATGGCTGCAGATAACAAAACTATTGGACGTTTCCAATTAACAGATATTCCACCAGCACAAAGAGGTGTTCCTCAAATCGAAGTAACTTTTGATATTGATGCAAACGGAATTATCAAAGTATCGGCAGTAGATAAAGCAACAGGTAAATCTCAAGATATTCGTATTGAAGCTTCATCGGGATTATCTGACGAAGAAATTCAAAAGATGAAAGCAGAAGCGGAAGCAAATGCAGATGCAGATGCAAAAGCTAAAGAAACTGCAGAGAAAATTAATGGAGCAGATTCTATGATTTTTCAAACTGAAAAGCAATTGAAAGAGTTTGGTGATAAGTTATCAGCAGATAAAAAAGAGCCAATTGAAGCTGCTTTAGAAGAATTAAAAAAAGCTCACGAGTCTAAAGATTTAGCTGCTATTGATGCTGCAATGGAGAAAATTAATGAAGCATGGAAAGTAGCTTCAGAAGAAATGTATGCTGCACAGCAACAAGCAGGAGCAAACGGAGCAGGAACTGAGCAACAAGCTCAAGGGAATGCTTCTTCTGAAAGCGATAACGTTGAAGATGTAGACTTCGAGGAAGTTAAATAATCTTTAAAGACATATAGATTAAAAGCCACCTATTCTTAGGTGGTTTTTTTATTTTTGAAACATGAAATTTTATCAGAAGGAAATTCAGTTACCAGCACATACAAGAGGTTATCATTTAATAACCGATGTTTTAATAGAAGCTATTCCAGAGCTATCAGAAATTAAAACAGGACAATTTCAAGCATTTATTAAGCACACTTCTGCAAGCTTAACTATAAATGAAAATGCAGATCCAACAGTACGTATGGATTTTGAAACACATATCAATAATATGATCCCTGAGAATATGCCGTATTATAAGCATGATTATGAGGGAGTAGATGATATGCCAGCACATATTAAAAGTTCTATGTTAGGATGCCAGGTACAAATTCCTATTACAGATGGAAGGTTGAGTTTAGGGACTTGGCAAGGAATTTATTTAGGAGAACATCGTAACTATGGAGGTAGAAGGAAGATCGTAATTACTGTTTTTGGAGAATAAAACATCAAAAAAGAAAACCTACTTCTTAAAAATAAAAGTAGGTTTATAAGTGTTATGAATAAGAGGTTTTATTTCTCTAATCCTTTCTGTAAAACAGATTTTATTCCTTCTAAATTCTCTGTAAAAGCCATCATCTGACTTAGAATTTGTGCCATTTCATTTTTGTTTCCTAAACCATTTAGTTTATTGTTTTTTACAAAAATCTTCTTAATGTCATCCCATCGGGTTTGCTCTTCTTCCGATAAAGAACTAATCAATTCTTTGTACTTCAAAAGATTTGCTTCAGCCGCTGAGGTTAAAGTTTGTGATTCACTTTCGTAATGAGATAATAACAAACGTTCTAATTCATCATGATTCATAATCGGAACAACTTTAGCCACCAATTTATTCATGTCACGATAAGAACCTTGTAGTTTAAAAGAAGGTTCCGTTCTGTAATTATCTTCCATTGCAGCAGATTGAATATAGGTTTGATTTACTTTTAAAATAGTATCTCGAACCGTAATTACTTTTTCAAGAACAGCAGTATAATCTTGCACTTCTTGTTTGGTGTGATTTCCTTTTAGGTTAACCTCTTGCGTATTGTTTTCAACTTTATCAATCAAGGCATATACATCTTCAAAATATTTACTACTTAATTGATGTAACACTGGATTTGAAGTTAATGAGTTCTCTATTAAGCTTAGCTTAAATAGATGTTCCGTATCTCCAATGATATCTCCTAAATTGTAAATGTCAGCCCTGTTGGCAAGCATGTCTGGTATTTGGAATCGATCTCCACTTTCGGTATACGGGTTTCCTGCCATAATTACACAGAATTTCTTACCACGTAAATCATAGGTTTTAGATTTTCCGTTGTAAATACCTTCAATCTTTCTTGTTCCATCAGAAAGAGAAATGAATTTTTGTAAAAACTCTGGATTACAATGTTGAATATCATCAAGATATAACATTACATTGTCTCCCATTTCAAAAGCTAAGTTTAGCTTTTTTAATTCTTCTCTAGATGCTGAGTTGTTTGCAGACATTGGGTCAACAGAAGTTACTTCATGACCAATAGCTGGACCATTGATTTTCATAAATACCAGCCCTAATCGATTTGAGATATATTCCATCAAGGTAGTTTTACCATACCCTGGAGGGGAAATTAATAACAACATTCCCATTCGATCGGTACGTTTATTATCGCCGACAGTTCCCAACTGTTTTGCTAGGTTATCTCCAATTAAAGGGAAATACACTTGGTCAATTAACTTATTTCTCACAAAAGAAGAAAGTACTCGAGGTTTGAATTCTTCGAGTTTTAAATCTTCTTTTAACTCTTCTGTAACTTGCTGTTTTGCTTCTCTATATTGAATAAAGTTCGGTACTTCGTTTTGATTAAAGTGTGTTAGCTCTTTAATGAATTGATGATAATCGAATTCTATTGAGTTTTCAGTAATGGTTGGGTGGTTTCCTTTTAAACCTTGTAAGGTTTGTTTAGGATGTACATTAACGGGATGTAAAGCAGATAAATCTTCAAATAACAATAGTACAACCACTTCATGAATGTATTCAACATCGCTAGGCGTCTTTTCTATGATATAAGAGCTTACCCATTGTTTTGCCAGTTGAATTTTGTCTGTATAGGCTTCTAATTTTTGAACTCCTAATTTGAACTTATGAAGCGCATCTTGTCTGTCTAAGGTTTTTATAAATGTTTCCTTTAAAGTCAATGCTTCACTACTGGTATGGAAGGTGTTGTCACTTCTTAACTCATTGAATAAATACTTAGCAATTGTTTGCGATTGCTCTGTAGAAAAAAGTTGTGTTTTTTCTGAAAATGCATTCAAAGCGGCTGTCAAATCATCAATAATAAAATCATAAGCAGTACTGTTAGGAAACACTGCTAAAACTTCACCAGAAGCTTTGATGGAATTATTATAGACACTCTTTTGCTCTTCTGTTAAAGAGTTCCAGAAATACTGAGCAAATGCTCTCGTATTGGGAGTAAAGGTTAGTAAACCTAATTCATGGTGTTTGTGTACTAACAGATGTAATATTTTAGCGGCATCTACATCGTGAACTCCTTTTACATATCCTTCTGCATATGAATTACTACTTTCTTTTTGTATTAAAGCTAATAAATCTTCTTCTGTTAGGTTGATGAGCTCTTCTTCTTTGAATTTTTTAAATAATTTAAAAGCTAAATAAGAAGATCTATACACTGTGTCGTTTTCAGAAACTAGCTCTTGGTTCCAGTATTTTTTTGAATTTAGTAAGACTTCGTTCGAAACTTCTTCATAGAAATCAGTTCCTGTAAGGTGATAGTATAATTGCTCATTTTTATAAACAATCGTTAAGTCTAATATTTGTCTGTTTACACCAAACTTATGTTGTCCTAATTTAATTACATTTTCACCATCTTCATATAATTCTTGTTTGTCTTTTAACTTTCTAAGAGCATCTTCTTTGGCAACCTTTAATTGCGTTTCAATGGCCTCAGCTTTACCAATATCATCTAGTTCTTTTAACTGACTAATGATGTCTCTTACTTTGTTAATCATTAGGTCAGCAGCAAAGTATCCATTGATGTCTTCATTAGAATTAAAGCTCAATGCTTTTTTACGAACACCTTTTAAAATTCTTTCTGAAGCAGTTTGTAAAGCAACAGTTTTCTTATTCCTTTTTTCAATTAAGCTATTCTTTCTATTGTCAAAAGCTGCATGAACCTCTTCTCTTTTTTCAATAAT
The DNA here is from genome assembly GCF_002120225.1 of Tenacibaculum holothuriorum. Lineage (GTDB taxonomy): Bacteria > Bacteroidota > Bacteroidia > Flavobacteriales > Flavobacteriaceae > Polaribacter > Polaribacter holothuriorum. The sequence goes on along the minus strand of NZ_LAPZ01000005.1, from coordinate 51,347 downwards.
TTGAACAATAAACTCTTCAAAGTCGGCAAACTTACCTTCTAATTCTTCAAGTTGAATAGCTGTTTTGGTTAAGAACTCGTCACATTTTTCTGGAGTATTGGCAATATCAATATAGTTGATGATACTCTGGTCAATTAATTTTAATTGCGCATTAAAATCAGCTTTAGCTTCTTTACTACCTAAACTTTTAATACTGTTTTTAATTCCAGATTTTAATTGGTTTAGTGTAGCAAATATCAAAGAAATATTGTCAATAATCTTTGTAGATTGAGAAGTGTCTTCGATTTCTAAATTGGAAACAATATCAATTAACATCTCTAAATCAGATGTAATTTGATTCACTTCTTTTTCTAAAGATTTGGCATCAATTACCTTTTTAATGTTAGGTAATGCGGCTTGTTTTTCTGCAACTCTATTGTGATAAGGTTCTAAAGCCTTATCGTTTAAAAGAAATTGAACACAACGCTTAGAAATAAGGTTGTTTTGCTCAGCAACTTGCTCTTCTAATTCTTTTAAAAGGTCTGCATTTATATAACGAATATCATGTAAGCTAATTACTTCTCCACGTAAGGTGCGAAGTTGGTTTAAAAGCACTACAAAATCATCAATAGATTTAAAAGAGGTACTTTTAATTTTACCAAATAATTCTTCTGATTTCGTATTGATATTCTTGGTCTCCTTTTCAGCCTGTTTTTTTAACTGAACAACTTTCTCAAACTCTTCAATAGCGGCATTGGCAGCTTCGTTAATTTGAGCAATTGGAAGGTTTAATTGAGAAGTTTCTTTTTCTGGTAACCAATAATAAGTGTCGTTTATATCTTTAGATATTTTGGCAATATCATTGTATAAACCTGTATAATTATCTTCTTTGTTTAATAGGTTGATTAATTCGTGACACTCAGCCATGGCACGAACAATGTCTTTGTTTCCTATTTTATATAACAAACTATCTTCATGCTGAGAAGGCATAAAATCTCCTTTTAAATACGGAGTTTGCCAAATCTGAACAACATGGTGTTTGGTTTGTTCGTTTTCTGTTTTAAAATAACAAAGCTCTCCATTTTGTAATACGGTAAAACCATTACAAATAATAGGAGTTTTAACTTCTTGTTCTATGATATTGTAAGACATTAAAATATACAAACCACGAATGGTTGCATAGAAAACGTATAAAAAATCTTCTCCGTTTGGAGAGATTATTTTTTCTTGAAACTTTACTTCTTTAGCATCGTTTTCAAAAAGCTTGTATTCTCCAGTTTGAAGGTAGTATCCGTTTGGGAATATAATACCATGATCATCTGGTAACTGAACCGCAGTGTCTTTAATACTATCAATTTTTTGAACTTCTTGAAGTTTATGATTGTATACAAAGTATCGTGCAGGTTCTTGAAATGGTTTTACTTCTAGGGTAATTAGGTTTCCTAAATTACCATAACGAAATTGTCCATCATCTAAGGTTTGATCTATATGTTCAACAGGCTCCGCAAGAATTCCTCTTCCTTCATCTGTGTTATCTTCAATTTTAATGGTTAAGTCTCCACCAATAGTTTCTACAAAAACTTTGTCTAAAATAGAAACATGAGAATAGGTACCATATCGGTGCATGTCTCGAGTTACCTCTTGCCATTTAAACTCATGTTGGGTAGGAAACTTATATTCATGTTCACTACGATTGTCTATATACCGTAAACTTCCTTCATTAATCAACCATTTAAAAGCTTTGATATCGCTTTTGTTTTCGCTTAATTGAAAAACCATGTACAAGTAGTTTCCAATAATGGCAAACTTTGAGAAAATGGTATTTCGGTAATATTTATAGAGGTTAGTGAAATCGTCTATAAAAACAGGGTCGTTTAATAAATCTAAAGACTGAATTTGAAAGTGTTGCTCTTTAAATTCATAGATACTAAACACATCCGATAATTTAATGTCGGTTCTTAATCCAAAGTGAACGTTATATCCGAAAATAGAAATGTTTCCTAAAGACACAATATCTCTAGCAATACAGTTGTTTTCGGTGTTGATTCTATCGTTAGCAATTAATTTGGTTTCTATAGCCCCAAAAACATGTTTTCTGTCTTCATTTAGCTTATGCAATCGTTCTTGTAGGTCTTGCTTTTGTTTTTGCAATCTACCTTGAATGATTTCATAAGTACCGCCGTCTAATTGCTGCGCATTGTTTTGGTTTTCCATGTACTTTTAAAAGTGTAGTTGGTTTTTAAATAAATAGAAACAATAAATAAGAAGGTGAAATAGAATACACCTTGAATTATTTATTAAATAATATAGAAAACAAAGAGTTTATCAAACATGATAAACTCTTTGTGTGGTTGTTATGATAATTTTTTATCAGATAAACCTAGTCCTTTAGCAAGATTAAATAAATTGCTAAAAAGATTTTCATCACTTGAGTTTGTAGCTTTACCTCTTAAATCGATTAAAAGATTTGCGACTGTTAAGTTTTTAATATCCTCTGTAGAAATTCCATATTTGGTAGCAAAGTCTTTCACTTTGTCTAATAAGTTTCCTTTTACATCGTCGCTTCCTAAGATAGCATCTTTTACATCTTGAATATTATCACTATGTTGTACTAATCTATCAAATCCTTTTGCTTTGGTAATTTGCCCAATGATTTGATCGAAGAACATTGTTTCTCCACCAACAATATCAATATTAGCAGCTTTTAATGCATCACCGATAACTTGTGCTTGTGCATCTGCAATATCTTTTTGAATGTTGATTTGAGCTAAGTCTACTTGTAATTCTTTTTCTAAACGTAGCTTAAATTCTTCATGTTCTTTACCAACACCATCAAGTTTCTTCATAGCTTCAGCTTTCTCTTCGATTCCAGCTGCATCAGCTAATGCTTTTTCTTTGATTACATCTGCTTCTGCCATTCCTTCTTTCTTGATAGCATCTGCTTTTGCTTCGATTCCAGCTGCTTCAGCTTTTGCTTTCTTTTCAATGATTAATGCATCTACTAATCCTTGTCTTTCACTAGCATCAGCTTTCGCATGCATTACTTGAGCTTCAGATAAACCAATTGTAGCTTCTTCTTTCGCTTTAGCTTCCGCTAATGTTTTACGAGCTTCTGCTTCTTTTTCGCTAGCTTCTTTTTGCGCTTGAGCTTCAATATTGATTTCTTCTGCTTTTTGCTTTGCTGCTTCTTTTTGCGCTTCTGCATCTTTGATAGTCTTGATTAAAGACTCTTCGGCATCAGCTTCTGCAATAGTTATTTTTACTTGCTTTTCACGTTCTGCTGTTTTGAAAGCTTCAATATCTTTCATGTTTTCTTGCTCTTCAACCACACCTTTTTCTAACATTACTCTATCTCGAATAACATCTTGTATGTTTTTCTTTTCAACTTCAACAACTTTTTCTTTTTCAATTTGAGCCAATGTTACAATACGTTCACGTTCTGTAGCTTCTAATGCTCTGTCTTTTTCTACACGTTCTGTTTCAACTGCCTCTGTACGTATTTTATTTTTCTCAGCAACAATAATTTGACGTTGCATATTTTCTTCTGCTACTTGAATTTTCTCTTCGGTTGCAATGCGAGCGCTTTCGGATTTTAAACGTTCTTCTTCAGCGACTTTTAAAGTTTCTGCTTCTTCACGAGATTTTATGTTAGCGATTTCTCTTTTTTGTTGCTCTTCTTTTTCAGCTAATTGCTTGTCTAATTCTAAAATAGCTTCTCTTGCTTCAACATCTTGTTTGCGAATGGTTTTTTCTTCGTCACGCTTAATTAAATTAGATTTTACGTTTTGAGCAGCAGTTAATTCAGTAATTTTCTTAATACCTTCTGCATCTAAAATATTATCAGCTTTTAAGAATTGTACAGGAGTTTGCTCTAAGTAATCAATAGCACAATCTTCTAATGTATATCCGTTTAAATCTCTACCAATTTCGTTAATAATTTCATCTCTAAATTCACTTCTAGATTCATATAATTCGACAAATTCGAATTTTTTACCTACCGTTTTTAAGGCTTCTGAGAATTTTGCTTCAAATAGGTCATTTAAAGTGTCAATATGTGATGCTCTTTCACAACCAATTGTTTGAGCTACTTCAATAATGGCTTCTTTAGATTTATTAACTCTTACGAAGAAAGCTACTTTAATATCTGCACGCATGTTATCTTTACAGATAAGTCCGTCGCTTTCTAAACGCTGAATTTCAATTTTCTTTACAGAGATATCCATCACTTCAACTTTGTGAAGTACAGGAATTACATACATTCCTTTGTCGAAAGCAACTGCTGTACCGCCAAAACCTGTTTTGACTAAGGCTTCTCCTTGTGGAATTTTCTTATAGAAAAGTGCAATAAAAATTACAAAAAGGAACACAAGTGATACTAGACCACCTACGACTAACATAACTATTGATGATGTTAGATTTGATGCGGCTAAATTTAATAGCGAATAGTTCATAGTTTGTTTTTATTTATATAGTTGAATGTAATAGTATTTTTTATCGTCAGATTCTTTGATGATTAATATTTCTTTACCAGATTCTATAGAACTTCCGTCTAAAGATCGGGCGTAAATATTTATAGGGTCGTTGTTTACAAATAGTTTCACACTGCCTAATTTATTACCTGAAATATTAGATAATAATTCTCCTTTTCTTCCAATTAAATCTAACGCACTAACCCCTTTTCTTTCTAGCTTTTTAAAGACTGCTTTAAAAGGAGTGGTGAAGATTTTGTTTAGAATTAATGCAGGTATAATAGCTGCAAAAAAGAATATTAATCCGAAAGAATTATCGTAACTACCAGTTAAGTATGTACTGATTACTGTTATTGCCCACCAAAAGAATATCCATGAGGTAAACGTAAATAAGAATGGTAATTCAGCAAAGTTGAAATAAATAAGAAGTACTTGCCACCATTTTAGTTCTTTTCTTTTATTACGAACAATAGTTTCGTTCTTTAGTTCGATGTTAGAAACATCTTCTAAATCTAAACCAGAAGCGTCGAAAGAAGCATCTGTGTCAAAATCTGCATCAATATCAAAGTCCATGTCAAAATCAAGATCTAAACCGAAAAGCATGGTTACAAATCTATAGGCTGCTAAAAGTATTAGCAGTATTGTTAATGGTGCATTAATTGTAGAAAAAACTAAATCGTGTAAAGTCATATCGTATTATGCTTTCGAGTCGTTATTTAATCCTAATTGTTCTTTTAATTTAGCCAAATCATTTTCGGCATTACTTTCTTTTAAATCTAAAGCAGAGTTTAATTCATCATCAATTGTTTTTGTTGAATTAGCAATATCTCCATAAGCTTCTGCTAGGGCTTCTTCTTGAGCTACCTTATCTTTCATACGCTCTAATAAAGAAACAGTGCTGCTGCTGTCTAACTCAGCCATTTGTTTGTTTAAGTTTTTAGTAGCTTTAGATACTTTAACTCTTGCTTTTAATGTTTTTAGCTCATTTTCCCACTTATTGATATTGTTCTTAATTTCTTGAACATTTTTTTCTAATTGAGCTACAGAACTGTCTAATTTTTCTGCTTCAATTTTTGTTCTTGAAATTTCTTGAGATGCTTCTTCTTTTTTCATTAAAGCTTCTTTAGCTAAACGGTCTGCTTCATTCATTTCTAACTCTTTATTTTGAGCTTTTTTTAGAATAAGCATTGCTTTTTGCTGATAATCTTCTGCTTTAGAAGTATAAGATTCTATATCGTTTTTTGCACGAATAGCTAAGGCTTTTATTTGCGCAAGAGATTCAAGGCTTTTTTCTAAGTCTGAACGTAAGTCTCTAATACCTTGCTCTGTTAATTTAATAGGATCCTCCATTTTATCAATAGCAGAATTAGCTTCTGCTTGCCCTATTTTAAATAAGCGTTTAAAAATATTCATAATCTATTTTTTTTAATATTTTGAAAAAGTAATAATCTGGTCAGAGTATTCACTTAATAAAAGACTTAAAGAATTTAAACTAGCTTCTAACTCGTTTAAATCTAAGTTTTCTAACTGTAATGTGTCTCTAAAAATAACACGACTGCCTGTTTCATCTAAAACAAATGCTCCGTGGATAATGTCTCTGTTTTTTTGAAGTAAGCTTTTAAAAACTTCTTCGCTTGGTTTGTTTATTTTAAAAATGAATTGCTCCATAATTAAAATAGGATAAGCTACACCTATAATTAGGTTTTTAATACCAAAGTTTTCTTTTTCAATAACTAAAACTCCGTCTTTCTCATTCTCTTTAACAATGTTAAAGTTTAGTTTTTGTAAAAAATCTCTGGTTTTTGTGTAGTGTGAATTCATTAGCAATTAAATTAGTTATAGTTAATCATTTTCTTTAGCACTTCAATATTACAAAAAAGTTTGTAAAAAGCAGGCTGTAATGTATAGTGTAAAATGTATCATAATATAGTTTTTTATCTAAAAAAATTAGTTGTTTTAAAAAGTATTAGCTAATATTGTTAGCGTAAAGATACAAAATAAAATTTATTTTGCAAATAAAATTAGCAACACATGTCTTTTTTTGGTAAAAATATAAAGAAAATAAGAGGAGTTAAAGGCTTGAGTCAACAGGCTTTTGCAGAGTTGTTTGACTTGAAAAGGGCTACGTTAGGGGCTTATGAAGAGGGGAGGAGTGAACCGAAGATAGAAACGATTATTAAGATTGCTAATTATTTTAGCATATCGATTGATGAGTTGTTAACTTCAGAATTAACAGTAAACGATTTGTTGCGTTTTAAAGGAAACCTTGCATTAGAAGCTGATAAAATATTTAAAGAAGTTTTTGCAAAGATACCTTGTATTACGGATAATTTTATATCAGATTATATAGAATTGTTTGATAAGGATAATTTTATATCAGATTTACCGTACTTAAAATTACCTATAAATACAGAAAAGAAATTTAGAGGTTATACAGTAACGAATTTAGAGATGACAAATCACGATAAAGGTTTGTATCCAAAAGACATAGTAATTGGTGAGTTTGTTCCTAATGATGTAATTAAGAAATTAAATGCAGGTGTGGTTGTTTTGGCTTTGGTAAAAGATGAATTAGTATTGAGGAGACTTTATATGGAGAATGACGAATTGGTGCTTAGAGCTGATCATAAAAATATTGAAGATAAAAGATATGATATTAAAGAGGTAAAAGAACTATGGAGAATACGATATGTGTTTTTTAAAAGGTTGCCAGAATTTAATGACTTGTTAGAAGAAAAACTATTGTTTTTAGAACAAGAATTTGTAAAACTTAAAAAACGATTGTAGTTGAAAGAATATCACAAATTCAATTTTTACAAATACACTTACTGTGAGTTTGAAATGCAGAAGATAGATTTCTTTAAAGATATGAAAGCGCATTTTCAAAGTAAGTCAGGAAGCTACTATTATTATACAAATGAGGGTGTTTTTCGATATTCTAATCACTGGGGAAGAGTTGCTAACTGTCGTTGGAAGATTAAAGGAATAGAAGAATATAAAAATCAAAATTACTATGTTGGTTTTGCAAATTGGAATGATTTTTATCCACTAAATTCTTTTGATAAAGTATTTTATATAGCAGTTGATTATCAGAATGAACAAGCTAAGATTTGCAGAGTTCAAGATGAAAACACAGAGGATTTATTTTTAATGACTTCAGAAATAGCTCATCAAAAATTAAAAAATATACGAGAAGTTTTTAAAGATGCTAAATGGATGACTTATATGAATGAGGATGTTAGCATAATTCAAAAAAAGGTTATCGCAGAGTTGATTTCAACTCATAAAACTTTACAAAAGATTAAGTTAGAACTTCGTAGAAACAGTACACTTTCGTAAATTTGTCTTTCCTAAATTTTCGGTAAATGAATATACCTCAAACCAGTTTTCCTCGAATTGTAATCGTGGGTGGAGGCTTTGCAGGATTAGCAGCAGCAAGAGCGTTAGAAAATCAAGAATTGCAAGTTGTTTTAATCGATAAACATAATTATCACACATTTCAACCTTTATTATATCAAGTGGCAACAGGGGGGTTAGAACCCGATAGTATCGCGTTTCCGTTACGTAAACGATTTAACGATGTAGAAAATTTTTACTTCCGTTTAGCAGAAGTTACAAAAGTTAATTCAGAAGAAAACCTGTTAGAAACTACTATTGGAAGTTTAGAATATGATGAACTGATTATAGCAACAGGATCTACTACTAATTTCTTCGGAAACAAAAGTATAGAGAAGTATGCTATGGAGATGAAGTCGGTTCCACAAGCATTAAATATTCGAAGTTTAGTATTAGAAAATTTTGAAGAAGCACTCTTGGAAACCAATTTAGAAAAGCGATTAGCTTTAATGAATTTCGTGATTGTTGGAGGTGGTCCAACGGGAGTAGAATTAGCAGGTGCTTTGGCAGAAATGAAAAAAGGAATTTTACCAAAAGATTATCCAGATTTAGATATTCGTCAGATGAAAATTAATTTGATTCAAAGTTCTGGAGAATTACTAAAAGGAATGAGTAATGGCGCTTCTCAAAAAGCAGAGGATTTCTTAATAAAATTAGGAGTAGATGTATGGAAAAACCTTCGCGTATTAAACTATGACGGAGAAACAGTAACTACCAATGGAGAAGATCACTTTAAAACAGCTACTGTAATTTGGGCAGCAGGAGTAAAAGGAGATACAATTGATGGTTTAACCACTGAATGTACTGTAGAAAGAGCAAACCGATTTAAGGTAGATAGATTTAGTAAAGTTGAGGGATATGAAAATATCTATGCAGTTGGTGATGTAGCTTGTATGAAAACAGAAAAGTATGAGTACGGGCATCCAATGATGGCACAACCAGCAATTCAACAAGGAAGGTTGATGGGAAAAAATTTGGTAGCAAAATATACAGGGAAAAAGCAAAAATCGTTTGAATATAACGATAAAGGCTCTATGGCTACTATTGGAAGAAATAAAGCTGTGGTAGATTTACCAAAATGGAAATTTCAAGGAGTGTTTGCTTGGTTTGTATGGATGTTTGTGCATTTATTTTCACTAATTGGTTTTAGAAATAAAGTAATTGTTTTTATGAATTGGGTGTATAATTATATCCGTTTCGATAGAGAAACCCGCTTAATTATTCGTCCATATAAAAAGAAAAATAAGTTTTCCTTTGCTTCGGATGAATAATGGAGAAAGGAGTGGGAATATCAAGTCAAATAGTAAATAGAATCTCAAAAGCAATTTATTTTATTCAAGATAATTTGAATGAAAAATTGTCTTTAGATGAGGTTGCTAGCAAAGCACATTTTTCACCATATCATTTTCACAGACTTTTTAAAATTGTAACTAAAGAAACAGTAAACGATTTTATTGTTAGAAAAAGAGTTGAGAAAGCAGCTTCCTTTTTATTACACAAGAAAGATTTGAATATTACCGATATTTCTGAGAAAACAGGTTTTAGTAGTTTGTCTTCTTTTTCAAGAGCATTTAAAAAATTTTACGGATTGTCTCCTGCTGAATTTAGAAAAGAAAGTCCTGCAAAGTATAGCAAGATTTGTAAAACAGAAAGCAAGAATGGAGAAATAAAGACTCAGTTCGAGCAATACATTTGTAACGTAAATAACAATTTAAAATGGATGCAAATGAATGCGAAAACAGAGGTTAAAAATATACCAGAATTAAAATTAGCTTATATCGCCCACCAAGGAAAAATGGATGCAATCGGAGGAGTTTATAACAGATTAATGCAATGGGCTTATCCAAAAGGATTAATGCAGCAAGAAGATTTGAGAATGGTAACTATTTATCATGATAGCCCTAAAATTACCGATCCTGATAAAATAAGAATGAGTGCTTGTATGACTTTAAGTACTGATGTAAAAGCAGATGGTGAAGTTGGTGTAAAAACTCAATTAGAAACAAAATGTGTTGTAGCTCGTTTAGAAATTCATCCTAAAGATTTTCAGCAAGCATGGGAAAGTAATTTTGTGTGGATGAGTGAACATGGTTTCAAAAGAGCAGATAAAGATCCGTTTGGTATTTATTATAACAATCCAAATGAACATCCAGAAGGAAAATGTATTGTAGATTTATGTATTCCAGTAGAATAAAAAAGAGCTGTTTTTTAACAGCTCTTTTTTATTTAATTTTTTAAGAAATAAGTAACAGTGGTTACAACTCTTACTATTTTAATATCTGGTGTATTTACGTCTCTATCATTAATCGTAAATAAGCCTTGTTGAGCTGTTTTAATTTTTCCTACTGATGAGTTACTGTCTTTAGCAAACTTCTCAGCAACTTCTTTAGCTTTCTTGGTAGCTTCTTCAATCATTTGTGGTTTGATTGAATTCAAATCAGTAAAAATAAATTCAATAGGTCTCCATGTGTTTTTTGAATTGATTAAAACTCCTTGAGAAGCTAAATTGATAGATTCTTTTTGGGCTGCTTTAATTTTCTTTAAATCGGTAGTTCTTAGAGTAACTTCAGTTTTTGCTAAATAACGGAAGTTTTGTCTGTTGTTTCCATATAAGTTCGCTTGGGCATCTGTAATATTGGTGTTTCCAAGAGTTATTTCGTTTTCAGAAAAACCTTTAGATAAGAAAAAGTTTTTTACAGTCTTTTTTTGAGAATCGATATCGGTTTTTAAATCACTTAAACTATTGTTAGTAAACGTAATTTCCATTGGCCAAACAGCTAAATCTGCTTTTACTTCTTTTTCAGCTAAACCTTTTACAGTAACTTTTCTGTTGTTTTTTAAAGCTTTCCAATGTGAGTTTCCAATGAAGTATCCTGCAAACACTAAAGCCATTGCAAGTAGTGAGGTTTTTGCCCAGTCTAAATTTTTCATGATTAATGAGTTTTAATTGTTTAATAAAACTGATTTAAAGGTATCAATTTTTTCTTTGGCTTCAGGGGCAATATCTGTGCCATTTTTATCAAGCCAAGTATGAATATCTCCAAGATAATTCATGCCTAAATAATTGGCGCTTTCTATAAATGGCATATTAAAACCATTACGTAAATCATTTTCTCCAGAATTACTAATCATAGCCATATTTTTTCCTCTTAGTTTTCTTCCTAATTCTTTTTTGTAGTGTAATAAATCAGAAAGTCTATCGAAAAAAACTTTCATAATTCCGCTCATAGAATACCAATAAACAGGAGTGGCAAAAACAATAGTGTCGTAATTGTTTATAATATCTTCAGCAAGAGAAATAAAATCGTCTTCAGCATTAGAAAAATCATATTCAAAATGACCGATGTTTTTTGTTTTTAAATCAATAACATCAAAATCACTGTTTTTATTTAACTCAGAAATTATTTTTTGAGTATTTCCATAACTTTTAGAGCTTCCTTGTAATATAATTGTTTTGTTCATCGTATTGTTTTTAATGTTAAAATTCGAAATTATTTGTCAGGATATTTTGAAAAAGCGATTGTAAAAATTGATAGGCTAAAAGAAAAAAACTATGCTATTTTTTCTATCTTTAACTTTTTATAAAGAATATGGAATTAAGAAAATATAAAGTTTCGGAGGGTATTCGTTTAAAAGAAGTTGATACTCACGAGTTCATCGAAGATGCTGAAAAGAAGCTAAAGAAAATCCGTAAGAAAATTGCCGATTTGCAAGATACAATGTACGCTGAAGGAAAATATAGTGTACTTATTTGTTTGCAAGGAATGGATACTTCAGGAAAAGATAGTTTGGTGCGAGAAGTTTTTAAACAATGTAATGTTAGAGGAGTAGAAGTACATAGTTTTAAAGTGCCTACTGAGTTGGAATTAAAACATGATTTTTTATGGCGCCATTATATTGCTTTACCAGCTAAAGGTAAAGTAGGAGTTTTTAATAGAACGCACTACGAAAATGTATTGGTAACGAGAGTACATCCAGAATATGTTTTTGGAGAAAATATACCAACAGTAAAAAGTTTAGATGATTTAAATGATGAATTTTATCATGGAAGAATGGATAGGATTAATCAGTTTGAAAAGCATATTTCAGATAACGGAACAATTGTGTTGAAGTTTTTCTTAAACCTATCGAAAGAAGAGCAAAAAAATAGATTGTTAAGACGTTTGAATATTCCAGAGAAAAACTGGAAATTTTCTTCAGGAGATTTAAAAGAACGTAAGTTGTGGGATAAGTATCAAACATGTTATGAAGATTTACTAAATAGAACCTCTACTTACTATGCGCCTTGGTATGTTGTGCCTGCCGATGATAAACCTACAGCTAGGTATATTGTGGCAAAAACAATTTTTGAAGAATTGAAAAAATACGGTTTTAAAGAGCCTACATTAGCAGAAAAAGATTTAGAAAAATTAAACGAGTTTAAAAACGAATTAAATAACGAATAAAAGGTTGTAACCTTCATAAAAACATAATGGAATTAAATTTAACAAAGCCAATTGTATTTTTCGATTTAGAAACTACAGGAATTAGTATAGCAACAGACAGAATTGTTGAAATTTCAATTTTAAAAGTATTTCCAAACGGAAATAAAGAAAGTAAAACATGGTTGGTAAACCCAGAAATTGAAATTCCAGCAGAAGCTACAGCAGTTCACGGTATTACAAACGAAAAAGTAGTGACAGAACCTACTTTTAAAGAATTGGCACCACAGATAAATGAAATGATTGCAAATGCCGATTTAGCAGGGTTTAATTCTAACAGGTTTGATATTCCTTTATTAGCTGAAGAATTATTACGTGTAGGTATCGATTTTGATATGGATAACCGAAAAGCGATTGATGTTCAAGTAATTTTTCATAAAAAAGAACAAAGAACATTAAGTGCTGGGTATCAATTTTACTGCGGAAAAACTCTTGAAGATGCGCATTCTGCAGAAGCTGATACTTTAGCGACTTATGAGATATTAAAAGCTCAGTTAGATAAGTACGATGATATTGAAAATTCGGTGGATGCTTTAAGTGAATTTTCGTCTCATACGAAAAGAGCAGATTTTGCTGGTTTTATTTTGTTTAATGAAGATGGGCAAGAAATTTTCTCGTTCGGTAAGTACAAAGGAAGAACAGTAGAGGAGGTTTTAAAAGAAAATCCTGGGTATAACTCTTGGATGCAAAATGCCGATTTTCCGTTATATACAAAAAAAGTACTTCGTTTAATTAAAGAACGAATGTCAAAAGCTAAAACTTCTAATATGAGTGATGAAGAAAAGTTAAAAGCATTACAACAAAAATTCAATTTAAGATAGCTTAAAAATTAACAACAGCTTAAGAACTCTTATAATCAGTAATTTTTACATTCGTTAAAAATTAGGTTATGAGAGTTTTTTTATTTTTATTGATATCGTTTTCAATTCAATCGCAAACAATTTTATTAAAGGGGAAATTAATAGGTGAAGTTTCAAAAGAACCTGTAGTGTATGCTAATATTAGTTTTTTAGAAAAAAATAAAGGTATTTCATCTGATGAAGAAGGAAGCTTTTCGTTAGAGATTGATAAGGAATTACTTCAAGAAAGAGTTCATATTTCATGTTTAAATTATAATGATACTATAGTTTTAGCATCTGATTTACAAAACAAAATACTAAAACTTAAACCTAAGAATATTGAATTAGAAGAAGTAGTTTTAACTAAGAAAGTAGAAAGAGAGTTTGTAGTTGATAAATATCGTAGAAAGGATATAAAAAGTGGTTTTGGGGCTAGACAAAGAAATCCATGGATAGTTACTAAATATTTTAAGCCAAACAAAAAGCATGAAAATACTCCTTATGTAAAAAATGTAATAGTTTATTTTACTTCGATAACAGGTAGAAGAAAATCTAAATTTAGGATAAGATTATTTAAAATAGATTCGATTACAGGTAATCCTTCTGACGATATAATTAAAGAAAATATTATTGCTCATTCTAGAGTGAGAGATGGTAAAGTAGAAATAGATGTTTCTAAATACAATATTGAGTTTCCAGAAGAAGGTTTTTTTGTAGGGCTTGAAAGGTTGCATATACCATTTAATTTTTATGAGTATTCTTATACAATGGAAGGGAAAGGGAGAAAGAAATATGTAGCTAAAGCTGTATCACCAACCTTTGGGGCTGCATATACAAAAGATACTATAAGAATTTTTTCTAAAGGAAAATGGAGGAAGTATTTTTATCCGAAAGAATTTTATAAAGGAAATTCCATACAACCAGCAATTTCATTAACTTTGAGTAACTAAAGAATTACTGTAATGTTTACACAATATAAAGAATTACCAAACGAATCTAGAGTTTGGGTTTATCAGGCAGATAGAGAGTTTACCCAAGAAGAAATAGAGCATGTTTCAGCCAAAGCATTGTTGTTTATAGAGAATTGGACACGTCATGGGGATGATTTAAAAGGATCGTTTACAATTAAGTACAATCAGTTTTTAGTGCTGGCTGTAGATGAAGGGTTTAATAATGTTTCAGGATGTTCTATAGATGCTTCTGTGCGTTTTGTTCAAGAACTTGAAAAAGAACTTCAAGTAGATTTAATGGATAAAATGAATGTGTCTTTTAAAGACGGTGAAAATATAAACATCGTAAAGTTGACAGATTTTCAAAAGTTTGCTAAAGACAAAAAAATAACTTCAGAAACCATTGTGTTTAATAACATGGTAGCTACAAAAGCCGATTTTGAAACTATTTGGGAAGTTCCAGCAAGTAAAAGTTGGCATAAACGTTTTTTGGTATAAGAATTGTAATTTAAAGAGGAAAAGATTTTAGGAGATGCAGAAAAAGATTATCGTATTTATAGCACTTATTTATTCAGTAATAATTAACTCACAACAGCTAGATCCTTTGTTGGTAAAAAACGTTGAAGGACAAAAAGTATGGGTAGATAGTATTATGAATTCAATGACTGTCGATGAAAAAATAGGACAGTTATTTATGGTACAAGCATATTCTAATAAAGATGAAAAACATAAGAAGTTTATTACTGAAATGATTGAAAAATATCATGTAGGTAATTTAATTTTTATGCAAGGAACTCCTGAAAAACAAGCTACTTTAAATAATTATTATCAATCAATCTCCAAAATTCCATTACTCATTGGTTTTGATGGAGAATGGGGTTTAGATATGCGTTTGAAAAATACGTATAAATTCCCATGGAATATGGCATTGGGTGCTGTCCAAGATAATAATCAAATTAAAGAATTTGGAAAGCATTTAGGGAAACATTGTAAGCGTTTAGGAATCCATATAAACTTTGCTCCAGTAGTAGATATTAATACAAATCCCGATAATCCGATTATAGGAAATCGTTCTTTTGGTGAGAGTAAAGAAAATGTTACCCAAAAAGCTATTGCTTTAACCCAAGGAATGCAAAGTGAAAAGGTGTTAGCAAACGCAAAACACTTTCCTGGTCATGGAGATACAGCTACCGATTCTCATCACACATTACCTGTTCTTAATTTTGAAAAATCACGATTAGATTCTATTGAGTTATATCCATATAAAAGAATGTTTGAAGCGGGTGTAGCAAGTGTTATGACAGCGCATTTAAGTATTCCTTCATTAGAAAGTAACAATACATTACCAACATCTTTGTCAAAAAATGTTGTAACTGGTTTGTTACAAGAAGAATTAGGCTTTGAAGGCTTGGTTATTACTGATGGATTAAACATGAAAGGAGCAGCAAATTATGCTACTTCTGCTGAAATTAATTTAGCCGCAATTTTAGCGGGAAATGATATGCTGTTAATTCCACAAGATGTGCCTAGTACAATAAAAGCTTTTAAAGAAGCTTATGAAAATGGGATGTTAACAGAAGAAAGACTTAACCATTCTGTAAGAAAAATATTAAAAGCTAAATATTGGGCTGGATTGAATAACTATCAACCGATAATTGAGGGAAATTTACGAAATGATTTAAATACTATTCAAGATGAATTACTACATAGAAAATTAGTAAAAGAATCAATTACAATTATTAAAGATAGAGATAGTGTTTTACCAATCGAGAATTTGGTTAATAAGAAAATAGCATATGTAAAATTAGGAGATGCTTCTAGTAAGTCTTTTGTAAATATGTTAAATAATTACACTCAGGTAGATGTTGTGTCTTCTAAAAAGCTTGATGTTTTGCTTAGGAAACTAAAAAAATACGATTTAATAATTATTGGTTTTCATAAATCTAATAAACATCCTTGGAAAAGTTATAAGTTTAAGAATTCTGAGTTAGTATGGTTGCAAGAAATTGCTAGAAACCATAAAGTAATTTTAAATGTTTTAGCAAGCCCGTATAGTTTATTACAAGTAAAATCGTTTACAAATATTGATGGAATTGTCGTTTCGTATCAAAATAGTAAACTAGCGCAGGAATTGTCAGCTCAAGCTATTTTTGGAGCTTTTGATGTAAAAGGAAAATTACCAGTTTCTATCAAAGAAGATTTTAAAGTAGGCGAAGGAATTTCAACCAAAAACTTAAAGAGATTACAGTATTCAATTCCTGAAGAAGTAGGCATGTCTTCAGAAAAATTAAAGAATATTGATAAAAGAATTGATACGATTTTAAGAAAAAGAATGGCACCAGGAGGTCAGGTTTTAGTTGCCAGAAATGGGGTAGTAGTATATAAAAAGAATTTTGGATATCACACGCATTTAAAAAATAGAAAAGTAAAAAGTAACGATGTATATGATTTAGCTTCTTTAACAAAAATCTTATCTTCTTTACCCATGATAATGAAGGCAGATGAAGATAAAAAACTAAGTATTTATTCTAGTTTAGGAGATGTCTTAACTTCATATAAAGACACTAATAAAGATACATTATTGTTAAAAGAGTTATTGTCTCACACAGCAAGATTAAAGTCTTGGATTCCGTTTTACGTTGCAACTCAAGATAGTATTACAAAAAAGAATTTACCAGAGTTTTATAGAAAAAGATGGAGTAAAAAATATAGAATTAGGGTAGCTAAAAATTTATATTTAAATAAGAGTTATAAAGATTCAATTTCAAAATATATTAAAGAAGCAGATCAAAGAGAAAGAATTGGTTATAAGTATAGCGATTTAGGGTATTATATTTTTAAAGAAATTTTAGAAAGCAAATATAAAACTCCATTAAATAAACTTGCTGATGAGTTTTTATATAAACCTTTAGGAGCTAATAGAACATCGTATTTACCTCTTCAAAAATTTGCCAAAAATGCTATTGTACCAAGTGAGAGAGATGCATATTATCGTAATCAATTATTACATGGTTATGTGCACGATATGGGAGCTGCGATGCAAGGTGGAGTTGGAGGTCATGCAGGATTATTTGGTAATTCAAACGATGTTGCTAAGATTATGCAAATGTTTTTGCAACGAGGCTATTATGGTGGAACTCAATATTACGAACCAGAAACAATCGATAAGTTTAACAAACGTTATTATGCTGATAAAAGAATTAGAAGAGGTTTAGGGTTTGATAAACCTCAGATTAATCCGAAAGAAAAACCAACTTGCGGATGTGTGTCTGATAAAAGTTTTGGTCATAGCGGATTTACAGGAACCTATACTTGGGCAGATCCAGATAGTGGAATTGTATATGTGTTTTTATCGAACAGAGTATACCCAACAATGAGAAATAGAGGCTTGGTAAGAAGTAATATGCGAACTAAGATTCAAGAAGATATTCAAAATGCTATTCAGGGAGAGTAGTAATGGTTTTACTGTAAACTAAAGCTAATAAGAAAGATGTGGCTGTGTAAATAATTCCGGTTGAGGTATTTGTTATTATTGAAATTATATACCCTTGTAGAAAATAAAAAAGAGGGAATAAAACACTACAAACTCCAAATCTAAAAGTATCTATAAACTCAATTTCAGAGACTTTTTTAGAAAATAGTTTCCATAAGCTATATGGAATAATACTATTGATTAAAAGAGCTATTTTTAGTACTGAAGCAAAATTTTTAGGTTTAGATGTATTTGCTTTAAAATCGTTCTTAAGAATAGAATGATTAACTTTTGTTACTTCAGTATAATCTGTATTTAATTTGTTTAAAGTGTTTTCTATTTCGTCATAGTTTTCATCGTTTGGAATATGAACACTTAACTCTTGAAGTTGTTTAGAGACCGAATCTTTAATGTTTTTTACAGATTCATTTAAATTTTCTTTGTTGTAAAAATCATTAGCTAGAATCGGATTTCCATAATAAATAGCAACTTTTCCAGGGTATTTAGATGAATTCTGATATGTTATTCCCACAGGGACTAATTGAATTTTTAAATCAGGATGTTTTTCAAGAGCACCAAATACAATTCGCGTAAAACCTTTACTAAGGGGGCGGATAGTTCGTTTCTTTAAATGACTTCCTTCAGGAAAAATTAAGAGACTTTTTTGTTGATTTAATATTTTAAAACACTTATTAAAAATAGCTTCGTTTTTAGAAAGTTGTTTTACACCATCTCTAATTCGATAAATAGGCATCATACCTAATTGATTAAAAAAGGAAGCCACAATTTTATTGTTAAATACTGCTGCTCTAACTAAAAAGTGAGTTTTTCTTTTTGTATTTGTGGCAATAAGAAGTGGGTCTATTAATCCGTTTGGATGATTTGCTAAAAATAAAACAGCTCCTTTTTTTGGTACATTATTAGCACCAACTACTTTTATTCTTTTGTTGTAAAAGAAAAGACCTGTACTTACATAGACTTTGAAAAAATAGTATAATAGTGTTTGCATTATTTTTTGTTTCTACCCCAAATTGTTGCTAGTGCCATACCAGAAAATAAATCCCAAACGCCCCAAAAAGCTGTTAGTAATGCCATTCCTCCTAAGCCATTAAAAAAGCCAAAAACTAATAATAATCCTAATCCACTATTCTGAATACCAGTTTCAATAGTTATTGTTTTTACATCCTTTTTATCAAGTTTAAAGGCTTTGGCGGTAAAATATCCAATAAAATAAGCTAAAATATTATGAAAAATAACCAAGAAAAGTACTAAGTGTATGTGCTTTTTGAAAATTTCAGAATTATCATATAGAGCAATAACAATAAGTACCGTGAATACCGTTATTGAAAAAGGTCTTAATACTTTATTTATTTTTAAAGCCATTTCTTCATGATAATGATTCACTAGCATGCCTAAAACCAAAGGTATTCCAAGAATTAATAAAACTAACTTAAATAACTCGTACGGATTTAATGCTACTGTTTTTAAAATAGCATTTGTAGGTGGATATAAACTACCCCATAATTGTAGATTTAATGGGGTCATTATTAAGCATATTAAAGTAGCAAAAGCTGTTAAACTAACTGACAAAGCAGCATTTGCTTTTGCCATTTTACTGAAAAAATTAGAGACATTTCCTCCAGGGCATGCGGCTACCAACATCATTCCTAGCGCAAAACTTGGGTATGGCTTTATAATTAATATTGCCAAAAAAGTTATTAATGGAAGTAGTAAAAATTGTGAAAAAATACCGACTAATAAAATCTTCGGATTTTTTGCTAAACGTTTAAAATCATCAATTTTTATGTCTAAAGCTACTCCAAACATAATAATTGCTAAGGCTATGTTTAGCATCCATAGGGCTTCAGTATCAAAGTTTATTTGAATATCATCTATTTGAGTTGGGTTAGTTTTTAAAAGCATATTCTATAATATTTGCGCCCATTTTTAAAGCCTTTTCTCTAATTTCTTTTGGGTTTTTGTGTACAGCATAATCTTCCCATCCATCACTTAAATCACTTTCGTAATCATAAAAGATAACTAATCTTCCCTCATGAAAAATTCCTAAGCCTTGAGGTTGTTTTTTATCATGCTCATGAATTTTAGGAACTCCTTTTGAAAAAGAAAATGTTTGATGATATATTGGATGATTAAAAGGAATCTCTTGAAATTGAGCTTTAGGAAAAACTTTTTGTAACTCTCTTCTTATATATTTATCTAAGCCATAATTATCAGAGATATGTAAAAATCCTCCAGAGATTAAGTAGCTTTTTAAGTTTGTAGCATCATCATCACTAAAAAAAACATTTCCATGTCCTGTCATAAAGAGAATAGGGTAGTTGAAGATTTGTTCGTCTTCAGAAGAAACAGTAGCTATGTTTTTTGAGATACTAGTTTTACAATATTGGTTAGTGAACTTAATGAGGTTTGGTAATGCAGTTGGGTTTGCGTACCAATCACCACTACCCTTGTATTTTAAAATAGCTATTTCTTGAGAAGATATAGATAAGGATAAAAGAGCAAAAAAAAATAGTAAAGTGTTCT
Organism: Tenacibaculum holothuriorum; assembly: GCF_002120225.1. GTDB lineage: Bacteria > Bacteroidota > Bacteroidia > Flavobacteriales > Flavobacteriaceae > Polaribacter > Polaribacter holothuriorum. Next base: position 31,217 of record NZ_LAPZ01000005.1, on the reverse strand, counting down.
TCATTATATCTAAGAATAATAAAGCAATATAATAAAAGTGCAACAAAAAACACCAATTAATTAATTGGTGTTTTCTTTCCCCTTAAATTTTAAATATCACTCAAAATACTATTGTTCTCCCCCAAGTAAACAATATTTGTAATATTTACGTATCAAATATAATTCAGAAGTTTTTTAGTAGAGTTCGGAATTATCCAGATACGGTATTTTCGAACTGACTTTTTATAAAAAGAGTGTATAAAAGTAAGTTTTTGTCCTAGTTTAATTGAATTTTAGTAGAGCAAAAAACACTGCTATAGTTAGCAGTGTTTTTAGTCAAAATCCTTTTCTTTTCCTAGTGAGAATAAGCTCTCAGTAGATTTTAGAAATTTAGAGAATAGAAAAACCCCTTCAAAATTTTCTGTTCTATAACAATTTCCATATCAAATGTACAAAGAGTATAGATATTTGAAGTTCGGAATCATCCAAGTTGGATGATTTCGGACTAATTTTTAGTACAAAAAATGTTAAAAATGATTAGAAGAAGATTTAAAACTTACTGGTGTTAATCCTGCATGTTTTTTAAAAACAGTGTAAAATGTAGACTTTGAGTTAAAACCAGATTCTAATCCAATAGAAGTAATTGTATAATCGATATAATCTGGGTCTAAAAGAAGTTTTTTAGCCTGTTCAACTCTCATTTCATTTAAATAATCTACAAAAGATTTATCAGCAACATTATTAATTATTAATGAAAGTGTACTTGTACTAAGTTTAGTGTCTTCAGCTAAATTTTGAAGTGTGTATTTATTTTTTAAATACATTTTATTGTCTCTAATAAACGAGTCAATTTCTTTAAATTGTTCTCTGTGCTTTTCTTTATCTATTCCGTTAATGGAAGTGCTCTCGTTATCTTTAAAGTCAGCAGTAATTGTTTGAAAGTTGTGAACTAGTAAACTTTCTCGTATTTTTTTTCTTTCTTTTAAAATTCTTAACTGCCTTAAACCTTGGTAGCCTAACCAGTAAATTAAAACAGTAGTATAAATTCTTAGTGGGTAATATGAAAATAAAAAACCAGTAAAATTCAAGTTTATCTTAACAATTAATGCAGTTACCCATAAGACGTAGCCGAGTAAGGAAAGCTTAAAAAAGGTGTAAATCCATTTTAAGTTATCGTAGCTAGTGATTTTTGAAAATAACTTTTCTTTCTTATAAATTAATATATAGTACGAATAAAAGAAAGTACCTATAGATGATAAGAAGCTTACAATTTCTTCAAAAGAAGTGTATTTTTCATATAAATAGTCATGATCTTCGTGACTTAAACTTCCTTTGGTATATAGCACAAAAGAGATTTGAGCTAACACCATTAAAATAAAAACAGGAATGAAAATTTTAAGAAGATTAACAGACTTTTTTTCAATATTTAAATAATGAATTAAGAAAGTATAACAAAAAGGCATTAATAATAAGTGCCAAGGTATTTGTATGTAATCTAAAAGAAATTTATGCTGAAATAAATTGTTTTCTAATGCCCAAGATTGTAAGTTGTTTAAGGAGATAGAAAGAATGAATAAATTTAGATAAAGCATACTTTTTTCTTTTCCGTTTTTTGAATAAAAAAGGATTAAAGAAAATGCAAAACCATGTAATGCGCTTACAATTAAAAATAAATTAAAAACTTCAGGAGTACTCAATTTTATAGCTTTTAACAGCTAAATATAAAGAAAAAAAGGTTTATTCGTTTATAAAAGCAATATTTTGTACAGCGACCAAACCAGCAGTTTCAGTTCTTAGACGTGTATTTCCAAGACTAATTGGTTGATAGCCTTTGGTTAAGGCTTGTTCTATTTCGGTTGAAGAAAAATCACCTTCAGGACCAATTAAAATTGTATAGTTTGTGTTTTTTGAAGCACTATTTTTAAGTGTTATTTTTTCTGAATCTTCGCAATGAGCAATAAACAAGCTGCTGTTATCTTCTTTTTTTATAAAATCAGAAAATTTAATAGGTTCGTTTAATTTTGGTAAGGTAAATTGTAAAGATTGTTTCATAGCAGATTGAATAATTTTTGATAATCGTTCAGTCTTTACAACTTTTCTTTCAGAGTTTTTACAAATAATAGGAGTGATTTCATCAATACCAATTTCGGTTGCTTTTTCAAGAAACCATTCTAATCTATCATTATTCTTAGTAGGCGCAATTACAATGTGTAAATAGTAGTTTCTATGATTAGGTTTTTCTTCAATCGTAACAACTTTAGCAATACATTTTTTGTCACTTGCAATAATTATTTCAGAAGTAAATAAGAAACCTTCTCCGTTTGTTATATAAAGAATATCTCCTTCTTTTTTTCTTAAAACACGAACAATATGTCTACTTTCTTCTTTGCTAAACTGTATTTGAGAGGTTTCTGTTGTAATATGTTGATTGAAAAAAAGCTGCATTATAAGTCTAATCTATAGGTTCTTCTTCTTTTATGTACTATCGGATTGAAAACTTTCCAGATTTTCTGAATAGCTTCATTCTCTTCTAATTCAGGAGTTCTTATACAGTATTCTATTCCTTTTTGTTGAAACACTTGCATAAATTCATCAAAAATAATAGCAGTAACCCCTTTGTTTTGATATTCTGGCTCAACACCAATTAGATAGAAAGTAACATTTTTTGAGCTTTTCCTTGCTTTCAGTAGATGAAAAATTCCGAAAGGAAATAACTTACCATTTGCTTTTTGTAGTGCTTCAGAAAAAGAAGGCATCACAATAGCAAAAGCAATAAGTTTATCATCTTTATCTTTTATAAACTTAATGTACTCAGGGTTTATAAAACTAATGTATTTGTTTTTAAAATATTCTATTTGCTCATCAGAAATTGGAACATAAGTAGAAAGTTTTGAATAGGTTTTGCTGAATAATTCAAACATCTCATCTACATATGGCATAATTTGTTTCGATGAGGTAAAGTTCATAGAAGTTAACTGATATTTTTCTTTAATCAAGGCACTAAACCTTTTGTATCTAGAAAAACTCTGATGATCGTATTTAAACTTATGTTCTAAGTATTCTTTTTCTTTTATAAATCCTAATTGTTCTAAATGCTCTTTATAATACGGATGATTGTACCAAGTAATCATGGTGCCTATGTGGTCGAAACCATCTGTAAGAACACCTGTTTTATCGAGGTTGTTAAAGCCAATTGGTCCTTCGATGTATTTTAAGTTATTTTGAACTCCGATTTCTTTTACTCGATTTAATAAAGCTTTAGAAACTTCAATATCATCAATAACATCAAACCAACCAAAACGCATTTTTTTTATATTTTGTAGCTCAACTTCATATCGATTAATTATAGCAATTAATCGACCTACAATTTTATTGTTCTTGTAGGCAAGTAAAAAAGTTGCATCTGCTTGTTTAAATACTGGGTTTTGAGTTTTGTCGAACGTAGCAAGCTCGTCTTTAATAATTGGAGGAACCCAATATTTATTATTTTTATAAAGAGAAAAAGGAAATTTAACAAACTGTTTCATTTCCTTTTTTGAAGTTATTTCTTTTATTACAATCATGTAACAAATGTACTATTTATAAGATTATTTTTGATCTTCTTTTTTCTTCTTTTCCTTAGCCTTTTTTTCTTTTTCTTTTCGTTCTTTTTCTTCTTCTTTTTTTAACTCGTATTCCATTTGCTCAATTTCTTTTTCGAGCTTTCTTTTTTCTTTCTCTTTTTTACGAGCTTCTTTTTCTTTATCCTTTTCTAATTTTCGCTGCTCTTTCTCAGCTTTTTTCTTCGCCTTCTTTTCGGCTTTTTCTTTAGCTTTAGCTGTTTTTTTCTTCAGTTTAGCGTCTTCTTTGGTAATAACGTCTAAAATAGATTTTTGACGAACCCTTTTTGGTTTAGTATCTTCAGTATTTTCTGCTTTTTTCTTTTCTTCAGGAGAAATATCTAACTCTACTTTTTTGTCTTTCTTCTTAAAAACACTTCCTATTTTACTAAATAAGCGACCAAAGAAACCTTTATTTTCTTTGTAAGACGGATTTTCTTGTTCTTCAATTTTATTTCCGAATTCATCTATTTCAGAAAACTCATCAATATGTCTGTCTAACCTGTACGATACACCAACGCCAATATAAACACCAGCATTATCTCTTTCGAACATTCCTCTTAGAGTTCCATTAAACTGTAGATTTTCATTGTATAAGTATGCTAAACCTCCACCAATATTAGTCTTGTTTTCATATTTTTCGAATTGAGTTTGAATTTCTGCAAAACCCGACCAATAATCATTAAAATTATATGTTCCTGTAACTATATATGAAAACTGAGAATAATCTGTACCAATATAGTCGTAGTAAAAGTTTGTGATCATTCTTAACTGATCAGAAAACTCATTTTGTAATAAAACTCCAATTTTTGGTGAAATTCCACCTCTTTCATGGTAATTCGTTAAAAAACTTCCGAAGTTTAAACCTGCATAAACACCTACGTGAGGAATCCAACGCTTCCAATCAAAAGAATGACGAGCTTTCCAGCTTCTAATTTCTTTCTTTTTATCAGCATAAGTTGGTGTATATACTAAATATTTTGCTCCTAAGGTAAATTGGCTTAAACCGGTTTCGGTATGTGTAGATGTAAAAATATTTTTAAATGCTATTTTGTCGTTTGAGAGCGTAGTGTTTAAGTTTAATTCTAATTTATCGAATAAAAAACTTGTACGAAATAATAAGTTTAAACCTAACGCTTGTGGATTACTAAAGGTTGGTGTAGCTTCTGCTTTTCGAAAAAACAAACTACTTTCAAACTGATAAACTCCAGTACCAACGCTATACGGACTTTCTGAAAAACCAGGTCTGTTTGAATTTATAACACTGGTATACTGTGCGTTAATTACAAAAGGAAATAACAACAGTAGTAACAGAAACAATTTTTTATTCATGTTATAAATTATAAATTAAGAGGTTACGCAAACATACAGCAAAAAAACGAATTTAGCTATATGTTAAGTTTTGTAAAGTCTTAACGCTAGCTTTTACTTCAAATTGTTATTTTTGATTAATTTTTTTGAAAACGTGTAACAGATATTATAGTAATAGATACTAATATCTGTAAAACAAAGTTGTTTTAACAACAAGTGTTAGAGCATAAATTGATGAAATTAAGTTGATGATAATTCACGAAGCAGGACCTATAAATATGATAAAGACTTTATTAATAATTGTTTTAATATACTATATAGCTCGTTTTTTAATGAGATTATTTGCTCCTTTTATATTGAAAAAGGCAGTTGATAAAATGCAAGAAAAAGCAGCGCAACAGCAAGGATATTCTAATCAGCGTGATCCTAATGTAAAAGAAGGAGATACAGTGATTGATAGTAAACCACAAAACTCAAAACAAAGCAATAATTCTGTTGGAGAGTATGTAGATTTTGAAGAAATTGACTAATATGAATTTTAAAAAGTTATTACCATATATAGGAGCAATTGTTGTTTTTATAATTGCCTCGTTGGTGTATTTTAATCCCGTTTTAAGCGGAAAACAAATTAAACAAAGTGATATTACCCAGTTTATGGGGATGTCTAAAGAAATAGTTGATTATAGAGTAAAAAAAGGAGAAGAACCTTATTGGTTAGGTAATGCTTTTAGTGGTATGCCAGCGTATCAGGTAAGTGCGTATTATCCTAACGACTTTATTAGTGTTATTGATAATACATTACGTTTTTTACCAAGACCAGCGGATTATCTGTTTTTATATTTTTTAGGATTTTTTATTCTTTTAACGGCTTTAAAAGTAGATTGGAAACTAGCTATATTAGGAAGTTTATCCTTTGGTTTTTCTACCTATCTTATTATAATTTTTGGAGCGGGACATAATGCAAAAGCCCACGCAATAGCGTATATGCCATTAGTGGTTGCTGGTTTTGTATATGTTTTTCAGAAAAGATATTTATTAGGTTTTGTAATCACCTCCTTGGCAATGGCTTTAGAGGTGTACACAAACCACCCACAAATGACGTATTATTTAGGGTTTTCTCTGTTGATATTTGGAATAGTTGAATTCATAAATGCTTTTAAAAAGAAAGAATTACCAACTTTTGCTAAACAAGTTACTGTTTTATTAGTTGCTGTGATTTTAGGAGTTGCTACCAATGCTCCTCGTTTAATGGCAATGAAAGAATATGCTAATTTTAGTACACGAGGAACTTCAGAATTAACGATAAGCCCAGAAGGAACGCCTAAGCCTAAATCTACTGGATTAGATAAAGATTATATCACCGAATATAGCTACGGAATTTGGGAAACTTTCAACTTAATGATTCCTCGTTTTATGGGAGGAGGAACTGTTGAGAAGTTAGGAGAAGACTCCAATTTTTACCAAACTTTAGAGCCTAAAGCAGGACCTGCTACCGCAAAAGAATATTCTGAACAAGCGTTAACCTATTGGGGAGCTCAGCCAATTGTTGAAGCACCAGCTTATATAGGAGCTATCGTTTTCTTCTTATTCTTTTTAGGAATATTCTTAGTAGAAGGAAGATTGAAATATTGGTTAGTAGCATCGGTTATTTTCTCAATTGTAATGAGTTGGGGGAAGAATTTTTCAGGATTAACAAACTTCTTTATCGATTATGTTCCGTTATACAACAAGTTTAGAGCAGTTTCTTCTATACAAGTAATAGCAGAATTGTGTGTTCCGCTATTAGGAGTTTTAGCTTTAAAAAACTTTTTTTCGTCTAAAATTGACAGAAAAATGAAAGAAGATGCGTTGAAGAAAGCAATATATACAGCTGGTGGAATAACCTTGTTTTTTACACTTTTTGGTACATCATTATTTGCTTTTGAAGGAATAAGAGATGGACAATACCAACAATTGCCAGAATTAATTGATGCTATAATTTCTGATAGAAAATCAATGCTGTTTAGCGATAGTATTCGTTCGTTAATTTTAATTCTTCTTTCAGGTGGATTGTTGTGGTTTTTCTTGAAGAAGAAAATTCAACAAATACCAGTAATTGTTGCATTGTCTCTATTAATATTGTTTGATTTAGTTTCTGTAGATATTAAATATGTTAATAAGGAAGATTTTACATCGAAAAGAAGAGTTCAAAAACCTTTTACGTTAACACAAGCGGATAAAGAAATTTTAAAAGATAAATCACATTACAGAGTTATTGATATTACTAAAAATCCGATGATGGATGGAAGAACCTCTTATTTCCATAAGTCGATTGGAGGATATCATGCAGCTAAAATGGGACGCTATCAAGAGTTATTTGATTATCAGATAGCAAAGAACAATTTAGAAATACTAAACATGTTAAATGTAAAGTATTTTATAGCAGGAGCTGATAAAGTTGAGTTAAATGCTGCTGCCAATGGAAATGCTTGGTTTGTTGGTAAAATTGATGTGGTAAACTCTGCCAATAAAGAAATTAAAGCACTAGATAGTATTAATACAAAGCAAATGGCTGTGGTTAGAACCCCGATTTCAAAAACTAATTTTGAGGTTGATTCTTTAGCTACAATTAAATTAACAAAGTATAGTTTAACTGATTTAAAGTATGAAAGTAACTCTGCTAAAGATGGTTTCGCTGTCTTCTCTGAGATTTTCTACAAAGATGGGTGGAATGCTTATATAGATGGGAAATTAGTTCCACATTATCAAGTTGATTATGTGTTACGAGGAATGGAAATTCCTGTAGGAAAACATTCTATAGAATTTAAATTTGAACCAACTGTAATTAAAAACGGCAAACTAATTTCATTATTAGCTTATTTGTTAATTTTATTAATTCCAGTAGGTTGGTGGTATTTCTTTCAAAAACGAAAAACAGCTTAAAATAAAATTTTAATCATCAAGAGTTTTTAAAAAGATAGATGGCGTTACACCTGTATGTTTTTTAAAAGCTCTTGAAAATGCTGATGCGTTGCTGTAACCAACTTCTTCTGCCAACGTTTGTATTGAATACATTCTGTAAGTTTTATCAGTTTTTAACTTATCAATTATATATTCAATTTTAAGTTTTGTATAATATTGCTTAAAACTTTCTTCTTTTTTACTATTAAACACAAAAGAAATGTAGGTTGAATTGGTATTTAATTCATTAGCAATTTTATTTATTGAAAAATCAGGCTGTAAATACTCGTGATTTTCTTTGATTTTATAGAGTTTATTGAGGATTTCTTTTTCAAGTTTTTCGTCTATATTATATTCTTTTTTAGTAGTTTCCGGTTCTTCAGTAACTGTGATAATTTTTTTATAAAGTTTTTTATTTCTTTTCTTCTCTTTTCTATAAAAAAAAGCAATAATAGCAATTATACTTATTGCAGGAATAGCAATAAACAACATGTAAGAGCTATTTTCTTTTTTGCTTTTTTCAATAAGAGAGTTGTTTAACTCTTGCGCATTTTTTAAATCGTTTTTATATAATAATTGATATGTTTCTTCTTTGTTATTTCTTGCAATTTGAAACTCTTCTAAAGTTTTACTTGAGTATTTATATGCACTATCTTGTTTGTTTAAATTAAGATATTGTTTAGATAATATGTCATATAAAGTTATAAGATTACTTCGGCTACATTTATCTTTTTTGTCATTTAATAATTTATTAGCGTGATAAATGGCAGAATCGGCTTTGTTTAAGTTATGAAAACAAATTGCTTTTTGAAAAAATTCTCTATGCTTATAGTTTAATCCGTTATTTATATTCTTGTACTCATTGATTAATTTAATAGCCTCTTTAAACTTTTTTTGAGCAATTAAAACTTCTGTTTTTCGGTAATAATAAAATAGTTTTGAGCTCTTGTGTATTGGGTTAAAAGTTTTTGTTACTTCATACGATTTGTCAAAATAAATATTAGCAGAATCTAGTAATTGAGTATTATCTGTCTTGCTAGCTAATATTAAATAAGACTTACCAAGAGAGTTGTATAAATGTGAATTTATTAATTTTAAGTTTTCACTTATAAAAGCGGTGTCATTAACTTTTTTTGCTTTAAAAACAACATCTAAAAGAATATTTATGGCTTCTCTATCCATATTTAAAACCCTCTTTATTTGAGCTTTATTCAGTTTGTTAGAAACAGAATATTGGTGTTTTTTTATAGGACTATCAATTCTATCAATAACTTCATTCATACTAATTAAGTATTGATATGCTTCAGTATAATTTTCTTGGTTTTTTTTAATCCAAAATAGTCGATTATAACAATTGATTTTTAAATACAATAAGCATTGTCTATTTGGAGTTTCTTTTAAAGAGTTGTTAATGTTTTTTATTAACGATAATGTGCGTTTTTCTGATAAAGGATAATTCTCTTCAGAATATGGTATGTAATTTAAAGCTCTAACTCCTTTGTACTGGTAGCATACATCGTTAGAGTTTTGTAATTTTTTTGCATAAAAAGTTAAACTATCAATGTTTGTGTCTCTAAAAGTTAACACTTTTTGCTCATAAACTTGTTCAATTGAACTAGTTTGAGATAATAAATTTTGAAATATTACAAAAAAACTGAAAACAAAAAAATATACTTTCCTTGAATGCATTAACTTGATTTTGTTTAATATAAGGTTTTACTTTTTATAAAAAGTATAGAGTTTATAGTTCGATTTTTTATTCTTTTTATAAAAAGGCTAATATAGCTTTTTTATGTAGATGAATGAAGTACTACATTTGTAGAAGCAAAAGCTTTTAAATTTCTTAGAGATAAGAAAGGGTATTATGGAAAAAGCTGTGAAAAACTTAGAAAAGGAAGTCAATTGACTTCCTTTTTTGCTTTAATAATATGTATTTTTGGAGTTCACTAAATACAGTTCGTTTTTTTGAAAAGAAAAGTCCTATATTTTTATCCATCTTCAGCAAGTTTTATTCAAAAAGATATTGAATTACTTCGAAAAGAATATGAAGTATTAGCACCAAAACAAAATTGGACAGATAAAAAGAAATTACTTTTAAACTTTATAAGTCAATTTTTTTATTTGCTTAAAAATGCACATAAATCAAAAGCAATTTTTGTAATGTTTGGTGGTTATTGGTCTTTTTTACCTATACTAATAGGGAAAATCTTTAGAGTTAAAACTTTTATAATCTTAGGAGGTACCGATTGTGTTTCATTTCCTAATTATAATTATGGAAGTTTAAGAAAACCTTTAATGCGTTGGTTTATAAAACAATCATACAAATATGCGTATAAATTATTGCCTGTAGATGAATCACTAGTGTCTTACAAATATACTTATGATGAAAATACCGTTTATAAGAATCAAGGGTATTTGAGTTTTTTTAAAGGAATAAAAACTCAATACAAGGTTCTAGAAAATGGATTTGATTCAAACAAATTCAAAGGAGGAAAAGAAAAGACTAGAGATTCATTTATTGTTGTAGCCAAAGTTGAGAGTACACAACGTTTTAAAATAAAAGGAATCGATAAAGTTTTTGCATTAGCAAAAGAATTTTCAGAATGTAATTTTACAGTTATAGGAATTGATGTTTCAAAAGTAGAATTAGAAGAAAAGGTTCCTAATAATATTGATTTATATCCTTTTTTATCGCAAAACGATTTTAAAAGATATTTAGAAACACATCAATATGTAATTCAGTTATCTATTTCAGAAGGTTTTCCTAATGCTTTGTGTGAAGCTATGTTGTATAACTGTATACCTATTGTTTCTAATGTAGGAGCGATGCCAAAGATTGTTGAAGATTCGGGTTATGTAATGACTTCGTCTAATAATATATATATAAAAAATAGATTTCTTGAAATAATAAAAACAAATGAATCGGTTATAGAAAAGCAAGCAGAAAAAGCGAGAAGTATTATAAAAAACAAGTATTCAATTTCTCGAAGAGAAAGATTACTTTTACAAGAAATTGAAAGTTAATTTTTGAAGGTATTAATTATAACATATTATTGGGTTCCTGCAGGAGGTTCTGGTGTACAACGTTGGTTGAAATTTGTAAAGTATTTACGAGATTTTGATATAGAACCTGTAATATTTACAGTTGATAATCCTAATTATCCAATACTCGATGAATCTTTAAAAAATGATGTTCCAGATGGAGTGGAAGTAGTTAGAAATCCAATTTGGGAGCCTAACGATTTACTTTCAATTTTTAAAAATAAAGAGACCCAAACAAGTGCAGGTTTTTTAAATCCTAATCCAAGTTTTATTGGGAAAGTAATGCAATATATAAGAGCGAATTATTTTATACCAGATGCTCGTAAGTTTTGGATTCAACCTTCAGTAAAAAAAATAAAATCGTATGTAGCATCTCATCAAATAGATGCAATCATAACTACAGGACCACCGCATAGTTTGCATTTAATTGGATTACAGTTAAAAAAGGATTTGGGAGTTAAGTGGTTGGCAGATTTTAGAGACCCTTGGATAGATATAGATTATTTCCATCAGTTACCATTAACTAAAAAAGCAAAGAAAAAGCATTTTAAGTTAGAGCAAGCAGTATTAAAAATCGCTGATGCAGTTACAGTTGTTGGGAAAACAATGAAAGATAATTACCAATCGTTTTCTGAAAATATTCATGTAATTACTAATGGGTATGATACGAATTCAGAAGTAATTAAAGAAGAACTCGATAGAACATTTTCGATTACGCATATTGGAATGATGAATGCCGATAGAAATTCTGAAATGTTGTGGGAAACACTGGCTGAATTATCAAATGAAAATGACAATTTTAAAAAAGATTTAGAAGTTAAATTGATAGGGAAAGTGGCTGATGAAGCTTTAGAATCAATAAAAAAAGCCCAATTACATAATGTCACATTTATTGATTATGTACCGCATTCAGAAGTGAAAAAATATCAAAGAAAATCTCAAGTTTTGTTATTGTCGGTAAATAATGTTCCAAGTGCAAAAGGAATTATAACGGGTAAGATTTTTGAATATTTACAAGCAAAACGACCTATCTTAGCTATTGGACCAGAAGATGGAGATTTAGCTGAAATTTTATCACAAACAAACTCAGGAAGTATAGTTGATTTTTCTAATAAGGAGAAATTAAAATCAGTAATACTTCAATTATATACTGATTTTAAAGAAGGAAAATTAGAAGTAGATTCTAAGAATATTGAACAATATCACAGAAAAGAATTGACAAAAAAACTATCTACAGTATTAAAAAATATATAGCAGATTGAAAAAAATAGTTACCATATTAGGAGCAAGACCTCAGTTTGTAAAAGGAGCAGTTTTAAGTAGAGTTGTACTTGAACATAATGAAATAGAAGAGGTTATTATTCATACAGGTCAACATTTTGATAAGAACATGAGCGAGGTGTTTTTTAACGAGATGAAAATACCTAAGCCTAAATATAATTTAGATATTAATAATTTAGGTCATGGAGCTATGACTGGACAAATGTTAGAGAAAATTGAAGCTATTTTATTAGAAGAAAAACCAAACGCTGTAGTAATTTATGGTGATACAAATTCAACGATTGCTGGAGCTTTAGCAGCAAAAAAACTGCATATAAAAGTAGTACACATTGAAGCTGGTTTACGTTCTTTTAATATGAAAATGCCAGAAGAAGTAAACAGAATTTTAACCGATAGAATTTCTGATTTATTAAGTTGTCCTACTCAAGTAGCTGTAGATAATTTACAAAGAGAAGGTTTTGAAAATTTACCTATAGTTATAGAAAAACATGGTGATATCATGAAAGATGCTGTGGAGTTTTATAGTCATTTTTCTGAAGAAAAATCTTCAATTATTAAAGAATTAAAACTAGAAGAAAATGAATTTGTTTTAGCGACTATTCATAGGCAAGAAAATACTGATAGTAAAGAAAAGTTAGAAAGTGTATTTTTAGCTTTAGAGAAAATTCATACTGAAAAAGAAGTAGTTTTACCATTGCATCCAAGAACAAAAAAACTATTAGAACAATATAATATGCAACCTAATATAACTTTAATAAATCCAGTAGGATATTACGATATGTTAGAGTTGTTGAAGAACTGTAGTATGGTTGTAACTGACAGTGGTGGATTGCAAAAAGAAGCATTTTTCAATAAAAAACATTGTATTATAGCTCGTGAAGAAACAGAATGGATAGAGTTAGTAGAAAATGGTTTTGCAACGATTGTAGGCTCAAATACCGACGAAATTTGTCAAGCTTATTTTAATTACCTGAACAGTTCAGCAGATTTTAGTATTGAGTTATATGGTAATAATGTGGGAGAGAAAATTTATAAATCAATAACAAAATTAATTCAGGTATAAATTGGGAATCGTATTTAAACAGTCGTTTAAGAATACTCTTGTAATCTATTTAGGGTTTTTAATAGGAGGGATAAACACGTTGTTCCTATATACTCGTTTTTTAAAGTCAGATTATTATGGATTGGTTTCGTATGTGTTATCATCTTCAAATATCATAATGCCTTTAACTGCATTTGGAGTACAATATACAATCGTAAAATTCTTTTCAAGTTATTCAAATAAAGAGCAAAAGGATAAGTTTTTAAGTAGTATAATTTTCCTCCCTTTAATAATTGCGCTTCCATTAGGTTATTTCTGGGATTACTTTCAAGATAGAATAATAGCAAACTTTCCTAGTGAGAATAAGATTATAGAAAATTATACAATTTATATATATGTAATAACGATTTGCTGTGCCTATTTTGAAGTGTTTTATTCGTGGGCTAAAGTGCAGATGCAATCTGTTTTTGGTAATGTTTTAAAAGAGTTGTATAATAGAGTAGCAGTAATGATTTTATTATTTGCTGTTTTCTTAAATGTTATAACCAAACAAGAGTTTATTATTTATCTATCATATGCTTACATTCTTAGAGCTTTAATTATGATGCTATATGCTTTTAATTTATATAAACCTAAGTTTTCATTTTCGTTGCCAGATAATTACAAAGAGGTTTTAAATTATTCGTTTTATATAATTTTAGCAGGAAGTGCAAGTGCAATTATCTTAGATATTGATAAGGTAATGATACCTGGTAAAGAAGCTTTTAAAGCTGCAGCATATTATACTGTAGCAGTATTTATTGGTTCTTTTATTGAAGCTCCTAGTAGAGCAATGACCCAGATTTTACAACCGCTAACCTCTAAAACAATTAACGATAATAATTTTAAAGAAGTTGAAAATTTATATAAAAAGAGTTCAATTAATTTATTGTTGATAGGAGGGCTGTTTTTTGTATTAGTAAATACTAATGTTGTAGAGTTGTTTAAAATAATGCCAGAAAAAGGATATGCTGATGGAGTTTGGGTGGTTTTAATGATTTCATCAGCAAAATTAGTGTCTATGTTTTTAGGTAATAATCCGTCGATTATAGCCAATTCTAAGTTCTATAGAGTAGCATTACCTATAGGAGTAGGATCTGCTTTATCTGTATATTTATTAAATAAGTTATTTTATAATGAATTAGGTTTTGGTACAGATGGATTAGCATTATCAACCTTAATTACTTTTATGATTTTTGCATTATTCCGTTTGTGGTTCGTACAAAGCAAAATGAAAATTAATCCTTTTACTAATAAAACTTTTTTAATGGTTTTAGTAATAGGTGTTTTTTATGTTCTATTTAATTTTTGGAATTTTTCAGTAGGAGAATTGTATATCAAAGACATTGCTATTCATCCAATAATAAACATAGCGTTAAAGAGTGTGTTAATTGTTGTTAGTTACGTGTTTATTGTAGTAAAACTTAATATTTCACAACAATTCAACGGAGTAATTAAAAAGGTGTTAGGTAAGTTTAGGGCATAAAAAAAGACTTGCTTTTAAGGGGATACAAGTCTTTTAGAGGGCGAAATACTATAAGGGGAATATTTCGAGCGGTAAATATATGATGCTTTTTTAAAATTTCCAAAAAAAATTACAAATACATTTTTTTTCGTATTCTACTTAATTGAACAGGAGTGATGTTTAAATAAGAAGCAATATATTTTTGAGCTAGTATGTTATCTATATTAGGAATCTTTTCTCTTAACGCTGTATAACGTTCTGTCGCATTGAGTGTAGATATGTCTAAAATAATTTTTTCTGCTTTTAAAAAAGCGTCTTCTAATGTTTTTACGTAAAATAGAGCCAGTTCATGATGTTTTTCAGTAAGCTTTATTAATTCGTGAAAGTTTCCTCTATAGCCTGTAACTTTAGTTAATGTTTGATAGTTTAATTCAGAAGGAATGTTACGCATCATAGCTGATGTTGGTCCTGTAACATAGCCAGGTATAAATAAGGCCCTTGTGTTTTCTTTTCCGTCGTTATTTAGATAGTACGATCTTACAATCCCAGATTTTACAATAAAAAAATCTGTAGAATACTCCCCAGTTTTAGCTAGGTACGACATAGGAGGTAGCTCTGTGTATTCGACTAAATTTTCGAACACAGTAATGATCTCTTCAGGTAAATCTAAAAATTTACCTATGAAGAGACGTATGTCATTATTCATAATTAATAGGTTGTTCTCATAACGAATTTAACTATTAATTAAGATATAAACAATGTTAAAGTTTCAATTAATGTTTTATTAATGCAAAAGGCAGGCTAAAACAAGTGTTAAACCTGCCTCTAAACAACACTTTTACAAGTGTTTTGAGAAAAACCTATTAATTATTGCAAATTTAAAGGCTGTATAGGTGTAACGCATTAACATATGTTAATATGTGTCTTAGTTTAAAAGTAAGTTCTTTTTAATTCTACTTAACTGTACAGGGCTAATGTTTAAATAAGAAGCAATATGATATTGATTGATTAAGTTATCTATCTTAGGAAAACGTTCTTTTAGTTTTTTGTATCTGTCAGTGGCATTTAACATAGATAATTCTAAGATTTTAGACTCTTCTCTTATATATATACTTTGCAAAATTTTATAATGAAAAATTGTAATATCGTGATGTTTTTGAGATAGTTCTAAAAAAGAATAGTAATCACCTTCAAATATTTTACAATCTGTTAAGCATTCGTAAATAAGTGTTGAAGGAGTTTTTTGTATTAAAGCACTTAAATTACCAGAAGTCATAATGGGAGTATAAATAGTCTTTGTGTGTTCTTTTCCTTCTATATCTGTAAAAAAAGATCTAATAACACCCTCAAATAAAATATAAAATTTATTAGGAGTTTGCTCTAGTTTAACAACATGTTCTCCTTTTTTGTATTCATTTATTTGAACAAGCTCTTGAAGTTTATTTAAAGAGTTAGCGGTAACAGGATAAATGTCACGTACAAAAGTTTTAAAAAGTTCCATTTTAGAGTGTAGGTAAAGTTGAGTCTATCTCAAATTTACATTAATTTTCTCTAAAAAGCTAACTGTATTTGGTCCTTCCATAAAAAGTAAATCTAAAATAGATAGGTTTGGAATAAAACCAAATTTGTCATCAAACATTTGGATGTAGTTGTCCATATCAATTTCAACTCCTTTTTTAGCGATGGCTAAACTTCTGTAGTCATTATCAATATCCATTATGTATTCTGATGTCTTTTTAAATTTTTGAGAAAGTTCTAAAGCATCAGTAATAAATAAAAAAGTATCAATATTTACATCTTGAAGATACTTGTATTTTTTGTTGAAAATAGATTGCAAATCATCTTCGTAAAATTCAAAGAAAGGAGAAGCTCTATAAGCACTTTGTAAGGATTTATAATGTTGTTGTTGCCAAGGGAAATCATTTTCTACTAAAGTGTCTTTTGACTTCTTTCTCCCTTCCGTAGTTTGATGCTTAATAGGAATGTTTAACGATAGTTTTCCATTAGCACCGTAAATATAACAACGATTTCTATAGGTTTGTTTTTGAAAGTTATCTTCTACTTCAAAAACAACTTCATTCTCTTTGAAAATAGCTGCATATTGAGCAATGGGGGAAAAGTAGGTAGGTATAAAAATTGCCATTATTTTTTCTCTTTACCTTTTCTAAAACTATAAATTGTATAACCGAATATTAATAAAATGACTACCCATAAATAAGAAACTGGTTTTCCAGAACCGTGAACAGTAGTAAACATTCTATCCCAACGAATAGACTGTAGTTTAGCTAAAAAATTCGGTGCATCTGCATCCCAACTTAGCCAAATCATAACAGGTTTACCTACAACATGATCAAAAGGAACATAACCCCAGTTACGAGCATCTAAAGAGCGTTGACGGTTATCACCCATCATCCAATAATAATCTTGCTTAAAAGTATATGTGTCGGTCTTTTTTCCGTTGATATAAATATCGTCTCCAACGAATTCTAAATCATTTCCTTCATATCTACGAATAATTTGCTCATAAAAAGGAATTGTTTTAGCATTTAACTCAACTGTAGCTCCTTTTTTAGGAATGTAAATAGGGCCAAAGTTATCGTTAGACCAAGCATATCTTGGATCGTGTGGAAAAACAGATTGGTCGTAAGTTCCTTTTGGTTGAATTTGCTTTTCAATACTTTTAACAATCGGATTGTTCTTCATATCAGCAGCTTCTTCATCAGTAAGGTTTAATAAGTAAGTTCCATTTTTTCTTATAAACCCTTCTCTTATATTATAGCGCTGTATTGCTCCTCTAGAAAACTTTTCACCATCAGTATCCACTAAAAAGTGCCATTGTGGTTTAGCTCTGTCTGGTAAAACAGTTCTCTTTCCGTTTATATAAACATAACCATCTCTAACCTCTAAACTATCTCCTGGTATACCTACGCAACGTTTTACGTAGTTTGTACGCTTGTCTATTGGTTTGTAGGTTGCTTTTCCAGATTTGTCACCCCACATTAAGTTTAAGGTGTCTGATGGCCAACTGAATACTACAATTTCGTTTCTTTTAATTTTTTGAAGTCCAGGTAATCTTAAATACGGAAGTGATAATTTATTTAACAATCCGTTTTTATTTTTATCATCAGAAAGGAATGATTTAACTCCTAAACCAGGAATAGTATCATGAGCCATTGGTGTAGAAACGGTTGTCATTGGTACACGAGCTCCGTAGTGAAACTTACTAACAAATAAGAAATCTCCTACCCATAATGTTTTTTCTAAAGACGAGGTAGGTATTGTGTAAGGTTGCATAAAATAAGTATGCACTAAAGTTGCAGCGATAACTGCAAATGCAATAGAGCTCACCCATTCTCCTAAAGCTGTTCTTGGTTGTAAGCTACGGTCTTCAATATATTTTGCATCAGTAGCATAGTTTATATAATAAATATATAAACCAAGAGTAAATATAGCTAAGAGCGTATCTTTTCTTTGATTAAAACCGAAACTTCTACAGGTTTCTATCCAAATTATTGGAAACATTAGTTGGTTTACTATTGGAATAAATAATAAAATAACCCACCATTTTGGGCGATTTATTATTTGCATTAATACAATAGCATTATAAACAGGTATGGCTGCTTCCCAAGCTTTTCTTCCTGCTTTTATATATAATTTCCAAGTACCTAAAAAGTGAATTACTTGTAGTAGTAGAAAAACTAAAAACCATTCGGTAAATGTCATAATTCCTATATTTTATTCTTTTGAGAGTATTAGTGTCTTAAATATTATTTTGTTACGTGTTTTAACCTATGTTTAACACATCTTTCATCGTAAAAACTCCAGTTTTTCCAACTAGCCATTCGGCAGCAACAACTGCACCTAGTGCAAATCCTTTTCGGTTATGAGCTGTATGTTTAATTTCAATAGAATCTATTTCTGAATCGTAAGATATTGTATGAGTTCCAGGAACTTCTGGAGTTCTTACAGCTGTAATAGGAACGGCATTATCTTTCGTTTCGGGTAGTAAACTCCACTCGTTTATTTCTTTTGAATTCTCAATAATTCCTTCGGCTAAAGTAATGGCAGTACCACTTGGAGCATCTAATTTTTTTATATGATGAATTTCTTCGATAGAAACATTGTATTCCTCAAGTGTATCCATCATTTTTGCTAATTGATTGTTTAGCTCAAAAAAGATATTGACTCCTAAACTGAAGTTAGAAGCGTAAATAAAAGCTCCATTTTTTTGATTGCAAAGTGAAACAATGTCGTTGTATTTATCTAACCAACCTGTGGTTCCTGAAATTACAGGGATGTTGTTGTTAATACAATTACTAATATTTTTATACGCCGATAAAGGGATGCTAAAATCAATTGCTACATCTGCTTCAGTAATATCATAAGTTTCTTTGCCGGAAGATTTTATTACAATTTCATGACCTCTTTGTAAAGCAATTTTTTCAATTTCTTTACCCATTCTTCCGTAACCAAGTAAGGCTATTTTCATGTGTTTATAATTTTATTTTTTTAAATGATACACATGTAACTCGCTTATTTTGATTCCACTGTGTGAAAAAAACTTCGGATGCTCGTTTCATTTAAAAAGAATATTTTAATCTAAATCCTACTTTTGGAGCTTCTACCAGCATAGGGTCTGGAGTAACTGTAGGGCTTATAGAAAGATTATCATTGGTCTCAAATTGTAAAAGATGTGCTCTAACACTTGCTTCAACAATTTGTAAAACGTAGACGACTACTGCTCCTAATAATGATAAATCTCTGTTTTTTCGTAGTACTTTTTGAGCGTTTTCTAAACCAGCAGTGGATATGTTCGGATTTCCATTTAAACCATTAAATTCATCGGGTAATCCTTGACTTCTTAATTTGAAAGCAGTTCTATATCTGTCGTATTGGTTATCATTATCAATGTATTGGTAAGTAAAAAATACAAGTCCACCATAAATAGCAGGAAGTTGCCACCAATAACGATTGTTGTAAATTTGACCAGCTCCAGGTAAAATAGCCGAATAAAATGCTGCTTTCGAAGGAGACAACGGATTGTATTCTGGAACTATTTGTAACTGTTTAGCTTTAATACGAGTACTGTCTTTTTGAGCAAAACTTAGTTGACACAAAAAGACAGCAGTTATTATTAATATGTTTCGTAAAGTATGCAATATTACTTTAGTAAATTTTTAATACGGTTAAAATCTTCTTCAGAAGTAAAAGAGATAGATATTTTTCCTTTCCCTCTATTATTTACAGTAACGTCTACTTTGTTACCAAAGTATTCACTCATTCCTTTAACACTTTCAGAAATGTATTTAGGTAACGCTTTTTTCTTAGCTGTTTTAGTTACTGTACCAGCTTTTAAGTTTTTAACTAACTCTTCTGTTTGACGAACCGATAACTTATCTCTTAGTATTTTTTCGTAAATGTTTAATTGATCGATTGTGCTATCTACATTGATTAAAGCACGACCATGTCCCATAGAAATAAACCCATCTCTCATTCCTGTTTGAATGATTGGATCTAATTTTAATAAACGTAAATAGTTGGTGATTGTTGATCTTTTTTTACCAACACGAATACTCATTTCTTCTTGAGTAAGGTTAATTTCGTCAATTAAACGTTGGTATGAAAGAGCAACTTCAATAGGATCTAAGTTCTTACGTTGAATGTTTTCAACAATAGCCATTTCAAGCATTTCTTGATCGTTAGCTAAACGAATATATGCAGGAATAGTTTTGTTTCCTATTAATTTTGAAGCTCTAAAACGGCGTTCACCAGATACTAATTGAAATTTGTTACTCTCTAACTTTCGAACGGTTATTGGCTGAATAACACCAAGTTCTTTAATAGAGCTTGCTAATTCGCGTAATGCTTCTTCATCAAAATAAGTTCTTGGTTGAAAAGGATTTACGTCAATAGAGTCAATACTGATTTCAACAATATTACCTACTAATTTATCAGCATTTTTATCTTCTGCAGAATTTACATCAGCAGTTTCTTTTAATAATGCAGATAATCCTCTACCTAAAGCTTGTTTTTTAGTTGCTTTTGCCATTAAAATTACGCGTTTTTATTTAAGATTTCGTTCGCCAAATTTAAGTAATTTACCGCACCTTTACTGGTAGCATCGTAAGAAATTATACTTTCACCGTAACTTGGTGCTTCACTTAAACGAATGTTTCTGTGTACAACGGTTTCAAAAACCATAGAGCTAAAGTGTTTTCTAACTTCTTCAACTACTTGGTTAGATAGTCGTAAACGAGCATCGAACATGGTTAACAATAATCCTTCAATCTCTAAACTTTGATTGTGAATTTTCTGAACACTTTTAATTGTGTTTAATAATTTACCTAATCCTTCTAAAGCAAAATATTCACATTGAATTGGAATAATAACCGAATCTGCTGCCACAAGGGAGTTTAATGTAATTAATCCTAAAGAAGGCGCACAGTCAATTAAAATATAGTCATACTCATCTTTTACTTCTTGTAAAGCATTTTTAAGCATGTATTCTCTTTGTTGTTTATCTACCAATTCTATTTCGATGGCAACTAAATCAATATGGGCGGGGATTAAATCTACATTGGGTGAATCGGTTTTTAAAATTGCATCTTTAGGGGATATGGTGTGTTCTAAAACCTGATATGTACCTAATTCAATACTTTCAACATCTAAGCCTAAGCCAGAAGTGGCGTTGGCCTGTGGGTCTGCATCAATTAATAATACTTTTTTTTCTAGAACACCAAGAGAAGCAGCTAAATTTACCGTAGTAGTAGTTTTACCTACACCTCCTTTTTGATTTGCAATTGCAATAATTCTACCCATTATTTTTATAAAGTTTGAAAGAGGTAAATTTACAATTATTTATGGTTTATGAAAGTGAAAGATGTTAACAAAATTCTTAATATTTGATTATCAGTTAAAAAGAAAAAACCACAACGCAAAGTTGTGGTTTTTGATCATATATTTTAGAGAAAAATGTTAGCTGTTTAACATTACTGGCATAACTAGCATTGTAACATGTTCTCCTTCTTCAGTACCATCAATTGGGGTTAAAATACCTGCTCTGTTAGGTAAGCTCATTTCTAATTGTACATCGTTAGCACTTAAATTGTTTAACATTTCACTTAAAAAACGAGAGTTAAACCCAATTTGCATATCATCTCCTTGGTAATCGCAACTTAAACGTTCGTCTGCTTTATTTGCGTAATCTAAATCTTCAGCAGAAATATTTAATTCTGTTCCTGCCATTTTTAAACGAATTTGATGTGTTGTTTTACTAGAGAAAATAGAAACACGTTTAACAGAGTTTAAGAAAGAAGCTCTATCTACTGTTAATTTGTTTGGATTTTCCTTTGGAATAACCGCTTCGTAATTCGGGTATTTTCCATCGATTAAACGACATACTAAGACAACGTTATCAAAAGTAAATTTTGCATTTGTATCGTTATATTCAATCGTTACATTTTCTTCAGAACCAGATAAAATTCCTTTTAATAGATTTAAAGGTTTTTTAGGCATGATGAATTCTGCAGATTTTTCAGCAGTCACATCGGTTCTTGTATATTTTACTAATTTATGAGCATCTGTAGCAACAAAAGTCAATTCTTTAGAGTTGAATTGAAAGAAAACTCCACTCATTACTGGTCGTAAATCATCATTTCCTGCTGCAAAAATAGTTTTTGAAATAGCAGTTGCTAAGATGTGAGAAGGAACTTCTGTGCTGCTTGGTGAAGGTAACTCAACAGCTTTAGGGAATTCTTCTCCACTAAAATATGCCATATCATACTTTCCTTGCTCAGAAATAATTTCAATAGTGCTATCACTTTCTGTTTTGAAAGTTAAAGGTTGATCAGGAAATGTCTTTAAAGTATCTAGTAATAATCGAGCATTAATAGCTATAGAGCTTGTGTCTGTGCTTTCAACTTCAACCACAGCACTCATGGTTGTTTCTAAGTCTGAAGCAGAAACTTTTAGTTGATTTTCAGATAATTCAAATAAAAAATTGTCTAAGATTGGTAATGTATTATTACTATTAATAACTCCTCCTAAAACTTGTAGTTGCTTTAATAACTGAGAGCTAGATACAATAAATTTCATTTATGATTCTTTCTTTTTGTTGGATTTACAAATATATCTTAATTTAACGATTATTAAAATAAATTTAGTAATACTTTTTGTGTTAGTTAAATTGATAGTTTAAGATAATGGTTCCGTAAAAATTTGTGTTAGGAACTCGAAGGCTTTTTAGTTTTTTAGTATGTAGGTTAACGATGTATCCAAAATTAAAACGATTACTAGTAAAACGTATGCCAAATTGTGTAGTGAATTTAATAGGTTTTACATCGTAAGTAATCATGCTGTTATCGTTTAAAAAACTTCCTTGTATGGTTGCATCGTACAACACATAATGTATCATAGGGTTTACGAAAAAAAACACTTCAGCCTCATTATTATAGTTAGTGTTTTTGTTGTTTAAATTACTGTTAAAAGCAATTGAATTTACTATCTTTTGCAAGGGTTTAAATCCTATTCTTGTGTAAAGTCCAGTTGAAATATCGGTAAAAACTGTTCCTAGTCTAAAGTTGTTATTCCAAGTAATATCAAATGTATTTTTTGTATCAGCAAAAAGTGTTTTTTTATAATTTGAGTTTAAGTTAAAGGCAAAGGCATTTGCTATTTGGTATTTCCATCCAATAGCCTTTTTAAAACCATAAATATCATGGATTAAATCTTGCAACTCCCAACCTAAAGCTGATGGTCCTATAACTCCAATTTGAGCTGAAATTTTAAGAGCGGAATTATTTGAGTAAAAATTATGAAAACCAAAACTTCCGTATAAATATGCCGCAAAAGGGCGGTCGTGATCAGTCTTTTGATCTACGGTAGCCTTATGAGGTGTATACATTTTGTGACCTATTTGAAACTCGAAAATTTTCTTTTCAATAGTTGAATTATCGTTATTTGCTAAATAACGATAAGAAAAAAACATTCCGTTTGTGTAATATCTATCTTGATAAGTAGAAGTATACAAGTCGTTATCGTTGTAAAAACTAAATTCTTTAGCATATTTCCTTTGAGCAATTACAGGTAAGGAAATGAAAAACAATAGGGTATATAAAAACTTTTTCACGGTGTCAAATATAACTTTTATAAGTGTTAAAATATTTTTTTTAACATAATAATCATTACTTTAGTCAACTATATTGGTTCGGAATGAAAGATAAAATAGAATTAACTGCCGAAGACTTCAAATCTGTTCAAAATAATAAAGAATTAATAGCTTTGATAAAGGAAAAAAACATTCCTTTTACCAAAGTTGAAAAGTCTTTGTTGTATGAAGAAGAGTTAAGAAATTTACAAATTGAACTCGTTAAATTACAACAATGGATTGCTAAAACTAATAAACGAGTTGCTGTGATTTTTGAAGGTAGAGATGCTGCAGGAAAAGGAGGGAATATTCGTAGATTTATGGAGCATTTAAACCCTCGTTCTACAAGGTTGGTCGCTTTAAATAAACCTACTGAGGTTGAAAAAGGGCAATGGTATTTTCAGCGTTATATAAAAGAGTTGCCTAATCCGGGTGAGATTGTTTTTTTTGATAGAAGTTGGTATAATAGGGCGGTTGTTGAACCTGTAATGGGGTTTTGTACAGAGGCGCAATACAAAAAATTTTTAGTACAGGTACCTGAGTTTGAACATATGCTGTATGAAGACGGGGTAGTTGTGATAAAGTTCTGGTTGTCTATTACTAAAGATGAGCAATTAAAAAGATTTGATGCTAGAAATGATAATCCATTAAAGCGATGGAAATTTAGTCCGGTAGATAAAAAAGGGCAAGAGCTTTGGGATAAATACACGTATTATAAAGACGAAATGTTTAGTAAAACTCATACGACATATTGTCCTTGGATGATTATAAAAACAAACGATAAGAAGACGGCTAGGTTAGAGGCAATTCGTTATGTACTGTCACAATTTAGTTACGACGGAAAAGAAGAGGCTAAAACAATATTAAGTCCAGATCCTAATGTAGTAATGAGGTATTATAGATCGGTAAATGAATTTATAGATTAAGCTATGGAAGAAAAAGAGTTAACAGTTTCTGATGTAAAGAAATTAAATTCTAATAAAGGGTTAAAAGCTATTCTTTCTCGTAAAACATTAAATTATGAGAGGGCTATTCGTTATGTAGATTATGAGCGTAAGCTTAAGAAGTTGCAAGTAGAGATTATTCGAATGCAAACTTGGGCTATTGAAAATAATGAGCGAATAATAGTATTGTTTGAAGGTAGAGATGCCGCAGGAAAAGGTGGGGCAATTCGTAGAATTACTGAGCGAATAAATCCACGTCATATGCGAATTGTAGCGTTACCTAAACCAACCGAAGACCAAAGAACTCAATGGTATTTTCAGCGTTATGTAGAGCAATTTCCTAAAGCTGGTGAAATTGTGTTTTTTAACAGAAGTTGGTATAACAGGGCGGTTGTAGAACCTGTAAATGGTTTTTGTACTCAAAAAGAATATGAGGTTTTTATGAATCAAGTAAATGATTTTGAAAGAATGATTTTAGAGTCAGGTATTCGCTTGGTTAAAATTTATATGTCAATTACAAAAAGAGAACAAGCAAAACGTTTTTTAGATATTAAAAACAATCCGTTAAAACAATGGAAAATGACTCCTGTAGATGAAAGAGCACAAGAGTTGTGGGATGATTACACGGAGTACAAAAAAGCTATGTTTTCTAAAACAAATACTAAGATAGCTCCTTGGCGAGTTATTCGAGGGAATAGGAAAACAGTAGCAAGAATAACAGCTATTAATTATTTGTTGAAGAACATTCCTTATGATAAAGATACTGAGGTGTAAAAAAAGCTTCACATTTGTGAAGCTTTTTTATTCGTTTAACTGTCTTTTAACTTCTTCAAAAATTATAAAAATCTCGCCAGCAATATCTTGATTAGTTTTAAGATAGGTTTCTGAAGTTAAATCTGTATTGTCAGAAAATTTTGGGTCTGTAAAAGGTAGATGAAAACGCTCTAAAGCATCTGGTATAAAAGGACAGTTTTCATCAGCACTGTCACAAGTGGTAATTGCTATGTATGGGAAACTATTATGGGGGTCGTCAAAAGTTTTTGAGTAGCCTATAATAGACTTTTTAGTGTCTTTAAAAGAGATTAAGTACTTAGGGTTTTGATGAGAGAAATCAACAACATTAAAGTTAAAGCCAACTTCTTGTAGTGTTCTAACAGTGTTTCTGTGAAAAGCTGTGACTTCTGTTCCTCCAGAAAAAGAAAAAATATTTCCTAAATTAAAATATTCAATAGCAAAAAAACTCCAAACTTGTGCTATTTGGCTTCTTCTTGAGTTATGTGTGCAAATAAAATTTAGACTTAATTTTTCACGGTCTTTAAACTCATCAACAATACTATCAGCAATATCTAGTAACAAATCTTTTCTGTCGCCAGAGATAGAAGTACTTTCTTTAGCTTCTGTAAAAAAAGTAGTTGTGTTTAGATTTTTAATTTTAGTCATTTAATTACCTGCGCTTAAAATTTTACTTTTGCAAAAGTAAGGTGTAAAGCCTTTTTTGATAATTAAGTAAAAGTTAAGAATGCGTTTAGAAATTGGTAATAAAGTAGCTGTTTTAGATGATGTGATTAAAGGATATGTAATAAAAATAGAAAAAGAAACAGTTTTTATTAAAGATGAAGAAGGGATGGAGTATCGGTTTTTGGCTTCTGAATTGGTGAAATTAGAGGAGGAGCAATCTGAATTGTCGAAATATTCTGACATTAATAATAAGATGTTAAGAGAAAAGGTTTTTGAAGTAAAGAAGAAAAAAACACCTTTTGTAAAACAAAAAAATGAAGTAGTTATGGAGGTTGATTTACACGCAGAAAAATTAGTGAAATCAACTAGAGGAATGGATAATTATGATATTTTAACATTGCAAATAGATGCAGCTAAAGCTAAATTAGAATATTGTATCCGAAAAAAGATTTCTAAAATTGTGTTTATTCATGGGGTTGGTGAAGGAGTGTTAAAAACTGAGTTGCATTTTATGTTGAACAATTATCCTGTTAAATATTATGATGCATCGTATCAAAAATATGGTTTAGGGGCTACAGAAGTTTATATTTATCAAAACGCTATTTAATAGTATTTTTACAAAATGAATTCCATTTATTTAGATAATGCAGCAACAACACCTATGCTGCCAGAAGTAATTGAGGTGATGCAAAAATCGATGCAAGAAAATTTCGGTAATCCTTCTTCTACGCATAAATTTGGTCGTAAGGCAAAAGCGGCAGTTGAAACAGCAAGAAAAAATATAGCTAAACACTTTAATATTACGGCTTCAGAAATCATTTTTACAGCTGGCGGAACGGAAGCTGATAATTTAATTTTGCATAATGCAGTTACAGGTTTGGGAGTAAAAACAATAATCACTTCTCGAATAGAACATCATGCTGTTTTGCATACAGTACAGTTTTTAGAAAAAGAGTATAATATAAAGGTGTTGTATGTAGATGTTGATTATAGAGGTGGGATTGTATTAGAGGATTTGGAAAATAAACTAGCTCAAGAAACTGATAAGGTTTTGGTGAGTTTAATGTGGGTGAATAATGAAATAGGAAATTTACTGTCTATTGAAAGAGTTTCTGAATTATGTAAAAAGCATAATGCATTGTTTCATTCAGATACTGTTCAGGGGATCGGACATTATAATTTAGATTTACAAAAAATCCCTGTAGATTTTATTGCGGCAAGTGCTCATAAATTTCATGGTCCAAAAGGAGTTGGATTTGCTATAGTAAAAAAGGAATATCCAGTTAAGCCAATGTTTCATGGTGGAGCTCAGGAAAAAGGTGCTCGGTCTAGTACCGAAAATGTGCATGCTATTTTAGGTATGGAAAAAGCATTGTCTATTGCTTATCAAAATTTAGAAAAAGACACCATATATATTAAGGATGTAAAAAAGTATTTGTTAGATAGTTTTAAGGAAATTTCAAACGAAATAGCTTTTAATGGTTGTTCTGATGATTTAGAAAAAAGTAGTTATACAATTTTAAATGTACGTTTTCCTGTTGAGGATAAAATGTTGTTGTTTAATTTAGATTTACAAGGAATTTCGGTTTCTGGTGGAAGTGCTTGTCAAAGTGGTAGTTCAAAAGGGTCTCATGTGTTACAGTCTTTTTTAAATGATGATGAAGCTAAAAAATCTTCTGTTCGTTTTTCGTTTAGTGTTCTAACCTCAAAAAAAGAAGTAGAAATTGTGGTTGAAAAGTTAAAAACGTATTTTAAACGGTTTTAAGAAGTGTTTTTTTGTTTGTTGGGTGGTTGTGGGTGTTTTTTTTGTTTTTTTTCTTAAAAACTGTTAAAATAGTATTTTTGTATAGCTTTTTTTTATTTTAGATTTAATTTTAATATTTTTTTGTTATCATTAAAAAAAACGTGACTAAATCATTAAAAAATACCTCTAACTATTTGAAAAGTAGCAATAAAGTATATCTTTGCAGTACCCGAATTATATAGTAAGCCCCCCAAAATTTATGTTAGTAAGTACTAACGTTAATTTTGTGGGTTTTTTTATGCCCAAATTTTATAGTTAGTTAAATAAAATAGTATAGAACACAACGTTGTATATATGGAGAATTATTACCCTCAATCTAGAAAAAAAACTATTGTTTTTAATAAGACTTTAATTGTTTTTTTTATTCTTTCTTTTCTGTCTATAGTTAGTTTTTACGGTCAAACTACATACATAGATAATTTTAATTCAATTTCATATTCAAATAATAATGGTAATCAAAATTTTGCCTCTGATTGGATAGAAGATAATGATGATGATGATCCTGCTAATGGTAGAATCCAGGTGAGGAGTAATGGAAGGCTTAGGTTTCAGAATATAGATGATAGAAGTATTTTTAGATACCTTGATTTAAGCGGGGTTACACCTGGAAGTACTGTGACTTTAACATTAGATTATTATGCGACTAATAGAGGGGGTGAAGGATTGTATATTCTTTTGTATAATAATGATACATCAAACTATGATATAGTAGGGACAATTAATACGAATACAAACTCATCAATTAATCATCCGTTAACTTCGGGGCAAATATCGGCTAATTCTGAAATTTGGATTGTTGGGACAGATAATTCTTGGGGTGGTAGTGATAGAATATTTATAGATAATGTAACATTTACAGTTGTGCCGCCTGTAATCGTTTACGATGAAACTAATAGTGTTTTAGCTAATAATACAGGCGCGATTTCTGGTAATGTGTTAACTGACGGGACTCCAGATGCTGGGACAGGGTTATTTGTTTCAGAAGTAGATGTTTATCCTGCTATGGTTGGCAATACTTATACAACTTTATATGGTAGTGTAACTATACAATCTAATGGTAGTTATACATATAATGTAGATGAGAATAATCCAGCAGTTTATGGTTTAAAAGCAGGAGCCTCCTTAGATGATGTTATTTCTTATACAGTTGAAGATGTTGATGGATATACAGATTATGGGATTTTAACCATAACAATTAATGGGGTTAATGACTTGCCAGATGCAGTAAATAATACAGATAGTATTACTGCTTTTACAGAAGTAGATACTACAGGGAATTTAATAACAGATGATACTGGAGATGGTCAAGATATTATTGATAGAGGGGTATCAGAGTTGGTTTGGGAAAGTCAATATGCAGATAATTCAAATGTAAATGGAACTAGTCTGACTATAGATGGGGTTGGCATCACTTTATCATCAAATGACCCAGATGGTTTAGGTAGTTCTTCTAATCATCAAGTTTCTTATTTAGCTAATGGAGGGCATACTGGATATTTAAGACTTACAGCAGATGGAACTACTACAAGTTCTCAAGATCATACTATTACCATTGATTTTGATCAAGCTGTTTATAACCTTGGTTTTTTAAT
Organism: Tenacibaculum holothuriorum; assembly: GCF_002120225.1. Taxonomy (GTDB): domain Bacteria; phylum Bacteroidota; class Bacteroidia; order Flavobacteriales; family Flavobacteriaceae; genus Polaribacter; species Polaribacter holothuriorum. Next base: position 1,576 of record NZ_LAPZ01000005.1, on the reverse strand, counting down.
TACAGATTTAGATTATTCTCAAGGTAATACCTGGCAAGATCAAGTTACAGTTGAAGGAAGTTTAAACGGTACGCCAGTAAGTTTTAATTTTACAACTACCGGCGGAGTAACTCAAGTAGGTGCCAATACTTTTTATGGTACGGGAGTAGCTATTCCAGAGGATGCTACTGGGAATTTAAATGTGTTTTTTGACCAGCCTATAGATGAATTAAAAATAAGTTATAACTACGGACCGAATGTTACAGCTTCTGATCCAAGTCCGCAAATAGCAGGAGTATCTGATATTTATTGGCAAAATAATGTTGTAACTACTTTGTTAACAGAGATAGATGGAAGTGCAGCAAATCTTGGAGTATCCTATGCTGGTACATACGGGAGTATTATTGCGCAAGCAGATGGAAGTTACATTTATACACCAGATACAAGTAACCCAGCAGTAATTAATTTATTAGTAGGTCAAACATTAACTGAAACTTTTCAATACACTTTATCAGATGGTTCGGCTTCAGATACAGCAAACTTAATAATAACAATTAATGGTTCTGCTGTTGACTCAGATGGAGACTCATATGTAGACCGTGTCGATTTAGACGATGATAATGATGGGATTTTAGATACTGTTGAATGTACTGGTACATTAAATGTAGCTGAATCAGGAACAGCTACACAAAGTTCAATAGATTATGGGGGAGTGCCTGAAAGAGCAATAGATGGTACAACTAATGGGAATTATTTTGGTTCACCACAATCAACTACCCATACAAACACAGAAGATAACCCTTGGTGGCAAGTTGACTTAGGATCGGAAGAAGCCATTACGCAAATAGTAGTATGGAATAGAACAGATTGTTGTACTACAAGATTAAATAACTTTATATTAGAAATATTAGATAGTTCATCAACCGTAATATATACTTATAACCATTCAGGCTCAGTAAGCGGTTCTACTACAGTGAATTTATCTTCATTTATAACGGGGCAATTTGTAAGAATTCGTTTAGAAGGAACTGGTAGAATATTATCATTAGCAGAAGTTCAGGTATTTGCTTGTGAAAATACAGATGGAGATACCTTACCTAATTATTTAGATACAGATTCAGATGGAGATGGTTGTTATGATGCGGTTGAAGGAAGTGAAAACGTAGATCAAAACGATTTAATATCTTCTGGGACACACGTAGGTAGAATTGATATCGGAGCCAATGGAGGAGTTGATGCCAATGGGGTTCCTAATTTAGTAAATACTGGAGGAGCAGCTGATAATGGAAATAATACTCAAGGACAAGGAGTTGGAACTAGTGCTACAGTTAATACTGAAGCAGTACCAAATTTAACAATAACGAACCCTGTAGCGGCGTGTGGAGCAGTAGATATCACTGCAGCAGCTGTTACAGTAGGAAGTACACCTTCTGGAGGTGCATTTACATATTGGACAGATGCAACAGCAACAAATACATTAGCTACTCCAAGTGCAATTACTACAAGTGGGACTTATTATATCAAGTTAGAATCTGTAACAGGGTGTTATGATATTAAGCCTGTTACGGTAACGATAACAGAGAACACAGCAATAGCA
>NZ_LAPZ01000004.1 GCF_002120225.1 Tenacibaculum holothuriorum | reverse complement strand
GTTCAAGACACAGTTACCGCAGGAAGTATAGCCTCAGATCAAACGATATGTAATGGTGAAGATCCTGCAGAATTTACCAGTACTACAGCAGGAAATGGAAGTGGAACACTTAGTTACCGATGGGAATCAAACACGAATCTAACAGCACCAAGTTGGAATGTAATTTCAGGAGTAAACTCAGCCACTTATGATGCTCCAGTTTTAACAGCAACAACTCAATATAGAAGAACAACGATCTCTACAGAAAACGGTGTTGCATGTGAGAGCGTCCCAACAGCAGTAGTTACAGTCACAGTTCAAGACACAGTTACAGCAGGAGGTATAGGCTCAGACCAAACGATTTGTCAAGGTGGTGACCCAGCAATGTTTACCAGTACTACAGCAGGAAATGGAAGTGGTACACTTAGTTATCGATGGGAATCCAACACGAATCTAACAACACCAAGTTGGAATGTAATTTCAGGAGCAAACTCAGCTACGTATGATGCTCCATCTTTAACAGCAACAACTCAATATAGAAGAACAACGATCTCTACAGAAAACGGAGTTGCATGTGAGAGCGTACCAACGGCAGTAGTTACAGTCACAGTTCAAGACACAGTTACCGCAGGAAGTATAGCCTCAGATCAAACGATATGTAATGGTGAAGATCCTGCAGAATTTACCAGTACTACAGCAGGAAATGGAAGTGGAACACTTAGTTACCGATGGGAATCAAACACGAATCTAACAGCACCAAGTTGGAATGTGATTTCTGGAGTAAACTCAGCCACTTATGATGCTCCAGTTTTAACAGCAACAACTCAATATAGAAGAACAACGATCTCTACAGAAAACGGTGTTGCATGTGAGAGTGTTCCAACGGCAGTAGTTACAGTAACGGTTCAAGACACAGTTACA
>NZ_LAPZ01000031.1 GCF_002120225.1 Tenacibaculum holothuriorum | reverse complement strand
ATCTTGCAGAAACTCTCATTCTAGTACTACCTGACTTAGCATTTGCTGGAACTGCTACTGCTTTTACTGGTAAAGCACCATTAGACACATTACTAATGTTTCCTAAGTCATATGTTTCACCGCTATCAGCGAAATCTCCATCTTGGTTCCAGTCAATCCATGCAATTGCATCAATTCTATAATTTCCGTCAGTATTAACATTTACTGTAAGATTTACAGAAGATGAAGGGGCTACAGTAGTACTTAAATTTGTGAAATCTTCATAACCTTTATCTTTTGCAGTTCCATCTGCTTTATCTATAGATCCGAAACGTACTCTTGTTACTCCTG
>NZ_LAPZ01000030.1 GCF_002120225.1 Tenacibaculum holothuriorum | reverse complement strand
CACAACTAATTGCTGTAGTTGCTCCTGTTACAGATAATGCAACTGTTGGTGCATCGATGGTAAAGAAGCCTGAACGAACTGCACAGAATGGATTAGCCGTCATAGTTACGCTTACGTAATATTGACGACCAGTTGGACTTGCTGGAATAGCCGTTACTACTTCTGCTGTTCCGCCTGTTCCTGCTCCATCAGCTCCTGTGATAGTTCCTGTAATGTCATTATCATCTGTAAAATCTGCTGGAGTTCCGTTATCATCCATCACTACATAAGTGTATGCTCCTGCATAAGCTGTTGTTGAATTGAAATCAAAACTAATAGCTCCTGTTGCATCTCCTAAACATACAATATCACTTGTCTTAGTTACATCTAAAACATAATCTGTCGTTGGTAATACTTCATAAGTACTTGTTAACTCACAACCTATTGTTGCATTTGCATTCGTTATAGTTATTGTATAAACCCCTGCTGGTAATGCTGTAAAGCTTACTGGTGAAGTTACTCCTGATTGTAATTGATTATATCCATTACTTACTCCTTGTACTCGTACATTAGTAGTAATATTTCCTGTTGTTGATGCATAACTAACATCGATTGAAGCGCCTCCTACTGTTAATGGAGTTCTACAATCTAA
>NZ_LAPZ01000003.1 GCF_002120225.1 Tenacibaculum holothuriorum | reverse complement strand
GCAATTGGTTCAGACCAAACGATTTGTCAAGGAGGTAATCCCGCAGTCTTTACGAGTACCACATCAGGAAGTGGAAGTGGTACGATCAGTTATAAATGGGAATCAAGTACAGATGGTACAAATTGGACAGATCTAGGAGTTGCTACAGCTACTTACGATGCTCCAGCCTTAACGACCACGACACAATTTAGAAGAACAACAATCTCTACAGAAAACGGAGTCGCTTGTGAGAGCGTCCCAACAGCAGTAGTTACAGTCACAGTTCAAGATACAGTCATTGCAGGCGCAATTGGTTCAGACCAAACGATTTGTCAAGGTGGTGATCCCGCAGTCTTTACGAGTACCACATCAGGAAGTGGAAGTGGTGCGATCAGTTATAAGTGGGAGTCCAGTACAGACGGTACAAATTGGACAGATGTAGGAATTGCTACAGCGACCTATGATGCTCCGTCTTTAACAGCAACAACTCAATTTAGAAGAACAACGATCTCTACAGAGAACGGTGTAGCTTGTGAGAGCGTCCCAACGGCAGTAGTTACAGTAACAGTTCAAGATACAGTCATTGCAGGCGCAATTGGATCAGATCAAACGATTTGTCAAGGTGGCGATCCCGCAGTCTTTACGAATACCACATCAGGAAATGGAAGTGGTACACTTAGTTATCGATGGGAATCCAACACGAATCTAACAACACCAAGTTGGAATGTAATTTCAGGAGCAAACTCAGCTACGTATGATGCTCCATCTTTAACAGCAACAACTCAATATAGAAGAACAACGATCTCTACAGAAAACGGAGTTGCATGTGAGAGTACACCAACGTCAGTAGTTACAGTAACGGTTGAGCAGTGTGCTGATTTAAGTTTAGATAAAACAGTAGATAATATAGAACCAAATGTAGGAGATATAGTAACATTTAGTTTAACAATTAGTAATGAAGGACCTAATACAGCGACTGGAGTAAATGTAGGTGATGTGTTACCATCTGGTTATAATAGTATTATTAATATAAGTAATGGAGGTGTTTTAAGTGGTAGTACAATTTCCTGGAGTAATTTAACAGTTCCATTGAATGGATTGGTATTAACTTATCAAGCAACAGTAAATGCTCCAACAGGAGTTACTGATGAGTATAAAAATGTTGCAGAAATAATGACAAGTGATGCAAAAGATCCTGATAGTACTCCTGGAAATGGAGATGAGAATGAAGATGATTATGATACTGTAGAAATAACCTTGATAGGAACTGATTTAGGAATCACAAAAGAAGTTGATATTGAAGAACCTGAAGCTAATTTAGATGTAGTATTTACAATAAGATTAAGAAATAATGGACCAGGTAGAGCAACTAATATTGAGATTGAAGAAGTTTTACCATCTGGATATGAATTTAAATTTTATACAGCAAGTTTAGGAATATATGATGATATTAGTGGAGTTTGGTCTATTAATTCATTAGATTCCAATAGTTCAGCTGAATTAAAAATTACTGTAAAAGTAAATTCTAATGGAGATTATGTGAATACAGTAAGTATAATAGATTTGGATCAATATGATAGTGATCCATCAAACAATTCAGCAACAGCTAGAGTAATACCAATTTGTTTAACAGTATTTAATGAATTTACACCTGATGGTGATGGAAATAATGATACATTTGTAATTAATTGTATAGAAAATTACCCAAATAACACATTAGAGATTTATAATAGGTGGGGTAATATTGTGTACAAAAAGGTGAAGTATGATAATACATGGAGAGGAGTTTCAAATGGGAGGGCAACTTTTATAGAAGGAGATAAGTTACCAGTAGGAACGTATTTTTATATATTAAATTTAGGAGATGGCTCGAAACCAAGAACAGGTTGGTTATATATTAATAGAAAGAATTAAAATAGAACTAAGGAATAATTATATGAATAAAATTCATAATAACATCACACTTTTTTTGATTGCATTTTTTTCAATTTTAACAATGCATTCACAACAAGACCCTCAATATACTCAGTATATGTATAATACTATGAGTGTAAACCCTGCATATGTAGGTTCGAGAGGTCATACGGTAATTACAGGTTTAGCCCGAACTCAATGGGTGGGACTTGATGGTGCTCCAGATACACAAACATTAAGTTATGATACACCTTTAGGATATAGCGGAGTTGGATTAGGAGTAAATTTAACCAATGATAGAATTGGCCCTGCTAGTGAAATTTATTTGGATGTAAATGCATCTTATACAGTAAGAACTAGTGAAGAAGGTAATTTAGCATTTGGTCTAAAGTTAGGGGGTAGACAATTAAATGTCGATTGGTCAAAAGGGCGATCAGAAAGACCCGATAGAGCATTTGCTGCAAATATTAGTAGATTTTTACCAACTATAGGAGCTGGTATTTATTATCACACACCTAAATGGTATTTAGGAGCAGCTATTCCAAATATTTTAAGAACCGAACATTATGACGATAATTTTAATGGAGGTGATGTAGCTACAGAAAGATTGCACTTTTTCTTTATAGGTGGATATGTTTTCGATTTAAATGAAAATATAAAATTTAAGCCAGCAGTTTTAACAAAAGTTGTAAATGGTGCACCATTGTCGTTAGATGTTTCTGCCAACTTTTTATTCAATAAAAAATTTAGAGCTGGAGTTGCTTGGAGATGGGATGATTCTATCAGTGCATTATTAGGATTTCAAGCAAATGACAGTTTTCATATAGGATTTGCATACGATTTAACAACTTCAAATCTGAGCAATTATAATTCAGGAACTTACGAAGTTATGCTTCGATGGGAAATATTTAGAGAGCAAGTAATGAAATCACCTAGATTCTTCTAAACCTATACGTATGAGAAAAATAATACTATTCACGTTAATATTATCAACAACTATTGGTTATTCACAAAGAAGATACGCTGCTAACCGATATTTTAATGAATACGCGTACAAGAAATCTGCTGAGTTATATGAAATTTTATATAAAAAGGGAGACTCTTCTCAAACTATATTAAGTAGGTTAGGAGACTCTTATTATTTTAATATCGAACCTAAAAAAGCAGAGAAGTGGTATAAAAAAATGATGGATAATTATGAGTTGCCATCAATTTCTCCAGAACATATTTTTAGGTATGCACAAGTATTAAAAAGTAACGGAAAAGTAAAAGAGTCAGATACTTGGTTGCGAAAATTAAAAGAAGTAAAAGGAGACGATAGTAGAGCGATAGCCCTAGATAATAATGAAGATTACTTTGTGAATTATACGAATAAAGAAAAAACGTTTGTAAACATTCATAACTTATCTTCAAATACTGAATATTCTGATTTTGGAGGATTTATTTATGGAGATAAATTATACTTTGCATCTACACGACCAGAAGGTACTAAATACGATAAAAAGCTGTATAAATGGAATGATCAGCCTTATCTAAATATGTATACTTCCAAAGAAATTTTTGATAATCTAAACCATGTTCTTGATGTAGATAATGTAGAGAAATTAATAAGTGTTAACACTCGTTATCATGAGTCTAATGCGATATTAACCTCAGATGGTAATACTATGTATTTTACTCGCGATAATTACGATGGAAGAAAATTAAGAGGAGACGAAAAAAGAGTTACGCATTTAAAGGTTTATAAAGCAAAGAAGGAAAATGGAATTTGGGGAGAAATAAAAGAACTACCGTTTAATAATAATGATTATTCTTGCGGGCATCCCGCATTAAGTCCAGATGAAAAAACATTATATTTTGTTTCGGACATGCCAGGAGGTATTGGAGCTACGGATATTTATAAAGTAGCAATTAATGAAGATGGATCTTATGGAGAGGTACAAAATTTAGGTAAAACTATTAATACAGAAGGAAGAGAAATGTTTCCATATGTTGGTAGTAATGATGTGCTATATTTTGCTTCTGATGGTCATTTAGGTTTAGGAGCTTTAGATGTTTTTGAATCAAAAAGAAATAACGGACAGTACACAAATCCAGTAAATTTAGGAAGTCCGGTAAATGGTCCGTTAGATGATTTCGCTTTTGTGATTAATGAAGAATTAAGTAGCGGATTCTTTTCATCAAATAGAGAAGGAGGAAAAGGAGATGATGATATTTATAGTTTTTTAATTTATCGTTGTAAAGAAGATATTACAGGAGTAATTACTGATAAAAAAACAGGTAAACCTATTAGCGAAGTTATCGTTAGGTTAATGGATGAAGAAGGAAAACAAGTTGCCCAACAAATCACGAAAGCCGATGGTAAATATATGTTTAAGCAGGTAGATTGTGATAAAATTTTTACTATAGTAGCCTCTAAAGAAGATTATAGAAATGCTACAAAAGCTACGACTACATTAGATGTTGACAAGAAATCAATTATTCAAGATTTACAATTAGAATCTTTAATAGTAGAAGATCAAATTGTAATTCGACCTATTTATTTTGATTTCGATTTATACAATATTAGAGAAGATGCTGAGTATGAATTAGAGCATATTGTTTCGGTATTAAAGAATCATCCAGAAATGGTTATAAAAATAGAATCTCATACCGATAGTAGAGGAACCAAAGATTATAACCGAAAATTATCTGATAGAAGGGCAAAATCTACTAGAGATTATATTTTATCTAGAGGAATAACTCCAGAAAGAATTCAAAGTGCTATTGGTTATGGAGAAGATCAATTGCTAAATCATTGTGATGATGCTAATCAAAAGAAATGTTCAAAAGAAGAACATCAGTTAAATAGACGTTCTTATTTTTATATTGTAAAAGGAGGAGACAATGTTAAAGTAACCAATCAAAAAGAATAATAAGTTAAAAGAGCCATACAATTTGTATGGCTCTTTCGTTTAATAAAAGGGAAAGAAAAGTGAGGGGCTAAAATTATCTTTTAAATTCTTTTTCGGTTGTAAAAGAATCAACTTCTAATTTTTTGTTTTCATTATTTATTTTATAAAAAATAGTTAGCTTTCCATTTTCAGCATTAGAACAATTATTAAGCTCTTTATATTTACCTTCTTTTAATAAGGCTTCAATAGAGTAATTTCCGCTTTTGCTAACTTCTTTTAAAAAAGTAGCAGATGTTTTAGAGCTCAACAAAAAATCAACTTTATAACATTTGTTATTTTCAACTAAAACAATACTATCTATTTTAGCAATTACAGGATTTTTTGCTTTTATTTCGATAACAAACTTGGTATATGGTTTTTGATTTGCTAAGCCAGGATATACTATTTTTTTCTTAGCAGAAAGAACTTCTAAATTACTCTTGCAACTACTCAAAATAAATAAAGCACTAATTAATATTAAGATCTTTTTAATCATTTATCGTACAATTAATTTTTTAGTAATTGTCTTACCGTTATTTTTAATATTTACAAGATATAAACCTCTAGAAAAATCATTTAAATCTACTTGTTTAGAAGAATTAGCTAATTTGAAATTCTTTACAACTCCACCAATAATATTATAAATAGTAACATTACTAGTACCCGATAAATTATTTAATTTAATAGTAAATTGTTTGTTGTTTGTAGGGTTTGGATAAAGATTTACTGCTGAATTAGGTAATTTGTTGTCTTCAGTACCTAGTGCAGAAGCTTCTATAGAAGTTTCCCAAACACCTCTACCGTAAGTTGCAGCTCTAAGTTTTTCTGTTCCGTAGTGAATTTCTAAATCGTGAACAATAACATTTGGTAATCCTTTACCTAAACGAACCCAATCATTTTTTGAATTAGTTCTATAATATACCCCTAAGTCGGTTGCTAAAAATAATTCTCCATCACTACTTCCTGTTTTATAAATTATTTTATGAGTAGGAATGTTTGGTAACGAACCTGTAATGTTTGTCCAATTTGTACCTCCGTTGTCAGATTTATATACTTTTCCGGTAGAATAACCTGAATAAGCGATATATACTTCTTCTGGTTTTGTAGGGTGTACTTCAATACTTTTTACATTTCCTCCTTGTGGTAAGTTTACGTTCGTCCAACTTGAACCGCCATTTATAGTTTTCTTAACACCAAGTTGCCCTGAAACATAAATTACGTTTGGATTTGAAGGAGAGATAGAAATAAATTCTATAGACCCAACACCAGAGTTTAAGTTAGTCCAAGTATCACCTCGATTAGTAGATTTATAAATGTCTGAAAATCCACCAAAAATAGTTTGAGGATTTGTAGGGTGAATTTCTAATTCCCATACAAAAGGAGCTCCACCAGGAGTATCCACTCTTTGCGCAGCAGTAGCAAAACCATCAAGAGTTCTATTCATTCCCCCATTTTGGCTACAAGTCCAAGCAATATTAGAGTTTGAATAATCCCATAATCCTTCTACACCATCACTTCCAGGATTTTCACCTTTAAAACCATTGCTTCCATCATAAATAGCTATGTCATTATCTTGGGCTCCCATAATTAATTTACCAGCATCTTTAGGAGTACCAGATACGTTGTAATATTGTGTAATTGCAATTCCTTCTGATAAATCTTCCCATTTAGTATCTTTAGAAGCATCTCCTTTAAAAATACCTCCATCATTGGTAGAAAAAGCAATGTTTGTTCCTGGAATAAACATCATATCGTGATGATCTGAATGAACATAAAAGTAAGGACTACCTGCTTCCCAATATCCGTCTAAATATTTTTCCCAAGTTGTACCTCCATTTTTAGATCTCCATCCTTCCATACCTCCTACTAAAATTAAATTAGTATCTAAAGGAGAAACAGCTATGGTAATGTTATATCCTCCTTGAGAAGCGTAACTTGATATTGTAGAAATAGTGGTCCAGCTGTTACCTTGATTTGTAGATTTTCTTACGACACCACCATTATCTACAGTTAAAATTAAATTAGGGTCTTTTGCTGTAAGTGCAAAATCTATTCGATCATTACTAGGAGTAGAGGCTACAGACCAAGAGCTACCATTGTTAGTAGAGATATAAAATTTACCCGCATTTGAAGTTGCATAAATTATGGTGTTGCTTCCTATTTTATATTCTATATCGTTAAAAGTAGCATTGTTTTCAGTAAATACATCAGACCAACTATTTCCTCCGTCGGTAGATCTTTTTATACTATTTAAAGTAGTAGCAAAAATTGTATTTGGGTTATTAGGGTCGATTAACAATTTACTTATCTTATTATTTTGCCCTAATGTAAATGTTAAGCCAGTTGTTTTCCATGTTTCACCAGCATCAATAGATTTTAAAACTCCTAAAGATCTATTTTGTCCGCCATCCCAATCTCCAGTAGCAAGGTATAAGATATTTGTATTAGTCGGATTTATTACAATGTCTGAAACTCCCATATTGGGAAAGTTATCACCTTTTGCACTCCAATTTTTACCGCCATCGGTAGTTTTCCAAATACCTCCACCCGGAGTACCAACGTACATAGTTTGTGTATCTGTACCATTAAAAGCTACGGTGTTAATTCTACCCATTCCTGGATAAAATGAAACTGAAGATTTAGGTAATTTTACAGGTCCAACTAAAGTCCAAGAATTAGATCTACTTCTTCTTAAATTTGAATGACGTTGGTTTTCTTTAATCCACTCGTTGTAGTTATGAGCTGCAGATACAAAAGAGCCATCGGGTTTAATTCTATCTTTCCAAAAATTAGCCCAACGCTCAAATTGTTTAATTTTTTTTCGACTATTTCTATCGCTTCTAGAGCGAGCATTTTTTAATGCTTTTTTGTTTTTAGATACAATTTCAAAATAGTTACTTTCTTTGTATAGAGGAGCCGACCTCCAATCTGAATTTTGAGATTGAAGTGTAAAACTCCCCAATATAAAAATAGATAAAAGGGTAATTTGTTTTTTCATTATTTACGTATAATTGATTAGTGTGTTCTTGAAAAAAAGGAACTGCAACCTAAAACAGTTCCTTATGTTTTGAGGGTGATTAATTTTAAAACCTTATTATGAAAAAAACTTTTTCAGCAATTTATTAAGTCCCTCAATTTGTTTATTGTTTCGAATAATGAGTTTATTTCCGTTATACTTAATAATTGTATTAGGTAAATCTCTTACTGTTTTAGTATTATTATTTATACTAAGTTTATTGAGTTCATTTTTTATCAATTCTATTTCTTTTTTTGTGCAAGTGAAGTTTTTTTGTCCAAGGGTGTTAACATTTTCCACCCCTATATAAACTACATTTCCATTAGGGTAAATGTATAAGTCAAACACAGGACATTTACCTAAACAAGCTGTTTTTCCGTAGTACAAAAAGCTTTGTTGGATTATATTTTTTTGAGCCTTACAAGAAAACAAACAGAATGATAAACAGATAAGTAAATATTTCATCTTTTAAGCTTAAGAAGCGCCAAAAGATTAAAGGGGTAAGCATTAAGAGGATGCTATCTTAAGGCGCTTTTGTTTTATTAATGTTTATGAGTTCTACAAGATTTACCAATTTTGTTAGCTTGTTTCCAAGAACCTGGTTCTGGTAAAATAAATGCTGGTTTAGTTCCTCTACCTCGTAAGTTTAAATTCTTGCGAATATGGTCTCTAAAAGCAACTAATTCTGATCTGTTATACATTAACAGTATTTTTTTCTCAGCAATAGTGTTTCCTTTAGGTTTGTCTTTTCTTGTTACAAAAGTTGCAAATACTTCGGCAATGTCTTCTGGCGGATTTGTGGCTGCATAAGCAGTTACATAACGATTTTTATACTTTTCATAAAAAGTACGTAACTCTTCTTGTCCTTTGTTTTTTGCAGATTGATATTCATTCCAAATATCTTTCCAGTGTTTTTGGTATAATTCATTAATATAAGAGTTGCTTTTTGCACAACCTTCTCCTGGATTATAAGTGTTACAATTACTTTGACTTGCTACTAACTGCGTATCGTTTAATGTTAGTACATGTCCAAATTCATGGATAATAGTATAAGCAAGCTCACCATTAGCATTAAAACCACCTTCATAGGCGTAGTTAATTGCTATCCCCATTTTCCAGCTAGATAAATCTTTCTTAATTTGTACAACAAAACCAGCACTACCAGTAGGTTCTCCATTATAAATTAAAAATTCACCTAATTTCTCTCGTTGATTCTTTGGAACAATTTTTTTAACCAATTCCCAAATTTCATTATGTTTCGAAACATCTTTTTGATATGCTAAATCTTTTCCTGAAACCTTATAATCGGTAACTTTATTAATATTTTCTCCAGCTATTTTATACAGTGTAATTTCACCTTCTTCTCCTTGAGATTGATTATTTCCATTACTTCCGTTATTGTTAGAGTCATTATTATCTGCAACAGTAGTGTTAGGAATTATGATTTCATCTTTATTACAAGACGAAAAAGTTGTTGTGAAAACTAAAAGGGCTATCCCAAAAAATCTCTTAAATACATTCATAATCATTGTTAATTTTAGGGTTAATAATTTCGCTTAGATGTTTATAAAACAGCTTAGAAGAAATTAACCCTACCTTGGTATCAGAAAAAAATTATTATGTTTGTTTTTCATGATGGATGAACAATCAGTTTGTAAGCCTAAAGTGTTTGAGAAAGTTTTTAATGAACATTCTGAAGCCTTAAGAAACTATATGTACTATAAAAGTGGTGATATGAATTTAGCCGAAGATATAGTACAGGAGAGTTATGTGAAACTCTGGAAGAATTGTGCTAAAGTATTACTTCAAAAAGCAAAATCGTTTTTATTTACTGTAGCTAACAATATGTTTTTAAATGATATTGCGCACAAGAAAGTTGTGTTGAAACATCAACAGCAAGGAGCAAAATCATATACAAATGAAAGCCCAGAATTTGTTTTACAAGAAAAAGAGTTTATGGTTAAGTTGCAAAACGCAATTGCCGATTTACCTGAAAAACAACGAGAAGTTTTTTTACTAAATAGAATAGATAAAAAGAAGTATAAAGAGATTGCTGAGATGCTAGGTATTTCTGTAAAAGCAGTAGAAAAAAGAATGTCGTTGGCTTTAAAAAATTTACGCGAAAAAATAGAATTTTTAAAGTAGGGTAATTTTAAAGTTACTTGTTATAGAAGTAAATGAATAAGAATATGGAAAATAAATACGATGATACTTTTTTAGCGAAATGGTTAAACAATGAGTTGACACCATTGGAGTTAGAGGAGTTTAAAAAATCTCCTAATTTTTCATTGTACGAAAAAATAGCTGATAAATCATCTGAGTTATCTGTTCCTACTTTTGAAAAAGAAAAACTATTTGCTAAAATTCAAAATAAAGTTCATGAAGAGAAGAAAGGAAAGGTAAAACCTCTTTTTACTCGTTGGATGTATGGAGCAGCAGCTTCTGTAGTAATACTTTTAGGTTTAGTATATTACTTAACATTATCAACTGTTTATGAAACAGGTTTTGGAGAGCAATTAGCATTTAAATTACCAGATGCTTCTGAAGTTATTTTGAATTCAAAATCATCAGTTAGTTTTAATGAAAAGCTTTGGAAGAAAAGTAGAAGCATAAACTTAGTAGGAGAGGCTTATTTTAAAGTTAAAAAAGGAAGTAAGTTTGTAGTTACTACGAAAGAAGGATTTGTAACTGTATTAGGAACGCAGTTTAACGTTAATACTAAGAAAAATTTTATAGAAGTTAAATGTTTTGAAGGAAAAGTAAAAGTGAAATCTGTTAATGATGAAGCTATTTTAACTCAAGGAAAAGCATTTAGACAAATTGAAAAAACTTCAGAAAAATGGAGCTTTAAAGAACAACAACCTAGTTGGAAATTAGGAGAAACCAATTTTACAAGCACGCCATTAAAGTATGTTATAAAAGCTTTAGAAAATCAATTCGATATTAAATTTAATACTTCAAGAATTGATCTAAACCAAAGATATACAGGAAGTTTTACACATGAAAATTTAAATATTGCTTTGCAAACTGTTTTTGCACCTATGAAAATAGAAGCTACATTTGTAGACGAAAAAACAGTTTTACTCGTTAAGCAATAAATGATTACAAGAAAACTTTTAATTTTTATTTGTTTTATACAAATTACCTCATTTGTGTATTCACAAAATAGAGCTGCAAAAGCACCTTTAAAAGAGGTGCTTTTGCAGTTAGAGAAAACATTTAATATTAAGTTTTCTTATTCTGATGCCTTACTAGAATCTAAAAACATAATTTATACTAGTACTAATAAATCACTTGAAAAAGTACTTGAAGATTTAGAAAAAAAAACAGGGTTAGTTTTTCAAAAAACTACAAGTAGATATGTTATTGTTTTAGAGAAAGGAATTCACATAAAAGGAACTATTTGTGGTTATGTGTTTAATGAATTTACCAATGTGCCAATAGTTGAAGCGAATATATATGTTAGTAATCGAAATATAGGGTCATATACAGATAGTAAAGGATATTTTGAGCTAAGTGGTGTACATAAGAATGATACGCTAAAAATTTCTTTTATAGGTTATAAAACATTAAAATCAATTATTCTTAATAATTCAAAAACTACATGTGAAACTTATTTAATCAAGGAGCGTACAGCTACATTAAATGAAGTTTTAATCACTAACTATTTAACAAAAGGTATTCTTAAAAATACTGACGGATCAGAAACTATTTATCCTCAAAATAGAGGGATACTTCCTGGATTAACTGAACCAGATGTTTTACAAAGTATTCAATTATTACCCGGAGTTCAAAGTCCTAATGAAACAGCTTCTGGACTAAACATAAGAGGAGGAAGTCCAGATCAAAACTTAGTACTGTTTGATGGTATTAGAGTGTATAATCCTGCACATTTTTTTGGAATGATATCGGCTTTTAACCCATATATAACACAAAAAGTAAATGTTTATAGAAGTGGTGTAAGTGTAGAATATGGGAATCATATTTCTGGTGTAATTGATATTCAAACAAATGATAAATTAGAAGAAAAATTCACAGGAGGTTTCGGTACTAATTTAACACATAGTGATGCCTTTCTTAAAATTCCTTTAGGCAAAAAGGTTAATCTATCACTATCTGGTAGACGATCTATTACTGATGTTCTTAATACCGTAACTTTTCAACAATTATCAAAAAAAGTATATCAAAATACTATAATAACACAGAATAAAACGAGTATTGACGATACTACTTTTGATAAAGAGAGTTTTTATTTTTCTGATTTTAATACTAAGCTTATTTTTCAACCTAACGAAAAGAATAAGTTTGTTATAAGTCAGTTGTATGTAAACAATAATTTAAATTATCAGTATGGAACTAACGATAATATGTTTTTACAGACAGATAATTTTTCAGTTAAAAATTTTGGATTTAATACTAAGTGGAATTATTCTTGGAATGATAATTTACAACTGAATGCATTATTTTATTTGAGCGATTTTAAATTAGATTATAATTTCATAGGTATTCAAGGAAAAAATAAAAGTATTACAGAAACTTCACTTAAAAATAATAGAATTAAAGAGTTTGGATTTAAAACATCATTGTCAAAGAGAATTAATCAAAAGAGTAGTGTAAAATTCGGATTAGAAATAACCAATAATAAAGTAAATTATTCGTTTGGTAGAACTTATGCTTTTGACTCAGAAAGTAATTATAATATTACGAACGATAATAAAAATACTACTTACGCTTTTTATGCAAAATATATACTTAAAAATAATGATAAATTCAATTTGAATATTGGATTAAGAACTAATTATTTTTCATTAACAAAAGATTATTTTCTTTCTCCAAGAATTTACACTCAATACAAAATATTACCGTTTATTTGGTTGAAATCATCTTATGAATTAAAACAACAGAATATATCACAAATAAAAGAATTTACTACAAGCGATTTTGGATTAGAAAATCAAGTTTGGAGTTTATCTGATAATAAAGAAGTGCCAGTTTTAAAGAGTAATCAATTAACAGGAGGTGTATTTTTTAAAAGAAATAATTGGCTAGTAGATGTTGATGTTTATTATAAAAAAGTGACAGGAATTACTTTACTTTCTAAAGATTTAGGAATAGATGCAGGTTTAACCGAAAACGGGAGTAGTATTTCTAAAGGAATTGATATTTTAATAAAGAAACAATGGGGTAATTATAACTCATGGATTAGTTATAGTTTTGGAGATACTCAATTTACATTCCCATCAATAAATAGCAATCAATCTTTTGCAGCAGATAATGATATTAGCCATAGTTTTGTTTGGTCTCACAGTTTAAAATTTAACCGTTTTAATTTCTCCTTAGGTTGGAATTATAGAACAGGAGTACCATATTCTAATCCGGTAGAAGATATCGATATAAATGGAAGTAGATTATTCTACTACGACAGGTTAAACGAAGTAAGGTTAAGAGATTATCACCGATTAGATTTTTCTACAACCTACAGTTTTAATTTTTCTGAAAGTAAAAAATGGAAAGGAAAAGTAGGCGTGTCCTTATTAAATATTTATGGGCGTAAAAACAATCTTAAAAGAGAGTTTAGTGTTGTTTCAGATGAGAATAGTAATCAAGAATTACAAACGATAGATACAAATTCTTTAGGCTTTACGCCGAATATTGTTTTTAGAGTTTCGTTTTAAGACTCCTTACTTTTTAGAAACTGTATGCCTAATATATTTTTCAATAACTACAGCAGTAATAATAGCAATATAAAATTGCCCTACCAAACCAATTAATATAGCTGCTTTTTGTGCCATCGGTGTAATAGGAACTATTTCACCATAACCAATAGTTAATAGGGTAATATATGCATAATACATTAAACTATCCATACGGATATTAAAAGCTTGTTCAGGATCTAATAATGTACCTGCAAAAGAGCCTGGTGACCATAATTCTATAGTTAGAAATAAGAAAAAAGCTAAAAAACCAAGAGAAATATAACCGCTCATTAACCCTAAGATTACTTTTTTATCTACTTGTTTTTCTGCCCAAACTTGCTTAATAATATGCCAAGTAACTACTATATAAAAGAAAAAGTAAATAAATAAGCGAACCCACATATAATCTTCAGTATCTCGTTTTGTAAGCATATCAAGTCCAAAGAAACCAAAAGCAAGAAAGAAAAAACTAAGAATTAACCATACGACTTTGTTTTTAGATACCATTAAAATTCCTGAAGTTATATTTAATAATAAGAAAATAGGCATCATAACATTTTCAAAATATTGAAGTGGAAATAGTAACGATCCAAATAAAACAAGTAATTGAGTACTTAAAAATATTTCAAATCGATGTTTGTATAAGTTTTTTATAAAGCTTTTCATTAGATAATTAATTTAATTAAGCATTAGAAATACTATGGATATTTATTTCTTTTTGTTTCCCTTTAAGTAATACTTTTCCTAAAAATGAAGTAGAAAAATTTTTATGGACAGTAAGCTTATCTAATAAACTTCCTGAAATAAGAAAAGGAACTTTGTGCTGATTGCATTCTTTTTGAATTCGAGCTGAAGTGTTTATAACATCTCCATGATAAGCAAGTTCTTTTTTAACAGTGCCAACTTCAGCAGCAATTAAGGTTCCGCCATGAACTCCAGCCTTAAACACAGGGAAGATTCCATATTTTTGAATGTAATAACTTTTTCTTGATTCTAATTGTTCTTGAAATCCAAAGAAAATACGAATACAGTTATTATCTTTAATCCCCTTTTTAAAAGGCCAACTAATTACAGCTTCATCACCAACATACTGATAAATTTCAGCATCATATTTTTGAACAATAGCGTTTAGATCGAAAAAACAATCTTGAATAAATTGACTGTATTTAAGGTGTTGCAATTCTTCAGCAATAGAAGTTGAATCTTTTAAATCAAGAAACATAAAAATACGTTCTTCCTCTTTAGGAGTTTTATATGCACCAATAAGCATTTTAAAAAATACTCCACTACCAAAGCGTTCTATAGCTATTTTAATAAAAGAAAAAACAAAGGAAGAAAGCAATATGAAAAAAAGTATACCCCAAATAGTTTTATCTTGTAGCCACCAACCTCTATGCGTCTTTATATCAATACCGTAAATTGAAGATACTACTGTTAAAGTTATAGTGAAAACAATAATGGTTACAACAAGTTCAATACTATTTTTTAATAAAAGTGATAAACCTAAACTCAATTTTTTCGACACAATTTTTTCGAAAAAGAATTCTATTGAAGCATAGAGAATACCAATAGCCAATCCAACAGCTAAGGAAGTAGTCAATAAATTAGAAAAGGAAATGAGTTCTTTGTATTCATCAGTAATAATGATTCCCTGTTCTTCAGATAACCCTAAAAACCTAAAAATACTATAACAAATTAGAGCAAAACTCCAAAATACTACGGATTGCCAAAGTAATTGAAAGTATTGCCCTAAGTTTGAGTTCATTGTTTGTTATTCGTTTAAAAGGTCGTTATTAAATTCGTATCCTTTGTAGTGAACTTTAAATAACACACTGTATAAAGCAGGAATAAATAATAAAGTAATAATGGTTCCGAATAATAATCCAACCATAATACTTACAGCCATTCCTTCCCACATTTCACCACCTGATAAATATAGTGGAATTAATCCTAAAACAGTAGTAAATGTTGCTAATAGAATAGGGCGGAAGCGTTGTAAGCAAGCAGCAATTACAGCATCTTGTTCCTTTCTTCCTGCTGAAAGCTCTATTTCCATTCTGTCAATCAGTACAATAGCATTATTAATTACAATTCCGGCTAATGAAATTACTCCTAAGAAAGGCATAAATCCGAATGGTTCGCGGAAAACTAATAACCCAATTACAACTCCAATAATACCCAATGGAATGGTTAATACGACCATAAACATTTTTCTAAAAGAGTTAAATTGAATGACTAATAATAATACAATTATAAATGCTGAAAGTGGTAAATATTTAATTACAGACCCCATACTTTCTGCTGATTGTTTTGCATCACCACCCAATTCATATGTATAACCTTGTGGCCAATTTTTAGCTTGTTCTTCTAACCAAGGAGTTACCTCTGCCATAACAGCACTTGCATTTCCACCTTCACGTAATTTAGAGGATACATTAATAGTTTTTCTTAAATCTAAACGACGAATTTTTGCATATTGCCACTGCGGAATAATACTAGCAACTTGTAATAGAGGTACACTTTTTCCTGAACCTTGAGCAAAAATATTCAAAGTTTCTAATGATGCTAAAGTTTGTTGTTGACTATCACCACTACGCATTAAAATAGGAATTGATTTATTATCTTCACGATATTCTCCTGTTTGAAAACCGTCTAAAACCGTGGCTAAAGAAGTAGCAATGTCTTGACTTGAAACTCCTGCAGTTTGTGCACGATTTTGATCAATTTCAATTAAGAATTTTTTACTTTTTGGTCCCCAATCATCTTTAATATTTTTAGTAGCTGAATTACTTGCTAATTTAGCTTTAATGCTTTCAGAAATTTTAGCTAATTCGTCTGGACTACTACCAGAAACTTTAATTTCAATAGGCGTTCCACCACCTCCAGCTCCTAATGCACTTACTTTTACGTCGGCATTTGGGAAATTTTCAAAAGCAAAATTATCTAATTTGGCAATCATTGCTTTGTTTTCATTAAACGAAGATGTGTTTACCAAAATATGTGCATAACTTGAATTGGCTTCGTCTTGACTATATCCTTGATCGTACGATTCTGGTCCTTGTCCTACATAAGAAGACCAGTCTACAATTCCTAAAGGTCGATTGTCATTTGTTTTTAAAGAATCAAGCATATATTGCTCAATCTTTTCAGTAACTTCTTTTGTACGCTCTATTTTTGTTCCTAATGGAAGATTAATATCTACCGTAATCATATTACGATCACTATCAGGAAAGAACAAAAACGGAATATTGGTAAATCCATATAACGATAAGAAAAAGGCTACAAAAATTCCAATAATTACTTTCCATTTATTTGCTAAAGCAACTAAAATTAGGTCTTTATATTTTTCTTTTAAGTAATTAATAGTTTTATCTATAAAACTTTCTTTCTTCTCATCTTTTGGAGTTTGTTTTAAGAATAAATAACAGAACAGAGTGATAATCGTTAAAGCGATAATCCACGAAGACATTAAAGCAATGGTAATTACCACAAAGATAGGTCCTACAATATCTCCCATTGAAGTAGGTGACATATAGAAAGCTAAAAAGGCTGCTGATGTAGTTAAGGTTGAAATTAATAAAGGCATCCATAATTCAGAAAAAGCATCTGTTGCAGCTTTTTTCTTTTCAATTCCTTGATCGAGTTTTACCATAATGGTTTCGGCGACTACTATGGCATTATCTACCAACATTCCTAGTGCCATAATTAAAGCAGCTAAGGTTACCTGATTTAGTCCCATACCAATGACTCCCATTATCATTAAAGTCATAATGGTTACAATAGGAATTAAACTAGCAATAACAAAACCAGTTCTAATCCCTAAAAATATAAGCATTACAGCTAATACAATTCCAATAGATTGCATTAAGTTGCTAATAAAGTTCTGTACTTTATTATCGATATACGTATCCATAGAGGACACTCTCGTTAATTCTAAACCAACAGGTAGTTTTGATTTCCATTGTGCTACAACTCCGTCTACTTGTTCACCTAAAGCAATTACATTGGCTCCTTTTTTAAGGTTCACGTGCAGAGACATTGCTGTTTTTCCATCTACTTTTACGATTTGTGTTGGAGGATCTACATATCCTTTTTTAATAGTTGTTATATCTCCCAATTTTACCAATTGCGAACCACTAGATCCAACAGGAACTAACATTTCTCGAATATCTTTTACAGAATTAAAGTTTCCTGTAGGTTCTAAAATAATTCGTTCGTTACCTACGTTTACTTGTCCTCCAGAACTTAAAATGTTAGTTGTAGAAATAATTTGCTGTAACTTAGAAGCAGATAAACCATATTCTTTTAAACGAGTATTGTCAAACTCAACAAATACACGTTCTTCTTGAATTCCTCCTAAAACTACTTTTGCTGCATCTGGTAAGGCAATTAATTGGTCTTTAATATCGTCGGCATATTCTTTCATTTCTGCATATGAATATCCATCAGAAGTTAAGCCAACAACAATACCATATACATCTCCAATTCCATCGTCTTTTAAATCTGGAGTTACTCCTTGTGGTAAACCTTGTAATGCATTTATTTTTCGACGTAGTCTGTCCCAAACTGATTGTAGTTTTTCAGGTGATGTTTCATCTTTTAAAGTAACTGTAACAACTGATAAACCAGTACGAGATGTACTTGCTACCTCTTTTAGTTCAGGAAGTTCTTGTGCAAGTTTTTCAATTTTATCAGAAACTAATTGCTCTACACGTTCTGGACTTGCTCCAGGAAAGAATGAAACTACTGAAGCTACTCTTACTGTATACGGAGGCATACTATCACGTGACAAACCTGTATACATTGCCAATCCCATTATAATAATGGTGGCTAAAACCATAAAGGTAATACGGTTTTTATCTATAGAAAATTGTGCTAAATTCATGTGGTTAGTTTCTTAAAAATTATTGCAATTTTACTTCTTGACCATCTAATAAAGTTTGTAACCCTGCGGTTGCAATTTTTTGTCCTGATTGGAGTCCAGAGGTAATTAAAAAACCTTCAGGAGTTAGTTCTCCAATAGTTACTTTTTGTTTGTTTACTTTCACATTATCACCTTCGCCATTAATTAAAAAAACAAAATTTCCATTACTATCTTCACCTACAGCATTTGCAGGAACTACTAACTCTTGTTTTACGTTTTTACTCTCTCCAAAATGGAATACTACATTGGCAGCCATACCACTCTTTACGTCATTAGAAGGGTTTGTTAATACAACACGTACAGGATATGTAGCTGTATTAGCATCTACCGCAGGAGAAACTTCAGTAACTTTTCCTTTAAATGTTTTGTTTGGTAATGAGGCAAAAGAAACTTCAACAGGCATGTGTTGCTTTACGCCATTAATTACACTTTCTGGTAAACCAAGGAAAATTTCCATATCAGTACCCGCATTTAATGTCGCAATAGTTTGTCCTGGAGTTACATTTTCATCAACTTCAGCAGCTACGGAAGAAATAACCCCATTTTCAGGAGCTACTAAATAACCAAAACGAATTTGCTCTTGTTGTAAAGCAACACTTTGTTTTGCTGAATTAAATGAGTTCTTTGCAGAAGTATATTGATTTTTTGCAGCTTCGTAATTACTTAAAGCAGTAGTTCCTTTTTCGAAAAGCTTACGCGTTCTATCTAAACTTAACTTTGCTGTATTCATAGCAGATTCTGCACTATTTAAGCTAGATACTGCACTTTGGTAATTTAAACGAGCCTGTACATTATCTAAAGCTGCCAATTGCTGACCTTTGCGTACTTTTTGACCAATTTTTATATTAAAGTTTGTAATGATTCCTGAGCTTCTAAAACTTAATTTTATGATCTTATCAGTACGAGATGTTCCACTAAACGAACGTACTTTGTCTCCTCCAAAATATCCAACAGTTTGATATTTTACTGGACGTACCAATTTTACTGCTTCTTTCTTTTCTTCGCCACAAGAACTCAACAATAAAGTAGAGAACAATAATGTGAATAGTTTAGCTGTATATTTCATTTTTTAGTATTTTATAGTTGTGATTTTATTTTCTTTTTAGTAAAAATTCCTGAAAACGCTGAGTAAAATCCTCATTTTCTTCTGGAGAATGTAATAGGAAAAAATATCCAATATTACGCTCTAGTTGTATAGCATTGATTAAGAAATTGTAGACTGCATTTGCTCTTGATAATTGTGCATTTAAATAATTATTTTGTGCATCAATTAACTGTACAAAGTTTACAGCACCTTCTTGATATGACGTTTGGGTTAATTCTAAACTCTCTTTAGCCGTTTGTTCAGATACCTTTGAGAGTTCAATATTTGAAGCTTCGTTTACTAAGTTTAATACACCGTTACGAACATTAGCAGCAATATTCAACTCGCTATTAGCGCGATTGATTTCAATCTGATCTTTTTGAATCATTGCGGTTTGCTTATTAATGTTGTTTTGATTTCTATTAAAAATAGGAATTGATAAGTTTAACCCTACGTTATAATTACTATTTAATAAAGCGAAGTCCGCTTGTTGCTGTTGAGCTGAAAGGGAACTTCCTTTTCCATGACGACTAAAAGTACGATTGTATTGTCCTTGTAAAGCAACAGTTGGTAAGAAACGGTTACTACCGCTTAATTTAATATTACGTTCTGTTGCCTTTAAGTTATAATCTAAAGATTTTAACTCTGGTGCATTCTTTTTAGCTTCTTCTACTAAAAAGGCAATAAAAGGCTCGCGTGTTGTTGGGTTGTCTAGTATTTTACTAAATTGCTCGTAGTTATAGTCTTTATATAAACCTTTATCTAACTCAGCATCGTCAACATCAATACGTGTTTCTACAGGATTATTTAAAAATTGATTTAAGCCTATAAACCCTTGTTCTAATTGGTTAATAGCCTGTACCATTGCCTGTGTGTTTTGAGCCAATTCACTTCGGAAACGTAATACATCTGATTTTCCTGATTGTCCTGCTTCAAAATTTTCCTTAGCAATTTCTAAGTTTTTCTTAGTAAGATCTAAGTTTTGTATTCTAATTTGAGCATTGGTTTTTAAAATGAGCGTATTAAAATAAGCATTAGATGCATTAAAAACAGTATTCAATTCATCTATATTATAACTTTCTTCTTGGGCTTTTTTTAAGTTTTCTTGAATTGTGATATTAGCATTTGCAGAAGGTGAAAATACAGTTTGTTGTAACGTTACATTTCCAGAAGTAGAAAACTCAGGGTTTTGTCCGTTACTAACTTCTGCTAATTTAGGATCTACGTAGGTTCCTGTTCCTGTAGCGGTTAAACTCGGTAAGTAGTTACTTTTTGCCGTTTTTACATTTTGTTGACTAATATCAATATTCTTTTTACTCGATTGTAGTGTTAGGTTTTTACCTAAAACTTGCTCCATTACAGATAGTAAATTGTATGTTTTTTGAGCATTTACATCTTTCATTTCACCAACAAAATCGGTACTGTTTAGTAAGCTATATTTAATAGGAACTCCAATTGCATTTGCAGTATTGTAATTTATAGTTAATCTCGGACTATATTCAATATATACTGGCATTTGAGATAGGGGAGTTCCGTTGATGTAACTTTCAATAGTTAATGAAACACGACGTAGGAATTGATCGAAACTATTGTCTGATTGATTGATTGCCATTATTCCTAACTCTACATCACCAACACTATGGGTGGTAAATGATGGTAATTTTTTATCAATAAAAGCTTGAGCGATTTGTTCCGTTTGATTATCTGTTAAAAAGAAACCACCAGCTAAATATACAGCATCAATTTCATCAAGATTAGAGGTAATATCACTTGCGTTTTTAAAAGGAATCAATTTATAAGTTGATCCTATTTCTTTTAATTCTTTATCAAACGTTTCTTTTAATGGAAGAATGTTTATAAAAGGTTCTTCAATAACAATTCCTACTTTTTTAAAATTAGTCAGCTCTTGTAACTTTTTTAGATCCTCTAAATATGATTGAGAATTGATTAAATAAGTAAAGTTATGTTTACCAGAAGTAGCTTTTGTAATATCGATGTCATTAAAATCTCGATTTACTGCACCAAAAAGAATAGTAGGTTTTTGGTAGCTAGTTTGTGCTTCAATTACTTCACTGTTTACAACTCCAAAGGCTAAAATAATATCAGTAGTATTTGATATTAACTGTTGATAATTTTCTTTAGCTTTTTGTAAATTATAATTGTTTACTAGCAAACTACTTTTTGGAAAACTAATGGTAGCATCTTCACCGACAACCGCTCTTACTTGAGTTTTTAATTGTTGTAATAAAGGGTCTAACTCAACAGTATAATTGTCTATTAATATTCCAATGTTGTAGTTTTTCTTTTTTTGAGCATGCAAAATTGAAATACTCAAAAACATTAGAAAAAGAAAGAGTTTTTTCATTTGGTTGTTTTTTAATTGATTTCTATTGGTGGGAGGAATAAAAGCGAATTGGTTCAATTCGTTGATTATAAATATAATAATTTTTTCGGAGCAAAATTAGTTGTTTATGATGTTTTGAGTGTTTAATTTTATAATGTTAGATAAAATTAACTTTGTTTTAAGTATCTGTAAAGCAGGGTTTTATTTGTGTTGTTGTTTGGTTTTATAATATTAGATAGAATTACAGTAAGAAATGTATTTTTGTTGTAGAATTTTATAAGTACATATGAATATTATAAAAGCCTTTCCTGTAATAAGTATTTTTTTAGGTGTTTTTTTAACCTTTTTTATTTTGTGTACTAAAAATAATTTTGGGAAAAATACTTTGACGAAATACAGTTTAGCAGCAGTAGTATTTCTTTATACCTTA
Source organism: Tenacibaculum holothuriorum (assembly GCF_002120225.1). GTDB lineage: Bacteria > Bacteroidota > Bacteroidia > Flavobacteriales > Flavobacteriaceae > Polaribacter > Polaribacter holothuriorum. The sequence continues at coordinate 462,828 of NZ_LAPZ01000003.1, read as the reverse complement.
TTATCTATTGGAAGTTATATTGATCGTAATAATTATGATGTTCCTCTGTACGTTAACTTTATTTCTTTTGTTGCTTTTTCTTTTGTTGGAGTTTCGTTCTATTATTTCTGCGCTTCAATTGTAGATAGGAAAATAAAATTTGAACCTATACTTTTTATTATAATTATATACACCGTATTTGAAATATGGTTTTTTAACTTTTTAATTAAAGAAATAGGAACAGATAGAGATGAAATATATGAGCTTTTTGCGATAAGCCCTTTACCATCTATTATAAAATATGCGGTATACGATTATATTGTTTCTTGTTTAATTAATTTGTATTTTATTTTTAGAGCTTATAAATTATTTAAAACTACTCCGTTAATTATAAGTCAAGATAAAAAAGAAGGAATATATTTTAAATGGATTAACTTATTATTCTTTATAAATTTTGCCGTGATTTTAGCTCTTATGGTTCAGGTAATTTTGGTGCTATTTGATATTGGTAGCTTAGATATAACATTTACAATTGAACCGATAGTATATACAGTATATTTCTTTGTATTTGTGTATTCATTAATGTATTTTCCTGTATTTGCATTTACTGGAGATTATAATGATTTGCCTAAAGAAGTAAAATCTAAGTACAAAAATTCATCTTTAAATGATTCAGTTGAACTTTTTAATAAAATAGACAAATTAGTTACGGAAGAAAAGATGTTTTTATCACCAGAATTAAAGATCAATACCTTGTCGGAAAAACTGAAAACATCTGTACCTCATATATCGCAGGCTATTAATGAAAACAAACAAGTTAGTTTTTCTGATTATGTAAATAGTTTTAGGATTATAGAAGCTAAAAAAAGACTTCTAGTAAAAAAACCAGATACTATTTTTGCTATTGCAATAGATGTTGGTTTTAATAGTAAAGCTACATTTTATCATGCATTTAAAAAGCTAACTAATACAACACCTACTGAGTTTAGGAAGAAGAATTTTACTAGTTAAATAAAATTTTTAAAAGTTAACAATATACTTGGTAAGAGTTGCTTTTGAAGTTAATATTTTATTTACGGTTTGTATACTTTTTAATTCTGTTTCAATAAGTTTAGCTTCACGATAATTGATTAAAAATAAAGAACCTTCACCCAAATCAAATTTTCGTTGTTCAGCATTTACCAACTTTTTATAATCATTTACTAAATTACTTGTAATTGAATTCTGAGTTAAATAGGATTGAATTTGTTGCTGTGTAGCTCTAATTTTATTCTGTAAACTAACTTTAGTAGCAGACAAATCAAAATCTATGTCTTGTAATTTTAATTTGGCAAGCTTTAAATCACCTCTTTCTTTTCGTAAAAAGATAGGAAAACTAATATTTACTCCTGCTTTGTAATTTGAAGTGCTTAAACTTCTTAAATTATCATAATCGGAAGTTAAAAAATTATATTGAGCATCAATTTTGGGAAGCAAATTGTTTAGTTTTAATTTTCGTTCAACGTTTAATTGTTGTTTTTTAAGTTCTAACATTTTCACCTTAGGATGATTTTCAATAAAATCTTCATTTACATTTAATATTGAAGAATTTAAAACAACATCAATCGTGTTAAGTGTATCATCATCAGGAAAAATATTGTCGTTTAACTCGATAGGTAAATTATTTTCTAACCATAAATAATTAGAAATTTCAAAAATTGATTTTATAAAACTAATTTTAGCTTTCTCTAAATCGAGTAATCTGTTTTTGTAATTTATGTTTGCTTCTAATGTATCTACTTCGGCTTTGTCACCAGCTTTAAAACTTTTAATTACGTTTTGTAATCTTATTTTGGCGTTTGATTTATAGTCAGTATAAACTTTTAATTCTTGATGGTTTTTCAGCCACAAAAAATAAGTGTCAATTGCATCGTACAGTATATCATTAATAAGTAATTGTTGTTGAGCATTACTAATTTGAGTATACAGTTTTGCTTGTTTTAGCGTAGCCATTCGCCTGTTTGTAAGAAGTCCTTTTGCTAAAGATAATGAAACCCCAGCGCTATATAAACCGTCTGTAGGTGTTGTGAATTCTGGGTTTAAATATGTGCCATCATTCCTTTCGTAATTGGCCTTTAACTCAATTCCGTACCAAGTAGGAATTTTAAACGACGTATTTAATTTGTCGTAATATTCGGTGTTTTTAAACTTCTTTCGATCGTAATCTACCTCTATTTTTGGATCGAAGCTTCCACGAGCTTTTAATAATTTAGCTTCACCTTGCGCTACAGTTAATCTAGCTTGCTTTACAATAGGATGATATTTTTTTACATACCCTAAGTATTCTTGTAGAGATAAAATACTATCGGTTTGTGCATGTAAAAAATTAATAGATCCGAATAGAAAAATGATTGAATAGATTAATAATCTCATTATTCTTTAGTTATTTTGAAACTTTACTTTTATTGTTTGTCTTGTTTTTAGGTTGATAAAAATTAGGAGGAAAACTATTTATCTGTCTCCAAACTTCAAACCAAATAGAAACGTCTTCCAATAATGCAATTGTTTTAGCACCAGAACCAACACGTAAGGCCTTTGGCCATGGTTCTGAGTTTTTATCGGGAGCAATTAATACTCGATACATTCCATTATCACTGATGAAATTTTCAATAGCTACAACTTTTGCTCCGTAAGTTCCGTAAGAAGCATTTGGCCAACCGCTAAATACAATTGCTGGCCATCCATCAAACTGAACACGTACAGATTCATCAATATGAATTAAAGGTAAATCTATTGGTCGCACATACATTTCTACCGCTAATTCGTAATTCGCAGGCATTATTCCTACGAGTTTTTCACCTTCTTTAAAAGTTTCTCCAATACCTGTTTTTATAGCTTTGTTTATGTAACCATCTTGTGGAGCAGTAATGTATAATAAACTGCTACGTTTTTTATAATTAGCCAAGTTTATTTCTAACTTAGACACTTGTGCTTCAGTATCTAATGCGCTAGATTGTGCAGTATATAAATTACTTTGTGCTTTGGCTATTTTATCGCCATAAGTAGCATTTATGGTTGAAATTGCTAACTCACTATTAATAATATTGTTTTTAGAGACCAATAATTTATTTTGTTGTGAAATCAATTTTGCATTAGCTTCTTGAAATTTGTTGCGATATTCTTCTACATCTTTTACTGCTTTTAATCCTTCTTTTTGAAGATTTACCGTACGATCGAATTGAGTTTTAGCAATGTTAGATTTTGTTTTTACAGCTTCTAAATCAATACTGTCAGACTTAACCTTTAAACGTGCTTGTATCAATTTGTTTTTAGCTTGTTCTAACTTTAAATTGCGTTCTTGTTTCAATGCGTTTATTTGATTTTGTAAAGCCGATACTTTGCTTTTATATGCATTTACAGAAGCAGATTTTGCATTGATTTGGTCATCTGTTCGTTCAGTTAATTTATCATCGAAATAATCACTTTTAATTTCTGATATACGAAGAATGGTATCGCCTTTTTTTACGAAATCACCTTCTTGCACAAACCATTGCTCAATACGACCTGGAATTTGAGACTGTAATGTTTGTGGTCGTTGATTTGGTTTTAAGGTAGTGACATTACCTTTACTCGAAATGGTTTGTGTCCACGGTAAAAATAATATGATTAAAAGCAATACTGAAAACACTAATAATAAACGTTTAAAGTACTTATGATATTCGATATTGAATATTTTTTTACCCGATTTAAATTTAGATAAATCGACGTTTTCTGAAATAGAATTATGAGAAATGTTTAACATAGCTTACTGTTTAATCATTTGACCTTTTTCAAGGGAAATATGTTTGTTACACTTCGATTTCCAAATGTCTTTATCACTTACTACAATAATGCTCCAAGGTTGGTTTACATCACATAAATAGTTAATAATTTTTTGGGTTTCATCTTTGTTAAATTGCTCTAGCGGATCTTCTAAAATCAATACTTTTGGTTGCTTTAAAATAGCTCTAGCTAATACAATTTTTTTAGCAATTAAGTAGGGTATTTGTTTTCCTTCGGGTTTTAAAAAAGTACTTAATCCGTTAGGTTGTTGTTTTAAAAATTGAGTTAAACCAGTATCTTCAAACACTTTTATAATTTGACTATCGGAAATAGTTTTATCGCCAAAAGTTACGTTTTCACGAATAGTACCTTCAAAAGGAGTTTCATCTGAAAGTAGTAAACCTAAATTTGCTCGATAATGATTTAAATGTAAGCTGTTAAGTGATAAATTGTTGATGTAAACAAAGCCTGAATTTGGTTCGATAAGTCCTGAGATTAATTGTAATAAGCTCGATTTACCAGAACCACTTTCACCTTGTACTAAAATTCTATCGGTTTGATTTATAGTAAGTGAAATTCCATCTAAAATAGGTAAACTGCGCTCAGAAGTACTATAAATAATATCTTTTAATTCGATAGTAAAAGGAATGTTTTCCTGAATTTTTTCTCCAGTTTGTTTTTCAATTTCCTTGTCAACAATTTCACCTAATTTTTCAATAGATGTTAGTACATCGTAAAAAGATTCTAATCCTAAAATTAGTTTTTCTACAGAGTTAATAACTAGTATTATAATGATTTCAGAAGCAACAAATTGCCCAATGTTCATTTGCTGATTTAATACCAAATAACCACCAACTAGAAGTAAAGAAGCGGTAACAATGACTTTAAAGCCTATCATTTGTTGAAATTGAAGTATCAAAATCTTAAAATGACTTTCTCTAGAATCTATATAATCTGATACTAATTCGTCACTTTTTTTCATTGCCAAACTAGTACGTCCCGATAGTTTAAAACTGATAACCGTTCTTGCAATTTCTTCTAACCAGTGAGCTACCTTATATTTATTTTTTGATTCTTTTAAGCTGGTTTGTAATCCTCTTTCCGTAGTATATCTGAATAAAACAAAAATAAGAGCTAATAATAGAAAGCCAAATACAATAAAAAACGGATGATAAAATGCAAGTAAGATTAATGCAAAAATAATCTGTAAGAAAGCTGAAGGTACGTCTAATAAAATTTTAGATAAACTTTTTTGAATTGTTAGCGTATCAAAAAATCTGTTGGCAATTTCTGGTAAATAATAATTGCGTAGCTCCTGCATTTTTATTTTAGGAAATCTATATGCTAACTCAAAAGAAGCTCTAGTAAATATGCGTTGTTGAATGGTTTCTATAATACGCATTTGAGCAAATTTTAAAACACCTGCAAATGCAACCCCAATGGTAACTAAGATTACTAAAACAATCCACGATGTAGATACTTGTGCGCCTTGTAGTAAGTTAATAATAGCTTGGATTCCTAACGGTAATGTTAAGGCGACAATTCCTTCAAAAATAGCAAAATAAGAAATTTGAAAAATGTCTTTACGCTCTAATTCTACTAGTCCTAAAAAACGTTTCCATGGAGTTAGAGGAGTGTTATTTTTCATTGCATAATATTTTTAAGATTAAATCTGTATAGAATTCAGTTACAGAAATTTGTTTGTTACAATTGGTAATTGTTGTAAAATGTTGTTTAAAAAAGTGCTGTTGTAAAGCGCCTTCAATAACAGTATTAGCTAAACTTAAAGGGTGTTTGTATGTAGAGTTGTGTTCTGAAATTATTTCTGCTATTCTTTTTACGACTCGTTTGAATGGAAAGAAAAAACCATCTTTATTTTCGCTGTCTACTTTTTTTGTTAAATAAACTTTTGAGTTTTCGTTAATTATATTTTGATTAAGTAAAACTTCGTTGATATGACTAAATTTACTATCTGTTTTAATTGTACGAGTTACTACTTCTATACCTTTTAAAAGTTTTTCTTTCGTGTTTTTAAGAGCGAATGTTTCTATAACTAATTGATATTCTATCCAAACCCAATACCAAGAAGTTAAATACATTAATAAATGGTGTTTGCTTTCAAAATATCGATAAATAGAACTTTCATTCGAGCCAATTTTTAGACCTAATTTTTTAAAATTGAATTGTTCAAAGCCAATATCACTAATTAGCTCAATACTATTACCTACAATTCGTTTTCCCAAATCTGATGTTTCTGGATCCTTTATGTATATACCTTTTGGGACTTCTATTTTAAAGTTTGAAAGTAGTCTATCCATAGATAATTGATTTATTTGCAAACTTAATAGTAATACTATTAAACATATGTGTAAAAATATTATTTAACAAAAAATTAATAATGTATTCTTGATTTAATGAGGTTGAATAATATCTGTGAGTTGTTCTTTATAGAAGATAATAAGATATCTATAAAGTTTATTGAAAAATAAAACCCGTTAAAACTAAGTTTTAACGGGTTTTTGTGACCTCGGCAGGATTCAAACCTGCAACCTCTTGAGCCGTAATCAAGTGCACTATTCAGTTATGCTACGAGGCCTTAATGCGTTTGCGGGTGCAAATATACAGTTATTTTTCAATTTCAAAAACTATTTTTTAATTTCTTTTTGAAAATTTTCAATAACATTTGTAGCTTGTTCTAAATCAGTGTTAAAAATATGAAGTTCTGAAGAATCTCCAAAAGTTCCAAAGCCAGCTAATCTTCCAGACTCTCTATCATCTTTTATGATTGAAGGTATATTTATTTGATCTAATAAATAAGCGAGTCTATTAACAAGAATAGAAGTGCCAGTAAAAATTTTAATATGCTCTTTCATAATTTTAAGTTTTAAAATTAGTCTAATGAATTTTTAGTAACAAAAGCTCTCCAACCTATAATAGCCAATTGTGTTTTCGATGCTTTAGCAATATCCAACTGTCTTTTTGTGAAAGACGGTAATAGTGTCTTGTTAAGTTTAGCTAATATTTTAAATAATTGTTTTTTCATTAAGTAGTTGATTTATAATCAAAAATAATGAAAAAAAATAACAGGCTGAATATTTATGATCGACCTGTTAAAATGTTTCTTTTTCTAAATTTTACATAACCTTTGTTGTCGTAGCAATTTTCCCTCTAAAATTCCTTTTTAAATAAAATGTTAACTGTGTTCATAATAGTTGATTTTTGATAATTTTCTTAAAAGAATAAGCTAATAAAATTAATAGCTATGTTCAGGGCAAGAACAGTAAGTTTTAAAACAATAGTAATCATTAGTTTTTAATAGTTTTTTAGTTAATAATTTAATTAATTCCGGAATTGTTTTTCGAATATAAGTGGTTGTAAAACTTTCCACCAAATAAAATTTTAATAAATAATACTTTTGTGTTTTAATTATAATGTAAAATAATGTTTTGTGTTTTAAATTAAAATGTCTTTTTCTTTATTTTGGTTTTTATTTATAGTTGTTATTTGAGTTTATGGTTGTTTTTTGTAGGTAAATAATGTGGTTTTTTTGTGATTTTAAAAAAAGTAAAGGAAAAATAGTTGTGTGAATAGCTAATTTTTAAGATTTCTATTTTTTGGAGTTAAAATAATTAGAAACGGAATCGGTTTTCTGAAGTGTTAAAAATCCTATCTTCGCAAAAAAATATTTTATGAGTATAGCTTATATAATAATAGGGTTATTGTTGTTAGTATTTGGAGGAGATTTTTTAGTGCGTTCTTCAGTAGGATTATCATTTAAGTTGAATATTTCTAAAATGGTAATTGGTATGACAGTAGTTTCTTTTGCAACTTCAGCACCAGAATTATTAGTGAGTTTACAGGCTGCGTTAGATGGATCTCCTGCAATTGCGATCAATAATGTAATAGGGTCAAACATTGCTAATATAGGTTTAGTGTTGGGGATTACAGCGTTAATTGGTCCAATTGCTGTTAGTAAAGATTTCTATAAGTTAAATTGGCCAGTAATGATGGTTTTTTCGTTGCTGATTTATTATTTTCTATGGAATGATGAAGTAATTACCAGGATTGAAGGAGTTGTATTAGTGCTTGCTCTTGTTGTATTTTTGATAGTGTTAATAAGATCAGCAAAATCTGATGAAGTTAATAATGGTGAGGTTGATGAAAAATTAGCTACAGTAGGTTATGGAAAAATACTGTTGTGGTTATTAATTGGTGGGGTAGCATTGTATTTTGGTTCTGATTTGTTAGTGAGAGGAGCAAAATCATTAGCACAAAGTGTTGGTGTAAGTGAAGGAGTAATTTCTATAACTATGATTGCAATTGGTACGAGTGTTCCTGAATTGGCAGCATCAGTAATTGCTGTGGTAAAAGGAGAAAAAGCAATTTCTTTAGGGAATTTAATAGGTTCTAATATCTTTAATATAGCTTCTGTTTTAGGATTAACAGCTTTGGTAAAAGAAATTCCTGTTACTGAACCACAAATATTAACTAGAGATATTTTTTGGATGTTGGCATTTGCATTTATAATTCTTCCGTTAGTCTTTTTGCCAAAAAGGTTTGAATTAGGAAGGTTAAAAGGAGCTGTATTGTTTATAAGTTATATAGCTTTTATATATATAGCCTTTTTATAAAGAAATAGATTTTGAAAAGAAAAAAGCCGCTATTAGCGGCTTTTTTAGTTGTGTTGTGTGTGTTTATTAATCTAACTTGGCGCTTTTTACAGTCTCAACAATTCGACCAGCAACCTTGTATGGATCCGCGTTTGATGCAGGACGACGGTCTTCTAACCAACCTTTCCATCCTTTTTCTACTGTGATAATTGGAATACGAATAGAAGCTCCACGATCAGAAACTCCGTAGCTAAAATCGTTAATAGAAGCAGTTTCGTGTAAACCAGTTAAACGTTGGTCGTTATATTCACCATAAACGGCAATATGTTCTTTAGTAACTGGTCTAAAAGCTTCACATACTTTTTCGTAAACTTCTTTGCTACCACAAGTCCTTAATAATGTGTTAGAGAAGTTAGCATGCATTCCAGATCCATTCCAATCACCTTTTACTGGCTTTGGATGGTATTCAATATAATATCCGTATTTTTCTGTTAATCTATCTAATAAGTAACGAGCTACCCAAATTTCATCTCCAGCTAATTTTGCTCCTTTGGCAAATAATTGAAATTCCCATTGACCAGAAGCTACTTCTTGGTTAATTCCTTCGAAGTTTAAACCAGCAGCGATACATAAGTCAGCGTGCTCTTCAACAAAATCTCTACCATGAGTATTTTTACCGCCTACAGAACAGTAGTACATTCCTTGTGGTCCAGGGTATCCTCCGATAGGGAACCCTAAAGGAAGTTGAGTGTGTGTATCCATAATAAAGTACTCTTGCTCAAAACCAAACCAAAAATCATTATCATCATCATCAATTTTAGCTCTTGCATTTGATACGTGTGGAGTTCCATCTGCATTTAAAACTTCAGTCATTATTAAGAATCCATTATCTCTAGCTGGATCTGGATAAATAGCAACTGGTTTTAATAAACAATCAGAATCACCGCCTTCGGCTTGTCTGGTTGAAGATCCGTCAAAAGACCAGATAGGACAGTCTTCTAATTTTCCACTAAAGTCATCAATAACTTTAGTTTTGCTTCGCATGTTTTGAGTAGGATAGTAGCCATCTAACCAAATGTACTCTAATTTAGATTTAGCCATAAGAATAATTATATAGTTTTAAGTTTATTCATCGAATAATTGATGAAACAAATATATGTACTTTTTTCTTTTAAGGTGTTTTTTTAAGGGGGTTTTTTGTTTAAAATATGTAAAAAATATTTTCAACCCTATTTTTTTTAGGGGTTGATAATATTTTAGTATGTATTTTGTATTTTTGACTGTGTTAAAATAAAAGTGTATGTCTGTGTTAAGATTTAAAGCTATTCAAGAAACAATGAATAGAAAACCAATTATTATTGAAGAGAAGGTTAAACGTTCTGAGTTATTTGCTGCAAATGTGTTTAATGAAACAGCGATGAGGCAATATTTAACTAAGGAAGCTTACGATAGTGTTATGGATGCTATTGAAAAAGGGACAAAGATTAGTAGGAGTATTGCTAATCAAATATCTGCTTCTATGAAAGATTGGGCAATCTCAAAAGGAGCTACACATTTTACGCATTGGTTTCAGCCACTAACAGGAGCTACAGCAGAAAAGCACGATGCTTTTTTTGAAACAATAGGAAATGGAGCAGCTATAGAAAAATTTGGTGGAGGTGAATTAGTGCAACAAGAACCAGATGCATCGTCTTTTCCTAATGGAGGATTAAGAAATACTTTTGAAGCGAGAGGGTATACCGCTTGGGATCCTACATCACCGGCTTTTGTGTATGGAACAACTTTATGTATTCCAACGGTTTTTGTAGCTTATACAGGTGAAGCTTTAGATTATAAAACACCCTTATTAAGAGCCTTACAAGAAGTAGATAAAGCTGCTACAGCTGTAGCAAAATATTTTGATAAAAATGTAACTAAGGTGAATGCAACTTTAGGTTGGGAGCAAGAATATTTTTTAATAGATGCAGCCTTAGCAAAATCTAGACCAGATATTAGTTTAACGGGGAGAACTTTGTTAGGGCACTCGTCAGCTAAAGGACAACAATTAGATGATCATTACTTTGGAACAATTCCATCACGAGTATTAAGTTTTATGAGAGATTTAGAACAAGAATGTCTTGTTTTAGGAATTCCTGTGAAAACACGTCACAATGAGGTGGCTCCAAATCAATTTGAGTTAGCACCAATTTTTGAAGAAGCTAATTTGGCGGTAGATCATAATGCTTTATTGATGGATGTTATGAAGAAAGTGGCAGAGCGTCATTCATTTAAAGTGCTATTTCATGAAAAACCATTTGCTGGAGTTAACGGTTCTGGTAAACACAATAACTGGTCGCTTTCAACAAATACTGGAGTGAATTTATTGAGTCCAGGAAAAACCCCAATGCGAAATCTTGAATTTTTAACTTTCTTTATTAACACGATAAAAGCGGTGAATGATTATGAAGAATTATTAAGAGCATCGATCGCAAGTGCTAGTAACGATCATCGTTTAGGTGCTAACGAAGCTCCGCCTGCAATTATATCTGTATTTATAGGTTCTCAACTTTCTTCGGTTTTAGACGAGTTAGAAAATGTAACCAAAGGGAAAATTTCACCTCAAGAAATGACAGATTTAAAATTGAATGTAGTAGGAAAGATTCCAGAAATTTTATTAGATAATACAGATAGAAATAGAACATCTCCTTTCGCATTTACAGGAAATAAATTTGAGTTTAGAGCTGTTGGATCTATGGCAAACTGTGCAAATGCAATGACAGTGTTAAATACTATAGTGGCTAAACAATTAAAAGAATTTAAAATTGAAGTTGATGCTTATATTAAAAAGCATGAAGTAAAGAAAGATGATGCGATTTTCAATGTACTAAGAGAATATATAAAAGCATCAAAAAGAATTCGTTTTGAAGGAAACGGATACGGGAAAGAATGGGAGAAGGAAGCAAAAAAAAGAAAGCTAAGTAATTACAAGACTACCCCAGAAGCATTAAAATCAAAAATCTCAAAATCTACTATTAATTTATATGAAGAAATGAATATAATGAATAAGGTAGAGGTTGAAGCTAGGTACGAAATAGAGATAGAAGAATATACATTAAGATTGCAGATAGAATCTAGAGTACTAGGAGATCTATCAAGAAATCATATTGTGCCGACAGCAATTAAATACCAAAATATACTTATTGAAAATGTAAAGGGCTTAAAAGAAATTTATGGAGAAGGATTTAAAAAGGTTGCTAAAGAGCAGATGTCTATAATTGAAGGAATTTCATTACATATAGAAGAAATAAATAAGCAAGTTCTTGAAATGATTGAAGAGAGAAAAAAAGCGAATTCAATTAACGATTCTGAAAAGAGAGCTAATGCGTATAATAAAAATGTAAAACCATATTTTGAATCAATAAGATACCATTGCGATAAGCTTGAGTTTTTGGTAGATGACAATTTATGGCCCTTAGCTAAGTATAGAGAACTACTTTTTACAAGATAAACAACAGATTTTATACTGTTTTATATTTCGGAAAAACCCCTGTGTGATTCATGGGGGTTTTTCCTGTATTTTAGAAATGTGTTTCAAATAATTATAAGTGTTAATGTCTTGTTTTTGTTAGTGTTAGTTGTTTTTTTAGATGTTTTGTTTTTAAGTATTAGATGAAAACGTCAGTATATTTTTTGTGATGTAAAAGAATTGTTCTTATATTAGCAGTGTTTAAACGAAGCAACTATATATAGTTTAACAACTGCCCACAACGGGTTGATGAAAATGTAAATCACCACTCCTTTTTATTTACATTTTACCCTTGTAATTTTATTTTACCCTTAAAGTTTTTACGCCCTTATGTCCTAGGATTTAACCTATGGAATAGGATATTAATGTGCGTAATTTTTAACTAACGTATTTTAAAATTATTAATCATGAAAAAATTATTAGTATTAGCTATTTCTTTAGCAACAGCAGGAGCATTTGCACAGAATGTTAACTTATCAACTCAAACAGGTTATGCCAATGATGTTGATGTAACTCAAACAGGTTATGACAATAAATCTACAATTGTACAAAATGGTAGTATTGGAGGACCAGGAGGAGATATGAACCAAGCTACTGTAATTCAGTGGGGAGATGAAAATGAAGCTGATATCAAACAATTGGGGGATAGAAACCTAGGAGGTGTACTTCAAATTGGACACGATAACTACGCTAAGCAAGATGTTGGAGTTGGTTATGCAGAAGATAATGTTGCTGGTGTTATACAGTTTGGAGAACACAATAAATCTTACCAAAAACAACGTTTCGATAACAACTTAGCTCTTGTAGCTCAAGGAGGAGATAACAACTATGCTAGACAAGATCAAAGAAGTGGAGCAAACGGCGTTAATGGTAGTGCGGCTTTTATAGCTCAAGGTGGTCACGATAACCGTGCAATTCAGAGACAAAGAGGTAGCAATAACTTAGCAGCTGCTTTACAAGTTGGTGATCATAACTATTCTAGAGAAAGACAATATTCTACACCAGGTGGAGGTAATTGGAATGCTTCTTTTACTGCTCAATTTGGAGACGATCACACATCTAATGTTACACAAACTACTCTTTTAGGAGGAGGAAATAACTTAAGTTTTGTGAACCAAAATAACCATATGGGATATGGAGGAAACATGTCTACTGTTACTCAAACTGCTTTATCAGGATCTAACGTAAGTACTGTTAATCAATTTGGTACAAATACTGCTACTGTTACTCAAACAGGAGGAGGGATTTAATAAGTTATATGAACTAAGACAAGAGAAAGATTTAATCTTTCTCTTGTTTTTTATCTTAAAAGTTATGGTTAGTTTTAAGAAATATATTGCCTGTTTAGTTGTAGGGTTTCTTGCTGTTGGAGTCTTTTCACAGTCAAAAAATGAAAATTTAAACCTTTCTAATGTAAAAGAGAATAGTTTTTATGCTAAATTAGTGACATCTAATAGTTTAAGTTCTTTGGTAGATGTTGAGCAAGTTCAGAATTATAATGTTGTAAATCTAAACCAATACGGATTTAACAATGTTTCAGAGATTTCTCAAGAATCACTTTCAAATCAAAAAGTTTATCAATTAGGTAAAGACAATTATTACAGCTTTAATGATTTTTACAGTAGCGGTTTATCTGTTAAAATGCATGTATTACAACAAGGAAGCTCTAATTCATTACAAATTTACGGAACTAATTCAATGATGGATGGCATCCAAGTATTCCAAAGAGCAAATAATCAAAATATAATCATCAAAAATTATAAATAAAAACCTCTTTATTTGAAAAAGCTAAAGTATAAGATAAGTACAGTCATATTGTTGTTTGTATTCATTCAAAACTCTGTTAGTCAGGAAAAAAATGATATACAAGCAAAAATTAATATGGAGAAAAAAGATAATTTTCTTATCTTAAGAGCTCAAATAGAGAATCAAGGTTTATTGTATGTAGATGAATTAAAGTATTTATTCATTGCTTTAAAAAAAGATGTTAAAAAGAATTATTCTAACAATAAGCAGTCAGGAGAGTTTTCAATAGCGCCAAAAGAACAGAAGCTATTATCTCAAATAAGGTTGAATGTTAATAAAGAAGAAGAACTGAAAGTTTACCTTTTTGTTAGAAAAAATAATAAACTAGTTACTAAAGATTCACTTTTTATACTTCCTAACGATTTAGGATTAAATACTAGAAGAAACAATAGAGAAATAGATTTTTTAATAAAAGGAATTGTTACCGATGAAACGATAACTAAAATAGGTAAAGACTTTCACGATTATTTTTATCAACAATACTTGTTAGGAGGTAAGAAGTTTCCTTTTGTTATTAAAATTAAAGAAAAACCTGGTATGGGGAGGTCTAGTATTTTATCAATTAATGTAGAAGATCAAGTACTGTATGAATTTTTTTCTAAACCAGATGAAGAACATCTTAGAGCACAGGTTAATGTTGCCTTAGGAAAAATATATCTTTTTGCTCGTAAGCGTGAAAAGTTATTGAAAAAAAGTAAGTTATATTAATAAAAATAAATTGTAAATGAAGAAAATAATATTTGCACTTAGTTTTATTGTAACATCTGCATTGTATTCTCAAAATATAGTTTACAAACCTATTAGCGTATTTTTTGGGGGGAATGATGCATTTCGTTATCAACAAGCTTTAGCAACAGCCAGTCTTCAAAATGATTTTAAGGAAACATCGCAAAATCAATTTGAACAACCGTCTGAGATTGAGAATTTCACAAACAATCTTAACAGACAATTATTAAACTCATTGTCTCAGAGTTTATTTCAACAGCAAATAGGAGGAGCAGAGAACTTAACCGTAGGAACATATGTGTTTGGTTCATTAGTAGTAGAAGTAACACCAGCGGTTGGAGGATTAAATGTAAGTATATTAAACACAGAGACAGGAGAACAAACACAAATAATTATTCCTAATAATTAGAAAACATCAACACACACTTAGATATATTAACTTATGAAAAAACAATGGATAGGGGCCATATGCATTTTTTCTACTTATTTATTTACTAGCTGCGGAGCATATTTTAATCAGCCTTTAGATACCACAAGGGCTAGAATAGGAGAGAATACTTCGGTAATCTCTAATGTTTTAAAATATCCGCCTAAAAAGAAAACGGTAGTAGGAGTGTACAAATTTAGAGACCAATCTGGTCAATATAAGCCTGTCGAAACTGGATCTACATTTAGTACAGCTGTAACGCAAGGAGGAACTTCAATTTTATTAAAATCACTCGAAGAATCGGGGTGGTTTGTACCTATAGAGAGGGAAAATATAGGGAATTTACTAAACGAACGGCAGATAATTCGGAATACAAGACAAGAACATTCTAAAGATAATAGACCTGTAAAATTACCACCTTTATTATTTGCGGGAGTAATTATAGAAGGAGGTGTTGTGTCTTATGATTCTAATATAATCACAGGAGGTTCAGGTTTGCGTTATTTCGGTGCTGGAGCTTCAAATCAATATCGTCAAGATAGAATTACGGTTTATTTAAGAGCAGTTTCAACTACAACTGGTAGAATTTTAAAAAGCGTTTACACATCTAAAACTATTTTATCTCAAGGTATTACTGCTAACTTGTATCGATTTGTATCTGTACGAAGATTGTTAGAAGTAGAGACTGGAGTAACCAAAAATGAACCCGCACAATTAGCTGTTAAAGAGGCTATTGATAAAGCTGTGGAGCTTTTAATTGTTGAGGGTATCGTTGATGGTATATGGAAACCAGACGGAGGGCCAGAAGTTGTAAACCTTATAAAAGAGAGTTATAATAAAGAAAAGGAGCAAGCGACTTCTACTAAGTTATTCAATAGAGAAATGAAAATTAGAAGAGGTAGAAATGCTATGAGTGCTATGGCAGGAGCATCAAAAATTGTTGGTGATTATTCTAATAGTGCCTATGCTTTTGGGTTTGATTTAAAATTTAGATATCTCTTTAAAAAAGATCCGCATTTTGGATTTGGAGGCTCAATAGGTCGCTTTGAATTAGAGAATACCGGTATTTTTAAACAAGCATATTTAACTTCAGCAGTAAATTTTGAATACAACATACTTCCATATGATAGATTAACACCATATGCATATGTTGGAGTTGGTACGGTTTTAACTAAAAATCTTAGTGATAACTTCTTTAAGTTTCAGTATGGAGGAGGATTAGAGTATTTACTAACAGATAGATGGGGTATTCTGTTAAATGCAGAACACCAATTACTTGGAAGTGATCAATTAGATCAAGTAACAAGAGGTAATAAGAATGATCAGATTTGGCATTTTAGATTAGGTTTAAACTTTTATTTTTAAATAATTTACTATGAAAATTTTATTAAAAGCTATATGTATTATTACAATTTTTACCTTTTTAGGTTGTGGAGAAGATAGTACTTTAGGTCCAGTTGAATTCGGAAAAATAAAAGGTAGAGTAGTAAAAGCAAAGAGTTTTGAACCAATCTCTAACGCTAAAGTAACTCTATCTCCAACAAATAACTCAACATTCACAGATGATAATGGAGAGTTTCTTTTTGAAGAAGTTGCGGTAAATCAATATTCTGTTCAGGCTGAAAAAGAAGGGTTTTTAGACAAGTTTGAACCTGCTGACTTACAATCGGGAGCAACTTTAAGTATTAATTTTGAAATGCAAATTTCTACAGCATTAAATAAACCTCCATCTGTACCAGAGATAGTCTCTCCAGACGATGGTGTAACAGATTTAGATAACTCGGTAGAAATTGTTTGGCGACAATCAAAAGATCCAGAAGAAGATGAAATAAAGTATAAAATAGAGTTAAGAAACGATTTTAATAATGATGTACTTAAAATAGAAAAC
The DNA here is from genome assembly GCF_002120225.1 of Tenacibaculum holothuriorum. Classification (GTDB taxonomy): domain Bacteria; phylum Bacteroidota; class Bacteroidia; order Flavobacteriales; family Flavobacteriaceae; genus Polaribacter; species Polaribacter holothuriorum. The sequence goes on along the minus strand of NZ_LAPZ01000003.1, from coordinate 446,086 downwards.
TTAACGGATACAACATATACTGTAAATAATTTAAAATTTGGTGCGAAATACTTTTGGCATATTGCAGTGTCAGATGATATCAATCCAGAGGTACAAACCAATGTACGTGCTTTTACAATAAAAACAGACCCAGAGAACAGATATTTTTATGTAAGGAAAGAAAATGGAAATAATATTATTTATTCTGGAGATTTAGATGTAAATGGTAATTTAATTAATGAAGTTAAATTAACAGACTCTAGTAAAAACTCATGGAGACCACGTAAAAACAATCCAGTTAATTTAGTAGCTTTCCTTGGAACTTTTAATAATGAGACGCATATTTTTACTATGGAGCCCAATGGAGAAGATGTAAAAAGAGTTACCACTACAGTACCAGTTACTGCATTTAATTTGAATCAAGTAGATTTTTCGTGGTCAACAAATGGAGAAAAATTAATATATCCACATCATGATAAATTATATATGATTAATAAAGATGGAAGTGGACTACAACTAATACATCAGACAACGAATGGTCATTTAATTACTGAATGCGAATGGAGTAATGATGGTACAAAAATAGCGTTAGTAACTAATAACTCTAGTGGTTATGATGGTTTCATATATACAATTGATGTAAACGGAAATTTGGTAGATACAATAGTAAGTAATAATGTAGGAGCATTAGGAGGTTTAAATATTTCGGTAGATGGAATGAGGTTGCTGTTTACAAGAGATGTTTCTAACTTTCAATCTGTAAACTATAGAAGGTTAGATAATGTAATGTTTTTGTATGATTTTCAAACATCAACTATTTCACAAGCTTCTAACGGAAAAGAATCAGGAACAAACGATTTAGACCCTCGTTTTTCTCCTAACGAAGCAGAAGTAATTTTTGTAAATACATCTAACGATGGTATTTCAGTAAAAACAATATATAAAATGGAGTTAAACTCTACTTCTGCAGCTAAGGAAGAAGTAGTTGAAAATGCTACTATGCCAGATTGGGAATAAAACATATTAACTAACAAAACTTTATTAAAACCGAATGTAAAAATCATTCGGTTTTTTTATGCTCACAATTTTAGAAAAACTAAATTTGTAACCAACAACAACACAACAAAATGAGTCAAGAAATTTCTAAGCGCTACGCACAACGTGGTGTTTCAGCATCTAAAGAAGATGTACACAATGCTATCAAGAATATTGATAAAGGATTGTTTCCAAAAGCTTTCTGTAAAATAGTTCCCGATTATTTAACAAATGAAGAAGATTACTGTTTAATAATGCATGCCGATGGAGCAGGAACAAAAAGCTCTTTAGCTTATATGTACTGGAAAGAAACAGGAGATATATCTGTTTGGAAAGGAATTGCTCAAGATGCATTAATTATGAATATTGATGATTTATTATGTGTAGGAGCTACAGATAATATTATGTTGTCATCTACTATTGGGCGTAATAAAAGCAAAATTCCAGGAGAAGTTTTATCAGCAATTATTAATGGAACTGAAGAGTTAATTGAAGACTTAAAAAAGTTTGGAGTAACTATTCATTCCACCGGGGGAGAAACTGCCGATGTTGGTGATTTGGTTCGTACAATTATTGTAGATTCTACGGTAACCGCTCGTATGAAACGATCTGATGTTATTGATAATGCAAATATACAAGCAGGTGATGTTATTGTTGGATTAGAATCTTTCGGACAAGCAACTTACGAAACTGAATATAATGGAGGAATGGGTTCCAACGGGCTAACATCTGCACGCCATGATGTGTTTCATAAATATTTAGCTGAAAAATATCCTGAAAGTTTTGATGCTGAAGTTCCAGAAGAATTGGTGTATTCTGGAAATACAAAATTGACAGATTCAGTGGAAAATTCTCCAATTGATGCTGGTAAATTGGTATTGTCGCCAACAAGAACATATGCACCAATTATAAAAGAAATTCTTTCAAAATATACTTCAGATTCTATTCACGGAATGATTCATTGTTCGGGTGGAGCGCAAACTAAAATTTTACATTTTGTAGATGATTTGCATATTGTAAAAGACAATATGTTTCCAATTCCACCATTATTTAAATTGATACAAGAACAATCTAAAACCGATTGGAAAGAAATGTATCAAGTATTTAACTGCGGACATAGAATGGAGTTATATGTTTCTCCAGAAATAGCAGAAGATATTATCAATATTTCTAAATCATTTAATGTTAATGCTAAAGTTGTTGGTAGAGTAGAAGAGTCTTCTTCTAAAAAACTAACTATTAAAAGTGAATATGGTATTTTTGAATATTAGTAAATACTAACTATATAATAAAAAAGCCTCAGTTTAACTGAGGCTTTTTTATTGCTATTCACATGAATCTGTGTGTAGTTTTATTTTTCCTAACATTCCCCAAGTTTTATGATTAAAATCTTTTGGAGAGAATTTAAATAAAATCACAGTTTTTTGTTTTTCTTTACAATAATAACTTTCAATTAAAATATTTAGAGCTATCATTTTCTTAGTTGCAAACCTGTCGTATATGTTTACTTTTCCTTTATAGAATATGGTAGATTTATTTTGTTTAGTTTTTGTAACCGTTGCAGAACTATAATGTTTGTTTTCTACATCATTCATATTAATACGATTCAAACTATTAAAGTATTTTACTAAATCTATTTCCAACTCTTTTTCAGGAATTTCTCTATCTATATTGATGCTCCAAGCATAGGTATAAGACCAGAAATTATCGTGCTTAGGTTTTATCCATCCTTTAGGAGGAAATCTAACTTCACCAGTTCCTCTGTAATTCATGTTTCTTGCAGGAAAACGTAATGCTTCTTTTCCCCAGGTACTATCTAAATCTATTAAGTTGAATTTGTCTTTCTTTAATTTTATACTAGTAAGGTTTTTCCATATTCTATGATGAAAGCTTTTTGGAGACAAACGAAACGTGATGATAGATTTATGAAACCTTTTGTCAAATTTTTGCTCACCTAAAATATTTACTGTAATTACTTTTCCTGTATGAAAACCATCAAAAAAAGTCATTGTACCATAAAAACCAAATGTGTTTTTTCTTAAATGGATTATTGGTTGAGGAAATTTTTGAGCCCAATGATTAGGTTTCATCAAGCCATCAAAATAACTATGTAAATTATGTTCAATATCTCTTAAAGATAATGCAAAAGCTGTATTTACTTTCCACCCTATAAGTAAAGACCAAAAATCGTCACTTTTATTATCTTTCCACTTTGGAGAAAATAGCAATTCTTCAAAACCTGTTATGGTTAGTTTTGGTGCCCAATCAATTGGAAATTTGATAATTTCTCGTTTCCAATTTTTAGAATTTTTAAAAATTACTAATTCTTCTTTTTCTTGTGAGAACATAGATGAAATTAGAAAGAATACTAGTACAATAGTTATTGCATTTTTCATAATTACAGTTTTATAGATACTTCAAAACCAATAGCATCAGAAATGGCACTATCTTTAAATTTACTTTGATAATTAACATTCCATTTTTTTCTATCAATTTTAAATCGTGTTTTCATTTTTTTTTTATCATAATTAAATTCTACTCTAAAATTAATAGGTTTTGTAATTTCTTTTACAGTTAAGTTTGCTTCTATTCTAGCATGTGTTTTGTCTGAATATTCCACTTTTGTGATAACCAATTTAGCCAAAGGATATTTTTTTACATCAAAGAAGTCAGGTTTTTTAAGATGATCAACTAAGTTTTCTCTAGGAGATTTTTCTTTAATATCTGTGTTTACAATAGAATTCATATCAATTATAAACTCTCCGCCAGTAATTACCTTGTCAGTTTTTATAAAATACCCTTCTTTAAAGTTAATAAACCCATCATGACCTCCAAAGTAAAAAGTATATTCACCGATCCATTTAATGGTGCTTTTTTCAATATTAATTTCTACTTTTTCTTGAGCCGTACTAATGCTTGTTAAGAATAGAATTGTGATGAAAGTAATTATGATTTTATTCATTATAGATAGTTTTTAAAATTTTGAGTAAAACTATTTCAGAAGCCGAAAAAAAGTGTCAAAAAAGTGTAAAAGAAGTGCAAAGGCTTGTAAAATTTAAAGAAATTGTATGTTCTTTGTTATTAATTATGAGTAGAAAGAAAATTTATATTTACGTTAGTTTAGGAATTATAGTTTTTTTAGGATGGATGTTTTCTAAACCAAATACAACTAGTGTTGATTTTTCTGAACGTGTAAAAGTATCACTTCGTGATGTAGGAAATCAGTTGTTGCTATCAAATCAAGACTCAACATCTTTAGTGTTGCCTATTGAAGAATTAGGTAGATTTAGATATAAATTATCATTTCAAAATCCACTTTCTTTTGAACCAAGTATTATTATTAATACAGTTAAAAATAGCTTTAAAAAAGCTGATTTATATAATTATTATCGAGTTGAGGTTAAACAATGTGTAGATAATGAGGTTGCATATAGTTATGAAATAAAAAACTCTGCCGAGAAAGATATTATACCATGTAAAGGAAGAGTTTTACCTATAGATTGTTATGTTGTAGAATTAAAGTTTACACATACTGCCTCTTTCATTTTCTCTAAACAGTTTTTTCTATTTGCTTTATTGTTTTTGTTAATGGTATTTGTACTAGATTATATATTCTCAAAACCTAAAGTGGTGGAGAATGAAGTTAAAAAAACAGATGGAGTATCTAAATTAGGAGTTTTTACATTCTACCCAAACCAAAATAAACTTGTAAAACAATCAGAAGAAATTAGTTTGTCTAAAAAAGAATGTGAGTTATTAGAAGTTTTTGTTTCAAAACCTAATCAAATAATAACTAGAGAAGAACTTACTAAAAAAGTATGGGAAGATAATGGTGTTTTTGTAGGTAGGAGTTTAGATACGTATGTTTCTAAATTAAGAAAAAAATTAAAAGAAGATACTTCTATTAGGTTAACCAATGTACATGGTGTTGGTTATAAGCTAGAAATTGATTAATCCTCTAGCTTTTTAAATGTAAAATCAATAGCAAACTTATTGTTAGATACTTTTGCTTTTAGTTGTTTATTCTGTTTCCAATATTTAATTTTTGTAGGAAAATCGTGTGTTGGATTTTCAGCTATAAAAGAAGTATCTGTTTGTTGTGTTATTTTAAATAATGTAGCAGTTTTATTAACTCCTTCAACTTTTAAGGTTAATGAATCGTTTATAGAAACGATGCTCAAAACTTCTTTAAAAACAGTATCATTATCTCTTAATGTAAATCCTTTTCCAGTATAGTCTTTGTTCCAAAATTCAAAAGTTTCTTTATTGGGTTTTTCGTTAACTCGTTTCCATTTGCCTATTAACCAAGTTGGTTTTAATTCTTCTTTTTGAGTTTTACATGAAGTGAATATACTTATTAATAATATTAGAATTAATTGTCTCATAAAGAATCTAGTTATAATGAATTAATGTAATTGTGATGTATAAGTTCTTTTGGAGATTCTATTAATTTACTCCAACCATCTTTTAATAAATATAAAGAATCTGACACTTCTATAATCTCTTTATAAAAATGATCTGTTATAATGATCATTTTGTTTTGTTTTTCACGAGATAAAATTTCTTTTAGTTTACTTATGTATAGTGGAGCTAAATAAGAAAAGGGTTCATCTAATAAAACTATTTTAGAATCGGAGGTTAGTATAATATAAGTTTCTATAAGTCTTCTTTCTCCTCCTGAAAAATCTCTAAAAAGAATACTCTCTTTTGTTTTAAAATTAGGAAAATCTATAAGAAAATTATCTAATGAGCTATTGAAAAAAGAAATAGCTTCTTTTAAAGAAAGGTTTTCGGGTATAATGCTAAATTGAGGAAGGTATTTTATGAGTCCTTTTTTGTATAAAGGAGTGAGTATAGGCGTTCCATCAATTCTAATTAATTTGTTTTGTGGTTTTAGCTCTCCAAAAATAATTCGTAATAATGAAGATTTACCAGAGCCATTTCGCCCTAAAACTCCAGTGATATAACCTTTTTTAGCCTTAAGGTATACAGCTTTTAAAGTTTCAGAAGATCCAAAACTTAATTCTACATTATCAATTTCTATACGTTCCATTGTATAAGGAGATTTAGATTAATTAAAATAATGGAATTTAAAAAAAGGATGAATGAATATAAATTTAACGCAGATAATCCAAAGTTGTAATAAAAATAAAGATGTTGTTGTTTTGGATCATTGATAAAATGTTGATAAAACCAAATCATAAGTAATGATGAAGTTAAAGCAACAAAGCTCCATAAAAAAAGTTGAAATTTAAATAAGATAAATATGGAGAAAGCTAACGGTAGGAAAAATTTAGTTTTATAAAAAAGAAAATAAAGTTTAAGTTTTCTCAAAGCAAAAAAGTTTAAAACCAAATATACTTAAAAGAAGTATTAAAATTAAAATCCGATAAAAAATTGTAAATTCGCACTCCAAGAAAAGAGTAAAATGTTAGATAAGTTACAAATAGTAAAACAACGTTTTGATGAGGTTTCAGATTTAATCATTCAACCAGATGTTATTTCTGATCAGAAGCGTTATGTTCAGCTAAATAAAGAATATAAAGATTTAGGAAAAGTGGTTAAAAAAGCCAATGAGTACGAAACTTTATTAAATAATATAGAAGAAGCTAAGGAAATTATTGCCGATGGAAGCGATGCTGAAATGGTAGAAATGGCAAAAATGGAAATGGATGAAGCTAAAGAGCGTATTCCTGCTTTAGAGGAGGAAATGAAGTTTTTATTGATTCCTAAAGATCCTGAAGATGGTAAAAATGCTGTAGTTGAATTACGTGCTGGTACAGGAGGTGATGAGGCGAGTATTTTTGCTGGTGACTTATTTAGAATGTACAATAAATACTGTGAAGGTAAAGGTTGGAAAGTATCTGTAGTAGACTACTCTGAAGGGACTAATGGAGGATTCAAAGAAATTCAGTTTGAAGTTTCAGGAGAAGATGTGTATGGAACCTTAAAATTTGAAGCTGGAGTTCACCGTGTACAACGTGTACCGCAAACCGAAACTCAAGGCCGTGTACATACGTCGGCAGCAACTTGTATGGTATTTCCAGAAGCAGAAGAGTTTGATGTAGAGATTAATCCAAAAGATGTACGTATCGATTATTTCTGTTCTTCTGGTCCAGGAGGTCAGTCGGTAAATACAACGTATTCTGCGGTGCGTTTAACGCATATACCTACAGGATTGGTTGCTCAATGTCAAGATCAAAAGTCTCAGCATAAAAACAAAGAGAAGGCGTTTAAAGTATTACGTTCTCGTTTATACGATTTAGAGTTGGCTAAAAAGCAAGCTGAAGATGCTGCAAAACGAGGAAGTATGGTAACTTCTGGTGATCGTTCTGCGAAAATTAGAACGTATAATTATCCGCAAGGTCGTGTAACTGACCATAGAATCGGATTAACATTATACGATTTACAAAATATTGTTAACGGAGATATTCAAAAAATTATAGACGAATTAATGTTAGCAGAAAATACTTCTAAACTGAAAGAGTTAGGAGAAACAATTTAATAATCTAGTTTTATAAAATAACTACCAATTAGTTATATTAAATTTTAATAGTATAATTTAAGGTGATATTTGAAAAAATCTATATAATATATCCTCATTAATTTTAAATGAATATTTATTTTCAGTTTTTAGGTGAAATTTTAGAGTTTTTAAAGTAAAATAAGATAAATAAGCCTAATTAGAATAAATAATAAATCAGAGAGATATGTTAAAAGTAGTAGTAAAAGAAGGTGAGAATATTGATAGAGCCTTAAAAAGATATAAACGAAAGTTTAGAAATGTAAAAATATTACAAGAGCTTAGACAACGTAAACATTTTACTAAGCCATCAGTTGCAAAGAGAGCACAAGTTCAAAAGGCAGCTTATGTAGAGCAAAAATTTAAGACAGAAGATTAAATAAAAAAAGCAACCTTAATAGGTTGCTTTTTTTTATGTTGTGGAGACGCCGGATATACTTTAGCTTAATTTTTATTTGTCATTAAATCTTTATATGTTGTTTAAAAACAGGAGGTTGGTGGCTTTTTTTATGCCTTGTTAATAACTTTTATACTAATAAGACATAAGAAAATTATCAACTCAATTATCAACGCATAAAAAACAAGTAAAAATTATGAAGCATACATTTTTTTTAAGGAAGCCAAAGGGAGAAAAAGAAACACTAATTCTATTTTCTTGTTATTTTAAAAATGAACAAAAACAATTTGTTTATTCAACAAGAGAATCTATTCTTCCAATTCATTGGGATTTTGAAAATAAGAAACCAAAAAATAAAGGGAAGAATATATCAATTGATCAAAAGCGTATAACTAATATATTAAATAAATATACTGATGAGTTTTATACGTTTCATTCTCGTTGCGAATTAAGTAAAACAGAATTTACAAGTCAATTGTTAAAAGAGTATTTAGATACAACTTTTAATAATTTTAGGCTAACTCAAACTTCATTTTTTGAAGTATATGACCAATTCACGGAAGAGAAAGTTAAAAGAAAAGAATGGAAGCATTCGACAATAAAACGATACAAAAATATTAAGAACTTATTACAAGAATTTGAAAAAGTTAAGAAATACAAACTAACATTCAGTAAAATTAATAATGCCTTTTACACTGAGTTTATTGATTTCTGTTATGAATATAAAGATCACTATACTAATACGTTTAATAGGAATTTAGGGCTATTCAAAACATTTATGTTTTGGGCTTTGAAAAAAGAATATACTTATAATAATAAATTTGTTGATTTTAAGAAACCTAAACGAGTTTTAACTAGAGAAGAAGCCTTGTCTTTTGATGATATTAAAAAACTTTATAAATTCAGTTGTGAAGATAAAAAGCTAAATAAAATTAAAGATATCTTTATTTTTCAATGTTTAACAGGAATGCGTTATGGAGAGTTGAAACGAGTAAATAAAAGAACAATCAACAGTAATGGTTGTGTGGTATTAAAAGAAGAAAAAGATAGTACAAAACCGACTCGAGAAGTACCTTTAATGTCGATTTCTAATTCAATTTTAGAGAAATATAACTATGAGTTGCCTTTAATATCTAATCAAAAGCAAAATGATTATATCAAAGATATTTTAAAGGAAGCAGGATTTACTAATGATGTTGAGTATACAAGAACTAAAGGAGTAGAACAGAAAACTTTTATTAAACCATTTTATGAGCGTATTTCAACACATACAGCTAGAAGGACTTTTATAACTATTATGAGAAATAAAGGAATAGCAGATAAAACTATTATGAGCATAAGTGGACATAAAGATTTGAAAACTTTTAATATGTATCATCAAGTTGACAATAAGGCTAAAATTGATGCAGTAAAATCTGTATTTGAAAAGTTTTAATACTAAAAAAGAGGCTATTTTAAGCCTCTTTTTTATTTACTTCATAAGGTTTTTGCAACCATCATTATATGTGTGATAATAGAAACCATAGATAAAAAGAAAAGACAATAAATTAAGATTTTTTGTCTTTTTAAAGTTTTAATAAAATGATCTTCAGAACTTGTTTGATATAATTGTCTGATCTCTTTTAGTTTTTTTTCGTTATTCTTTTTATACTCTATAAAATCGACTTGTAATTCTTTAAAGTTATCATTTAAAACGCCAATATTATAATCGTTTTTTTCTTGTTTTTTCTTTTCTTCTTTAACCCTATCTATTTGAGAAATAATAACTCTTTTTAGGTTTTTAGAATTATCACTTGAGTGATCGAGACCATTTTTAAGCTGATTAGAAATTTCTTCTAACTCAGTAGTGTTTTCAGATAATTTTTCAAATGACAAGCCAGAAAGCATAGCTAAAGCTCCTATCATTTTAGATATGTCCTTTATATTATCATTATTATTTCTAATTAAATTATTAACTATTCGAGTTGTTTTTACATCTGTTTTGTGATTGTCTCTAATTAAATTAAATAAATCCTTAGTTTTATAACCTCCAAAAAGCTTTTCTTCTGTTTTATGAATTGAGGTTGAAGATTTATCTAAGTCTTTAAAAAGGTTTTTTGCTTGAGACTTAGATTGTTCAATTCGTTGATCTAACTTCTCTAAACTATTAACTATTTTTCCTGCACTGACAATTCCTTTAGCTGTATCAGAAATCACAATATCTTTCATATTATTATTTTTATAAAGTATCTAATAAATTTAACAAATCATCATTCTCATTGTTAACCTTATTAATCTCTTCTAATTTTGTTGTTATTTTGTTTTTAGTTTCTCTTATGTTTTCAATAGATTCATCAATACTATCTCTAAATGAAGATATTAAAGGCAGAGTGTCTTGAAAAATAGAAAAAGTGACCTTAATAGATTCCGTTGCTTCCAAATCTGAAATTTGAGTTTTCATAGAACTTATTTTTGCTGACTTCTCAAGTAAAGAACTTTCTTTCTTCTTAAGCTTAGTTAACTCGATATTGTCTTTGTATTTCTCCCAACCCTGCATTAATAATACAGAACCAATTCCAACAATAAGTCCAGCTAGTACGGGAGACACATAACCAGCAAAAGAAACTGAAAAAGGAAATGAACTAAGTAATGCTTTTTCTATCATTTCCTCTAAGGCTAATCCTATTAATGTAGCTACTGTTGCCCCTAAAATTTTTCTACACTCAATTAATTTCTCTTCTTTAGTGTATTTACTAGAAAATAATACTTTAAAAGCTTTCATTATAGAATAAAAAGCTGCCTTAATAAACTTCAAAATGTTTTTAAATATTTTGAAAATACTATTTAATAGAGCATCTAAAAAAGTAGAAATAAAAGAATTTATGGAGAAGTCTTTAAACGTGTTAATTATTTCTTTGGCTTTTTCTTTAATTTTTTTACTAATGTTTGTAATTTTTATTTTAATGCCATCTTCTGAATTTTCCTTTTTGAACTCATTGATTGTCTCTGTTATAGTAATCGTTAATAATTGTCCAACAGCTGCTTTAGCTCCTGATTTAAGGGCATTAGCTCCTGCAACTTTAATTTTTTCTTTTGCTGTTCTAATTTTTTTCTTATCATCTAAAAACTTTTTACGAGCGTCTTTTGCCTCATTAATAGTATCATCCATTAATTTATCATCTATTTCGTAATACTCTGCGTTGTTTTTATTTGGATCTTTTTTATTCTGCTTTTCTTTCCAGTTTTTAAGGTCATTTACGGATGTGTCGTTGAGAGATTTATTTACATCTAATCTAACTGTTTCTATATTTTTATCTGAATTAGTAAACTCTCTTCTTTCTTCAAGAGTAGACGTATAGTTCATAACTTTATCGTTATAAATTTCCTTTACAGAGATTTTATGCTCAAACGATACTTTTTTATTATCGATATTACTGTTTTGATAAATTTTATCTCCAGTATATCCGCATGTGAATTCACCTGTTGGGTTATTTTTGTATACTTCTTTTTTCTTTAAATCAAACTCTCGACCTGCTAGTAACTTTCTATGCTCTTTTGATTTATAAGAAAGTTTTTTAGTTTTATTTAATAATTGCTTGAACTCATTACCTGTAGTATATTTATTAATATAGTTAACAGGTCTTTCAGATTTAGGCATGTTTTCCCACTTTTGATAGTTTTTCATCTCATTTTCAAAAGCTGTAGCCTTGGTGTTGTGTATTGTGTTTTCTAAAATATCAGAGAGACCTAAGGCGGTAGTGATGGTTTCAATAGATTTTATTTTTATTGACTCCATTAAATCATTACTTAAGTTTTTAGTGTCTAGGTCAGAAATTTTATCTTGAATTTGATTTAATTCATTAATTAAATTAAACTCTTTTTCATCAAGCTCAATTTTCATTTTTTCTCTATTCATAATCAATTTTTACTAGTTAGGTATAGGCAATATATTAATCATTAATTTCTTTAGCAAGTTTATTCAGTGCTACAAAAGCAAACCAAAGAGCAACTGGTTGAAATAGAATAGAAAAAAGAGCTATGAAAAGCGAAGTGTTTTTCCAAGTAGTAATAAAGTTCCATAAAGAAAAAATAATTAATAGAAATATTCCAATTTCTATAGACCAAAAGCAAGCTATTACAGCTAAAAGTAGTCTAATTAAAACTCCCCATCCGAATATGTTATATCCATAATTGTTCATAGCACTTTGCCATAAAAAATAACCAAAAACTACTAATAAAATAGGTGTAACCACCAGTAATACCAAAATCATAATTATATATTTTTTTATTCGATTCAAAGTAAAATCATCATTTTCCACGAAAATGGGAATAGTATTTATTTTCCCATTTTGTTGGAAAATTACTTGTTACTTTTGTTAAAAAGGAAATAATGAGTGAGAAAAAAAATACAATAAGTAAGAAAGTTCAACGTCAAATAACAATTTTAAATTTTTTAAAGGAGGGAACTAAAAGAAGTAATGATTTATTAAATCATTTAAAGTTTAAAGGGCATAGTAATAGTACAAGTACTTTAAGTAATGATATAAAAAGTTTAAAAGATAGTGGTTTTAAAATAGATGATAGTGTTAAAGGGTATTATACTTTATTATTAGATGGGTGTAATGAATTGTACTCTCATTTTATAAAGTATCAGTCTATGGCAATTGCTTATCAAAAAGCATTAAATATGCCTCAAAAGTATATGCAATATATATTGTTTGAACCCAATGCATTAGAATTTAATATTGATGTATTTAATGATATGTTCGAAGCTATTCAGCAAAAAAAAGAAGTTAAATTTAAGCATGTTCATTTTCAAAAGAATAATACAATTACAACATATATTTTAAAACCTTATGCTTTAAAAGAATATCAAAACCGTTGGTATGTAGTAGGGGAGACAGAAAAAGGATATAGAACATTTTCTCTTGATAGAATTTCAGACCTAAGTATTACAGCGAATAGTATTGATATAAAATTAGATAGAATAGTTGATGAATTGAGTAATGTTGTAGGTGTGAGTTTTAATGATGAAACAATTAAACCTCAGATAATAAAACTAAGAATAGATAATAGTCAGAAAGAGTATGTTAAAACGACTCCGATATTTATTAATCAAGAAATAATAGCAGAAGAAACAAATTTTTTTATTTTAAAAATGTTTGTTGGTAATACGGTTGAATTGCGTCAACAAATTTTAAAGTATGGAAGTAGAATAAAAGTGTTAGAACCATTAAGTCTTAGAGATCAAATAGCTAATGAAATAAAGGATATGGCTAGTATATATGATTAAGAATTATAAAAAAACATTTAGGTTTTAGGTCGGTGTACAAATTATTTATTGTGATTCTTTAAACTAACTTTCAATCTTTTTTTGATTTCATTTCGTATGTGTTTTGGAAATAAAACTTTTGTTTCAGAGCTAATTTATTATATACTTACATCTAATAAAAGCTAAGTAGTTTTCTAAAGAAATACTTTTAAAAGAGAAAAATATGATACAAGAATTACAAGCATTGAATACTGCTTGGAATAACATAGATTTAACCGAACAAATAGCAGTTATAATAGATGAGTTAGCAAATACTAAAAAATCAATTTCTAAAGTTGATTTTGAGGCTATAAAAAATGATTTTGGTGTGTATGTTTTTTATATAAAACCTACAAAAACATATACCCTAGAAACCTTACAAAAAGATTGGGAGGATAATATTTATAGTAATTACCCAAAAGTTGTTAAAAAACGATTTCTTAAACATAAAAATATAGAGTTAGATAGTCAATATCCTTTTTATATTGGTAAATCTGAAAAATTAAAAACAAGAATCAAAGAACATATTACTCATTCTGGAAAAACTAGTACATATAGCTTAAAATTAGAAGGGAGAAAGTATTTTAATAACCAAACTATTACTTTTTCTTATTGGAAGTTACCAACAGAACTAGAAAAATGTAGCCCAGAAATAAAACAATTTTTAATTACACAAATAGAAAGTAAACTACGAGATAGATTAAACCCATGGGTTGGTAAAAAGTAGAGGAGTGGTTAAAATTGTATACGACGCTTTTTTACGTAAGTATCAATATCTTCTATTAGTATTTCTAAATTGTTTAAAAGTAACGATTCTGGCACCTCTTTAGTGGGCATAAAATTGTATTTAGGATGATTAAATACACGCTCTGTTATTTGAGGTAACTCTGCATTTATTTCATCTATTAAGGCGTAAAAATCTCTTTCGTAGTAATCGTTTTCATTGTTTTTTACTTTTTGTTTTAGGTCGTTAAACGAAGTTAAATAGTAAACGTAGTTCATGGTTTAATTTTATTTGAGAGATTGCTTCGTACCTCGCAATGACGTTATGTTTTTTTCTTTCTCTTAATTGTTAAAGAGGCTTTTAGTTGTTGTATTTCAGCTAACAACTTTTTTGCGTCACCATCAGTATCTAACTGTGCTACCAACTCACCTTTAAAAGCTTTGGCTAAAATAGCTTGTGGTAAGCGGTCTATTTTTGTTTTTAGGTTTTGGTATTGTTGCTCTATTGTATCTAGTTTAGCAAATAAATTTTCTACTCTTTTTACGATTTCGGTTTGTTCTTTTTTGGGCGGAATAGGAATATCTATATCTTTAAAATTATTTTGAGATAAGTTTCTCATTGATAATTGATTTCCTGTTGCTCTTGATTCAATTTCTTTTCTACCTTTGGGTGATTTTAAAAATCTGTGAGCATAAAGCTTAATTGTATCATTTATGAAATTAACTCGCCATACTTTATCACTTAACATTATATCAAACTCAATCTCATTTACAACTACAGAAGCACCAACCAATTCTAATGTATTTGCTCTAGAAATTAAAAAATCTCCTGAATTAATAAAATAATTTTTATTAATTTTAGATTTATCAGTTACTGTTTTTGTTTCTTTCGAATTAAAAACATTCCAAGTTACTGCACTTATTTTAACTAAACCCACTTGTCCTTTTTTTACTGGGTATTCTGGACATTTAAAACTCTTACCTACATCTATAGAATCAATAAGATCTCCAATTTTTTGATTGCACCATTCCTCCAACTGTTTTCCTTTTCGCCACTCCTCGGTAAGTTTACCAGTTACTGCTTGGGTTAAAATGGCTTGTTTGCAGTTTTTTAGCAGGTTTGGTATTTTTTCTAAACGCGTCTTTAAAGTATCTAAATGCCCAAATACTTCGTCTAACTTAGCTACTATACGTTTTTGTTCTGCTAGTGGTGGGAGATTAAACCTTAGTTCATTTATGAATCCTTTTTTTATTCCGCCAATTGTGCTACCACCAATAGTATTTAATATGTAATTATTAAAATCTACACTTAAGGTGAAGTAAAACAAAAGTTTATTTTCAAAACCTTCATAAGTTCTTATAATAAAAGTGTGCTCATTAACAGCAGCTTTATCAAAAGGAAATTTATTGTCAATATATGCTGATTTACCTGTTGTTGCACCATCCTTTACAACTAAAACATCTCCTTTTTCAATTTTTCCTTTTTTTAATTTTTCATAAAACTCTTTAGTGATAAATTTTATTTTTTCAAACTTAAAACCTCCTCCGTAATTAAAATGCTCAGCACTAATGCTTGGAATACCTTCAGTTAATTTACCTACACCACCTCTTGGTCTTCCTCCAATTTCTAATAAACTAACGAAGTCAGAAACATTAACTACTTTCCAATTTTTCGGCAAATTCTTTTCCATCTAGTTCAATGCTTTAATTATCGCATTTAGCTCTTTTGTAATGCTAGTTAATTCGGTTAGAGCTTCTTTAGCAATGTCTATTGGTTCGCCAATATCTTCGGCTTTGGTAATACTATCATCGGCAATTAATCCTAAATCTAAAGAGTCGTTCTTTTTAGTAATTTCTTCGCGTGTAATACAAGACCATCGTTCGTTTTTCACTTCGGCTCTGTCATTGGCATTATATGCTTTTTCAAAATCTGTAAAATAGCTTTCGGTAAATGGCGTACGCTTTCCAAATTTTGGCATGTTGGTACGCATGTCGTAAAACCATACCGCTTTGGTGTTACTTTTGTCTGTTGTTCCTCTGTCAAAAAATAACACGTTTGTTTTTACACCTGCTGCGTAAAAAATACCTGTTGGTAAACGTAAAATAGTGTGTAGGTTGCATTTATCCATTAGGTCTTTACGTACGTTTTGTCCGTCACCATCTTCAAACAATACATTATCTGGTAATACTACAGCAGCTCTTGCGCCACCGCGTGTATGTAAACTGCGATAAATACTTTGTAAAAAGTTTAATTGCTTGTTGCTGGTTGGGTATACTAAATCGGTTCTTGTGGGTCTGTCTCCTCCTTTTTTGGTTCCAAAAGGAGGGTTTGCCAATACCAAGTCTTTGTTTTTAATGTTTTCACCAAAACTGCTTAAAGAATCGCCTAAAGCAATATTACCGCCCATGCCGTGTAAAAAAGCATTCATCATAGCTAAACGGTGAGTGTCTCCAACTAATTCGCAACCACTATATTGTTCGGTTTGTAAATGTTTATTTTCAGCTTCGGTTAGATTGTAAATATCGTTGTTGTTTAAAATGTGGTGGTGTGCAGCAATCATAAAACCATAGGTGCCACAAGCAGGATCGTTTAAACGTTCGCCTACTTTTGGGTTCATTAAACGTACCATTACGTTAATTAATGGGCGAGGGGTAAAGTATTGTCCTGCTCCAGATTTTTTTTCGCTTGCATTTTTTTCTAACAAGCCTTCGTACATTTCACCTAAGCCTTCGTCTTTGGCTTCAAACCAATCTAGTTCATCAATATGTTTTATAATTTTACGTAGGTTGGCTGGTTCTTGTATGCTGGTTTGTGCGTTATTGTATATTTTTTGAATTTTACCTGTACTTTCTGTACCTAAATGTAATAACAGTTTACGGTAAAAAGTAGACAGTTCTATCCCTTCTTTTTGTTTTAAATCTACCCAACGGTAACCTTCTGGTAACTTATTGTTATAATCGGTTTCTTCTGCCATTTTTAAAAACAGAATAAAGGTAAGCTCGTTAAGGTATTGGTGATAGGTAATTCCGTCGTCTCGTAATACATTACAAAGATTCCAGAGTTTGTTTACTATTTCTTGGGTGGTTAGTGGCATGTTAGTTTGTTCTTTGAATAAGTATGCTCTTCATTTTTTCAGAATGCTCTCGTATTTCAAAAACATTCCAAAATTCTTTCCGCATCATTAATTGTTGTTTAATACTTTCTATACTGTCTTTGTTTTTATAATGCTCTTTTTTAGCAGTAGGCATATAATTACTCAGCTTAGAGTTTTTACTTCGGCTAATTAAACACAAATTACCGAAATTATCTAAGGTATTCTTTTCTATTTTTTCTTGGCCTTCTAAAGGGTTTTGCGGATAATAATGCTCTACAGAAGTACGGAAAGAAAAAATAAAATCTGAAAATTCTTTTTTCTCACTATGCTGGTCTTTTTTCCACAGTAAATAATCTAATCGATTAAAAATGAAGTTTTCAACTTGTGTTCCCTGATTTAATTTATTTAATGCAAGATCTTTAGTCTCGTTTGTAGGAATACCATTGTTTGTATAAATGATTTCATAATAATCTAATTCATTATGAGCTAAAAAACGATCATATAAAAAGGCATCACTTAACTTTTCTAAGTATTGTATATATGCTTCGTCAGATAAAACCTCCTGATTTAGTAAGTAATTTAAGGAAGCATTTAACCAGTGTTTGTATATTAATGTGGGTGCAGATACATGAAACATAGATAATAACATTAAAATTTTTTTGTTTAAACCGTTTAAGTCGTTATCAAATTCATTTCCAAAGCTGTTTAAATATCTAGGTTTTTTATCAACACCTTTAAGGTATTTAAGACTCCATTTATCATTTTTTAAATTACGCTTGATAATATATTTGTCATAAAAGAACTTTCCTTTTAAAAGGAGAAATGCAAAGTCTTCTACAAATTCTTTTTTAGGTTGTTCATCTAATCTTAAAAAATACTCAAACGTATCTAATAAACGCTTGTCATCTAAAGGAATATTTTTGTCAAAAGTAGTATATGCGTCATATTGGTTTACTAATATTCTTAGAATATGTAGTAAGAAGTTAGAGAAATTAATTACAGAATTAAAGCGTTCAGGAGAGTCTTCTTCGTTTTTGTTTTGGAAATCTACTGTATAGGTAGATTTTAATAGCTCTTGAATACTAAGTTCATCTTGATTAATGTTGTCTTCTTCATTTTTGAAACAGCTTAGTATCTCGTTAAAATTAGTTGCTTTTAAATTATTCCAATCACCACCAAATAGTTCAACACGATCGTTAGGTTTAAAACCATATTGTACATACTTTTCCATATTAGCACAAGCTTCCCAAATACTATTAAAAGCTTTTGTTGCTTTTTTATCGTCTTTAAAAACTTTTAACATTTTTGCTTTTAACACTTCGTGCTTTTCTAATTGCTCACCACGATTATTCATAATCTCAAAATAATGATTTAAATCTGTATCATGAGGTACTGGTACTCTTAATAGAATTACTTTGTCTTTTAAATAAGTTACAAATTTTTTTAAATGATTGTTAGCCTTTAATTTGTTTAATTGATTGGTTGTTGTTGTGTAAGCGTCTGTAATTCTTGTGTTTAAATCTTTTTCTGATTTGTTGATATCTTCATTTTTAGTTTTATTATAAATGTGTTCTAATGTTTTTGAAGACATTGGTCTACTATCAAAATGAAGATTAGTTTTATAATTATCAATATTTATATCAAATTCATTTTTTAATACAGATAGTAAAATGTTAAGTGTTGTTAAACGTTGTTGTCCATCAATAGTCTCATAAATAATACTACCGTCAATTGCTTTTCGTTCAAAAACAACTAAACTTCCTATATAATAATTTTGAGAATTCGTATTCTCATTAATAGCATAATCATAAATGTCTTGAATTAATTGACTCACTTGAGCTTCTTTCCAAGCGTAGTTTCGTTGATATACAGGAATAGTGTATTTATTATTAGAAAATACTTCTTGAATATTTAACTGATCTAATTTACTTTCCATTATAATATTTTAATTCGGTAAACATTTCATTGATGCTGCTTGTTTTAGAAGACTTTATAGTATCAATGTTTTCAATAAATATTTGATATACTTCTTTTGGTTGTATGGCATCTCTAATTACCCAAAAAATACTGTTCCAATGTATTGCATAATTATCAACTGAAGCTAATTGAACAGAATGATGGTTTAAACGTAAACTATAGGACCAAATAAATAATTTTATAAGAACTCTGTCTAAATCTTGGTTTCCAAATTTATCGGTATAATAGAGTAAAGCACAATCAAATAATGTTCTTACGTATTGGTCACCCGATCTTTTACGCCCCTCGTAGCTAGCTAATGTTTTAAATATTTTAAAAGAAGTACAGTTTGTTAAATTGATGTCTAAAAAATTAAGTTTTTTTAAAAAATCATTTTCATCAATTTCCCATGTGTTATTGTCTTTTTTAACCCACTTTATTTTGTGTGTTTGTTTGATATTATTAATCTTTTCTTGGTAAAAAGCTATCATTTCAAAAAAGCGTTGTCCGTTTATAACAACCTGATCTATTTGAAAAGGATATTTTTTTTTATTGTTATCTACCTTTCTATGTATATGTTGATTATACTCATTAGTAAAAATATTATTGATCTTTAGAGGGTATATATAAGGAAAGTCAGGAGTTTTATTTAAACTAATACCTTTAAAAATAGCGGCATTAGCTTTGTTTAAATACCTACCAGGTTTCCGTTTAGACCATTTTCTAATCCTAAATAGATACTGACTAAAAACTTCATTTAAATCATCATCATTTTTATTTTCCCAATCTTGTATACATTGTTGCCTTTCTTTTTCAGAAAGCTCCCCCATTTCTCTTAAATGAAAAGCTTTTAATAAATCATGGGGTGCTAAATCTTTACCTCGTGCATTTTGAGAATCAAAAAATTGAAAGGCTTCAGAGATACTGGTTAGTGTAATGCATACTAATTCACATTTAGTAAAGAAAAAACGTATTTCATCTTCTGTGAAATTCCTTACTTCTCTTTCAATTTCGTTAAAGTTAGTGACTATGTTTTTTTTAGAAATACTATTATTAACTGAATTGTTTATTAAAGTTAGCGCTGTGTTTTTCCCATATTTAAAAGCAAATTCTTTTGTTTTTTCATTAGTGCATAAGACATATGCGATAAGTGATAGTGTTATTAAACGTTGTTGTCCATCAACAACATTCAGTTTATCATCTTCTAAATGTAAAACTGCAGTTCCAATTCTATATGCTGATTTATTTTGATGTAAAACGATATCTTCAATTAATTGCTTTACATGTTTTACTTGCCATTTATATGGTCGTTGATATTCAGGAATATTCAGTTTTTGAATAAATAATAAATCATTTAGTTTTTTAATTTCAGGTCTTAAAGAATTGTTTTTACGTTCTATTTCTTCTTTATCTCTCCTAATAGGGTATTGATTACTTATCGATATTTGCGATTCTAAAGTATTATGCATATAAATACTCATTTAATTCTTTAATAATTTCAGCAGTTTCATTTTTAAAAACTTTATCTAATCTTTTTAACCCGCCATCTACACTAAAAGGAGGTTTATTTAAATCTTCTAGAGTAATAATAGTTTCTTTTTGTAATTGCGCTTCTATTTTAGCTAACCATTTTAATTGAATTTGATTCCAGTTATGTGTGGTTTTAAGCTTAGTAACTGCATTAGAAATACGTTCTTTATGACTTATTAAATTTTCACCTAAAGCGGATGTACGTATATGTGCAATGATATCGGCAATTATTTCAGTATTGGTTACTTCTTTATAGGCAGTATTTAGTTTGTTTTTATTAAATCCTTCAGTATCCAATATTAAGCGGAGTTCTTTTAGATCTTTTCTTGTAAGTGAACTTGGTTTAGTACATACGATATTTAATGCTGTAATTTTGTTTCTATTATTGGTAACAAATTCTGTAAAGGATTCAATATAATCTATAGGTTTTAAACTTTTGTCGTAAGCTCTAGTAACTTCTTCTACTTTATCTTCATGGTTACTATACAAGGTAGTATAGTTAATTCCTCTTCCCTTTTCTCTATCTAAAAATTCCCATAAATGACTATGTTCTTCTATGGCTTTATCTAAGTTTTGTAAATCAATACTTTTTAATTTCTGAGCAAAGTCTCTTACAGTAGGCTCACCAGCTAATGTTTGAAATTGTTCTTTTTGCTGTTCACTAAAGCTAGATACTTTACGTTGTATTTTTGCAATAATTCGGTCTAATTTAGCTTCTTTAGAATATTCATCTTCAATAACAGCTATTTCTTCAATTAAATTAGCAAAGGTTTTTGTAACTAATGGAGCAACAGGCTTCATAACTTGCTCTTTAGCCATAATTTCACTCACACCAACACAATCGTAAATTTTAAATACCTCTTTACCAATATCATCGCAACGTCTTGTTGCTCTACCAATCATTTGATCGTACAAAATACGTGAGTTTACACGACGTAAGAACACTAAATTTGAAATGTTAGGAACATCGATACCTGTAGTTAATAAATCTACAGTAACTACAATACTAGGGTATTGGTCGTTTTTAAATTTACGTAATAGGTCTTCTCTGTTATAAACATCACCAGTAATTTTAACAATTGCATTAGCATCTACAGCTTCACCTAACTCAGCATACTCTTCATATAGTAGTTTTACAATAGTATCTGCATGAGCATTTGTGGCAGCAAAAATTAAGGTTTTATCTTTGTTCTCTGGTAAAATACCATAGGTTGAAATTAATTCATTTAAGATAACTCGGTTAAAATTTTCAGTAATTACTTTTCGATTAAAACCAGTTATTTCTACTTTGATTTCATCTTCGGTTACTCCAATATCTTTAATTTGATTCTCTTCTGGGTCGTAAATTTTTACTTCGTCTCCTTTGTTCCACACAATACCTTCTTTAGATAATGTAGTTTGAAAAACGTACGGTGGTTCAAAATCTATTAAGTATCCTTCTACTACAGCTTTTCTATACGAATAGGTAAAAACAGGATTTCCAAAAATTTCTTTAGTATGTAGAGCAGGTGTAGCTGTTAATCCAATACGATAAGCATCAAAATAATCTAATACCATACGGTATTTACTTTGAAAATCTAACTGATCACGAAGTAAAACTTCTTCATAATCCATTTCTTTATCTAAAGTATAGCCTCTATGGGCTTCATCTACCACAATACAATCGTAATCTCCTACACTAGGAGGAGTATCTGAATACGCAATACGTTGTACCATACTTTGTACGGTAGCAAAATGAATTTTAGTGTCTAATTCTGCAGTTTTATCTTTTAGGTCTTGTAAGTCGTAGATCTGGGCAAAAGTTTGTAAGCCTTCTACATGAACTTCTTTAAAAGCATCAGAGGCTTGTTTACCTAGCATGCGTCTATCTACCAAAAATAAAATTCTTCTAAAACATCCCGATTTTATTAAACGATAACACATACCAATCATAGTACGTGTTTTACCTGTACCAGTAGCCATAGCTAATAAAGCACGTTTTTCTTCAGTGTCTGAAAGAATTTTGTTCTCTACTGCTTTAATAGCATCAATTTGATAAGTTCTTAAACTTAACCCATTAGGGTCAGATAATAAATCGTAATCGGTGTTTTTAAGTTTTTCAATACCTTTATTTTCGTCATAGTTTAATTTTTCTATTAAATCTCTTGGTGAAAACCAATTGGGTAGTGGTTTAGCAATGTTTTTTTGATCTCGAGCATCCCAAAACCAAATCCCTGAAGCTGTTTTAAATTGCTCTAAATAGGGTTTACCATTGGTTGAAAATAAAAAAGGAACTTTATAATTATTGCTATTTGTGTGTTCTGGGAAATTAATGTTGTTAGTAATACTAATAACTTCACTATAATGTTTGGCTTGTTGTAAATCGCTCATTACGTTTTTAATATGCTTTTTAGCTTCAACAATTCCTATTAATTTTAAACCGTTAAATAAAGCATAATCTGCCCATTTAGTTCCACATTTCCATTCGGCAATAGCTATTTTTCTTCCTTTTTGAGGAAGTGTTTTTTTTGTTTTAGAATTTAATGTTTGTGTGTCACATTCCCATCCTGCGTCACGCAATTGCTTGTCTATACGATCTCTAGTTTCTGCTTCTGTTTCTTCTGTTTTACGAGCTTTAGTATAGGCGCGTTCTTTTCGTTGTTCTTTTGCTTCGGCAGATAGCTGGGTTTGTTCTTTTATTTTTTGTTTATAATTATAAACTTCGTTTTTTAACAGTTCTATTTGCTGTTCTAACTCAGTTGCTCTTGAATCTTCATTAGTAAACCAAGATTCTTGAGGGATTTCATAATCACTATAAACATCTTCATTTTCATATACTTCGATAAACCATTTAGTTAAATAATAAGCTTGTCTAAGCATATAACGAGCTTCAGCTTGTGTGCCTTCTCCAGAATGTGAAGCTTTATTTCCAGATTTTCGAATGGTATGAAAAATAGAAATTACTTCTAAAGGGGTATCAGATTTATTAGCTAATAAAGCTAATCTGCTAATTTGTTTCTTATCGTAAGGCTCTTCTAATTGTTCAAAGTCAATTAAAATACTAGCCAGTTTTTCGGTTAATATTCTAAGTTTTGATAGGGTTGTGCTTGGGTCTATGTAACAATTTCGTTCCGCTAATACAACTAGTTGAAATAGATTAAGATAGTTCTCTTTTAAAAAATTAAAGTTAGTTTTCATATTCAATAGCTGTTTTTTTGTTCGCAAACATTTTACCTGTAGGCTAGTACTAGGAGAAAAGAAATTTCTTGGGAACTCAAGATCAATTTTTAAAGACTAAAGTACTAAAATGTATTAATATATAATTATGGATTTCTAGAATTATATAAATATAGATCTTATATAAAAAAGTTAGTAGCAATCACATTTATAATTCATAATATATTTATGAAATTGGTTGGCATAAGATTTGGGTTTACCATAACATCCGTTTTTAAAATAGTTCTTTTTTAACTATTTGTTCAGCAATCTGACTTTTTATTTCTCTAGCTTTTATTATCTCTAAGATATTAAAGCTTGTTTTCATAAGGTTTTAAAGGATGAGTAGTTAATATACTTTTTTTAATTTTTGTTAGCTTTTCAGTTTTGCTTATGTAGTAGTGATTTTGATTGGATTCGGACGTAGTCGAATCTACTATAATTACAGTTATATAATGTTATACCTTGTTTTTAATATCATATTCAGAGTAAGTTATATTTCTTTTAAATTTATTTTCAGTTGCTGTGTGTAAGATGTTTCCATTTCCATCTTTTTAGAAAAATAAATTATCAACTTTATTGTCTTTGACTTCATTCCTGATGATTTTATATTTATAGTTGATTTTTCCGTATCAGTAATCTACTATTGTTCCAATCGATAACTTTTCGATACAAATGTTAAATTCCTTTTTTAGAATTTTCGATAATCTCTGTAATTTGACTCTTTATTGGATTCAAGAATAGGGATAGAAAAAAGCTACCCAAAGTAAAGATTACTGTGAAAGTAACAGCAACATCGTATTCACTGTAATCAGGCAAAAAACTGATAAAAGGTTTTTCTAAAGAAGCAAGGTTTTGCCACCAATGTCCAATTCCAAAGAAACATACTCCTAAAATCAATCCAATAAATATCCTTTTTGAATAATTAACAGTTTTTTTTGATGTATTTATTTTTCTTTTTTTACTTTTTGGAAGCGGTGGTGGTATTTTGCTCAAAAAAGCTTTTAATTCATCTATACCTTTTGCTTCTGTCCAATCGTTCAAGCCTTCTGTCCAAATTAATGTATCAAAAGAAATTTCAAACTCCCTTAATTCTTCAATTGAAAAAGGACCTTTCTTTTCATTATTTTCAATGATATAATATTTTTTCATAGTTCAGTTCTTAAATTGGGGATAATGGTCTTAGCTATTATTTTTCCATTATAACAATTACCTTAGTAAAAATACAAGGATTTTCTGATTAGGAAAATCTCTATAATAGATTATATCGATTGTTTGCTAACGTTAAATCTTTTTTAGGTTTTCTGTTCTAGATTTTTCTTTCAATTCATTTTTTCTTTTTTTTAAATATTTTTCAGACAAACAATATTCTATTTTAGCATTTTCTACTAATGAAGAATTTCCTTTCTGTTCACCAATATTAAACTTAATAAGAAAATTTTCAAATTCCCAGACTTTTATTTGATTGGGATTATGATAATCTTCAGATTTTGTTGGTTCACCATATTTTGATTTATATAAATCATACAATTTGTTAACTTCACTTTTATCGGAGCTATAGAAATACATGAAATATTGCTTCTCTCTCCAATTATTTGGTTTCCTCCAATTTCCAATATTGATTTCTATTTTAGATAATTCGTCATTTTCAAATTTGAAATTTAAAGATGTTTTTATCTTTTGGCCCTCGAAATTCATTATATGCTTGTAGGCGTCTTCGTTATCATATGATTCCCAATTGATAACTTTATTCTTTTTTAGAGTGTATTTGACTTTAGTAAATTCATTTTTTTTCATTCCTAATTTAAAGTCAAGAAAATGCTTTTCATTTTTATCGCTTGTGCATGACACTAATTGAAAAATAAATAATAGGTAGTATATGTTTTTCATTTTCATAATGTTTGTCAACGGTCTCGTATAACCGTCAGTTATAGATTTTAAGTTATTACTTTTCGGTTAAGCAAGGATATTAGTAATTCCGAGTGGATTTGGACATAGTTGAATTCGTCGTAATTACGGTTTTACATTGTTGTAACTAGTTTTATTTCATAAATAACATAATCGTAAATCCAATTAAACAAATTATAATAGGAAGTAAGAGACAACCTTTTACATCGTTATTTTTTTTAAAACCCAAATAAATAAAAACTATAGGAAGAATTATAGGAGCAATCAATTCTGCAATAAATCCAGAAAAAAACTTTGAAATAGAAAAGCGATTTTTTAGATGTCTATTATATGCTGTTTCAATAACAAAATCATTCTCTGTAATCATTGGTGAAAGAATCATAATTACTAAAATTATAATTCCAACAATCCCTGAAAATTTTAATAATTTGTTTCCAATTGTATTAACTTTTTTAGTAGTTTCTTTTGCTATCTCTTTCGTGTTTTTTGTTATGTTTTCTACTGTTTTGCTATTAGAAACTTCTTTTTGTATTACAGAAATACCTGTTTTAACCTTACCTATTGATTTGTCAATTTTATTTTCAGATTTGTCTATCGGAATTTCTTTTCCGCAATTTTTACAAAATTTAAAATCTGGTGAAACTTTTGTTCCGCAATCAGTACAGAAACTTGATTTGTTTTCTTTTGGTTTAAATTTATCAAATGAGATTTTACAAGATGGACAAAACTTATAAGAATCTTTAACTTCAAAATTACAGTTAGGACAATTTTTCATTATTTTTTTCGTGCTGATTAGTTAAATTGATTACAACAGTTTGGTGTAACGGTCAGTTATGGGGTAATTTTCGTTTTAGCACTGACGTTAGTAATTCCGAGTGGATTCAGACGTAGTCGAATCCGCCGTAATTGTGGTTATATATTATTTATGCCTTAATTTCCACTTACTTTTTCTAAAAATAGACTATCTTCTTTTGTCATTCCACTCCATTTATGAGTATAGTAGTCTTTTGAGAATAAATTTTCATTAATTTTATCTGAGTAGTTTTCTTCAAAATACTCAATTAAGTTTTCATAAGTTGATAACTTATTTTTAAAGTCTGTATCTGAATAAAATACTGAGTTAATATTCTGATAATATTCTTTTGGAGCATCTTCTTTTTTGAATACACCTATAACTAATTCTTCTAAGTCACCACAATTTTTTATTATTATTTCATTTTCTGATATTAGTATGTCATTAAAAAAATCTGAAATATTATAATTCGTTTCACTTGTATTTTCTCTTATTGCACCAATAATAAATGGAATTGTTAAACCGTATTTATCGTCTTCAATACACCAAACTTGAATTAGTTTTTTCCAGTATTCTTGAGTTTCTGTCATTAGATTTTGATTGAAAAATGTTCTCCTATTTTATATTCATTTTTGTAAAATAAGATCTCATTAAAAGTCAAGATAATATTTTTTTTATCAGTATTTTTAAGTACTACTTTAAACCTAATATGTTTATATCCTAATTTTTCATATTCCCAATTTGGTTCAAGAACTTTGTATATTCTATAATCATTTAGGTTAATACCCTTTTTATGAAAAGCGTTTAATTGTTCTTTAAACCATTTGTTAGTTATATCTGCATATGTTTTTTCAGTTGTATTAATATCTTGTTCTATAAAAAGGTCTATTGGGACAAGGCATTGTTTAAAAGATTCTTTATCATTTTGTTTTAAGGAGAGTATTGCTTTTTGTGCAAGTAACTTTGGAGAAGTAGTCTTATTAAAATTCTGGCTATAACTAATTAAAGTAGTCAGTAAAAGAATGATAGTTAATATGTTTTTCATTATTTCTTTTATAATGTAGTAAAACGGTCTAATATAAGAATAGTGGCGGACTTTTACGCACTAACAGACCTTTTTTATATTTACTTACTTTCGTTTTAGCGATTAACCCGCTATTATTTTTATACAATGTTGTACACTGGCTTTTTTATTCAGCTTGGTTTTCAGCGTTGGCAAAGACATACTCTTTTGCAATTTTGGCTTTGTGTATGGCTGTAGCGAATTGCAAATGTGTATGGCTTTTAGCGTTGGCTTATTTAACTATTTCTAAAATCCGTACATATTTATCCAGGTTACCAATCTTAACAGTATCTCCTACAGCTTTCCCTTTTAAAGCTACTCCCAATGGTGACTTAATGTTAATCTTTTGAATTCCATTTGATTTTATTGGACTATTAGAAGTTTGCTCTACAAGTTGAACTTTTAAATCTTTATCAATATTTAAATACTTAACTTTCACTTTGTTGTTTAGTTTTACAGTCTCTTTAAAAAGTTCTGTTTGAACTCTGTCGTTTTTTGAAACAGCTTCTATTGTTTCTTTTAAATCTTTTCTCAATGAAGGTGATACATTGGCTATCTCATTTTCAATTACAGTAATATTATCGGTAAAAGCAAGACTTGTTTTTGATTTGTCTTCAAAAATTGATGGATTACTATTTTCAATATTATTAATGAAATCAACTAATTTTTGAGTTTCTTTTTTGGGATTTCTCCACCAATTTGTACTCCAAATTCTGTGAAAAAAGAAACCGTGTCTCTCCAATATTTTTTGCCTATGTCTGTCGTGTAAATATGCTTCTTGACTTGAATGATAAGCTGCACCATCACATTCAATCGCAATTTTTGGAATACCAACTTTTTTAGTGTCGTAAACCAAATCAATTCTAAAGCCTGCAAATTGTAATTGAGGAATTATTTTTTCCTCATCAAAATGTTCAGTTAATGCCTCATATACTTCTTCTTCAAAAGGCGATTCTAAATCGCTATTAAAGTTGTCTATTGTTGTTTTGTTTGATGAGTTTTCTGCTAATGCGTTTAAAACCGAAAGTCTTGATTCAGCATCTTGTTCACTAACTGCTTTGGCATATGCTAAATATGCATAAAATGCACCTTTTCTATTATTTGAGCCTTCTGACAATAAATGTTCTTTATAATTTAAGAAAACCTCTTGTGGAATTGAGGAACAAACATAAACCTTATATTTTGCTCTAGTTACAATTACGTTTAGCAATTTGTAACCTTTTTGATGATTTATAGAACCAAAACGTTGATTGAATTTTCCTTCTTTATTAATGCCATAAGTTGTTGAAAGAATTATTACGTCTCTTTCGTCACCTTGTATATTTTCTAAGTTCTTTACAAAAAATCCATTTTCTTCAAGTTCAAGTATTTTATCGTTAAATTCTTTGAAACGTTCAAACTTTCTTCGCTCGTTAATTTTACTAAGAACAAGATTTCTTTGGGTTATGTTGAATGTTGC
Source organism: Tenacibaculum holothuriorum (assembly GCF_002120225.1). Taxonomy (GTDB): domain Bacteria; phylum Bacteroidota; class Bacteroidia; order Flavobacteriales; family Flavobacteriaceae; genus Polaribacter; species Polaribacter holothuriorum. Next base: position 417,140 of record NZ_LAPZ01000003.1, on the reverse strand, counting down.
AACTCCAACAGTTGGATATTCTCCATTAGGTAATCTTGAAATATTATTTTCAATGATTGACAATATAGTTTCTGCTTCCGAATCGTTTGAAGTGTTAGAATAAGTACCATTTACATTAATATATTTTATTGGAACGTAGTCAAAATCATTTGGAAGCGGTTTAAGTCTTTGATTATAAAAAGCATAATTCGAGTAATCAATCAAATAAGGATGACGCGAACGATAGTGAAAATCTAAATGTCTTTTATCAAAGCCAAGTTCAGAAGCAAAATCTAATAACGACTCACAATCTAATAACGAATTACTAGCATCACTTTTAATTCTGTCTATCTCATCTTCAAATTCGTCTTCGTCATCAATTGTACCGTCAAAAATTTTGCTGAAATAGTTTGAAGGTGGCATTTGGTGTTCATCACCTGCAATGACAATTTGTTTACCTTTTAGTAAGGCTGGAAGGTTATCTTCAAGCTTTAATTGACTTGCTTCATCAAACATTACAATGTCAAAATATTTGTTTTTCCCTTTAAAAAGATTACTTGCAACATCTGGTGTTGTTAAGATTATAGGAAAAAACGTAGTAAATAATTCAATATCCAACTTCACGATTTCTCGTAAGGAAAGCCTTTTATGTTTTTTACTAGCTCTTTTGTTATAAAGGTTTTCTACAGCAATATTTGGATTGTTAATATCAAAATTTCTTGTTGCATCAATTTGTTTTGAAAACCAATATTCTCTTATGTATTTAATTTGTTCTTTTTCGAGTTGTGATAATGATTGAGTTAATTCAATATGGTCTTTATCATCGGTTGGTAAATCTATATTAGCAGAATTTACAAGCAAAGAGTTTAAATAATAAATCAAAAATGTTTTACGCCAATTTTCTTTTGATGATAGTTTGTCAATTATATTTTTCTTTTCTTGAGAAAGTGAGTTGTAATACTGAAACCATTTAAATTCTATCGAAAAAAGGTCATTTTCATTGTTGAAAAAGGTTTCCTTGGACGCAATTATTGACCTTATGCTGGATAAGAGTAATTTATGATTTGAATCATCCAAAGTTAGTTTTGTCCAACTTTGCTCATCAATTATTTCTTTCAGGGATTGAAGACTAGATTGTATCGAAACTAATGTCTCAGGGTTATAGTCTTTGTTTTCTAAATTTAAAAGATTTAAGTTGTCATATTCGTCTTCAATTTTGTCTTGAAAACCACTTTTCAATCTTTCAATTTCCTTGATATATTCATTTATAGTTGATTCTCTATTTGCAATAGATGTAGAATTTGAGATTGACTTAAAATCATTGCAGTTTGTTGTTCTATCGATTAAGCTATCGAAATATGAATTGATAAGTTCTTGGTCATTAAGTGTTTCTTTTTTTGATTTTGAGAAGACAGAGGTGGCTTTAAAAAAGAAACCGTTTGTCTTGTCTTCATTGTAAAAATCATCTGCTGAACTGTATTTTGAAAAGATATTATTTAGTTCACCAATAATCGATTTTACCTCGTTTTCTTGGTGATTCAGTTGTTCTTTTCTTATATCGTAATACTCTTGCTCATACTTCGAGAGAAGCTGCTCAATTGATTCAATTTCCCTTTTGTAATTGTTGAAATCATCATTAATATCTTGTTCAATAATGAAAGGATTGTCTCCAACTAATTTTGAAGAGTTAAGAAATGATAAATTCTTAACCGGTTTATAATCTTTATGTAGGTTCTGTCCTTTTCTAATTAATTCAAGTAGTTCGTTGAGTTCTGATGATTCATACGAAAAGGTGTCTTTGCCTAAATCAAGGTTATAATCCTCTGAATTATCTTTTAATTCAGATAGAAGTGAACCGACAATATTTGTCCAATTCTTATTACCGATTAAGTTTTCTCCTAATTTTTTATGCCTTTTGTTTATGGCATCGATTAGAGATTTTGACTTGTTTATAATGTTATCTAATGTCTCTTTTGAATGCGTGTATCTATATCTTCGATATGCAGAATTATCAACTCTATCTCTAACAGAATCAACAGCTTTACGCCTGTCTTTTACAATGTCTTTGATTAATATTGTCTGATAGTTCAATCCTTTTTCGTTCAAAGCATTGTAAAGAACTTCTAATGCTGTTCTTTTTTCACAAACAACGATAGTTTTCTTTTTGTTTTCTAGAGCATTTACAAGAATAGCGGTAAGTGATTGGCTTTTTCCTGTCCCTGGTGGACCTTGAATTAGAATATTTCTTGAAGAATTTAGCGAATGTAAAATACCTTGTTGTGAAGGGTCTGTTTCTACAGAGGATATTGGCTGGAAAGAATGTTCTTCCATATCTTCAAGGTCAATTTCAGTTCCTTTTAGTTCTAAAAGATTTCCGTAATCATTGATAATGTTTTGCTTTTGTACCTCAAATATTGAAAATAAACCACCAAAATCAATAAAGGAATTATTAGATGTTAATGGCAATTTTTCGTAGTGTTTCTTATCTGAAATTGGTTTTATTTCATCCAATTTCTTTTCAAATGTTTCTCTAAGGTCACTTGGTGTTGAAGTGTTAATGGATTCTATAAGATTAACACAAATTTCTAAAAGCTCGTTTCTGTCTATTAAACCATCATCCGTATATTCACTCGAAACTTGGTCGATTTCGATTTTAGAATCGCTTTGTAAATGGTTAATTAAAACTTCGTTGATGTAAATTGGGTCTTCATCATTTCTCAGAATTTCCCAAGTATTAAAATCCTTTGTTCTTTTGATTCGTAATGACCAAATTAGAATTGGTGCAACTGTTAATTTGTTGTCAGATTGGTCTCTACGCACAAGAATTGGGAAACCGAATCCAAAAGTATTTATTCCTTTCTCCGATTCAATTGCATCTGTTTGATTGATAAGGTTTTCGAATGATTTTGTAATCCTTACTAACTGTGTTTGGTCTTCTTCGAACAAGGAATTTAAGTCTGGAACGTTGTTTTTCCAACTTACTTTAAATTTTAATGGTAGCTCAGAAAGTAAAGCATTGATAAAATTTTGAGGAAGGTTTTCGTCAATGTGAGAAAGTCTGGTTATGTCAAATTTATATCTTGAACGTCCTGTAATTGCATTTAGGTGAACACCTCTTCGGCTACCAACTTTAAGTCGGTTTTGTAATTCGGTTAGTAGCTTTTCGGTTATCTCCATATTCTATGTTTGTTTTTCCGATTAAAATACGCTCTTTATTTTAATTTCAAGTACGGTTTTTCTCAATTCATTTAAGCGTTGGCAAAAAATAGCTCTTTTGGTTTTTTAAGTGTTGGCTTTTGTGTCGGCAAAAACCAAATGTGCTGTTTGTGCGGCTGGTTTCACAGCTTGTGTACAACGTTTTATATACAAACAAAAAGTTTGTTTATCTGGTTAATATTTCGTGATAAGAGAGTTTCTACCTAGACTTCCCCTTATTTAGTTATTACTAACTTAGTATATTCTTTATTAAATAAATAAAAATACAAGACTACTTATCCCATCAATGTTTGATTTAATTTGAGTATTAGAGTCTAGCAATTTTTGTATATCAATAAAAGAAGTTAAACATAGCAAGTTAACTGGCATAAATTTAAAAAATATAATTCTATTATTATATAAATATAGAATAAAAAACATCTTCTTTTGATGGTAAGGAGAGTTTAGTTTTTAATGAAGTTGTTTGATTTTCTTTTTTTATATTTAAAACTGCATGAGTTTAATGTGCTAATATTTGTGAGACATTTGGTTTTTTCTATGTGATTGAGCTATGAAGCTAGTTAGGTTCAAGTGATTTCAAAAAATTATTTGTTTAAAAATTCTAATCTTTCTTTTTCTGCTACTAGTTCTGCTAAATCACTTTCTCTAATTTGTTCCTCTGTTATTTTAGAAACATCACTCCAATGTTTTGTTTCATAGTTTAGAAGAAGTGTTTTTAAATTTTTACGAATATTTTTCAATTCAGGGATTTCTTTAGATAAGATACGTAATCGATGGTTTGCAATTTTGGCTCTATGGAAGTCAAGCTCATTATTTAACTCTCCTTTCTCTAAAAAAGGAGTTATATCATATGGTAGTAATTCTTTTAAGTCCATTTTATGTATAATTTAGAAGTTACAAGTTAGTAAGGCTTTGGTAAAATTTCAAAGTATTTAATATAATATCTCTGTTGATTTCTAAATTTTGGTGTTTTAGAGCTATAAATTCAAGTGTAACAGCTTTATATTTATAGGAATTTGATAACACATCTCTATATTCTTCTATTTCTTTGTCAAGTATTTTGTGTTCAGTGAATAGTTCTGGTAATGAAAATTCATTAATTAGTTTGTAAATATTGTCCATAATTTTTTATAAAAGTAAAGCGTGGAACTGAATCTCATCGGTTTTAGGGGTCTCGCCAGAAACCTTTCCTCCAAATAAGAACAGCCCACGCAGTACGTGGGCGTCTTAACTTTGATATTGGAGGATTTAATAACCTGGCGAGTTTCTAAAACCAAATCAAAAGCTAAACGCTTTATAAATTAATATGTCTTTTTACATCTGTAATTCTATTGCAATATACCACAGTTTTTTTTAATGTTAGGTTGTTTTAATATAGTTTTCTAAAGCTTTATTAATGATGTTTTTGATACTTTTATTCTCGTTTAAAGCGTGTTGTTTAATTTTTTTAAGTAGGTTTTTATCTAGGTAAAAAGAAAACTGAACTTCTTCAGTTTCTTTAGTAGGAATAGGAACTACCTTTTGAATCGTTTTGGGTTGATTATTAGCTTTAGCTTTATTGATTAAATCATTAAAATTTTGTTTTTCCATAATGCTAGAATTGTAGTTTTATATAAATATATATAGAATTATATCAGTTTTGTTAGTACTTCTTTTGTTAGGTTATCTAATTGCTTTTGAGCGTTTTTATCATTCTGAACACCACCAACTAAAACCGAACGAGTAAAAGCTACTAAGTCAGATACGTGAGTTTTGGCAATAGGAAAATTGTATTCTTCTAAACCAATCAAAATATCTAATGTTAAAGTGGTATTAGGTTTTATCATGTTGAAAATAATCATTGAATTATTGATTTTATTTTCATTTTTAATTAGTTCTATAGTACTTTTAATAGCTAACAAATCTAAAACACCAGCTTTGGTTGGTATAATGATTAAATCAGCTAATTGAATAAGTTCGGGTAATTGATTGGATAGGTAAGGAGGAGTATCTATAAAAATAAAATCATAATCCAGATTTTGAATTTCATTAATCCTCCCTTTGTAAGAGATAATATCAAAACCAGAAGCTAATTCTTTAACTTGAGATAAACTACCTTGTAAATCTAAATCAAGAATAGCTGCTGAGGCGTTTTCAGATATATTTTGAGCTAGATTGAATGTGAGTGTCGATTTACCTACGCCTCCCTTTTGATGTGTGATAAGTATTTTTTTGCTCATGGATGTTTTCTTTTGTGATTAAAGTTTCGTTTAATTTGATATGCTCTTTTAGTTTTTTTATCTCTTTAGGAGAGCCATTTTTAAGTATGTATTGATTTTGAAATTTTTCGAGTTCTTTTCTTTTGTAGTTAAAGAATGTGTCGAAAGTTGCTTCGTTTGTGTTAATCCATTGCATTCTATCAAAACCTACACGATATTTATTTCCTCCAATAGACCTGTCTGTTTTTCTTTCTTTTGTAGTGGGGGTGAGTTTTAATCGTTGATTTTTACACTTTCTACTTACTATGATATGCATGTGGGTATTTATCCCAGGTTTAAACTCACCTGTTTTATAGTTTCCATTTGTAACTTCTTCGTCAGTTCCTTTAAATTTTCGGAAGTGTTCAACTTTTCCAAAATAAACTAAATCATCACCAGAAACTAACCCTTTTTCCTGTCTGTTAAAATTTACAGCATAGTTAGTCATTACTTTTCGAGCATATTCTATTATAATACGGTTATACTCTTTGTATTGAGTTATGCTTAGTTGCCATATATCTTTTATTTCTTTATTTTTAGAAATCAGACTAAGAATATGTTTTAGCTCTTCTTGACTAAAACTAATAGTTGGAGCGAAATATTTAGCATCATTTTTGCCTAGTTTTTTGATGTTAGTGTCTATGGAATTAATAACTTCATTTGTACTGATATTTTGTTCATTGTGTGAAAAAAAGAATTGTTTTCTAGCTTCAGTGTTTCTTTTAGCTTCAGAAGAGTTTTGAACTGAAAACAATTTATCTAAATCATGATTTTCTTTTTCTAAATACAGCGCAAGATTAGAGCAGCTGCCTGTATTAGTAGCTCCTAATGTACTATGAGGTTTACTAATTGGCATTGTTGAATATTGAGTTTAATTTACCTTTAAGACCAGATTTGTTTTTTTGATCTATCAATTCACATATAGTATAAAAAGCTTCTTGTTGTTTTTCTATTTTTTTCTCAATGTGTTCTATTTTTTGGAATACACTTTTAAGCTCTTGATTGATTTTTTGTGTTCTTTCTTTGTCAAAATGATTTACTTTTATAATTGCATCTTGTATCCATTTTGATAAGTTTTCGTATTGTTTTTTTTGTTCATTAGAATATTCGAAAATTTCATTTCTTAGAGGTTTAAGAATATCTCTTTCTTGAACTTTTAAGAAAGAAACAATTCGTTTGTCTAAGACCTTTATCATTGTAGCAGGGTTATCATTTGAAGTTTCTAACGGGTTAATACCTGTCTTTTTAAAATATAGAATCATAGATTTAGTAAAGTCTCCATATTTAGCGCCGAATACATTAGAAATTTTTACTAATTCTTTATGGTGGAATTCATCAATAATGATACTTTTTTTCTTCATTTTATAATTTTTGGTACTGATATTCAATTTGTTAAGTTTTTTTTATGGTTAGGGTATAAAATTTTATAATTAGTTTTTAGATATAATGTTCACATTTACAGTAGTTAAGCCTCGCAGAGCAAGTTGAATAATAGGGGAGAAGCCCCTGTTCAACTTGCTACCTTAAATTAGGTACACTTTGAAACTAAATATTCATTTAAATCATTGAAATTTTTGTAGTAAATAATACAGTCTGTTATTTCTTTATTTGTATTTTTTTGTAAGTGAATTAATGCTTTGTTTCCAGCTTCATCATTATCAAAAAAACATTTGGTTTTAGAATAATCTTTAATTAGTTCAGGAATCTTTAGAATAAGAGCTGTAGAATTTAAAATGATGAAATTTTCATTTGGAACTTTTGTTTTCAAAGTCAAATAAGAAAGAAAATCAGACCAAGATTCAAACAAGGATATGACATGAGAGTTATTATTTATAGTTGTAATACTTTTTTTACCTAAGCATCCTTTAAAGAATTTGTTTCTAATTTCTAGACCTCCAAAATCATTCATAAATCCAATTCCATAATATTCTTTTTCAGAATCAAAAGAGTAGTGGACTTGAAATAAATAACGCTTAGCAAATTCAATGTTTATTTTCCTTGATTTCAAATATTCTATCAAAAAAGGGTTAGTTAATTCTCCTACTTTTTTGATAGAGTATTTGGGTTTGACTTCAGCCTCTTGTAAGTTTTTAGGCTGGTGAAATGAAAAATCATTTTTTTCAAGACTTTTTAAGGCTTCGTTAATAGAGCAGTTATAATACATTATTACAAAGTCTATCACAGTTCCTCCTTTACCTTCGCCGAAATCGTACCATAGATTTTTATTTGTATTAACCTTAAAAGATGGTGTTTTTTCTGCTCTAAAGGGAGATAAAAACCAGGTGTTATTTGAGTTAATTTTTTTAGGGCTAGAACCAAGTTTAAGTAAAAGATGAACAAGGTTTATGTTATTAGCAGTTTTACAGTTCATTTTTTTTTTTTTTTTTCAGTTTTCATCTTACCCATCTTACCTTTTTTGTAAAAAAGGTAAGATGGGTAAGATGTTTTTGATAAACTTATTTTTTTTTCAACCTAATCATGTAGCCTTTGTTTCCTGTTTCTGAACCATTGATTCTCTTAAAACCAAGTTTGCTAAGTTCTTTGCCAATGGAAATGTGATTAACATAGGGGTGTTCTTTTTTTATAATGTTAGTAACTTGACTAGCAGTTAAAAACTCTTCTCGGTTTTCTGACTTTTCAAATAATTGATTGATTAAATCTTCTTCAATAGAGAAAGACTTATATTTTTCGTTCCGTGTTTTGTTTTCAATAACATCTTTTCGGGTTAAATCACAGTTGTATTTTTCATCTTTATATGCAAGAAAATACGCTTGAGACCATACTTTGTCAATATCTATTTCTTTAGAATAATTGAAATCTATAATGTCGGTGAGTTCAAAACAAATCCATCTAACATCACCAGATGAAGCTTTTAAAAAATTAATCTTATTTGTAGATCCGATGAAAGAAGAGGTTCTTGAAAAAATAGAATGAACTTTGTGATAAGGTAGCCTAATATTTATATGTGTTTTTGAGAGCATAGATTTATAGGCTTTAATTGCTCTATGATCTATTTGATCTATTTCATCAAGGTTTATAATTATATTTTTACATAACTGGCTAAGTCCATCTTTATCGTAGCTTATGTTTTCAGAAGAATAGTTTTTTAATTCTTTTGGAGTAAGAAATCGGCAAAAAGTTGATTTTCCAGAGTTTTCTGTTTCGTGGACAAGAACGATACAACTTTTGTTGTAATATTCTTCTTCTAAAGAACATTTGACTGCTCTTACAAACCACTTTTTAAAATGGTATTTGAATAACTTATCATTTTCAGTATAGATATAAGAGGCTAATCTTTCTATATGGTCTACTCCGTCCCATTTATCAAGGTTTTTAAAATACTCCTCAAAAGGGCTTACATGTTCTATAAAGTTTGAACCTAAGTATGTTTCTAGTTCTCCTTTTTTTATTTTAATCCCCTTTTTTGTTAATTCAATTAATAAAGATTTATCGTTTAGTCTATACCATTCTTTAGTTTTTTTAAACTTGATATAATATTCATGGGATATGGTATTAAATACTATACTATATCTGTTTTTTAGATATTTATCAATTTGATCATAAATTGTATCATCATTCAACTCGTTATTAATATACAGTTCTTTTTTATCCATTTTATTAAATAGATTTTAATCCGTATATTTGAACTATACGGTAGTTAATACTGTTCTGGAAAATATTTAAAGCGTGATTGGTAGAAGCAATCATGCTTTTCTTTTGTATTTAAAGTTTTTCAATGATTGATCTTTATTGAAAATTTGGTAGTGATGAATTAGTTTTCTTTTAGGTCCAACTTCTTGAACCTCGATGCGTCCATCATTAATGTAATTGTCAATTGATTGTTTTGACAACTTTAAGAGTTGGGCTGCTTCTGCTCTAGTATAATAGTTAAGACTATAGTCTTTAGGTTTTTCTTTTATTTCAAGAACTATTTTTTTTAATTCGTTTAATTGATTGAATATTTGCCCGAAAGGGTCGATGTAAGATTTAGTCATTATTATAAGCTTTTCTTTTTTATTAAAAATTTGTAGAGTTGAATATTTGAGTGATTATTCAAATTATTTTTTGGATTTAATAATTAAATTAGTAGTAGATAGAGAGATTTGTAATAGTTTTTCATAATTTTAACTTGTATTAGGTTTAACAAGGGTAAAATTATAGACTATTGTTATAATATGTGGAGATTTCCAAATTGGAGTTTTGACATTTTGGAATAAAAGTTTTGACATTTTTAAAAAAGTTAAAATATCAACTTTATTATCAACTCAAAACAAAAACCCTTACAAACGTTGGGTTTATAAGGGTTTAAAGTGGAGACGCCGGGAATCGAACCCGGGTCCAAACAAGCAGCTCAAAAGCTTTCTACATACTTAGTTTTGATTTAATTGTCGACTAAAAGCTGATTCAAAACGACCCACTTTTAGCTTATCTCCTTAAATTTCGAAAACCTATCGGAGTGCTAAGTCTTCTATGTTTACTTTTACGATGCCCATAAATGAAACGCCGTAAACCAAGGCTTTTCGTGGACATTTAGCTTGCACACCTTGTGTGCCGAGGCTCTATCTTACTATAATTCAGATTAAGCAGCTAAAGCGTAGTTATCTTCGCCGTTTAAATGTTTGAAATAAGTTTTACGAGTCGTCATTTCACTCCTCGGTATGCTTACATTATCACTGATCTCGCTGTCAAAACCAGTCGTCCCCAATATGTCAAAGACAGCAAACAAAATCAAAAAATATACCAATACAAATTATTGCAATTTTTTCTTTTAATTTGCGGGCAACAAATATATAAAAATACTATTTGTGCAGTAATTTTAAAACAAGTATTTTCGCAAAACTTGTTATAATTTACAACAATAAGTGTGTAAATTGTTTAATTTTAATACAGATTATTATGAAATTCGGAATCATAAGAGAGCGTAAAAATCCACCAGATAGAAGAGTAGTTTTTTCACCAGAAAAATTAAAAGAATTTAAGCAGCAATTTCCAGATGCTGAAATTGTAGTTGAAAGTTCAGATATTAGAGTTTTTTCTGATGAAGCATACAAAGAAGCAGGATTTGAAGTTACGAATGATGTCTCAGATTGTGATGTTTTATTAGGAGTAAAAGAAGTTCCTGTAGAAAATTTAATTCCGAATAAAAAGTATTTCTATTTCTCGCATACCATAAAAAAACAGCCATACAATCGTAAGTTGTTAAAAGCGATGTTAGAGAAAAATATTGAAATGTACGACCATGAAACTATTGTTAAAGAAAATGGAGCAAGATTAATAGGTTTTGGTCGTTATGCAGGTTTGGTAGGAGCTTATAATGGTTTTAGAGCTTTTGGTTTAAGAGAACAATTATTTGAGTTACCTAAAGTAGAAACATTACCAGATTTAGATGCAGTAAAAGCAGAGTTAGACAAAATCAGCTTGCCAAATATTAAAATCTTACTTACAGGAACAGGTAAAGTTGCTAAAGGAGCTAAAGAGATTTTAGATCATTTACAAATTAAACAAGTAAGTGACGCTTTGTACTTAACAGCAGATTTTTCTGAGCCAGTATATTGTGTAGCAGATGTTATGGAATATGCAAAGAGAAAAGATGGTAAAGTAGGAGATAAGTATGCTTTTTATAACGATCCGACTGGTTATGAAAGTAACTTTATGCCCTATGCTAAAGTGACTGAATTCTTTATTGCAGGGCACTTTTATGGAGATGGAGCTCCGTATTTATTTACAAGAGAAGACGCTAAGCATTCAGAATTTAAGATTAAGTATGTGGCCGATGTTTCTTGTGATATTGATGGGCCAGTAGCATGTACAATTAGACCTTCAACGATTGCAGATCCAATTTATGGATATAATCCTGAAACTGAATCAGAAGTTGATTTTAGAGATGAAAAAGCCATAACGGTTATGGCAGTAGATAATTTACCATGTGAGTTACCAAAAGACGCTAGTGAAGGGTTTGGAGATATGTTCTTAGAACATGTAATTCCTGCGTTTTATAATAATGATAAAGACGGAATTTTAGAAAGAGCTAAAATGACTACTTCCGAAGGAAAGTTAGCAGAACGATATGCATATTTACAAGACTATGTAGATGGTAAAGAATAAACATTAAATTTAATCCCGCTTAATGCGGGATTTTTTTATATATGATTCCAGATAAACAATTTTTAGTAGATACCGCTAATATGAAAATGCCATTTGGCAAGTACAAAGGAACTTATTTAATAGATATTCCAGAGTACTATATTATATGGTATAAAAATCAAGGTTTTCCTAAAGGGAAATTAGGGAAAATGTTAGGCTTGGTTTATGAGTTAAAAATAAACGGATTAGAGGATATTCTTCGTAAATTACGAACTCTATGAAACCAGCTGAAGAATACATTTTACAACAACCAGAACCATTTAAATCAATATTGTTACATATTCAGGTATTGTTAGAGACTCATTTTCCTGATATAGAAATGAAGTACAAGTGGAGAATTCCGGTTTATTATCTAAATGGCAAACAACTCTGTTACTTAAATGCATCTCATAAAAAAGGTTATATAGATGTTGGTTTTTGGGCAAAAGGTATTTTAGAAGAATACGAAACTTACTTAGTTTCTGAAGGTAGGACAGTTGTAAAATCATTAAGATATACTTCAATAGAAGATATTAATGGAAAGATTTTACTTAAAGTAGCTACTGAAGTAAGTAAACATAATCATAAAGGTTTTTGGAAGAAATAGCTATTTTATTCAATCAAAAACTCCAAAACAACCTCACGGTTAATAATCAAAAATAATTCTTTAGCTCTAGGAGGCGGAGAAATACGAACGGTTGTAATAGTTCCACTTTTTGTTATAGTAGGTTTTTGAGCGTATTGAGAACCTAAAAAACCGCACATAACTCTATCAGTACTTTTTAAATTTTTTAGTTGAATTTCTATCGTATTGTTTTTTGATGTAAGTATACCTTTTAAAGGTTTTACCAATTCAACAGTAGAGTTTAAAAAAGAACTACTGTAAATTGGCTGATTAAAATAGTCTTCAATTTCTAATCGTTCAACTCGTAATTGCCAAAGATTATCTTCAGGATAATGAGTCTTGAAATAATTTTTTAAAGGAATATCATAATAATATGGATTAAACTTTCGCTGCCATCTTCCATTCATAACTGCTCCTGCTGACCACGTAGGATCTATATAAATCCATTTACCATTTAATTTTACAGCGTTCCAAGCATGGTTTGTGCTCCTACTAGGTTTATTTATATCTCTAGATGAATTTCTAATATATCCCTTAATAACGTCATTTTCGATGTCTAATAAGTTACAGATTTTTGCTAGTGATTGTGCATAACCTTCACAAACAGCTTTACGTGTTTGAAGGGTTTCTTTTACAATATTATCTTTTATAGCTTGTAGTTTTTGCTTACGCTCTTCTTCGTTACGGTACCTAAAACCAATTCGTTTATTTTTAGGGTTATAGTAAGATTCTAAATCGTATCGAATATTTTGAGTAAGCCAATAAAAAGTTGTTTTAACTTGATTCTCTTTTGTAGAAAAATCTTTTGCAATACGTTGTGCTAATTGTTCGGCAGAAATTAATTTAGGGTAAGAATTAACTTTTGTTTCAATGTCAGAAAAGTTTTGACTGAATACCGAAAGTGAAAAGAATATGAATAAAAATAAAAGTTGCTTCATTTTGAAAAGTTCTACATTAGAAACAACTTTTATCTTCAAAAATTGTGCCTATAAATTATTTATAGTTTTACGTATAGCAACCAAATTACTTAACAGACCTTCTAAGTGATCTAAATGTAACATATTAGCTCCGTCTGATTTTGCATTTGCAGGATCAAAATGAGTTTCCATAAATAGTCCATCAACTTTATTTACAACTCCAGCTCTAGCAATAGTTTCAATCATATCGGGTCTACCACCAGTAACTCCACTCGATTGATTAGGTTGTTGTAATGAATGCGTAACATCTAACACCGTAGGAGCAAATTGGCGCATCGTTGGTATTCCACGAAAATCTACAATCATATCTTGATAACCAAACATAGTTCCTCTATCGGTTATCCACGCTTTTTCATTACCAGCATCATGTACTTTCTTAACAGCATGTTGCATAGCTTCTGGGCTCATAAATTGTCCTTTTTTCAAGTTTACAACTTTACCTGTTTTTGCAGCAGCAACTACTAAATCTGTTTGACGCACTAAAAAAGCAGGAATTTGTAAAATATCTACATATTCAGCAGCTTTTTCAGCATCTGATACTTCATGAATATCAGTTACAGTAGGTACATTAAATGTTTCAGATACTTTGCGTAAAATATTTAAAGCATTTTCATCACCAATACCAGTAAAACTATCAATTCTACTACGATTAGCTTTTTTAAAACTCCCTTTAAAAATATATGGAATTTCAAGTTTATTAGTAATTTCTACAACTTTTTCAGCGATACGAAGTGCCATATCCTCTCCTTCAATTGCACAAGGACCTGCTAGTAAAAAAAAGTTGTTAGAATTTGTGTGTTTTATATGGGGTATTAAGTTTAAATCCATCAGTAAAAAATTTGAACAAAATTAAGAAATTAAATTGGCTATCTTTAAACATTCAAAATTTAATAAACAAATGAAAAAAATAGTATTCTCTTTAGCTGTTATGGGGGCTTTTGTATCGTGTATGCAAGCACAAAAAGCAAAAGAAAAAGTAGTTGTTAAACAAGTACAACAAAAAAAAGTTACTTCGATAGATTCTGCTACTGTAAGAAAACATTTATATACATTGGCGTCGGATGAAATGCAAGGTAGAAAACCTGGTACTGAGGGTATGGAAAAAGCAACTCAGTATATAGAAAATGAGTATAAAAGAATTGGTTTAAAACCTTTTAAAGGTTTAGAAGGCTATCGTCAAAATTTTACTCATAAAGGAATTGAAATGAGTAATATTATTGGAGTTTTAGAAGGAAAATCTAAAAAAGACGAATATGTAATTGTTTCTGCTCACCACGATCATTTAGGAATGAAAAAAGATGGAGAAGGAGATCGAATATTTAATGGAGCAAATGACGATGCTTCTGGAGTTGTTGGAGTATTAGCTTTAGCAGAATATTTTGCTAATAAAGGAGAAAATGAAAGGAGCATTGTTTTTGTATGTTTTACTGCGGAAGAAATGGGATTAGTAGGTTCTAAATACTTCGGAAAAGATATTGATCCTACAAAATTTGTAGCAGGAATTAATTTAGAAATGATAGGGAAAACACCAAGTTTTGGACCAAATACTGCTTGGTTAACAGGTTTTGAGCGTTCGAGTTTTGGTAAGATTGTACAACAAAATTTAAAAGGAACTGGATATCAGTTATTTCCAGATCCATATAAAAAATTCAATTTATTTTTTAGATCAGACAATGCCTCATTAGCACGTTTAGGAGTGCCTTCTCATACATTTTCTACAACACCAATTGATGTTGATAAAGATTATCATAAAGTTTCTGATGAAGCAGAAACATTAGATATTGGTGTTTTAACGGAAACAGTTAAAGCTGTAGCCAGAGGAACAGAGAGTATTATTAATGGGAAAGATACTCCTACAAGAGTAGAAATTAAAGAATAGTAAAATTATTTATAAGGAGGAAAAGAGGAGTTTTAAAACTCCTCTTTTTTTTGTTTTTTGAATTGATAACTTATTAGTGTATTGTTTGTTAGTTTATGGTTGTGTTAAAAAATTAATAAAAAAAATACTATATTCGCAAAGTTTTAATCTAAATCCTTCAAAAAATGAAAAAACTAATTTTAAGCGCATCAATAGCGTTAATGTTGTTTTCGTGTTCTAAAGATGAAAATATTGAACAAGCAGAACAACAGCAGGAATTACTATCGAGAAAAGAAATTAATCAAAAAATAGAAACGTCATTACAAGACAACGGAGACTTCTCTTGGAGTAATACAGATGCAAATACAATTTTTAGTGCATTAAAATTAAGTAATGGTATTTTAACAGTAGGTTATGGTACTAATAAGTCAGAATTTGCAAGATCAAACAGTTCTAATTCAATTAAAAATGAATTAATCAATTATATTAGAACGAATGAAAAGGTTGCTGCTAAAGGAGATAGTGATGAACTTTTTGAATATGAAAATATTAATGTTTTCGATATTAAAGTAACAAGTTTAGGTACTATAAAAGCTTTATTAAATGACTCTAGAGTTCGTTATATAGAACCAACAGGTTATAGTTTATTTACTCAGGAAGAAAATACTCAAGGAAGATCTGACTCTTCATCTGGTTCAGGATGTGGATACGGAACTGCCAACTTAAATTCAAATGACTATAGAACTGTGGCTCCAGGAGCTAGAGTACCTTGGTCTTTTGATGCGCATAACATTCCTCAAGCATGGAATCATAGTACTGGAGCTGGTGTAACAGTCGCAATTGTAGATACAGGTTTATCTCCACAACAAAAATGGATGAATCAATATTTTAATGATGGATATTCTTCTGGCAGAACAGTACAGAAATATGGAACATTTGTTGATTCATGGTGGGCTTGGTCAAATAATTATGATGGTGTAGATGACAAATGTGGTCACGGAACAAAAATGGCAGCAGTAGCTACTGCACCAAGAAATAATGATAATTTACCTGTTGGTGTTGCTTATAATGCAAATTTGGTGAGTTATAGAGCGGTAGAAAATGTAGTAATTGATGATTACCATGAAAAAAGAGGAGTATCAGAAGCATTAACTGCTTTAGGAAATAGAAGTGATGTTAAAATTATTTCAATGTCTTTAGGATACCCGTTTAGTATTGGTAATGTATCTGATGCAGTTAAGTATGCTCACAGTAGAGGGAAAATGGTTTTAGCAGCAGGAGGAACATCTACTTCTTTTACTACTTGGTATGGAGTAATTTTTCCAGCTAGTATGAATGAAACTGTAGCTGTAACTGGTGTTAAAGAAGGTCAATATTCTAAATGTGATGTATGTCACTCTGGTTCTAAGATCGATTTTACAGTTCAAATGCAACGTACCAACGGTACAGATAACAAAATTCCAGTATTAAGTTATTATAACAATGCAGCAAATTACGTTGGAGGTTCTTCTGTTGCTACTGCAACAACAGCAGGTATTGCAGCTTTAGTATGGGCAAAGCATCCAACTTGGACACGTGATCAAGTACTTCAAAAAATGAGACAATCAGCAGAGTTTTATCCTAATAAAAATTCTGAATACGGATATGGAAATATTGATGCTTTAAAAGCAGTACAATAATCTATAGATTAACTAACCCAATTTAAAAGCCTTACAATTTTGTAAGGCTTTTTTTGTTTTTTTAACTTTAGGAACAATTATTGAGCTAATCAGTTAAACGATTTTTAAATATGAAAAAAATAGTATTTGCTTTACTAATTCTATGTATAGGTTGCTCTACACCTAAAGTAGTTTATGATTATGATTCTAAAACAAACTTTTCTAAGTACACAACGTTTGATTATTTTGAAGATGCAGGAGAAGGACTAAGTGAATTAGATAAAAAAAGAATAGAAAGAGTTATTACAAGTAAGTTAAAACTTCAAGAAATTACAAGGAATACTGAAAAACCAAGTTTTTATGTAAACTATTTATCAAAGCAAATTAAAGTAGATGACAGACCTAGAATAGGTGTAGGAATTGGCGGTGGTGGTAATGTTGGTTTTGGTATTTCTGGAGGAATCCCAGTAGGGAATAAAGAAGTTAAAATGCAGCTGACAGTAGATTTTGTTGAAGCAGATAATAACCAACTTTTTTGGCAAGGTATTGTAGATAAAAAGTTAAAAGAAAGAACTTCTCCACAAGAAAGAGATTTGTTTTTTAATGAAGTTCTAACAAAAATTATGGAAGGATATCCGCCAAAGAAAAAATAACGTATGCCATATAACGAGTTTTTAGCTGATAGAGTTTCTCAGTTTTTAAAAGAGAAAAACGTTAACTTTTTTGAAAAGAAAATGTTTGGTGGCTTGTGTTTTATGGTTGATGATAAGATGTGTGTGGGAGTAAACAGAGATGAAATAATGGCACGAATTAATCCAGATATTTATCAAGTATCTCTGACTAGAAAAGGCTGTAAAGAAATGAATTTTACAGGAAGGCCTATGAAAGGTTTTGTGTTTCTAACTGAAGAAGCAACAGATTTAGATGAAGATTTACATCATTGGTTAAACCTAGCTTTAGAGTACAACCCGCTAGCAAAATCAAGTAAAAAGAAAACCTCTAAAAATTAATTTAGAGGTTTTTATTTTTTATGAGTTGATATTAAAATTGATATCTAACACCTAAACCAAAGTCAGATTGAAAACCATCATAAAAATCATTGAATCCAATTTCTGGTCTGAAATCTAAAGAAATCATTAAAGGAATGTCAAAGTTGTATTCAATACCAATTACTCCAGCACCAAATAAAGCAGTACTACCACTTCCAGAAGCGATTCCTCCACCAACACCTGCATACCAGTTAAATTGGTTTTCTAATTGCCAAACCCATTGGTATAAACCTGTTGCTTTAAAAGCACTACCTTTTCTAAGACCTAAGTCAACTTCTAATCGGTTATTATCACTTAATTTTCTTTGATAAGAAATTTCTCCACCAAAACCATTGTTATCTCCAAAGCGAATTCCAATTGCGTTTTCTGAAATTTCTTGAGCATTGGCAGTTAAAAATACAGCTAAAAATAAACCGATAGTTAAAAATACTTTTTTCATTTTTTGTTTTTTGTTTGGCGGCAAATATACAATTCTATTTTACATTTATTTTTTCTCCTTTAGAGTGACTACTAAACTCAGGAGCATACATACTTTGAATTGTTGTAATTCCATTGCTGAAATTACCAGCATTATTAACTCTTACATCGTATTCAAAAACATAAACTCCTTTAGGTAAACGGTCAAAAAAGAAGTTTGTTGCAGCATCTTTAGTGTTTTCGTAATAACCTAATCCGTCTTGCCATTTGTATCGAGATAAAACATTAACAGGTTCTACACCGCTAGCACGCATATCTTTCATATGAATAAATTCCATATCTCTATCGCTTCGTAAAACAATTCGAGTAGTAATTAAATCACCAATTTCTAAAGAAGTATTTTCAGTTATTTCAATTAGCTTTTTACCAGTATCAGAATTTACTTTTTTAAATAATTTTTTCTCTAATTTAAGAGAGGTTTTTGCTGAGGTTATTTTATCTAAATCTTCAAAATATTGCCAATATAATCCGCCCCAAGCAATTCCTTTTCCTTTTTTAGAAATAGTAACATCACTCATTTTAGAAGTTATTTCGGTAGCATTCCACGAAGTTTTAAAATACCCTGTACCTGCTTCGGTTTTTACAGAAGGCATTTTGTTAGGTTCTATTTTAATAGTACCTAAAGTAACATCAACACTTTCATTAACAGAAATCCAATCGCTTCCTTGTAATAGTAAAGCATATACAGCTTCAGAAGTTGCTTTAGTAGTATTCCATCTATTTACTTGCTTATTTTTTAATAACCAAACTTTTAAGTTATCTATAGTTTTTGCGTCATTTTCAATTTCTGAAAAAGCTTCAATTAATAAAGCTTGTGTTTCAATTGGAGATTCAGACCATCGCCAACTAGGTTTGTTAGCTTTCCAATACATACCTAACTCTTCTGAAGTAATGCTGTTTTCTCTTAAAGAAGCTAAAACTTTAGTTGAGTTTTTAGTATCTCCATTTCTAAATTGAATTAGCGCGATTTGTCCTTTTGCTTGTAGGTTGAAATCATTCCAATACTTTGTAGCTTGTTTTGTATAATAGTTGACAGTTTCTGTAACTTTTCTTTTATGAGAATATTCTTTATAAAAACTTCTCATATATAAATACTGAAGTTGGAAATAACCAATATGTTTCTTGTCTAAATATTCCTTAGCTTTTTTTGCTCCGTTTTTTTGCTTGATGATTTCAGCTTGCTCTAAAAGCTTTTCATATTGATGTGTAATTTCAGTATCTAAAAACTGAATAGCTTTTGTAAGTACGTCTTGAGTTTTATTGTCAAACTTAGTAACACCAAGTTTTTTCAAATGACCAAAACCAGAAGCTATATAGTTCGTAATATAAATATTTGGATAATCACTTCCTTTAAACCAAGGAAAGCCTCCAGAACTCAATTGCATATCACTTAGTTTTTTAAGTGATTTCTGCTGTTCGTTTTTCATTTTATTTAAATCAAACAACAACCCAATGCGTTTCTTCTGTTCAGTTTCAGATTGAGCGTCACGTAACCAAGGAGTTTCTTGAATAATTAATGATTTTAATTCTTCATTCTTTTCTAGATTAGATAGTAAGGCATCACTTGATTTCCATTGGTTAAATACTTTCTGAATCTTAGGATTAGAATTCGTGATATGAGTTGCCAATGTATTTGCATAATAACGAGCAAAGGTTTGTTCTGAACATTCATAAGGATATTCCATCAAATAAGGTAAAGCCTGAATAGCGTACCAAGCAGGATTAGAAGTAATCTCTAAGGTTAGTTTATGATGACTAAGCGTATTTGAGTTTTGATTTTTAAGCTTCTCTAAACTGAATGTTTTAGTTTGATTTGAGTTTACCCATAATGGTAAGGTTTCGGTAATTAACATTCTGTTTGATAGTACTGGTAGTACGTTTTGTTCACCATCAGAAAAATCACCAGCTTTTGCAATTATTTTGTATTGCACAGCTTGTAGACTTTCTGGAATAGAAAGATTCCAAGAAATATTAGTATTTCCGTCTTTATTAACTGAAAAGGATTGAGTTTGCTCACTATTTACTAATAAGTCTAAAGGCTTTCCAGTAAAAGCATCAGTTAAAATTAATTGTGTTAAACCTTGTAAGTTGTTATTCGAAAGGTTTGCAATTTTAGTACTTAACGTAATTTTATCACCTTCTCTTAAAAACCTTGGAGCATTAGGAATAACCATTAACTCTTTTTGAGTTATGGCAGTTAACGTTTTAGTGGCAACGTTTAACTCTTTAGTATGTGCGAGTAATTGCAACTTCCAACGAGTTAAAGCCTCTGGAGTTGTAAAACTAAATGTTATATTTCCTTTTTTATCGGTTGTTAAATGCGGATAAAAGAAAGCTGTTTCTTGAAAGTTTTTACGTGCTTTAACTTGTGTTAATTCATTTTGACCATCTTTGGTAATAATAACTACTGCACCATTTTTTCCTTTTTCTCCGTATAAAGCGATAGCTTCATTGGCTTTTAATACAGTTGAAGAAATAATAGTATTGGCATTTACATCAAAAGAAGGTACAATTTTACCATCTACAATATATAAAGGAATTTCAGATGAATTTAAAGAAGCTTTTCCTCTAATTCTTATAGAAGAAGCATCTGCTTGTTCGCTTTCTTCCATAACTTCAACTCCAGCAACCTTTCCCATTAAATTGCTATAAGCTGGAGGAGCGGATTTTCTTTTAACTCCTAATTCAGTTACAACTACGGCTTCTAGAAAGTTATTTCCTTCTAACATTATTTTAGAAGCGTCAGTAATGTGTTTTTCAACAGTATCCATTCCTACAAAACTAAATACAAGAATATCACCATCTTTCACTTTGATACTATAGTTCCCGTCAAAATCGGTTTCTGTACCAAATTGAGTTCCTTTAATTAGTACTGTTACTCCTGGTAGCGGACCTCCTTCGTCTTCAACAACACCAGAGATAATCCTATCATATTCTTTACGAGTATTATCTTCTTTTGCTTTTAGATCACGAGTAAACTGTCTTTGAACCCATTGCTGATTGTTAAAACTAAATCCGAACCAATTTAAACGATCATAATTTTGATGATGATAATAACCTCTAGGATAGTTTCTATTGAAAATTCTGAAGTTTTCTTGACCAAAACTTTGATATGCATTTGCATTGTTTCCGTAGGAATAATAACTAGGCGTAGTTATAGGGTTAAACTGCCATTGATGTTGTTTAAATTGATCTAGAGAAGCATCGTACATACTTGCTAAAACTTCTGCCGCAACTTTATTGTTTTTGTCATTTTTAATAGTAAAACTCCAAGTTTGTTCAGAATCAGGTTGAAGCTTGTCTCTAAAAGTACTAGTTGTAATGCTAATTTGTTCTTGAGGAAGGCTAACAAAGATTGGAATACTACCATTAGTAAAGCTATTATAGTTTACGAAATAGTATTTTATAGCGAATCCGCCAATGTCCTTTTTTGTAACAGGAATTTCAATATTTTTAATGTTATCACTAAGTTTAATTAGCTTAGTTGAAACAATTTCTTGTTCTTTTTCAACTTGTACAACTACAGTAACGTCTTTGGAGGCTGATCCTACTTGTAAACAAACTTTTTCTCCAGGAGCATAATTTAGTTTATTAACATTGTAGACGAAAAAGGTATTGTCAGCTACTGATTTTTCAGTAGTATTACTAACCGTAAATTTCTTTTTATCGGTTACTTTTTGATTGAATCTATCGGTAACATATACAATAGCAATGTATTTACCTGAAATCCATTTTTTAATGTTTTTTAATATAACTTTCTTAGAATCTTCAGTATTAAAAGTAGTTTCGAAAACTAATTTTCCTTTTTTCCATGAATTTTCATCTGTCTCTTCTTTAGTGTAGGCATCGTGAGGAAATAATTTTCTGAATTGAGCTTCAGAAATGTCTTGATAATCTGGAGTACTCCAAGGTCTTTTTCTTAACGGATTATTGGGTGCTTGTAATTTGAAAATTTGTAATGTTCCTTTTGCAGGTACATTTTCATCATTTAAATTTTTCGTGGTAATTTCTATAGCTTGATTTTTTTCTTCTTTATTTAATTTAGAAGGCATTTGAATATTAGCTACCATTGCATGATAACCAACTTTTACTATTACTGAAGTACTTCTTGTTTCACCATTTATATCGGTAACATCAGCGGTAACTTCATAAGAAAAAATCGGTAAGTCGTTCTTGTTTACACTTTCATCAGGAATAGCTTTAAACTTAACTTTGAAATTACCAGAAGCATCTGTGGTGCTTTCTCCATGAGTAATTTCTTGCGCTTCAGAAGAAAAATGAGGTCGACGCCAATACCACCAACTAGGATATTGAACTTTACGGTGTACACGATACACTACTTTAGCATCAATAATTGAAGTACCAGAAAAAGCTTTGGCAAAACCATTTACTGTAATGCTATCATTTATGGTAAACGTTTCAGTAATTGGTTTGAATTTGGTTTCAAATTTTGGGCGCTTGTATTCTTCTACAGAAATACGTGAAACATAGTCGAATTGATCAAAATCGAAATCTGCATTGTCATAAAACTCACTTTCTTTTTCATCACTTTCATCAATTGAAAAACTGTACTCACCAGTTAATCCGTTATTTGGTAATTTAAACTCACCAGATGCAGAACCAAATTCATTTAGTTTTAGCTGTAGTTTACTAACTTCTTCACCGTTAACATTGTTTAGTGAAACTTCAATAAATTCATTAGTGAAAGGTTTAGAAGTATCATTGTTTTTTTGAATACAAATCGTTTTAAAGTAAACAGTTTGTCCAGGTCTGTAAATACTTCTATCAGTAAAAATAAATGGTTTAATTCTTATGTATTCATTGTTGTCTTCTTTGGCTTGTTTATAATATTTATTAATGTAGAAGTTTCCAAAAACAGCTTTATCATTTTTGGTTGAAACTGTAACATAAACATTATTGTAGTTATTAGAACTTTTGTAGTAAGCAAAACCTTGGTTATTGGTGGTCAATTTTTTGTTGATTTGCTTACCGTGTCTACGTTTTTTGTTTTGCAGTAATAATGTAGCGTTTTTAATAGGAGCTCCATTGTTCCTATCAACAACTTGATAAGTAATAATACCGTTATTATTATTTTCAACCAAAGCTAAATTTGTTACTTGAATATTGGCTGTTGCAAAAAGTTGATTGTCTTGTAAATCATTTTCTTGATTAGCAACAATAAGATAACTTCCTTGATTATGTTTAGGAACTACTATTTCGGTAGTATGTGTTAAATAATCAAATTCGTTTCGAAGTTTATTGTTCCACGAAACTACTTTTTCAAGAGAATTTATGAACTTAATTCGTTCTTTATCTTCATATATTTTATTGAACTCTATTAACTGTTCTTTACTAATTTTATAAGATGTAAAGTATAAATGATTTACGTTGTTGTAGGTAATTAGAAGTCTAGAATTTGTGTTGATTGGAACAAACTTTTCCGAAAGAATTGACAGTGTTTTGTGAGTAATTTTATTCTGTAAAACTTTACATTTTTTTGCGCCAATACTTTTGGGGAACAGCTGAATAACTTGTTTACAAATAGCTAAAGCATCTTTATTTTTAAAACGGAAATCAGCATTTTTATTTGATAAATACGAGTTAGCTTGTTGATGATACAATTGTGCAATTTCGTAATTATATAACCCTGAAATTTCGTTGTCTTTGAAGTTGTTTGCTGATGTTTTTAAGGTTGCTAAATAAACTTTGTTTTTATCAAGAAAAGTAGCATGCTGTTTTACGAAATTTAATCGTTCAAAATCGACATTAGCTAAGGCTAGATAGTTTTTTTTGTTTGAATGAAATAGAATTAACTTTTGAAAGACTTGTAAAGCATTAAATTGAAGAGATTCAATATCTTTTGTTTCTAATTTCAATTTAGAAAAAGAATATAAATCACTTAAAAAAGCAGGGTTGTTTATCTTAAATTGATACGCCGGTTTTGTAATGTTGCTTTCTGATGTTTTATAAAAATCAAGTGCATTATGAGCTAAGAAATCGTATAGTGTTGGACGATATTTTTTTGAGTCTTTTACAGCGTGTAAAATTTCTCCAAACTTATAAACATCAACTTGCTGTAATTTGTTTTCGTTTTTTAAAGATGCTTCAAAATAATGATGAATTTCAGAAAATAACGTATTTAAATCCCAAGTTCTAAAATCGTTTTTGTCTACTTTTTCTTTAGTTTGGGTTCTGTTATAAAATTGCCATCGATGTTGCTGAAAATATTGCCAATATAAATTAGCTAAGATGTTTTCTAAAACATTTTTCGTAGGAAATTCACTTGTAGAAATATGTTCTTTAAACTGATTAATGATTTGTAACTGTGCATTTTCTTCTAAAATCAATGCAAACTTACTTTTGTATAAAAGACACTTTATGAGTTGAGGTGAATTTTGTGTTTTTTCAGCTTTATCATAAATTTTATCCACAATTTTTAATGCAGATTTAGGTAAGTTGTCTATTTCAAATTTATGGACTTCTTCCCACAAACTTTTATAGTTTTCTTGAGCGTTTAGTAAAGTTGAAAATAAAATCATTAATACTATCGATGTGAATTTTTTCATAACTAGATTCATTTAGATATTCAAATCACCCAAAATTTGTGTTGTAACACAACTATTAATTTGTTAATAGAGCTTTTGAGTGAGTAAACTGAACTTTTCAATGAGTTTCGATTTAAAGATACTTAAATTATAGCTTGGTTTTGTATTTTTGACTTTCGTTATAGATTACTAAAGCATGAAAATTCATTTTATAGCTATCGGAGGAAGTGCAATGCATAACCTAGCGATTGCATTATACCAAAAAGGATACCAAATTACAGGAAGCGATGATACGATTCACGACCCATCCAAAAGCAGGTTAGCAAAATATAATCTTTTACCTGAGGAGTTTGGTTGGTTTCCTAGAAAGATAACCTCTGATTTAGATGCCATTATCTTAGGGATGCATGCTAAAAAAGACAATCCTGAATTATTAAAAGCACAGGAGTTAGGATTGAAGATCTATTCGTATCCAGAATTTTTATACGAGCAATCTAAAGACAAAACTCGTGTGGTTATTGGTGGTTCTCATGGAAAAACTACGATTACCTCTATGATTTTACATGTGCTGAATTATCATGATAGAGAAGTAGATTATATGGTTGGTGCTCAGTTAGACGGTTTTGAAACCATGGTAAAGCTCACTGAAGAAAATGAATTCATAGTTTTAGAAGGAGATGAATATTTAAGTTCACCAATTGATAGGAGACCAAAGTTTCATTTATATAAACCGAATATTGCTTTATTAAGTGGAATTGCTTGGGACCATATTAATGTATTCCCAACTTTTGAAAATTATGTAGAACAGTTTTCAATCTTTACAGACTCACTTACTAATGGTGGAATTATGGTGTATAATGAAGAAGATGAAGAAGTAAAGAGAGTAGTGGAGGAGAGTTCTCATCCGATTAAAAAATATCCATACATAACTCCAAAGTATTTTATTGATAACGGAACTACTTTTATTGAAACGGAAGAAGGAGATTTACCTTTAGAAATTTTTGGAGAGCATAATTTACAGAATCTAGCTGGAGCAAAATGGATTTGCCAGCATATGGGAATTGAAGAAGATGAGTTTTATGAAGCAATTGTTAGTTTTAAAGGAGCAAGTAAACGTTTAGAGAAAATTGCAGAAAACAATTCAACTGTAATTTTTAAAGATTTTGCTCATAGTCCAAGTAAAGTTAATGCGACCACTACTGCAGTTAAAAATCAATATTCTGAAAGAGAAGTTTTAGCATGTTTAGAATTACATACCTATTCTAGTTTAAATGCTGAGTTTTTGGCAGAGTATAAAGGAGCTTTAGATGATGCTGATAAAGCTGTTGTATTTTATTCACCGCATGCTGTAAAAATTAAGCAACTAGATGAGGTAACTGAACAACAAATAGCGCAAGCTTTTGAACGTGATGATTTGATTATTTATACGAATCCACAAGAGTTTAAGGAATTCTTATTTAATCAGGACTTAGAAAATAAAGCAGTGCTATTAATGAGCTCTGGTAATTATGGAGGTTTAGATTTTAATGAGGTTAAGAGTTTGGTTTAGATTCCTAGTTTTCTTTTGTACCAATTTATATTTGTTATTCTTGAAGTAATAAAGAGGAGATAATCTTTTTTGTAAAAAGCTCTGAGTAAGATTTTAATTCTTTGATAAAAGAAAATATATGAGTTGGTAAGCTTTTTAAACAACTGGGTTTTGTAATTTATATTAAGATTTTTTATTGCTTCATGAATAAATTTCTCAGACAGCTTAGTTGTAGTGAACTCTATTTTTTTAGGTTTTTCTAAAATTGTTGAATATAAACTTATTCCAGCATTCAGTTCTTTTGACAATTCTTTATCTGTAAATATTTCCTTTTTTTCTAATCGATTACCCTGTAGATAAAAATCATAAGCAGCTCTTAAATTTATTCCTTTTTTTATAAACTGATAATCATTGATTAATTTAGAATACACTGTTAGTTTAATTTGATCTTTATAAGACAAAAGGGTGTAGTTATTTACTTTAATTAAAGAATTTTCTACAGATTGATAATTAAAAAAAATAGATTTTTCCTCTCTTAAAATTTCTTTATGTATCTCAATTGCAGCAATTTTGTTTGGGTGTGTAATTCTAGGTAAATGTCTATGGTCATCAAATAAATCTGAAATTTTTTTAGTATATCCTGAAGTTTTTATAACATCATAACAAATTTGAGCTTCATTTTTATCTGCCAAAAAATCAATGTCTCCAACCATACGTTCAGCAATATCTTTATATAATCCACATAATAAATTTCCTGTTCCTTTTAAGAAAATAGGTGTTATGTTGTGACTTAATAATAGTTCATTTATTTCTTTAGCTTGCTCAATAATTTGTTGGTTTCTTTCTCTGTTTAAGTCGGTAATATGCTTCATATATTCGACTAAGTCATTAGGTAAATAATGTAAAAAATCAGCATGTTTTAAATTACAATACAAAGCTGGAAAAACATAATGAGAAGTACTTACTTTTACTACAGAATCCCAATCAATATTTCCTTTTTTAAGCTCTTTTTCAACTAAAACACAATTATGTTCTTCATGAGTTATGGTTAAACATTTTCCGATAAAAAAGAGAGTATCTTTATAATTCATTATTAAAGATTTTAGATACGATTGCAACCATCTTGTTATTATCAGAATATGTTAATTGATAACAGTTTAAATTTGTAAACCAATTTAAAAATATTTCAGCATTTTCTTTAAGTGGAGATAACCAAGAATCAGGAACTAATTGTTCAAAAGCATTAATGTTTGAAATACGATTACATTGAAGGCTACTATTTTTTTTATACTTAATAAAGACTAAGTTTTTACAAGGAAGATGTTTAGTGTAGTCAGAATTTTTTGGAGGTAAATACCTAACGATTTTATTGAGTCGTTTAAAATGGTATTCTGCAGATGTTTTGAGTTCAGGATAAATAGGAAGTAATGTTTCTAGACTATTTTTTTTGATAGAAATAGCGGAAGGAAAACTATAAACTTCTTGATTTTTTGCAGCTACAGGAACGAAATCATCTGCTAAATATGTAAAGTTATTTGCTTGAAGTAAAGCAAGAGAAGTGCTTTTGCCATTCCCAGAGTCACCAAGAAATAACATTGCATCTTTACCATTGCTTATGGCAGATGCATGAAAAACTCCTAACCAGTTGTTTTCAGATTTTTGATGCATTAGCTCAACGATTTTCATAGAAAATTTTCCTTGAAAATAATGAGCTTCATTAAGCTTCCATACTCCTATATTTACATTGTCAACTATAAAACTGATGAAATTTGTATCGCTATATACTTTAAAATAATGATTGATTTTATCAGTTGATTCAATTTGAAGATGTGCGAATTTTGGGTGAACTAATGAAAGTTCATATTCTGATGAAAAATCAACTTTAAAAATAATATTATTTATTTTGTAAAAAATAGTTTTTAAAAACTTTATTGGTTTTTCAATAGGAATAATTTCATCATTTTTTTTAGCAACTGTAGTTTGGGTTAAAAGTGTTACATCTTCTATTAAATTATTAAGCTCAGATTTAGGAATATTTATTTTTTTTGAGATTGCGTTATTTATCTCTTCTTTAGTTTTATTTTTTTCTGTCAAAGAAAGTATTTCGGCTACTATAGGTTCTACGACCAAATATTCATTAGTATCGTTAAACCAGACTATAGATTTATCTTCTAAGTTTTTTATAATCATGATATGTAAAAATAACAAAACCTCGAATGTATCGAGGTTTTAATACTAGTTAATTTTATTTTTAAAACCCTTCACCAGGATCTTCAGGGCTTTGAGCTTGTGCCTTTTGCGGATTTAAAATCATATAAGTACCTAAAGCAGTTAAAGCAGCGTATTTTCCATAACTTCCAATCTTTTTAAGTGCTTCTTTACGAGTAATTTCTTCTTTATGTTGTTTTGTGTCTTTCATGATAATGGAGGATTAGGTTATTCTAAAATGATTTTCTTAGTCATATTTCCTAAGTCAGAACTTAGTCTTACAATGTAAACTCCAGGAGCTAAATAAGGTAAGTTGATTTGACTAGATCCATTAGACACAATTTGAGTCTTAATTAACTCTTTTCCTAATATAGAATACACTGTAATGTTTGCATTGGTTTGTAATCCACTAATTGTAATTTCTTTAGATGCAGATTTATAAATACTAACATTATCAAGATTATTTCTAAAATCTCCGGTACTTAATTTTTGTGAAGTAGTATGAATATAAAATTGACCTGTGCCGTTACTATTATTAGCTAAAGTAATTAAATATGTATTTTCTGAAAGGTCGATAAATTTATTATTTATTCGATCTTCTAAATACACTTTAATACCAGAAGGTAAATTTTGTGAGTTTATAGAAAATGTTATTTCTTTATTAGCTTCAGCAATAACACCAACAGGAATTACCATAGTTTCAAGATCTGAATTAGGTAATGTTTGAATAGCTAAATTTCTTCCATCGTTATTACTAATTAAATGAGTAAAAACAGTAAAATTTTGTGTTGCTCCATTAAACATTTTAGAGTCGTATCCGTTATCAAAACCTTTAGTCTTTCCATCAACATAAAATACTTTGGTAGATTGTTTATTGTCAGAATTGTTTTGTATAAATAATTCCAAAGAAGGAATAGTAGCTCCTCTATGAAAAGTATCAGTACCTTGATGACTTTGATTAGCTGTTGAAAATGTTACATTCCCCGAACCACTTGCTTCTACGAAGAAACCTTGAGCAGGAGCTATTTGGATAGGAGTCATATTATTATACGTTACATATTGAGAACCATTCCATAACCAAACAGTTTCTTCGCTAAGTAAACCAGTATTAGCAGTAGCAAAATCACTAGAACTAACATAAGATGTAAAAGGGTTACCTATTAAATTAAAATTGTTTCGTGTACCAGTAGATACAGGAAAACTTACGTTAGAAGTATTTACAGATCCAGTAATGGATACATCTCCAGCTGCAGCTAATTTCATAGAAACTCCAACACCAGATACTAAAGGTCCAGTGGTTGCTGCTGTAGCATATACCCATGGAGTAGTGCCGTTATTTGTGTAAGCACCAATACCAATATTACTACCAGAACCTGAAGCAAAAGTATGATTAGCAATTATATCTTGTTGTGTTTCGCCAGAAACTGGAGCAGATACTAAATACCAATTTGTTGTTGGTAAGTTTCTTGTGTAAGTAGTAGTACCAGTAACAGAAGCATTCGCAATTAAT
The DNA here is from genome assembly GCF_002120225.1 of Tenacibaculum holothuriorum. Classification (GTDB taxonomy): domain Bacteria; phylum Bacteroidota; class Bacteroidia; order Flavobacteriales; family Flavobacteriaceae; genus Polaribacter; species Polaribacter holothuriorum. The sequence goes on along the minus strand of NZ_LAPZ01000003.1, from coordinate 387,150 downwards.
GACGCTCCTGAAGCTATACTAATTGAATTAACTGCTACTGCTGAAGAAATAGTTGGGTAGTTTGTTAAACCATTAGGTATGGTAACATCAGAACTTGAAATAGGAATAGAATTAGTATCCCAGTTAGCAGCAGTATTCCAATTGTTATTGTTAGTTCCTGTCCAAGTATATTTGTTAGGAATTACGTTAAAGGGGCTAGTTGAAGGAGTAAAAGATACTGTATTACTGAAATCCCAATTTTGATAATTCATAATACTAGTTAAAATAGTACCTTTATCTCCTGTATGCAAGGCGGATTCTTTATAACGAGCATTGTATACTTTTGGGTTTATCCCATTTTGAAATAATCCTAAAAAACCATTATTAGCATTACTTTTACCTGTAGGCAATGGGGAGTTTGAAATTGAAGTAATAGAAGTATTCCAAGCATTATCTGAGCTACCTATATTACCTTCATTGGCATTAATTCCTGAAATAACCTTAATTCCACTACTATTTTGATAAATAAAAAGTTGATCACCTGCACTACCTAACATGTTTCTATTTGGATAAGGTAAATATGTTCCTACACTTTGTAGAGTAATTAATGATGTTGCTCCTGAAGTAAAACTGATATCGATAGGAGATGTATTGGGGTTAATATGACACTCTTCTCCAGCATTAATAGTTGAATTAACAGAAACTTTTAAAGTGCTCTCATTATTTCCAAAGTTAGTGTTTTTCCATTTTTCATCAGTAATAAAAAATTCAGTTCCAGCTTCAACTTTAGTTAAAAACACAAAAGAGAATTGATCGCTACTTATATCAATTCTAGTAAAAACAATATCTCCATCACTTAAATTTGTCTGTGCTTTAATTGATGTAAATCCAAATGAATAGATAAATATAAATTTGAAAAGAAGTATTATGTAGTTTTTTTTCATAATCATGACATGTTGTTAAAAAATAATTAACTAGCTTCTAGAAGGAAAGAGTCCTTGTATACAAATTATGTAGCGAATTATTGTATAAGGTTGTCTGCTATCAAAGGCTTGATTATTTCCATTGTTTCCTACCGTAACATTACCTTGTATTGTCGCAGTACCGTTTTTTAATTGAGTATCATTAGTGGCAGTACTATATATTTGATTAGCACCTCCGATATTAGGGATAGCTAAAACATTATTAGTTGGTATGTCAGAGTTACCTTCACTACTTACAGCGGGTATTATTACGTTTCCTGAAGTTTGACTAAATGTAGCAGTATGATTATGTTGTGGCATTTGATTCAATGTAAGAACTCTTGATTCGGCACCTCCTGTTTGTCCTTGTCTATAATCGTAATTTGATCCAGGATGTCTACCAGCACTCATAGCCACTCTACCACGAAAATCCGGTAATCTAAAGGTAGTCCGACCATCACCGCCGTATATAGTTCCTAATATAGAGAATAAAGCAGAATTTTGAGAAATAGGTAAAATTTGCCCTTCACAAAAAGCCCATCCTCTGGGTGCGAAATTTCCAGCAAACATTTTAACTTCACCGAGAAAACCTTCTTGTTGAGCGTAGGTTTTTGTAATTGATATTGAACAAATAAATAATAATCCGATAATTTTTTTGAGAGATTTCATAATCATTTGGTTTGTAGTTAGTAATTTTTATATTCTATATAATTTCTAATACAAAAATATTGTTCGATTACTGAGATTTTCTTCAAAAAGGATTGAACGAAGTATTTTAAGTGATAAGTGTGCGCATTTTAGTAATGAGTGTTTTTTGTTTTGATAAATAAAAAAACTCAGATTAATCTGAGTTTTTATTAATTGAATATAGTTTTTTATTAAAAATCATCTCCAGGATTAGGAGGAGGGCTAGAAGCCTGTGCTTTTTGCGGATTTAAAATCATATAAGTTCCTAAAGCTGTTAAAGCTGCATATTTACTATAGTTACCAATTTTCTTTAAAGCGTCTTTTCTTGATATATTTTTATCGTTATTTTGTTCTTTCATAATTGTAAGGTATTAATTATTCTAAAATAATCTTCTTATTCACTTTTCCTATTTCTGAGGATATTTCAAAAATATAAACTCCAGTTGCTAAAGAAGGAATTGAAATTCTAGACACTCCGTTAGAAGAAAAGTTCTTTTCTATTACTTTTTTACCAAGAATAGAATATACATTTAAAGAAATTTTTTGAGCATTTAATCCTGCAATTGTAATAGTATTCGTCCCTGATTTATAAATACTAACATTTTGAATTGTATTATTATCGGTACTTAATTTTTGAGAAGTAGTATGTAAATAAAATTGACCAATACCATCTAAATTTTCACTTAATGTTATTTTAAAATTTGAGTCAGACAAATCTGTAAAAGTATTATTTGTTCTATCTTCTAAAATTACTTTAACTCCAGTAGGAAGATTTTGTGCAACAGCTGAAATTTCAATTTCTTTACCTGCTTCAGCTTTTATTCCAAGAGGAACAACTGTAGTTTCCATATCATCTATAGGTAATGATTGAACTTGATATTTTGTTCCTTGATCATTATTAACTAAATGAGAATATATAGCTAAAGAATGAGATACTCCGCCAAATAATTTACCTTCATATCCCCAATCAAAACTTTTAGTAACATTATTGTCATTCAAATAATATAATTTAGATAATCTTTCTTTAGTACCATCAGAAATTATAAGTTTAACTTCTGTTTTGTTAGATCTTTGAAAATTATCTGTTCCAGAACTTTGATTTGATTCTGCAAAATTAACTGTTGTTCCACTATTAACATCTACAAAAAAACCTTGACCTGGAGCAATTATAAAATTTTCACTTGCTGTTCTAGATGTATATCCGCTACCGTGTGACCAAGTCCAAATTTCTCCAGTAGTATTTGTGTTTGCATTTAAAAAAGTTTGACTACTCATATAGGAAGTGTATGGATTTCCTAATAAGTTAAATCCATTTCCAGCAGAAGAAACACTAACTCCATTTATATCTCCTGTGTTAATTGTTCCCGTAAAGGAAACAGTACCAGTAGACGCTCTTTTCATAGAATATCCAGTACCAGAATTAAAAGTACCAGAGTTACTATCATTATCTTCTAAATAAGTCCATGAATTGCTATTTGTATTATAAATTCCAAGTCCTCTTTTTGTACCGCTTGTTGCTAAGTTATTAGTAGTTGCATATGAGTTGTTAAATGTTTGGTTTGAAACGGGTGATGAAACTAAATGCCAACCATTTGTATTTCCAGAAACAAAAGTTAAAGTTCTGTTATAGGTTACGTTACCTGTAATAGTTGCATTAGCAACTAGAGAAGAACCAGCTTCCATGGTAATACTATCAACAGTAATTGGAGATAAAACTATAGGGTAATTTGTTAGTCCATTTGGTATTACAATTTTATCTGTTGTTAGAGGAACTGCATTTGTAGACCAATTAGTATTTGTGGACCAATTAGTATCTGTGTTACCAGTCCAAGCAATATATGACCCTAAGTTTACAGTATTAGCAAAACTAGTACAATCAGTACCTACTAAAGCATCTTCGCCAGGGTAAGTAAAATCGCTTTCAAGAAAAACTCCATTATTTGGGGTTGAACCATTTTTCCTTTTAGCGTAACTATCTTGATAATTCCACCCTGTATATGTGGAAGAGCTAGTAATTTCACTTGGATTACCAAAAATATCTAAAATATTACCGCTCCCATCTTCAATTCTAAAAGAGTCGTTACCATTTATCGTACCTAAAGCGATGCCAATTCTAGTTTTTCCAGGAAAAACAGCATCAAATGTTGGGAGGTCAGCAGTTAGTACCAAATAAACAAACTGATTAGAAATTGAACCTAAGCTTGAAATGTCTTTAGACACCCAATCTCCTGCACTAGAGTTGGGGCCATTAGTCTCTACATCTAAATCATATCCGCTAAAATCTATTGTACCGCTTACATAAATTTCCACAAACCTTGGGTCTGAACCATTAGAAGGGCTAGAACAATCTATTGAAGAATTTAATGTGCCATCTACTATTGTAGTTATTAACGCATCTTGCCCCAAAGTATTTAAATAGAAACTTAAAAAGCAAAATAACCAAAAATATTTTTGTTTCATAAATAAGGAATTTAGTATCCTTAAATGTATGAAAAATAATTTTATGTATTTTGTTACTAGTAGGTTAAGTGTTTAGTTTTTTCTCCAAAAGAAAGGTGTGAATAGAATTAAAACAGTAAATAACTCTAAACGACCAATAAGCATTAAGAAAGAACAAAACCATTTTGCTCCTACGGATAAATGTGAAAAGTTATCCACAGGACTAACTGTTCCTATAGCAGGACCTATATTACCTAAAGAAGAAGCACAAGCTCCTACAGCCGATAAAAAGTCTAAGCCTAAAAAGGCTAAGATAACAGAGCCAATGATAAAAATAAGCATGTATAGTATAAAGAAAGATAAAATATTGAAGACAATATTTTGTCCGATAGCTTTACCGTCGTAACGTACAGGAATTATAGCGTTAGGATGTAGTGATTTTTTAAACTCTAAAAAACTATTTTTTAACATCACAATATGTCTTACAATTTTTACCCCACCCGAAGTAGAACCTGCTGATCCTCCTAAGAAAAAGAGTGAAAAAAATAAAGTAGTAATAAAATAACTCCACATAGTAAAATCAGCAGTAACAAAACCAGTTGTAGTAACTACAGAAATTACTGAAAATAATGCATGACGAATAGCACTTTCAGTTTTTCCGTAAACAAAAGGATGGTCAATACTTGTTTTTAAAGTTGGGTCTTGAAAAAACAATATAAAAATAGCTACAATTAAAGAAATTGATAGAATACCAATAGAGTAATATTTAAACTCTTCACTTTGAATTACTTTTCTCACTTTTCCTTTTAAAGCAAAATAAGTAAGTACAAAGTTAGTACCTGCAATAAACATGAAAGCGATAATTATATATTGTACTAATGGCATATTATTCCAATACGCAACACTAGCATTTTTTGTTGAAAATCCTCCTGTGCTTACTGTAGCCATGGCATGATTAAGTGCATCAAACCAAGTCATTCCAGCAATTTTCAATAATAAAAATTCAACTAAAGTTAAAGCAATATATATTAAGTATAATCTTTTAGCAGTATCAGTAATTCGAGGATGTAACTTATCGGCAGAAGGACCAGGAGCTTCAGCCATAAATAACTGCATTCCCCCAATTCCTAATAAAGGAAGAATAGCAATAGTAAGAACAATAATTCCCATACCACCTATCCAATGCGTTGCAGATCGCCAAAATAAAATTCCTTTTGGCATAGATTCAATATCAGTTAAGATAGATGAACCTGTGGTAGAATATCCTGAAATTGTTTCAAAAAACGCATTAGTAATATTAGGTATACTTCCAGTAAAAAGATAAGGTAACATTCCTGTAATGGTAAGTATTAACCAACCAGCAGTTACAATTAAATATCCTTCTTTTTTTTGAATATTTTTGTTTGTAGGTTTATTGAAAAAGTAAAGAATTAATCCGAGAGTAACCGTTATTATTCCAGCATTTAAAATACCCCAACGAGCTTTTTCGTCATAATAAATACTAAATGGAACAGCTAACCACATGAACAATCCGTTAAGGGTTGCAGTTATACCTAAAAAACGATAAATAAGTTTGTAATTAAGATTTTGCATTAGTTAAATAAATCTTCTACAATTGAAATAGCTTCTGGTAAACAAAAAACAATAGCTTTATCACCACTTTGTAATTGAAAATCTCCGAAAGACATATGTGCTTTTTCATCTCTAATTACACCTCCAAATACAGCTTCTCTAGGGAAGCGTAATTCTTTAATTGGCTTTTCGGTAACTTTAGCATTTGGCTGAACTTCAAATTCAAATACTTCTGCATCGATATTATGAAGATTTGCTAAAGCTAAAATTTCTCCTTTTCTAATATGACGGAAGATATTACTAGCAGCTATAAGTTTTTTGTTAATAAGAGTATCAATACCAATAGTTTGAGAAATATTGATGTAATCCATATTTTCAACTAAAGCAACAGTTTTTTTAATTCCTTTAGATTTTGCTACTAAACAAGACATGATATTTGTTTCAGAATCTCCTGTAACTGCGACAAAAGCATCCATTTCTCTTATATTTTCCTCTTCAAGAAGTTCTATATCTCTACCATCACCATTAATTACCAAAGTGTGTCTTAAATCTTCAGCAATAGTTAGCGCTTTTTCTTTGTTGCGTTCAATTAGTTTTACATTAAAGTTGTCTTTGCAAAGGTTTCTGGCAGTTTTTTGTCCAATACTACTTCCGCCTAAAACCATTACATTTTTAATGTCTACTTGTTCTTTTCCAATAATAGGATACAATTTTTCAATACTATAATTTGGAACAGAAAAATAAACCTGATCTTTAAGTTTATATACGGTATCTCCTCTTGGAATTATAGTTTGAGAAACACCTTCTCGTTTAATAGCTATGGTAATAAAATCTACCGTTGAAAATTTTTCTTTAGCTTCTTTTACGGTTAAATCTAATATCGGTGATTTATAACCTAAAGAAGTTCCCATAACGTTAAAAAGTCCGTTTTCAAAAGCTACTGTATCATTAAAAGAAGATTGATTTAATAACAATTTAATTTCTTCGGCAGCTAATTCTTCTGGAGAAATCATAAAGTCAACACCGTAGTTTTTAAAATCGATATCATCGTTTTTAAGAAACTCAGGGTTGCTAATTCGTGCAATAGTTTTTTTAACACCTAAAGCTTTTCCAACTACAGAGATTGTAAAGTTTGTGTTTTGATTTTCGGTAACAGCTAATAATAAATCAGCATTATCAATACCTATTTCTTTTAATAATTTTATTGAAGTAGCATCTCCTTTTTTGGTAATTACATCTAAATGATTGTTAATGTAATTTAATTTGTTGCCATCAAAGTCAATAATATACGTGTCTTGCGATTCGTATGAAAGGAGTTTTGCTAAGTGAAATCCAACATCTCCAGCTCCGGCGATGATTATTTTCATAATACTTTAAAAATGGGAATAGAACGCAAAGATACTGTGCTTGTTTGTGTTGTGCAAAAAATGAATTATATTTATAAGTAAATACTTTTGGTTAATGAACAAGCTATCTATAAAATCATGGGCTTTAGATGATAGACCTAGAGAGAAATTAATTTTAAAAGGAAAGAATGTACTTTCTGATGCAGAATTGATTGCTATTTTAATAGGCTCTGGTAATAGAGAAGAAAGCGCAGTAGCATTGGCGAAAAGAATATTACAATCTGTTGATAATAATTTGAATAAGCTCTCAAAATTATCGATTGAAGAGTTAATGAAATTTAAAGGAATAGGAGAGGCAAAAGCTATTAGTATTGTTACCGCTTTAGAGTTTGGTAAAAGAAGGCAGTTTGAAGAAAGAGAAATATTACCAAAAATTTCTGGTTCTAAAGATGCTTTTAAAATTATTCAACCAGTTTTAGGAGATTTATCTCATGAAGAATTTTGGGTGCTTCATTTAAATAACGCTAATAAAGTTATAACTAAGCAACAATTAAGTAAGGGAGGAATGACTGGTGCTTTGGTAGATGTTAGGTTGTTGTTTAAAAGAGCGTTAGAATTGTCTTCTGTAGGAATTTTAATTTGTCATAACCATCCTTCGGGAAAATTAAACCCGAGTTCTTCTGATATTGAATTAACAAAGAAAATTAAAGAAGCTTCATTAACTTTAGATATTAAATTACTAGATCATTTAATAGTAACCGAAAAAGCGTACTTTAGCTTTGCAGATGAAGGTATTTTGTAGTTAACTTTTTTAAATGATTTTAATTTATACCCATAAAGTAACACCTAGAGTTCGTTATATATTCAAACATGTTTTTACTCGAATTTTATTAATTGACATAGATTTTACTTCGAAAGTAGAAGAGTTTGTTGCATATAACGGACCCAAAATGTCATATACAAAATTACCTTTAGGAAAAGAGTTTTTTATTAGAAGCCACGATTTGTTATTTCAGCAAGGAGTGAATGATGTTGAAATTAAGATTGAAAAATGGAAAGGAGTATCTTGTTTTTTTTCAGCAGGAGAAAAATCGGTTATTCCTTACGATATATTTGGAGCTAGTTTTTATTTGATTACAAGATACGAAGAATATTTACCGCATATAAAAGATGTCCACGAACGTTTTATGGCTACCGAAAGTTTAGCATTTAAGCATAAGTTTTTAGAAAAACCGGTTGTAGATATTTGGGCTTACAGATTGTTAGAGGAACTTAAAAAAAAATATCCAGATTATGAATATAAAAAACGTTTTTATAACTATATTTCTACTATTGATGTAGATAATGCCTATTGCTACAAACACAAAGGAATTGTTAGAACGATTGCAGGATTTTTAAAAGACACTTCGCAATTTAAAATATTTAATATGTGGGATCGTTTTGCGGTACGATTCAACATTAAAAAAGATCCATTTAACACATTTGATAAAATACTTCGATTTAAAAAAGAATTAGATGTACGCACTATTTTTTTCTTTTTAATAGGAGATTATACTACGTTCGACACGAATGTTTCGGCATCTAAAACAAAGTTTAGATTGTTGATTAAAGAAATGGTAGATTATGCTCGAGTAGGATTACATCCTTCTTATTACAGTATGAAAGATGCTACCATCATAAAAAAAGAAAAAGAACGTTTAGAAGGAATTACGAATATGCCAATGAAACGATCTCGACAGCATTATCTTCGATTTTCTTTACCAGAAACTTATCAAAAATTAATCGATTTAGAGATAGAAGAAGATTATTCTATGGGATACGCAAGTCATGTAGGCTTTAGAGCAAGTACTTGTACTCCGTTTTATTTTTACGATTTAGATTTTGAAATTCAAACTCCACTCAAGATTTTTCCATTCGCATTAATGGATACTACTTTGAATGATTATATGAAATTGACTCCAAAGCAATCGTTAGGAAAAATAAGAGATTTAAAAAATGAAGTACGTAGAGTTAATGGAACTTTTATAACGCTTTTTCATAACGAAAGCTTAAGTAATTATTTACGCTGGAAAGGTTGGGGTAGAGTATATGGTTCGATGTTAAAAATAGTAAGAAGCTAATGATTTTTTTAGTTGAGAGAAAAGATCTTGATATTGTTAAATATGATAATTGTATAGAGAATTCATTACAAGGAAACATTTTTGTTTTTTCTTGGTATTTAGATATTGCCTGTGATAATTGGAGTGTGTTGGTTTTAGAAGATTATATTGCTGTTATGCCACTTCCTTGGCGAAAAAAGTTAGGAATAAAATATGTGTATCCACCACTATGGGTATTACAATTAGGTGTTTTTTCTACAGAAGTAGTTGATGAAAATGAATTTTTAATAGAGGTGTTTCATGAATTTAAGTATGTTGAACAACGTACAAATTCAAAAAACTCATTTAGTATGTTTGAGAAGTTTCAACTAGAGAAAACTATGCAAGTTTTGTCTTTAGAAACGAATTACGATACTATTTTTAGGAATTATAATAGAAATAGAAAAAGAGAACTTAAAAAAGCTCAAGAATTTGATTTAGTTGAAAAATGGAATGACGCTCCTGAGAACCTAATCGAATTATTTAAACAAAATGTAGGGAAGCGTTTAGGTAAGGGAATTAGAGAAAGAGATTACAATAATTTATTTCAACTAATAAAAATATGCAAATGTGAAAAGAAAGGAGAAGTTTTATCTATTTACGATAAAAATAACCAATTAGTATCTTCAGCATTTTTCGTAAAATTAAAAAATAGAGTAACAGAAGTAGTTTGTTCTTCAGATTTCTCAAACCGATCTAATGGGGCTAACACTTTTATGAACGATAGAGCTATTTTTAAATATCAACCTCATTTTAAAATATTTGATTTTGGAGGATCATCTATGAAAAATATAGCTAAATATTATAGAAGTTTTGGTGCTACAGACGAAAAGTATATTCACCTTCATTATAATAATCTTCCTAAAATATTACGATTGTTTAAACGATGAATAATAGTGTTTGAAAATAACATAAGAAGCAATTCCTGTAAACCACATTAAACTAGCTGAAGTTATAGCAGCTCCTTTAATTCCTAGTTTTGGAATTAAGATATAATTACTAATAATATTAATTACTAGTGCGGTTAAACTTATATAATAGTTCATGTTTACTTTACCAATTGAAGATAATAAGTTTCCAAATAATCCTCTGAGAATTAGAATTCCGCAAACACCAATATTTAATATTAAAAAGGAATCTTTGTAGTAAAGAAACTCTGAACCAAAAAACTGTAAGATAAAATTATCAAAAAGATAGAATAGAATTAGATAAATTATACTAATCAAGCTAAAAAGAGAAATGTAATTTTTTATATAATTTTTTATATAAGTAGAGTCTTTTATTCTTTCTGTAAAGCTTACAAAATCGGTGTTTATAAGTACTCTGGGTAAAAATAAAATGCTAAAAGGAATTATTGATAAATATCTATAAATAGTTACGTTTTCTGAATTTTGAGTTAGGTGACCAATTAATAAAATATCAATAGCAAAAAGGAGCATTGTTACTACATTAGATAAGCCTCCAAAAAAGCCAAACTTCCAAAACGCTCTATTTATTATTGTTAATTTTTTACTGTAACTAAAATCTAAATCTAACTTTTTTATAAAAAAGATTGAGGTTATTAATGGAGTAAAAAGTAACGCGGCTATATAACCTTTTTCGGTAAAGTTATAGCTTAAAATAAATACACTAAAAAGTAATATAATATTATAAGTAACTTCAATAAAAGCAAAACTTTTATTATCGTGAAATAGTCTGCTTTTTATTTTAATAATTTCAAGTAAATAATAAGGAATAAATACAAGCGAAAATAAGCTTAAATAAGTGCTGGTTTTTTCAAATTCGAAGTGATATAATTGCGCAAAGACGATTACAGCTAAAGAAAGTAGAAGGGAAGCCATAAATCCTTTTTTTATAACGTAAGTTAATAGGTGTTTTTTATCGTCTTTATCTTTTAGTAAAGCTCCGTATCTAATATAACTTTGATGTAAGCCAAAACCAATAAAAGGCATTAGAAAACTGATAATATTCCAAGAAAATAAAACTACTCCTAAATTTTTATTAGGTATTAATTTTAAGGCAATAAAAGACGCAATAAAAGAAAATACACGAGCTAGAACAGTTGCAATGAAAATTTCTCCTCCTGATCGGTTTAAAAAACTTTGTATGTAGTTTGTTAATCCTTTCAATTTAATGAATTTTTATAAAGATTGATGAATTGTTCTGCGATTGTTTTAGGGCTAAAGTTTTTAGCTATAAAATCATGTGTTTCATTTTTATTAATGTTACGGTTATTTTTAAAAGAGCTAATTGTGTTTACTAATCCTTTAACATCATTAGTTTTTATAATTTCAAAAGAATTGTTTTTATCAATTTCGTTTAAAATTCCTGTGTCTGTAGATATTACAGGTGTGCCGCAAGCTAGAGCTTCTATCATTACAATTCCCCAAGTTTCGTAGTTACTAAAGGAGATATATAAATCAGAGCTTTGTAAATATTCTACTACTTTATAATGTGGAATATGTTCTATAAACTCAATGTTGTTAGTACAATTAAGTTTATTAGCATAGCTCATATACTTTGAAGAATTTTCACCAACTAATACTAATTTTGATTTAAATTCAAGTTTTGAAAAAGCGGAAATGATACCACTAACATTTTTATGTTTATCATTCATATTAGATATATGTATGATTGTAAAAGTATCATTTTCTTTTCTCGTCAATGGTTTGAAAACAGAAGTATCAACAACATTTCCTACAATATTATAGTTTCCTTTAAATCTTAGTTGTTCCATTGATTTTTTTAATTCATTAGAAACAGGACATACATATGAAGCTTTTTTAATTATTTTTTTTGATACAAAACGTTCAAAAAAAGAAATATTACTAGAATGTGATTTATAATATCCAGTCCAATGTTCAGAAATTATATAAGGCTGTTTCAATAGAAAAGTAAACAAACCAAACGGGTATAACTTGTTAAGGTGTATAATGTCAAACTTACCAATTTTTGCAAGTAACTTTTTAAAAGCTATATAAAATCGATAACCTTTGATTACAGGGTTTGAACTTGGTTTTATATAAGCAATATGTGTGTTGACATGATTAATAACTTCAGTAGTATACTCAATATTTTTTGTGTTATTGATATCTGAAATTATGTGAAGAATAGAAACATTGTGTTGTAACGAAACAGTTTCGGCATGTCGTTGAATAAAATCTCCATTGTTTGGAAGTACTCTTGAAGGATACCAACCGCACAAAAAAAGAATATGAAGTTTTTTATTAGGAGACATAACGAAAATATTAACGCTAAAATACTTTTTTAAGAGTTAATAACCATTATTTTTGAAGCATGATGCAAGTAAAAAATATTTTTTTTGATTTAGATCATACTTTGTGGGATTTTGATAGAAACTCTAGACTTACATTTCAGCAAATCTTTGAAGAGCAAAAATTACCAATAGCGCTCCATGATTTTTTAGAAGTTTATATTCCTATAAACTTATCTTATTGGAGATTGTATAGAGAAGATAAAATAGATAAAAAAACATTACGTTATAAAAGATTAAAAGATGTTTTTGATAAGTTGAATTTTAATGCTTCTGACAAATTAATTAATACAATTTCTGAAGATTATATAAAGTATTTGCCAAATCATAATTATTTGTTTGAAGATACAATTGAAGTGTTAGATTATTTAAAGGAAAAATATCAGTTACACATAATTACAAACGGATTTGAGGAAGTACAGAGCCTAAAACTTCAAAAGTCTGGAATAGCAAAATATTTTAAAGAAATCGTTACATCTGAAAGTGTAGGAGTAAAGAAACCAAATCCGAAAATTTTTGAATACGCCTTGTCAATTACTCAAGCCGTACCAGAAGAAAGTATAATGATTGGAGATAGTTATGAAGCAGATATAATGGGAGCGATAGAAACGGGAATGTTAGCTATATATTTTAATCAAAATTCAGAAAAAGAATCGGGTGTTGTGAGCGTTAATTCATTATTAGATTTAAAGCAATATCTATAAAACCAAAACGTTAAGTATTTAATAACTTTTTAAAACCTCCATGAAAAAAGTAAACAAGTATATTTTTCTAATAATTACAATTCTTTCTTTAACATCTTGTGTTAAAGATTTAGACTTCAATCAAGCTGAAAACTTTACTCTAGAACCTAAAGCAATAGCCTCTTTAGTGTATTTTAAAATACCAAGTAGAGGTTTTATTGATACGAACGATAATGAAGTTACAGAAATTTCAGATGAAACAATTATTGATAATATAATTACAAAAGAATTGGTAGAAGCTGAGTTAGATTTTGAAATTACTAACCCTTTTGATAGAAATTTTACGATTGATTTTCAGTTTTTAGATGAAAATAATAATTTAATGCACACAATTCCTACAATAAATGTACCTGCTAATTCGCCTAACTTAACCGAAAAAAGAACTATAGTTGTAGCGGATTCACCTCAGTTTTTGAATTCAAAAAAAATTAAGGTTACTATACGAATGTCAACAGCTACTGGAACTCCAATTAATCCAAACGAAATAAAAGATTTTATTTTTAAATCTGCAGGAACATTTACTTTCAAAATTACCTCTTAATGAAAAAGTTATTGTGTTTTGTGTCATTAATAATGACAGTATGTTTTGTGCAAGCGCAAAATAGACAAGTGTTGTATGGGTTTGATGAAATACCTCAAACAATGTTGTTGAATCCTGGTGTGCAGCCGAGTTATAAATATCATGTTGGAATTCCATTGCTATCTGGTTTGTCAGTAGATGCTGGTATTTCAGAAGTTACAGTATCAGATTTGTTTAAGAATGATAATATAGATTTTACAACCAAGGTTAGAAATGCTATTTCTAGAATTTCGGTAGATGATTACATAAGTATGAATCAACAGATAGAAATTTTAAGCGGAAGTTATAGACTTAATGATAGAGATTTTTTAAGTGCTGGTTTTTATACGGAATTAGATGTCTTTGCAAACTTTCCTAAAGATGTTATTGAACTTATAAATGACGGAAATGCATCTAATTTAAATCGTACTTTTTTATTATCTCAGGTAAATGTTAAAGCAGAAGCTCTTGGGGTGCTTCATGCAGGAATTTCTAGAAAGATAAACGAGAACTTTACAGTAGGAGGTAGATTTAAGATTTATTCAGGAATAGCAAATATTTTATCTGCAAATAATACAGGTAGCTTTACTACTCGTTTGGGACAAAATAATATATACACACATTATTTAAATAATATTAATGTAGCAGGATATAGTTCTGGAATTTATTTTGAAGATGATGTGTCTGCATCAACATTTATTGGAAAAGCATTCTTTGGAGGTAATTTAGGACTGGGGTTTGATGTTGGGTTTACATATAAAATTGATAGACAAACAGAAATTACTGCGAGTTTATTAGATATAGGGTTTGTAAGTTATTCTGAAGATTTAAGAAATGGTACTATAGTTGGAGATTACACTTTTTCTGGTATTGAGTTTCAATACGATGGAAATAACGTTAATTATTGGGAACAATTAAATAGTGATTTTGAAGCACAAGTTCCACGTTCAGAAAATAAGGAATCTTATACTGTAATGAGACCTATTAAATTTAATGGTTCATATAAATATAGTTGGGGTAGAAGCAGGAATATGGAAAATTGTAGTGATATTTCTTATAAAGATTATTTTAATAATGCTGTAGGAGCACAGATATTCACTGTAATGAGACCTACGGGGCCAAAATTTGCCTTAACTGGATTTTATGAAGGTAGATTATCTAAAAGTTTTAATACAAAAGTTACTTATACAGTTGATGACTTCTCTGCTACAAATATAGGTTTAGGATTGTCTGCCAGAGTGGGTAAGTTTCATTTATACGGAACAGTTGATAATATTTTTAATTTAACCGATATTGCATCTGCAAATCGAGCTTCATTTCAATTCGGAATGAACTTAATTTTTAACTAATATGAAAAGACTATTATTTATTATTTTATTAACATTAACTACATCTGTGTTTTCTCAGAAATCAATTAATAATTATAAGTATGTAATTGTTCCAACTAAGTTTGATTTTTTAAAGTCAACAGATCAGTATAAAACGAGTTCGTTAACAAAATTTTTATTTAATAAGCATGGATTTAAAGCTTTTTTAGCAAATGAAAAATTACCTAAAGACTTAGCTGAAAATAGATGTTTAGCAATTATAGCAGATGTTAAAAGTAATTCTGGGATGTTTACGACAAAGAATTTTATAGAATTAAAAGACTGTAGTAATAATATATTATTTACTTCAATTGAAGGAAAAAGTAAAATCAAAGAATATAAAAGAGCATACCATGAAGCTATAAAAAGAGCTTTTAAATCAGTTCAAAAATTAAACTACAAGTATTTACCAGAAATTAAAGAAAATGTTGATGTTATGACAAACGCACCAGCAATAGTAAAAACTCCAGAAGTTGTTGTTGGAAGTAAACCAGTTGAGGTTAAAAAGACTGAGAATGTTTTATATGCACAACCAATTACCAATGGATTTCAGTTGGTGAATACCAAACCAGAAGTTGTTTTTCAGGTACTTAAAACTAATTTAAAAGATGTATTTGTAATTAAAGATAAAAACGGAGTTATATATAAAAGTGGTTCTAGTTGGATTGCAGAATATAATTTAGAAGGAGCAAAAAAAACAGAAACTTATCAAATTAAGTTTTAAGAAAAAGAGAGCTTAAGCTCTCTTTTTTAATAATTATACTTTTCTCTCCAACGTTGTTTTAAAATTTCTCTAAAGTTATTCTCTCTGGAATTATTTCCAGGTTCATATAACTTTGTTCCAGATACTTCTTCTGGCAAAAATTCTTGCTCTACAAAATTACCAGGATAATTATGCGAGTATTTATAATCTTTTCCGTAGTCTAAATCTTTCATTAATTTAGTTGGTGCATTTCTTATTGCTAACGGGACAGATAAATCACCTGTTTGTTTTACTAATTGTTGTGCATTATTAATAGCCATATAAGAAGCATTGCTTTTAGCAGAATTAGCCAAATAAATTGCACATTGACTTAATATAATTCGCGATTCAGGGTAACCAATAGTACTTACTGCTTGAAAAGTATTGTTGGCTAAGATTAAAGCTGTTGGATTTGCATTACCAATATCTTCAGAAGCTAAGATCAATAATCTTCTTGCTATGAATTTTACATCCTCACCACCTTCAATCATACGAGCTAACCAATATACAGCTGCATTAGGATCACTTCCTCTTATAGATTTTATAAATGCTGAAATAATATCGTAATGTTGCTCACCAGTTTTATCATACCTAACCGTATTCTTTTGAACTTTTTCTAAAACAAGTTTATTGGTAATTTCAACTTTATCTTCCGAAGCGACTAATAAATCAAAAACATTTAAAAGTTTACGAGCATCACCACCAGAAACTCTGAATAAGGCATCAGTTTCTTTTATCGTTATTTTCTTTTTTGAAAGAATCTCGTCTTTTTCCATGGCTCTATTTAGTAATGCTAGCATATCTTCCTTCTCAAAAGAATTTAGAATATAAACTTGGCAGCGAGACAAAAGAGCTGGAATAACTTCAAAACTTGGATTTTCTGTAGTTGCACCTATTAAAGTAACCCAACCTCGCTCTACAGCCCCTAAAAGAGAGTCTTGTTGTGATTTACTAAATCGATGAATCTCATCAATAAACAAAATAGGATTCTTTTGGGTAAACAAACCACTGTTTTGTTTTGCTTTCTCTATAACTTCTCGTACATCTTTTACTCCAGAACTAATGGCACTTAAGGTATAAAAAGGTCTTTTAGATTCGCTTGCAATGATATTTGCTAAAGTGGTTTTTCCAATACCAGGAGGTCCCCAAAGGATCAAAGAAGGAATAATACCTTGTTTAATATGATTGGTTAAAATTCCGTTTTTACCAACTAAATGCTGCTGACTAATATAGTCATCTAAAGATTTTGGGCGTATGCGTTCTGCCAAAGGTTGATTCATACTGTAAAAATAGAAAAGATTTATGACAGAGCGTCCGAAATTTAATTTTGGAAATGTTTTTGTTATTTTTAGTTTGATGAAAACAGAAGGAAAATTAAAATATTCGAATTCAATATTTTTAATACCATTTTTATTGGTATTTAGTATTTGGCTTATTTATTACTTAGAAATTCGTTTTGGTTGGAATTTTAATAAGTTTGGTGTTTTTCCTAGAAAATTAAACGGTTTTAAAGGTGTTTTCTTTACGCATTTCATCCATAGTAGTACAAAACATCTTTTTAATAATTCTGTTCCTTTATTTGTTCTTACAACAAGTCTTTTTTATTTTTATAGAGAAGTCGCTGGTAAAGTTTTAATCTATGGGGCTTTAATAACAGGTTTTTTTACTTGGGTAATAGGTAGAGAATCTTATCATATTGGAGCGAGTGGAGTAGTATATTTATTATTCAGTTTTGTTTTTTTTAGTGGAATCATAAAAAAGCACTTTAGATTAACTGCTTTATCACTAATCATTATTTTTTTATATGGAAGTATGATTTGGTATATATTTCCTGTTAAAGAAGGAATGTCTTGGGAAGGACATTTATCTGGTTTTCTTGTTGGATTATTTTTTGCCTTTTTATACAGAAAGACAGGAATTGTAAAAGAAGAATTTGTTTTTACGAAAACAGAATTTGATGACATGTTCGATGAAAACGGAAATTATGTGCCACCTCAGGAGAGCGAAGAAGAAGAGGTGACAAATACAACGCAAGACATCACATTTCTGTATGAAATAAAAAAGAATGAGGATTAACTCATTCTTTGTCTAACAGTTTCGTATAAAAATGCTCCACAGGCTACGGAAACATTTAAAGATTCAATTTCTCCAAGTAAAGGTAGTTTAGCTTTATAATCTACCATCTTTAATACTGAATTGCTTACTCCTTTATGTTCAGATCCCATAACAATTGCTATAGGTTGATTCATGTTTACGTCGTAAATAGAATCGTCGGTTTTTTCAGTTGCTGCTACCAATTTAATACCAGATGCTTTTAATTGAAAAATTGCATCTTTTATATGATCTACTTTACAGATTGGCACTTTAAAAGCAGCACCAGCTGATGTCTTAATAGTCTCAGCATTTACTGGAGCAGAACCACTCTTTTGAATAATTATTCCGTTTACTCCAGTACATTCTGCTGTTCTAATTATTGCTCCGAAATTTCGAACATCAGATAATTGATCCAATAATAAAAATAATGGAGTCACTTCAGATTCAATAGTTTTTTCAACTAAAGTTTCCAAATCATAAAATTCTACGGGAGAAATTTTAGCAACTGCTCCCTGATGGTTGTTATGTTTAGAAAGTCTATCTAATTTCTCATTAGGAACAACACTAGTTGATAATTTATTCTTTTTAATCAATTTTTCTAATTGAAAATATAAATCACCTCGTAATCCTTTTTGAAGATATACTTTATTAATTGAAGATCCACTTTCTATAGCTTCAATTATAGCTCTAATACCAAATATTGTTGTTGATTGTTCCATGCTGCAAATGTAGGAGAATTTATTGTATAAAAAAACCACCTCAATTGAGGTGGTTTTTTTATACAATAATGATAAATTATTTTTGAACAGTAAACGTTGTAGATTCACCAGCACCATAAGTACCATCACTATTAACTATATAACCTCCGTTATAAGATAAAGAGTAAGCACCAGCACCATCACTATATACATCTAAAATTTCAAAAGTGTATGTACCATCTGTTAAACAGAACTTCTTTTCTGTTTCGCCTGTCATACCATCATAAGCACCAGCCTTACTTTCTTCAACAATAGTACCGCTAGAGTCTTTTAAAGTCCATGACACTTCTTCAGGATAAGAATCAAAAGCAATTTTTAAAACAACTTCATTCTCAGGACAAATTCGAGATATGTTTAATGTTATTTTACCTCCGGTTAAAAGATCATCAGTGTTTTCAATATATAAAACTAATTTTTTCCCGTCTCCAATGCTAATATCTTTTATGTTAACATTTAATTCACCTAAATTTTTCCCAGCAGGAACAGTTAAAGTTTCAGGAACAGTATATGCAGTTGCATCAGCTGTTGTAGCATCAGTATCAACCTTTATATTAAAAGTTCTATCTGAGTCAGAAACATTTGCAGTGTAAACTTTTACAGTTCGAGTATTTTCAGCACCTATATCAACACCAAAACTGTAATCTGATGCTTGGAAACTTATATAATTAATGTTTGTGGGAGTTGGAGTTTCTTCACTACAGCTTACTATGAATAAGCTAAGGAATAATAAAATAAAAAAGTGATTTTTTTTCATAATAATAAGGAAGTTTAAAATAAAGAACTCTCCAACATATAATAGTCGGAGAGCTCTTAGAGATTATTTATTTTGATCTGAGATAAATGGATTATTTTGGATTTCCCCTTGAGGAATTTCAAAAGATAATCTATTATCTGTAGAAGGTATAACTTCACCAACTAAAGAAAGATGGTTAGAACCTCTTACAGAGCTCTTCATATTTCTTTTAAAGCTAAAGTAAACTTTACCTTCTCCCCATAATTCTATTCTTGTTTGTAAATAAATTTCATCTTGTAAAGCCTGACCACTTAAAGCATCTATATAGTTAGTGTTAGGTAATCTCTCTCCTAAAAGAGCTTTTAGTGAAGTACGAGCATCACCATCCATTCCTAATTTAGCATTAGCTTCAGCATTTAAAAGATACATCTCTGCTACTCTCATATAAATATAGTCTGTAGTCACATTTCTTTGTCCACCTATTGTTCTTGCTGGAGCATAAAACTTTCTAAATGGCATTAAGTGATAGGTATGACCAGGGTTATTAAAAAATTGACCTTTTCTTACATCATCATTAGGTATTGCATTATAAAGAGTCTGATCAATAGCTTTTCTATCTCCAGCCCATGCATAACTATATGTAAATAAATCCATTTGTCCCCACCATGAAACAAGATCAAGTCCTAAGTCAGCAGTAATATCTTGACCCCACATCCATCCAGCTGTGTTTACGTCATTAAATCCTCCTAAAGCTTCAGTTCTATTTACTAAAGTAAATCCTCCGTTGTTAATTATATCAGAAGTTAAATCTTTTACTTTTTGGTTATCTCCCATTGCTGCATAAGTGTAAGCTAAAATACCTTTAGCGACCCATTGATTAACTTGATTTTTACCAGATCTGTTAAAACCTTGTAATAAATCAATAGCTTCAGTTAAATCTTTAACTACTTGAGCATAAACTTCAGCTTGAGTACTCTTAGGTTGACTACCTTGAGCTGGATCAGTATGTAAAGGTAAAGCTGGATCAGCAGGTACATATGAGCTAGTATAACTTTGTAAAAGATTAAAATATAACCAAGCTCTTACTGCTTTTGCTTGCCCCATTAAATGTCTAGTAGTTTGACTTGTAGGAGTAAAATCATTACCTCCAGATTGAGCAATAGCTTTATTAGCAGCTCTAATTAATCTATAGTAATACCTCCAAGCTAAAACATTTTCTTCTTGAGTAAAATCAACTGTAGATTGTAATTCAGTAAATCTTCTATACCAACCATAAGTGTTTACAGATAAAGCCATATCACCAGTTAACATATCGGTAAAAATGTCATAAGCTTTTTGACCAAAATCATAGTGTCTTAAACGAGCCCCAGGTAAGTTACCAGTACCAGTTTGAAATAATAATGTATATAGTCCCTGAACACTACCGTTAACAATAGCCGGGTTAAATTGTGCAGCTTCACCTAACTGATCATCAGATAAAAGTTGAGTCGGTTTTACATCTAAAAAGTCGTCACTACAACCTACAAATAACATTGTAGCAACAAGACTTAAAGAATAAATTATTTTTTTTGTCATAATTATTTTATTTTTTATTAAAATTTAACTCTAACACCAAATGTTATTGTTGTTAAAGGTGCATATCTATATACACTAGAAGCTCCAGTTTCAGATGTTGATGGATTAAACCCTTTTCTTTTAGATAATAAGAATAAGTTATCACCAGCTAACCATAAGTTAACATAATCTACACCAGCTTTTTCAATAAATGATTTAGGTAATGTATAACCAACTTTAACATTGTTTAATGATAAGAAGTCTGAGCTAGTAATAAATCTAGTAGACAAACGGTTAACACTATTTTCAGCTACTGTACTTTGACCAGTAATAGGGTCATTAGTTGTAACTCCGTCTGATAATCTTGGAACATCAGTAATATCACCAGGCTTTTGCCATCTATTTAAGATGTCTTTGTGCCAGTTATTGTTTCCAATACTTCCATTGTTCATTAATGTAGCATAAGCTCCATCATACGCATATCCTCCTAAACTATATAAGAACTGTGTCGAAATATCAAAGTTTTTAATTCTACCAGTAATACGGAATGCACCTTGTACAGTAGGAATTGTAGACTTATCGTTAAATACTTCAGTTGCATTTGCATAAGTCTTAGTAGTTGTTCTTTTAATGTTAGCACTAGAGTTAGCTAGCTGATACCCGTGTAAAGTTCCAGAAGGATTATCATCATTACCAGTAGTAGCATTAGGTAAAGCAAATGATTCTTCACCTGAATCTAATGTACCATTATTGTTTTTATCATCATAGTATTGATACCACATACCTCTACCATCTGCAGGATCTACACCTGCCCATTCTCTAGTATAGAAATCAAATAAAGATCTTCCTACACTTCTACCATAAGCACCAGCAATATCAATTACTTTTTGTTGCCCAGTAGCAGGGTCTATTGGCATTGCTGTTAACTCATTATCTAAAAATGTTCCGTTAACAGTCACATCTAAACCATAATCTTTAGTATTGATAATATGACCAGTTAAATCAAATTCAAAACCTCTATTACTTAGCTGACCATCATTTACAGTTAATACTGAAAAACCAGTAGCAATTGACTGCTCTCTATCAAATAGTAAGTTATCAGTGTTTTTAACATAATAATCTAAATTACCTTCTAAATAATCTCCAACAGAAAATTCAATTCCAGTTTGGAACATTTTAGAAGTTTCCCAAGTTAAATCAGGATTACCTACAACAGATTCTGCAATAGAGATAGTGTTGTTCCCTGTAGCAGGGTCAGGAGTAGGACTCGCGTTGTTTAAGATATAACCAGGGTATAAACCTACACCAGATTGCTCACCGATTAAACCATAACTAGCTTTAACTTTTAAGTATTTTAACCAGTTAACATCGTCCATAAAACTTTCCTTAGTTAAAATCCATGAAGCACCAATAGAACCAAAAGTATCCCATTTATTATTTACGAATCTTGAAGAACCATCACGTCTGATAGATGCTGATAAGAAATATTTACCGTCAAAATTGTAATTAGCTTGACCGAAATAAGATTCTAAAGTAGACTCATCAATGTATCCACTTGGTTGACCAGAAGTGTTAACAAAGTTGTCTAAATATAAGCCTCCGAAAGGTAAAATAGCTCCAAATTTACTAGCTGTTTCAATTTCAGACTTGTTTTTATTAGTCTCGTGTGCAGCAAGTACTTCTAAGTTATGTCTTCCAAAACTTGTTTTGTAGCGTACTAAGTTTAAGAAATTTAATGTTAAACTTTCTGTATCTCTATTGAATAAAGAACCAAATTGTGAAGCAGCTGATCCATAAAATGGGTTGTTATAGCTAATGTAATCGTTAAAACGATACATTAAACCTAGTTTAGTTTCAAAAGTTAATCCCTCTAATAAATCGATGTTAGCAGAAACATTTCCATTTATTTCATGTCTTTGAGTTCTACTTACATCTCTTAAAGCATCAGAAATCGAGTTGGTTAGTGCACCGAAATCACGTCCTTGATCACCATAGTCATATTGGTTACCTCCAAAAATAGGATCTGGAACTATCTGACCATTAGCATCTCTTAAAAATAAAGGGTAGATTGATGGAATATTATCTGCGAACCAAAATATTGATCCTGAGTCATTTGTTTGACCATTATTATTTGTAGTAGAAATAGCATAACCAATATTAGTGTTTAGTTTAAGCCATGGTTTAACTTCAGAAGATAAATTTAAACGAGTAGAATATCTTTTATAATCAGAGTTCTTGATATACCCTTTATTATCTAAATAACCAAAAGAAGCATAATACTTACTTTTTTCATCACCTCCACTAAATCTAACATTAGCTTCTTGTAGTATAGAAGTTTGAAAAGCATAATCAGCCCAGTTTTCAGGAGTGTATTTTCTTGCTACTCCAGATCTGACTGTTCTTGTTGCAGGATCTACGATTTGAGAAACATCATTAGTTGCATAAAAGTTATATGCAGGACCAATACCAGCTCCACTAAATAAGTTTGAATTTGCAAAAGCTGTTGGGTCTGGATTTCCTGTTGCATTTGCTCTGTTGTATAAAGCTTCCCAAGCTAAACCTATAAATGTATCAGGGTTTTTAATAACATCTTGTCTTGGAATTGAACTAAAGTTAACACCAGTTTTAACATCTACTTCAATACTAGATGTACCAGCTTTACCTGATTTAGTTGTAATTATAATTACACCATTTGCACCACGTGCACCATAAATAGCCGTAGCAGATGCATCTTTTAATACAGTTGAAGATTCAATATCTGCAGGGTTTATAGAGTTTAAACTTCCTGAGAAAGGAACACCGTCAACAACATATAACGGAGCTCTGTTACCATTTACAGAACCAAAACCTCTAATTCTTACTGTTGATGTTGAACCAGGTTGTCCAGAAGTGTTTATTACACTAACACCAGCTACCTCTCCAGTTAAAGCTTGCGAGACGTTTGAAAAAGATTTAGTTTCTAAGTTCTCACTCTTTACAGTTTTAGCTGAACCAACAAATGTTTGTTTCGTAGCTGTACCATAACCAACAACAACAACTTCTTCTAAAAGGTTGTCATTTTCAAGTGTTACGTTAATTTGATTTGAAGAAGAAACTGTTCTTTCAACATTTTTCATACCCACGAAACTAAATACTAAAACATCACCAGTTTTAGCTTTAATTGAGTAGTCCCCATTAAAACCAGTTTCAGTACCTTGGGTAGTACCTTTTTTTAAAACAGTAACACCCGGTAATGGTCCTGATTCATCAGACACAGTACCTGAAATTGTTCTGTCTTGTGCATAAGTTAGATGCACAAAAAACGCTAATAGAAGCGTTAAAATTCCATTAAACTTTGTTCTCATTATGTTATTATTTGAATTAATCAGCTGCTAAAGTCTTAATTTTATCTTAAATAACCAATTTTTTAACAAAAAAAGGTCTAAGCATTATGCTTAGACCTTTTTAGTATAATTAAAATGTTGTGTATTTACTATACTAGTTATTGATTGGAGTAGGAACAAACCTATCTACAACTCCAGGGAAATTTTTATTAGCACTAACTTCAACTTGAGGATATAAAAACCTTTGAGGAATAACAGTATTACCAGCAGAAGTGTTTTTAACAGGTACACCTATTAAATTTTGAGTTCTTCTTACGTCGTGATATACTTGTAGAGAACCAATTAAAGTAATGTACTTTTCTTCTAAAATCTGACGTAATAAATCTTGACCAGTGGCAGTTGAAGAAGGGAATGAAGCCATATACTCAGTAGCTAACTCTGTTCTAACAGCATTTAAAGCAGTTTGAGCATTACCGTCTTGACCACCGCGTTGTTCACATTCAGCTTCAATTAGTTTTACTTCATAATAACTAATTAATGGGAATGAAGCGTCTACAGCAAAATAACCGTTAGGAGTATAATTTAATTGAACTCCATTAAAATATTTAGAAGCTCTTTCAGAATCACCAGGAGTAGCTAAAAGTCTTGGAGTCGATCCATCTAAAAGGTTTTTTAAGTGAGAAGGTCCACTTACTTGTAAATATCCTTCTCTTTGCTCAACACCAAATTGATAGTAAAGGTTTCTTTTACCAGCTTCATTAGCATGTTGAATCATTACGTCTTCAGATTTACTAGATAATCCTAACTTTGCTTCTGCTAAGGCCATAGGATAATTTTTAGCTACTAAATAATACCTTGCCTTTAAAGAATGAGCAACTTTAGCCCAAGAAGCTGAACTTGAAAATATAGGGGCACCATAACCGCCATTAACAGTTAAAGAGCCAACTTTTGAGATTCCTTCGTCTAAAGTTGATTGAATAGCACTTAAAACAGAAGCTTGTCCGTCATACTTAGGGTCAGGAAATTCATCAGGTCTTAGAGCTTCAGTGTAAGGGATATCTCCCCATAAAGCTGCAGCTTCACCAAATAATAAAGCTTCCATGATTAATGAAACACCTTCTAAAGCTGCATCTCCAGTAGCAATAGCTTTTTCACGAGCTAGTCTAGCTTGAGTAACTCCTGCATAAACATCAGACCAATCATCGTCAAAATCTGCTGAAGTAATTGTGTAATTATTTAATGTGATATATTGTCTATCTGCACCAGTAAATTGATCTGTGAAAATATTTGATAATCTAGAAGATTGGCTTTCACTAATTTTTGCTGCAATTAATTCTGATTGCGCCAGTAATAAATGGGCTGGAGCATCAGTAAAACTATTTGGATTATCGTTAACTCCTTCAATCAAATCATCACAAGAATAAATTGTAGTAAGAGCTAAAAATATTAATAATACTTTTTTCATCTTTAATGTTTTTTAGAATCCGAATTTTAAAGTTGCTATATATGAACGGGTAGCAGGATTAGTGAAATAATCTAAACCTCTACCTCTAGAAGGACCTGTTAAGTTTATATCAGGATCAAATCCTTCAATACCTGTCCATAATACTAAGTTTCTTCCACTTAAAGAAAGTTCTAAATTAGAAACCCCTAATTGATCAGTTACAGATTTAGGAAAGCTATACGCTAAAGTAACTTCTCTTAATCTAGTCCATGAAGCATCTTGAACAAAGGTTTCTGATTGACTACCAAATCCTCCACCATTTGCTAAATACCATTCTTCAGTTAAAGCTACATCGTTACCACCGAAGTTACCAATATTTCCTCTAAATGTGGTACCAGCAGGAATAGTTCTTCCGTCAAAAGTTCTTAAGTCAGCTGGAGCAGTAGTTTCGTTTGCAGTTTCTGGGTGAATACCAAAGAATTTTAATACACCCTCAGTTCCAGTCCAATGATCATTACCTTGAGATGTTTCAAACTGAGCTGATAAAGTGAAACCTTTGTATTGAACAGTAGTCCCTAAACCACCTATCCAATCAGGATTTGGGTCACCTATAACTCCTTCAGTTGCAGCAATAGTTGGGAAGCCATTTGAATCTAAAACATAAGCACCATTATTGTCTCTAGCAAATCTACCACCCCAAAGTGTTGCCATTGCATGGCCTTCAACTACTCTTGAAGATGTTCCTGTAAAACCAGCTAAGAAAACTGATTCAACACCTTTAAGGTCTTCTACAACATTTTTATTTTGAGAGAAGTTGGCATCAATTTTCCAAGTTAAATTTTCATTTCTAATAATAGTTGCTCCTAAATCAATTTCTAAACCTTTATTGGTAATAACTGCAGCATTTTGTACTGTTTGTGTAAAACCTGTAGATGGTGCAGAATTTAAGTTAAGAATTACATCAGTGTTTTTTCTATTATAATAAGTAACTCCTAAGTTAATTCTATTGTCCCACATTCTTAAATCTGTACCTACTTCATACTCCCTAACTTTTTCAATTGTCAAATCAGGATTTCCTTTTAACCCATTTCTAGTAAATGGATTTCCGTAAGCAGCAGCAGCAAAACCATCGCCCCAAGTAGAGACTGCTCCTCCTGGATCAAAAGTTGTAGCATTAAGGTATGGACTAGGTTCTATACCAACTTCACCATAAGAAACTCTAACTTTACCAAAATTAATAAACGAAGAATCGTCTAATAATTTTGAAAATTTCCAACCTAAAGAAGCACTTGGGTAAAAATTACCTTCTTTAAGAGTAGAAGATTTGTCGTATCTACCTGATAATTCTACTAAGAATTGATCATAAAGTGTAGCGTTTAACACACCATAATAACCATATTTAGCTGTTTCAGTTATAAGTGTTCCTAAAGTTCTGTCTGCAACTGCAGAGTTAGTTAAAATCCTTACATCTCCAACTATTGGGTTTGAGAAATTAGTTGAACCAGCTAAGAATCTTCTTTGTTTAAACTGCTCAAATGTAGCTCCAACAATTACATCTAAATTGATGTCATCGGTTAAGTCTTGGTTTGTTTGGATGAATGCATTATAAGTTTGAAACTTTTCAAAAATATCAGTTTGACCAAAAGAACCAATTCCTAATCCAGCTGGAGAGTTTACTGGAAAGAAAGTTTCTCTATGATCAGTGAAGTAATCTAGACCATATCTTGCGGTTAAAGTATAGTTATCAATAAATTCCCAAGTAATTTGAGGAGCTACAGTAAATCTTTCTACTTTATTTGGGTTTTCTTGTTCGTTAATAGTCCATCCTGGGTTACCATATGTTGGAGGAGCACTACCTAAATAATTTCTGTAACTTCTATGAGAGTTAAATGTAGGAACATTGTTTGTATTGTAATATGTACCAATATAGTCAGTATTGTCGAAATCAGGAGCTGTTCTTAAGTATCCTAAATATAAACCTTGTAGGTTAGAACCTTGTTGAATTCTATCAGAGTCAATATTAATATATGATGTATTGAATCTTAACTTGAAGTTCTCCTTTAGTTCAACTTCATGGTTTAATCTAATTGTGTTTCTTTCGTAGCTAGATTGTCCTTTAATAATACCATTTTGGTCTAGATTAGAAAAACTAACAAAAGTATTACTCTTGCCTGAGCTAAAACTAACTCCAACACTATTGTTAACAGTTAAACCATTGCCAAACACCTGGTTTCTGTTGCTGTCATTATAAACAGTTCTATCATTTTTAGATGTAATAGGATAATGAATGTTTCCTGTAGTTGAAGAAACAAAACGATTATTTCCTACAGTTACTGCATTTGGAGCTCCTGAACGTAAGGAAATTTTATCACCCCAAGAAAAAGGAGTGTTTGCAACCCAACTAGCGGCAGTAGAAGAGTAGTCAGTACCTCCGTTCCACCAGTCAGGAACACCTTGTCCAAATTTATTTTGTTTTTCAAACTCAACATTTATTTCGTCTATTGAAATTTGTGATTTTACATTTACAGAAACTTTCCCTGCTTTACCTTTTTTAGTTTGAATAACAATAACACCGTTTGCAGCACCTGTACCCCAAACTGCAGCAGCAGATGCACCTTTTAATACAGTTACGTTAGCAATATCTTCAGCATTAATATCGTTAAGTCTTGATTGCTGTGCTACACCTGCAGTACCAGAACCAACACTTGAGTTAGAAACAGGAATACCGTCTATAATGATTAATGGTTGAGAAGCTCCATTAATCGAGTTTTGCCCACGAATCTGAATAAAAGCTCCAGAACCTGGGTCTCCAGTGTTTCTAGTGATTTTTAAACCAGAAGTCTTACCTGCTAAACCTTGTATTAAACCTGTTTCTCCAGATTTAGTTAAAACTTCTGTTTTTACAGTAGTTGATGAACTTAAGTCTTCATCTTTCTTTTTCTCAATACCTAAAGCAGTAACAACAACTTCGTCAAGTACATTGTCAGATGTCATTGTAGCATTTAATGTGTTGCTAGAACCAACTGTTTTTTCAATTGTCTTACTTCCAACAAAACTAAAAATAAGGATGTCTCCAGTTTTAGCTTTGATAGAATACTTTCCGTAAAAATCGGTTTCTGTACCAACAGAAGTCCCTTTTTTAACGATGTTAACCCCAGGTAATGGGCCAGATTCATCTGAAACAGTACCTGAAATTGTTCGGTCTTGTGCAAAAGAAATATGCACAACAAACGCTAAAAAAAGCGTTAAAATTCCATTAAACTTTGTTTTCATTGTGTAATTATTTGAATTAATTGCAGCTAAAATCTTAAATTTATATTAAATAAGCAATAAAAATGTTAATAAAAACAAAAAAAACGTTAAAATTATTGAGTTGCTAGAAGGTGTTTTTGAATATTAAAGTTAGTGTGGGGTGTGAGAGATTGTTGCTTGTGTAATTAAAGGTTAGGTTAATGTTTATTAAAGAAGAATTTAAAGAGAAGTTGTAGCCAGCACCAATAGTAAGTAATTGATTATTGGTTTTGATTAAATCAAAATCTGTTATAGAGTATAGGTAGTTGTTGTTTGAAGTTTTAAAACGGTATTCAATATTAAAATAGCTAAATTTATCAATAAAAACACTTTGAGGGAGATAACCTCTAATAGAGTTGATTCCTCCAATTCTAAATAATTCATTTTGTAGATAATTATTTGATTCTAAATATCCTGTGTGGTTTCTTAAATAAATAAAACTTCGGGGATTTAATTTCAATAAATAATTAATTTCTGATTCAATTTTAAATTGATTGGTATTCGTGTTGTTCAGTGTTCTTTTTCCAATTAAAGGCTGTAGTCTAACGAAAAATTTATTTTGGTTTTTAAAGTCTAGACTTTTTGTTTTGTAAACGGCCTCTATACCAGTGAAAAAACTAGAATATGCTTTTACAAGATTGTTAGTTGTCGTCTGTAAAGAGTTAGTTGAGTTTATTGAATTATATACTAAAGATGTTGAAAACCGTTGGTTGATATTATATTTTAATGAAGTGTTAAGTTCAGTGTTTAAAAAGGTAGAATCTTGTTTGTAAATATTGAAATGTAATGATGGTGTGATAGGAGAATTGAAAATATATGGAATTTCTGTTTTTAAATTAAAATCTTGCCTTTCGTTTCCGTTAGCGTTCCATGTAAGCTCAAATTTTTCACCAGTATTTAGTATGTTGTTAAGTTTTAAATCCAAATGGCCGTTAAAAGATAATCCGTTTCCGTTTTGATTTGAAGAAAAATTGACTAATCCATCGAAGCTGTTGTTTTTTGTCTTTTTAAGGTACAAGTATAAGAATGTAGAATCTTTTGTAAAAAGAACTTCAGGAGGTTTTATTTCTGAAACAAAATCTAAATTTCTGATTGAAGAAGATATTTGTGTTAACTTATCTTTGCTTAGGATTGTGTTCTTCTTGATTTTAAGAAAATGTTTAATATGAGATTTAGAAAAATTGTCATAGCCTTTTATTACTATTTTATTGATAATTCTTTCCTTAGATTCGTTACTAAAAATATCTGCAAAAAGTTTATTGTTATTGATTCTTATGTTTTTTAACTGAGTTTTTGAAAAAGATTTTCCTTTAGAATCAAGTTTGTTAGATATTGATGATAAAAAATCTGGGAGTTTTTCAATTGATATACTATGTGTTGATTTATCTTTTGTGTTAAAAATAAATGCTGAGTCAATTTTTTTACCAAGTGAATAATATGATGTGTATAAAGAGTCTTTCCTTTTGATGCTATCAATAGAGTTTAAAAAAAAACCAATTCTTTTCAGTTTGTTTGAAATAACTTTTGTTTCTGATATGGTTTTTTCTTTTGTGCTGTGCGTAGTTTTGAAGTTTACTTTCTTTAAAAAAGAGTTTTCTATTGAGTCTTTAGATAATATTTTTAAAGAATATACTTGTGAAAAACTCTGAATAGAGGAAAGAGAAAATAAGACTATATATATATAAGGTATAAAAACTTTATTCAATTGCTAAAACTTTTTGGCTAAAGTACACGAAAACATGTAAAGTAAGGTTGTTGAAAAATTACTTGTTTAAAATAACTCGCTGATATT
Source organism: Tenacibaculum holothuriorum (assembly GCF_002120225.1). Taxonomy (GTDB): domain Bacteria; phylum Bacteroidota; class Bacteroidia; order Flavobacteriales; family Flavobacteriaceae; genus Polaribacter; species Polaribacter holothuriorum. The sequence goes on along the minus strand of NZ_LAPZ01000003.1, from coordinate 356,353 downwards.
TGAATAATTAGAAAATAATCGTACATTTGCACACTCTTAAAAAAGAGTATAATTTAAAATACAAACGAAAATTAGTAACATTTTAGTATGCCAACTATTCAACAATTAGTTCGAAAAGGAAGAACCAAAATAACTAAGAAGAGTAAATCGGCTGCTTTGACGGCATGTCCTCAAAGACGTGGAGTTTGTACGCGTGTTTATACTACAACACCAAAAAAACCTAATTCAGCAATGCGTAAAGTAGCGCGTGTTAGGTTAACAAATGGTAATGAGATTAACGCGTATATTCCAGGTGAGGGGCACAACCTTCAAGAGCACTCGATAGTATTAGTTAGAGGTGGAAGGGTAAAAGATTTACCAGGGGTTAAATATCACGTTGTACGTGGTGCATTAGATACTGCAGGTGTTGAGGGAAGAACTCAACGTAGATCTAAGTACGGTGCAAAACGCCCAAAAGACAAGAAGTAAAAAAATAATTAGTAACTTTTTTAATGTAGAAACATGAGAAAAAGAAGAGCTAAAAAAAGAGTTTTGTTACCGGACCCAAGGTTTAACGACCAATTAGTAACACGTTTTGTAAACAACTTAATGTGGGACGGTAAGAAATCTGTAGCATTCAAAGTGTTTTACGATGCAATGGATATCGTAAATGAAAAGAAAACTGACGAAGAAAAGTCAGCTTTAGAAGTTTGGAAAGATGGTTTGTCAAATGTAATGCCACACGTAGAAGTACGTTCTCGTCGTGTTGGTGGAGCAACATTCCAAATCCCAATGCAAATTCGTCCAGATCGTAAAGTTTCAATGGCGATCAAATGGATGATTTCTTATGCGCGTAAGCGTAATGAAAAAACAATGGCGCAACGTTTAGCATCAGAGATTTTAGCTGCTGCTAAAGAAGAAGGAGCTGCTGTTAAGAAAAGAGTAGATACTCATAAAATGGCTGAGGCTAACAAGGCATTCTCACACTTTAGATTTTAATTACAATGGCTAGAGATTTAAAATTTACAAGAAATATAGGTATTGCTGCTCACATTGATGCAGGAAAAACTACAACTACTGAGCGTATCTTGTTTTATACAGGAGTTTCTCATAAAATTGGTGAAGTTCACGACGGTGCATCTACGATGGACTGGATGGAGCAAGAAGCAGAAAGAGGTATTACAATTACTTCTGCTGCAACTACTTGTGAGTGGAAATTCCCAATCGAGAATGGACAACCAACTCCTGATACTAAAGGATATCACTTTAATATTATTGATACTCCTGGTCACGTTGACTTTACTGTAGAGGTAAACCGTTCTTTACGTGTATTAGATGGTTTAGTATTCTTATTCTCAGCGGTTGATGGTGTAGAGCCACAGTCAGAAACTAACTGGCGTTTAGCTGATAACTATAAAGTACCTCGTATTGGATTTGTTAACAAGATGGACCGTCAAGGATCTAACTTCTTAGCAGTATGTCAGCAGGTAAAAGATATGTTAAAGTCTAATGCAGTGCCAATCGTATTGAACATTGGTGATGAGGCAGACTTTAAAGGGATTGTAGATTTAGTAAAGAACCGTGCTATTGTATGGCATGATGACAACTTCGGATCTACTTTCGATATCGTTGATATCCCAGAAGATTTAAAAGAAGAAGCAGCTATGTTAAGAGCTAAGTTAATCGAAGAGGTTGCTGCTTATGATGAGAATTTATTAGAGAAGTTCATGGAAGATGAAGACTCTATTACAGAAGAGGAAGTGCACGCTGCTTTACGTGCTGCTGTAATGGATATGTCTATCATTCCTATGGTTTGTGGATCGGCATTTAAAAACAAAGGTGTTCAGTTCTTATTAGATGCTGTTTGTCGTTATTTACCTTCTCCAACAGATAAAGAAGCAATCATTGGTACTGATCCTGATACAGGAGAAGAGATTGCTCGTAAGCCAGATGTAAAAGAGCCATTTTCAGCTTTAGCATTTAAGATCGCTACAGATCCTTTCGTAGGTCGTTTAGCATTCTTCCGTGCATACTCTGGTCGTTTAGATGCAGGTTCTTACGTGTTAAACAACCGTTCTGGTAAAAAAGAGCGTATCTCACGTATCTACCAAATGCACTCTAACAAGCAAAATGCTATCGATTTTATCGAAGCAGGAGATATCGGAGCTGCTGTAGGATTTAAAGACATCAAAACTGGTGATACTTTATCTGCAGAAAAAGCACCGATCGTATTAGAATCTATGGATTTCCCAGATCCAGTAATTGGTATCGCTGTTGAGCCAAAAACTAAGGGAGATGTAGATAAGTTAGGTATGGCTTTAGCAAAATTAGCTGAAGAAGATCCAACATTTACAGTTAAAACTGACGAAGCTTCTGGTCAAACAGTAATTTCAGGAATGGGTGAGTTACACTTAGATATTATTGTAGATCGTTTAAAGCGTGAGTTTAAAGTAGAAGTTAACCAAGGTCAACCACAAGTAGAATACAAAGAGGCTATTACAGCTGCGGCAGAACACAGAGAGGTTTATAAAAAGCAATCTGGTGGACGTGGTAAGTTTGCTGATATCGTATTCAAAATGGAGCCTGCAGAAGAAGGTACTCAAGGTTTAGTATTCGAATCTGTAATTAAAGGTGGTAACGTTCCTAAGGAATTTGTTCCTTCAGTAGAAAAAGGATTCAAAGAAGCAATGAAGAATGGTCCATTAGCAGGTTACGAAATGGATTCTATGAAAGTTACTTTAACAGATGGGTCTTTCCACCCTGTAGATTCTGATCAATTATCATTCGAATTAGCTGCTAAATTAGGTTATAAAGCTGCTGCAAAAGCTGCAAAAGCTAAAATCATGGAGCCAATGATGAAGTTAGAGGTGTTAACTCCAGAAGAAAATATGGGTGACATCGTAGGTGACTTAAACAGAAGACGTGGTCAAGTAAACGATATGAGTGATCGTTCTGGGTCTAAAGTAGTAAAAGCAATCGTACCATTATCAGAAATGTTTGGTTATGTAACTGCTTTACGTACATTATCTTCTGGTAGAGCAACATCTACAATGGAATTCTCTCACTATGCAGAGACTCCATCTAACATTTCAGAAGAAGTAATCGCTAATGCTAAAGGTTAATTAAGATGAGTCAAAAAATTAGAATAAAATTAAAATCTTACGATTATAATTTAGTAGACAAGTCTGCTGAAAAAATCGTAAAGACAGTAAAAAGTACTGGAGCGGTTGTTAACGGACCAATTCCTTTACCAACTCATAAGAAGATTTTTACAGTATTACGTTCACCACACGTAAACAAAAAATCTCGTGAGCAATTTCAATTATCTGCTTACAAGCGTTTATTAGACATTTATAGTTCTTCATCTAAGACTATCGATGCTTTAATGAAACTTGAGTTACCAAGTGGAGTTGAAGTTGAAATCAAGGTATAAGTATATCATAATTAATAACTTTCGGTTTAATTTTGTTAAACCGAAAGTTTTTTTTACTTTTGCACCCGAATTAAGATTCAGGGTGTAAATATTTTACACTGAATTTAGGTTCAGTCGACATGTCCGGAGGGTTTCGCGAAGGAAAAACGGTAAAACACTAAAGAGCTAAGCGACAAGGTGTTTTTGGCTCTTTTTTTTGAGAAAAACTTTAGATAAGTCAAAAAATGAAACTTTTGTTTCAAATAATAATTATTAATTGACGCGCTGGATAAAATATCTATCGTCTAAAACAAACAAATATGTCTGGGTTAATAGGAAGAAAAGTAGGAATGACCAGCTTATTCGATGAGAACGGGAAGAATATTCCTTGTACAGTAATCGAAGCAGGTCCTTGCGTTGTTACCCAAGTCAGAACCGAAGAGGTTGATGGCTACAATGCTTTACAACTTGGTTTCGATGACAAAAAAGCAAAAAGCTCTAATAAAGCTTTAGATGGTCACTTTAAAAAAGCTGGTACATCTGCTAAAAGAAAAGTTGTTGAATTCCAAGGATTTGATGGAGAGTACAATTTAGGTGACTCAATTACTGTTGAAATGTTTACTGAAGGAGAGTTCGTTGATGTATCAGGAACTTCTAAAGGTAAAGGTTTTCAAGGTGTTGTTAAACGTCACGGATTTGCCGGAGTTGGGCAAGCTACTCACGGTCAACACAACCGTTTAAGAGCTCCAGGTTCTATTGGTGCTGCTTCTTACCCTGCAAGAGTATTCAAAGGAATGCGTATGGCAGGTCGTATGGGAGGAGATAAAGTTAAAGTTCAAAATTTAAGAGTATTAAAAGTGGTTGCTGATAAGAACCTTATCGTAGTAAAAGGTGCGGTTCCAGGACACAAGAACTCTTATGTAACTATCGAGAAATAATGAAAGTAGCTGTATTAGATATCACAGGAAAAGATACTGGTAGAAAAGTTGAACTTTCTAGCGAAGTATTCGGTATAGAGCCTAACGATCACGCAATCTATTTAGATGTTAAGCAATATTTAGCTAACCAGAGACAAGGTACTCACAAGGCTAAAGAAAGAGGTGAGATTACTGGTTCTACAAGAAAGATTAAAAAACAAAAAGGTACAGGTACTGCACGTGCAGGATCTATCAAGTCACCTGTTTTTAGAGGAGGAGGACGTATTTTTGGACCAAGACCACGTAACTATTCTTTCAAATTAAACAAGAACTTGAAGCGTTTAGCTCGTAAATCAGCTTTAAGTATTCAAGCAAAAGATAACAATTTAGTAGTTGTTGAAGACTTCAATTTCGAAGCTCCAAAAACAAAAGAATTTGTTAATGTATTAAAAGCTTTAGGATTAGATACTAAGAAATCTTTATTCGTAATTGCTGAAGAAAATAAGAACGTATACTTATCTTCTCGTAATTTACAAGGTTCTAAAGTAGTAAATGCTACAGGAATTAACACTTATAACGTATTAAACGCTGCAAAAGTTGTTGTTTCTGAAAGCACTTTAGAAGGAATTCAGTCTAATTTAAGTAAATAGGGAAAGAAATGAGCATTTTAGTAAAACCTATTATTACGGAAAAAGCTACAAACGATAGCGAGGTATTCAATCGTTTTGCGTTTGTTGTAAATAAGAAAGCTAACAAATTAGAAATCAAAGGAGCTGTAGAAGCTGCTTATGGAGTATCGGTTGAGTCTGTAAAAACTATGAACTACCCTGCGTTACGTAAAACTAAGTACACTAAGAAAGGTTTAGTAACAGGGTTAAATAGTGGATATAAGAAAGCAATCGTTCAGTTAGCTGAAGGAGAAACTATTGATTTTTATAACAATCTTTAAGAAAGACAACAATGTCAGTTAGAAAATTAAAACCAATAACACCAGGTCAGCGTTTTAGAGTTGTAAATGGGTTCGACACCATTACTACTGATAAGCCGGAGAAATCTTTATTAGCTCCGAAAAAACGATCTGGAGGTCGAAACAATCAGGGACGTATGACAACTCGTAACATCGGAGGAGGTCATAAGAAACAATACCGTATTATCGATTTTAAAAGAGATAAAGCTGGTATCCCTGCAACAGTAAAAACTATCGAGTACGATCCAAACCGTACTGCGTTTATCGCTTTAGTGGTTTATGCTGATGGAGAAAAGCGTTATGTAATTGCACAAAACGGATTAAAAGTAGGTCAAACTATCGTGTCAGGAGAAGGAGCTACACCAGACGTAGGAAATGCTATGACTTTAGCAAATATTCCATTAGGTACAACAATTTCTTGTATCGAATTACGTCCAGGACAAGGAGCTGTTATGGCTCGTTCTGCAGGTTCTTTCGCTCAGTTAATGGCAAAAGACGGTAAGTATGCTACAGTAAAGTTACCTTCAGGTGAAACAAGATTAATCTTATTAACTTGTATGGCAACTATCGGAGTTGTATCTAACTCAGATCACCAATTATTAGTTTCTGGTAAAGCTGGTAGATCTAGATGGTTAGGTAGAAGACCAAGAACGAATGCTGTTCGTATGAACCCAGTAGATCACCCAATGGGTGGTGGTGAAGGACGTTCTTCTGGAGGACATCCAAGGTCTAGAAACGGTATCCCTGCAAAAGGATTTAAGACTAGATCTAAGACCAAAGCTAGTAACAAGTATATTATAGAACGTAGAAAGAAATAATAAACCATGGCAAGATCATTAAAAAAAGGACCTTACGTTCACTATAAGTTAGAGAAAAAAGTGTTAGCTAACGTAGAGTCAGGAAAGAAAACAGTTATCAAAACTTGGTCTAGAGCAAGTATGATTACTCCTGATTTTGTTGGACAAACAATCGCTGTTCACAATGGACGTCAGTTTGTACCAGTATACGTTACTGAAAACATGGTAGGTCATAAATTAGGCGAATTTTCACCAACTCGTTCATTCCGTGGACACGCTGGTGCAAAAAATAAAGGAAAAAAATAGTAGGAAATTATGGGAAGTCGTAAACATAACATGGCAACACAGTTAAAAGAGGCTAGAAAGTCTAGAGCTTTCGCTAAATTAACTAATTGTCCTACATCACCAAGAAAAATGCGCTTGGTAGCAGATTTAGTAAGAGGAGTAGAGGTTGAAAAAGCTTTACAAATCTTAAAATTCAGTCCAAAAGAAGCATCTCGTAACTTAGAAAAGTTATTATTATCAGCTATTGCTAACTGGCAAGCTAAAAATGAAGATGCATCTATCGAAGACGCTGGATTATATGTAAAGTCTATCTGTGTTGATAGCGCAGGAATGTTAAAGAGATTAAGACCAGCTCCACAAGGGCGTGCTCACAGAATTCGTAAGCGTTCTAACCACGTTACTTTAGAGTTAGGAACTAAAAATAACAGCAATTAATCAAAGTAGAAATGGGACAAAAGACAAATCCAATAGGAAATCGTTTAGGAATCATCAGAGGTTGGGAATCTAACTGGTATGGTGGAAATGACTACGGAGATAAAATTGCTGAGGATGATAAGATAAGAAAGTATATCAATGCTAGATTATCTAAAGCAAGCGTATCAAGAGTTATTATTGAGCGTACTTTAAAGCTTGTAACCGTTACTATCACTACTGCACGTCCAGGTATCATTATTGGTAAAGGAGGTCAAGAGGTAGACAAGTTAAAAGAAGAGCTTAAGAAAATTACTGGTAAAGAAGTTCAAATTAACATTTTCGAGATTAAGCGTCCAGAATTAGATGCAAGATTAGTTGCAGCTAGTATCGCACGTCAAATCGAAAACAGAATTTCTTACAAGCGTGCTACTAAAATGGCTATCGCTGCTGCAATGAGAATGAATGCTGAAGGAATTAAAGTACAATTATCTGGTCGTTTAAATGGAGCAGAAATGGCACGTTCTGAGCATTACAAAGAAGGGAGAATTCCTCTTTCTACCTTTAGAGCAGACATCGATTATGCATTAGTTGAATCTCATACTACTTACGGTCGTATCGGAGTTAAAGTATGGATTATGAAAGGTGAGGTTTATGGAAAGCGTGAATTATCTCCATTAGTTGGACTATCTAAGCAAAAAGGTGGTGGAAACAAAGGAGGAGGAAAGCGTCAACCTCGCAGAAGAAAATAATTTTTAAAAGAAATTAGACATGTTACAGCCAAAAAGAGTAAAATTCCGTAGAGTTCAGAAAGGTAAAGGGAACATGAGTGGAAACTCTGGTAGAGGTACACAACTTTCTAACGGAATGTTTGGTATCAAATCATTAGACCAGAACTTACTTACATCTCGCCAAATAGAAGCAGCTCGTATTGCGGCAACTCGTTATATGAAAAGAGAGGGGCAACTTTGGATTAAAATTTTTCCAGACAAGCCTATTACTAAGAAGCCTTTAGAGGTTCGTATGGGTAAAGGTAAAGGAGCACCTGATCATTTCGTAGCAGTAGTAAAACCTGGTAGAATCTTATTTGAAGTTGGTGGTGTACCAATGGAAGTAGCGAAAGAAGCTTTACGTTTAGCAGCACAAAAGTTGCCTGTTAAAACTAAATTCATCATCGCTAGAGATTTTGATTATAACGCTTAATTCTATAGAACATGAAACAATCAGAAATTAAAGAATTATCAACAGCTGACTTACAAGAAAAGCTAGGGGCGTTGAAGAATAATTATACAGATCTTAAGATGGCTCACGCCATTACTCCATTGGAAAACCCAATGCAGTTAAGAACCTTAAGAAGAACTGTGGCAAGAATTGCCTCAGAATTAACTAAAAGAGAATTACAATAATTCTAGTCATTTTAAAGATGGAAAAAAGAAATCTTAGAAAAGAAAGAATAGGTGTTGTATCTAGTAACAAAATGGAGAAATCTATAGTTGTTTCTGAGGTAAAAAGAGTTAAGCACCCGATGTACGGTAAGTTCGTATTAAAAACGAAAAAGTACGTTGCTCATGACGAGAATAACGATTGCAACATTGGAGATACTGTTAAGATAATGGAAACTCGTCCATTAAGTAAATCTAAGCGTTGGAGATTAGTAGAAATCCTAGAAAGAGCTAAATAATATGTTACAGACAGAATCAAGATTAAAAGTCGCAGATAATACTGGAGCAAAAGAAGTTTTAGTAATTAGAGTTTTAGGAGGAACAAAAAAGCGTTACGCTAGCGTTGGAGATAAAATCGTAGTTACGGTAAAATCTGCAACTCCAAACGGAACTGTAAAGAAAGGTCAAGTATCTCGTGCAGTTGTTGTTCGTACTAAGAAAGAAGTTAGACGTAAAGACGGTTCATATATCCGCTTCGACGATAATGCTTGTGTATTATTAAATCCTTCAGAGGAAATGAGAGGTACACGTGTATTTGGTCCTGTGGCTCGTGAATTACGTGATAAGCAATTTATGAAAATAGTATCATTAGCACCAGAGGTGTTATAAAAACAGATTTTAAGATGAAGAAATTTAAAATTAAATCAGGAGATACTGTTAAAGTTATCGCAGGAGATCATAAAGGATCTGAAGGAAAGGTATTACGTATCTTAAAAGATGCGGATAGAGTAGTTGTAGAAGGTGTAAATATGGTGTCTAAGCACACTAAACCTAGCGCTGCTAATCCACAAGGAGGTATCGTAAAGAAAGAAGCTCCATTACATATATCAAACGTTGCATTAATCGAAAACGGTGAAGCAGTAAGAGTTGGATACAAAATGGAAGGAGATAAGAAGGTAAGAGTATCAAAAAAATCAGATAAAGCTATATAACCATGAGTTACGTACCAAGATTAAAAGAAGAGTACAAGAGCCGAGTAATTAGCGCTCTTACTGAAGAATTCGGTTATAAAAACGTAATGCAAGTACCTAAATTACAAAAGATCGTTGTATCTAAAGGTGTTGGTGCTGCAATTGCTGATAAAAAATTAATTGAATACGCAATAGAAGAGTTAACTACTATTACAGGTCAAAAAGCTGTACCTACAATCTCTAAGAAAGACGTTGCAAACTTCAAATTACGTAAAGGTATGCCAATTGGTGCAAAAGTTACGTTAAGAGGAGATATTATGTTCGAATTCTTAGACAGATTAATTACTGCTTCGTTACCACGTGTTCGTGATTTTAACGGAATTAAAGCAAATGGTTTTGATGGTAGAGGTAATTACAACTTAGGAATTACTGAACAAATCATCTACCCAGAGATTAATATTGACCAAGTAAAGAAAATTAGTGGTATGGATATTACTTTTGTAACATCTGCTAACACTGATAAAGAAGCTAAGTCATTATTAGGAGAATTAGGTTTACCATTTAAAAAGAATTAATAAGATGGCTAAAGAATCAATGAAAGCGCGTGAGCGCAAAAGAGCTAAAATGGTTGCAAAGTATGCAGAAAAGAGAAAAGCTTTAAAAGAAGCTGGAGACTATGAAGCATTACAAAAGTTACCAAAAAACGCATCGCCAATTAGAATGCACAACCGTTGTAAATTAACTGGTCGTCCAAAAGGATATATGCGTCAGTTCGGAATTTCACGTGTTACTTTCCGTGAGATGGCTAACCAAGGATTAATTCCAGGAGTTAAAAAAGCAAGCTGGTAACAGTACGTTTTTAAGAATATATAAAAGGTGTTTAACAATTTTGTTAAACACCTTTTTTTTTACCCCTAATTCACTTCAATTTTCCCTCAATTCATTGTATTGCTATTTCAAAAATTATACTCTCAAGGTACTTTTGAGTATAATAAATCTTGAAATTTTATATACTATGAAAATTATAAGTACTTTTTTAATTGCATTAATTTGTTCAATTAGTTTTGGACAAACGTTTAAAGGAAAAATAATAGATAAACAAAATCAACCTATTTCATTTGCTAATGTAGTTGCCAAAAATGTTACTGATCATTCACTTATTACTGGAGTAATTTCTGATGAAAATGGAGCGTTTTCTATTCATTCAAAGAAAGAAAATGTGTATTTAGAAATTAGTTTTATTGGGTTTACTACAAAAAAAATAAATCCAACTCAATCTAATATAGGAACAATTGTTTTAGAAGAAGAAGGACAACAACTAAAAGAAGTTGTAATAACTGCTCGTAAAAAATTCATTCAACAAAAAGTAGATCGATTAGTATTTAATGTAGAAAATACAGTTGCTGGTACTGGAGGTACTGCGCTTGATGCACTAAAAGTTACTCCAAGCGTAAATGTAGATACCGATAATTTAGCCATTGTAGGAAAAGGGAATGTTCGAGTAATGGTAAATGATAGAATTATTCAACTATCAGGTAACGAATTAATCGCTTATTTAAATACGATTGCCTCAGATGATATTAACAATGTTGAAGTTATTACAACTCCACCAGCAAAATATGATGCAGAAGGAGATAGTGGGCTTATTAATATTGTTCTAAAAAAGTCAAAAGAAAATAGTTGGAATAATCAAATAAGGACTTCGTATACACAAGCTACTTACCCTTTGTTAAATTTTGGAAATACGTTTAACTACAATAAAAATAAAGTGAGTTTAGTAGCAAGTTTAAATACTACTCAAGGAAATACAGCACAATTCAATGAATTTGATATTATATATCCGTCTGCATCAACAGCTACAACGCTTGATATGAAGAATAAAGAAAATATGATTTCAGGAAGACTTGGTTTAGATTATAAATTAACAGATAATGCTACTGTCGGAATTTCATATTCAGGTTCATTTGAAGATAAAGGTATTAATGATGGAGGAAGAACATTAACAAATGATGGAAACGGAACATATACAATCAACCAAGGTAATGCAGAACTAACAAATAAAAACCACTCAATTAACGCACATTACATTCAAAAGTTAGATACATTGGGTAGAAAATTATCTGTTGACATAGATTATTTCAATTTCAAAAATTCTAATACCAGAAATTTTAGTAGTGAACAATTTATTACAAACCCAAATTATTTTGATGCAGAAAATAGTACCAATCAAAACATTAAAAATTATAGTGCAAAGATAGATGTGGAACACCCAACTAAGTGGGCTAATTTTTCTTACGGAGCAAAAATAACACATACAAAAACAGATAGTGATGTTTCGTTTTATAATCGCTCAACAGGTACACCAGTTTTTGATCCAGCACAAAGTAATGAATTTATGTATTCTGAAAATATTAATGCAGTATATGCAGATATGTCTAAATCATTAGGTAAAAAATGGCAAACAAAAATTGGACTTCGTTTTGAAAACACGCGAACAAAGGGAGTTTCTAAAACAAACAATCAAACCGATATTAATTCATATAATAAATTGTTTCCATCTTTATTTATAGGATATAATCCGAGTAGAAAAAATATGTTTAATTTGAGTTATAGCAGAAGAATTCGACGTCCAGGTTTTGAACGTTTAAACCCATTTCGTTTTTATATCAATTCAATTTCATATCAAGAAGGAAACCCGTTTTTAAAACCTCAGATTTCTGAAAACCTTGAGTTCAAGCATATTTATAAAGGAAAACTGATTAGTAAAGCATTTGTAAGTTATGTAGATGATGGATATTTCAATATTATTAAAGCAGAAGATGGAGCGCAACAAAGAATAGTAGTAACATTCGATAATTTTTATACCGCTTATAATTACGGATTAACAGAAACTTTCTTATACAATCCAACAAAATGGTGGAATACTACTACGCAAGCTACGCTATCAAAAATGGACACGCGTTACAAAGACGGGTTTAACTTAGATGCAGAATTATTGAGTCAATGGAATTTTCAACTTTATAACCGAAATACATTCCATTTAAATAAGGCGAAAACTATACAAGCAGAAACTACATTAATTTATGCTTCACCACAAAAGCTAATGTATTTTTCAATATCAGAAATGATTAGTTTAGATTTAGGTTTAAAATTTTCGTTACTTGATAAAAAATTAAATTGTACAATATCTGTAAATGATATTTTAAAGCGTAAAGCAACAAGTGTAAACACTAAAACGAACGGAATAGATCAAACATATTATAATTATTTTGATACAAGAAGCTTTAAAATTAGTTTAAATTATAGTTTTGGTAATAGAAAGATAAAAATTAAACGGCGTAATTCAGGAAACCAAGACGAACAAAACAGAGCAAAGAATAATTAATTGTATAAATAAAAACTGTTTAAAGAATAGAAGCTTTAAGGAGTTTTATTTTAAACTAAAAATGTATTTTGTACATCTAAAAATTGTAGCCAAGTGAAAATCTTTAACCAAAAAATAAATCTAAAATACGTTTTAATAGTAGTTGCGCTATTGTTATTAGGAAATGTTGGAAAAATGTATCTTTTACATAACATACGAACTAAAAGCGATATTGATTTCTATGACTATTTCGATCACTTTTCTGTTTTTCTATTTTCGGTAGTTGCAGTAATATCTGTACTTGTTTCTTGGAAATTTATTAATAGAATAGATGCAGCAAATACAATTCTAAAGTTTCTAAAGGTTTATATTTTATCTTTCATAATATTTATTGTTATAGGTATTGTTGTCGATTATATTCTTATAAGAATTATAATGAATAATACAGAATATAATTATCTGATTAGATTTATAAATACAATGTCAGTTGCTTTTATACTTGTTGATATCTTTGCACTTACTTCTGCATTTTTATATTTCAAACAATCTCAAAAAATTGCAATAGAATTAGAGCAAACCGAAAAAGAAAAAGCAATGATACACTCTCAAATGTTACAAAAGAATTTAGAGCCTCATTTTTTGTTTAATAATTTAAGTGTCTTATCAGGATTAGCAAGAAAGCAACCAGAACAAATTGATGATTTCATTGATGATTTTTCTGATGTATATCGCTATTATCTTAAACACGGAAAAAAACAATTAGTTGAATTGAAAGAAGAATTATCTTTTTTAAAAAGTTATATGAATTTGATGGATAAACGTTTTGGAAATGCTTATCAAATAGAAAATAAAATAGAAAACACTAACGGATTTATTATTCCTTGTTCTCTACAATTATGTTTAGAAAATGCCATAAAACATAACAAAGCTAGTAAAGAAAATCCACTATTAATTTCGATCTCACGAGAAGAAAATACAATTGTGATAAAGAATGAATTAAATAAAGTAGATTTTACATTAGGAACAGGCACAGGAAATAATTATTTAAAACGTCAATACCAAATCAACTTTAACAAAGAGGTGATTTTTACAGAAACTGATAAAGAATTTATTGTTGAAATCCCTTTAATTTCAGAAATATGAAAGTACTAATCATAGAAGACGAAAGCATAAATATTGAAATTATTACAGATCATATTTTACGCTACAATGATACAATTGAAATTATAGCGTCATTACAAAGTAAAGAAGAAGTAGAAAAATGGTACCAAACTAATGAACAAGTAGATTTAGTGTTTTCTGATATTGAATTGTTAGATGGAAATGTGTTTTCTCTATTAAAAACTAATATTATAAAATCTCCAATTATTTTTACAACTGCCTATAATACTTTTTATCAAGATGCTTTCGATGTAAACGGAATCGCTTACTTACTAAAACCTATCAGTTATAACAAATTTAGTAAAGCGATGGAGAAGTTTGAAAACTTACAAAACAAAGAGGTAGATTGGAAGAAGATATCGGAAACTATTCATGGATTGAACCCTGATTATAAGGAGAGAGTCATCATTAAAACCAAGACCGAAATAAAAATTTTAAGCACGAAAAATATCGGGGCAATTTTATCTAATTCAGGAAAATGTATTGCTATTGATGAAAACGGAAAAGAAAATGAGTTTCGTTATAAATTATCAGATTTAATAAAAGAGCTCAACCCAAAAGAGTTTTTTCAAATTAATCGAGGTGAAATCGTAAACATCAATTTTATTGAAAAAATAGAACCTTATTTTGGTGATAGATTGGCTATTTCAATTAAAAATTACAAGCAACATTTAATCACCAGCGCATCTACTACAAGCGAATTTAGAAAGTGGATTGAATAAATGTATTTGAGGTACATTTTATTTCAAAAAAAGCCAATAAATTAATAGTCAAAATGATAATAAAGAAAAAGGTTTGAAATCCGAAAAGTTTATGTATATTTGCACTCTGTTTTTCGTAGGGTAAATTATGCCTTATAAGTAAATACTAAGAAAACGTATAATGCTTATGAGATTTATTCTGAAAAACAAAAAAAGAATATTAACTGGTTTCAGGTTTAGTTTTTTACGAAAAAGCTTGTAAAAAACTAAAAACCAAAACCGCAAATTAATTAATTATGTACACAGATCCAATCGCGGATTTTCTTACTCGAGTGAGAAATGCTATCGCAGCAAATCACAGAGTTGTAGAAGTTCCTGCTTCAAAATTGAAGAAGGAAATGACCAAGATTTTGTTTGATCAAGGGTATATTTTAAGCTACCAGTTCAATGACGATAAAGTTCAAGGAACTATTAAAATAGCTTTAAAATACGACCGTGATACAAAAGAATCGGTTATTAGAAAAATTCAAAGAATTTCTACACCAGGTTTACGTAAGTATGTTGGTGCTAAAGAAATGCCTAGAGTATTAAATGGTTTAGGTATTGCAATCGTTTCAACTTCTAAAGGAGTTATGACGAACAAAAAAGCACGTCAAGAAAACGTAGGTGGAGAAGTATTATGTTACGTTTACTAAAAAACATTTTGTAAGATGAGTAGAATAGGTAAAAGCCCAATATCATTACCACAAGGTGTTGAAGTAAAAGTAGACGGAAACGTGGTAACAGTAAAAGGTAAATTAGGAGAATTAACTCAAAAGTTAACTTCTGATATTACTTTAAAGAATGAAGATGGTACGCTTTCATTAGAAAGACCATCTGATAGTAAAGAACACAAAGCTGCTCACGGTTTATACCGAGCTTTAATCAATAACATGGTTGAAGGAGTTAGTAAAGGTTACACTAAGGAGTTAGAGTTAGTTGGAGTTGGATATAGAGCTTCTAATCAAGGTCAAAAATTAGATTTAGCTTTAGGATTTTCTCACAATATTGTATTAGAATTAGCTCCAGAAGTTAAGGTTGAAACTGTATCTGAAAAAGGTAAGAACCCAATCGTAAAGTTAACTTCACATGACAAGCAATTAGTAGGTCAAGTTGCAGCTAAAATCCGTGGTTTCCGTAAGCCAGAGCCTTACAAAGGAAAAGGAATTAAGTTTGTAGGAGAAGTAATTAGAAGAAAAGCAGGTAAATCTGCATAATTTATAGTATTATGGCATTATCAAAGCTTGAAAGAAGACAACGTATTAAGCATAGAATTAGAAAAATTGTTACTGGTACAGCTGCTAAACCAAGGTTATCAGTATTTAGAAGTAACAAAGAAATTTATGCTCAAATCATAAATGATGTAGATGGAGTAACTTTAGCTTCAGTATCATCAAGAGATAAAGAAATTACAACAAGCACTAAAGCAGAAGCTGCTGCTGCAGTTGGAAAAGCTATCGCTGAAAAAGCTACTAAATCTGGTATCGAAACTATTGCTTTTGATCGTAATGGTTACTTATACCACGGTAGAGTAAAAGTATTAGCAGATGCTGCAAGAGAAGCTGGTTTAAAATTTTAAGAAATTATATTATGTTAGGATATAAAAACGTAGAAAGAGTAAAACCAAGCGGATTAGAGCTTGTAGATAAATTAGTTGGTGTACAACGTGTTACTAAAGTAACTAAAGGTGGTCGTGCTTTTGGTTTTTCTGCAATTGTTGTTGTAGGAGATGGTAACGGTGTTATTGGTCACGGATTAGGGAAATCTAAAGATGTTTCTTCTGCAATTGCTAAAGCAGTAGAAGACGCAAAGAAAAACTTAGTTCGTATTCCTATTTTAGACGGAACTTTACCACACGAACAAAAAGGTAAATTTGGTGGAGCTAAAGTATTTATTAAGCCAGCTTCACATGGTACCGGAGTTATAGCAGGTGGTGCAGTACGTGCAGTATTAGAATCAGTTGGTATTAAAGACGTATTATCAAAATCTCAAGGATCTTCAAACCCTCACAACGTAGTAAAAGCAACTTTCGATGCTTTATTACAATTACGTAGCGCAGCAACTATTGCTAAGCAAAGAGGTATTTCTTTAGAGAAAGTTTTTAACGGATAAAATTTAAGACGATGAGTAAAATTAGAGTTACACAAGTAAAAAGCCAAATTGGTCGCCTTAAAAATCAAAAAAGAACGTTAGAGGCGTTAGGATTACGTAAAATGAACCAAACTGTAGAGCACGAAGCATCGGCTACAATTTTGGGTATGGTAAATAAAGTTCAACACTTAGTTTCTGTAGAAGAAATTAAATAAGATATTATAACATGAGTTTACATAACTTAAAACCAGCAGCAGGATCTACAAAGAGCGGTAAGCGTATCGCTCGTGGTGAAGGTTCTGGTCACGGAGGTACCTCTACAAGAGGACACAAAGGAGCTAAATCTCGTTCTGGTTATTCTCGTAAGATTGGTTTCGAAGGAGGTCAAATGCCACTTCAAAGACGTGTTCCTAAATTCGGATTTACTAACATTAACCGTAAGGAATATGTTGGTGTGAATTTAGATACATTACAATCTTTAGTAGATAACGGAAAGATTACAGATACTGTTAATTTAGAAGTTTTAGTAGAAAACCGTTTAGCTCGTAAAAACGATTTAGTAAAAGTATTAGGTCGTGGAGAGTTAAAAGCTAAATTAAATATTACTGTTCATAAATTCACTGCATCTGCAAAGTCAGCTATCGAAGCTGCAGGAGGAGAAGCAGTAACATTATAATCCCTGTAAAATAAGATGAATTTTATAAATACTTTAAGAGACATTTTCAAGATTGAAGAGTTAAAAGAAAAAATTCTTTTAACATTAGGTTTAATCGCGGTTTACCGTTTTATGGCTGCAGTTCCGTTACCAGGAATTGATCCTACTCAGTTAGCTGAGTTAAAGAACAATACCGATGGTGGTCTTTTAGGTTTATTAAACGCATTTACAGGAGGAGCATTTGCTAGAGCGTCAGTAATGGCACTTGGTATTATGCCTTATATTTCTGCATCGATTGTAGTTCAGTTAATGGGTATTGCTGTACCATATTTACAAAAACTACAAAAAGATGGAGAAAGTGGACGTAAGAAGATTACACAAATTACACGTTGGTTAACTATATTAATTACATTAGTACAAGGACCTACGTATATTACATTTATTAAAACTCAAATGGGATTACCAGAATCTGCTTTCTTAGTAGGAGGCGCAACATTCTGGATATCATCTATGATTTTACTTACTGCAGGTACAATTTTTGCTATGTGGTTAGGTGAGCGTATTACAGACAAAGGAGTTGGTAATGGTATATCATTATTAATTACTGTAGGTATTATTGCTAACTTTCCAGTAGCATTTTTACAAGAAGTTGTATCTAAAACCGAGCAAGGTGGAGGTGGTATAATGATGATTTTAATCGAATTAATCGTTTGGTTTGTAGTAATCTTGTTAACCGTGTTATTAGTTACAGCAGTACGTAAAATTGCAGTTCAATATGCACGTCGTACAGCAGTTACAAATATTAAAGATGTTGACGGAGCTCGTCAGTACATTCCATTAAAATTGAATGCAGCTGGAGTTATGCCAATTATTTTTGCACAAGCTATTATGTTTTTACCAGTAGCTTTAGGTCAAAAATACCCAGTCTTAAATAGTTTAACTGATATTAACGGGTTATGGTACAATGTTATATTTGCCATCTTAATTATTGTGTTTAGTTATTTTTATACGGCAATTACAATTCCTACAAATAAAATGGCTGAAGACTTAAAAAGAAGTAACGGATTTGTTCCAGGATATAAGCCAGGAGAAGAAACTGCAAATTACTTAGATTCAGTATTATCTAAGATTACTTTTCCAGGATCTTTATTCTTAGCAGCTTTATCTATTTTACCAGCAATTATTGTTCAGTTTGGTGTAACACAAAATTGGGCATTATTCTATGGTGGTACTTCTTTAATCATTATGGTGGGTGTTGCAATCGACACAATTCAACAAATTAACTCGTACTTATTAAATAGTCGTTACGACGGTTTAATGAAAACAGGTAACAGTAACAGAAAATCATTAAAATAATATGGCTAAGCAACCAGCAATTCAACAAGACGGAACTATTACAGAAGCATTATCAAATGCAATGTTTCGTGTAGAGTTAGAAAACGGACATATTGTTACGGCACACATTTCAGGTAAAATGCGTATGCACTATATTAAACTTTTACCTGGAGATAAGGTAAAGTTAGAGATGAGTCCATATGATTTAACTAAGGCAAGAATTACTTACAGATATTAAAAAATAACACTGATGAAAGTAAGAGCATCATTAAAGAAAAGAAGCGCAGACTGCAAAATCGTTCGCAGAAAAGGGCGTTTATATGTAATCAACAAAAAGAACCCAAGGTTTAAACAAAGACAAGGGTAAAAATTGATAGTAATTAGTGGTTAGATGAATCTGCTTGAAATAGAAATGTTTAGGATTCTAACAACTAAAAGCTAACAGCTAAAAACTATAACAATATATGGCAAGAATCGCAGGTATTGATATTCCAAAGAACAAAAGAGGAGTTATCTCTTTAACATACATTTTTGGAATAGGAAGAAGCAGAGCTAAAGAAGTATTAGCAGCTGCTAAAGTAGACGAAAGTATCAAAGTTCAAGATTGGACTGATGATCAAATTGCAGCAATTCGTGAGCAAGTTGGAAACTTCACTATCGAGGGTGAATTACGTTCTGAAGTTCAATTAAACATTAAACGTTTAATGGACATCGGATGTCAAAGAGGTATTCGTCACAGACTTGGTTTACCATTAAGAGGTCAAAGAACAAAGAATAACTCTCGTACAAGAAAAGGTAAGAGAAAAACTGTAGCTAACAAGAAAAAATAATCGTTAACCCGATTGTTTTTTACAATAGTAAAGAATTATGGCAAAGTCTAAAGTAACAAAAAAGCGTAAAGTTGTAATTGAATCAGTAGGTGAAGCTCACGTTACTGCATCATTCAACAATATTATTATCTCTTTAACTAACAAAAACGGAGACGTTATTTCTTGGTCATCTGCAGGTAAAATGGGATTCAGAGGTTCTAAAAAGAACACTCCTTATGCTGCTCAATTAGCAGCTGAAGACTGTGCAGCAGTAGCTAAAGAAGCTGGTTTACGTAAAGTAAAAGTTTACGTTAAGGGACCAGGTAATGGTAGAGAATCTGCTATCCGTTCTATCCACAATGCTGGTATTGAAGTAACAGAAATCATTGATGTTACTCCAATTCCTCATAACGGATGTCGTCCTCCAAAGAGAAGAAGAGTATAATTAAAAGTATTCTTAAGCTTAATTCCCATTGAAATTTTCTTTGGGAATTTGGCTTACAATTAAAAAAATATTTTAACAAAGTAGGAGCAAGATTATCGAAGGAGTACGCCTTAATTCATAATCCCTACTTAAATTCAATTAGAAATGGCAAGATATACAGGACCAAAAACTAAAATTGCTCGTAAATTCGGTGAAGCAATTTTCGGAGATGACAAAAACTTCGAGAAAAGAAACTATCCTCCAGGACAACACGGTGTTGGTAAAAGAAGAGGTAAAAAATCAGAATATGCAATCCAATTAATGGAGAAGCAAAAAGCTAAATATACTTACGGTATCTTAGAGCGTCAATTCAGTAACTTATTCAAAAAAGCATCTGCTTCTAAAGGAATTACTGGTGAGGTTTTATTACAATTATGTGAGTCTCGTTTAGATAATGTTGTGTATCGTTTAGGTGTTGCAAACTCTCGTAGAGGTGCACGTCAATTAGTTTCTCACCGTCACATTACAGTAAATGGTGATATCGTAAATATTCCATCATACAGATTAAAAGCTGGAGATGTTGTAGCAGTAAGAGAGAAATCGAAATCTTTACAAGCTATTGAAAATGCTTTAGCAGCAAATTCAAATGTTTATGAGTGGTTATCTTGGAATGCTGATCAAAAATCAGGAACTTTCATCAAAGCTCCAGAAAGATTACAAATTCCAGAGAATATCAAAGAACAATTAATCGTAGAATTATATTCTAAGTAATAAATTAACCATATTGGTATTTAGCCAAAGGGTTTGTTCGAAATTCTTCAATCTTATAAACCGCGCAACTAAATAACAATTAAAACGAAGAAAAAAACTATGGCAATTTTAAATTTTCAGAAACCGGATAAAGTAATAATGATTGAATCTACTGATTTTTCAGGAAGATTTGAATTCAGACCTCTAGAACCAGGATTTGGTTTAACAGTAGGTAACGCTCTACGTAGAGTATTATTATCTTCTTTAGAAGGTTTTGCCATTACATCATTACGAATCGATGGAGTTGATCACGAATTCTCAGCTATTAATGGAGTTGTAGAAGACGTAACAGAAATCATCTTAAACTTAAAGCAAGTTCGTTTTAAGAAACAAATCGAGGAGTCTGATAGAGAAACAGTATCTATCGCAATTTCAGGGCAAGAGCAGTTAACTGCTGGAGATTTACAAAAATTTATCTCAGGATTTCAAGTATTAAACCCAGACTTAGTTATTTGTAACATGGATAAGTCTGTAAATTTAAATGCTGAAATTACTATTGAAAAAGGTAGAGGTTTTGTACCAGCAGAAGAAAACAAAAGAGCAGGTGCTCCATTAGGAACTATTTTTACAGATTCTATTTACACTCCAATTAAGAATGTAAAATATGCTGTTGAAAATTTCCGTGTAGAACAAAAGACAGATTACGAAAAATTAGTTTTCGATATCGATACTGATGGTTCTATTGCACCAAAAGATGCTTTAACAGAGGCTGCTAAAATCTTAATCCACCACTTTATGTTATTCTCAGACGAGCGTATCACTTTAGAGGCAGATGAGATTGCACAAACTGAAACGTACGATGAAGAATCGTTACATATGCGTCAGTTATTAAAGACTAAATTGATAGACATGGATTTATCGGTTAGAGCTTTAAACTGTTTAAAAGCTGCTGAAGTAGATACATTAGGAGACTTAGTATCTTTCAACAAAAGCGATTTAATGAAGTTTAGAAACTTCGGTAAAAAGTCATTAACTGAATTAGAAGAGTTAGTTAATGTAAAAGGCTTAAACTTCGGAATGGATTTAAGCAAATACAAATTAGATAGAGATTAATTAAAATTAGATTAACCCTTCCATAGTTTGCTCCTCGTAAAGAGTAGTAGCAAGATGGGAGCTAAAACAAACGGTCATGAGACACGGAAAAAAGTTTAATCATTTAGGAAGAAAAACTGCACACAGAAAGGCAATGTTAGCTAATATGGCTTGTTCATTAATTGAACACAAGCGTATTAACACTACAGAAGCTAAAGCAAAAGCTTTACGTAAATTTGTAGAGCCTTTAATTACTAAGTCTAAAGACGACACAACTCACAATCGTCGTGTAGTATTTAGTTACTTACGTAATAAATTTGCAGTTACTGAATTATTCAAAGAAGTTTCAGTAAAAGTAGGAGATAGACCAGGAGGTTATACTCGTATTATCAAATTAGGAAATCGTCAAGGAGATAACGCTTCTATGGCAATGATTGAATTAGTTGATTACAACGAATTATACGATCCTAAAGGAAACAAAGCTAAGAAAACTACACGTCGTAGTCGTCGTGGAGGTAAGAAAGCTACTGCTCCTGCAGCTGATGTTCAAACTTCACAAGAAGAAGAATAGAATGAAGATTCTTTCAACAAATATCAAAAGGGATAAACATTTAATGTTTGTCCCTTTTTTTGTATATTTAGAGAACTTATGAATCCAAAAAACAATAAAAATGAAAAAGAACCTGATCTTATTAAGAATTATAATTTTACTAATTGGCACAAGTGTTTTTTCTCAAGAAAGTTCATCAAATAGAGTTATAGATGAGAATACTGTAGGCTTTATTGATGATTTAACTAGAGGTCAAATTATAGGGTTTAGAGTAAAAAATAAAACTAAAAAAGAGATATTAGAGGGGGACAAATTTTTATATAAAGAATGGAATAACAAATTAATGTTATATACGACTGATAATAAATCATATAGGTTTAATAATTCTAATTATGATTTTGTTGAAGATGCTTTTTCTATAATGATATCTAAAGATTCTGTATTTAATTTTAATAATGATAGAATTAAATTTGTTAGACTTAATAATAAAACTTTTAAAAAGCTAGTATATAAATCTACAAATCATTTCTATGAGGTTTTAACCAAAGGAAGCATTTCTTTTTATAAGAGATTTACTTATAAAATAAGAAAAGGAAAAGTTGATCCATTCTCTAAAGAAAAAATTTCTAAGGATAAAATAGTTATGAGAAAAAAGTATTTTATATTGAAAAATAACTATTTACAAGAATTAAGACTTAAAAAGAATGACTTATTTAAGTACTTTGATGATGAAAAACTAAATTTAATTAAACGTTATGCAAAAGAAAATAATCTATCTTGTAAAAAAGAAAAAGGAGTAATAAAAATTCTGAAATACGTTAATACATTATAAATGAATTTAAAGAGACTAAGTTAACTTTAGTCTCTTTTTTTTATATAATTTTGCAATCAACTTTATACAACACACTAAATGAAATATCAAGAGCGTAAAAAAGCATTAGTTTTATTAGCAGATGGAACTATTTTTTATGGAAAGTCTATAGGTATTGAAGGAACTTCTACAGGAGAAATTTGTTTTAATACAGGAATGACTGGTTACCAAGAAGTATTTACTGATCCTTCTTATTTTGGACAATTAATGGTAACTACCAATGCACATATTGGTAATTATGGAATTAATAACGAAGAAGTAGAATCAGAAGGAATTAAGATTTCAGGATTAATTTGTCGTAATTTTAGTTTCACACATTCTAGAGTTGATTCTGACGGAAATTTATTCGACTGGTTTGAGAAGCATAATTTAGTAGCAATTTCAGATGTAGATACACGTGCTTTAGTATCGTACATTAGAGATAATGGAGCGATGAATGCTATTATTTCTACAGAAGTAGAGAAGATTGATGAACTTAAAAAACAATTAGCTGAAATTCCAAATATGGAAGGTTTAGAATTAGCTTCAAAAGTTTCAACTAAAGAACCTTATTATGTTGGAGATGAAAATGCGCCAATTAAAATATCTGCATTAGATATCGGAATCAAAAAGAACATTTTAAGAAACTTAGCTAAAAGAGGAGCTTACATAAAAGTATATCCTTACAATTCAAGTTTTGAGCAAATGAGTGATTTCAATCCTGATGGATATTTTATTTCAAATGGACCTGGAGATCCAGAACCTTTAGTAGATGCTCAAAATACAGCAAAGCAGATCATAGAGAAAGATTTACCATTATTTGGAATTTGTTTAGGACACCAAGTAATTGCTTTAGCAAATGGAATTTCTACTTACAAGATGCATAATGGACATAGAGGTATAAATCACCCTGTAAAGAACTTACTAACAGGAAAAGGTGAAATAACCTCACAAAACCATGGATTTGCAATCAATAGAGAAGAGACAGAAGCACATCCAGATGTAGAAATTACACATGTGCACTTAAATGACCATACGGTTGCAGGTATTCAAATGAAATCTAAAAATGTATTTTCAGTACAATACCACCCAGAGGCAAGCCCTGGACCACATGATGCAGAATATTTATTTGATCAATTCATTGAGAATATCAAAAAAGCAAAAGTAGAGGCGTAAACGTTTTCGTAATTAATCATGTATTCATGGTTAAAAAACAAGACAAATAAGTAAATTAGCAAAGAAAATAATTCAAATCCCGTGAATGTTTATTCACGGGTTTCTATATTAAAAATAAACAACTATGAGTATTATAATCAACATTCACGCGCGTCAAATTTTTGATTCTAGAGGAAATCCAACTGTAGAAGTAGATGTAACTACTGAAAATGGAGTAGTAGGTAGAGCTGCTGTACCTTCGGGAGCTTCTACTGGAGAACATGAAGCTGTAGAGTTGCGTGATGGAGGAAATACATATATGGGTAAAGGAGTGTTAAAAGCAGTTGAAAATGTAAATACACTTATAGCTGAAGAACTATTAGGAGTATCTGTATTTAAACAAAACATGATTGATCAAATGATGATTGATTTAGATGGAACTCCAAATAAATCTAAATTAGGTGCGAATGCTATTCTAGGAGTTTCGTTAGCTGCTGCAAAAGCTGCTGCGAATGAATTAGGATTGCCATTATACCGTTATGTTGGTGGTGTTTCAGCAAATACTTTACCAGTTCCAATGATGAATATCATTAACGGAGGTTCACACTCAGATGCACCAATTGCATTTCAGGAATTTATGGTAATGCCTGTAAAAGCAAAGAATTTTACAGAAGCAATGCAAGTTGGTTCTGAAATCTTTCATAACTTAAAGAAGGTTTTACACGATAGGAACTTATCTACTGCTGTTGGTGATGAAGGAGGATTTGCTCCAACATTAGAGGGGACAGAAGATGCTATCGAAACAATTGCTTTAGCAACTAAAAATGCTGGATATAAATTCGGTGAAGAAGTAATGATTGCTTTAGATTGTGCTGCAGCTGAATTTTTTGTTGATGGGAAATATGATTATACCAAGTTTGAAGGAGCAAAAGGAAAAGTTCGTACAAGTAAAGAGCAAGCAGATTATTTAGCTGAATTAGCTACTAAATATCCAATTATTTCTATTGAAGATGGAATGGATGAAAACGATTGGGATGGTTGGAAATATTTAACTGAAATAATAGGAGATAAAGTACAATTAGTCGGTGACGATTTATTTGTTACAAATGTAGAGCGTTTATCAAGAGGAATTGAAAATGGAATTGCAAATTCAATTTTAATTAAAGTAAACCAGATAGGAACTTTAACAGAAACAATTGCAGCGGTAAATATGGCGCATAATGCAGGATATACTTCTGTAATGAGTCACCGTTCTGGAGAAACAGAAGATAATACCATTGCAGATTTAGCTGTAGCCTTAAATTGTGGGCAAATTAAAACAGGTTCTGCTTCACGATCTGATCGTATGGCAAAATACAATCAATTATTGCGTATTGAAGAACAGTTGGCTGATGTAGCATATTATCCGCAAGAAAATGCGTTTAAAATAAAGTAAAATAATTAGATAAAAGTTATTGAAAACTCGTTAATTAAGTTAGCGAGTTTTTTTTTTTTTTAGGAGATTTTTAGATTGAAAAACCTTATTTTCAGATATTAAAAATCTATGGTTATCAATTTTTAAAATATTTTAAAAAATGGTATCTTCGCAACTCACTTCAATAAATAAAAATTTTAATAAAAAAATGTCAGATATAGCAAAATTACAAATTGGCGAAAACAGTTATGAATTTCCATTAATAAAAGGAACAGAAAATGAGGTAGCAATCGATATTAAAACTTTAAGAGGAGCTACTGGAGGAGTTGTAACTATTGATCCTGGATATAAGAATACAGGTTCTTGCCAAAGTGCTATTACATTTTTAAATGGTGAAGAAGGAGTATTACGTTATAGAGGATATTCTATTGAAGAATTAGCTGAAAAAGCAGACTTTTTAGAAGTAGCTTACTTATTAATTTTTGGTGAGTTACCTACAAAAGTTCAGTTAGATAAATTTTACAACGATATTTTAGATGAAGCTATCGTAGATGATGATATTAAAAAGATCATTGATGCATTTCCAAAGAATGCTCATCCAATGGGAGTTTTATCGTCATTAACTTCAGCATTAACAGCATTTAATCCTTCTTCTGTAAATGTAGATTCGGAAGAAGAAATGTACAATGCTATCGTTAAAATAATGGGTAAATTTCCTGTGTTAGTAGCTTGGACAATGCGTAAAAAACAAGGAATGCCATTACATTACGGTTCTAGAAAATTAGGATATGTAGAGAATGTGTTAACAATGATGTTCCAAAAACCTAATGACGAGTATGAGATTAATCCAATAGTAAAAGATGCATTAGATAAATTATTAATATTACACGCAGATCATGAGCAAAACTGTTCTACTTCTACAGTAAGAATTGTAGGTTCTTCTCATGCAGGTTTATTCGCATCACTTTCTGCTGGAATCTCTGCACTTTGGGGTCCATTACATGGAGGTGCTAACCAAGCAGTATTAGAAATGTTAGAAGGTATTAAAGCCGATGGTGGAGATACTAAAAAATACATGGCGAAAGCTAAAGATAAATCTGATCCTTTCCGTTTAATGGGATTCGGACACAGAGTTTATAAGAACTTCGATCCTCGTGCAAAAATCATTAAAGTAGCTGCTGACGA
Organism: Tenacibaculum holothuriorum; assembly: GCF_002120225.1. Lineage (GTDB taxonomy): Bacteria > Bacteroidota > Bacteroidia > Flavobacteriales > Flavobacteriaceae > Polaribacter > Polaribacter holothuriorum. The sequence goes on along the minus strand of NZ_LAPZ01000003.1, from coordinate 329,657 downwards.
AGTATTAGCTGACTTAGGTGTTAACGATCCAGTATTAGATATAGCTAAGGGATTAGAGCAAGAAGCATTAAGTGATCAATATTTCGTAGATCGTAAATTATATCCAAACGTAGATTTCTATTCAGGAATCATTTATAGAGCTATGGGAATTCCTGTAGAAATGTTTACAGTAATGTTTGCTTTAGGTCGTTTACCAGGTTGGATTGCTCAATGGAGAGAAATGCGTTTACGTAAAGAGCCAATTGGACGTCCACGTCAAATTTACACTGGTGAAAATTACAGACCATTTGTAAAATTAGAAGATAGATAAAAAAGAGAAAAATGTCATTTAAATTTTAAATGACATTTTTTATTAAAAGCTTTTTAATACTGAACAAAATTCAGCATTTATGAAAGAAATTAAGTTAATAAAAAACAGATCAGATATTGGAGCTGGTACTCGAGGTTCTGATATGGGGGTTGATGCCATTGAGATTGCAGCAATTAATCAAGAAAACGATTATTTTAATAGATTCGAGTTCGAAGATGTTATTACTGAAAATGAATCTATTTATAATAAAGTAAATAATTCTTTTGGAAAGCAAATAGGTAGCGTATTTAATCAATGTAAACGACTAAGTAATCATGTAAAGGTTAATCTACAAGAAGGTCGTTTTCCTTTGGTATTATCAGGAGATCATTCATCTGCATTAGGAACAATTAGTGGTGTCAAAGCAGCTTATCCTAATAAAAGAGTAGGTGTGGTTTGGATTGATGCTCATGGTGATTTACATACACCATATACTTCACCGTCGGGTAATATTCATGGTATGCCTTTAGGAGCCGCAATTAATGATGATAATTTAGATTGTCAAATAAACGATATTGACAGAGAAACAGCCGAATATTGGGATCGTATGAAAAACATAGGAATTCCAGGGCAAAAAATTTTACCAGAAGATGTGGTTTTCTTTGGGGTTCGAGATACAGAAGAGCCAGAAGATAAGCAAATAGAAAAGTACGGAATCAAAAACTATATGGTAGCCGAGGTTCGCTATCGTGGATTAGAAACTTGTGTAAGTGAAGCTTTAGAAAAACTATCTGATTGTGATGTAATTTATGTGTCATTTGATGTTGATGCAATGGATTGCGACATGATTTCTTACGGAACAGGAACACCAGTACCAAAAGGTTTTGATCAGTATGAAATAATAACAATTATAAATCAGCTTTTAAATAGCCAAAAAGTAGTTTGTGTTGAATTTGTAGAGGTAAACCCACTATTAGATTTAAAAGGAAATAAAATGGCAGAAACAGCTTTTGAAGTTTTAGATGCTGTTACTAAGACTATAGAGAACTTGTAGATTTATATAACAAATCAAAATAAAAAAGCGAACCAATTAATTAATTGGTTCGCTTTTTTATTTATACAGCTCTTTCTAAAGCCATAAAATGTGTAGTTACATCATTTATTAAAGGAATAATATATAATTCACATTTGTAGGGACTTTTATCTTTTTTATAATTAATAATTACTTCTTTAAAAGGTTTTTTTAATTGTATTTTTTTAGCAATACGCTTTTTAACTTTTTCTTCAGTTAATTCTCCTTGTAAGAATGATGGAGTGTTTAAAACTACTTTCTTTCTTGGATATCCAGTCATTTTAGTAAAACCTTTACTTACCCATAAAATTCTTTTATTTAAATCGGTAACAACTAATGCATCATATTTATATGAATCAATTAATGTTTTTAAATCATTTTTCCATTGGTATTTGTCAATATAAAATTTAAGTTCCTTAAAATCATTTTCTTTATCTAAACCCTCAAGGTTTTTATAATGATTTTCTTGATGAATATCCCAACTTAATAAAGGAGTTTCTATTTTCTTTGGAACTTGTAAAGAAGGTTTAATTGTGTTATAAGTTTCAGCATTACATGTGTTAACAAAGAAATTTAAAGATTTCATTTGTTTGATATCATTTTTCATAGTTAACAGATTTAATTTCAAAACTAAATTATTGTAAATACTTGTTTAAAACAAGTATATTTCTACATTAGCAATTTAATTCATTATATAAATGCAACAAGCAACTAATACAATACTAATGGTTCGTCCTGCTTCTTTTAGAATGAACGAACAAACAGCGGTTAACAATTATTATCAAAAAGAATTACAACAAATGTTACCTGCTGCGATTCAGAAAAAAGCAGAAGATGAGTTTGATGCTTTTGTTGTTGAATTACAAAAGCATGGGATAGAAATTATTGTTGTTGAAGATACAAAAGAGCCAGATACGCCAGATGCATTATTTCCAAATAACTGGATTTCTTTTCATAAAAATGGTACTGTAGCTGTATATCCTATGTTTGCGGAAAACAGAAGATTAGAAAGAAGAGAAGATGTATTAGACATATTAGAATCTAAAGGATTTATAATTAATGATGTTATAGATTATACCGAAGCAGAAGACGAAGAAATCTATTTAGAAGGTACAGGAAGTATGGTTTTAGATAGAGTAAATAATAAAGCTTATTGTGCTTTATCACCTCGTGCCGATGAAGAATTATTTATAGAATTTTGTGAAGATTTTGAGTTTACTCCAGTGATTTTTACTGCTAATCAATCGGTAGAAGGAAAAAGAGAAGCTATTTATCATACGAATGTTATGATGTGTGTTACAGACAAATTTGCTGTAGTTTGTTTAGATAGTATTGATGATAAAAAGGAAAAGAAAAACCTATTAAAACATTTAAAATCTGACGGGAAAGAAGTAATTGCAATATCAGAAAAACAAGTACATCAGTTTGCAGGTAATATGTTACAAGTAAAAGGAGCTGGTAATAAGTCTTATTTGGTTATGAGTTCTTCGGCATATAAGAGTTTAACAAATGAACAGTTGAAAAAAATGGAAAAGCACAACCCAATAATCCACTCATCTCTAGAGACTATAGAAACTTGTGGAGGAGGAAGTGCTCGTTGTATGATGGCAGAAGTTTTTCTACCAAAGAATAACTAAACTGATGTTGTTTCTGCCAACTTATAATTTTTGTAGTACTGCATTAAAATAAAAGAACATATTACAGATGATGCAATGCCCTCAATAGCTAAAGCAAAAATTATTAGTGTTAAGTTTAAGTTTCTTCCCCAAAAAGAAGAATTCTCTAATATGCTTAAAAAGTTAGTATCAAAAAATCCAACATATACCATTAAACCAATAATTGTTAGAGCTACAGCAATTACAGAAGTACCAATACCAATGGTTAAGTTATTAATATAAGAAGTGTCTTTGTTTTGATTAATATTAGCTTTAATAGCATTATTAATTCCCCAAAAAACAAAAACAAAGTTTAGTAAACGAAGTTCAGACGTACTGTCTAACCCAATTAACTTCATTAAAAGAAAGAAGCCAACAATTCCGCCAAAAATTAACAGCGCATTTTTTATAATAATTTTAGTCGTACTCATAATACAAATCTTTAAGGATTAAGGTTTGTATAAAAATACGAAATAACTTACTGAAAATCAATTATAAAAAAAGTTTGGTGGTACTCTTCTATAGTCTAATTGAAGTTTTTTTAAAGCCAATGGTAGCTAATAAACCTACGATAGGAATAATTGAGAAATAAGAAAATAAATTTTGATATTCGGTAATTGTTGGATTTTCACCTAGCATATAACCAATAAAGAGCGACATAAAAATATCAGGAGTAAACCCGATAACGGAAATAATCCCCACCAAAGTTCCTGTTAGTTGTATTGGAGTTTTGGTCTCTTCAATAATAGCAAAATATAAACCTCTTAAAGCATAAGTTCCAAAAGCCATAAAAACAAAAGTGGTAAACGATACATAAAAAGGAACGTTCCCTATAAAGCCTAGTATAGAAGACATGATTACTAAAACAGTAAAACAAGGAATGATTAATCTAGATGGAATAAACTTATCTGCAACCCAGCCAATAGAAATAGCGGCAATAGGCCTTAAATATTGAATAAATACGGCAAAATAAGTAGCTTCTTCTAAAGAATAGTTCCAAACATCCTTGGCATAGGTACCATAGGTGCCTGTAAGTTTATAAGCACAGTAAGCGCAAAAAATAATCAATGAATGAAAAATTACTTTAGGTTGAATAATGAGTAATAAGGCTTTTTTAAAGTCGAATTGAAACTCTTTTTTGCCTTCAGGTTGTACTTCAGTTTTAGGTAAGGAAAACCAAACAAATACCGCAACAGCTATTACAATTATGGTAATAACTCCAATTATATATTGTAGGGTGGTTATTTTATCCTCAAGAGTTATTGTTCCGCTTTTAGGAAAGAAAAAGCTTAAAATGGCAGCTCCAGATAGGGCAGTAGTTGCCGCAAAAAAACCTCGACCTCCATCTAATAATCCAAACGACAATCCTTGATTGTTTTCATTGCCCCATTGTCTGGTAGCTTTAATTAAAGCTGCCCAAAATAAAAGAATGGTAGATACACCCCAAAATGCATACAAGAATTTTAATCCAGTAATAGAAGGAATCAAAAGCATCCACATTCCTCCGAGTGCAGTAAGCCCTAATGAAAGTGTAAGAAGTTTCTTGGCTTCCCATTTATCAGCAATAAAACCTCCAAAGAAATAAGAAATGACAGCTGTAATACCATATAGTGCTTGAGCTTCTCCAATTTGTGCGTCTGTAATTAAAAAAGCTTCTCTAATTACCGGTTTAAAAACGCGCATTAAAATAAAAGGCAATAAAAAAATAGCTTCCCCTGCAATAATCAGAGAAAGCATAGATGTAATTTTGTTCTTGTTTTGCATTTGCCTAAGATAAGGCTTCTTTCAAAATTGTAATAGGATGCTTAGCAATGCGTTTGGTTCCATCATAGATTTGATGACGACAACTGGTTCCTGCGGCTACAATTTCTGTAGTTTCTGAACAGTTTCTAACTTTAGGGAATAAGGTATCTTCACCAACTTGCATACTTACCTTATAATGTTCTTTTTCATATCCAAAAGAACCTGCCATTCCACAGCATCCAGTATTCATAATGGTCACTTTATAATTCTTCGGAATATTTAAAATAGAAAAAGAAGCGTGCGTACTAGACAATGCTTTTTGATGACAATGTCCATGTATTTTTAGCGTCTTAGACGCTTTGGTAAACATATCTGAATTGATATTACCTTTCTCAATTTCTGAGGCTAAGAACTCTTCAATGGTAAAGCAGTGTTCAGAAAGTTTTTTGGCAGCTGCCTTATCATTTGCGATTCGCAAGTATTCATCTCTAAAAGTTAAAATAGCAGAAGGTTCAATTCCAACTAAAGGAGTTTGATCTGAAATTAAAGTTTTAAATGTAGCTACGTTTTTATTTGCAATTTCTTTGGCTTCTTTTAAAAATCCTTTAGAAATATAACTACGTCCACTTTCTTCATGAGCTATCGTTTTAACTTCATATCCTAACTTTTCTAATACAATTACTGCATCTTTTCCAATTTCGGCATCATAATAATTGGTAAACTCATCGTTAAAAAGATAAACAGTCTTATTACTAGCTTTTGTTTGATAATTTTTTAACCAGGTTTCTAAAGGTTGTTTTGCAAGTTTAGGAACGGAACGTTCAGTAGTTACTCCCATTACTTTTTTTGCAACGATTGTATTGGTAAAGAAGTTTGTTAGAGTAGGGAACTTACTTCCTAGTTTATTGTACTTTGCATTGTTTGCAAAGAGTTTGCTTCTAAAAGAATATCCATTTGTTTCTTGGTATTGATATAAAAACTCTGCTTTCATTGAAGCAATATCAACATTACTCGGACATTCAGTAGCGCAGGCTTTACAACTTAAACAAAGGTCTAAGACCTTTTTTAGTTCTTTAGAATCAAATTTGTTTTTAGCAGTATTATTGGTAAGTACTTCTCTTAAAGTATTTGCTCTTGCTCTTGTAGTTTCTTTTTCATTTCTCGTGGCTCTATAACTAGGACACAAAGTACCTCCTGCCTCTGGAGATTTTCTACAATCACCAGAACCATTACATTTTTCAGCAAGTTTTAAAATACCTTCACTATCTGAAAAATCTTGAATGGTTTCTATTTCAGGTTCTTTTCTGTCAATTTCATATCGTAAACTTTGATCCATTGGGAAAGCGTCTGTAATCTTTCCTTTGTTAAATACATTATGAGGGTCAAAAGCTTTTTTAATACGTCTCAACAATTGGTAGTTTCTATCCCCAATCATCAATGGAATAAACTCAGCACGTACAATTCCATCTCCATGTTCACCACTAAAAGAACCTTGATATTTCTTAACCAATTCGGCAGTTTCTGTAGTGATTTTTCTGAATAATACTACATCTTCTTGTTTCTTAAGATTTAAAATAGGACGTAAGTGCAATTCACCAGCTCCAGCATGTGCGTAATACACAGCATCTTGCTGGTACTTGTCCATAATTTGGGTAAACTCTTCAATATATTCTGGTAAATCTTCTAAGGCTACTGCTGTATCTTCAATACATGCTACGGCTTTCATATCACCAACAATATTTCCTAATAAACCTAAACCAGCCTTTCTTAAATAATGTACTTTGGCAATATCTTCACCATATACTTTCGGATAATGGTATCCGAAGTTATTCAGCTTTAAATCTTCGATGAGTCTATCAGCTAAAGTTTCTGCTTCTTCAATAGTATCTGCAGAAACTTCTAACATGAGTACAGCCTCTGGGTCTCCTTGTAAGAAAAAGCGATTTTTCGCTTGTTCTCGGTTGTTTTTGGTACAGTCTAAAATTACCTTATCCATCAATTCACAAGCATATAACTTATGATTCATGGCAGTAACAGTAGCTTTTAAACTTTCATTTACGCTTGTAAAGTGCGGACAAACCATAATACTTTGCGTAGGAGGTAAGTCGTCTAATTGAATAGTAATTGCTGTTGAGAAAACTAAAGTACCTTCACTTCCTGATAAGAATTTTGCTGGATTAATAGTTTCTTCTGTTCCTCCAAATAAATTAGAAGTTAAGAACTCATCTACAGCATATCCTGTATTTCTTCTATGAATACTTTCCTTTGGAAATTCTTTTTTGATTTCATCTTGATTCTCTTTCGAGCTTAATTCAAAGAAAATAGACTTGTATATGTTACCTTCAAGATTATCTTGTAAGGATTTTGTTCTAAATTCTTGAGAAGAAATTTCTTCAAAAGTAACTTCAGAACCATCACTTAACAATCCGTCAATAGCCAATACTTTATCACGAGTAACTCCATATCGAATAGAAGTACTACCAGATGAGTTATTACCTACCATTCCACCAATCATACATCTATTAGATGTTGAGGTATTGGGACCAAAAAACAACCCAAACGGTTTTAAAAAACGATTTAAATCATCTCTAATAATTCCTGGTTCAACAGTAATTGTTTTAGCTTGTTCATCAAAAGCTAAAATGTTGGTAAAATGCTTAGAAACATCTACTACAATTCCATCACCAACACATTGACCTGCTAATGAAGTTCCTGCGGTTCGTGGAATTAACGTTGTTTGATGTTTGGTGGCAAATTCAATTAATTGTTGAATATCCTTTTTGTTTTTGGGATACGCAACAGCTAAAGGAATTTTACGATATACCGAAGCATCGGTAGCATATATGTTTTTATGTAAATCGTCAAAGAATAATTCGCCAATTAACGATTTTTCTAAACTTTGTAATTGTGCTTTCTGTATCATGGTTTACACCTTATGATGTTGTTAGTTGTTTGTTAAGGTAAAAATAGTGTTCATGTTCGGTAATTGTATACGAATCTATTTTTAATTCCTTTGAAAAAAAAGGAGCGTTTAATACCATGGTATGATATTCTCCATTTTCTCCACAAATATCAATATTTAATTTCTTTAAATCATCAATAATAGCGGTATCTATAACTTTTCCAACCCAGTCTTGATTGAAAAAAGGTTTTTTAACTAGTGAGAAAATAATTTTAAAACCTTCACTTATTAATTGGTTGAGTAATTCGTTTCTGTTTTTTTTCCAAAGAGGATTGTATACCAACATTCCCGATTTTTGACAGCACTTCTCAATCCAGTTATCATGATTTTGAACTTCATCAATATCACCAGTAATTAAAGTGTCAATTTGATATTGCTTTTTCAAGGTAGTTATGTTGTTTTCGTAACTCTCTTGCATAGGAGCTTTTACGGTTAACAGCAAATGTGGTAATCCGATAACATCAACTTGTTTTTGTATTAAAGCTAAGTTATGTGCTTTAAAATCTGGGCTTTCCGGAGTAAAGGTTACTAAATGTGTGATGTTATACCCTTTTTTTTGAGCTTTGTAAAAAGCCAAAGCGCAATCTTTTCCTCCAGTCCATAAAACTGCTGCAGTACTTTTCATCATTATTCGATAGGAATATTACGCTTAAAACATGTGTCGAAACATATAAAAGTATCAGTACCAGCAACACCATTTATTAAGTGAACTTTGTCGTATAATATCTTTTGAAGATGCTCGTTATCTCTGGCGTAAATTAAAATGAAAATTGCATAATTACCAGAAACAAAATTACATTCTGTAATTTCTTCAATTTTTTCTAGTTCTTTCATTACTTCTTTTGCAAATCGAGCTTCTCGTAAACGAATACCAGTATACGATTTGGTTTTATACCCCAACTTCTTTTCGTCTAAAATAAACTCAGCATTTTGAATTACACCAGCATCCGTAAGCTTTTTTACTCGTTGATGGACAAGAGAGTTTGATACTTTTAGCTCTTCAGCAATTTGTGAATATGCTTTTCGAGCATCTGAACGTAATTTTGATAAAATTTGTTGGTCTATATAATCAAATTGGTTTTTCAAAAGAATAATTTTGTGATGTTATTGTCAGAATGATACTTTAAAGCAAAGATAATTTCTTTTATAAAAAAATATAGCCGCATATTGATATTTGCGGCTATAAAGTTTTAAGATTTTAGTTAAGCATTTATTTCTGCCAAACACTTTTGAATAGTTTCGTCTTGCATATCTTCATACCATTTCATTAACACATAAACAGGTTCACCTAAATCTTTTTCAAATAATGATTGATTAGAAGTTCCTTTGTATTCACGTTTTGCATCATCAGTACCTAAATTTGAAGCAAAAATTCCTGCAGCACTTACTGGTAAAAAGTCCTCATAAACCATAGGCATTATAGTTAAATAACCGTCTTTTAGTAATTGGTTTATATCTGCTTTTGTATACGCTTTATCTTTAGCTATGTTTTTTACTTTATCGGTAGTAAAGTAATGGAAGTAAGCTAATTTTTCTGATTGTAATTCGTTGTAATTATCTGGAAAAGCTTTAAAATTCTCTGCTAATAATTGGTTGTATTCAGCTGCATTTTCAGCAGTTGGAGATCCTCCAATGGCTTTACGAGTTTTACCTAATAACTCATTATATAAGTCTAATCCTTTTTGAGTAACAGCAACACCACGTTGTTCAATTTCACCGAAACGAGCTTTATGTTCTCCTATTTTTCCGTTTCCGATTTCACCTTTAAAAGTAACTTTTTCAGTTAATGCTTTAAAGCTAGTTTGACGTAATAAAATTGGACATTTTCTTGTAGGTGGTCCTTCTATATTGTCTTTTGGTGGGATATTACGAGAAGCCATACTTACCTGGACTTTATCGATATCTAAAGTTCTTGGTGTTAAGTGGTTGATGTGAGGTCCTTTAAAAGCAACCACATCAGCAATTAATCTGTGTTGACCTAGTAAAGCTTCGTACATTTCATGGTCTACCGTAGCAGTATCATGCCATCTAAATGTTTCTAATGCTTCTTGCACAAAGATTTCTGCATCTTCTTTAGTTAATCCACCTTCTTTTTCAGATTTGTCAATTAGTTCTAATGCTTTTTCTGTAAAGATTTGACGTTTCTCTAAAATTGTTTCAACATTATTGCGAAGCTCTTCATTATCAATTAAATCGATACGTAATAAAGAGGTGAAAACTCTAAATGGAGCTTGGTTAAGTGCTGTGTTTTCAATAGCTCTAAAAGCTGTAGAATGTACAGGAACACCAGCTGTTGCTAAATCATAGTACCCAACAGGAAACATTCCCATGACTTTAAACAAGCGTCTCATAGTAAATAACTCGTAAGGTTTACCTAAACGAATTGCTCCATGACGTTCCATATTTAAACGAGTCATTTCTCCAGTATTCTCTAGCTGCTCTTTTATTTCTTCCGATTTTGAAAGTACATCATTATTAATATCATGAACCAAATCTAGTAATTCACCATAAAGAGGTACTTCGTTCTTATACATATCAGACATAATCGTAGAGAAACGGTTACGGATATATTCTGGTGATACAAATGCCTTATCAGTATTTCTCGATTTTTCTACTATGTTTTTTGATGACATAATTAATTGATTTTTATTGCAAAATAAATGAATTTTATGCTTAGTGTGTTTCTAAAAGATAAATTTTACTTTAAAATAGATGTTTTTGTGTTGTTTTAGTTTTTCAGATAATTGTTTTAAAATACAAAAAAGCTATTTTAATTAAAAAATAGCTTTAAAAAAATCAATTTGACTTTGTAGTTGATTAAGAATTATTTAGGCTATTAATTAATACCTTCTATTTTTTTATTTGTACTTTAAAGTATATTCTATTCTTTTAAAAGAATTAAGAAATATTGTCTAATAAAAAAGACTTACCAATCGGTAAGCCTTTTCTACATATTATCTTGATCTGTTATTATTCTTTTTACGCTTAATATTTCTACTAGCTTTGTTTTGAGCCTTTTGTAATTTTACCTTTTCCTTTTTAGTTACAACTCCATCTCTCTTAGCTTTTCTTTCCATTTTACGGATGTTGGATTGCTGTTGAGCCAATTGTTTTGTCTCTTTTGCGGTTAATTCACCACTTTTTACACCATTTACAATTCTTGTTCTTTGTTTGTTTTGTCTTTTATCTACTTTAGGAGTTTGACTATATGCTATTCCACTAAAAGCAAAACCGATAACTAAAAATAAAACTTTTACATTCATAATTACTAATTTTTTAAATTGTCTACTTGTTAGACCTAGAAAAATTGAAAAGGTTTAAAAAATATTTATTTATTACAAAACAATATCATTTTTCCATTCATATGGTTGAGGTATATCTGTATCATCTATTAATTGTCGAATATCAATTTCTATTCCTCTACTCATATTAGTAATAGGCACATCGTTTGGTCCGCCTTCAAATGGGTTTTCTGAGTTTTCTCCAATAGCTTCCATAGTGTTAAAAACCCAAGAGAGAATCACACTAAAAGGAATAGAAAACCAAACAAAATTATCTGCAATAAATTCTTGAATTCTGTGTCCCCAATCTGTTCTTGATTGATGATGAGATAATTCTTCGACAATATGATCTCCAATGCTTTCAAAACCTTGCATAATTCCGTAAGGCAATAAAATAATAAATAACCAAACAAAGTAAAAGTTCATAGTTGCATACTGACGTGGATATGGAAAGTTTTTAATGCGTTCGCTTTTTCCTTGTAATGTATAAAACTCCACTAACATATTTTCCATTTCCATATGACGGAAATCATCTATATAGCCAGCTTCTTTTAATTCTCGTAACCTGCGAGATTGAATTCCTAAAATCTGAGAAGCTTGATTTCCTTTAGCAAATAACTCGTTATACTCTTCATCAGAAATATAGTTTTTAATAAAGCCCTCAATAGGAATTTCATCTTCATGAACAAATAACTGCTTTCTGAATTCTATATTAGACTTATCTTTTTTTAAATGCATTTCCCAAGGTTTATCTTTACGTAGTTGATAACGTAAAGCAGTTAACCAAGCAACATGTCTGTGTACTAATTCTTGATGTACTTTAAATAATTCTCCTTTAGAAAGTTTGTTTTCCGCATGATCATTATTGATAAAATCCTTAACCATTATAGTCCAAGAACGAGAAGAGTTTACGATACCTCCCCAAATTTTACGAGCTTCCCAAAGTCTATCATAAGAAGCATTATTTTTAAAACTGACTAAAAATGAAATAGCAGTACCTAAAACCCCTAAAGGAAGCCAGGGCACATGTAGCCATTTTAAACCAACAATTTCAAATAAAAAAACAGGAATGGTTGCCAAAATAACAAACAAATAAATGTTTCTACGAGTCCAACGTAACATTCCTTTAAGCGGAAAGGTTCTTTTAATGTACATACGTTAATATTATGTTATAGTCTCAAAAATAGAAAAAAGGAATCAATATATTTGTTTGACTATCAAACGAATATTTTAAATGAAAAAACTAACTGTATTATTTCTTTTATTCTGTGTCTCAACATTTTCACAAAAGAAATTAGACTTATCGTATTATTTACCAACAGATGTAACATATAATAAAAATATTCCTACACCAAAATCGGTTATAGGTCATGAAGTAGGAGAGTGGCATATAACTCACGATAAATTGGTTGAGTATATGAAAACTTTAGCAAAAGCTTCAAATAGAATTACTATTGAAGATAGAGGAAAAACCTATGAAGGAAGACCTTTATTATTACTAACAATTACTTCACCTGGGAATCAACAGCAAATTGAAGAAATAAGAAAAAATCACATAAAAGCTACTAATGATAGTTCTATTGATGTTTCAAATCAACCTATAGTTGTGTATCAAGGATTTTCAATTCATGGTAACGAAGCAAGCGGTTCTAATGCGGCATTGGCTGCTGCGTACTATTTAGCTGCGGCTGAAGGTTCTAAAATAGATGAGTTATTAAAAAATACCGTTATTTTATTTGATCCATCGTTAAATCCAGACGGATTGCAACGTTTTGCGTATTGGGCAAATACAAACAAAGCAAACAATATTAACCCTGATCCGAATGATAGAGAATATCATGAAGTTTGGCCTGGGGGAAGAACCAATCATTATTGGTTTGATATGAATCGTGACTGGTTACCAGTGCAATTACCAGAGAGTAAAGCAAGAATTGCTTCTTTTCATAAATGGTTGCCTAATATTTTAACCGACCATCATGAAATGGGAACAAACTCTACTTTCTTTTTTCAACCAGGAATACCGAGTAGAACAAATCCGTTAACTCCACAAATGAATCAAGATTTAACAAAAGAAATTGCAGGTTATCACGCAAAAGCTTTTGATAAAATTGGTTCAACGTATTATTCAGAAGAAAGTTTTGATGATTTTTACTATGGAAAAGGATCAACCTTTCCAGATATTAATGGAAGTATTGGGATTTTATTTGAGCAAGGAAGTTCTCGCGGACATGCGCAAGAAAGTGAAAACGGAATTTTAACTTTTCCATTTACAATTCGAAATCAGTTTACTGCTGCGTTATCTACTTTAGAAGCTGCTAAAAATATGCGTACTAAAATTAAAAAGTACCAACAAGATTTTTATAAGAATTCAAGAAACTCTGGAGAAAATAAAGCGATTGTTTTTGGAGATGAAAAAGATGCTGCAAAAACGAATCATTTAGCTGAGGTTTTAAAAAGACATCAAATAAAAATTCACGAATTAAAAACTGATTTTTCATCAAACGGAAAGAAATTTAAAAAAGGATACAGTTATGTGGTTCCTATGAATCAGAAAAATCAACGATTGGTAAAAGCGATGTTTGATGTAAGAAAAACGTTTAAAGATAGTTTGTTTTACGATGTTTCTGCATGGACATTCAATCACGCTTTTGGAGTAGATTTTGCTGATAATATTTCATTATCTAAAGCAGGAAAGGAAGTCACTAAATTAAAAGAAAAAGTAAGGGAAGTAAGTAACAAGAGTTCTGTTGGGTATTTATTTCCTTGGAATGAGTATTATACCCCAAAAGCATTGAATACAATTTTAGAAAGAGGGTTGCGAGCTAAAGTTGCGATGAAACAGTTTAAAAACGATGGTAATTCGTACGATTACGGAACTATTTTTATTCCAGCTCAAAATCAAAAATTAAATGGAACGGAATTATTTCAGTTTCTAGAAAAGATTGCTCAAGAAAATCATATAGAAATGAAAGGAGTTTCAACAGGTTTAAATGAAGGAATTGATTTAGGAAGTAGAAATTTTAGAGCAATAAAACAACCTAAAGTAGCAATGTTGGTTGGTAATGGTATTACTAGTTACGATGCAGGAGAAATTTGGCATTTATTAGACCAACGTTTCGATATGAAACTAACTAAGTTAGATATGTCTTACGCTACACGAGTAGATTTAAGTAGGTATACTACGATTATTGTACCGAATAGCTATTCGATAGATAGTAGATTAGAAACCAAACTAAAAACTTGGGTTAAAAATGGAGGTGTATTGATTGGTTATAGAAATGCAGTGAGTTGGTTGTCTAATAAAAAGTTTATCAATGTTAAGTTTAATAAAACTAAGATTGACACTGTAGAAAATGTATCGTTTGAAAATCGTTCATTACAATCTGGAGCACAGGTAATCGGAGGAGCTATTTTTGAAGCGAAAATAGATCGTTCTCATCCTGTAAACTTTGGGTATAAGAATGATAAAATAGCCTTGTTTAGAAATACACGTCAATTTATTCAACCAAATAAAAAGAGTTATAATAATCCTATTCAGTATACTAACAATCCATTGTTAAGTGGATATATTTCAAAAGAAAATTTAAAAGAATTAAAGAATACAGTTCCGTTTGTAGTACAACGATTAGGAGCTGGAAGAGTTATTGTTTTTACAGATAACACTAATTTTAGAGCTTTTTGGTACGGTACTAATAAGTTACTTATGAATGCTATTTTCTTTGGAAAATTGATGTAGTAGTTTTTGTCATGAATGAAACAGAAAAATGGAAAGTCAAGTTTCTTGAAAAGAAAAAACAAGATAAGAAGAAGTATTTAATTCGTGTAACTTTTGGCTTTTCTATTATTATGCTAGTACTCCTGTTTACGTATTTTAGTTTTAAAAGTAGTTTTCAGTTTTTTGGAAAAGAGACTAAAATAGTTAAAGGAAAGGTTGATAAATCTAGTTTGTATCATATTGGTCAAGGTTTATATAGACAAAAAGTTTATATAAAATATAAAATTAAAGAAGCTGATTATAGTATTTATTATACTTTGCCAACAATATTGAAAGTTTATAGTCCTCAAGATTCAAGCTTTTATAATGATGTTTTTATTGAGTATGAAGTAAGTGATCCAAATAATTCGAGAGTGATTATCAATAACTAAAGTGTAACAAAACGTAAGATAGTTCGTCTTTATAGTACATTAATCAACCAAAAAATACTATGAGTTTATTACGCGTTTTATTAGCAATCTTCTTTCCACCTTTATCTGTAATTGATAAAGGATGTGGTTCTTTTATAATTGTTTTCTTATTAACATTATGTGCTTGGGTTCCTGGAGTTATTGGGGCTTTGGTGATTTTGAACAATCCAAAATAATTTTTTTCTAAAAAGGTGTGACTTTTTATTTTTGGCTGTGTCTAATTTATTAGAAACCAAAATTATAAAGACATGATTTATATTTTTACTACTGTATTATTACTATTTACTCTTAATGGATTGATGAAGTTGAACAAGCGAAAAATGAGTAAAGTGTATTGTAAAGTACAGCAAAAGAAAAGAAGATAACCCCCTTATTATACCCTTAATTATTCAAATAAAAAAGCGCTCAATTGAGCGCTTTTGTTATTCTATAACTTCAGTAATTATTTTACCTGTAGTTCCGTTAGGAAACTCAACTTGTAAAAGATTAGCTAGAGTTGGAGCTATATCGGTAATTTCATATTTCTTTTTTGAATTTCCTTGATTTATTCCATTTCCGTAGAAAATCATAGGTATATGTGTATCGTACGAATATCCAGAACCATGCGATGTTCCTCCATCTTTATAATACGTACTTAAAGTAGATGGATTAGGAATTAGTAATACATCACCAGATAACTTTTGATTGTATCCGTTTTGTAAAGAATTTAAAATACCTGAGGTAAATGAAGTACTTTGTAAAGTTCTTGCAGTTACCGATTTATAAATTGTTTTGTAGTTAATAACTTCATCGGCAATTTTTTGAGCAACAGTATTTGCATCAAGTTTTAATTCAGCAATTTTCTCTTTGTTTAAAAAGATTTGAAAGTTTGAAATATTCTCAACCAATTCATCTGAATTAAAATGCTTTTTAGTGATTTCATTTACATACGCTGTAAACTTTTTATAGCTGATATAATTTGCAGGAATTTTAACCGATTTCAAATAGGCTGGAACTTGAACAGCAGCATGATCTGCAGTTAAAAATAAGGTATAGTTTCCTTCGCCAACTTCAGTATCTAAAAAGTTGAATAAATCTTCTAGGTCTTTGTCTAAACGTAAATAAGTATCTTCAATTTCTTTAGAAGCAACTCCAAATTGATGACCAACATAATCAGTCGAAGAAAAACTTACAGCTAAGAAATCTGTGTAATCTGTTTTTCCTAAATTTTCACCAATAATAGCTGCTTTGGCAAAATCGTTTGTAAAAGAGTTTCCTGCTGGTATTGCTTTTAAAATACTATAGTTATTGTTTTTACTGCGTAATTCTGGAATGTTATGAGGAAAAACAGGTTTATCTTGTCCTTTAAAAGGTTGTTCAAACTTATTATCGTCTGCAATACTTTCAGTATACGTATCAATATCATATAAAGTTTCCCAAGGTTTACTTAAGTATTCATCGGCTTTTTTAGAAGCATTAAATTCTGTTACCCAAGTAGGTAATTCATTCATGTAATATGAAGAAGAAATCCATTCACCTTTGCTACCACCATCAAACCAGTAAGCAGCGTTTGCTGTATGACCAGCAGGTAAAATTGCAGAACGATCTTTAATAGCAACTCCAATGGTTTTTCCTTTCATATTTTGAGCTAACCTCAACTGGTCGGTAATTGTTGTGGTTAACATTCTATAAGGAGATTTTTTTCCGCCATCGCCATCATTACCTATAGTTTTATACTTGCTATCATCTACACAATAAATAGTTTCCTTTAAATATTTGTCATACCAATGGTTACTAATAATTCCGTGGTTTGTTGGAGTAGTTCCTGTGTAAATAGAAGTATGTCCAACCGCTGTATATGTAGGAATATAGTTATAGTGGGCATTTTCTAAAGAAAATCCTTCATTTAATAATCTTTTAAAACCTCCTTCACCATATCTATCTGCAAAACGAGTAAGGTAATCGTAACGCATTTGATCTACAACAACACCAACAACTAATTTGGTTTTTTGAGTTACTTTTTTTTCAACTTTACAGCTAAATAAGGTTAAACAAACTAAAGCTGTAAAAAGGATGTTATTTTTCATGAAAGTATATTAATTTGTAGTTGTCAAAACTACAAATTTTACTTGATAAACGATATTAATAAAACTTAAAGAATCAATTTAGTTTTGTAATTTTTATGAGGAGTTTTGCTAGTAAAATAAGAATAGTTCTTATAGTTAGTCATAATTTAATACTTTAGCAAAAAAGAAAATTTAGATGAATTATTTAGAACATGTTGGTAAGTATTTTTTAATGCTTAAACAAGTGTTTAAGAAACCACAAAGAGCTCGAGTATTTAGAGAAGCTTTGTTTAAAGAAATAGAAGAATTAGGTCATAAATCTTTAGGAATTATTGTGTTTATATCGTTCTTCATTGGTGGAGTAATTGCCTTACAAACAGCGTTGAATATTACAAGCCCGTTTATACCAAAATACTTGATTGGTTTTGCAACGAAACGATCGGTAATTTTAGAATTTGCACCTACATTCTGTTCTATCATTTTAGCAGGTAAAGTAGGTTCTTATATAACGTCTAGCATAGGAACAATGCGCGTTACAGAGCAAATAGATGCTTTAGAAGTTATGGGGATTAATTCACTTAACTATTTAGTATTGCCAAAAATTATTGCTACGGTATTTTTCTATCCGTTTTTAATCGTGTTATCAATGTTTCTTGGAATTTTTGGTGGATGGGTAGCGGGAATAACTTCAGGAATGTTCTCACATTTAGACTTTATAGAAGGAGTTCAATTAGATTTCAATCCGTTTTTAGTAGAATACGCCATTATTAAAACCTTAGTATTTGCCTTTTTAATAGCTACGGTGCCTTCTTATCATGGCTATTATGTAAAAGGAGGATCTTTAGAAGTTGGTAAGGCAAGTACACAATCTGTAGTGTGGACAATCGTAATTATTGTAATCGCCAACTATTTATTAACCCAAATGTTATTAACCTAGATGATAGAAGTAAAGAATTTACATAAAGGATTTAATGGAGTTGAGATATTAAAAGGAATTAATACATCGTTTCATCCAGGAAAAACAAGTTTAATAATTGGTCAAAGTGGTTCTGGTAAAACTGTATTTTTAAAATCATTAATTGGATTGCACACTCCAGAAAAGGGAACGATAGCTTTTGACGGAAAAATAAATACTGAATTTACTACTGAAGAAAAGAGACAATGGCGTCAAGAAATAGGAATGGTATTTCAAGGAAGCGCTTTGTTTGATTCTCAAACGGTTGAAGAAAACGTAATGTTTCCTCTAAAAATGTTTACAAAGCAACCAGAAGATGAAATGTTAGACAGGGTAAATTTTGTATTGCAACGAGTAAATCTAGAAAACTCGAATAGTAAATTCCCAGCAGAATTATCCGGAGGAATGCAAAAGCGTGTAGCCATAGCGCGAGCTATTGTTATGAACCCTAAATATTTGTTTTGTGATGAACCTAACTCAGGATTAGATCCGCAAACAGCTATTGTGATTGATAACTTAATTCAAGAAATTACTGATGAATATCAAATTACAACAGTAATTAATACCCACGATATGAATTCGGTTATGGAAATAGGAGAGAAGATTGTTTTCTTAAAAAATGGGAAAAAAGCATGGGAAGGAAGCAATAAAGAGATTTTTAAAACAGATAATGAAGCTGTGGTAAACTTCGTATACTCCTCTAATTTGTTTAAGAAAGTACGTGAAGCGTATTTACAAGAAAAATAATTTGATTTTTTTTAATTTGTAAAACACTGTTTTATAAGTGACTAAAAAAAAAGATGAAATTTTTATAAAATAACTTCACTTTTTTATTTGTAGAAACGAAAAAAGCTTCTATATTTGCACCCGCAAACGCAGAAATGCTAAAGCAAAAATGACCGGGTAGCTCAGTTGGTAGAGCATCTCCCTTTTAAGGAGAGGGTCCTGGGTTCGAGCCCCAGCCCGGTCACTTTTTAAGCTTCTCTAAGAGAAGCTTTTTTAAACGCTTTTGGGGAGATTCCAGAGCGGCCAAATGGGACGGACTGTAACTCCGTTGTCTTTCGACTTCGCAGGTTCGAATCCTGCTCTCCCCACAAAAAACCTCAATCAAACGATTGAGGTTTTTTTGTTATGAAAATGTTATTTTGTTTAATAAAATGGTTTTTTAATTAAACAAATTGTATTTTTGTAAGGCATCAACAATTCAGATATGAAAAAATTAGCGCTATTATTTATTTTATTACAAGTATTTTCTGTGTTTGCCCAAAATCAAGGAAAAATTACAGGAAAAGTTATTGATGCTAAAACAAGAGAAACTATTCCGTTTGTTAATGTATTGGTTTTTGGTACTTCTGTAGGAGCTTCATCAAAAGAGCAAGGGAATTTTGAAATTACTAATGTGCCATTAGGTTATAACAAATTGCAAGTTTCGTTTGTAGGCTATGAAACTCTAATATCTGATGAGTATCTAGTGACAAAAGATAATTCTCCATTTATTACTATAGAGCTTAGAGAGAATACTACGCAACTTAAAGAAGTTGAGGTAAGAGCTAGTTTGTTTAAAAAGTCATTAGAAAGTCCGTTATCATTACAAACCTTAGGAGTTACAGAGATTGAAAGAAATCCTGGAGGTAACAGAGATGTGTTGAAAGTTATACAATCTTTTCCTGGAGTAGCTTCTAATCCAGGATTTAGAAACGATATTATTATTAGAGGAGGAGCAACTTCAGAGAATAAATTTTATTTAGATGGAATTGAAGTTCCTGTAATAAATCACTTTCAAACGCAAGGTGCTACGGGTGGACCAGTAGGAATAATGAATGCCGATTTAATTCGTAAAGTTGATTTTTATTCGAGTGCTTTTCCTGCTAATAGAGGAAATACGTTGAGCTCGGTAATAGAGTTTACACAAAAAAGAGGGAACCCGACATCTTTAAATACTCGAGCTACCTTAGGTACTTCTGATGCTGGAATTACATTAGATGGTCCTATAGGTAAGAAAACAACCTTTATGCTTTCAGTAAGACAATCGTATCTTCAGTTATTATTTAAAGCATTAAAACTTCCTTTTTTACCAACCTATAATGACTTTCAATTAAATCTTAAATCTCAAATCACCAAGAATAGTGAATTATCTATTATTGCCTTGGGAGCTATTGATGATTTTAAATTGAATGAATCGGTTAATGAAGGAGAAACTGATGAGGAAACGATTAAAAGAAACAAGGTTGTGTTAAATACTGTGCCTGTTAATAGTCAGTGGAATTACACAGTTGGAGCAAGTTATAAAGTGTTTGAAGAAAATGCTAGTCACTTATTTGTTTTGAGTCGAAATGAACTAAAAAATAAAGCAATTAAGTATTTTATGAATGAAGAACTGCCTCAAAATTTATTATTGAACTATGATTCTAAAGAAACAGAAACTAAATTCCGTTACGAGAGCGATATTGAGTTGAATAATAATTACAGATTAAATATCGGGGTCAATGCAGAAAAAACTACCTACTTAAATTCAACTTTTAGAAGAGTAGCAAATTCTCAAGGAGTTTTTCAAGATGAATTCAATTCAGAAATAGACTTCTTTAAATATGGAGTTTTCGGACAAGTATCAAAAGAATTTTTGAATAATAAATTAGGGGTTTCTTTCGGATTTAGATTAGATGGAATTGACTACAATTCAGAAATGAAAAATTTACTAAATCAGTTTTCACCGAGAGTGTCTTTAAGTTATTCATTAAATGAAAAATGGACGATTAATTCATCAGTAGGTCGTTATTATCAATTACCATCGTATACCGTTTTAGGATTTCAGAACAATGCTGGAGAGTTTGTAAATAAAGAAGGGTTAAAATACATTCAGTCAGATCATATAGTTGGAGGTTTAGCATATAAACCCAATACGAGTTCAAAGATTACTTTCGAAGGATTTTATAAAGCCTATAACAATTATCCGTTTTCGGTAAGAGATCAAATTAGTTTAGCGAATCTTGGAGCAGATTTTGGTGTTGTAGGAAATGAAGAGGTAGTTTCAAATTCAAAAGGAAGAGCTTATGGTTTTGAGTTGTTAGCTCAAAAGAAATCGTATGATGGTTTATACGGAATAGCAACCTATACCTTTGTTCGTAGTGAGTTTAAAAATGCAGTAGGTAATTATATTCCTTCAACTTGGGATAACCGACATTTAATAACCATTACCGCAGGAAAAAAGTTAAAAAAGAATTGGGAAATCGGAACCAAATTTAGGTTAGTAGGAGGAAGACCATTTACTCCTTACGATAGAAATGCATCATCATTAGTCGCAAATTATGATGTGAAAAATGGAGGAGTTCTAGATTATTCTAACTTAAACGGCGAACGACTAGCTACGTATACGCAATTAGATTTTAGAGTTGATAAAACATGGTTTTTAAAAAAAATGGCAATCAATTTGTATTTAGATGTTCAAAATGTATATGCAAGTAGTTCTAAGCAGCGACCATTTTTGTTACCTATGGAAGATGCAAATGGAAATCGCTTGTTAGATCCAAATGATGTTTCAAGATATTTGTTAGAAGAAGTAGAAAGTACAACGGGTAGAGCTCTACCAAGAATTGGAGTTATAGTAGATTTTTAACTAATGAATTTCGTATCTTTCGGCTTGCAACAAAAAATCAAGTTACATGGAAGAAATGAATGAAAAAGAGCAAGCAGTAGAACAATCGAAGCAAGAAGTTAAAGAAGGAGCAAAGGGTTTGTGGGAGAGCGTAAAAAAGTATTTGGTTGAATTATTAGACTTTCGAGAAGATACTGATCATGAAGCTACTATAGATGCTATTAAAAATGATATTCCATTTAAAGGAGCAACTGCATGGATTTTAATTTTTGCAGTATTTGTAGCTTCTATAGGTTTAAATGCAAATTCAACAGCAGTAGTAATTGGAGCCATGTTAATTTCCCCACTTATGGGACCTATTTTAGGAATAGGAATGGCATTTGCTATTAACGATATAGAAACTTTTAAAAAATCGGGAGTAAGTTTAATAACAATGATTGTACTAAGCTTACTTGCCTCATTTGTGTTTTTTTACTTTTTTCCACTAAGTGAAGATACTTCAGAATTATTAGGAAGAACTAAGCCTGATGTTAGGGATGTTTTAATTGCTTTCTTTGGTGGTCTAGCATTAATGGTAGCAAGAACCAAAAAAGGAACTATTGCTTCTGTGATATTTGGTGTAGCAATCGCAACAGCATTAATGCCTCCTTTATGTACAGCAGGTTACGGTTTAGCTAAAGGATTTTCTGGGAACATTATAGGTTTTCAATATGCATTAGGAGCAATGTATTTATTTACAATAAATACTATTTTCATTGCTTTAGCAACATTTTTAGTATTGAAGTTGTTAAGTTTTCCAATGCATAAATACGCTAACACAGCTAAGCGAAAAAGATATGCTACCA
Organism: Tenacibaculum holothuriorum; assembly: GCF_002120225.1. GTDB lineage: Bacteria > Bacteroidota > Bacteroidia > Flavobacteriales > Flavobacteriaceae > Polaribacter > Polaribacter holothuriorum. The sequence continues at coordinate 307,033 of NZ_LAPZ01000003.1, read as the reverse complement.
TAGCAACAATTTTAGGTATTGCTGTTATGATTCCTGCAGTTTATACTTTTATAACTACATTGAATGAAAGTAGAATGAGTTCTCAATTAAAGCGTTTTGTTACGACAGAGATTAAATCAAACAAAGATTTACAATTAATAGAGAATGAACCTTTAATTGGAAAAAAAACATTAAAACTTAATTTCTTTAATGAGGTGCCAGAGAGTACTGTTAATGCGCTATATAATCAACTAAGAAATAATGCTCAGTATAAGTATATAAGTGATTTCAAATTAGATATAAAAGGAAGTGATACTAAGAGTTTTGATTTGATTACGACAGCGTATAAAGAGAAACGTCAAGAATTACAAGAAAGTAAAAATGTAATTGCTGGTTTACAAAAGGAAATAGAGGGTTTAAAAGCTACTATTACTACATTAAATCAAAGAATAGAGCAAGATGCTAGTAACGGAAATAAAGTAGCATTTAGTACTATTGCTAAAGATGCTAAGATTAGGTACAGTGATATTAAAGAAATAGGTTTCGCAAATTTATTATCGTCAAAAGACTTTATAAAAATTGATACGATTCCGGTTGCTACAGTTACTTGGGATAAAAAGTTAAAGGATTCTGTTGTTGTTAAAAAACAAAGAGAATTAAGAAACTGGATGCAGAAAGAATTAAAATTAGATACTTTATATATTCAACGATTAAAGTAATTGTAGAGTAAATAACTTTTTAGAAAGCCTCAATATATGATTATATTGAGGTTTTAATTTTATATAAAATGCAGGAGAATAGTAAGCTAATAGTTTTTTTAGAAGTTGGAAAGAACTATTTTAAGAATTCTGATGAATCAATCTTAAAACAAAAAGTGAATGTAGATAAATGATCTAAAAAAGAAATATTAGGACATTTAATAGATTCTGCTATCAACAACCTACAACGGTTTACGGAGGTTCAATTCAAAGAAAAACCATATCGAATAAGAAAATATAATCAGAACGAATTAGTGAGAGTTAATTTGTATCAAGAATCAAATTCTAGTGATTTAATTGATTTATGGTGTTCGTTAAATATGAGAATTGAGTTTGTTGTCAATCAATTTTCAAAAGAAGAACTAGATTATGAAATAATTGTAAATGAAGGTAGAATAAGTGACTTTAGAATATTTAATTGAAGATTATATAAATCATCTGGAGTATCATTTACATCAAATTTTAGAATAGAAAAAACCGAGCAATTGCTCGGTTTTCCTTTTTTGATAATTGTTAGAGTTTAGTAGTAACTAGAGTTTACTTTTGGTTAATAACTCTAAATGTTGTTCTACGGTTAGCAGCATGCTCACGCTCAGTACAAGAAACACCATCAGCACATCTGTTTGTTAATTTAGTTTCACCAAATCCGTTTGCAGTTAATTGGCTAGGATTAATTCCTTTAGAAATTAAATAATTAACAACAGATTGAGCTCTTCTTTCAGATAAAGTTTGATTGTATTCTTTAGAACTTCTAGAATCTGTATGAGATTCGATAGCTACAGCAACACCATTCTTTAAGATTGGTAATAATCTAGAATCAATTATACGTTTAGCACCTGGAGTTAGTGTTGCACTACCTAAGTTCCAGTTAATTGGTAATGGAGTGTTTTCAACTAATTTACAATCAACAGGTTTCCATGATGTTAATCCACCTTTAGAAACTAAAACTTCTTTAGTAACCGTTTTATATTTAGCTGGTACAGTAATTTCTTCTTTCCAAGAATCTTTTACTAATACAGTCTTTTTAATTGTAGCATAGCGAGGCTCATTTTTAACTAATCTTGAAGTTGGAGGAGTATCCATCACAGTCTTCTTATGAGTAGCTATTTTCTCATCAATTTTAATAGTTTCAACAGTTTCTGGAGAAACTACTGTCTTCTTAAATGTAGTAGTAACCTCAGGAATATCGATAGTTCTCGTAGAAGGAGGAGTCACCATAACTCTCTTCTTTACAACCTTAGTGATTGCTGGTACTTCAACTGTTCTAGTAGTTGGAGGTGTAACCATCACTCTTTTCTTTACAATTTTAGTCACTGCAGGAATATCAATAATTCTTGTTGAAGCTGGTACATCTACTACAGTTCTTTTTACTGTTTGAGTAACTTCAGGAATAGTAATTGTTCTTGTAGAAGGAGGAGTTACCATAACTCTCTTCTTAACTATTTTTGTTACTGCAGGAATATCAATAGTTCTCGTAGCAGGAGGAGTTACCATAACTCTCTTTCTAACTACTTTAGTTACTGCAGGAATTTCAATTACTCTTGTTGTTGGAGGAGTTTTTAAAACTCTTTTTCTATAAGTAGCAAAACAACTTGGATCATCTGAACCTTCAATACATTTACCAGGATTGGCAACTACAGAAGCATCAGCATCTAAAACAGTTTTTGCAACTGTAGTAAATTGAGCTGGTACTTCTTTGTAACACCAGTAACGACAGTCGTTAGGATCTGAAGATTCACAATCAGGAGCTTTTTCACTCATTTGCCATCTTGCAGATGCTGCTTTTACTTCAATAACTTCGCTATCTCTCTTAAATGAAGCAGGAATAACTCTTAATGAAGATCCTTGAGTTCTTTTTCTATACGAAATAGTTTCTGTACCATAAGTAGCAGGAACCACTTCTAAACGTTGTGAAGCTTCCTTAACAGTAACCACTACGTCTCTCATTTCATATTTTGCAGGAACCATTTCTAAACGTTGCGATGCTTCTTTAACAGTAACAACAACGTCTCTCATTTCATATTTTGCAGGTACAACCTCTAAACGTTGAGATGCTTCTTTGGTAACAACTGTTTCAGTAACAGTTTTCATTTTAGCAGGAACCACTTCTAAACGTTGTGAAGCTTCTTTAACAGTAACCACTACGTCTCTCATTTCATATTTTGCAGCTACTGGTACTAATCTTTTGTATCCTTCTTTAACAGTAACCACTACGTCTCTCATTTCGTATTTTGCAGGTATTACTGCTAAACGTTTAGCTGCTTCTTTAGTAACTACAGTTACATTTTCGGTACTAGTTCTTGCAGCAATTTTACGTAATCTTTCACTTGCTTCTTCAGAAACTGTAGTAAAAGTTTCGGTTTTGTACTTAGCAGGTACTAATACTAATTTTTGACTTCCTTCGTCTACTAAAACTCTTTCGGTAACAGTTTTGTACTGCGCAGGATGCGTAACTATTCTTTTGTAAGCAGGTGCTACTTCAATAGTTACATCTTGATTTTTCCATACTTCAGGAGTTTTACATCGAACATAACATTTCCCCGGTTCAGCATTTGTTGGTAAATCTTGCGCAGACGCAGACATACCCATAGCTAATAAAGCTCCAGATAATAATAGTTTTTTCATAATGAATAAAATTTGTTTGTGATTATAATAGCTTTAATACTATGACCCTCTAAGGGGGGGAAAGTCACATTTATTCAAATATAAGAAAAAAAAACGAATGTTAAATTGTGTTAAAAATGCTTATAACTTATTGTAGTATAAGCTTTTAATTATCCCGTCGGAAAGCCCTATTTTCGGTACAAAAATTTTACGTGCGCCACTCCATTTCATGGCAGAAAGGTAAATTTTTGTTGCAGGAACAATTACATCGGCTCTGTCTGGATTTAAACTTAATTCCGAAATTCGTTCTTTATAAGTCATCTTTTTTAAGAACTGATATTGGGCATTTAGATAAATATACGAGATAGGTTTGCCTAATTCTCTTCCCGACATTTTAAATATCTTGTTAATATTTCCTCCAGACCCTATTAAAGAGATTCTTTTGTAGTTTTTGGTGTTTTCCTCAATCCACTTTTGTACTTTCTTAAAAATAGCTTTATTCTCTGATTTTTTATTGTTGATTAATCGAACTGTACCAATTTTAAAAGATTTAGAGTTGATGATTTTTCCACTAGAAAATAAAGTAAATTCGGTACTACCACCACCTACATCTACATATAAATAAGTAGCATCAGATTCGATGAGTTGGTTTAGATCTGTAGAAGAAATGATGGCTGCTTCTTTTTTACCATCAATAATATCAATTTCAACACCAGTTTTAGTTAAAATGGTATTGGCAATTTCATTTCCGTTTTCGGCTTCTCTCATTGCTGAGGTAGCACAAGCTTTATATTTTTGAACACCATGTACTTTCATAATTAATTTGAAAGCTTCCATAGCATCAATCATTCTATGAGTGTTTTCTTCTGAAATTTTTCCACTAACAAAAGCATCTGCTCCTAAACGAATAGGAACACGAACTAAAGAAGATTTTTTAAACTTTGGCTCTTTATCATCTTCTTCAATAACATTGGCAACTAATAATCTTACAGCATTTGAACCAATATCTATGGCTCCGTATTTTGTTATTTTCAAGTGTTAAATTATTTATGGTTTTTAGGAAATTCGGTTAAAATGGTATTTCCTTTTTTTATGTTTTTCCAGTGTTTTTCGTCAAATTGAATTCCAATAACACCACAAGTAGTTACGTGTGCAATAGGTTTGTTACCAAACTTGTTAACAAAAGTATTGATACCATGATCGTGACTAAAGATAATAGCGCTATCAAAATTATCATCTAAAGCTTTTACAGTTTTTACTAAGTAACCATCGCTAAAACTGTATAATTGTCTGTTAATTTGTAGGTTGGCAAGAGGGTAGCCAAAGTTTTCGCAAAAGATTACTGCAGTGTGTAAGGCTCTGTTAGCACTACTTGAAACAAAAACATCTGGACGTTTAATGTTCTTCGCTAAAAACTTAGAGATTAAATGCGCATCGTTAATACCTCTTTCTTTTAAAGGTCTGTCAATGTCTTTTACGCTTTCGTATTTCCACGATGATTTGGCGTGACGAACTATATAAAGTGTTTTCATTTATACTATCAAACGTTGTGTAAATATAAAAAATTACGGAGCTAATCGTTCAATTTTCCATGAAAAATCTTTTTGTAAACTATATCGAATTCTATCGTGCATTCGATTTGGGCGACCTTGCCAAAACTCAATAGAAACAGGTTTTACAATAAAACCACCCCAATGATTAGGGCGTATAATTTCTTTACCTTCAAATTGTTGTTCAGCGTTGATTAAAGCTGTATCTAATTCATCTCTAGAACTCACAACTTCACTTTGATTTGAAGCCCAAGCACCTAATTTACTACCATCAGGTCGCGATTCAAAATATCCATCAGAAATATTTTCGGGTACTTTTTCTGCAATTCCTTTTATAATGATTTGTTGTTCTAATCCTGCCCAAAAAAACGATAAACAAACATTGTTATTTGCTTGAATTGCTTTTCCTTTTTCTGAATTATAATTGGTGTAAAAAATAAACCCTTCCCAAGTGTATTTTTTTAATAATACGACTCTACTTTTTGGAAATCCATCTAATCCGATTGAAGAAATGGTCATTGCATTAGCTTCATCTACCATTTCTGATTCATCAGCATTAAAAAACCAATCTCTAAATAATTCAATAGGATTCTCAGGACAGTTTTGTTCTAAGAGTTCTTGCTTTTCGTAAGATTTTCTATGATGGCTTAAGTCGTGTGACATATTAGGTGTTTAATTGCTGTAAAAATACAACTTTTACTGCTTTTTAATAATGAGTTTTCTGTTGAAAATAGCAAGATTTGTAAACATGAAAGCAATAATTGACAAGAGAAAGAAACTGAATCTATGTTTTTTTGTACTAGTTACAATTCGTCTTTGAAATTGAACAGTTGAGTATTTCTTTTTAGAAAAAATCGAGGGATGAAAGCACCTTTGTATCATCAAAACGAAAAAAACACACTCATGAAAACCATACTTAGCATTCTACTTATACTAACCAGTTTCTTCTCAATAGCACAAACTACAGTCTCTGGAATAGTTACCGATACAAAAGGAAATCCTATTGAAGGAACCAATGTTTATTTAGACGGAACCTACGACGGAGCTTCTACAAATGCAAAAGGAGCTTTTTCTTTTCAAACTACAGAAAACGGAACGCAGACATTAGTAGTTTCATTTATTTCTTTTGAAACCTTTCGTAAAACAGCTAAAATATCAGCATTAAATGATTTAAAAATTAAACTGAGAGAAGATGTAAATACGTTAGATGCTGTAACGATTAACGCAGGTACTTTTGAAGCTGGTGATAATGCAAAGGTAACCGCATTAAAACCTTTAGATGTTGTTACTACAGCAAGTGCTTTAGGCGATTTTGTAGGGGCTTTACAAACATTACCAGGAACATCGACAGTAGCAGAAGATGGACGAATGTTTGTAAGAGGTGGTGAAGCGAATGAAACTCAATTTTTTATTGATGGAATACGAGTGTTTACTCCTTATACACCAACAACAAATAATATACCATCTAGAGGTAGATATTCACCATTTTTATTCAAAGGAATTACATTCTCAACAGGAGGGTATTCAGCTGAATATGGTCAAGCATTGTCGAGTGTAATTTTGTTAAATACTATTGATGAACCTATCCAAGAGAAAACCGATTTACAGTTTATGACTGTTGGAGTAGGAGTTGGAAATACTCAAATGTTCGGTAAAAATTCATTAAGTGTAAATGCTTCTTATATTAATCTAGCTCCATATTTAGAATTGTTTCCTGATAGAAATACGTGGAAAGATCCTATTCAATCTTTGAATGGAGAAGCTGTGTATAGATTTAAATTTAAAGATGAATCGTTATTAAAAATTTACGGAGCTTTTAGTTATACTGATTTCGATTTGATTCAAGAAAATATCAACTTTAGTAACGGATTTCGATTTGGTTTAGAAAACAGAAATTTATACCTAAATGGTTCTTATAAAAATAATCTGGGTAATGGTTGGAAAATAGCTACTGGACTAAGTTTTACAAACGATCATTCTAATATAAATATTGAAAATGATGAAGTAGTAGATAACGAAAACTCTGCACATATTAAAGTAGCTGTTAAGAAAAGGTTTTCGAATAGATTTAAATTAAGCTTTGGTGGAGAATATTTTATAACCAATTTCAATGAAGATTTTAATAACAATTCTAATGGAGCATTTAATTATAATTTCAATAATAATTTAGCGGCGAGTTATGTAGAAACAGATATTTTCTTCTCTAAAAAATTAGCATCTAAAATAGGAGTGAGAGCAGAATATTCAGAATTATTAGATGAGTTTACAATATCTCCAAGAGCATCATTGTCATATAAAACAGGAGAGAGTTCACAGGTTTCTTTAGCATACGGACGTTTTTACCAAAATCCGAATAATGAATTTTTGAAGTTTTATAAAGATTTTACTGCACCTAATACATCGCATTATATTGCTAATTATCAATATGTAAAAAACAAACAAATTTTTAGGATTGAAGCCTATTATAAGAAGTATAATGATTTAGTAAAGTTTAATACTGAAATGCCATTGCCAACATCAGTTTATTCGAATTTAGGAAGTGGATTTGCAAAAGGAGTAGATGTTTTTTGGAGAGATAATAAGAATATTAAAAATACCGATTATTGGATTTCATATTCATACTTAGATACTGAGAGAGATTATAGAAACTATCCCGTTAAAGCAACTCCAAATTTTGCAAACACTCATAATTTATCGGTAGTAGCAAAGCATTTTATTAAATCTTGGAAAAGTCAAGTAGGTTTTAGCTACAATTTTGCTTCGGGGAGAAATTATACAAATCCGAATAAAGATATCAACGGATTTTTAAACGAACAGACTAAAAACTACAATTCGGTTAGTTTAAATTGGGCTTATTTATTGAGCCAGCAAAAGATTTTGTATTTCTCTGTAAACAATGTCTTAGGTACCGAGAACGTATTTGGTTATAACTATAAAAATACCCCCAACCCTAACGGAATGTTTGAAAGACAAGCGATTACTCCAGCAGCAGATAGATTCTTTTTTGTAGGCTTTTTCTGGACAATTAGTGATAATAAAAAAGACAATCAGCTTAATAATTTATAAAATAAGTTACAATGAAAGTATTTAAAATTATATTGACACTGTTTTTATTAGGAATAGTGACTCAATCGAAAGCGCAATTTGAAGAGAAATTCTATTTCCCCAAAAAAGAATGGAGAGAAGTGAAAATTCCATATTCAGAAGAATTTATTCCTGTTGAAAAAGACATAATTCATACGGTATTTTTTCAACCCAAATCAACACCAAAGGCAACGGTCTTGTTTTTTCATGGAGCTGGAGGAAATATTTCTACATACATGTATATGATAGAGCCTTTGGTAGCAAATAATTATCAAGTATATGCTGTAGATTTTAGAGGGTACGGAAAATCATCAGGAAAATCAACACATATTAATATTGTCGAAGATATTGAGATTGTATTTTCAAAAATGAAAGAAAATAAACTAATTAAAGACTCTAAGTTGTTGGTTTATGGAGCTTCATTAGGATGCCAAATCGCAACTCATTTTACAAATAAACATCAAGATGAAGTAGATGCATTAATTTTAGATGGAGGTTTTGCATCGTTTGCAGATGTAGCTAAACTATATGCGCCAAAGAATGTTCATGTGTATATAAACAAAGCATTGGGGAATATGTATCCTTCTAAAACAGAAATTAAAGAAATCAAAAACATTCCAAAACTTATTATTCATGGTAAGGTAGATAGATCAATACCAATAAAGCAATCTGAAATTGTGTTTACAAATGCACAAAAACCAAAAGCATTTTTTGTTTCAGAAGTAGGTCATTTAAATGCACTTAAAATAGAAACTAAAAAAGTACTTAAAGAAATAGATAAACTTTTAACAATTCGTCATTAAAAAATAACAACTCGGTTTGTTTTTTGATGGACTAATAATAAATTGAAAGATATTTGAACCAACAATAAAAAATAACAATTATGCAAAAACTAGCACTAACACTTATTCTTTTTACAACGACAGTATTATGTGCTGTTGGGCAAGATAAACATACAATTACAGTTAATTTTTCTGGAATGGAATCTGATAAAGGAAAACTTTATGTGGCGTTATATGATAGTAAAGAAACTTTTTTAAAGAAAGATTTTAAAGGAGATATTGTATCTGTTAAAGATAAAAAAGCAACAGTTGTTTTTAAAGATATTCCATCTGGAGTATATGCAATATCTGCATTTCATGATGAAAATAATAATAAAAAAATGGATACTAGAATATTCGGAATACCTAAAGAACCAGTAGGGATATCTAACGATGCTAAAGGTTTTATGGGGCCTCCAAAATATAAGGATGCTAAGTTTTTAGTAGATAAAAACATAGAATTAGCAATCAATGTAAACTAACATAATTTAATCACTCATTATTACAATTAATTTGTTCGGTTTTCTGAACAATTTGCAGAGTAGTCTTAAAAAATACAGATTACTTTAATAGATATGTAATGCCTAAAATCAATTAAAAAATGAAAAAAGTTATCACATTCATTGTATTTGTTTTTACAATACAAGTATCGGCACAAACACAGTATGACAAAGGAATGAATAAAGCATTTGAGCTTTGGGGAGCTAATAAGACCACAAAGGCAAGTCAGTTATTTGAACGAATTGCTAATGCCGAAAAAGAAAATTGGTTACCACCATATTATGCTGCTACTATAGAAATTATTGATGCTTTTAAAATTAAAGAAGAACCTAAATTAATAGCTAAGTTAACGAAAGCACAGAAGTTTCTAGACGCGGCAAATTCATTATCTCCAAATAATCCAGAAATATTAATTCGTCAAGCCTTATTAAATGTGGCTTATATGGCTTTTGATGGACAAAAATACGGAATGAGCATGTCTATGAAAAATGCGGCTTTGTATAAAAAAGCTTTTGAGTTGGCACCAGAAAATCCGCGTGTAATTTTAAGTAAAGCAGAATCTGATATGGGAGCAGCACGCTTTTTCGGTCAGTCTACCAAACCGTTTTGTAAGAGTATTCAAAAGGCGATTGATTTAGGGAAAAAAGAAAAAATTGATATTAAGTATTACCCAAGGTTTGATGTTAATAGAGCAGAAAAAGTATTAAAACAATGTATGAAATAACTTTAGCTTAGTTTTTTTCAATCAAACGGATAATTAAATTAAAAGAATCTTCATCGGTTACCCAATTGGAATACTTTTTAAATTGTAATTGTTGAAGATTTTTTTCTGGATATAAAGTGTGAAATATTGTAAGAGCAGCTAAAAAGCTTCCTGCTATAGAAGGATGAAAGTCATCATAACTATATAAAGATTCCTTGTCTTTGTGAGTGTTATAATCTTTCCAAATAACTCCTACAGGAAATAATAACGCATTATTTTTTTGCGCAGCTAAGATGTGGTTTTCGATAACCTTTTCAAAAGTATAATAATACTGTACAGATGGCCAAACCATATAGTATCCTAGTTTACTATTGTATTTATCACAAAGCTTTTTCACTTTAGCTCCATCGTTTAAAAGCATTTGTTTACCTAGAGGTTGCGAAGACGGACCTTGCTGAATAATTATATAATCAAAAGATTGTTTTTCTAATAATTTTTGAAGTTTTCCACTATCTAAATGATCAATAATTGCATAGTTAGGAAAACATAGACTAGTTGTTTTAAGTTGAACTCCATTTTGTTTAGCAATATATTCTAATATCTCAGGCATATTATTAGAATACGTTAAGCTATTACCAACAAACAAAATATTTTGAGCTTTAATAGTAAAGCTAACCAGGAATAATATGTAAAGTAATTTTTTTATAGTTTTATTTTTTTGATGAGCTCTAGATTATGAGTTGTTGATAAGACAATTTTAAGGCAATTAATTGATTAGTTATTCTGCTTTCAGCTTAAACAAATCAAATGCATTTGCTTTTGGGTTATAGCCAACTTTTTCAATTGTCTCTGTAATATCTAGTCTTTTATATCTATTATTTGATATTGCATTTAGAATTTCGTATTTCAAATTTTCTGTTTTAATACATTTATCTAATAATTGATTACAATCATCTGGATGAAGAAATGCACTTAAATCTCTAGCGTTCATTTCTGTAAAGTCATTGGGAAATTCATATGCTCCAATCCTTAAGCATATTACAGAAATATTCTCTTGAAAAGCATAGTAAGCCCCTAATGCTTCTCCAAAACATTTAGAAACTCCGTAGAGATTTTTAGGTCTTACGGGCATATTCTTGTTAATTTGAATGTCTTCTGAATAGCTTTCTATAGTTTGAGCACTACTAGCATAAATTACTCTTTTACAATTTGCTTTAGTGGCAGCCTCAAAAATATTTTTAGAGGCAATTATATTTGCATTTAGTACTTCGTTAAAACTAGAATCTGGATTAGCAATTCCTGCTAAATGTATAATTGTATCTATTCCTATGCATAAATTATTACACACCTCTAAATCCGTTAGGTCAGCTTTTATAATTTTAATGTTTTCAGGGTAAATTTCTTCTTTAATAACAATATCAGCAACGGTTATCTCATAATTATCGCAAAATTTTTTCACGAAGTATTGAGCTATTTTACCAAATCCACCTGTTATTAATATTCTTTTTTTCATACACTTGTTTTAATTAGCTATAATTTGTTGTTATACGACTAAAAATAACTATTTATCCTTTGTTTTTTAAGATAAAGGATTTTTGTTATAATAGAAGTAGTTTAAGATTTTATCTTGTTCTTTACCTGAATAACCTGAGCAGCAATACTAACCGCAATTTCTTCTGGAGTTTCACTTTTTATAGAGAGTCCAATAGGCGCATGTACTTTTTCTAATTGCGTTCGCGTAACACCTTCGTTTTGTAAAACTTCCCACATGATATGTAATTTAGCCTTACTACCCAAAACACCTAAGAAACCATAGTTATGATGTATTAATTTACTTAATACCAATTTATCATCGGTATACTTATTGGTCATAATGGCTACATAACTGCTTGAAGAAACTTCAATATGGTTTTCAATATCGTTATAGTCAATCACCAATTTTTTATGAGCAGTTTGGTTATTTTCTAAAGTGTTGAGGTTTTCTCTATTATCAAAAACAACAACATAAAACCCTAACTTCACAAAAAGCTCTGAAACGGCTACTCCAACATGTCCGCCACCTACAATATAAAGGGTTTCTTTAAATCCGATATGTTCTTTAAAAAACCAATCTTCTTTGTTGTTTATTTGATATTCAAATTGTGCAGAGATTTGGGCTGTACTAAAATCAAAAGTGTTCGGAGTTAAAGATAGTGTTCCTTTTGTTCCATTTTTTAAACAAGTAATAAGGCTCTCAACAACAGAAATATCGTGCTTGTTTAAGCAATGAAAAGCCACCGTTTGTTCTCCAGAACAAATCATTCCTGATCCATCTTTGATGTTTCCTTTATGAATTTGTTTTTTGATAAAAGGAGGAGAGTTGTCTTGTTTTAATAATTCCTTAGCTTCTTCTACCAAAGCAAATTCCATAATACCACCACCTACAGAACCATATATAAATCCGTCTTCAGCAATTAACATTTTAAAACCTTTGCGCCCTGGTGAACTCCCAAAGTTTTCAATTACTGTTAAAACAAATACTTTTTGTTGTTGTTGAAGTTTATCGTGTATGTATTGCCAGAATTTCATTATTGTTATACAATTGTCATTGCGAGGAAGTATGACGAAGCAATCTTATCAATAAAGAGATTACTTCATTTCCACTTCGACTACGCTCAGTGTCCATTCGTAATGACAAGTTAATTAAAAATTGTTTCACTTAGGGCGTAGTAAATAGCCATTAGTGCAGAGAATATTGCACTGGCTAAAAAGCGCCAATCTAGTTTTATTTTATTTTGAATGATAAAATTCGCTATAAACGAAATAGGAATATTTGCTAAAAAAGACCAAAGGGCAACTAATAGTAATCCGCTATTTATTTGCTCGTAATTTCCAGAAAATAGTTTAATAAAAGCTAAATGCCTGAATATCCATAACGGATTGAAATAAGCAATTGCCAATCCTGTTTTAGCCAATGTTTTTTGAATACCATTTAAACTACCTGTTTTTCGATCAATCCAAGCAAAATAATTGGGGATTTCAAAAGCATATACCGTTGCTCCAATAAGTATCATTCCGAGTAATCTATAGATAGAAAATTCGTTTAATAACAATGAAGCAATGGTATCACCAGTACTATAAATAATAGCACCTCTAATTATATTATGTCGCGTGTATTGTAGTTTGATAACTTTCCTATTTCTCGTACAATCCCATCAACACTTTTTCAGGAGTAAAAGGTGCATGGAATTTTAATTTATAATTCGGATTAAATTCTTTAACCGCTTGTTGAATGGCAAAATAAGCTCCAATACCATACATTAATGGAGGCTCTCCCACAGCTTTCGATTTTTGAATAGCTAAAGGATTCCCTTCTGTTTCTAATGGAATGGTATCTATTGTTTTAGGTGCAGAAAAGATATCAGGAACTTTATAGGTTGATAGAGCATTTGATAATAAACGTCCATCATCATTATAGGCAATCTCTTCCATCGTCATCCAACCAATACCTTGTGCTAAAGCTCCTTCTACTTGACCAACATCAATTCCGATATTCATTGATTTTCCAAAGTCATGTACAATCTTCACACTGTCTATTTCATAGTTCCCACGAATACAATCAACCGTTACTGTTGTAATTGCTGTACCGTATACATGATAGGCAAAAGGATGTCCTTTTTCTTTGGTTTTATCGAAATGAATGATTGGAGTTGCGTAATGCGCATTTTCAGATAAAGCTACACGACGTAGCATCGCTTCTGCAATAAGTACTTCCCAAGTAATATCTGTTTTAGTGTTATCTACAAAAACAGCATCTTCTTTAAAAGAAATATTACTTTCTTGTGTAGAAAGCATGTCTGCAGCAACAGTAGTTAATCTTTCAATTAATGAGTTACAAGCAATTTCAACAGCCTTACCATTTAAATCGGCAGTAGAACTAGCTGCAGTAGGAGAGGTGTTGGCAACACGGGTAGTATTGGTAGTTTCTAGTTTTACTTTGTTTGCAGAAATACCTAAAACCGATTGAGCTACTTGTAACATTTTTGTGTTTACACTTTGTCCCATTTCAACAGCTCCTGTAGACACACCTACACTACCATCTTGATAGATGTGTATTAGGGCTCTGGCATGGTTCATTGGTGTATTTGTAAAAGAAATTCCGAATGCGATAGGCATTAAAGAAATTCCTTTTTTAAATAATTCATTTTCTTGGTTGAATTGAGCTACTTCTTGTTCTAATTTTTCAAATTCAAATTGCTCTTTGGCAGAGAACCAAGCTTTTTGAGCTTGTACTTCTGTAGCGATTTGTCCGTACGAAAATTCGTCATTTTCTGCTAATAAATTAGCTTCTTGAATTTCTCGTCTATTAATTCCAATTTGCGCTGCAGCATTTGCAATAGCACTTTCTATAACAAACATTCCTTGCGGACCTCCAAATCCACGGAAAGCGGTATTAGGAGGTAAGTTTGTTTTACAGCTATATACCGTAGTACTTACATTAGGAATAAAATAACTATTAGTAGCATGAAATAAAGTTCGCTCGGCAATTGCAGGAGATAAATCTGCTGCTGCTCCAGAGTTTTGTAAAAACTCTACTTCAAAAGCTTTTATTTTTAAATCTTTGGTTAAACCGATTTTATAGAACGATGAATATGGATGACGCTTTCCAGTCATTCGTAAATCATCATGTCGATTCAACATATATTTCACAGGGCGATTTAGGTGTTGTACAGCAACCGCAGTCATTACTGCCCAAGGCGTTGCTTGATCTTCTTTTCCACCAAAACCACCACCTAAACGAATTACATCTACTTCAATTTTATGCATTGGTATTCCTAATACCTTAGCAGCTGTTTTTTGAACAGCCGTTGGTCCTTGAGTAGATGAGGTTAATTTGATGTTGCCGTTCTCTTGAGGTACTGCGTAACATCCTTGCGTTTCAAGGTATAAATGCTCTTGTCCGTTTGAAAAAGTTTCTCCTTCAAATACATAATCGCAATTCGTAAATTCCGTAGTAGCATCTCCTAGTTTAAAAGAACGTGGAGCATTGATAAAACTTTGCTTTTCTTTCGCTTGTTTTGCAGTAGTAATTACAGGAAGTTCTTCAATATCGATACTAATTAAAGTTCTTGCTTTTTTGGCAATAGCTTCACTTTCTGCAACGATAAAGGCAATAGGTTGTCCCCAGAAATGTACTTCATCTTCTGCCCAAAGAGGTTCATCAGGAATAATTCCTCCAATTTGGTTTTCTCCTAAAACGTCTTTGTAGGTAAATATCTTTACAACTCCTTCTAAAGCTTCTGCCTTAGAATAGTCTACCGATGTTATTTTTCCATGTGCTTTTGGCGAATCAAATACCAATCCAAATAAGGTGTCTTGACGTAGCATTAAATCATCAACAAACAATGACTCTCCTCGAACATGTGTAAAACTGTCAATATTCTTCATTGTTTTCATTAGGCCATCAATTTTTTAAGTTCAACTTGCTTTGGAAATAATTCGATAAAGTGTGCAAAGAACAATTGTTTTGCTAACAAACGTTTGTATTCTGAAGCACCTCGAACATCGCTAATTGGTGAAATCTCTGATTGTAAAATTGCTTCTGCCTTTTTAACCGTTTCAGAATTGATCATTTTTCCAATAAGGAATTCATTGGTTTTAGTTAAGTATTTAGGAACAGCGGCCACACCTCCTACAGAAAAATGGGCGTCAGAAATTATATTGTTTTCAGATGTTATTCTTCCAGCAGCATTTACACTGGCAATATCTAAATGTGTACGTTTACTTACTTTTTCAAAGTTGAATTTATCGTTTGATTGAGGTACTTTAAAAGAAATTTCTTTTAAAATCTCATCATCTTGTAAATCGTATACTTTATAATTTTGATGGAAGGCTTGGAAAGGAATTTGTCTTTGGCTTCCATCTTCTTTTTGAATAGTCAAGGTAGCGTTTAAAGCTAAAAAGAAAATAGACATATCTCCAATTGGAGAAGCGTTTACAAAATTACCTCCAATAGTTCCCATGTTTCTAATTTGTTCTGAAGAAACTAATTTTAAAAACTGATTTAGTTTTGGAAACACAGTTTGTAACCTTTTATTTTCTGCTATTTCAGTAACCGTAGTATTTACTCCTAAAGTGCATACTCCTTCTGAAAAAGAAATACCTTTTAGTGCATTTTGATCGGTTAATAAATGTACATCCTCTTCTGCCATTTGGTCGGCATAGCGCACATATACATCAGTACCATTAGCCACTTTAACTCCTGTTTTTTCAAAAGCTTTAGGTTGAAGTTGTACTAACCTATCTGGAATAGTGTCAAAATAATTCGGAACAAAACCTTCTTTGATTAACCAAGCTATTTGATGATTGTCATCTTTGTTTTGTAGTTTTTCTTCAACCGCTAATCCAGCTTTTTCTATGGATTTATATCCTGTACATCTACAAATATTTCCACTAATAGCATCGTTACAAGTGGTTCCTTTATTATTTTCTAAAGCATAACCAGTCATAGAAACCACAAAACCAGGAGTACAAAAGCCACATTGGGTAGCATAGTTATCGGTCATGGCTTTTTGTACCGTATTTAATTCATTAGGAAGATTAATTCCTTCAACAGTAACAATATGTTTACCATTCGCATTTCCTAAAGGAGAAATACATGATGTATTACTTTGGTAGGTTACTTTATTGTCTTTTAATTCTCCAACTAAAACTGTACAAGCTCCACAATCGCCCTCTCTACATCCTATTTTTGTACCTTTTAATTGTTTGTAATCTCGAATAAAATCAAGTAATGTTATACCTGCATGTGCAGATGTTTTAATTAGTTGATTATTTAATATAAATTGTATCATAAGCAGTGGAGCAAGATACAAAAATGTTACGGTTGTTTGAAAGTTGTTTTGGAAGAAAAATTTTAGTTTTCGCTAACGTTTTGGTATAAGCTTTGTTGCGTTTTTGTTATGCTAAAAGTAAGCAAAATATTAAACAACTTTGTGCCTGCGTTTTTTTCCGAAGGAAAAATTTAGCAGCAATAAAGTTTATACTGTGTTAGCAACTGTTTTTTTATTCAATAATTTCAATTTTTTGTTTTGATATATTGTAATAATTCGATTTACTTTTGAAATGATTATTATACTTGTCAAAATCCCATTTTAAACTATCTGGAATTTTATTGATTAATTTATTTTTATTAATGACGTTTATTCCGAAATTGTTTTCGTCAAAAACTACTATTATATTTTCCTTAAATTTAAAATAACCATTTGGAATTTCCTCTGTAATAATTTCTTCTCCTTCGTTGTCAATTTCAGAATTTAGTGGGTTAAAACTAACTAAAAATGGAAGAAGTTTAATTTGAATAATTGAGTCCGATTCTTTTTTTCCAAAAAAAAGATGGTAAGATGGAACTGCAAATTTTCCATTCACATTTGATTCCAAATATTTCGGTATAGGATTGTTTTTAATATAATTTTCTAATAATTTTTCAAAGTCAGCGTCAATTATGGTCTTATTGTTCAAAGAGCAAGAAGTAATCCATATTGCTAATATGACCAAAATTAATTTCTTAATATTATTCGAACCTTTCATTTGGTTTTGTAAATATTTTCTTTGAGACTTATTCAAATTTCAGATTTTGAGCGAGTAATAGTTACTAACGTATTCTCGCATATACCGAATTTTAATTCGTTATATATGAAGTTAGTAAAAGCTAGTTAATTTTAAGTTTAGAAACAAACTAAATTTAATTCGTTTTTTCTGTCTTTACATAAAAGTTCTTATCAACTTTAATCGAGTTAGAATCTACCTTTTTTATCTGCCAATTTGTTGTTGGTTTTAACTGTTGTGTCTTTCCATCAACTAAAATATTTATAGGCATATTAAAATCTTTGATTACGTTATTCCAACGATATGATAGTTTCCTGTTTTCAATTTTGTATTCAAACACTGGAATTTTTACTGTACGTAAATATTGGTCAAAAACCTTGGTTAAATCTAATCCAGATTTATCAATAATATAGTTTTCAACTTGTTGTGTAGTAACTGTTTTGTGGTAGAAATCTTTGTTTAATCCACGTAAAATTTGTCGCCATTTTTCATCATCATTTATCAAAGTTCTAATGGTGTGCAACATATTAGCTCCTTTGTAATACATATCTCCAGAACCTTCAGAATTTACATTGTACTGACCAATAATTGGGATGTCGTTTTGAATACTTCTACGAGTTCCAATTACATATTCTGAAGCTGCTTTTTTACCATAATAATAATCTAAAAATAAACTTTCGGAATATGCGGTAAAGCTTTCGTGAATCCACATATCAGCAATATCAATATTGGTAATATTGTTAGCAAACCATTCGTGGCCTGATTCATGAATAATAATAAAATCGAACTTTAACCCCCAACCAGTTCCAGATAAATCACGACCTAAATATCCGTTCTTGTATTGATTTCCATAAGTAACCGAGCTTTGGTGTTCCATTCCTAAGTAAGGAACTTCTACTAACTTAAATCCGTCTTCATAAAAAGGATATTTTCCAAACCAATGCTCAAAAGCTTTCATCATTTTAGGAGCATCTTTGAATTGCTTTTTCGCTTTTTCTAAATTATCTCGTAAAACATAATAATTCATGTCTAAGGTTCCATCCTCGCCATTGTACTTTTCAGAAAAATGAACATAGTCACCAATATTTACATTAACTCCGTAATTGTTGATTGGGTTGTTTACAAACCAATGATAAGTTGTAGTTTTGTCCTTGTGTTTTTCAACTTTTCTCAATCTACCATTAGAAATATTCATTAAGTTTTCAGGTACGCGCACGCTAATAGCCATACTATCTACCTCGTCATACATATGGTCTTTATTTGGCCACCAAACACTTGCTCCCAAACCTTGGCAAGAAGTAGCAACAAAATGATTTCCGTTTGAGTCTCTTTTCCATGAAAAACCACCATCCCAAGGAGCTCTAATAGCTTCTTTTGGATGTCCTTTATAATACACATCAATAGAATTTACTGTGCCTACTTTTTGAGGTTCTTTCAAATAAATAAAATGTGCATTTCCTTCCGATTTTACTTTTAATTCTTTTCCGTCTTGAATAGCTTTTATTATACGAAGTGGCTTTTGTAAATCGACTTGCAAAACCTGATGAGGTTTTAAAACTTTATATTGAATGGTGTTTTTACCCTTAATAAATTTTTTATCTGGATTTACTGAAATATCTAAATGATAATAGGTTAAATCCCACCAAGATCTTTCGGGAGTAATCGTTCCTCTAAGGCTGTCTTGACGTGTAAATGTTTTGCTATGATCGAACAACGATGTTTGAGAGAATGAAGCAATTGTACTAAAAATAGCAATAATAAGGGGTAGGTGTCTTTTCTGCATAGTTCAATATTGAGGTGCTAATATAAGTGTTTAAAGTTTTTTTTATTGATGTTAACTTTTAGATATTTGTCTAAAATTATGCCAATGTCGAAAGTAGTTTTAATAACAGGAGCTTCTTCAGGAATAGGAAAGTCTATTGCAAGTTATTTACACACTAAAAACTATAAAGTTTACGGTACGAGTCGTAATCCTCAAAATGTATCTGTTCCATTTTCTATGGTAGCTTTAGATGTAACTTGTCCAGAATCTATTCAAAAAGCAGTTGAAGAGGTGGTTACTAAAGAAGGAAAGTTGGATGTATTAATTAATAATGCAGGAAAAGGAATTACAGGTCCGATTGAAGATACACCAACCGATGAAATGCGTGCGAATTTTGAAACTAATTTCTTCGGAGCCATAGAAGTGATGAAAGCAGTTTTACCAACAATGCGTACTCAAAAAAGCGGATTAATAATCAATACGACTTCAATTGCAGGATATATGGGGTTACCTTTTAGAGGAATTTACTCTGCAAGTAAAGGAGCTTTAGAATTAGTAACCGAAGCGTTGAGTATGGAAGTAAAACAATTCGGAATTAGAGTGGTAAACGCAGCTCCTGGAGATTTTGCAACTAATATCGCAGCAGGAAGATATCATACACCTGTTTTTGAAGAATCTGCTTACAAAGAAAAATACGCTGAAAATTTAGCTTTGATGGATGAACACGTAGATTCGGGAAAAGATCCTATTATTATGGCAAAGGTAATTGAACAAATTATAGAAGCTAAGAACCCGAAGATTCATTATAAAATAGGCGCTTTTATGGAGAAATTCTCAATTGTTTTAAAACGAGCATTGCCAGATAAAGTTTATGAAAAACTCCTAATGAATCATTATAAATTATAAAATGAATTCTAAAAAATCATATTATTCAGGAATTATAATTTTATTACTGATAATTATTTACTTAATGTTAGCGTATAAAGTAAATAATCGAAATGATATTTTTTTGGTAATTGTAGGTCTGTTGGTATTTGTAATAGGTTTTTTATCTATGTATGGAACTATTCAGTCTTTTAAAGGCTTAAAAGAACCTAATACAGTCTATAAAGTAGTAGGTATGATTATTAATGGAAGTGTGTTTCTTTTGTTCTCATACATAATTTTAGCAAATGTTGGTGATGTGATAAAACTTTTTAGTTAGTGAAATACTAAATTAATATTTATAGTATTTATCTTTGCCTTTTAAATTATTCTATTAATCGAACACAACTATTTAACAAAATATATTACATGAAATTTTTTATTGATACTGCAAACTTAGATCAGATTAGAGAAGCACAAGCTTTAGGTATTTTAGATGGAGTTACAACAAATCCATCATTAATGGCTAAAGAAGGAATTACAGGAGAAGAAAACATTATTAATCACTACAAAGCTATTTGCGAAATTGTTGATGGAGATGTTTCTGCTGAGGTAATTGCTACTGATTTTGAAGGAATGGTAAAAGAAGGAGAAGCTTTAGCAGCTTTGCACCCACAAATTGTAGTGAAATTACCAATGATTGCTGATGGAGTAAAAGCTTGTAAGTATTTTTCTGATAAAGGAATTAAAACAAACGTTACATTAGTGTTTTCAGCTGGTCAAGCTTTATTAGCGGCAAAAGCAGGAGCAACATACGTATCTCCATTTATTGGTCGTTTAGATGATATTTCTACAGATGGATTAAACTTAATAGAAGAAATCCGTACGATTTATGACAACTATATGTTTGATACAGAAATTTTAGCAGCTTCTGTTCGCCATACGATGCATATTATTGATTGTGCGAAGATTGGTGCTGATGTAATGACTGGACCTTTAAGTGCAATTTCTGGATTATTAAAGCATCCATTAACAGATATCGGTTTAGAGAAATTCTTAGCAGATTATAAAAAAGGAAACTAATCAACATAGTTGATTTTATATACTAAATGTCATTTCGTTTTCCGAGATGACATTTTTTAGCTTAAACATATGTACCCAAAAAAAGAATTAGCACAACTCGTAATTTCAGCATGTCATCAATTTGAAATTGATACCGTAGTTATTTCTCCAGGATCAAGAAACGCTCCATTAACGATAGGGTTTTCAAATCATCCTGCAATAGAAACACTAAGTGTTGTTGATGAACGATGTGCTGCTTTTTTTGCTATGGGTATCGCACAACAAAAAAGAAAACCAGTTGCCATTGTGTGTTCTTCTGGTTCTGCTTTGTTGAATTATTATCCTGCAATTGCTGAGGCTTTTTATAGCCAAATCCCATTGATTGTTATCTCTGCAGATAGACCAAAACATTTAATAGATGTTGGTGATGGACAAACTATTCGTCAAGAAAATGTGTTTGAAAATCATATTTTATATTCAGCGAATTTAGTTGAAGGAGAAACTGAGAATAATAAAGCTTTAATAACGGAAGCATTGCAAGTTTCAAAAGAGAAAATGGGACCCGTACATATCAATGTTCCTTTTGATGAGCCTTTGTATGAAACCGTAGAAGAGTTAAAAACTTTTGACTTTCCTATTACCATTGCGAATGAAACAAAGCAATCTGTAGATTTTGAAAAATTAGCTTCAATTTGGAATATTTCCACTAAAAAAATGATTTTAGTAGGAAGTAATTATCCTGATGTTGAATTGCAAGAAGTCTTAGAAAAGTATATAGAAGATGAATCTACTTTAATTTTTACTGAAACTACTTCTAATTTGTATCATTCAAAGTTTATCAATTCAATTGATAAACTCATATTTCCACTTACGAATGATGATTATAGTGAATTACAACCTGAGGTTTTAATAACTTTAGGCGGATTGGTAATTTCAAAAAAAATCAAGCAGTTTTTAAGAAAATATCAACCAAAGCATCATTGGCATATTGATAAATTACGAGCTTTTGATACTTACTTTACTTTAAACGAATTTATTGGAGAGAATCCTGTTGAGGTTTTAAATCAGTTTTTAGAGTTCACTGAGAAAGTAGATAGTAATTATCAATTTAAATGGTTACAAAAGAAGGAAGAAAGAGCTATTAAGCATCAAGAGTATTTGTTAGATTGTGAATATTCAGATTTAAAAATTTTTGAAGCTGTTCTAAAAACTATTCCAGATAATAGTCAGGTACAGATAAGTAATAGTTCTACGATCCGTTATTCACAATTATTTGATGTAAACCCAACATTAAGAATATTCTGTAACCGAGGAACGAGCGGTATTGATGGAAGTACGAGTACAGCGATTGGAGCAGCTTTTGCAGAGGATGAGCAAACTATATTTATCACAGGAGATTTAAGCTTCTTCTACGATAGTAATGCCTTATGGAATAATAATATTCCGAAGAATTTCAGAATAATTATACTGAATAATGCTGGTGGAGGGATTTTTAGATTTATTCCTGGGCCTTTAACTACAAACGCTGCAGAATATTTTGAAACTCCACATAATCTTACAGCAGAGCATTTAGCTAAAATGTATAATTTTGAATATGTCTCTGTAAAAGACAGTGTAACTTTAGAAAAAGAGCTGAACAGCTTCTATACAGAATCTGAACAGCCAAAAATAATGGAGGTGTTTACTCCAAAAGAAATTAATGATGTAGTTTTAAAGAACTACTTTAAAAACTTATAAGATGGAATTAAAGGAAGGTGATAAGGTTGATTTAATAATAGGAGTTCAAACCGCACTAGGATATACAGTGTTGATTAATGAATCTTATGAAGGATTGTTATATAATAATGAAGTCTTTAAAGATTTAGAAGAAGGGATTAGAACTGTTGGTTACATCAAAAAAATAAGGGAAGACGAAAAGATTGATGTGTCTTTACGTCCGCAAGGTTTTAGAAATGTAATCGATGAAGATGTAGATAAAGTTTTATCGAAATTAAAAGAGAAAGGTTATTTGTTATTAACAGATAAGAGTTCGCCTGAGTCTATCAAATTTCATTTACAAATGAGTAAGAAAGCTTTTAAAAAAGCTGTAGGAAATCTATATAAAAGTAAAAGAATTGAATTAGAAAAAGATAGAATAGTTTTAAAGAAATAGATATCTAATTTATAAACGAAAAAAGCTCCAGTTTAACTAGAGCTTTTTTTATTTAATTATCGTCATCTTCATTATTGTTGTCTTCTTCTGGATCTAAATTTTCTTCCTCAGCAGGTTTTTGTTTTTTCATTAAATCATTTACACGTTTAATGTTTTCGTAAAAAGCATTTGCATAAGGATCAGAAGGATCCATTTTTCCATAGGCAGCTTTATAATAAAAATCTGCTTTTTCGTAATCTTTTCCTATTTCGTAATATTTACCTACATAATAATCACCTAAATGTAATTCAGGATATTTTATCATTACAAAATCACCTAATACACGTAAATAATCTCCATTTTGTTTGTCGATTACAATACCTTCAATAGTAAAAATATCGTCTAACCTCACATTAAGGTTGTTTCCATATAAGTATTCAATATCTAAATATTTTTGTTCTAAATATTTAATAGCTTCTAAAGGTTCAAGATCTTTAACATTGGCTTCAAATTCGTACTTAGTTATTTTAGCGTATAAGGCAAACATTTTTGTGAAAGCTCTTGGTAAGGTTTCACTAATAACCGATAGTAAATTAGGTGCAGTATTAAATTCATCAAACTTAATATGTAAATTTTTTGTTTCAAAAGAAGATAAGTATGTACCTATTTGTTTGAACTTATCATTTTGTTCCTTCGGAATAAATTCCTTATTGTTACTTGCATAAATAAAGAAAGTATTATCAATATTACCTAGTCTAGATAATGAATAAGACTCTATAGTATTTAAAGCTAAATCAGAAAATTGAGGTGAAGCCAAAACGTACGAATTAAAAATTGGCTTTTCTTCCTTTAAAAAGTGAGTAATGAAATTTGCTGCTTTTCCTTCTCCAGCAATTGCCATAAAAGGTGAAGTTCTATAGGTTGCTTCTGCATACGGAATGATTTCTTTTTTTATAAAGTTGTAAAATTTCTTACCTACACTTGTTAAAGCATCATTGGAAGGTATAATAGAAACATCTTTACTGTATGTTTTTTCCATATCAATACCAATAACAATTTGTTGAGGTGCTTTATCGGTATCGGCAAAAAGCTTTGCGTTTCCAACATATAAATCAAATAAATATTGATCACCAAGAACAATAGCTATCGGGTATTTTAGTTTTTCATTCTCATCATACTTTTTCGGAATGTAGATTTTTAAATTTCTCTGAGCGCCTAATTCTTTTGAATTGTATGATTTTGTTACAATTTTTTGACTAAAAGCAACCGAGCTAATGAGTAAAACTAGTAATAAATGTAATCGTTTCATAGGGGATGTTTTGTGAGTTTCAAATATAAAAAAGAAATGTAAAGTTATTATGTTATTTTTGCTCAATATATAACGATAATATTTTGGAATTATGATAAAACCAGAGTGGAAAACCGCTAAAGAATACGAAGATATTACCTATAAAAAGAGTCATAATGTTGCAAGAATAGCTTTTAACAGACCTAATGTACGTAATGCTTTTCGTCCACATACAACTTCAGAATTGTTAGATGCATTTCACGATGCACATGAAGATACCGATATTGGAGTGGTGTTATTATCTGCTGAAGGACCTTCTACAAAAGATGGAGTTTGGAGTTTTTGTTCTGGAGGAGATCAAAATGCAAGAGGTCACCAAGGATATGTTGGTCAAGACGGTTACCACCGATTAAATATTTTAGAAGTTCAGCGTTTAATTCGTTTTATGCCAAAGGCAGTGATTTGCGTAGTTCCTGGTTGGGCAGTAGGTGGCGGACATAGTTTACATGTTACTTGCGATTTAACGTTGGCAAGTAAAGAACATGCTATTTTTAAGCAAACAGATGCTGATGTAACTTCATTCGATGCAGGATATGGATCAGCATATTTAGCAAAAATGGTAGGTCAAAAGAAAGCACGTGAAATCTTTTTCTTAGGAAGAAATTACTCAGCACAAGAAGCGTATGAAATGGGAATGGTAAATGCAGTAATTCCTCATGATGAATTAGAACAAACTGCTTTTGATTGGGCACAAGAAATATTAGCAAAATCACCAACGTCGATTAAAATGTTAAAGTTCGCAATGAACTTAACTGATGACGGAATGGTAGGTCAACAAGTTTTTGCAGGAGAAGTAACACGTTTAGCATATATGACAGATGAAGCAAAAGAAGGTCGTGATGCATTTTTAGAAAAACGTAAGCCAAACTTCCCAAAGAAGTGGATTCCATAGATAATTAACCTTGTCATTACGAGCAGACATTGAGCGTAGTCGAAATGGAAGCAAAGTAATCTCTTTAAAGATTGCTTCACTTTGTTCGTAATGACGTCTTGTTTTTATAGAATGAAAATAATTTGTATTGGTCGCAATTATGCGAAACATATAGAAGAGTTAGCTAACGAAAAACCAGAGAATCCGGTAGTGTTTTTAAAGCCAGATTCTGCTATTCTTCCTAAAAAAATGCCTTTTTTTATTCCACCTTTTTCAAATGATGTGCATTATGAAGTTGAGGTGTTAGTTAAAATAAATAAGGTTGGTAAACATATCTCACCAAAGTTTGCACACAAGTATTATGATACTATAGGTTTAGGAATTGATTTTACAGCTCGTGATGTACAAGCAAAATGTAAAGAAAAAGGATTGCCATGGGAAAAAGCCAAAGCTTTTGATGGTAGTGCTATTGTTGGTGAATTTTTTCCAAAAGAAGAATTTGACTTGGAAAATTTATCATTCCAATTACAGAAGAATGAGGAAGTAGTTCAAGATGGAAATACTTCAAACATGTTATGGAAGATTGATGAATTGATAAGTTACGTATCTCAATATTTTACGTTAAAAAAAGGAGATTTAATTTTTACAGGAACACCTGCAGGTGTAGGTAAGGTTGAAGAGAACGATATTTTAACAGGGGTTATAGAAAGTAAACAAGCTTTTCAAATTAAAGTGAAGTAAATAAATATCCCGCTTAGGCGGGATTCTTTTTTAAAAAGAATTATGAACGCAGAAATAATAACCATTGGAGATGAGATACTTATTGGGCAAATTGTTGACACAAATTCACAATGGATTGGTCAAGAGCTAAATAAAATAGGTGTTTCGGTATATCAAATTTCTTCTATTCAAGATGAAAGACAGCATATATTGAATGCTTTAAAAGAAGCCGAAAGTAGAGCAGATATTGTTATTGTAACTGGTGGCTTAGGTCCTACTAAAGATGATATTACTAAAAAAACAATTGCTGAATATTTTAGTGATAATGAAATAATTGAATATCCAGAAGTTATTGAGCATATAAAACAGTTGTTTAGTAAGGTAAATCATCCATTTAACGAGGTACAACGCTATCAAGCACAGCTACCCTCGAAAGCAAGCTTGTTAATGAATCGATTTGGTACTGCTCCTGGTATGTGGTTTTATGAGAATAATACTGTGTTTGTTTCATTACCTGGAGTTCCTTACGAAATGAAAGGATTAATGACATACGAAGTATTGCCAAGGGTACAAAAGCAGTTTCAACTTCCATATATCACTCATAAAACTATTGTTACATTAGGTACAGGAGAAAGTGTAATTGCTGAACGAATTTCCGATTGGGAAGATGCACTCCCTTCTTATATAAAATTAGCGTATTTGCCATCTTTTGGTAAAGTCCGATTGCGTTTAACAGCCAAAGGAACTAATAAAGAAGTTTTAGAAAATGAGTTGAACAATCAACTTAAAAACTTAGAGCCATTAATTGCTGATATTTCAGTAGGACACGAATTAGATGCCTCTATAGAAAAGAAAGTAGGAGAGTTATTAAAAGAACAAGGAAAAACTTTATGTACAGCTGAAAGTTTAACAGGAGGAAAAATAGCAGCTACTTTGGTGTCTATACCTGGTTCTTCATCGTATTATCAAGGAAGTTTTATAACATATACTGCTGAGCTTAAAGAAAAGTTATTAGGTGTTTCTTCCGAAGTTATAAAAGAGCATACAGTTGTAAGTAAAGAAGTAGCTAGTGAAATGGCAGTGGGCGCGATAGAAAAATTACAAACAGATTATGCAATTGCAGTTACAGGAAACGCAGGCCCTACTACTGATAATAACGATAAAAGTGTAGGTTTGGTTTTTATTGCTATTGCTAGTAAAAAAGGAGTAGAAGTACATGAGTTTAATTTTGGGCAGCCAAGAGAAAAAGTGATTAATAGAACGGTAAATAAATCTTTACAGCTTTTGCAAGATTTATTACTAAAAAAGTAGTAATTTTGCAGCCGTTATGCTTCCAAATAGGTTAGATGCTTAGCCTAGTCGATAATCAGGTTAAAATAATTAAAAAATTAATCGAGAATATTTTTGTGCAATAAAATATTATGCATAAATTTGCACCTCGTTTAGAAATAACACTATAAAACTGTCAAGAAGATGTCTAGAGTTTGTGAATTAACAGGAAAAAAAGCGATGGTAGGTAACAACGTATCTCACGCTTTAAACAGAACTAAAAGAAAATTTAACGCTAACTTAATGACCAAGCGTTTTTATATTCCAGAAGAAGATAAGTGGATTACTTTAAAAATATCTGCTTCTGCATTAAAAAATATTAATAAAAAAGGAATCTCTGCAGTTCTTAAAGAAGCTAGAGAAAAAGGTTTCTTAACTAAGTAATTCCTTACTAGATAAAATTTTAGAGAGATGGCAAAAAAAGGAAACAGAGTTCAAGTTATATTAGAGTGTACTGAGCACAAAGCGACTGGTAAACCAGGAACTTCTCGTTATATCACAACAAAGAACAAAAAGAATACTCCTGATAGAATGGAATTAAAGAAATTTAATCCAATCTTAAAGAAGATGACAGTTCATAAAGAAATTAAATAATTAGCTACGGCGTAAATTTTATATAAAATGGCAAAGAAATCAGTAGCAACGTTACAAACAGGTTCGAAAAGATTAACTAAAGCTATCAAAATGGTAAAGTCTCCAAAATCAGGAGCTTATACATTTGTTGAAGCTATTATGGATCCTACACAAGTAAACGACTTTTTAGCTAAAAAGTAATTCTTGTATACAGTTTAAAGAAAAGCTACTTTCTAATGAGAGTAGCTTTTTTTATGTTTTAAAAAACTGTATTTTTGGGCATTACCCTTTGGGGCGGGCTTTACACGCTACATGGTAGCTAGCTGCAATCCCTAACGCAAATATAAAGGTTAAATGACAATTTGACTGTATTTAAAAAATGGTACAATTTTTAACGTATACCAAACGATTATAAAAGTTAAGAATGAGTTTTTTTAAAAAAATCTTTTCAAAAGAAAAAAAAGAAACCTTAGACAAAGGTTTAGAAAAATCCAAAACAAGTTTTTTCTCAAAATTATCAAAAGCGGTAGCTGGTAAAGCTAAGGTTGATGATGATGTACTAGATAATTTAGAAGAAGTTTTGGTTTCTTCAGACGTAGGAGTAGATACTACCTTAAAAATTATAGATAGAATAGAAGAACGTGTTGCTCGTGATAAGTATTTAGGAACTGATGAATTAAATCAAATACTTAGAGAAGAAATTGCAGGATTACTTTCTGAAACCAATACAGGAGACGAAACTGATTTTACCATTCCAAAGAATACCAAACCCTATGTGTTAATGGTAGTAGGAGTAAATGGAGTTGGAAAAACAACTACTATTGGTAAGTTAGCTTCTCAATTTAAAAAGAAAGGCTTAAAGGTAGTTTTAGGAGCGGCTGATACGTTTAGAGCAGCAGCAATTGATCAATTACAAGTTTGGGCAGATAGAACAGATGTTCCTATTGTGCGTCAAGAAATGGGATCTGATCCGGCATCGGTAGCTTTTGATACAGTACAATCAGGAATTAACCAAAATGCAGATGTTATTATCATAGATACAGCAGGACGTTTACACAATAAAGTAAACTTAATGAATGAATTGTCTAAGATTAAACGAGTAATGCAAAAAGTAGTGCCAGATGCACCACATGATGTATTATTAGTGTTAGATGGTTCTACAGGACAAAATGCCTTCGAACAAGCAAAACAATTTACCAAAGCAACAGAAGTAACCTCATTAGCAGTAACCAAATTAGACGGAACAGCAAAAGGAGGAGTTGTAATTGGTATTTCAGATCAGTTTCAAATACCTGTAAAGTATATTGGAGTTGGAGAAGGAATAGACGACTTACAAGTTTTCAATAAACACGAGTTTGTAGATTCATTTTTTAAATAAGAAGCTACAGTTTGATATATAAAAAAGCTTCACTATTTATTTAGTGGAGTTTTTTTTTTATGGCTTTTTCAAATGTTTAGCTATCGGTTTGGCTAAGCTTAATGTCAGCTAATTATCGGACTAGCCACTTAGCTTAGACTTATTTTATGATTTTTATTTATTAGCTTAAAACCAATCAAATAAGTTTAATCAGACAAAATAAATAAGAACTAAACTTCAAGAAAACCTAAAATCTCACATTAAGTTTAGCCGTTGTTACATGCTTTCGTTTAATTCTCTAAAATCTAAAGGAAATGGATAGTAAGTTGGGTATTTATTTAACATTATCGGTGCCTTTTCGAGTTTTTTGATATATTCATTATAATATTTAAAATTAGTTATTTCACTAACTTCCATGATTCTATTAGGGTTATCAATACTCAAGACAAAACCAAAAGGAGGATAAGTGAATTCACATATAACTCCATGTTTGTTAGTAAAAGAAAACTTTCCGTTTTTGATTTGTCCCTCATTATTCAAATACATATAAATTCGATACCTGTTAGGTAGTAGATTAGATTCTTTGTCTTTTATGAAGTCTAATAATTCAGGATAGCTTTCTGTAAACTCAGGAGAGTTAGCACTCACAAAAATTGCGATTATTTGTTTCAAAAAATATAAATGATTAATATCTGAAATATCAAACTGGAAGCATTTCACTTTTGAATGTTTTTCTTCTGAGATTATAGACATTGCTATATGTGAAAACTTTTTATATTCATTTACATAATTAGCTCCTAATTGATTATTACATTCAATACATAGAGAATATTCACCAATTCCTCCTTGTTTTATCTTTCCTTTATATTTGAAATCCTCTTTTAAGAAATTTTCAAGATTTTGATAGTATTTAGACGAAGGAATGGATTGCCATCTTCCTTTATTAAAAGATGATCTTGGAGGTATATGTTCAAATGATAATTCTTTTTCCTCTTTACAAATTCGGCAAATTCCTTTAATCTTCTTTTTCAATATTTAATTAAGTGGTTAAGATTGCATGTAACGTATTTTCGAATATGTGCCGTTTCAATGGCTTATATTCACCGATAGTGAAGTTATCGAAAACAAGCTTAAAAATCAAACTAAATTTTCACAATTTAAACCATATAAAAAGCTGAATTAAAACGTATCTTTGCACACCGATTTTTTTTAAGATATGCGCACAAAAACAACAAAACAGAATAAGATTAATGTAGTTACTTTAGGATGTTCTAAAAACGTTTACGATAGTGAAGTATTAATGGGGCAACTAAAAGCGAACGGAAAGAATGTTGTTCATGAAGATGAAAATGATGATGGTAACATCGTTGTAATAAATACTTGTGGGTTTATTGGTAAGGCAAAAGAAGAAAGTGTTGATACCATTTTACATTATGCGCAAAAAAAGGAGCGAGGAGAAGTAGATAAAGTATTTGTTTCTGGTTGTTTAAGTGAACGTTATAAGCCAGATTTAGAAGCTGAGATAAAAAATGTAGATCAATATTTTGGTACGCATGATTTACCAGAATTATTAAAGGTTTTAGAAGCTGATTATAAGCATGAATTAATTGGTGAACGTTTAACGACTACGCCAAAACATTATGCCTATTTAAAAATTGCAGAAGGTTGTGACCGTCCTTGTTCGTTTTGTGCAATACCATTAATGAGAGGGAAACACAAGTCAACTCCAATAGAAGATTTAGTTACGGAAGCTAAGAAGTTAGCAGAAAAAGGAATTAAAGAAATCATGTTGATTGCTCAAGATTTAACCTATTATGGTTTAGATCTGTACAAAAAAAGAGCCTTAGCAGATTTATTAAAAGAGTTAGTAAAAGTAGAAGGTATAGAGTGGATTCGTTTGCACTATGCATTCCCTTCAGGATTTCCAATGGATGTATTAGATGTAATGAAAGAAGAACCTAAAGTGTGTAACTATTTAGATATTCCTTTACAGCATATCAATACAGAAATTTTAAAATCAATGAAACGTGGTACAACCCATGAAAAAACTACGGCATTGATTCATAAGTTTAGAGAATACGTACCTAATATGGCAATCAGAACAACGTTGATTGTTGGATACCCTGGTGAAACGGAAGAGCAGTTTCAAGAAATGAAAGATTGGGTAGAAGAAATGCGTTTTGAACGTTTAGGAGCTTTTGAATATTCTCATGAAGAAAATACGGGGGCATATGCTTTGGAAGATGACGTACCAGCAGATGTGAAGTTTAGAAGAGTAAATGAAATTATGGAAGTTCAATCGCAAATATCTTGGGAATTAAATCAAGAAAAGATTGGAAAAACCTTCCGTTGTTTATTTGATAGAAAAGATGGAGAATATTACTACGGACGTACAGAATTTGATTCACCAGATGTAGATAACGATGTGATTGTAGATGCTCGCGAGCATTATATTAAACTAGGAGAGTTTATTGATATTGAAATATACGATGCTGGTGATTTCGATTTATACGGAACTCCGCTGGTAAAACAAGAAAGACCTGTTCCTATGAATCAAAGGAATAAATAAAAATACAAAATAAAAAAATCCTGCATTAGCAGGATTTTTTTATTTTGTTATGTGAAATATGGTTTACTTTTTTATTACAGATGAGTTTCTAAAGAAAACTGCATTGGCAAAAAATAATTTTCCGTTTTCCCAAAAAGAACGGAATAGTGGATTGTCTACCATATAAATAATACTACCGCGCCCAATTTGTTCTTCTCCGAATAATAGTGATTTAGGAATGTTTTTCAATGCTTTCTTACCGGCAAAACCAGATATGTTTTTCGCATCTTTTGTGAAATAAGCTACATTTCCTCCTTTTTTAAGATAGTTATAGCTTGTGTTTCCTAGTTTTAAAGAAAAATACGTGTCGTCATAGCCAAAAGCTAACGGATGCGTAGCATCTACCTTACTCTTAAAGATAGCTCCAGTAATTAAGTTGTTGGTACTTTCTCTTTCTAATTGTGCATACGGAGTTAAATTTGCTTTTTTAACCTTAGTGGTATCTCCTTTTTTTGTTTTTAATGCGAATTGTTTTTTATCTGCGAAACTGCGTAAAGCATTACCAATAACAACTGTAGTACCCCCTGAACTTATCCATTTTTTTATTTTAGTCAAAGCTCCTTTATTTAAAATACTTCCATAATATCCATTCGGAATAATTAAAACATCGTAGTTATTTAAGTTAATTTGACCTAGCCTTTCTGAATCTAAAATAGTTATTGGGTATTTTAATTGTTGCTCAAAAAAGTGCCAAATTTCCCCAAAACTTAGTGATGAAGTCCCTTTTCCTGATAAAACCGCAACTTTTTGTTTATTGATTGGTTTCACACTATACGAACCAAAATCAACCCCAGAACTTACAAAACCAGTATTAACAGGATTAATTTCACGGTTGTTATCATTAGCAATAGCAATCAGTTTTGCATCAAAATCTTTTACAGTTTTATTATCATGTCTTAAAATGATTAAGCTTCCTCTTTTATAAGATTTTCCTCCAACTGAAAACGGTTTTTCAGAAAAACGCAC
Organism: Tenacibaculum holothuriorum; assembly: GCF_002120225.1. Taxonomy (GTDB): domain Bacteria; phylum Bacteroidota; class Bacteroidia; order Flavobacteriales; family Flavobacteriaceae; genus Polaribacter; species Polaribacter holothuriorum. Next base: position 273,855 of record NZ_LAPZ01000003.1, on the reverse strand, counting down.
TTTAATGTTTTTTTGAAGAAGTTCTGCCAAGAAAGTAGCATCCTCTAAACTATTCCATTTTGAAATGTAAGCATAAGACGATGGAGATACGGTGTTATTTTTCTTTTGAATCTTGTTCTTTTTTTCAGAAGCAATTTTGTTTTTAGAAGCGATTGCTTTTAAACCGTGCGCATATGGTAAAGCCCAAGCTGTGATATCGTATGTTAATGAATCTGCTAATTTAGTGTTTGGTTCAAATAGTGCTTTAACCATTTTTCCTTTTGGTTGATCTGTATGAATTACCAAATCTTTAGCAGTTGTTTGCATACTTCCTTTTTTAGAAGTAGTATAATCGAACCCTGAAACCTTAGCAGGTTTAGCGTAATTATATGCAATTTCATGCTTGTCTAACAATTCAGTTAAACGATTAATTTTATCGTCATTTGTGTTTTTTAATACATAACTTTTATAGGTTAAGTTTTTATTTTCGAAAAACTTTTTGAATTCACTATTTAGTTTTTCCGCATTTTTAGAAGCTATTTCAATAGTAGAAAGTCCTGTTGTATTATGATGTTTTACACGATCTACTAAAGTAAGTTCGTAACCATGGTCAGTATCTATTCCAAGACCTGCCATTCCGTGACCCGCTTGTTCATAAGTCATTCCGATAGCTCCCATAAAAGTAGGGTAGGTATCTCCGTAACTTGGATATAATAAATCAAAACTCTCTTTAGTAAAATACAACCAATTGTTTCTGTCGAAATGTTTTGCATGATTTTTTCCTATTTGAGTTTGAAAATCACGTTGCCAATCGGAAATAATTTCATGAAATGGTTCAGCTGCTGGAGCAAAATAATATGGATTGTTGATGTACTGCTCATGAAAATCTACATGAATATGAGGTAACCATTTGTTATATACTTTTAAACGTTGTTGAGTTTCTACTTGAGTTGCCCAAGCCCAATCTCTGTTTAAATCAAAAAGGTAATGATTTGGTCTACCCGTAGGCCATGGATCTCTATGTTCTTTAGCTTCTTGATTGGTATTATATGGTGAACTACTTACTTGATTGTACCAGTTTACATAGCGATCTCTTCCATCAGGGTTTACTGCTGGGTCTATAATAACAAGTGTGTTTTCTAAATAACTTTTTTTATTGGTAACCAATTCATACAAAGTTTGCATTGCAGCTTCTGTACTCGAAGCTTCGTTACCATGAACATTATAACTTAACCAAACAATGGCAATATTATTATCTTTTTTAATGTTGTTAGAAATTCCTGCTTGTGCTAAATTGTTTTGTCTAATTTGTTCTAGATTGTCAATGTTTTTTTGAGAAGAGACAAAGGCAACGTTCAAAGGACGATGTTCGTTGGTTTCTCCATATTTTTCGAGAATCACATTGTTTAAATTTTTACTAACATAGTTAAAATAGTCTATTACTTTATGATGTCTGGTAAAGCGTTCTCCTAATTTATAACCTAAAAACTCTTCTGGAGATTTAATTTTTTGAGCAAAGAGTGTAATATTTATTGTTAAAAAAAGGAGCAATAATTTGTATTTCATTGTAATTAATTTGATAGCTGTGTAAATGTAAAAAAATAAAAAAAACATTTTGGTTTGAAATGTTTGTTAATACAAGAAAAAACCTCAAGTTTTATTAAAAAGGAAATCGATAAATAAAAAAAACTTAAATTTGATAGAACTCAAATATTATAAGCTATGAGGTTTTTTTTAAGTGTATTTTTCTACGTTTTTGTGGCTACTACTTGGTGTCACAGTCAAAGTTTTGATAGTTTAATTCAAGAAATTTCAACAGGTCTTCAAACAGTTGAAACTTCTAAAAGCTCATTTGCACAAAGTTTAATTGTTCAAGAAGTTCCAGTTGTTGAAGTGAGTGTAAAAGAGATTTCAAAAAAAGGAAAAGAAACTATTAAAAAATATCAATTCAATTTTGCAGATATCGATGCAAATACTGTTCATTATAAAACATCTAAAGATGCTATAAAAGTTATTGTAAACACTAAGAAGAATCAAAAATTACTAAAAGAAACGGTTAATTCAGAAAAAGTTAGTTATCAAAAACAATTTAATCTTATAGCTAAAGATATTAGTAATGCTAGAGAATTGGTTTCTTCCATCAAAAAAATAATTAAAGTATCGGATAAAATTACTGAAAGTAAATTGTCTTTAACGTCTTATGATGATCGATTAGATTGGTTAATTAAGAATGTAAAAAACGTAACTTCTCCTAAAGCTAAGTTCGTACAAAATTTGGCAGAGAATAAAGAACATCCTGCGAGTGTTATTTTTACTAAGACAGTAGAGAATAAAAAAGGATCTATTCAAAAGAAGTATGCTTTTAACTTGTCTAAAATTAATTCAAATTCTATTGAGTTTAAAACGAAAGGAAGCAACTTAGTGGTAAGTTTTTACACAAAAAGAAAACTTAAAATGATTAAGGTAAGTGAAAATGGAACGCAAAAGAATTACTCGAATTTATTAGATATTGAATGCAATTCCATAGAAGAAGCAAGACAGATTCAAAGAGTATTACAAGACATTGTTCCGCTTGCTGAAAAAGAATTTGAAGTTAGTATTCCTAAAATAAAGTCATTGGTTGAAGGAATAGAAATTTTGAATAAAAAATCTTTGAAAATAAATACAGATAAAACAGAGATTAGTCAAAAAATAACAGGAGATTGTTTGATTGATTTTACCCAAGTTCTTACTACTGAAAAAAAGAAAACAGATTACGAATATCAGTTCAATTTTAAAGATATAAACAAACAGAGTATCGATATTGCTATATCAGGTAGAAAGGTATTTGTTCCTTTTAAAACAAAAGCAAAGAGTAATTTTATTAAACAGCTAAAAGATGGAGAACTAAACTATGTTAACAAAATAAGTTTGGCTTGTAATTCGGTAGGAGATGCTATTATTTGTAAGAGTGTTTTACAACAAATGGTAGATTTTTGTAAAGATGAACCTATAAAAACACTTCTAACATTTAACAGTTTAATAGCAGAAATTAAAGAAGTAGATTATGGAAATGTAAGTTACAATCAAAAGCTTGAAAAATTAGATGACGGTATTGTAAAACTTACTGTTTTAAAAAGAACAAGTAAAAAAGAAGAAGAAAATATACAAGAGTTTAAACTGTCGGATATTGACCCGAACTCTATAAAAATGAAGGTTTCTAGTAAAAAAGTTTTGGTAGATTTTTCAACTAATTATCAAGAGAAAATTATTAAAACCTACAAAGACGGACAAATAAAAAATTACACAAACAAAGTATCTGTTTATTGTAATTCTATAGAAAATGCTAGAAAAATAACAACAATTTTAAAAGAGTTGACTAAAGATAATTAGTTTAAAAGTGTCATAGAATAAGTAGAACGTTTATTTTAGCAAGCATAAATTCAGCGGAAGTGTTTTTATACATAAACACTTCTACATGGTAAAAAGTAGTAGGATTGAAAAAAGCTTATTTTAATTGGAGTTCTGGTAAAGATTCTTCATTAGCGCTGTATAAAGTATTACAATACAAAGAATACCAGGTAGATAAATTAATAACCAATATTAATAAAGACTATCAACGAGTTTCTATGCATGGTTTGCACGAAAGTTTGTTAGAAGCTCAAGCTAAAAGTATTGGAATTGCCTTAGAAAAAATAGAATTTCCTGCTGATGTTACCATGGATTTGTACAATCAAAAAATGAAAGAGAAAACTTCAGAATTGCAATTGCAAGGATATGAACATGCAGTTTTTGGAGATATTTTCTTAGAAGATTTACGTAATTATCGAGATTCAAAATTAAAGGAAGTTGGTATAGCAGGAGTATATCCACTTTGGAAAAAGGATACAAAGAAACTATTGTACGAATTTTTAGAATTAGGGTTTAAAACTATTACTGTGTGTGTCAATGCTAAATTATTGGGAGAAGAATTTGTAGGTAGAATTATAGATGAAGACTTCATTAAAGATTTACCAGAAAACATTGATGTTTGTGGAGAAAATGGAGAGTTTCACACGTTTTGTTATGATGGACCAATTTTTAAAACTCCAATCAAATTTGAAATAGGAGAGAAGGTAAAAAGATCGTATACTCTAAATAAAGACGATTCTCAAAACTGCCATACTTCAACAAAAGAAAAAGTTAAGAGCTATGATACTAGCTTTTGGTATTGTGATTTGCACCTAAAATAAACTACTGACATTTTCTAAAATATCTTTAATAGGGCTATTTTCTAAACAACTTTTACAAGTATTATACATAAATAAACAATCTATAAAATCGGTAAGCATGTGTAGTAGCAAACCAATGCTGATGATGTTAAAAGGTTTCTTAAAGAAAAGTAGAAAAACATATACTACAATAGCATAAACTGTGTGTAGAGGATGAAAACCAATACTACACCTATTTGGAGCAAAAATAGGTGTAGCAAGTAAGTGATCTAAATCTACAAGCATGGTAGCCAGCAGAATTAAACTCACTTTTTTCCAATCTTTTTTAAAGAAAATATAGGCTAAGAGTATTGGAAATCCAAAGTGTAAAAAATAATGAACAAAGGTTTGCATTACCAAGATTAGTATTTAGCAGGTCCTATATTCTTTGAACTATTCTTAATAAACTCTCTTAAGTCGTCGTTCGCTTTTTCTAAATCTATCTTTCTTAAATACATCATGTGTCCGCTTCTGTAACCTTTAAAACTTAAACGGTTTTTTAGTTTTCCGCTAGGATCAATTTTTCCCAGAGTATATTTTGCTGCGGAATACGTTGTAGCCCCATCGTAGTAACCTGATTGTACTAATACATTTAAATACGGATTTTGAGCCATAGCTTTACGAAGATTTTCGCGAGCATTATTTTTGCTAAAATCCCAAGGATGAACAGCACCAAACATATTATATTTTACATCTGTTTTAAAGTTTAATACATTTTGAATATAATAATTGATAGCTGGAGTAAAAGAATGCAACCAAGAAACTAATTCAGGGCTATAATCTGGTGAATCACCAGTTTCTCTTCTATCCAACCCTAAATATCTACTATCTAAACGACCAATAGTTTTTCCGTTAGCATCTCGTAATAATTCTTTCCAAAAATACCTATTAGGAACTTCTAAATTATGTTGTAAAATAACCTGCTTTTTTAATCCGGAATAATACGCCATTTTTTCTGCAACAGCATTTTTTTCAGCAGAAGAAATATAACCGCCTTTTGCTAATGCTGGTAATAAAGTATTGATTGAAAATTGCTCAGCTTTTGGTAAAATATCTAGTAAATCTTGCTGCTGTAATTTTTTGGGTAACATTTTATGATACCATGCAGCAGCAGTAAAATAAGGGAAGTTTATAGCATAATCTTCAGAACTTTTTGTTCTTAATAATTGATAATCGGCAGGAGAAACCATAATAACTCCGTTTAAATACATCCATTGTTTGCTTTGTAATTCGTAAGCAAGCTGCATAACACGAGTTCCTCCGTAACTTTCACCAATAATATATTTGGGTGAATTCCATCGGTTGTTTCTAGTAATAAACATGTTTAACCAATCAGCTAAATATTTAGCATCGGCATTAATTCCGAAGAAATATTTTTTATCAACTTTCTTTTTAGGTTGCACAATTGGTCGAGAGTAAGCTGTGTTTACTGGGTTTACAAAAACAATATCTGCAACATCTAAAATAGAATAAGGATTGTCTTTGATTCCATAAGGTTGAACAGGATTTCCTTCATCATCAATCTTTAATATTTTTGGACCTGTATAAGCAATGTGCATCCAAACAGAGGCAGAACCTGGTCCGCCATTAAAAGACATTATCAAAGGTCTTTTTTCTCTATTAGTAACATCTGTTCTATAATAATATGTATAAAAAAGTGTTGCTTTTGGATTTCCTTTAGCATCGTAAACCGGCTGTGTACCTGTTTGAGCTTTGTATGAAATTCGTTTTCCTTTAATAACAACAGTGTTATTTGTAACTACTGTAGTGTCTAACGGAACTCGAATGTCTTGCGAAAATATTTGTAGGCTAATAAATAGAAATGCGATTACGAAAATTTGTTTTTTCATTATGGTTGTTTGATTTGAAGTTTAAAAATATCAAAACTTCTCAAAAACACCTAATCCGAAGAGTGCATAATCGTATTTAACAGGATCGTTTTTATCAAACTCACGAAGAATTATATCTAATTCTTCAATGGCTTTCCAATCGTTTTGTTTACGTTTTAATATTTGAAGTTTTCTAGCAATATTACCAGTATGAACATCTAGCGGACAATGTAAATTAGCAGGTGAATGTGTTTTCCAAATTCCAAAATCTACACCAGAAGTATTGTCACGAACCATCCAGCGTAAAAACATGTTAATTCGTTTAGACGCTGAACCTTTTACAGGATCGGAAACATGCTTTAAAGTTCTGTCTAAATGTGGAATTTCAAAAAATAATTTCTTAAAATTATGAATAGCTAATTTGTAATTATCCTCTTGTTTAGGATGTAAAGCAGCTTCTAAACCGTTATGATTTGTATAAATGTTTTGGAGTGATTTAACGAAAAATTTAAAATCTTCAGCATTAAAAGTGCGGTGAACAAATCCGTCGAAATTACTCAAATCCTCTTCAGAATGATTCATTATAAAATCATGAGGAGCATTGTCCATTAACTGAACCATTTTAGTGGCATTATTTATAATCATTTTTCGATTACCCCATGCAATAGTTGCGGCTAAAAATCCTGAAATTTCAATATCTTCTTTTTTAGAAAACTGATGTGGAATTTGAATAGGATCGCTAGAAATAAAATCTAACGTGTTGTATTTCTGTTCCTTTTCGTCTAAAAATTCTTTGAGTTCGCTTCTTTTCACGTATTAGTATTTATGTTAAATCGCTAGCAAAGGTAATTAACATGAAGAAAGCATTATAGCAAGCATGTAATAAAATACTCCAAACTAAACCGAATTTAACTCTTATAAAGCCTAAATAACCTCCTAAAATTATTTGCGGAGCTACTAATATTGGTGCTAAAAGTAAAACGTTAGTTGTAATTTTAAAGTTTGTTAAATGTACTAATCCGAAAATTATAGCAAATACATAAAACGAAATTTTAAACGTTTTTTTATCATCGAAAAGAGTGATAGGAGCTCTAAATATTAATTCTTCAATTAAAGGTGCAGCAATTACAGCTAGAAGAAAAATTGCAATTTTTGGCATGCTATTCATTAACTCTTCCATAGCATGATCGTTCATATTTACCCACCCTAAATGTTCAATAAGAAAAAATAGTGGTGTTAAGACCGCTCCAGTAATAATACTAATGACAAATAGATGAAAGAATTTTTTAAATCGATATCCTGTATTTGTATTTGTATCTTTTTCTAAAACAGGATTTTTTAAATAGCTTATAAGTTCGTTAAAAGTTTCTTGCATTTGAGATTGGTTATTATTCTTTATATAAGTAGTAAAGAAATATAAAACGTTACATTTTAGATAATAATACCGTCTTTCATTGTTAATTTTCGATCAGCCATATCTGCTAATTCTTGATTGTGAGTAACCAATACAAAGGTTTGATTAAACTGATCTCTTAGTTTAAAAAACAACTCATGAAGTTCTTTGGCGGAAGCAGAATCTAAATTACCAGAAGGTTCGTCGGCAAAAACAACTGCTGGTTTGTTGATTAATGCTCTGGCTACAGCTACTCGTTGTTGCTCACCACCCGATAACTGACTTGGTTTGTGATTCTCTCTATGTGAAAGACCTAAGAAAGAAAGTAATTCTTTAGCTCTTTTTTCTGTTTCAGATTTTGATTTTCCACCAATAAAGGCTGGAATACAAACATTTTCCAACGCTGTAAATTCTGGTAATAATTGATGAAATTGAAAAATGAATCCGATATGTTTGTTTCTAAAAGCAGAAACTTCTTTGTCGCTTAAATCTTTTACTGAAATTCCGTTAAGAAATAATTCGTAATCTTGTTGTTTTAAAGGTTTATCTAAAGTTCCTAAGATTTGTAATAAAGTAGTTTTTCCTGCTCCAGAAGGACCAACTATAGCAACAATTTCTCCTTTTTTAATATGAAGATTTACACCTTTTAAAATTTCTACTTCTCCGTAGTGTTTATGAATATTTTTAGCAACAATCATCGTGAATATTTCAGTATAACGAAAGTATAAAAAAGAAATCAGATAAATCTACAGAAGATTTACCTGATTTTAATTAAGAATATTATCCCTAAAAAATATTCTTAATATTGTTATAGTCTATAAAATAAACGAGTCTTAGAGAGAAGGTGTGTTTATGAGCGTCGTTTAATAAGTTGTCTAAATTGTCAAAGAAATTAACATTAGTATTGTCGTTTCTACTAAAAATTGAATTTCTGTAAAAAGCTATTAATTGGCTTCCTGGTGCAAATTGCCACACGTAATTAATATCTAAATTCCAGTTATTAAAGTTTACATCATAACTATCAGAATACGAAGTGTTTTCTAATTGTCCGTTAGAAGTATTCAATTTAAAAAACTGACTTTTATAAGGAACTTTTGTCCAGTTATGAAGGAAGGTAATTGATAGAGAAGAAGTGGTGCTAAAACTATACTTTCCGGATAATGAGTTATCATAGGTTCTTCTATCTCGTTGCCCAAAGATGATATCGCCATTAACTTTATCTACATATCCTAAATCGTCATCAGTATTATTAAATCTAAAAGCATAAGAAACCGAAAATTGATTATTGAAACGATAACGAGGTCCAATTCTAAATCCGTATGACTGTTTAGAAATATTTTTAAAGAAAGTATAATACCAGTTGTAATCTATTGCAAGTTTTTTTCTGTAATCGGTAGAAGCCCAATGATTAATGTTTACTCTAAAAGGTCTTTCAAAGAAAATACCACTCATGCTGCCTTGACGCGGTTCAAAGAAATCCTTTCTCTTAGAGCTTAAGTTTAAGTTTCCTCCAAAGCTAAATCTGTTTCTTGTATTTGCCCAAAATGATAAGCCTGAGTTGACCCCTGTAAATGTTCCTGGGTTATGTAAAAAGTTTACATTATAATACCAGTTTACACCGTAATTGTTAAAAATTCCTTTGGGTTTTAAAAGTCTGTAACCAAAGAAACCATAAACTCCTTGTTCGTTGTTACTAAATAGAATTCCTAAATCATTAGGGTTGTAGTCTTTGTTTTCGAATTGATATCCTATTTCCCAACGCCATTTTCCGGCATGTTTTCCTATACTTGTATCAAAAGCATATCCAGTAGTTGTGCTTTTATATGTATTGGTTTGACCATTATTTTCTGAGGTTTTTTGTTCATAGATATTACTCATTTTAAATGAACCGTCTATGTTATAGGTACTTTTTTTATCTTCAATATGCCATAAGGCTCCTGTTACATTTGCATCTCTAAAGCGTCCTTCTCTTATTACATTAGTATTAATTAAAGATACAGATGAATTTTGGTTGAATTGTTGGTCTAAAACTAAAATGTTATAGTTTGCTATAGGATTCGTTAAACTTTTGTAATTAGATACTCTTGTTATTGTGTCTAACCCTTCTATAGTTTTTTCAGTTCGAGTTATAGTGGCTTCTGTTTTATCAGTTATTGCATTAAAAAAACCAATACCTAAACCGCTTTTTGTACGTCCAGATATTTTAATGGCATTTAACATTTTAACATTAGGATTATCTGTTATTTTTTCATTAACCTTAATGTTATTATTAAATTCTTCGTCATCTCTTAATACTCGTTCGTTCGAAAATTCATCAATAGGTCTTCCTCCAATTCTTCTTGAATAGAATAATCTTCCTTTGTTAAATAACTCTGTTCCTTCTGTGAAAAATTGACGTTGTTCTGTAAATTGTTGCTCAAAAGGACCTAAGTTTAACTGTACATTATCAAAACCAACTTGACTAAAATCTGGAATCAACGTAGCATCTAAAGTAAAATTTTCAGTAATTCCATATTTAACATCCATTCCAACACTCCAATCAAAATCTGTATTTCCTTTGTGAGTAATAGTTGTAGCTGATGCATACGGATAAAAAGATAATCGAGTAGGAGGTTTAATATCTCTAAAGTCTTCTATTAAACCATCGTATTGCGTCCAGCTTCCTTGGGTGTTATCAATATGGTTCCATGTATAACGAGCATTTATATTTCTTATTTCTCTGTGGAAATTCATACCCCAACTTTGAATGGGTTGATTTGCAAAGCGTAAAGCTCTGTACGGTATTTTTATTTCAACTACCCAACCTTTGTCTGTGATTTTATGGGCACTTTCCCAAACTGCACTCCAGTTCCAATCTTCTCTTCCTCCGTTAGAAACTTTAAAATCAAATTGCACTCCAGCAGCAGTAACTGCAAAAGCAAATGGGTTTTGTCCATCATCATTTGGGTTGATTAGAATCATAAAAAAATCTGCATTTCCAACATTATCTCTATTTACAAATTCTTTCGGAATTTTATCAGGATTTGGAGTGTGCATTAAAGCACTTATATAAACCGCATCGTTATCATAAACTAGTTTAACTTCAGTTTGATAACCTTCTTGCTCAGGCTTACCATTGTCTGGTCGCATCATAATGAAGTCTTTAGAAACTTTTACATTTGCCCATGCGTTGTCGTCTAATTCTCCGTCAATAGTAGGTGGATTTTCTACTCTAATAGCCTGATTTTTTTTCCTGTTTTTATTTACTTCTTGTGAAAAAAGTTGAAGTGAAACAAAAAGTAGAAAAATAGTTAGTTTTAATGCAATTTTTAACATTATTAGTTGTTTGTGTAAATTTTAATATAAAAATAGCTGAAATAGATATTTTATATGCTAAATTGATGTTAATTACAATAAAGACCTGTTAATTTTTACACCGTTACATTTTTAATGTTAAAGAAATGTGAAAGTAATTTGTGATAAAAATTTATTCTAATGAATTCCTAAATAAATTAAACCTTAAATTAACTTAAAGTTTCATTTGAATTTGTATTTTTGTTCGACTTTTAAAATTCATAACTGAAATGAACTTACACGAATATCAAGGTAAAGAAATATTAAACAGTTTTGGCGTTCGTATTCAACGCGGAATTGTAGCAAATACACCAGAAGAAGCTGTAGAAGCAGCAAAGAAATTAACTGAAGAAACAGGAACTGGTTGGCATGTAATTAAAGCACAAGTACACGCAGGTGGTCGTGGAAAAGGTGGTGGAGTTAAGTTAGCTAAGAACTTAGATGAGGTAAAAAGTATTTCTAATGATATTTTAGGAATGATGTTAGTTACTCCTCAAACTTCTGCTGAAGGAAAATTAGTAAACCAAATCTTAATTGCTGAAGATGTTTACTATCCAGGAGATAGCGAGCCAAATGAATTTTATATGTCGGTTTTATTAAATCGTGCTACTGGTAGAAACATGATTATGTACTCTACTGAAGGAGGTATGGATATCGAAGCAGTAGCTGAAGAAACTCCACACTTAATTTTTACAGAAGAAATTGATCCTGCTACAGGATTATTACCATTCCAAGCTCGTAAAGTTGCTTTTAACTTAGGTTTAAGTGGAGCTGCTTTTAAAGAAATGGTAAAATTCGTTACAGCATTATATACTGCATATGACAAGTCAGATTCTGCGTTATTCGAAATTAACCCAGTATTAAAAACTTCTGATGATAAAATCATGGCAGTTGATGCTAAAGTGACTTTAGACGACAATGCTTTATTTCGTCACAAAGATTATGCAGCGATGCGTGATGAGCGTGAGGAGAACCCAATTGAGGTTGAAGCAAGAGCTGCTGGATTAAACTATGTTGATTTAGATGGTAACGTTGGATGTATGGTAAACGGAGCTGGTTTAGCAATGGGTACTATGGATTTAATTAAACAAGCTGGTGGTGATCCTGCAAACTTCTTAGATGTAGGAGGTACTGCTGATGCACAACGTGTTGAAACTGCTTTTGGAATTATCTTAAAAGATCCTAACGTAAAAGCAATCTTAGTAAACATCTTCGGAGGAATCGTTCGTTGTGATCGTGTTGCTCAAGGAGTTGTAGACGCATACAAAAATATGGGAGACAAAATCAATGTGCCTATTATTTGTCGTTTACAAGGAACTAATGCTAAAGAAGCAAAAGAATTAATTGATAACAGTGGAATGGAAATTATCTCTGCAACAGAGTTCCAAGAAGCTGCTGATAAAGTACAAGAAGTTTTAGAAGCATAAAACTTTTTAATTAATTCTTAGTAATATATTTAAAAACCTCACTGTTAAAGTGAGGTTTTTATTTTTTGATTTATATATTGTTAACTTAAATAAATAGAGAAGATGAAAAAGATTTTAATACTACTCTTATTGCCTTTACAGTTGATGGCTCAAGAAACTCCAAACTCAGTACAGTTTTGGAATACTCTAAAAGAACATTGCGGAAAAGCTTATGAAGGTCAAATTATTGCGGGAGGAAAAGAAGGAGATGGTTTTGTAGGAGAAAAATTAATAATGCATGTTCGTTCTTGTGGGGTAAATACCATTAGAATTCCATTTTTTGTTGGAGAAAACAAGTCTCGTACTTGGGTTTTTACGATGGATGAGAATAAATTGATTGGTTTGAAGCATGATCATAGACATAAAGATGGCTCTGAAGATAAAATAACACAATACGGAGGTTCAAATCCTAATACAGGTTTAGCGCATATTCAATTTTTTCCTGCAGATCAAGAGACGGCAAATTTAATACCGTACGCATCTAATAATGTTTGGTGGGTAACCATAGATAAAACAAGTTTTACCTATAATTTACGAAGAATAGGAACAGATAGATTTTTCTCTGTAAAATTTGATTTAACAAAAGAAGTTAAAACTCCAAGTGCACCTTGGGGTAGTGAAGATTAAAAGTGTAGTTTATAAGTAGTTCGATATGAAATTGTCCTTATAAGCTCTACCAATTGGTATTTGTTTACCATTTGTTAAATACACTAAGTTCCCTGCAACTTTCTCAATAAACTCAATGTTGATAATAAATGATTTATGTATTTGAACAAAATTGGAAGGTAAATTAAGCAACCAGTTTTTCAGTGATAAAGAGGTAAGTGTTTTTTTATCTTGTGAGTATGCTTCGGTATAGTCAGAAGAAGCTTCAATATAGGAAAGTTCTTTATAATGAAGTTTAATCAATTCATGACCTGACTTAATAAAAATGTAGGTTTTATCTGTCTTTTTAGAATCTAAACTAACTTCATTTTTTTGAATAATGCTATTTACCTTATTTACTGATTTTAGAAAACGTTCAAAAGAAAATGGTTTTAACAAATAGTCTACAATATCTAATTCATATCCTTTTATGGCGTAATCGCTAAATGCAGTTGTTAGAATGATATGAGGCTTTTCATCTAAAATTTCAATAAAATCAATACCAGATACTTTGGGTAAATGAATATCTAAAAATAATAAGTCAATCGATTCTGTTTTTAAAAACTGAAATGCTTGAAGTGCATCCGAAAACGTACCTTTTAAATCTAAAAAATTGACATCGCTAATGTACTTCTGTAAAATGCGCTGAGCAGGAGCCTGATCTTCAATTATTATACAAGAAATCATTCGCTAGATAAGTTAAGAGTTAAATTTACAATATAATAATTACTATCTGTAGATATTTTAAGTTTGTGTGCTTTGGGATACAATAATTGTAGACGCTTTTTGACATTTTCTAAACCAATACCTTTCGATAAATTTTGAGTATTTGTATTTTCTAAAAAGGTGTTTTTGCACACAAAAATTAACTGATTATTTCTAATACTTAAATCAATGTCAATGTCAATTAATTCCGATTGACTAGCAGTACTATGTTTAAAGGCATTCTCGATAAATACCATTAAAATTAATGGAGCAATTTTGTAACTCCCTCTACAGTTTTTTGTATTAAAGCTAACTTTTCCTCGTCCTTCTATTTGAAGTTCATTTAAAGCTGTAAAGTTCTTTAAATGTTCAATTTCCTTTTCCAAAGGAACAAAATCTTCCTTACAGTCGTATAACATATATCGTAGTACAGAAGATAACTCTAAAATAATAGAGGGTGTTTGAGGAGAGTTATCTAAAGCATAAGAGTATAGGTTGTTTAGATTATTGAATAAAAAATGAGGGTTTATTTGAGACTTTAAGAAGCGTAGCTCGCTTTCATTTATTGCAGTTTGCATGGTTTCTAATTCTTGCTGTTTTTTCACTATATCCCAAGCAATTTTAAAGGCAACCATCATAAAGACAATAGGGAATATACTTAATAAGGTATAATAAATATTGGAAACATGTTCTGCTCGTTCACCACCAACAAGTAAAGGCTCAAGTACGTATTCTTCAGCATAGTATAGTCCTAAGAGAATAATTAATATAAGTACCCAGAATGTAATGAGTTTCTTTTGATAAAAATACCTTGGTATTAAAACATAACTAATAAATAAGGAGACAGAAAGATAAAAACTAAAGAAAAAAACAGAATATAAATGAAAGCTTTTATTGTGTTTGTCAAAAGAGTAAATCAAAAACAAAACAACAGCAAATAAGGCTTGATATATAAATTCTTTAGCTTTAAAATTGACTTTCATGTTCTTATGTTTTGTGAATGAAATAAACTGGTATCAAAAATATACTGTAAATGTTAAAAATCTTCATAGAATTCTGTATTCGACACTTTTTAGAAGGTAAACGACATTTCTACGTTTACCCTAAAAAAATGGTAGTTTAAAGAAAATATTATAACAAGCTCTTTATAAAATTGATTTTTGCTGTACTAAAAATATACAAATGAAATTAAATCTACTCGTTGTATTCCTATTTATAGGACAATTATGTATAGCACAAAATACGTTGACAGTTAGAGGGAAAATTGTTGATGCAAATTCTAAGAAACCCCTAGAATTTGTATCGGTAATAATAAATAGTAATAAAACAAATCAACCTATAACTGGGGTAACTACAGGAATTGATGGAACTTTTGAGTTAAAGACTAAAGAAAAAGATATAAATGTTGAAGTAAGCTTTATTGGTTTTAAAACCATCAAGATAAATACTGTTAAAAAAGAGAATGACGTTGCTAATTTAAATACTATTGAATTAGAAGAAGATGCACAGCAACTAGATGAAGTTGTTGTGAGAGCAGAAAAGTCCTCTACTGAATTTAAATTAGATAAAAGAGTTTTTAATGTAGGAAAAGACCTAAGTTCTACTGGAGCAAGTGCGATGGAAGTTTTAAATAATGTGCCTTCTGTTAATGTAAGTATTGAAGGAGCAATTACTTTAAGAGGTGGACAAGGAGCGCAAATATTAATTAATGGAAAACCTTCGGTTATTGCCAGTCAAGAAGGGAATGCATTAGGAACAATTGTAGCTGATCAAATAGAAAAAATAGAAGTAATCACAAACCCTTCTGCTAAGTATGAAGCTGAGGGAACCGCAGGAATTATTAATATTGTTTTAAAGAAAAATGATAAAAAAGGATGGAATGGTTCTATCAGTTTGAATACGGGTATCCCTAATAATCATAGTATTGGGGTAAGTCTTAATAAAAGAACAGAGAAGTTTAATATTTTTAGTCAGGTTGGAGTAGGGAAGCGTACTTTTCCGAATGAATCAAAGAGTTATAATATAAATAGAACTAATAATAACGAGATTTTATCTAAAGGAGAGGGAGACAAGAACGAACAGTTTTACAACATTACCTTAGGAACAGATTACTATATAAATCAATACAATGTAATTACACTTTCTGGAAACTTTGCTTATGAAATAGAAGATGAAGATTCTAAAACGCAATTTGATCAAATTGATGGAAATAATGCAACATTAAATAGCTCATACAACCGATTCGAAATTACTGAAGCAACAAATCCGAAGTACCAGTATGAACTTCAGTATAAAAAGGATTTTAAAAATAATAAAGAGCAAAGCTTGTTGTTTAGTGCTTTAGGTAGTTTTTTTGGTAAAGATCAATCTTCAGAGTTTAAAAATGAAGCAATTGTAGGAATTGCAGATCCTAATCAAAAAACACGTACAGATTTTAAAGAAGCACAATATACATTTAAACTAGATTATACACATCCAATAAGCGAAACGTATACTATTGAAACTGGTGCTCAATATGTACTGAACGATGTAACAAATGACTATGCTGTAGACAATTTTCAAGGAGGTACTTGGGTGAATGATGCTAGTTTGACAAATATTTTTGATTATAAGCAAAATGTACTTGGGATATATGCAACAGCGGCCTATGAAGGAGAAGAGTGGGGTGTTAAACTTGGAGGTCGTTTAGAAAACACAGACTTAAATACAGTTTTACAAACTACCAGTCAGGAGAATGCTCAAAACTATACAAACTTTTTTCCAAGTGTACATACCTCATATAAAGTAAGCAACAATTTTTCTATTCAAGCAGGATATTCAAAGCGTATATATAGACCAAGGTTATGGGATTTAAATCCATTTTTTAATATCAGAAACCAGTTCAATATATTTACTGGAAATCCGAATTTACAACCTGAATTTACAGATTCATATGAGTTAACTTCTATTCATAAAATAGGAAAACTTAACCTAAACTTAGGAGTCTACTATCGTAATACTACTGATGTAATTGAAGATGTGTCTAGTTTTGATACCAGTACAGGAGTTACTACCAGAATGCCACAAAATTTTGGTACCAGTAAAATAACTGGATTCGAAGCAAACTATAAAGTGAATTTGACAAAGTGGGCTTCTTGGAATGGAGATTTCAACTACAATTTATTCAACAGAAAAGGGCAGTTTGATGCCAACAATAATTTTGATTTTGAAGGAAGTCGTTGGGATACAAAGTCAACTATCAAGTTTAAATTACCTGAGAGTTTTGATTTAGAAGTGTCTGGTAATTATCGTTCAAAATACAAAACAGCACAGGGAACCGTTTCAAAAAATGCCTTTGCCAATTTAGGATTGAGAAAGAAAATTATTAAAGGAAAAGTAATTCTAAACTTAGGTATTCGTGATTTGTTTGCATCAAGAATTTTTGAATCTACCCAAGAAGGGACTAATTTCTTTAGTAGTAGCAGTCGTCAAAGAGGTCGTTTTGTAACATTTGGAATTAGTTATGGCTTTGGAAAAGGAGAGGCTATGGAGTATTCAGCGAGAAAAAGATTTTAAAACATAAATAACAATAAACCCATATAAATTTAAATAAAATGAGAAAAGTAATATTAGCGTTAGTTGTATTAGTAACATTAGGAGTAAATGCACAAGAAAAATGGACAGTAGATGCTTCACATTCATCAATTAATTTTGCAGTATCTCACTTAGTGATTTCTGAAACGACAGGTTCTTTTGATGGTTTTGATATTTCTGCGATTTCTAAAGAAAATTTTGAAAGTCCGGTTTTTTCTGTAAGCATAAAAACAGCAAGTATCAATACTAAAAATGAAGGAAGAGATAAGCATTTAAGAGCCAATGATTTTTTTGATGCTGAAACTTATCCAAGTATTCAATTCGTTCAAAAAGACTTTAAAAAGTTAGATGGAAAGAAGATGGAAATTTCTGGAGATTTAACTATTAAAGGAATTACTAAACCAGTAGTTTTAAAAGGAAAAATTAATGGGGTAGTTGCTACTAAATACGGAATGAAAGCAGGAGTGAAGTTAGAAACTACTATTAAACGTACTGATTTTAAAGTAGGTGGTAAAGGCGGTTCTATTGGGGAAGAAGTTGAACTTGTAATCAACTTAGAATTAAATAAAAAGAAAGCTTAATTACCATATAAATCCTTAGAAATAAAAAAGTCTCTGTCTTAAAACAGAGGCTTTTTCGTATTAAAGTTGATTATTTTTTTGTTTTTGAATATAAGCATCCCATAATTCATTTGGGTTGTCAATTGATAATTCTACATTACGACAATTACAACATACAGTTGCTAATAAACTAGATTTAACAGATCTGTTGAATAATACACGATTTGTAGTTTGAATTTGAATAGATAAATTATGTTTTTCGTTATAATGACCAACATCTGTGATATTAACTTTATCAATTATTTTGTTAGAATCACATTTGTTACATTTTCTATTTTCCATATTTATTAAAGTTTTTCTTTTAAGATTTCAATTTCATCACGTAATTGAGCTGCAGCCATAAAATCTAAAGCTTTTGCAGCTTCTTCCATTTGTTTACGTTTGTTTCGAATACGTTTTTCTATTTCAGTTTTTGGTAAATATTCTAAATCTTGTTCAGCAGCTTTTTGGGTTGCATTATCGTAATGATATGAGGTAATTGCAGATTTAGATAAAGTGTTATCTATTTTTTTATTAATCTGTTTAGGAGTTATATTATTTGCCGTATTGTAATTGATTTGTTTTTCTCTCCTACGAGTGGTTTCGTCAATGGTCATTTGCATACTATTGGTAATTTTATCCGCATACATAATAGCTTTACCATTTACATTACGAGCTGCTCTACCAACGGTTTGCGTTAATGAACGATGAGAACGCAGAAATCCTTCTTTGTCAGCATCTAAAATAGCTACTAAAGATACTTCTGGAAGATCTAATCCTTCTCTTAAAAGGTTTACTCCGATAAGAACGTCAAACAATCCTTTACGTAAATCTTGCATGATCTCTACACGTTCTAATGTATCTACATCTGAGTGTATATATCGGCAACGAATTTGAATTCGTGTTAAGTATTTTGCTAATTCTTCTGCCATTCGTTTAGTCAATGTAGTAACTAATGTACGTTCGTCTTTTTCAACGCGAATTTGAATTTCTTCAATTAAATCATCTATTTGATTTAAACTTGGGCGTACTTCAATTTCTGGATCTAATAGTCCTGTTGGTCGAATTACCTGTTCTACAAATAGTCCTTCTGTTTTTTGTAATTCATAGTCCGCAGGAGTAGCAGAGACATAAATTACCTGATTTTGTAGCATTTCAAACTCTTCAAATTTTAAAGGTCTGTTATCCATTGCAGCAGGTAATCTAAAACCGTATTCTACTAAATTCTCTTTTCGACTTCTATCACCACCATACATGGCATGAACTTGCGGTACGGTTACGTGACTTTCATCAATAACCATTAAGTAATCATCTGGAAAATAATCTAATAAACAGAAAGGTCGGGTCCCAGCTTCACGTCCATCTAAATAACGAGAGTAATTTTCAATTCCAGAACAATAGCCCAATTCTCGAATCATCTCTAAATCAAACTCGGTACGCTCTTTTAATCTTTTTGCCTCTAAATGTTTACCAATCTCTTTAAAGTAATCATACTGTTTCATCAAGTCTTCTTGAATTTGATGAATGGCATTTTGTAAGACATCAGGAGAGGTAACAAATAAATTCGCCGGATATATAGTTAGTTGATCTAACTTATCAGTTACTTTATTAGTTTCAATATCAAAAGTTTCAATTTCTTCAATTTCATCTCCAAAAAAATGCACACGATATCCACTATCTCCATAAGAAGGATAGATGGTAACAACATCGCCTTTTACTTTAAAAGTACCACTTTTAATTTCCGTTTCGGTACGTGCATATAAACTGGTAACTAATTGGTGTAAAAATTTTGTTCTTGATATTTGTTGATCTACTTCAATAGGAATTACGTTCTTTTTAAATTCGGTTGGATTTCCAATACCATACAAACAAGAAACCGAAGCAACAACTAATACATCTCGTCGTCCAGAAAGTAGAGAAGAGGAGGTGCTGATTCGTAAACGTTCTATTTCTTCATTTATAGATAAGTCTTTTTCAATATAAGTTCCTGTTACTGGGATATATGCTTCAGGTTGATAGTAATCATAATATGAAACGAAATATTCTACTGCATTGTTTGGGAAAAATTGTTTAAACTCCGAATACAGTTGTGCTGCCAAGGTTTTGTTATGGGCCAAAACTAGGGTAGGTCTGTTTACTTTAGCGACTACATTTGCCACTGAAAATGTTTTACCTGAACCGGTAACACCTAATAAAGTTTGAAACTTTTCTCCATCTGTAATTCCATTAGCTAATTGATTGATAGCTTGAGGTTGATCACCCGTAGGTTGAAACTCTGAAACAATTTGAAAATCCATAGGAGCAAAAATACGGATAGTGTAGTTAAGATATAACTAATTTCTTTGTAAAGATATATGTCCTTTTTTTTCTATTAGATTACCGTTTAAATCTATAAGTTTTGCATAAAACCAATAATCATCTGAAGGTAATATTTTTCCATTATATGTACCGTCCCATCCATAATCCGTATTATTATTATTGATTACATATAGAGTTTTTCCAAAACGATTAAAAATTCGAATATTAATATTTTTAAATAATTTAGCATTGGCACCATATACAATCCAACTATCATTTTTTCCATCAGAGTTAGGAGTGAAAAACTTTGGATAGCCAATTATGCTAGCTTGCGAACTTATAGAGGCTTCGCACTTTTTTAAATCTCTAACATAAATGTTATAAAGACCGGGAGAAATGTTATTAAATGTATGTGATTGTCCATTACCAAAATAGTTAATATTATCTAAAGAAAACTCATACGAACTACTTCCTTCAACTGTAATAAATATACTATTGTCTATTTCGTTATTAGCTTCAACTTCTATAGATTGAAAAATAGGAGGAGTTGGGTATTTAACAGAGAATTTTTTACTATTTGTACATTCTAAACCATTTTCTGTTTTATAAATGTTTAGTCGGAAATCTCCAGCTCTTGTTAATGTAAATTCTCTTTCTACACTCAAAACATTATTTTTGTCATCGACCCATTCATATCTATTATTTTCATTATCTGCAGATATAATAATTGGTGGGTGATCAAATGGATTTATACAAATAGTATATAAATCTTTGAGGTCTATAGGTGGTAAGTTGTTAACAATTAACTCTATGGGAGAAATTCCAGAACATCCATTGTTATTTTCTATTTTTACCCAGATAGTTGTAGAGCCTGAGTTAAACCTAATAGGTAGTTTGTTAGTAGACTTCAAAGCATCGTTTTTGGTAGGGTAAAAAGAAATCTTTTCAGTGTTAGGTAAGTTTAATAGGTTTATTATTTCGTCTCTCTTTCTTCTTAAATCAAAATCACCTTTTAGATTATTTAAATCAGAGTCTGAATCTTCGCAAACAATTATAGGGTCAAGGTTTATTGATGGTTTGTATAATGTTTGAATACTAAAACTTTCTATTTCTGAGCAGTTATAATTTGAATAAGCTTTAATATATAAAGTTTGAGGATTAGATATATTGGTATAATTCTCGGGGTTTAAAATTTCATTAGTTTCATTTTGAGCATCACTCAGTGATGAGTAAAATTTATATGTTAAGGAGTTATTGTTTGAAATTTTTGGAGTTATATTATTTAAATTGAATATACTGATTCCATCATCATTATCATCACATTGATTTAATTCTTGATTTTTAATAAGTTCAGGCAAAGGATGAACTTTTATTCTTTTAAAAATTTGTATTTTTTTATTATAAATAGTGGTTAATACTGCTTTAACTGTGTACTGACCTGCTATCGTATAAATATGTGAGGGAGTTCGTTCTTTTGAAGTGATTCCATCTCCAAAATCCCATTTAACAGAAGATACTTCAACATACGAATCAAAAGAAAAATCAAAAGCTTCAAATACACATTTATTTTCAGTGATAATTCTATTTCTAAAAAAAGAAACTATAAAATTAGGTAAACCTTTTAATGATTTACCATTTTGTAAATCTATTTGTGTATTATTAAATTTAAGAGTAGGTGAAAAAGAATCGCTATTTTCAATAGCACCTATTTTAGGGTTAGAAGATATTACTCCATTATTATCTTGATATGTAGAAACATAAATTCTATTATCAATACCTAACTGTAAAGCTCCAAATTGATTAAATGGGAAAGTACCAACAATTCTATTACTGTCTGAGAAAGGGTCATTAGGATCAACTAAATAAAAAGGATGCTGCATTATTACTCCATAAGCAGAATAAAATAAAGAATTACTTGAAGGGGAGAATTCTATTCCTAAAGGGGGTAATGGTACACCAAACAAATCAGTACTAAATTTTTTTCTAAATTCTAGATTAATAGTGTTTGTGTTAAAATTATATAGATGGATGTATCTTTCATTATAATCAGCTATTGCTAGAGTTTTACCATCAGGAGATACTTTCATAGAGCCCTTTTCTGAAATTTCATCATCAATTTTAATGATCTTAGGTTGTCTATTAAAGCCTAGTTCTGTTATCTCGTAAATAAAAAAAGTATCATTTTTTTCACTACTAGATGATAATTTACCAAATGATATTAGTAGAATATCTTTTCCATTTTTTTTATGAATCGCAGTTACTCTTTCTGTTGTATTACCTCTTATTCTAGAAAATTTTGAAATTACTTTTCCTAAAGGAAATAGATTATTAATAATAACTTCAGAAATAAAAAGTCCTGGAGTTAAAAGAGGAGACTGTGAAGGTTTAGATAAGGTTGATATAACATAAAAGGTAGAGTTATCATTTGGTTTTGGAATTATAATAGAGTTTTGGAAAATATTTATATCACCACCAATACTTTCACCATTTTCCATAATTTCATGATTTTTATTCCAAATAGTATTTCCATTAGTGTAAAATAATAAATTACCATTTTCATCTGAGATAGAAGAACAACCAGCAGGAGCATTTATTTTTCCATCATTTAGAATATTTACTCTACCGTTTTCAAATTTTAGCCCAGCTTTTTCACCAAAATACCAGTTTGATACTTCATTTTGAGCAAAAGTTAATAGAGAGAAAAAAGATATTATAATGGTAAGTTTAAATCTCATAGCAGAAAGATTATTTATCCCATAAAGATAAGTAATTATTTCCGTAGTAAACTAAAATGGCTTTTTTTAATTCGCACTTTTCCGTTTTTGTCGAGTAATGTTGCATTAAACCAATAGTCTGTAGAAGGTAGTTGTTCTCCATTGTACATTCCGTCCCAACCAGGATGGTCTTTACTAGGCATTTCTGCGACTTGTTTTCCGTATCGGTCATAAATTCTAACAAAAACAGATTGATAAAAATCATTATCTACTCCGAGTATTTTCCATGTATCGAAGTTACCATCTTCATTAGGGGTAAAATGTCGTTGGAAAAAAATAATAGGAATTTCATCTGAGATTGTAATTCCGCATCCGTTTGTGTCTTGAATACGAATGGTATAAATTCCTATGGGTAAATTATCAAAAATATAAGATAAATTGTTAGTTCCTTTAATAAAATTTCC
This sequence comes from Tenacibaculum holothuriorum, assembly GCF_002120225.1. Classification (GTDB taxonomy): domain Bacteria; phylum Bacteroidota; class Bacteroidia; order Flavobacteriales; family Flavobacteriaceae; genus Polaribacter; species Polaribacter holothuriorum. Next base: position 250,628 of record NZ_LAPZ01000003.1, on the reverse strand, counting down.
ATCTGAATTAAGAGCAAATTCATAATCTCCTTCACCTTCAATAGTAATTGAAATACTGTTATTATTCATAGTATCATCTGAAGGAATAATTTCTATGATTTGTGCTTTGCTAGATTCGGTAACTATAAAAGTATTGTACCCAGCACAAGGAGAGTTTATCTGATTATGACTTCGATAAGCCTCCACTTTATAAGTTCCTTTTTCAGTTGCTTGATAAATAGCATTTGTAGCGTTTACAATTGGTTCATTGTTTAAATACCATTGATACGTATCGGATGAATTACCAGTAGATGCATCTAAAGTTACTGTAGCTAAAGGTAAACTTCCTTTAGGTAAATTTATACAGAGTAGAGTTGGGGTTAGATTTCCTTGGGGAATCGGTAATGGTTCTACGAAAATTGTAATAGGAATTATAGTTGGACAATTGGGGAGAAAGTTTGCATTTACTCTAATGAAAATTTGAGAATTATTTGTAAAGAGATAATTGCTATAGGGAGGGACTATAGGATTGTTTTGTGTGTTTGCATCGTTTATACTTGAATAAAAATTTATGCTGTGAGTAGAGATATTAATTGCAGGGTTAAGTGCAAGAACTTCATTAAATGTGTTAGAAAAATTATAAGAACCTTCTCCTGTACCTATACTATTTGTTGCGTTTGAATTATTAGCATTGGCATCTATTTCACAAATATAAATATCACTAATAGCTGCATTGGTTATTCCTGCATTAGTTACTTGTAGCGTAAGTCTTCCATAACTGTAACAGTTAGGTACGCTTGGATCAAAATTTACACGAACTATTAACCTTTCTGGATTTGTGGTATTTGTATGATTTGTCTTATTTAATGGATTAGAAAAAGTAGTATCACTTTCAAGAAAAAAATCTACAATAGCATTTGAATTATTATTTGTTAGAGCATTTTCTTGTGTTGTAAGATTAAAAATAGTTTGTTGATCTGCAGGATTAGCATCTGTGTCACATAATTCAAACGTAGGTACATTGGCAACTTCATTTTTAGTTACGAGAAATGTATTATAACCAGCACAAGAGTTTGTCATTTGACTATTATTAGTATAAGCTTCTACTTTATAAGTGCCTATTTCTGTAGCTGTATAACTTGCTTGAGTAGCATTTGTAATAGCCGTATTATTTAAATACCATTGATAGGTGTGGTTTGCATTCCCAGTATCAGCATTTAAAATTACACTTTCTGAAGTTAAATCATTAGCGGTACATAAGTTTAAAGGTGTGGTGCTACCTTGTGGAATTGGTAACGGTTCAACAAATAATTTAAAACCTATGATTGTAAAACAGCTAGTATCAGATTTCGGAACTATTCGAACAAAAACATCAGAATCATTAACAAATAAATCATCTTCATAAGGAGGTGTTATTTCGTTCGTTTGGTTATTTGCATCGTTTTGAGTTCTATAGAATTCAATATCATGAGAGCTTAAGGATATAGATGGGTTTAAGTTTATAATTTCATTGATCTTTTGATTAAAATCATAATAACCATTCCCAGTACCTTGACTATTAGTTGCATTTGGAGTATTTGCATTTGCATCTAGTTCACAAGCATAAACATTTGTAATATTTGTGTTCGTAATTCCAGAATTAATAACTTGCAGGGTAAGACTTCCTAAAGTAAAACAATTTGAATTTGTAGATGAATTTACACTAACTCTTACTACTAAGGTTTCTGGATTTGAAGTATTAACGTAACTGGATTTTGGTAATGGATTAGAAAAGGTAGTATCTGACTGTAAGAAAAACTGAACACTTACATTACTAACGTTATTAGTTAATGCTGCTTCTTGAGTGGTAAGGTCGAAAGTAGTTTGATTATCTGTGGGATTATTATCTTGATCGCACTGAATGAAAGTAGGAACTGTGTTGACTACTGGAGAAGGAACGAATTCAATATCAGCATCTGCCGATAAAGTAGTATTACAAGTACTGCTTAATTCAATAGTTAGGTTATAAATTCCTGGTCCAAAATTTACATCGTTAGTGGTTAGTATAGAATCCGTCCCAATAATGTTACCATCTTTTTCCCATCTATAAGTTGCTCCAGGTTCTATTCTTCCTGCTTTAAGAATATAATCTCTACCTGAACAAAAAAACTGTTTAGAAGTACTAATAACTTCGTTATTATCTGCATTCAATATTGTGGTGGGTAAGAAGAATGATTGAATAAATGGGGGTAAACCTTGCGAAGATCTTCTACCACTTAAATTAACACCGTTATGTACATAATTAACATTATTTCTATCACTTTCAGGAGAGTTAATTACTCCTAGTTGAGGTCTATCAAAAATAGCATAATATATTTTTCCATCTGGACCTAATTGTAAAGCACCTCTTGTACCGAGATAATCATAAATTGGTGCTCCTCTAGAATTGTTAATATCATTTATATCTGGATTATTAAGGTCGAATTGAAATATACGAGCTCTTTGATTGCCTGTGTTATCATTAATCGCTGGTCCAGTTGCAACATATAATTTATTTCCTGAAACTGAAAATTCTACTCCATATCCTATAAATCCATCTAAATTTAAAGTTCTTCGATTGCTAACAATTCCAGAACTGGCATCAAAATCATAAATATAAGTACCACTTTCTGAACTAGCTAGTGCTAATTTTGTACCGTCGGGAGACAGTTTTATATAGCCTCTAGTACTAAATAGGCTAGAAAAACCAAGCGGAGAGGTAATAGGAGTTGTATTAACACCTGCAGAATTTACTTCATAAGCATAAAAGTTACTTCTATCTACACTTATTACCCAAAAAGAATCGCATGTTCTACCAACAACTGCTGTAATTTTTTCTAAGGCAGAAGGAGCTAATTGAATGTTTTTGGTTGTAACATCTCCGTTACCTCCATTTAAATTCATATCAATGATAGAATAGCGTAACCCGTTGGTATCTACTTCTTGAGCATCTACCGTAAATAAATAGTATATATCTGAATTAGTTGGATTGGGAACAATTAATGCCGATTGTGAGCTAGATTCATGACCTAATAAGTTAGTACCGTTAGGCATTAAGTTGTTATTTCTGTCCCATACTTGAGTTCCTTCAGTATAAAATAGAAGGTTTCCATTAATATCTGAAATTGAAGCACATCCTTCGAGAGTATTTAATTGTCCGTTAGTAAGGGCAACAGGATTCCCGGCGCTAAAATTTATACCTGCATTTCTACCAAAATACCAATTGTTTGCTTCATTTTGCGCTATTGTAACTATTGAAGTAAGAAGAATTAATATGTTTATTATATTCTTCATTTTTTAAATAATTAACCCCTATTACAAATTTACTTAAAAAGAGAACGTATTATGAAGATTTAAAGTGTAAGGTTTTGAAAAACAGTGTTTTTCCTTATTTTTTTATGGTGGAAAAACTAAATAAAAAAAGCCGACAAATATGTCGGCTTTTTCGAATTATTTTGAGATATAATTATCTTCTAATAAGAGAGAAGTGTCCTTGATGTTGGAACATTTTTCCTTTTCTGTTCACTAAAACAGCTTTAAACCAATAGTCGCTAGAAGGAAGAACTTTACCGTTAAATGTACCATCCCATCCTTCACTATCAATAGGAATTATCGCTACAATTTTTCCAAATCTATCGAAAATATGAATACTACTTGTTGGGTAAAAACTTGAATTGGCTCCCTTAATTTTCCAAGTACTATTATGAGGATCGCCATTTGGAGTTATAAATTTAGGATATTCAATTACTGATATATCTAAAGTAGCATTTGGTTGACATCCATTTTTATCTTGTACTACTACAGTATAAACACCACCTTTTATATTTTCAAAAACAGGTTCATCTTGGAAGCTCGATTGAATGTTATTTTCATCAATAATAGCAAATTCATAATCACCGTCTCCTAAGCTTATTTGTGTGTTTATTTTTATAGAATAAATATCTAACCCGTTATTATTAGTATCATCTTCAATAATAATGTGGTCTTCAGTTAATGTTGGTTTACTTGATGGATCAACATGGATTCGTAATGTTCTTTCACAGTTGTTTCCATCCTTAGTTGTAGCGGTAACTAAATAATCACCAGCTTCTGTAATATCATAAAATGCCTCAGTACTTCTTACATTAGTTGGGTCTCCATCTTTAATCCATTTATAATCATAATTAGCAGCTGGATTTATAGCTTCTAATCTTATTTGCTCTCCTTTACAAACAATACGAGGAGTATCTACAGTAAAATCTGGTAGAGTATTAATTATAATACTAAAAGTTAAATCATCATACACGCAAGATGTATTTAAATTTTGAACCCTTACATATATAGTTTGATTATTAGTTGTATTTTGATATTTATCTTCATTTAAAGGAGCATTACTAGATTGTGCATCTGCTTGATTTTCATGAAAAGTTACTTTAAATGAACTATGTTCAGCAGTTGGATAATTAGCAAGAATTTCTGGAATCTTATTTTTTAAAGTAATATCACCATTAATTCCATTTGTATCACTTAATTGATCATCAGTTTCATTATCACAATCTTCATAATTTGTAATGTTAACAGGAATATTTGGCTCTGGATTAATGATAAGTTGTAAAGTTGTTATTCCATTTCTACAACCAGTTGTAGTGTCTAATAAACTAATGAAAAGTATTTCAGTAGCAGGATCATCTCCGCCTAAATTAGCTGGGAAAGTAGTAGTAGTTGGGTCGTTAGAATAATTTGTTTTAGAAAGAGGAGAAACTCCATCTAAAGCATTCTGTCGAGTTCTATGGTAAGATACCACATATCTAGTATCATCTCTTCCATTTAAAACATCAACATCTCTACTGCCTAACGGTATGTTTTGCGCAACTCTATTTCTTGGGTCACTATCAATTGCTGTTGGTACATCACAAACAGCTAATGGAGGTATAGTATTAGATATTACTGGTATTGGATTGATAATAATATCAAAACTGACATGATCGTTAAAACAATTTGTTGCATTATTTTGAACCCTTACATAAATAGTTTCCTTATCTCTTGTTTGATTTGTATAATTAGTGTCATTAGGAATAGGGTTGTTTCCTGTATTGGCGTCATTTTCATCAGTATAGAAAGTAACAGTATAATCTGCTAGAGATTGTGTAGGACCTAATATGTCACTTACTTTATCTCTTAAATTTATATTAACATTCATTCCATCATCAAAAGAGCCACTATCAAAGTCGTCACACTCAATAATGTCCGATGGTTTATTAGCTATTGGTGGTTGCTGAGCCCAAATAGTAAACTGACCTATACCAGTACAATCATTATTAACAGTGTTAATTATTTTGATATATAAAGGCTGAGGGGTTTTAGCTGGTACATTTTTATTTCTATAATTACTTAAGTTAGTAATAGCGTTTTGTACAGCGTCTCTATCTGCAATTGATTCAAAAATTAAAACATCTAAATCTGGTCTTAATGCAGGAGGGAAGATTGGTAGATTTTTTACATCATCAACAACCGAACTAATATCAAAAGTTGTGATTCCATCTGTGTCGTTATTATTGGTAGTGTCATTTCCATCAGCATCTAAAAAGTCATCACAAACTTCAAATTGATTATTATAAGCGACATCAGCAGAGAAACCAACAACAATGTTTACTCTAGAAATTCTATAACATTGTTTATTAGAAATTGTGCGAGCCCAAACAGAATCTCCGTTAGTTACGGGATGAGCTGTTTGATTTGTAATTTCATTAGAGTCGTTTATAGCATCATTTTCAGTAGGATAATACTTAAATGTTTCGTTAGCGTGATTATTTGAAATATTAATTTGAGCAAGTGTTAGATTAATATTTGTATTTAAATCAGCATCAGTGTCACAATGCCTAATTTCTACAGGGTTATTAGCAATTACAGGTAACGAATTTACAACTAAGTTAAAAATTATAGAAGTATCATTACATGCAGCATTGTTATTGTTTTCAACTCGTACATAGATGGGTTGTGAATTTACTGTTTGATTTCTAAATGGAGCGTTCTTGTCAATAACGTCAGTATTTCTATCGGTTTGCGCACCCGTTGGTGTAGTATGGTAACTTACATGATATGTGCTAGCTGGTAGTGTTCCTAATATTTCACTATCTTTCGTTCTTAAAATAAAGTTATTGAAAAAACCATCAGTGTCTCCACCGTTAGAAGTATCATCACATTCTTCATAATTTGTAGGAGTTTGAGGAATAGGTTTTCCTGTAACTGCCAACGTAAATGTTTGTATATCGAAACAAGCATTTGGTGCTACAGTATTATGCATACGTGCATAAATAGTTTGGTTACTAAATGTTGTCGGGTTTGTATAAGGGTTAGGTAATTCGTTTGTATTAGCAGTAGCATCTGCCATAGAAGTAAAATATTTTACTTGGTAAGTGGTATTACTTTGCCCATTTAAGACTTCTGGAGTAACTAAAGTTTCTAAATCAAAAGCATTAAATCCGTCATTATCTACATCACAGAAAAATATATCTGATGGTTTTGTAGCTACAGTTGGAGGATATATTTCTAATTTAAAATCAGCTTCTCGTTCAACTTTATTTCCACAATCGTCAGTAAGAGTTACTGTTAATTTATAAGTACCTGCATCAGTAGTTGCAAGATTGGTTAAGACTAAGTTAATAGTATTTGAAACTGTAGTTGTGGTTGTTCCGTTGTTAAAACTCCATAAATAATCTACATTATTACCAGTAACTGGATCGGGAGCAATAGTTTTAGAATCTCCAACACATAATTGAATAGTCTGGTTATTAACTACTGTATTATTTGTTTGGTCTTTAATTTCTATAGGTAATAATAGAGAAGAAATAAAAGGAGGAAGTCCTTGAGTGGATCTTCTTCCATTAAGGTCTAATCCGTTTTGAGTAAAAACAACATCAGCTGCATTAGCAGATGGATTCTCAATGATGCTTAAGCGTGTAGCAAAGCCATTAGGGTCACTATAAGTTAATGGTATAGTTGCATAAATTTTTCCATCAGGACCTAACTGTAAAGCACCCCTAAACCCAATTTGTTCGTGTATTAAACTTTTTGAAGCAGGAATATCGGTTTGAGTTAAATCAAATTGAAATAGTTTGTATGTTGTTTCTGGATCAGATAGACTGTTTCTAAAACCTGAAGTTGTCGATATGTATAGTTTTTTTGAGTCTCTAGAGAATTCAACTCCATAGGCTTGACCATCACTAAAGCCGCTTAACAAATGTACACCATCATTGCTTACGGTTCCAAGTTCATTGTCGAAGCTATACAATAATGCAGTGTCACCTTGATTTGTCATTGCTAATTTTGAACCGTCTGGAGATAGTTTTAAATACCCTCTTACTGCACCACTACCACTTGTGAAATGATTTACAACAGATACTACAGGTGTTGGATCAACTCCAGTTTCAGTAACTTTATATGAATGATATCTATTATTGAAATGCGATACTACCCAAAAAGTATTACATTCTTTTCCTCTAACAGCGGCTACTTTTTCAGTCCAATTAGCTGTATTAGTTCCAGATAAATTTGTAAAGAAAATACCGTCTCCATCTTCATCTATTAGTTGACCTAATCCACCATTTAAAGACATGTCTACAGTGTAATAATCAAACGTAGGATTACCATTATCACCAACTGTGAAAATATAATAAATACTAGTCGATTTTGGTTTAGGTATAATCATACCAGATTGCGTACTTGAAGGATTTCCTTTTAAATTAGTAGCAGGATTTCCATTAGTATAGGTCATGATATTACCATTCTTATCATAAACTATAGTACCATCTGAATAAAATAAAATGTTTCCATTTACATCTGAAAAAGAAGAACATCCTTCTAAAGTGCTTAATGATCCATTTGTTAAAGCTGTAGGTGGTGTAGTATTAAAATCTAAACCTGCGTTTTCTCCAAAATACCAAATATTGGCTTCCTTTTGAGAGAAAATAGTTAAGGTAAAAAATGTAAGGAGTAATGATAGTATTCTTTTCATTATAATTCAGGGTTTCTTAAAGAAACCCCAAATTTATGTAAAAAGTATTACAAATCTCGTTTTTTTAACAAGGCATATGATGCATAAATGAAAATAAATGTCCAAAATAGCACTATAAGTATATTAAGAAGGTTAACGGAGTAGTCTTTTGTGAAATTTTCTCCTATTTGATTCGCTACAGATTTTACCGCTCCTAATCTTGTAAATGGTTCTTTAATTAGGTTCGCCATTGACTCTAAGGGAAAGAACTGCATGATTGAACTTACTGCTTCTTCTGTGCCAGATTTTAAATCTTTAAATGTCCAATATAGATATCCTTTGAAAATACTTTCTACTATAAGCCATACAATCATTGCAGCTACTGCAAAAGCAGAACGTTTTATTAAAATACCTAAAAACAATCCGAAAGAGAAGAAACCAACTAATTTTATGAAGAAAGCAATAAGATATTCTAAATCAGAAAAAATGATAGATAATTCATTAAAATCGGAATACACTAATCCTAATATTAATGAAACTATAAATACAAAAAGTGTTGAGATTAATGCGAATACAATTACTGTATAGAATTTTGAGAGTATAAATTCTTTTTTACTTAATCCGTCAATCAGATTTTGCTTCAGAGTTTTATAACTGTATTCATTGGCCATCATTGAAACAATTACAAGCAGTAAGAAAAATTTTAATATGGCAGCCATATATGTGTTAAAGTGCCATATATATGGAAAGTTAAAAATTCCTTGTTCGGCTAAGTGAAATTTAATAGGTCCAATGTCGAACTTTATAGCAGCTATTAATGCAATAGATGTTAAAAGACCGAAATATATAATAGATAATATTTTACTTGCTCTGTTATGTTTGAGCTTGTGGAATTCAATATTTATTAATCGTAGCATAATTTTTTGATTAGTTGTTATTGTTGGTTAAATCTAAGAACTGTTGCTCTAAACTTGGTTTTCTTTTTACTAAGTGAGAAAGTACAATACCTTTTTCAAAAAGAAACTTATTAATTTCTACTGAAGACATTTCAGTATTTAATTGAGCAATAAGTAGTTCATTTTCTTCTTTGATTGTACCAATTGAATTATGACTTTGTAAAGTTTCGATTAATTTAGAAGAGTTTTCAGATTTTAATTCAAAGAATCCGTTTGAAGCTGTCATTTCATCAACTCTACCACTATACAATTTTATACCGTTTCTAATCACAACAACGTGAGAACACACCTTTTCAACTTCATCGAGTAGGTGAGAGGCCAATAAGATTGTAGTTCCGTTTTGAGCAATATTTTTAATTATTTGACGAATTTCATGTATTCCTTGTGGATCTAAACCATTGGTAGGTTCGTCTAGAATTAAAATTTCAGGATTATTCAATAGAGCTGAAGCGATAGCAAGTCGTTGTTTCATACCTAATGAATATGTTCTGAATTTACTATTTCTTCTTTCATAAAGATTAACAGTTTTCAATTTTTCTTCAATATTATCGTATGATACTCCTTTAATCTTACAAATTAATTGTAAGTTTTGAACTGCAGTCATGTAAGGATAAAAGTTAGGACGTTCAATAATAGCCCCTACTTTTTTTAGAGCTTCGTGAGTCGACATAGACCCATCGAACCAACTAAATTCCCCAGAGGTTTTATTAACTACATTTAAAATGATACCTAAAGTAGTTGATTTTCCACTTCCGTTAGGACCTAAAATTCCGTAAACATTCCCTTTTTTTATATCAAATGAAAGGTTGTTTACAGCATGGATTTTTCCGAAATTTTTGTTGAGGTTTTTTATTGATAGAATTGTTTCCAAAGCGTTTTTGGTTAAGTTAATTTATACGTATTCGACGAGTTTGAGTTGTAAATGTTACAAGGTAATAAAAATAAAAGAAGCTAAAGTTTTTAAAAACTTTAGCTTCTTAACGTAGTAACTTTTAATTTAAGTGTTGGTTAAGATTTATCTATTAATCTAAATCCTTCTCCGTGAATATTTAATATTTCAACGTTTTCATCACTCTTTAAATACTTACGTAATTTAGCAATGTAAACATCCATACTTCTTGATGTGAAATAGTTATCGTCTCTCCAAATTTTTGTTAAAGCTAATTCACGTGGCATTAAATCATTTTTATGAATAGCTAACATTCTTAATAACTTACTTTCTTTAGGTGATAATTTCTGAGGTTCAGCACCGTCGAAAGATAAATGACGTAGTTTTGAATTAAAATCGAACTTACCAATTTTAAATTCGAATTCTTCACTTTCTGTAGATTTTTCGTTTTCCTTTCTTTGTAAAATAGCTTTTATTTTATGAAGTAAAACTTCTGAATCGAAAGGTTTATTTAAATAATCGTCTGCACCAACTTGATAGCCTCTTAAAACATCTTCTTTTAATGTTTTAGCGGTTAAGAATATAATAGGCACTTCTTTATTTGTTGATCTAATATCTTCTGCTAGTGAAAATCCGTCTTTACGAGGCATCATAACATCTAAAATACATAAGTCGTACTCGGAGTTTTTAAACATAATTAAACCATCAATTCCGTCTTTAGCATGTGTAACGTTATAATCGTTTAATGCTAAATAATCTTTTAATACTGTTCCAAAATTTGGATCGTCTTCAACTAATAAAATTTTCTTTGTTCCCATTTTGTCCCTTCTTTTATATTAATGGTAATTTAATTGTAAATGTACTTCCTTTTCCTTTTTCGCTTTCAACATGAACGGTTCCTTGATGATTTGTTACAATTTCCTTTACATAAGCTAAACCTAAGCCATGACCTTTCACATTATGTATATTTCCTTTATGTTCTCTATAGAATTTATTGAACACATATTTTTGAGCATTTTTGCTCATTCCTATACCTTCATCTTTTATTTTTAAAATGAAGTATTTGTTTGTGTTTTCACTATAAACATCAATTTTAGGAGCATTTTCAGAATATTTTATCGCATTTTCTAACATGTTAACAACTACATTAGTTAGATGGAATTGATTCCCTAATACTTCCGAAGAAATTGCTTTAAAATGTGTTGACACGCTTCCTTCTTTATCGTTTACTATAAGTTGAATGTGTTCGATAGCTTCTTCTATTATGTCGTGCATATCAATGGCATCCTTACTTATATCTATTTGATTCTTTTCTAATTTTGATATTCTTAAAACGTTTTCTACCTGACCGTGCATTCGTTTATTTTCATCACGAATCATTTGTACATAACGTTTTACTTTATCTTCATTACTTATTATTTTCGGATTTTTAATCGCGTCTAACGCTAAATTTATTGTTGCAATAGGTGTTTTAAATTCATGCGTCATATTGTTAATGAAATCAGTTTTTATTTCTGAAATTCTTTTTTGACGTACTAATTGATATAACGATACAGAAAAAGCAGCAATAATAATACCAATGAATAGTAAAGATGAAATTAAAATCGGAGTCATTTCTGATAATAAATTCTTACGATTGTTAGGGAATTTAACGTATAGTTTGTATTTACTATTTCCGTTTCTATCCATTAACAAAGGAAAATAAAAATTATCTTCAGGCTGAATTTTAAAATATCCTGACTTTAATTTGGTTGCTAATCCGTCTTCATATACACCATACTTAAACTCTTGTTTTATATTTCGTTTTTCAAACTCTTCTTTTAGTGTATTGTTTAGTTCATTATTACTAACTCTTTTGCTTAGAGGTAATCTTTTACGCTCTTCTGAAAAGAAATCAATAATTTGCATATTGTTGAAATCACTAAAATCATTAATGGTTGTGAACCTATTATTTAAATGTTTATTAGTAAAATTCTCCGAACTTTTTATAACTAATTCTGACTTATAATCTTTCTTTGCTGTAATTGTTTTTACAATCTTAGTTTCGTCAAAATTTGGATTGTCAATACTTCCTAAAGGAATTTGATGTTCTTCTTCTATATACGCGCCATAAATGAACTTTTTTCTACCGGTCGTGTCGATAGATTTATATAAATAATTCTTAACACCTGTACGAGTTCTAAATAGATTACTCTCTATAAATGGTTGATGTTTTCTAAGAATATCTTCGTCTTCTCGTTCCTTTATACGTTCAGATGTTCGTGCTAAAGCAATACGGACATCAGTTTCAAATCGTTGTTGTTTATTCTTAATCGCGTCCTTAATCCAATATACTTGAACAGAGATAATTCCTATTAAAGAAATACTCATTAAAATAACAATAAGAATAAAAATTTTCTTACCCATTACTCAAAAATAAGTGATTAGAATGAAGGGGAGTTTCGTTTTAACTTACATTAACAAAGATACTTTTATTTTAAGAAAAAATTAAGAAAATAGTTAAATAGTTGATAGATTTACTAGGTTATTTTGTTAAAGAATTATGGATAGTTAAAACTTGAGCTTTGGTTTTTGTTAAATCTATGTTATGTATCACATAATGAGATTGTAACATTTTTTTATAATCATTCCATTGGTTATTCATTCTACTAACAACTGCTTCTTTTGTCGTTTTATCTCTATTGACAACTCGTAAAATTCGAGTTTTAATAGGAGCAGTTACAGTAATAATTTTATCGCAAATTTTATTACTACCGTTTTCGAAAAGAATAGCATTTTCGTACAGAATGTAGTCTTTATCGCTGTTATTTTTAATAAATTCTGAAAGATGTTGATGTACAACAGGATGTACAACAGAATTTAAAAAAGCCAATTTTTCTTTATTATTAAAAACAATACTAGCTAAATAAGGTCTATTTAGTTGATTCTTAAGGTAAGTTTCTTCCCCAAATTCTTTTATTAAAGCGGTTTTTATGGTTGAAGAAGTGTTCATTAACTTTTTAGCTTCGTCATCTGCAATATAAATAGCGACGTTTTCAAATTCAGAAAACATTTTCATTACGGTAGATTTTCCACTACCAATTCCACCAGTTAATCCTACAACCATCATTAAAAGTTTATTTGTTAATTAAAAAATCTATTTTATTAGGTATAATTCTTACAGAAGTAACCATTTCTGGCTTATTAATAAGTTTAGGGATTAAGTAAGAAACATTGTTTTTTTGTGTTTGTAAATAATCGCATTCAACACTAAAAGAATCTTCAGTAATTTTATTAAAGTTTTTTAACCCTACTTTATACACAACTTTAATTTTCTTAGGAAAAATATTAAGTTTTATTGAATTTGGAACGTTTTTAACCAGTATAGGAATTTCAAATTCTCCTTCAGTAAATTTATCTACAAAAAGTTGAATAGTAGTGTTAGTAGTATTTAGTTTTAATTGATTGAATTCTTCAGGTAGAATGATTTTGGAAGTTGTAGTTAAGTTTTCTGAAATGTTCTCTAGTGTAACTTTCTGTAAATTAAAATGAGTTAGTTTGTCTAACAACTTTTTAGTTCCTGAAACATTAATACTATCGGGTTGTAGAAGAATTGGTTTCGATAGGTCATAACCTAATTGAAAATTAAGATCTAAATCAGCAACTAAAGGGACTTTTTTAGAAGCCAATAATCCTAAATTAAGATGGAGTGTGTCTATATCAACTTGTTGTAATTCGATTCCGTTTGCTAATTGTTTTTGAAAATTAGCTTTCAAATTGTTTGAGAGTAAATAATATCCGTTGTTTTTGGTTTTATATATTTTATCGAGATTTACATCTAATGATTTATTAGAAAAGTTTGCCGCTAACAACTTAAAACCTGTTCCTTTAATTGTAATTGGAATTTCTTTTAAAGGTTCTTTTTCAAAAATTTTATTTTGAGCAAGATTAATGTAATTTAGAGTATAACTTACTTGAGTAGTGTACTTTTTAGAAAGATTTATTAAAAGCCACATTAAAAATGCTGCTAATAGAAATCCGAAAAAAGCTTTAGGTATGTCACTAATTTTATTCACTATAATTGTAAATTGAGTGTTTTACATTTTAATGCAATCTACCAAAAAAAAAGTGAGCTAAAAAAGCTCACTTTATATCTTTTAGTAATATCTTATTTTTCGGTAAGATACTTTTTACTTAATTCCATTGAAATTGCTGAGCATTCAAATTTTATTTTTCCAGCTCCAGTTTCAATAACAACAGTATTGTCGTTATCGTTCATTTCTACAATTTTACCATGAATTCCACTTGATGTAACAACTTTTGCTCCTTTTTTAATGTTGGTTTGAAATTGCTTTTCCTTTTTTTGACGATTCATCTGCGGACGAATAATTAAAAAATAAAAAACACCTAACATAGCAATAAAAGGAACCATGTTCATTAAAGTGCTAGAGTCTGCTTGTAAGAAAATTGATTCGAACATTATGCGTTTGGTTTTTTAGCTTTAGGAGTTACCATACCAGAAATTTTAACAACTTCTCTTCCAGTTGCTGTGTTTGTGTATAAAGTAACAGATTTAGATTGTTTGTTTGGTTTACCAGCGGTGTTAAAAGAAACTTTAATTTCTCCAGTTTTACCTGGTGCAATTGGTTCTTTTGGCCAAACAGGAACTGTACAACCACAGGTAGCTTGCGCATTTGTGATTACTAAGTTAGAATTACCAGTGTTTGTAACTGTAAAAGTAGTTTCAACTAATTCACCTTCTGGGACAGTACCAAAGTCATGTACTTCTCTATCGAATTTTACAACAGGAGCTCCTTTGCTAATATCGTTATCTCTTTTTACTGCATTTTCTAAGTTCTCGCTTTTAATTTTTGAGGCAGCGTTACCTTTACCACAAGAAATTAAAGCTGTTGCAGCTACTAAAAATGCTAATGCTATAACTAATTTTTTCATTGTATTAAATTTAAAAGGTTGGTAAAAATAATAATTTATAATAATCCTCTACCAATTTTAACCATTCTTTTAGAAGAATTATATTCTTTTGATAGTTTATCTAAAACTCCATTGATGAATTGACCGCTATTTTTTGTTGAGTAATCTTTAGCTAATTCAATGTACTCATTAATAGTAACTCTTGTAGGAATAGAAGAGAAATGTAAGAATTCAGTAATTCCCATTTTTATTAATATCATATCGATATCGGCAATACGATCTGCTTCCCAGTTTGGAGTTTTACTTTCAATATCTTCTTCATATTTATGTTGATGAAGCATTGTTTTGTTGAATAAGTTAGAAACAAATTCTTTATCATCATTATCTTTATATAAACTTCCTAGGATAAATGGATTCGTAGGCTTTTGTTTATTTAAAGATTTAACAATCCAAGTATTTACAAAAGGAATATCATCTGACCATGAAATCATTTTATCTTCAAAGTATTCAGATAACTTTTCATTCGGAGCTACAATTTCTTTGAAGAAATCAATAACAAAACTTCTGTCTACGTTATATGAATCTTCAACAGTGTTCATATATCTTTGATACAAATCACTTTTTTGTAATTCATCCCAAAGTATTTTAATATATTCATCATCTAACTCCCAAAAGTTAAGTTTGTTTAATTCTACATAACCTTCTAAACTTACACTTTGAGCAAGTATACTAATTAAACGGTTATTGATGAATTTTGTGTTAGGATTTAAATCTTCTTTCGTAGCAAGTATTTTCTTTTTAGATAACTCGAGTTTCTTTTGAGCTAATTTTTGCACTTCAATAATTAATTGAAGGTTGGTAACGTACAAATCGTACATTTTTTGAATACTATGCTTTAAGAATTTTTCTTCTTTTACTAAATCGCTATTGTTTGAGTGTTGCATAGCGTAGATAGATTGCATTACTTTAACTCGAATGTGTCTTCTATTAATCATTATAAAGAACTTGAAAATACCTTATTGGGTAATATTTGTTTTTGTTAACGTTTTTCTCTTTAAAGAAAAAGAGCGATAGAATAATTTCTAACGCTCTGCAAAAGTAAAACTTTTTTATTTTTTTTCTAGCTATTTTGCTCTTTTTTACGAGCATCAATTCTAGCTTGTGCAATGTTAAATGCAGCTTGGTGAGTAGTAATGTTTTCCTTCTCTGCCATTTCGAAAATTTCTAATGTAGTATTGTAGATGTTTTCAGTTCTTTTTAAGCTTTCAGCCTTGTCGTAACCAACAACTTCTGCGTAAACATTAATAATTCCACCAGCGTTAATTAAGAAGTCAGGAGCGTAAGCAATTCCTTTTTCTTGTAGCATTTTACCATGCTTTAATTCATTAGCTAATTGGTTGTTAGCAGCACCAGCAATTACTTTAGCTTTTAATTGAGAAATGCTTTCGTCATTAACAGTAGCACCTAAAGCACATGGAGCGTAGATATCGATATCTAAACCAAAGATATCATTACCTAATACTACATTAGCACCGTATTTTTTACTTAACTCTTCTAAACGAGCTTCGTTAATATCGTTTAAAATTACTTGTGCTCCTTCTTCAGTAATGTGTTTTACTAAAGTTTCTCCTACGTGTCCAACACCTTGTACAAGTACTTTTTTACCTTCTAATTTTTCAGTTCCGAATTTATATTTAGAAGCAGCTTTCATTCCCATGTAAACACCATAAGCAGTTACAGGAGAAGGATTTCCAGAACCTCCAATAGCTTCAGAAACTCCAGTAACGTGAGGAGTTACTTCACGGATAATATCCATGTCGCGAGTTTCCATACCAACGTCTTCTGCAGTAATATATTTTCCGCTTAAAGAGTTAACATACTCTCCAAACTTACGCATTAAAGCATCGTTCTTTTGAGTTTTAGCGTCTCCAATAATAACAGCTTTACCACCACCTAAGTTTAAACCAGTAATTGCTGATTTATAGGTCATACCACGAGATAAACGTAACACGTCGTTTAACGCTTCCCATTCACTTTTATATTGCCACATTCTAGTACCTCCTAAAGCAGGTCCTAAAGTTGTATTATGAATACCAATAATTGCTTTTAAACCTGTATCTTCGTCGTTACAAAAAACGATTTGTTCGTGATTGTCAAAAGATAATTGACCAAATACTGGGTCGTTCTTAAGGTCTTTAGTATCAATGATTTCTGATGTCATTTTTAGTTGTTTTTTAATTTGAGGTTATTTGCATAATCTCAAAAATTGCAGGGCAAAAGTAAGAAATTGCTAAAACATAATCAAAAAAACAAGCTTGAATTATGTTTTTTTTAATAAAATAAAGTATAATTACGATAAATATAATATAGCATTTGAAAGCTTTACAATACTTAAATAAATTCTTTGTAAAATATAAATGGAGGTTGTTATTAGGCGTCTTAATAACAGTGTTGTCTAAGATTTTAACTTTAAAAATTCCTGATTTTGTAGGTAACTCGCTCAATGTGGTTGAAGACTATCAAACAGGTAAAATAGCTGAGTTGTCTGAGGTAAAATCTATCTTACTTCAGAATATATTATTAATAATTGGAGTTACACTTCTCGGAGGTTTCTTTACCTTTTTAATGAGGCAAACAATAATAGTGATGTCTCGAAAGATTGAATTCGATTTAAAGAATGAAATTTATCAGCAATACCAACGTCTTTCAATTAATTTTTACAAAAAGAATAGAACGGGGGATTTAATGAATCGTATTAGCGAAGATGTGTCTAAAGTAAGAATGTATGTTGGTCCGTCAATAATGTATTCTTTGAACATGTTGATATCGTTTATCATCGGGTTTACTCAAATGTATAACATATCTCCAAAGTTAACTTTATATACGTTAATACCTTTTCCAATATTATCGGTTTCAATTTTTGTGTTGAGCAAGCAGATTAATAAAAAGAGTGTTATTGTTCAGCAGTATTTATCGAAGTTAACAACGTTTAATCAAGAGTTTTTTTCAGGTATAAATGTAGTAAAGTCTTATGCTATAGAGAATGAGGTAATCGAAAGTTTTGATAAAGTAGCTAATGAAAGCAAAGACAAGAATATAGATTTATACAAAGTACAAGCGTTATTTTTTCCATTAATGATTCTACTTATTGGTATAAGTAATGTTATTGTTTTATACGTAGGAGGAATGCAATTTATAGCAGGAGAGATTCAAATTGGTGCAATTGCAGCATTTGTAATGTATGTTAATATTTTAACTTGGCCAGTTGCTGTGGTTGGTTGGGTAACATCTATGATTCAACAAGCAGAAGCCTCTCAACAAAGAATTAACGAGTTCTTAAAAGTAGAGCCAGAAATTACAAATGGAGTGGAAGAGCCTTCTGAAATTGGTGGAAACATTGTATTTGAGAATGTGAGTTTAACTTATGATGATACTAATATAACAGCATTAAAAGACATTAGTTTTTCTGTTAAACAAGGAGAGACGTTAGCAATTTTAGGAAAAACAGGTAGTGGAAAATCTTCTATTATTAATTTAGTTGCTCGATTATATGATACTACAAAAGGAACTGTTCTTATTGATAATACACCAATAAAAGAAAGTAATTTATACAGTGTAAGAGACCAAATTGGTTTTGTACCTCAAGACCCATTTTTGTTTTCAGATACTATAGAAAACAATATAAAATTCGGAAAAGAGAATGCAACCAAAGAAGAAATAATAGAAGCTGCTAAAAATGCTGTTATTCATGATAATATAATTGATTTTAAAGATGGTTACGATACTGTTTTGGGAGAAAGAGGCGTCACATTATCTGGAGGTCAAAAACAACGTACATCTATTGCTAGAGCAATTATTAAAGATCCTAAAATTTTAATTTTCGATGACTGTCTGTCGGCAGTAGATACAGAAACTGAAGAGAAAATCTTGTCGAATTTAGAGCGAGTTTCAAAAGATAAAACTACGTTTATAATTAGTCATAGAGTTTCCTCTGCTAAAAATGCCGATAAAATTATTGTTTTAGATGAAGGAAAAATAATTCAGCAAGGGGTTCATAATCAGTTAATAAAAGAAAAAGGTTTTTATAAAGAATTGTACGAACAGCAGCTTTTAGAAAAAGAAATTTAGCAAATTTTATTGCCAAGAAAAATATTTTGTTAGATTTGTTGAGTAAATATTAAACAACCAACTAGTATTTAAAGTAAGAATTATGAGCGAGAGAGTAGAGCAAGAAGAAATTTTTTCACAAGTTTTAAGAGCTGGAAGAAGAACCTATTTTTTTGATGTTAGATCAACCAAAGCTGACGATTACTATTTAACAGTTACAGAAAGTAAGAAATTTACGCACGATGATGGATCTTTCCACTATCAAAAGCATAAAATTTATTTATACAAAGAAGATTTTGCTGACTTTAAAGAGATGCTTAATAAAGCTACCGAGTTTATTGTAAACGAAAAAGGAGCTGAAGTAATAAGTGAGCGCCATCAAAAAGACTACAAAAAAGAAGAAGCAGTTGCTGGAGTTACTACCGATAGCTTTACAGATGTTTCTTTTGAAGATATTTAAGATACGTTTTTACGATCTAAACTTTGAGCAATAAACGAATATTATTGCTTGATAAACACGATTTCAATTCAAATTCAATTTACACAACCAAAAAACCACTGACTTATTTTAAGTTAGTGGTTTTTTACTTTATAGATGTTTTGTTGTTGTAAGAGGAATGCTCTCTATAAAACTTTTTTCATAGTTGAAGTCTTACTAACTGTTTCTTGCCACTCTTTTTCAGGAATGCTATCTATTGTAATACCTCCTCCAATAAATAAGTTAGCAGAATTTTTATGGATTTCCATACAACGTAAATTAACAAATAGGTTTGTTGTTTTATTAACGTTTAATTCACCAAGAAAACCCGTATAAAATTTACGGTGATAATTTTCGTTTTTTGTAATAAAATCCTTTGAAATCTCTTTTGGCAAGCCACACACTGCGGGAGTTGGATGTAAACTGTTAATTAATTTTTTGATATTTCCTTTATGAATTCCTTCAATTTTAGTTTGTAAATGAAGCAAATTACCAGCTTTAATAGTTCTCAACTCAGAGCTGATAATTTTAGTAGTATGAGGTAATAACTTTTCTAAAATATAATCAGTAACAAATTGCTGTTCTTCAATCTCTTTTGATTTCCAATCAACATCAACAGTCCCTTTATATAATTGAGTTCCAGCCAAAGACATTGTTGAAAAATTATCATTATTTACTTGAAGTAAAGTTTCTGGAGTAGCTCCCATCCAAGTGCCTATTTTAGGGTGATGCCACACATAAACCATGGCAGTGGAGTAGAGATATATTAGTCTTTGAAAAATTTCAATTATGTTTATCTCTGAAAGATCTATGGTTTCTTTTCTTGAAAGGACCACCTTTTTAAAATCTCCTTTTTTAATAGCTTTAATACCATCAGAAACTAATTCTAAGTGCTCTTGTTTAGAAGACTCATTTGTGTTAAAATATAGAGGAGTAGCATCAAATTCAAAATCTGAATGCTTGAAGCTTTCTTCTAAATAAATAGAGTTATTATTAGAGAAAATTATTGAAGATTCATTACTGTCAAACGGTGCGAAAATAAAACCAGATTCTTCAAAATTATCTGAAGTATTCACTCCGTCATCATTTTGAAAATACGATTGTATGATAGTAGAGTTTGGCTTTTTATATGCAACAAAAGGTTTGTTCGTTTTTTGCCATTCTTTTATGTTGTTAAAAATCTTCAATCCGCGTTTTGTATTAAGAGTTTTTTAATTTCATCAAAATTGCTCCAAATTAAATCATGACCAGCGTCATCAATTTTTATTAGCTTAAATTTTTCTGAAGAAAATTGAGATTGCAAAAATATCGAATTTGAAATAGGAACAATCCAATCTTTAGTCCCATGAATACTTATTACATTGTTTGGAGTTGTATTCCACTCGTTTTCAAAGTTTTCTAAATCCTCTTGATGTGAAAGTTTTTCTTTCGATGCTTGTTTCCATACAGGTGGAATTAACCAACGTGTAAAAGGAAATTTATATAGATTTACCATCCAAGGTATTGGTTCAACTTTACTGTAAGCTGCTGGTGCTAATAATATCGTTTTATGTACTTTGTTTTTTATAGAAAGTACTATTGGTCCGCCATAAGAATAGCCAACTAAAATAGTCTTTTCAGGAGGTAAGTTTTTAATAATATCTTTCAGCATTTCTCTTTCAAAAGCTATGCTTTCTTGTACGTTGTTTTTATCGTTAAAGTTGTAACCAATTCTATCATAAGCTATAAAATTGAACTTTTTTTGAAGCAAACTATCAGAAAGGTAACGATTAAAGTCATTTACAGAACCAATAGTTCCGTGAACAAAAACTAAATAAGGAAGCGTAGTGTCTTTTATAATAGTTACTTTTCTATACTCGAAATCGTTGAATTGTTCCTTGCTTATTGTAGGTTTTATGAAGCTTTTTGAATAGGCTTTTAATATATCAGCATCTGATTTTGGAGTTGTATAATACCAGAACAAGCCATAGAGAATTAAAAAAACAATTCCGAATATGAGAAGTGTCACTTTAAAGATTTTCTTGAGTAGCTTCATAGATAATCAGTAGAAATAGTTATTTCTTATCTAAAACAATATTAGTGATTTTACACAATGAAATTAAGTTTTCCTCCTCATCAACAATTCTAACTTCCCATAAATGTGTTGTTCGTCCTTTATGAATAGCTTTAGCAGTGGCAAATACGGTTCCTTCTTTTTTGCTTTTTACATGATTTATACTAAGTTCAATTCCTTTTACAACTTTTACATTGGTATCAACAAAAACTGCTGAAGCTGAACTACCTACCGTTTCTGCTAAAGCTGCTGTTGCTCCTCCATGTAATAACCCGAATGGTTGATGTACTCTTGAGTTCACAGGCATTTTTGCAGTGACAAAATCATTACCAACTTCAATAAACTCAATTTCTAAGGTTTCCATTAAAGTGTTTTTGTTAAGACTATTGAGTTTTTCTAGTATTTTGGTAGTATTCATTTTATAAATTTTATCATTCAAAAATACGTATTTTTGCAGTAGGAAACCTTACTAGAGCTTTTTAAACAGTGAGAAGATTAAAGGTTTTAATATGTGAAATAAATTAGAGAATGTACAAGGTAAGAGTAATTTTAGATACCCAAGAAGATGTAATTAGAACATTAGTTGTTGATAAAGCTATAACGTTAGAAAGTTTGCATCAACATATAGCGAAGTCTTTTGGGTTTGATGGAGCAGAAATGGCATCTTTTTATATGACGGATGAAGAATGGAATCAAGGAGAAGAAATTCCGTTATTTAACATGGCAGAAGCAGGAGAGGGGATATCAATGGCAACTTGTATTCTTAATGAAACATTACCACAGGTTAATGATAAGTTGATTTATGTATACGATTTCTTTCATATGTGGACGTTCTATGTAGAGGTTATCGAACAAGGAAACGAATCAGTTTTAGAAACTAAGACAATTTTAGCAGTAGGAGAAATTCCTAAAGAAGCACCAGAAAAAGAATTTAAAGCAGATAAATTACTAAACGATTTTGATGATGAATTTAAAGACGAATTCAACGATTTTGAGCGTTTAGACGATTTTGATTTTGATAATTATTAAGAAGTAGCTATGGCACAGTTTATAAAACTATATAACGAAAACCCAAATCCGAAAGAAACAGAAAAAATAGTTTCGGTTTTACAAAAAGGAGGATTGATTATTTATCCTACTGATACAGTATATGGTTTAGGCTGTGATATTACAAATACAAAAGCTTTAGAAAAGGTAGCTAAAATTAAAGGAGTTAAGTTAGATAAGGCTAATTTCTCGTTTATATGTAATGATTTAAGCCATTTATCAGACTATGTTAAACAAATAGATACTGCTACGTATAAAATTTTAAAAAGAGGTTTACCAGGGCCTTATACTTTTATTTTACCAGGAAGTAATTCCTTACCAAAAGTATTTAAAAAGAAAAAAACGGTAGGTATTCGAGTGCCCGATAATAATATTGCAAGAGCTATTGTAGAAGCATTGGGTAATCCGATTGTGTCGACTTCTATTCGAGATGAAGATGAAGTTTTAGAATATACTACCGACCCAGAATTAATATTCGAAAAGTGGCAAAGCATTGTTGATGTTGTGGTTGATGGAGGTTATGGAGATAATTACGCATCAACCGTTATTGATTTAACTACCGATGAACCAGAAGTTATTCGTGAAGGAAAAGGAAGTTTAGATATTTTGTAATTTCTTTAACAGGTAAAATCTGTATCTTTAAGTATAAGAATTTATACAGATTTTATGAGTGTTTATGACTTTGTTTTTCAAAGATTTCCAAACGATAGCGGTCCTATTTATCAAGAAACTATTGAAGGAAGAATTCCTGTAGAACCGTTTAATACATTTAGTAATTTTCTTTTTATACTATTGATATTTTACTTTTGGAAAAAGATAAAATCAAACCCTAAACAACATCCGTTTTTAGTATTCTGTTTACCTGTTATTTTTATAAGTTGGATAGGAGGAACTATGTTTCATGGAACTAGAAGTCATGAATTTTGGTTAGCTTTAGATTGGATGCCTATTCTTTTTTTATGCCTTTCTGTAATCATTTATTTTATCTGGAAAATCTGTGTAGAATGGTGGAAAAGACTCCTATTATTCATAGGATTATTCGTTCTTTCTGCTTTACCAAGATTTTTACCATTGGCTAATGAATACAGAATTTCATTCGGATATTTTGTTATTGCGTTAACAGTGATAATTCCTTTTGTTTGGTATGCCTATAAAACTCAATGGAAAAATGCTCAATTAATTCTATATGGATTTCTCATTTTTGGGCTCGCAATTCTATTTAGAACACTAGATAATATTGTTGTTTTATTACCAATGGGAACGCATTGGCTGTGGCATAGTTTCGGGGCTTTGGCAGTTTTTTTGTTGCTGTTGTATATTTATAAAGACAAAGAAACTATAGCAAATCACTAAACTTTTTTCTTCCTTTTACATAGTATTGCCACACTACAGAGTTATGTTTGTAGTAATTATTTTTTTGCTGCAGTTGATTTCTCTTTTTAAGAAATTTGTTTAGGTTTTTATAAAAACTAAAGTGAGCTTTAATAATAGCAAAAGTATGAGATGGTTTTAAATCAATAAGGAATTTGATTCCAGCGAATCCATCTAAAACTAAACGAGAAAAAATGATAGGAAAAAGTTGAGAAGTAGGAAGATTTTTAACCAAACTCAATAGACTATTTCTAAAGTTTAAATATGTTTTTTTAGGATTGATGTTCTGTAAAGTTGCCCCACCAACATGATAAACTGTAGAAGTTCCAACATATTTAATATCGTAACCTTTATTTTTTGCTCTCCAGCATAAATCAATTTCTTCTTGATGAGCAAAATAATCTTCATCAAATCCATTTAATTCAAAGAAAACTGAAGATCGAATAAAAAAGCAAGCTCCAGATGCCCAAAAAATTTGTTCTGTATCGTTGAATTGATTGTCATCAGTTTCTAAAGTATCAAACATCCTACCTCTACAATACGGATAGCCATATTTGTCTATAAACCCACCAGCAGCTCCAGCATATTCAAACTTAGACTTCTCTTTAAAATCTAATATTTTTGGCTGAATAATACCTGTGTTTTCTTCAGTTTTAAAAGTGTTTAAAATTGGAGCTAACCAATTTTGAGTAATTTCAATATCAGAATTTACCAAGCAAAATATATCTGCATCAATATGTTGTAACGCATCGTTATATCCTTTCGCATAACCTCCGTTTATTTTGTTTTGAACAATTTTTACAGATGGAAAATGGTTTTTAATAAACTGGATAGAATCATCGGTAGAAGCATTATCAGCAACATACACATCAGCTTCATCTTTGCTGAAATTTACTACTGAAGGTAAAAACTGCTCAAGCAATTTTTTTCCGTTCCAATTTAATATAACAATGGCAGTTTTCAATATTTTTGTTTAATCAGTTTTTGTTTTTTTATAATTAATTTCTTCCCTTTAAGCAAGTAAAGAATAGATCCAATAATACCAATCATTAAAATAATAATCCAAGTTGCCTTATCTCCATTAAAATCATTTCTAAGAATTTTTATAATTCCAGTAATGGTAATAAACATTGATGAGAATCCTATAATAAAAAGAGTAAGCACAAAAATAGGACTTGCTGGTTCCATAACTCAAAAGTATATATTAAAAGTTATTTAAGAATTATAATTCGGTATATCTTGAAGAAAAACATAACTTTCCTCTTCTTTGTTGAGCATGCAAAAATAATGATTGAAACCGTTAGTAACGATTAAATAATTCGCATTTAACTTTAAATTATATCGAGCAATTTGATCAAAAGTATCCTGCGTTATTTTTACTTTCGGTGCTTTACATTCTACAATAATGTTAGGAGTTCCGTCAGGAGAAAAAATAACAATATCGGTTCTCTTTTTTAAATTATTGATAATAAGTTGCTTTTCAATAGCAATTAAAGAAACTGGATATTTTTTTTCTTGAATTAAATATTGAACAAAATGTAAACGGACCCATTCTTCTGGTGTTAAAACCACATTTTTTTTTCGTAAAGGATCGAAAACAAGCGTTTTATTTTCGTTACTTTTGAGCTTGAAATTATAGTAAGGAAGATTGAGTTTTTGCATGAGTCAAAAGTAAGAAAATGAACGAAATTAAATCCATAATATCCGACATCAAAGGAGGAAATATCAAACCTATTTATTTTTTAATGGGTGATGAATCGTATTATATTGATAAGATATCTGATTTTATTGAAAATAATGTGTTAGATGAATCTGAAAAAGGATTTAATCAAGTGGTGATGTACGGTAGAGATGTTTCTATAGATGAAATTGTATCGTCTGCAAAACGATTTCCTATGATGGCAGAACGTCAAGTAATTATTGTTAAAGAAGCACAAGATTTAAGTAGAACTATTGATAAAATTGAGAGTTATGCTAATAATCCGCAACCTACAACTGTACTTGTTTTTAATTATAAATACAAGAAATTAGACAAGCGTAAAAAAGCCTACAAAGCGATTGCTAAAAACGGACTGATTTTCGAAAGTAAAAAGCTATATGAAAATCAGGTTGCAGATTGGATTCGACAAATTTTAGGAGCTAAGAAGTTTAATATAGAACCTAAAGCAGCGCAAATGTTAGTGGAGTTTTTAGGTACTGATTTAAGCAAAATAAACAATGAATTAGAAAAGCTAGTTTCGGTTTTACCAAAAGAAACCATTATTTCTGACAAGCATATAGAAGAGAATATTGGTATTTCTAAAGATTTTAACAATTTTGAGTTGCGTAAAGCGGTTGGTGTTAGAGATATTGTAAAAGCGAACAGAATTATAAATTACTTTGCTCAGAATCCGAAGAATAATCCGTTGGTAATGACTATTTCTTTATTGAACAGTTTTTTTACACAGTTATTAATGTATCATGGATTAAAAGACAAGTCGAAAGCTTCTGTAGCTAGAGCATTAGGAGTAAACCCGTATTTTGTTGACGATTATGTAAATGCAGCGCGTAATTATCCTATGCGTAAAGTGTCACAAATTATTGGATTACTTAGAGATGCAGATGTAAAAAGTAAAGGAGTAGGGGCTAATCAGTCCCATGCAGATATTCTAAAAGAATTATTATTTAAAATAATGCATTAAAAAAGCCGCTTTAAGCGGCTTTTTTTATCTAATTAATTTCTTGTATTTGATTCGTTTTGGCATTAAATCTCCACCTAAACGTTTCTTCTTATTCTCTTCATATTCTGAGAAAGAACCTTCAAAGAAATATACTTGGCTATCTCCTTCAAAAGCTAAGATATGAGTACAAACTCTATCTAAAAACCATCTATCGTGCGAAATAATTACAGCACAACCAGCAAAGTTTTCTAATCCTTCTTCTAAAGCACGAAGTGTATTTACATCTAAGTCGTTGGTAGGCTCATCTAATAATAATACGTTACCTTCTTCTTTCAACGTCATTGCTAAATGCAAACGGTTACGCTCACCACCAGATAACATGTTTACTTTTTTATTTTGTTCGTTTCCCGAGAAATTAAAACGACTTAAATAAGCACGAGAGTTTACTTGTTTTCCTCCCATCATTACTAAATCTTGTCCGTCAGAGAAATTTTCCCAAATAGTTTTATTTGGATCAATATCTGCATGACTTTGATCTACATAAGCTAATTTAGCAGTTTCACCAACAGTAAAAGTTCCAGCATCTGGAGTTTCTTCTCCCATAATCATTCTGAAAATGGTAGTTTTACCAGCACCGTTAGGTCCAATAATACCTACAATTCCTGCTTGAGGTAAATTGAATTCTAGGTTTTCGTATAATAATTTTTCACCAAAAGCTTTCGAAACACCAGAAGCTTCAATTACATTAGTTCCTAAGCGTGGTCCATTCGGAATGTAAATTTCTAGTTTTTCTTCTACTTGCTTTTGATCTTGATTTAATAATCTGTCATAGTTTTTTAAACGAGCTTTTTGTTTGGTTTGACGTCCTTTTGCTCCTTGACGAACCCAATCTAACTCTCGCTCTAATGTTTTTTGGCGTTTAGAGGCTGTTTTACTTTCTTGCTCTAAACGTTTAGCTTTTTGGTCTAACCAAGAAGAGTAGTTTCCTTTCCACGGAATTCCTTCTCCACGATCTAATTCTAATATCCAACCAGCAACGTTATCTAGGAAGTAACGGTCGTGAGTTACAGCGATAACGGTACCTTTATATTGTGCTAAATGGTGCTCTAACCAATGTACAGATTCTGCATCTAAGTGGTTGGTAGGCTCATCTAATAATAAGATTTCTGGCTCTTGTAATAATAAACGGCATAAAGCTACACGACGACGCTCTCCACCAGATAAAACTCCGATTTTTTTATCACCATCAGGTGTTCTTAAAGCGTCCATTGCAATTTCTAACTTAGTATCTAATTCCCAAGCATTAGAAGCATCAATTTGATCTTGAAGTTCAGCTTGACGATCCATTAGTTTTTGCATTTTATCTGCATCAGAATATACTTCTTCTAAACCAAACATATCGTTGATTTTATTGTATTCATCTAACACAGCTACGACATCGGCAACCCCTTCTTTTACAATTTCTAATACCGTTTTTTCTTCATCTAATTGAGGTTCTTGCTCTAAGTAACCTACTTTATAACCTGGTGAAAAAACGACATCTCCTTGGAAGTTTTTTTCTACACCAGCGATTATTTTTAATAAAGTTGATTTACCTGAACCATTTAAACCTAAAATCCCAATTTTAGCTCCATAGAAGAAGCTTAAATAAATATCTTTTAATACTTGCTTTCCAGTACTTTGATAGGTCTTTGAGACCTTGTTCATGGAAAAAATTACTTTCTTATCGTCTGACATATTTTTATTCTATTAAACTCTACCTTTTAATGCATTAAATACCCAAGCATTGGCAAAAAAACCTAAGCCTACTGCTCCAAAACCATAACCTGCAATTTCATCGTATTTAAAAACTGCTAAACCTACAAGTAATATTCCCATTAACACCATAATTAATGTAGCCCATCCTAAGACGGTATTTTTATTCATTGCCATAATTGCTAAGTTTTATTAGTTAAAAAATGCTCTTAAATTTTTAAGAGCATTTTTTTTAGTTGATATAGCAAATATACTTATTCTGAACTGAAAGAAGTAATTAATTATTAGTTAACTTGAGTTCCGTTTTTTATTGTTTCTGATGCTTGAAGTAAAACAACATTATTGTCTTTATAAACTCCTAAAACCAAACATTCACTCATAAAATTAGCGATTTGTCTTGGTTTAAAGTTAATAACCGATATAACTTGCTTATTTAAAAGCTCTTCTTTTGTATATAAATTAGTTATTTGAGCACTAGAGTTTTTAATTCCTAAAGAACCGAAATCTATTTTTAATTGATAAGCTGGTTTTCTAGCTTTAGGAAAATCATTTATTTCAATGATAGTTCCAATTCGCATATCTAGTTTTAAAAAATCTTCAAAAGTTATATTTCCTTCCATTGTTATTTTCCTAATTTTTGAAGTACCCAAAGAGGACCAATTAATAAGAATTGTAAGTCTTTTATAAAAGAGGGTTTTTTACCTTCAACTTTATGACCATAAAATTGACCAATCCAAGCAATAACAAAAACTCCAATACTTATGAGTAGTAGATTACCTTGTTTGCCCAAAAAATAATTGCCTATTATTGACAAAGAAGTAACTAAAAACATTTGAATAAAATACCAAAATCCAAGTCTTAAATAGAAAAAGAGTAATATCAGTAGGCTAATAAAAAATGCCCAGTTCTCTATTAAAGGATTGTATAGTTTTAGGTTTTTACTTAAAAATGAACTAGGTATACTCATTAAAAGTCCTATTACACTAAAAAATATTGCAGGAACGCATATGTAATGGATTAGCTGGTTAGTTTGGTTTTGGTGACTTATAGCATACTCATCAAACCATTGTTGTGCTGTTTTCATTTTATTTTTTAGCTAATATAAAAAAAAGCCTTAAGAAAATTTTCTTAAGGCTTTTTTGTTTTATATTTTAATAAGAATTAATCTTGTAGTTTAAAGTTGATAGGCATTGTGTATGATACATTTGCTGCTTTACCATCTTGTTTTCCAGGGATAAATTTTGGTAACTTAGAAACCATTCTTTTTGCTTCAAATTCTAAAAGTTGTCCTCCTTTAGGCCCTTTCATAGTAATGTTAGTTACATGACCTATTTTGTTTATTATGAATCTAACCCAAACTTTACCTTCAATATTGTTTTGTGCAGCAGCTTCAGGGTATGCAAAGTTTCTATTAATGTGTTGCATCATTTTTTTGTTGAAGCAGTTTAATTTTTCAACATCAGCAGCTTTTGAACAAGTCTTGAATTGAGGAATACTTTGTACTTGACCGAAAGCGATAGCATCTGAAATTACCTTTTCTTTTGCCACTTTTTTAGGTTTTGCTACAGGAGTAGACTTAGCTACTGCTTTTTTAGTATATCCTTTAGGTAGTTTAAAGGTAATTGGAATACCATATTTAACCTTTACAATTTTACCATTGTGCTTACCAGGAGTAAATTTAGGTAACTTATTTATAATTCTTTCTGCCTCTTCTTTTAATAATTCAGTTCCCTTTGGAGCTCTCATTCTAATTTCTCCAACACTACCATCTTGGTTTACTGCAAATTGAACTAAAACTCTACCTTCAATACCATTATTTAAAGCTTCTTCAGGATATTTAAAGTTTCGTTGTACGTGTCTTGCAACGTTGTCTTCAAAACATCTAGATTGTTTTACTAATGGCACATTTTTACATTTATCAAATAAAGGTACTTCTTCTACTAAGTTAAAAGGAATCTTATCAATAGTTTCAGAATTATCTTCTAATTCTAAACTACCAACTAACAAAGTTTTCTTTTTTACATTTTCTACTTTGGTAGATGCGTTTAAGCCTCCAATAGCAGTTGCGTTCTTTCGAGTTCTTTTAACTCTTCTTCTTGTTGATACTTCAATTGAAACTTGTTTTTTACCATCTTTTGTATCCTCAATAGCACATTTTGTGATACTGTTTGGATCTGCGATAGTTTCATCTGGAGTTGCACATTGTTCTTGTCCTAGGGCTACAGTTGAAGCGAATACTGCAGCTACGAATAGTAAGGGGTATCTCATAGTTGTGCGATTTAATTAAGAGGTTAAAAAATGTAATTAATTCGTTTTCAGGTTGTAAATATATGAAAATTCATTCTCTGACCAAATTCATATCCATTTTTTTTGATAAAAATAATTTTCAATGTTATTTTTTTGTTTTTTTATTGTATTTGTATAGAAGAGGTGTTTTTTTTGATAATTATTTAATGTTTTGTTTTTGTATTGAGGTTTTTAATTTAAATTTTGATTTTTATTATCATAATTGTAAAAAAAAAGAGTTAGTGGCTACTAACCTTTTTAAATTTATATATTATTAATTTTTATGACTTTTTTGGTAATCTAAACATGATAGGTAATCCGTATTTAACTTTTACAGGAATTCCATTATGCTTACCAGCAATGAATTTTGGTAGTTTAGAAATTAGCCTTACAGCTTCTTTTTCTAATAATTCAGTTCCCTTAGGTCCTTTCTTTTTGATATTTACAACCTCTCCATTTTCATTTATAACAAATTGAACTAAAATTCTACCTTCAATTTTTTTATTCAGCGCTTCTCTTGGGTAATTAAAATTACTAATAATATGTTTAGCCATTTGTTTTTCAAAACATTTAGATTGCTGTAAAAGTGGCTCATTTTCACATTTGTCAAATAAAGGAATTTGTTCTACCACATGAAATGGTATTTTTTTTACAGCAGCTATAGCATCGTTTTTTAGTTCTATTTTGCTTACTAATTGACTTTTTTCTTTAATGGTAGGATCAATATTGCTTGTTCCATTAAGAGAAGTTGCATTTGCTCTATTTCTTTTTTTTCGATATTTAATGGTTAAGTCTTTTTTGTCAATAGCTTCAAGAGTTTTTTTTACGTCCTCAATACTACATTTAGTAATACTGTTTGGGTCAACTACAGAATTGTCAGGAGTATCACATTTTTCTTGAGAAAAAATACCGCATGATAAAAGAATTGCAAGAATAAGGGGGAAAGTAGTTTTCATAGTTAAGGGGTATAGCTTGTTGATTTTTTATTAAAAGCGGAGGCTAAGATAAAAAAAACATAAAATTCTAATTTTAATTTAATGTTAAGTTTATTGGAAATGAGTAAGTAACATTCACAGGGATGTTTTGTTCTCTTCCAGGAATTAAATTAGGTATTTTTGAAATAACTCGCTTTAGTTCTTTAGTTATTTTTTTGTTCTTGCTGATTATTTTTGAATTCGTAATTTTTCCATCTATTCCAATAGTTATTTGCACTAATATTCTTTTCGGAATATTCTCATCTGCAATTTTTTCAACATGAATGTTCTTATTGAAATGATTATTAATACTTTCTTTAAAACATTTAATATTTTCTTGTTTAGGACCTATTTTACATTTAGGAAACATAGGAACTTCTTCAACAATTGAAAAAAGAACGTTTTTAGATAAGTTGTTTATAGGTGGTGTGTTTAAAGGATTGTTAGAAACGATTTTTATTTCACTAGATTTAATACCTGTTAATGAATTTCTTTTATTTTTAGATACTCTTTTAAAACGATTAGTAATTCTTTTTCTGGAAGTTTTAATTTTTGTTGAAACTTTTCGCGAGTTGTTTTTAGTAACTTCAATTTCACATTTATTGACGCTAATAGCGTTTAAATCTTGAATTTCAGTTTGCTCTTTTTTTTCGCATGTATTTTGAGCTACTGATAATTTTATAAATAATAATAGGAAAAGTAAAGTAGTTAAGTTTTTCATTTTCTGGGGGTGTTTATTTTAATAGTAAATATCAAAAAGAACTCTCAAGAAAGAATTAACTAAAAATAACTTCTACATTATTAAACTGTTTGTGTAATGTTATGAATATTAATTTAAAATTAAGGAGAAAAAAAGGCTTTCCTCTTTAGGAAAGCCTTCATTTATATTGGATATGTAAAAAAGTTATTTTACATTCATTAACTCTACATCAAAGATTAAAGTAGCATCAGGAGGAATTACTCCACCAGCACCAGCAGAACCATATGCTAAGTTCGATGGAATTACCAAACGAGCTTTATCACCTACATGTAATAATTGAATTCCTTCATCCCAACCAGCAATTACTTGGCCAACACCAATAGCAAAATCAATTGGTTGTTTACGTTTATATGAAGAATCGAATACAGTACCATCTAATAATTGACCTTTATAATGTACCGATACCATTGCTCCTTTCGTAGCTTTTTTACCTTCTCCTTTTTGTAATATTTTATAACGTAATCCGCTTGGAGTTTCGTCGTAACCAGCAGCAACAGAATCTAATAATTTTTTTTGACGTGCTTTTTCTTCAGCTTCACGTTTTTCACGAGCTCCTTCAAAAGTTCTGAAAGCTTCTACAGCATTCCACTTTTCAGCTTCTTCACCAACACGGATAATTTCTACATTCATTTCGTCACCTTGCTCTACAGTATCTACAACATCTTGTCCTTCAACAACGCTTCCAAAAACAGTATGTTTACCGTCTAACCATGGAGTAGCAACGTGTGTAATAAAGAATTGAGATCCGTTAGTTCCAGGACCTGCATTTGCCATAGATAATTTACCTGAAGCGTCGTGTTTTAATTCTGGGTGAATCTCATCATCAAACTTATATCCTGGATTACCAGTACCAGTTCCTTGTGGGCATCCTCCTTGAATCATAAAATCAGCGATTACACGGTGGAATTTTAATCCGTTATAATATGGCTCTCCTTGTGGGCGAGCATTGTTTTCTAAGTTTCCTTCAGCTAAAGCAACAAAGTTACCCACTGTTCCAGGAGTTTTTTCATGTTCTAAGTTCACTAAAATATCTCCTTTAGGAGTTGTGAACTTTGCATAAATTCCATTATTCATTTTCTTTAATTTAAATCTATTTACACTTTATTTTTGACCAGTTAAACTTGCAAAATTGAAGTTTAAACCAATATTTACATTTGTTGAATTTACATTACCGAACGGAGCAATGAATTTACCTCCTGAAACCGATAATGAAAAATTGTTTGCTAAGTTATAGTTTAAACCAGCAGTAGGTCTAACCACAATACCTTCATCGGTATCTACACCAGCGCCACCAGCTGCACCACCAACTAAGTCGATAAATGCATTTAGTTTATTATTTAATATTGAAGGAGTTTTATAACCAATACCCGCAAGTCCGTGAGCATATCCACCTGATTGACCATCGTAAGCAAAACCAGCTTCTCCTATTAAATAAAAATGATTCGATATATCATAATTAAATTGAAGGGCTAACAATTGTAAGTCAACCTCATATTTATTGTTTGGAGGGTCGAACTTAGCAACATTAAAATAAGTTTGGTTTTCTACTCCAACGGATATTCCTTGGGTTTTATATGTGTTTATTTCTTCGGAAGAATCTGCTCCTCCATTTAAACCATAATACTTAATACCAACACCGTAAGTATAGGCTTCAAAATCACCATCTAGGGCTCTGTAATATCCTCCATGACCACTAATAGCAAATTTGTTTGATATTTTTAAATCAACTCCTGCTGAAGGATAAATGGTAAGTCCACCTTCACGAGCAATACGACCACCAGCAGCACCAATTCCTATTTTTCCGAAGATATTTACATATTTAGATTGATAAGGATGGTATCCTGCTCCGAAGAATAAATCCATGAATCCTGCACGTAAGCCTTTGTAAATGGCATCGGTATGGACAAATAAGAATATATTTTCTTGTAAGTATTTTTGATATTCGAATCCTAAAACATACAAGGTTTCATTTAACTCACCTCCATTATCCTTTTTTGATTTTCCGATAGGTTGAAAGAAATCAAAACGAACTTGTTGTACATTTTTCACGATTGGTCTTTTCCAGAAATTATCAGAAGAAAGATTAGAGATTTCGAATTCTTTTTGAGCGTCTTTATAACTAGCTAAACGTAAAACACTTGGTATTTCTACAAAGAAAGAAACTGAGTTACTTTTAATTTCTCCAGAATAAAAATTAACGTGACTGTATTGAACACCAATCGAGTAGTCGTTTTTCTTGTATTGTAAACCAATATTTGGATTTATAAAACCACCATCGTTGATATATTTTCTATATCCGCCGCCACCTCCAAAGTGGAAATTAGCATCAAGATATAAGTTTTTATACAGTTGTTTGTTAACTCCTAGTTCTACACCTAACGTAAATAAACCACCTTGGTCACCAGTTAAAGCAGCATACATGCCAACACCACCATATAACCAATCGTTAAAAGGAATTTGATAATGTAAGCCCATCATTCCCATAGTTGGTTTCAATTCTGGAAATTTTTCTGAAGGCATTTCCACAGGAATAAAATTCAAACGAACTTTATTGTGTAACTCTTTTCCTTTTAATGTTGATAGGTTTTCTTGACTTTGTAAGAACAAAGAAGCAAGAATCAAGAACCAAGACAGTATATGTTTTTTATTCAAACTCACTTGTAAAATGTAGTTTTACAGTTGGATATTTACTTTGTGTCATTTGTATTGTAAAAGGAGAATCGGCTAAAAACACCAATTGACCTTGTTTATCTTTTGCTAAATAACGTTGCTTAACACGTTTGAACTCTTTGAATTCTTCGTTCTTTTCATCTTCTGGTTGTACCCAACATGCTTTGTGAACATGAATGTTTTCATAGGTACATTTAGCTCCATACTCATGCTCTAAACGGTATTGAATTACTTCATATTGAAGTGCACCAACGGTACCAATAATTCTACGTCCGTTCATATCTAAGGTAAATAATTGAGCAACTCCTTCATCCATTAATTGATCTAATCCTTTATATAATTGCTTTGCTTTCATAGGATCAGCATTGTTAACATAACGGAAGTGTTCTGGAGAGAAGCTTGGAATCCCTTTAAAATTAAGTTTTTCTCCCTCAGTTAAGGTGTCTCCAATTTTAAAGTTACCAGTATCGTGTAATCCCACAATATCACCAGGGAAAGATTCTTCTACAATTTCTTTCTTTTCAGCAAAGAATGCATTTGGGCTTGAGAATTTTACTTTTTTATTATTTCTTACATGTAAGTATGGAGTATTTCTTTTAAAAGTACCAGAAACGATTTTTACGAACGCTAAACGGTCACGGTGTTTAGGATCCATATTTGCGTGAATCTTAAATACAAATCCAGTCAGTTTTTCTTCTTTTGAATCTACTAAACGTTCTTCTGCTTGTTTAGGTTGTGGGTTTGGAGCAATATCAATAAACGCATCTAAAAGTTCTTTTACACCAAAATTATTTAATGCAGAACCAAAGAAAACAGGTTGTAAATCTCCTTTAATATATTCTTCTTGATCAAACTCTGGATATACTTCGTAAACTAACTCAGTTTCTTCACGTAAAGTTTCTGCCGCTGCTTCACCAATAATAGTATCTAATTCAGGGTTGTTTAAATCATCAAATTCAACTCCTTCAGAAATAGTAGTTTTGTTATCACCCGAGAATAGGTTTAATTTCTTTTCCCAAATATTATAGATTCCTTTAAAGTCGTACCCCATTCCAATAGGGAAACTCATAGGTGTTACTTTTAAGCCTAATTTTTGTTCAACTTCATCTAATAAATCAAAGGCGTCTTTACCTTCACGATCTAATTTATTAATGAAAACAATCATTGGAATTTTACGCATTCTACAAACTTCTACTAATTTTTCGGTTTGCGGCTCTACACCTTTAGCAACATCAATTACCACAATAACACTATCTACAGCGGTAAGTGTTCTAAAAGTATCTTCAGCAAAATCCTTGTGACCAGGTGTGTCTAGAATGTTAATCTTTCTATCTTTATAAATGAAAGCTAATACAGAAGTTGCTACCGATATACCACGTTGACGCTCAATTTCCATAAAATCGGAGGTAGCTCCTTTTTTAATCTTATTGTTTTTAACGGCTCCAGCTTCTTGAATAGCTCCACCGAATAATAACAATTTCTCGGTCAAAGTAGTTTTACCAGCATCGGGATGTGATATAATTCCGAATGTACGTCTCTTTTGTATTTCTTCTAAAAAACTCATCTATAAATTTTAAGGCTGCAAAGATACTGTTTACTAGCGCAATTATCAATTTAAAATTTCAACCTTCATATGAATATCTTCTATAGGCCATTCTCCTTCACCAACTTTTACATTCGCAATTTTATTGATAGTTGAAAATCCTGAAATAACTTCACCAAAAACAGTATGTTCGTTATTTAAATGATGCGCTCCTTTTTTACTTTGTACAATATAAAATTCGAAAGGAGTAGATAATTTATTCGGATTATTTTCCCATTCGCGAGCAGAAGCTAAAGCTCCGTATTTATGTTTTCTGTTTTTCCTAAATTCAGGCTGTAACAAATAGTTTTTGTATTTATATCGAACTTTAGATGTAGCATATTCTTCTGAATCTCCACCTTGTATCACAAAGTTTTTAGCAACTCTGTAAAAAACAGTTTTATCGAAATAACCAATCTTGGTTAAGAAAATAAAGTTAGCTCTGTGAATAGGTGTGTCATTAAATAGTCTAAGTTTTATATTACCAAAGTTGGTTTTTATAATAACTTTAGTTTCGTTGTTTTGTTTACCATATTCAGTAAAAAAAGCATTGACATTTTTTTTGTTTAAACTATCCCAAGGTCGTTTTGTAAAGGTCTTTTCTTTATCCTTTTTAATTTTTTCAATAGAAGTTTTTTTTATAACTTCCTTTGGTTTGGTGTTATTATTGCACTGAATAAATGAAATGGTAAATGTTGAAATAAAAAGAAATTTTAATAGTTTCATTGTTATAAATAGTCAAATCAAGAAGCAAAGATAAGTAAACTATAATCTGATTTTTGTAAGTTTGCTTTTAGTAAAATATTAAAATGGTAGAACAGGTAATTTTAGTTGATGAAAAGGACAATCCGATAGGATTAATGGAGAAGATTGAAGCTCATGAAAAGGCATTATTACATAGAGCTTTTTCGGTTTTTGTTTTCAATTCAAAAGGAGAATTGATGTTGCAACAAAGAGCTGCTCATAAATATCATTCACCATTATTATGGACAAATACTTGCTGTTCTCATCAAAGAGATGGAGAAACTTCTTTAGAAGCAGGAGGAAGGAGATTAAGTGAAGAAATGGGTTTTACTTGTGATTTAGAAGAAGTGTTTTGGTTTATTTACAAAGCACCTTTTGATAATGGATTAACAGAACATGAGTTAGATCATGTAATGGTTGGGAAGTATGAAGATAATCCAGTGATAAATCCAGATGAAGTAGAAGATTACAAATGGATGCCTTTAGAAGCTGTGAAGAATGATATTGAAGCTCAACCAGAAATTTATACTGAATGGTTTAAGATAATTTTTAAAGAATCTTACGACAAACTAGTAAAGTTTATATAATATGCCAAGAGTAACAGTACATAGAAAAGCTCATTTTAATGCTGCTCATAGGTTATTCAATCCGAAATGGAGTGATGAAAAAAACGTTGCTGTTTTTGGTAAGTGTAGCAATCCTAATTATCATGGTCATAATTACGAATTAATAGTTTCTTTAACAGGAGAAATTGATAAAGAAACAGGCTATGTGTACGACTTAGGAATTTTAAAAGATTTAATTAAAGAAGAGGTAGAAGAAGCTTTTGACCATAAAAATTTAAATATTGAAGTAGAGGAGTTTAAAGCTTTAAACCCTTCTGTAGAAAATATTGCTGTAGTAATTTATGATAAATTACGTGTAAAGATTGAAAAAGAATATGAACTAAAAATAACTTTATACGAAACCCCGAGAAATTACGTCACTTATAGTGGAGAATAGAATAATGATAGATCAGTTAATAAAATTTACCCCAATTTTAAAAGAAAAAATTTGGGGAGGTGACAAATTAATATCCAAACTACATAAAAAATCTAATACATCTAATTTAGGAGAAAGCTGGGAAATTTCTGGAGTAGATGAAAACATTTCAATAGTTAGTAACGGTACGTTAAAAGGAAAAACAATTGATGAACTTATTAAAAAATATACTTCTAATTTTTTAGGGAAAAAAGTGTATGATAAATTTCAAGAAAAATTTCCTTTATTATTCAAGTTTATCGACGCTAGTGAAAAATTAAGTATTCAAGTGCACCCTAATGATTCGCTATCAAAAGAAAGACATAATTCTTTTGGTAAGACAGAGATGTGGTACATTTTAGATTCTGATGAAGAAGCAGAAGTTGTTGTTGGGTTTAAAAAAGATTCTAATGAAGCTGAATATCAACAACATTTAGAGCAAAAGAATTTACTTTCAATTTTAAATACCGATAAGGTAAAAAATGGGGATGTGTATTTTATTCCAACAGGAAGAGTGCATGCCATAGGAGCGGGAGTTTTATTGGCTGAGATTCAACAAACATCAGATATAACTTATAGGGTTTACGACTGGGACAGAAAAGATAGTGAAGGAAATGAAAGAGAATTACATACTTCTTTAGCTACCGCTGCAATAGATTATAAAGCACAAAAAGATTATAAAACAAATTATTCAGTGGAAGAAAATAATTCTTCTGAAATAGTAGATTGTCCTTATTTTACAACAAATATGTTGTCTCTTAATAAAAGAGTTGAATTAGATAATTCTACCAAAGATAGTTTTGTGGTTTATATGTGTGTAGAAGGAGAAGTAAGTTTTACCTATAATAATCAAGTTGAAGAATTAAAAATGGGAGAAACTATTTTAGTTCCTGCTTGTATTTCTAAATGTTCTGTTTCAAGTCCAACATCAGCAAAACTTTTAGAGGTTTATATAAAATAGTAA
The DNA here is from genome assembly GCF_002120225.1 of Tenacibaculum holothuriorum. Classification (GTDB taxonomy): domain Bacteria; phylum Bacteroidota; class Bacteroidia; order Flavobacteriales; family Flavobacteriaceae; genus Polaribacter; species Polaribacter holothuriorum. The sequence continues at coordinate 211,432 of NZ_LAPZ01000003.1, read as the reverse complement.
ACAGCCTTAAAGTAAATTATTTACTCTAAGACTGTTTAACAAACAAACCAAATCAACTTATAATCTTGAAAATGATTATTAAGAAGCTTTTTTCAATGCATAACCAAAAGTGGCTTTGCATATAATATCTTTTTTATTCTCTTCTTTTTTCGATACTGTTATGTCTAAGACTAATTCAGTAGTACTTAATTTTTTAATGTTATTTTTTATAATAAGCTTATCGTTTAAGTAGGCATTATTTAAAATATCAAACTCTATACTTTTGAAGCTTAAGTTAGATGAGTTTTGATAACGTATAAGTGAAGAATTTACACTCGATTCTATTTTATCATACAAAATAGAAGTTTTAAGTGTTTTGTTTTTTTTGCTAATCTGTTTTTTGTTAACTACGAATTGAGATGAATTATATATGTTGTTTTGTAAAGTTTTCATGTTGTTTAAGTATTAAGTATGAGTAATAGTTCTGGTTCTTTTAATGTTTGATGCTTAACATTGTTCATAAAACATTTGCCTTGTCGATACATAATTGTTGTAAAATTTTTCATGATTGATATAATTTAAATTGATATATAAAAAAAGGTGCTTTTCTTATGAAAAGCACCTTTACTATTTTTATAATTTTATTGAATTATTTTTTTCTTCTAAATTCATTCAAGGTACTTTTCTTTACGTATACATGCTGCTTTTGCATTTTTGTATAGCCACCAAACATAAACGTACGGCAAATAACCGTGTTAATTACTTGCTTAGTTACATACATTATGTTTGTTAATACCTTATTCATGCCACCAAAAATATAAAAGATTATTAATAATCAAAGTTAAATAGCTATAAAATAAGTGTTAAAGTTATAAATTAAACAGAATTAAGAATGAAGTTTAATTATGTGTATCTTTGAGTTTATATTACAGATATAGTATTTATGAAGATTATAGCTATGATTCCTGCACGATATAGTGCTTCTCGTTTTCCTGGTAAATTAATGAAAGATTTAGGAGGTTTGCCAGTAATTGCAAGAACTTATAAAGCAGCGAAAAACACCAATCTTTTCGATGAAGTTTATGTGGTAACAGATTCTGATATAATTTATGAGACAATAGAATCTCATGGAGGAAAGGTTATAAGAAGTAAAAAAGAACACGAAACAGGATCAGACAGAATAGCAGAGGCAGTAGAAGATTTAGAAGTAGATATTGTTGTTAATGTTCAAGGAGATGAACCGTTTATAGATGAAACTTCTCTAAGAAAACTGATCAATATTTTTAAAGAAGACACTCATAAGGAAGTTGATTTAGCGTCGTTAAAAGTTCATATCACAAATAAAGAAGATATTGAAAATCCGAATAATGTTAAGGTAATTACCGATCAAAACAATTTAGCATTGTATTTTTCGAGAAACCCAATTCCTTACCATCGAGATAAAGATATTACAGTAAAATATTACAAACACAAAGGAGTGTATGCTTTTAGAAAAGAAGCATTAATTGACTTTTATAATTTACCAATGACACCATTAGAAGCTGCTGAAAAAATTGAGTGTATTCGATATTTAGAAGTAGGAAAAAAAATAAAAATGGTTGAAACTGATGTAGAAGCAATTGGTATCGATACACCAGAAGATTTAGAAAAAGCCAAACAATATTTAGAAAATGTATAAAAATATTAAAGTAATAGCTTTCGATGCTGATGATACTCTTTGGGTAAACGAAACCTATTTTAGAGATGCCGAAAATGAGTTTGCTAAATTATTGTCAGACTACGAAACTGAAAATAAAATTCATCAAGAGTTATTTAAAAAAGAAATAGCTAACCTAAAATTATATGGTTACGGAGTAAAAGGATTTATGCTTTCTATGGTCGAAGCAGCTTTAGAGTTATCTAATTATAAGATATCTCAAAAAACGTTAAATCAAATTCTAAGCATAGGTAAAGATATGTTAGAAAAACCTATCGAATTGTTAGATGGAGTAGAGGAAACACTACAAAAACTACAAGGAAATTATAAATTAATTGTAGCTACCAAAGGAGATTTATTAGATCAAGAGCGAAAATTAGAAAAATCTGGAATCTTACAGTATTTTCACCACACAGAAGTAATGAGCGAAAAGAAAGAGGATGATTATACCAAAGTTTTAAAACGTTTAGAAATAAAGCCAGAAGAGTTGTTAATGGTAGGTAATTCATTAAAATCAGATGTATTGCCATTGGTAAATATTGGTGCTTCTGCAATTCATATTCCGTTTCATACCACTTGGGCACATGAAGAAGTTTCAGAAGAACAAAAATCATCAGACTATAAAACTGTAGCAAATATTAAAGAAATCACCTCTTTTTTATAAATAATGAAGTATTTAGATATTGAAAACTGGAATAGAAAAGAATTATACAATCACTTTAGAACGTTAGAAGATCCATCGTTTGGAATAGTTGCAAATGTTAATGTAACTAAAGCTTTGAGGTTTTCAAAGAATAAGAAAGTATCTTTTTTTGTATTGTATCTTCATAATTGTTTAAAGGCTTTAAATTCTGTTGAAAATTTTAAATATAGAATTGAAGAAGACAAAATAGCAATTTACGATGTTATTAATGCTTCGGCAACGATAGCAAGACCCGATACTACTTTTGGTTTTTCATATATTGAATTCACAGAAGATTTTGAAGAGTTTAATAGAAGATTTCAAGAAGAGAAGAAAAGAATTATAAACTCTACAAATTTGTTTCCTCCAAAGTATTCACTTGGATGCATTCATTGTTCGGCATTACCATGGTTACATTTTACAGGGCATAAAGAACCAATTTCAGGAAATAAAGATAATAGTGTACCACAATTAGCTTTCGGAAAAGTTAAAGAAGAAAGCGGCAAACAAATTATGCCAGTAGCAATTACAGTAAATCATGCTTTGGTAGATGGTTATCATGTAGGATTATTTTTTGAAGAATTTCAAAATCAATTAGATAAAATAGGTTAAATTTGCATCAAAATTAATATTATGGCAAGCATAAAAAATTTAAAAAAGGATATAGATTATACATTAGGTGATATTCTTGATATTACAAATTTAACAGCTGGATTAAATTCAGATGTAGATGAAGCGAAAACAGAAGCTATTAGAAATGAAATTTTTGAAGTTTATGATGATTTAATAGCTAAAGTTAATGCTAAAAATGTAGAAAACAAAAAAGCTCATTTTAAAGCAATTAGCGTTGAGTTAGAAGAAAAAGCAAATACTTTAATTGATAAGGTAAATGCCTTATAATTAGAGTGTAAATAAAATGAAGTGAATCCGACTATGTTAATAAGTCGGATTTTTTTTGCTCAATTTTAACATATAAGTGAGAATAAAAAATCGTAACTTACGTTAGTATTTTGAATCCCTCTTAAAAAATAAAATATGGCTAGAGCAATGTATGAGTACACTAAGACTGTACTTAAAAAAGTAAGTTTTAATACAGACTTATTTTGTAGAGAATTAGAAAAAGCATTGGGTAGATTATTACCTTATGAAGTAGAAGAATTAACCATTTGGTTAAAACAATTTACGGCTAACAAACCAGAATTATATGTTTGTATGGCGTTAGTTAAAAAATAAAAAGAGAGTTTATATAAACTCTCTTTTTATTTTTTAGTTATTTACGTTTTTTATGTCTTAGCTTACCTATTAATTTTCTGTGAAAATCTTTTTCAGCAATTTCTAGTTGAATAATTTTCTTGTAAGGAAGAACATCGAGTAGTTTTTTGTAATAGTCTTTACGCATTTTATAAACTTTTTCTCTAAGAGAAAACATTTTTAAAACAATTTCTTTTGATTGTTTTTCGGTTAAAGCTTCAACATCTCCATTTTTACGAATTTGTTTCCACATTAAATGTTTCTCTTCGATACGTAAATCATTTAATTCTTTATCGTATTTGTTATAAATAGGCCAAAATTTTTCGGCTTCTTTAGAGGTTAAGTCTAACTTTTCGGTTAAGATCCCAACTTTTAAAGCTCTAATTTTTTCTCTACTTTCTTTTTTGTACTTCACTTGTGCTGAGGCAGAAAAAGAAATTAAAAAGATTAATATGTATGTAATTTTTTTCATGTTAATTAATTTCATTTATAAGTGAAGATGCATCGATTGAGTTTAAATAATCTTCAATTTCTATATCTTCTATAGTTGTATTGTCTATTAATTCGTTGTCGTTAAAATCAGTTTCGTCTAAAACCGAAGCAAGGTCGGTTGTGTTAATAGATGTATATCCATTTTCAAGCCAATTTTCAATTTCTGTGCTTGAAATATCGTCAAAAGTAATTGTTTCACTTTGCACAGAAAAATAGTTTATTCCAATAAATAATAAGACAGAAGCTGCAGCTGCTAATGGAATTGCTTTTTTAAGACGTGAACGTAAATTAATCACTTTAGTTTGAGAGGGTACTTTTTTAAGTATTTCATCTTCTAAAGAATTAAAATAATCTTTAGGAACTTCAAAGCCATTTGTTTTTGGTAACTTTTCTTCAGCTATCTTAGTGAAAAAATCATCTTCAACAGAATCTAAAAAGTTCGTAGGAGTTTTAAAGCCTGTGCTTTTAATCTCATTAAGAGACAACTCTTTCTTATTATGTTTATTAAATTCTTTCATGTTACTATTAAGACTATTATTTCCTAAAAAGGTTTAATTATAGTTTTTTACAAACTCTTCTATTTTTTTTACAGCATGATGGTAAGATGCTTTTAAACTACCCACAGATGTGTCTAAGATTTCTGAGATTTCATCATACTTTAATTCATCAAAATACTTCATATTAAAAACCAATTGTTGTTTTTGTGGTAATGTTGCAATTGCTTTTTGAAGTATTAATTGAATTTCATCTCCAGAAAACCAATTATCACTACTCAAATTTGAAGCCAATTGTTGCTGCATATCAGAAATATCAATATTTTTTTCTTTAGCTTTCTTATTAATAAAGGTTATTGCTTCATTTGTAGCAATTCTATACATCCAAGAAAATAGTTTGCTTTCTGCTTTAAAATTATCAATACTTCTAAATATTTTGATGAATGTGTTCTGTAAAACATCATCTGCGTCGTCATGAGAAATTACAATTTTTCGAATATGCCAATACAAGCGTTCTTTGTATTGAGACATTAGAGCACGAAAAGCTTTTTCTTTTGTACTCTTATTTTGTAATTGCTCTATTAACGTTACTTCTGCTATCAAATTTTGGTTGATTTTGTATGTAAGACTACATAAAATATAAAAGGTTTAAAATAGTTGGATTAAATTTATAAAAAAAGGAGGTATTAACCTCCTTTTTAATTTTACTATTATAAATTTCTTCGTTTCGTATAACCGAAGAGTCTATTATTTTTGATCATTTCAGAAACTCCTTCTGGTAACATGTTCTCCCAACCTTCTTCTCCGGATTTAATCATCGCTAAAACTTTTCGAGAGAAAATATGAAGAATATCGTCATCAATATCTTTAATATCTACAAGTCTACCATTAGTTTTAAAGAATTTATATAATTCTTTCATCCTAGGGTGTACTTTTAAGTTTTCACTAGTTATAAACTCTCCTGATTCTTCTTCTTTGTACGGGTACATATACACTTTTAAATCTTTGAAGAAAAGTTTACCAAATGCTTCTAAAATACCTCCACTTAAATCTCTATAGTATTTCTCGTCAAAAATTTGAATTAGATTATAAACTCCCATAGCTAATCCCATACGTTCTTTAGTGAATTCACTAAAGTATTCTACAAGCTTGTAATACTCTTGGAAGTTTGTAATCATTACATTTTGACCTAATGAACAAAGTAGTTCTGCTCGATCTAAGAAATCACGTTCATTAATTTCACCTTCAGCACGTAAATTACTTAAAGTGATTTCGAAAATAATTTGAGATTTTTCTGGATTTACCTTACTCTCGTTAAAGAATAGTTCTTTAGAGCGTTCGAACATATCCATGTTAACTTTTGTTACAGGACGGAAACTTCCACGAAGTGCTAAGATGTTCTTTTTATATAATACTTGAGCAGGTAATAAATTATTTCCGTCAGGACCAAACATTACAGCATTGGTCATTCCATTTTTAACTAATTGTAAACTCATTAAACGGTTGTCTACATACATAAATCTTGGACCAGAGAAGTTAATCATATCTATCTCCAATTGATCGTGATCTATATTGTCATAAAACGATTTTACCAATTCTTTTGGGCTATCGTTCATGTAAAAAGCTCCGTATATTAAGTTTACACCTAAAGTACCTAAAGTTTCTTGCTGTGCTCTAGCGTCAGTTTCTTTAAAACGTAAGTGTAAAATTATTTCGTTATAATCTTCTAAAGGATCTAATTGAAAACGTATACCAACCCAACCATGTCCTTTAAACTTCTTTGTAAAGTTTATAGTTGCAACAGTGTTTGCGTAACTAAAAAATAATTTATCTGGATGTTTTTGTCTATCAAGACGCTCTTCAATTAAGTCCATTTCATGTCTTAACATCTTTTTTAATCGCGCCTCGGTAACGTAACGACCGTCATTTTCTATTCCGTAAATAGCGTCAGAAAAATCCTTGTCATAAGCACTCATTGCTTTTGCAATAGTACCAGATGCTCCACCAGCTCTAAAAAAATTACGTACCGTTTCTTGTCCTGCACCAATCTCTGCAAACGTACCGTAAATATTAGCATTAAGGTTAACCCTAAGTGCTTTAGCTTTACTAGTAGGTACTGTATTTATTTTTTTATCTCCTTTTAAAGTAATTGCCATTTTGTAATTGTTTGTTACGTTAAACAAATGTACAGAAATTCGTAACTATCAGTCAATTTTTAATTGCTATTTTTGTGTTGAAATGACTAAGAAAACTAAGTTTAAAATAACATTTTTAGGAACAGGTACTTCAACAGGTGTTCCTATGTTGACGAGCAAACATCCTGTAGCACAATCTAACAATCCAAAAGATAAGCGATTACGTTCTTCAATATTAATTTCTTGGGATGAGTTTACGTATGTTATAGATTGTGGTCCAGACTTTAGACAACAAATGATGCGAGAGCAGGTAGAGAATATTAACGGAATATTATTTACTCACGAACATGCAGATCATATTGCGGGTTTAGATGAAATTCGCCCATACTGTTTTAAGATAGGACCAGTACCAATTTATACAAGTGAGCGTGTTTTAAAAGTATTACAAAAACGATACGATTATATTTTTGCTATAGAAAATAGATATCCGAGTGCTCCATCTGTAAAACCAACTATTATTTCTCATCAAGACAACTTTATGTTGAATGGAATGGAGGTAATTCCTATTGAAGTAATGCATGGGAAATTGCCTATTTTAGGATATCGCTTTGGAAATGTAGCTTACTTAACCGATATGAAATCAATGGAAGATATTGAAAAAGAAAAGTTGAAGGATCTTGATGTTTTAATTGTGACAGGTTTACGAAAAGAACCACATTCAACACATTTTAACATTGAAGAAGCGTTGAGTTTTATAGAAGAGATTAAGCCACAAAGAACGTATTTAACGCATATAAGTGAATTGTTAGGCTTGCATGATGAAGTAGAGAAGGAGTTGCCAGAAAATGTATTTTTATCATATGATGGTTTAGTAATAGAATCGTAATTGATAAAGGTTATACAGAAATAAAAAAGATAAATAAAAGGAGTTTATAAATTTTATAGATTCTCACGTATTTTTACAAAATAAAACTGAAAAGAAGACATGAAAATCATAATATCACCAGCTAAGTCATTAGATTTTGAATCAAAAGTACCTACAAGTTTACATACTCAACCTTTGTTTTTAGAGCAATCTGCAAAATTGAATAAAAAACTAAAAACACTTTCTAGAAAAAAGTTGTCTGAGTTAATGAAAATTTCACCAGACTTGGCTTCGTTGAATTATGATAGAAATCAAAATTGGTTACCGCCTTTTACTTTAGAAAATGCAAAACAAGCTGTATATGCATTTACAGGCGAAGTATATAGGGGATTGGATGTAAATTCAATTGAAAGTGATAAGTTACCTATTTTACAAGAACGATTACGAATTTTATCAGGATTATATGGTGTTTTAAGACCGTTAGATTTAATTCAGCCGTATCGCTTAGAAATGGGAACAAAGTTAAAAGTAGGAAGAGCAGATAACTTATATAAATTCTGGGGAGATTCTGTGGCTGAAACTTTAAATAGCGAAATGAAAGATGATGAACTGTTTGTGAATTTAGCGAGTTCAGAGTATTTTAAAGTGATTCCTAAAAAGGTGTTGAAAGTGCCAATGATTACACCTGTATTCAAAGATTTTAAAAATGGACAGTATAAAACAATTATGACTTTTGCCAAAAAAGCAAGAGGATTAATGGTTCGTTATATTGTAGATGATAACATTACAACTTTAGAAGGGTTAAAATCTTTTAATATAGATGGTTATGGTTTTTCTGAAGAAATGTCTACAGACACAGAATTAGTTTTTACAAGATAAATTTAAGTGAAAAGAATACTTAAAATTATATTTTATACAGGGATAGTTTTGTTAATCACTGTTTTTGTTTGTAATAAAATTGTGGTTAACAACGCTGAAGATAGATTATATACTTCAGTAAATGAAATTCCAAAAAACAAAGTAGGTTTACTCTTAGGAACTGTTAAGTATTTAGCGGATGGTAGAGTTAATTTGTATTATCAGTTTAGGTTGGATGCAGCAGTAAAGTTATTCAAATCTCAAAAGATTGATTTTATTATTGTAAGTGGTGATAATGGTTCTAAGAATTATGATGAACCAACCGTTTTTAAAGAAGATTTAATACGATTGGGAGTTCCTGAAGACAAAATATTTTTGGATTATGCTGGCTTTAGAACCTTAGATTCTATAGTAAGAGTTAAAGAAATCTTTGGTCAGGATTCGGTTACAATTATCTCACAGCAATTTCATAATGAAAGAGCGTTGTTCTTAGCGGATAATTATGATATAGATGCAATAGGTTTTAATGCCAGAGGTATTTCAGGAAAGTATGCTTTAAAAGTTACTATTCGAGAATACTTAGCTAGAGTAAAACTTTTTATTGATGTATTGTTTAATGTTCAGCCTAAGTTTTTAGGTGAACCTGTAAAAATACATTAACAATCTGCTAAACCTACGGTGATTGCTAAACCACCTTCAGAAGTCTCTTTGTAATTTCTGTTCATGTCTTTAGCAGTTTCCCACATAGTATCGATAACCTTATCTAACGGAACTTTAGAATCTTCTGGATTCGTTTCTAAGGCTAATTCCGCAGCATTAATAGCTTTAATTGCCCCCATAGCGTTACGCTCTATACAAGGAACTTGTACCAATCCACCAATAGGATCACAGGTTAAGCCTAAGTGATGTTCCATGGCAATTTCTGCAGCGACTAAACACTGTCCTGGAGTTCCTCCTAAAAGTTCGGTTAAAGCAGCAGCAGCCATAGCTGAGGAAACCCCAATTTCTGCTTGACAACCTCCCATAGCAGCAGATATGGTTGCATTTTTCTTAAAAATGCTTCCTATTTCACCAGCAACTAATAAAAACTTTCTAATATGTTCTGAGGTAGCATTATGGTTTTCAATTACCATGTAGTACATTAAAACAGCTGGTATCACACCAGCACTACCATTTGTAGGGGCTGTAACAACTCTACCTAAAGCAGCATTTACTTCATTTACAGAAAGTGCTAAGCAACTTACCCATTTTAAAATTTCTCTAAACTTAACTTCGGTGCCTCTAATGGCAGTAATCCATTCCTCTTTAGAGTTGTATGTAGCACCTTTAATTAGTTTTTTATGTGTTTCAAAAGCTCTACGTTTTACGTTGAGTCCACCAGGTAAAATCCCTTCTGTATGACAACCAATGTACATACATTCTAACATGGTGTCCCAAACTCGATCTAATTCAGAATTGATTTTGTCATTAGGCTGTATTGCAAGTTCATTTTCGAAAACAATTTCAGAAATAGATTTATTATGCTCTTTGCAATAGACTTCTAATTCAGTAGCTCTATTTATTGGAAAAGGAAAGTTTTGTTTGTTGATTTCAGAAGTTGAATTTCCTTCTGTTCCCTCTTGAATAACAAATCCTCCACCAATTGAATAATAAGTCTCTGTTGAAATTTCTTCTTGATTAGTATTGAATCCTCTAAAAGTTAATCCGTTAGAGTGAAAAGGTAAAAAATCACGATTAAAAACTACATTATCAGTGTGAAAATTTAATTCTCTTTCGGCATTGAAATGTAAGGTGTGATTTTCTTTTATTTGTTGAATTGTGGTATCAATATCTTCAATAGGAATGTATTCAGGATCTGTACCGCTTAAGCCTAATAATACCGCTAAATCGGTAGCATGTCCTTTTCCTGTTAAAGATAATGAACCGTATAAATCTACTTTAATAGAAGTTATGTTATCAAAAGAATTAGTTTCTTTTAATTTCTTAATCCATTGTTGTGCAGCTCTCCATGGACCTAATGTATGAGAACTAGAGGGACCTACACCAATTTTTAGCATGTCAAAAACACTAATAAATTGTGACATAAATAAGTTGTTTGTTCAGAGCAAAAATAAAAAAATCCTGTATCGAAAAATCAATACAGGATTTATATTTTGTAAAATTGTTGGTTTACATTCCGTAAACAGATTCTTTATCGAATTTCTTAGTTAACATGTAGTAAACAACTGCACGGTACTTATTTCTTTCAGATCTACCAATTCTTTCCATTACTTCATCAATAGCTTCATCTAATTCTGGGCTATCAGCTAAACCTAATTTTTTCATTAAGAAGTTCTTCTTAACAGTTTCTAATTCTTTAGGATCTGTACCTGATACGGTCTCAGCATCTTTTTTATAGATAGATGGACCTAATCCTTTAGTTACGGCTTTTAATAAATCTGTATTAGAACGAATGTTTCTGTCATCCATAAATTTTTTATACAGTTCTACTTTTTCGTCAAATTTACTCATGATTTTTTGTTTAAATAATATTTATAAGTTGTGATTGAATATTTAATTCTTTCAAATATAGAAAAATAAATTAGGTATTCAAACACTCTTTTTTTACTAGCTGTTAAAGTATTTATAATTGTTAATTAAATTGTTGAAAACAAATAGGAGCTTTGGTAAATAGGCACTATTCTTGTAGTAAATTTATATGAATTCAAATCTGTAGCCTATGTCACTATCAAAATTTGAATCGATGTTGAAAACCAATGATGTATATTTTTTCGATGCCACAGAGTTCGAATTAATTATACAACATTATCTCGATGTAGGTAAGCATTCGCTAGCAAAAAAAGCGGTTCAGCTTGGTTTAGAACAGCATCCTTCGTCTATTCAGTTAAAATTAATGTATATAGAATTGTTGGTATTTGAGAACCAATTACAAAAGGCAATTACTTTATTACGTGAAATCGAAGCTGTAGAACCACATAACGATGAGGTATTTATTCAAAAAGCTATGATTATGTCTAAGAAAAAAAGACATAAAGAAGCTATTACAATATTGAAATCGTCGTTAGAGTTCGTTGAAGATCCTGCAGATATTTGGTCTATGTTAGGTATGGAATATCTTTATTTAGACGATTTTGAAAATGCCCGATTAAACTTTGCAAAATGTATCGATGTAGATTTTGAGGACTATTCTTCGCTCTACAACATGGTGTATTGTTTCGATATGGAAGATAGCCATGAAGATGCAATTAAGTTTTTAAATGCTTACATAGATAGAAATCCATACTGTGAAATTGCATGGCATCAATTAGGAAGACAATATTACGCAATCAATAATTTTAAAGATGCATTAAGAGCTTTTGATTATGCGGTTATTATAGATGAAAGTTTTATAGGCGGGTATTTAGAAAAAGCCAAAACATTAGAACAGTTAGAAGAATATGAAGAGGCAATAAATAACTATTTAATTACTTTAGAATTAGACGATCCTACAGCTTATGCGTACACAAGAATAGGCGAGTGTTATGAAAAGTTAGAAGATGTATCCACTGCAATTTTATATTATAAGAAAGCGGTACATGAAGATCCGTTGTTAGATCGTGGTTGGATAATGCTAACCAATGCTTGTTATCAGTTAAAAGACTACCAAAAAGCATTGTATTATATAAATAAAGCAATTCAAATTGATGAAACTAATGCTTTATACTGGAGAAAATATGGAGATATAAATCTAAAACTAAACTTTTATGAAGAAGCTGTAAAAGCTTTTAATATGTGTATTGATTTAGGAGATATTGAAATTGAAATCTATGTTGCTTTAGCTGATGTTTTATTATTCTTAGGAGAGTTTAACGATGCATTACGAGTAATGATTAAAGCAAAGAAAACTTACAGAGAATTTGCTGAAATTGAGTATAGGTTGTGTGGTTTGTTTATGATTCTAAATAAAGAAGAATATAGCTTAACACATTTAAAAAATGCCTTAGAGATAGATTATGAGTATCATTATATTTTAAAAGAATTATTTCCTACAGCATTTGATAATTTAAGAGTTCAAGATATATTATCAGATTATAAAAAAAGCAGTTAATTAACTGCTTTTTTTATTCTATAAACTTCCAAATTCTTCTTAATATAAATATAGTTATAAGGGTTGCTAAACTTAATATTAGTGCATAAGTAATGTTACCATAAATAAAATTTCCAGTAGCAAACAAGAAAGAGTAAACACCGATAGTTCCAGCAATAAACCCAACTATTTTATAACCAACATTTTTAAATTTTGGTTCGTCATCAAAAATTAAATTATTGAACTTATCTAATGTTTTTTCATCAGTAGGTTGTGTCATAAAAGTAACAATAACCCAACCAATGGTAGTTAAAAGTACTCCAATGATTAACTTCCAATACCCAGCTATTTCAACAATTGGAGTTTCTAGTTTACCATTTATAAAAAAGAAAATTGCGATGATAAAAGATATTACCATAGCGGCAATTTCACTGTATGGATTAATTCTTGACCAAAACCAACGCATAATGAATAATAAACCAGTTCCTGCACCAATTTGTAATAGTAAGTCAAATACATCTTTAGCAGATTGTAAATAGAACGAGAACAAAGCAGCAGCTAACATTAGTAAACCTGTAGAAATTCTACCAACCAATACTTTTTGTTTTTCATTAGCTGAAGGATTTATAAAACGACTATAAAAATCGTTAACAACATAAGAGCTTCCCCAGTTAAGTTGTGTTGAAATTGTACTCATAAAAGCAGCAATTAATGAAGTAAGTACTATGCCTAATAAACCAGCAGGTAAGTATGTCATCATAGCTGCATAAGCTACATCATGTCCTTGCATTTCTTTAGTTAAACTAGGAAAAGCTTGGTTCATACTTTCTAAATTAGGAAATATAATTAAAGAAGCTAATCCCACAATAATCCAAGGCCACGGTCTGAGCGCATAATGTGCAAAGTTGAAAAATAAAGTAGCCCAAGTAGCATTTTTTTCGTCTTTAGCAGCTAACATTCGTTGTGCGATATACCCACCGCCACCAGGTTCTGCACCTGGATACCAAGTACTCCACCATTGTACAGCAAACGGAATAATTAATAAAGTGATAAGTGCTTCAGTATTAGAAAAATCGGGTAATAAAGCTAATTTATCACTCACATTTTCATGAGTTAGTAAGTTTGAAAGACCATTTATTTCTGGTAAATCAACAATATAAATTGTAGCCCAAATAGAACCAATCATTGCGATTATAAACTGAATAAAATCAGTAATAAGAACACCTTTTAATCCTCCTAAAGAAGAATAAACAACTACAATTATTGATGAGTATAACAACATTTCACCTTGAGATATTCCTAGTAGAATATTTGCAATTTTAGCCCCAGCTAAACAAACTCCAGCCATAGTTATTATGTTGAAAATAACTCCTAAATAAATAGCTCTAAATCCACGTAAGAATCCCGCCATTTTTCCTGAGTATCGAATCTCATAAAATTCTAAATCGGTAGTAATTCCCGATTTTCTCCAAAGTTTAGCATAAAAAAATACGGTAAGCATTCCTGTAAGTAAAAAAGCCCACCAAACCCAGTTACCAGAAACACCATTGTTACGAACTAACTCGGTAACCAAACCAGGAGTATCAGCGGCAAAGGTTGTAGCTACCATAGATACGCCTAACAACCACCATGGCATGTTTCTACCAGATAAAAAATATTCCGAAGTATTTTTACCAGATTGTTTCGAAACCCAAAGCCCTATGAAGAGAGAAACGATAAAAAATCCGATGATAATTACATAGTCAATTGTAGCTAAATTCATAATAGTGTGATGTAGAAAGCGACTAAAATAAACAAACTAAATTAAACGTAAATTTGTAGCTTACCTTTTATGAAAAATTAATGGTTTGTTAACCTAAAAACCGAAAACGATTTCGCAGATTTTTTTTAAAGAAGTAGTATATTTAAGTAATTTTGAAACTGAATTTTATGAGAAAAATAAAAAAAATAGCAGTTATGACCTCTGGTGGAGATTCACCAGGGATGAATGCAGCAATCCGTTCTGTAGTAAGAGCATGTGCTTATTATAGAACCGAGTGTGTGGGTATTTATAGAGGTTATCAAGGAATGATTGAAGGAGATATGATTCCGCTAACTGCAAGAAGTGTGAATAACATTGTACATAAAGGAGGTACTATTTTAAAATCTGCTAGGTCTAAAGATTTTAGAACTAAAGAAGGTCGAAAAAAAGCCTACGAAAATCTTAAGGAAAATAATATAGATGCATTAGTGGTAATTGGGGGAGATGGTTCTTTTACAGGAGGAGTTGTGTTTAATAAAGAATACAATTTTCCAATCATCGGAATTCCAGGAACTATAGATAACGACATTTTTGGGACTACGCACACTTTAGGGTATGACACAGCTTTAAATACAGCAGTAGACGCTATTGATAAAATTAGAGATACAGCGTCATCTCATAACAGATTGTTTTTTGTTGAAGTTATGGGACGTGATGCGGGGTTTATAGCATTAAATGCTGGGGTAGGAGCTGGTGCAGAAGAGATTTTAATTCCTGAGGAAGATTTAGGGTTAGATAGGTTGTTGGAATCTTTAAAGAAAAGTAGAAGAGCAGGGAAATCATCGAGTATTGTTGTGGTTTCAGAGGGAGATAAAACAGGTAGAAATGTTTTTGAACTTGCGGATTATGTTGAAGAAAATTTAGAAGATTATGAAGTTAGAGTTTCTGTTTTAGGACATATGCAACGTGGAGGAACACCTTCTTGTTTCGACAGAGTTTTAGCCAGTAGAATGGGAGTAAAAGCCGTTGAGTTGCTTATCGATGGAAAAACAAACTTAATGGTTGGTCTTCAGAATAATGAAATTCAAACCATAGATTTAGAAAAAGCCATAAAAGGGCAAAATGATATTAATAGAGAGTTGTTAAGAGTATCTGATATCATGACAACTTAAAAGTAAATTTAAATAGTAAATATGATTAAAATAGGAATAAACGGATTTGGTAGAATAGGAAGAATCGCTTTTAGAGCAGCAATGACAAGAGATAATGTTGAAGTAGTTGCAATAAACGATTTATTAGAAGTTGATTATTTAGCATATTTACTAAAACATGATTCTGTTCATGGACGTTTTAATGGAGATGTAGAAGTTAAAGATGGACAATTAGTAGTCAATGGAAAAACAATTCGTGTAACAGCAGAAAGAAATCCAGAAAACTTAAAATGGAATGAAGTAGGTGCAGAGTATGTAATAGAATCAACAGGTTTTTTCTTAACCAAAGAAGCCGCTGGTCTACATATTAAAGGAGGCGCTAAGAAAGTGTTTATTTCGGCACCATCTAAAGATGCTAAAATGTTTGTAATGGGAGTAAATCACACTGAAATGACTGCTGATGAAACTGTAATGTCAAATGCTTCTTGTACAACGAACTGTTTAGCGCCTATGACTAAAGTTATTAATGATAATTTTGGAGTAGTAGAAGGGTTAATGACTACTGTACACGCTGCAACTTCTGGTCAAGGAGTGGTAGATAGTCCTAATAAAGATTGGCGTCGTGGACGTTCAGTATTAAACAATTTAATTCCTGCATCAACAGGAGCTGCAAAAGCAGTAACAAAAGTAATTCCTGCTTTAGAAGGAAAGCTAACTGGTATGGCAGTCAGAGTCCCTGTAGCTGATGTTTCTTTAGTAGATTTAACGTTTAAGACTGAAAAGGCTACTTCTAAAGAGGAAATAATGAAAGTTTTAAAAGAAGCTTCAGAAGGTGAATTAAAAGGAATTTTAGGGTATACTGAAGATAAAGTAGTATCTCAAGATTTTGTGTCAGATGCTAGAACATCAATTATAGATGCTGATGCAAGTTTAGAGTTAAACAGTAATTTCTTTAAAATAGTTTCTTGGTATGATAATGAGTTTGGATATGCAACTAAAATTGTTGATTTACTAGAGTATTCTGCTTCATTGTAAAAGAATTCTTAAATAAAGTATAAACCTGATAGTTTTTGATAATTATCAGGTTTTTTTATTGTGATAAGTTTTATATTTGTAGTCCTTTTTTAATAAAGGAGATATACAAGTAAAAATTGTAAGTGAAACTTACAGAAATACACAGTAAAATGATTAAAATAGGAATAAACGGATTTGGTAGAATCGGTAGATTAGCTTTCCGTTCAGCAATCAATAGAGATAATATAGAAATTGTAGGAATTAATGATTTATTAGATGTAGATTATTTAGCCTACTTATTAAAATACGATTCTGTTCACGGTCGTTTTGATGGGGATGTTGAAGTTAAAGAAGGAAATTTAGTAGTAAACGGAAAAACTATTCGTGTTACTGCTGACAGAAATCCTGAAAACTTAAAATGGGATGAAGTCGAGGCGGAATATGTAATTGAATCTACAGGTTTTTTTACAGTTAAAGAAAAAGCAGAGTTGCATATTAAAGGAGGAGCAAAAAAAGTAATTATTTCAGCACCGTCTAAAGATGCAAAAATGTATGTAATGGGAGTAAACCATACAGAAATGACTGCTGATGAAACCATTATTTCTAACGCTTCTTGTACTACGAATTGCTTAGCGCCGTTAGTAAAAGTTATCAACGATAATTACGGTTTAACAGAAGGATTAATGACCACAGTACATGCAGCTACTTCGACACAAAATACTGTTGATGGGCCTAATAAAAAATGGCGACGTGGACGTTCGGTAGTCAATAATATCATTCCAACTTCTACAGGAGCAGCAAAAGCAGTAACGAAAGTGATTCCAGAAATGACAGGAAAATTAACAGGAATGGCAGTAAGGGTTCCTGTGGCAGATGTTTCTTTAGTAGATTTAACATTTAAAACTGAAAAGGCTACGTCTTTAAAAGATATTTTAGCGACTTTAAAAGAAGCTTCTGAAACTAATTTTAAAGGAATTATTGGCTATACTGAGGATGAAGTTGTATCACAAGATTTTGTGTCTGAAACAAGGACTTCAGTGATTGATGCTGATGCAAGTTTAGAATTAAATGAGAATTTCTTTAAAGTAATTTCTTGGTATGATAACGAATTTGGTTATGCAACTAAGATTGTTGATTTATTAGAATATTCAGCATCATTATAAAATCAAACAATTTTGTAAATTGTATTCCCGCTTAAAGGCGGGAATTTTTTATTTTTAAAAATATGGAAATAGCAATTATAGCACACGATGGTAAAAAAGCTGAAATGGTTCAGTTTTTAAATGAACATAAAGAAATACTACATCAAAAAAATATTCAGTTAATTTCCACAGGCACAACGGGAGCTAAAGCAGAAAAAGCTGGATTTACTGTAACAAAATATCTATCTGGACCTTATGGAGGTGATGCACAAATAGCAAGTAGAGTAGCAGAAGGAAAATGTAATATGGTATTGTTTTTTAGAGATCCACATGAAAAACATCCGCATGAACCAGATATTTCTATGCTACTACGTTTGTGTGATGTTCATGATGTACCGTTAGCAACAAATCCTGCAACTGCAGAATTATTAATTAAAGCGATATAAAAAGAAAACCGAAACTTGTGTTTCGGTTTTCTTTTTTTTTAAAGTTTTGTTAACGCCTCTGTATAAGTCTTGTTACGTTTGGTTTAGCATAAAGTTAGCAAATAATTGCTGACTATAAGGTTTATACTTTGTAGGCAAACATTATTGTGCTGTATTTAACTATTAATTTTTAATCTATAACTATTAAACGCTTATTAATTTTCCCAAAAGAAGTTTCAATAGATAGAAAGTATATTCCAGCTTTCAAATTAGAGACATCTACTGAACTGGTTTTTTTTATAGAAAAAATATGCTTACCTAAGATGTCATAAAGATGTAAATTATCTAAATCTGTTTTTTGATAAAATTGTAAATCGATATAAACTTTATCTTTTGCAGGATTAGGGTATAATGAAGTATTAAATGACAAATAATTATTGACACTTAGGACCTCGCTAAAATCAAATATTCTGACATGACCAGAATTTGTTCCATTATCATCATTTCCACCAGCACCAATTGCAATTATACTACCATCAGAACTAATGCTTATTGATCTACCAGAACTGTCATAGGCTGCTTCACCATTTATGTTATTTCCTATCTTCAACCAATTTCCATTTTCATACTTATAAGCTCTTACATGACCAGAATTTTCTCCATTGCCATCACTTGATTTAGCCCCAACTACTAAAATATTACCATTACTGTTTAGTTTCACAGAACTTCCTAATTGGTCGCCTAGTGATTCTCCATCAATATCGTTACCTAATTGTACCCAGTTATTACTTTGGAATTGAAAAACTCTCACATGACCAGAATAATCGTTATTAGACTCTGCACCTATAGCTACAACACTACCATTACTATTTAAACTTATAGAATTTCCTGATTGATCGCCTTGGGATTCTCCATCAATATCATTACCTAATTGTATCCAACTATCATTTTCATACTTATAAACCCTAACATGACCAGAGCTATAACCATTATCAGAGTTGTTTACTGCTCCAATGGCAATAATATAACCGCTGCTACTCAAACTCACTGAGTATCCAAAGCTATCACCATTTGTTTCTCCATTTATATCTTCACCTAATTGAATCCAATCTGTATCTTGGTATTTATAAACTCTAAGAACACCAGTAACTAAACCATTAACATTGGCATCTGAATCACCAATAGCTATAATGTTTCCATCAGAATTAATACTTACTGAAGGAGCAAAACTATTCACATTACCGTCTTCAACACTAATATCGGTACCTAATTGTATCCAGTCATTGTTTTTATATTGATAGATTTTTACTTGACCTATGAATGTTCCATTATTATTAATAGAGTAACAACTAATGGCTAATATATCACCATTACTGTTTAAACTAATTGAAGAACCGAAGCCTGCATCCGATGATTGGCCATTTATATCATTACCTAATTGTAACCATTCTCCACTTTGATACTGGTAAATAGTAACTTTACCTTTGTATGTAGAATCTCCAGAAATAGAATGAGCACCAACAGCAATAATGGTACCATCAGCATTTAAGCTTACAGGTAAACCAAAGCTTGCACCTGGGATTTTACCATCTATATCATTCCCTATTTGGTTTTGCGAAAAAGAAATAGAACTTATTAAAGTTATTAAATAAAATAAAACAATATATTTTTTTCTCATTATGTTAATTTTTGACTATGCGTCGCTTTAACAACTTATAGCCACCGTTAGCGAAGTTAATTTTTTAAACTTTTAGAATTAAGTTAAATTTTAAAATTACTTAATAGCAATCATGCTAATTTCTACATTTACAAACTTTGGTAGGTTAGCAACTTCTACCGTTTCTCTTGCAGGTGCAGTAGCCTCATCGAAGTACTGAGCATACACCGAATTTATTTTAGAAAAATTATGCATATCAGAAATAAAAATAGAAGTCTTTACAACATTTTCAAAAGTCATTTCAGCAGTAGCTAACACTTCTTTCATGTTTTCCATTACTTGTTTAGTTTCTGCTTCAATAGTATCTAGAACTAATTCACCAGTTGCTGGATTAATAGCAATTTGACCTGAAGTGTATAGTGTATTTCCACTTAAAACCGCTTGATTATAAGGTCCAATTGGAGCTGGTGCTTTTGTCGTCGTTATGATTTTTTTCATAATTTATTTTTAGTTAGTTGTTTATATGTTGGTTTAGAATAATCTTCTGTCTGGTGGTTTATTTTTATCCCACTTTAAATCACTAAGTACAGATGATTTTACTCCAATAAAGAAGTAATATGATGAGTTTGTACCGAAAGGAGTCCAACTAAAATTAAAACGCCAACTGTCTAAGTCTCTCGAAAAGTTTAAACGTGTATAGGTAAAGGCATTTTCTTTGATGTCATAACCAGAAGAAAAACCTACTTTCCATTTAGGAGATAATTCTACATCTCCACTAAACATTAATGAATTATTGGTAACACTACCTCCTAATCCATTTGGATTAGAATAATTCATAGCATAGACTAAATTAAGTGTCCAAGGTATGTTGGCTCTATATAATTTAGTTTCTTTAGTGGTTTCTTCTTGATTGTTTTGACGGTTTCTTGGGTTTCCAGCAAAATTGTTTGTAGTTGGGAAATCATTTCCAAAAACGTCAGGAGTGTTTTGAGCGCCGTTTCCTTCTTGATTTTGTTTTTTGTTATCGTCTTTATCTTTTTCAAAATCTTTACTAGATAATGAGTAGTTGGCAGTAACACCTAGATTTGTTAATCTGAAAAGACCAGGATTAAACTTATCAATTCGTTGTCCTTCAGAATTTACTTGATATGGATCTAAAGAAGCATTGGCATTTAAGGCTAGTTTATCTTTAAATAAGCGAGTTCCTGCAGAAACACTTACAGGGCTCCATCGTAAACTATCTGCAGCAATATTATAACTGGTACTAAAGTTAAGGTTGTTTAAAATGGTTATTTTTTTATCCTCTTCATCACTATCTGGATCTTTAGGAGCTACTTTCGCTTCTAAAACATTGTTTACAGAAATACCGATAGAGTTAGATAAACCGCTACTAGGACCACCGTAAATACCATTATCAAAAGGAGTGTATGTTTCGAAAGCAATTGGTATAGAAGAGCTTTGAACAGTTCTAAGGTGTTGTTGAGCAAAATCGGGTCTATAACCATAAGAAATAGACGGTCTAATAGTGTGTCTTATCGCTTTTAGTCGTCCTTTTTTAAAGTTAAATGTACCATAAATATTGGTAGATAAAGATACTCCTAAATTATATTCATTAAAACGATTAAAACCGCTAATAGTATCGGTTACTGTTCCTCCGACTTCTAGTCCTTCGTTATTTTTAATAGTATTATCAAAACGTTTACTTATAGATTTTAAATACCAAACATCTTTGTAATTAATACTTGGTGATAATGTAAAGTACTTAAAAGCTTTAATATTGGTGTTAGCACTAACATTATGTTGAAAACCTACTCGAGCATTTTTAAACATTTTCGAAGTGAAAAACTCATCATCTGTAGTGGTGATTCTATTGTCAGCTTGCATACTATAATTAACACCAATTTTCTGAATTGGATTTTTTTTCACTCCATTTTTACCTGTAAATGGATAAATTCTATCCATATTTAATTGTAAAGATGGCAGAGTCATATTAATAACTCTAGTGTTTGTATTTTGAGAATGTGTTGCAGAAACATTCATATTGAATGGAGTTCCAACAAAGTTCTTATAATAGGATATAGAGGAACTCAATGTATTTGTTAAAAATTGAGACCCGTTAGTTTCGTTTAAAGATTCTCTAAAAAATCGACTACTTCCTAAATTTACAGAAGCAGAAAAACGTGAATTAGGACTTGCTTTACTATCTTGACTATGTCTCCAAGCAATATTAAAGTTAGTGGCTCTACTAAAATCACTCAATCCTTTAATACTTTGAATAATATTTTCAAAACGAATACTAAAATTTCCACTAAACTTATAGCGAACACGGTAGTTAGAATCTCCTCTAAGCCCCCAACTTCCATTAGTGTAAATATCACCTAAAACGGTTAGGTCAAAATAATCACTAAGCGCAAAATAATACCCTCCATTTTGTAAGAAAAAACCTTGAGAATTACTATCTCCCCAAGACGGAATAATAAAACCAGATGTTCTTTTATCTGTTAGTGGAAAATAAGCAAAAGGTAAATAAACTGGTGTTGGTACATCTGCTAAAACTAAATTACTTCCTCCTACGATAATCTTTTTACCAGGAACTAATTTTGCTTTGTTGGTAGCGATATAATAATCAGGATTATCTTTCTTAGAAGTAGTAAACCTTAGTTTGCGCATGTAAATAGTAGAATCATTTACACGTTTGGTTTTTTCACCGTAAGTAATAATTCCATCTTGATCGGTTTTAACACCATATACCAACGCTTTTTTAGTCTTAAAATTAAATAAAATTGAATCTTGCTCCGATTCTTGTCCGCCTTGTTTAAAAACGGGTCTTTGATGATAGCCTAAACTGTCTTTAATCCCTTTGGCGTAAACAGTGTTGTTTTTATAATCAAGTATTATAATACCAGCTTTTAAATCAATATCTGTATAGGTTACTTGGGCTTTGTTGTAAAGAGTAACCGTTTTGTCCTTAGCGTTTTGAATTGTGTAGTCTTCAGCATCGTGAGTTATGATTCCATCAATAACTTCTTTAGATTTTTTTATAGAATCGGTTTTAATAGTATCATTTTTAACTTTTATAATACTATCTTTTAAGACCGTTATAACTGAGTCTTTTTTGATACTATTGGTGTCTTTTTTAGCTACGTTTAAGTTAATTTTTTCCTTTTTACCAAATTCTTGAGCATTAGTAAATTGAATACAAAAAAAGGAGAGTAATAAAAGTATGTAATACGAATTTGTTTGCAATACTATAAATGCTATTTTTGTGTTAATTAAAAGTATGGCTTAATATTTGAAACGCCAAATATAAAAAGTCAAAATTAGTTAAAATTTATTGATGCAGTTCTTAAAATTCCCCAAATATAATTTTAGTAAAATAAACATCTTTTCTCTGTTATTATTGTTTGTTTTTTTCTCTAGTCCGACTTTAATTTTTTCTCAAAAAAAATACACCGTTGTGTTAGATGCAGGTCATGGAGGTAAAGATCCAGGAAACTTAGGTAATGGTTATAAAGAGAAAAAGATTGCATTAAAAGTAGCTTTGGCTGTAGGTAAAGAACTTTCTACAGTAAATGATATTAATGTGATTTACACAAGAAAAACAGATGTTTTTGTGGAATTACATAACAGAGCTAAAATTGCGAATAGTAATAAAGCTGATTTATTCGTATCGATTCACTGTGATTCATATTCAAAAGAAAGAGCGCATGGAGCAGGAACTTTTGTTCTTGGTTTAAGAGGGAATAGCAAAAACTTAGAGATTGCAAAAAGAGAGAATGCATCAATTTTATATGAGAAGGATTATGAAAAGAATTACGATTATGACCCTAATTCACCAGAATCATTAATTGGATTATCGCTTCTTCAGGAAGAAAATTTAGATAATAGTTTAGGTATTGCTGCATTAATTCAAACCAATTTTTCGAGTTTAAGAAGGTTTGATAGAAAGGTAAAACAAGATAATTTTTTAGTGCTTAGAGAAACCGTAATGCCTAGTGTTTTAGTAGAACTAGGTTTTTTAACAAACAAAGCAGAAGGAAGGTTCTTAAATTCAAGAAGTGGACAGCTAAAAATGGCAAAAGCTATTGCAAAAGCTATTGTGAAATATGTAAAGCAGCTAAAGCTTAATTTTGTGGGAACTGGAACAATAGTAACTACAGCACCAGTAAGTAATAATAAGCCTATAAAGAAAGTAATAACGAAAAAAGCAGAACCTAAAACTGTAAAAAAAACACCTAAAAAAACTACTGTGGCTAAAAACAGTAGAGCTATTAAAGTAACACCTAAAAAGAAACCTGTTGTAAAAGAACCAACAGAAAAAGGAGTTTGGTTTAGAGTTCAAATTGCTGCAGCTACCAAAAAATTAACATCAAAAAACTTTAATTTTAGAGGTGTGAAAAACCCTGAAATGAAAAGAATTGATGGATATTACAAATACTATTCTGGTAAATCTGCTAATTTTCAATGGATTAAAAATGTACTAAGAGATACTAGAAAATTAGGACATAAAGAGGCTTTTGTAGTTGCCTTTAAAGACGGAAAAAAGATATCAATAAAAGAAGCTTTAAAAAGCCAGTAATTTAGATAAGTTCTAGGTAATTTCTTACAAAATTATTAGTATTTTCGCTCGTAATAATTTTGTTTTATGTCTAAAGAATTAAAAACAGGAATCATTTCCGTAGCTATTATAGCCCTTTTTATATGGGGATATAATTTTTTAAAAGGACAAGATTTATTTAGTCCAAGCTCGAGAAGTTTCTTTGTTAAATATAAAAATATTAATGGTTTAAACGAAGCAAGTATTGTAACCATTAATGGTCTTAAAGTAGGTAAAGTAAACTCTATTAATTTTATTACTACGCCAGAAGAAAGAGGAAACTTATTAGTAAAGTTTTCTATGGATAGCGATTTTAAATTTTCAAAAAATAGTTTGGTAAAGTTACATTCTCCAAATCCGTTGGGAGGAACTAATTTAGCAATTGAACCAAGTTACGAAGGGGAAAATGCAGTTTCTGGAGATTATTTAAAAGGAATTGAAGAAGCTGGTTTATTAGCTTCGTTAGGAGATAAGATTGATCCTTTATCAATAAAACTTCAAAGTGTGTTAGTAGGAGCTGATTCTTTATTATTAGGATTAAATCAAGTTTTAAATCAAAAATCTAGAAAAAGCTTAAATAGAAGTATCTTAGGTTTAGAAGGAACGATTGGAGATGTTAGAAAAACATTATCTTCAGTAAATAAATTATTAGCTGATAATAAAGGTAATTTAGATGCTACTCTAAATAATGCTAAAAAAATCACAGATAATTTCTCAAAAGTTTCAGAAGATTTAGCAAAAGCTAACTTAGGAGAAACAGTTAAAAAGTTAGAAACTACATTAACCAATGTAAATACATTAATTTCAGGAGTAAATAGTGGTAAAGGTACTTTAGGTAAGTTGGTGGTAGACGATAAAATGTATACCAATTTAACCAATGCATCTAAAGAATTAGAAGAACTATTGCGCGAAATGAAATTAAACCCTAAACGATTTGTTCATTTTTCATTATTCGGTAAAAAAGCAAAACCTTATAATGAAGAGAATAATAAAGAAAACAAAAGCAACTAAACTAAAATCAAACAACAACTAAAATTCATCATAACCCTATAAAAAAGAAGAAATCAATTTATAAGAAGAATTTAGTAACCTTTAATTTAAAGTAATGGAAAAATTTCTACCTAATATCTTGTTTGCAGTTATATTAATTGCAGGAGGAGGATATTTTGCTATGAATGTAAGAAAGCTTATTAGAAATATTAAGCTAGGAAAAGATGTAGATCGAAGTGATCGAAAAAACGAACGATGGAAAAATATGGCAAAAATTGCTCTTGGGCAATATAAAATGGTTAGAAGACCATTGTCAGGAATTTTACACATCGTAGTTTATGTAGGTTTCCTTCTTATTAATATCGAAATGCTAGAAATAGTAATCGATGGATTATTCGGAACACATAGGGTATTTCAACCATTAATAGGAAACGGATTATATGGTTTCTTAATTGGTTCTTTCGAAGTAATGGCACTACTAGTTTTAGTGGCTGTTATTATTTTCTGGCTACGTCGTAATATCGAAAAGGTAAAACGTTTCTGGAATAAAGAAATGCAAGGGTGGCCAAAGAACGATGGTAATATCATTCTATACTTCGAAATGGTATTAATGTCGTTATTCTTAATAATGAACGCAACCGACGTTCCTTTTCAAGAAGCAGGAGCAGGTAATGTAATTTCACAATTTATAGCACCTTGGTTTAGTGGTTTTTCTGCTGAAGAATTACATGTTATCGAAAAAGGAGCTTGGTGGTTACATATAGTTGGAATATTAATTTTCTTAAACTACCTATATTATTCTAAGCATTTACACATCTTATTAGCATTTCCAAATACGTTTTATGCTAATTTAAAACCTAAGGGCCAGTTTACAAATGTTGAAGCTGTAACCAAAGAGGTTCAAATGATGATGGATCCGAATGCAGATCCGTATGCAATGCCAGAAGAAGGAGAAGACGAAGGAGAACCTGAAAAATTTGGTGCATCAGATGTTACTGATTTAAACTGGGTTCAGTTAATGAATGCTTACACATGTACAGAGTGTGGACGTTGTACTTCATCTTGTCCAGCAAACTTAACAGGAAAAGAATTATCTCCTCGTGCTATTATGATGAAAACTCGTGATAGAGTAGAGGAAGTAGGGAAAAATATTGATGCTAACGGAGGTGAATTTAAACCAGACGGTAAGCAATTATTAGACGATTATATTACTCGTGAAGAGTTATGGGCTTGTACAAGTTGTAATGCTTGTGTACAAGAATGTCCTATTGGTATCGATCCACTATCTATTATTATGGAAATGCGTCGTTATTTAGTAATGGAAGAATCTTCAGCACCACAAGAGTTGAATATGATGATGACAAACATCGAAAATAATGGTGCACCATGGCAGTATAGCCAGATGGATAGATTAAACTGGAAAGACGAATAAAATAATTTTTAATTAGAAGTTTTTAATTAAGAGTTATTTAAAATTCCAAACTCTAAAACTAAAGACTGAAAAACTCAAAACTTAGAGATATGAACGTACCTACAATGGCAGATATGATGGCTCAAGGAAAACAACCAGAAGTGTTGTTTTGGGTTGGTGCAGCAGGAAGTTATGACGATAGAGCAAAGAAAATAACACGTGCTTTTGTTAAAATATTACAACAAGCAAATGTAGATTTTGCAGTTTTAGGAACTGAAGAAAGTTCAACAGGAGATGCTGCAAAAAGAGCAGGAAATGAGTTCTTGTTCCAAATGCAAGCAATGACTAATATTGAAATACTTAATGCTTACGAAGTAAAAACAATTGTTACTTGCGATCCGCATTCATTTAACACCTTAAAAAATGAATATCCAGGATTAGGAGGTAAGTATAAAGTGTATCACCACACGCAATACATTAGTAAGTTAATTAAAGATGGTCGCTTAAATATAGAAGGAGAAAACTTAAAAGGTAAGCGATTAACGTATCACGACCCTTGTTATTTAGGTAGAGCGAACAATGTATACGAAACTCCTCGCGATTTAATTAATCAATTAGGAGTTAAATCTACCGAAATGAAGCGTTCTCGATCTACAGCTTTATGTTGTGGCGCTGGTGGAGCACAAATGTTTAAAGAACCAGAAAGAGGAGATATGGATATTAACATCTTAAGAACAAAAGATGCTTTAGAAACCAATCCTCAAATTATTGCAACGGGTTGTCCGTATTGTAATACAATGATGACAGATGGTGTTAAGTTCCATCTAAAAGAAGATCAAATTGTTGTTAAAGATATTGCCGAACTTATTGCAGAAGCTAATAGCTTATAACAATTTAAAATAGTAATACACTTGTCATTCCCGCGAAAGCGGGAATCTCATTTTAAGACATTATCTCATTTTAAAAATGATTAAAAATTTTATAAAAGCTGCCCGTTTAAGAACCTTACCGTTATCAGTTTCAGGAATTATTGTCGGAAGTTTTTTAGCTGATTTCTCAAATGTTATTAATATTGAAGGACTGTATACTCCTTTTGTGAATTCTGAAAAAAATTATTGGATTTTCCTGTTAGCAATCTTAACAACTATAGGTTTTCAAGTACTATCAAACTTCGCAAACGACTATGGAGATGGAGTAAAAGGAACTGATGATAATAGAGAAGGAGAAGCGCGTATGGTATCCTCAGGAGCTATTTCTCCAAAGCAAATGAAATTGGCTATGGTAATTACAACCATGCTTACTTTAATTGTAGCGGTGTTACTTATTTATGTTTCTTTTGGAAAAGAAAACTTTGGGTATTCTTTACTGTTTTTCGGATTAGGAATTGCATCCATAATAGCAGCAATTAAATATACAGTAGGAAAATCAGCGTATGGTTATAGTGGATTTGGAGATGTATTTGTTTTCCTTTTTTTCGGTTTACTTGCTGTGGTAGGGACCTACTTTTTGTATACCAAATCGTTAAATCTGTTAATTTTTTTACCAGCAATCACTATCGGGTTGTTAAGTACAGCAGTATTAAACCTAAATAACATGAGAGATAGAGTAAATGATGAGAAGTCAGGTAAAAATACTTTAGTGGTTAAAATGGGAGCATTGTTGGCAAAATATTATCACTTTGCATTGATAATCGTTTCTTTTTTATGTGCTTTTTTATATACAGTAATTAACTATCATTCTCCACAACAATTTTTATTTGTAATTGCGTATTTACCAATTGTCAAACACTTAATTTTTGTTGCAAAAAATAAAGAAGAGGCTCAGTTAGATGGAGAATTGAAAAAAGTAGCGTTGAGTACGTTTTTGTTTTCCATTCTTTTCGGATTAGGGAACGTTTTGTAATTTTATAAACTAACAACTAAACAAAAAATGAAGATAACTTTTTACGGTCATGCATGTTTTGGAATTGATATAAACGGAACATCAATTATTGTAGACCCTTTTATAACGGGAAACCCATTAGCATCAAATATTAATATTAACGATATTAAAGCCGATTATATATTAGTAACGCATGCACACCAAGATCATGTATTAGATGTTGAAACTATTGCAGAAAGAACAGGAGCAACTATAGTTTCTAATTATGAAATAGTAATGTATTATGGAGCTAAGAGCTTAAAAGGACATCCTGTAAATCATGGAGGTACTTTTAAAACTGAAACTTTTTCAGCTAAATATGTAAATGCAATTCATACGTCATCTTTTGCAGATGGTTCTTATGGAGGGCAACCGGGTGGATTTGTAATTACAGCAGGCGATAAATCATTGTATATTTCTGGAGATACTGCGGTAACAATGGATATGAAACTAATACCAATGACTACTAAATTAACAGCTTCAATTTTACCAATAGGAGATAATTTTACAATGGGAGTTGAAGATGCTATTATTGCATCAGATTTAGTAGAATGTAATAAAGTAATTGGTTGTCACTTCAATACATTCCCTCCAATAGAGATTGATACAGAAGAAGCTCAAAAACAATTTTTAGAAAAGAACAAAGAATTAACAATTTTAGAAATAGGAAGTTCAATAACTATATAATATAGATGAAAGCAGTAAAAATTATTTTAGGAATTATAATAGGTTTATCACTAATCTTTTTAGGAACAGGTTTAGTGTTTAAACAAACTGAATATACTACTCAGGTTGAAATTGATAAGCCAATAGAAGAAGTTTTTAAGAAGTTTGAAGATAAAGACCTGTTAAAACAATGGATTCCAGAACTAAAATCTATCGATGTAATTGAAGAAAAACCAGGAAAAGTGGGTAGTACTTATAAAATGGTTGTAGAAAATAATGGAGAAAGAATTGCCATGACAGAGAAGGTTTTAGCATATGTGCCAAATGAAAAAATTACATTTTATTTCGATGCAGAAAATATGCTAAAAACAGATGAGTATACTTTTACAGCAAATAATAATAAAACTAAAATTGAAAAAAAATCAACTTGTAAAAGTGATTCATACTTAATGAGTTGTGTTTTTCCTTATTTTAAAGGAACTTTAAAAGAATTAGATCAAAACTATTTAAATAGATTTAAAAAAATTGCAGAAGAATAAAATTATGAAATAACCAAAAGTCTTTAGTATGAAAACAAACATGGTGTCTTGGTTCGAAATTCCTGTCTTAAACATGGAAAGAGCACAAAAATTTTATGAAACAGTTTTTCGGGTTAATATTTCTATTCATCAAATGGGAGATGTACTTATGGGGTGGTTTCCACCCGCAGAAGATAACAATGCTCCTGGAATTAGCGGAAGCTTAGTATTAAATGAGATGTATGCTCCTTCAGAAAAAAACGGAGTTGTTATTTATTTTGCATCTCAATCGGGTGATTTAGCTAATGAATTGAGTAGGATAGAAGAAGCAGGAGGAACAATTTTACAAGACAAAACTTTAATAGCAGAAGAAGTAGGATACATGGCTTTGTTTTTAGATTCTGAAGGCAATAGAATAGCCCTTTATAATAAATAGAATGCTAAAAGCTAACTACTATCAATACATTCTAAATTTTAAAAGACCCAGCGGAACTTCAAGAGGAATATTAAAAACAAAAGAAACATGGTTTTTAATTCTTGAAGAAAATGGAAAAAAAGGAGTTGGAGAATGTGGAATTTTAAGAATATTAAGTATTGATGACACCCCCCAGTACGAAGAAAAACTTAAATGGGTATGTGAAAATATTCATTTAGGTTTAGAAAATCTATTATTACAATTAATTGAATATCCAAGCATTCAGTTTGGATTAGAACAAGCTTTCTTGTCTTTAAAAAGTAAATCGATGTTCGATTTATTTCCATCTGAATTTGTAGATGGAAAGCAAAATATTCCTATCAATGGACTTATTTGGATGGGAGAAAAAAACTTTATGAAAGCGCAGATTAAAGAAAAAATAGCTGCAGGTTTTTCATGTATAAAAATGAAAATTGGCGCTATTGATTTTGCTACTGAATTAGAGTTGCTACAATCAATTAGAAAAGAGTTTTCCGCTTCAGAAATAGAGTTACGAGTTGATGCTAACGGAGCATTTTCTCCGTCAAATGCATTAGAAAAACTTCAAAGATTATCTGAACTCGATTTACATTCCATAGAACAACCTATAAAACAAGATCAGTGGCAAGAAATGGCTAGTTTATGTGAAAAAACACCATTACCAATTGCTTTAGATGAAGAGTTAATAGGAGTGTTTTCTTATAAAGAAAAGCAGAAGTGTATTCAAACTATAAATCCGCAATACATTATTTTAAAACCAAGTTTAATAGGAGGTTTTAAAGGAAGTACAGACTGGGTTGAAATTGTAAACAATCAATCTATTGGTTGGTGGATAACCTCTGCGTTGGAAAGTAATGTTGGACTAAATGCTATTTCTCAATTTACATATACTTTACAAAACTCAATGCCACAGGGTTTAGGTACGGGTGGTTTGTTTACGAATAATTTTGACAGTCCTTTAACCGTTCAAGAGGGAGCGTTGTTTTACGACATTCAAAAGAAATGGAATTTTACTATTTAAGAAACTAAAAGATTTAAATCATGGATTTTTTCCAACAAGTTTACAAAGGGAAAAATAATTGGTGGAGATATTTATTACTTTCTTTAGTAGTATTTACACCGTTTTTTTTAAGAATATTTTATTTCCTTTTTGTAGAAGTTAAAACTAAACCTACAAATCTAGATTCTAACTTCTTGTTATTTAAAGGGCTACAACAATATGTAGTGTTTTTTGTAGTGCTTATTTTAGGAGTTAGATTTTTGCATAAGAGACCTATTAGAAGTTTATTCACGTCTAAAAAGAAAATTGACTGGTGGCGCTATATATTTGGTGTAAGCTCTTGGGGACTTTTTGTTTTAATTTATTTTTCGTTAAATTATTTTGCTTATCCAGAGAGCTATCGGTGGAATTTTAAGTTAGTGCCATTTGCTATATTATTTTTAATTAGTATTACACTTGTACCCATAGGAGCTATCTTTAAAGAATTATTTTTTTCAGGATACTTACTACAAGTGTTTGGTGTGTTGACTAAGAATAAATGGACAGCAATTATTTTGAAATCCATTTTGTATGTACTAGCTGTGGGGATAAGTCCAATATTCAGTAAAGTAGGATTTCATGTGTTATTTTTTTACTTAGCTTCAAGTTTATTTACAGGAATTATAACAGCTTTAGACGATGGAGTAGAACTAGCAATGGGAATGCAAACAGCTAACAATATTTTTGCAATACTTTATATAACAACTACTTGGACAGGGTTTCAAACAAATGCATTATTATTAGATAGATCTGAGCCAAAAGTGTTATTTTTAGTTTATATTCCTGTGTTATTATTCTTGCCTATTTATTTTTTCTTATTGAAGCAAATGTATGGTTGGGAAAGAGTAAAAGAAAAATTATCAGGAAAAGTAATAGAGCCAAGTATTAAAAACATCAATTTATAATGAATTTTATACAACAAGCATATAAAGGGAAGAACAATTTTTGGAGGTGGTTATTAACAGTTTTGGTTGTTATGTCTCCTTTTATATCAAACTTTGCAGTTTACTTTTTAATGCCTTCTATTTATGAAGAATTGATTGAAGAAACTGTGAATTTTCAAGGGGATAAAAATGTTTTTCTGTTAGAAAATCTGATTCCATTTTTAATATTACTTGTATTGCTTTTAGTGTTAGTTAAACTATTACATGGACGAAGCATAACTTCATTAGTTACGAGTAGAAACAAAATAGATTGGAAGCGTTTTTTCTTCGGATTTTCCTCATGGTTTGTAGTTACAGTTTTCTTTTTATTTGTTGGGTTTTTACTAAGTCCAGATGAATTTGTATGGAATTTTAAACCAGCACCTTTCTTTTTATTGTTACTGATTTCAATCGTGTTAATTCCAATTCAAACCTCTTTAGAAGAATTACTGTTTAGAGGTTATTTAATGCAAGGTTTAGGAATATTAGCAAAAAACAGATGGTTTCCTCTAGTGATAACTTCAGTTTTGTTTGGATTAATGCACATATTAAATCCAGAAGTGTCTAAATTAGGTTACGGAATCATGGGCTTTTATATTGGTACAGGTTTTTTATTTGGAATAGTAACCTTATTAGATGAAGGAACCGAATTAGCTTTAGGAATTCATGCAGCAAACAATATTGCAGCCGCAGTTTTAGTAGCTTCAAATTGGGCGGTTTTTCAAACAGATGCGTTATTTTTAGATTATTCAGAACCAAGTTTGTTGTTTCAAATGATAGTACCTGTATTGCTTATTTATCCGTTGTATTTGTATTTTTTAAATAAGAAATATGGATGGGAAAACTGGAAAGAAAAAATAACAGGAAGAATTACAAAACCTATAGTTAACGAAAACTAATTAATGCAAACTTCTTTTCATAAATCGTTTAAGTTAAACGGAAAATCGTTTGTAAATAAAGAAGCATTACTTCAATATTCTAAAACGATTAATAATTCAATAGTTGTTTTTTTGACTGATTGGTTTAATGAGCAAGATTTTGTGGTTGTACAAACATCGGGTTCTACAGGAAAACCGAAACCAATTCAAATCAAAAAAGAGTTTATGAAAAACTCTGCTCTAGCCACAGGAGACTTTTTCAATTTATCAGAAAACACCACAGCTTTATTGTGTCTATCTACCGATTATATAGCAGGAAAAATGATGTTAGTAAGAGCATTGGTTTTAGGTTGGGAATTAGACATTGTTGATCCGATTTCTAATCCATTAAAAGACTTAAATAAAGAGTATGATTTTTCGGCAATGGTTCCTTTACAGCTTAGAAATTCTTTAGAAGAATTAGATAGAATAAAACAATTAATTGTTGGAGGAGGAGTTGTAGCCAATGATTTAATAGAAGTTATTCAAGAAAAGAAAACAAAGATTTTTGCTACCTATGGAATGACAGAAACTGTTACACATATAGCGGTAAAAAAACTCAACCATTTTACGTTATTTCGAGTAGAAGCGACGAAGCAATCTCTCAATAAAAAAGATGTTTATAAAGAAGAGTTTTATCAAACTTTACCCAATGTAGAATTATCACAAGACAATAGAAATTGCTTGGTAATTAATGCACCAAAAGTAGCGAATGAACAAATTGTAACGAATGATGTTGTGAATTTACTGTCAGAAACAACTTTTGAATGGTTAGGTCGTTTTGATAATGTGATTAATTCAGGTGGAGTAAAATTGCATCCAGAAAAAATAGAGGAGAAGTTATCTAAAGTAATTACGCAACGTTTTTTTGTTGCTGGAGTTTCTGATACTATTTTAGGAGAAAAGTTAATTTTAATTGTTGAAGATGTCAATTCAATTGAAGCTAAGAAGTCTTTAAAAACTAAGTTAGAAAAGCTTGATAAACTTTCTAAATACGAAATTCCTAAAGAAATATATTTTGTAGATCAATTTATTGAAACTGAAACAAAAAAAATCCAACGTAGTAAAACGCTGGATTTTATATAGTTTATGATTTTTAGAATCATTATTCTTCCATAGAATGGTAAACGGTGTTCACATCGTCATCTTCTTCTAAACGCTCTAAAAGTTTATTTACATCTTCTTTTTGTTCGTCTGTTAACGCGGTAGTGGTTGTAGGAATTCTTTCAAATTCAGAAGATAAAATTTCAATATTATTTTCTTCTAAATACTTTTGAATAGAACCAAACTGACCAAATGGAGCATACAACATTACTGAGCTATCTTCATCATCAGCAAAAACTTCTTCTACTTCAAAGTCAATCATTTCCATTTCAAACTCTTCTAAGTCCATACCTAAAGTATCTTCTTTTACCTTGAAGTTTACCACGTGATCGAACATAAAAGCTACTGAACCAGAAGTACCTAAGTTACCATTGCATTTGTTAAATGCAGCTCTAACATTAGCAACTGTACGGTTGTTGTTGTTGGTTGCAGTTTCTACTAAAACAGCAATTCCGTGAGGTGCATATCCTTCGAATAAAACCTCTTTATAGTTCGCAGTATCTTTATCTGATGCTTTTTTAATAGCGCGTTGTACGTTGTCTTTAGGCATGTTTGCTGCCTTAGCATTTTGTATTACAACACGTAATCGCGAATTGGTTTCTGGGTTAGGTCCGCCTTCTTTCACAGCCATTACAATGTCTTTACCAATTCTGGTAAAAGTTTTAGCCATGGCAGACCAACGTTTCATTTTTCTCGCTTTTCTAAATTCAAATGCTCTTCCCATTTCTTATTGTTTTGTTTCGCAAGGGCAAATGTAACCAATGCTATAATTATTTACAATTAAAATCTTTTTTTGAAAATTTGTTTTCCGGTTTCTTTACTATATGCACGCCAAGTACCCGATTGTTTTCCTTTTTTAAACTGCCCTTTTAATTTTAATTTTCCATTAGAATAGTACATTTTAAAATCACCATCTAACATGCCGTCGTCTAATTCTACTTCGAATTTTAAGGTTTTATCATCATAAAACTCTTTGTATTCTGATGTGCTTAAATCTGGAGGGTGAATTTCAGGAAGTATAAAAGCAGTATCAGCATTTAATTCTATAACGGAATCTTTTTGAGGTTTTATTTTTTCAAGAAGTTCTTTCTTTAGCTGAATCTCTTTCTGAAGTTCCTCAGATAAAACTTTTGGATTTTGATATGAAGTCGTTATGTTAGTTTTAAATAATCCTCCATCTGATATTAATTGTAATCCCATTTGAGAAAAACAAGTGATATAATTCTTGTTCTTTTGAAGTTCTACTCGAGTTTTTCTATCTGAAATGTCTAATAATTCATTGTAGATTAAAGGAGTGTTTATGTAGGTGTAAATACTAGATTTTTTCTCAAAATGATAGTTGAATTCTTCAAATTTATCAGAAGTATTTAATGTATAGCCAGTAATATTATCATTAATAATTGATTTAAGAGTATTCGGACTCGTGCTAAAAACAACATAATCATCAATAATAGTGAAATAGGGTTTTTCCATTTTAGAGAACATGTTTCCAGCCAACATTTTAAAGAAACCTTTTAGATCAAAAAAGTTTATTGGATAACCTTGGTAATTTATCTGTTTGTACTTTAAAGGAGTATTTTCTTTTATTTTACTCAGTACGTGCTGTAAGTTTTCTTTAGCATCATCAATATCATCAGTTTTAATAACAACAGCGATGTCTTTTTTGTTTTTTGATAGAGCTGAAGAAAAATGAAGTAAAGCTATTTCATCACCGATCCAACTATAAATATGTTTTTTTAGGTTGATATCAAGTTTTTCTTCGATAGCTTTCGATTGATTGGAGTAGATTTCAAATTGTTTCGGATTTTCTTTCTGAAGCTCTTCAACATTATTATGAAATTCATCAAAACTATCAAATCCAATACTAAAGTAAAGTGAGGTGTTTTTGGGTGCAATTTTAGCAACAGTTCTCTTTCCTTTACCCGATTTTTGAATAGCCTTTAAATAGGTTTGCGATGTTTCGTTTACATTCGTATAACCTATAGCTTGTATAATACTACCTTCAATTAACGAAACGTCAAAGCCAGAATAGTATAGCGTATTTTTTATATTGTTATAGTAAGTTAAATCAGATGCTTTTGTGAAACAATTTAAAAATTGATCCAGGTATTTGTGTTGTATAAAAACATTGAAAAATCCACTGTCATCCGTTTCTTTTTTTATTTCTACAAAATTAACATCTCGTCCAATTTTTGGATTTGTGTATTGATTGATTGAGTTTTCAACCAATACATGAGTATACGAAGCAATTAATTGATTTTTAATAAAACTAATATGTAGCGTTTCTCTTTTCTTCTTATCATAAAGTTCAATTATTTCATGTTCTTTAAAAACTCGTTTGGTAACTTTAAAATTATCACCTGCTAATTTTGAAATAGCAGTTTTAAGAAAACGTAATTTCGATAGTTTTTGTAAATCAGCTACATACAGTAACCCGTACTTTTTGGGTTTATAAACATGAACAGAAATTAATAAATCTCTTTCACCAATAAAATCAATAATATTCTTTTGATCTTGAAAAGTTTGATCGAAACTAGCTACGTTTTTTGAAGCTTTTTTAATTGAAGTATTTGTTTGGAGATGTTTCCAAATTGGGCTAGCGCTCACTTCATCCCAAGTGTCTATTGGTCGTTTTGTGTCAATTACAAAAACAGCGTCTTCGGGTATTAAATAAATCGGATTTATATTGTCTTCTTCGGCTAAAGAAAATACATAAACTTGATATAGGATAAAACTAAAAAGGGCTGCTAAAACAGCCCATATTATCTTTTTTTTCATACTACAATGTATGTGCTATTAAACTTGTAAAACTCCCAAATTAAATTGCTTTTCAATAGGAGCATGATTAGCAGCGTCAATTCCCATACTAATCCATTTTCTCGTATCTAACGGATTTATAACTGCATCTGTCCATAATCTAGCAGCTGCATAGTAAGGAGAAATTTGCTCGTCATATCTCGATTTAATCTTGTCAAATAATTCAGCTTCTTTCTCTTTGGTAATTTCTTCACCTTTGTTTTTAAGAGCTGCGGTTTCAATTTGTAATAATACTTTGGCAGCTGAAGCTCCGCTCATTACAGCTAACTCAGCACTAGGCCATGCAGCAATTAAACGAGGGTCGTATGCTTTACCACACATGGCATAATTACCAGCTCCGTAAGAATTACCAATAACGATTGTGAATTTAGGAACAACTGAATTACTTACAGCGTTTACCATTTTAGCTCCATCTTTAATAATTCCACTATGTTCAGATTTGCTTCCTACCATAAATCCAGTTACATCTTGTAAGAATACTAGCGGAATTTTCTTCTGATTACAATTAGCAATAAAACGGGTAGCTTTATCTGCAGAGTCGTTGTAAATAACACCGCCAAATTGCATTTCGCTAGGTTTTGTTTTTGCTCCTTTCGATTTTACAATTTTACGTTGATTGGCAACAATACCAACTGCCCAACCATCAATACGAGCATATCCAGTAATAATGGTTTGTCCATAGCCAGCTTTGTATTCATCAAAATCAGAATTATCTACCAAACGATGAATAATTTCCATCATATCATATTGCTCATTACGAGCTTTAGGTAAAATTCCGAAGATTTCTTCTTCATTTTCTTTTGGAGGTAATGCTTCTTTACGATTAAAGCCTGCTTTGTCATAATCTCCAATTTTATCCATTAATTTTTTAATGGTGTCTAAAGCATCTTTATCATCTTTAGCTTTATAATCTGTAACTCCAGAGATTTCGCAATGTGTTGTGGCTCCTCCTAAAGTTTCATTGTCTATAGCTTCACCAATAGCAGCTTTTACAAGGTAACTTCCTGCTAAAAAGATACTTCCAGTTTTATCTACAATTAAAGCTTCGTCACTCATAATAGGTAAGTAAGCACCACCAGCAACGCAACTTCCCATAACAGCAGATATTTGGGTGATTCCCATGCTACTCATTACCGCATTGTTTCTGAAAATACGTCCGAAGTGTTCTTTATCAGGAAAAATTTCATCTTGCATTGGTAAATAAACCCCTGCAGAATCTACTAAGTAGATAATAGGTAATTTATTTTCGATAGCAATTTCTTGTGCACGTAAGTTTTTCTTTCCTGTAATAGGAAACCAAGCACCTGCTTTAACAGTAGCATCGTTAGCAACAACTATACATTGTTTGCCACTAACATATCCCATTTTTACAACTACACCTCCAGAAGGACATCCTCCATGTTCTTTGTACATTCCTTCACCCGCAAAAGCTCCAATTTCAATAGCTTCTTTGTCACTGTCTAATAAATATTCAATACGTTCTCTTGCAGTAAGTTTTCCTTTAGCATGGTGTTTGTCAATTCGTTTTTGACCTCCGCCTAATTTTACCTTGGCAAAACGTTGGCGTAAATCTGATGCTAAAAGTTTATTGTGATCTTCGTTTTTATTGAAGTTTAAATCCATAGAAGTTGTTTGTTTTTAGGTGTGCTAAAATAATAAAATCGTAAGAGATTTCAAGTGTGTTATTTGTAAGAGTTTATAATTGAAGCTACTGTATTTTCAATTTCTTCATTACGAAGTACTCGATTTAATGTTCTTGGTTCTGCAACTCTTTCTGTGCAATTTTTTACGCTACAAGTCTCGCAAGTAACTCCTACGGTTTTTGTAGTAAAAATTTCTTCATCAAAAAATTGAATTTTGTTTTTTAAATGTGGAGATAATAATAAACCAATACTTATACTTCGACTTATGTTTTCTTTAAAAGGATCTTCTGATGCAGCTGATAAAACTAAATATTGATTTTTAGTATTTTCATAAGACGATATTTGAATTCCATAAGAAGACTTTTTACGATTGTCATTTTCTAAATCTTTTATGGTTTGAAGTGATACCCACCTTCTGCAATAATGTTCGTTATTTCTATTACCATGTGGAGTTTGTTGTTGTGTAATATGCAGTTCTTTAGTTAACCTAAATGAAGGAGAATTATGTTTGTGTGTAAAACGTAAAAAGAATAGGTTTTTAATATTAAAATGTTTAGGTAAAATATTCGTTAAACGTTGATAAAATGTTTCATCTGAACAATTATAGCTTTTAATTATTTTGTGTAATTCTATCGGTTTCCATTCTTTTTGAGCAAATAAAGATGTTAGTTTTTTAACAATATTATTCTTAGGAATTACTATAGCACCAGCAAAATAAGAAGCTATAAAGTTGTTTAGAACTTGATCGAAACTATCAAATTTTATCCAAGGAAAAGTATAAAGCCTATCGGTTATATTTAAATAGTTGTAGGCAATTTCTTTTGCGTAAATAAAAGTTTTTTGAGCTTCGGTTACTGTGTTATAAACTAATAAAACCTTTTTAGCGGGAATGAATATGTTTCTTAATTCTGAAAGATTTTCGTGTTTAGATAATTCTTTGTTATCTATAGTATAACCATATTCTTCAATTAAAATTTCTTCTAAGTCTTTTGAATATAGTGTTTTGTTAAGGTCTAAGTGATATGACTTAGCGAACTCAATAGCTTTTTCTTCTATGTCTTCAAAATAGTTGTTATGTGCTTCTTGATATGATCTTAACGCTGCTAAGAAAAAACTTTCTCGGGTTAAATTATAGTTTTGAGAAATTTTAATAATAGTACTTATAAAAGCATTCACTTTTGCAGGTGCATTTGCAATTATGTCTATTAAGTTATTTTCTTTTATTCCGAATAAGTCTAACGGAATTTCTTTTAAAATTTTTGATTGTAAAATTTCTCCAATAGGAGCAAGGTTTTTATCAAGTTTTAAAGAAACTAAATGATCGTAGGGTACTTCTAACTTTTCAGAGAGAGTAATAATCTTATCGGTTTTTGGGTACTTTTTCCCTTTCTCTATTTCATTTAAATACGATTTCGATAAACCAGTAAGTTTAGCTAACCCGAAGAGTGATAGTTTTTTATCGCTACGTATTTGTTTGAGTTTTAGACCGAAAATTAGTCTGATATATTCTTCTTCCAAGATATGATTATTAAAAAATTAATAATTCAAAGGTATAAAAATTAGCAGATTCGTAAAAATTAGAGAAAATAAAGTATTTAGCGAACGTTCGCTTTTTTGTTTTTGTTCTTTTTTTTAATATTGTATCATACTAATTATAACAACACAAAAAAATGAGTCAAAATATCTTAACAACACAAATAGTTACCAAAGGTTTTAATGAATTAGAATATTCTAGTATTTTGACTGATGAAGCCAAAGAGTTTTTGGTAGCACTTCATGAGAAGTTTAATAAAAAGAGGCTTCAATTATTAGAGGAAAGAAAAATTACTCAAGCATATTTTGATGCAGGGAACTTTCCAAACTTTCCGGAAGAAACTAAAGAAATTAGAGAAGGAGATTGGGTTTGTGCAGAATTACCTTTCGATTTATTAGATAGAAAAGTAGAAATTACAGGACCAGTTGATAGAAAGATTATTATTAATGCTTTGAATTCTGGAGCAAAAATGTTTATGGCAGATTTTGAGGATAGTAATTCTCCAACAATAACAAATGCTTTAGACGGACAAATAAATTTAAGAGATGCAGTAAACAAGACAATTTCTTATGTGCATCCAAGGACTGGAAAAGAGTATTCACTTTTTAAAGAAACAGCAACATTATTAGTAAGACCGAGAGGGTTACACTTAAATGAAAAACACTTTTTAATTGATGGAGAAGAAACGTCTGGATCTTTGTTAGATTTTGGATTGTATTTCTTTCATAATATTAAAACATTATTAAATAAAGATAGCGCTACGTATTTCTATTTACCAAAACTAGAACATTATTTAGAAGCACGTTGGTGGAATGAAGTATTTGAATTTGCTCAAGATTATTTAGAAGTACCACAAGGAACTATTAAGGCAACTGTTTTGGTAGAAACTATCACTGCAAGTTTTCAATTAGACGAAATTATCTACGAATTAAGAAACCATATGGCTGGTTTAAACTGTGGTAGATGGGATTATATTTTTTCATACATAAAGAAATTCAGAAATCACAAAAATTTCTTTGTACCAGATAGAGCACAAGTTACGATGCAAACTCCTTTTATGGAAGCATATTCGTTACGAGTAATTCAGGTTTGTCATAAAAGAGGTGTACATGCTATAGGTGGTATGGCAGCACAAATTCCTGTAAAAAACGATGAAAAAGCAAATGCTTTGGCTTTCGATAAGGTAAGAAAAGGAAAAGAGAGAGAAGTAAAGAATGGGCATGATGGAACTTGGGTTGCACATCCAGGATTGGTTCCGTTAGCGTTAGAGATTTTCAATGCAGGAATGCTTACAAAAAATCAAATCCATGTAAAGAGAAATGATGTTGAAATTTCTGAAGCAGATTTGGTTGAAACTCCAATAGGAAATATTACCGAAAAAGGAATTAGAGAAAACATCAACGTAGGAATTTTATACATAGAATCTTGGTTAATGGGGCAAGGAGCAGCTGCTTTATACAACTTAATGGAAGACGCAGCAACTGCCGAAATTTCTCGTACTCAGTTATGGCAATGGTTGCATAATAACGAAATGTTAGAAGACGGAAGAACTTTTACAGAAGGAATGTACGAGCAGTTTAAAAAAGAAGAATTAAAAAAGATTAAAAATTTGGTTGGTGAAGAACGATATGAATCAGGAAAATTTGCTTTAGCTATTGAGTTGTTCGACTCATTAGTTTTATCAAAAGATTTTGAAGAGTTCTTAACCTTACCAGCGTACAAGTACTTATAAAAACAAAGAAAGCCCCTAAATGCGGCAACATTTTCAGGGCTATAAATATTAATAATTCAATAACTTATTAACAACACAAATTTATGAAAAATTTAGCTCAGAGTAGTTATAGTTCTGCATTAGAAACTGTAAGAAATCTTAAACAGAAGTATGGTAATACATGGAATGCGGTAACTTCTGAGAGTGCAGCAAGAATGATCACTCAAAACCGTTTTAAAACGGGACTTGATATTGCTAAATATACAGCTACAATTATGCGAGAAGATATGGTAGCTTACGATGCCGATAATTCTCAATACACACAATCATTAGGTTGTTGGCATGGTTTTGTTGCACAACAAAAAATGATTTCTGTAAAAAAACATCATAAAACTACTAGTAAAAGATATTTGTATTTATCGGGTTGGATGGTTGCTGCTTTACGTTCTGAGTTAGGGCCTTTACCAGATCAATCAATGCACGAAAAAACAGCTGTTCCTGCATTAATCAAAGAGATTTATGATTTTTTAAAACAAGCTGACGCGGTTGAGTTAAATGATTTGTTTAGACGGTTAGATCAAGGTGAAGATGTCCAAGATCAAATAGATAATTTTGAAACACATGTTGTACCAATTATTGCTGATATTGATGCTGGATTTGGAAACGAAGAAGCTACGTATTTATTAACTAAAAAAATGATTGAAGCAGGGGCTTGTGCAATTCAAATTGAAAATCAAGTGTCAGATGCTAAACAATGTGGTCATCAAGATGGAAAAGTAACTGTGCCACATGAAGATTTTATTGCAAAATTAAATGCTATTCGTTATGCATTTTTAGAGTTAGGGGTTGAAGACGGAATTATTGTAGCTCGTACTGATTCTGAAGGAGCGGGATTAACACAAAAATTACCTGTAAGCCAAGAACCAGGAGATTTAGCATCTCAATATTTAGCTTTTGTAGAAGCTGAAGAAATTACGATTGATGAAGCTCGAGAAGACGATGTATTATTAAAAAGAGAAGGGAAATTAGTACGCCCTGTTCGTTTACCAAACGGGTTGTACAAGTTCAAAGACGGAACAAATATAGATAGAGTTGTACTTGATTGTATTACAAGTTTACAAAACGGAGCAGATTTATTATGGATTGAAACTCCAACGCCGCATGTTGGTCAAATTGCTCATATGGTAAACAGAGTTAAAGAAGTAGTACCAAATGCTAAATTAGTATATAATAACTCTCCATCATTTAACTGGACATTGAATTTCCGTAATCAAGTTTATGATGCAATGCTAGCTGCTGGTGAAGATGTTTCTGCTTATGATAGAAATAACTTAATGGATGTAAAATACGATGGATCAGAATTATGTAAAAGAGCAGATGAGAAAATCCGTACT
This sequence comes from Tenacibaculum holothuriorum, assembly GCF_002120225.1. GTDB lineage: Bacteria > Bacteroidota > Bacteroidia > Flavobacteriales > Flavobacteriaceae > Polaribacter > Polaribacter holothuriorum. Next base: position 168,146 of record NZ_LAPZ01000003.1, on the reverse strand, counting down.
TTTCAGGTAGACGGAGCAAGAGAAGCAGGTATTTTCCATCACTTAATTACGTTACCTACATACCACACAACTGCGCTTCATATGAATGATTTAACTGAAGGATATTTTGGTGAAGAAGGAATGTTGGCTTATGTTAAAGGCGTGCAACGTCAAGAAATTCGTAAAGGAGTTTCATGTGTAAAACATCAAAGAATGGCTGGTTCAGACTTAGGAGATGATCATAAAACGTTCTTCTCTGGAGATAATGCTTTAAAAGCAGGAGGAGCTAAGAATACTTCTAATCAGTTTGGTGGAGTTGAAAAAAAAGTAACTCAGGAAGCTGTAGCAGTTTAAAATACGTATAATTAATTTAGTTATATCTTAATTTCCCACCTATGTTGGTTTGTATAAGTTGTTTGTTTAGTAGGTGGGAAATTTTACCTAATAGAATTTATATAGCAATAGCTGTTTATAAATTTTTGTTTTGAAGCAAAAAGCTCCCAATTGGGAGCTTTTTTTATCTTAAAATTAATTTCATTTTAATATCACTGCGTTTGTAAGGAGAATTTTCTTCTACAGGAATTTCAATAAAACCATATTTTCTGTATATATAAATTGCGTTTTCTAACTTTGTATTAGAATAAAGAATTAGGTTGTTCAGGTTTAATTCATTTTTTGCAAAATCAATGCAGTGTTGCATTAATTTTTGACCTATTTTATGTCCACGATGATTAGGTGAAACAGCCATTTTTGTAAGCTCAAAAGTCTCTTCTTTAGGCATTAAAGCTACAGTACCTACAATCTCATTATTTAGTTTAGCAAAAAAGATATGTCCTCCTTTATTAATAATATACTTATCAGGATTGCTTAATACTTCTTCGTCAAAAGGTTCTACGTAAAAGAATGTTTTTAACCATTCTACATTTAAATCATAAAAATACGAAGCGTAGTTATCTTCATAAGTAATGATTTCTACTGGATTTATTACTGTATTCATATGGATATGTTCTATAATGGCTTCACTAAAGCCCTTCTTGTTAAATTTAGTTTCTAAAATATTTAAATGTTCAATTAATGAACTTGATTCAATTTGAGTATACTCTTTAATAGTATGCTCAATACTATTCCAAATAGGAGTTACTTTTTGAACCAGTTTTTTTCCTTTTTCAGAAAGGTGAATTATTTTTTTACGTTTATCGCTTTTGTCTTCTTTTAATTCAATAAGCCCTTTTTTAACCAATTTATTAATAGCTTGAGTCGTGGCAGGTTGCGTGGTTCTTAAGCTGGTATTGATTTCTGTATTGGTTACACCGTCTTTATTTTTAATAATCTTAAAAGTAGGGAAGAGGTAGGGGTCAAAATCAATATGAAAAGTGTCGTACACAATTTGTGTCTCCCTCATCATATATTCACTCACTCGTTTTAATCGTGAGCCCATTCCTATTTCTCCAATACCTTGTAAAGCGTCCATTTATTAATGATTAAGTATTTATATAAGTGCTTATACAAAATTATAAAAAAATATGATAACTTGAAAGTTAATTACTTGTTAATAATTTACCTAGAAGATATTTTCCATGGTAAATAAAAAAATAATTTATATCTTTGTTGAAATTTTAAAACTAATTAATCATGAAAAAAAACAAAATTATCTTTTACGTATCTACAGGACTATTAACTTTAATGATGTTGATGTCGGCAGGAATGTACTTTTTTAACAATGCAGAAATCGCTAAGTTGTTTGAGGCATTCGGATATCCAACTTACATTATTTACCCTTATGGTATAGCTAAAGTTTTAGGATTAGTAGCACTGTGGTTTTTTAGAGGTAAGTTTTTAAATGAATGGGCATATGCTGGATTTTTCTTTGCATTCATTTTAGCATTCTTTGCGCACTTTATGATTGGAGATGGAGAACAAACAGGAGCGTTAATTGCCATGGTACTTTTAATTACATCGTACATTTTTAGCAAAAAAATAGATGGCTAAACAACAAGAATCAATAGTAAAGTTAACGACTAAGAACTATTTAGCAGAGGCGAAGATGCGACAACATTTTGCCGTCATAGACGAACCTATAAAAGCTGGAGGTGATGATAATGCGCCAACACCTGTTGAATATTTATTAACTGCCATAGGCGGATGTGTATCTATAACATTGCGTATGTATGCAGAGCGTAAAGGATGGGATTTAGGTGAAATTACCGTAAACGTTCGTCAGAAAGAAGAGTTAACTTCAGAAGGAATAAAGAAATCTCTAATTGAGGAGATTTCTTTTGAAAAGGAAGTAACCCCTGAGCAAAAAGAAAAATTATTAGAAATCGCAGGAAAATGTCCTGTGGCAAAAATGGTAAAAGGAGCAACTCCAATTACAAGTAACATCGTATAAAATAACAAGTAAAATGAAAAAAATAGCAGCATTTGCAGGTAGCACAAGTTCAACATCTATCAATAAACAATTAGCTACTTATGCAGCAGCACAATTAGGAAATGCATCATTTGATGTATTAGATTTAAACGATTATAAGGTATCTATATTTAGTGAAGACGAAGAACGTGAGAACGAATATCCGGCAGGAGCTGAATTGTTTAACAATGATTTAGATAAATATGATGGATTTATAGTGTCTTTAGCTGAACATAACGGTTCATATGCTGCAGCATTTAAGAATTTATTCGATTGGGCATCTCGTAAAAACAGAGAAGTATTTAGAAACAAGCCGGTATTGGTAATGGCTACTTCTCCAGGAGGTAGAGGAGGAGCTGGAGTATTAGGAGCAGCTACAGGAACTTTTCCTCATATGGGAGCAAAAATAACTGGAAGTTTTTCTCTTCCAGGATTTTATGATAACTTTAAAGAAGGAGAAATTGTAATTGAAGATAAAAAGAATGAGCTAAAAGAAGCAGTGGCAACTTTTGAACAAGCTTTGTAATTCATTTACAGGTAACAATAACTAACAAAAAACAACACACTTATGGCTGAGAATAGAGAAATTACAAAAGAGTACAGTAATGCGGATTTAAGGGTTTATTGGAAACCAAATACCTGTATCCATGCTAAAAAATGTTGGAAAGGCTTATTGCAAGTTTTTAATCCACAAAACAGACCATGGGTAAATATGGAAGGAGCAACCACCAAACGCATTATGAAGCAAATTGACGAGTGTCCTTCTGGAGCTTTATCCTATAAAATGAAGAATGAAGCTGTTGAGGATACTCAGCAAGAAACAGAAGTAAAATGTATGGAAAATGGTCCGTTAATGGTGATGGGTGATGTTCATATTACCAACTCAGATGGTTCCACAGAAAAGAGAACCAAGGTCACTGCATTTTGTAGATGTGGAGCTTCTACAAACAAACCATTTTGCGATGGTAAACATAATGATGTAAATTTTGTAGGCTAATGGAAGTTTTACAAGAAGATAATGGTAAAAAAGGGGAGTTTTATGTTGAAGTAAATGGAAGTAGAGATGCCTTAATGACCTATACCTGGGCAGGAGAAGATAAGATTATTATAGATCATACTGAGGTTAGAGATAGTTTAAGAGGTCAAGGTGTTGGATATAAATTAGTAGAAGCTTCCGTTAACTTTATGAGGGAGAAAGGAATAAAGGCAATTCCGTTATGCCCATTTGCCAAAGCTGTTTTTACCAAAAAGACCGCTTATTCAGATGTATTAGCTTAGTGTTTTCAGTTGTAATATATTCCTTGGTAAATAAATTTATTTTTCGTAATTTTGTACTCGTAAGGAGGTAAATATGAAGATTACATTGTACGGAAGAAAAGGTCATGCACATACAGTTGCTTACAAGAACTTTTTAAGATCTGCAGAAGTACCTTTTGATTACAAAGATGTATCAGAAGATGAAGCAGCAAGAGAACATTCAAGAGAATTGTATGACGGTGTGGTAAAGTATCCAACATTGTTTGTAAATGATGAAGTGTATTTAACACCTACATCAGATACTTTTAACAAAGTAATGCACGATTTAAAATTAAGAGGATAAAATTATAAGTGATTTCGAGGCATCGAAATAGGGTTAAAGAGTAACGTAAATGGGAGATATTTCAAAAGATATTAATTCAACATTTCCAAATAACAGAGTGAAAGCTTTTATCAATATAAAATATACAGCAAATTGGATTAGTAGTAGGGAGAATGAATTTTTTAAGCCTTACGGAATATCACCACAACAATACAATATTCTTAGAATTTTAAGAGGAGCTAACGAGCCAACAAAAGTTCAGATTATTAAAGATAGAATGATTGAAAGAGCTCCAAACGCTACACGTTTAATGGATAAGCTATGTGATAAAAAGCTTATAGCACGTGTTCGTTGTGATCATGATAGAAGAGTGGTGTTTATTAGCATTACAAACCAAGGATTGGAATTGTTAAAAGCAATTGATGATAATATCGATTTTGATTTTATCGATAATCTTACAGAAGAAGAAGCTACACAATTAAGTAATTTGTTAGACAAAATAAGATAAAGATTCTTCCTGTGTTTCAGGAAGAATCTAAACAAAAAAATTTACAATAATATTTTCCAAGGAAAATAAAACTATGGTAAATAATCTAGAACCCTTAGTTGAAGGATTATTAAACATTAAAAACAAGAACGCATGAAGAAACTAAAAACAATACAACATAAAGTAAGAAGCCCATTAGTAAATATGGGACCAGTAAGGCTAAGACAACCATTACCAACTGAAGGAGTAGAAATGGTAGATCCATTTTTATTGTTACATCATTATGGTCCGTATGCAATAAGTGCCTTTAACAATCCATTTGATTTAGGTCCGCATCCTCATAGAGGATTTGAGCCAATAACCTTACTATTTAAAGGAGAACAATTACACCGAGATTCTTTAGGGAATGAAATGTTGGTAAAAGCTGGAGATGTACAATGGACTACAGCAGGAAGAGGAATTATTCATGCTGAAGGTCCATCAAAAGAATTTGTAGAAAGAGGAGGGAAGTTAGAAGGAATTCAATTATGGTTAAACCTTCCGGCAGAAAAGAAAATGATGCCTGCAAACTATCAGCATTTAAAAAGTGAAGACATTCCAGTTGTTGAAAATGAAGATAAAACAATTGCTTTAAATGTCATTGCTGGAAATCTAGGGGATGTCACAGGACATATAAAAACACAAACGGAAGTTAATGTGTTTACTATAAACGCAAAAGATGCTGGGAAAATGTTAGTTGACGTCCCAATGAGTCATGAGTCGCTAGTGTATTTATTAGATGGAGAAGTAATGGTTAATGATGAAGTAACTCTTAAAAAAGGAGCAACGCAAATGCTAACTTTCCATCATGATGGTACAGCAATAGAAATAGCAGCAAAACAAGAAAGCACTTTGTTAGTGCTGTCTGGGAAACCTATCAAAGAAAAAGTAGCTTCTTGGGGACCTTATGTTATGAATACTCAAACTGAGATCATGGAAGCGATTCGAGATTATCAAAAAGGAAAAATGGGATATTTATATTAGAAGAGCATTCAATTTAATCTTTTAAAAAACCTCGTAAACAACACGAGGTTTTTTATTATATAAAAAATTGTATCTTGCAATTTGTTATGCACGCATAATAAAAAACAAAAACTATCAACAAAATGACAAAATACAAACACATTTTCGAGCCCTTAGATCTTGGATTTACCACACTTAAAAATAGAATTTTAATGGGATCGATGCATACGGGGTTAGAAGAAGAAAAAAATGGTATTGAAAAAATAGCTACTTATTATGCAGAGCGTGCAAAAGGTGGAGTAGGGTTGATAGTTTCAGGAGGTATTGCACCAAATATTCAAGGATGGACGGCTCCTTTTTCTGCTCGTATGAGTACGAAAAAGCATGCAAGAGAACATAAAAAAATTACAGAAGCAGTTCACAAAGAAGGTGGTAAAATTTGTATGCAGATTTTACACTCAGGACGCTATGGGTATCACCCTGTTAGTGTAGCTCCTTCTAAAATTCAAGCGCCTATAAATCCGTTTAAACCGTTTGCTTTAAAACAATCTGGTATACGAAGAACCTTAAAAGACTTTGTAAACTGTGCAAAATTATCGCAAGAAGCAGGGTATGATGGTGTAGAGATCATGGGGTCTGAAGGATATTTAATAAACCAATTTATTGTTACTAGAACCAATAAAAGAACCGATAATTATGGAGGAAGTTATGAAAACAGAATCCGTTTAGCGGTAGAAATTGTTCGTAAAACGCGTGAAGCCGTTGGAGAGAACTTTATTATCATTTACCGTTTATCAATGTTAGATTTGGTAGAGCAAGGAAGTTCTTGGGAAGAGGTAGTACAATTGGCTAAAGAAATTGAAAAAGCTGGAGCTACTATTATCAATACAGGAATTGGTTGGCACGAAGCTCGTATTCCTACAATTGCAACTTCAGTTCCCAGAGCAGCATTTACTTGGGTAACTAAAAAAATGAAAGAGGAAGTATCAATTCCTTTAGTTACTTCAAACAGAATCAATATGCCAGAAACGGCAGAAGAAGTATTGTCGAGAGGAGATGCAGACATGATTTCAATGGCACGTCCGTTTTTAGCAGATCCAGAATGGGTGATTAAGGCAAAAGAAGAGCGTGATGATGAAATTAATACCTGTATTGCTTGTAATCAGGCTTGTTTAGATCACGCATTCCAAAAGAAAGTAGCAAGTTGTTTGGTGAATCCAAGAGCTTGTCATGAAACAGAATTAAACTATTTACCTACAGATAATAAAAAGAAAATCGCAGTCGTTGGAGCTGGACCAGCAGGATTAGCAGCGGCTACGGTAGCAGCTCAAAGAGGGCATGATGTAACCTTGTACGATGCAGATAGTGAAACAGGAGGGCAATTTAACATAGCAAAACAAATTCCTGGAAAAGAAGAGTTCTATGAAACGATTCGTTATTTCAATAAGCAAATTGAATTGCATAATGTCAAATTAAAGTTGAACACAAGAGTAAATGCAGATGATTTAGCCAGAGAAGATTTTGATGAGGTTGTTTTAGCTACCGGAATCACGCCTCGTACTCCTCGTATTGAAGGAATAGAGCATGAAAAAGTATTAAGCTATATAGATGTTGTAAAACATAAAAAAACAGTAGGTAAACGAGTAGCTGTGATTGGTGCTGGAGGTATTGGTTTTGATGTTTCAGAATATTTAGCCCATGAAGGAGAAAGTACTTCTCAAAATATTGATGCTTGGTTGCAAGAATGGGGAATTGATAAAACCTTAGAAGCAAGAGCGGGTATTGAAGGTGTACAACCTGAGTTTTACCCTTCGCCAAGAGAAATCTTTATGTTCAAACGTAGTAAAGGAAAATTCGGAGGTAACTTAGGAAAAACAACAGGATGGATTCACCGTGCTGTATTAAAGAAGAAAAAAGTACAGTTTATCAATGAAGTTCAGTACTCGAAAATAGATGATCAAGGATTACACTATGTTCAAAATGAAGAACAAAAAGTGTTAGATGTAGACAATGTTATTGTATGTGCTGGTCAATTACCATTTAAAGAATTATTAGAGCCTTTAGAAGCTAAAGGAATTACAACGCATGTAATTGGAGGAGCAGATGTAGCTGCTGAATTAGATGCAAAGAGAGCAATAGACCAAGGTAGCAGATTAGCTGCTAAGCTGTAGTTTATAAATTTAAAATCAAGTTGTAAGAAAGCTCGTCGAAATTGACGGGCTTTTTTATTTTAAATAATAGCCAAACTCGGTAAACTTGTTGGTCTTTAATTCATTTTTAGAAAAATACTCGATAATTTGGGCAATTGCTGGGTTTCGTAAACTCTTACGAGGATACGCAAGCCCAACTTCTCTAAAGTACCTCGGGCCGTTGTACTTTTTTATTTCAAAACCATACCATCCATCAACAAAAGCTTCGGGAAGAAAAGTAACTCCTAAACCGGCCATAAGCATTGTTAAGGTTTCGGTTTTCGTAGAACAATTTGCTATAGTGAGCATTTTATTAGTTTCGTTGTTTAGTATAGATAAGCATTGCTTATGCGCTTCACACGGAGGGCAATGAATGAAGGTTTCCTTTTCTAAATCGCTCAACTCTATGATTTCTTTATTAATTAAAGGATTGTCGTTCGGAATACATAAAACATAATCTTCTTTCCATAGAGGTAAAAACAAATCCTCTTCATGCTTCCATTCTCGAACCAGCAAGTTTATTTCATTTTCTCGTCCGATATCTTTCGTAACCCACTCTACCGACTCACAAAGGTTAGTAGTTGTTCTAAAAAACTGTTGTTTATGTTCTTGGGGTAAACTTTCTGCAACGCCTATTTGAATTTTGTTATTGAACTGACGCTCTTTAAAAATGTGACTTAATGAATTCATTTCTCCTACCAATCGCTTCGCAATAGGATACAAATAATGAGCTTCTGTTTTTAATTCTACTCCTTTTTTATGACGAATAAATAAGTTTTTATCCAGTTCTTCTTCCAATTGTTTTATTCCATTTGAAATGTTTGGTTGAGAAACGAAGCATCGTGTGGCCGCTCGAGTTAAATTCTTTTCTTCATAAACGGCAATAAAAAATTTCAATAATCTAGCATCCATAATCTATAATTATGATAAATATAAAAAAATAGTATTTTGATTGTCTTTTGTTTCAATATAATTTTGTCAAAGATTTGAAAATCAATAATTAATTGTTGATAATTCAAAAATATCATTAATAATTTTTATATCAAATACTAATGAGAAATAAAGTTTTAAAAATCAAATTATTAACAATATTAATAGTAAATATTATGTTTAACGTACATGCACAAACAAAGAGAAGTGATGCAACTTATGAAGTTGTTTATCAAGAAGGAATTAATAAGGTAAGTTTTTTAAGTGAAGGAACAAGGATTGCAGGAAACCTTTTCATACCTAAAAATTATACAGCAGAAGGAAAACTTCCTGCTATCATATGTATTACTCCTGCAAGTGGAATTAAAGAACAAACAGCCGGTATATATGCAGAAAAATTAGCGAAAGAAGGTTTTGTAACTTTAGCTTTTGATCATAGAACCTATGGAGAAAGTGGTGGTTATCCAAGAGGTATGGAGAATGCTCCTATGAAAGTTGAAGATATTAAAAATGCTATTTCTTTTGTTGGAACAGTGACTGGAGTAGATAAAACTAAAATAGCTGAATTAGGAATTTGTTCTGGAGCTGGATATAGTATTCAAACAGCTATTTTTGATCAGCGCGTAAAATCGGTTGCAACCGTAAGTGGTTTTGTTGATTTTATCGATTATGGTTTAGGAGGAGCAACACAGTATAGTGATGTTTTAAAAGGAGATAAAGTAGCACAATTTCAGCAACAAATTAAAATGGGAAGTGATGCACGCCAAAAATACTTTGAAACAGGTGAGGTTGTTTTAGTAGATGGTATTCCAGTAAAAGGATCGGGAATGGGAACATTTTGGGACAGAGCCGCTGATTATTATAGAAACCCTAAGAGAGGTGGACAGTTTGCTACCTATAGTCCTTTAAGAGCTGCGATGTCTTTAGATACACGTTACTTTTTTAATCCAAGTGAGCAAATGGAATTAATGTCAGACAGACCTTTTTTAGCCATTGTTGGAGAAAATGCGCTTTCGGCATATTTTAGTGAGGTAGCTGTAGAGAGAGCAAAGGGAAGTAAAGAACTATTTACCATAAAAGAGGCAACACATTTTGATTTATATGACCAAGAAAGATATGTAAATCAAGCAGTAATAAAGCTAAAAGATTATTATACAAAGACACTTAATGTAACGAGTAAAGTAGCTGCTACGATGAATTAATTTCCATCAAAGTAAAACTAGATAGAAAGAAAAGTTTAAAAAAGCCTGTTTGATTATTTAAACAGGTTTTTTATTGATGGAATAAGTGGTCAAAATAAGAGCGTAGATGCTAACTACCTTACCATTCTTACAGAATTAATATTACCATGTTCATCATATTCTTTTATAGAGTTTGACGGATCTACGATCCAGTTTCCGTCCACAATAAACTTATAATGATGTTTTCCAGAAGGTAATTTTGCTGTATAGCTCCAACCATCGGTTGTTTTTTCCATTTTAAAAGCGTTTTCAGACCAATTATTAAAAGAACCAGCTAAGATTACTTTTTCAGCATTTTTAAAACCTTGTAAGTGAAATTTTACATGAACAGAGATATCAATCAAAGAGTTGTATTCTCCAAATTGATTAGGAACTCTAAAAGGATTACTAGGATCTTCCATCCAATTTCCATCTACAATAAATCGATATTCATATCTGTTAGGTTTTAATTGTAGTATAAGCTTCCAACCATCGTTTGTTTTTTTCATTTCAAACAACTGTTCGTTCCATTTATTAAAGGACCCGGTAACAATTACTTTTTTGGCGTTTTTATAGCCTTTAAGCTTAAATTTAGTGTTTCCGTTTTTGCTAGGATAGGCACTATATATCTTTAAATTATAGGTATAGTAGTTATAATACCCATCTGTAGCGGGAGTTATATTACTAATGTTTTCCGAAGGTTCGGCCCAAATACTATTGTTAATAATGAATTTGAATTCCCAATCAAATTCGTCCTTAAAGTCGCTTATCTTTTTTCTTAATTCATATACATATTTAGAAACCCTAGTCATTTTCCAGCTATCTCTAGACCATGAATTAAAATTACCTGAAACCACTACATTCTTTATATCAAAATCATCAAAATCGAGTTTTTCTTTGGTTATTTCATTGGTTGCCTCAGAATAATCTCTTTCATCAAATGTAAAAACAACATAATCTCCTTCTATTTTATAACCTTTTATAGCTTTTTCCTGAGCCAAAATATTCTGACTCCAAAAAGCGATAATGCATAAAGTTATTTTAAAAAAATGTGTCATGTTATTTTCTTATCAGAGGATAATTAATAAAATATAGTTTCTCCTTTTTATAGTTAATGATAACTCTTTTTTGTAGAAAAAAGTCATGCCCCAAAACACCATCTAAATTTGTGCCAAAAGCTTTGTTCATATTGTTGAGGTTGGTTAGAATAGTTTTCATAGGACCAAAGTAAATTTGATCACTAAGTTTAACTCTAAACAAGTTTCCATACAAGGCTTCAATACTTCTTTTACTAGCACCTACAAGTTTTACTCGTTTTTTAGGATAAAAATGTTGCAGCACATTTTTATGAACTCTTTTACTTATTTGGTTGAATTCTGCTCCAGAATCTAATCCAAATGTAATTTTTTCGTTGTCAATATAACCGTTTAAAACAATGGTGTGTTTTTTTAGTTTAAAATTTAAAGAATCAACAATTTTTTCTAAGTATACTTTTTTATTCAAAGTATTACCAGAAGCATCTATTTTAGTCAGTGTAATTTGATTTAAATATAGGTCTATAAAAACCTCATAATCTTTTAAAACACTAAATCCGATGATACCTAGTAGTTTAATTTTTTTACTTTTTTCTATATGAGATAAATCAATAATATCAGATCTTTTATTGTGAAGTGTCATTTCTTTTAAGGACATTTTTTTGATTCTTTTCTCAAAAATATCATCAACAAAATCAATTACACCTGTTGTAGTTTCTTGTTTCTCTTCAAAAGTATAGGTTTTAAAATGTACTTTATTCAAAAGCATTGTCTCAGAACCAGTATCAATTATAAATTGTCCTTTTTTATCTTTTATAGTACCTTCAATAACTATCAGTCGATCTACAAGTTTAAACGGAATTCTAGTAGAGTGTTCGTTTATAATTTTTGCATTTTTAAAACGAATGGGAATAGAGTTTATAATAATTTCATTCTCATTCATAGAAAAAGAAGATTGACAAAATAATAGAAAGAATACTATTGGTACTAACTTAAACATACAATAAAGACGCGTTCTAAAGAGAATGTGTTACATATTTTCAAAGATATAGATATTAAAAAGATTAATAAATCTAAGTTATACAGAAAAACAATATAATTATAGGTTGTTTTAGAACTACCATAAATTTAGAGTAGCGTTTTTATTATTTTTGCAGCTATGAGTAACCTAGCTGAAATATCCAAGTTTTTTGAAACAGAATATCCGTTAAACAAAGAAGGTTTAGAAGAGCTTCTTTCTTTTTTTAAAACAAAAACTTTTCCAAAAGGGAGTCAGCTACTTAAGACAGCTCAGGAAGAAAAACAGCTTCGATTTTTAAATACGGGTGTTATTAGAGAATACTACGCAACCTCAGAAAAAGAAACGAACATTAATTTTTACACCAGTCCACAGTTCATAACAGATTTATCATCCTTTATGAATAATTCTGAAACTAATAAGTATCAAGAGAGTTTAACAGAAATAGAAGTGTTGTGTATAGATAAAAGTGTTTTTCGTAAGCTGCTTCATAAATACGAATGTGGAAAATCATTTATTGATTTATCATTTCAAAAATTATTAAAACATAAGGAGCTACTTGAGTACAATAGAGTAACCAAAACAGCCGATGAATTGTATAAAGAGTTGTTAATTTATAAGCCTAATTGGTTGGAGAAAATTCCGCAATATCATATTGCCTCTTATTTAAATATTACCCCAGAAACCTTAAGCAGAATTCGAAAAAGAATTTCTTGATTTGAATCAATGGAATTAGATAATTGACAGACTAATTTTGTGCTTTCAAAAGATGAAATCATGAAATTATATCCTGTTAGAAAGTTACACTTAGATGGTTTTTTCCCAATGAATTGTTATGTGTTGGAAAGGAATAATAAGTGTTTTATCATTGATCCAGGTTACCAAAAAGAAACCATACAAGCATATATAAAAAGAGAAAAGCTAGAGGTTATAGGGATTCTCTTAACTCATGCCCATATAGATCATATAGAGGCTTTGGACTGCTTTAATGTACCTGTATATCTTCATGAAGAAGAAGTAGAAATCTTATTGAATGATAATCTAAATGGTTTTGGCTATTTTAAAAAACAAAAAGCGTACGATATAAACAAAATAGAGGTTGTTCCTATCAATGAAAGTTCAATTGTTGAATTGGAAGGACATGAAATATCGGTTATCTTTACTCCAGGTCATACTAAAGGAGGTGTATGTTATAAAATAGGACATGATATATACACAGGTGATACACTCTTTGAAGGATCGGTTGGAAAATGGGATCGGCCTACAGCAAATCTCGAACATCTTAAAGAATCCGTACTTAAGTTAATAGATAAGCAACCAGAGCATATGCTCATTCATCCTGGGCATGGAAGCAGTAGTACAATAGGTACAGAAAAAAGATTCAACCCCTTTTATGCAGAGTGGAAACAAGAACAACTAATTAATATTTAAATCATGAAAATACAACACTTTAGAAACGCCACAATGACTATTGAAACTGAAAATGATGTCATATTAGTAGACCCAATGATAGGGAAAAAAGGCACAATGCCACCGTTTACATTTTTTAGATTTAAACCAAAGAGAAATCCTATTGTTGAATTACCAGATAATTGTAGACCTATTTTAGAAAAGGTAACACACTGTTTAATTACTCATTTACATCCAGATCATTTAGATAAGGATGCTGAAGCATTTTTAAAAGAAAAAAATATTCCTGTTACTTGCAGTATAAAAGATGAAAAGGAATTAAAGAAAAGAGGATTAAATGTCGTTCAAGCTATTGATTATTGGAAACGAACTGATTTTTTAGGAGGAAAAATAGAAGGAATACCGGCACAACATGGCTATGGATTTGTAGCAAAACCAGCTGGAAACGTAATGGGGTTTTATATAGAATTACCCAATGAGTTATCAGTATACTTAAGTAGTGATACTGTTTATACAGAGGCTGTAGACAAAGTATTAACGGAATACAAGCCAGAAATTAGCGTTGTGGCAGCTGGTTCAGCACAGTTTGATATTTTTAAGCCATTATTAATGACAGTTGAAGATGTTGTAAAGTTTATTAAAAATACACCGTATAAAACTATTGCCAATCATATGGAGGCGGTGAATCACTGTCCGACAACTCGTGTACAGTTAAAATCAGTTTTAGAAAAAGAAGGATTATTAGAGAAAACATCAATTCCAGAAGATGGAGAAATTTTAGAATTTAATATTAGTAATGTTTAAAATACATAAATGACCTACGAAGAGATCTTACAAAGATTATATAGCCTTGAAGATGCTGAAAAAGTTGTTTTTAAGGAAAAGAAGTACGGTATTGTATCTCATAATTCGTTGGGAATTTATCACAGTGAATTAAAGAAAATAGCAAAAGAAGTAGGTCAAAACAATATGCTGGCTGTACAACTATTTGATAGTGGTGTTTATGAGGCAAGATTGTTGTGCAGTAAGCTTTTTAATCCTAAAGCTATTACTGAGGATTTGATGGAGAAATGGGTGGTAACATTTGAAAACTGGGAAATTTGTGACAGCTTTTCTATGGGAATATTTGCTAAAAGTGATTTGGCACTTGCTAAAATTTTAGAATGGACAAAACGTAAGTCTGAATTTGAAAAGCGGGCAGGATTTGCAACTATGGCTGCTTTTTGTATGGCAGATAAGAAAAGTGAAAACAGACTTTTTGAGCAGTTCTTACCAATCATTAAGCGAGAGGCTAAAGATGATAGATTGTATGTGAAAAAAGCCGTAAACTGGGCATTACGAAATATTGGAAAAAGAAATATTGACCTCAATAAAAAAGCGATTCAAAAAGCTAATGAAATTTTAAAACTTGAGAATAAATCAGCACATTGGATTGCTAAAAATGCCTTAGCTGAATTACAAAAAGAAAATGTTCGAATGTCGGATTATCCTAGAGCTATTTATAGAAGTAAATAAGGAGTTGATTAGAAGTACGATACTTTTAAAGTCGATATAAATACTTATATTGTAATATATATAAAGAAGCTAATAGATTGATGTTTAGCTTTTATTATAGAAAATATTAATTTATACAAAAAGGAACTTTAATCAACTATGTACACTAAAAGAAATTATTCTGTAAAAGATATGTTATCGTGGACTCGACGCTATATCTATATCTTTATTATTTTATCATTAATTCCGGTAGTACTGTACACAGGTTTACGTTGGTATTGGTTACACTTACCTTGGTTACCAATTGGTTTGGTAGGTACAGCATTGGCGTTTATTATTTCCTTTAAAAACAATGCTTCTTACGGTCGTTTATGGGAAGCGCGTAAAATTTGGGGAGGAATTGTAAATACTTCGCGTTCGTTTGCAATCATGACGAATGATTTTATTACAAATGAAAGAGCAGAGCATAAGTTATCAGAAGAAGAATTATTTAAAATCCGGAAGCAATTAATTATGCGTCACGTTGGGTGGATGGCTTCTTTGCGTCATGCATTAAGAGCTCCAAAGCCATGGGAACTATCGAGCGTAAATAAATCAGATAAAGAGTATATGCAAGGAATTTATATTCGAGAACGTGAGATGACTTTGTCTGAAGAACTAGAAGGTTATGTTTCAGAAGAAGAAAAAGACTACATTTTAAAACAACGTAATAAACAAGGAGCTTGCTTAAAGTTACAATCAAATCAACTTAGAGAATTAAAAGAGCAAGGATATATTTGGGAGTTTGCATTTTTAGACATGGAAAAAATATTGGTAGAGTTTTTTACACTACAAGGGAAAGTAGAACGGATTAAAAATTTTCCGTATCCACGTCAGTTTGCTACTTTAAATCGTTTTTTTATCTGGATTTTTGTGATTTTACTCCCTTATGGAATGATGCATGAATTTAATAAAATAGGTAGACAAATAGTAGAGTTAACTCAAACATGGAAACCATATCCAGAAGGAGGATATCATCACTTAATAGAATTGATAGGAGAACACTTTGTATGGTTTACGATTCCTTTTAGTGTGGTGATTTCTTGGATTTTTCATACTATGGAGCGTATAGGAGAAGTTTCAGAAAATCCGTTTGAAGGTATTGCAAATGATGTTCCTATTACTACAATGTCACGTGGAATAGAAATAGACATACGTCAAATTATAGGGGATGATGAAAACGAAATTCCAGAACCTGTTAAAGATTCTGACGGTGTTCAAATGTAAATAAAGAGAATCCTGCTTATTTAAGTAGGATTTTTTTATCAATACAATTAGTTTAAAAAAGACTTAAAGTTCTAAAAAATATATGAAGATATATGACACATTGATAATTGGAGGAGGACAAGCCGGACTTTCAATGGCTTATTTTTTGCGCCGTAAAAAGCTAGATTATTTAGTGTTAGACAATCAATCAAAGCCAGGAGGATCGTGGCTACATACTTGGGATAGTTTAAAGTTGTTTTCTCCCACAGAATATAGTTCGTTATCTGGTTGGATGATGCCTAAGAGTGAGCACGAGTATCCCACTAAAAATGAATTCATCAGTTATTTAGAGCAGTATGAACAGCGATATAATTTTCCTGTTCAGAGAAATACGGAGGTTTTAAGTGTTCATAAAGAACAAGAGATATTTAAAATAATCACAAATCAAGGGGTCTTTTATACTAAAACCTTGGTAAGTGCCACAGGAACCGCCCATGAACCATTTATACCAGACTATTCGAATCGAGAAGAATTTGAAGGGGAACAGTTGCATTCGGTCAATTATAGAGATTCAAATGAACTTTCAAGAAAGAAAGTTTTAATTGTGGGAGGAGGTAATTCAGGTGCACAAATATTAGCTGAAGTATCTAAGGTTGCGAATACGCAATGGGTCACTATAGAAGAGCCTCATTTTTTACCTGATGATATTGATGGGCGTTATTTATTTAACCAAGCAACACAGAAGTTTTTAGGGAAATCTACAGAACAACCCTCTAAAAGGAAGGTGTCGTTAAGTAGTATTGTAATGGTTGAAAGTGTAAAAGAAGCAAGAGAAAGGAAAGTTTTACAAGCAAAAAGACCATTTCAATCATTTTATAAGCAAGGTGTTGTTTGGAAAGATGGAATACAAGAATCTTTTGATGTGGTAATTTGGTGTACAGGATTTAAAGCGAATTTAGAGCATTTAGAACCCTTGCATATTACAGAGAATAATCGAATAGCAACCCAAGATACTCGTTCCATAGAAGTACCTGGTTTATGGTTGGTAGGCTATGGAAGTTGGACAGGGTTTGCTTCTGCTACTATCTATGGTGTAGGAAAAACTGCACGACAAACTGCCAATGAAATTGAAGAATTTTTATCTTAGTCAGCGCTAAAACAAAATATAATGGAAAGAAGTAATAAAGTATTTATAGCAACAAGTTTAGATGGATTTATAGCGGATAAAAACGGAAATATAGATTGGCTGCATGAAATCCCTAATCCAGAAAATATAGATATGGGTTATCAAGAGTTTACTTCAAGAATAGATGCTTTAGTGATGGGGAGAACTACTTATGAAACCGTTTTAGGATTTGATATTGAGTGGCCTTATCAAAAACCTGTTTTTGTATTGAGTACTACACTCTCTAAGGTACCAGAAAATTTAGAAGGAAAAGTATTTTTGATAAAAGGAACTTTAACAGAAGTTTTAGCGCAAATACATAAAAAAGGATATAATAAACTCTATATAGATGGGGGAAAGGTGATTCAAAGTTTTCTAAAAGAAGATTTAATAGATGAAATAATTCTTACTCGAATTCCTGTTCTTTTAGGAGAAGGCTCACCATTGTTTTCTAGCCAGCCCAATAAACTAAATTTTGAATGCACTAAGACCCAAATATATTTAGATAAGATTGTGCAGAATCATTTTAAACGAATAAAGGAATAGTTGTAGCATCTTATCAGTTTTATATTTTCGACTCATGTCAGCACAAAGTACTAGTGAAAAACTTCACGAAATCAGAATAGTAAAAAAAGGAGAAACCTTTATACAGCAAGAAAAAGTATGCAATACTATAGGAAAACTGTTGGAAGGTGTAATGAGAGGTTTTGAATACGATGCTGATGGGAGTGAAGTTACCACACATTTTTACCAAGAAGGAGATATAATTGTGGGTAGTTTTATACCCAATGGAAAAATGACATTTACTATTGAAGCCTTAGAAGGTTGTATAATATCTGTAGCTAATTATCAAGAAGTTATGGCTCAGGTAAACAAGGATCAAGAAATAACTGAAGTTATTACTAGGGAGTTTCAAAAATTAAATCAACAATTACAATCAAGATTAGTATCACTTTTAAATTTGAATTCACTACAAAAATACGAGTTGTTTTTGCAAGAGTATCCAAGTTTAATCAATCGAATTCCCAATTATTATATAGCAAATTATCTCGGAATTACTCCAACACAATTAAGTCGTGCACGTAAACAACTTGTTTCTAAAGAAAAGAAAAAGTAGCATCAAAAGAAGCAAGCTATTTTTTATTTAACTTCCCACTTCTCAACAAATGTTGATCAAAAAGATTTATACAGCCTATAATTTTGCAGAATAAATTTAAAATTATAGAAGTATGAAGACTGATTCATCAGATAAGAAAGAAAAGAGAGTAGATTCACATTATAATTTATCAGATATAGAATTCGATAAACAATTTTCTAATTGTGTATTAGACCCTAAATTATTTAGTCATGAGGCGCATTTACGATTAGGGTGGTTAAATATTAAAAATTACGGATTAGAAAAGGGAGAAGAGCGTATACAGCAACAACTACTAAACTATGTAGAACATGTAGGAGCTCAAGATAAATATAATACTACGGTGACTATTGTTGCTATGCGAGCAATTAATCATTTTATGAAGCAATCAAAAACCAAAAGTTTTAAAGATTTTATTGCTGAAAATGTACGGTTAAAAACCAATTTTAAAGAATTGATAGCCAAGCATTATAGTTATGATATTTTTATCACAGATATAGGAAAGGATAAATTTATAGAACCAGATGTATTGCCATTTTCAATCTAAACTTATTCACCCTGTTAAAGTAGCTTTTTGTTTTTTAGATAAAAATGGTGTAGTTTTAAGTTATCAAAATGATAACAGTAAACTTTGATAAATATAAGTATGACCATCCATTGGCAATGGATTTTTTTAAGATAGAAGAGAATAATGAGTTTCTTTTATCTTCCGAAGTTCATGATACTGATTTTTTTGAAATTTTTATTTATGATGAAATCGAAGGTTATGTGGTGTTAGATGGAGAAAAAATAGTGCTTCGGAAGGGTATGTTTTTGTTCGTGTCTCCATATCAAAAGAGAAGTTGGTTTGTTAGTGAAAACAAAATCAAAGGCTGGGCAGTTATTTTTGAAAAAGAGTTTCTAGCTAATTTTTTCTCGGATAAGTTGTTTGTATACCGATTGCAATACTTCTACAATAAAACAGTTCTTACTACTTTTGATTCTAAAGAATTGCTACACAGCTTTAATCAGAACATTTTTAGCGAGATTCAAAATGAAATTATTGATTTTAAAAGTGATTCAAGACATATATTAAGAGCACTGTTATATTATATTTTGATTAAAATGAACAGAGTTTTTTGTGAGAAATATCAATTAGATAGTGAGACACAACTAAATAATCATGCGTACCTATTCAAAGAAGCATTAGAGTTAAACTATGTACACAAGCATAAGGTAAATGATTATGTGTCTTTATTAAATATTAGCAGGATAACCTTGAATCAATCTGTAAAAAAACAATTCAATGTAACTGCTACAGAAATGATAAAAGATCGAATTATTTCTGAGGTTAAAACACAATTAATTCATTCCGCAAAAACAATTTCTGAAATAGCATATGACTTAAATTTTTCAGAGCCTAATAACCTAATTCGTTTATTTAAAAGTAAAACAGGATACTCTCCAAAAAAATACAGGTTATCAAAATGATAGTTTTTACTATTGTTTAGATACTAATATTCTTTAGAACCCTAACTAACTTTGTATCAGTTAAAATAGACTTTATTGATTTTGAGTTTATGATTGATTGCTAGCTATCTTTATACGAGTATGAAGGTAGCTTTTCAAACAAAATCAATAAGGAGTTTATTAACAAATCAATTATAAATAAAAAATCAACAAAATGAGAAAATTAACAGTAGTTATTGCAGTTGCAGCACTTATAGCAAGCTGTAAAAAAGAAGCAAAAAAAGACGAACAACTAAAAGAAGTTACAGAAATGGTAGTAGAAGAGGTAAAAACACCAAATTATAAAGAAGTAGCCTTAAAGGCACAAGACGCTTTTTTCAAAGATTATAATGCAGATGGAATTAAAAAATACTTTACAGAAGATTATATTCAGCATAATCCACATGTACCAACAGGAAGAGAGCCGGTTTTAGGGTTTTTAGAACCCTTAAAAAATGCGGGTACTACATCGACCACGCATAGAATATTACAAGATGGAGACTTTATTGTATTACACAATTCGTATGACAATGCAGAAGCATTTGGAGGAAAGGAAATGGTAGCTTTTGATGTTTGGAGAATGGAAGATGGTAAAGTAGCAGAGCATTGGGATAATTTAACTCCTAAAGTAGCGCAAACTGCTAGTGGAAGATCACAGGTAGATGGTCCAACTGAAGTAACAGATCTAGATAAAACAGATGCTAATAAAGAATTGGTTAAAAAGTTTGTAGATGATGTATTGTTTGGTAAAGCGCCAGAAAAAATTACAGAGTATGTTAGTACAGAACAATATGATCAACATAATCCGTTAGTAAAAGATGGTTTAGATGGATTAAATGAAGCTATTACATATTTAACTTCTCAAAACAATATGTTTATATACAAGAAAGTACATAAGGTTTTAGGAGAAGGAAACTTTGTACTAACCATGAGTGAAGGAGAGTGGGGAGGAAAGCCACAAGCCTTTTATGATTTGTTTAGAGTAAAAGATGGAAAAATTGTGGAGCACTGGGATGTGATTCAAGAAATTCCAGAGAAAATGGCACATGAAAATGGTAAGTTCTAAGCTTTCATTTGTTACTGTTTTAAATCCTGCTTTATGCAGGATTTTTTTATACGTTAATTTTTAAAAGAAACCGTACATTTGAGTAATGCAACACTTCAAAACGATATCAGATTATTGTAAGGCTATTCAAATACCAGCTCCAAAACAAGCTTATTTTGATATTCGAACTTTTGAAGAAAACATGCCTACGGTCGTTGCTAAAATGCCATCGTTTAAGCATGAATTCTATGCCATTGCTATAAAAGTTGAAGGAGGAGGAAAAGCTATTTCTGGGCATTATACTAATTTTCCAGAAGGAGCAACGGTGTTTTTTAATACTCCCTTTCAATTAATATCGTGGGATATTATTTCAAATTGGGAAGGTTATTATTTAATGTTCTCTAAAGAATTTATCACAAAATCAAAACATTTACAAGATCTACTTAGAGAATTTCCTTTTTTAAAGATAGATAAGGCTATGCCTTTTGAAGTAAAACCAGAAGAAGTATCTGTGTTGTTAAGCATGTTCGAGTTTATTTATCAAGAGAATCAAGAACTAAAAAAGGATTCAAATTTAATTATAGAAGCTCATTTATTAGTTTTATTGAATTATATAAAACGATTTTTCGACAAGCAAGTTTCAAAAGAGGAGGCAGAAAAAGCGATTAGAAATGCTGATGTTAATTTATTATCACGTTTTCAAACATTAATAGAAACGAGTTTTTATGAGAGTACATTAGCCAACAAAAGAACTCATTCACCTAGTTTTTATGCGGAGCAATTGGCTGTTCATCCAAATCATTTAAATGCAACGGTAAAGCAAATAACAGGTCATACTGCTAAGAAACATATTCAAAATCATCTCCTTCGACTCGCAAAATCACGTTTATTACAAACAGAAATGAGTATTAAAGAAATAGCTTACTCATTACATTTTGATGCTCCTAACAACTTTAATAGCTTTTTTAAAAAACAAACAGGTCTTACACCAAATTCTTTCAGAAAAAGTAACTAACTAACAATTGTCGCCCTGAATTTATTTCAGGGTCTAAAGGTTTCCATAAGTTTTTCCAAAGCGAAAACGTATCGAGAACTTTTCTAATTAGCTAACTTTTAATGTAAAACTTCATTTAAAGTAACAATTTCAATCGTTTCTTTGTTTTTTATACTTCTTGATTTGATTTCATAAACTTTTATGCGAAAAGCTGTTAGATCTTTGTATCATCAAAACAAATGATATGAGAATAGCGGTATTTTTTATAATAATACTATCCTTATTTGGATGTCAACAACCACAAAAAAACAATACTATTATGAATGAGACTATTGCAATAGAAGAAACTGTAACTAAGATGTTTGTGAATTCAGACAAGAGAAACTGGAATACAGTAGAAGCACAATTCGCACCTAAAGTAAACTTAGATTATTCATCAATGACAGGAAATCCAGCAACAGAAGTATCTCCAGAAGAGATTACCACAGGATGGAAAACAGTATTACCAGGTTTTACTTATACACATCATCAAATAGGAAACTTTATTACGGAAATAAACGATACAAAAGCTCATAGCTTTTGTTATGGAACAGCCACACATTATATAGAAGACGAAAATGGAAGTGTTTGGACAGTTGTTGGAAGTTATGATTTCGATTTAGAGAAAAAAGATAATAATTGGAAAATTACTTCAATGACTTTCAATTACAAATACCAAGATGGGAATGGGAAGTTAATAGAGAAGGCAATTGAAAATGTAAAATCAAATTAAAATTAAAATGAAAAGACTATTAATCTTAACAGTAACAACAGTATGTTTTTTATCATGTGCTAACACAGAACAATCTGAAAAAGTAGTACAGTTACAAAATCAATTAAAACAATACGAAATGACAACAGAAAAAGCTACAAAAAATAAGGAAACAGTACGTGCATTCTTTAATGCCTTAACAGCAGAAAATGCAGAAACTGTAGCGAATTTATTCGCTGAAGATGCAAAACACATCAATCCATACAACTCTGGAATTTTTCCAACAGGAGCTAATGGTAAAGAAGGAATTAAAAATTATTGGGAACCTGTATTTCCAAATTTTGATGGAATGACTTTCGATATCGAAGAGATATATGCAATGGAAGATCCAAATATGGTATTTGTAAAATACAAAGGAGACATTAAACTAAAGAACAATGCAGGAGTGTATAGTAATGATTACTATTCAACATTTAAGTTTAATACTGATGGAGAAATCACTGAATATGTAGAAATATTTAATCCAATCGTTGCCGCTAGAGGTTTCGGATTATTAGATAAAATCAAACAATAGTAAACTAAAAATCAAAAAACAATGAAAAAAGTATTTTTAAATCTATTCACAGTAGTACTCCTAGCGAGTTGTTCTGGAAATAAAAAGAATAAAGAAAACAACGCAACAGCTGAAAACAACCATAAAAAAACAGTAAAAACCATGGAGAAAATAAATTTTGAAAGTAACGGAATGAAATTAGTAGGAGATATTTTTTATCCTGACAACTATGAAGAAGGAAAAAAGTACCCAGCATTAATTGTAACTGGAGCTTGGACAACGGTTAAAGAACAAATGCCGATGTTATATGCTAAGAAATTGGCTAAAAAAGGATTCATCACATTAGCGTTCGACTTTAATGGTTGGGGAGAATCAGAAGGAAAAAAACGTTATATAGAAGATCCAATAAGCAAAACAGCAGATATTGAGGCAGCAGCAGATTATTTAAAAACACGTTCGGATATAGCGTCTGATGAAGTAGGAGGCGTAGGAGTATGTGCTAGTTCTGGATATATGGTAGATGCTTATGCAGCAAATAAATTAAATGCAGTGGCTTTAGTAGCTCCTTGGCTACACAATCCAGCATTGGCTACACAAGTATATGGAGGAGAAGAATCTGTTAAAAACTTATTAGCATTATCAGATAAAGCTGAAAAAGACTTTGAAACTACAGGTGAATTACAAGTTCTAATTGCGGCAAGCACTACAGATAAAACTTCTCCAATGTTTAATGCGCCTTACTATACAGAAAAAGATCGCGGGTTAATTCCAGAATATGACAACAAATTCAATGTGGCTACTTGGAGACCTTGGTTAACATATGATGCTTTTAAAAATGCTGATAAAATTCCTGGAAAGATTTTATTTGTGGAGTCAGAAGCAATGGCATTACCACAAGGAAGTAAAGAGTTTAAAGCAATTGCTGGTGATAAAGTAGAATCGGTAAACTTACCAGGAGTATCACAATTCGATTTTTATGACAAACCAGAACCAGTAGCAACAGCAGTAGACAACGTAGCTGCATACATGGATAGAGAATTAAAATAAGAAAAGGATCTCTCTAGAGTCATGAAAAAAGTAAACTTTAAGAGTGAAGGTTTAAATTTGGTGGGGAATTTATATTACCCACCAAATTTTCAAAAAGATCAACAATATCCAGTTATTGTTTGCTCTGGAAGTTGGACTACTGTAAAAGAACAAATGGGAGGCTTATACGCCAAACGATTTTCGGAAAAAGGCTTTATCACTTTAGCGTTCGATTTTAGAAACTATGGAGAAAGTGAAGGGTTTCCTAGAGTATGGGAAAATCCAACCATGAAAATTCAGGACATTCA
The DNA here is from genome assembly GCF_002120225.1 of Tenacibaculum holothuriorum. Classification (GTDB taxonomy): domain Bacteria; phylum Bacteroidota; class Bacteroidia; order Flavobacteriales; family Flavobacteriaceae; genus Polaribacter; species Polaribacter holothuriorum. The sequence continues at coordinate 143,687 of NZ_LAPZ01000003.1, read as the reverse complement.
AAATGCAATAGCGTATTTAAAAAAACTACCAGAGGTAGATGCTAATAATACAGGTGTTTTTGGAGTTTGTACTGGGGCTATGTATGCACTTATAGCGGCTTCCGAAGATCCAGCTATCAAAGCGGTAGCGACTACAGCGTCATGGTTACATGATGAAGAGGCAGTAAAGTTATTTTATGGAGGAGAGGCAGGAGTGAAAAAACGTAAACTAGCGGCTCAAGCTGCTAAAAAGAAATACGCAGAAACAGGAGAGTTTACGTATATCAAAACGATTTCTACAACTGATGATATTGCTGCAATGTTTGGAGAGTTTGATTATTATTTGAATCCAAATAGAGGAGCGATTTCTCAATGGAATGCTAATCAATTTGCTGTAGCTACTTGGGAAGATTGGTTGAACCTTGATCCATTCCCATCAGCTGCAAGACTTGATAAGCCTTTGTTGATGATACATTCAAATGGTTGTGTATTGCCCGCATATACCAAAAAGTATTTTGAAGCAGTACCTTCAAAAGACAAAGAATTAATTTGGGTAACCACTGATGTAGTTTCCCCGATGCATCAATTTGCATTTTATGATCAAGAGAAAGAAGTGAATTTGACTGTTGAAAAAGCAAGCGCATTTTTTCGTCGAGTTTTAGTTGAATGATTGATGTAAAAGCCATTTGTACCATAAAAGTCAAATGGCTTTTATAATAGTTGGATGTTTTCTCATAAAATCTTCTTTTAAATCTTTAGAGAATAATATAAAATAAGTAATTTTAAAGTAGCTTAAAACGTGTAAAAATGAAATCAATATATCTTGTTTTGTTTCTTTCAATGTCTTTATTGGCCTGTAAAAAAAGCGCAAATGAAAAAGAAACCATGAAGAAAGAACAATCACCTCAAGTAACTGAAGTAGCTTCTATAAAAGGAGAGCAGTTAACTGGAGTAACGATAAGCAATCAGCGTTTGTTTGTGAATTTCCCTTATTGGCGTAAGCCTATCAAATTTTCAGTAGCAGAAATAAAAGAAGGGAATCAATTCACTCCATATCCGAATGCACAGTGGAATAATTGGGAGATAGGACAACCCGTAACAGATTCCACGTTTGTATGTGTACAATCGGTAGTAGCATCGAATAATTTATTGTATGTGGTAGATACCCGAAATCCATTATTTCAAGGAGTTATCGGTCAACCTATTGTTTTTGTGTTCGATTTGAATACCAATGAATTGGTAAGAACTTATAAATTACCAGAAAAAGCTTTCCACAAAGACTCTTACATCAATGATATTCGTATCGACAATGAAAGAGGTTATGCATATTGTACAGACTCAGCAAATTCAGGTTTGGTGATTATCAATTTAAAAACTGGGGAGGCTAAACGTGTGTTAGATGAACATCCTTCTACCAATAGTGAACAAGCCTATTTAACCTTTGAGGGTAAAAAGTGGAATAATACGGTACATTCTGATGGTATCGCATTAGATACAAAAAGAGGAATGTTATACTATCATGCACTCACAGGATATAATTTGTATGCTATTTCGGTAGAAAAACTTATAAAAGCTTCCGAAAAAGAAATTGAAAATTCAGTTCAGTTAGTAGCCAAAACGTCTGCACCAGATGGAATGATTATTCATAAAAACATCTTGTATTATGCTGATTTAGAGCATCACAAAATCATGCAATTAGATTTAAAAACGAAAGAAATTTCAACTGTAGTTGAAGGAGATAACGTAAAGTGGGCAGATACTTTTAGTATTGAAAATAATTACCTGTATTATACCAATTCTCGTATTCACGAGGCTGGAGGAGATATATCTGATTTAGTATTTACCGTAAATAGAATTAAATTGTAAGGCTTTTTAAGGCATATGGTTAATATTAAAAGGTATAAAGAAATTAACAATTTTCTTGAAGCAACAGGTTTTTATAAGAAAACTGATATTTCTGATTTCTTTATTCTAAAGTTTGAAGAAATCACAAGTTCTTCTGTATATCATATGCCACCTTATCAAAAAGATTTTTATCAAATAGGGTTTATTATTAAGACCAATAATGGCACTAAAATAGAAATTGATACACATAAAAATGAGCAACTTCAAAACTCACTTTTTTTTGTATCTCCAGACCATATTTATTCATGGACGAGAAGCGAACACGTAACAGGCTATATTTTATATTTTAAACGAGATTACTTAAATTTTTATCAAGGTGATTTAAAAAAGGATTTTACCTTCTTTGATATTGCAGATAAAAACTCATTTCACCTAAAGGATACAACAGCAACTACATTGACCGATGATTTTGAAAAGCTGTACAAAGAATATCACACCAAAACATTATATAGATACCAAATTATACAATCGTCTTTATTGGCATTACTCTTTAAAATAAAGAGTTTAGAAGAGATAACTCTTGATAATACATCAACATTAACAACCAAAGAAATGTTGGTGTTTAAATTTCAGAATTTGGTAAAAAACTGTTTTAGAAGAGATAAACAGGTTAAAAATTATGCCGATAAGCTCCATGTATCTTCTAGTCATTTAAATGAAGTACTCAAAGAAGTAAAAGGAAAAACGGCTAAAGAACTGATTATTGAAAAAACACTTAGCGAAGCTAAAAAGGAGCTAAGTTATACTACATTGTCTATTGCAGAAGTAGCTTATAATATGGGGTTTGAAGAACCTACACATTTTACACGCTTCTTTAAAAAATATCTTCATAAAACACCAAAACAATATCGAGAGCATAATACCTAACTCAATTTTGGTCATTTTAACCCTTATATTGGTTATTTCTTCCTCTTTTTCCAAAGTAAATTTGTAGTGTAATTAATTTAAAATCAGATTAAAATGGAAAATATAATTGTTTTAGGAGCTACAGGAAATATAGGATTAGCAGTTGTGCAACAACTTGCAAACAAGTCTGTAAACGTTTTTGCAGGAATTCGTAACGAAAAAGATATTGAAAAAGTTGAACAATTTGGAGCTAAGGCTGTTCAAGTAGATTTTACCAATCAAGAAGATTTAGATAAAGCACTGGAAGGTAAAGACCGTGTGTTTTTGGTAACACCTTTAATGCAAAACCCTGAGTTTGTAACACAATTAGTTATTAATGCTGCTAAAAAGAATACTGTAAAACATATTGTACGTAGTACAGCTTTGGGAGCAGGTAGTAACGGACAAATTCAGATGGCACGTTGGGCAGGAACAAGTGAAGATTTACTGAAAGATTCAGGGTTAAAATATACGTTTGTAAGACCAAATAATTTCTTGCAAAATTTTATAAACTTTCATAGTCAGACCATCAAAGAGCATAGTGGTTTTTATGCTCCAAATGGCACCGCAAAAGTAGGCATGGTAGATGTACATGACATTGCTGAAGTCGCAGCAATTGCACTAACAACTGATAAGCATTACAATAAAGCTTATGATTTAAGTGGTTTAGCATTAACAAATGACGCATATGCAAATATTATTAGTGAAGTAATTGGTAAACAAGTAAGTTATATAGATGCGCCTGAAGATAAAGCCAGAGAAAGTATGTTGGGTAACGGTATGCCAGAGTGGTTGATAAATGCTATGATGGAGCTAAATTACATCATGAAACAAGGATGGACTGCAGAGTATACCGAAGATTTTAAGACTGTAACAGGAAGAGAGTATACTTCTGCAAAAACATTTTTTAAAAAGCATAAAGCTTATTTTATGTAGTAGTTTAGATGAAAAATAATATTCATAAATTTACAATATAGCTTGTACGATTAAAGTTGTACAAGCTATTTGATTTAGCTTTAAATACATGATAAAAAGAATCTCAAGCATACAAGAGCTTTATGAATTTACAGGGTTAAAAAGAACGCCAATTCATAAGCATTTTGATATCTTGACGCATCAAGATACATATCCTGATGTGCACAAAATGGTAGCTGCACACCGACGAGATTTTTGTTCTGTTATTTATTTAGAAAGTCAGCAAGATGGCGAAATGCACATCAATCAAAATACGCATTCAAGATTAGAAGATGTCTTGTTTTTTCAGTCTTCTCAACATATATTTAGTTTTGTTAGAGGAGAAGCAATGAAAGGCTTTATACTATTCTTTACCCCTGAGTTTTTGCTTCCTCATGTAAAAGATATAGTGACAGACTATTCTTTTTTTAGCAATGTTCAAAACAACATCTTTCAATTAAATATAGAGGAAAAAGAAAGTATTACAAGTCTTTTTAAAACAATTCAGAAAGAATGTGAAAATAAAGAGCTAAGTAAATATTTAATATTAGCGCTTTTAGAAAAAGGTAAAGAAATACAGGAAAAACACCAGACATCAGAGAAAGAAATTTCTTCAGAGTTTCAATTGGTAAACACGTTTAAAAGATTAGTTGAAAATAATTTTATAGAACATAAATCGGTGCGTTTTTATGCCGAACAATTACACATTACAGCTAATTATTTAAATGATAGAATTAAAGCTCATACAAGTAAAACAGCTAAAGGACATATTACCAATAGAGTATTGTTGGAAGCAAAAAATATGTTGTTGTATACCGATATGGATATCGCAGAGATTAGTCATATCTTACAATTTAATGAACCCTCATACTTTGGTAAATTCTTTAAAAAGCACACACAAGTTAGCCCAAAAGTATTTAGAGACAATCAGTAAAAAATACCATTTTACCCTTTTTTAGTATTATCTTCATTTTGTTAAGCAAAAGTAACTTTGTGTTATAATTAGATTTAAGATGAAAGCAATTCAAATTACAAAAACAGGAGGAGCAGGTGTATTAACTTATCAAGAGGTAAATCGTCCAACTCCAAAAGCAGGACAAGTATTAGTTAAGATACACGCAGCTCCAGTAAACTTTATAGATACCATTATTCGTGAAGGAAATATGCCTCCTGGAATGATGCCAGAATTACCATTTATTCCAGGTGTAGAAGGAACGGGTACTATTGAAGATGCTAACAGGACAGACTTAAAAGTAGGAAGCAAAGTAGCCTTTTTAGGTGTAATAGGGTCATCAGTTTATGCAGAATATGCTTTAGTAGATGCAGATAAATTAGTGGTATTAAACGACAATGCAGACTTATTAAAAGCTGCCGTATTACCAGTTAACTATTTTACAGCGTATCATATGCTGAAGAATGTGGCTAAGGTAGAAGAAGGAAAAACAGCTTTAATTTATGCTGCATCAGGTGGTGTGGGTACAGCATTAGTGCAAATTTCTAAACTATTAGGGTTGAATATTGTGGCATTAGAACGTAGAGATGGAAAAGTACAAAATGCCTTAAACATGGGAGCGAACTTTGCATTCAATACCTCGAATGAGAATTGGAAGCAACAAGTAAAAGAGGCAGTAGGAGAAAACAGTATCGATTATGTGTTTAATCCTGTGGTTGGAGATACGGTAAAAGATGATTTAGAATTGTTAGCGCCTTTAGGTCATATTGTAATCTTTGGATTTTTAGGCGGTTTAGGAAGTTTCAACTTAATGGAAGAAAGTGTGAAGTATTTCGGAAAAGCACCATCCATTTCTTTTTCAGAATTGTATGCAACCTTCGATAATAAATATTCACAAGTTGAAAGTGGATTAAAAGAGTTATATCAATGGTTAGCAGAAGGAAAAATCAATCCTATTTTTGAAACCATGCCACTAAGCGAAGCGAAAGCTGCTCATGAGAAGTTACAAGCAGGTTTGGTAAGAGGGAAGTTATTATTAACCCTGTAACAGAAGCATATTGTTTTAAGTTCTTACAAAGTAATTGATGAGATAATGAGTTAGATAGAATTGTAAAATATTTTAGAGATGATAATATATACATTTTGTAGATGAGTTCTCATTAAGGAAAATAGATTTTACGTTTATATACTTTATCTAAAGTACTATCTTTGTTGTAGTTGATATAGATATAAATGGACGAAAAAACGAGAGAGAAGTTAGGCATCGATGAAAATAAACCTAACGATTGGTTTGAAGTATTGTATTCAGAAACTAATGAAAGTGGAGAAGGAGTACCTTGGGCAAATATGGCACCGCATCCAATATTTAAGAATTGGATTGATAAAAATTCAAATATAGGAGAAGGAAAAACCGCTTTAGTTGTTGGTTGTGGTATGGGTGATGATGCCATAGAGCTAAAGTCTCAAGGATTTGATGTAACAGCTTTTGATGTTTCAAATAGTGCTATTGAGCTTTGCAAAACAAGATTTCCAGATTCTGGAGTTACATTTGTTCAAGCAGATTTAATTAAAGGAGTTTCTGAATGGTATCAAAAATTTGATTTCGTATTGGAGATTTTTACAATTCAAGCACTCCCTCCCAAATATGAAGAGAAGGTAATTCAAAACATTTCAGATTTTGTAGCTAACAATGGAAAATTAATGGTGGTTACTGAAGTTCAACAAGGAAAAAGAACTTATGAGAATGGACCACCATGGCTTTTGAATAATAGTTATATGGAATCATTTGAGAATAAAGGACTAAAACAAATATTCCATTCTAAGAGTAATGAAGTTGAATTGGGCGAAGAAATTCACCTTAGCATCTTTCAAAGAAAAATATAAAGAAAAGCAAGCTTTATTGAAACTGTTGTACAGAATCTAAAATACAAAACTTAGAAAGTAATTTTACAGAAATAATTCTTTCAAATTTTTGTATTTGGTTCTACCTACAGGGAGTATTTTACCAGAATTTAATTCAACAGAGTACTTACTGCCTGTTTGAACTAAAATCTCTTTGATTTCTGATAATTTCACTAAATATGATTTATGAATTCTGTGGAATGATTGAGGTAGAAGTTGTGATAGTTTTTCTAAAGATTTATCGTGTAGTTCTATTTTTCCATTCTTAAGATACACTTCGGTATACATACCAGCTCCTTTGATGTAAAGTACATTTTTAATATCTACCAGCTGTATGCCAGTACGTTTTTTTATAGCTAGGTATTGAAGGTTTTCTGTAGTTACTTCTTCTTTTTTTAGCACTCTATTAAAGGCTTGTTCTAGTCTTATTTTGTTAAAAGGTTTGGGTACAAAGTCTAAAACACCATATTCAAAGGCAGTTAATGCTTGATGTTTGTTTGCTGAGATAATGATGGTATGAAAGGCTTCAGAAACACTTTGTTGTAATACATCAAATCCATTTTCACCATTAAGATTTAAATCCAGAAGGAGTAGATCTAGTGGATTATTAGCAATGTGTTCAATTCCGTCTACTAAGGAATGTACGCAGGTTAGTTGTTGAAGTGTATTAAGAAAAAAATCTTTCGTCATACGTTCAATTCTTTTGGCTATTCTAGCTTCGTCTTCAATAATTAAAATCCTCATAGATTAGTTAAAAATTGTAATTACATTTTTCCATCCACTTTCAGTAGATTCAGAATTAAATTCCCAATTATCTCCATAATTTTCAGTTAATCTTGCTTTTATATACTTAAAACCAGTACCATCTGATGTGTTTTTTTGAGCATTTCGAACCTTGGCATACGTTAGAAATGTATAGGTCGCCTGTTTGTTATGAGCAGTAACAATTAATTTAAATCGCATTGAATTGTTTTCAAGAGGTAAACAATGCGTAATTCCATTTTCTAATAGGGTATGAATTACTGCTGGAGGAATCATTTGAAAAGTATCATTTTTTACACCTTCATCTTGCCAGATATAATCGATTTCTTTTCGAAATTTCATAATGTTTAAATGGCTTTTACACAATTGTATTTCTTGAGAAATTGGTATTAATGTTTCATTTTCTACTTGATTTAATAAGTCAAATTCATCGGCCAAAGCTTCAATAAACTCAACACCTTTATTAGGAGCTTCTTCTACCCAATCAATTAAGGAGGTAAGTGTGTTCATTAAAAAATGAGGCTGTATCTTCTTTTTTAATAGTTCGTATTTTAAACGTGTTGACTCTGCTATAGAATGTTCAAAAGCTAATCGTTGTTCTTTTAATTTTACTGAAAGTAAATAGAACATACATAAAGAGATAATAGCAAAGCTTACAAACAAGCTCACATCGAAAATAGAAATTTTATATACAGTGAAGCTTAATAATAAGCCTATTAACACGATAACAGCATTTTTTTGTTTTTTAAAAATAGCAAAACATATAATTAAGGTAGAAGATAACCACATCATTTGTGCTAAAAATATAGCAGTATAATCATAAGAGTGTGAGTAAAATAGATACGCCCATATTAATAATAAACCATATACTGTAAAAAACCATTTGCGATAAGGAAAAGAAAACTGTACAGCAAAATAATAAGGAACTAAAAAGGAAATAAATAAGGTTAGAAGTCCAATAATTCTTAAGCGTAAAATAAAGTTTGAGTAATGTATAGGAATGTAAAATTTAATATACTCAGCAATAATTAATAAAAAAAATAAAGAACTAGACAAGCTAAACAAAAGCATTGTGTATTGTTTTCTATCGCTTATATAAAGGAAAAAGTAATAAATAGTTGTTAGTAAAAATGCTCCTGCTAAAAGGTTAATGTAAATTGTGTCTTTTAATTTATTAGTTACTAGTTTTTTATAATCGTATATGTAGGCATATATACCACGTAAATGTTCTTTTTCATATCGTTGAGACATTCTTAAGGCAATTGTGTGCTCACCAGTTCTTAACAAATGGTTCGGAATTAAAAAATTTTGTGTCACAACTCCAATCTTATTTGACTCGTTACCAGGAGTTCCATTTTTGCCGATTAAAACTCCATCCCAAAATACCTCATAGGCTCCGAAAGTATTAATACCTAATCCGATAGCCTGTAAAGAATCTATAGGAGTTTTAATACTAACTTTTTTTCTAGCCCAAAAGATTTCCTCATTTTTAGGAATTTCTTTTTCATTACTCCAGTTACTATCATTAAAATTATGATTAGCCCAAGAGATATTATCTCCGGTTTTAAAAACTATAGAACCAGAAATTTCAGCATAATCTTGCTTTATTTCATGGTTACAAGAAATGCATAAGAAAGTAATTGTTAAGAAAAGTAGTTTTTTCATCACAGTAAAAGTAAAAGAAATAAAGATCTTATTAGAGCAGTTTACAAACTTCTAGAGCAGTTCATATAGTTTTACATATAAAGAGTAGTTTTTGTTTTCATTTTTGAGGAAAATTAAAACTCAAAGTATGAAGTCATTTACAAGTTTATTAATATGTCTATTTTTTAATATTATCATATTCGGACAGCAAAAAGAAGTTGTTATTAGTGGGAATGTGGTTGATGTTGCAGAAAAACCATTGCCTTTTGCGACAGTTATTTTAAAGGATAATTCTAAAAAATTAATAGAAGGCGTGGTTACAGATGAAAAAGGGATTTTTTCTTTTCATAAAATTTTAAATGGAAATTATATAGTAGAAATTCAATATATAGGTTTTACTACTGTAATAAAAGATGTAACTATAGACAAAACGCAAAAAAAAGTTGATTTAGGGAAGATAATTTTAAAAGAAGATTCTAAGACTTTAGATGAAGTAGTAGTAGAGGGACAAACTTCTGAAGTTTCATTAAAGTTAGGAAAGAAAGTGTTTAGAGTAGGAAAAGATTTAACCTCTCAGAATGGCTCAGCTACTGATGTTTTGAATAATGTGCCTTCAGTAAATGTTAGTCCAAATGGAGCAGTAAGTTTAAGAGGAAATACAAACGTTCAGGTAATGATTAATGGTAGGCGTTCTGCTTTAACACAGTCTCAAGCATTAGAACAATTATCGGCAGATGTTATTGAAAGTGTTGAAGTAATTAGCAATCCTTCAGCAAAATTTGATGCATCTGGCTCCGCAGGTATCATCAATATTATTTTAAAAAAGAATAGACAGTCTGGATTAAACGGACAAATACGTTTGGTAGCAGGTATACCAGACGATTATAGAGCTATAGGTAATTTAAATTATAAAACAAAAAAGTTCAATTTTTTCGCTAACGCAGGAATACGATATACCGACTATGAAGGAGAATATTTTAAACAACAAACTACAATTGCAAACAACATAAGTACTTTTCTAAATCAAAGAGAAGATGAAGATAGGCATGATGATGGGCAATTGTTTTATTTCGGAACCGACTTTTACGCTAATGATAAGAATACTTTTACTGTAGCATATTATAGGAATGAAACAAAAGACACAGATGTAACCAATTTATTTTATGATTTTTCTGTTTCTAATGCAATAACTCAATCATTACAAACCATAGGAAATTCTATAGAAGAAAGGGACTATAATCAATTAGAAGTAAATTATACCAAGACTTTTGCTAAGAAAGGACAAAAATTAACGGTAGATTTTCAATATGATTTTTGGAATAGTGAAAAGGGTTGGCATTTACAAACCGATGAAAAGTTTCCAACGAATACTGAAGCGCAAACAGTAATACAAACGAAAGGAAAAGGAAATACAGATGATATTGTAATACAAGCAGATTTTGAGGCGCCTCTAAATGAAAAATCTAAGATAGAAATCGGAGCTAAATTTGAAGATAGAGCCATTACGAATGAGTTTTTAGCAGAAGAATTAATAAATGGACAATTTGAAATAATAGATAATATTAATAATCAACTAGATTATAAAGAGAAAATAGTATCTGGTTATGCTCAATTGAAATCTAAAAAGGGGAAGACCAGTTATCAGTTAGGGTTAAGATTAGAAAATACTGATATAAATGTTGAAGCTTCAGAAACCGTATTAAATTTAAAAAATAACTACACAAACTTATTTCCCTCTGCAACTTTCGGGTATGAATTTAAAGATAATCTGAGCGGGCAAATAAGCTATAGTAAGCGTATAGGGCGTCCTTCATTATGGCAGCTCAATCCTTTTTTTCAATTGAAAGATTTTACAGCTAGATTTACTGGGAATCCAGCATTAAATCCATCATTTACAGATACTGTCGAATTTTCTTTTATATATAGAGGAAACAAGTTTCAGTTAAATCCATCTATTTATTATTCAGATACAGATAATGCTTTTCAATATGAAACTGTTCAAAACAATGAAGGAGTATTTATTCAGTCACCAGTTAATTTAGATAATGAAAAACGATATGGAGTAGAATTATCTGCATCGTATAATCCATTAAAATGGTTACGTTTTTCGGGTGATGTAAATGCGTATATATTTGAGCAAAAAGGTGTTTTAAATGGTCAAACAGCTGATTTTTCAAGTAATACATGGTTTACAAATTTGATTATAAGCATGAAACCAACTAAAACATTAAGATTACAAACAAGAATTTTTTATCAAGGAGCAGAAAGCAATAAGCAAACAGCATCTAAGCCAATAAGTAATGTGAATTTTGGATTGCAAAAAAGTATTCTTAATAATAAAGGAAGTTTAATATTTAATGTTTCTAACGTATTTGATACAAGAAGAACTAGGGAGCAAATTATAGGAGAAAATTTTTCCATTTATCAAGATAGAAGTAGAAATGCACAAAGGTTTTCATTGAGTTTTGTTTATAAGTTTAATCAAAAACCATCCGATAAAAATAGAAGAGCTAATAGAAGAAATAGATATTAAATTATATTGTGTTTAATTATTTAAAGCCTGTGTTGACTTTTCAATGCAGGCTTTTTTATTAATAAGTAATAGTTTGAAGTAAGAATTTAGTCAAAGTGTAGTATAAAATATTCTAAAACTTTAATAAAAAAAGAAACACTCAATAATTTGAGTGTTTTCTTTACTTAATCCCCTAAAAAAAATCCGAAGCCTAAACTTCGGATTGTTGCGGAGAAAGAGGGATTCGAACCCCCGGTCCTGTTACAGACAACGGTTTTCAAGACCGCCGCATTCGACCACTCTGCCATTTCTCCTTGAGTGTCTCAGCAGTTGTAATTGCTGATTGCGGGTGCAAATATATGACCTTTTTTTAGTTCTCTACAAGTTTTTTTGAACTTTTTTTAATTAATTTTTTTGATGAAAACTCAAATCAATTGTAATACTTTTACAATCAATAAGTTTAGAGAAAAAGTATGACTGAAATTTTTTTATTGATTGGAGTAGGATTTATAGCTGGAATTATAAATACTATTGCAGGAGGAGGTTCTTTACTCACTTTACCGATGTTAATTTTCTTAGGATTGCCTTCAAATATTGCTAACGGAACAAATAGAATTGCTATTTTAATTCAAAATGTTTTTTCTACCGCAGGTTTTAAAAGTAAAGGAGTATCAGCTTTCCCATTTAGTATATGGGTAGGTTTATCTGCACTGATAGGAGCATTGGTTGGAGCCCAAATAGCAGTAGATATAAAAGGAGAAACTTTTAATAAAATACTAGCTGTAGTAATGGTTATGGTAGTTGTTTTAATGGTTTTAAAACCGAGAACATCTTTAAAATCTGTTCAAGAGAAATTAACAGGAAAGCATTTATGGATATCTATAGTTGTGTTTTTCTTTATTGGTATCTACGGAGGTTTTATTCAAGCAGGCACAGGCTTATTTATATTATTAGCTTTATCAACAATCAATAATTTATCTTTAGTAAAATCGAATGCTGTAAAAGTGGTAGTAGCTTTTATTTATACAATAGGCGCAGTCGCAGTTTTTGCGTTCAATGACAAAATTAGTTGGTATCATGGTTTTATATTGGCTATAGGTAATTCTACAGGAGCGTGGTTTGCTAGTAGATGGTCGGTAGATAAAGGAGATAATCTAGTAAAGATTTTTCTAGGAATTATGGTAACAATTATGGCAATTAAACTATGGTTTTTTTAAAGTAATCTGTTAAATTCGCTTCTTTCATTTTTAATAGAAGATACTATGTTTAATTCTTTCGGAAATATTTTAAAGCTTACAACATTTGGTGAATCTCACGGAACAGCTATTGGTGGTGTTATCGATGGTTTTCCTGCTGGAATGGAAGTCGATTTTGAAGCAATTCAATATGAATTAGACAGGCGTAAACCAGGACAATCTAAGATTGTAACTCAACGTAAAGAACCCGATACAGTTGAGTTTTTATCTGGAATTTTTGAAGGAAAAACTACAGGTGCTTCTATTGGTTTTGTTATTAAAAATACCAATCAAAAAAGTAAAGATTACAATCATAATACGAATGTATATAGACCTTCTCATGCCGATTATACCTACGATAAAAAATATGGAATAAGAGATCATAGAGGAGGAGGAAGAACATCAGCAAGAGAAACTGCCAATTGGGTAGTTGCAGGTGCTTTGGCTAAGCAATTACTAAAGCACATTAATATCAATGCATTTACATCTTCGGTAGGAGATATTTTTATTGATAAACCATATCAAGATTTAGATTTTTCAAAAACAGAAAGTAATATAGTTCGTTGTCCTGATGAGGTTTCTGCTGAAAAAATGATTGATAAAATCAAAGAAATAAGAAAAGCAGGAGATACTATTGGAGGAACTATTACTTGTGTTGCACAAAATGTTCCTGTTGGATTAGGAGAACCAATTTTTGATAAACTACATGCTGAATTAGGAAAAGCAATGCTATCTATAAATGCTGTAAAAGGTTTTGAATTTGGAAGCGGGTTTTGTGGTGCAAAAATGCAAGGTTCTGAGCATAATGATATTTTTAATGAAGATGGTACTACTCAAACAAATCTTTCTGGAGGAATTCAAGGAGGAATTTCTAATGGAATGGATATTTACTTTAGAGTAGCTTTTAAACCTGTAGCTACTATTATGCAAAATCAATCTACAATTAATTCTGAAGGAGAAGCTACAGAAATACAAGGAAAAGGAAGACATGATCCTTGTGTTGTACCAAGAGCAGTTCCTGTTGTTGAAGCCTTAACTGCGTTGGTTTTAGCTGATTTTTGGTTGTTGGACAGGGCGAGAAAATTTTAATAAAAACTAAAATAATTTAATAATTAAGAATGAGAAAGATATTACTCTTTTTAGTATTTACATCTATTTTAAATGTAAATGCACAAAAATGTTTTACAGGAAAAGTTGAAGACTTAAAAAAATTAACAACAAGACCATTGGCTGTGGTTGTTATGCCAGAAGAAGGAAATGAAACAATTGAAGAATTAAAGAAAAAGATTTCAAAAACAAAAAAAGAAAAAAAGAAGAAGAAATTACAAAAAGAATTAGACGATCTAATATACAATATTAAGTATTTTAATACGACGGTAAAAGAAGTAGTACCAGAGTATTGGAAGTTAAATGATGCTCAAAATATAACGTACCTAACTAAAGAAGAAATAGAAAAGTTAAGAAAAGAAAAGTCTACAGAGTTTGCAGTCTTAAATCTTACACCAGATGAAGTAAGTGTTAGCGGGTATAATATGTATTATACAATGAGTTTTAACTTAATGACCTATGGGAAATCTGAGAAGAAGAGAACAAAAGCAACTTATAGAAATCATTTAGTTAATACAAATTTTAATTATCCTAAGACGAATTTTAAAAATAAAAATCAAAAAAAGTTAATTGAGGAATTAGAATTCGAAAAGGAAGGAAAAGCAAAAGTATTAAGTAAAGAAAATATTATTGTAACTTTAATATTAGCTCAAAATATTATAGAAGAAGCATTAAAAACAGGAGAGAAGATAAGTTTTCACAAATATGCAGAAAATCAATCTGATAAGAATAAAAAAGAGTTGGTAGGGAAGAAACTTTTAATCCAATCAGCAATTTCTGGAAGTAAATTATATAAGCAATTTGAGAAATACAAAGATAGAGTAGAGCTAGTTTCTGCTAAGCGTATTGCTGATGCAATTATAAATAAGGAGGACGTATATATTGGTTTTCCTTTAATTAAAAAGTATGTTAAAGCTAAATCTAGTTTTGGACCAGTAGGATTTGTTTCTGCACTTACAATGGATCATAAAGTTGTATTTAATCCATCTAAAGGAAAAATTATCTCTTTCAGAAATGCTCCATCACCATTAAATTATAGATCTTTTAAGAGAAAAGATATAGAGAAGTTATTTGTAGCTGAATAGAAAGAAGTTCACATAATCTTATAAATTAAAACAGGAGTAATTTTTTATTCCTGTTTTTTTTGTTCATAAAATTTATACTCTTTAACATTTGCCAATTTCTTTTTCCTGTAATTTTATACAGTCACTTCGAGTGATTTCGATTTTCTGTCGAAATAGTATCGAGAAGTTTTTTCTAACGTGTTCTCGATAAAATCATTCTAAAGACATTTTAGTAACATTTTATTGAGATTTAATTATGGACTACCTTAAAGGACGTGGTGCACAACACAATACGCACAACAAATTTTTACAGCATCAAAAAGAAGTATTAAACGATTTTTTAAATTACTGTGAGCTCGAAAACGAATCGGCAGACAATAACAAAACATCCTTTTTAGAAATTTTTCCGAAGACAATCTTAAACAAGGTTACGAGTCCAGATATCGGTTTTACCTATTCAATGAATCCGTATCAAGGTTGTGAGCACGGTTGTATTTATTGTTACGCTCGTAATACGCACGAATATTGGGGATATTCAGCAGGATTAGACTTTGAAAGGAAGATTCTGTATAAAGCCAATGCCCCAGAGTTGTTAGAGAAAAAGCTGAGAAGTAGAAATTGGGAAGCGCAGAATATTATGTTTTCAGGTAATACAGATTGTTATCAACCTATAGAAAAGAAGCTAGAAATTACGCGAAAAATGTTAGAAGTTTTATTGAAGTTGAAACATCCAGTAAGCATGATTACCAAAAACTCATTAATACTTCGCGATTTAGACATTCTTAAAGAAATGGCTTCAATGAATTTAGTGAGAGTAAGTGTGTCTATTACATCACTGTCAGAAGAAACTAGGCGAGTGGTAGAACCCAGAACAACAACGATTAAAAAAAGGCTAGAAACTGTACGGATTTTATCAGAAAACGGAATACCTGTGAATGTAATGATGGCGCCGATAATTCCGTCAATTAATAGTCATGAAATAATTCCGTTAGTGAAAAAAGTAAGTGAATTAGGAACTCTTTCCGTAGGCTATACAATTGTACGATTAAACGGAGCGATAGGTGAAATTTTCACAAATTGGGTTCGAAAAACATATCCTGATAGAGCGGATAAGATTTTACATCAAATAAAAGATTGTCATAATGAAACATTAAACGATTCCCGTTACGGAAGTAGAATGCGAGGTGAGGGCAAAATTGCTGAACAAATTAAAACACAATTTACCATTGCCAGAAATCTGTATTTAAAAGAGAAGCATTTTCCTCCGTTAGATTTTACTAAATTTGATAAACATCAAACCAATCAAATGTCATTATTTTAATGGATTTTTATCAAAAACTTTTATTGATTTTAGAACCTTATTGGGAAGAAGAAATCGTTTTAAAAAGAAATGAATATCTAGTAACTAAACAGACTAAAAACACTAATTTATTTTTGGTAGAAGAGGGCAGTTTACGAGTTTTTATTGATGATGAAGAGGAAGAACACACTATTCGATTTGGATATAAAAATTCAATAATAACTGCCTTAGATTGTTTTCTTACCGAAAAACCAACCGAATTTTATATTCAAGCATTAAAAAAATGTAAGTTAAAAATGATTTCTAAGGCTCGTTTTAATGAAGTGATGCAATCTTCAGAAGAGAATAAAGCTGTTTGGGAGCAATTATTACAAAGTTTTGTGTATCAACAAATAGAAAGAGAAATTGATTTAATTACCTATTCTCCACAAAAAAGATTTGAACGAGTTTTAAAAAGAAGTCCGCAAGTATTTCAAGAAATTCCGTTAAAATATATTGCATCTTATTTAAGAATGACACCCGAAACCTTATCTAGAATTTTAAAAACTCTTGATTAGCCTCAAGAATTAGTAAAACAAAAATATTCAAATTTGAATAAAAATTAATGATATGGTTTTTAAGACAGATGAACTAATTAACGAGCTTACCACTTATGTAAATTCTCATATTCAATATGCTGAAAAATTAAAAGGATTTAATGAAACTGAGTTGTTGAAAAAGAAGAATGAAAAATCGTGGTCGGCTATTGAATGTTTAGAACATTTAAACTTATATGCACAATTTTATAATAAAGAGATTAGAAAAAGAATTGATAATTCTAAGTATTTTAAATCTACCGTTTTTAAATCAGGTTATTTAGGAAATAAGTCTGCTGTAAGCATGTTACCTAAAAAAGATATGGATACCATGAATACTTTTAAAAGTAAAAATCCTATTTATTCAGAATTGGATGCAGCTACCGTTTTAAATAAGTTTATAAAACTACAGAAAGAGTTGGTAGAATTGTTAGAAAAATCAAAAGAAATTGATTTAACTAAAACGAAAACAGCAATAACATTGCCGCTATTGAAATTTAGATTAGGCGATACTTTACGATTTGTAATTTATCATAATGAAAGGCATATTCAACAAGCTAAAAAAGCTTTAAAATAAAAAAGAGAACTTTAAAAGTTCTCTTCTTTATTATTTTATATCTAAAAATATACCTCCAGAAAAGGACGGATTAGCAGCGATAACTCTACCAGAAAAAGCAGAATCAAAACTTGCTGAAACTCCAAGTTTATTAGTTATATAGTAGGCAGCTTCAAACCCGAAGCTAGTAAACTCTATATTGTTCGCAAAAATACTACCATTTGCATTTGCAGCATTTAAGGTGCCGTTTTTAAACGATTTTAAAATATTTAATCTACTTATAATCCATAATTTATTATTGAATAGATTAATTCCAGCTTCTACACCACCTCTAAATTCATCTGAAAAACCTTTGGTTCTGTTGTTAAAACCAACATATGATTTTGCATAGAATGGTAAATCTCCAAAGTTGGTAGAATATCCTAACGATGTAGATAGAAATTGATTGAATTCACCATCACCAGTTTGATAGCTGCCATCGCTTCCTCCTTTGTTATTCCCTGTAGGTAAGCCAAGTAATAGTTTAGCGTCCATAGCCCATTTTCCTTTTTTAAAAATACCATAACGAACCCCCAAATCGATATCTCCAATAGAGCTTAGACCTTCTCCTTTTTGTAATACAGCACCGGTAGTACCCGATACTTGATTATCTTGAGCGACTCTTGCAAAAAAAGGAATATATCCAATGATGTCTAGATTGTTAGTAACACCATATTCAGCATATACATTTACATTAAATTGTTTTCTGTTAACATTATCTCTTATAGTACCATCAGTTTCATAATGTTTATCAGATTCAAGGTACCAAGCAGATAATTTGTAATACCCTTTTCCTTTTCCTTTAGTCCATTGTGCGAATAGTGTACTTGAACTAAACGCTATTACTAAGATTGATAAAATATATTTTTTCATGTAGCTAATTCTTGATTTATTTAATTTCTCCAATTCCAATTTTTACCCCAAACGGTTTACACCAATAGAAAACATATTTAAAATCACCAATTTTTGTGTCTTTTATAATGTATGCATGTGTTCCGCTAAAAGTAGTAACACGACTAATTTCTTTAGATCCGTTTCCAATAACAGTATTTGGATTGTTTGATAGATACAAATAAGGTCCAGGAACACCGCTAGATAGATTATAATCTGCATTAATGCTTAGTTCTAAATCGTTAGAATTAGGGATTTCTTTTAAAGTAAATGTACCTCTTAAAGAATAGCTTCCAGAAAGAGTTCCTGATTTTTCTTTAGGACCATTGTTGTCTATATTTTCTGTTGTAACAAGTACAGTATTGTTGGTTGTAATAGTTTTTCCATCTTCAGTTGTAGTAGATGCAGTAATAATAGCGTTTCCTTCTGCTAAAGCAGTAATTAAACCATTGTTACTTACTGATATAATAGAAGATTCTGAGCTAGACCAGCTTATCGTAGGAGTTGATGTCTGTCCGACATTATTAGTATATTTTGTGGTATATTGATAAGTAGTGTTTAAAGTGATTTTCTCTATCGGGTTATTGATAGTTAATTTTTCGTCAACTCGATCATCAACAATATCATTCTCAACACAACTTTGAAGTATTATTAAGAATAAGAATAATAGTTTAAAATGTTTCATCTAAGTATTTTTTGTATTGTGAGTTTGGTCGATACAAAAACAAAACATTACAGTTATGAAATAAAAAAAACTCGAAACTTTATGTTTCGAGTTTTTCAATATTATATGTTAAATTTAGCTTAAGCCAGCATAGTTACTGGGTTTTCTAAATATATTTTTAACGTTTGTAAAAACTGAGCTCCTACAGCGCCATCAACAGTTCTGTGATCGCAAGCTAAGGTTAATTTCATAGTGTTACCAACAACAATTTGTCCGTTTTTAACAACTGGTTTTTCAACAATTGCTCCAACAGATAAAATCGCAGAGTTTGGTTGATTGATAATTGAAGTAAAACTTTCAATACCAAACATACCTAAGTTAGAAACTGTAAATGTACTTCCTTGCATTTCTGCAGGAGTAATTTTTTTATTTCTAGCTTTACCTGCTAAATCTTTTACCGAAGCTCCAATTTGAGTTAAAGTTAAAGCATCTGTATGTTTAACAACAGGAACCACTAAACCTTCATCTACAGCAACAGCTACACCAACATGAATATGCTTATGATATTTTGTCGTTTCATCTGTCCATGAAGTATTTACTTGTGGATGTTTTCTTAATGCCATAGCACATGCTTTCACAACCATATCGTTAAACGATACTTTTGTATCTGGAATAGCATTAATCATTTTACGAGAAGCCATTGCATTGTCCATATCTACTTCTATATTTAAATAGAAGTGAGGCGCGCTAAATTTAGAATTGCTTAACGCTTTGGCAATCGCTTTACGCATTTGAGAGTTTTTAACTTCTTCGGTACCTTCTTCACCAGCAATAGCAAAATTAGTAACTGATGGAGTAGGAGTAGAAGCTTTAGTAGGAGCAGAAGCTGCTACTTTTGCAGTAGGAGTAAAGTTTTCAACGTCTTTTTTAACGATACGTCCGTTTTCTCCAGTTCCTTTTACCTCAGATAAATTAATTCCTTTATCCTTTGCTATTTTTTTAGCTAAAGGAGAAGCAAAAATTCTTCCTCCGTTATTTGTAGAAGTAGTTTCAACTACAGGAGTTGTTTCAGCTACTTTTTCTTCTTGTTTAGGAGTTTCTGCTTTGGTTTCAGAAGTATTAGAAATACTTCCAGATTTAGCCGCACTAATAACAGCAGCTACGTCTGTACCAGCAGGACCAATAATAGCTAATAAACTATCTACTGGTGCGCTATCTCCTTCATTAATTCCTATGTGTAATAAAGTTCCTTCGTAGAAAGATTCGAACTCCATCGTAGCTTTATCTGTTTCGATTTCTGCTAAAATGTCTCCTTCTTCTACAGTATCTCCAACATTTTTTAACCAAGAAGCTACTGTACCTTCAGTCATTGTATCACTTAAACGAGGCATGGTAACTACTTGTACTCCCGCTGGAATTTCAGCAGAACTTGAAGAAGCAACAGCTTTAGGCTCTTCACTTTGAGTTTCTTCAACCTTAGTTTCAGTAGCACTATCAGCTCCATTTATTAAAGCTTGGTAATCTTCACCTTCTTCACCAATAATAGCTAATAAGCTATCTACAGGAGCAGTTTCTCCTTCTTGAACTCCGATATATAATAAAGTACCTTCGTGGAATGATTCGAATTCCATCGTAGCTTTATCGGTTTCGATTTCTGCTAAAATATCTCCTTCTTCAATTTTATCACCAACTTGTTTTAACCATGTTGCCACTACACCCTCTTCCATGGTGTCACTTAAACGTGGCATATTTACTATTGTAGCCATAATTTTTTTCGATTGATGATTTATTTAATAAAAGGATAATCTTCTTGTTCGTAAACAACATCGTGTAAAATACTTGCATCTGGGAACGGAGATTCTTCTGCGAATTTCTCACATTCTTTCACCTTGTTTTTTACTTCTTGCTTTATTGCTTCGATTTCATCATCAGAAGCATAGTTGTTTTCTTTGATAATATCTAAAACTTGTGTAATAGGATCTATTTTACGATACTCTTCTACTTCTTCTTTAGTACGATAATGTTGAGCATCTGACATAGAATGACCTCTATAACGATATGTTTTAATGTCTAAGAAAGTTGGTCCTTCACCACGACGTGCTCTTTGAATAGCTTCATCGATTGCTTCGGCAACTTTTATTGGATTCATTCCATCTACTGGTCCACAAGGCATTTCATATCCTAAACCAAGCTTCCAAATATCTTCGTGGTTTGCAGTTCTTTCTACCGAAGTACCCATAGCATAATTATTGTTTTCACAAATAAAAACTACTGGTAACTTCCAGTTCATTGCCATGTTAAATGTTTCGTGTAAAGAACCCTGACGTGCAGCACCATCACCAAAATAACATAAGGTAACTGCATCATTTTCTTTGTATTTATCACCAAAAGCAATACCTGCTCCTAGAGGAATTTGACCTCCTACAATACCGTGACCTCCGTAAAAACGGAATTCTTTAGAAAATATATGCATTGAACCTCCTAAACCTTGAGAAGTACCTGTTGCCTTACCATATAACTCGGCCATAACACGTTTAGGATCTACTCCCATACCAATTGGTTGAACGTGGTTACGATATGCAGTAATCATTTTATCTTTAGTTAAGTCCATTGCATGTAATGAACCTGCTAATACTGCTTCTTGACCGTTGTATAAGTGTAAGAAACCTCTTACTTTTTGCTGAATATAAACAGCTGCAAGTTTATCTTCAAACTTTCTCCAAAATAGCATATCTCTATACCAATTGATGTAGGTTTCTTTAGTGATTTCTTTCATCGTAATAAGTTGTTTATTTTAGTGTTTGTATACGTTTAAATGGTTAAAACGCAAACGCAAAAATAATTGTTTTATACAATTAAAAAAAGAGTAATAGATAAAAGTTACGATAAGGTTTGAGTATTACTTTTCCTTAGCGACAATAATTGTAGCTTTAGCACCAGTTGCTAAGTTCCATTCGTTAGAAGATATAAGCATACCAGCATCGTTATAAATTTTAAAAGCAGCAGTGTTAGGACCTGATGTTCCTTGATTTAATGCTAATATTTTTATAGTATTAATACCTTCTTCTAATGGGATGTTAAAAGACTGATAACGTTGTTTTAGTGTAATGTTAGAAACAACAGGGATATCATTTATAAAAATAGTTACCATATCTCCGTCAGGATATTGATAGTCTCTACAAATAATATTTACACTGCCAGACTTGGTACTAAAACTTCCTAAATCTTGGTCTATGACAGGATAATCATATAAACCATTTATTTTTTTGAAAGATTTTAAATATTGTTCTTCAGCAATTTTAGCCTTAGTTAATATTCCTTTATTGTTAAATTCGTTTTCTTTTCTTTTTTTATCTAACTCTTTTTGATGCTCTTTGTGTGCATTTTTAAATCCATTATCATTATTAAAATCTAAAGATTTTGGTTTTTTTACTTCTTTAGCTGGGGCAGCATTGAAATTAAAAGAACTATTTCCTTTTGTAGAACCACCTTCGGAACCATCTAATTGACCAAAAGAGTTGGAAGTACAAATACAGATTCCTAGAAATAATATTGTTTTAAAAATGTTCATCATAGAAACTTATTGTTAGCAAATATAATGCCGATTTAAGTATAAGGTCACAATATGACGTTAAAACTTACTGGTAAGTTCTGAAATATTTGTTAATCTATTTAATAGGAAAATCGAAATATGTTTTTGGAAAAGGTTCATTTCTTAAGGTAAAATGCCACCATTCGTTTGGATAAGGTCTAAATCCGTTTTTCTTCATAACCTTCTGAAGAAGTTGTCTGTTTTTTAATTGTTGTTTAGTAAGTTTCGTATATGTAATATGTGAAATTCCTCCAAAGAAATCATATGGGCTTCCCATGTCTAATTCTTTTCCTGTTTGTGTATCAACAATAGTTAAATCGATTGAACTTCCTCTTGAATGACCTGACTTTGAGGCAATATATCCTAATTTAAATAAATGTCTTTTATTGATTTTGGGATAGTACTGCTGTTTCATAACTGTGTCGTTTAACACTCTTGCCCAACGAACAAAATGATTTACAGCGGTTTGTGGTCTGTAAGCGTCATAAACTTTAAGACTTAGTCCTAAAAGAAGTAATTCGTCTTGTACTTTTTTTAGTGCTTTTGCAGCTTTGGTAGAAGTAATTAAAACATTCTCTTCATATCCGTCTATAGGTATGCCTATAAAATTGTTATGTGAACAGTAGCGTAGCTCTTTTTGTATGGTTGGTGCTACATCTTTTACATACGAAAATCCTTTAGGCAATTGTTGAGCAACAACTGTAGTGGTTGTTATAAGTATTAAATATAAAATCCATTTCATGTTGGTAAAAATACTGAAATGGATTTTAATCGCAGTGCAATAATCAAGGCTAATTCTCTGAGACTTTCCCCGAGGTAGTTGATTATTAAATTAGAATTAATTAGGTTAATTTAAGTTTAATTGCCAAGAAACTCCAAATTGATCTTGAATAAACGCAAATTTTTTACTGAATCCATAATTGTGTAATTCCATCATTATTTTTCCGTTTTCAGATAATTTGGAATATAATTTTTCAATTTCTTCGTCATTTTCACATTCTATATAATTAGAAACCGCTGGTGTAAAGTTCCAATCGTGTATAGCAGGACTATCGCTGCACATAAATAAATTACCATTTAATTCGAATGTTGCCTGCATAATCTTTCCTTCTTCTGTTGGTGCACTTTTTTCCCAACGTTTTATTGTTATGATTTTAGAGTTATCGAATAATTCTACATAAAAATTCATAGCGTTTTCTGCATTTCCGTCTTGAAAAGTAAGAGACCTTATCATTTGATTTTTCATAATTGTCTTGTTTTTTGTTAGTTTAGTTTTTAAACTATCGATTTCTAATCTAAGTTTTTCTGAGATGTTATTTTTTTTAGAATTAGTACAACTTGTTCCGATTAAACTTAGTAATAATAGTATTGGTAAAATTTGTTTCATATGATGAAGTATTTTTATTAAAAGAATATGACTATAAAACTTCTACAATTTGTATATGATTTCCACAAGTATCATTAAAAACAGCAATCTTTACAGTTCCCATTTCTGTTGGTTTTACACTAAAAGTGACTCCCAAATCGATTAACCTTTCATATTCTTTCTGAGCATTAGAGGTATTAAATTGTGTATAAGGAATACCAGCATCAAATAATGCTTTTTGATATACTTTTGTCGGCTCAAAATTAACAGGAGCTGGTTCTAATAAAAGTTCTGGACCATCTTGTTCTTCACCAGAAACTACTGTTAACCATCTATTACCGTCACCTACAGGAACATCTATCTTTTTTACAAAATTTAATTTTTTAGTATAAAATTCAAGGGCTTTTTCTTGATTATCTACAGGAATACTTACAAGTTTAATCTTCATGATTTAAAGTTTAATAATTATTTGATGGTGCAAAGATTTAAAATCATGTTCAAAAAAACTTATCGAAAATTGCTCTTTTGATATGCCCGTGGTGTAAATCCCGTTTTTCTTTTAAATAAAGAATTAAAAGAACTCAAGCTTTCAAAGCCTACTTCATGACAGGTATCTGAAATAGATAGACCGTCTTTTATATATTCTTTAGCTTTTTCGATTCTTTTGTTAATTAAATATTGATTAGGAGTTTGGCCATAATATCTTTTAAATAGTCTTAAAAGATGGTATTTTGAAACAAACCGAATACGAGAAAAAAGGTCTAAATTTAATTTTTCACTGAAGTTATTGTTAATATAATTCCGTAATCCGATAACAGTATCTAGTTGCCATTGGTTGGAATAACAATCCTCTTTAATTCTTAGTATTTCTTTATTGTAAAAAGACATAATAAATGCCATCAATTCTAAAAGGTAAGATAAATCTTTTTTTTGTGAAGAGGGAACACTTTATCTAAAATTAAGAAAAGCTATAATGAAATAACTTAGGTGTAAATTTTTTAATTAGTTAAAAAGTATTGTACGTTAGTTAATTTAGGGTTACTCCAGTTTCCTATATTTAAAGACTCTTCAATTTTTAAAATAAAAGTACAACTGCTATTTGCTTCTAATTGCTGACAAGAATTAGTAGCAAGATTAGAGTAATCTGTTGAAAACTCTAAATTATCAGTTTTAATAGTAAAGTAAGGAAACCCTTTTACAGAAGCATTGCTAGTATTATTTAGTTTTACTTCCATTTCTAACTTAGATATGTTAGTTACTGTATTAATAGTGTATTCGAAATTAATTACTTCATAAGTAAATTCTTTTAATTTTGGAGGTGTAATATTTACTGGCTGATTTTCAATAATAGTACCACACGGAACTTCAATATTTGTATCATAGTCATATGAATTACCGTTAACAAAATAAAATTGACGGATGGTAAGAGTTTCTTTACAGTCTTGATTATTGTTTCCACAAGAAATAAACATTAAAAAAAATAATGTTAAATAAATAACTTTTTTCATAAAACTTAATTTTGAGACCAAAATAGTATTTTTATAAAGAAAAGCCAAAACTGTACAGTTTTGGCTTGTAAACTAATAAAACCAAGTATTAGTTACCATTAGAGTTAGCTAACTAATGGGACTAATTTTGTGACGTGTTAATGAAGACTAATAACACGTGATATTTTCCACCCTGAATTTTCTTTTTTCCAAAGCATAATAAATTTACCAGGTTTTGATTTTGAGTTAGGTTCAAGTTTGTTAAAGAATTTATGATAGCCTACTTGTACTGCTCCATAATTTGGTATTGGATAAACTTCTATGCTTCCTTTTATAAGTGTGCGCGTGACTTTGTTACAGATATTGTCTTTAAGCGCTTTAACGATACTTTCTTTTGAGGTTGATAATCCACCTTTGTCATGATAAAACTCCAAATCTTCATGTAAAATATCGGCTTGAGTTTTTAAATCGCAAGTATTATATGCGTTGAAAAAGATACTATCCATTTTACTTATTTGTTGATGTAACTCAAAATCAATAGGTTTGTATTTTGGAATTTCATTTACTTGAGCGCTCATAAAAAATGATTTTAGTAGCGCCCAAATAAATAGTACAACTTTTAAGAAAAAGTTTCCTTTAAAAAAGAAGTCAAATAGTTGTTGCATGGTTAGTTGTATTGATTATTTGCTACCAAATTTTAAAAGAAACTGTACTGTTATCGTAATTTCTTATAAAACCGTGTTTTCCGTTGTTTATGGTAATACCTTTAGAGGCAGTATTTCCTTTATATCCGTCATTACAGTTAACTTTTAAGATGTACGATTTTATTTTTCCGTTGTTAAAAAAGCTTGATTCTGAAAAATCTATATCAATATTCTTTTTGTTTTTAAACCAGCGAGCTAATTCTTTTAACTCGCTTTTGGTTGTTTCTTTCGTGATTATTAATTCAGCTTTAGCATCGTTAATAGTACTGTCGAATAAAAAACTAACATCGTTGTTATTGTCTTCGTCAGAGTTCCATTCGTCATCAGTATCGTTCTCTTTCTTTTCATCTTCACAGTCTGAACATTCAAATCCTTTTGAAGTCATTTCGAAATTATGATTTACCATATCTCTATCGTAAATATCTTGTGTATTCTTAATATCGTATAAGAAGCTTCTTGTAGATCCTTCGAAATATACTTTTGTTCCTTCAGGAATATAAATTGTAGCTGTAACCTCTTCGTCTTTCCATAAGCTTCTGTACTTACTCAAGAAATACCCATCGAAGACAATTGTGTTGTTTGCTATTTTATAGTTATAGCTAATTTGTGAAGCTTTGTCATTTGCTTTTTTACGGTTTCTTCCTTCCGACCTTTTTCTGATTTCTATGTAAGCATTTCCTGTTTCACTCTTTTGAACATCAATTCTAACATCGTTAGAGTATTTCATCATTTCATCATCAACTTCAACATCTATTGCATTGTTGCTTCTACGTAAACTGTGTTTGTAATAAATATCGTCGTTGTTAATTACTCTAATTTTTAGCGGATTTTCGGTAGTATACGTAATTGCTTGTTTGGTAATTTTTGTTCCGTTATAAGCTTTTGATGTAGCAAATTCTATTCCAGAGAAAATCAAACATAAAATTGATACTAACCAAATTCCTAATAAGGTTAAAAAGGTAGGTGTACTAACTTTTTTAATGTTTGGTGATAAAATTCGTAAACCTAAAATAAATAAGGCTACAAACGGAATTCCTATAGCTATAAACAGCATTGTAGCTAACAACCAACGAGGTAAAAGAGAGTCGTAAAAGAATGGTGGGTAATGTACCATACCATTTTCAAATCCTAATACTTCGATACTACCTACCGAGAACATACCGAATAGTAAAGAAACTAAGGTTACACCAGCTACAAATACTAATAAAACGCCCATGAATTTACCAAATACTTTAAATACGGCTAGTAGTATTTTTCCGAAAGTATCTAAAAAATCTTGAAATCCTGATTTAGTTTGGTTGCGTAATTTTTGATAATCAGCACTCGAAATTTTATCAGATAATTCATGGGCGCCTTCCTTTACCTTGGCAGAAAGGTTCTCAAATTCGTTACGAATTTTTTTTTCAATGTTGTCAATGTTTACAGCTTCCCCTTCCATCTGTAATTTCTCAGAGGTAGTTTTAGCTTCAGGTAATAAAATCCATAAGATAATATATGCGATTACTCCAAATCCTATACCTGCTAAGGTTAAGATTAAAAAGGTTAATCGTACCCAAATAACATCAATATTTACATAATGTGCTAAACCAGCAGCTACACCTCCTAAGAATTTATCGTCTCCATCTCTAAATAATTTTTTAGATGATGAACTTCTTCTTTGATAGTAGTTCGATTCGGTATAATTTTCTTCAGCTTCAGAATAATCTTCTGGCTGCCCCATTATACCAATAATCTCTTCAATGTCTCCTTCGTTTACAACTTGACGAGCATCAGTAATTCTCTCAGAAAGTAACTCACTAATACGAGCTTCTATATCCGAAATTATTTCGTTTTTACCTTGAGGATCATCGCTCAACGAACGAGCAATGGCGTCTAGATAACGTTTTAGTTTTTGGTAGGCGGTTTCGTCTATATGAAAGAAGAAGCCTCCTAAATTTATATTGATAGTCTTATTCATCTTTAGTTGATTTATCTTGTGTTACTTGGTTTACTGCGTTTACTAAATTATTCCAGGTTTTGTCTAATTCTTTTAAAAACATGCCTCCGTTTTCTGTTAAAACGTAGTACTTTCGTGGTGGTCCTGAGGTTGATTCTTCCCATCGGTACGTTAATAAACCTGCGTTTTTTAAACGAGTTAGTAACGGATATATGGTACCTTCAACCACAATCATTTCTGCGCTTTTTAATGTTGAAAGGATTTCAGAAGTATAAGCATCTCCCTTTTGAAGGATTGATAAGATGCAATATTCTAAAACACCTTTGCGCATTTGTGCTTTTGTGTTTTCTATCTTCATTGAATGTGGTTTATTTTATAAATTTTATGGTTAGTGGATACTTGTAATTTTCTCCTTCTTTACTTTTTAGGGCAGCTATAATAATTAAAGCTACTTTTACGAGACCTACTATTGATGCTAGTGCACCAATTCCTAGAAGCCCGAAGAATGGCCCTTCATAAAAACTAATGTCAAAACCAAAATCTACATCATTAAAGTTTCTAAAAACAGAAGTAGTAAATACTGGTATAAACGATAAGCCTAAAATGAAAATATATAAAGCATAACTAATATTAAAGTTTACTGCTTCTTTACCTTGATCATCTAAAAATTGACTTCGCTCTTTTAAGGTTTGCCATAATATTAATGGAGTAATAATACTTCCGAAAGGAAATAAATACCCTGCAAAAGCTGATATATGTATTAAAAAAGCATTGGTGTTTTGGTCGTTGTGTTTCATAATTATATTATTTATATAATACTTGCTTATGCAAATATATATATTTAAAAAGGTATTATGCAATACATAGTACTAAAATTTAACAAAATTTAACATTTTTATTCTATGAGGTATTTTTTATAAATTGCCATAAATATTAAATATGAGTAAAAAATTTACCCCAAGAAAAATAAACGCATTTCTATTGTTTAAGCTGCCTTCAGCATTTTTTACAGGTGTTCGTGTACAATCTATGGAAGAAACCAAAGCTACTGTAACGGTAAAGCATAGATGGATTAATCAAAACCCGTTTAAAAGTATGTTTTGGGCTGTTCAAGGTATGGCATCTGAATTAACAACAGGAATTTTAGTAATGAGAGAAATAGATAGATCTGGAAAAAAAATATCGATGTATGTTACAAATATGAATGCAACGTTTACAAAAACAGCTAAAGGAAGAATTAATTTTGTTTGTAATGACGGACATTTAATTAGAGATGCTATTCATAAAAGTATAGAAACTGGAGAAGGGCAAACAATTACAATGACTTCTGAAGGATTCAATAAAGAAGGTGTTTCTGTTTCTAAGTTTGAATATGAATGGAGTGTTAAGGTAAAATCATAAGGAAACTGTAACATTTTATATAAAGCTTCTTCTTATTAATAAATAACTAAATTAAAAGGTATGAGTGCACACGAAATAGATTATCGCATTTTTGGTGAAGAAATGCAATATGTTGAAGTTGAATTAGATCCTCAAGAAGGAGTAGTGGCAGAATCTGGTAGTTTTATGATGATGGATTCTGATATTAAAATGACCACAATTTTAGGTGATGGATCTAATCAAGAAAAAGGGTTATTAGGGAAAATTTTCTCTGCAGGGAAAAGAATTTTAACTGGAGAAAGTTTGTTTATGACAGTTTTTACCAATGTTGGTCAAGGTAAAAAACAAGTTTCTTTTGCATCTCCATATCCAGGTAAAATTGTTCCTATTGATTTAACAAATTACGGAGGTAAATTTATTTGTCAAAAAGACGCTTTTTTATGTGCAGCCAAAGGAGTTTCTATCGGAATTGAGTTTTCAAAAAAATTAGGAAGAGGTTTATTTGGAGGAGAAGGTTTTATTATGCAGAAAATGGAAGGTGATGGAATGGGCTTTATTCATGCTGGAGGAACACTTGCTAAAAAAGTACTACAACCTGGAGAAGTTATAAAAGTTGATACTGGTTGTATAGTTGGTTTTACCCAAGATGTAGATTATGATATTGAATTTGTAGGAGGAATTAAAAACACGGTTTTTGGAGGTGAAGGATTATTCTTCGCAACATTAAGAGGTCCAGGAACAGTATATATTCAATCATTGCCATTTAGTCGTTTAGCAGGAAGAGTTATTGCTATGGCACCTCAAACAGGAAGAGGAGATAGAGGAGAAGGAAGTGTTTTAGGTGGCTTAGGAGATTTATTAGATGGAGATAATCGTTTTTAAAAAAATATTCTAAATAATAAAAAAGGCTTGATTTTTAAATCAAGCCTTTTTTATTGTTATAATTGAGACAATTATTGAATACCTAAATCGTCAAACATTTTTACTAGTCTTTCTCCTTGAGATGGAGAAGGAGCATTTGGGCTTACAATATTACCATCAGGATCAATTAAAATAAATCTTGGTAAACCAGAAATATTGTATGCACTAACAAAATCAGATTTAAAGTCTTTATCAGCTAGTAACTGAATTCCAGACATTTCTCTTTCTACGATAGTTTCTTTCCATTTATCGTAAACATTTTTTTTATCAACAGAAATACTAACGAATTCGATGTTTTTTCCGTGGTATTGATCTTCTAACCTCTTTAATAAAGGAATTTCTTTTTTACAGAAAGCACACCAAGTTGCCCAAACATCAACATATAAATATTTTCCTTTACCTAATAAGTCGTCTAAAGAAGTTGTTCCTCCATTATAGTTTTCATAATTCTTAAATTTAGGAGAAGGCTGCCCTTTAGCAGTTAACTTCATAGAGTTATATGTCTTAGTGATTTCTTTTTTATGACTTTCGTTAGTAGAATATGCCATAAATTTTTTGTAATACTCTTTTAAATTGTCGACATATGTAATACCATTTTTATATGGGTTTAGATATAACATATCGTTTTTAACTAAAGTATCGTTAACCTCTTTATGAATAGTTTCCAATACGGTTAAGTAAAAATTATCACCTTCATCATTTTCTTTTCTGGCTTTTTGATCGATTATTTCTCCTAATAAAGTTCTGTATGAATAAGAATCAACATAATCTTGTGCACTGTTAAAGTCTATTTGCTCAACTACATTAGGGAAGTTTTCAGAAACAACAAATTCATCATTACCAGTTAAAATTCTGTGATAGTTTTGATAGTTGTTTAAGTTTCTTAAATATTCATAATCAATATTTTTAACTTCTCTTTTCATAAAGTCTGCAGGCAAGTTACTTTCTACAGATAAATCAGATAAAGCATCTTTATACTCATCCATTGTATCTAAGA
Organism: Tenacibaculum holothuriorum; assembly: GCF_002120225.1. Taxonomy (GTDB): domain Bacteria; phylum Bacteroidota; class Bacteroidia; order Flavobacteriales; family Flavobacteriaceae; genus Polaribacter; species Polaribacter holothuriorum. Next base: position 112,378 of record NZ_LAPZ01000003.1, on the reverse strand, counting down.
AATCTCCTTCTTCTTTAGAGAATAAATTATTAGCATTACCTATAATTTCTCCAAACTTTTTAGTCTTTTTAATAAAATAACTGTTGATTGCTGCAGTTTTACCTTCGTAGTTAATTAATTCAGGTTTTTTGAAATCAAGAATTAAACCAGTATCATCTGTTTTATTTAAGAAAAGATTTAAAACACGTCTTTTGTTTTTGTCTAAAACAAGAGTATAATAACCACTATACGGTATTTTAACTGTGTCTCTAAATGATTTAGTTTTTCTATCGAACTTAATTTTTTTCTTGAATCTAAATCCTTGTAGGGTTACATCTCTCTTTTTAAAATTCTCAACATTACCTGTTAATACTAAATAATCTTTAACAGGAGCTTCTTTCTTACATGAAATCGCAACAACTCCTATGAGTGCTAATAGTATTAGTTTTTTCATTTTTAGGAATTTAAATTATAATTAGGGTTTAAAAAAGCCGAAAATAATTTATTTCAAAGTTTTATCAAAGAAATTAACAATTTATTTGAGTTTATTGATTTTTAATGAGTTCAAGAGTTTTTCTAAATGAAAAAAACCGAAGTAGCTAACTTCGGTTTTTCTTTTCTTCTTTTTTCATAACAATTATCCCACTAATTTTAAATTACGTAGTAAGTAGTTTCTCATAGTTTAGGTGTTAATGTTAAGACTTTGTTAAAACAATTATCGTGCCGAAAACTGTAAATATTTAACAAATTTCTTGCGAAGGTGAAAAATATTTTAAGAATGAGTTGTTAAATATTTAATAATTAAGAAACTATTAAGAGTAAAAGGTTAGGTTGTTAAAGCATAAGTTTATTAATTTTTTCAAAGAATTGTTTCTTGTAAGTATCACCAATTGGTAGGCTTTTACCGTTTGAAAGATAAACGGAAAGAGAGTCGGTTTTAGAAATGTGTTGAATAGCAACAATAAAAGATTTATGAATTTTAACAAAACTCTTTGAAGAAAGCTCAGATTCAAAATGTTTTAAAGTGCTATAAGTTATTATTTGATTGTCTTTTAAATGAATTGAAACATAGTTTTTTAGACTTTCTATATATAAAATTTCATTGGTATATACTTTTTCAAAATTGTTTTTCCCGTCAGTTTTTATAAAGATAAAATCATCGTTATTTACTAAAGGATTAGTTTTTTTAGTAGGTTTAATTTTTAAAATGGCGTTATAAAAACGTTCAAATTCAAAAGGTTTTAAGAGGTAATCAGCAGCGTTAAGTTCGTAGCTTTCTAATGCGAACTGCGGATAGGCAGTTGTGAAAATTATACTAATTTTATCTTTTACAATTTTAGAGAGTTGAATACCTGTAATGGTTGGCATTTGGATATCTAAAAATACCAAGTCTAAATCTTCTTTTTCAATAATACTTATCGCTTCAATAGGATTTGTTGTAGAACCTACTAACTCTAAAAAAGACACTTTTTTTACATACGACTCTAATAATCGTATAGCAGGAGCTTCATCATCAACAATTAAACATCTTAAAATTTTCATAGTTAGTTGTTTTTAATAGGGAGTTTTAAATATGCAGTATATGTATTGTTTATTTCTTTGTGTTCAAAGGAAAAATCATTATTAAACAGTAATTCTAATCGTTTTTTTAAATTTTCTCTACCAATACCAGTACTACTATAGTTTTTTACATTGGAAACTTTGTTGTAAGTTTTCAATTCTAAAGAGTCTTCTGAAATATTAATTGAAATTTTAGCAGGATTCTCCTTGTCATTAATCACTCCATGTTTACAAATATTTTCAATAAAGTGGACTAAAATTAATGAAGGGATTTCTTGGTCTCTTATTTCACCGTTTATAGAGAGATTTAAAAACAAATTATCCTCAAATCTTTTTTCATAAAAATATATATAATCTTTAATAAATTTTAATTCCTTTTTTAAAGGCATATAGTCTTTTTGAGCTTCATAAGTAAGATATCTTAATAGTTCTGATAGTTTATGAATTCCCTTAGCAGTTTCAGGTTGAGTTTCTGCTAATTCCGAATAGAAAACATTTAAAGTGTTGAATAAAAAATGGGGCTCTAATTGTGTTTTTAAGGCATCCAATTCTGCTTTTTTATGTTCCAATTGTAATTCATGAATTTTATTATTGTTTTCAATGAAACGAAATAATAAATAAATAAACGTACTGAATAAGATAGCTTTTAAGGAGTAATATGAATTATCAAAAATATAATACCAAAAGGTTCTTGTACTGTCATGATAATTATGAAAACCAGCAATATTATAAATAACAATTTCTTCTAAAAAATATCTAATTCCTGCAAAAATGAAGAATAAAGAAATTTGGCCTAAAATAAAATAGGTAAGATTTTTCCTTATCAGGGTTCTAGGGCATATAATACCAACATTAATAGCATACACGCTAAAAAAGGAAATATAGAAAGTGGTTTTATATAATAAACCAAGTTGAATGTTTGAGAAGAAGCGATCATGTCCACCTGTTACATAAGCTCTAAAAAAATCCATAGCAATAATAATGAAACCTAATATAAAGTGGTATTTAAAGGTGTTTTTTAATTTCATAGTTCAAAAGTAGGTATAAAGGTAACTTTCTTTTCCTTGTTAAGATATAATTTCGGTTTTTTAGGATGAACAGTTAAAACCATACAACAAAATAAATAATATAATATTTTAAAGAGTTGATAAGGTGCAATATGAAGTTGATTTAGTTTGAAGTTCTTTATTTGAAATAGAGGATACATTTGAGGTATCAAACTCAAAAATCATAGAATCATGAAATCAAGAATATTATTGATTATTTTATTTATTACTACTTCATTGTTTGCTCAAAAAGCACAGATAGATGAGCATTTTAAGAATATCAAATCATCAGATTTATTAATTTTAGGTTCTTTTCATTTTGCAAATCCAAAATTAGATAGCTATAAGCCAAAACACACAATTAATATTTTTTCAGAAAAGCGTCAAAAAGAGCTTAGAGAATTATTAAATGTTATAAAAAAATATGCTCCAACGAAAATAGGAGTTGAGTGGACTGCAAGCAGACAACAAAAATTAGACTCTTTGTACAATGCTTATTTAGATGGCAAGTATACATTAGGTTCTAATGAAATTTTTCAAATAGCTTTTAAACTAGGAAAAGAATTAGGGCATAAAAAACTATATGCAGTTAACGGACCATCAAGAAGTTTTAAAAACGATTTAACAGAGAAAGAATACAAAGTAAAGAAGAATTATTACATACAAAAAGCAGGCTCTGAAATATTCAAAAGAGAAATGAATATTAATGATACTTTCTTTGACTTATATAAAAAAGGAGATAAGTTAAAAATGGAAATGTCTTTACTAGACTATTTTAAGATTATGAATAATCCAGATGTAGTTAGTAATAGTCATGGGCATTATTTAATAGGAGAATTTAAAATGGGGGAAGCTGAAAAAGGAGATTATTTCGGAGCTGATAATGCTATTTGGTGGTATAGTAGAAATCTACGAATCTTTCAAAATATTTTAAATATGAATAAAGCTGGGGAAGATAGAGTATTTGTGTTAATGGGAGCAGGGCATTTACCAATCTTAAACTTTTTAGCAAAATCGTCAGTAGATTATAACTTAAAAAGCTTTGAAGAAATTATTAAACAATAAAAAATAAATAAAAATGAAAAGAAAATACCTAACACTAATAACAATAGCTTTACTAATTACTTCTTGTGTGAAGCAAAGAACGGAAGAATCAACAAAGGAGAAAGAAAAGGAAGCAAAAGAGATGAAGTCGGGTTTGAAGAAAATACCAATTTTAAATTTTGGAACTTTTCATATGGGATTTACTAACGATGAAAATAAAGTAGAATTCGATGAACATAATAAAAAGAATCAAGAAGAAGTTCATAAAATAGCGAAGATGCTGTCAGAATTTAAACCTACAGTAATTCTCGTAGAAACACGACCATCTTATAATGATAAATTACAATCGTTATATAAAAAATATGTACAAAACCCTGAAATGAAATTTAAAAATCCTAATGAGGTAGAATTGTTAGCTTATGAATTAGGGCGTTTGTCTGAAACTAAAAGAATATATGGAATAGATCATAAAATGAGTTATAACTATAAAATTGGTAGTGAAATCGATAATAAAATTGATGCTGTTATGCATGATAACTATTACGCCAATCCATTTGCTTTTTATAGAGAAATTAGAAATGATAGAGGTGAAAAAAGTTTATTAAATAGATTAAAAATGACTAATCATGATGAGTTTTTAGATTTTTTAATTACGGTTAATGCTGATATATTAACTCATGTAGGGAGCGATAAAGGATTTGAAGGAGCCGATGAAGCTGCGAAATATTACCAAAGAAATTTAAGAATGTATTCAAATTTAAACAGAATAAAGCTTAATGAAAATGATCGTGTATTTATTTTAATGGGAGCAAGTCATACGGCATTTTTTAGAGACTTTATTAGTCGAAGTCCAAAATATAAAATGGTGAATACTTTTGATTATCTAAAGTAAAAAGCGATGATACTCTATAATAAAAAACCTCGCAATTAGCGAGGTTTTTTGTTTTTATTCTTTTGATTCTTGTATCTAAAAATCTTAATTCTCTATTATAAGTGAATTACTTCATCATAAGCATCAGCAACTGCTTCCATTACCGCTTCACTCATAGTTGGGTGAGGGTGGATCGCTTTTAATACTTCATGTCCGGTAGTTTCTAATTTACGAGCAACAACAGCTTCAGCAATCATATCGGTAACACCAGCACCGATCATATGGCACCCTAACCATTCACCATACTTAGCATCAAAAATTACTTTTACAAATCCATCAGGAGTTCCAGCAGCTTTTGCTTTACCAGAAGCAGAGAATGGGAATTTACCAACTTTTAACTCATATCCAGCTTCTTTAGCTTTTTCTTCAGTTAAACCAACAGATGCAATTTCTGGAGTAGCATAAGTACATCCAGGAATGTTTCCGTAATCGATAACTTCCGTATGAACACCAGCAATCTTTTCAACACAAGTAATTCCTTCCGCGGAAGCAACGTGTGCTAATGCTGGTCCAGGAGTAACATCACCAATAGCATAATAACCAGGAATATTTGTTTGGTACCAATCGTTTACTAAGATTTTATCTCTATCAGTAATAATTCCAACATCTTCTAATCCGATGTTTTCAATATTTGTTTTAATTCCAACTGCCGATAAAACAATATCTGCTTCTAAAATTTGTTCACCTTTCTTTGTTTTAACAGTAGCTTTCACTCCGTCACCAGAAGTATCAACAGACTCTACAGAAGAGCTAGTCATTACTTTAATTCCAGCTTTTTTGAAAGAACGTTCCATTTGTTTAGAAACATCTTTATCCTCTACAGGAACAATATTTGGCATAAACTCAACAATAGTAACTTCAGTTCCCATTGAGTTATAGAAATGAGCAAACTCAACTCCAATTGCACCAGAACCTACAACAATCATAGATTTTGGTTGCGTTGGTAAACTCATTGCCTCACGGTATCCAATTACTTTTTTACCATCTTGTGGTAAGTTAGGTAGCTCACGAGAACGAGCACCAGTAGCAATAATAATGTGGTCAGCGCTGTATTCAGTTACTTTTCCATCTGTACCGGTAACATCAACTTTCTTTCCAGGCTTTACCTTTCCAAATCCGTCAATGATATCAATTTTGTTTTTCTTCATTAAGAACTGAACACCTTTGCTCATTCCTTCAGCAACACCACGACTACGCTTAATAACAGCTTCAAAATCTTTATCAATTGCTTCTGCTTTTAATCCGTACTCATCAACATGTTTTAAATAATCATATACTTGAGCAGATTTTAATAATGCTTTGGTAGGAATACATCCCCAGTTTAAGCAAATACCACCTAAGTTTTCTTTTTCAACTACGGCAGTTTTAAATCCTAATTGTGATGCTCTAATAGCGGTTACATAACCTCCAGGACCACTTCCAATTACTAATACGTCGTATTTCATGATGTTTAATTTTCTTGTTGTTTGTTTTAATATTGTTTTGGGCGTTCGAGCGGGCTTTCATTACTCGCTGTTGCATTCTTCAACGAGCTCAAACAAACCATTCAATCCCTAACGCTGTACTCTTAATTTAATTACAAATTATAATTCACGATTTGTAATTTATAATTCGTAATTACAAAAATTACATTCTCTCAGGAACCTTAATTCCTAATAATGCGAATGCAGATTTTATAGTATCTGCTACCTTTTTAGATAACTGAACTCTAAATACTTTTTTATCTTGATTCTCTTCTCCTAAAATCGATACGTTTTGGTAAAAAGAATTGAACTCTTTTACTAAATCATATGTATAATTAGCAATCACAGCTGGCGAATAATTCTTAGCCGCTTGCTGAATTACTTCAGGATATAATTCTAATTGTTTGATTAACTCCTTTTCTTTTTCGTGTAGCTCAACACTCACTTTTGCTGAATAATCGAATTCAGCCTTACGTAAAATAGATTGAATTCTTGCATAGGTGTATTGCACAAAAGGACCAGTGTTTCCTTGGAAATCAACAGAAGCTTGTGGGTCAAACAAAATTCTCTTTTTAGGATCTACTTTTAAAATGAAATATTTTAAAGCACCTAAACCAATTATTTTATATAATGCCTCTTTCTCTTCATCAGAGTATCCTTCTAATTTTCCTAATTCTTGAGAAATTTCACGAGCAGTCCCCGTCATTTCATCCATTAAATCATCCGCATCAACAACTGTACCTTCACGAGACTTCATTTTACCAGAAGGTAAATCAACCATACCATAACTTAAATGGTATAACTGGTCTGCCCAAGAATATCCTAATTTCTTTAAGATTAAGAATAATACTTTAAAGTGGTAATCTTGTTCGTTTCCTACGGTATATACCATACCATTTAAATCGGTAAAGTCTTTCGCACGTTGAATGGCAGTACCAATATCTTGTGTCATATATACGGCAGTACCATCAGAACGTAAAACTAACTTTTCGTCTAAACCATCTTCAGTTAGGTCACACCAAACAGAACCGTCTTCCTTTTTAAAGAAAACACCATTTTTTAAACCTTCTTCAATAATATCTTTTCCTAAAAGGTAGGTGTTACTTTCATAGTATAATTTATCAAAATCAACTCCAATGTTTTTGTAGGTAACATCAAATCCGTCATATACCCAACCGTTCATCATTTCCCATAAAGAAACAGTTTCAGTATCTCCAGATTCCCATTTACGCAACATTTCTTGTGCTTCTAAGAATAAAGGAGCTTGTTTCTTAGCATCCTCTTCAGAAACACCAGAAGCAACTAAATCGTTGATTTCTTTTTTATATTCTTTATCGAATTTTACATAGTAATTACCAACTAATTTATCTCCTTTTAATCCAGTAGACTCAGGAGTTTCACCGTTTCCAAAACGCTTCCAAGCCAACATCGACTTACAAATGTGAATACCACGGTCGTTGATAATTTGAGTTTTATAAACCTTATGTCCAGCTGCTTTTAAAATTTCTGCAACAGAATACCCTAATAACACATTACGAACATGCCCTAAGTGTAACGGCTTGTTAGTATTAGGAGAAGAATATTCTACCATACGACTATCTACTGAATCTGCTTTAGCAAATCCATAGCGTTCATCTGTAGAAATTTGATTAAAAAAGTTCGTATAAAAACTATCCGCAACAACTAAGTTTAAAAAACCTTTTACTACGTTGTAACTAGTAATATCTTCAACATTTTCAACTAAGTACGATCCTAAATCTTCACCGATTTGAACTGGATTTCCTTTTTTGTACCGTAATAAAGGGAAAACCACTACAGTGATATCTCCATCAAAATCTTTACGGGTTGCTTGAAATTCTACACTTGGAATTTCTACATCATACAAGGCTAAAAATCCTTCTTTTACTTTAGTTTCTAGTAATGTTTGAATACTCATTAGTTAATTAAAATTGAAGTGCAAAATTACATAATTTATTTGGATGATATTTAAACTCATTCTAACAATTTATATAGGTATTTTTGTGCTATGGATAAAGACCTAGAGAATCTACAAAAACTAGCTAAAGAGGCAGAACAAGAGAATAAAAAATACTTTCAACGTTTAAAAAAAAGAACACCTAAACGATTGGATTTAATAGTTCAAGAAATTCATGAAGAAGAATTTGAACGTACCGACTGTTTAGACTGTGGAAACTGCTGTAAAACTACAAGTCCGATGTTTACCTATAAAGATATCGAACGTATAGCAAAGCACTTGAAAATGAAAGTGGCCGATTTCAAAGACCAATATTTAGAAATTGATTCAGATGATTTTCATGTGTTAAAAACTGCTCCATGTCCGTTTTTAGATTTAAATGATAATTCTTGTTTTATCTATGATGTACGTCCTAAAGCATGTGCCGAATATCCACATACCAATAGAAGGAAATTTATTCAACTAGCTAATTTAACTATAAAGAATACAGAAGTGTGTCCTGCAACTTATAGAATTGTAGAAGAGTTAAAAAAGAGGTTACCAATGTCTGGAAGTAAGAAAAGGTAATGTTCAAATGAATAAAAGTTTGAAAAAGGTTAAAAGTGTTTGGACTGTAATGCTGATTATTGGAGGAATATATATCTTCTATAATCTTCGTAAGAGTTATAAGGAGAATTATGAAACTTATTACAAGCAAGAAATCAAAGGAAAGATTGATTCTATTTACTATGGAAAACAAAGCCAAATTATAGTAAGAATTAAATCTAAAGAATATGATCTTACTTTTTTTAATATAAGAAAAGGAGAAGATGTTAATAAGGGAGATTCTTTGTTTAAAGGAGAGAAAAATAAAGTTTTAGAACTACATTCAATAACTAGCTCAAAGAAGTATTTGTTTACTAAAGAATTTCAAATGAATGATTACTAGTATTTTTTAGTTAAAGTTATCTCAAGAACTTTTCCTATTTTTAGAAAAAATATATCATATTGGAAACCCTAGTAAATTATTTCGAAACAATTCCTTCTTCACATAGAGCATTAATTTTAGCAGGAGGAATTACTTTTTTTTGGTTAATAGAAGGAGCATTGCCTTTGTTTAACTTTAAATATAATAAGTGGAAGCATGCATTGCCTAATTTATTTTTTACAGGAACAACCATACTCATTAATTTTTTATTGGCATTTTTATTATTAAAAACATCTGATTGGGTTGTTGCTAATAATTTCGGAATCATTAATTGGTTGCCTGAAATGCCATTATGGTTATATGTATTATTAGGAGTTTTATTCTTAGATTTTTTTGGAGCATATTTAGCGCATTACACTGAGCATAAAGTAAAACCATTATGGATGGTACATTTAGTGCATCATTCAGATCACAAAGTAGATACAACCACAGCAAATAGACATCACCCTTTGGAGAGCATTATTCGATTTGTATTTACATTATTAGGCGTTTTTTTAGTAGGTGCTCCAATTGCCATAATAATGTTGTATCAATCGATGTCGGTTGTATTAACCCAATTTAATCATGCTAATATCAAGCTGCCAAGAAAACTAGATAAAGCATTAAGTTATATCATCTGCTCTCCTGATATGCACAAAGTGCATCATCATAATCTATTACCATATACCGATTCTAATTACGGAAATATCTTTTCTATTTGGGATCGCTTATTAGGTACGTATATGGAGTTGGATAGAGAGAAGATTGTATATGGAGTAGATACTTTTCCAGATGAAGAAAAGAACTCGAGTTTAAAGGAGTTATTAAAACAACCTTTTCAAGGGTATCGAAAACCAACTAATTTAGAAGAGTTGAGTTAATTTTTTTGATAAAGGAAAATATTTTCTAATTCTCTTATATAATCATACATTTTTACTCCAGATAAATTCGTTAGAATAGAAATAACAATTTCTTCTTCTGGATAAATTAACAACATAGAAGAAACTCCAACACCTCCTCCTGAATGACTAAATTTAGGAGAGTTGTTTTTTGTTGTAGAAATGCCAATCCCTATTCCGTAATCTGTTTCATTACCAAAAGTAAGAATGTTAGAAGTAGTAAGTTCTTTTATAGAATTAGTAGTAGTGACTTTAGGTTTAATAAATTCATTTCCAAATAAAACTAAATCTTCAGAAGTTGATAAGAATCCACCACCTGCAGCTTTATACTCATTACTTACTTTAGGGCCAATAACTATTTTTCCTTTTCTTTTTACATAAAACTGTGTTCTATTAGGAAAATCTTTACTAGAGTCATCAACTGTGGTTTGACTCATTTTTAAAGGAAGAAAAACTTCACTATCCATAAATTCAAAGAAATCTTTGTTCGCAGCATTTTGAATAACAACACTTAATAAGTTCCAACCATAGGTACTGTATTTAAATTTAGCTCCTGGTTTAAAAAGTAAGTCCGAATCTTTAAATATATCAAGTCCTTGTACGATAGACATTTTTTCATTAATTAAAAATTCTCTTCCTTTATAATGTCTTATACCTGCTGTATGACCAGCTACTTGTCGGATTGTAAAATCATATTTCTTTTTAGGGAAATCAGGAACATACTTATAAATACTTTCGTTAAAATTTAGTTTATTATCGTCGACAAGTTTTGCTAATGCAAGTGCAGTAAGTGTTTTAGAAATACTTGCAATTCTAAATTGAGTATTTTTAGGAGATACTTTTTCCTTCTTCTCAAGATCGGCATATCCAAAACCTTCAGACCAAATAACTTTTCCTTTTTTAGATACTGTAATAGAAAGACCAGGGATGTTTTGTTCTTTCATAAAGGTTTCAGTAAGTTTAGTAGCTTGTTTTTCAAACTGAGCATTTAAAAAAGAAGAAGAGAAAATAAAGAATACTAATAATTTAATATATAATTTCATAGCTATTGTTTTTTTGTTTTTTCAATCATTTCTAAAATATGTTTTCCACGAGCTTTACAACCTTTACTTTCATGTATGATCTTGGTAGTAATTAAGTGTTGAAGTTCTGGATGAACCCAATCTTTTTTCAATCCAAACAAATACAATGTGGTCATTGTATATGCTCTAACTGCGATTTTTTGATCAGTGATTAACCAATCAAAACCAGTTTCAATAATCAAATCTATATGTTGCTCTTTTAAGGCTAGTTTAGTGTTGTTTTCTTTTTTATTGGTGTAAGCTTTAGCTAAATGCTCGCAAATTTTTGCGCAAGGTCTTATAGCGCTATCAAAATGTACTTTTGAAATGTTTTCGATAAAAGTATGTATATATGGTAAAATATGGTTGATGTCATGATGAGTACAAATCCATTCTAAAACCCAAGCAGCTTTTATCGATAGTTTATTGTCAACATCAAAAGTAAGATCGACTAAGTTTTTTACCAGTTTTGGGTTTTCCAACACAATATTCGAAGCTTTTTCTCGGTTTACTCTAGCAGCGTTGTCTACATCATTTAAAACAGAAATCAAAAAATCGGCAGTCATATTGGTATGGTTTGTGTATTTTTGAAATTAAACACGTAAAAATAATTCGCATGCTAAATATAAAAAGGAAATATTCAATAACTGTTTTAACAGTACTTTTTTTTGTTATACATAGTCAAGCTCAAAAAATAAATCAGTTCGATGCTAACGGTAAAAGAACTGGAGTGTGGAAAAAGTTTTATAAAAATAATAAACTGCGTTATCAGGGACAGTTTAAAAACGGGAAAGAAGTTGGAGTATTTAAGTTCTATGCTGTTGGTTCTCCTTATTTTCCTTCGATAACTAAAGATTTTTCTAAGGCTTCAGATAGTGCTTTTGTGAAATTTTATACACCTAAAGGAAAAGTAAAAAGCGAAGGATATATGTTAGGTAAGAATAGAGTAGGAGAATGGAAATATTACTTTTCTAATGGAAAAATATTTTCAATTGAAAATTATGCAGAAGGAAAGTTACAAGGTCTTTTAAAGAATTACTATCCAAATGGAAAGGTAACCGAAGAAACTCATTATGAAAATGGAAAAAAGAACGGATTATCAAAAGTATATACTGATGATGGTACGTTGTTAGAAGAACTTACTTTTAAAGACAATGTTTTAAATGGTCCTGCAAAATACTACGATTTAAAAGGACAAATTAAAGAATCGGGAGCTTATAAAGATGGAGAACGTCATGGAGAATGGGAGTTTTATGTAGATGGTGAACCAACTTCAGAAAGACCCAAACAAAAAACATATTCAATAAAAAGAAACTAAAAATAGGTTTCACATCTTGTTAAGAAAACAATCTTAGATAATTTCGTAAATTTGCATCCTCAAAATTTAAAAAATGAAACGAGTAGTTGTAGGACTTTCAGGAGGAGTAGATAGTAGTGTAACTGCGCATTTACTTAAAGAACAAGGTTATGAAGTTATCGGTTTGTTTATGAAAAACTGGCACGATGATTCTGTAACTATTTCTGATGAATGTCCTTGGTTAGAAGATAGTAATGATGCTATGATTGTAGCCGATAAATTAGGAATTCCTTTTCAAACTGTAGATTTAAGTGAGCAGTACAAAGAGCGTATTGTAGATTATATGTTTGATGAATATGAAAAAGGAAGAACTCCAAACCCTGATGTTTTATGTAATCGAGAAATTAAGTTTGATGTGTTTATGGACATTGCATTAAGCTTAGGAGCTGATTATGTAGCTACAGGACATTATTGTAGAAAAGCAGAAGGAATTATTGATGGAAAACCGGTTTATAAACTTTTAGCTGGTAAAGACGTTAATAAAGATCAGTCGTACTTTTTATGTCAGTTATCACAAGAACAATTGTCAAAAGCATTATTCCCAATTGGAGAGTTAACGAAGCCAGAAGTAAGAGAAATTGCAAAAGAAGCTGACTTAATTACTGCTGATAAAAAAGACTCTCAAGGATTATGTTTTATTGGTAAAGTTCGATTACCAGATTTCTTACAGCAAAAACTACAACCTAAAGAGGGGGAGATAGTTCAAATTCCATCTGATTTTTCTGAGTATACAAAATCAACACCTAAGTTCTCAACTAAAGAAGATGAATTAAAGTACCGATCTACAAAGTTTGTTTATGATAAAGAAGACGGAAAAGTAGTTGGTAAGCATCAAGGAGCTCATTATTTTACGAAAGGTCAACGTAAAGGATTAGCAGTTGGAGGTACTAAAGAACCATTATTTGTGATTGAAACTGATGTAGATACAAATATTATTTACACAGGTGAAGGTAAAAATCATTCTGGGTTATACAGAAACGTATTATTTGTATCAAATGAAGAATTGCACTGGGTTCGTGAAGATTTAAGATTAAAAGACGGAAAAACTATGGAAGTTGAGGCAAGAATCCGTTATCGTCAAAAGTTAGAAAAAGCTACGTTACACAGTGTAGAAAACGGATTGTTTGTTGAGTTTGAAAACGCTCAATCTGCGATTCAAGAAGGACAGTTTGTTGCTTGGTACAAAAATGAAGAACTATTAGGTTCTGGAGTAATTTCTTAAAATAAATATGCATATAAAATTAACCTCGATTTATTCGAGGTTTTTTTGTGCTTACTATTTAATGATTGTACATTTACCCTATGCAAAATAAAATTACACAACTTTTTAATATACAATATCCAATTATTCAAGGAGGAATGATTTGGGTTTCTGGATGGAAATTGGCTTCTGCAGTTTCAAATGCAGGTGGATTAGGACTTATTGGGGCAGGATCAATGTACCCTGATGTGCTTAGAGAACATATTCAAAAATGTAAAAAAGCAACTGACAAACCTTTCGGAGTTAATGTGCCAATGTTGTATCCAGATATCGAAAAGATTATGGATATTATTGTTGAAGAAGGAGTGAAAATTGTTTTTACTTCTGCTGGAAATCCAAAAACATGGACCAATTTTTTAAAAGAAAAAGGAATTACTGTGGTGCATGTAGTAAGTTCGGTAAAGTTTGCATTAAAAGCAGAAGCTGCCGGAGTAGATGCGGTGGTTTGTGAAGGTTTTGAAGCTGGAGGTCATAATGGAAGAGAAGAAACAACAACATTTACGTTGATCCCTATGGTTAAGGAACAGGTGAAAATTCCTGTAATTGCAGCAGGTGGTATAGGATCGGGTAGAGGGATGTTAGCAGCTACAGTTTTAGGAGCTGATGGCGTACAAATAGGAAGTCGTTTTGCCGCTACTATAGAGTCTTCTGCTCATGATAAATTTAAAGATGTAATTGTCAAAGTAAAAGACGGAGATACACATTTAACGTTAAAAGAATTAGCACCAGTTCGTTTGGTAAAGAATAAGTTTTTTAATGATGTTCAAGAATTATATTTGAATAACCCTTCATTGGAAGATATTAGAAAACTACTAGGGAGAGCTCGTGCTAAACGTGGTATGTTTGAAGGAGATTTAGAAGAAGGAGAATTAGAAATTGGTCAAGTAGCAGGAATTATTCACGAAATTAAATCTGCTAAAGAAGTACTAGAAGATATTATAAAAGAATATGATTTAGTTAAATCATCTTTATAAATAAAAAAGGAGCTTTATCTAAAAGCTCCTTTTTTATTCGATATTAATAGTTTACATAATCTACAATTTCTAATCCGTAACCAATCATACCAACACGTTTGGTTTGTTTGGTATTAGAAACTAATCTAAGTTTATGTATATGTAAGTCGTGTAAAATTTGAGCTCCAATACCAAAATCTTTGTTGTCCATAGTTATGTTTGGAGCTTTCATTATTCCATTAGCTTGATTTTCTTTTAACAAACGTAATCTACTCAATAAATTTAAAGCTTGTGATTGTTGATTAATAAAGATAATGGCACCCTTACCTTCATCGTTAATCACTTTAAACATTTGATCTAACTTCTTATCAGCATTATTGGTAAGTGTTCCTAAGATATCATTATTTACTAAAGTTGAATTTACTCTTGTTAAAATAGGTTCTTCTTTAGTCCAGCTACCTTTAGTTAAAGCAATGTGAATTTGATTATTGGTAGTTTGTTTATAAGCGCGTAAACGGAATTCTCCAAAACGAGTTTCAATGTTAAAATCTTCTTTCTTTTCAATTAAAGAATCGTGTTCCATTCTATAAGCAACTAAGTCTTCTATAGAAACAATTTTTAAATCGAATTTTTTAGCGACATCTACCAATTGTGGTAAGCGAGCCATAGTACCATTTTCATTCATAATCTCAACGATTACCCCTGCTGGTTGTAAGCCTGCTAAACGAGCAAAGTCAATCGCAGCTTCTGTATGACCAGTTCTTCTTAAGACTCCACCATTTTTAGCTTTTAAAGGAAAAATATGCCCAGGTCTTGCTAAATCGAATGGTTTCGTATCTTCATCAATTAAAGCTTGAATAGTTTTTGCTCTGTCTGATGCTGAAATTCCTGTAGTAACACCTTTTCCTCTTAAATCTACTGAAACTGTAAAAGCAGTTTCCATAGGATCGGTGTTGTTATTAACCATCATATTTAGTTCAAGCTCTTTACAGCGATTTTCAGTAAGTGGTGTACAAATTAATCCTCTACCATGAGTGGCCATAAAGTTGATCATATCGGGAGTAGCTTTTTCAGCTGCTGCTACAAAATCACCTTCGTTTTCACGATCTTCATCATCAACAACGATAATTACTTTACCGTTTTTAATATCTTCAATCGCTTCTTCAATTGTATTTAATTGAATTTTAGTTTGTGTTGTCATGTTGTGTTATTGTGTTTTCTCTTTTTTTGAGAAAAGTTTTTTAAATAGCGTTGTAATAGGTGTAAATATACTACTAAAGTTAAATAAACCTTTATCTTGAGTAGCCCTAACAGTTAAAAATATAGCTACAGGAGTCATTATTAACATTGCAAGCCAAGAACCTGTAATAGCAGTTAAAGAGCTTTCTTCAGCTAAATTTCTACCAAAAGTATTTGTAAAGAAATAAGTAACATAAATGGCTATTGCTAAAATCATAGGGAGTCCCATTCCTCCTTTTCTTATGATAGAACCTAAAGGCGCTCCTATGAAAAACAGTAGTAAACAGGATAATGAAAAGGCTATTCTATTATAGTATTCAATGTCGTATAAATTAAGATATTTACGTTTGTTCTTAAAACTTGTTTTATAAGAATCGTTATTACTTAATGTCCTATTTACTTTTGATAAAGCTGTGTTTAAAATACTATTTTTATCTTTCTCTTTAAAGTTACTTAAAATGTCTAACGATACTTCTTTGTCTATCAAAGAATCTGGGTGTTTGTATAGCTTATCAATCTCAATACTAGCAAACAAGTTTTCTGCTCTACTTTTTAAAAACTCATCGTATTTAATTTTTAAAGTAGGAAGAGTATCTTTTAACTGCCCTAAACTTAGCATATTGTAGTTTTGAGTGTAATTTAAATCTTCAACATTGTCGTCAGAGAAAGAAGATACATCAATATTTATAGTATATTCATCAAATTTTGCATGAGATGCTGGCATCTTTTTTTGCTTTTGATAAGATGTGCCATAAGCATTGTGATTTTGAAAGAAGTGTCCGTTTTTTAAAACTAATGTCATATATCTGCTTCCTTCTTCAGAAATGATTTCACCTTTTTCAGCAGTAATAATTTTATTATTCCCTTTTCGTGAGGATAAATCGTAAATAAGAACTTTTTTTAACAAGTTTTCTTTCTCTCCATACTTTTCCTCAAATTTAATTTGATAGTTTGGAATTTCAGTATTAAAACTTCCAGGAACTAAAGCTAAGGCAGGTTGTTTTTTCTTAATGTTAACCTTCATGTTTAGTTGTCGTAAAACAGCATAAGGATAAACGTTGTTAAGAAAAACAAAGTTTATGGCACTCATTAAAAAGGCTAAGAAAACTAATGGACGTACAATTCTTTGTAGTGAAACTCCAGCAGATTTTGCAGCAGCAAATTCATAATTTTCAGATAAGGCTCCTAATGACATTATTGAAGATAATAAGACTCCAATAGGTAAGGCTTGTGGAGCTGCCATTAAGGTAGAATACCACAAAAATTTTAAAATAATGGTTAAGCTTAACCCTTTACCAGCAAAATTGTCGAAAGCTAACCATAACATTTGCATAACCAATACAAAAAGTATGATTAAAAAGGTAGCAAAGAAAGGGACTAAAAAGCTTTTTAGTATGTATCTGTCTAAAATTTTCACAGACGCAAAGGTAGTTGGTTAGAATGATATATTTCTAAAAAGTTTTGTTAATGATTGTTTAATCACTAACAAAACTTTTGAAGATTAATCTATGATATATCCTTGTTTGATGTACTTATTTTTATTGAAGCTGAACAAACTTGGAGATAATGATTGATTACTTTTAAATTTAGTAATGGTAAACGTAGTTTCTGCACCGTTACTACCAATTTGTACTAATTTAAAAATGTGTTTTGTTTTAGCATCAATTCCTAGTTGAACTTTTACAATATCAGAATTGCTATCAATAGGACTTAAGTCTACATACTGAACCTTACGTCCTTTGTAATTTTTTAAATTACCCATAGCATAGTTGTATCCTTCTTTATAGAAGGTTAATAATTTAGAAGGATAAATAAAACCATCTTCTTCTTCCATATCTCCCGAAGAAATAGAAATCTCTTTTTCTTCTTGATTGATGACAACTAATTGTTTTCCGTCAAAAAGGAAGATGTTTCCTAAATACTCTAAATTATACTTATCACCAGATAACGTTATTTTTCCTAAAATTGGTGGATCGTTAGTGATACCAGCTTCTTTATTTACTAAAGTAGAGTTAAAACCAATAGACATATTTTTGTATGCTCCCATTTTATCAGATACTTCGTCTAATAGTTTTTTAGCTTGTGCAGATGAATTTCCTTGCGCAAATAAAGTAACACTTAAAAAAATGCTTGCTATAAATAATCCTAATCTTTTCATCGTTCTATAATTCAATTTCTATTCTTGTTTTACGTATTCTTTTCGTTTTCTAATAATTGTTCAAGAGCAATTAAATCGGGTACCAAAACTTGTCTTGCTTTACTACCTTCGAAAGGACCTACAATTCCTGCTGCTTCTAATTGGTCAATCAATCTACCAGCTCTGTTATATCCTAACTTTAATTTACGTTGCAATAACGATGCCGAACCTTGTTGTGCTGTCACAATAACTTCAGCAGCTTCTTTAAACAATTTATCTCTGTCTTTTATATCAATATCAAGATTTGTGCCACCTTCTTCGCCAATATATTCAGGAAGTAAATGTGCTTCAGGGTAAGCTCTTTGAGATCCAATAAAATCGGTTATTTTTTCTACTTCAGGAGTGTCAACAAAAGCACATTGAATACGAGTTAAATCGTTCCCTCCAGAATATAGCATATCTCCACGACCAATTAATTGATCAGCTCCTGGAGCATCTAAAATAGTTCTACTATCAATTTTAGAAGTTACTCTAAAAGCTATTCGAGCAGGGAAATTTGCTTTAATAATACCAGTAATTACATTTACCGACGGACGCTGAGTAGCTACAATTAAATGGATTCCAATAGCACGGGCTAACTGCGCTAAACGAGCAATAGGAGTTTCTACTTCTTTACCAGCGGTCATAATTAAATCAGCAAATTCATCAATTACTAAAACAATATATGGTAAGAATTTATGTCCGTTTTCAGGATTTAACTTTCGTGCTTTAAACTTAGCATTGTACTCTTTAATATTACGAACCATAGCATTTTTAAGTAGGTCGTAACGAGCATCCATTTCAATACAAAGTGAATTTAACGTATTCACTACTTTGGTGGTATCTGTAATAATAGCTTCTTCTTCATCAGGAAGTTTTGCTAAATAATGGCGTTCAATTTTATTGAATAAAGTAAGTTCTACTTTTTTAGGATCTACTAATACAAATTTAACTTCAGCAGGATGTTTTCTGTATAATAATGATGTTAATATGGCATTTAATCCAACCGATTTACCTTGACCAGTAGCACCTGCCATTAGTAAGTGAGGCATTTTCGCTAAATCAACAACAAAAGTTTCGTTAGAAATAGTTTTACCTAATGCTAGTGGTAATTCCATTGGAGATTCTTGGAATTTCTTAGATGAAATTACTGAGTGCATAGAAACAATAGTTGCTTTTTTATTAGGTACTTCGATACCAATAGTTCCTTTACCTGGAATTGGTGCAATAATACGAATACCTAATGCTGAAAGTGATAGAGCAATATCGTCTTCTAAGTTTTTAATTTTTGAAATCCTAACTCCCGCTTCTGGTACAATTTCATATAAAGTAATTGTTGGACCAACTGTAGCTTTAATTTGAGCAATACCAATTTTGTAGTTTTTAAGTGTTTCTACAATTTGGTTTTTGTTTGCTTCTAATTCATGTGGATCTATAGAGATTGTATCGCTATACTCTTTTAAAAGGTTAAACGTTGGAAATTTATAGTTTGCTAATTCTAAAGTAGGATCAAACTCCCCAAAATCTTTTACTAATCGATCTGATAAGTTTTCAGTAACACTTTTTTCTTCGGCTATTTTTTCAATAGCAACTTCGACCTCTTTTTTAGTTTCTTCTGAAATTGTAGGTTCTTTAACCGTTGTGGTTTCTATATCTAAAGAAATACTTTCGTTATCTGTATCAGAAACAGTCTTAGAAGTGTTAACATCTGAATGATTACTAATAGTTGGTTGTAAGTTTTCTAAAGAACTTTCAAAAGTAGATTTCTCTGTTGTATCCTCTACTTTTGAAGTTGTATCAGTAATTATATCTTCTGAAGATTTAACATTTGTTGATTCTTGAGGTTCTTTTTGAATATCTTCCCTATCTGATTTTTTATTCAAATCATCAGCGGTTAGTTTAAATCGTAAAATTAAATAAGCAACAAAGAAGAATAATAGAAGTATGATGAGCCCAGTTTTTCCTAAAAAAGCTTGTAGGTATTCATTAAGTTCAGAACCTATTGTACCCGATAAAACGATTAGTTTTTTGTTTACAAAACCAAGAGAAATAGCAAGCCAAAGCATACCTAATAATCCCCAGTTCCAAGAAGTGATAATACGTTTTAAATTACTCTGAAAAAATATACGTGCTCCAGTAATAAATGTTAAAAATACTAACATAAAAGCACCAATACCAAAACCTTTATAAATGAAAAAGTTACTTAAAGAAGCACCAATTTGACCTAGTAAATTTTTAGTTTTTAAAGCTTTATTTGGAAATTGATTTAAGACGCTTTGATCTTCTTGCCAACTAAAGAAAAATGAAATAAAAGCAACTGCTAATGCAACTGAAAAAAGCATTAAAAACACACCAATTACACTTTGGTTCTGTCTGTTATTAAGAAAAGAAGTAATTTTATTTTGAGTATTACTTTTAGGTTGCTTTTTTTTTGCAGTAGTCTTTTTTTTTGCCATAAATTAATTGTTGATAAAAATTACAACGTTACAATATAACTATAATTTTAGGAAGGTAAATAATACCACAAATTATTAAAGAAATAAGCGCAGCAAATGCAGGTGCGCCAGCAGCTATATCTTTTATAAAACCTATTTTTTCGTGATAATCTGGATGAATGAAATCTGCCACTTTTTCTACGGCAGTATTTAAAGCCTCGGCAACTAAGACAAGTCCGATAGCTAAAAATTGTATCATCCATTCTACTGATGAAATTTCAAAATAAAATCCAAGTAATGTAACTAAAATGGCTGTAGAAAACTGAACTTTAATACTGTCTTCTGTAGTTAATAAAAGCCACATTCCTTTTAAGGCAAATTTTATACTACGTAATCTACCTTTTATAAAACCATCATTTGGGTTTTTCATAAAATTATAATGCTTTTAAAGCTGCTTCGTAATTTGGTTCTTCAGTAGTTTCAGAAACTTGCTCAGTATATACTACGTTTCCTTCTTCGTTAATAACAACTATGCAACGTGAGTGTAATCCTGCTATTGGTCCTTCAGCAATTTCTAACTGGTAATCTTTTCCAAAACTTCCGTTAACATAATCAGATAACATTACAACGTTTTCAATTCCTTCAGCACCACAAAAACGATTTTGAGCAAAAGGTAAATCTTTAGAAATACATAAAACTACAGTATTATCTAAATTACTAGCTTCTTTATTAAAAGTTCTTACAGAAGTTGCACAAGTACCCGTATCTACACTCGGAAAAATGTTTAAAACAAGTTTCTTACCTTTAAAATCTTCATTAGTTTTACGAGATAAATCGGTTGCTACTAATGTGAATTGAGGAGCTTTTTCTCCAGCTTTTGGTAAATTTCCTATAGTATTTATGTTGTTTCCTTGTAATGTAATTGAAGCCATTTTTAGTTGTTTTATATAGAGTCTTCAAAGGTAAATAAATAATTTTTAAAATCAGATAAATAAAATAAAAGCGAGTTTAAAATGATGTATCTTCGCATACTCAAAAAAAAGTATTGTTTAAACTGTGAATTTAGCTAGGTATACATCTGAGTTTAAGTATAATTGGAAACTTGCTTCACCAGTAATGTTAGGTATGTTAGGGCATACCTTTGTTAGTTTTATAGATAACATTATGGTAGGGCAGTTAGGAACAGCAGAATTGGCTGCTGTTTCATTGGGTAACAGTTTTATGTTCATTGCTATGTCTTTAGGAATTGGTTTTTCTACAGCGATTACCCCTTTAATTGCCGAAGCCGATTCTTCTAATAACTTTGATGCAGCAAAATCTACATTTAAACATGGGTTGTTTTTGTGTACCACATTAGGAATTTTAATGTTTTTAATGGTTTTCTTTTCAAAGCCATTATTGTACTTTATGAAACAACCGATAGAAGTGGTTGAGTTGGCGATTCCTTATTTAGATTTGGTAGCCTTTTCTTTAATTCCGTTAATCGTTTTTCAAGCATTTAAGCAGTTTAGTGACGGAATGTCTATGACTAAATACCCAATGTATGCTACGATAATAGCAAATGTTGTAAATGTTTTATTGAATTATTTATTGATTTTCGGAAAGTTCGGATTTCCTGAAATGGGAATTGTAGGTGCAGCTTATGGTACCTTGATATCACGATTTATCATGGTATTATATTTATGGTGGTTGCTTACTAAAAAAGAACGTTCTAAACGATTGGTGACAAACATTACATTGTTTGTTCTTGATAAGTTAATGCTAAAAAAAATAGTAAATTTAGGAATGCCGAGTGCTATGCAAATGTTTTTTGAGGTAGCGATATTTACTGCAGCAATTTGGTTGAGTGGATTGTTGGGAAAGAACCCGCAAGCAGCAAATCAAGTAGCACTAAATTTATCATCGATGACTTTTATGGTGGCTATGGGGCTTAGTGTAGCGGCTATGATAAGAGTAGGAAATCAAAAAGGATTACAGAATTATTTAGAGTTAAGAAGGATAGCATTTTCAATTTTCTTTTTAGGAATTATATTGGCGGTTGGTTTCGCAATTATCTTTTTTATATTTCATAAACAATTACCTAATTTGTATGTAGATTTAAGTGATGCCACGAATTATGCAGATAATATTGAAGTGCTTAAGATTGCGTCGAGTTTGTTAATTGCAGCAGCATTTTTTCAAATAAGTGATAGTATTCAGGTAATGGTTTTAGGGGCTTTAAGAGGATTGCAAGACGTGAAAATTCCAACAATAATTACCTTTGTGTCGTATTGGTTAATTGGTTTTCCTGTAAGTTTTTACTTCGGAAAAGAAGAAATGTATGGAAGTTTCGGAATTTGGTTGGGACTTTTAGCAGGATTAACGTCAGCTTCTGTGTTATTGTTTATCCGATTTAATTATATGACCAAGAAGTTGATTGCAACAAATGGAGAATAAAAGATATTAAGATTTAATAAGAGATATGAAATTACCAAAGTTTTTATTGGCAGATAATAGTCAGCAACCAGAAGATATTTTTGTGTTGCATACAGAATATCCAAGATTTATTATCAATTTAAAAGATGATGAAATTGAATGGTTCGAAGATTTATCGGGAGAGAATGAGCAAGAATTAGCAAACGAAATGGAACGTTTGGTTGAAGAAGCAGGTTCTTTTTACGATAAAGAAATGGAAGGATATGAATAAAAAAAGCGAAGTTTTAAACTTCGCTTTTTTTGAGAGAGAATTATTTTCTCTTGTATACTATAGTATAAGTTTTTGTAACACCGTTATCATTGTCCGTTTCTGTAATTACAAAAGTCTTGTTATTGTCTTTAAATGTAATATTCGCTAACTCTACCTGGTTACTTCCACTTTCTTTTATTTCGTAGATTCCATTTCCTGCATTTTCCCACACGCCGGTTGCATTACCATTGGTACAAGCGTTGTTTTCTTCATAATAATAAGAAGAGGAATATGTTCCGGATTCATTAATTATGATTGTCGTTTTTTTCTCACATTCATTAACTTCCCCTTGTCGATTTGAAAATAACTTCCAAGTACCAACAAAAGGATCTAAATTTTCATCATCAGATGAACAAGAAAATAAGCTAAGCATAGCAATCAATAAAACTAATAGTTTTTTCATAGTAAAAAATAATATTTTAATAAGTTTATAATTGCAGACGAAAGTATAATTTTTTTCAAAAAAAGAGAACAGTTTTTTAATCTCTCATTTTTTTATCATCTTCTATAAGTTCGTTTTCATATTTATCCCAAGATTTTTTAGCTCTTGTCTTTTTGTAAAATCGAATTCCAATCATTAATAAAACTCCAAAAAGGATAATTCCAACAACTCCCCAAATCCAATTTATACTGTTTTTTAAGACTACTAAAAATACTACTGCGAATAAAATTACAGTTGGTGCTTCGTTAAAAATTCTCAGTTTAGTAGCTGAATATTTTATTACGTCACGTTGTAGTTCTTTGTAGATTTTATGACAAAATCCGTGATAAAAATATAAAGCTAAAACAAAAGCTAGTTTTACATGCATCCAAGGCATTTCTAAATAAATAGGATTTTTCCAAAGCATCCAAAAAGCAAAAAAACTTGCTAAAAATAATGAAGGCCAAGTGATAATATACCACAAACGTTTAGACATGAGTTTGTATTGAGTTTGTAATATAGTTTTCGCAGGTTCTTCTTTTTTCTCAGCTTCTACATGGTAAATAAATAATCTGCCAATGTAAAATAAACCTGCAAACCAAGTAACAACAAAGATTATATGTAAAGCTTTTACGTAATAAAAATCCATATTAATTAGCGTTAAATTCATTAATCCATTTTGCTAAAACATCTACCCATTCATCATTGTCATTAATACAAGGAACTGTGTAGAATTCTTTACCGCCAGCTTCTAAAAACTCATGCTTTCCTTCCATGGCAATTTCTTCTAAAGTTTCTAAACAGTCAGAAACAAAAGCTGGAGTTACTAATGCTAGCTTTTTAATTCCATCTTTTTCGGCTTTGTTAACTATAGTTCTGTCTGTGTAAGGTTGTAGCCAAGGATCAACACCTAAACGTGATTGAAAAGAGGTTGATACTTTATTTTCATCTAAACCTAATTCTTTAATTACATTTTTGGTAGTTTGATAACATTGGTGGCGATAACAAAACTCATGTGCTTTCGATGGTGTGTTGCAGCAAGCTAAATTTCCTGCTTCAGGATTACAATGAGATTTTGTAACATCAGATTTTCTTATATGACGCTCAGGAACTCCATGATAAGAAAATAAAATATGATCGTAATCTTTATCGGCTAAATAATCTTTAATAGAATTAGATAAGGCTTTAATATATTCTGGTTTGTTATAAAATGCAGGAACATCGGTAATTTTCATGTTAGGAAAAAACTCTTTTCTAAGCTCTTCAGACAACACCACAATAGTTTCTGTGGTTGCCATTGCAAACTGTGGGTATAACGGAACTAACATTACTTCTGTAATACCTTTATCGTGTAATTCTTGTAAGCCAGATTTTAAAGATGGATTTCCATAACGCATTGCCAAAGCAACAGGTAATTCAGTTTTTGCTTGTACTTTTTCTTGTAATCTTTCAGAAAGAACAATTAGTGGAGATCCTTCTTTCCACCAAATTTTTTGATAAGCCTCTGCCGATTTTTTAGGTCGAGTATTTAAAATAATACCACGTACAATAAATGCTCTTAACCAGTATGGAACGTCAATGACACGTTCGTCCATTAAAAACTGATCTAAATATTTTTTTACATCTTTTGGGTCAGTACTGTCTGGTGATCCTAAGTTTACTAATAAAACTCCTTTCATATTTTATATATGTGGTTGTAAATAAAGTTATTTAACTTCGTTTGCAATCGTGTTTTTAATGTTTAATTGATTTGTTACTTCGTACAATGTAATAGACAAGCTGTGGATAACATTCATGCTTGAGTTTCTTCCGTACATTGGAATTTCAACTGTATCGTCTACCAAATTGATATGTTCTATTCCGTTTCTTTCACTGCCGAGTAATAAAACTAGTTTTTCGTTTTTAGAAAAATCATAGTTTTGAATATGGGTACTTTTATCGGTAACTTCAATTCCAATAATTGTATTTCCTTCTTTTTTTAATTCAGAAATAAGACTGTTGAAATCAGAATAATTTTCAAACTCAATTTGATTAATAGTATTTCTAGCTGTCCTTTTTACAGTTCTATTTTCTGTGGAAGGAGAACTTTCGTGTAAGTAAATTTTTGAAACTCCAAAGCTCTCGGCAACTCTAAAAGCCATACCGATATTTTCTGGGGTTCGAATAGTATCGCAAACAATAGTTATGGGGAATTTTTTTTGCGAATTATCTATTTCGTAATGTGTTAGTTGTTTCATAATTATGAATTACCATTTAAAGATAAAACGTACTGTTTTGGAGTAGTTCCGAATTTCTTTTTAAATGCAGAAATGAAATGGCTAGCAGTACTATAACCTACTTGAATACCAACTTCGTTTACATTTAGTTGTTGTCCCTCTAAAAGTTTACGAGCGTGTTCCATTTTATAATCAAATAAAAAGCTATAAACGGTGTCTCCATAAATTTGTTTAAATCCTTCTTTTAGTTTTTTTAAGTTTAAACCAACTTCATTGGCTAATTCATTTAGCGAAGGAGGTTCTGCCATTCGAGAAATGATTATATCTTTAGCTTTTCTAATTTTTAGAACTTCTCTATCGTCAACTAAAAATGGGCAGTATTCACCATCAGAAACTTCATCTACTTGAAAGTGCAAACTTAAAAGTTCGTAAATCTTTCCTTTTAAGTACAGATTCTTAATAGAGCTGTTGATGTTTGCGTTTATAATTTGATGTAGCACGATTTGTACTGTAGGTTTTATAACGCTATCATCATAATATTTTCTATTTTTATTATCATCGCTTAAAAAAGGAATGTATTGTGCCTCATTAGAAAATAAAGAATGAAATTTTTTAATAGAGACAACTAACGATATTAAGGTAGTTTTAGGTTGAATTTCTAAATTAATAGGCAGCTTTTGTTGCGGATTATATAATAGTATTGAATGTTTATCTAATACATCAAAAGCGTAATTACCATTGTTAAAAATAAACTTTGATTTACCTTTCAAACAAAAGTGAAGTTGAATAAAAGTGTTGTCAATATCACGTTCAAATCGCTGTATTTCTTCGCTTTCGTTTTGAAAATGAAGTAATTGAAACCCGTTTTCTAGGTCAACTTCTTCGAAAGTACTTTTAGCGTTGTTTTTTGACATAAATCAAAATCGTATTTAAATCCTTGTTATTTAGAATTGTTTTAAATAAAACAGCTTCAAATAGGCTATTTTACTGCAAATCTACACATTTTTGTAAGTTTTATATATAAGTAAGGTCTAAAAAACATATTTCGATATTAAAAGTACTTTTAGCGATACTTTTTTTGGAACTAACTTTATATTTTTGACCGTTTTTTAGGAAGAAGATTGAATGTATACAGAAAATAGACCTACAAAATTTTATAACATAGGCGTAAGTTACGTGAAAGCCGATGCCCAAACAAGAGGTAAGTTTTCACTGTCTAAAGAGAATCAAATAGCATTATTAGAAGAAGCCAAATCTATTGGTTTAGGAGAGTTATTTGTTTTATCTACTTGTAACAGAACAGAAATTACTGGTTTTGCAGAACATCCATTTCAGTTAATAGGTTTGTTGTGTAAACATTCTAACGGAACAGTTGAAGAATTTGCAAAAGTATCTTACGTAAATAAAACCCAAGATGCCATTCAACATCTTTTTAGAATGGGAACTGGTTTAGATAGCCAAATTTTAGGAGACTATGAAATTGTTGGGCAATTAAGGCAAGCTTTTAAACTAGCAAAAGAAGTAGGCACTACAAACGGGTATTTAGAACGTTTACTTAATAGTGTAATGAAAGCAAGTAAACGAGTTAAAAACGAAACTAAGCTAAGTTCTGGTACAACTTCGGTGTCTTATGCAGCAGTTCAATATTTAATAGATAATTTACCAGAATACAATTCTAAGAATATTTTAGTATTCGGTTTAGGTAAAATGGGTAAACATACCTGTTTAAACTTAGCAGAATACACTCAAAACAAAACGGTTTCTTTAATTAATAGAACCGAAGATAAAGTCAATGAATTTGTTGATGAGAATCCAATTATAAGAAAAGCTAAGTACGAAAACTTAAATAAAGAAATTGCAAATACAGATGTTTTAATAGTTTCTACTGGAGCTAGTTTACCTACTATTAGAAAAGAGCATATACTTACTAGTAAGAAATTACTGATTTTAGATTTGTCTATGCCAGCAAATGTTTCTTCTGAAGTAGAAGAATTAGAAAATGTACAGTTGGTAAATGTTGATGAACTTTCAAAAATAACTGATGAAACTTTAGCTGTTCGTGAACAAGAAATTCCTGTGGCAGAAGCAATTATTGAAGAACATAAAGCAGAGTTTAATGAATGGTTAAACCATAGACGATTTGTACCAGCAATTAATGCATTAAAACAATCGTTACAAACCATTCAACAAGACGAAATTAACTTTCAAAAGAAGAAAATAAATAATTTTGATGAAGCACAAGCAGAAGCAATTACATCAAGAATTATTCAAAAAATAACTACACAGTTTGTAAAACATTTAAAAGACGAAAAAACTTCAGTAAATCAAAGTATCGAAGTAATGTCTAAAGTGTTCGGAACTACATTAGAATCCATCAATGCAGAAGATTATTAGAATAGGAACTCGTGACAGCGAGTTAGCTTTATGGCAAGCCAATAAAGTAAAAAAACAATTAGAAGAATTAGGTTACGAAACTCAAATAGTGCCTATTAAATCTACTGGAGATATTGTTTTAGACAAGCCATTATACGAATTAGGAATTACTGGGATTTTCACGAAGAATTTAGACATCGCTATGCTAAATGGTGATATTGATATTGCAGTACATTCTATGAAAGATGTTCCTACTGTATTACCAAAAGGAATTGTACAAGTTGCAGTTTTAAAGCGAGCAAACCATAATGATATCTTAGTATTAAAGGATAACGAAGAGTTTATGGCGCAGCCTAACGGAGTAATTGCTACTGGTAGTTTACGTAGAAAAGCACAATGGTTAAACCGTTATCCATCTCATAATGTTGTTGATTTAAGAGGAAATGTAAACACGCGTTTAGAGAAGTTAGATAATAACGATTGGAATGGTGCTGTTTTTGCTGCAGCTGGATTGGAGCGTATTGGTAAAAGACCAAAAGGAGCTATTAACCTTTCTTGGATGATTCCAGCTCCAGCCCAAGGAGCAATTATGATTACGGCTTTAGAAGAAGACTCTTATTCTATAGATGCGTGTGAGCAAATTAATGATAGAGATACTGCACTTTGTACAGATATAGAACGTGAATTTTTAAACCGTTTAGAAGGAGGGTGTACAGCACCAATCGGAGCGTTTGCAAGAATTGATGAAGTAGAGAAAAAAGTCCACTTTAAAGGGATTTTATTAAGCAGAGATGGAAGTAAGAAAATAGAAGTTCAAAAAACATCTAAAATCGGTCCACATAAATATATCGCAAAAGATGCCGCTAATTTCGTAATTGAAAGAGGTGGAAAGTTAATTATGATGGAAGATGAAGGAATTGAAAAAGAATTTTCTATTTATTCAACAAAGAAATTATCAGAAGCTCAAAAAAAGCTATTACCAACGTCTATGAAAGTAGAGGATAGCGATTTTATTAAGATTCGATTTAATAGAATAGCACCAAAAGTGGTAAAAGAAGAAATAGAAAACGTAATCATTACCAGTAAAAATGGAGTAGAAGCAGTATTACATAATTATCCTGCGGAAGAATTACAGTTCAAGAATATTTATTGCGTTGGAAGAAGAACCAAGAAATTAATTGAACAAAAGATAGGAAAGGTAGTAAAGTCAGAGAGAAACGCTCAGAAATTGGCAGAATACCTCTCAAAAGAAATTAAAGGACAAGAAGTAACTTATTTCTGTAGTGATTTACGTTTAGATACTTTACCAAAAGTATTATCAGAAAATGGAATTACTGTCAATGAAGTAGAAGCATATAAAACGATGTACAGTCCTGCTGATGTTGATGCAAAAGTAAATGGAGTGTTATTTTACAGTCCTTCAACAGTAGAAAGTTACATGCAGCAAAACTCAGCAGATAAAGTTGCTTTTTGTATAGGAGAGAGTACAGCAAAAGAAGCGCGTAAACATTTTGAAAATGTACAGGTAGCAAATGTACCTACTGTAGAAAGTGTGATAGAAATGGTAAATTTACACTTCGTAAAAAAATAATATAGAAAGAAAGCCCAAAGAGAAAAATCTAAAGTTTTTGTACTAACTTTTGACTTTCAACTTTAAAACTTTCGACTCAAGAATATGTTCAGAACACGTAGACTTAGAAAAACAGAAGGAATCCGAAGATTGGTAAGAGAAAACCAATTATCGGTGAACGACTTTATATATCCGTTATTTATTGAAGAAGGAGAAGGTATAGAAAAAGAAATCGTTTCTATGCCAGGAATCAAACGTTGGTCTTTAGACACCATTTCTAAAGAATTAGATGAAGTAGTTGCTTTAAACATACCCGCAGTTATTTTATTCGGTATTCCAACAGAAAAAGATGAAGTAGGAACGGAGACATGGAATGATAACGGAATTATGCAACAAGCGGTTCGTTATATTAAAAAGAACTATCCGAGTTTGTATGTAATAACAGATGTATGTTTTTGTGAATATACCTCTCATGGGCATTGTGGAGTGTTGTGTGATAATGATGTTGATAATGATGCTACGTTAGTAAACTTAGCAAAACAAGTAATTTCTCATGCAAAAGCAGGAGTAGATATGGTAGCTCCTTCAGGAATGATGGATGGAACAATTGCCATGATTCGTGAAAGCTTAGATCAAGCAGGCTATCCAAATTTACCAATTATGGGATACTCTGTAAAATATGCTTCTGCATTTTATGGTCCGTTTAGAGATGCGGCAGATTCTACACCAAGTTTTGGAGATAGAAGAACCTATCAAATGGATCCAGCAAATAGAGATGAAGGTTTGCGTGAAGCTACTTTTGATGATGAAGAAGGAGCAGATATTTTAATGGTAAAGCCAGCCTTATCATATTTAGATATTATTAGAGATTTAAAAGAAAACTTTGATAGACCAATTGCATGTTATAATGTAAGTGGTGAATATGCGATGGTAAAAGCAGCAGCAGAAAAAGGTTGGATTGATGGAGAGCGTGTAATGCTGGAAAGTTTACTGTCTATGAAAAGGGCAGGAGCAGATATCATTATTACCTATTTTGCTAAAGAAGCAGCTAAAATTTTACAAAACAACTAAGAATGGAATTTAAAAAATCACAAGAATTATATAACAAAGGATTGGTAAACTTAGTAGGAGGAGTAAATTCACCAGTACGTGCATTTGCTTCTGTAGGAGGAAATCCTTTATTTATAAAAAAAGCTAAAGGAAGTAAAATTACCGATGTTGATGGTAATTCTTATGTAGACTTAGTACTGTCATACGGACCAATGATTTTAGGACACCGTCATAAAAAAGTGCAAAAGGCAATTACCAAAGCTTTAAAGAATGGATATTCTTTTGGAGCTTCTACCAAAAATGAAATCAAATTAGCAAAGATTGTTTGTGATGCTTTTCCAGGAATGGATAAAGTTCGTTTTGTAAATTCTGGTACCGAAGCTGTATTAAGCGGAATTCGTTTAGCGCGTGCATTTACTGGAAAAGATAAAATTATAAAATTCTCTGGTTGTTACCACGGACATCAAGATGCATTATTGGTAGCAGCTGGTTCAGGCTTAGCAACCTTAAGTTTACCTGGATCTAAAGGAGTACCTGAAGGAGCTGTAAAAAATACGTTGATTGCAAACTATAATGATTTAGAAAGTGTAAAGGCACATTTCGAAGCACATGATGATATTGCAGGAGTTATTTTAGAGCCAGTAGCTGGTAATATGGGAGTAGTTACTCCGCAAAATGATTTCTTAAAAGAATTAAAAAAATATTTAGAATCTAAAGGAGCTTTGTTAATTGTTGATGAAGTAATGACTGGTTTCCGTTCTAAATTTGGAGGAGCTCAAGAGTTATTTGATGTAGAAGCGGATATTACTTGTTTAGGAAAAGTAATTGGAGGAGGTTTTCCTGTAGGAGCTTATGGAGCTCGTAACGAAATTATGGAAATGGTCGCTCCGTTAGGAGGAATGTACCAAGCAGGAACTTTGTCTGGTAACCCAATTGCAATGGCGGGAGGTATTGCTACGCTAACGGAATTAAAGAAGCAAAATCCATACGAGAAGTTTAATGAGATTGCTCAGATTATAGAAGTGTTCTTATTAGAATCTGCTAAGAAATATGATGTTGAGATTACGGTAAATAGATTTGGTTCTATGATTAATCCTTTTTTTACTAATAAGACAGTAACCAACTTTGAAGACGCTCAAACATCAGATACTAAAAAGTTTGCAACCTTCTTTTGGGCAATGATGCATAATGGTGTGTTTTTACCGCCAAGTCAATTTGAAGCTTGGTTCTTATCATCAGCCTTATCTGAGAAAGATATTCAAAAGATAGCTAAAGCAATTGATAAGTCGATGGAGGCTGTTTCAAAAATGTAATAATAAAAAAAAATCATTATGAAAATTATTATAACTCTTCTGTTTAGTATTTTATTAACTTCATGTCCAAATAAAAACATGAATAACGGTCAAGAACCTAATAAAATAGTTTCATTATTTGAAGGAAGTCTATTTGGGGCTGGAGAAGAGGGTTTTCAAAAAGAGAATTTTATTATTTCTTCAGAAAAAGAATGGAAAGACTTTTTAAATAAATTAGATGGAACAAATAAAGTTTCTTCAAGGTTCGAATCAGTAATAGATTTCAATAATACGATTGTTTTAGTAGCAGTAGATAAAGTAAGAAATTCTGGAGGTTTTGGAATTAAAATTACTGAATTAAAAGATGAAAAGGAGAAATTAAGTGTAGTTGTACAGCATACAGGACCAAAACCAACTGATATGGTCACTATGGCTATAACACAACCTATAAGTATTGTAAAAATTAAAAAAACAAACAAAGAGATTATCTTTGTTGAAAGATAAATATGATAAAAAACGATTTATTCTTAAGAGCCTTAAAAGGAGAAACTGTAGATAGGCCTCCTGTGTGGATGATGCGTCAAGCAGGACGTTATTTACCAGAATTTATGGAAATCAGAAAAAAGTATGATTTCTTTACACGTTGTCGTACTCCAGAATTAGCATCAGAAATTACAGTACAACCTATTCGTAGATACGGAATGGATGCCGCAATTTTGTTTTCTGACATTTTAGTTGTACCTCAAGCAATGAATGTCGAAGTAGAAATGAAACCAAATTTTGGTCCTTATTTACCCAACCCAATTCGTGATAGAAAAAGCTTAGATAATGTAATTATTCCAGATATTCACGAAGAATTAGGATATGTAATGGATGCTATTAAAGCAACCAAAGAAAAATTGAATGATGAAATTCCTTTGATAGGTTTTGCGGGATCTCCATGGACTATTTTATGTTATATGGTGCAAGGACAAGGCTCTAAAAATTTCGATAAGGCAAAAGAATTTTGTTTTGCTCAACCAATTTTGGCACACGAATTGCTTCAGAAGATTACAGATACCACAATTGCTTATTTAAAAGCTAAGGTTGAGGCAGGTGTAAATGCTGTACAAGTTTTTGATTCTTGGGGAGGAATGTTATCTCCAGTAGATTATCAAGAGTTTTCATGGCAGTACATTAATCAAATAATTGAAGCATTAAAAGATGACGCTCCAGTTATAGCATTTGGTAAAGGATGTTGGTTTGCTTTAGGAGAAATGGCTAAGTCAAACGCATCAGCACTAGGTGTAGATTGGACATGTTCAGCAAGAAATGCTCGTTATTTAACAGGAGGAAATATTACTTTACAAGGTAATTTTGATCCATCAAGATTGTTGTCGCCACCCGCTGAAATTAAGAAAATGGTACACCAAATGATAAATGAGTTTGGTAAAGACAAATATATTGTTAACTTGGGGCACGGAATTTTACCTAATATTCCGCTCGATAATGCTAAGGCATTTATCGATGCAGTAAAGGAATATAAAGTTTAATTAATTTTACCCCTAAATAATTAATTATGAAGAAAATAGCATTGACTTTAACTCTGTTTCTTACAGTTCTAACGTATGCTCAAGACAAAAAGTACTACAATTTTGCCGTAAATAATTGTGCAGATGAGAGTACAGAAAACTTAATTAATAACTGCATTAAAGGTTCTTATTTGTTAGATTATGACTTCACAACCTTAAAAGGTGAAGCTTTAAGTACAAGTAAAATTAAGAAACCTATTGTATTAATTGCAGGTGCTTCTTGGTCGGCTCCTTGTTGGGGAGATGTTCCAACTATTAATAAAATGGTTGAGAAATACGACGGAAAAGTAAAGTTTGTTATGATTATGTGGGACAAGGAAAAGAAAGCTAAACGAATGGCAGATAAATTAGATGCTAGAGTAGCTATAATTCCTGCAAGAGAAGGAGACAAAGTTCAAAAAGGATATTTAGATATTAGTGGTTTTGTTCACAAATTAGATTATCCTACTGCTTATTTAATTAGTAAAAACAAGCAATTTCTTAATGTAAAAAGAGGAGCAGCTACCCCGAGCAAAGAAATGGGTTGGGATAAGGTTAATGAAACTAATGAGAAAAGTTTCGAAGCTTTTTTAGCTCCAATTTTAAACTAAGAATTACAAAGTATATATTTGAACCTCTTTCGAAAGAAAGAGGTTTTTTGTTTAGTAAAAGAAAATTATGATTAAGAATATATTCAAAGGAATTCAAGCTTATTTCGGAGCTTTTCAATTAATTTCAAAACTAAAACTTTGGAAATACTTTACAATTCCAATGTTGATTAGTGTTTTAACAGCTGTTTTAGTTGGAGTTTCTGCTTACGGATTATCTGATAATATAGGACATTATATAGCAAACTTCTGGAAATGGGAATGGGGTAAAGAAACTTTTGAAGTTATTAGTACTTTTTTAAGTGCTTTAATAATCATAGTAATAGGGTTAGTGTTATATAAACATATTGTTATGGCATTGTCTGCTCCGTTTATGAGTCCTGTTTCTGAAAAAATAGAAGATTATTATAGAGGAGAAGATCATCATCATAGAGAAACTACTTTTCAAGAACAATTAATTAGAGGTATTCGTATTAACGTTAGAAATTTAGTTAGAGAATTATTGCTAACGATTCCGATTGTATTATTAGGATTTATTCCTGTAATCGGAATTTTTTCAACCATATTATTATTTCTAACACAAGCCTATTATGCTGGTTTTGGTAATATGGATTATACTTTAGAACGTCATTATAAGTATAAAGAAAGCATACAGTTTGTAAAACAGAATAAAGGTTTAGCTATTGGAAACGGAATCGTATTCATGCTGTTTTTATTAATTCCAGTAATTGGAGTTATTTTAGTATTGCCATTATCGGTTACAGCAGCAACTACAGAAACTATTCAACGAATTCAACATAAAAAATTAACAGAATAAGTATTTTTGCACTTCAAGAATAAAGATAATGAAAGATCAATTTTACGCATATATTCAACAATTACAAGATACGATTACTTCTAAGTTAGAAGAGGTTGATGGGAAAGCCAAATTTCAAGAAGATTTATGGAAACGTAAAGAAGGTGGAGGCGGTAGAACTCGTGTAATTGAAAACGGAAATATTTTTGAAAAAGGAGGAGTAAATATTTCAGCGGTTCATGGTGAATTACCAGAAGTTTTAAGAAAACAATTTGGAGTTGAGAGCGGCGATTTTTTTGCTTGTGGATTAAGTTTGGTTATTCATCCAAAAAATCCGTTTGTACCAACAGTACATGCCAACTGGCGTTATTTTGAAATGTATGATGGAGAAGGAAATATTGTAACCCAATGGTTTGGTGGAGGTCAAGATTTAACCCCATATTATTTATTTGATGAAGATGCAATTCACTTCCATACAGTTTGTAAAGAGGCTTGCGATAAGCACAATTCAGAATTTTACCCGAAGTTTAAAGAAACTTGCGATAATTATTTTTGGAATGCTCACAGAAATGAAGCTCGTGGAGTAGGAGGTTTGTTCTTTGATTATTTAAAGAAAACAGATGAATTTACAATGCAAGATCGTTATGATTTTGTAACTGAAGTAGGGAATAGCTTTTTGAATTCTTATGTGCCAATTGTTGAAAGAAGAAGAGATACAGAGTATACTCAAGTAAATAAAGATTGGCAAGAAGTACGAAGAGGACGTTATGTAGAATTCAATTTAGTTCACGATAGAGGTACCTTATTTGGATTGAAAACCAACGGACGCATAGAAAGTATTTTAATGAGTTTACCACCAGTGGTTCAATGGAAATATAATCATAATCCAGAAGAAGGAAGTGAAGAAGCAAGATTAGTTTCAATACTTCAAAAACCTAAAAACTGGGTATAAGCTTAAATTACAGAAAATATAATTTTAAGGCTGAAAATCAATGATTAAAAATTAATAATCAGGTTTTCAGTCTTTTTTTTGCATATTATTCAAAATAAAATGAGTGGTATTTTAATAATTCAATAATAAAAATTCTAAAAAGTGCTATAATTTTAGTATTTTCGCAATCAAATAAAAAACACGCAATGGCTAGATTTGAACTTAAATTACCTAAAATGGGTGAAAGTGTTGCAGAGGCAACAATTACTTCATGGTTAAAGGAGGTAGGAGATACTATTGAATTGGATGATACTGTGGTAGAAGTTGCTACCGATAAAGTAGATAGCGAAGTACCAAGTGAAGTAGAAGGAACTCTAGTTGAGATTTTATTTGATAAAGACGATGTTGTTCAAGTAGGGCAAACAATAGCGATTATTGAAACTGAAGGAGGTGATGTTGTTCAAGAAGCTACTCCAGTAGCTAAGCAAGAACAACCTAAAGAAGTTGCTGCTATTGAAAAAACTGTTGAAGTAGCTAAAGAAACAGTTGCTTCTCCAATGAATACTTCAGATAGCGATCGTTTTTACTCTCCATTAGTAAAAAGTATTGCACAAACAGAAGGAATTTCTTTAGAGGAGTTAGAAACTGTAGCTGGTACAGGTAAAGACGGTAGAGTAACAAAAACTGATATTCTTTCATATATAGAAAATAGAGGAAAAGTTGCATCTAAAACTGTAACTACTCCTGCTGCACCAAAAGCAGCTGACAGCAAATCAGTAACTAAAGCAACACCAGTTTCAAATGGAGCAGATGAAGTAGTAGAAATGAGCCGTATGGGTAAATTAATTGCCAAACATATGGTTGATTCTGTACAAACATCGGCTCACGTTCAATCGTTTATTGAAATTGATGTAACGAATATCGTAAACTGGAGAAATAAAGTTAAAGATGCTTTCTTAAAGAGAGAAGGAGAGAAGTTAACATTTACTCCAATATTTATGCAAACTATTGCTGCTACATTAAAGAAATATCCAATGTTAAATATTTCTGTTGATGGTGACTATATCATCAAGAAGAAAGATATTAACTTAGGTATGGCAGCAGCATTACCAGATGAGAATTTAATTGTTCCAGTAATTAAAAATGCTGATCAATTGAATTTAGTTGGAATGACGAAGCAAGTAAATGATTTAGCTAAAAGAGCTAGAGCAAATAACTTAAAACCAGACGAAATTTCTGGAGGAACTTACACAGTAACAAATGTTGGTAGCTTTGGAAGTATTACAGGAACTCCAATTATAAACCAACCACAAGTTGCAATTTTAGCTTTAGGAGCTATTGTTAAGAAACCTGCAGTAATTGAAACTCCAGAAGGAGACTTTATAGGAATCCGTCATATTATGATGGTATCTCATTCTTACGATCATAGAGTTGTAAACGGAGCTGCTGGAGGTAAGTTTATAAAGACTTTAAAAGAAACATTAGAAGCTTGGGATGTAAATCAAGATTTTTAATTTGTTGACTATAACATAAAAATTAGTTAAAAGCGAGGATGAAGTTCCTCGCTTTTTTTATTTTTATCTCAAAAGTAAAAGTAAACGTGAATTTTGAAAATCCGATATTGTTTTTTATTTGTTCATTAGGTGTGTTTAATGGCTTTTTAGTAGCTATTTATTTTCTACTATTTAACAAACAAAAACGAATACCAAACTTTCTATTTGGCTTATTGGTTTTATTCTTAAGTATAAGAATTGGAAAATCGGTATATCGAATTTTTATGCCTAAAGAAATGATTGATATTACAATTATGCAAATAGGCTTATCTGCTTGTTTCTTAATTGGAATATCACTTTTTTATTACTTAAAATCGTCAATAGAAAACAAACAACAAATTCCTAAATCTTGGAAGCTTCACTTTTTAATGTTGTTTCTAATCATAATTACTGTAGGAATTGTAAAACCTTATAAAAGTAATTATGAATTTTGGGGAACTTTTATTTGGGTAATTTATAGTACTTGGGGACTTTATTTAATAGCATCAGCTTTTATACTTAAAGATATTTTTTACAAACTATTTTCAAAAGTTGAAAAGTGTACTACTGCTGAGTACTGGTTGTTGGCAGTTTTAATAGGAAATATTCTAATTTATATAGCTTATATAATAGGATATTACTATTTGTATTTTATAGGTACAATTACATTTTCTCTTGTTTTTTATGGATTGTTATTTTTCTTTTTATCAAAAAATAATAGAGAAACAATTTTTAGAGATATACCACAAAAATATGCTGCTAAAAAAATAGAAGATACAGAAGCAACTGAATTGATAGATAAGCTAAGAATCTTAATAGAAAAAGATGAGCTGTATAAAAATTCAGATATTAAACTTCAAAAAGTAGCGAAAGAACTTCAATTAACAAGTCATAAATTATCGCAATTGCTTAACGATAACTTAGGAAAAAGTTTCAGTGTCTTCATTAACGATTATCGAGTTGAAGAAGCAAAAAAACTATTGAAAGAATCAGATAAGTTAACTTTAGAAGCAATTGGTTATGAAGCTGGATTCTCATCAAAATCTAATTTTTACGCTACATTTAAGAAAGTTGTAGGTAAAACACCTTCAGAATATAAAAGTCAGTTTTAGAGTTAATTACCTGTCCTGTATTATAATTCTGGAGGACTGAATTATAGTTACTTATTCTATTTAGATACCATTTTTAGAGATTTGAATAAAATTTTAAGTCTTATAGAATGAAAAAAATCTTAATAGCCTTTGTGCTTACTTTTGTTTATTGCTCTGTTTTTAGTCAGAAGAAATCTGAAAATTCAACTGTTATCCGATTAATAGTTTTAAATAAGAAAGGAGAAGTTTTAATAAAAAACTCGACAATTGGTTGGATTACAATAGATGCTTTTTTTAGAAAAAGACAGACTATAAATGAAGCTATCGATAGTCTTACAAAGAAGTATAATGCTTCCATAGAAAAACCTAGTCTTAAAGGTGTTTTTACCTATAGATTTGGTTTTAATAACGCTTCAAGTATTCGACAGTTTTATTTAGTAAGATCGGCAGATAATAAATTACCACATTTTAATGACACAGAATTTCGTTGGGTTTCTAAAGAAGAAGCTATAGAAAAGTTAAAAAAAACGATTCCTTCTCTAGGACAAATGACTCAACAAATATTAGACTATCCTGATCAACTTTGGGGAGGGGCTTTTTATGTAACTAGAAATGACAAAGGAAAATTGGATTCTAAAATGATAGAAAGTTTTCATCCATTGGGCAATAAAAAATCTAATAATCATAATCCAAAAGAATATTCTTCAATAGAAAAAACCTTACAAGATTATATCAATGGGAGCTCATACAACAACATAGAGCAAATAAAAAATGCATTTGCTAACGATGCTACTTTATATCTTACCAATAGAGAAGGTAATTTTAAACAATATACTCCTAAAGAATATGCCAATTTTTTTAAAAATGGTGAAATTGGAAAATTCAATGGTAGGCATGGAAGAATCTTAGATATCGAAATTCATGAAGATATCGCAACTGCTAAAGTAGAAATTTCGGGTCCGAAACGAAGCTGGGTTTATATGGATTTGTTTTTACTAAAAAAGATTCAAAATGAATGGAAAATCATTAGTAAAACTGCTACAAAAGTGAATGATACTAATGAAAAATCAATTTTATTTATTGTATCCAATGCACATTTCTACGGAAATACCAAACTCAAGACAGGAAATAGTTTCTCTGAAATTGTAAATGCATATGATACTTTTATAAATGCAGGTTATACAGTAGATTTTGTAAGCCCAAAAGGAGGTGCAATTCCATTGGCATATATCAATACTTCTGATGAAATGAGTAAAAAATATTTATATAATATTCATTTTATGAACGCAATTAAAAATACTAAATCTCCTTCAGAAATTGATCCTTCAAAATATAAAGCGGTCCAGTATATTGGTGGTGGTGCAGCAATGTTTGGTGTACCAGAGAACAAAGAAATTCAAAAAATAGTTATGGATGTTTATGAAAAGCATAACGGAATTATCTCTTCTGTGTGTCATGGTACAGCAGGTATTGTAAACTTAAAAACTAGTGATGGGAAATATTTGGTAGATGGAAAACGAGTTAGTGGTTACCCTGACGATTATGAAAACCCTACAAAACCTTATTTTAAAACATTTCCTTTTTTAATTAAGAAAACAATTCAAGAAAGAGGAGGAGACTTTAAGTTTACAAAAAGAGGAAAATTTATTGTAGAAATAGACGGGCGCTTAGTTACGGGACAAAACTATCAATCTTCAAAACCAGTTTCTTTAAAAGTTATTGAATTAATAGAATCAAACAAAAAGTAAAATGAAAAAAATATTAATTTTTATAGCATTATTTTTTGTAGCAAAGTTATTTGCACAAGAAACAGGTAATGATTCTTATACCATTCAGCGATTAATCATATTTAATAATAAAGGAGAAGTTTTGTTGCAAAAACATGCTAATGGTTGGATGACGCCTGCGCTTAGACATAACACAGAAACGTCAACCAAAAAAGGGTTATTTAATTTAGCTTCAAATTTTGGGTTAAAGGTTTCTAACCCTCAACTTCAAGGAGTTTTTATGTATTTTCATAGTGATCATAAGAAACCTTCTTTTCGACAGCATTATAGCTGTGATTTAAAAGGAGGGAAAATTAAAATCCCAAAAGGCGCACTAGATGTTCAATGGTTTTCCAAAGATGAAGCTATTGAAAAAATGTTACTTCCAGAGGCAAAAATAGTAACTGCTGTAGGAGAAATGACAAAACACATACTTAATTATCCAACAATTATTTGGGGAGGTTCTTATTTACTTGTTAAAGAAAAAGGAAAAAAAACAAAATCAGAAGTAATAGAAAATTTTTACCCTATAGGAAGAATTGAATAACTAAATCTGTTAAATTTTAGAAAAAGAAAAACACCTAGAGCTTTTGAGCTTCTAGGTGTTTTTTATTTCAATTTTTCACCAATTACTTTTTTATAGCTTTCTCCAATAGGAATTTCAATTTCATTAATTTCGATATCGTATTTAGTATAGGCTGTAATTTTACTGTTATTTACTACATAAGATCGATGTACCCTAACAAAGCGATTATCCAACTCTTTTAAAAAAGAAGTTAAGCTGTATTTTATAAGGTGATTGGTATTTTCTAAATGAATTTTAATGTAGTCTTTTACACTTTCTATGTAGAGAATATCGTCTAAAAAAACTTTTATTTCTTTTCTGTCTTTACGGATAAAAATAGCTTTCTTTTTAGGAATTTTGTCAGTGTTTGTAATAGGTTGAGAAATGGTGTTTTGTAAGACCAAAAACTTCTCTATAGCTTTAAAAAAACGACTAAATGTAATAGGTTTTAAAAGATAATCTACAGCGTTTAATTCAAAACCTTCAATAGCATAATCACGGTAAGCGGTTGTAAAAACAACCTTAGGTTTTTGTACAAGACTTTCAAAAAAATCTATACCCTTTAATACAGGCATTTCAATATCTAAAAACAACAAATCAACATGTTGTTTTTTTAATATTTTGTGAGCTTCTATAGCACTTTCACAAGAAGCTACAATTTCAAAATCATCTAATTGAGAAAGGTGATTTTTAATAAGTCTTCTAGCTAACTCTTCGTCATCTACAATTAAGCATTTATATTTCATTTTTGAATTAATTTTAGCGTTGTAGTATAACTTTTTTGTTCATCTTTTATCTCTAAATCGTAGTTGTTAAGGTATAATAAATCTAACTGTTTTATTACATTTTTTAAACCTAACATTTTACTTTTTTGATCTGTTGTTTTTAATGAGTTATTTGGTTTTGTGTTGTAAATAGAAAATAGAATACTGTCACCTTGTAAAGTAATTGAAATATTAATTTCAGCAGTTTTTAATTCTTGACTTACACCATGTTTAAAAGCGTTTTCAATAAATGTTAATAAAATTAAAGGAGCAATATTTACATCCTTTTCTACATCTTTTGTAAAAGAAATGTTTACACGTTTTCCGTATCTAATTTTTTCTAAAGCTAAATAATTTTCTATAAGTGTAATTTCTTTATTTAATGAAACAAATGTATCATCACATCTGTATAGCATATAATCTAAAATATCTGCCAAACGTTCAATAACCTCGGGAGTTTTATCTGATTTTTCTAAAGATAATGTATAAATATTATTAAGTGTATTAAATAAAAAATGCGGATTTAACTGATTTTTTAAAGCAGTTAGTTCAGCAACTTTTTTTTGCTCACTTAATTTTAAAAAAGCTTGTTGATTTCTATAAAACTCCAACATTAATAACAATCCACCAGGAGTTATAAAAAGAATAGATTTACTTAAAAATAAAGGAAAATCAGAAAACCTTTCCCAATAAGGAATTTTAGCATATTCTTTCATGTGTATAGCATAAACCTCAAAGTATTTAAGGTCTATATAGTATACTCTAAAAAAATTATAGAGTAAAAACATAGCAATAAGTAAAGCGATTAAATAGAATGCAAATAAAAATATCTTTTTCTTATTTAAAAACTTAGGTATAAGTATATAAATAGAAGTATAAGCTGTTATAATTTGTATACTAACAATAATAAAATATACTTCAAACACATGAAAATATCCTTTATAGTAGCTCATTGTTCTAGAAAAAACAAATGAGGAAAAAACAACAATCCAAAACAGTATATGTTTTGCAAAAGGTTTTTCTAAATAATTTTTAATTGTATCCATATCTTAAGATGTAAAAATACTATTTATACTTCTTTATGGTAAGATTAGTCTACCAAACATGCTTTTTTAAATTATAAACCCCAATTTTTTGTCTACGATTAACCATTTTGTATAAAGTATATCAAAAACATTGGGTTAGTCTACTTTTTAAAAGTTGCGTTTAATTCAATACTACTTTTAACAAAATTAAAATCCAAAAAGTATGAAAAACGTAATTCTTGCATTCATTTTTATTATTAGTTGTATTTCAGTTAATGCTCAAAATACAGAGATTGAATTGATAACACAAACACTTCAAAATTATATTGAAGGTTCAACAAATGGAAAGCCGCAATTATTAAAAAAAGCTTTTCACCCAGATTTAAAACTGTATTATGTTAAAAATGATGAGCTAAAAACTTGGTCAGGAGCTTTATATATTCTTGATACCAAAGAAGGAAAACCAACAGGAGAATCGGGAAAAATTTTAAATATCGATTTTGAGAACAATGCCGCAATAGCCAAAGTAGAAATTTCTCACCCAAAGAGTAAATCACCTTACATAGACTATTTCATGTTATTAAAAACCAAGGGTAAATGGACAATTATACATAAAATGTTTACTAAAAAAGTTGCTAGTAACATAAGTTTTAAGAACCCAAAATTGGAATTTTTATGGGAAACAGACTCTCTTTTAACAGATATTGAATCTGCTATTTATGATGATAAAAGCAATACCATTTATACAACCAATATTAATGGCCACTGGTTAAAGAAAAACGGTAAGGGATTTATTAGTAAGGTAAATTTAGAAGGCAAAATAACCAATTTAAAGTGGATTAATAATATTGAAGGACCAACAGGTACGGCTATTTATAATAACAAATTGTATGTTGCTGATTTTGATAAAGTATTAAAGATTAATATTTCTACAGGAGAAATAGAAAAAAGCTGTTTGATTAAAGGTACAGAAAGAATTAACGATTTAACAGTATCAAATAACGGAGCTATTTATGGTACTGCTACAAAGACAGGAAAACTTTTTGCTATTAATAACGGAAAAACAACAATTCTTAACAATAATTTGAATTGGCCAAATGGAGTTCTTTTTGAAAACGGGAAATTATTAGTTGGATTAGGAGATAAAACGGTTAGTTTTTTCGATTTAAAAAATCAAACCCAAAAACTATTAACAAATGGAATTTCTAACCCTGATGGAATTGTACCAATAGGAAATGGGGACTATTTAATTTCTAGCTGGGAAGGAATGATACATTATGTAACCAAAGATGGTAAAAAAACATTGCTATTAGATACAAGAAAAGAGAAAATTAATGCTGCTGATATTACATACATTCCGTCTAAAAAAATGGTTTTAGTACCAGCGATGTTGCAAAACAAGTTAATGGCTTACAAATTAATAGACTAAAAATAATAGATTATGAGAAAGTTATTTGTTTTATACTGTTATGTAACAACTTGTTTTTGTTTTGGGCAAAATAATCCTACGATTCCTTTTTTTAAAGAAGAAATAAAAGTCGATGGAAATTTAAATGAAGCTGTATGGAATCAAGCACAGGAGTTTTCTGGATTTTATAATTTTTATCCTAATGATGAAGGAAAATCAAAAAATAAGACAGTTGTAAAAATGTTTCATGATGGAGAAAAGTTATATATAAGCGCTATTTATTTTGATACAACTTCTAAAAATAACATAAGTACTTTAAAACGTGATAACCATGGTGGTTCGGTAGTTCATAGTGATGCATTCGGAGTAGTATTAGATCCTTTTAACAAAGAGAATAACGGGTACTATTTTACCATAAATGCAGGAAATGCACAGTTAGAAGCACTTATTGATTTTGATGGAACTGATTATTCTCAAAACGAAAGTTGGAATGCTACTTGGGAATCGAA
The DNA here is from genome assembly GCF_002120225.1 of Tenacibaculum holothuriorum. Classification (GTDB taxonomy): domain Bacteria; phylum Bacteroidota; class Bacteroidia; order Flavobacteriales; family Flavobacteriaceae; genus Polaribacter; species Polaribacter holothuriorum. The sequence goes on along the minus strand of NZ_LAPZ01000003.1, from coordinate 67,861 downwards.
AACAAAAGTAGAAGGAACCAAAAAGATATATGAAATGGCAATTCCTTTTAAGGCTTTAAACTACGATATTGCTAATAATACATGGGGGATTCAATTTTTTTATAGGGATTTTAAAATTCCATTATGGATGACATATACCGATTTAGCACGAAACTATATTCAATATGATTTACGTTTTACTAAAGATGTTGTGATCGAAAATCTTCCTCAAAAAAGTGCTTCTCGTTTTACAGCTACACCATCAATAACCTATAATTATCAGAAGAATGTTACAGATGATACTCATCAATCTGTTTTTACACCTAGTTTAGATATACAATACAATCTAACTTCTTCTTTACGTTTGGATGCAAGTATAAATCCTGATTTTTCGCAAATAGATGTAGACCAACAAGTAACTAACATTACTCGTTTTGCTGTTAATTTTCCAGAAAGACGAAATTTCTTTTTAGAAAACAGTGATTTGTTTAATACTTTAGGAACATTTGGCGTTAATCCATTTTATTCACGTCGAATAGGAGCTACTACCAATATGCAATTTGGTATAAAACTTTCAGGAAATGTAAGTTCTAATACTCGTATAGGAGTTTTAAATGCGCAAACTGAAGAAGAAGAAAGCAATCCAGCTCAAAATTATGCTGTTTTGGTTGGTCGTCAAAAATTGTCTGATGCTTTTACAACAACAGCCTATTTGGTAAATAGACAAGAAACTGATGGTTTTAGTTTTAAAAATGATTACAATAGAGTTTTAGGATTAAATTTTAATTATAAATCCAAAAATAACAAATGGTCTGGACAAACGAATTTCGGAAAAAGTTATAGTGATGGCTTGAAAAGTGATAACAATTTTTTCAATATTGAAGGACAGTATAATACAAGAGAAACCTATTTTAAAGGAGCTTTTAAATCTGTAGATAAAAACTTTATTGCCGATGTTGGTTTTACTCCACGATTATACAATTTTGATGCGATTAATCAACAAACAATTAGAGAATCGTATTTAGATTCGTATATAAATTTTCAGAAAAGGCATTATCCTAAAAATTCCAAAACTATTGATAACTACCGTTACTTATATTTAGAAAATGATATGTTTTTTAGTAGTGATGGTACATTAACAGAATCAAATACATCTATAGGAAATACTATTTGGTTTAAGAAAAATTTAGCAGCCGTTTATCTATATGTAGCGAACCGCTATAACAACTTAAAATATGGTTTTGATATTTTAGGAAATGGCAATCCAATTCAACCAGGTATTTATAACGATTTTTATACTTTTTTTGGATATAATAACTCTGCTTCAAATACGAATTTCTATTATAGTTTAAGAGGAACTTACGGAGAGTATTTTGGAGGAAAAAGATATGCTGCCGAAGTTTGGACAGGTTATAGAATGCTTCCTTTTGCTAATATAGCTATAGAATATAAACAGAATTATATTGACTTAAATAACTTAGGAAAAGAAACCTTTCATCTATTGAATTTTACAGGAGAAGTATTCTTTAGCAATCGTTTAAATTGGACAACGTATGTACAGTATAACACACAACGAGATAATTTTAATATTAATAGCCGATTACAATGGGAATATAAGCCATTAAGTTATGTTTACTTAGTGGTTACAGATAATTTCAATAAACGTATTTCTCGTCAAAATTGGGGTGTAGCTTTTAAAATGAATTATCGATTTGATTTTTAACATTAAAGGTTTATATATTAGCACTTCTAATTAATATTAAAAAGATGAAAAAATTATTAGCTGTATTATTAGTTGTTATTGCAACTTCAATAAATGCCCAGGAGAAAGTACTATTACGTCTAAATTATAAAAAAGGAGATAAATATGCATTGTCTATGAAAATGAAGCAAGATATGGGAGCTGCTTTAATGGATATGAAAATGGATATGGAAATAGATGTAGATGAAGAAGCCAATGAAACATATTTAACTAGAACAAAGTACACTTATTTATCTATGGTTGTTTTACAAGGAGCTACTGAAAAAGTAAATTATAACTCAAATATGAAAGAAGAAGAGTTAAGTGCTGAAGCTAAAAAGTTTAAATCCCAAATGCAACCATTGTTAGAAACTTTAATTTTTACTGAAGTTACTAAATTAGGTGAAAATAAAATTGTAAAAATATCTCCAGATACACCAGGAATAGATAAACTAGTTAACCAATCTAATAAAACAGTTGTTTACCCTAAAGAAAAAGTTGGTGTAGGATCAGAATGGAAAAATACTCAAGAAAACCAAGGGATGAGTATGGAAACTACCTATAAAGTAATTAAAATAACAAAAGATAAAATTATAGCAGATGTAACTGGTAAGCTATCTATGATGCCTTCTGCTGAAATTACTGGTAGTTTAGAGATAGATAGAGCTACTGGTGCACCATCTAAAACAGTTATTAATATGGAGATGGATATGATGGGAAATAAGATTAAGAGTAATGTAGAAGGAATTTTTAGGAAAATGTAATTTAAAATATAAGCTCAGATTTAAAACTGAGCTTTTATTTTTTATGAAAATACCACCAATTCATATCTCTAGTAAGTTCATAACCTAGTTTTTCATATAATTTAATTGCAGGATTTCCTTTTGTAGTGTGTAAAATAGGATGTTTTCCGTCTTTAATAATTTCTTTGGTTACATAAGTTGTTAATTGTTTAGCATAACCTCTTTTTGTAAAATCAGGATGCGTTACGACAGCACTTACTTCAATAAAATCATCTGTTTGCATACGTTGTCCTGTAATACTCACTAATTTATTGTCTTTAAATATTCCGAAGTAATTCCCCATATCGAAAGTTCTTTTTTTATAATACCCAGGCATTACTAACCAAATTAAATCATAAATTTCATCGATATGCTTTTCGGTTAAAGGAATAATATTTTCGGTAATTTCAACTTCCTGTAAGTCTTTTAAGACCATTTGTACTCCTTCAATTTTTTTATCTAGAATTACAAAATTTTCATCAAAAGTTGGAGTTCCATTTTCTGTAACAAGAAAAAAAGAATCAGTTAGTTTAGCATATTCGTTTAATGCATATTTTGTTTTTTCGGAATTGGTAAACGCTCCAAATGGACAAATTTTAGGATCATAAAATAGTACCTCATCATATTGAGTAGCAAACTTTTTATGTGTTTCTTCTAAAGAGAACCAAACAGGGTTTTGAAGTTTATTATTCATTGTAAATTTGATTTAATGCTACTGTTAAATTAGGAAAATTAAAAGTATAAAATTTTGAAGTTTTATTGGCAGAAACTCGACTTCCGTTTAATAAAATATAAGCCATTTCTCCTAATGCAGTTTTTAAAATAAAAGATGGAGCATTTAAAGGTAAAACAGGTTTAGAAATTGTGTTTCCTAAGATTTTTGTAAAGCTCTCATTAGTTTGATGTTCAGGTGCAACAGCATTAAATATTCCTACAAAGTTTGTGTTTTCAACAGCTTCTACATAAAGGTTGCATAAATCGTTTATATGAATCCAAGGAATGAATTGTTGCCCGTTACCTAAAGCAGATAAAAATAAAGGTGTATTCATTTTAGATAAAGCTCCTCCAGTTTTTGTTAAAACAACTCCTGTACGAAGTATAGAAACAGGAATATCTAATTTTTTAAATTGAAGTGCTGCTTTTTCCCACTGTTGGCAAATCTTAGAAATAAAATCGTTCTCTGGCTTATCATCTTCAGTAAAAATTATATCAGAAGTTTTTGCTCCGTAATAACCAATTCCAGAAGCAGAGATAAAACCTTTTAAAGAAATTTGAAGATTTTTTACATATTTAAAAAGTAAATTTGCTGATTGCACTCTACTATTTATAAGTTCTTTTTTTCTATCAGTTGTCCAACGTTTATCTGCAATTCCAGCACCTGCTAAATGAATAATGTGCGTTACTCCATTGAAAGCTTCCTCATCAATGTGGTTTTCAGAAATATTCCAAAGAAATTCATTATTACGTTTAGGAGAACGAGTAAGAATAACTACTTCATAACCCTTATTGGTAATGATTTTTTGAAGCTCTTTACCAATTAAGCCTGTACCACCTGTAATTAATACTTTTACCATGTACCACGCTTCTTTATATTAGTAAAGCACAATTTAATAATTTCTGAAATACGTTTTTTACGAGTAGTGTCTCTTTTTGCTTGATGTAACCAATATAAATATCCTTTTCTGTAGGAAGGAGCGAAGTTTTGATAATTTGTAAAAGCTTTTTCGTTTTTATCAAACTCTGTTTGTAAATCGGCAGGAACAACCAAATTTTCAACATTGTCTAAAGCAAACCAAGAACCATTTTCTTTGGCAATTTCTATAGATTTCCATCCTGAAGGTTGAATTAATTTATCAAAAGATAGTCCTTCTATATATTTCTTGTTTACAGCGCTCCAAACACTTTTAGGTTTCCTTGGACAAAAATATTGTTGACGTTTTCCACCACCCAAGCTTTTAACCGTAGAATCTATCCAACCGAAGCATAAAGCAACTTTTACCGCTTCTTCCCAACGCATGCTAGGTATACTGGTTTCTACTTTGTATAGAATTATTTGAACACCACTGCTTTTATCATGGTTTTCTAACAACCAATTATACCACTCTTTATCAGTTTTAAAATAGAGTTGTAGCATTTCGTTTTTCATTTATCGAATAATTTTTGAAGGAAAAGAAACAATACTTTCTGTACCATCTTTTCCAACTGCTGAAACTCCAAAGAAATAATTGTCAATTACAATTCCTTCTAAAGTAAATTCATTAACATTGCCAACATATCTGCTATGATCCCAAGTAGGAGAGGTTGTATCTCTCCAATAGATTTTATACCCTTTAGCACCTTCAACACTATCCCATTTCAATTTTGCTGAAGCTTCTACAATTCCACCAATAGCAACGTTTTTTGGAGAAATAGGAGCTGTTGCTATGGAAGCTAAATTAATAGCGTTTACAGCAGTAAGTTTTTTAGCATAATCAAAGTTTACAAACTTTAGCTTATCTCCATATTCAATTCCATTTTCATTTCGTATATCTTGATGTTGTTGTGTGTAATTTTCGTGAGCTTCCATAATTCGGATTCCTGGATAACCAGCATCGTTAAAAGGACGATGATGACCTCCACGACCAAATCGATCTAAACGATATACCATTTTCGGATTCATTTCTGGCATGTACGTTTTGGTAGTTTTGTAAATATAACGCGCTAATTGACGAGAAATGCCATCTACTTCACCACCATAAAAACGTCTTGCTCTTCGTTGATGCTCTGTTTCGGTTGGTGGGGTTGGTTCACTAAAAATTCTAAATGTTCGATTGTCGATAACACCATCTACTCCTTTTATGTTTCCAATCATGTCGTTATTCATAACACCTAAAATATTCCAATCTTTTTCTTTGGCATAAGCAGCTAAACCTTTTCCTCCAAAAAGACCTTGTTCTTCACCCGATAAACCAACGTAAATGATACTATTGTCAAATTTATATTTACTGAGTATTCGAGCAGCTTCTATAGCTCCAGCCATTCCAGATGCGTTGTCGTTAGCTCCTGGTGCATCGTTTGTAAAATCATTAGGATCTGAGATTCGAGAATCTATATCACCACTCATAATAATATAGTTATTCGGGTTTTTAGTTCCTTTTTGAATAGCGACAACATTAACTACCCAAATATCTTTTGTAATTCTTTTGTTTGTTCCTTTTTTAACCAAATCTTTTTGATAAAAAACGTCTAAGCAATTATTACAGTTTTTAGAGATGTTTTCGAATTCAGATTTAATCCATCTTCGAGCAGCACCAATTCCGCGAGTATTAGAAATAGTATCGCTTAAAGTATGTCTTGTTCCGAAGTTAGCTAACGTTGTAATGTCTTTCTTAATTCTATCTGCTGAAATTTGATTTATGATTTCATAGATTTTTGGATTGGTCTGAGCTTGAATCCCAATAATAGATAGCATTAAAAGTAGTTTGGTAGTTAGTAGTTTCATGTTGTAAGGTTTAGTGTTTTTAGACGTAATCAATTAATTAACATTTCAAGTTATTTTTTAAAATGCCAAAACGGAATTGTAACATCTATAACTGAAACTGTATCTCCTTTTCGAATTCGTTTTCTAAATAATCTTAACATGTGTTTTCCTTCTTTTAAATCGTTCGTAGGAATATACGTTTCAAAGCCTATTTGATTTTGTTTATTACGACTGATTAAAAATTCAGGTTTATATTTAATGGTATCTATTTTTATAGTGTACATTTTGTTTACAGTTTCAATATATTTTACGGCTAAACTATCTCTTTTTTTACGGGATATACGTTTATTTCCACTGCTAAATTGTAACCCAGTTTTAAACCCTCTGTTGTCTTCTTTAGGTTTTAGACTTGGATTGTAATTGTAAATTCGATCTTCTACATTTTCATTAAAAACTTTAAAGAATTTAATATAAGAATCGGTTATAGCTTTAGATTGTATACTTGCAGTTCTTACAAAGTCATTTTCTTTGATTCTTGAATCTTCATATTCTGCATTGTCTAAATATAATTTAGAATTTAATTTAGCACTGTCTAAGTAATTTGATTTTTGATATTTAACCGAGTTAAATACAGAAATTACGATATAAATCGGTACTAAAAAGAAGCTGAGACGTTTTGTGAATCTATTATCTAAGAAATTATAAACTAATGGTCTATATAAAAAGGAAAGGGTTAAAAAGCTGAAAACCCAATAAAAAGGGAAGTAGATTTTTGCCAACCATTTATTCTTTTTTAAATATCCTTGAGTTGCAAAATCAATAAAAGTAAAAATTGAACCAAAAGCTATAAAACATACTAATGTAACACCTATGGGGAACCGAATACTTTCTGAAAGATCATCGTTAGAAAGTATATATGTGGCAATTAATACTAAAATTATAATAATTATAGTGAAGGATATGACATAGAAAATTAAAAGAAAAGAAACAGCAAATAATACACTACAGTAATTCTCTAAAGTAGCTACATAACGGTCAAAAGAAACAATTTTCTTTTTTAAATAATTGGTGAATTTGTTTTGGTAATTGAGTTCATCAAACTCAATATCACCAGAAACATAGCGAAGTCCGAGAGCACCAATCCATAAACCTCGTAAAATAACATGTACAAGTAGATTGAAAATTAAAATATAACAAGCTATTAAAGCTACAAGTAATATAACAAAAGCATAAATGTGTTTGTCGTTTTTAGCAATTTCTAAAGCAATTTTTATTTGGGGAAAAGCCGTAAATAAACCAAAAATTGCAAAACCCGAAATAATTAATTCTAATTGCCAGCTTTCTTGTTGTAGTTTATCTAAAAGCTGTTTAAAACTCCTGTCTTTAAAATTGTTTCCCATTGCTTAAAATTTCTTTAAATATACATACTTTATAAAAAGAAAACCACTTCGAATGGAAGTGGTTTTTATAATACAGCTGAATAATCTTTTTATTCAGTATCTAATTTTTTGGTAAGGTTAAATCCTGCAAATAAACCTAAACCACCCATAAAGAAAATACAAGCTGGGTAAATTCCATCTTCATCCATTGCAGTATACGTATCTAATAATAATGCTAAGAAAACACCTAATCCGATACCCATTAATAAAAGCGATAGGTTAAGAATAAAGAACCTTCCGAAACTACTACTTTTTTTACCTATCATAAAGATTGATGCATCGGCACCTTTTTCAATTAATGCTAAACGCTCTTTGTTTCTAGTAGAGAAGTATAAGTATACGATTCCGAAGATTGCTGCAAAGAGACTAATTGGTATTAAAATTTCTGCGTCCATTATAAATTGTTTTTTATTGATTAATTTTATGTGTTTGCAAGTAAGACAGTATGCTTTTTAAAAAGGTTACAAAAAAAATAAAAAAAGTTTTTTTGTAAAAAGTTGTAACCTTTTTTAATGCGGTAAAGTCTAAGAGGTAAAATCAACCATTATCAACGACCAACTTTACATAGAAAAGATATTAAAAGGAAACACAAATGCCTATGCTACTTTGGTAGATAAGTATAAAGTAATGGTGTATACCTTGGCTTTTAAAATGGTGCAGAATAAAGAGGAAGCAGAAGAAGTAAGTCAAGATACTTTTATAAAAGTGTATAAAAATTTAAGCAAGTTTAAAGGGGAATCTAAATTTTCTACTTGGGTGTATAAAATAGCGTACCGAACTTGTTTAGATGCTTTAAAAAAGAGAAAAAATAAGTATAATACAGATACTATAGATGAAGTAACGATTAATAAAATTAAAACTACTGAAGGAATTTTAGAATCGATTGAAAAGAAAGAACGAGCAGTAGTAATAAAACAATGTATGCAAGATTTACCAGAAGACGAACGTACTATTTTATGGATGTTTTATTTTGATGAATTAAGTTTAAAAGAAATTATTAATGTCACTGATTTTTCTGAAGCTAATGTAAAAGTAAAGTTACACAGAGCTAGAAAAAGATTATTAACTATAGTGCAACGAAAAGTAGAACCCGAATTAATTAATCATTATGGGAGAAAATAAACATATTGAAGAGTTAGATGCATTTGCAAAAAAGTATATAAAAGAAGTTGAAGTAGAAACTCCTTCAATAGATTTTACAAATACGATTATGCAACGTATTTTAAAAACAGAAAATACAGCATTATACAAGGCGACACCACTAATATCAAAAAAAGCATGGTTTGTTGTTTTAGGAACATTAGTAGCATTATTGTTTATTCCATTTAAATCATCTGAAAGAAGTGAAAGTATTTTAGACAAAGTAGGTTATTCTTATCTGCCAAATTTAGAAATGCCAAGTCTTTTAAGTGATGTTTCTTTATCGGTATCAACAACTACAATATATTCATTTGTTTTTCTAGCAATATTAGTTTTAGTACAAGTACACTTTTTAAAGGGGCATTTTACTAATAAATTATAATGAATGTGATCAAAATTAAATTAATAAATCACTATATATTTTTATTCTTATTTATAGTTGTAGTTGGGTGTAACAAACCTAGTAAACAAGAGAATGGATTATCTATTCAAGTAAAAAATGAACTAGTAAATTCTATTGATAGCGAAAATGTATTTTTCGACAGTGAAGGAATTAAATTAGCAGGTACAATTTATAGTCCCAAACAAGCTCGTTCTGCTGTTGTCATAGTACATGGCTCTGACCGAGTACCTCGAATGACCGAGCTTGCCATGTTATTAGCAAAAAACGATATTATGGTATTGACTTATGATAAACGTGGAGTAGGTGAGTCTGGTGGAGTTTATGCAGGTCCAGAAGTTGGTACAAATAATATAAGTGTTGAAAATTTAAATTTATTAGCTAAAGATGCTAGTACTGCTATTAATTTACTTCATAAAAAAAGAAATGATTTACCTCTTGGTCTTATTGGTGCAAGTCAAGCAGGTTGGATAATTCCTATTGTAGCAAATAAAAATTCACTAGTAGATTTTATGGTTTTGTTTAGTTCACCAACAATAACTACTCTAGAGCAACTAAGATTTCAGTTTTTTACTAATGGGAGAACAGATTTTTGGAAAAATCATACAGAGGAAGATGCTCGTAAACATGTAAAGAATGATCCAGATAAATATCAATTTAAAGCTACAGACCCTAAAGAAGCTTTGAAAGATCTTTCAATCCCAGGTCTTTGGTTATTTGGTGAACAAGATATTCAAATTCCTGTAAAAATGTGTATTGAACATCTTAATGCTTTAAAATTAGAAAAAAAGCCTTTCGAGTATGTTTTGTTTCCGTCATTAGGACACAATACAAATAAAACAATACCAATAGATATTTCGATTAATTGGATAAAACAACAAGCTTTAATAATTGATAAGAAATGATGTTAGTGTATTTTATAATTCGTTTTTAACTCTATCATTTCTATTAAGTTCATAAAACCAAAAACAGAATCTTGATTTATGAAAAAAATATCATTTTTAGATTTCTTTATAAATCTAATTTTTATTGATAACTTATATAGACAGACATTTTACTGTTTACCACAAAACCAGCACTTTTTGCAGGAGTCCAGTTTGTGTTTTTTACAAAATCGATTATTCTTTTATTGAATAAATCACGATACTTATTGTTATCAGGGTTTTGAAATATTGTTTCAGTTTTAAAATTACTTACAGAACCATTTTTATGTAAAATAAATTCGGTTGTTGTATATGAATAAGACTCTTCATTTTTATATTTATAATCTACAGGATATTTAAAACTTTTAAAATAATCTTCTTCATAGTTATCAAAATGTTCTTTATAAGTTTTTGCTCTTGGGTATCTTGGAATTGTATCACAGTCTTCAAACTCATAAATTTTATTAAGATGGTTTGATACATAAATTTTATCGGCTTCTAATCGAAGTGAATCAATAAAATTTGCACCATATTTTTCATCAATAGCTTTTCTCATTTCTTCTTCATAACAATAATATTCAAACCCTGGAGCAGGAGTAAAACAAGTAGTTAAAGTAGAATCTATTTTAATATTATGTTTAGATAATAATTCTTTCATTTCTTTATTATTACGAAATACTTTCATCATTCCCATATAATAGAAATAAGTTAATTCTCCTTTTTTAATTGCATTTTTTGCTTTTTGTTTTTGATTTATACAAAACGTATCTATTACTGTTATTTTAGCATTTCTGTCTTTTTCAAGTAACTCATACCAAGTTTCTTGATTATATGCAATTCTATTCTTACTCTCTTTTTTGCAAGAACTTAAAAGGGATAAACACAGTATTAAAATTAAATAATTTTTCATAAATGATTTTTTATCTAACAAATCTAACCGAACTTATTTTACCATTGGTAATTTCGTAAATGGCAACTGCTTTAAAAGTGTTGCCATTTGCTGTTACTAATTCTTCATCTATAACAACATTACCTTTTACAATTCTACTTGTAATTTTACAATGTAAATCTTTTGTTTTTTCAAACATAGGTGCGTAACGTTTGCGCATTTCCTCAATTCCTTCGTAGTTTAATTTATCAGGATAAGTATATACTTTTACGTTTTTAGCATATGGTTTTAAGAAAGCTTCAATATCTCTTTTGTTATAGCCATCTAATTGTTCTTGCGCTAACATTCTTGGAGAAACTTCAGCAACAATAGCCAACTTAGTAGCGTCTTTATTTACTGTAATCCTTGAAATATTATTAATGTTTTCATTTTCAAATTTGTGAAAGACACTCCAATTTTTATCCGTTTTAGGATTGTGTTGTAAAATCATGTTTTGATATGCAATTAATATAGTTCCGTTAGGCAACCAACACATATCTTGACTTGTTCCTGTTGAAGTAATTTTTTTAGTTTCTTTTGAAGTTGGATTAAGCGACCAAACTTCCCATTTCTTTCCGTTTTGCTTCATAAAACTTACCAAGCTAGAATTTGGAATTTTATGAAAAGATCGACCAGTTTGTTTAGCAATTGTTGTATTTTTTTTCTTTTTTAAATCACTAACAAAAAGATGTAAACTGTCATTTACAATAGCAGAAGAAATAACGGTGTTTTTATCGTACCACATTGGGTAAGCAACCACCAAATCTTTAATAAGTTCGGTATCTTTTCCTGTTTTAAAATTATACTGATAAAAACGCTGCAATCCATTTTTATCTAATCTAACCGCAGAAACATTATTTGAATTTGGAATTCGTTGGGGAGAATACTCACCTCCATTCGGTGTATTGTTTATAAAACTCTTCTCTCCATTATCAAACTGATATTTAACAATATCAGTTTGCTCATTTCTACTAGAAGCAAAAACAATAGTATTTTCATCATAAAAATGAGGCTGACTATCATACCCATCATTGTTTGATATGTTTTTTCCGTTAGTGACGTCCCACTTTCCATTGTTAGGTTTTATATCAAACAAATGGACTTCGGTATTTGTTTGTGCCATTGAAACAGAAGAAATAAATAATGCAAATAATAGCCTTTTCATGATAATTAAATTTGAGTTCAAAATACTAAAAAATCCACTCTGAAATGCTCAAAGTGGATTTAAATTATTTGTTAAAGCGAGATTACTTTTGAGAAGCAATCCATTTATTAATTTTATCTTCTAATAGAGCTAAAGGAATACAACCCGTTTCCAATACTTGATTGTGGAATTCTCTAATATCAAATTTATCACCCAACTCTTTAGTCGCTTTATCACGTAATTCTCTAATTTTTAACTGACCAATTTTATACGACAATGCTTGACCTGGATTAGCCATATAACGCTCAATTTCAGAAATAATACTAGCTTCACTTTCTGCTTCATTTTCTAAAGAATATTGAATTGCTTTTTCACGACTCCATCCTTTGGCGTGCATTCCAGTATCAACCACTAAACGAATTGCTCTGTGCATTTCCATTCCTAACATTCCGAAGTATTGATAAGGGTCGGAATATAAACCTAACTCTCTTCCTAAGTTTTCGGTATATAAAGCCCAACCTTCACCATAAGCACTGTACCATAAGGTTTTTCTAAAATCAGGTAAATCCTTATTTTCTTGTGTTAACGAAATTTGATAATGATGCCCAGGAATAGCTTCATGTAAGAATAAAGCTTCGTCTGAAAATACGTTGTATTTTGTTGCGTCTGGAATAGGAGTGTAGAATACACCAGGACGTGTTCCATCTAAAGAACCAGGATTATACTCGGCACTTGCAGAAGCTTCTCTAAATTTTTCAGTTTGTTTTACTACAAAAGGAGTCTTTGGCTTGTTACCAAACAACTTCTCTAGTTGAGGTTTCATTTTTTCATGAATAGCATTGAAATTATCAATGATTTGTTGAGGTTCTGTATAAGGCATTAAATCTTTGTGATTACGCACATAGTTAAAAAACTCTTTAAGAGATCCTTTAAAGCCTACTTGCTCTTTTATCTTTTCCATTTCCGATAAAATACGAGCTACTTCTTGTAAGCCTAACTCATGAATTTCATCGGCAGTCATGTTGGTAGTCGTATAGTTTTTAATAGCATGTTGGTAGTATTCTTTTCCTTGAGGAATTGCGTGAATACCGCTTTCTTTTAATCCAGCTTTTAAATAATCGGTTCTTAAGAATTCGTATAAACTTCTGAAAGTAGGGATTAGTTTTTTCTCTAAAATTTCAGTATATTTTTGAGTCAATTCTTTTTTCTCTTCTTCAGAAAAATTTTCAGGAAATTGTTTAACAGGAGCATAGAATAAATGATCTGAAGCTGCTTCTTCTGAAAGGACTTCGAATTGAGGAATTACTTTTTCAACTAAGGAAGCTGGTAAAACATATCCTTTTTTAATTCCTTCTTGCATACGAGTTTTAGCAGACTGTAACCAAACATTGAATTTGTCTAAACGACTTAACCAATTTTTATAATCTTTAACCGTTTTAAAAGGTTGTGCACTACTACCGCTACCTAATTGACCCATTACTAAATTAACAGTCCACATTTGGTTGATAGGTAATAACTGATCGTTTTTAAAACTCATTTGATTCAGCATCATATCTGTATCCCAAGCTAAAACAGCTTTACTCATTTGTTGACTTTCTGTTAACTTATCATCTGGAAAGTTCTTTAATTTCGCTTTATAGTTTGTGAAAAACTCTTTTGCTTTGACAGCATATTCGTCTGATAAAAAGTTAGGGAATTTATCATTATGACGATTGTCTCCTGCAAATGTTGCGTTTAATGGATTCAGTTCTAATTTCCCTTCATTATAGTCTTTTAATAACTGATTAAACTCAGTATTGACAGGAGTAGGAGTGTTAGCTACTTCTTTTTTTTCTTGTTTACAAGAAGTTAAAAGTGTTGCAGTAGCTAGTATTGTTAAGAAGATTTTCTTCATGGCTGTATGTTTTGATTGCAAACAAATATACCAAAAAGAAAACCTTAGCGTTTGTTAATCTAATTTATAGTTGGGTTTGTAGTACCAAAAAGGAATTTCAACTACTTTTTCAAGTGTTTCTTTGTTATCTTTTTTATTTACAATTATTCTGTCGATTCGTAATAAGTGTTTTCCTTCTGGAGTGTTTTGTAATGGTAAAACCGTTTCAAAACCTAATTGATTTTTTATAGATGTTACAATAAATTTTGAAGGTAAGTTAATACTATCAATTTTTAATTTATAATTGTTATTAAATGTTTTTAAGTAAATACTCTGAATACTATCTTTTTTCTTTAAAGCTTTTATTTTTCGTTTTCTTGACTTTGGAGTTGTAAATAGGTTTACAGTACTTTCATAACCTCGAATATCTTTTTGAGGTTTTATATCAGGATTTCTTTCAAAAATATAATCATCTATTTTTTCTTTGAAAGGAACAAAAAGGTGTACATAAGGCTCATCAATTATTTTAGATTGAATTACAGCTGTCCATACATAATCCTCTTTGGTTAGAGAAGAAAGGTATCTATATTTTTTTGAGTAATGTTTAGAAGTCTCTGCTCCTTTATAAAAGTAATTAGAACGAACATTATCAAATGTAGAAAAATAAAAAATAAAGGCATATAACGGTACTAAGATAAATGCTATTCTTCTTCCAAATTTATTATCTAAAAAATTATAAACTAAAGGTCTGTATAAAAAAGAAAGTGTTAAGTAACTGAATATTTTATAAATAGGCATGTATAAGAACGAGGTCCATTCTTTTTTCTTCAAAAAACCTTGTGTAATAAAATCTATGAATATAATAAGAATGGCAACTAAATAAACTAATAAGAATAATACAAAAATTATAACCCCAACTTCTTTTGGAAAGATACCAGCTTCTACAAAAAAGTACCCTAGAAAAAGAAAAATTGCAAATAAACAAAATGCAGTAATAAAGTAAAATAGTGTAAGAAATGTAACGGCAAATAATATACTACAGTAATTTTCTAGACGAGCAATATAGCCATCAAAAGAGCCTACTTTTTTTTCTAAATAATTGGTAAATCGTTTATGATAATTTAGTTCTGTATAATCAATTTCGCTAGATACATATCGAAGTCCGATAGCTCCAATCCATAGCCCTCTTAATATTACATGAATAACTAAGTTGATAATTAGAATATAACAAGATAATAATGCAAACTGAAATGCATATCTAAAGTAACTAGCTTTTTCAAAAACAATAGCTTCATTTAATTTGGCCTCGATAGGTGTTATGGCACTTATTAATCCAAAAATTGCAAAACCAGAAATAAGTAATTCTAATTGCCAGCTTTCTTGTTGAAGCTTGTCTAAAAGTTCTTTAAATTTTCCTGTATTATGCTCGTTATTCATAGATTATTTTTTAGCAGTATTCCTACAAAAAAACAAAACCTCTTTGAATAAACAAAGAGGTCTTTAAAATTTAAAGTATAAAACTTATTGCTTTATAAATTTCTTAGTAGCTATTTTATTGTTATCGTTTGTAATTTTTAATACATATACTCCTGTTGGTAAATTAGAAATATTAATTCTTTTTTTAGTTGTATTAATAATTTCTTTACCTACAAGATCTACTAAAATAATTTTTTTAATAATGTGTGATGTAGCATTAATCTCAATATAGTCATTAGCTGGATTAGGAAAAATATTAATAGCATTACTAAAAGTATAATCATTATTACTAGCCGTTGTGTCAGGTTTTAAGTTTTCATCATAAATTTTTACAACTGTACCATTTCCTGAGTTAGTGACATACATATTACCAAGTTTATCTATAGCAATATCTCTAGGGTCGTTTAAATTTGTTGTAACGTAGTCTGATATTTCATTTGTTGAAGGATTATACTTAACAATTTTATTTGTACTAGAAGTATAGGTTGTAAAATAAACCATGTTTCTAGCAATGGCTACGCCTCTAATTGCAGCATATCCACTAGCTACTATTGTTTTTGTCCCGTTAGGAGCAATTTTAAATAGTTTTCTATCATTTCTATCTGTAACATAGGTATTACCATTAGAGTCAAAAGCAATATCTTCTGGAGTATAAAATCCTGTAATAAAATTTTCTTTAGATTTGTTTGTTTTTACTTTAACAACTTTTGAATTTGTTTCAGAAACATAAAACATTTCATTGTTTTTAAATACAATTCCATAAGGAGAATCACCAGTAGCACTTACATATTCAGTTAAATTATTTGAAGTATCTGCAATTAAAATTTTTCCAGAAAAGGGAGCTGCAATATATAAATTATTAGCATTGTCAAAAGCTAATCCATTAGCTCTAAATCCAGAAGTAGCAATTAATGTTGCGTTACCACTGTTATCTAATTTAAAAATTTTACCTGAATCATGCTCAGAAATATAAACTTCGTTATTTGAGTTTACAGCAACACCTTCTAATGAAGAAAATCCGCTAGCATAGGTCGTTATTGTGGTTGTAGTGCTTTGTTTAAAAATTGCTGTGATATTTTTATTAGCATTCATTGTAATCGTCAATGGGTTTGTGATCCCTGAGGCACCATCTGACCAGTTTTCAAACTCATATCCTGTTTCTGGTATTGCGGTAAGCTCTATTGTACTATTCGCTTTGTATTTATTTCCTTCGTGTTTTCCAGAAGAAGAAACATTAATGTTACCATTGTCATGTTTAAGTATAAGTTCATAAGCTTCTGTGTAGTTAATATTAACGGTTTTGTCTCCATCCATTTTTAAAGTTATTGGACTTCCAAAATAAGTCGTATTCCCTACGTTTATGTTGTCTACAATGTATCCTGAATTTGAGTTTACTGTTATAGTAACTTCGGTTCCGTCTTTATATTTTCCATCACTATCTGGGGTTGGACTTACAGTAGCCATTCCGTTAGAACTATTTATAGTTAAAAAATGTTTGTTTTCTATAAAATTAGCGGTAATATTCATGTCTTTTGTAACACTAGTATATGCAGTAGTATTAGTACCAGATATGTCTCCTGACCAATTTTTAAATTTATACCCATTGTTAGGTACAGCTTTTAGTGTAAGTGCTGTACCATATGTATAAGTATTATCGCTAGAATTAGGAGAAATAGTAATAGTACCATTTGGAGAATTAGTAGTTACTTTATGAATTGATGGTTCAAATATAGCAGTAACACTTTTATTACTATCTATAGTAAATGTATGTGGGTTATTGTTGTTGGTAATATCTCCTTCCCATCTTACAAATTGATATCCTGTATCGGCAACTGCAGTTAATGTAATTTCTGTACCATTTTCATAATTATTATTTCTAGTATTCTCAGGGTTAGATTTTACTGTAATTTCTCCATTAGTTGCACTTTTAGTTAAAGTATACATTTTAGAGCAATCTTTACTAAATGAAGAATGGCTATCTATAGATGTCCAATTACTAGTACTATATGATACATCATCAACAGTAATACAAGTTAAGTTTGGGTTTGAATAAGTAGCAACAATTAAAGATAAACTCACGTTGGTACCATTAGCTACATTCAGGCTGTTTAAATTGTTTTCACGACAATTAAGTAATTCTAATTTTGAATGTTTGGATAAGTCTAAACTTGTTAGTTTATTTTTTTCAAGTACTAGCTCAAATAAATCTAGATTGTTAGATAAATCGATAGATTCTATATTATTCTCTTTAATTGAAATTTGTGTTAACACAGTGTTTTTTGTGAAATCTATGGAAGGTAGTTGATTTCCTCCACAATATATTTGTTTTAATTTAAGATTTTTTGAAACATCGAGACTTTGTAATTTGTTGTTTGAACAAGCTAAATAATTCAAGTCTGTGTTTTGAGATATATCTAATGAAGTTAAGTTGTTATTGAAACAGTGTAGCTCTTTAATTTTTATGTTCTTTGTAATATCTAAAGAGTTTAATTTATTGTAATTACAAACTATAGAGTTTAAAGTGTCACTATTTGGTGTAATTATTGAAGTTAATTGATTATTTGAACAAGAAATATCTGTTATTTTTAAGTTGTTAGATAAGTCTAAAGTTGTTAAGTTGTTATTTAAACAAGAAACTCTAGTTAATTCTGTATTTTTAGAAAAATCGATACTTTGTAACTTATTTTCACTACAATCAAAAAATGTAAGTTTTACATTTTTAGAAATATCAATTGATGAAATATTGTTTGTACGACAAGATAACTGAGTAATGTTAATAAAAGTTTCAATTCCTGTTAAATCGGTAATATTTTTACTAATCAAATTTAAAGTTCCTGAAAAAGCAGCTGCTTCTGAAACTTGAATTTCACCATCACTGTTTGTATCAATAGTTGGAGTGTGGCTTAATAAAGCAGACTTAAAATTAGTGTCAGAGATGTTTACATTTTGGGCAAAACCATAAAATGCTGTTAGTAAAAAAAGAATTAAAAAGTAACTTTTTTTCATAGTTGAGGAGTGTATATTTTTAAGCAAGCGAAAGTAATAAAATATACTGTTTACTTACAGTGTTTTAGAAATTAATAATGTACATTTTATAAAATGAATGAAAAGAAAAACCTCTTTGAAAAACAAAGAGGTTTTAAATATTTATCTATAGTGATTTATTACTACTTAATTAATTCGTAACTACGTTTTATAAAGTTGGTTAACTCTTCACCATGTAAGAGATTTTGAGATAACTTAGCTAAATCAAAAGCTTGAGAAACCAATTGTTTTTGTTTGTCTCCATCTGCATTTAAAATATCACCTATTAATTCGTGATTGGTATTTACCACCAAGTTATACATTTCAGGTAAATTACCCATTCCCATCATTCCGCCACCACCAGAAGCTTGCATTTCTTTCATACGGCGCATAAATTCTGGAACAGTAATTAAGAATGGAGAAGCAGAAGAGTCCATAGCTTCTAATTGCACTGTATAATTAGTGTTGTTAACAGCACCTTCAATAACAGGTTTTAACTTTTCTTTCTCTTCATCGGTAAGTTTAGAAATTACTGTGTCGTCTTTCTTAATTAAATTGTCAACATGATCTGCATCTACACGTTTAAATTGAATTTTAGCTTCAGTATTAGAAGTTTCTAATTTTTGCATTAAATGACTTACAATAGGAGAATCTAATAAAAGCACTTCGTATCCTTTTGCTTTTGCATCTTCAATATAACTATGTTGTGCATCTTTGTTTGCAGCATATAAAATTACGTGGTTACCATCTTTATCGGTTTGAGCATCTTTAGTTTTTTCAACTAATTCATCAAACGTAAAATAAGTATCATTTACAGTTGGATATAAAGCGAATTTCTTAGCCTTATCGAAGAATTTATCTTCAGATAACATTCCGTATTCGATAATTACCTTGATGTCGTTCCATTTTTGCTCAAAATCTTCTCGATCTTTTTTGAATAAAGAACTTAGTTTGTCAGCTACTTTTTTAGTGATATATCCAGAGATTTTCTTCACCGCTCCATCAGCTTGTAAATACGAGCGAGATACATTTAAAGGAATATCTGGAGAATCGATAACACCTTTTAGCATTTGTAAGAAATCAGGAACAATTCCTTCTACATTATCCGTTACAAATACTTGGTTTTGGTATAATTGAATTTTATCCTTCTGGATATCCATGTTTTGAGATAAACGTGGGAAATATAAAATACCAGTTAAGTTAAAAGGGTAATCTACATTTAAATGAATGTGGAATAAAGGCTCTTCGAATTGCATTGGGTACAATTCTCTATAAAATGTTTTATAGTCATCACCCTCTAAATCTGCTGGTTTTTTAGTCCAAGCAGGATTTGTGTTGTTGATGATGTTATCAACCGTTTTAGTTTCTGGTTTTGCATCTTCAGCAGCTCCTTCTGGTAATGGTAAAGTTTCTTCCTTCGTTCCGAATTTGATTGGAATTTGATTGAAACGATTGTATTTAGTTAATAAACCAGAGATTTTATGTTCTTCTAAGAAATCCTTTTCATCTTCAGAAATATGTAAAATGATTTCTGTACCTCTTTCAGTTTTGTCATGTGCTTCTAAAGTATATTCTGGAGAACCATCACAAATCCAATGAGCAGCAGGTTCATCTTTATACGATTTTGTAATAATTTCTACCTTATCAGCAACCATGAAAGCTGAGTAAAATCCAAGTCCGAAGTGACCAATAACGCCAGTTTCGTTGTTAGAGTCTTTGTATTTTTCTAAGAATTCTTCGGCACCAGAAAAAGCAATTTGATTGATGTATTTTTCAACCTCATCAGCTGTCATACCTAAACCTTGATCTATGATATGAAGCGTTTTGTTGTCTTTATCAATTTTAATTTCGATTTGTGGAGTTCCGTATTCAACGTTAGCTTCTCCAATAGAAATTAAGTGCTTTAATTTAGTAGTGGCATCGGTTCCGTTAGAAATCAATTCGCGTAAAAAGATTTCGTGGTCAGAATACAAGAATTTTTTAATCAGTGGAAATATATTCTCTACCGATACATTAATGTTTCCTTTACTCATAAGTATATATTTTGTTTGATATTATTTTCTGAAGACAGAATTGTCAAAAAAAATACCAAATCCCAATAAATGACAAGATGACAGCAAAGATTATCTTACTCGAATAGTTTTGTGTAGAAATAAAGAAGCTAATAAGCCAATAAAAGAACTTAATAAAAGAAAAATAAATAAGTATTGATACCCTGTTTCTCCACCTACTACATCTAGATAATATCCAACTAACGGACCAATAAATAAATCGGGAGAATACCCAACAATTGAAATAATACCAACTACAGTACCAGTAATTGAGATTGGAATATTAGATTCTTCAATAATGGTAAAATAAACTACTCTAAGTGCATAAATACCAACAAGTGTACTTGTTAATGAAAGTAAATTAATTGTATAGCTAAGTGATAAATTTACATTTAATGATAAAAGAAAACTACTTAAAGTCGTAATTAAAAACCCAAAAATTAACCATTTAGTTGGTGTTGCTTTTTTAGCAAAAAGAATAATAAATAAGCAAACTAAAGGTCTTAAATAGGAAATAATTACTCCGAATAAAGCCGATTCTTTATCTGTATAACCATAAATTTCATTAGTATATTGAGTAAAAACATCAGCAATTCTAAAACCAATATATGCTGATAAAATTATAAGCATTAACATCCATACAACAGGATGTTTAATTGCCCTCATAGTATTTTGTTTATAACTGTTTCGTGTAATTATATTATCTTTTTTTGTGTTGTAGTTTGGAAGAAATAATAATAGAAATCCAACAATAATTACTGCAACCGAAACAATTAAATAAACATCTTTTAAAACTGTTTGTAATTCAACTTTTGATGTGCTTGCAGCTTCTGGAAGCAGGGTAGAAAAAAATACAACACCAATTGTTCCTATTAAAGCAGCGACAATTCCTCTTCCTCCTTCTAACAAACCAAAAGCTTTTATTTGCTGATCCTTTCCTCCCCAAATACGAGTAGCTTTTATTAAAGCAGACCAAAATAACAGAATAGTAGTTATTCCCCAGTACACATACATAATATATAAAGTAGTTAAAGAAGGAAAAAAAACTAAAAACAATCCGCCAATACCAGTAGTTACTAGGGCTATACTCATTAAAAGTTTGGGTTGATATCGGTCAGCAATTAATCCACCAAAAAAATAAAAAACTAGGGCAGTAGCACCGTATAAGGTATAGCAATAACCAATTTGTGTGTTAGTTATATCAAATGCATGTATAATAGAAGGTCTAAAAAGTCTGATTAAGACAAAGGGTAGCGCGTAAATTATTTCTACTGCTACTATAAATAACAATATTTGAAAAAAACGTTTGTTTATCATGAGGGTAGTTCAAAGAAACCATTTTTGAGTTTTAATTACAAGCTTTGGACGTTAAGTTGTATAGATGGTAAAAAATAATACGATTTAGATTGATTTTTATGTACGAAGTAACTATTTAAGTCATAATAAGGATAATTGTAGTATAATGAATTAATTACTACTTTTGTAAGCTAACATTTTGCAAACAACAAAAAAATCAACATATATAATGTATAGTTCAAAAATTACAGGTTTAGGTTATTACGTTCCTGATAACGTGGTGACTAATGACGACTTAACGCAGTGGATGGAAACTAGCGACGAATGGATTCAAGAAAGAACAGGAATTAAAGAGCGTCGTTGGATTGACCCAAAAACAGAGGATACAACTTCTGTAATGGGAGCAAAAGCTGCAAAAATTGCTATTGAACGTGCTGGATTAACAAAAGATGATATCGATTTTATCATTTTTGCTACATTAAGTCCAGATTTATATTTCCCAGGTGGAGGAGTGCAAGTTCAAGATTTATTGGATATGCCTACAATTGGAGCATTAGATGTTCGTAATCAATGTTCTGGATTTATTTATGCAATGTCTGTTGCTGACCAGTTTATTAAAACAGGAATGTATAAAAATATTCTTGTAATTGGTTCTGAAAATCATTCAGGAGGTTTAGAACGTTCTACTCGCGGTAGAGGAGTAACCGTGATTTTTGGTGATGGAGCAGGAGCTGCTGTTCTTTCTCGTTCTGAAGAAGAAGGAAAAGGGATTTTATCTTCTCACTTACATTCTGAAGGAAAACACGCTAAAGAATTAGTTTTAGAAGGGCCTGCTACTGGGCGATGGGTTCCTGAAATCATAGATGCAAATGATCCTGATGATGTTTCTTATTTTCCACATATGAATGGTCAGTTTGTATTTAAACATGCCGTAGTTCGTTTTTCTGAAGCTATTGTTGAAGGCTTACAAGCTAACGGTTTACAAAAAGAAGATATTGATATGTTAATTCCTCATCAAGCGAATTTACGTATTGCCCAATTTATTCAGAAGAAATTCCAATTAGCTGATGATAAAGTATATAATAATATTATGAAGTATGGTAATACAACTGCTGCTTCTGTAATTATTGCTTTAACTGAAGCTTGGGAAAAAGGAAAAATTAACGATGGAGATTTAGTAGTTTTAGCTGCCTTTGGTAGTGGATTTACTTGGGGATCGGTAGTGATTCGTTGGTAATAAAATTACAGAAATAGATATAATAAAAA
This sequence comes from Tenacibaculum holothuriorum, assembly GCF_002120225.1. Classification (GTDB taxonomy): domain Bacteria; phylum Bacteroidota; class Bacteroidia; order Flavobacteriales; family Flavobacteriaceae; genus Polaribacter; species Polaribacter holothuriorum. Next base: position 44,939 of record NZ_LAPZ01000003.1, on the reverse strand, counting down.
ATCCGAAGTAAATGCTTCGGATTTTTTTATTAGAATAAACCTCCTTGAGATTCATTATCATCTCTATGCTTTCTTCTTTTGGCTTTGTTTTTTCCGCTTCCGAAGTTGTATGAAAAGCCTAAGTAAACAGAATCGTACTCTAAAACATATTTTCCTGTTTGAGAGAATGGATTATTAGACGAGTAATCAAAATTTACATTATTAAAAATATCGTTGGCTCTTAAAGTTATTCGTCCTTTGTTATCTAATACTGATAACCTTGCAGCAAGATTTATCATCGTATATGGATCGACGATGTACTGAATACTTTCACTTTTTCCACGATGAATTGCAGAAAGCTGAAAACTTAACTTTTTAGTAGCTTTAAATGAATTACTTAAACTACTTTTTATACGAGTATTTTTAATCGTTTCTCTTCTTCCGTTTAATATTCCTTCAGAATCTTGTACATAAATTTCAAAAGAAGGTCTTAACGTCCACCAACTATAAGGTTTAAAGCTTGCTGACGATTCAAAACCATAACTGTCAGCAAAATCATAATTGGTAAAAGAGATAATTTGTCTATCTGTGCTTAAATTATCTTGTTGTAATAATCGACCAATTTTGTCGTGAGTTCTTCGGTAAAAAGTACCTAAAGAGATATATCCTTTTTTAATTGTTTTGGTGTAATTTAATTCTACTGAATTCGTAAATTGAGGTCTTATATTAATATTCCCTCTCGATATAGATAGGGGAGAGAACCACTCTTGAATTGGTGTTATCTGGTAAGCAGAGGGTCTGTCAACTCTTCTGCTGTAGCCTAATTGTAAATCGTCTTTATCAGTAATATGATAGGTAATATATGCAGAAGGATAAATACTAAAAATATCATCTTTTACGGGAGTATTCCCTTGTTGAGTATTGCTAAATAAAGCATCAAGTTTAAATTGTTCTAATCGTATACCTGTTTGAATAGAAATTTTATTGAACTTCTTATTGAAATTTACATAACCAGAATATATAGAACGATCGTAATTTAGATTTGTATTTCCAACAGGTTGAATTGCTGGAGTTCCGCCAATTAAAGCTTCTTGATCGGTTATAATGTTGTTTTTAAAGTCTTGTAGCCTAAATTCTAATCCGAATTCTAATTTACCGTCTTTAATTGGTTTGGTATAGTCGACATTTACTAACCATAATTTACGAGTATCAGTTATATCGTTGTTATAGTTGTATAACTTCGATGTTGGATTAATAGTTTCATTATTAATTGTCTCTTCAGGGTTTTTGTTGGTAGAATGATTTAATTCTATTTCAATATTTTGTCCTTTATCATCTATTTTATACACATAATCTATGTTATAATCCTGATTATGTTCGTTATATTTAGACAAACTCCTTTGGTTAAATGATGAGGCATTATTCTCAGAAACATTAGTGTTTGTTAATAAACTATTCTTGTCAAAACTTTGGTTGGTATAAAGAGATAATGTACTTTTTTTATTCAACTCAATATCAGCACCAATTTTAAAGCTATGAGAGTTTGAGTTGTTTAAAAAATCTAAATTTTGAATAAGATTTTTATCTGTTCTAGAAAGAATATTTGTGGTTGCATAATCACCCCAACTAGTATTGTAACTTCCATAGAAATTTATATTTCCTGTTTTGTAGTTTAAATTTAAAGAAGCTTCAGGTCTTGTATTTTTACTATGTACTATTCCTGCAGAAATAGTCCCGTTAAAACCAATTTTAGTATTCTTTTTTAGAATAATATTAATGATTCCGCTCATACCTTCTGGAGTATATTTTGCAGAAGGACTCGTAATAATTTCAATACTTTTTACAGAATTTGAGGGAATTTGTTTTAATAACTGTTGTGTATTTAAGCTAGAAGGTTTTCCGTTAACCAATACTCTTACGTTATCATTTCCTCGTAAACTAATGTTTCCTGAAAGTTGATCAACATCAATAGATGGAATGTTTTGCAACATATCAAAAGAGTTTGAACCTGCAGATGTTAAATCGTTGCCCACATTTATCACCTTACGATCTATTTTTTGAATAATGGTTGAAGTTTCTCCTTGTATTTCAACTTCATTCAATTGAGTATTGTCTTGTTGTAAAGAAACGATTCCAATGTTGTAATTTGATTTTGTAGTGGTTAAATCTATATTTTTTTCAATAGATTTATAACCTATAAATTGAAATTGGATTGTAATTTTTTCCTTAGGAAGTTTTGTGACAGCAAATTCACCTTTATCATTGGTAATAGCTCCTGTAATTATTTTACCATTTAATTTTTTACAAGAGATAGTTACATAAGATAATGGAGAGTTACTTTTAGCATCTATGACTTTACCAGAGATTTTCCTATTTTGAGAATAGGAGTAAACAGTTACTAATAATAGTAACGTAAAAAGTAGCAACTTTTTCATTTTCGGGGTCTTTCTAAGTTATTTACGCTAAATGTAATAAAAAAATCCAAGGTAATGAGTACCTTGGATTTTTATTCAGAATAATTAACACTGGGGGCTTAGAAGAAACCTCCTCCTCCTTGCTTTTCATTGCTATCTCTTCTTCTTCGAGATTTAGCTTTGTTTTTACCTCCACCAAAGCGATAGTTAAATCCTAAGAATGTAGTTCTGCTTTCCCATTTAAATCGACCGTTTTGTGCATAAGGTCTTTCAGATTCAAACTGAAATCTCATATCATTGAAAATATCGTTTACTCTAAAAGTAATATTTCCTTTTCCTTTTAAGATACTATAGTTAGCTCCAATATTTACCATTTTCATAGGATCTACATCCCATTGAATATCTTTTCTTGGGCCACGATACATAGCAAATAATTGTAATCGTAATTTTTTACTAACAGTAAAGCTATTGCTTATACGAGCGTTAAATATATTAGCTTGTACTTCAATTCTTGGTGAATTAGGATCATTAGCATTTGTTGTTCCAAATTGTTTTTGAGAGTAAAAATCCATACTCGCATTTGCACGCCACCACTTAGTAATTCTATAACTTGTAGAGAATTCTAAACCATAAGCATCTGTATCATCAAAATTACCAAAAGATAAAATTTGTCTTGTTTCACTTGCATCTGTAGGATCTTTATAAGTTACCCTGTTAATTACATCAGTAATATTTCTATAAAAACTACCTAATGTAATCGATCCTCCTTTAATTCTTCTTGTATAGTTAAATTCAACTGAATTTGTAAACTGTGGAACTAATGTTGGTTCTCCTTTTGAAGTAATTAATGGAGTACTCCATTCTCTAATTGGGTTTACTTGTTGTATTCCTGGTCTATCTACTCTTTTACTATAACTTAGCTGAAATTGATCTTTATCATTTGGATTAAAAGTAAAGAAAGTAGAAGGATAAATAGTGAATATATCATCAGTAACAGTCTCTGTTGCTTTACCTACCTGATTAAATTTTCCTTCAATTTCATATTGCTCTAAACGAGCACCTAATTGCATAGAGAATTTTCCGAATTTATGACTATAGTTTACATACCCCGAGTATATGTTTCTATCGTATGAAAAACTTGAATTTGGAATTTTTTCTGTTTGAGTAACACGAGGACCATTAGCATCAAAAATAATGTTATTGTTGTTATCTCTTTCGTAGGTAAGAATTCTATGCTGGTCGGTTAAATTTGTGTTATCAGTTCTATTAATTCTATATTCTAAACCTAATTCTAATTTTCCATTTTTCGAAATAGGATTTGTATAATCTAAATTGATTAATGTATTGTTTCTGTCATTAGTTATATTATTAAAATAGTTTAATAATTGGTATCTATTGTCAGATGTATTTAAAGCAAGATCTCTGTTGGTTAATGTAGTAGGAGCATCGTTTTTAGTATAAGTAGCTTCAAACTCAATATTATGTCCTTTCTTTTCAAAATCTCTTTTATAATTTACATTATAAGTTTGACTATGATTGTCTGAAATTTGAGTGTTAGGTGCATTACTTCTAATACTATTATCTGCATTAGTAATTATAGCTCTACCACCAGCATTACTGTCAAACCAGTTTTGAGTTGTGTATAATGATAAAGTATTTTTATCATCTAAATAAATATCGGCACCAAACTTAAGTAAATGCGATTCGTTGTCGTTTGTAAAAATGAAGTCTTGAAAATTCTCTCCAGGTCTATTTACAAAACCAAAGTTATATCTTTCTCCTCCTCTATAACCGTAGTTACCAAAGAAATTAACTTTACCAGTTTTATAATTCATATTGGTACCAGCATTGTAACGTACATAATGTCCAGCTTCAATTCCAGTATTTAAAGATCCATTGAATCCCATGTTGGCATTTTTATTAAGAACAATATTAATAATACCACTCATTCCTTCTGGATTGTATTTAGCAGATGGATTGGTAATTAATTCTACACTCTTAATAGAAGTTGATGGGATTTGTTTTAGTAACTGACTAGCAGGAATATTTGTAGGTCTTCCGTCAACCAATACACGTACATTTTCGTTACCACGTAAGCTAATATTACCAGTTTGACTATCTACACTTACCGATTGTACGTTGTTTAATAACTCAGAAGCAGTAGTACCAGCAGAAGTTAAATCTTTACCTACATTAATAACTTTTCTGTCTACTTTTTGAGTTACTGTTGATGTTTCTGCACGAACTTCAACCTCATCTAATGTAGTACTATCTTCTTCTAAAGAAATAGTTCCTAAATTAACTTTTCGGTTTTTTCTTGTAACATTAATAGGTTTAGAAACTGTTTTGTATCCTATAAATTGAATTTCAATAATGTTTTTTCCTTCAGGAATATTTTTTATCGAGAAAATTCCTTTTTCGTTTGTAATACCACCAGTAACTATTTTACTAGCAGCATCTTTTACTACCACATTTACATAGGGTAGTGGTTCTTTTGTTTTTTGGTCGATTACTTTCCCCGAAATTGTTCCAGGTTTCGGAAGAAATTTTTTAGGCATTTGAGCAAAAGCAATTGTGCTAAATACCAAAAAAAGTATGGTTAATGTTTGTTTCATTACGTATAAATTGAATAGTTTTAACGTCTAATAGACTACTTGAAAACAAACTTTGTTACCTGTTTTAACAGAGTTTAACGTATTATTAACAACTTATGGACAATATTACTTTGGTGCTTGGAGCCTCATTAAATCCAATAAGATATTCTAACAAAGCAATTAAAGCATTAAGGGCCAATGAGATTAATGTAGTAGCTATTGGAGCTAAGGAAGGAGAAGTTGCCGATGTATTTGTTACAACAAAAAAAGAAAAATTCAATTCTGTAGATACGGTAACGTTATATTTAAATCCGTCACGACAAAAAGAGTATTATTCTTATATATTGAATTTATCTCCTCGTAGAGTGATTTTTAATCCAGGAACTGAGAATTCTGAATTGATGAATTTGTTAAAAGAGAATATTATTGAAGTAGAAATTGCTTGTACTCTAGTATTATTAGCAACGAAGCAATATTAAACTACTAAACTTTGAGGAAGTGTAGAAGTAGTATAAACGTTACCCGCTTTGGCTAGTTCTACATTTTCAAAAACTGTTTGAGCTTCTGTTTTAAAATCTTCAATATTCTTATATCTACTTGAGTAATGACCAATAATTAACTTATCAACATCTGCTTCTTTAGCAATTAATGCAGCTTGTTCGGCAGTTGCGTGTTTTGTTTTATCACAAAGTTCTTCTCTATCTTTTAAAAAAGTACTTTCGTGGTATAAAATATCTACATTTTTAATTATCGGTACTATATCGGGTTTGTAAGCAGTATCACTACAAAAAGCATAACTTTTTACTTTTGGAGGGTCAATAGTTAGTTCTGAGTTCAGAATAACTTCTCCAGTTTCTAAAGTATAATCTTTACCCGCTTTTAAATTGTGATAATCGCAAACATCAATTTCGTCGTATTGTTTTATATTATCAATATGAAGTTTACGAGGTTTAGGTTTTTCAATAAATAAATAACCGTTTGTATAAACTCTATGATTAAGTGGGATTGTTTTAACTAAAACTTTATCATCTTCAAAAATAAGTTCACTTTCAGTTGAACTAAGCTCATGAAAAATCAAATTGAATTTTGTCCAAGATTTAGAAAGTTTAAGCTGTAAAACAGTAATTTCTTTTATTCCGACTGGACCGTAAATATGTAAATCACGTTCTCTGTTTAATAAGCCTAATGTTGAAATTAATCCGATTAACCCAAAGAAATGGTCACCGTGTAAATGAGAAATAAAAATATGATCTATTTTAGAAAATCCAACTTTGTATTTACGCATTTGTCTTTGCGTACCTTCACCACAATCAATTAAAAAATGACGGTTGTTTATTTCTAAATATTGAGCTGTTGGATGTGCGTTAACCCTAGGCGTTGCAGAGTGGCATCCTAAAATAGTAAGTTTTATACTCATTTATCTAATAACAAAGCGTTTAGAAATTATTTTTTCTCTACTTTGTATAGCGTATATATACATACCCGATTTTAAGTCGTTACGATAAAAAGGAATTACGTTTTTTCCTTTTGAAACTTTTAAATTCTGTTTAAAAACGGTTTTACCTAATACATTTTTTACAGTTAAAATAACATCTTGATCTAACTGAGTATTAAAATAAATTGTAGTTTGATTTGAAAAGGGATTTGGAGACGCGAGTAACTTATCCTTTAACTTGTCTTGAGAAAAGCTAAAAGAGGCAGTTAATAAAAATATAATTAAAAGTAATTTTTTAGTCATACATTATTTGTTTTTAGGGGGATAAACAAAATTTCGATTTAGATTTTAGTTCTTGATTTTTCTCAAGATTAAAAACCTAAATCTCGCTGTATGTTTTCCATTTCAATTACATCTTCTGCTTCAACTAAAGTTGGAACTATATTAAATGTTTCTGGAAAAACATCAACATCTACATTTTGACAAATTAAAACAAAAGATGTGCCATTTTGTTGATGTAAGTCTGCGTAACTCAAAAATAATGAAATATTTTTTTCATTACTGTTAATTTCTGGAGAAATATGAACGATTAAGTGATTTTCCTCAAAATTAGTATGCTCTTTTTCAAATTTTTTAAAGAAAACGTCAAAAGAATTTCCTTCAGAATTTATTAAAATATAACCTTCTTTATCTTCAATTTTCATACTTATCGTTTTATTTGTTGTGCTAACAAGTAAATTACTGCCATACGAACTGCAACTCCATTTTCTACTTGATTCAAAATAATAGATTGATCACTATCAGCAACATCACTTGTTAATTCTACACCTCTGTTAATTGGTCCTGGGTGCATAATTACAATTTTCTTGCCAAGGTTATCTAGTATTTCTTTATTAATACCAAAAAGCTGCGTATACTCTCTTGTTGATGGAAAATACTTAATAGCCATTCGTTCGTGTTGTACACGAAGTACATTGGCAACATCACACCATTCTAGAGCCTTTTTTAAATTAGTTTCTACACCAACTCCTAAACTCGAAATATAACGTGGAATTAACGTAGTTGGTCCACAAACCTTGACTTCAGCACCTTGTAATTGTAAAGCAAAAATATTAGACAATGCTACCCGAGAGTGTAAAACATCTCCTACAATAACTATTTTCTTTCCTTTTAAACTATTGGTGTTCAAAGCTTCTCTCATTGAAAAGCTATCGAGTAATGCCTGAGTTGGGTGTTCGTGAGTACCATCACCAGCATTTACAATTTTAGCATCTACATGCTTAGAAAGAAATACACCAGCACCAACATTGGAGTGACGCATGACAACAATATCTACTTTCATAGATAAGATGTTGTTAACGGTGTCAATTAAAGTTTCTCCTTTTTTTACTGAAGATTGTCCTGCAGAAAAATTGATAACATCTGCAGATAAACGTTTTTCAGCTAATTCAAAAGAAAGCTTGGTACGTGTACTATTTTCAAAAAATAAATTGGCAATTGTTATATCGCGTAAAGAAGGAACCTTTTTAATAGGTCTATTAATAACTTCTTTAAAATGAGAGGCAGTTTCAAAAATTAATTCTAAATCGTTAGGGTTAAGGTATTTTATGCCTAATAAATGTTCTACACTTAACTGCTTCATTGGTTTAGTTTTCTAAATGTGTTGTTGTTATGTTGTTTGAATACCAGCTCATTTTATTTGTTTTCTAAAATAATGGCATCTTCGTTGTGAGTTTCTTTCCAGTGAACGACTACTTTTTCTTGATTAATAGCATCTACCTGTCTTCCTCTATAATTTGGTTGAATTGGTAAATGACGACTAAAGCGTCTATCAATCAGTACTAATAATTCAATGTTTTCTGGTCTACCATAGGCTTGTAAAGCTGTTAAAGCTGCACGTACGCTTCTACCAGAATATAAAACATCATCTATAATCACTACTTTTTTATGTTCTATTAAAAAATCAATTTTAGTAGGAGTAGCTTCTAGTGGCTCATCATTTCTGCGGAAATCATCACGATAAAAAGTAATATCTAATAGGCCTAATTGTAGGTTTTTAATTCCATACTCTTGCTCAAGAATAGTTACCAAACGTTCAGCCAAATAGCTTCCTCTTGGTTGTAATCCAATTAATACTGTATTAGAAAAGTCGTTGTGATTTTCGATTAACTGACAAGCTAATCGATGCAGAATTATTTCAATTTCTTTTGAAGTAAGTAATGTTTTTCTGCTCATTTTGTCGCTATCAATATTTGTGTGATAGTTTCAAAGTTCAAAATTAACGTAAAAAAAAGTGACAGCAAAATTAAAGTTAGCGAAACATAAAACTAAATGAACAAAATTATCTTTACCTTTGCCAACTTTTATATAAGACACTGGAGTTATGATGAAATACCTTAGAAACAAGAGAATTAATGTTAAAGACGATACGTTAGCTGGTATAACTGTATCGTTAGCTATGATTCCTGAAGTCGTTGCCTTTGCATTTGTTGCTCAAATTAGTCCTATAGTAGCACTTTTTGGGGCTTTTATGATTGGAATTATTTCTGCAGTTTTTGGTGGAAGACCTGGTTTAATTTCTGGGGCTGCTGGAGCTGTTGCTGTAATTTTTGTAAACATGATTCAAGAAGGGCACGCAAAAGGGTTATTGTTTGATACGCCAGTAGAAAACATGGGGTATTTTTATTTATTAGCCGCGGTTGTTTTAATGGGAATCGTTCAAGTGTTAGCTGGAGTTTTTAAATTGGGTAAGCTAGTAAGATTAATTCCACATCCAGTAATGATGGGGTTTGTAAACGGTTTAGCTATCGTAATTTTTATGGCTCAATTAGGTATGTTTAAAGAAAATAAGAAAGATATTTTTGGACAAAACATGCGTAAAACAGTGTCGAAAGAACTTGTTTACAATATTAATAATAACTCTATAAACGATTTAGTTTCTGATAAAGTGTTGTTTACTGTTAAAGGAAACTCAATAATTAATCCAGAAACGAATAAAGAAATTTTTATAAAATCAGATACTCAAGTTTTCGATGCTCAAACAAAGAAGGTTGTTTATAATATTGAAGAAGGAGGTTTGTATTCTGTAAAAGATAAAGGAGTAGTAAAGTCGGTTTTACAAGGAACAAAATTATATACAATGGTAGGTTTGGTATTATTAACCATGCTTATTATTTGGTTGTTACCTAAAATTACGAAGAAAGCTCCAGCCGCTTTAACAGCAATTTTAATAGTAACAATTGTTAGTATCGTAGGAGGTTTACAATCAATAAATGTAGGAGATTTTATTAGAGATGGAGGAGGTGCTGGTTTAAATGGTTTCGACGAAATTTCTAAGAACTTAAATATTTTTGAACTTTGGAGTCACTTACCTTTTAATTTAGATACTTTAAAGTTTATTGCCCCCTATGCATTTTTAGCAGCTTCTGTTGGTTTAATAGAAACGTTAATGACTATGAATTTAGTTGATGAATTAACAGAATCGAGAGGAGATGGAAATAAAGAATGTATTGCACAAGGTGCAGGAAATATGTTAAGCGGAGTTTTTGGAGGTACTGGAGGTTGTGGTATGATTGGTCAAACTGTAATTAATATAAATGCTGGTGGTAAAGGACGTTTATCGGGAGTAATGATGGCGGTAACACTTTTAATATTCATTTTATTTGCCGATAAATATATAGAACAAGTTCCTATTGCAGCTTTAGTTGGAGTAATGTTTATGATGGTTATTGATACGTTTGCTTGGTCGAGCTTTAGAATAATGAATAAAATACCAAAATCTGATGCTTTTGTACTGATAATAGTATCAGCGGTAACAGTGTTTTTCGATTTGGCAATTGCAGTTTTTGTAGGTGTAATTGTTAGTGCATTGGTTTTTTCTTGGGAAAATGCAAAGAAAATTAGAGCAAGAAAGCGAATGAAAGCAGATGGTACAAAAGTTTATGAAATTTGGGGACCTTTATTCTTCGGAAGTATTACTGCATTTAACGAAAAGTTTGATGTAAAAAATGATCCAGAAAAAGTTGAAATTGATTTTGTAGAATCACGAGTTTCAGATCATTCGGCAATTGAAGCAATTTTTGCATTGGTAGAGAAATATCAAGCAGCGGAGAAAAAGGTTACTTTAAAACATTTAAGTGAAGATTGTAAAGTTTTATTGTATAAGGCAAGTCCAATTTTTAAAGATGTTATTGAAGAAGACGTAGACGATCCACGTTATCATTTAGCTGCGAATCCTGAGAAATTTCCGAAACCATTATCAGAATATACATTTTAAAAAAAAACCGCTCAATGAGCGGTTTTTTTGGTTTTAATTTTTTTGTAGCGGACTTATAATTTCTACATCACTAAAAGCTATGGCTCCTCTAATAACGCTATCAATGGTACTTTTTAATGCTTCAATTAACTGCATCTTTAATTGCGATTTATGATAAATTAAACTTACTTCTCTTGCTGGAGGAGGAGTTTCAAATTCACGCAAGAATGATTTCTCGTTCTCGTTTAAATCTAATGTGTTTAGATAGGGTAGTAATGTCATTCCTAATCCGTCTTTAGATAGTTTTATTAATGTATCAAAACTTCCGCTTTCTAATTGAAAATGCTGTTTAGAGTTTGTTTTATTTGTTCTACAAAGATTGATAACACTGTCTTTAAAACAATGTCCATCTTCAAGTAATAATATATCGTCAACTTCTAAATCATCAACTTTTATTTTTCGTTGCTCATATAGTCTATGTTCCTCAGGAATTAATCCCACAAAAGGCTCATAGTATAGTACTCGTTCTTTAATAGCTTCATTTTCTAGTGGAGTAGCAGCAATAGCAGCATCAATATGTCCGTCAGTTAATTTTCTTACAATTTCTTCAGTAGTAAGCTCTTCAATAATAAGTTTTACTTTAGGATAATTTCTATTGAAAGTTTTTAGAAACATTGGTAAAAGTGTAGGCATAATTGTAGGAATTATTCCTAATTTAAACTCACCGCCAATATATCCTTTTTGTTGATGAACGATATCTACTATTCGATTACTTTCATCTACGATAACCTTAGCTTGTTCAATTATTTTTTTACCAACTTCAGTTAATTCAATTGGTTTTTTAGAGCGGTTGAAAATCTTTGCATCTAACTCGTCTTCTAACTTTTGTATTTGCATACTTAAAGTAGGTTGAGTTACAAAACAATGTTCTGCAGCTACTGTGAAGTTTTTATATTCAGCAACCGCAAGCGTATATTTTAGTTGTGTGATGGTCATTGTATAATAATTTTCGATAAAGATATTAAAACTATCAATTACATTTATAGTTTTTTCGAGTAAAGTTGAAATAAATTTGTGTTAACAAAAAATAACATACATAAAACAATATATTATGAATACTACAGTTTTAGGATTAGATAAAGATCAAACTCAAGAATTAATTAAAGAATTAAACGTATTATTAGCAAATTTTCAAGTATATTACCAAAATGTTAGAGGTTTGCACTGGAATATAAAAGGAAGAAACTTTTTTGAGTTACATACAAAGTTTGAAGAATTTTATACAGATGCTCAAGAAAAAGTAGATTTAATAGCAGAAAGAATACTAACTTTACAAGGAGTGCCATTGCATACTTTTGAAGATTATTTAAAATCTTCTGAAGTTCCGACAGGAAAAGAAATTTCTAACGACGAAGAAGCAGTACAATTAGTGGTACAGTCTTTGAGTATATTATTAAAAATAGAACGTTCTATCCTTGAATTGTCTGATGAAGCAAATGACGAAGGAACAAATTCTATGATGAGCGATTTTATTTCTGAACAAGAAAAAACGTTATGGATGATGAATGCTTGGTTAAGCTAAGTTTAATCGTCCATTTTTAGGGGAACTATTAGCAGCGTATGCCAAACGCTGCTTTTTTTATGTAAAAAGATATTTAATTAAAATACGAATGCTCACAAAAGCAATAAGAATTGCTGTAGCTTTTTTTAATTGATAAGGAGATAAAAGTTTGTTACTAAGTCTACTACCAATTTGTCCACCAATAAAAACTACGATGAGTAAAACTGTAGTAAAACTCCAATCAATATAAAAATCAGGATTTGTGTATTGGCCAATTAATCCGCTAATTGAATTCGCCAAAATAAAAAAGCTAGCTGTAGCCGCAATTCTTTTTGGGGTATCCCACTGAGTTAAATGTAAAAGAGGAGCTAAAAAAATTCCGCCACCTATACCAACCATTCCAGAGATAAAACCAATAATTCCGCCATAAGAAGCATTCTTTTGAAGTGTTAAGCCTTGATTCGTATTTTCTTTACGAACAATTCTTTTCGACAGCCACATGGTAATTGCCGCAATTAAAAGTGTTATTCCTAATAAGATGAAGAAAAAATTCTTACTAATCCGAAGATATCCACCTAAAAAAGCAAAAGGAATACTAAAGAAAACTAAAGGTAAAACCTTTTTCCAATTATATTTTTTTTGTTGAAGATATAGCCAAACATTACCAGAAACGACTACAATATTACATAACAAAGCTGTAGAGCGAATTTGTGTAAAAGCAATACCTGTTAAGGCTAGTACTGCTAAATAACTCGATCCTCCACCAAATCCAACTGAAGAATATAAGACTGCTATCAAAAAAAATAAAATTAAAAGTAGCCAGTTATCAATAGTAAAAAAAGCTAATGAGTGCAATATCAATAGATTAATTTTTTTAGGATTCTAAAAATAGAAAAATAATTCTTTATCTTGGTAGAAAACTAAAAACTCTTAGCTATGCTCGAACAAGACAAAAAACGATATTGGAAACAAAATTTAAAATATGTAGGTGTTTTATTAAGTATATGGTTTTTGGTTTCTTTTGTTTTCGGAATTTTACTTGTCGATGAATTAAACACTATTCAAATTGGTGGATTTAAACTAGGTTTTTGGTTTGCTCAACAAGGAGCTATTTATGTTTTTGTAATCATCATTTTTGTGTATGTGTATTTGATGAATAAGTTAGATAAAAAGTTTCATTGTAACGAATAAAATTAAGCTATGAGTATTCAAGTTTGGACATGGATTTTGGTTGGAATAACCTTTTCATTATATATAGGAATTGCTATTTGGTCTAGAGCAGCATCTACAAAAGATTTTTATGTTGCAGGAGGAGGAGTTTCTCCTTTGGCAAACGGATTAGCTACTGCAGCCGATTGGATGTCTGCAGCGTCTTTCATATCTATGGCAGGAATTATTTCTTTTATGGGCTATGACGGTTCCGTTTATTTAATGGGGTGGACAGGTGGTTATGTACTTTTAGCGCTATTATTAGCACCGTATTTAAGGAAGTTTGGTAAGTTTACAGTTACCGATTTTATTGGTGATCGTTACTATTCAAATACTGCTCGTAGTGTTGCCGTTTTTTGCGCATTGCTCATATCATTTACTTATGTAGCAGGACAAATGAGAGGAGTAGGGCTTGTGTTTTCTAGGTTTTTAGAAGTGAATATAAATACAGGGGTAGTTATTGGTATGATTATCGTTTTATTCTATGCTGTTTTGGGCGGAATGAAAGGTATTACATATACACAAGTAGCACAGTATTGTGTACTGATTTTTGCTTTTATGGTACCTGCTATTTTTATATCCATTCAGATGACAGGAAATGTTTTTCCACAAGTTGGTTTTGGAGGAATGGATGAAAATGGAGTATATCTTTTAGAAAAACTAGATAAACTTCATACAGAATTAGGATTTGCTGAATACACTTCAGGAAGTAAAACAAAGCTAGATGTATTTTTTATAACAGTTTCTTTAATGGTAGGTACAGCAGGCTTGCCACACGTGATAGTTCGTTTTTTTACTGTTAAAAAAGTATCAGATGCTCGTAAATCTGCAGGTTGGGCGTTATTATTTATTGCAATTCTATATACAACAGCTCCGGCAATAGCAGTGTTTTCTAGAGTAAATCTTATTGAAACGGTTCAAAATAAAGAGTATAAACAATTACCCGAATGGTTTGCTAATTGGGAAAGAACAGGGTTAATTACTTTTACTGATAAAAACGCTGATGGAAAAGTACAATATTTAGCCAATGCAAAAAAGAATGAGTTAAAAGTAGATAGAGATATTATGGTATTGGCAAATCCCGAAATAGCGAAACTACCTAATTGGGTTGTAGCTTTGGTAGCAGCTGGAGGGTTGGCAGCTGCGTTATCTACAGCAGCTGGATTACTTTTGGTTATTTCTGCTTCAGTTTCTCATGATTTGATTAAAAAGATGATCAACCCTAACATAAGTGAAAAAGGAGAATTGATAGCTGCACGAGTATCTTCAGTAGTAGCAGTTTGTATTGCGGGCTATTTTGGTATCAATCCACCCGATTTTGTTGCCGCCACAGTTGCTTTAGCTTTCGGTTTAGCTGCGGCGTCATTTTTTCCTGCCATTGTTTTGGGTATTTTTAGTAAACGAACCAATAAAGAAGGAGTAGTTAGCGGTATGTTAGTAGGTATTTTGTTAATGCTTTTTTATATGACCAAGTTTAAGTTTGGTTGGTTTGGTGGTGGTACAAAAGAAGATTGGTGGTTAGGAATTTCTCCAGAAGGTTTTGGCACCGTTGCAATGCTCGTTAATATGGTTATTTCGCTAGTAGTTTCTCGTTTAACTGTTGCTCCACCAGAAGAAGTACAAGAATTAGTAGAGAATATTAGAATTCCTAGTAACGCAGGAAATGCTCATCAACATTAAGTATATTCATCTTAAAATAGCTTTTAATTATTTCAGAAATTTGGTTACTTTTAAACAAAAACTAACCATAACTTATGAGCACGTATCATATAAAGAATCTAGAAGAATATTTTCAAGTTTATCGTAAATCTATAAGAAATCCAGAGTTGTTTTGGGAGGAAATAGCTGAAGAGCATTTTGTTTGGAGAAAGAAATGGGATAAAGTTTTAGAATATGATTTTTCTAAACCAGCAATAAAGTGGTTTGAAGGAGCAAAATTAAATATTACTGAAAACTGTATTGATAGACATCTTCATATTAGAGGCGATAAAACGGCTATTTTATTTGAACCGAATAACCCTGATGAAGCAGTACAATATATTACTTATAAAGAATTGCATAAAAGAGTATGCAAGTTTGCCAATGTATTAAAGGAAAAAGGAATTCAAAAAGGAGATAGAGTTTGTATTTATTTACCAATGATTCCTGAGTTGGCTATTTCAGTATTAGCTTGTGCTCGAATAGGAGCTATTCATTCAGTAGTTTTTGCAGGCTTTTCATCAACAGCTTTAGCAACAAGAATAAATGATTGTGAAGCAAAAATGGTTATTACTTCCGATGGTTCTTTTAGAGGAGCAAAGACAATAGATTTAAAAGGAATAGTAGATGAAGCTCTAGAGAATTGTTCTTGTGTAGAAACTGTATTGGTTGTAAAGAGAATTCAATCAGACATTCAAATGGTTGAGAATAGAGATTGTTGGTTACAACCTTTATTAGACAAAGCTTCAGAAGTATGTGAACCAGAAATTGTAAATGCAGAAGATCCGTTATTTATATTGTATACTTCGGGCTCAACAGGAAGCCCGAAAGGAATGTTACATACCACCGGGGGTTATATGATTTACACAGCTTATACCTTTAAAAATGTATTCAATTATAAAGAAAAAGATGTATATTGGTGTACCGCAGATATTGGATGGATTACAGGGCACAGTTATATAGTGTATGGTCCTTTAGCAAACGGAGCTACTACTGTAATGTTTGAAGGTGTACCAAGTTACCCAGATTTTGGAAGGTTTTGGGAAATTGTTGAAAAACATAAAGTAACTCAGTTTTATACAGCACCAACTGCAATTAGAGCCTTAGCAAAAGAAAAATTAGATTTTGTAAATAAGTACGATTTGTCTTCTTTAAAAGTATTAGGAACAGTTGGTGAGCCTATAAATGAAGAAGCATGGCATTGGTATAATGATAATGTAGGTAAAAAGAAATCGCCAATTGTAGATACTTGGTGGCAAACAGAAACAGGAGGAATGATGATTTCTCCAATTCCGTACACTACACCAACCAAACCGACCTATGCTACTTTACCATTACCAGGAATTCAATTAGCGTTAATGGATGCTGATGGAGAAGAAGTAAAAGGAAATCAAGTAGATGGTAGATTATGTGTTAAATACCCTTGGCCATCGATGGCAAGAACCATTTGGGGTAATCATGAACGTTATAAAAATACCTATTTTTCAACTTTTGAAAATATGTATTTTACAGGAGATGGTGCTTTACGTGATGAAGTTGGTTACTACAGAATTACGGGTAGAGTAGACGATGTTGTTATTGTTTCAGGTCATAATTTAGGAACTGCCCCTATTGAAGATGCCATTAATGAACATCCTGCCGTAGCAGAAAGTGCTATTGTTGGATTTCCGCACGATATTAAAGGAAATGCGTTATATGGATATGTAATCTTAAAAGATGTAGGAGAAAGTCGTAATCATGAAAATCTAAGAAAAGAGATTAATCAAGTAATTACCGAACATATAGGTCCGATTGCTAAGTTAGATAAGATTCAGTTTACGGTTGGACTTCCAAAGACTAGATCAGGAAAAATTATGAGACGTATTTTACGTAAAATTGCTCATAATGAATTGGATAATTTAGGAGATGTTTCTACTTTATTAAACCCAGAAGTTGTTGAGAGTATTATTAATAACAGATTGTAATTTAAATAAAAAAGGATTTCTTTATAGAAATCCTTTTTCTTTGGCTGCCAAAATTAAATTACGATCATCAGAATTATCAATATCAAATATTTTAGCCATTTGCCTTTTTCTTTTTTGAATTGCAGCTAAGGATAAAGGTAAAATTAAAGGAAGTTTGTTTACCCTATTTCCAATTGATAATTCGTATAATATTTTTCTGTCTAAATCATCTAAAAAATAATCATGAGAAACCTGATTTCTCATCATTTTCGTTACTGTTTTACTATAATATGGAGGATCGATTATTACTTCTTGAATTGCCGAAACTAATTCAATCGGCGTAATATCGTTTTTAACTAAAAATCCATCAGGATTTACATTTTTAAGAATACTATGAACTCTATAGTTATCATTAAAAGTAGTAGAAACAATTATTTTAGCTTCAGGCAATTTTTCATTTATAAGTAAACCTAAATCTTCTCCTGATAAAATTTTTCCGTCATTAGAAGGAGGAAGACTAATGTCTAAGAAAATAATATCAATATTGTCGTTAGCATCGCTAAAATCTTCAATAATAGTTTGTGCTGTATCGCAATTATCGGCTACTTGAATTTGAAATTTATAATCATTTTGACTTTCAACAAAGCCAAAAGCACTTTTATATGCTTCAGATATTAGAGGATGATCATCTATTATAAGAGCATTAAACTTTTTAATTTCCATTTTTATAAAGGAATTTTAATCACCAGAGTAGTTCCTTTATTTTCTTCGGACAGTAAATCTATCGTACCTCCAATTTTTACTACTCTTGAGTTTATATTTTTTATACCAATTCCCTTTTTCTTTTTTTCTGTGTTAAAACCAATTCCGTCATCTTGTAACGTAATTTGTAATACATTTTTTTTGATTGAAGCCCCTAAAATAACATTTTTTGCCTTTGCATGCTTAATAATGTTTTGTAGCGCTTCTTGTATAATACGGTATAAATTCACTTTAGTTATTTCGGTAATGTTTTTCCAAACAATATTTTCATCAAAATTAAACTGATATTTAAAATTACCTAAAGCACTTTTGTCTTTTAGTAGTTGTTCTATAATATTGGTGAAATTTACATTAGAACTATCAAAATTATCACTTAACTTATGAGATACATCTCTAATCTCTTTTTCTATATCTTGTAATTCATCTAAAAAAGATTGATGCTTTACTTGAGTTTCTGGTTGCATTGCCATCGCTAAAAAGCCGAGGTTAACTCGAGTACCAAAGAGTTTTCCTAAAATGCTATCATGTAACTCGGCAGAAATTCTGTTACGTTCGTTTATACGTTCTTCTTCTAATTTAGCTTGCTGTTGTAGCGTTAAAACATACACTTCTTCGTTAGCTTGTTGTTGTTCTGCTTCTAAAAGGAGTTTTTCGTTACGTACTTTTTGTACACGTAAAAAGTATAATAAGCTTAAAATTAAAATACCACCAATACTGGTAACTATTATCCAAATTCGTTGCTGATTTAAACGCTTGGTTTCTGCAATATACTCATCGGTTTCAAATTCAATACGAGTAAATTTGTTTTGAGTTCTACGTTCAGCAATAACTAAACTATCGTTAAATTCGATATAACGATCAAAGTATTTTTTTTGGTTATATATATCTAAATTTGCTAATTGATTTAAACTAGCTAAATAGTCTCTTCCGTTTTTTAGTTCTTTAGCTAAAATTAAAGCTTCATTAGCATACTTTATTGCATTTATAGTATCATTTAAATACTTATAATAATTTGAAATATTCAGTTTTGAAGTTAAAATACCAGTTTTGTTTTTTAAACTATCTCTTATTGATAAAGCCTTAAAAAAGGTGTTTTTTATCTCATTAGTATCTTTTAAATATAGTTTAGCTAGAGCTTTGTTATCTATTAGTGTAGCATAATCTACTAGACTGACCTTATTTTTAAGGTCGATATTATATGTCTCAATAGCTTTTTTATACAACCCTTTTTCCAAATAGACATTTCCAATATTATTATAACTAGCTAAATAAACTTTTTCTTTATTCTCAATTTTTGAGAAATACTCTAAAGATTTGTTGAAATAAAATAAAGCTTTATCATATTCTTTAATATCTATTTGAAGTAATCCTAGGTGATTATATGCTCTATATAACCATTCATTATTTATTAATCGTTTAAAAATTTTAATTGATTGTAAGGTTTGCACTTCACTTCCAGCATAATCTCGATACAGACCTTTAATAAATGCCATGGCAAAAAGCATACGTGCCATTTTATATTCTTCTTTAATGAATTTAAAGTTTTGAAATGCTTCATTGTAGTGCTGATAAGCTTTATCATAAATCTCATCATTTTTGTAATAATAAGCATAGCTCCAATGTGTATCTGCTATTGTAAAAGTATCTTTACGTTGAATAGCCCATGTTTGAGCCTTTTTGTTAAGTTTTAAAAAATTAACAGTATCTTTTAAAATATAGAAGCGATAAGCTATTTCACTCAAATTTTTAGAATAATCTTTATCTTTTTTTAAGTGTTTTATTGCCTTAAATAAGTTAAGCTTTCTTTTTGTTAATGATAAACTTTTTTGTTTTGAAAGTTTAATCCAATGTATAATACTATCATTTTTGGTTATATCTAAACTTCTTTTTTTTGAAAAAATATTTTGGTTTAGAGAGATAAATAAAATGATAAAGAGAAAGATTTTTCTATTAAAGTAATTCAAGTTAAATGATTTTAGACAAATCTAAAAAAAAAGCCTTTAACTAATGTTAAAGGCTATAAAAGAAAATCTGTTATCCATCTTTACCAGTATCTCCGCTGTTACTTCCTGTACCTCCAGTATCTTGATTATCTGGATCATTATTGTTGTCGTTATCAGTATCTCCGTCTGTGAAACCTGTATCAATATCTCCATTAGATAATTCAGTATTTACAACATTTGGGTTTGTTACTAAATCTTCAGTTAAGTCTGTACAACTAGTAGTTAATACAAGTAATAATAATACGATTAAAGTAGTTTTTAAAGTTTTCATAATTCAATTTTTAATAATTAGACAATAGTTTTCCTTGCCGCATCTGCAGCAAATTGTTGATTGATTTAATTTTGATATTCCCTAGAATTAGGGCAATACATATCCAGCCCGAGTAAATCAGGTGGTTGGTAGAATTAGATAGGTGTTGAAAACCATATCTGTGAAGACATAACTATTAAGGCCTATGAGTTTTAGGCTTCAGGAATTCTACTTTGTCTTAAAATATTAGAAGCGTTTGCAATTTTGAAATAAAACGCTGGTTAATTGTTGTTCTAAAATACGTTCATATCTTCTTTATAGGAAGAGTATTTTAGTAAGCGTTTTGTTTGGGTGAGTAAACGTTCTTTTTCAATAAGGATGTGCAATTTTAATTTTTTCATAGTTTTCAATTTTGTCTTATTAATATAAGAAATTTTTTCCTTTTTTCCAAATTTATTAGCAACAAATAATTGTAAATTAGTTTATTAATCAAAAAATATACCAAATGCAAAAGGCATCTTGTTTTTCAAGATGCCTTTTGTTTTATATCTGTAATATTTCGATTTATTTAATCAAAATAGTTTCTATTCAAAAAACAAACATCTTTACTCACTCTATATTCAAAATCTACGCCTCTAATTGGCGATTGACTTGAAATTGTATTTAATTTTAAAAGTTTCATAATTTCTCTTTTTTAAATAATATTAATGAGTTTTTGTTATTTAATTATGGTACAAAGATATGTGTTTTTTTGTGATTTCAAAAATTTATTTTACTGAAAATCAGTTGTTTGTGTTGTTTTTGGGATGTGGGGTATCTCCCCAGAAAGTATCCAGAAAAAAGAACTAAATGCAACAGTCAACCAATCAGTTGCTTAAACGTTTTTGTACTCAATTACTATGTTGTTTTTAATTTTTCATATTTTATAAAAAAATTTAATAAAAAAAGCGTTCAAAATTTATTTTGAACGCTTTTTACCTTTTATAACTTATTTTAAATAAGTTATAAATGTCTTATATATTCATAAGGCGTTCGATTTTTATCGAAAACATCTTTGTTAGTATAAAAGTTACGCGATGAACTTTTTAATACTTTTCTATGTAAATTAATTTTCTTCATTTTATAAAGAAGCAAATATAAGAAATTTGGAAATATCTCTTTAAAAAGACCATTTTAGATAAAATTTATGCAAAAAGTAAGTCAGTGACTTACTAAAAGTAAGTCACTGACTTACCAACTTCATTTTTTTAGTACCTATTTTTGAATCGTTCAAAACAAAGCCTTAGTTAACTAAGGTCTAAAAACTTGAGTTTTTAGTCGAAGTGGGGAAAATACTATGAAAACGAAAAAGAAGGTTTTACTCTAACCAAAAGTTAAAACTAAAAAAATTAAAACGTCTTGTGGGGAGGCGTTTTTTTTATACCAAAAAATGAAAAAAAATGATGTTAGTAAACTTTATCCTTTATGTATGTTTTTTGTTAATAATGATATTGGATATTGTCTTTAGTAAAAAATAAATGTCTTGACTTTTAATACTTTAGAAATTGTTTAAGATATAATGACTTTATGTTTAGTTAATCTACATAACCTTTTTATCAAATCTTTTTAAAATAGGGGTAAGCTTTTAGTAAACTTGATATAGTTGATTTGCGGTATAAAACGTAAGAAAACTAATCACAATGAAACATTTTTTTAAAGCAAGTATACTAGCTACTTGCACATCAATTACTTTTTTAGCTTGTAAATCAGATACTGAACCTGTAAAAGGAGAAGATATTGAGTTAAAAGCACATTCTAAAACACCAAACTTTTTAAAGTTAAATTCGGCTTTTTCCAATGTAAAAGTATATCCTATTTTATCTTCCGAAGATAGATTAGTGAATACGCCTAACTTCATCTATGGTTCAATGGCAGATGGAGCAGGTTTGATTAGAAACACAGACGGTTCTTTTAATTTAATAAATAATATTGAAGCAGATTATTCAATTGCCAGAATAAAGTTTGACAAAACATTTAAGCCAGTTGAAGGAGAGTATATTTTAAATGCTAATGCTACTGCAAAAACTGCCCAATGTTCAGGGTCATTAATTACTCCAGAAGAGCATGGTTTTGGACCATTATATCTTTCTGGAGGAGAATGGGGAGGATCATCTAAAGGAGTTTTTGTTACCGATCCAACTAAGAGTGCTTCTGCAGCAGGAGCAGCTCAAATGTTAACAGCATTAGGGCAATGGTCTACAGAAAATGCTGTTGCCATTGGTAAAGATGCATACCCAAATAAAACAGTAGTTTTTATTGGAGATGATCATTCTGACAATAGTGTACCTTCTGGGCAATTAGGAATGTATGTAGGAAATAGAGGAGACTTAAATAGCGGTAAATTATATGGGCTTAAAGTTACCGACGCAGGTATAACGTATGAAGTTGATATGAAAGAAGGACAAACATATAATGCTTCTTTTGTTGAATTAACTGAAAAAAACATCGATTTATTAGACGCAGAAGCTAAACAAAAAGGTGTTATGGGTTTCTCCCGTTTAGAAGATATTGATTGGAGAAGAGGATCAGCAAAAAATAACAGAGAGATTTATTTTTGTGTTACAGGTCGTAAAAAAGATGGTTTAAAAGGAAAAGGAACTATTTACGGGCGTATTTATAAGGTAGTGTTAAACGATAACGATCCTACTGGGGCTGCTAAAATAACTTGTGTGTTAGATGGAGACTTAACTTCAGGTAAAGCAAAGGCTTTCCATAGTCCTGATAATATTTTAGTAACAGAAAATTATGCTTACATTCAAGAAGATCCAAATGGATATTTTGATGGAGAAAAAAATCATGCAGCACGTTTGTATCAGTATAATTTAAATACTGGAGCTTTAAAAGAAGTTTTAGAGTGTGATCAAGTTACAGCTTCAGCAAAAGGTTACGGAAAACCTTTCAACCAAAAAGCTTGGGAAATTACAGGGATGATTGATATTTCTGAAACAACAGGAGTAGCTAAAACATTTTTGTTAATTACACAAAACCATGGTTGGGAACCAGCAGATGGAAGTGCATTTACAGATCCAAAGGCTAATCCTGCTGCAGATTCAAGAAAAGAAGGTAGTATGTTGTATGTTATTCAAGGTTTAGATAGATAATGAAAAAACAAACTAGTTTTTTTAAAAAGGCACATGTAATCATGTGTCTTTTTGCCATTGTATTATGTAGCTGTAAAAACACATCATCTTCTCATTATTTACCCAAAACTAAAGACTATGTAGTCGCGCTAGAAAATGATTATAAACAAGGATTGGAAGCTACTATTAATTATTTAGATAGTTTAAAAGACTCCTCTAACCAAAGAATTTTTTGGTACAAAAAAGCAAGAAAACAATTTAAAAAGATAGAACCAGTATTGGCATTTACAGATAGCGATAATTATAAATCGTTAAATGCCCCTAACCTGTTGAAAATCGAAGAAGAAGATGCAACAGATATTAAGATAAATAAACCTTTCGGATTTCAAGTAATAGAAGAAATGTTGTTAGATGATGAGGTATCTAAATTAGATTTTAACGAAACAGTCTCAGCTACACAAAAAAGGTTAGAATTAATTCTACAAAATTCAAAACTCTATTTAAAAGATTATCATGTGTTGTGGTTAATTAGAGATCAAATTGCACGAACTGCATTAACTGGAATTACAGGATTTGATTCACCAGTTTTTGAACAATCTATAGAAGAAGCTCAAATTGTATATAAGAGCTTGATTAAGCTTATAAAAAATTACAGAGAAAAGTTCAATAATATTGAACTGTACAAAGAATGGTTAAAAGAGTTGGATTCAAGTGTAAATGACTTACAAGGAAATTTTAATGATTTTAATAGGTACGAGTTTATCAAAAAGCATGCTCATCCCCAGTTAAAATTGCTACAGAAAACTATAAAAGATTGGCAAGTTCAATTTCCATTGGAGTTG
Source organism: Tenacibaculum holothuriorum (assembly GCF_002120225.1). Lineage (GTDB taxonomy): Bacteria > Bacteroidota > Bacteroidia > Flavobacteriales > Flavobacteriaceae > Polaribacter > Polaribacter holothuriorum. The sequence goes on along the minus strand of NZ_LAPZ01000003.1, from coordinate 20,875 downwards.
GCATTTAAGAATAATATGACATCCTTATTTTCAAAAGAAACATTTAACATCAATTACTTTTCAGATTATAAAATGAAGAAGGATAGTTTGTTCAAAGAAAAGATTTCGTTAGGAAAGCAGTTGTTTAATGATAAGCGTTTATCAAAAAATGAAACAATGAGTTGTGCTACTTGTCATATTAAAGAATTAGCTTTTACTGATGGAAAAACTACTTTTGATAAACAAACAAGAAATACACCAACATTAAGTTATGTAGCATTACAAAAAAGCTTTTTTCATGATGGTAGAGCAGGAAGTTTAGAAGGTCAAATTGTAGGTGTAGTTGAGAATAAAAATGAGTTTCATTCCGATTTAAAAAATCTAACCGAAAAAATAAAAAAGGATAGTATTTACAGTCAACTAATAAAAAGCTTGTACGGAAAGGTAAACGATATGGTTATTAGAAATTCCATTGCAGATTATATGAGAACACTAGGAGAATTTAACTCTAAGTTTGATAAGAATATAAACGGGCAGGAAAAGACCTTATCTAAAGCAGAAATTAAAGGTTTCAATTTGTTTATGGGAAAAGCAAAATGTGCTACCTGTCATTTTCCACCAGTATTTAATGGTACTGTACCGCCAGCTTTTAAAGATTCAGAATTAGAATCTATTGGAGTGCCTAATTTACAAGAAGATAATTTAGATGAAGATTTAGGGCGTTATCATGTATTTAATACTAATGAGAGAATGTACTTTTTTAAAACTCCTACTATTAGGAATATTGCTAAAACAGCGCCATATATGCACAATGGAGTATATAAAAGTTTAAACCAAGTAATGGATTTTTATAATAAAGGAGGGGGAGAAGGTCTTGGATTTAAGGTTCCTAATCAAACTTTACCAGCTGATAAATTGGAACTTTCTAAAGAAGAAATACAATCGTTAATTGCTTTTATGGAAAGTTTAACCGATGAAGATTAATCAAGTTTAAAAATTCTTGTAATTTTAAACTGTTGTTACGACCAAGTAAAGTAAATCAAATAACAACAATGAAAAAACTAATCATTTTAATCACATTAACAGTCTTTGCGTTTTCATGTAAAAAAGAAAAAAGTAAGGAACAACCACAACAAAATCAAGAAGTAACTAAGCAAGTTAAAGAAGATAAGTTTCCTAAAGAGTTAGGAAAAGTATTTGAAAAACATGGAGGCCTTAAAAATTGGAGAGAAGCTAAAACGTTATCTTTTAAAATTAATGGAGAAGATCATACAACAGATTTACACTCAAGAAAATCTGCTGTGAATGCTGAAAATTACTCTTTAGGATTTGATGGTAAAAATGTATGGTTGCATCAAAAAGATTCTATGGCCTTTAAAGGAAATCCTGAATTTTATCATAATTTATACTTCTATTTTTATGCAATGCCATTTGTATTGGCTGATGATGGAATTGTGTATTCAGAAACGAAACCTTTAGACTTTGAAGGAGTATCGTATCCTGGAGTTAAAATTTCATACGAAGCAAATGTAGGTGTATCTCCAGATGATAATTATTATGTATATTTTGATCCGAATAAAAATCAAATGGCTTGGTTAGGTTATACAGTTACGTATTTTTCAAAAAAGCCGTCTGAAAAATTTAATATCATTCGTTACAATGATTGGGAAAACGTTAACGGTTTCTTATTACCAAAATCTATAACTTGGTTCAAAAAAGACGAAGAAGGAAAACCTTTAGAACCAGCAAGAGACCCAATAGTGTTTTCTGATGGTTTGATTAGTCAAGCTCCTTTAGCAGATAGTTTTTTTGAAAAACCAAAACAATAATAAATCAACAAACTAAACCTTTTAAAAGATGAAACCTCAAAAGTATATATGGAAAAAAGAGTACGGTATGGTGCTGTTAGCAAACTTGGTGTATATTGTACTTTTTTATGTAATAACTAACCTATATACTAACTAAAATTATGCAATTATTAGATTGGGGTGTACTTTCTGCTACACTGTTATTTATTGTTTTATACGGAGTATGGAAAACAAGAGGAAGTAACAATGTAGATGACTATATAAAAGGTGGAAATGAAACAAAGTGGTGGACTATAGGGTTGTCGGTAATGGCGACACAAGCTAGTGCCATCACTTTTTTGTCTACTCCAGGACAAGCCTTTCATAGCGGAATGGGCTTTGTTCAATTTTACTTCGGATTGCCTATTGCCATGGTAATTATTTGTTTGGTTTTTATTCCTATTTATCATAAACTGAAAGTATATACAGCTTATGAATATTTAGAAGGAAGATTCGATCAGAAAACAAGAACCCTAACAGCAATTTTATTTTTAATTCAACGTGGATTAGCAGCAGGAATTACCATTTTTGCGCCTGCTATAATCTTATCAGCTGTATTAGGTTGGAATCTTATTACGCTTAATATTGTTATTGGTGTGTTGGTAATTATATATACAGTATCAGGTGGTACAAAAGCCGTTAGTGTTACGCAAAAACAGCAAATGGCAGTGATTTTTGCAGGTATGTTTATAGCATTCTACTTAATTCTTCAATATTTACCTGATGGAATTACCTTTTCTAAAGCATTGGAAATTGCTGGCGCTTCAAATAAAATGAAAGTATTAGATTTCTCGTGGGATTTAAATAACCGTTATACAGTTTGGACAGGAATTTTAGGAGGTACATTTTTAATGTTGTCGTATTTCGGAACTGATCAAAGTCAGGTACAGCGTTATTTATCAGGAAAATCTGCAAGAGAAAGTCAGTTGGGTTTAATTTTTAATGGATTGTTAAAAGTTCCTATGCAGTTTTTTATATTGTTGGTAGGAGTAATGGTATTTGTGTTTTATCAATTTAATGCATCACCTTTAAATTTTAATCCAAAAGCAGGTGAAGCGATTGCAAATTCTAATCAAGAAACAATTGCTGAATATGTTAAGTTAGAAGAAAAACATCGTTTTATTGAAGAACGTAAAAAAGCTTTGATATACGAAGGATTGACGGATGAAAATGTAACTAAACTTCAACAGTTTAATGAAGAGGATAAAGAACTAAAAGAACAAGCCAAAGCTATTATTATAAAAGCTGATGATCAAGTTGAAACTAACGATAAAGATTATGTTTTCATTCATTTTATATTGAACAACTTACCTAAAGGTTTAATAGGGTTATTATTAGCAGTTATCTTATCGGCAGCCATGTCTTCAACAGCTTCAGAGTTAAATGCACTGGCAAGTACTACTGCGATTGATTTATATAAGAGAAATGTAATCAAAGAACATAGTGAGGCTCATTATGTAAAAATGTCTAAATGGTTTACTTTAGGTTGGGGAGTTTTAGCAATTTTGGTGGCATGTGTAGCCAATTTGTTTGACAACTTAATCCAATTAGTAAATATTATAGGTTCTATTTTCTATGGAAATGTTTTAGGAATCTTCCTATTAGCCTTTTTCTTTAAGTTTATTAGAGGAAATGCTGTTTTTATTGCAGCTATAATTACTCAGTTATTAATCATATATGTTTGGTATGTAGATTGGCTTCCTTATTTATGGCTTAATGCTTTAGGGTGCGGATTAGTAATTGCTATTGCATGTATCTTGCAAGTTGTTATAAGAGATAATCAAAGTGAAACAAATAGCTAAATTCATATCTAGAATTATATTAATTTTAGGAGCATTTCTTTTATTTTTTATGTGGTTTGATATGCCAACTACTAATAAAAAAATGGTAGGAGTATATGTAAATAAAAATTTTCAAAATAAAATTTGCTGTATTGAAACTCCACATATTCCAGATACTTTACGATTGTTTAAAGATGGAAGCTTTTTTAGTAAGTTTTATGGTAAAGGAAAATGGAAAGTAAATAACAGATTTGATAGAATTGAGTTTATACTTAATTCAAAACAAGTTTCAATTTATACTCACATTTCTAATAAGCTGTTTGAAAGAAAGAAAATAATGATGAATGAAAATACAAATCATCATTATGAAAAAATAGAATAATAAAAACCTCGCAATCAATTTTGATTGCAAGGTTTTTATTTATTAAAGAGAAGTTCTATTATAAAGTTTTTAATAAATCTTCGTTCTTTTTAATATAAGCATCGTATTTAGCTTTTTTAGCTAACTCTAAAGAGCGCATTGCTGCTTTTTTAGCCATTTTCTTATCTCCTGCTTTTTTGTGGATTAAAGCTTGTTGGTGAATGTACCAAAAACGAGGTTCAGCATTTGTCATTTCAACAGCTTTGTCAATCCAAGTTTTAGCTTTGTTAATGTCTTTGTTGTTGTTTAAGTAGTAAACAGCAGCGTCGAAATAATCGTTAGCTCCAGGACCAGACATAACTTTAGCAATGCTTTTTTCAACACCTTTATCTGTAGGAGTATTAAATTTTAATCCAACATAAGAATTTTCCCATAACATTCCTAATACTGCTGAGTCATCTTTAACATCATCAACGGTAATCGTAAATGTTTCGATAGGCATTGGCATTTTAGAAACTTTAGCAGTTGCCTTAGCAGCTACTTTAGAATCGTCCCATTTTCTTGGAGTCCCCCAGTTGTTAGCATCTGAGTAAAACATAACTTCCCAAGTATCTTTTCCTGGTTTAGTATATAAAGCATAGGTTCCTTTTTTTAACTTTTTTCCATCAATCATAACATCTTCACTAAATGTAACTTTAGTGTTTTGGTTAGCTCCAGTTCTCCAAACTTTATCAAAAGGAACTAAATCACCAAAGATTTTTCTTCCTTTCATTCCAGGACGAGAATATTCAACTGTAACGTCAGTTAATCCTACCTTTTGTTCTAATTTAGAAGATGGACTTGGAGCTGGAGTTTTTACTTGCGCATTAGTTGAAAATGCTAAAGCTGCAACGAATAAGCTTAAAACTATTTTTTTCATAATGATTAGTTTGTTTAAAATTTAGGTTGTTAAAATTACAATGAAAATAATGGATTAATGTTAACGAAAACTTAAAATCAAAGTTATCTTTTTTGATAGATATTTGCAGTTATGAAAAAATATATTTCAGAATTTATAGGAACATTTGCGCTTGTTTTTTGTGGTACAGGAGCTATGACAATTAGCGAAATTACACAAGGATCAGATTTAAATCATACAGGAGTTGCAATCACTTGGGGGCTTATTGTGATGGCAATGATTTATGCTTTTGGAGAAATATCAGGAGCTCATTTTAATCCTGCAGTAACAATTTCTTTTGCCTACGCTAAAAAGTTTGCTTGGAAAGAAGTTCCAAAATATATAATAGCACAAGTTTTAGGAGCTTTGTTAGGTAGTGTTTTACTATGGATATTATTTCCCACAAGTGAGTATTATGGAGCCACAATTCCTAATATGGTACCTTGGCGAGCCTTTATTTTAGAATTACTATTGACTTTCTTTTTAATGTTGGTGATAATAAATGTATCAACAGGAAGTAAGGAAGTAGGTGTTATGGCTGGTATTGCTATTGGTGGAGTGGTATTGTTAGAAGCTATGTTCGCTGGTCCTATGACGAAAGCATCTATGAATCCTGCTAGATCATTAGCTCCGGCAATTGTTTCTGGTCATTACAAACATTTATGGTTGTATATTTTAGCGCCAATTTTAGGAGCTCTTTTAGCTGTAGTTTCTTGTAAATTGGTAAAAGACGATAATTGTTGTGATGAAGGATGTTAGTATTTTAGGATGTGGTTGGTTAGGAAAACCTTTGGCGCTGTATTTATTAGGCAAAGAATATGTTATAAAAGGTTCAACAACATCAGGAAATAAATTAAACTCTTTAGATGAAGTTAAGATAATTCCTTTTTTAATAGATATTGATAAAGAATTTAATGAAGAAATTCAGGAATTTTTAGCTTCTGAAGTATTGATTATAGTAATAACTTCAAAAAATGTTTTAGGGTTTAAAAAGTTAATTCAAGAAATAGAAAAATCGGCTATTAGAAAGGTGATTTTTATAAGTTCTACCTCAGTGTATCCTAGCTTGAATAAAGTTATTATAGAAGAAGAGCAAACTATAAATTCTCCTTTAGTTGAAATAGAAAATGCTTTTAGAGTAAACAAAAGTTTTGAAACTACAATAATTCGTTTTGCAGGATTGCTGGGATATGATAGAAAACCTGGGAATTGGTTTGAAGGGAAAAAAATTCCACATCCGAAAGGTTTTGTAAACATGATTCATCAAGATGATTGTATTGAAATACTTTACCAAATAATAAAACAAAATGTATGGGGCGAAGTGTTTAATGCTTGTTCAAGTCATCACCCAACAAGGGAAGAGTTTTATACAACTGCTAAAATTAAAATAAAAAAAGAACCACCTATTTTTGATGATTCTTTAGCGTTGAAATATAAAATAATTAGTTCTGATAAATTACAAAAACGATTAAATTATAGATTTATTCATACTGATTTATTAGATATTTAAGAATATCTTTTCTTTCTCCAATAGCGGAATCCAAAACCAAATAAACCTAAAAGAATTAAAGGTATTAGGATATTGAAAAACTGCCAAAAACTACGTTCGTTAAAAGCCTGTTTTTTATCTAATAACTTTAATTGAAGTGATTTGTTTCTTAATGTGATTAAACCAGAATCATCTAGTAAATAATCAATAGTATTTAATAAAAACTCTTTATTACCAAATTGTTGTCCTGTCCACTTATCTAAAGCTAAATCGTGAGGCCTTCCTTTTAAAATTTGATTTCTTGCCACATCTCCATCGGCAATAATTACCATTTTGTTTTCAGGTGATGTAGGTTTGAAATTATTTACGTTAAAAGGCTTTATTCTGTTTTTATAAGCTGAGTTAAATTCTCCTTCTAGTAAAACAGCAAATAATTGTGGCCCTTCAGCATAATCTGCTTCTTTAGGTTCTTTGGTAATGCTTTGTAGTTCAATAAAATTTAATGGAGCAGTTTTCTTTGTTAATACCGAACTCACATACAAAGGTGTTTTTTTAATGTTATTTTTTAAGGTATCAATTTGAGTGGTAAATCGAAAACGAACAGGAGGCAAGTTTTTTGTAATTGGATGATTTGGATTTCCTGAACTCAACGGATGATAAAACCAATTTAAATGTTGAAACTGAGTTTGATTACCAACATTACCCGTTGCTAACGGAATTTTGGCTGAATATAAATCTTGAATTAGCTTGTTGTTAATTCTAACTCCGTAGCTAAATAATAAATCGGTAAGATTTAAATCTCTTGGAAAAGCAAACATTTTTCCTTCGTTGTATAAACTATCGGTATCAGAAACATTGATGTCAATCATCCATAAAGATTTTCCACCATTAGTAATAAATTGATCCAAGGTTAACTTTTCCTCATCAGTAAATTTTTCTGTCGGTTTAGCTATAATGGCTAAATCATACTGATTTAAATCGTTTAATGTTTGTTGAGCATTTGTTGCAACACTGTCTAAAGTAAACTTTGCCAAATGATATTTTTTGCCAACTTCTTTTAATAAACTATATAATTCAATATCCTTTAATTCACCATTACCAGAAAGTATCGCAATTTTTTGTTTTTTGTCTTGGGTAATATTATTGATTGCATTGGCTATTGAAAATTCTAATTTTTCTACAGCATTTTGTAATTGGTTTTCTTGTGAATTTGTAAGTGTATTAGGTAATAAGGAAACTATTTCTCGCTTCGTACCATAGTTTAATTCTACCCAAGGAAAAATAATAGCATTCGATAATTTTCCATCTTCTTCAACAGTAAGTTGGCTAGGAATCATCCCTTTTTTTATCAAACGTTCTCTAATATTATCAGGATTGATAAACTGAATACGTATTTGAGAATTTTCAGCTTGTAATTCTTCTAAAAACTGACGTGTTTCTACCTGCAAGCGTTCAAATTCCGCAGGAAACTCTCCTTCTAAATACACATTGATTAACAGCATATTGTCAATCTTATCTACTAAATTAAGTGTAGTGTTAGATAATGTGTAGCGTTTGTCTTGTGTGACATCAAATCGTTTGTAAATTTTGTTTGAAACAATATTTAATACAACAATTCCTGCTAAAACTAAAATGATATGTTTGAGATTCTTATTCATTACTTAATTGAGTTTTAGTGATGAATAAAAAGAAGTACGTAGCACTGATAAAATAAATGAGGTCTCGTGTATCAATAACTCCTCTCGAAATACTTTTAAAATGTTCGTTAATACCAATTTTTTTAATGCTTAATCCAGAAGAGTCTACTAAGTTTCCTAAAGCATCTAAACCATAAAAAGCACAAAAAATAACAATAACACCTAAAATGAATGCTACAATTTGGTTTCTCGCTAAGGTTGAGGTAAAAAGTCCGATAGCAGTAAAAACTGCTCCTAATAAAAATACTCCGATGTAAGAACCAATAATACTTCCTGTATCAATATTTCCTAAAGGTGTAGCTAGTTGATATATGGTATACACATAAGCAACCGTTGGTAAAATAGCAATAAATACTAATAATAGTGATGCTAAAAATTTACCTAAAACGATATTCCATAAACCAATAGGTCGTGTTTTTAAAATTTCTATAGTACCTGTGTTAAACTCTTCAGCAAAACTTTTCATGGTTATTGCAGGAATTAAGAATAAGAAAAACCAAGGTGTTATTTGAAAGAAGGTATTTAAATCGGCAAAACCTGCGTTTAAAATGTTAAATCCATCTTTAAAAACCCATAAAAACAATCCGTTTGCTAATAAAAACACACCAATAACTAAATACGCTATGGGTGAAGCAAAAAATGAGTTAAATTCTTTTTTTAGTATTGGTAACAATGTTGTTAGTTTTAGGTTAATGACTCAAGTTTATCAACACTCCAAGCTTCTGGTTTACCATTAAAATAAATTTTGGTGTTTGCCCAAATACCTTTGAATAAATCTGAGTTTCTATAATTTTCTAAATCTTGTTCAGAATCCCAATAGCTATAGGTAAAAAAGATATTGGAATTAGTTTTATCTCTATACAATTCTAATAAACGACAACCAGGAAAGTTTCGTATATCATTTTTTTGATGTTGAAAATTTTCTAAAAAAGTTTCAATTTTTTCTGGATCAAAACTTAGTTTAACAATTCGTACAAACATAATTAAGAATTTATAGGAACAAACTCGGGTTTTACAACCGTGTCAAATTCAATAGTAATAGTATCTCTATATCCTAAACCAAGTAGGGTAGAAGCACCACCAACGGTTTCTAAATTACTTTTATAAATAGCAATTTCTAAATAACCTGCCGAATTAAATAAGGTAAGCTTATTTCCATCGTACATACGCTGTTCTGAAGGAACAGTATAATCGACAATCTCGTTATATTGATTTACGATTTTTTTAAATTGGTATCTACCCGCAGAAATGGTAAAGTTTCTCCCTTTTCCTATCAAACTGAATAACTTTTTGGTAATATTGGTAATTACATTTCCATAGTTATCAATATAAATAACACCACCAACAATAATAGTTTGGTCCTGATTTACCTTAGGCTGAATTTCAACTAATTTTTTATACGATTGAATTTCTTTACCTATAATATTTAAACTTCCTCCTCTAGCAATATGAGAAGCTACTTGCACAAAAACATCTAAAACAGGAAAACTACTTTCAATATAATCGTGAATATTAATTTCAACAATTTTTGTAGGATTTACTTCAGAAGCAACCATAGAGATTAATCCGTTATCAGGACAAATAAAAAAATGTTCATCAAGCTCTAAAGCGATATGTTTGTTTTCGGTACTTAATTCAGAATCTACTCCAACAATATGAATAGTACCTTTAGGAAAGCTTTTATAGGCATTCTTTAAGATATACGAAGTCTCAGTAATGTTGAAAGGAGAAATAAGATGTGTGATGTCAACTATTTTAGCCTCAGGTAGTTCAGAGTAAATAGCTCCTTTTACAGCTCCCACAAAATGGTCTTTTAATCCGAAATCAGTAGTTAATGTAATAAGCGACATTAAAAGTGTTTGTTAATTAAATTGTGAAAAACTGTGCTAAAATTTAAGACAAAGCTAAACATTTCAAGCAAAATATTCGTTATTTTAGACCAACTAACATTAAAAAAAAGTCATTTGAACGAAAGAATTATTGAGTTAACTGAAATTAATCCAAACGAATTTTTTGGAGCACAAAATAGTACTATAGCACAATTAAGAAGCTATTTTCCTAAAATTAAAATTGTTGCAAGAGGAAATAAACTAAAAGCTTACGGTGAATCGGAAATTTTAGATGAGTTCGAAAAGCGATTAGAAATGCTTATTAAATACTTTAATAGGTACAATAGATTAGATGAAAATAGTATTGAACGAATATTAACTTCAACAGGAAAAGAAGAAGAAATAAGAAAATCGGGTAAAGGAGAAGATGTTTTAGTTCATGGAGTAAGTGGAAAACTCATCAAGGCTCAAACAGCCAACCAACGAAAAATGGTTGAGTTAATGAAAAAGAACGATATGCTGTTTGCTGTAGGACCTGCAGGTACAGGAAAAACTTATACAGCAGTAGCATTGGCGGTAAAAGCGTTAAAAGAAAAAGAAGTAAAAAGAATCGTATTGACGCGTCCTGCTGTAGAGTCGGGTGAAAATTTAGGATTTCTTCCTGGAGATTTAAAAGAAAAACTCGACCCTTACATGCAACCTTTGTATGATGGGTTACGAGATATGATTCCGCATGAAAAACTACAAGCTTATTTAGAAAAAGGAACCATTCAAATTGCTCCTTTAGCCTTTATGCGTGGAAGAACTTTAGACAATGCTTTTGTTATTTTAGATGAAGCGCAGAATACGACACATTCTCAAATGAAAATGTTTTTAACGCGTATGGGAATGCACGCAAAGTTTATAATAACAGGAGACCCAGGGCAAATAGATTTACCACGTAAACAAGTTTCTGGTTTAAAAGAAGCTTTGTTAGCTTTAAAAGATATTAAAGGAATTGCTCAAGTGTATTTAGATGATAAAGATGTGATTCGTCATAGATTGGTAAAGAGCATTATTAAAGCTTATAAAGGTATAGAAACTGAATAAGATTGTTTTTAAAAGCTTCTGCTTTTAGTTGTAAAAACTTACATTTGCCGCAACAACACAACTATTTTAAGAATGAATACAATTAACGAAACTAACTTTCAGTTTCCAAAGCAAAAGTCAGTTTATAAAGGAAAAGTAAGAGAAGTCTACAATATTAACGATGATCTTTTAGTAATGATTGCTTCTGATAGACTTTCAGCTTTCGATGTTATTTTACCACGACAAATACCTTTTAAAGGTCAAATCTTAAACCAGATTGCAACCAAAATGATGAACGATACAGCTGATATTGTTCCGAATTGGTTAATCGCAAATCCAGATGAGAATGTTGCTGTAGGTAATTTATGCGAACCTTTTAAAGTGGAAATGGTTATCCGTGGATATTTATCAGGTCATGCTGCTCGTGAATATAAAGTTGGTAAGAGAACTTTATGTGGGGTAGCAATGCCAGAAGGAATGGAAGAAAACGACAAGTTTCCTACACCAATTATTACACCTTCTACAAAAGCAGATAACGGTGAGCATGACGAAGATATTTCTAGAGAAGAAATTTTAGCTAAAGGAATTGTTTCTGAAGAAGATTACGTGGTGTTAGAAGATTATACGCGAAAATTATTTCAAAGAGGAACAGAATTAGCTGCTAAAAGAGGACTTATTTTAGTAGATACCAAATACGAGTTTGGAAAAACAAACGATGGTAAAATTGTATTAATTGATGAAATTCACACTCCAGATTCTTCACGATATTTTTATGCAGGCGGATATGAAGAAAGACAAGAAAAAGGAGAGAAACAAAAGCAGTTGTCAAAAGAATTTGTACGTCAATGGTTAATTGAAAACGGGTTTCAAGGAAAAGAAGGACAACAAATTCCAGAAATGACTGATGAGAAAATCATCGAAATTTCTAACAGATATATTGAGTTATACGAGCAAATTACAGGGGAAACTTTTGTAAAAGCCAATACCGATAATGTATTAGCTCGAATAGAAAAAAATGTAACAGAGTTTTTAAACTCTTAAAACAAACAACAATGATAATTGAACCAAGAACACGCGGATTTATATGTTTAACATCACACCCAACAGGATGTGCCCAAAATGTAAAAGACCAAATAGCGTATGTACAATCAAAAGGAAAAATAGAAGGTGCTAAAAAAGTATTAGTAATTGGTGCTTCTACAGGATTCGGATTAGCATCTAGAATTACAAGTGCTTTCGGATCTGACGCTGCAACTATCGGAGTTTTCTTTGATAAAGCTGCAAGTGAAGGAAGACCAGCTTCTCCAGGGTTTTATAACACAGCTGCTTTCGAAGAAGAAGCACAAAAAGCAGGATTGTATGCAAAAAGTATCAATGGAGATGCTTTTTCAAACGAAATAAAAGAAGAAGTAGTCAATTTGATAAAAGAAGATTTAGGTCAAGTTGATTTGGTAATTTATAGTTTAGCGTCTCCAGTGAGAACGCATCCAGAATCTGGGAAGCGTTTTAAATCTGTTTTAAAACCAATTGGTGAAGTTTTTACCAATAAAACAGTTGATTTTCATACAGGAAAAGTTTCAGAAATTTCCATCAAACCAGCAGAAGGAGATGATGTAGAAAACACAGTAACTGTAATGGGAGGTGAAGATTGGAGAATGTGGATGGATGCTCTTAAAAATGCAAATGTTTTAGCAGAAGGAGTTACCACGGTTGCGTATTCATATATTGGTCCAGAAGTTACAAAACCTGTATACAGAAATGGTACTATTGGAGCAGCAAAAGATCATTTAGAAGCGACAGCTTTTACTATTTCAGAAGATTTAGAAGCAATAGGAGGTAAGGCGTATGTTTCGGTAAACAAAGCGTTGGTAACTCAAGCGAGTTCTGCAATTCCTGTAATACCATTATATATTTCATTATTGTTTAAAGTGATGAAAGAAAAAGGAATTCATGAAGGTTGTATTGAACAAATTGAAAGATTGTATAGCGAACGATTGTTCGGCGGAGATTTATCTTTAGATGAAAAAGGTAGAATTAGAATTGACGATTGGGAAATGCGTGACGATGTACAGGAAGAAATTACAAAACTTTGGGAACAAGCAACTTCTGAAAATATTAATGAAATTGGTGATTTAGAGGGATACAGCTTAGAGTTTTTCAAGCTTTTCGGATTTAAAGTTGATGGGGTTAACTACGAAGCAGATGTAAACGAATTGGTAAAGATTCCAAGTATTCAATAAGAATTAAAACAAAAAAATAATTGAAACCTCATAGAATTCTATGAGGTTTTTATATTTACACAAAATAACAACGAATATGAAAGCAGTAACCGTAAAACAATTAAAAGATGAATTATCTCATAAATCATCGAGTGAATTAATGGAGTTATGTTTACAGCTTTCTCGATTTAAAAAAGAAAATAAAGAACTACTTACCTATTTACTTTTTTTATCACATAATGAAGATGAATACATTGAAGGAATAAAAGAAGAAGTGGATGAATTGTTCGAAAATATTAATACCAAGAGTTACTTTTATATTCGTAAAAGTGTGCGTAAAATTCTAACCTTGGTAAAAAAGTTTATTCGTTATTCAAAAAAGAAAGAAACCGAAGTTGAATTGCTATTATATTTCTGTTGGAAGTTAAAAGAAATGAAACCAACAATTAAAAAAAGTCCACGATTGGTAAATACCTATAACAGACAATTGACTTCAGCAAAAAAGTCAATAGAAAAACTACATGAAGATTTACAGTTCGACTTTAATGAAAAAATTATTGATTTGAATTTAGAACTTTAAAATCTGTAGATAATTCAAATACTTCCAAATTAAAATGTGGAATGGCAGCCAATAGATGGTCAAAAATATCAGCCATAACATATTCGTAGTTTTTCCAACGTTTATCTGAAGAAAACGCATAAATTTCAATAGGTAATCCTTGAGTTGTTGGAGCTAACTGTCGTACCATTATCATCATCTCTTTATTAACTGCAGGATGATTTTCAACATAAGATTGAGCATATTTTCTAAATACTCCGATGTTGGTTAAGTTTCTACCATTTAGTAAAAGACTTTTATCAATATTATTATGAGTATTAAACTGATCAATTTTTTCTTGTCTAGTAGAAAGATAAGGTTCAATTAATTGAATTTCTTTTAATTTTTCAACTTCTTGAGTAGATAAATAATGAATACTTGTCGTTTTAATATACAAAGCTCTTTTTATTCTCCTTCCTTGAGAATTAACCATTCCTCTCCAGTTTTTAAAAGAATCAGAAATTAAAGCATAGGTAGGAATAGTTGTAATAGTCTTATCAAAATTTTGAACTTTTACCGTAGCTAAAGTAATTTCTATCACATCACCATCAGCTCCAAATTTTTCAAAAGTAATCCAATCACCAATACGAACCATATCGTTTACTGATACCTGAATACTGGCAACAAAACCTAAAATAGTATCCTTAAAAATTAAAATAATAATGGCAGATGCAGCTCCTAAAGCTGTAAAAAACTTCCAAATAGATTGGTTGGTAATAATAGCAAAAGACAAAATAAAGCCTGTAAACCAAGCAAAAATCATAAAAACTTGTATATAACTATCAATAGGTTTGTCTTTAAAACGAGGGAGTTTTTTTAAATAATCTCTTAAGGAATTTAAAATACTTCTGGCAATATTAATAACTAATAAAATGCTTATGATTAGAACCAGTTTTGTGAAGAAATTCTTTAAATATTCAAAATCGTAAAAAATAACAGGAATTAATTCAAACAATAAAAATACAGGCACCAAATGAGCAACATTGGTAGGTACTTTATTGGTAATTAAAATATCATCAAAATTCGTTTTAGAAGTTTTAGCAATTCTTACCGAAATTATTCGAAATATTTTTCTAACAAAAAGATCAATAGCATAAATAATAACTAAAGAAATGATAGATAAAGTTATTAAGTTTAAATAAGTAGCTAATGAATCAGATAAACCAATTTCTTTCAAATAATTGTAGATAATATGCTTGTTAAATTCCATAGAAATTAAAAATAAAGCAAATGTATTAATTATAAATGCATCATTTTATTTTGAAGAACTCTAAATAGACTCTAAATCACCTTAAAATTTTCTTAAAACGATTTTATAAAAAACAATGCATCTATATTTTTTGTAACTTACACAGAACGAAACAAAACTATCAAAATGCCAACTTACACAATTAAAATTAACGGAAGTTCTAAAACCGTTAATGTAGAAGCAGACACACCTTTACTTTGGGTTTTAAGAGATGAACTAGATATGGTAGGTACTAAATTTGGCTGTGGTATTGCTCAATGTGGAGCTTGCACAGTACATGTAGATGGTACAGCAATGCGAAGTTGTCAACTACAGGTATCTATGTTAGATAATGAAGAGATTACTACTATTGAAGGACTTTCAGAAAAAGGAGATCATCCTTTACAAGAAGCATGGAAAGAAGTAGATGTTCCTCAATGCGGATATTGTCAAGCAGGACAAATAATGACGGCAGCTTCTTTTTTGAAGGATAATCCAAATCCAACCACTCAAGAAATTCGAGAAGCTATGCACGGAAATATTTGTAGATGTGCATCGTATAATAGAATAGAAAAAGCGATTGCTATTGCTGCTAAAAAAATGTCTTAAAAGAGAATATAAAATATGTGCTTTGTAAACAGAGGAATATTCTTATTATTCTTAATTATGATGCTGTCTTGTAAGAAAGAGGGAGTAAAAAAAACAGATTATTCTGTAGTTAAGTTACAGTTACAAAGAATGGTGAAAAATGATCAAGCAATACAATTTGCTCATACACCTAATGAAACTCAAAAAGTAAAAGATAGTCTCTATAAAGAGCAAGAGAGAATTTTTATTGCCAATACTGATACTATTAAGTCACTTTTCAATAAATATAATTTTTTAGGTTTTGATAAAGTAGGAGAAAGCGGATCTCAAGACTTTTGGTTATTAGTGCAACATGCCGACCATGATGTTGCTTTTCAGGAAAAAGTACTAAAATCTATGAAAAAGGAAGTGTTGAAGAATAATGCAGATAATTCAAATTTTGCTTATTTAACTGATAGAGTATTGACTAATAAAGGACAAAAACAATATTATGGAACTCAACTAAATTATACTAATGATATGTGGATTGTTCCAAAACCAATCCAAGATAGTATGAATGTTGATGTAAGAAGAAAAAAGATAGGTTTAAAATCTTTAAAGGATTATTTAAACTCTGCAATGAAAACGCATTTTGAAATGAACAAAAAAGGTTTTGAAAAAATGGGAATTACAAAACCTAGACAATATGAATAAGAAAAACTTTAACTCAACTAATAAATTTTGAATTATGAGTACTCAAAAGTATACATTCAGCAGAAGAAATTTTTTAAGAACATCTGCATTAGCAAGTGGAGGTTTGTTAGTAGGTTTTAATCTGTTCACGGCATGTAAGCCAGAAGTAAAACCACCAGTAGATATTTCAAAACTAAACTTTAACGATTTTAATGCTTTTATAAAGATAGCAGATAATGGTTATGTGACTATTTATTCTCCAAATCCTGAAATTGGACAAGGAGTAAAAACGTCTATGCCAATGATTATTGCTGAAGAGTTAGATGTAGAATGGGATAAAGTAAATGTAGCACAAGCACCTTTAGATACTAAAAACTACAAACGTCAGTTAGCAGGAGGGAGTCAATCCATTCGTTTTGGTTGGGATGCTTTGAGACAAACGGGAGCTACTACGAAGCAAATGCTTGTAAATGCAGCAGCAGCCAAATGGAGTGTAGATGCATCAACTTGTAAAGCTTCAAAAGGAATTATAACAAATGCAAAAGGAGAAAAACTAGGCTATGGAGATGTGGTTAAAGAAGCAGCGTTATTAGAAGTGCCAGAAAATGTTACTTTAAAAAAGCCTTCAGAATATTCTATTATTGGTACAGATAGAATAAATGTAGATTTAGAAAATATTGTTACTGGAAAACCATTATTCGGTATAGATTTTAAAGAGAAAGGAATGTTGTATGCTTCTGTATTACGTCCACCAGCTTTTGGTCAAGAATTAGCATCTTTCGATGCTACTGAAGCTAAAAAAATAAAAGGTGTAGTAGATGTAATTACTATTGGAGAAAAAGTAAGAAGCTTTTTAGATCAAGGAAAATTTAATTGGACGTTTATAATGTCTCCGACTGATAAAGTTGTAGTAATTGCAACAAACACTTGGGCAGCAATCAAAGGTAAAAAGGCTTTAAAAGCTACATGGAAAGCAGCTAAAGAACTTGAAAGTACTGATAAGCAAAATGAAGTATTAAATAAGATTTTAGTAGGTAAAGACTTTGATATTCGTAGAGAAGATGGTAACGTTAAAAAAGCTTTTGCTGAAGCAGATAAAGTGATTGAGAGAACCTATCATTCTCCTTTTTTACCACATAACTGCTTAGAACCAATGAACTTTTTTGCGAATGTTACCGATGAAAAAGTACATTTAATAGGACCAGTTCAAACTCCACAATACGCAGCGCAAGGAGTTGCAGACATGTTAGGTAGAGATTTAAAGAACGTTCATGTAGATATGACAAGAATGGGTGGCGGATTCGGACGTCGTTTATACGGAGATTTTGTCTACGAAGCAGCAGAAATTTCTAATGCAATAAAAAAGCCAGTAAAAGTTATTTCAACTAGAGAAGATGATATGACTACGGGTATTTATCGTCCTGCTATTAAATATAAAATTGCGGCATCGTTAAAAGACGGAAAAATTACAGGATATCACTTAAAAGAAGCTGCGATGAATTCTAATATGTATGGATTAATTCCGCATTTCTTTCCAGCAGGATGTATTCCTAATTATAAAGTTTCTACCAAAAATTATAAAAGTGATGTAACTACAGGGGCTTGGAGAGCACCATACACTAATTTCTTAGCTTTTGCAGAACAAGCTTTTTTCGATGAATTAGCTCAAGAATTAGGAAAAGACCCAGTACAATTACGTTTAGAACTTCTAGAAAATGTTAAGAATACAAAAGATGAAAAGATTGAGTATTCTGGCGAAAGAATGCAAAACACGATTAAACTAGCTGCAGAAAAAGGTAATTGGGGTAAGAGTAGAGAAGGAGTCTATCAAGGTTTTGCTGCATACTATAGTCATAATACACATGTTGCCGAGGTTGCTGAAGTTGAATTGAAAGATGGTTATCCGATAGTGACAAAAGTAGTAGCAGCGGTAGATTGTGGAGTTGTTATTAATCCAACAGGAGGAATCAATCAAGTTCAAGGAGGAGTTCTAGATGGAATAGGACATGCAATGTATGGTGATTTAAGTTTTAATAAAGGTGTACCTTCAAATAAAAACTTTGATACATATCGTTTAATTCGAATGAATGAAACACCCCAAGTAGAAGTACATTTTGTAGAAAATGAATTGTCACCAACTGGTTTAGGAGAACCAGGATTACCACCGGCAGGAGGGGCTGTAGCTAATGCAATTTATAAAGCACTAGGAAATCGATTATATAATCAACCTTTTGAAAATGAATTAAAAAGAATTAAAGTTCCTAGTTAATAAAGCTAAAAATAAAAGATGTCTACACAGGCATCTTTTTTATTTGTAAATAACTCAAGAGTTCAGATTTGATTAACTGTTAAAAAAGCCCTATTTTCGCACCCTATAAAAAATCAGAAGTAACAATGGTAAAAGATTTATTTGATAGAATTAAAGGAGATAAAGGACCGTTAGGAAAATGGGCAGATAAGGCAGAAGGCTATTATGTGTTCCCTAAATTAGAAGGACCAATATCTAACCGAATGCAGTTTAATGGAAAATCTGTAGTTACTTGGAGTATTAACGATTATTTAGGTTTAGCAAATCACCCTGAAGTATTAAAAGTAGATGGAGAATCTGCTGCTACCGATGGAATGGCGTATCCTATGGGAGCTCGTATGATGTCTGGTCATACAAAATACCACGAACAATTAGAACGTGAATGTGCTGAGTTTGTTGGTAAAGAAGCATCATATTTGGTGAATTTCGGTTACCAAGGAATGGTCTCTGCAATTGATGCTTTAGTAGGAAAAGACGACATCATTGTATATGATATGGATACGCATGCATGTATTATCGATGGAGTTCGTTTACACGCAGGTAAAAGATTTGTATACCGTCATAATGATATTGAAAGTTGTGAAAAGAATTTAAAGCGTGCTACTAAAATGGCAGAAAAAACTGGAGGAGGAATCCTTTTAGTTTCTGAAGGTGTTTTTGGTATGCGTGGTGAGCAAGGTCGTTTAGCAGAAATTGTAGCATTAAAAGAAAAATACAATTTCCGTTTATTAGTTGATGATGCACACGGATTTGGAACTTTAGGTGAAGGAGGTCGTGGAACTGGTTTCGAACAAGGAGTTCAAGACGGTATCGATGTGTACTTTGCTACATTCGCTAAATCTATGGCAGGTATCGGAGCATTTTTTGCAGGAGATAAAGATGTAGTTCAGTATTTACAATACAACATGCGTTCGCAAATGTTTGCAAAATCGTTACCAATGCCAATGGTAAAAGGAGCGTTAAAGCGTTTAGATATGATTCGAACAATGCCAGAGTTAAAAGATAAACTTTGGGAAATCACAAATGCTTTACAATCAGGTTTAAGAAATGCAGGATTCGATTTAGGAACAACGCAAACCTGTATTACTCCAGTATATTTAAAAGGAGAAATTCCAGAAGCAATGGCAATGGTGCACGATTTACGTGAAAATCATGGAGTATTCTGCTCTATTGTTGTTTATCCAGTAATTCCTAAAGGATTAATTATTTTAAGATTAATTCCTACTGCACGTCATACGATGGAAGATGTTAAAGAAACTATTGAAGCATTTACAGCAATTAGAGAAAAATTAGAGAATGGTACTTATAAAAAGATTGCTGAAACTATAATGGCAGAATAATATTATAAGGTATAAACAAAAAAACTCACAAATTAACTTTTGTGAGTTTTTTTGTTTTCAGTAAAACCATATTTTTGGAATCCTTTTTGTTGTAATTAATGTGTCAAATTTAAAATTAGTGAAACAATATATATTTTACTGCTTACTTATATCTACCTTGGCTTTACAAGCTCAGGTAAAAGATACTCTTCCTAGTTTCAAAGACGATTACTACTTGGTTAAAGAGGGAGATACTTTAATGATAGAATTACCAGAAGTTGCAGTGTTGCCAAAACATAAATTTAAAGAACCAAAAGATGTACACTATTATTATTGGTTCAAGAGAAAAGTTTTCAAAGCATATCCGTACGCAACTTTAGCATCAAAAAGAATAGATAGTCTTCGTTTACGATTAGATAGAATTCCTTCAAAAAGTAAAAAAAGAAAATATGTAAAAAGAGTACAAAAATATCTTGAAAAAGAATTGACAGATCAATTAAAAAAAATGACTCGAACTGAAGGTAGGGTATTAATAAAGTTAATTCATCGTCAAACAGGAAAAACTGCCTTTGAAAACATAAGAGAATTTCGAAGCGGCTGGAAAGCTTTTTGGTATAATACAACAGCAAACTTATTCAAGTTATCATTAAAGACTGAATATTCTCCGAATACGATTAATGAAGATTATTTAATTGAAGACATATTACAGAGAGCGTATATTCAAGAAGAATTGATTTTTCAGGAACCAAAGCTAAATATTCCTTCAATATCAATTTTAGAATCTAAGAAAGGTGAAATAAATGTTGAAGAGTATAAACAGATGTTTGCTAAGATTAGAAAGAAAAAAAAGAGACGTTCTAAGCGTTCAAAGAAGAAGAAAACAGTAAGCCCTAATTATCGCTAAAAAATTTCATTTTTATTTACTTGATAAATAAGGGGTTGTGAAAAAGATTAA
>NZ_LAPZ01000029.1 GCF_002120225.1 Tenacibaculum holothuriorum | reverse complement strand
TACAATGCTCAAGGATGTTCAGATACAGTAGTAACAACAATTAATCCATTTAATGGATTAAGTAATGCTGTTGTAGCACAAGTATCAGATTTAACATGTGTATCAGGCGAAGAAATCCGAGTTACATTTGATTCATCAATAGCAGCATCACCAATTACTGCAGATGTACGAGTAACAGGACCAGGAGGTTATGATGTTACATTAAACGGAACTTCACCATTAAACTTTACAGGATTAGGCGAAGGAGTTTATACAGTAGCAATATCGAATGCAGATCCTACAATAAATTGTGTATTAACAGAAACATACGAGGTATTACCAGTTACTAACTATATTTTAGATGTAACAAAGACGAGCGATATTGTATGTTTAGGAGATATAACAGGAGCGATTACTTTTGATTTTAATGCAGCAACAGATTATAGTGGCGCTTATACATATGTAATTAAACAAGATGGCGGAACTCCGAACGATTTTACAGATGATACAGATGTAACAGGTTCAACAGGAGCCGATGGTTCAGGAATGGAGTTAGAGTCAGTAGGCGGAATTCCAGCCGGTACAGGTTATTATGTAGAAGTAACTATGACCGCAACCCCAGAATGTTTAGTACGTTCAGGTTTCTTCACCATCGATGCACCAGCAGTTGCATTATCGGTAACAGGAGCAACTACAGCAATTAGTTGTG
>NZ_LAPZ01000028.1 GCF_002120225.1 Tenacibaculum holothuriorum | reverse complement strand
TGTTAATTGATTTCCCCATAAATAAAGTAAACCTAATTTTGTTAAACTACCTAGTTCTCCTGGAATTTCACCTGTTAAAAGGTTTTCAGATAAATTCAGGCTAGTAAGATTAGTTAACGCTCCTAATTCAACAGGTATAACTCCTGTTAATTGATTCTTATTTAAAGAAATCTCCTTGAGATTACTCAGAGCACTTATATTAGGTGATATCTCTCCGCTTAACTTATTTGCCCCGATAACCAAATGAGTTAAATTAGTTAAATTAAATAATTCATCAGGTATAATTCCAGATAATTCATTTAATGAAATATCCAAAATTTTAATTTCACTCAACTCACTAATTTCTGTAGGAATAGTACCTACTATATTGTTATCGCTTAACCATAACTCAACTACTCTATTATTTTCTAACCTAACTCCATGCCAATTACTTATTGGAGAGTTTAAATCCCATTTATGAGTCCAATTATCTCCATTAGCACTATCATATAATGCCTTTAACGCGTTATAATCTGGGTGGGATGTATTACTATAATTTATAGTTATATTTTGTTGTACTAGCTCTAAGTTAGTTATTGTACTATTTGTTACTTTTAAATTGTAAACACCAGCATCACTAGGGCTCATCGAAGCAATAGAATAAGTTTTGTTTACTGCACCGTCTATAGCACCCCCATCTTTATACCATTGATAAGAATTGTTAGTACTATTTGATACTGTTTCCCCAAAAACAGTTGAGGTTAGTTTAAATCCCTCCCCATCTTTAACATTTTCTTCTCTAATCTCATCAAACTTATCTTGAGGTGAATATGTAAATGTATTTAAATTTTTATATTGATTGAACTCATCTTCAAAATCTCCAAAAATAAAATTGTTATTCTCTATTTTTAA
>NZ_LAPZ01000027.1 GCF_002120225.1 Tenacibaculum holothuriorum | reverse complement strand
CCTACTGCTTGATTGTTAAATACTCCTGTTGAGTTTGAACTTCCACCCAAAGTATAGGTATAACTCCCTACTGGTGCTGCTGTAATCGTAATATTTCCTGTTCCATCACAATTATATGCTACTGCACTTGTTAAAGCTGGTTCGGTTGGTAAGTCGTTAATTGTCAATGTTCCTAAAGGTAATTCACAATTGTTTTGATCTCTTACGGTTACAACATAATCTCCTGGTGCTAATCCTGATTGTACTAAATCTGTTGAATAGTTTCCGTTTAATCCGTATGTATAATTTGGTCCTGTTCCGCCTGTTGCTGCTACAAATGTAATCTCTCCGCCTGTTGGATTTGTACAAGTCGTATGCTTGGTTACACTTGCTGAACTTGTTAATGGATCTGGATCATCTATTACTACATCTAGTGGAGCACTTGAACATCCATTCGCATCTGTAATGGTTACTACATAAGTTGCTGATGTTAAGTTAGTATATGTTTGATCTCCTGTTACGCCTGTTCTGGTTGGTACTGCTGTTCCGCTAGTAGTAGTTACCGTTACATCGAATGGACTTTGTCCTTCTGTAATACTTAACGTAAATCCTCCTAACTCTCCACTACAATTTGGTTGTGATATAGTTGCTGCTCCTACTGGATTTAATATTGCCTCTACTCGAACTGTCTCTCTAAATTCACAATAGTCTGCATTTCCATCATTGTCACGTACATAAACATCATAATCTCCTGCTGCTCCTAATGGTACGGTAAAACTGTTGCTTGTTCCAAAGGTTGGTGTTCCGCCTGATAATACAAATCCATATACATAGTTTGTATCTCCTCCCGTTGCAGTTACTACAATACTTCCTGGGTTACAAGTTACTGCAGTTGGGGCTGATGTTGCACGCAACTCATCATAAATTGTATGATTACTTACTGCTGAAATACAACCTAATGCATCTAATACTTCTATCGTATAAGCGCCTGGTGTTAAACCTGTAAATGTATGAGTAGTTGCAGTTGCTGGTGTTGGACTTACCCATG
>NZ_LAPZ01000026.1 GCF_002120225.1 Tenacibaculum holothuriorum | reverse complement strand
ATTACCAGATGAGTTAACAAATATTTCAAGTTTAAAGAAGTTGAATTTGAGTAATAATGAATTAACTGCACTTCCAGAAAGTATAGGTAATTTAAATAATTTAGAGGAGTTAACATTAAATCATCAATCGAAGCAAGAGAATAATGAGACGATAAGAACACTAACAAGTATACCATTATCTACTAAGGATTTAACAAAGTTAATTACATTTAATGCTTCTACAAATAAACTTTCAGGTTTAATAGATTTAAGTGGTACCAATACATTACGTTATTTAAATTTGAATGATAATGAAGTAGAAGACTTAAAGTTGGGAGATTATGTAACAGGAGTTCATGTAAGTTATAACATAAGTCAAAACCCGTTTATAACCTGTGTGGAGGTTCCAACAAGTGCGATTACTCATTGGACAAATGGTTTACAAAGAGATAATGGAGTTGCAATAAGTGATAGTTGTTCGGGTTATCGAGTACCTCAAACAGAGCGACAAGCATTGATTGATTTATATAATGCGACAGGAGGAGGAGATACATGGACAGGTACTAATTGGGATACAGATCCTACTCGTTTAACTAATGTAGGTTCTTGGCAAGGAGTCACTACAGAGTTAATTAATGGACAAAAACATGTTACTAAATTAAGCTTATCAGGAAAAGGGTTAAAAGGAGATATACCGGCTTCAATAAAAGATTTACCTGAATTAACAGAGATAAACTTAACAGGAGATATTTATGTAACTCAAACAGAAAGCATACAAAGCTTGCCAAAAGAAATAGGAGAGTTAAGCAAATTAGAGAGATTAAGTTTAGGTAACAATGATTTAAGTAGTTTACCAGATGAAATTAGTAATTTAAGTAGTTTAACATATTTATGGTTACGAAATAACTCATTAACGAGTTTGCCAACTACAATAGGTAGTTTTACGAAGCTAGAAGAGTTGTATTTAGATGGTCAAAGAGATCATACGAGTAATAATGCAAAGACATTAACGAGTTTGCCAAATGAGATTGGTAGTATTGGAACGTTGAAAAAGTTAGATTTAAATAACAA
>NZ_LAPZ01000025.1 GCF_002120225.1 Tenacibaculum holothuriorum | reverse complement strand
CAGATAAAAAATATGTAATGAAATATACTACCGTAGGTGGCGTTACTGGTTTCGATGGAACTAAAAAAGAAGCTCCTAAAGCAGTAGTTAAAAAGATTGAATAGTTTCTAATGAAAAAGACATTATACGATTTAACTAAAGACGATTGGAATACCTTATTTCCAATTGAATTATCAGACCATAACCCTGATTGGAAGGTTGTTTTTGAATCTGAAAAGAATCGTATTTTAAAAAGTATTGATGCAAAGTTCATTAATAAAATTGAACACTTCGGAAGTACATCAATACCCAATATAAAAGCGAAAGCGTATATTGACCTACTTGTTGAAATTCCTGAGGAATTCTTATTCAATAAAGAATTAATAGAGAGTTTTAGTAAGCTAGGTTACGTATATTTTGAAGTACCAGCAAGAGAAGATATAGATGCTTATATGTCTTTTGGGAAAGGATATAATTTGGAGGGGAAAAAAGAACAAATTTTTCATATTCATATGTGTCCAAAAGAAAATATTATGTATAATCAATTAAAGTTTAGAGACTATTTAATTGAGCACCCAGAAAGAGCAAAAGAATACGAAAACTTAAAAACAGAATTAGCTTCTAAATATAAAAACGATAGAGGTTCTTATGTATTAGGAAAAACTAATTTTGTAAAAGTAACATTAGAATTATATAACAAATAATAGCTTGACATTAACAGATTACATACAACAACTTTCAGAAGATAAACTATTGTACTTTGCCTTACCCGTGTTTTTTATTTCTATGCTGGTAGAATATCAATTTGCAAAAGAAAAATACCATGGTAAAGATACTGGGGTTTCGTTGTTGATGATGGTGTTTTCTGCTATTGTAGAGTTCATTCCTAAAATAGTAGCATTTATTGCTTTTTTCTATTTGTATGAATTAAGTCCGTTAAAAGGAATTGTAGGCCGTCAATGGTGGGCATGGATTTTGTTATTGTTTGCTGATGATTTTGCATACTACTGGTTTCACAGATTAAACCATGAAGTACGTTTGTTTTGGGCAGGTCATGTTCCACATCACTCATCAGTGCATATGAATTTAGGAACAGCTCTAAGACAAGGGGTTGGAGAACGCATTCATAAATTTTTCTTTTGGATGTGGATTCCATTGTTAGGTTTCGATCCACTAATGATGTTTACCATGATGGGAATTAGTTTAATTTATCAATTCTTTGTGCATACCGAGTTAGTCGATAAACTACCTAAACCGATAGAATTCATATTCAATACACCATCACATCACAGAGTGCATCACGCATCTAATATTCGATATTTAGATTGTAACCACGCAGGGATTTTAATTATTTGGGATCGTATGTTTGGTACGTTTTCAGAAGAATTAAAAGAAGTTGATAAACCAGTATATGGATTAACTGTTAATATTGAAACATTCAATCCGGTTAAAGTAGCTACACACGAATATGCAGCCATTTGGAAGGATGTAAAACGTGCTGATAAATTATCAGACAAGCTAAACTATATATTCAATTCTCCGGGATGGACACATGATGGGGAAGATAAACGAGCAAAAACATTGCGCAGAAAAATGAATTTGTAAGATGGAAGAACAAGACATTACAATAAAAATCACAGATAGAGAAGGTGTTACTCACGAAGTACAAGCACCTACAGATATGGCTATGAATTTAATGGAAGTAGTTCGTTCTTATGAATTAGCTCCAGAAGGAACCATTGGTATTTGTG
>NZ_LAPZ01000023.1 GCF_002120225.1 Tenacibaculum holothuriorum | reverse complement strand
TTAAAAAGAGTTTATATATTTGCACTCGCTTTTAAAAGGGTGAAAAGTTCAAGAAATTTTGGAATAATTTTAAGGTAAATTAGATAGTTCGATTCTATCATTTCTACAAAGAGGTTGAGTTAAAAAGATAAGTAAATACTTGTTGTTGGCGACTCGCCAAGTTCATTGAAAATATTGAAATTGACAGCGTAATTAAAGAGTAGAATTACCACGGCAACTTAAGTTTAATTAAGTTACCAAAAATTCTTTTGAAGCTTAACATTTAAAATTATTAAAGATTTTACAATGAAGAGTTTGATCCTGGCTCAGGATGAACGCTAGCGGCAGGCTTAACACATGCAAGTCGAGGGGTAACAGAGGTAGCTTGCTACTTGCTGACGACCGGCGAACGGGTGCGTAACGCGTATAGAATCTGCCTTGTACAGGAGGATAGCCTTTAGAAATGAAGATTAATACTCCATAATACTGGGAAGTGGCATCACTATCTAGTTAAACATTTATGGGTACAAGATGACTATGCGTCCTATTAGCTAGATGGTAAGGTAACGGCTTACCATGGCGACGATAGGTAGGGGGTCTGAGAGGATTATCCCCCACACTGGTACTGAGACACGGACCAGACTCCTACGGGAGGCAGCAGTGAGGAATATTGGTCAATGGAGGCAACTCTGAACCAGCCATGCCGCGTGCAGGAAGACTGCCCTATGGGTTGTAAACTGCTTTTATATGGGAAGAAACAGTTCTACGTGTAGAACCTTGACGGTACCATAAGAATAAGCACCGGCTAACTCCGTGCCAGCAGCCGCGGTAATACGGAGGGTGCAAGCGTTATCCGGAATCATTGGGTTTAAAGGGTCCGCAGGCGGTCAATTAAGTCAGAGGTGAAATCCTGCAGCTTAACTGTAGAACTGCCTTTGATACTGGTTGACTTGAGTTATACGGAAGTAGATAGAATGTGTAGTGTAGCGGTGAAATGCATAGATATTACACAGAATACCGATTGCGAAGGCAGTCTACTACGTATATACTGACGCTCATGGACGAAAGCGTGGGGAGCGAACAGGATTAGATACCCTGGTAGTCCACGCCGTAAACGATGGACACTAGTTGTTGGGTTTCGACTCAGTGACTAAGCGAAAGTGATAAGTGTCCCACCTGGGGAGTACGATCGCAAGATTGAAACTCAAAGGAATTGACGGGGGCCCGCACAAGCGGTGGAGCATGTGGTTTAATTCGATGATACGCGAGGAACCTTACCAGGGCTTAAATGTAGAGTGCATGATCTAGAGATAGACTTTCTTCGGACTCTCTACAAGGTGCTGCATGGTTGTCGTCAGCTCGTGCCGTGAGGTGTCAGGTTAAGTCCTATAACGAGCGCAACCCCTATCGTTAGTTGCTAGCAGGTAATGCTGAGGACTCTAGCGAGACTGCCGGTGCAAACCGCGAGGAAGGTGGGGATGACGTCAAATCATCACGGCCCTTACGTCCTGGGCTACACACGTGCTACAATGGTATGGACAATGAGCAGCCACTATGCGAATAGGAGCGAATCTATAAACCATATCACAGTTCGGATCGGAGTCTGCAACTCGACTCCGTGAAGCTGGAATCGCTAGTAATCGGATATCAGCCATGATCCGGTGAATACGTTCCCGGGCCTTGTACACACCGCCCGTCAAGCCATGGAAGTTGGGGGTGCCTGAAGTCCGTCACCGAGAGGAGCGGCCTAGGGTAAAACTGATAACTAGGGCTAAGTCGTAACAAGGTAGCCGTACCGGAAGGTGCGGCTGGAACACCTCCTTTCTAGAGAAAGATGGTGAGTTACAAAAGAGGTAATTTGCTCTTTGCTGTTAATTTTAAAAAATAGACTAAGATCTTAAAAGAGAGTTTAGATGTTTTAGTAAATATCTAAGACAGTCTCGTAGCTCAGCTGGTTAGAGCGCTACACTGATAATGTAGAGGTCGGCAGTTCGAGTCTGCCCGAGACTACTTTTAAAGACTTAGTATGGAAATTCTAGAAGTTGGGTGAGAGAGTGAATACTAATCGCTCATGAAGCTCCTCTGACTAGAGAAAGGGGAATTAGCTCAGCTGGCTAGAGCGCTTGCCTTGCACGCAAGAGGTCACCGGTTCGACTCCGGTATTCTCCACTAGGTTTTAGATAACCACAAGTTCATTGACATATTGGTAAAATGATATCGTAAAGAATCAAGATAGAGAAGTTAAATTATATTTAACAGAATATTTTTATAAAGAATTATAAAGAGCTCGTTGTAGATTAATATCTACAGCAAAAAGTACAATAAGCTAAATAAGGGCGTATGGAGGATGCCTAGGCTTTCAGAGGCGAAGAAGGACGTGATAAGCTGCGAAAAGTTACGGGGAGATGCACATGATTTATGATCCGTAAATATCCGAATGGGGCAACCCGGCATGTTGAAGACATGTCACATCGTAAGATGAGCAAACGTGGTGAACTGAAACATCTAAGTAACCATAGGAAGAGAAAACAATAGTGATTCCGTTAGTAGTGGCGAGCGAACGCGGATTAGCCCAAACCAAAGTTGTTACGGCAATTTTGGGGTTGTAGGGCTGCGACATTAGAATCTAAGTGAACTAGAAGTGTTTGGAAAGACACACCAAAGAGAGTGATAGTCTCGTATAGGTAAACGAAGAGGATATAGCAGTACCCTGAGTAGTGCGGGACACGTGTAATCCTGTATGAATCC
>NZ_LAPZ01000022.1 GCF_002120225.1 Tenacibaculum holothuriorum | reverse complement strand
CTTACCAACCGAACCAGCTTTAACAAGTGCAGTAGCATATAATTGTGATGGAACAGGAAATATTACGATTACAGCAGCACCAGTAGGGAGTTATACCTATACTTTGGGTGGAAGTTCAAACTCAACAGGAGTATTTAACAATCAAGCAGTAGGAAATCATACAATTACTGTAGACTATGGAAGCGGTTGTACAAAAGATATCACTGTAAATGTAGCCGATGACCAAGAATTTATGGCATCAGTAATTCGTCAGAGTGATGTAACATGTTTTGGAGGAACAGATGGAAGTATAACTATTGAAGCTTCACAAGCTCCATTTGACTATAATTATAATGGAACATGGTTAACATCAACCACTACGGAGTTTACCATTACAGGCTTAGATAATATTACGTATTCAATTCAAGTACGACCAAATGCTACTTCACCAGCAGCTTGTACCTTAAGTTTACCAAACGTAACCTTAAGTGAACCAGCAGAAGTTGTAGCTAATGCAGCTATAACAAAGCAGGTAACCTGTAATCCAGCAACAGGTGCAACAATACAACCAAGTGCAGTAGGCGGAACAGGAACGTATACTTTTGAGTTACGTGATGGAGCAACTGTATTACAAACAGCGGTACCATTTACCAATGTACCAGCAGGAAGTTATACAATTGTAGCGATAGATGGTAACACATGTAGATCACAGCCGTATCCTATAACTATTGTATCGCAATCTTCAGTAGCGTTTACAGCAACCACTGCTAATTGTTTTAATGGAGAAATAAATGTAAACATCACTGGTGGTAATGATAATTATAGAGTGATATTAAATGGAGGAGCTCCAGTTATTTTAGCAGCAGGAGTAACAACATATACATTTACAGGTTTAGCAGCAGCTACTTATACAGTAGATGTAATTGATGGTTTTGGATGTACAACAACACAACAAAGTGTTACGATTCATCCAGAATTAACAGCATCAGCTACAATTGATGATCCTACCTGTAATGATGGAGAAATTGACTTAAATGTTTTAGGAGGAACAGGTGCAGGAACTTATGTGTATTCAGCAGTCACTACCGGATCAGGTGTACCAGCAGATGCTACTTTCAACACAACCTTACCTATTTTAAGGGGTCCAGGTACTTATGATATTTATATAAGAGATAATAGTGGTAATACTGGTTATTGTCAAATAATGTTAACAGAAACTGTTGGACCAGTTAAACCAAATCCAACAATAACATCATTAACAAGTAATTCTCCAAGATGTTTTGGTGAATTAGGAACTGTTGATGTTGTTATAACAAATGGTGAAGCACCATATAGTTTAACATTAACCGATGGAGGTTCAGTAACAAGAACAATTACTGCTAATTCAACAACAGCTAGTTTTGTTGATATACCAGTAGGAAATTATACTGTTACAGTAACAGATGTAAATGGATGTTCTCCAGGAGCAAATTCAAATATTTCTGTAACATCTTTACCAGAATTAAACGCAACATTAGAAGGAATTTTACCTGCAACTTGTGTTGACTTTACGGTAGATAATAGCGGATATGGATTTAGATATTTAGTACCAGCAAGTGCAGTACCTTCTGCTCCATATACATTACAGTTAAGAAGATTAGACGGTACTTGGGTAACTTATGATTCGTCAGATATAACAACCTATGAGTTTACAGGAATAAACCCAGGAACAGTAGTTAATGGAGCATTAAGAATTTTAGATGCTTCTAACAATGTAGTTTGTATTAACTATTTAGATAGATTTGAAACACCATTTGTAGTTAATGGTTTAATTGTAAATCCAATTAGTAACCCAAGTGATTGTTCAACAGGATTTAGTGTAACAGTAGAAGCTATTAATGGTACAGGTCCATTCCAATTTGCCATAGATGATCCTAATGGAACTTGGTTTACAGCAGATGGAATTTGGACTCCAGATAATCCTACAGGGACAGGAGTTCCTGGAGCAGACCCAACAAGAACGTTAACATTTACAGGATTAACTCCTGGGTTAAGTTATACATTCTATGTAAGAGATACTAACAATACACCAGGAGATACTTCTGATGATTGTATTGAGCAAAATAATGAAGATATTAATGGATTAACTCCTACAGTTACAGTTACGGGAGTAGCTACTAACAATTCTTGTGCTGGAGCAACAGATACTGGAGTTATTACATTCTCAATAAATAACCCAACGCCAGCAACCGGTTTATCAGATCCTTTCGATTATACTTTATATCTAAGAGATCCAATTACTAATGTTGGTAGTCCTGTTGCAGGTTATACAGCAATAACCCAAAATGGATTTGCTGATATTGTTGTAGGTACGACACCTAATCCACCATTAGCCGAAGGAGATTATTATATAGAAGTAACAGGTACTTCTACTTCAGGATTCTGTACTTGGGGTAGTGAAGATGTAACTATAACAAAAGGAGAACCAATTACTGGTAATGTTGTAAAAGTTAACGACATTACATGTTCTACAGATGGAGTTGTTAACATTGAAAATGTTGTAGGTGGTTTTGGACCTTATACATATACTATATCTGTAAGTGGAGGGGCAACTTATACTTTATCAGGAACAACAATAACAGTTCCTTATTTAGCAGCATTGGCTGGAGGAACGGTTAATGTTGGAGTTACAGTAACTGACTCTAATGGATGTTCAGAGGTGTTAACTCCAATTAGCTTAGATGTGAGTAACAACCCTACAATAGCACCAGTAACAACAAATAGTTGTGGTACAAATACAATTACTGTTGATGTTACTTCAGGTGTGGCACCATACCAATATTCTATTGATAATGGAGCAAATTATACAACTGCAAGTACAACAGACCCTTATACATTTACAAATGTAGCAGAAGGAGTACACAATGTAATTGTTAGAGATGCAACAGGTTGTACATCAGCAGTACAAGCAGTAACGATTAATCCAGAAGTAGAATTTAGTTTATCAATGGCACAAAACTTAACATGTGCTGCTGATGCTGAAATTAGAATAGATATTACTTCAGGAACAAACTTAGGAGCAACAGGTAACTTTAGTTATACAATTACAGGACCTTCACCAGTAGCACCTACTACTAGAACTATAACAGGAGCAGCGACTAATACTACTCACGCTGTAACTACAGCTGGCACTTATCAAGTAGTAGTAACAGATGTTACTTCTGGTTGTGTTGCATCTGCTAAACAAATAGATGTTGTAGCTGCTACATTACCAAACTTTAGTGCTATAGCAAGTGTAGATAACATTTGTTTTGGAAGCAGTGATGGAGTTATAGAGGTAACGGCTACCGACAATGGTATTTTACCATTAGAGTATCGATTATCGTCAAACGGAGGAACAACGTATGGAGCATACCAAACATCAACAACTTTCTCAGGATTAACAGCAGGAACTACTTATGTAGTAGAGGCACGCAGTACAACAAATAACTGTACAAGAACTCAAAATGTAACGATTACAGAGAATGCAGATATTGATATTTCAGGAGCATTAACTACTACACAATTTGGATGTAACGCAAACACAAACGTTACTAACAATGCAGTAGTAAGTATTACAACAGGAAGTATCACCCCAGCAGGAACGTATAACCGATTTGTATTTGTTTATGATAACAATACACCAGGAGATACGACAGATGATGTAACACAAGACGGATCATCAACAAGTTTTGAAGTAAACAATGTTGCAGGAGGAAGCGTAAGCGTAACAGCATACAATGCTCAAGGATGTTCAGATACAGTAGCAGCAACAATTAATCCATTTAACGGATTAAGTAATGCCGCAGTAGCGTTAACTAAAGCGTTAGATTGTAGAACTCCATTAACAGTAGGAG
>NZ_LAPZ01000021.1 GCF_002120225.1 Tenacibaculum holothuriorum | reverse complement strand
AGGTCACAGGTTCGAGTCCTGTTCCCGCTACAGAGCTAAAGAATTGAAAACTAACGGATTGTTTACGACAATCCGTTTTTTTATGTCTTTAACTTTGTTACTTTTACGTGCCGTAAACACTACCGTAAACACTTTTGAGATGAAATTGAACTTTACAGAACCTAAAATTTACACTGGTGGCGTGCTGATTTCAGAGTGGTCGAAATTGACGAAATCTGAACAAAAAACAGCATTAAGTAGAGATTGGTTTATATATTATTCTTACAGAAATCCCGAAACTTTAAAATTAAAACGTCAACCTTACATCAAAGCAGGCGTAAACAAATTAAAGACAAAAAGGGAACGTATAGCTTTTTTAAAAACAATGAAAGAAGCCTTGTTGAAATTACTTCAAGCAGGCTTTAATCCTTATCAAGATAATTCGGAATTAGAAGCCCAATTGTTTAGTGATGCTAACGAGAATACTATTTCTGATGTTACTATTGTCGACGCAAAAATAGCGCAAGAAAAAACGCAAAAAGCGCAAATTAATTCAGAAACAATAGCAGAGTTTGAAGAAATCTCTATTGTTAAAGCTTTTGAACTCGGGTTACGTTTAAAAGAAAAATTGATGAACAAAAATTCTTATACGAAATATAAGAGTCGAATTCATCGTTTTTCAAAATGGTTAAATACAAAAGGGTATGAAAAACAGTCTATCAACTCTTTAAATAAAAAACTGATTATTGAATATCTAAATGAAGTTTTGCAAAACTCAAGTGCAAGAAATAGAAATAACACAAGAACAGACATCAGTTCGTTATTTCAAATTTTAGAAGACAACGAACTCATTACAGAAAATTACGTTAAGAAGATAAATGTTCTTAAATCAATTCCAAAAAGAAACAAAACCTATACACCTCAACTTCAAAAAGATATTTATGAGTATTTAGAAGACAACGATAAACACTTACTATTATTTATTCAGTTTATATCGTACAACTTTTTACGTCCAATTGAAGTGTGTAGATTGAAGGTTGAAGATATTGATGTCAAGGACAAAAAGCTATATGTAAAAGCAAAGAACAGTCCTGTAAAAATTAAAATTATCCCTGATATATTACTAAAACAACTTCCAGACCTTACGCAAAAAAGCGCAAAATCATTTTTATTTACACAAAACGAAATAGGAGGAGCGTGGGATATTGAAGAAAGTAACAAACGAGATTACTTTACCAAACGTTTTAAGAAAATCAAAGATTATTTTAAATTAGGAAATGAATATGGTTTGTACAGTTTTCGACATACTTTTATTACTAAATTATATAGAGAACTACGAAAAACAAACTCTCCTTTTGAAACAAAAAGCAAACTGATGCTGATTACAGGACATACTACCATTACAGCCTTAGATAAATATCTAAGAGATATAGATGCAGAATTGCCACAAGATTATTCTTCATTGATAAAATAGGTCTTAGAAACTTGGCAAATCGTTGCAAAAAGTAGCAAAACCTTGCAAATCTTCTTGAATCCTTGCAAAACGTGACAGGGTTATATTAGAAGCTATTACTATTGTGCTTTAATTCAGTTTTAAAGCAAAAAAGTAATATTGAACGCACAAGTAGTATATCAAGTGGTTAAAGCACTTCCAAGGGAAGAGCAAAAAGCATTGTTTGAATTACTACAAAAAGAATTTAGCATCAACACACTTCAAATTAAAAAGGTAAAGAAACCTGTTTTAACCAAAGAAGATGCTATTCAATACTTACTAAAGAATGTTTTTAACAAGAAGTAAAACCAAAATAAAGACTTATTGAAAGATTGGTCTTTATTTTTTTGTCTATTTCACAAAACGTTAAATTGAATAAAATTTAACGTTTTATAGCCTCAAAAAAGTATAAAATAAACTATGAAGATAAATTGTAGGCATTGTAAAGAAGCTTTTATCAGGAAAAGAAGAAATCAAGGGTATTGTAGCGCAAGTTGTAGAACCATGGCATGTTA
Source organism: Tenacibaculum holothuriorum (assembly GCF_002120225.1). Lineage (GTDB taxonomy): Bacteria > Bacteroidota > Bacteroidia > Flavobacteriales > Flavobacteriaceae > Polaribacter > Polaribacter holothuriorum. The sequence goes on along the minus strand of NZ_LAPZ01000021.1, from coordinate 2,787 downwards.
TAAAAGAAATCGGTACGAATATGTTTCAGGTAGCTATAAAAAGAATACTGATAAATTAGGTGTTATAGAACCCCAAACAACAACTCAACTGGTACCCAAAGAACTAGATTCTAAACTCAAAACCCTATTAAAAAAAGAAGAAAAAGTATTTGATACTAAGAGTATGACGAATACGGTTGTTAGTAATTTACTATCAGATACTGCTGTGTATGGAATGAAGAAAATACTCAATCCAAAATCGTTACCTGCTACAAAAGGAGATGTTGAAATGATGTTAATTCAAATTCAAGAACTACAACAATTGTTAATTGAAATCAAGTTTAAGAATAAGTATAGGATATTGTAAGCTTCCCCTAATTAGAACTGCTTGTTTTTCTAAAATTTCTATAAAGCTATTGTTTTTCATTCTTTTGGAGCTAGCTCCAAAAGAATTAAGTTTTGCAAATCTTACAGGTGGCATTTTGCCTAAAGCATCATGCGGTCTGTAATTGTTATAATCTTCTATCCATATTTATGTTTGTTCTCTTACTTGTTCTAGGTTTTCAAAAATATATTTATCAAGTACGCCCCTTAGATAACTAACGTTGAACCTTTTTATAAATGCATTTTGAGTAAGTTTTCCTAGCTGTATGTACTTGAATTCTATAGTATGTATCTTGCTCCAGTTTTCGGTTATTTTGGGAATAAACTCCGGGGCATTATCCATTTTTATTTTTTTAGGCTTCCCTTTTTTATTAATAAGGTGATTAAGCACCCATACAATACGATTGCTGGGTAAAGAAAAATGTATCTCTATATGTAATACCTCTCTGTTAAAATCATCAATTATGTTAAAAGCTCTAAAGCGTGTTTTGGAACTACTACATTTACTCGGACAGGTTTTTAAGACTGTTTAATCAAAAATAAATATCTTAAATAATGAACGAGTTTAAAGTACTGAATTTAAATCTGAAGCAGTCCGATTAAATTATCAGCGAGAAAATATTAAAGAATTAGCAGATGAGCTAGGAATTCAGGTGCAACGTATTTATAAATGGAGGGCTGGTCAAAAATCAAACCCAGTTTCAAAGGTTAATACAAAGCCATTACCAGACTCATTGGAAGTAAAACAATTACGCAAAGCACTTAAAGAAAAAGAACTAGAGCTTGAGATATTGAAAAAAGCTGTTCCCATCGCTCTTGGAAAAGATGTGAACGGCTTTTTTTAATATTGGAATATGTGTTTTTTTTGAGATAGGCAAAAAATAAAGAAGATCTTTTAGTAATGTGTTGTTTTTGATGGTTTTATTTTCTAATTTTGATTTGTAAACACAGTGAAAAAATATGGGGGACGTTTTATATTATGCAAAATTATGGTATTCGTAGTGATATAAGGATACCATTTTTTGTTAGAGATACATAAGAATTTAAATATTTATAGATATAAGATTAATTTATAAATAATAAGATAATCTTATGGTTAAGAAATTATGTTCTGTGACTTATTTTTTAATTTTGTGTCTACAAAATTAAAAAAGATCAATTAACTATAAAGTGTAATGTATGAATAAAAAGTACTTTTTTAAAAAACAAATAAGATGTCTGTTGTTTTTTATTTTAATCTTCTTTTACAAAGAAAATTCTTTTTCTCAAGCGACAGTGACAAGTAATCCTACAGCAAATGATATTGCCGCTCAATTACAAACAGCAGGTATAATAATAAGTAATCCTACTATAACTTCTGGTAGTTCAAGTCAGTTAGGTGTTTTTTCAAATGGTACTGCAGGAGCAGCTTTGGAATTAGATACTGGAGTAGCATTTACAACTTCGACTATTACAAATGCTTTTTCTACTAACAATTTGACAGCTAACTCTGATAATTTAGGAATATCTTATAATGATATTGATGTAATTAATATTGATAATACTGCTAATAATGACGTTGTAATATTTGAGTTTGATTTTGTTGCACAACCAAATTATTCTGGAGTGTTGGTTGAATATCAATTTGGCTCAGATGAATATCCTGATTATGTAGGTTCTAGGTTTAATGATGTGTTTGGTTTTTTTGTTTCAGATCCTTCAGGTTCGGATCCATCAATACCTAATGGAGTGGATTTGAATAGTAATGGGCTTTATGATGGTTTAGAGGAACCTTCCCTAAATTTAGCTTTAGTTCCTGGTACTACTAATTCTGTGTCAATAAATAACATCAATGGAGGTTTTAGAGGATGTAACCAAGATGGAACCGCTGCTGATTTAACACAAACAGCATTATATATTAATAATGGGCATACAGGTGATGGAAGTACTTGTAGTACCAATACAGGAACTAAGCCTATTCATGTTGAGTTTAACGGTATAACACAAAAGTTTTCTGCGGTGATTAATTTGATTGTAGGAGTTACTTATCACATGAAAATAGCTATTGCTGACGTTGGTGATGCTACTTATGATTCTGGGGTTTTTATCTCTAGTGTTGGAGGATTACCTATAATAACAACAAGTAACGATTCTGGTTCTACTACTACCTTGGGAGGAGTTGCAGTAACTAATGTTTTGTTAAATGATACAGTTGGAGGGGTGGTAAATCCTTCAGTTAGTAATGTAGAATTAGCTCAGATTAGCTCTACTAACGCAGGTGTTTCTCTTAATACAGCTACTGGGGAGGTAATCGTAGCTCCTGGAACTCCTGTAGGGGATTATACTTTAGTTTATAATGTTTGTAAACCTTCACCTACTAACTGTAGTTCTTCTTCAGTATTGGTTTCAGTTTTACCGGTTATAGATGCGGTAACAGAGACTACT
>NZ_LAPZ01000020.1 GCF_002120225.1 Tenacibaculum holothuriorum | reverse complement strand
GGTTCGAGTCCCGTCCAGACCGCAAAAAGCTCTTCAAAATTTGAAGAGCTTTTTTTTATTTTATAAATTCTTCTAGTTTTATATCATGCAAAACTTCGTAGTACATTATCAAAATTTATTTGAAAGACCTCTTTTAGAAGAAATTCAAAATATTGGTCAATTAAAACATATAGTAGCAGAAGATATTATTATTGATATTAACACTCCTATACAATTCATTCCTTTAATTATTAACGGAGCTGTAAAAGTTTTAAAAGAAGATGAAATGGGTGATGAATTATTGCTTTATTATATAGAAAGAGGAAGCACTTGTACCATGACATTATCTTGCTGTGTAAACAAAGCGAAAAGCAAAGTAAGAGCTATCGCAGAAACTGATGTAGATTTAGTAATGATTCCAATTCAAAAAATGGAAGAGTGGATGATGCTATATAAAAGTTGGCAGGAGTTTATTTTACAAAGCTACCACAACAGAATGGATGAAATGCTTCAAACCATTGACACGATCGCTTTTAACAATATGCACAACAGAGTTTTTAAATATTTACAAGAAAAAGCAAAAGTTCATCAAACCAATTCTGTAAATGTTACACATCAAGAAATTGCCAATGAACTTCATACATCTCGAGTAGTAATTTCTCGTATTTTAAAAGCTCTTAAAATTGAAGAAAAAATAAAATTACACAGAAATCATATTGAACTTTTAGAATAGACTAATTTACAACACAATTCGCTCTTGATTAGCAACCCATTGTACTACCGACAAAATATCGTTTTTAGCTTTTCCTAACAAAAACGGATTTCCATGCCCTGGTAAAACAGTATAATCATCATCAAAAAAATCTAAAACTTTTACTACATTTTTTAAATGTTCTTCAGTATTAGAATGCATAAAATCTGAACGTCCAATAGAGTTTTCAAAAATTAAATCACCTGCAATTAATAATTTTTCTTCTTCATTATAAAAAACAGAAGAGTCTGGTGAGTGTCCAGGAGTATGCATTGTTTTAAACAATTTACCTCCTATTGTAAACTCAAATTCTTTTCCTTTAAAAGTATTTTCTGCTTCTTTACAAGAAATTGTTTTAAACTGCGGAAAAAATCCAGAAGTATTCATCATCGGGTCAGTTAACATTAACTGTCCGTCTTTCTGAATCGTTACTTCACACGAGTATTCTTCTTTTAAATCTTCTAAAACTTCAATATGATCTACATGACCATGTGTAACAATAATTTGTTTTGGTGTTATTTTCACATACTCTTTAATAGCCAAATCAGACGCATCTATTAAAACAGATTCTCCATTATGTTCTATATAATAAGTATTGGTTGTCCAATGAGAAGTTACTCGTTCAATTTGCATAAAATATTTTTTTGAAGATAATTTGGTTTTCTAAATTTAATTTCTAAGATTTGTCTTGTATTTAAAACACGACACATAGTATGTTACAAAATGTATGGCAAGGTTTTTATTTTTACTTTTACTTTTTTAGTAAGAGAAGAGACTTTATACCATACAATTAAATAACAAAATTAAAATATATGAATATAAAGTCTCGATAAATCGAGGCTTTTTTTTTGCATTAAAATGAAAAAAATAGCCATTCAAGGAATACAAGGAAGTAATCATCATATCGTAGCCCAAAATTATTATGGTAACGATATAACTTTACAAGAATGTTTATCATTCGATAAGTTGGTTGATAGTTTAACAAACAACCATAGCAGCCAAGGAATTATGGCAATAGAAAACACCATTGCTGGCTCTATTATTCCTAACTACGCATTAATCGACAAGAATAATTTGCATATTTCTGGTGAATATTATTTACCAATTCATCATCATTTAATGGGATTAGACAATCAAAAAATTGAAGATATTACTGAAGTATGTTCTCACCCAATGGCTTTATTACAGTGTAAAGAGTTCTTTAAAAATTATAAGCACATAAAACTTATTGAAGATGTTGATACTGCTGAAGTAGCTAAACGAATTTCAGAAAACAAACTCAAAGGAGTTGCTGCTATCGCTCCTAAAATTGCAGCAGAAATTTTTGATTTAACAGTTATCGAAGACGAAATTCAAACCATAAAAAACAATGCGACCCGTTTTGTAATTCTTCAAACTGAAAAACCAGAAAACGGAATTGACAGTATTAATAAAGCATCTTTAAAATTTGAGTTAGATCATAAAAGAGGAAGCTTAGCAGCTATTTTAAATGTAATGAGCGATTGTAAATTAAATCTCACTAAAATTCAATCGTTACCTAAAATTGAAACCCCTTGGAAATATTCATTTTTCGTCGATGTAACTTTCGAAACGTATAACGATTACGCAAAAGCAAAAGCTATTATTGAAATTATGGCAGAAGATTTTAAAATATTAGGAGAATATAAAAACGGAAGATTATGATACAGTTTGCCAACCGTTTACAAAGTGTTCAAGAATACTACTTCTCTAAAAAATTAAAAGAAGTACGACAGTTAATTTCTGAAGGAAAACCAATTATAAATATCGGAATTGGTAGCCCAGATTTGGCTCCACCCACTTCGGTAATTGATGCGATTACACAAAGTGTTTCTGAACAAAACACGCATCAATATCAGAGTTATCAAGGAATTGAAGCATTTAGAAATGCTATTGCGTCTTTTTACCAATCGAATTACAACGTAGCTATTAACCCTTCAAACGAAGTACTTCCGTTAATGGGGAGCAAAGAAGGGATTATGCATATTTCTTTAGCTTTATTAAATGAAGAAGATGGCGTTTTAATTCCAAACCCTGGATATCCAACATATAGTGCGGTTACTAATTTAATAGGTGCTAAACCTATATATTATTCGTTAACGGAAGACAATAAATATCAACCAAACTTTGATGAATTAGAAAACTTAGATTTATCAAAAGTAAAGTTAATGTGGGTAAACTATCCGCATATGCCAACGGGAGCCAAAGGGACTCAAGAAACATTGCAAAAGTTAATTGCATTCGGAAAGAAGCATCAAATAGTTATTGTAAATGACAATCCGTATAGCTTTATATTAAACGATAACCCTACAAGTATTTTATCTATTCCAGGAGCAAAAGACATTGCTTTAGAACTGAACTCTTTGAGTAAATCTTTTAATATGGCTGGTTGGCGAGTTGGAATGCTATTAGGCAATAGCGAATTTTTAACTGAAATTTTAAAAGTAAAAACTCAAATGGATTCTGGAATGTTTTTAGGCATTCAAAAAGGAGCTATAAAAGCATTAGAGCAACCTAAAGATTGGTTTAATTCTATAAACAGTATATATGAAATCCGTAGAAATCTTGTTTGGAAACTTGCTGAAAGTTTACATTGCACTTACGACAAAAATACGGCTGGTATGTTTGTATGGGCAAAATTACCAGAAGGAATAACATCAGAAGAAATGGTAGACAAACTATTATATACCTATCATTTATTTGTTGCACCTGGAACCATTTTTGGTGATTTAGGCAAGGGATATATTCGATTTTCACTATGTGTTCCCGAAGAAAAAATTAAAGAAGCTACAAACAGAATACTAAACAACGAAACAGCATGAATGTATATATAATCGGAGTAGGATTAATTGGAGGAAGCTTAGCATTAGATATGCAACATGAGTTTAAAAATTGTACAATTTACGGAATTGATCAACAAGAAGAGCACTTACAAGAGGCTATTAATTTAGGTATTATTCAAAAAAAAGCCGAATTAAAGGATGTAACAAATGCTGATATTGTAGTTGTTTCCATTCCTGTGGATGTATCTGTCGATCTAATTCCTGAGGTTTTAAATTTAGTTTCAGACAATTGTTTGGTCATCGATGTAGGCTCAACAAAAACTCAAATTTGTCAAGCAATAGAACAACATCCAAAAAGAAGAAACTTTTTAGCAACACATCCTATTGCAGGAACAGAGTTTTCAGGACCCAAAGCTGCATTAAGAAATTTGTATAAAGGCAAAACAAACATTATTTGTGAGGTAGAGAAAACAGCATTCAAATTGCAAGAAAAAGCATTAGATATCTTTTCAAAATTAGGAATGCGAATTCGATACATGGATCCAAAATCTCACGATAAACATATTGCCTACGTATCACATCTTTCACATATAAGTTCTTTTATGCTTGGTAAAACAGTAATTGAGAAAGAAAAAAACGAACGAGACATTTTTGATATGGCTGGTAGTGGATTTGCCTCTACAGTTCGATTAGCCAAAAGTTCACCTGCTATGTGGACTCCTATTTTCGAACAAAACAAAGACAATGTAATCGAAACTTTAGAAGAATACATTCAAAACCTACAGCATTTTAAACAATTATTAGAAGAACATAAATTCTCAGAAATCTATTCTGAAATGGAAAACACAAATCATATAAAACAAATATTAACGGGAATTCAAGAAGTAAAGCTCTCTTAAAATAACAACATCATGGAAAACAAAAAAGAATTAAGAACTTGGTTAGACGACTTTAAATTAAATCATCCATTAGTAATAGCAGGACCTTGTAGCGCAGAAACCGAAGAGCAAGTTTTAAAAATTGCTCACGAACTAAAAGACACCGATGCTACTGTATTAAGAGCAGGTATTTGGAAACCTAGAACTCGTCCAGGAAATTTCGAAGGAGTTGGCGCTTTAGGTTTAAAGTGGCTTCAAAAAGCTAAAGAAGAAACAGGTATGTTAATCGCAACAGAAGTAGCTAACAAAGACCATGTAAAATTAGCTTTAGAACACGATGTAGATATTTTATGGATTGGTGCTCGTACTACAGTAAGTCCATTTATTATCCAAGAAATTGCCGATGCTCTTAACGGAACCGATAAAATTGTATTGGTAAAAAACCCTGTAAATCCAGATTTACCTTTATGGTTAGGAGCTATCGAAAGATTGTATACAGCCAACATTAAAAAATTAGGAGTGATCCACAGAGGATTTTCCACCTATGAAAAAACAAGGTACCGTAACAATCCAGAATGGCAAATTCCTATTGAATTACAAAATCGTTTTCCAGATTTACCCCTTATCTGTGACCCTTCTCATATTGCTGGTCGTCGTGACATCATTTTTGATATTTGTCAAACTGCTTTAGACTTAAATTTTGATGGATTAATGGTTGAAACACATTATGATCCAGACAATGCTTGGAGTGATGCTAAGCAGCAAATTACACCAACATCGTTAATTCAAATGATGGTTGATTTAAAAGTTAGAAAAGCAACCGATACCGAAGCAGATTATAGAAATGCATTAAATACATTACGTACTCAAATAGACGTTGTAGATCATCAATTAATTGATTTACTAGGTAAAAGAATGAAAATTGCCGACAATATTGGAGAACTTAAAAAAGAGAAAAACGTAGCTATTTTACAAACCAAGCGTTGGAATGAAATCTTAGGAAAAATGATTCTTGAAGGAGAAGAAAGAGGATTGAGTGAAGAATTTATTCTTAAAATGTTTAAAGCAATCCACCAAGAGAGTATAAATCACCAAGAAAAAATAATTAACAGTTAAAACATTCCCGCTTTTTGCGGGAATATTTTTTATTCTCATCTTTGTCGTATGGTAGGAACGGTTTATAAATCTACAGGAAGTTGGTACTGGGTAAAATCTCAAGACAAACTATATAAATGTAGGATTAAAGGAAAATTTAGAATCAAAGGAATAAAAAGTACAAATCCAATTGCTGTTGGTGATACTGTAGATTTTTCTTTAGAAACTAAGAATAATGAAGAAACCGGAGTAATTACCCAAATTCATGAGCGTAAAAACTACATCGTTCGTAAATCAGTAAACCTATCTAAGCAAACACATATTATTGCTTCTAATATCGATCAAGTATTTTTATTAATTACCATTGATAATCCACCAACTTTCACAACATTTATCGATCGTTTTTTAGTTACTGCTGAAGCATATTCAATTGAAACTATTTTAGTCTTCAACAAAATAGATTCGTATGAAATTGAACAGCGAGCAGAAATAATGTACCTGAAAGATATTTACGAAAACATTGGCTATACTTGTATTGAAGTTTCTGCCACAAAGAACATCAATGTAGATAAAGTTAAAGAATTAATGACAGGAAAAATAAGTATGTTTTCCGGTCACTCTGGTGTCGGAAAAACCACACTTTTAAACACTATTGAACCTTCATTAAACCTAAAAACCAAAGAAATTTCTGAACAACACAAACAAGGACAGCATACGACTACTTTTGCAGAAATGTTTGACTTAAGTTTTGATGCTCGAATTATTGATACTCCAGGAATCAAAGGCTTTGGAATTGTTGATATGGAAAAAGATGAACTTGGAGACTATTTTCCAGAGTTTTTTGCTTTAAAACAAGATTGCAAATTCAACAATTGTATTCATATAAACGAGCCTAAATGTGCAGTTAAAGAAGCATTAGAAAACGAAGAAATAGCATGGTCTCGATACAAAAGTTACCTTCAAATTTTAGAAGGCGAAGAAGAACATTACCGAACAGATATTTGGGACTAACATACTTATCATACCGAAATAAATGAAAGCTGTAATTCAAAGAGTCTCTAAAGCAAGTGTTACTATTGAAAGTGAGAAAGTAGCCAACATAAACAACGGATTATTAATTTTATTAGGAATCGTTGAAGAAGATACTAATGAGGATATTACCTGGTTATCTAAAAAAATTGCTAATCTTAGAATTTTTGGAGATCAAAACGGAGTAATGAACAAATCTTTATTGGATATTGACGGTGAAGCAATAGTTGTTAGTCAATTTACTTTACACGCTTCAACTAAAAAAGGAAATAGACCTAGTTATATTAAAGCTGCTAAACCAAACATAGCTATTCCTCTATATGAAAGTTTCGTTACTCAACTAGAAAAAGACCTCAACAAAAAAGTTCAAACTGGTCAATTTGGTGCAGACATGAAAGTAGAATTATTAAACGATGGCCCAGTAACTATAATCATAGACACTAAAAACAAAGAATAACTTAAATCACTAAAAAGCAAAAAGTTGATTCTAATTTCTTTTCTATTAAGAAAATCTTAACTAATAGATAATTTCCGTGGGAAATATTTTTTATCTACATTTGTTCTAAATAAACTCAATTATTAAAAATCAATCATAATGAAAAAATCAATTTTAGCAATTGCTTTTATCGCATTAACTGCAATTTCTTGTAAAACAGAAAAGAAAAAAGCTGAAACAAGCGAAGAAGTAAAAGACGTTAAAAAAGTAGAGAATGTTATTAATTCTTATAAAGCAAACATTGCTGAGTCTGTAATTAACTGGAAAGGAACTAAGCCAACTGGAGCTCATAATGGAGATGTAAAATTAGCTAGCGGAATTTTAGATTTAGAAAACGGAGCTTTAAAAGCTGGTGAGTTTACTATTGATATGAAAACTATCAACTGTTTAGATTTAGAAGCTGGTAAAGGTAAAGAAGATTTAGAAGATCATTTAAAAGCTGGAGATTTCTTTGATATAGAAAAGTTCCCTACTGCTAAGTTTGTAATTGCAAATTCTGAAATGAAAGATGGTAAATTACACGTAACAGGTAACTTAACTATTAAAGATATTACTAAGAGCATTACGATTCCTGCTGAAGTTTCTGAAACTGATGGAGTTGTTTCTTTTAAAAGTGATACTTTTGGAGTTGACAGAACTGAATTTGGAGTTACTTACAAGTCTAAAAAGATTGACGCTGCTTTAAAAGATAAATTCATCAACGATATTATGGAAATGTCTTTTGATGTAAAAGCTAAAAAATAAGCACAAACTTATACCATAAAAAAAGCATCGATAATTATCGATGCTTTT
>NZ_LAPZ01000002.1 GCF_002120225.1 Tenacibaculum holothuriorum | reverse complement strand
TTGTTACTCCTGTTGCATAAGAAGTATTACCGCTAGATGTACAATATGAAATAGTTACTGCTGGCGTTGTAAAGCTTACTGAAGTACTATAGTTAGAGTTTCCAGATGTACACTTGCTACGTACTTGAACCTCATATTGAGTAGAAGCTGATAATCCACTTAATGTTGTTGAATTTGAAGAAACTGCATTTGTTGTCCAAGAAGAAGTTCCTGTTGCACGATACCTTACATCATAGGTTGCTGCTGTTACAGCAGACCAGCTAACCGATGCTCCTGAAGATGTTATTCCTGAAGTAGAAACTCCTGTTGGTACTGTAGCTGTACAAGTAGCTCCGCTTCCAAACTTATCAGATAAAGCTAAACTTCTACGAGCTCCACCAGCTTCTAATACAGCACGCATTCTATTTTTTTGTCCTGCAGTAAATAAGTTCATACAAGCATCATCAGAATAATCCATATAATTTTGAACCATATCTTCTGAACCACATGATACGTGACCTGTTTTACATTGATAATTTGGAGCATCAGATTCTGGAGTATCAGATACAAAATCGTCTACACCACAACCTCCATCACCCCAAATGTGACGTAAGTTTAAGAAGTGACCTACTTCGTGAGTAGTAGTTCTTCCTCCATTAAAAGGAGCTTGAGCTGTTCCTGTAGTTCCAAAATATTGATCTGCCATTACAACTCCATCTGTAGATGCTGCACCTCCAGGAAATTGAGCATAACCTAAAATACTATTTCCTTGTGAGTTTGTTAAATTATCAACAATCCACATGTTTAAGTATTCAGAAGTATTCCATGGATTAACACCTCCTTGAGATGATTTTTTCATACTATTATCTGTTAACCAAGTAGATTTGCTAACTTGTTTTCTAGTAATACCAGTTGTTGCGTTTCCATTAGGATCTATAGTTGCTAATTTAAATTCTATTTGAGTATCAGCAGCTTGAGACCATTTATTAGTTCTATCAGCATTTGTTCTTCTAAAGTCATTGTTCAAAACTGTCATTTGCGACATAATTTGAGCGTTACTAATGTTGTTAGAAGAATTCGTGTATAAGACATGTACTACTACTGGAATAGTAATAATACTACCAGCAACTTTACCTTGATATTGTTGCATTTCTTTCACTCTTTTTTGAGTAAATCTTTCAATCTCTTGCATTCTTTTTTCAAGAGTAGGGTCTTGCTGTTTTCTATGCTCTAAATCTTCAGTAGCATAACATGTTCTTTTTTGCTGCGCAAAAGTGATACTTCCTGCAAACAAAAAGCTTAAAAAAGCTAGGGTAATTTTGTTTCTCATTAAAAGAAGGGTTTGTAATTAATATTTGATTTTGTTGAATTTTTGATATTAAAAAATGATTTTTTATATCAAAAAGACGCCAAATATATAAAAAAGATGAAGTTTTCAAAATTTTAAAAATTAATACATAACCCTTTTTCTTAACTCAAAACAAGAAAAACCCAGTATTTAACTGGGTTTTTAACTAAAAATATTTTTTTCCTTTTATTTTATTGTTTAACAAACTTGTGTGTTACTTTATCATCTCCATCTGTAACATTAAACATATAAATACCAGATTTAAGACTACTCACATCAATTTCTTTTGAAATTTTTCCTTTTTTAACCGTTTGACCAACTAAATTAACAATTGTATATGTTGCTTTTGATGTTTCAAAAACTCTTACAAATAGCATATTACCTTTAACTGGATTCGGATAAATAGAATACTCTTCTTCTAAAGTATTCCCTTCTCTAGTTGTATCTAAAGTTCTTAACGCTACTAGCGAGTTTCCAACCCCTCTTGCTCCTGCTCCAATACCAGTAATTTTCACTTTATCAATATAAATATGATCTCCGTTACCACTGGCATCACATTGAAACCTAAACATTGAATTGCTTGCAAAATTTACATCGGAAGCATTTAAAGTTACAGTAGCTGAATAGAAAGTGTTATTGTTAAAGTCAGCTCCTCTAGCCCAAGACGCTACGGTAGACCAACTAGAACCATTATAGTAACGTAACCAAAAATCTTCATTATTTTCCATACTATATGGATAGAATTCAAAACTTACTTCTACTTGATTGTATGATGATAAATTATATGATTGAGAAGTCATTGCCGAACGTGTTCCAGAATTATCTCTTAAACGAATAGAATAACTACCATCACTAGATCTTGAGCCAGAATATCTGTAACAATCTCCTCCCCCATCAGTCCATCCTTCCCATCCTGTTTCAAATGATCCATCAAACAATACTGTTGATCCTCCTCCTGTATCACAAGGTGCACAAGAACCTCCACAATCTACTCCTGTTTCATCTCCGTTTTGAATTCCATCTGAACAAGTAGGCTCAGGTGTACTACCCAAACAAAATTCTTTTGTTTCTGAACTACCAAACGAACCTCCAGAAGCTAAACTTCCGCTAGATCCAGTAATTGAATATGAACCACTTCCATAAGCGCAGCAAATTCCATCACCATAAGAATCATTAATTGTAAATGTATAACAACCATCTGGTAAACATAGTTCTTCAGTAATTGTAGTTCCATTATTTGAACTTCCATATCCATTACCAGAAGCAACAGTTGCTCCTGATGCATTGGTTATACTCCATGAAGTTTCTGATGCATAATTATCAAACGTTAAAGAAAAAGTAACTTCATTATCTGTACAAGATGTTTGACATGGCGCACATGAAGAACCTCCACAATCTACTCCTGTTTCATCTCCATTTTGAATTCCATCTGAACAAGTAGGTGTAGAACCTCCACCAAATTTATCAGATAATGCTAAACTTCTTCTAGAACCTCCTGGGTCTAAAACCGCTCTCATTCTATTTTTTTGCCCTGTGGTAAATAAATTCATACAGGCATCATCAGAATAATCCATATAATTTTGAACCATATCTTCTGACCCACATGAAACATGACCTGTTGCACAGTTATAATTAGCAGCATCTGAAGTTGGTGTATCTGAAACAAAATCGTCTACACTACAACCTCCATCACCCCAAATGTGACGTAAATTTAAAAAATGTCCAACTTCATGAGTTGTTGTACGTCCTTTATCAAATGGAGCTGATAAATAGAATCCTGAGCCTTTATCAGAACTTCCGAAATACTGAGGACTCATTACTACTCCATCAGTAGCAGCACTACCTCCAGGAAATTGAGCATATCCTAAAATTCCGCCACCAATATTACATACCCACATATTTAAATATTCTGCCGCATTCCATGGATTTACTCCTCCTTGCGAAGCTTTTTTCATTGCATCATTGGTTCCCCAAGAGGTTCTTGTTGAAGATTTTCTTGTAACTCCGTTTGTAGAATTTCCATTAGGATCGACATTCGCTAATTTAAACTCAATTTGAGTATCTGCCGCTTGAGACCATTTATTAGTAGCATCTGAGTTGGTACGACGAAAATCTTCATTCAATACATCAATTTGTGATTGAATTTGAGCCATACTAATATTTTCTTGTGAATTGCTATAAATTACATGAACCACTACTGGGATTGTAATAATTTGTCCATCTACCTTACCTTGATAGTTTTGTATTTCTTTTACTCTTTTTTGCGTAAAAGATTCAATTTTTTGCATTCGTTCTTCTAGTTGAGGATCTAGAGTTTTTCTATACTCTAAATTATTCATTGTATGGCAATTTCTTTTGGTTTGTGCCATAATACCTCCAATGAAAAAGAGGCTTAGAACTAATAATGTAATGTTTTTCATTTTTAAAAAGTTTTGGGTTTAGTTAATTTTAGTTTTTTGTTAATTTTTTACATAAGTCATAATTATTTTGTTAATTTTTAATTATTCTGCTTATAAAAATAATTATTAGCAAACAAAAAAACAAAGTTAAAACCCTGTATATTAGTTTTTTATAAAAAATATATTTTTACATTATAATTATTCATTGATGCTTAACATAAAAAACCTCTCCATATCCTTTACCAATAAGAACACAGAAAACACTGTTATTCACAATATTTCTTTCTCTTTACAAAACAATAAAATACTAGGAATTGTTGGTGAAAGTGGTAGTGGAAAATCAGTGAGTTCTATGGCAATTATGGGACTGTTGCCTAAGAAAAAAACTACAATTACAGGAGAAGTTATATTCAATGAAAACCAACTTTTACAATTCACCGAAAAAGAATTTCAGCAAATACGAGGTAAACAAATTGGAATGATTTTTCAAGAACCAATGAGTTCTTTAAATCCAACATTAACTTGTGGTTTTCAAGTTGAAGAAATATTAAAACAGCATACTAATCTTTCGAAAAGTGAAATAAAAAATGAGGTTATTTCCTTATTTGAAAAAGTGAAACTCCCTAGACCTCAACAGATATTCAACTCATATCCTCATGAAATTAGTGGTGGGCAAAAACAACGTGTTATGATTGCCATGGCTGTTGCTTGTAAACCACAACTTTTAATTGCTGATGAGCCTACTACTGCCCTAGATGTAACAGTACAAAAAGAAATTATCAAGCTGTTGAAAGAGCTTCAGCAAGAAACTCAAATGAGTATTATTTTTATTTCTCACGATTTAGCTTTGGTCTCAGAAATTGCTGATGATGTTCTGGTGATGTATAAAGGAAAAATTATAGAAAAAGGAAATGCTCAAGAAATATTTAAAACTCCTAAAGAATCATACACAAAAGCACTTATTAACTCAAAGCCACAACTCGGTAAAAGAGTAAAAAAATTACCTACAGTAAACGATTTCATCAATGAAACTGTCAATGAAACGTTATACAGTAATGAAGAACGAAATCTATTTCATCAAAAAATATATAGTGCTTCTCCTCTATTAGAAATTAATAATCTTGAAAAAGAATATGTTTCGAGAGGTTATTGGTTTCAAAAACCACAAAAGGTAAAAGCTGTTAATAATGTTAGTTTTAAGATTTATGAAGGGGAAACTTTAGGGTTAGTTGGTGAAAGTGGTTGCGGAAAAACTACTTTAAGTAGAACTATTTTACAGCTAGAAAAAGCTAGTTCAGGATCGGTTATTTATAAAGGTAAGGACATTACAAAGCTTTCTAAAAAAGAAGTAAAACAATTACGAAAAGACATTCAAATTATTTTCCAAGATCCGTTTTCTTCTTTAAATCCAAGAATTACTGTTGGAAATTCCATTTTAGAACCTATGAAAGTTCATGGTATTCTAAACAACAACAAAGAACGACAGCATTATGTTCTTGAACTATTAGAAAAAGTAGGCTTAGAAAAAGAGCATTTTTATAGATATCCTCACGAGTTTTCTGGCGGACAACGTCAACGAATTGGTATTGCTCGTACCATTGCTTTGCAACCAAAACTCATTATTTGCGACGAATCTGTTTCGGCTTTAGACGTTTCTGTACAAGCACAAGTATTAAATTTATTAAATCAGTTAAAAACTGAATTTAATTTTACATACATCTTTATTTCTCACGACTTATCAGTCGTTAAATATATGGCAGATCAGTTAGTTGTCATGAATAAAGGAAAAATAGAGGAAATTGGAGATTCTGATGAAATTTACGAAAATCCAAAAACTACCTATACACAATCTTTAATCAATGCAATTCCTAAAGGAATTTAACTTTTTTCAATCGTATAAGAAGTAGTATATTGCAACGTTAAAAAAACGAAGAAAAGAATTATGAAAATAATTGTACCAATGGCAGGAATTGGGTCGCGTTTAAGACCTCATACATTAACAACTCCAAAGCCATTAACCGTAATCGCTGGTAAACCAATTGTTCAGCGTTTAGTAGAAGATATTACCTCGGTTGTAAAGCAACCTATAGAAGAAATAGCATTTATTATTGGTCCTGCAGCAAAAGGATTTCCTGCAAATACTAAAGATAAATTAGTAGCAATCGCTGAAAGTTTAGGAGCCAAAGGTTCTGTATACGTTCAAGAAGAAGCTTTAGGAACTGCACATGCAATTCATTGTGCAAAAGATTCCTTATCTGGACCTTGTGTTGTTGCTTTTGCTGATACACTTTTTAAAGCAGATTTTACTTTAGATGCCAATGCTGATGGAGCTATTTGGGTTAAACAAGTAGAAGATCCAAGTGCTTTTGGTGTTGTGAAATTACAAGACGGAATTATTACCGATTTTGTTGAAAAACCAAAAGAATTTGTTTCTGACTTAGCAATTATTGGTATTTATTATTTTAAAGATGGAGGTAAAGTAAAAGAAGAAATTCAGTATTTAATTGATAACGATTTAAAGGAAAATGGAGAATATCAATTAACCAATGTTTTAGAATCTTTAAAACAGCAAGGTGCTAAATTTATTCCTGGTAAAGTAGATGCATGGATGGATTGCGGTAAAAAAGACCCAACTGTAGATACTAACAAACAAGTATTAGGTTTTGAACAAACTGATGGTAATAATTTAGTTGCTAAAGACGTTGTATTAGAAAACTCAGAAATTATTCAACCATGTTATATTGGTAAAAATGTAGTGCTTAAAAACGCTAAAATTGGCCCTTATGTATCGATTGGTGAAAATAGTATTGTTGAAAATTCTACAATAGAAAATTCATTAATTCAAACCAATGTTCATATTTCTAATGCTACATTAAACAATGCTATGATTGGTAATCATGCAAAATATAATGGTAATTATACATCGGTAAGTATAGGTGATTATACAGAACTTACATAAAACTTTTAGAAGCAAGAGGCAAGAAAAAAGAGACAAGACTATTAATCGTTTGAATATCAATATAGTTTTGTCTTTTACCTTTTGTCTTTTTTCTTTTATATCTTATTCTCAAGATAGTATTCCTACTCACAATTCTGCTGAAGAAATTAACAATTTAAAATTTCAAGAATACTTTTTTAAAGCACTTTCAGAAAAAGCTATTTACAACTACCAAAAAGCTATTGAAAACTTAGAAGAATGTAATCGGTTAATTCCTAATGATAAGGCAGTTTTATTCGAATTATCTAAAAACTTCTTAAAGCTAAATAGAACTTACGAGTCTTTGCAATATGCTAATGATGCTTTAAAAAAGGATACTAAGAATCTTTGGATTCTTGAACATATTGTAAACATTTACAAAAGAGATAGAAATTTTAACGAAGCCATAAAAACTCAAGAAAGAATAGGGGAGTTGTTTCCTAAAAAAAGAAAATCTCTTGTGTATTTACACCTTCAAAATAATGATGTTGTTTCTGCCAAGGAAGTTTTAAAAGAATTGCAAGAGGCAAAATTATTAGATGCTCGATTAAGACGAATTCAGGAAAAACTTACAAGCCCACCAAAAATTACTTCGTTAGTAACATCTAAAAAATCGATTGTAAAAAAAGTAACGGGTGACTTAAAAACTGAATTTACAAACAACAAAACATTCAGTACGCTAAGCACATTACTTACTAAATTGTATACTGAAAACGATGCTGATTTACTTAGGTTTAGTGAAGAAGGAATGCAGCTATTTCCTGCTCAACCTATTGTTTATTTAATGAATGGGCGTGCATTAATTCAGCAAAAAAAATATAAAAAAGCTATTGTAAGTTTACAAACTGGTATTGATTTTGTTATTGACAATAACGAAATGCAATCTAACTTTTACAAAGAACTTATTAAAGCTTACGAAAGGGTAGGAGATGCTAAGAATCGTAAGAAGTTTCAAAAAAAGTTAAATGCTTTATAATTAATTTATAATGAAGTTATTTAAGTACATATTCGTTTTTTTTATTGCTTTTACATCGTGTAAATCGGCAAAAAAAACAACTGATAATCTTTCAGAAATTGAAAGTTTGTCTGCAAGAAAAGTTGCTAAAAAGCACGTAGCAGCAAGTTTTAATGAAAAATCATTAGAAGCTCGTTTACGAGTAAACTATAAAGACACCAAAGAAGATGTTGGTTTTTCAGTTAAAATGAGATTGAAAAAAGACGAAGTTATTTGGTTAAAAGGAACAAAAATCATCACTGTTTTTAAAGCTAAAATTACACCAACAAAAGTCAGTTTTTATTCTCCTTATAAAAAGAATTATTTCGAAGGAGATTTTAGCATGTTAACAAAGTTATTAGGGGTAGAAGTTAATTTTGAACAACTTCAAAGTATGCTCTTAGGAGAAGCGCTGTTAAATGTAAGAGAGCAACGACAAAACGTTGATATTATTAATGCTTCATACCGTTTGTCGCCTAAAAAACAACCCACATTATTCGATGTGTTTTTCGATGTAAATCCGTCGCATTTTAAGTTGAATAAACAGTCATTGATCAACCCAATAAAAGAGCAGCGTTTAGATATTGATTATCCTAGCTATTCAACCAAAAACAATGTGTTATATCCTAGTAAAATTTCAATTTTAGGAAAGAGTAAAAAGAAATTTACAAAGATTGATATTACGTACAGATCGGTAGAATTTAATAAAAACCTAAACTTCGATTTTAGAATTCCTGCTGGTTATAAAGAAATTAAGTTATAATGATTAAACAATTTTTTTACATAGTATTTAGTTGTGCTTTTTTACTAAGTATTTCTACCCAAGCTCAAAGCAGAAAAGAGCTTGAAAATCAGCGTAAAAAAATTAAAAAAGAGATGAAGCAAATCAACTCTCTTATTTTTAATACAAAGAAGAAAAAAACGAATGCTTTAGATGATTTAAAAGATCTTAATCAGAAAATAAGTACTCGAGAGCGTTTAATTGAAACTATTGAGTTAGAAACTGAAGAACTTAATAAAGAAATTAAAAGCAACACCAAAAAACTTCAAAACAACCAAAAACAACTTAAGAAGTTAAAGGATGAATATTCTGAAATGGTTGTAAAATCATACAAAAGTAAATCTCAACAAAGTAAAACCATGTTTTTACTGTCATCTAAGAACTTTTATCAGGCTTATAAGCGATTAAAGTACATGGAACAGTACAAAGACTTTCAGAAAAAGCAAGGGGAGGAGATACTTACTAAAATTAGCCTTATAAAAAAGTTGAACGATTCTTTAGATCAACGAAAAAAGGCAAAAGAACAATTGCTAGTTGATGAAACTGAACAAAAGGAAGCTATTGAAGATGACAAAAAAAGTCAGGAAAAGTTAGTTTCAAAAATCAAGAAGCAAGAGCGTAAGTACAAAAGAGATTTACAGAAGAAAATTCGCGAAGAAAAAAGAATTACCAGTCGTATAGATAAACTTATTAGAGAAGCTATTGCTCGTGCAAACAGAAAACGAAATAAAGGAAAAAAGAATGTAAAAAAGTCTTCTGGATTTGTTTTAAACGAAGCTGAAAAGAAATTATTAGCCAACTTTGAGCAAAACAAAGGAAACCTTCCTTGGCCAGTACAAGGTGTTATTACACGTAAGTTTGGTGTACAACCTCACCCTACATTTCCTGGTATAAAAATTAGCAGTCCTGGGTTGCATATTGTTACCAAAGCTAACAGTAATGCTAAAAGTATTTTTAATGGAAAAGTACTTAATATTCAATCAAATTCTGATGGTAAAAAATCAGTACTAATACAACACGGAAATTACATTTCTGCCTATAATAATTTAGAGAAAACACTAGTAAAAAAAGGCGATGTAGTTAAAACAGGTGATGCAGTTGGTAAAGTTTTTACTGATAAAATTTCTGGAAAAACACGTTTAGGATTTATCTTATACAAAAATTTAACACGTTTAAATCCCGCTAGTTGGATTCGAAAAAAATAGTATCTTAACTTCGGTTATTTCAATAAATTACTTTTCCCAGATTTTAAAAATATGGTTCGTTAACGTTTTTTGCGTTGTAATTCCTTCGAAATATGGAGTTTACTTATTGAAAAACTCATAGATTCCGTATCAAGTACGGAATGACAGACAGATTTAAAAGTTATACCGTTTTAACAATTTAAAAGACAATAAACTTATTATGAAACAAGCTGCTAACTTTGTTATAGTTACCATAGCTATTCTAGCTACTCTTGTAGTAGGAAAAGGAATTTTAATTCCCTTTGTATTTGCTCTTATCTTTTGGTTTTTAACTAGAGAAATACGAAAATCTATATACAAGCTTCCTTTTGCTAAGAAGTTTATTCCGCATTGGCTAAGTAACATTTTGGTGTTTACGGTTATTATTTTAGCCTTTGGTTTTATTTCTGAAATTATTACCAATAGTATTTCTAATTTAACAGAATCGTATTCTAAATACGAGCCCAATGTTTCTTCTATTATAAATAAATTAAACAGTTATTTTCATATTGATATTTTTAAATCGGTAAAATCGGTTATTGGTAATTTCGATTATGGGTCGGTTTTAGGCAATATCGCAAACGGAATAAGCGGATTGTTAGGCGACACCTTTATGATTGTTATTTACGCCTTATTTATCTTCTTAGAGGAAGCTAGCCTTAAAAAGAAACTACGTAAAGTGTTTTTTAAAGACAATGGTAATGTTCAAAGTATCTTAACGAAGATAGAAAACTCTATTTCTAGTTATTTGCGTTTAAAAACTTATGTAAGCCTTTTAACGGGTATTTTAAGTTATATCGTATTGGTTTTAGTAGGAGTAGATAGCGCTCCTTTCTGGGCATTTTTAATCTTTTTATTGAATTATATCCCTACTATTGGTTCATTAGTAGCTACCGTGTTTCCTGCTATTTTTAGCTTGATACAATTTGGTGAATTCACCCCCTTTTTAATTGTATTAACTGCAGTAGGTGCAGTACAAGTAATTGTAGGTAATGTAGTAGAGCCTAAAGTCTTTGGGAAATCGTTAAACTTAAGCCCTTTGGTAACCATTTTAGCTTTAGCTATTTGGGGAAAAATTTGGGGAATAACAGGTATGATTCTTTCAGTACCTATTACCGTTATTATGATTATAATTTTCTCTCAATTTGAAAAAACAAAAACCGTAGCCATTTTCCTCTCTGAAAGTGGTGATTTGGATGATAAATAAAAAGAGACGCTAATAGCGTCTCTTTTTATTTATCATATTTATTCTTCCTTAAACAAACAAAGCTTTTAATTCTGTAGCATCTTTAGGTTCCATTTTACCAGCTAATACCAAACTTAATTGCTTCCTACGTAAAGCCCCATCGTAACGCTTTTTTTCTAACTCAGTTTCTGGGGTTATTTGAGGAATTGGCACAGGTTTATTGGTTTCATCAACAGCTACAAAAGTATAAATACCTTCGTTTACTTGCGTTTTCTCACCAGATTGACGGTCTTCTATCCAAACATCTACATACACCTCCATAGACGATTTAAAAGCACGAGAAACCTTAGCTTCTACCGTTACAACACTACCTACTGGTACCGATTTGGTAAATGCTACATGATTTACTGAAGCAGTTACCACAATTCTTCTTGAATGTCGTCTTGCTGCAATACTACAAGCTCTGTCCATTCTTGCTAATAATTCACCTCCAAAAAGATTATCTAAATAGTTAGTTTCACCTGGTAAAACTAAGTCGGTAAGTACGGTTAACGATTCTTTCGGTGTCTTTGCTCTCATGACCTAAATTTTGGGCGCAAAGATACGGAAACGTTTTACAACGTTTCTAAAATAACCTTATTAAATATTAGCTTATTTTTCTAGCAACCAAGCGTCTTCGCTAACAGTGTTTTGAATCTCTTCTAAAGCAGTTCTTGCATCTTCTCTTGTAGCATAACCACTAAAAGCAACCTGTGTAAGACCAATAGAATTTTTACCTACAATTTTTGCATCAAAACCTTCTTCTTTAAGTTGCTCTAACTTCTTTGTTGCATTGGCTTCTGACTGAAAAGCACCTGCAATAATAAAAAAGTTGTTTGCCTCTTTAGCAACGTTTAAATTAATAGTAGGTAGCGGATTATCGATAACAAAAGTAGCAGATTGAATCTTCTTATCAATCGCTTCTTGTTGAGTTGCAAATTCTTTTGCTTCTTGTTGATTTTGAGTATAGTTCCAACCTGTAATTCCTAATCCTAAAACAACAACTGCAGCAGCGGCTCTCTTAACATATAACGGAAGTACTTTTGTTTCTTTTTCTTCAGCATTGTCAACAACTGTAACCTCGTTTTCTTCAACAATTCTTCCAACAGCAGGAGATTCTACAGTTGCTAAACCAAACGAATCGGTTAAAAAATTACTTTCTAAATTAGGTTCAAAAGTAATTTGTTGGTCTTCATTCATAGATAATGTACCAACTTGTGCTACTTCGATTGAAGTTTTAGTCAATTCTTCTTTCCACTCAGCAACCTCAACAGCAATTTTACGAACAGCTTCTTCAAAAGAAATCTTTTCGTTTGTAGCAATATAGTTTGCCAACAAACCATCATTGTGTTGTAAATACGAATTAAAGGTAATTTCTTTTTTTGGAGGATGCATTGTATGCGTAAAGTGATTCACTTTAGCACCCGTTTTATTGGTAACAAATCCACCAAAATTAGGAATAATTACACAGTCGTATCTATATAATAAATCGTTGATGTAGTTGGCTATAGTCATAATAACAAAGATAGTAAATTCAAGGTATTCAACGCAATTTATATACATCTTTTATCAACATTTTTTTGTATATTGATAGTCAATATGTTTGCTCATGACTTCTGAAAAATTGCTGGCTATTCTGCGTTTACAAACCACAAAAAATGTGGGAGATATTATGGCAAAACGATTAATTTCTGCCACAGGAAATGTTGAGCAAATATTTAAAGAAAAACCTCAAAACTTAGCTAAAATAAATGGAATTGGTAGTACCGTAATTCAGCATTTATTCGATACAGAAAATTTTAAAAGAGCAGAGGAGGAGTTGAATTACATTCAAAAGTCTAAGGTTAAATTTTCCTACTTTTTAGATAATGATTATCCTGAAAATTTAAAACATTGTATCGATGCTCCTATCTTACTTTTTTATGATGGAAATATCAATTTAAATACTAATAAGATTCTATCTATAGTCGGTACAAGAAACATTACTTCTTACGGTCGTGATTTTTGCAATCAATTAATTGAAGACTTAACACCATACAATTCAATAATTGTTAGTGGTTTTGCCTATGGAGTAGATATTTGTGCTCATAAAGCTGCTATAAAACAAAACTTACAAACCATCGCGGTTTTTGCTCATGGATTAGACTCTGTTTATCCTAAAACTCATAAAAAACATATCCACGAAGTAAAAAACAATGGTGGAATTATTACTGAGTTTTGGCACAACGAAACACCTCAACGAGAAAATTTTTTAAAACGAAACAGAATTGTTGCAGGAATTTCACGTGGAACCATTATCATTGAATCTGCTAAAAAAGGAGGTTCTTTAGTAACCGCAGATATTGCAAATTCATACAACAGAGATGTATTTGCTTTAGCGGGAAGAACAACCGATATTTACAGTGAAGGTTGTAATAATTTGATAAAAAACAATCAAGCACATTTATTATCCTCAGCAGAAGATGTTGTAAAAATGTTTAATTGGGATTTGTCAAAAGCCTCAACACCCAAGCAAAAGGAATTGTTTGTTACTCTAACCGAAACCGAACAAAAGCTCTATGATTATCTGTTGCAAAACGGAAAACAACATTTAGATTTAATTGCTTTAGAGTGTCAAATTCCCGTTTATCAATTATCTTCAATATTAGTTCAAATGGAATTAAAAGACGTTGTTAAGCCTTTACCTGGTAAATTGTTTGAAGTTTAGTATTAATGGCTATTTTTGAGAAAACTCTCTTTCAATGTCGTTTGAAGAAAAATTAATGTCACAAAAAAAGCCAGCTTTTCCTGTTACAGAAGAGTTGAATTCTTATTTAATAAAACATAGTAGAAATATTAAAATCCCTGTGTTTTATGAAGATTTACTACGCTTTCAAGGATCGGTAACAGTTTATGACAACAACGATAATGATACACTTTGGATTCGTGTGTATTATTCAGAATTTGAACGACAAGAAATAGATTTAAGCCTAAAAAAAGTTTATACAATTCTACATTCAAATGGTAATGAAGATACGATTCAGTATTTAAATATTGATGCTGTGGACTATTGTACGTTTGGAAATTCGAAACCATTTCGTATTAAAGTTAGAAATATTTTAAACGACAACTATACCTATTTTTACGTTAAAAAAACCGATGCTTCTCGTATTTACGGACTCGAGTTAGAACACATGCTTTCTCCATACAACCTCAACTATTTGGTCTATAAAAACACACTTATAGAAGAGCATATTGCAGGCATACCTGGTGATGTATTTATCAAAGATAATTTACCAAATTGTTCTGCCTTAGAAAAAGCTCAAATTGCAAAAGAGTTTGTAAAATTTAATGAGCGTTGTATGATTCGTTTACTAGGAGATATGCGCTCATATAATTATGTAATTGTTCCTACTCACGATTTTGATAATGTAGTTTATAAAATTAGAGCGATTGATTTCGATCAGCAATGTTTTGAGGGAAAATTTAAAGTGTATTATCCGCAATTTTTTAAAGAGAATATAACCATGGTACAGCTAGTAGGAGAGAAGCTAAGTTCACCTTCTATAGAGCAGTATAAACTTGAAGAAAGATCAATCGTAGCGAAGCGAATTTTAAGTTCAGAAAAACGAATTACAGAGTTGGTTTCTTGTATGAAAAATGATGTTATTTCTACTGAAAAAAACATTGATTTACTCAAACAACAAATCTTTGACTTTACAAAAGATATTCCCTTTAAAAAGAGTGATAATATGGGTGAAATATTAGAAAATGCACTTTCTTTTGTAAAAAGAAATTACGAAAATGTAAGTATGCGTTAAGCTTTACTTTTCTTACTACGAATACTTTCTATAATTACTGTTGATAGGATTAATAATCCGCCAAAAAAGGTTTGTAATTTAGGTACTTCATTCAAAAATAAAAAAGCCAAAACAATTCCAAAAACTGGTTGAATACTACTAATGATACTTGCGGTTGATGCTTTAAAATGTTTCAGTTTTAATGTAAGTAACGTATGCCCTATTGCAGTGGTTAAAATTCCTAAAATTAATACATACGGATATTGATGCGAAATATTGGAAATATCCTTAAGAAACAAATATGGTATCGTT
Source organism: Tenacibaculum holothuriorum (assembly GCF_002120225.1). Classification (GTDB taxonomy): domain Bacteria; phylum Bacteroidota; class Bacteroidia; order Flavobacteriales; family Flavobacteriaceae; genus Polaribacter; species Polaribacter holothuriorum. Next base: position 477,939 of record NZ_LAPZ01000002.1, on the reverse strand, counting down.
ACAAATGCAACGATTAACATTTGATAGAACATCAACATAGATCCATGATATTGTACTACCAATTTCTTCATTAGTAAAAACCGAATGGCATAACAAAATGCTGAGAAAACTCCAAATGCTATTCCTTGAATCATTGAACTTTCTAAGTGCATTTCTGGAGCTAAAATATATACTCCTAACAATACCATAGCACCTAACAATAAATGGACTTTGCTTAATTTGTTTTTAAAGAAAAAAGGTTCTAAAAATGTAGTAATAACAGGGTAGGTGTATAAAGATAACATCCCAACTGCTACATTCGAAAGTTTTAACGCATAGAAGTACGTAACCCAATGTAATGCCATAAAAACCCCCGCAATTATAAAAGTAAATCGGTCTTTTTGAGATTTAACTTTAAGCGAGATGTTTTTAACCTTACAAAACCCAAATAAAAACATCATTGCAATAGCTGCACGAAACCAAACAATTACTTCAGGAGAAAGTTTTATGTACTTTCCTAATACTCCAGAAGTACTTATAAAAAGTGTCGCTAAAACAAGCTGTGATAAGTGTTTTGTGTGTGAGTTTTGCTTTTCCATATTAAAAAAGATTGCTTCGTCGTAAACTCCTAGAAATGACGTAGTATATCAAAGTTTATATCTTTTGTAAGACACTTAGCGCTTTATTTACCGAATCAATTTTTATAAATGTAATCAGTAATCGTAATCCGTTTTTGGTTTGTTTTTCTTTCATTACACAACTCTTCGGATTCTTCTGTAAATACTGCAACATTCTTGTAAATGCTTCAGTTTGATAGAACTCACTTTGCTGATTTGCTACAAAATATCCAATCATTCGTTTTTGTTTTAAAACGATTTTCTCTAACCCTAACGATTTTGCTAACCACTTAATTCGAACACTATCTAATAAGTCGATAACTTGGGTTGGATATTCACCAAATCTATCGGTAATTTCGCTCTCAAAGGTCAATAATTCGTCTTCCGTTTTTAACGAAGCCAATTTGTTATATAAATTCAATCTTTCAGTAACAGAATTCACATAATCATCTGGGAATAATATTTCAAAATCGGTGTCTATTTGAACCTCTTTTACGTACTCTTTGGGCTTTCCATCATCTTCAACAGGATACAGCTCTTTAAACTCATTCTCTTTTAATTCTTCAATAGCTTCTTGAAGAATTTTCTGATAGGTATCAAAACCTATATCATTCATAAATCCGCTTTGTTCACCACCTAATAAATCTCCAGCACCACGGATTTCTAAATCTTTCATTGCAATATTTAATCCGCTTCCTAAATCAGAAAACAACTCTAATGCTTGAATTCGCTTACGAGCATCATCTGTCATATGATGATACGGCGGAGTGATAAAATAACAGAATGCTTTTTTGTTAGAACGACCTACACGACCACGCATTTGGTGTAAATCAGACAATCCGAAGTTATTTGCATTATTAATAAAAATAGTATTGGCGTTTGGCACATCCAATCCACTTTCAATAATGGTGGTAGAAACGAGTACATCAAACTCATTGTTCATAAATCCGAGCATTAATTCCTCTAGTTTTTTACCTTCCATTTGCCCATGACCAATTCCGATTTTTGCAGAAGGAACCAATCGCTGCAACATTCCTGCTACTTCTTTGATATTTTCAATTCGGTTGTGGATAAAAAACACCTGTCCTCCACGTGAAATTTCATACGAAATTGCATCTCTCATTACCTCTTCACTTAAACGAATTACATTGGTTTCAATAGGATGTCGGTTCGGAGGTGGTGTTTTGATAACCGACAAATCTCTTGCGGCCATCAAACTGAATTGTAATGTTCTTGGAATTGGTGTAGCGGTAAGCGTCAACGTATCTACATTTTCTTTGATGGTTTTCAGTTTATCTTTAGCGGCAACTCCAAACTTTTGCTCTTCATCAATAATTAACAAGCCTAAATCTTTAAACTGAACACTTTTATTAGTTAGTTGATGCGTACCAATCACAATGTCTACACTTCCATTGGCTACGCCTTCTAAAACTCCTTTTCTCTGTTTTGTGGTACGAAAACGGTTTAAATAGTCTATGGTGACCGGAAAGTCTTTTAATCGCTTAGAAAAGGTTTTAAAGTGCTGAAATGCTAAAATAGTCGTAGGAACTAAGATCGCTACTTGTTTTCCGTTATCTACCGCTTTAAAAGCAGCACGTATGGCAACTTCGGTTTTACCAAATCCTACATCTCCACAAACCAAACGATCCATAGGTTGGTCTTTCTCCATATCGGCTTTTACGTCTTGAGTCGCCGAAAACTGATCGGGAGTATCTTCAAATAAAAAGCTTGCTTCTAACTCATGTTGCATATGCGTATCAGGTCCGAAAGAAAATCCTTTTTCTAACTTTCGTTTTGCATACAGCTTAATTAAGTTAAAGGCAATTTCTTTAACACGTTTCTTGGTCTTTTGTTTTACTTTTTTCCAAGCATCAGAACCTAGTTTGTATATCTTAGGTGTTTTACCATCTTTTCCGTTGAATTTAGAAATTTTATGCAACGAGTGAATACTCACATACAATACATCTCTATCTCCATAAATAAGCTTGATGGCTTCTTGTTTTTTTCCTTCAACATCAATCTTTTGTAAACCAGCAAATCGACCAATACCATGATCTATATGCGTTACATAATCTCCTTTTTCAAGATTGGTTAATTCTTTTAAGGTGATGGATTGCTTTTTAGCATATCCGTTTTTTAAGCGGAATTTATGATAACGTTCAAAGATTTGATGATCGGTATAACAAACTATTTTTTCATCTAAATCGACATATCCTTGATAAATTGGAAAAACCAAAGTTTCATACGAAACATCTTCATCATGATCCTCAAAAATATCTTTAAATCGTTGTGCTTGTTTTTCGTTTGCACAGAAAATATAATTGGTAAATCCTTTTTCAGAAAACTCATTAAAATTCTGAATTAATAAATCGAATTTTTTATTGAAAGAAGGCTGCGGATGTGTATTAAAATCAACCGTAGTGCCAGAAACTTTTGCTTGCGACGATAAATGCGCTACCGTAAACTGCTGTAATTGTTCCAACAATAAACTTCCGTTACAGAAAAGTTCTTCTGGTTTTGCATGATTAATTTCTTGAGAAAGCTTTTCAAATTCAACCTCTGCTTTATGATAAAACTTGTCTAAATTTCCCGCTAGTAAATCCGTGTTTTTTGCAAAAATTACTGTTTTAGAAGCAATATATTTTAGAAAACTTTCGCGAGTTTCTTGCAAGGTTTTGTTTTCTACATTGGGCATTATACTTACTTTCTTCAGTTTGTCTTTAGAAAGTTGTGTTTCTACATCAAAAGTTCTTATGCTGTCTACCTCATCACCAAAAAATTCAATTCGGTAAGGTTCGTCGTTAGAAAAAGAAAATACATCGATAATTCCACCACGTACCGAAAATTCTCCTGGTTCGGTAACAAAATCTACGCGATTAAAATTGTACTCAAACAATACTTCGTTTACAAAATCGAGCGATAATTGCTCACCCACACTTACTTTTAAAGTGTTTTTTTCGAGTTCTTTTTTGGTTACTACTTTTTCAAATAGGGCAGTAGGATAGGTAACAATAATCGCAGGTTTTTTGCGAGAATTGATACGGTTTAACACCTCTGAACGTAGTAAAACATTGGCATTGTCTGTTTCTTCTATCTGATACGGACGACGATACGAACCTGGATAAAACAGTACATTTTTATCTCCCAATAACTGCTCTAAATCGTTTAAATAATATGCCGCCTCTTCTTTATCATTACAGATAAATAAGTACGGTTTATCGGCTTTTTTAAAGGTTTCAGATATAACAAATGACAACGAAGAACCTACCAAATTCGTTATTTGAAAATGGTTGTGTTCTTGTTGAAGCTCTTTTACAATCTGACTAACTTTTGCAGACTGTTGGTAATGATTGACAATAGTTTGCTTGCTCAACGTAGTAAAAATTTGAGCAAAGATACGGGGTTATTTTTTCTTGTTGGTTTTGTTTTTGGGAATTGATATAACTATTCTTCTCTAACTAACTCAAAAGCCTTGCTAATTTTAAAAACAACCTCCATTGAATCTATTATAGACCAAAAAATTAAAAAATTTCCAATAAGAATGATAGAATCAAAAACAAAAATCTTTGTTATTATTTCACTCTCTATAAACCATTGAATATAAGGAAAATCGATTTCTTTAATAAAAAAAAGTGTAATAACTGATAAAAATGAGTACAATGAGAACATAGAGTTCTCTCTTAATTCATCAACTAACTCAGTTAACTTCGATTTTATCATTTGAATTTCCTCATCTGAAAATGACTCTTTCTTCTTTTTAGTTTTTGTCATTCTGTATATTGATAAATAAACAGTATTAATAGAACTCAAAAAAATTCCAGACAAAGCAATAGAAAGCCCCACTAATATTGATACCGAATTAAATATTAATTTTTCTAACAACCCTTTCATTACTACTGAATCAATAGATGAATTAAGTATTAATGAAATTATTATGATTCCTATAAATATTATTTGTTTTTTTCTCATTATTTATCATCTATGTTTATAATTAACTCCTTAAACTTATTAACTAGAAAGAATATATTTTCCTTTATTGTTTTCGGATTGTCCGCATTAAAATCAATTTCTTTTCGTCTCAGGTGATTTTCACTTTTATATTTTCTTTTTTTATTTTTTTCAATAACACCTAAAGTCCAATTTCCTCCACCAGAATCTGCATAATCTCTGTAAGATTCCATCTCTTCTTCATTATAAGTTAAATCGCCACTTTCATTTCTAAAATCAACACTAACTTTTGTCATGTTATGCTTTTCTTTTAAGGTTGCAAGCCATTCATTTGCTTTTTTACTTCCACCAAAAAGATTCGGAGAATTAAGATCAAATGCTACTTGATATAACCCATTTGATTTTTCAATTATATCCCAAAAAGCAAACTTATCAATCAAAAAATCTAACTTAATATCATAACCAAAAGAGTTCGCATAAGCAGTTGTTAATTTTAATAAAACATTCTTAACATTATCGGGTGTAGCTACATTAGAATTATGTTCAAAAGCAATTATTTGTCTTTCTCTATCTAATATAAAAAAAAGTTTTTCCCAGTTTTTAACATCCTCTTCATTAAATAATTCTTGGTCTAATTCTATTATATGTGTATCAGTACTTTTTAAAAGATACCCTAAAATAACATTATCATCATCATTTTCATTTAGTACCCTTGCCGTGTATGTTCTTTTATAATAATTAGTTTCACTTTTTTTAAAAATTGGAGTTGTGAACAAATCTCTAGGTTTCATACCTTTATCCAAAGGAAATAAAGTAATTGATGCTTTCACTGAAAAATATCTTATTGCAAAAAATTTCATTATTATTAGTTTAATTTATTTTCTTTTGGGAAAATTTTGTAAAAATTAAATATCTAATTCTATTTTTCTTACGGCTACCCGTAAGACCTTCATTTTATTTTAAATAATCAAAAAAGGCTTGGGGTGAAGTGGTTTTTCTTACTGAAAGGAAAGAAAATTGTATCTAAAACAATTCTCATAATACCCCACTTGTCTTACAACTTAGTACGAAAGAATGTTTTAAACGACGAGAAAATGCTCTGTTTTCAAATTTTGTTTGTATCATCAGTAAAAACAATTTTTAACACCCTTTTAAACAGTTTTTATTACTAAAACAACGATTCTATTTATTCAATTTTAAAAACCCCTAAAAACAACTTAAAAAAACACTGTTTTTATTATTATAATTTATACTTATTAAAATAGTATAAGAAAAATTAATACTGTAAATTTTAGCAGAATTAGTAATTTTAATAAAAAGTTTTTGTGACTTTTTATACAACAACGATTCTAAAAGAATACAACATTAAAAATATATATTATGTCTATTTCAGATTTATATTCAAGCGGAAAACACAAACAAGAAATTGGTCATTTTGCAAGCATTGTAAAAATTGCTAAAACCGATAACGTAATTACTGAGGGTGAACAAAAATTATTAGATAGAGCTGCTAAAAAATTACATATTTCAGAAAGTGAGTATGAAAACATTTTAAAATCGCCAGAAAAATATCCAGTAAACTCACCTGTAAGCTACGATGAGCGTATTGAGCGTTTGTACAGATTAACAAAAATGATTTTTGCCGATGGTGATGTAGATAAAAATGAAGTATCTTTGATGCGCAAAATAGCAGTGGCTTTACAATTTCCTTTAGACAATGTAGAAAAGGTTTGCGATGAAGCTATTCATTTAGTAATGAACGATAATGATTTAGATGATTTTACAACTGCTATTAAAAACGTGAATGCAATTTAAGTATACTAAACCCTAATAAAAACAGTTATACTACTATAAAACCCTTAAAAATGTTAAAAAAAGTTTTACTACTAACTTTTATATGTTGTGTTACTACCAGCGTAGTATCGCAAAATTTGAATGACTCCTGGCAAATAGGAGTTGGAGTTGGAATTACAAAATTTGGTAAAAATGATGCCGCTTTTATTGGTGATACTCATCAATTTCAGGTTCCACGTGTAAACCTTACCATGCCTATTGGAGAGCGTTTTTCTATTGATGGAGCTATTTCATTTAACACAATTGATGTTGGTTTTATTAGTAACGATGCTAAGTATTTTTCTATGGACGGATCGGTTCGTTACAACTTCGATGCTATTTTAGAACGTTTTAGTCCGTATGTTTTTGTAGGAGGAAGTATTGTAGATTCTGACAGAAAAATGACACCAACGTTTAACATTGGAGCAGGAGGAATTTACTGGATTACCGATGCTATTGGTATTAATCCACAATTATATTACAAGCATTCTTTAGAAAGTTTTGAAAGTATGCGTTCTCACATTCAAGGAACTTTAGGTATTGTTTTCAGATTAAACTGGAACAATGTTTTTGTAGGTGGAAACCATGCAGGAAAAAGGTCTTCTTCTGGAGGATTCTGTTTCTAAGAAAATATAGAACAATAAAAAAGGAGCTTTAAAAGCTCCTTTTTTTATTTATGATAGTTTGTTTACTGCGTTTTTCAATCGTTGAATTGTGGCTTCTTTACCAATCATTTCAATAATATCGAATAGGTGAGGACCTTTTAAAGCACCAACCAAACTTAATCGTAACGGTTGCATTACTTTACCAAAACCTACTTCTTTCGCTGTAATCCACTCTTTAACGATAGTTTCAACATTTTGTGAGCTAAAGTCTTCTATAGTAGAAATTACTTCGCTTAACTCAGTCATTAAAGCTGGTGTAGCTTCTTTCCATTGCTTTTTAGCAGCTTTAGCGTCGTATTCTGTTGGATTTTCAAAAAAGAAATTAGATAAATCCCAAAAATCGTTTACAAACGTTGCTCTTTCTTTAATTAATGAAACTACTTTTTCTACAAAGTTTTCGTCTTTATCGAATCCTTTTACTTGTAAAATAGGAAGAAATAATTGTACTAACTCTTTATTAGATTTCTCTTGTAAATACTGCTGATTAAACCATTTTGTTTTATCTGGACTAAACTTAGCTCCAGACTTGCTAACTCTAGCTAAATCAAAAGTTTTCACTAATTCTTCTAAGCTAAAAATTTCTTGTTCTGTACCAGGATTCCATCCTAATAAAGCTAGCATATTTACAAAAGCATCTGCAAAATAACCGTCTTCCTTGTATCCACGTGAAACATCACCAGTTTGCTCATTGGTATATTCTAAAGGAAAAACTGGGAAACCTAATTTATCACCATCACGCTTGCTTAATTTTCCTTTTCCTACTGGTTTTAAAATTAATGGTAAATGTGCAAATTTAGGAGCATCCCAACCAAAAGCTCTGTATAATAATACGTGTAAAGCCATAGATGGTAACCATTCTTCACCACGAATAACGTGAGATATTTGCATTAAATGGTCATCAACAATATTGGCTAAGTGATATGTTGGCATTCCATCTGATTTAAATAAAATTTTATCGTCTAGAATATTTGTGTCTATCTTAATTTCTCCTCTAATTTCATCTTGCATTGTTAAAATTTCATCTTGAGGACTTTTAAAACGCACTACAAACTTTTCTCCAGCATTAATTTTAGCTTCAACTTCTTCTTTAGATAATACTAAAGAGTTTACTAATTTGCCTTTTTCACGATTATGCCAATTGTAAATAAAGTTTTTACTGTTAGCTTCATGCTCTTTTCTATGTTCATCTAATTCTTCAGCAGTATCAAAAGCATAATATGCCCAACCTGTTTCTAGTAACTGATCTGCATATTTTTTATATAATTCTTTTCGTTCTGACTGACGGTAAGGACCAAATTTTTCGTTCTTACCAGGACCTTCATCAAAAGGAATATTACACCATTCTAATGAATCTATAATGTATTGTTCGGCATTGGCTACGTAACGAGTTTGATCGGTGTCTTCGATACGTAATACAAATGTTCCGTTATATTTTTTAGCAAATAAATAGTTGAATAAAGCGGTTCTAACTCCTCCCATATGTAAAGGGCCTGTTGGGCTAGGAGCGAAGCGTACTCTTACGTTTTCAGTCATTTTTTATCAATTTGAAAGCGCAAAGATACTTCTATGTTTAGAGAAAAGAAAAGAGAATAAAGAAAAAAGAGAAATCTATTATTAGGTTTCTCTTTTCGAATTTATGTAATGTGTACTTCTTTAAAATTTGTGGTATAACCCGAAGCTTAATGCTGGTTTTTTAGCAACATTTCTTCCTGCAAATGCTCCTGCAAAACCTAAATTAACCCCAAAATCGTTGCTTATTTCTCCAATTAATTTTAATCCGAAAGCCGCATAACTTTGATCGTTTACATACAAGGCAGTTAATTGACTTGTTCCATTATTTACATTTCCGTTCTTTAACGATGCTACTCCGTCTAAGAAACCTGCTACCCATAACCAATCAACAGCTTTATAACCAACTTCTCCTCCTAATTTGTATGTACTACTATAATCATTTGTTCTAATATCAAAACCTGTCGATGCTTGTATATACCATTTATCAAAACCTCTACCAGCAACAAATAAAGGAGTAAAAGTCCATGCATCGTAACCAGTTCTTAAACCTGAAGTTGCATCATAAGTTCCTGTATTTGCTTCAACAGTTAATTGCCCTGTTAATAACCATTTTTTATTGTAAAAGTTGTGTTTAACTCCTAATTGAATGTTCCCTAAAGAAGTTTTAGAATCTTCAGTAATTAATGCTGTTGGTTGTACTAAGTCTCCTGTTTTTATCATTTTTAAAGGTACAGAGGCTATTAAAGTAGTTTTATCAGTTAAACCAAATTCTCCGTATAATTGAAGTGTATTATCGGTTACTTTACGATTTGTAGTATAATCTGGGTTACCGTAAACTTTATCATAGTTAGAAATTGTAGTAAAAGACAATTGAACATATCCTTCATTTTTCTTTTTTGTCCATGGACTTTGTGCTGATACCGATACAGCAACAAATACTAGTAATAAACTGAGTTTCTTCATGTTTTTTATTTTAAACTATTTTGTAGCTTTTTTTTAAGATTCCTTACAAAAGTATTAACAAAAAAGTTTCTTTTAAAAATAGTACTTTTATCATAGCATTAATTTTATGCTTTATTTATTGATTTTTCAAGGCATATATATCTGTTTTTAACTAAAAGAATAATGAGCATTTTTACTACCATAGAAAATAAGCTACTAGGTTTCACAAAAAAATATTACCTAAATAAGCTTATAAAAGGAAGCATTCTTTTTATAAGTCTAGGTATATTATACTTGTTTATAACCTTATTTATTGAACATTTTTTATGGTTAACACCTAACTATAGAACATTACTATTCTGGATTTTTATTCTAGTTGAACTATTGCTGCTTTTCCGCTTTATATGTTTTCCATTATTTCAATTATTTGGACTCCAAAAAGGAATTTCTAAAGAAGAGGCTTCTAAGATTATCGGAAATCATTTTCCAGAAGTAAAAGATAAGCTTACTAATATTTTACAACTTAAAAACAGTAGCGAACAATCTGATTTATTATTAGCTAGTATCGAACAAAAATCCAAAGAATTACAACCAATACCTTTTAAGAAAGCTATCGATTTTAACGTAAATAAGAAATATTTAAAATATACTTTAATTCCGTTATTAGTTTGGGGAATTAGTCTTTTCACTGGAGTTCAATCTAAACTTTCTAATAGCTTAGAGCGTATTGTAAATCATAAAACTGCTTATACACCTCCAGCTCCATTTTCATTATTAATAACTAACGATAAACTTGATGTTATTTTAGGAAATTCAATCACAATTTATATTGAAGCTAAAGGAGAAGTAATTCCTGAAGAAGCTAAAATACTTTTTGATGATCAAGAGTATTATATGCAAAATGAGGGTAGAGGATTATTTTCTTACACTTTTAACGACGTTAGAAAGCCTATTACTTTTTCTACAATCGCTAATAAGGTAGCTTCACCAAGCTATCAAATTAACGTTATAAAAACACCTTCAATTAAAAATATTGAAATGTTTTTGCAATATCCTGTTTATACTAGAAGAAAAAACGAAGTACTAAAAAGCTCTGGAAACACAATTGTTCCACAAGGAACATTGATAAAATGGACCATAAAAACAACTGATACTGATAGCGTTAATTTCAACTCAAATCAAAAAAAGGAAATTTTTAAACAAGAAAACAACAATCAGTTTTCATATTCTAAGAGAATTCAAAATCCTACTTCGTATACCATTTCTACTTCTAACAAATCATTGAAAGATTATGAGAATCTTCAATTTTCAATAGATGTAATTAAAGATGAAAATCCGTCGATTTCGGTGAAATCAAATATTGATAGTATTAGCAGAGGTCCTGTACAATTTGCTGGTCAAATATCCGACGATTATGGTTTTCAAAAGTTAGAGTTGGTGTATTACGATCAAAACACTCCTGAACTTCAAAAAACACATGTATTAGGAATTAATAAGGAAAATATTCAAACGTTTTTTTATCAATTTCCTGACGGAATTGAACTGGAGAAAGGAACTAACTACGAGTTGTTTTTTAGAGTTTTTGATAATGATCGTGTAAATGGAAACAAAAAAGCGGAGAGTAAAAAATTCTCATATCGTAAAAAAACGGAACAAGAAGTAGAGGAGGAGCTACTGAACGAACAAAAGGATTATATAGAAAACTTAGAAAATTCTATAGAAAAACAACAGCAAAATAAAAAGGTATTAGAAAAATTTCAATTCGATATTCAAAACAAAAAGAATGTGAATTGGAATGATCAGAAAAAAATTCAGAATTTAATTAAGCGTCAGAAGCAATACGAGCAAATGATGCATAGGCAAACAGATAAATTAAAAGAGAATTTAACTGAGAAAAAAGAAGCAACTAAAGAATTACAAGAACAAAAAGATGAGTTAAAAAAGCGTTTAGAAGAACTTAAAAAACTTGAAAAGCAGCAAAAATTATTAGAAGAGCTAAACAAATTAGCTGAAAAACTTAATAAAGAAGATTTACTAAAAAAAGCAAAAGAACTTGCGCAACAAAACAAACAAAAAGAACAAAGTTTAGAGCGAATTTTAGAAATGACCAAACGATTTTATGTTGAACAAAAAGCAACTCAAATTTCAGAAAACTTAAAAAAACTTGCAGAGAAACAACAAAAACTTGCAGAGAAAAACAGCAGTAAAGAAGAGCAAAAAAATATTAATAAAGAGTTTAATAAAACCAAGAAAGATCTTGAAAGTCTTAAAAAAGACAATGAGAATTTAAAAACTCCCATGGAATTACCTTCTATGGAAAACTCAAAAAAAGAAACTCAAAAAGAATTAAATAAAGCTGAAGAAAATTTAGGTAACCAACAACAATCGGCAGCAAAGAAAAACCAAAAGAAAGCAGCTCAAAAAATGCAAGAAATGAGTCAGAAAATGAAGAACTCAATGCAAATGATGAGTGCTAATATGGAACAAGAAAACATTGAAGGATTACGTCAAATAGTTAAAAACTTAATCACCTATTCTTTCGATCAAGAAAAATTAATGAATCGTTTCGAAAGCTCAGATGCTTCTCATCCTGATTTTGGTAGTAATTTAAAAAAACAATATCAGCTAAAAACATATTTTGAACATATAGACGATAGTTTATTCGTTATCTCAACAAAAGTCCCTAAAATATCTTCTAAAATACAAGAACATTTAGGTAATGCTCATTATAACATCGATCAATCTCTAGAGAATTTTGCAGATAATAAATTTAGAAATGGAACTAAAAACCAGCAATACGTTTTAACAGCGGTAAACACTCTTGCTCATATGCTAAGTAATACGCTCGATGCTATGCAAAACCCTAAACCTGGTAGCGGAAAAGGTAAGGGGAAAGGAGAATCTTTTAGTTTACCTGACATTATTCAGAAACAAAGTGAGCTTTTAAAGAAAATGCAACAAGGATTAAAACAACAACAGGGTAATAACGGAAAACAGCAGCAAGGAAACAAAAAAGATGGAGAGAAAGGAAAAAACGGAAAAAAAGGTAGTAATGGTGAAGAACAAATGAATGGTGAATTGTTTGAAATCTTCAAACAACAATCAGAATTAAAACAGCAATTAGAAGACGCTTTAAAGCAAGGAGGAACCAAAAGCGGAGATGGTAAAAAAGCATTAAAACGAATGGAAGATTTAGAAAACGAAATCTTAGAAAAAGGTTTTAATAGAGAAACCATTAACAGAATGCAGCAATTAAACTACGAGTTACTTAAACTAGAAAAAGCTACTTTCGAACAAAACAAAGATAAAAAGCGTAAAGCAAACACCAATTTAAAAGAATATCAAAAAGAAAACCCTAAGCAATTACAGTTTAAAAAGTTGTTTTATCAGCAAACAGAGATATTAAACAGACAATCACTACCTTTGCGCCAAAATTATAAAAAGAAGGTTCAAGAGTATTTTAATACTTCTAAAAGCCAATAATTTAATTACTTAAACATTTTCAAATTACCTAAATGAAGTTATTTATTAATTTTTCATTCGTATTACTATTTATTGCAACTAGTTTTGCTAATAATATCACTAACAACTTAATTAAACTTCCTAAGCATTTTAAGACAGAAAAAACTTTTTCTGGTGATTTAAATGACAACGAATCATTTCATTTAATCTTTTCTAAAAACAAACAAAATAAGATGTATACAATTCATCCTTTTTTGTTTAATGGAAAAGAAATTACTGAAATCAATCCATTTGAAAATAATGAAGAATTAAACATTATTTCTTTTCATAAAAAGAATAACATATTAACTCTTCTTCTTTCATATAAAGAAAAAAAGAAAGATTTTTTAAAGAGAGTTAACATCGATCTTGTTACTAAAAAAATAACAGAGAGTACTCCTACTAATCATGAAGATTTTTCTGCTGTTATAAGAAATAAAAACAATTCTATTTTACTTTATAAAGAAGATGATAAAATATCAATTAATAAGTACGATGGAGATGATAAAAAAGAAGATTATTCTTTTGAATTAAAGAAATATAGTCCATATGAAGATTTCTTTAAAAACGAAGGAATCAATCCTATAAAAAATGATGAATTTATAGCCAATGGTTCAGTAGCTAGTTTACGTGTATATTTTGAAGATAATAAACTAATTTTCACGAAAGATGATTACAAGAAAAATTACACTAAACTTTTCTCTTTTAACTTAGATTCTAAAGAAAACAATCAACTTAGTAGTATTGAAAAACATTACATATACACTAAAGAAAATTTAAAAAAGCTTACATCTTTTTACAAAAACAAAAAACTTTACTTATTTGGAAATAATAAGAAAAATGGAATTATAAAGATATATGACTTAAAGAGTAATAACAGTAAAGATATTAATCTTGACGCTTCATTAATATCAAAAATTCAAGGAAATGACAACTTTGAAGGATTTAAAGATTTTTTAAAACAAGCTGGAAAAAACAAACATAAAACAACTATTACAGCTAATGCTACGACAAATAATAATATAAAAGTAAGAGTAGATTATGTAGATGCAAATTACTCTTATAATTATAATTGGTGGTGGCATCATCAACAATTTATGATGATGCAACATCAAATGATGATGCGACAAGTTAACTTTAGTACTCCTGGAGGTTTTGGTCCAGTTCAACCAAATGATTTTCATTTTAAAAGCTACTTAATAAAAAAAGAAAAAAGATATTTTGAACTAGTTATAAACCAAAACAACGATTTACTAGACACTAATGAAGAAACTATTTATAAAGAAATAAACAAAGAAAAATATATTGATAAATTAGAAGATATTTCAGATCTAAAAAAAGAATCAAGTTGTTTTTTAAAAGATAGTTTTAGATATATAGGTTACTCTCGTACCTTAAAAGCTTTTACAATAATGACAAATAAGTTAAAATGATAGTATTTAATTACGAAAGCGATTTTAAGCTAGAAAATGAAACTAAAACTTCTGATTGGATACAAACTTGCATTAAAAAAGAAGGGTTTGAATTAGGAGAGTTAAACTATATTTTTTGCAACGATGAATACCTTCATAAAATAAACGTAGAGTTTTTAAATCACGACACATTAACTGATATTATAAGTTTTGATTATACGTTAGGTAAATTAGTTGGTGGTGATATTTTTGTTTCCGTAGAAAGAGTAGAAGACAATGCAAAAGACTTCAATGTTAGTTTCGAAAGTGAATTACATAGAGTAATTATTCATGGAGTACTACACTACATGAAATACAAAGACAAAACCGAAGAAGAAAAAGAAATAATGCGTTCTAAAGAGAACGAATGTTTAGAATTATTAAACCAATAAAAACTAAAAGTTCCACGTGGAACTGATATACAAAAAATGAGTTTATATAATACCATTTACGATGTTATTGTAGTAGGAGGAGGGCACGCTGGTAGTGAAGCTGCTGCTGCAAGTGCCAATATGGGAGTACATACATTGTTAATTACAATGAACTTGCAAAACATAGCTCAGATGAGCTGTAATCCTGCAATGGGAGGAATTGCCAAAGGACAAATAGTTCGCGAAATTGATGCTTTAGGAGGTTATAGCGGAATAGTGACTGACAAAACAGCTATTCAGTTTAAGATGTTAAATAAATCTAAAGGACCAGCTATGTGGAGTCCGAGAGCACAATCAGACAGAATGCAATTTGCAGAGTGTTGGAGAACCATGTTAGAACAAACTGATAATTTAGATTTTTATCAGGATTCTGTAAATGGATTAATATTCGATGATACTAAAATAGTAGGAGTAAAAACAGCTTTAGGATTAGAAATTAAAGCAAGAACTGTAATCGTAACTGCAGGTACTTTCTTAAATGGATTAATCCATATTGGTGAAAAAACTTTTGGTGGTGGTAGAGCAGGAGAAGGAGCTTCAACAGGAATTACAGAAGACTTAGTTGAAAAAGGTTTTGAATCAGGAAGAATGAAAACAGGTACACCTCCTCGTGTAGATGGTCGTTCTTTAGATTATTCTAAAATGACAGAACAACCTGGTGATGATAATCCAGAAAAGTTCTCTTATATGCCAGTAACAAAATCATTAACCAAACAACGTTCTTGTTACTTAACATATACCAATCCTGAAGTACATGATTTACTTCGTGAAGGTTTTGATCGTTCACCAATGTTTAATGGTAGAATTAAATCTACAGGACCACGATATTGTCCTTCCGTAGAAGATAAAATCAATCGTTTCGCAGAGAAAGAAAGACATCAGGTTTTTGTAGAACCAGAAGGATGGAATACTGTTGAAATTTATGTAAACGGATTCTCAACATCATTACCAGAAGATATTCAAGACAAAGCTATTCGTTCTATTCCTGGTTTTGAAAATGTAAAATTCTTTAGATATGGCTACGCTATCGAATACGATTATTTTCCACCAACACAATTAAAACACAACTTAGAAACTAAGTTGATTGAGAACTTATTTTTTGCTGGTCAAATAAACGGAACTACAGGCTATGAAGAAGCAGCTGCTCAAGGATTAATAGCTGGTGTAAATGCAGCTTTAAAAACCCAAGAAAGAGAACCATTTATTCTAAAAAGAAGCGAAGCTTATATAGGCGTTTTAATAGATGATCTTATCACAAAAGGAACAGAAGAACCATACAGAATGTTTACTTCACGTGCAGAATACAGAACTCTTTTAAGACAAGATAATGCTGATATTCGTTTAACTGAAAAATCATTTAAAATAGGTTTAGCCAAACAAGATCGTTTAGATAGAGTTTTAAACAAAAAAGAAAAAACTCAAAATCTAATTGAGTTTTTAGAAAAGCTAAGCGTTAAAAAAGAGGAAATAAATCCTATATTAGAAAGTAAAAATCTTGCAGTAATTAATCAATCAATGAAATTAATTAAGATAGCAGCAAGACCACAATTGGTATTTAATGATTTCAGAAATATCGAAAGACTTGAAAATTACATTCAAGAAAACAACATCGATCAAGAAATAATTGAACAAGTAGAAATCCATTTAAAATATTCTGGATATATCGAAAAGGAAAAAGCAAATGCTGATAAATTAAACAGATTAGAAAACGTTCCTATTCCATCTTCATTTGATTATTCTAAAGTAAAATCATTATCATATGAAGCTAGAGAAAAATTATCAAAAATTCAACCTACGAGTATTTCACAAGCAAGTAGAATAAGTGGTGTATCTCCGAGTGATATTTCTGTACTACTTGTTTACATGGGTAGATAAAGAAATCTTAATAACTCAAATAAAAATAAAAACGTTCCATGTGGAACGTTTTTATTTTTTACGTAATATTGCGCTCATAAAATTTAATTGTTCCACGAGGAACAATTTTTAAAAAGATGAATTTGAATAAAGATAGTGAGTATTATAAGGATCTAAATCCTTTATTGAATTGTATAGATCATGTAGTATCTAATGAGAGTTATGAAGTAATGTACAATTCAAAATACGAAATGTTAGTTACTTCTCCAGTACCAACTAATTTAAAAGATTATTACGAAAGTGATTCGTATATTTCTCATACAGATAGTAACAAATCATTATTTGATAAAATATATCAAATTGTAAAAAAATATACACTTAACAAAAAACTCAAACTTATAAATTCATTCAATACTAACGAAAAAGACATTTTAGATATTGGTGCTGGTACTGGTGAATTTTTAAAAGTTTGTAAAAATAATAAATGGAGTGTAGTAGGAGTAGAACCATCTAAATCTGCAAGAGAAATTGCTTTCAAAAAAGATATTCATTTAAAAGAAACTATTAATGATCTAGAAAATAAAAAATTTGATATCATTACTCTTTGGCACGTATTAGAACATGTACCAAATTTAAATGAATACATTTACAAATTAAAAAACTTCTTAAAAGAAAACGGTGTCTTAATAATTGCAGTACCTAATTATAAAAGTTACGATGCAAAGTACTATAAAAACTTTTGGGCTGCTTATGATGTACCAAGACACCTTTGGCATTTTTCAAAAACATCAATTCAACTTTTATTTAATCAAGTAAACTTAAAAGTTGAAAAAACACTTCCTATGTACTTTGATTCTTTTTATGTTTCTCTTTTAAGCGAAAAGTATAAAACAGGAAAATCAAATCCTTTTAAAGCATTCTTTATCGGATTACAATCAAATTTAAAAGCAATAAAAACAAAAGAATATTCTTCTCATATTTATATACTAAAAAATAAGTAAATTCTTATTTTAATTAGTTTTAAAACGTTTTTGCAATATTAGATATAGAAATACCTTATAAAAATAATAAAACCTCTTAAAAACGATGTTTTTAAGAGGTTTTAAATTACTAAAATCTATTATAATTAAATTTTAATATAAATTTTATTTATTTAATAAAAACACACCAAAAATTGCAATTATAAAATAAACTGCTAATGTCATAGCACCTGCATAATCTTTTGCTAATCGTTGACCAATTAATAAAAAGATTAAACACAAAGCTGAAAGTTCAACTCCTAACAATGCCATAGAATTAGATCCAACAGTTGCTAATTGAAAAATTCCGACGAACATAAAAGCACCTGCTAATAATTCTAAAACTAAAATTACAGCCAACAAAAGTGCAACACTATTTTTTAATGGTGAATTTTTAAAATGTTCTTTAATAAAAGATACATTACCTTTCCAATCTGTTACCTTATCAATACCCGATTGTAAAAAAGTAACCGTTAGAAAAAGTAACACTAAAATTTCTGTGATATGAGCTTGTATAAGTTCCATAATAATTGATTTTAGGCAAATATAACTTTATAAAATTGTAACAAAACCATTTTTTTGCGTCATATAGTAAATGCTACTTTTCATTATATTTATAAATTAACTATTAAAACTAAAAATTATGTTCTTTTTAGCACCTTTATTATTTTTTGGACTCATACTATTATTGTCCTCATTTTTCATCATTAAACAGCAAACTGCTGGTATAATTGAACGATTTGGTAAGTTTCATAGTATAAGACAATCTGGTTTACATTTAAAAATTCCATTAGTAGATAGAATTGCTGGTAAATTAAGTTTAAAAATTCAACAATTAGATGTTATTGTAGAGACAAAAACTTTAGACGATGTATTTGTGAAATTAAAAGTTTCTGTACAATATAAAGTGATTAAAGATAAAGTATATGAAGCCTTTTATAAGCTAGATTATCCGCACGATCAAATTACTTCGTATGTTTTCGATGTAGTTCGTGCAGAAGTTCCTAAAATGCGTTTAGATGACGTTTTTGTAAAGAAAGATGATATAGCCATTGCTGTAAAATCTGAATTAAACGAAGCTATGATGACTTATGGTTATGATATTATTAAAACTTTAGTTACAGATATTGATCCAGATTCTCAAGTAAAAGAAGCAATGAACCGTATTAATGCTGCTGAACGTGAAAAAGTAGCAGCTCAGTACGAAGGAGATGCACAACGTATTTTAATAGTAGAAAAAGCAAAAGCCGAGGCAGAAAGTAAGCGTTTACAAGGACAAGGTATTGCTGATCAACGACGTGAAATTGCTCGTGGTTTAGAAGAATCGGTAGAAGTATTAAATAAAG
The DNA here is from genome assembly GCF_002120225.1 of Tenacibaculum holothuriorum. GTDB lineage: Bacteria > Bacteroidota > Bacteroidia > Flavobacteriales > Flavobacteriaceae > Polaribacter > Polaribacter holothuriorum. The sequence continues at coordinate 458,841 of NZ_LAPZ01000002.1, read as the reverse complement.
TAGGAATTAACTCACAAGAAGCATCTGCTTTAATAGTTGTTACACAACATTACGACACATTACAATCTATAGGTGCAGATACTAATAGTAATTTAATTTTATTACCAAATTCACCACAAGCAGGAAGCCAAATGCTAAACGATATGGTAGCAAGTTTTGCTGCTAGTAATCAAATTGGCGAAGCAATGAAAAAGGCTAAAGAAAATAAGAAAAATAAAGATATATAAATGATAGTATCAACAACAAACTCACTTGAAGGTAAACCAGTACGAGAATATTTAGGAATTGTTACTGGTGAAACCATTATTGGTGCAAACTTTATAAAAGATTTTTTTGCAGGAATTAGAGATATTGTAGGAGGTAGGTCTGGTTCTTATGAGAAAGTACTGAGAGAAGCTAAAGATAGTGCTATGAAAGAAATGCAATACAGAGCTCAACAAATGGGTGCAGATGCTATTATAGCTATTGATTTAGATTATGAAACTGTTGGACCTAATGGTGGAATGCTCATGGTAACCGCATCGGGTACAGCAGTTAAATTGTAAAATATTGGTTATATGAAGCAGTTAATAAATTAGCTGACTACACCATATTACTTCAACCCTTCAATTAAATTTAAGTTAAAAACAAGTTTAATTTTAGGGTTGTTTGTTTTTCTTTATTTATATGTTTTTAAACCATTTTCTCTATCAAGCTTTGGAAGCATACTCTTAGAATATACCTTAGTTGTAGGAATAATAACTTCTTTTGGAGCATTCTTTATGATGTTCGTTCCTGCTTTAATATTTAAAGATTTTTTTAATGAAGATAAATGGACGATTGGCAAGAATTTGTTATTAATCTTTGTTAGTTTATTTGTGGTAGGTAGCATATTATGGTATGGTGCAGACATATATAAAGAAAAGAATGCAAAATATAAGTTACCTAACCTATATTTTGTATACTTACTTAGTAGGTGTACTTCCTGTTTTATTTGTAATTTATTTTATAAAAATGAAAAAATTAATCATTACACTATTTACAACATTAACAATTATTTCTTGTACTCAAAATGATGAAATAGATCAACAATTAGAATTAAATAAACATATAAAACTTAAGAAAAATACATCAGATATATCTAATGATTTTTTTAAAATGGGAGTAACTAATGTTATTGTTAAAAAAGAGTCAAATACAATAGAATATAATTTTAATACTAAAAAAAACTTTTTTATTAACGGTAAGAGTGTAGATCTTTCGAAATACACATTTCAATTTAGTAATAATTTTTTAACAATAAAAAATCATAGTTATTTTAAGTTATCAATAGTTAACAATAAACCTTATGTAGTTTCCGATATGTATACTGGAATCATTAATTATAATAATAAATTATTTACTAATACAAATTTTAATATTTTATTATTTGCGATGAAAGAAATAACAACACCATATGAACAAAAATTTAATAGTAAACAACTTTTAAAATATCAAATAAAGGATGTGGGTTTTGGAATACCTATTATATGTATGCTACTGGTGGTAGTAGAAGTTTAGCTGCAGAAAATTTAAAAAAAGAAGAAGGTGAATGGGTTATGGCACGGTGTCAAAAAATAGGGGGAGTTGATACATCTTGTCTTTGGGAAAATCATGCTTGTGCTTCTACCCAAGCATATTGCTGTGAATAACAAAAAAAACTCTACAATAAATTTATTGTAGAGTTTTTTTATTTTTTTTCTTCTATTTTATCATCTTCAGTTTTGGTAGCATCTTTAAATTCTTTAATACCAGAACCTATACCACGCATTAATTCAGGAATTTTCTTACCACCAAATAATAATAAAATGGCTACAATTACTATTACCACTTGATAACCTCCAGGTATTCCTAAAAAAAGTGTATTTGAAATCATTTTCTTAAAATTTTACGCTACAAAGATACAAAATTAACTTCGGTGTTCAATTACTCCTCCAATTACTTTTTTATCTTTAAAAACTTCTGGTTCTCCTTTGTAAAAAATACTTCCTCCAAAAGAAACTTTAGCATGTAATGTTTCACCAGATTGTACTTCTGCTTTAGAACCTGAACCTGCTTTTACATTACAAACATCTGAAACCATTAGTTTAAATCCGTGGTAAGTACCACCTAAATCAGCTTTTACGTTTTGATTCTTAGCATTTCCACTTAATTTTATAACTCCACCAGATGACGTTTTAACGTTTAAATGCTTAACATCAACAACTAAATTAATAAAAGCCCCTTCTTGAGCTTTTACTTCAATTTTATTTTGCTCAAAGTTTTTACCGGTTATAGTAGCACCTTCATTACCATCAATAATTGCTATTTCTTTATTAAAATAAAGAGTAGCTTTTACTTTACCTTCTGCTGTTGTTTCAGGAAAACGTAACGATATTTTTAATGTGTTATCATCTGATTTTATTTTAACTTTTTCAGACTTTTCACCAGTAACAACTATTTGTTGTTTGTCAGATTTTACGAGTTCTATATCAATACCATTGTATACTTTTAATATTGAAAAATCTCCTAAATTCTTTGTTATTGTTGTTTGAGCTGATGCTAATACAGTCATCAAAAACAAACTTAAAAATACTAACTTTTTCATGTTACTTGTATTTGCATTGTTATACTTATAACAATAGTTATACCATTACTATAAAGACGTTTTTTATTTTTTATTGTGGCAGATTAGTTAATTTTTAATGAGAAATTAAATCAAAATCGAGATGCTTACGTTCTAAATCGGTATGTTTTACCTTAACTACAACTTCATCACCTAACTGAATTATATTTTGGGTTGATTGACCAACAACAGCATATTGTTTTTCATCAAAAATGTAGTAATCATCTTTAATATCTCGAATACGAACCATTCCTTCGCACTTGTTGGTTTTAATTTCTACATAAATTCCCCATTCAGTAACACCAGATACAACACCTTCAAACTCTTCATCTTTATGATCTTGCATATATTTTACTTGCATGTACTTAATAGAATCTCTTTCGGCTTTAGAAGCTAATTCTTCCATTTTAGATGAATGTTTACACTTTTCTTCATACACTTCCATTTTAGGCGATTTACCGCCATCTAAATAGTGTTGTAGTAAACGATGTGTCATCACATCTGGATAACGTCTAATTGGCGATGTAAAATGTGAATAATAATCGAATGCTAATCCGTAGTGACCAATATTTTGAGTTGTATACTCAGCTTTACTCATCGATCGAATTGCTAATGTTTCTACCATATTAGCTTCTCCTTTACCATGAACATCAGAAAGTAATTTGTTTAAACTTGAAGTAGTTTTTTCTCGAGTTTCAGTATTTATTTTATATCCAAATTTACTAACAATGTTTTGTAACGATGCTAATTTATCTACATCTGGTTCGTCATGAACTCTGTAAATAAATGTATTCTTACTTGGTTTCCCTTCAGATAAACCTACAAACTCAGCTACCTTTCTGTTAGCTAATAACATAAATTCTTCAATTAGTTTATTAGCGTCTTTAGCTTCTTTAAAGTATACTCCTGTTGGGTTTGCATCTTCATCTAAATTGAATTTTACTTCAACTCTATCAAATGAAATTGCTCCTGCTCTCATACGTTTCTTACGAAGTTTTTTAGCTAATTCATCTAATTTTAAGGTAGCTTCAACAATGTCTTCGGCAACTTCATAACTTTCTCCTGTTAATGAAACTTCTTTTGGAATTACATTCTTTTTAGTTTCTATGATTGCTTGTGCTTCTTCATAAGCAAATCGCTTGTCTGAATACGTTACAGTTCTACCAAACCATTTGTTAATAATCTGAGCTTTTTCGTTCATTTCGAAAACAGCAGAAAAGGTTAATTTTTCTTCTTCTGGTCTTAAAGAACATACTCCGTTACTTAACATTTCTGGTAACATAGGTACAACTCTGTCTACCAAATAAACCGATGTTGCTCTATCATAAGCTTCATCATCTAACTTAGTTTTTGGTTGTACGTAATGAGATACATCAGCAATATGAATTCCTATTTCGTAATTACCATTTTCTAATTTGGTAAAAGACAAAGCATCATCAAAATCTTTTGCATCTTTAGGATCTATTGTAAAGGTTAAATCAGCACGCATATCTCTACGTTTAGCGATTTCTTCTTCAGTAATTTCAATAGGTAATTGTGAAGCTTCTTCTTCAATTTCTTTAGGAAATTCATACGGAAGACCATATTCTAATAAAATTGAATGAATCTCTGTATTGTGTTCTCCTGGTTTTCCTAAGACTTGTACGATCTTTCCAAAAGGATTCTTAGAATTATCGGGCCAATCGGTAATTTTAGCCAATACCATATCTCCGTGTTCTGCATCTCCTAACTTACTTTTAGCTATAAAAATATCAGCATACATCTTATTGCTATTAGGCAATACAAAACCAAAGTTTTTGCTCATTTGTAGTCTACCAACAAATTCTTGTTTTGCTCTATTGATAACTTCAACTACATCGGCTTCTAACTTTTTACTTCTTCTTTTTGTGTAGACATAGGCTTTTACAGTATCGTCATGTAAACCTTTGTTTAAATTCACAGAATGAACAAAAATATCTTCTTCAAAATCGTCACAAATAAAATAAGCATTACCATTTGAGGTAACATCTAGTATACCAATATGATAATTTCTATCTTCATTAATTTGATATTTACCTCTATCGGTTTCAATAACTTTTTTGGTTCCTGTAAGTTCAACTAATTTTTTTAGAATTTGGGTTTTTCCGTCAGTATCAGAAATTCCCATTCTAGAGGCAATTTGTTTGTAGTTGTAAGATTTATTGGAGTCTTCGTTAAGAATTTTAAAAATGTTGCGGGTTAAATCTTTAATGATCTTTCCTTTCTTTTTGTAAATTTTTTTCTTTCTAGTCATAAAATCGTTCTTCAATAATAATTGTTGACAAAGTACGAATAATTTTAGCGTTGTTTATTAAATATTCTTTATCAAATCTATTTTCGTACATTTCCCGTCCTTAAAAATTTCTTTAGTATGAATAATTCATGGTTTGTTGTTGTAAATCCTAAGGCTGGAAACGGAAATTTCAAAGCTATTTGGAATGAAATTCAGCAAGAATTAAATAAAAATGAAATTTCTTTCAGTTATAAACAAACAGCGTACCATAAACATGAAATTGAATTAGTTCATAAAGCAATTCAACAAGGTTTTACTAAAATTATTTCTGTTGGTGGCGATGGAACTTTACATCACGTTATTAACGGAGTAATGACTCAGAACTATGCAAATTCAAAAGAAATTACAGTTGCCGTAATACCTATAGGTACTGGAAATGATTGGGTAAAGACCTACGGAATTCAACCTAATAATATAGAAAAAGCAATAACTAATATTGTTAATAACCAAACTATTTTACAAGATATTGGTAAGTTAGAAACTCAAAACAACCAAATAAATTTCTTTAATAACGTTGCCGGTATTGGTTATGACGGATATGTTGTTAACAAGTTGAATAATTTAAAGCGTTTTGGTCCTATAGCTTATCTTTTAAGTGGTGTAGCTGGATTATTCTTCTATAAAAAAACACATTTTACAATTGATGTTAACAATGAAAAAATTGAAACTAAATGTTTAATGACATTGTTTGGTATTTGTAAATATTCTGCCGGTGGAATGCAACTCACTGATTATAAAAAATCTAACGACGGCTTATTTGATATAACCATTGCTAAAAACTTAACTTTCTTCGATTTAATATTTAATTTGAAAGGATTGTACTCGGGAGCTATCTTAAAACATACTAAAGTAGTTACTACCAAAACAAATTCATTGTTAATAACTCCTACCAAAGGTAAACAACCTACTTATATTCAAGCAGATGGAGAGTTAATAAACACAGGAATGGTAAAAGTATCAATCATATCTAAAGCTATAAACTTTGTTGTTCCTACATAAACATCTTCAATTCAAAACTAAAAAACAACTCAATTACCTAGAAATAGTTAAAAAAATCTTAATAAAAATGTAACGTTTGTTAAAATAGTTCGTCTTTACTATAAGAAGGCTTACTAATAATGAAGAACTTACGTAAAATAATAGCACTTTTTATAGGTATATTTATTACAGGAATTATAGTTACTGTAGTAAGTATAAACAGTACCTTAAAAAAAGAGCAACCTAAGGAAGATTCATTAAAAGTAGTCCAAGACTCTACTTATCTTTTAAAAAGCGAAAAGAAAGCCGTATAAACAGCCTTAAAACGCATTTACCTTTATCTTATCACATTCCATTTACAGATACTAGTTATTAGTTTTATTCTATTATTTAGAATTCAATTTTAAATTAAGCTGAGTTTATAAACAGTTATCAACACTTAATATTATTATAAAAAGATATTTTAAAAATTTAAAAAAAGAAATGATTGTTATTATAGCTTGTGAATATGTAGTGTAAGTTTTATAATTAATTTTTGTTTTTGTCATTTATTAAAAACCATAAACAAGTTATTCATATACTAAATGATTAAAAATCAATTATATTTTATAGTTATTAACAAAACTTATAAACAGTAATTCACGTAATTTTATGAATAGTTAATTTCATTTTTACTGTAAATAAACTGTAAAATTACTGTTGATAAATGTTCATTAAAAACTCAAAAAAAAAGTTGCATAATTAACTTTAGTTCTTGTATTGTAAATTTTTTGTAAAAAGTCAAATATATTTTTAAAAACATCCTATTAGTTCTTAACAATTTATTTAATTACTGCAATACGTTAATTTACAGTGAGTTATTAAGATTCCTAAAAAAAGCATTGTTAATTACTGTTGATAACCGTTAATAGTGGTATTTTTGTGAAACACAACTAAATTAAAATCAACAAATTATGACAATTGCTATTGGTAACGATCACGCGGGTACCGAATACAAGTTTGAAATCATTAAACTTTTAGAAGAGTTAGGACATAAAGTAATCAACTTTGGAACAAATACAAATGATAGTATGGATTTTCCAGATGCTATTCATCCAACTGCTGAAGCTGTTGAAATTGGTCAAGCAGAAATGGGTATTATTTTATGTGGAAGTGGTAATGGTGCACAAATGACGGCTAACAAACACCAAGGAATTAGAGCTGCTTTATGTTGGAATAACGAATTGGTAGCTTTAACACGTCAACACAACGATGCTAATATTTTGACAATACCTGCTCGTTTTGTGTCTTTACAACAAGCTTTAGGTTTTGTGCAACTATTTTTAACTACCGAGTTTGAAGGAGGGCGTCATACCAATAGAGTTAATAAAATACCGTGTAATTGTTAATGAACTTTATAGTAAAAACATTTCAAGAATTAACAACTTCAGAATTGTATGAAATTCTTCAATTACGTTCTGAAGTTTTTGTTGTAGAGCAAGATTGTGTATATCAAGATATTGATGGAAAGGACCAAAAAGCTTTACATGTTATAGGGAATAAAGAAGGAAAAATTGTAGCCTATACACGTTTATTTAATAGTGGAGATTATTTCGAAACTCCAAGTATTGGTAGAGTAGTAGTAAAAGATACTGAACGTAAATTTGGTTACGGTCACGATTTAATAAAAGCTTCTATCAATGCTATTGTTGATAATTATAAAACTTCAAAAATTACGATTTCTGCACAAGTCTATTTAAAGAAATTTTACAAGTCTCACGGATTTATAAAAATAGGAGAGGAGTATTTAGAAGATGGAATTCCGCATATTAAAATGGTGAGAAGTTAAACTAATTTTTCAACCTCAATAACATCTCCAGACTGCATTTTTCCTAACAAAATATTCCCAACACGAATACGAACTAAACGAAGTGTTGGAAAACCTACTGCCGATGTCATTTTACGAACCTGTCTAAATTTACCTTCAGTTAAGGTAATTGAAACCCAAGAAGTTGGTCCGTGACGATCGTCTCTAATTTTTTTAGAACGAGTAGGTAAATCAGGCGTTTCAATTAAACGAACTTTACAAGGTTTGGTCGTATATTTTTTACCATCAAAACCAATTTCAACTCCATTTTTAAGTTGATTGATTTCCTTTTCTGTAATCTGTCCGTTTACCTGTACGTAATATTCCTTTTCTACCTTTCCTCTTGTAGTAATAAAATCACTTACTTTTCCGTTGGTAGTTAACAATAATAAACCTTCAGATTTTACGTCTAATCTACCAATTGCCATGGTTCCTTCAGGAAAATCAAAATTTAATTCTCCTAACAATTTATGTTTTACCTTTTTTTGATTGGTAATAAACTGAGAAAGAAAACCATAAGGTTTGTAAATAATAAAATGACGATGGGTTTGCATTGATAAAAAATAAGAACTTCAAAATTACTAATATTGATTCGTAAAAAGCTAGTAAATTACCATCAGTTTTTCATAACTTAGCAACTCTTATTTTATAAAATAATTAGCACGATTTATGGCAGCAGATAAAGAAAAAGAAGCGAAACTAAAAGCGCTTCAACTTACGTTAGATAAGCTAGATAAAACTTACGGAAAAGGAACAGTAATGAAGTTGGGTGATACCCAAGTAGATGATGTAGATGCTATTTCTTCTGGATCTTTAGGACTAGATTTAGCTTTAGGTGTAGGAGGATATCCTCGTGGTAGAATTATTGAAATTTACGGACCAGAATCATCAGGTAAAACTACCTTAACAATACATGCAATTGCAGAGGCACAAAAAGCAGGAGGTATTGCTGCTTTTATTGATGCAGAACATGCGTTTGATCGTTTTTATGCAGAAAGCTTAGGAGTAGATGTTGATAACTTAATTATCTCTCAACCAGATCATGGTGAGCAAGCTTTAGAAATTGCTGATAACTTAATTCGTTCAGGAGCAATTGATATTGTTGTAATTGACTCGGTTGCTGCATTAACACCAAAATCTGAGATTGAAGGAGAAATGGGAGATTCTAAAATGGGACTTCATGCTCGTTTAATGTCACAAGCACTACGTAAGTTAACAGCAACAATTAGTAAAACAAACTGTACAGTTATATTTATTAACCAATTACGTGAAAAAATTGGAGTAATGTTTGGTAACCCAGAAACTACAACGGGTGGTAATGCATTAAAATTCTATGCTTCAGTTCGTTTAGATATTCGTCGTAGAACACAAATTAAAGATGGCGATAGAGTAGTTGGTAACAGTACCAAAGTTAAGATTGTAAAAAATAAAGTTGCACCACCATTCCAATTAGCAGAATTTGATATTATGTACGGAGCTGGTATTTCTAAAGTAGGAGAGGTATTAGATATTGGTGTAGAATACGGAATTATAAAGAAAAGTGGTTCTTGGTTTAGTTATGGAGATACTAAACTAGGACAGGGTAGAGATTCTGTAAAAGGAATTATTAAAGACAACCCTGAGTTAATGGAAGAACTAGAAAACAAGATTAAAGAAGCTATTGAAAATCAAGATTAAGTATCTAAGTTTAAATTAGAGGTTCAAACTATTACTATTTAAAAGCTGTTGATTTATCAACAGCTTTTTTCGTATTTTAAAGCTTGTCAATTTAAGACAAAAGTAAAACAGTTAGCTCGTTATACATTTGCAATATGGAAACTAAAGAATTCTATAAAAACCGGTTACAACAAGTAGTTTCCTATTTAAGGACCCAATACAATGCTAAGATTTCAATTAAAGAATTAGAAGAGTTATCTAATTTTTCGTACCGAAATTTACAGCGTGTATTCAAAGCAAACTATAACGAAACTATAGGAGCTTATTTAAGTAGAATTAAGGTAGAAAACGGAGCTAAAATGTTAATGTATTCTAATGAAGAAATTAAAATTATAGCAGAATCAATAGGTTATGCAGATGTATATACTTTTAGTAAAGCATTTAAAAAACACTTCGGAATTTCGCCTGCAATGTATAGAAATAAAAAAGAAGAATTATTTCAAAAAGAGCCAATTAATAAATTAGAAAGCATGCCTTTTTTTGAAGAAAAAATTACTGTTTTACCACAAAAAAAAGTACTGTTTACTACCTTTAAAGGAGACTATTATAGTAATAAGTTAGATACACTTTGGAATTTATTTTTAGAAGAAGCAGAACAATTAAATGTTAATGTAAAAAATAGCGAATGTTTTGGTATTATTTGGGATGAACCAATTTTATCAGAAACTATTCAATACGATTACGATGCGTGTATTGTAATAGATGATGAACTTACAATACCTAATAAAAAATTCAAAGTAAAAACAATTCCACAGCAAGAATACGCAGTATTTACACATATAGGATCGTATGCAAGTATTTCAAAAACGTATGATAAAATTTTTAGTAAATGGTTATTTTCTACAAATAAAGAATTATCAGAAAAGCCATTTATAGAAATTTATAAAAAACACGAAGGAAATACAGAACATGAAAACGATTTTGAAACAGAAATTTATATTCCCTTAAAAGGCTGATTAAACATCAGTTTTAAAATGAAAAAAATGAAACTATTAATAATCTTATTAAGTATTGTATTAACCTCTAAAGCTTGTAGTAGTAAAGAAGTTGTACCTATAATTTCAAGCAATCAAAAACTGTATTACAATGCTAAAATTTATACAGTAAATCTTAATATCCCTTGGGCAGAAGCAATGATTATAAAAGAGAATAAAATTGTTTTTATAGGAAGTAATTCAGAAGCAGAACAAAAGGTTGAAAAGAATGCACAAAGAATTAATTTAAAAGGAAAATTAGTATTACCAGGTTTTCACGATGTTCATATGCACCCTATGGAAGTAGGAGCTACCACAACTTCTTTTGAGTTAGATGAAGCAGAAACCGATGCCGAAAACTATATAGCCACTATAAAAAAAGCCGCCAGAAATAACCCAGATGTTGAATGGTTAATAGGTTTTGGTCATTCCATAAATACGTTATTCGATGCACAAAGAAATCCGTTAGAAATTATTGATGATGCTGTCTCAGACAGACCAGTAATTATTATGGAACAAACATCACATTCTATGTGGGTAAATTCTAAAGCTTTAGAACTAGCAGGAATCACTAAAAATTCTTCAAACCCTCAAGGAGGAATTATTATGAAAGATAATGGAGAACTTAATGGAATTTTAATAGATAATGCAGGAGATATAGTTTTTCAACAAGCAATATCATCACTAAATGATGCCAATGGAGAGTACGATGGAATGGTAAATTATGTATTGCCAAAATTAGCAAAAAACGGAATTACTTCGGTATCAGATGCTAGAACATATTGGAAAAGAGAGCAACATTTAACATGGAAAGATTTAGAAAAAGATGGAAAATTAACAGCACGATTTAATCTTGGTTTATGGGCATATCCAGCAGAAGATGATATAAATCAAATAGCAGTTTTAAAAAGTTTATTTTCCAATGATGAAAACAGTTTATTAAAAATTAATCAAATAAAATTGTATTCAGATGGAATAACACATAATACAACAGCAGCTTTACATACGAACTATCTTGAAGATTATTTTGAGCTACCAACTAATAACGGATTGAATTATTTTTCAGAAAATAGAATTGCAAAATATATTCAAGAATTAGCATCAGTAGGATTCGATTTTCATATTCATGCGATAGGAAACAGAGGAGTTCATGAAGCATTAAATGCTATTGAAAAAATAGGAACATCGAATGGGAGACATCGTTTAACTCATGTTGAAATGATTGATCAATCTGATATCAGTCGGTTTAAGACACTTAATGTAACTGCTGATGCACAAGTAGCAGGAGATTTTACAAAACCAAATCATTGGCACGAAAATGCTGATTTAGTAGGAAATACTTTAGCACAAAATTTAATACCAATTAAATCTTTACAAGACGCTGGAGTTAGAGTTACTTTAAGTAGCGATTGGAATGTAAGTACTCTTAATCCTTTTGTAGGAATTCAAAATGCTGTAACTCGATCGCCTCAAAACATTTCTTTAGAAGAAGCTATTAAAGCATATACGATAAATGGAGCCTATACAATGAGACAAGAAACTAAAGTTGGTTCTTTAGAAGCAGGAAAATTAGCAGACTTTGTTGTAGTAGATAAAGATATTTTTGAAATTACACCCAATAAAATTAATACAACCAAAGTAGTTTTAACTGTGTTTAACGGTAAAGAAATTTATAAAAAGTAGAATAAAAAACACCTCATTAGCTTTATATTAATGAGGTGTTTTTTGTAAGTAAAAATTTACTTTTATAAGTTAGGAATTACTAACTCTTGATCTGGATGAATTACATCTGGATTTTTTAAGATGTTCGTATTTGCCTCAAAAATTTCTTTGTACTTCATGGCATCACCATAATAGTGCTTTGCTATTTTTCCTAAAGTATCTCCACTTTTTACAGTATGTCTGTGAAAAACACTTTCGTCAGCAACTTTAATATCTGCCATAATATCGGTAGGGTTATCACCACCTACTTTTTTAATTTCATCCCAAAGTAAGTTTTTTTCGTATTGTGTATTGGCAGTTCCAAAAACTTTTAAAAGATTTCCTTCATGCTGTACATCACCATTTTGTATGTTTAACTCTTGTCCTAAATCTAAAACTGATTGGTATTTTTCTTTAGCTGTCATATTGTAATTTGTTTTAATTATGCTTTAAAAGATACACAAAATTTTGCTATCCAATATTTAGAAACAGTTACTAATAAATAGTCACATTATTATTAAAAATACTTTATCAGTATTTAAGAAATTAAATGTTTAACTGTTAATCAAAAGGCTAAACTCCCGTGCTTCCAAATCCACCTGCACCACGTTCAGTTTCATCTAAAATACTTACTTCTTGCCAATTTACACGTTCGTGTTTTGCAATTACTAATTGTGCAATACGTTCTCCATCGTTTATTGTAAAATCTTCATTAGAAAGGTTTACTAAAATCACCCCTATTTCACCACGATAATCAGCATCAACAGTACCAGGAGCATTTAAAACTGTAATTCCTTTTTTGGCTGCGAGTCCGCTACGAGGACGAACTTGTGCTTCAAATCCAACAGGTAAAGCAATAAATAAACCTGTTTTTATAATAGCTCTTTCTAATGGTTTTAAAACTATAGCTTCATCTATGTTAGCGCGTAAATCCATTCCTGCAGATCCTTCAGTTTCGTAAGCAGGTATTTGATGTTTTGATTTATTTATAATTTGTACGTTCATATTATCCGTTATTAAATGTTCTTACTCTGTTAAGTTCTTCTTTTCTAAAAATTGAATAAATAAAACTAGGTATAGCGATTAAACCAATTATTTTGATAGAAGAATTAGATATATAATCTTTGATTAAAAAATAAACTAAAGGTGTTCCAGCTAGTAGAATTAAAAAAGCTATTAATAATCTAATTTTAGATTCTTTAGCAAAGAAATTTTTATTATCAACCTTAGTTTTCACCATACAATTATCACAAATAATTAAGGTAGCCTCTCCTTGATGCATAAGAAATCGGGTTTTCGTTTCATATTTACAATTTATAGATGTTTCTTTTTTACACTTAGGACAAAAGCAATAAATTTTCATTTCAAATGAATTTTCAATTATCAAATATAACACCCTTAAGTTTTAAACCGAATTTAGTTTTCTTAATTTTGTATATCAAACAAACAAACTATGAGTACACAACCAAAAATAGCGGTTCTTGGTGGAGGAAGTTGGGCTACTGCTATTGTTAAAATGTTATCAGAAAATTTAACTACTATAGGTTGGTATATGCGAAGTGTGTATGCCATAGAACATATAAAACGTAATAAACATAATCCTAGTTATTTAAGTTCAGCTGAATTGCACCCAGAGCAATTAGATCTATCTGATGATATGAATTATATTGTTGATAATTACGATGTGTTAATATTTGCAATTCCATCAGCTTTTTTAAAAACTGAATTAGAAAAATTAACTATTTCTTTAGAAAATAAAATTGTTTTTTCAGCAATTAAAGGAATTGTACCAGAAAGTGGATTAATCGTTGGGGAGCATTTTCATGATCTTCATAATGTTCCTTTTGAAAATATTGGGGTAATTACTGGTCCGTGTCATGCAGAAGAAGTTGCTATGGAGCGTCTTTCATATTTAACTCTTGCTTGTCAAGATGAAGAAAAAGCAAAAGACTTAAGTAAGTATATCGCAGGAAGGTATATAAAAACAAAAATATCAGACGATATTATTGGTACCGAATATGCAGCAATGCTGAAGAATATTTATGCAATTGCTGCTGGTATTGCTCATGGTTTGGGATATGGAGATAATTTCCAATCGGTATTAATGAGTAATGCTATTCGTGAAATGAAACGTTTTATTAAGAAAGTACATAAAATGAAACGTAACATTAATAATTCGGCTTATTTAGGAGATTTATTGGTTACAGGATATTCGGTTTTTAGTAGAAACAGAATGTTTGGTAATATGATTGGTAAAGGATATACTGTAAAATCTGCCATGTTTGAAATGAGTATGGTTGCCGAAGGATATTACGCTACAAAAAGTGCTTATAAACTCAATGAGAAAAACGGTGCAAAAACTCCAATTATAGATGCAGTATACAATGTTTTGTACGATAAAAAAGAAGCGAAAGACGAGTTTTTAAAGTTAACAAATAGATTAGATTAGTTGTTTGAAAAAATAAACTATTAAGTCTTCTACAAGAGAAGTTTTATACTCTTTCTAACGCTTCTTAAAGATTTAATAACTAGTGGATTAATATCCATTAGCAAACAAATTTAATCTAAAAAAATAATTTTCAAACATATTTTTTAAATTTATTACAGTAATAAATATTTAGTAAAATTAAACTTAAAATAAGTGTATATTTACATTTTGTTTAAATTTAAACAAAATGTAAATATTATATACTTTTAAGATGAAAACAATTCAAGAAGCTGTAGAAATCACCATTAGAAAAACTCCTTTTATAGAAGAAGCTTTAAATGAAAAGTTAATTAATGTATCGTCGTTAGCACGAGAAATATTACCAGAAGTTTCTAAATTATTAAAAAAAGAGGTAAAAGTAGGTGCAGTAATGATGGCTATTAACAGGTTATCTCCAGCCAATGAATTAAGAGTTCGTAAAAATATTAAGCGTTTAGCATTAGATTTAGGTGATGTTATTGTACGTTCAGACCTATGTGATTATACTTTTAGAAATACACCTTCATTATTAAAAGAAATAGCTAAAATTTTAAGCAAATCTGCCGATAGCAATGATTATTTCTTAACTGTTTCTCAAGGAATTTTTGAAACAAATATTGTAACCAGTAAGAATTTACAACCTTTTGTTGAAGAAATTTTTAAAAAAGAAACGCTAATAAATAATGTGAATGATTTAGCTTCAATAACAATAAAACTTCCGAAAGAAAATTTAGAACAATCGGGTATTTACTATTTCATTTTAAAACAATTTGCTTGGGCAAATATTGCAGTACAAGAAGTTATTTCCACTACTCATGAAATGACAATTGTAGTAAAAGAACGTGATGTAAATGAAACTTTTGCTATACTTATGGATCTTAAATTAGGGTAAATTATTTTCATATGAGGGGGAAAACACCCTTGTAGGCGATGTAAGATATTATTACATTTGGGTAAACCTGCCCTTTTAAATATTTTAAAGTATCCCCTTTCTTATTAAAATTTTAAAGTTTGAATAAGAAAGTACTACTTATAACGGAAGGAACTTATCCATATAACTATGGTGGTGTATCTAGCTGGACGCATACTTTATGCAACATGGTTAGTGAAACAGATTTTTATTTGTATTCACTAAATGCTAGCCTAGAATTAAAACCAAAATATGAGGTTAGTAACAATGTAAAGGAAATAATTCAACTTCCTTTATGGACTCCTTATGAGCCTTTTGATTTTATAGATTATGGAGTTAGCTACGAAGAAATTTTACAGAAAAAATTAGCTACTTCTTCCAAGATAATTAAGTCTAAATTTATCGATACTTTTTCTGTTTTTATAGAAAATTTAATAAGTGATGATTGTAATCTAAATCAATTAGAAAAATCAATTTATAAGTTATACTCTTACTTTAAAAAGTATGATTTTAAAACTACATTATCGAGTCATATAGTTTATTCATTTTTTAAAAACCTTTTACTTTCTAATACTTCATTAGAGTCATCAGAAAAAATTAATTTAAACGATGTAACTTTTGGTTTACGATGGATTTATAGAGTGCTTTTAACGCTTTCTATACCTGTCCCTAAAGTAGACATTACTCATATTACTTTAACTGGTTTTCCTATTATTCCTGCTTTAATTGCTAAAAAAGAACACGGTGCTGCTATTGTTGCTACCGAACACGGAATTTTTATCCGAGAAAAAATGATCTATGTAAACAGTTCTTATTTTTCATTTTTCTTAAAAAGTTTAATGATTAAATGTTCTCAAAACATTGCTAAACTAGCTTATACACGATCAGATAAAGTTTTATCGGTAAGTAAATTCAATACAAAATGGGAGTTTGGTTACGGTGTTTTAGAAGAAAATTCAAAAGTTATTTACAACGGAATAGATGAAAACCGATTTGTTCCTGGAGAAAAACCAACTCCTCTTAAAAATATTCCAACTGTTGTTGCTATAGCAAGAATTTTTGCTCTAAAAGACATAGTAACGATGATTAAAACATGTAATGAGGTTAAACAAACTATTAATAATATTCAGTTTATAGTTTATGGTGATAAAAATGCCGAACCTGAGTATACACAACAGTGTGAAGAGTTAATTAAAGAGTTTAATCTTGAGAACAACTTTGTTTTAGCTGGCCACCATAGTGCGCCAAATAAAGCCTTTTTAGAGGGCGATATTTCTATCTTAACTTCTATTTCCGAAGGTTTTCCATATACCGTAATAGAATCTATGAGTTGTGCTATTCCTGTTGTTGCAACCGATGTTGGTGGAGTAGCAGAAGCTATTACCAAAGAAACTGGTTTTGTTTGTAAAGCTAGAGATTACAAAGCATTGGCAAGTAAAGTAGTTTTTTTACTTCAAAATGAACAATTACGAAAGAAAATGGGAGAAAATGCTAGAAAACGTGTTTTAGAACATTTTACGATAGACAAAATAATTAAGGCTTATCAAAATGAATATGACGAATTAATAGCATTAAATAAAGGAGTTTACGAATATTTAAAAGTTGTGTAATGTCTAGAAATACCAATAAAAATATAATCTTGTTGCAAAAGCAAATTCAACATAAAATTGGTGTACCAGTTTCTGTTGATACTGTTGTGGCTATTATAGAATCTTTTGGTATTAGAGATAAAGATGTACAGTCTGATTATGGTACAGAAAATATAAGACATTTAGCTAAAAAGTTATTTGCGAAGCTCACTTCGAATTCAGAAAAAGAGGTGAAAAATGCTAAAGAAATTGAATTTATAAGTAACCAAAAAGAAGAAAGAACTGATTTTATTTATGAAGCATATCAGTTTTTTAAACACTATGTTTTAGGTACTTCTCATTTATTAGCAATAGCAATTCAATTAGTAACTATTGTGTTGTTTGGATTTGCATTGTATGTTTTTACAGGCTTTAATCAAGTACAGTCCACCGCAGTAGTTTTGGGAGTTATTTTAGGAATGATTTTAAGTGGAGGTTTTATAAAAGTTATAGGAAAAGAAATTTCAACATACTACTATAGCGAAGATTTAGCGATGGTAAAACAAATAACATTTTATCTTCTTAAAAAAGGGATTTTATGTATTGCTTTGGGAATTCTGTTTCTTTTAACGGTTAATTTTTTGTTTTCTATTTTCCCGAATAGTATGATGTTGGTAACATCAATCTATGCTTTTTTAATTGGTGTTTTATTTCTAGTATTCGCTCCTTTACATGTATTAAAAGCCCGAATTTTAATATTAATTTCTACAGGAATAGCAACTTTTTTCGGTATACTATTATTTACATATACGAGTATAAATATTTACGGAGTTCACTTTTTAGGACTTTCGTTAGCAATAGTAATTACCGTAGTATTTCTATTATTTTATTTTAAAAGATTAGATATTAAGTATGAAAAAAAAGATTACAAACTAAGCGCTTTATTATACAATAATTACAACTACTTTTTATATGGTTTAATTATTAATATTTACTTTTTTATTGATAGGATTTTAGCTTGGTCTTCTTATAAAGTGAGTAATTTCTTTTTTCCTATTTATTATGAAAAAGATTATGAAATAGGAATGGATATCGCTATAATTTTCTTCCTTTTATTAGCAGGATCTTTAGAATACAGTAGTGTTTCTTTTGTAAAATTATTGAACAAAGAACAGCACACTACAAGTTTGATAAATTCATCTAATTATTCAGAAAAACTATTCGATTTATACTTAAAAAATACTTCGTTGTTATTTATTACTGCAGCTCCAATTTTTGTAATAGTTCAGTATTTTATTTATGGTGAATATGGGTATAATCATTTTTTTACGATTCCTTTAAATCCACTCAATACTCAAGTAGCTCAAGCAGGAATTATAGGATATTTTTTTATGTGTTGGGGTATGTTAAATGCTTCCTATTTGATCACTTTAAAACAGCAAAAAAAAGTACTTCAATTGTTAATTATAGCAACTATTGTAAACATTATTATAGGCTTTATTTTAAGCAAATTAATAGCTTACGATTATAGTGTTTATGGTATGTTAATAGGTTCTGTAGTATTTACGGCTCTAAGTTTAAAAGAGAATATAAAAGTATTTAAAAATGTAGATTATTATTACTATGCTTCATGTTAAAAATTACATATTACTCGCAACCATATTCTTTATTTCTAAAGGTTTTGCTAATGCAGTAGAGAATGTGTTTTTATGCTACGGAAAAATCGCAGTGGATGAGATAAAAAATTACAAGTATGTAATCTTAGAAGAAGCATACTATACCAAAGAAGAAGTACTAAAAATAAAAGAGAATAATCAAAAAGTATTATGCTATATAAGCTTAGGAGAATTAGATAAATATGTATCATACTATGAAGAAGCTAAGAACTATGTATTACCAGGGAAAAATGCTATTTGGGACAGTTATTTTTTAGATTTAAGTAAAGAAGGATTACAAAATATTCTATTAAAAAATATTGAAAAGAAACTAGCCAAAGGGTTCGATGGATTGTTTTTAGATAATATAGACAATTATGGAACTTGGGGTAAACAAAAGCAATTAAAGAAACACTTATACATATTCTTAGCCAAAATAGTTACTAATTTTCCTAATGCTTATTTAATGCAAAATGCAGGCTTAGATATGGTAAGTACTACTCATGATTTTATTGATTCAATAGCAATAGAATCTGTAATAACTAACTACGATTTTTCTAAAAAAAGGTATCGTTTACGAGAAGAAAAAGAGTCAAGAAAACTAATTAAGTCTATAAAAAAAATAGAAGAAGAGTATCAAATTCCGTTTTTACTTATTGAGTATACCAATGATTTAAAAATGTATAAAAAAATTCAAAAGAAACTAAAAAAATATAAATGGTCTCTTTTTGTAGGACAAATAGATTTACAACAAAAACCAACATTTAATTAACAGCAATTATGATGCTATTTAATAACATATACACAAGTTCTTTAAGGTTATATATTATAATCTTGTTATGCTATGTTATTAAGAAAAAACTAGAAAAAAAGGAGTTACTATTCTCCGATTTTTTAGTGTACTATTTAAGTAAATATTTAGCAGTTAGTTTAATAATTGTGTATCTGTTAATCATAATTCATAATTTTAATATATTCAATTATACTGTTTTACTTTTTATATTTTTTGTATTTGATTACAACCAATATAAATCTCCTGTAAGAATATATAAAGAGTTAAAAGAGAAGTTTAATTATCTTCTTTTAAAAGTGATAGCTTTTGTTGAAAGTTCAGATAGAATAACGTATTTGAAAGAAAAAAATAAAGATTCTAAATTCAATAAAAAAGAGATTACTGATTTTAGCATAACTTCAATAATAGTATTAATAACATTTTTTAGTAGAGTACAATTTTATAAAAATGACATCTACTTATTTTCAGAAACTTGGTTTGAAGATTTAATAAAGATTAACGACTTAAATAACCAGGTTTGGTTTAGTCCAGATTATTCTGAAATAGGTCATTATGCCATTATAAACTTGTTTAGTAATGCTTTTAAGATAAGTCCAGAAAACGCATTGCAAATGTTTGGATTAATACAAGTTACAGCATTAAGTATTCTTATTTTTTGGGTAGTTAAAAAAGCAAGTAAAAAAACAGGATTGGTGTTGCCAATAATGGCTTCATTAATTTTCACTTTGGGCTATACTTTTACACCAATTAATATTGGTTATTTACTAAAGCATCAGTTTATATTTTCTGTACTTATTTTAATTTTACCAGCCATTGTTTTTTTAATAAACAAACAAGGTTTTAAACAATCGTTTAAAAGCAAAATAATATACCTAAATATTGTTTTAATAAGTAGTTTACTTTTAAACTTTTCTTACACACTCATTTTAATTCTTGTAGCATTAAGTGTTGTTATAGTTTTAAATTATATAAAAAAAACAAAAGAAAAAGTTACGTTATTATTTACTGTTTTAGTAAGTAGTTTAACGCTATTATTTAGCTTTTTTGTGTTTTATAAATACGAGTTTTTTAATGCTTTTTACTTCTTAAAGAGTAGCTTATTACAAGTAAATCAGTTTTCTAACTTATCACATTTATTAGTGCCTTATGAAACTATTATTAAGCTCACTGCTTTATTAAGTATTATAGGATTATCAAGTACTAAAATTGAAAATCAAAAGAATAAAGTATTGGTTATTTTTTCGTTGCTATACGAAGCTGTAGTGATATTATTTTTTATCAATATCGATTTTATTGATAAAGATATTTTATTACTAATTTTTAGTGTTTTAACACCGATAGTTATAGCATTAAACAGTATTCAAATCATTAAAGTACTATCGTTTAAAAACAAAAAAGTATCGAAAGTACTTAGCGGAGTATTAGCCATTGCTATAGCATTTTCAACAGTTTTTTTTCAACAAGAAATTGTAAGTAGCGCACCAGTTTCAAACGAAACGAACAGACAAATACTAAAAGCATATAACCAAATTACTACCACGCATTTACCATTTACTTATTCTGTGGTAAATACTAATAAGGTAGCGCTAATAGGAAACAAGAAACATTACTTTATTAATTATTCAGAGTTTAATTCTGAGTACTTAGAAAGAGATTATTTATATCATAAAAACAAAGAAAACAAATCGTTTTTAGAAGCTCACCCAGAGATTATTTTAACAAGTAAAGTATTTGTTTTTGAAATTTCTGATATAGATAAAGATGTAATAAGAACCGGAATTTCAATTCCAAATAACCAACTCCAAAATAATGCGAATCTTCTTTCAGAATTAAAAAAGAGAGGTCGCAAAATAAGATTGTATACCCAAACCCCAAGGCTTAAAGTTTACGAAATCATTAACACGGAAAACAGCAGCAAAATAAGCGAGATGTTTTTTTAAACCTAGGAAATCATGAAGAGGGTATTTTTATCGGCAAAAACAACAATTATCATATTGGTAATAAGTTTGTTTACAGGGAACTATGGATCATTAAACGAAGAATTAACAAACAGAATGTCTGATAATTCTTCAGCAGGAAATGAATTTTTTACAAGTAATTTTTTCTTAGAAACATCGCAACCAGTGGTGAGTTTTTTATCTGAGGAACATAATATAAAAGACAATTCGGTTTATAAAAACTTAAGGCAATTATGTAGTTATACCAAACTACCGTTTTCTTCAATTTCAATAAACAACATTAATAATAAAGAATATTCAATTCCTACTTCTGTTAAAACGATTTGTATAGATAGAACCGTAACAATATCGAAGCCTGCTATTAAAAAATTAATTGAATTTGTAGCTAATGGAGGATCGTTAGTAGTTACAAACATTGTTTACGACACTCATTTTAATTATTTATTAGGTTTAAAAGCAAATGAGGAAGAACATTCGTATAACAACAATGCCAAAGGATTTAAATTAACTAACCAATTTATACCTAATACCGATAATACTAATTTTTACGAAAAAGGAGCTCATTTTGGGTTTAATAAAAGTAGTTTTAATAATGATGTTGAGGTTATGATTACTGCTGTTAATGATACAGAATATCCTGTAATTTTAAAAAGCAGTATAGGTTTAGGAAAAGTAATTTTCTTTAATTCTAGCATAGAAATCTCTAAGTATGAACGTGGACTTTTATTTACATCATTATTATCAACATTAGAAGGAGTTCCGTATCCTGTAGCTAACGTAACTACTATTTTTTTAGATGATTTCCCAAGCCCGATATACGATTTAAAGAAAGAACCTATAAAGTCTGAATACAACGTAACAAATCAAGAATTTGTGAATAATATTTGGTGGCCCGATATGGTTTCGCTATCTAAAAAACATGATATTAAGTACACAGCAACAATCATTTTTGATTATGAAGAAAATACCATTCCACCTTTTTCATTTAAAGAATGGGAACGTACAAAACAAAACAATATGGCTGTTCCGCATATTGTTACCAAAGATTTATTAGCTAACAACCATGAATTGGCGATTCATGGATACAATCACGTTTCGTTATTAGAAAAAGATTGGAGTAAAGAAACCATTGGCTTTGCACTTAAAACGGTTAAAAAGAAATGGAAATTAAATAATTATGGAGAGTTACCGGTGTCTTATATTCCACCTTCAAATCATATTGATAAAGTAGGTGTACAGGCTTTAAAAGCAAACTTACCATCAATAAAATACATGTGTAGTGTGTATACTGGTGAAAAGGAAATGGGAGGTGACAGAGAATACGAACCAGAACCTTATGCTAAAAATATGTTCGGATTTCCTAGAGTTACTTCTGGATATTATTTAGACAGCGATAAACGTTATTTAAAAGAATCTACATATTTGTTTACAGGTATTTGGTCGCATTTTATTCATCCAGATGATGTATATCAAATTCCAGATGAAAGTAATAGTAAAACGAGAGGAAGTTTTAGTTACCGAAACGAACCAGAACTTAACTGGAAGAAGGATAATAAAAAAGGATTGAAAGGGATGTTACCAACTTTTGATGAGATTCTTCAAAATCATTCAAAAACATATCCTTTTACAAAATATACTGATGTTAAGGAAGCGGGTAGAAGAGTAGCAGATATTCGATTAAATAGCTATAAACACGATGTAAATTCAGACTACTATTCTGTTACTAATTTGAATAGAAATAAAAATCAAGATTGGTTTGTGTATGTATCAAGTTTTCAAAAAGGAAAAGTGATTGATTATTTACAAAAGAATAAAATTCAATACCATCAAATCCCGTTACACAACGGAGTTTTAATAGGAGTAAAGACTCAAAAGAATAAAATTACAATTCCTATGGTATCACCTCAAAGAAATAAGTTTTTAACAAATCAAGTTTTAGCATCTTATGATGCTTTATTTAATAAAAAAGTAGACCAAAAAGAAGCTAAAAAAGAGTTAAGCTTAGCACAAAAAACTAATTTATTAAGAACTAAATTATTTACTAGTAATAATTATAATGAAGATGATTGGAAAACGTATGTAACTTACTGTAGTTGGCAGCAAAAAGAAAAGCAATTTTGGTATGATTTAGATACTTATTTTAATGAAAACAAACAATTTGAGATTGCTAATTTTTCTGATGAAGCTGCAAAAACAATTTGGTACACCAACGAGAAGGATTCAAGAAAGTGGTTAGTTCGTAAAACTGAATTAGCACCAAGTAAAGATTTAAAAATCAGTTTTATAAAAGAGTATATTAAAAAGTATAATTCAGAAAAAAATGTAACTGATATTTCTAAAAAGTTGAAAGAATTAGTGTTACTAAACCCAACTTCAGAAAATAAGACAAATTATGTTTCTTATGTTTTATGGAGTGAAGTGCCTAATAAAGATCAGATTTTATATAGACTAAAACCATCAAAAGACTATGTTACCCTAGCTAAGGAAATAACATGGTATTTTAAAGATAAAAAATATTACGATAAAATGTTGGCTTGGTCAGATGTTACTGATGAAATACCTATAGATACTAAATTATATTGGTTATTTGAAGCTAAAGAATATACTTTGTTAGATGCCTATTTTAAAGAATATATATCGAAAAATCCAACAGATGATCTAGCTAAAAAAATAATGAGTCAAATGTATTTAGAAAGAAAAGACTTTTTAAATGCTTGGAAAATAGCTTCTGCTATTAATTCAAATTCTAAAGAATATGAATCGTTAAGAAAACAGTTGAATTATGAATTTACTATACAAAGCAAAAAACTTCAAAACGAATTTATAAAAGCTAAGGATATTTATTTATTTGCCAAAGTAAGAGATAGTATAGAAAGAGTATTAATTTTAGAAGGTAAAAATTCGATAACATTTTCATCGGTTATTAATACCGACAGAGATAACATTGCTTCTTTCGAACGATTGGCAACTTATAGCATGGTTACCGATAATTTAAATGTACACAGTATTTCGGCAACTAATACTTCGGTAAGTGCTTTACAAGGCAATAATTCAGTAGAAAATGTAGATAAAGAACTTTATGGTATTGAATACAAATTTGAAAGTTCTCGTAGAGGAAATGACAAATTAAATTATCATGCAAGAACACGACTAGAAACTGACAGAGAAAACTATTTTTATCATGTAGGAGCAGGAGTTAATTATAACGTAGATAATACATTTATTTCTGCAGAATATGAAGTAGCACCTGTAAAAAACGGAGCTGCCTACACTAAGAATATTTATAAAAATAAAGTAGGAATTTATGCAGAGAAGAACTTTAAAAATAAGTTGAATGCGATAGCTTATGTAGAAGGAAATTATTATTCAGATAATGAAAAAAATTTAACATCTACATTGTCTTTAAGTTATCCTGTATTTGCTTACGGAAGTCATCAAATTCGTCCAGCTTTAGAAGGAACTTATAGTGTTGGATCTGCCGATTTACGTCAAGGTTTTCCTTATTGGATGGTTAAAGAACGACTGTTTGGTGGAGGAGGTTTACAATATCAGTTAAATACTGATATGGATAAAACATTTGCCTTTGTAGATGCTATGGTATTTTCCGATAGTTATGCAACGTATTTTACAAGATTTAGAGGGCAAGTGAACTTTCAGTTACAAAAATATTTTATTGTAAACTTTAATGGAGAATTGTATTTAAACGATCAGTATTATTCTAATTCGTTTAACATAGGGTTACTGTATCTTATTAAGTAAAATAAGGAGGTTGTTTAAAACTGAAGTGAATGTTATTACGAGAAATTTAATCAGAAAGAATTCCCAATATAGTTGCATCGGAATTTCCGCTGAAACTGTCATTCCTGTGAAAATAGGAATCTAAATAACAGAATTTCGAAGTAATCTCGAAAAGAAACTTACTAAACATAAGATTCTTTCACTTCGTTCAGAATGACAATCTCTTTATTTTTTAAAAGCTATTGCAAAAGCAATTTTTTCGTTGAGTTCTTTATTTAGACTAGCTGTTTTTTCATCACTTAAATTAAAATGATTTTTAAATTCTGAAACCACAAAATCTTTATGAGCATCTACACTTGGTTTATCAAAGAATAAACGTCCTGTACGTCTCATAAAAAAGTCGGTTGGAGTACAAGTCATTTCATGTCGAATGGTAAACCAAACTTCAGCTTTTAATAAACGCTCTTCAATATTTTCAAGAGCTAATTCATCAAACTTGTCTAAAATAATATCGGTTTGTTTTCCATAGTTATGTACTAAATAACTAGCATCTTTTTTAGATAAACCAAAAGGTTGGATTCGCTTATAAACTTGGTTACTATATAAATTTACTGATTTATAATTCTGAAAAGGACCACCGCTT
Source organism: Tenacibaculum holothuriorum (assembly GCF_002120225.1). Classification (GTDB taxonomy): domain Bacteria; phylum Bacteroidota; class Bacteroidia; order Flavobacteriales; family Flavobacteriaceae; genus Polaribacter; species Polaribacter holothuriorum. The sequence continues at coordinate 432,960 of NZ_LAPZ01000002.1, read as the reverse complement.
AGTATAATATCTTCTGTTTGAATTGGATCAAAATCAGTTTCAAATCGACGTTTCATTTTCTTAGCTACGATATCAACAATTCTTTCCGCCATTTTTCGGTATCCAGTTAATTTACCTCCAGCAATAGAAATTAGTTTAGTATCAGAAACAAAAATTTCATCTTTCCTAGACAATTCTGAAGCCGATTTACCTTCTTCATGAATTAAAGGACGCAAACCAGCCCAAGAAGATTCAATATCTTCTAAAGTAAGTGTAATATCAGGAAACATATTATTTACCGCTTCAATTAAATATAAAGCATCTACAACAGTAGTTTCCACATTGTTTTTATCTTGTTGATAGTTGGTATCTGTAGTTCCAAAATAAGTTACTTTTCCACGAGGAATAGCAAACATCATTCGTCCATCAGGAATATCAAAATAAACTGATTGTTTTACAGGTAATTTTTCATGAGGAACCACCAAATGCACTCCTTTAGTTAAGTGTAAACGTTTTCCTATTTTAGAGTTATTAATTTGACGCAATTCATCTACCCAAGGTCCAGCAGCATTAACCACATATTTAGCCTTGATATTGTAGCTGTTTTTTGTGAATTCATCAGTAACCTTTGCTCCAACTATTCGTTTGTTTTCATAAATAAACTCTTCTGCCTTTGTATAGTTGATGATTTGTGCATCGTACTGACTTGCGGTTTTTAATATTTCAATAGTTAAACGAGCATCGTCGGTTCTGTATTCTGCATAATAACCAGCACCGTTTAAAATGTTTTCTGGTAATAAAGGTTCTTTTTCTAATGCTTCGTTTTTATCTAGCATTTTACGCTTATCATCACCTTCAACAGAAGCTAAAACATCATATACTTTTAGTCCGATAGAAGTTAACCAAGAACCATAAGTTCCACCTTCAATAAGCGGTAAAATCATTTTTTCAGGAATCACCAAATGAGGGGCTAATTTATGTACAATAGCACGCTCGGTTCCTACTTCTTTTACTAACCAAAAATCGAATTGTTTTAAGTAACGTAAGCCTCCATGAATTAGTTTCGTTGATTTACTAGAAGTTCCCGAAGCAAAATCATTTTTTTCAACCAAAGCAACTTTCATTCCTCTAGAGGCAGCGTCTAAAGCAATTCCTGCTCCAGTAATTCCTCCACCGATAATCAATATATCGAATTCTGTTTCTTGTAATTCTTGTTGAATATTTGCTCGGTTGAAAAATGAAAAATTGTTCATAGATTAGTTTTTACCTAACAAATGTAAGAATTAAAAAAGCGCTTTAAAAGAAAGCGCTTTGATTATTTATGTTTGATTTTTTGCCAATTTTCATCAGCTTTATGCTTTAGTTTTTTGGGATTTTCTTTTAACCAGAGATCTAAAGTATTGGTTCCCCAAGAATTGTAAAACAAATATAATTTACCATCTCTAATTTCAAAGGTTTTAGGATTTATAGATACTTTTTCACCTTTTAAACCAATAGCATAAGCACAATATCCGCCATATTGAGGAACATATTTTGTCGGATTCTTTTTAAAGGTTTCTAAGTTTTCTGGTGAAGAAAATCTAAACTGAACACCATCGTAAGTTGTTGCCAATTTTTTGTTTCCTTTTACAGCTTTATTATTAAAATAAGCAACTACATCGTAACCATTTGCAACAGCTCCTTTTTTTGTGTTATAATCTATTTTTTGAGCAAAAACACTAGTAGATACTAATAAGAATATTATTAAAAATTGTTTCATCTTACTATTCGCTTTTTTTGTGTTTTAGGATTTCCCAATTTTTATCTCCTTTTTCTTGTCTTTTCTTAACATCTCCTTCTTGCCAATCTCCTAATTTACTGCCAATCCAAGAGCTATAAAACAGATATAATTTACCATCTCTAATTTCATAAACCTCCGCATCTATGTACATTTTCTTTTTCTTTTCGGCAACAGCATATGCACAATAACCACCGTATTGAGGAACGTATTTTGTAGGGTTTTCGTTAAATAAGTTTAAGTTTTCTTGTGAAGAAAATTTAAATTTTGCACCATCATAATTGGCGGTAAACTTCTTTTTTCCTTCAAGAGGTTTTGTATTGTTAAAATAAGAAACGACATCGTAACCTTCGGCTACGTATCCTTTTTTAGTGTTGTAATCAGTTTTTTGTGCGTTCAGAAATACTGAAAAAAATAAAAATGAAAGAAGCGTAAAATATTTCATCGTTTTAAGAATTTTAGTTGTAGTCGATGAAGTTATCAGAAAATTACAACTAATTGTTATTTAATAAATTCCATGAAGCTTGAATTTTTCCATTTCTTATTGGAAGTAGTTCACCAAATTGTAGAAAAACAAACTCACTTTGATGGGGTCGTAAAAAGACAAAATCATCAACATTTAAGGAAGTGTTCTTTGGGATGTTTAACATTGTTTGATTGGTAGAATCACCAAATAAACTGTTTTGTTTTGTTCCTTTTGGGTAATAATAATCGGCTTTCCAAAATCCACCGTAGATAAAAACCGATTTTTTAGAAAACCAGTTTTTAAATCGTTCTAATCCAGGTAAAGTTGTATTCGAAAAAGTTTTTAAAACTGGAGTTGCTATAAAACTTGCAGGTTGATATTGTTTTAACGAAGGAACATCAAACGTAGTTGGTTTTACAAAACACGAACCAGCAGCAATATCATTAATCGGACTTTCAGCCGAATTATGAAGATTTAATGTAGGGCTTCCTGCACCGTTAAAAGTTAGGTTTTTATCCCAAAGTGATGGAAACTTATTACTCACTAAATTCTTACATTCTGTATAAAAGTCGTTGGCTAATTTTAATGCGTTCTTTTGAGATCGAATTATTGAGGGAAGTTTTACAACATGAGGATCGTAACCCATAAAACCTGAAAAAGTTACCCATTTTTGATTGTTTTCAATCAATTGTAATCCTTTTTCTAAGTTTTGTAAAGTTGAAAAACCTCCTCGATGTAAACCAACATCAATTTCAATATTTAATCGTAGTCTTTGATTGAGTTCTTTTGCTAAGTTAATGTACTCTTCAATTCGTTGTTCAGTATCAACTAACCACTGTATTTGCTTGTATGAATTGAATTCGTTGTATTGTTGAGGTAAGTTTTTATAAAAATACTGAGCTGTTTTTATAGGCATGGGCTTTCCTAATAAAACATCAACATTTTCATCTAGTTTGTCTACCAAATCAGTTAAAAAAGGTTGATGAAATACCATTAATTTATTGGTATTTGTCTTTTTCATCAGATAGCTTATCAATTCAAAAGAAGGTAATGATTTTACTACAATTCTAAATTGATGTGACGATTTTTTGTTCTGTAAAAACGTAGCAATGTTCTTATCTATAATATCTAAATCAACCAATAAACATGGAATAGCTCTTTGGTAGTTTTTAAGTTCTTGAGTTAGGTTTTTAAAATAAGAGTTCATAAATCAACGAGTTATATTCCTAATAACTTTTCAATATAAGTGTTTACAAAAACATTGTTAGGATCTTGCTCTTTTCTATGCTCCATAAAGGTTTCGTATTTTGGATACATAACAGCGACATCAACAGATGTTAATGTGTTCATTTTTCCCCAATGTGGTCTTCCATCATAAGCTCTAAATACTTCTTCTAGCGCTTTAAAATATTGCTGATATTCTTTTCCTTTATAAACATGGCAAGCAATATAAGCAGAGTCTCTTCCGTATGCTGGACTCATATAGATATCATCACCTTTTACCCATCGACTTTCAATAGGAAAATGAATATTAAATTTTTTAGAATTTACAAGTTTGGTAATGTCTTTAAATACATCTTGGTAAGCTTCAGTAGGAATATTATATTCCATTTCAGTAAACTTAACCATTCGTTGTGTGGCGTATACTTTATGGCTGTGATATACCTTTTTAACATTGCTAATACTAGCTGCAGTTATATTAGCAACTGTTTTATTTTGAGAAGGAAATACGCGAGCCAATTCGCAAAAAACTTTAAACACATAGTTTTCTAAAACATATTCGGTCCAATAATTAAAAAAATTAACCTTATCGGGTTCAGAATTTTCTACAATGTTAGATGTTTTTGTCCAAGCGGTATCTGTATATGGAATCCAATAAAATTCAAAGTTTCTATTTTCTAAGTTTCGTTGTGGTAGTGTAGCTAAAACATCATTTAGCTTTTCTTTTTTGTTCTGTAGTTTTAATTTATAAGCAGGAACACACTGTATAGTTATTTCGGTAATTATACCTAAGCAACCTAAAGAAACTTGTGCTGCTTTAAAAAGTGATTCATTTTCGGTTTTTGAACATGAAATAATTTCACCTTTACCGTTAATAAATTTTAAAGCAATAAGTTGTGTACTTATAGTACCAAAATTTACTCCTGTTCCGTGTGTTCCTGTACTTATAGTTCCGGCGATAGATTGAACATCTATATCACCTAAATTTTCCATAGCTAGTCCTTCACTAAATAGCAATTCTCCCAATAAGCGTAGTTTGGTTCCTCCTTTAACTGTAGCAATATTTTTTTCTTTATTTACCGAGGTAATTCCTTGATAGTTATCTAAACTTACTAAAACTTCATTAGTAGCGCATAAGGCTGTAAATGAATGCCCAGTACCAATAATTCGTATTTTCTTTTTAGCATTTAAGGCTTTTAAAATAACTTGTTGTATTTCAGTTTCTGAAGATGGATATATAACTACTGAAGGATTCCATTGTACATTTTCTGCCCAATTTTTTTGTGTATGCATCATGTTGTAATTAGGTTTAAGTAAGGGATAACAACGTCATTATATTTTTGAAGTAAAAATTCTTTTGCATTATTTTTTACTGTAGAATGATGAATAGCAATTCCTTCAATTAGAGCAAGTATTTGCTGAACGATTACTGAAACTGGCAATTCAACTGTTATCTCTTTATTTTCAATAGCTTGTTTTACAATATCACTAATTTCATTTTTTAATTGCTGCAGTGTTAATTGTACATGTTCTCTTATTGTATCATCTTCTTCACTTTCAAGCTGAAATAAAAAATATCTTCTAATAGGATAGGTGTTGTTTTCGTCGTCAGTTTCAATAAAATCAATGAGATCTACAAAAAATGAAAATCTATTTTTAATTCTATCAAATAGATTTAACGATTCATCTTCTATAATAAAGTTGTCGTATAGCTTGAAGAAAAACTCATCTAAAGTAGCTAAATATATTTCGTACTTACTCTTAAAATGATGGTAAATAGCACCTTTTGAAAGAGCAGTAGCTTTAATAATATCTGCTAAACTTGTTCTTTGATATCCACTATGTAAGAACAGTTTAAAGGCAGCATGCACTATTTTATCCCTTCCGTTTTGAGGCATTTTTTGTAGTTAATTTCCTCAAATATAGATAAAAAAAACAAAACCGACCAGTTGGTCTGTTTTGTAAAAAATGAAATTAACCTAAAATAGAAAAAGTGATTTTTATAAAACCATTAGGTTACAACCACGAATATCAGAATTGTCGAAACGACCAATAATTTCGAAGCTATTATCCTTATAAACTTTTCCTAAATCTTGTGTAGCAATAAAAGAGCAAGAATTGTAATTAGCCAAGTCAATTACATTAATTCCACCAGATTTTAGGCTAGGTAAAATTGTTAATGCATCTTCTGTATCTCGAGTTAAGATTTTCATCCAAGGAGGACATTCAAAAACTCCATTTCCTTTAGAATACCCTTGACTCAATAATTCGGTCATTCCATATTCTGAATGAATTTTTGAAACACCAAAGCCGTTAGCTAAAATTTTATGTAGTTCGTGTCGAATGAGTTCTTTTCGTCTTCCTTTCATTCCCCCCGTTTCCATAATGATGGTATTTGATAGATTAAATTTATGCTGTTCAACCAAATCTAACAAAGCAAAAGAAACTCCAATTAATAACACTTTTTTTCCTTGAGAATCTAACGTAAGTAATGTTTCAGCTAATTCGTTTAAATTCTTAAGATAAAATCCGCTTTCAGGTTGTTTAGAACGTTTTATTAAATCGTTCACCATATAAATTAACGATGATCCTTTTCGTTCTAAATAATTAGGTAATAATGCAAGCACTACATACTCTTCAATATTTCCATAGAAATGCTCGAATCCTTTTAAATAACTTTCTTCATACCAAGAAAGATCCGTCACAAAATGTTTACTGGTAGCACTTCCCGTAGTACCTGAACTGGTAAAAGTTTCTTGAACTATTTCTTTAGAAGACAAGACTTCTTTTGTTTTAAAAAACTGAATAGGTAAAAACGGAATTTGTTCAATTGAAGTTACATCAGAAGGATGCACATATAACAAATCACAAAACGAACGATATACTCGGTTGTTGTTGAATTGGTGTTTAAAAACCGCTAATGCAGTATTGGTAAACTGCTCTTCGTTTTGGATGTTAAAAACTTGTTTTTTCATAAGGTTTTACAAAAATAAGAGTATTTAACGCAACCTTTTTAATTTTTATACATCTACTTATAAAACCAAAGAAAATATGAAAAGATATATTTTAGTATTTATGAGTATTATTTTATGGAATTGTACATCAAATGATATTGAAAAGAGTGATTCAAAAACTATAATTGTTGCATCAGAAAAAAGAAGTTGTCAAGGAATAACTCAACTAAGTTGTTTTTTAATAAAAGAAAAGGAAAATGATTCTTGGGAGTTCTTTTATAACGAAATAAAAGGGTTTGATTATGAAGAGGGTTTTGAGTACAAACTGTTAGTTTCAGAAAAAGAGATTAACCCAGTACCGGCAGATGCCTCTTCTATAGAAACTACTTTAATAAGAATTATATCAAAAGAAGAAAAAACCTCATCTAATTTACCTTAAAGCCAATATATTATGAAAAATATTTTTACACTTACATTTTTGTTTCTAATGCTTTTTTCTTGTCAAAAAAACGATGAGATTACTATTGATGATTCAAACCTTTTATTAGGTAAATGGTCAGAAGCAACTTATAACGGAGAATCTATTGAGTTTACTAGAGTTAAAGATTTACCTTCGGAAGCATACGGAATTAGTTTTGAAGCAAATGAAACCTTTAAACAAATAACTTCAGGTTTTTGCGGTACGCCTCCTTTAACTTTTTTTACTTCTGAAGGAAAATGGAAATTAGAAAGTTCAATAGTTAAAATAGTTATTAACGATTTTCCAGGAAATTTTAATTGGAGGATTTTATCATTAACAGAACAAAAGCTTATTGTAAAAAGAGAGCTTACAGAACAAGAGAAAGATCATAGAGAATTAATGGAGCTTTTTCACGAAATAGAAACATTAGCTAACAGTATTAGTTGTAATGATTCAAACGATTGGAGTTTTGTTGCTTACGGATCTAAAGCATGTGGTGGACCAAAAGGTTTTATAGCATATTCTAATAAAATAAATACCCAGAAATTTTTAGAAAAAGTAGAGTTATACACACAAAAAGAAAGAGAGTATAATGAAAAATGGGGAATTATTTCTACTTGCGATGTTCAACCAACACCTAAATATATTACCTGCGAAAATGGTAGGGCAGTCTTAAAATATTAAATTATTTTTAAGCAAAACTATTAATTATAGAATTAAAAAAACTCATAGAGCAATGTTGCCAAAATAACATGGAGGCACAAACAAAGGTATATCAGTTATACGCCTCTAAGTTGTTTGGTATTTGTTTAAAATATTCTAAAAATCAACAAGACGCAGAAGATACATTGCAAGACAGTTTTTTAACGATATATCATAAAATTCATCAGTACAATTTCAAAGGTTCTTTTGAAGGGTGGATGAAGCGAATAACTATAAATACAGCAATTCAAAAATATAGAAAGAACAATACTTTACAGATAATAAAAGAAGAAGAAATAGTAGAGGAGGAAATTATTTTAGAGTTAAATGATGACACCATCGGAGTTGATTTTTTATTGAAGTTAATTCAAGAATTACCCGATAGATATCGACTGGTTTTTAACCTTTATGTGTTAGATAATTATTCTCATAAAGAAATAGCTACGATGTTATCAATTTCAGAAGGAACATCAAAATCTAATTTATCGAGAGCAAAAAGTATTTTAAAAGAGAAGATTGAAGTTTATAAACAATTACAACAAGAAGCATAAATGGAAGAAAGAAAAGACATAGAAAGATTGTTTCAAGAAAAGTTTAAAAACTTTGAAGCAGCTCCGAGTCTAGAGGTGTGGAATGCTATTGAAAATAAGCTTCAAAAAAAGAAGAAAAGAAGAGTGTTGCCTATTTGGTGGTTTGCATCAGGTATTGCGGCTTCATTACTTATTGGAATTTTATTATTCAATAAATCTAATATTAAAAACGATGAAGTTTTTGAAGAAAATCCAGTAGTAATTGAAGAGCTAAAAACTGATATTAAAGTATTAGAAAATCCAATAAAAGTTGAAGATTCAATCCAAACAGAAATTGTACTAAATGAAACCAAAAAAGAAGTAAATAAAAAGAATAAATCAGAAAAAGATAGAAAGAGAATTAGTTCAGGTTTGATTGAAAAAAAGATTGCTACTCAAAAACCAAAAGAAAAAAGAGAGGATAAAAGTGAAGGGTTTTTATCTGATCAAAAAAACGCTATGGAAAAGATTTTTTCTAAAGAATTAGAAAAAAAAGATATCAAAACTGTAATTGCTAAAAACAATACTGTTTTAAGTACAAATAAGAAAAAAGATTTTATCGCAGAACTTAAAAAATTGGATAGTACTCAAGTTGTTGTAACTAATAATAAGAAGAAGAAATGGACAGTTACACCAACTGTTGGAGTATTAAATGCAAATTCTTTTTCAAATGCATCTCCTTTAGACCAAAGTTTAGCGGCTAATACATCAGGAAATAATTCGGTTTCTTTTGGTGTTAAAGTCGATTATAAGTTGAATGATAAATGGTCTTTGCAAACAGGGATTTATCAACAAAATGTCGATTTTTCAGCCAATAATTTAGCAGTGGTTTCTAATGTTACTGGTAGTGATTTAAATAATGTGAATTATAGTTCAGACGTTTCTTTTCTCATATCTAACAATGAAACACTTAGTGATGCAGTGGTTTTATCTGGAGCTAATATTGTATCTCATAACGCTACATTGCAGCAAACTTATGGGTATATAGAGGTTCCTATAGAAGTTAAATACACTGTATTGCAAAACGAAAAGTTTAATACGAGATTAATTTCTGGTTTTAGTACGCTATTTTTAAATAAAAATAACTTATCTCTAGAATCTTCAAATACAACTAGAAATGTTGGAAAAGCAACGAATTTAAATTCTGTGAATTTTAGTGGAAACTTCGGATTAGATTTTAATTACTCATTGAATAAAAATTTCAACTTAAATATAAGCCCAATATTCAAAGTACAAATGAATACATTTTCTAATTCTGCAAATGGATTCAGGCCTTATACTATTGGGGTTTACAGCGGCTTATCATATAAATTTTAAATAATAAAAAATGAAAAAAACAATACTAGTATTTTTAATAATTTTGTATGTTTCATGTAGTATAGATGATCCAGATTACAGATACAAACTACTACCCATTCAAGAATCTGAAACTCCACAAAGTTTTAAATTTGGAGAAGTAGATACAATTAAGGTTAAATACACATTACCTAACACTTGTTTTAGTTTTCATAGTTTGTATTACGAGTATAGAGATACAACAAGAATAGTTGCTATTAGAACGCTTGAAAAATTAGAAGAAACCTGTCAAGAAATTAGTGTAGAAAGAGAATTAAAATTTCCAGTTAAAGTAAGCCAAAAAGAAGATTATATTTTTAAATTTTGGAAAGGAAAAGACAGTGACGGAAAAGATATTTTTGAAGAAAAGATAGTTTTAGTTGAAGAGTAAAATACCTAATTTTAGGTATTTATCTTTATGAGTTTTACATGTAGTTTTGAACCATAAAACTATAATTATGAAAACAATTTTACAAAAAACAAAATCAATTTTCGTTTTATTAATGTTAACTGGGTTAATCTTTTCTTGTAGTAGTGATGATGATATAGCTAGTAATGGATTAGAAGGCGTTCCAAAAGGAGAAATAGTACCAGTAGGAGAAAGAAACGAAGCTTTAACGGGGTTTTCTGGTAAAAGTATTAATGGTTCTCAAAAATGGTGGTCTCATGCCATTACAAAAGTTACTGTTACTGGTGGATGTGATGGAGATGTAGAAGTTAAAGAAACAGGTTTTTTTGCCTTCTACAAAGATGGTGGTTTATACGTAAGAACAACCAAAGATGGTACGCCTGTAAAAGGAGGTGAATGGAAATGGGAAGATGATAATAAAGATGCAGTGATAGTAACGGCGAACGGAAATACACAAAAGTTTACTGTTACTTATTTAAATAGCAGTAATGTGGTATATGCGTCTGTTCAAACTCAAGGACCTTGTACAGCAACAACTTATGAGCAATTTAACAATCCATATAATTAAGATTGAAAAGAATTAATCATTAATTAAAAAAGGAGAGTTAACATTAACTCTCCTTTTTTAGTTTTTATAGATTTTAATATCAATTTCTCCTTTATCATTTGCTGAAGCTCTATACATACCAGCAGTATTAAATTCAAAAACCATATTACCATATTTATCAATAGCAATGATTCCTCCTGTACCTCCTAGATCAGTTAGTTTATGTTGAATAACGTCTTTAGCAGCGTCTTTTAAAGATTCATTTTTATATTCCATTTGTGCAGAAATGTCATGAGCTACTTGTGCACGAATAAAATACTCTCCCCAACCAGTAGAAGAAACACCACAAGTTTTGTTATTAGCATACGTACCAGAACCAATAATTGGTGAATCTCCAATTCTGTTCCATCGTTTATTAGTCATTCCGCCTGTTGAAGTTCCTGCAGTAATATTTCCATATTTATCTAATGCAACACAGCCGACAGTTCCAAATTTACTGTCTTTAATATCAACATCATAAAAAGCAGATTTATCATCATGGTCTAATTCTGTTTTTTCTTTTTCTTTAATTTTTTGAAGCGATTTAAACCTACGTTCTGTATAAAAGTAGCTAGGGTCTACAATTTCTAAACCTTGTTCTTTTGCGAATTTTGAAGCTCCATTACTTGATAGTAAAACATGAGGAGAATTTGTCATAACTTTTCTAGCCAAAGCAATAGGGCTTTTTACGTTGGTAACTCCAGCTACAGCCCCGGCATTTAAATCATTTCCAGTCATTATAGAAGCGTCTAATTCATTAGTTTTATTATGAGTAAAAACAGCTCCTTTTCCTGCATTAAATAACGGGCTTTCTTCTAAGACCTGTATAGTTTTTTCTACAGCATCTATACTTTTTCCCCCATCTTTTAAGATGGCATAACCAGTTTTAATAGCTTCTTCAAGTTTGTTTTTATATGCTTTTTCCTTTTCAGGAGTCATATTCTCTTTTAATATAGTTCCAGCCCCACCATGAAGTACAATAGCAAATTCATTTTTTTGTTTGTGTATTGGTTGTTTTTCAGTGTTGGGTTTGCATCCAATTAAAATGAAGAATAGTAAAAGATAAAAAGGAGTTAATTTCATGATATATTTGTTTGAAATTAAACATATAATCAACAATTGTTTAATTTATTTATGTTTAAAATTATTTGTAGTTTTGAATTCCAATTTAAACAACTAAAATTACAATACAAAATGGCAGATTTTGGTATCAAAGAAGCTTTAGCTCAATTAGGCTTAAAAGACATAAATAATGGAACTTCTACAGGTTCTGTAAATTTCTCTAACGGAGAAATTATTGAAAGTTATTCACCAGTTGACGGTAAGTTAATAGGAAAAGTAGTAGCAAGTACAAGAGAAGATTATGATAAGGTGATGGATGCAGCTACTTCTGCTTTTAAATCTTGGAGAGCAGTTCCTGCACCGCAAAGAGGAGAGGTTGTTCGTCAATTTGGAAACAAATTAAGAGAATTAAAAGAGCCTTTAGGTAAGTTAGTTTCTTTTGAAATGGGTAAATCTTATCAAGAAGGTTTAGGTGAGGTTCAAGAAATGATTGATATCTGTGATTTCGCAGTAGGATTATCTCGTCAGTTAAACGGACAAGTAATTCCATCAGAAAGACCAGGTCACGTAATGCGTGAACAATGGCATCCTTTAGGAGTTGTTGGAATTATTTCAGCATTTAACTTCCCAGTAGCTGTTTGGTCATGGAATACAGCTTTAGCTTGGATTTGTGGTAACGTATGTGTATGGAAAGGTTCAGAAAAAGCACCTTTATGCTCAGTAGCATGTCAAAACATTATTGCTGAAGTTTTAAAAGATAACAACTTACCAGAAGGAATTTCTTGTATCGTAAATGGAGATTATAAAGTAGGAGAATATATTACTACTGATACTCGTATTCCTTTAGTATCTGCAACAGGTTCTACAAGAATGGGACGTATTGTTGGAGCTAAAGTAGCAGAACGTTTTGGAAAGTCTTTATTAGAATTAGGAGGAAACAACGCTATTATCATTACTCCAACTGCCGATTTAAAAGTAGTTGTTCCTGGAGCTGTATTTGGTGCTGTTGGTACAGCAGGACAACGTTGTACTTCTACACGTCGTTTAATTATTCACGAATCAGTTTACGATAAAGTAAGAGATGCTATCGTTGGAGCATACGGACAAATTAGAATTGGAAATCCTTTAGATGAAAACAATCACGTTGGGCCATTAATCGATAAAGATGCTGTAAATACATATTTAGCTGCTATTGAAAAAGCAAAAGCTGAAGGAGGTAAAGTATTAGTAGAAGGAGGCGTTTTAGAAGGAGAAGGTTACGAAAGCGGATGTTATGTAAAGCCTGCAATTATTGAAGCTGAAAATCACTTCGAAATTGTTCAACATGAAACATTTGCTCCTATCTTATACTTAATGAAGTATTCTGGAGATGTTGAAAACGCTATTGAGTTACAAAATGGAGTAGCACAAGGATTATCATCATCTATTATGACTGCAGAAATGAAAGAAGCTGAGAAGTTCTTATCATATGCTGGTTCAGATTGTGGTATTGCAAATGTAAATATCGGTACTTCAGGAGCTGAAATTGGTGGAGCATTTGGAGGAGAAAAAGAAACTGGTGGTGGACGTGAGTCTGGTTCAGATTCTTGGAAAGTTTACATGAGAAGACAAACAAATACGGTAAACTATTCTGACGAATTACCTTTAGCACAAGGAATTAAGTTTGATTTATAAGAATTCATTTTTTATATAAAACAAAAGGCTCTAACACAATGTTAGAGCCTTTTTTAATTCAAATAATTTAGAGGGTTTATTTTTTATCTAAAGCAGATTTAATAACCTTATATGTTTCATGAGCTTTAGACATTTTTGCAAATTCTAAAGCAGTATAGCCTCTGTCTGATTTCACTTTAAGTCTAGCTCCTTTTTTTATTAATAATTTAGCTATTTTAACTCTATTGTATCTAGCTGCAAACATTAAAGGAGTTAACCCGGTAGATTTTCTATTAATATTTGTTCCGTTTTCAACCATTGCTTTTACTGCATCATAATTTCCAGAAGTTATTAACTTACAAAAAGTACTAACTTTAGGATATTCGATTGATGTATTTGGTGTTGGTTTGTGTAAATCGGCAGCATTAATTGTTCCAAATGATAATACAATTGCAAATACTGTAAAAATTAATTTTTTCATGGTGTTGAGTTTTAATTTAAGATTAGGTTATGTCTAAAAGACGCCTATTAAAAAGAAACGTTTCATTAAAAATTAAGGCTTAACAGATATTTAATAATTATTCTTAAAAATCTCTAAAAAAAATAATTATAGTATTTGTTATTTTTTTAATACTTTAACAATCAATAATTTAAAAAACTAACCATGAGCAAAAAAGCAAGTTATTTGTTAGGAATCATCCTAACCATTCTTGTCGGTACTTTCCTTTACTACAAGTTTTGTTGTAGTCAATGCCACAAAGAAAAAGAGCATGAAAAAAGCCTAGTAGTTGAAGAAGAAGTAACCGAAATTAAAAATCCCACAACCTTTCCTTTTAGTTTTAAAGATACCAACGGAGATTTATCGTTTTCTGTAGATGAGAGTTTCAATTTTAACAAGTCAGACTACAAAATTTTAGATTCAATTTCATCAAATATTGACGATGGAGTTTTTAAAATCAAAGAATATCTTGATGCTAACGGAAACAAACGTTTTAACATTACTGGTTTTTATACTAGTGATGAGGTAAACAATTCTGCATTTCCAAATTTAGGATTAGCCAGAGCAAATTCAGTAAAAAATTATATGGTTTCAAAAGGAATTCCATCTAAAATGATGAATATTTATGGAGCTTTAAATGATGAGTTAGTCGCTGATGAAAACAATATATTTTTAGGTCCATTTAGTTTTGAAGTATTTACTAGAACAGAAGAAAGTACAGCGGCAGATAAAGCTCTTAAAGTAGCTTGTGAAGCGTTAAAAGAAAATCCGTTAATGTTGAATTTTAAAACAGGAGCAGCATCCATAAATTTAACTTCCGAGCAACGACAAAAATTTGCTGATATAATGCAATGTATAGATAAATTAGGAGCTACAGTAAATGTAGTTGGGCACACAGACAATACTGGGAACCCAGAATCGAACATGCAATTAGGGTTAAAAAGAGCCAATTTCGTTAAAGGTTATTTAGTACAAAACGGAATATTATCAAATAGTATAGAAACTTCCTCAAAAGGACAAACTACACCAATTGCAGACAATAAAACACCAGAAGGAAGAGCAAAAAACAGAAGAATAGAAGTAACAATAAACTAATCAAATAAACACTTTAAGAATTATGAATTTATTAGCAATGAGCATTCCGTGTTGGTTAATACCTTTATTAGTAGGATTAATTTCAGCAATATTAGCATATCTTTTAGGAAGATTGTCTTCAGGAAATAATTCAGACGGAAACATTGATGAATGGAAAGCAAAAGTAGCAAAATTAGAAGCCGACTTAGAAGGGTGTTATGCAACTAAAATGAATTTAGAAACAGATTTGTCAGCAGCTAAATCGAGTTTAGCATCTTCTTTAGCTGGAGCTACAGTAGTAACCTTAATTCCATTTGATGCAGATGCTGCAAAAGCAGTTTTTGGTAAGAAAATTAAAGAAAACGATTTAAAAATTGTGGAAGGAATTGGACCAAAAATAGAAGGGTTATTCCATAATTTTGATATTAAAACTTGGAAAGATTTAGGAGAAGCTTCGGTAGAAAAATGTCAAGAAGTATTGAATAGTGGAGGAGAGCGTTATCGAATTCACAAACCAACCACATGGCCTAAACAAGCTAAATTGGCTTATGAAGGTAAATGGCAAGAGCTTAAAGATTGGCAAGATGAATTAGACGGAGGAAAGTAATTTTTCTTCAAATAAAAAAGAACCTCGCTTTTGCGAGGTTTTTCTTTTCCTTTTTCAGGAATCTTTAAAAGTAATAATAGAATTAATAACATCAAATTTAATATTACCAGCAAAATCTTTTTTCATCTTTCGTTTTACTTTAAGCATAAGGTACTTTTTATCTCCTTTCTTGTTTCCATATTTTGAAGTAATTCCATTTATGATAAAAGAACAAGAATTACCATAAGCTTTTAAAGTATAATCGTTTTTTGGAGGATAAATTTTTAAATTAGAATATTCTCCTTTAAAATTAAAAGTATCGAAATTACTACCAAAATTGTTGAAAATAAATTTACTGTTGTAATCTTTTATATCAGAAAATTTTGTGATTTCGCCAATATTTAACCTTGTGTTTTCTGTAATTAAATTAGAGTTTGATAGTATACCTATTTTAAAACTACTGTTATTTCTTAGAGTTGCTATGGTGCTTTCTAATTCTTTTATAAATCCAGTTCCGTTATGAATAGTGATATTTGAATTTTCTGTTTTTTTAATTTTAATAGAACTATCATTAACAAAAACTTTTGATTGTTTTAAGGTTAAATCATTCATTTTTATATTACAATTATCTGCATTTAGGTAAAAGTTACTTAGTAATTTTCTAGGAACTGAAATGATAAAATCAGGAGAGCTTACTAAAACATTATCTTTTAATGAATAGTCTTTTTTTAGTGTTTTAGTATAGTCTTCAATTCGTTTTTCTTCTGTATTAAAGTAATTTAAAAAATCTTGTTTTGTTTGATATTCTTTATTTAGAGCAATATTACTTTTTACATACTTAGTAAGTATTTTCGAGAGTTCTTTTGTTTTTATTTCACTATTTATGTATTGAATAGTAGTTAAATTGTTTTTAGATTTTATACTTACAAAAAGTTTATTATTACGAGTTTCAATATCGAAATTAAAAAGACTTTTTATAGAATCTTGTTGTTTATGAGTGTAATTTTTAAAATGAATAGAAAAGTTAAAATGAATTTTATCATCTTTAGACTCTATAAACTTTACAGGTATATTTTTTAAATTAAAATCTAAACTTTTTGCAGAAAAACTATTCTTATAAATTGTTGTTTGAGCAAAAGAATTTATAGTTGTTAGTGTGAAAAAAACTAAACAAACTTTATAGAATAATAGTTTCATAGGTGTTATTTTTTTGATTTAATAAATTAATATGTTCTTTAATATCTTTTAATATTTGTAATCTATATTTTAAATTGTTTATTAATTTTTCTAGAATATTTATATTATTTGGATTTTTTGAAAAATCAGCTGAAATCTTAGAGTATTCGTTACTTAATTTATCAAGTCTTACTTTATATTTCGATATTAGTTTTTGATCGTTAGTAAGCTCAATAAACCTATTCCACTCGGTATCTATATTTTGAAGATATTCATCTTCAATTTGCTTTACATGTGTTATTAATTGATGTGTTGGCTCTTGTTTTTCATCGGAATTCCAAAAAAGAAAGAGACTAAAAATTAATAAAACCGAAGCAGCAGCAATAAATTTTGTGAGCTTTCTTTTTGATGAAGAGTTTTTATTTAACTTAATAATAAAGTCATCACGATGATTTTTTGGAAGCTCTTTTTCGTTACTATCTATGTCTTTAAATAATGTTCTAATATCTTGCTTCATGATAAACGTCTTTTAAAAGTTTTTGAAGACCAAGTTTTGCTCTTCTTAAATGAGTTCTTGATGTTTTTATAGGAATTTTTAATATTTCTGATATCTCTGAATGATCGTACCCCTCTAACAGGTATAGTTTTATTACTATTTGGTGTTTTTGTGGAATTTGCTCTATAGCCTTTATTATTTGCTCTTTTGTAATTGTGTTTTTAAAATACCAATCAGAATCATTTTCAATTTCTAATTCTTGATTTTCTAAGGGCACAAATTCTAACTTTTGTTTTCGTAAATGATCTATACATTGATTAATTACAATTCTTTTTAACCAAGCTCCAAAACTTACAGCATCATTATATTTTTCAATTTTAGTAAAAGCGTTTAAAAAACTCTCTTGCATAATATCTTTTGCTTCTTCTGCATCGACATATCTAGAAGCAATAGTAAACATAGCTCCACAATACAAATCGTAAATTTTAAGCTGAGCTTTCTTATTTTCCTTACGACATTGCTTTAACAACAATTTCAGTTCCTTAGTCATTTTTAAAAGTTGATTACACTCATATAAACGTAAAAAGTTTTTTAGGGTTTCAAAAGTGATAAAATAAATTAAACCTTTTTCAGTTTTTCATGTCTAAAAAGTATGAATAGAAGAGAACTACAACATTTATATAATAGAATTGGCTTTGGAATTACGCCAGAAGAGCTTAATAAATTAGAAGGAACTTCTAGAGAAGAAATTGTTGATTCACTTTTTCAAAAATCTAGCTCATATTCTCCGTTAAACATTGATACTTCGTTTCTCGATAATTTAAGTAGAGAAGATTTACGTGATAAAAAGAAACGAAAAGAGTTGATGAAAATAAGCCGTAAAAAGTTGATTGAATTAAACCAAACTTGGATACGAAGATTATTCAATACTCAAGAATTATTACGAGAAAAAATGACACTCTTTTGGGCAAACCATTTTGTGTGTGAAGACAAAAATATACGTTTTATTCAACAGTATAATAACACGTTAAGAAAACATGCTTTAGGAGATTTTAGAGCATTTACAAAAGCTGTATCAAAAGAAGCAGCAATGATTAAATACCTCAACAATAAGCAGAATAAAAAGAAGCAACCTAATGAGAATTTTGCAAGAGAATTAATGGAGTTATTCACTCTTGGGCAAGGAAATTATTCTGAAAACGACATCAAAGAAAGTGCAAGAGCATTTACAGGATACAATCATAATTTTCAAGGAGATTTCAAACTAAGAAAAAAACAACACGATTATGGAGAAAAACAATTCTTAGGACAACAAGGAAATTTTGATGGAGATGATATTATAGATATTATTCTTGAACAAAAGCAATGTGCCCAGTTTATTTGCGAAAAACTGTACAAATATTTTGTAAACGATATACTTCGCAGTAAGCATATAAATGAAATGATCGCTGTGTTCTATCCGAATTATAATATTACTGAATTATTGAGGTTTGTATTCAATTCCAATTGGTTTTATGCAGAAGAAAACATTGGAAGCAAAATTAAATCACCTGTTGAATTGCTAGTAAGCATTCATAAAGTTGTGCCTTATACAATTCAAAAAGAAAAGCAAGGTGTTTTATTGCAGAAGCTTTTAGGACAAATACTACTAAGACCACCAAATGTAGCAGGTTGGAAAGGTGGAAAAACATGGGTTGATAGTAATACAATCGTAACCAGATTACGATTAGCATCTGTCTTATTAAACAATGCTGAAATTAGTTATTCAGAAAAAGGAGATTTAGAAGAGAACATCAGAGATTTTAGTAGTAAACGATTACGAAGAAGAACATTTATTAAATCGGAAGCAGATTGGAATTCTTTCGAATCAAACTATAAAAGTCAGTCTAATGAAGAACTTGTACAAATGCTGTTAGTGATCCCAATAAATAAAGGAACTTCAGACTTGTTGACCAACGGAAAGTTTGTCTCTAAAAAAGATTTTTGTGTACAAATATTATCCTTGCCAGAATTTCAATTATGCTAAATATCGAAGAAAATGAACAGAAGAAATTTTATTAAAAGAAGCGGATTAGCTACAGGAGGATTGTTTTTTATTCCTCAGTTTGTAAAAGCATTTGAGCAAAACTTATCGGTATTTAACAACAAGAAACTGGTGATAATTCAACTCAAAGGAGGTAATGACGGATTAAACACTATTGTACCTTTTAGAAACGATATTTACTATCAAAAAAGAAATGGAATTGCCTTAAAAAACAATCAATTAATTGGTTTAACGAAGGAGGCTGGTTTGCATAAAAGTTTAGCTCCTTTACAACAATTTTACGATAAAGGATATTTGAGTATCATTAACAATGTTGGATATCCAAATCCGAATAGATCACACTTTAGATCTACTGATATTTGGCAAACTGCAAGTGATAGTAACGAATATTTACAAAGCGGTTGGGTAGGACGATTTTTAGATACCACAAAATCTAAACCTTATGGAGCTATTGAGGTAGATGAAAGTTTATCTTTGATGTTAAAAGGAAATAAACAAAACGGAATTGCAGTGACCAATCCGAAGTTGTTATATCAATCTTTAAGACAACCTTTTTTCTCAAATGTGTTAGAACATTATAACGATAGTCATTTAAGCGAACATAACTTAGGGTATTTGTACAATACAATGATTGATGCTTCTTCGTCTGCAAAATACATTTACGAAAAAAGTAAAACCACTACTACTAAAGGAGAATATCCTAAAAATGTCTTTGGAAAACAGCTAAAAACCATCGCAGAATTCATCAATTCAGGGTTAGAAACACAAGTATATTATGGAGCTTTAGGCGGATTTGATACACATGCAAATCAAGTAAACAGACAAGCTCGTTTATTGGAGTTGTATGCAGAGAGTATGGAAGTTTTTGTAAAAGACTTAGAACGTACTGGTAAGTTAGATGAGGTGTTAATTGTTACGTTTTCTGAATTTGGTAGAAGAGTGCAACAAAATGCTGCTAAAGGAACCGATCATGGTACAGCTAATAATGTATTTGTAATTGGTAATAAGCTAAAAAAGTCTGGTTTATATAATGAGCTTTCATCTTTAGAAAATTTAGATGCTAATGGCGATTTAAAATACGAAATAGACTTTAGAGAAGTATATGCCACCATTTTAGATAAATGGTTGCAAGTTGATGATGCAGAAATACTAAATAAACAGTTTTCTAAGTTGAGGTTTGTGTAGATTTTATCTTGTTTTTTAGTCTAATTTCTATTATTTTTCGCTAACAGTGGTTATAAGTCATTAAAACGACACATAGCCGAAAACCCATTAGGCACAATGCGAGAAAAACTACTTATAACATTGTTTATTGCATTAGCAATTTTAATTAGTTGCAAAAATTCAACACCCTTAAAATCTGAAAAAGTAATTAACGAAAATTACGTTCCAAAAAATTTAGACGAAGCTCTTACTCAAATTGATTTTAATCTATCTGACTCTCTGAAATTAGAAATTAAGAAAAAATCTGAAAACGATTTCACCTCAGAATCTCATTTCGGACTTGGAATCGGAATGCGAAATAATTGGCGACTATGGAAAGGTTCTGATTTATCAAAATATTTTAATAGCATTGGAATTTACCATCCTGATGATATGTCTGGAATTATTTTAACAAGCTATTATCGAAAACTGACTGGACTTGAAATAAAATTAGACGAACAAATTGCTTATTATAAAGAATATTGGGACGGAGTTGAATTAACACAATTACCTGAAAAAAAAGAACATCCTGAACCAAATCTAGAATTTAGAGTTTCTAGAAATTATGGTAGTTACGCCGAAAATAAAAAATGGGGAACTGTTTATATTCAGACAAATTCTGAAAATGAAAATTTCTGGATTTATGATTACTATTATGGTTGGAAAAAAATAGATTTAGAAACAAAAGAAAAGCTCGAAAATGTGCGAATTCAAGAAACTGAATCTATAATGAATGAAATATTTAGCTAAAAAATACTGTGCCTAACAATGTGTATAATTTATTGCTAGTTAAAGCCTACTTACGAAAGTCCTCAAGGACTTTCTATCTGTGATTTATTTGCTAACTATAGTGCTTAAACATCCAACGAAACCATACAATAGACTGTTAGCGAAGTTCTCTAATTATACTTCACTTTACGTAATACTCGCATCGCTTCTTTGTATTTAATATATGTAGTTTTATTCTCTAAAT
Organism: Tenacibaculum holothuriorum; assembly: GCF_002120225.1. Lineage (GTDB taxonomy): Bacteria > Bacteroidota > Bacteroidia > Flavobacteriales > Flavobacteriaceae > Polaribacter > Polaribacter holothuriorum. Next base: position 411,736 of record NZ_LAPZ01000002.1, on the reverse strand, counting down.
TTTTAATATATGTTTTTGCTTTTTTTAGCAATTTAGGAGCATCGTTAAATCCGTTGAGATAACAAATTAAATAGGAGGTAGGCAGTTTGTAAACGTCTTCATGCTCAGTTACCGAAAGTGGAATATTCTTCGAGATTTTTTGAACAATACTATTGTTGTTATTGTAAATATGATGGAGAATTTTTTTATCGTATTTAGGTGCTTCAAATAAAAATTCGGTTGCTATATCATGCTTACCGTTGTCTTTAAAATGAATAATGGTTTTTTCTAAAGGATAACGTTTTTCGCTAGAGTCAACACCTAAAGAAATGTATTCAGTAATAATAAAAGACTGTTCGTTGTAAGTGATTTGTACATCGTCTAAAGCCGAAAAAAACAAACGTACTTGTTCATTAATCAACTCAATATCTACACGAGTTAAAAACTCTTCTCCTTGAATCATTTTCTTTTTTCCTGCCCAACAGAGCACGAATTGCTCATTAAATACTTTGTATTGCGGATTGTATTCTGGCTTATGATTATTTAGAAAATCAAAAACACCATCTAGTGTAAGTTTTATGTTATTACTAGCATTTTTTTCAATAGCTTCTACCAATGCTTTATTGGTGTTTTTAAGCTCATAACTTCCTTCAATAGGAATGGAATTACTTCCTCTTCTATAAAAAATAGTACGTTTGGTATACTTCCAAATTCCTTTTAATAAAGAAGTTTGTTGTGGGTTAGCATGAATAGTAACCAATCCTACTACTTTATGCCTTGGTAAGCGTGGAAAAGCTACGTTTTCATATTGAATTTTTGGCGGATTTACCAAATAAGCATTCACCAAATTTTGAATTTTACTATCGTCGTAAAAATCTACTCCAACAATGGTATTGTTCTCATCTTCAATACCAATAACTATGTACGAGTTGTTTTCGGGATTAGAATTAGACAAAGCACAAACGTGTTTTAAAAACTTGGCTTTTCCCTCTCGGGTATCTAACGCCAATTTTTCTTTTTTATCATAAAAACTATTCTCATCATTATGAGATAATAGGTTTTTAATAAGTAAACGTTTGTTAATCATTTTAAGGTACTTTGTGTCCTTGACTAGCAACTAATAAGGCAAACCAATCTTCGGTTTCTAAAACAATGTTTTCTGCTTTTACGGCTTCTCGTATTCGCTCTTTATTTGTAGTTCCAATTACAGGAATTATGTTTGTTGGATGCAGATGCAACCATGCTAATAACAACTGGTTTTCGGTAGCATTATATTTTTTAGTTAAGATACTTAATTCTTGTCGAATACGATTGTTTTTTTCTGAAGATTCTTTGAAATAAGAACCTAACGGACTCCAAGCCATTGGTTGAATTTTATGTAGTTGCATATAGTCTAAATCGCCATTTAATAAAGAGGAATATCGTGTTAAAGAAATTTCGATTTGATTTACAGAAACTCCAGTTTTTTGATTAATTAATTCTGATTGAAGAGGAGTAAAGTTAGATAGCCCAAAGTCTTTTATCTTTCCTGTAGCTTTTAAAGTAAAAACAGCCTCAGCAATTTCATCTGAGTTCATTAACGGACTTGGTCTATGTAATAACAATAAATCTAAATAATCTGTTTGTAAGTTTTTTAATGATTCTTCTACACTCCAAATAATATATTCTTTAGAATAACTGTAATGTTTTACTCTGTTGTTTCTTGTGTTACCAATATATTGAATTCCACATTTAGAAATAAGTTGAATATGTTCTCTGGGAATTTTACTTATTGATAGCGCTTTTCCAAAATCAGCTTCCGTAGTATAATCGCCATAAATGTCGGCATGATCAAAAGTAGTAATACCACTTTCTAAACAAGAATTTAGCAGGTTAATCATTTCTGAAGTATTTAAGGATTTTCCCCAAACTCCCCAAGTCATACAGCCTGCTATTGTTTTTGAAAACTTAGTCATTTTTATGCAAAATTGTAGCACTTGCTTGTGCTGTTGGATACACAATTAAATCTTCGATATTTACATGATACGGACGCGTAACCACAAAATGAATGATATCGGCAATATCTTCAGCTTGTAAAGCTTTATATCCTTTGTAAACATTCTTTGCACGTTCTGTATCTCCTTTAAAACGAACTTCAGAAAATTCGGTTTCTACGGCTCCAGGATGAATTCCAGATACGCGAATGTTGTGTTTGTTTAAATCAATTCTCATTGACTTATTTAAAGCATTTACAGCGTGTTTTGATGCACAATAAACATTTCCGTTTGGATATACTTCTTTTCCTGCAATAGAGCCAATATTTACTATGAATCCGCTGTTTTGATCAATCATTTTAGGAATGATAGCTTTCGAAACATATAAAAGACCTTTTACATTAATATCTATCATTGCATCCCAATCGTCTAAACTACCTGTTTGAATTGGGCTTAACCCATGTGCATTACCTGCATTGTTTATTAAAATATCAATATGCTTAAAGTCTTCAGGTAAGCTGTTTATGGCATTTGTTACTTGAGTGTTATCACGAACATCAAAATAAAGTGTAGTTACATCGGTAGTTTTACTAAGAGTATTTTGTAGTTGTTGTAAACGTTCTGTTCTTCTTCCGCAAAGAATTAATCGAATATTATTTTTTGCAAAAAGTTCTGCAGTAGCTTTTCCTATACCAGAAGTTGCACCTGTAATAAGAGCTGTTGGGTTCATTAAAAATGTTTTGGTTAAAGGTAGGTTTTTAAACAAACAAATAAAACTGTTAAATATAGAATTAACGTAGTTTTTATATATGGAAAAACCGCTCCTTGTGAGAGCGGTTCCTTTAATTGGTTATTAAAATAACCAACCAAAAATCAACTAACCAAACTTTATTTTTAATTTCTTTTATGTACTGTTTCTCTTGTTATTTTAGTACGTTTTCTGTTACTGTTTCTTGTTGCAGGTTTTGTAGATTTTTTATCTCCTTTAAGGTATTGAATAAATCCTCTACCAGAATATTCGTACGTTGTTTTTGAGTTTACATGATACAAACGTATCGTCTCATCATTTATAACGGTTAAATCAAACTCTTCAGTATCTCCGTTATCATAATTAAGTGTTAAATATTTTAGGTCATCAACACCTTGAACGTTTCTGACAATATAGCTTCCTATAAAGTCCCACTTAATATAATCAATATTCGTGCCAAACGGATCGTGTGATGAAGAGAAGGTCGTATTATTCTCTGGTGTAAACTGTAAAAAGTTTTCATCATCAAACGGATTTGGTGTGCCTCCTTCAGCATGTGTTCTTTCCCAAGCAAGAAACTCTTGTAAGAAGAACTCAATATTATCGTAGAATAATTTATCGTAATCAAAATTATTTCTTTGATAACCGATTAAATAATAACTAAGGTTGCTATTTAAATCGTCTAATCGTATTTCATCTCTAGATAATTGAACAACCCTAAAATCGTATGCACCATCTAATCTATGATTTATTTCAAGTACATCTCGTATTCCGTTGTAATTACCTGTAACTATACCTAAACCGTTTCCTGTTTTTCCTATATCAACAATGTTATTGTTTGCATACATTGTACCGTTTAAGAACGAAATTGTAAACGCTTTTTGTAAAAAAGGAATTTCACCATTACCCGTTGTTCTATGAATATCTACATACCATAAATCATAACTAGATATAAATTCGTTTAAAGGAATAGAATCGTCTATAGGTCCATTATCTACAACACACGAAGTGAATATTGAACTGGTAATTAAAATGGCAAATAGTAATTTTATACGTTTCATAAGCGTTGGTTTTACGGTTATGCTTTGTAAAATTCAAAATGTGTGCCAAAAAATAAATCCACCTAAAACGATAGATGGATTTTAATACGCAGTATGTTAATTTTTAAGGCATAAAGACCTTTTTGTTTTTAATGTCTTCTATTTTAAAATAATAGGTTTTATTATTTTTAACATAACTTATTACTGCTTCATTTTCTTTAAGTTGAAAAGGAAATTTTTCTTCAGGAGCTTTATTTTTAAGCTCACGAGTTGGATCGTTATGTAGAATCAAATCATTTTTATCGTTTACTGTAGATGTGTTAAAAGTTCCTGTAACAAGCTTTTGTTTTTTCTCAGCTCCTGTAAAAACCTTTGTTTTTTTGTTTTGGTAAAATAATTCCTGAAAAGAAACTTCATCGTTAGAAGTATAAGCAATTTTTAATTGAATACTACTATTACCTGGCATTCCACCTACCATTCTTATAGCGTGTGCTGATTGAATTTTAAACGGAGGTTGAGTATCAAACTTAACAGATTTACATTGTGTTAAACCAAGCATGCTAAATAATACTGCAATTAATTTCATAGTTCTTTTCAATTTAAATTGTTTTATAAAGTTGTTATAGAGTAAGTTCATATACTATATATTAATCGTTCTTTCAAATGTTTTTATTTTAGCAATTCAACTTGTATGCCAAGTTACTAATTATAATTAAAGCATAGTACATTGAATTTAAGTTATTGGGAATTAAAAGAGTGGTTTACTAAAGTAGATTTTACAATTGTTGGAAGCGGAATTGTAGGTTTAAATTGTGCATTAACATTAAAAGAAAAATATCCTACAGCTAAAATTTTAATTGTAGAAAAAGGAGTTTTACCTCAAGGAGCAAGCAGTAAAAATGCTGGTTTTGCTTGTTTTGGTAGTATTTCTGAGTTGATAGACGATTTAAAAACTCATACAGAAGAAGAGGTTTTTAATTTAGTAGAAAAACGCTGGAAAGGATTAGAGTTATTAAGGAAAAACCTTGGAGATAACAATATTGATTTTCAGCAAAATAAAGGATACGAACTTTTCTTAGAGGAAGAATTATATGAAGATTGTTTAGAGCAAACTCTAAAAATAAATGAGTTATTACAACCATTATTTAAATCGAACGTTTTTACTGTAGATGATAATAAATTCGGATTTAAAAACATACATCAAAATTATATAACAAATCAGTTTGAAGGACAGATAGATACTGGTAAAATGATTGCTGAATTATTGTTTAAAGTTCAGAGGTTAGGTGTAAAAATTATTAATTCTACCGATGTAATTGCTATGGAAGAATTAGGAAATTTTGTAGAAATAAAAGCCAATTCAGTTTCTTTTAAAACAAAGAAAGTGTTTATTGCTACCAACGGTTTTGCAAAAAAACTATTGAACGAAAATGTTGAACCTGCAAGAGCTCAAGTTTTAATTACAAAACCGATAAAAGACCTACATATTAAAGGAACTTTTCATTTAGACAAAGGCTATTACTATTTTAGAAATATAGACGATAGAATTTTGTTTGGAGGTGGTAGAAATTTAGATTTTAATGGAGAAAATACTGCTGAATTTGGTGAAACGGATTTAATTAAAAATAAATTAGAAGAGTTGTTAAAAACAACCATTTTACCAAATACTTCTTTTGAAATTGACCATCGTTGGAGTGGAATAATGGGTGTTGGTAATCAGAAAAAAGCGATTGTTAAACAGCTTTCAAACAATATATATTGCGGTGTTCGATTAGGAGGAATGGGTGTTGCCATTGGCAGTTTAGTTGGAAAAGAATTAGGAGAACTATTAGAGTAATATGAGCTTAAAAGAAAAATTATATCTACAATGTTTAGAGTTTGTAAACAAACGATTGGCAACTGTTGAAGCTACGATTAGCTCGAATCAAAAAGCTTTGGAAAGCGAAACTAAAAGTTCTGCTGGTGATAAACATGAAACTGGTAGAGCGATGTTACAGTTAGAAATGGAAAAGGCAAGTCAGCAGTTAGTAGGAATTCAACAAATGAAAGAAACACTTGCTAAAATTAATGCTTCAGAAGAAAATAGAATTGCTTGTTTAGGAAGTATCATAACTACAACTTCACATAATTATTTTTTAAGTATTAGTGCTGGTAATTTAAACGTAGATAAGAAGAATTACTTTGCAATTTCTCCTGCATCTCCAATTGGTAGACAATTATTAGGAAAAAAGACTGGAGAACAATTTTTATTTAATGGAAAGGAGTTTTCTATAGTAGCTATTCATTAAGAATATTAAAGCAAACAACTTCTCCCGTATGTAATTTTTCAGAATGACTTATAAACAAGCGTTGATTATTAAAATGCACTTCTATTAACCAATAAAAACCTTTAAAATAAGTATTAATAACGGTTGCTTTAAATTTTGAAGTTTCAGCAATTTTTAGTTGATGCGGATATAGCAGTAATTGTTCGTTATTAATTGTTAATTCATTTACATCGTCAAACAGTGAAGCTACATATTTATCGGTAGTATTTTTATACAAATTATGAGGCGTATCTTTTGCTAAAACAGAATTGTTTCTAATAACAATAAGTGTATCTGCAAAGGATAGCGCATCGTTGCCATCGTGAGTAGCTACAATGCAGGTAATGTTTTTTTCTTTTAAATAATTGAATAAATTTCTACGTAGAGAATTCTTTTTAAAATTATCTATTTGGCTAAACGGTTCATCTAACAACAATAATTCGGGTTCTTTAGCCAAGGCTCTAGCAATAGCAACACGTTGTTGTTGTCCGCCACTTAAGTTTTTAACTTTAGTGTTGGCAAAAGCAGTCATTTCAATAACCTTTAATAATTCTTGGGTTCTTTCTTCGGCTTCTACAGGATAAAAACGAGACAAGAATTTCTTAATATTTTCACTTACTGAAATAAATGGCATTAAATCGAAATCTTGAGCTACGTATTTAAAAAAATCCATTCCAGGAACTAAATGATGTGCAGGACCTAAAATTTCAATATCATTCCAAAATAATGAACCTTTATCTAAATCTAACAATCCGTAAATAGCTTTTAGCAGTGTAGATTTTCCGCAACCACTTTCTCCCATAACACATAAATGTTCTCCTTTTTGTAAAGAAAAATTGATGTTGTTTAGGGTTTCTTTTTTTTTAGAATATGAAAATGAAATATTGTTTACTTGTAGCATAAAACAAAAGTAATGCTTCCAGTTATTTATTTAGAAATAGAAGTTTAAAATTTTATTTGTTGAGATTGTTTCACTTTGTTCGCAATGACGTTTTAGATGAAAAAAACCGACACATTTCTGTATCGGTTTTTAAAATTTTATTTGACGATTTCTATAAAGAAAATCATGCCTAAAAGGTCTGCGACCTTACCAAATTCTAACTCTTTCTTCTGGCTTTAAATACATATTATCACCTTCTTTTACATCAAACGCTTCGTAGAAAGCATCAACGTTTTTAAGAGGCATATAAGCTCTGTATTGACCTGGAGCATGAGTGTTAGTCATGATTAAGTTTTTAAGAGCCTCATCACGCATTTTAGTTCTCCAAATTGTTCCCCAAGAAAGGAAGAAACGTTGCTCTGGAGTAAATCCATCAATTTTCCCTGGATTTCCGTGCTCTTTTAAGTAGATTTTTAATCCTTCGTAAGCAGCTTGTACACCACCTAAATCTCCAATGTTTTCACCTAAAGTATATTCACCGTTTAAGTGCATGCTGTCAATAGCAATAATATCGCTGTATTGCTTAATTAACTTCTCTCCAGCTTTTTTGAATTTTTCAGAATCTTCTTTAGTCCACCAGTTTTTAAGGTTTCCATCACCATCGAAACGAGCTCCAGAATCATCAAAACTATGAGAAATTTCGTGACCAATTACTGCTCCAATTCCACCGTAGTTTACAGCCTCATCTGCTTTGTAGTTATAGAAAGGAGGTTGTAAAATTGCTGCTGGGAACACGATTTCGTTGTTTACTGGGTTAAAGTAAGCGTTTACTGTTTGAGGAGACATTCCCCATTCAGTTCTATCAACTTCTTTACCTAATTTAGCCATGTTCTTTTCAAAATTCCACTTTGAAACGTTAATAGCATTGTCAAAATAAGTTCCTCCGTCTTTTAATCCTTTTACTTGTAAAGCAGAATAATCTTTCCACTTATCTGGATACGCAATCTTAACAGTTAACTTATGTAATTTATCTAGGGCTTTTTTCTTAGTTTCTTCACTCATCCAAGGTAATTGAGCAATACGGTTTTCGAAACCTTTCATTACATTGTCAATCATTTCCTTAGCTTTCTTCTTAGCTTCTGGCGGGAATTTAGCATCTACATACAATTTACCTAAAGCTTCTCCAATAGCACCGTTTAAGTTACCTAAAGCACGCTCATCTCTTGGACGTTGTTGCTTAGCTCCTCGCATTTCTTTGCTGTAGAATTCCCAGTTAGCTTTTTCTAAATCAGTAGATAATAAACCTAAAGAGTTGTTAATAGCATTCCAACGTAATAATAATTTAATGTCTTCTACCGGACGGTTTTTAAGGGTTTCACTCATAGCCTTAAAATAACCTGGATCTGTAACGATTACTTTTTCAAGATCGTTAACTCCAATTCCTTTTAAGTGAGCAGCCCAATCGATAGTAGGAGCTAAAGTAGTTAGTTCCTCAATAGTCATTGGGTTGTACATCTTACGAGTATCTCTACGCTCTTCTTTAGTCATCATTGGTTCTGCTAAGCTCTTTTCGAAAGCAACAATTGTTGCTGCATTTTTCTTTGCAGTAGCTTCATCATCACCAAACTCTTGTAACATTTTAGCTACAAATTTTTGATACTTTTCTAGCTTGTCCTTTACCTTAGCATCTACATAATAATCTCTTGATAATCCAAGACCACCAGCACCTAAGTAACCAGCGTTCATATTACTGTTTTTAAGGTCGTTGAAAACACCAAAACCATAAAAACCTCCACCACCGTAAGGAGCCATATTTGTAATAAACTCTTGTACGCCGTTTAAGTCCTTGATTTCATCAATTTTCTTAAGGAAAGGTTTAACAGGTGCTTTACCCGCTTTGTTTCTTGCTACCGTATCCATAATAGTTTGGTAGTAGTTTACTGCCTTTTCTTGATCTGAATCTATTTCGTTTCCGTTAGCATCTTTTACTTTAGGAAAATCTCTTTTTTCGATTGCATCGTTTAAAATAGCTAAAACATCTGCATCTGTTTTTTTACGTAGCTCACCAAAACCTCCCCAAGAAGTTCTATCGGCAGGAATTTCTGTTTTATCTAACCAAGCTCCGTTAACATATCTAAAGAAATCATCTGTGGGTTTTACAGATGTATCCATGTTTTCTAAAATGATACCCTGGACTTTTTCTTCAGGTTTTTTGTCTGTTTTACAAGAAGTAATAGCCAGAGAAGCTACTGCTGATGCAAACAAGACTTTGTGAATGGTTTTCATTGTATATTGATTTATGATTTTTCAGTACTTAATATTAATTGCTTTCCTTCTTGTAGCGCTTTTTTGTCTTTTTGTTTTCCGTATTGAGCTCCTATAAACATACCTGGTAAAAAGAAAATCCCTATAAAAGCCATATTACCTAAAGCGGTAGAAAAAATGACTCCCAAAGGTAATCCGAAAACTGTCATTCCTAAAGCCATCCATTGATTTTGATAATATTTTTCAGTTACCAATCCGTGTTGCTTACGAACTAATTCTGTAATATTATGATGCTGAACAACTAGTTTTGTGCTGTATTTATGAGGTTTTCCTTCAAAAGAATTTATAGTTTCTATCTTCTTATTAATTATAGAAATTGTTTCACTAGATAAATTTTTTGTTCTCAACACTTCTAAAAGGAATGTTAGTTTATTAAAATTCTTTTCAAAAGACTTTTTAGTTAATAATTCATCTTTTTTAATCAGTGAAACAATTTCCATAACAGTTTAAATTCGGTTAGTTGTATGTTCTATTAGTGCTTTAAATTAAAAAAATGTTACACTTTAACTCTTTAATTTTGATTTCGGTGGATTTGGTAATGCTTCAAACCCCATATTGAATAATGTGAATCCAAAAATATCTGCATACTGCTCAATAGTTTTAGAAACTGGAGTTCCTGCTCCGTGACCTGCATTGGTTTCAATTCTAATTAATACAGGGTTGTCTCCTTGTTGATTGTCTTGTAATTCAGCAGCAAACTTAAAACTATGGGCTGGTACAACACGATCGTCATGATCTCCTGTAGTAACCATAGTTGCAGGATATGCTTCTTTTTTTACGTTGTGTACTGGTGAATATCCTTTTAAATATTCGAACATTTCTTTGCTTTGTTCTGCAGTTCCATAATCGTAAGCCCAACCTGCACCAGCAGTAAATGTATGGTAACGTAACATGTCTAACACTCCAACCGCTGGTAAAGCTACTTTCATTAAATCTGGTCGTTGCGTCATAGTTGCACCAACTAATAATCCTCCATTAGAACCTCCACGGATTGCTAAATAGTCTGAAGAAGTGTAATTCTCTTTTATTAAATATTCTGCTGCTGCAATAAAATCGTCAAATACATTTTGTTTTTGTAATTGAGTTCCTGCTTTGTGCCATTTTTTTCCGTATTCACCACCACCTCTTAAGTTTGGTACAGCGTAAATTCCGCCTTGTTCCATCCAAACTGCATTGGTAATGCTAAATGATGGCGTTAATGAAACATTGAAACCACCATAACCGTATAAAATAGTTGGATTTTTACCATTCATTTCTGTTCCTTTTTTATACGTAATAATCATAGGAATTTTTGTGCCGTCTTTTGATGTATAAAAAACTTGCTTGCTTTCATAATCATTAGGATTGAATGAGATAGCAGGTTTCCAATATAATTCGTACGTACCTTCTTTTGGATTGAATTTATATGATGAAGTAGGAGTACTGTAATTAGAAAAAGAAAAATATAATTCTTTTGCGTTTGTTTTTCCGCCGAATCCACCTGCAGATCCTACACCTGGTAGTTTTACATCACGGATTAATTTTCCATCAAAATCGTATTGTTTTACTTTTGAAATAGCATCTACCATATACTTTGCAAAGAAATATCCTGCACCTGTAGAAGGTGATAAAACGTTTTCTGTTTCAGCGATGAAATCTTTCCAGTTTTTTGGAGTTGGACTTTTAGCATTTACAGTAACTACTTTCTTATTAGGAGCATTTAAATTTGTTACTAAGTATAATGTTTCCCCACGATTATCAATAACATAAGTGTCGCTATCGTAATTGTTTAAAACAGTTACTAATTTACTATTAGGTGCACTTAAATCTTTTAAGAATAATTTATTACCAGAAGTTGAGGTTGATGCCGAAATAATTAAATATTTATCATCTTCGGTTAAGTAACCTCCTACATATCTGTTTTTTTCCTCTGGAGTAGCTCCAAAGATTACTTCATCACTACTTTGCGGTGTGTTTAATTTATGATAGTATAATTTGTGCTGATCGGTTTTTGCTGAAAGTTCACTTCCTTTTGGTTTGTCGTAACTAGAATAGTAGAAACCTTCGTTACCTTTCCATGCAATTCCAGAGAATTTTACATCTACTATTGTATCGCCAACAATTTCTTTGTTTTTGGCATTCATCACGATAATTTTTCTCCAGTCGCTACCACCTTCAGAAATAGAATACGCTACAATACTTCCGTCTTTTGAAAAACTTACTGAGCCTAAAGATGTCGTTCCGTCTTCAGAAAATGTATTAGGATCTAAGAAAATTTCTTCTTTTCCTTCTTTACTTGTTCTGTATAAAACATATTGGTTTTGTAAACCATTATTTTTATAGAAATATGTAAAATCACCTTCTTTAAATGGAGTTCCCACTTTTTCGTAGTTCCATAGTTCAGACAAACGTTCTTTTAATTGTTCACGATAAGGTATTTTACTTAAATAATCGAAGGTTACTTCGTTTTCGGCTTTTACCCAAGCTTCGGTTTCTTTACTACGATCGTCTTCTAACCAACGGTAGTTGTCGGTTACTTTGGTTCCAAAATACTCATCTACAACTGGTTTCTTAGCTGTTTCGGGGTAATTCACTTCTATACTTTTTTTAAGTTCTGTTTTTTTGCAAGATATTATTAATGTACTGGCAACCAGAATAGGGAATATTAGTTTTTTCATTATTTAAATGAGTTAGTTAATGCTTTCAAAATTAGAAGAAAAAAAGCGAGAAATGTTACATTTTAAGAGGATTTTAACACTAAAATGTAATCTTGTAAGAACAGGAAATAAAAACGACTACCTTTATACTCAATTTATTTCTAGGAAAAGAAATAACTAAACAATTAATAATGACAGAGAATTTAACTAAAGAAACCTTTTTTGAAAAGGTATTTAATTACGAGGAAAATAAAGAGTGGAAGTTTGAAGGAGATAAACCGGCATTAATTGATTTTTATGCAGATTGGTGTGGTCCATGTAAAGCATTGGCTCCTGTACTTGAAGAATTAGGTAAAGAATATGAAGGTAAAGTTGATATTTACAAAATAGATACAGAAGCAGAACGAGAACTTTCTGCTGCATTTGGTATTAGAAGTATACCTTCTATGTTGTTTTGCCCTGTAGGAGAAGAACCGCAAATGGCACATGGAGCATTGCCTAAAAAACAAATAGAACAGATTATTGCTGATGTTTTAAAAGTAAAAAAATAAGCGGAATATACATTTAAAAATACCAGTTATACATTACTGTTTTATAAAATTAGACTTGTAATGTATATTGCACTCGAAAATTGTTATTAATAACAATATTTAGAAACTGAAAGAGAAATCATACTGGTATTTTAAGGGGTAATTAACCACTATGAGCATTAAAAAAAATGACGCCAACAGCGTCATTTTTTTTATGCAAAAAACTCAAATAAGAAACTCAGTGTTTATCACTACGTAAGCTAATTTTTTATTTTTAATCAGTTGGTTATTAGGTTTTTGAAAAAATGTGTTTTTTAGTTTTTTTTATGATGAAAACGTGTTTTGTTAAAAACTTCAAGGGATTTGTGAATAAGTATAACTTTCAATTTTTAGCAATTTTTTCAATCTTTGTTTTTCCCCTAGAAAACGAAAAATAAAACAACCTTTTAGCCAAAAAAAATGTCTGTAATCGAACCTATTTTACAAGAAAACAAAGACCGTTTTGTTATTTTTCCTATTCAACATAATGATTTGTGGGAATGGTATAAAAAACAACAAGCTTGTTTTTGGACTGCAGAGGAAATTGACCTGCACTCTGACCTAAATGACTGGAATAATAAATTAAATGACGATGAGCGTTACTTTATTAAACACATTTTAGCATTCTTTGCTGCGTCAGACGGAATTGTTAATGAAAATTTAGCAGAAAACTTTGTAAACGAGGTTCAGTATTCAGAAGCAAAATTCTTTTATGGGTTCCAAATTATGATGGAGAATATCCATTCTGAAACCTATTCATTATTAATAGATACTTATATTAAAGATGAAGAGGAAAAGAATAAGTTATTTAAGGCAATAGAAGTTTTTCCTGCAATTAAGAAAAAAGCAGAATGGGCGTTAAAATGGATTGAGTCTGATTCGTTTGCAGAGCGTTTAATTGCTTTTGCTGCAGTAGAAGGAATTTTCTTTTCAGGATCTTTCTGTTCTATTTTTTGGCTTAAAAAACGTGGGCTTTTACCAGGTTTAACTTTTTCTAACGAGTTAATTTCTCGTGACGAAGGTATGCACTGTGATTTTGCTGTACACTTGCACAACAATCACATTATAAATAAAGTGCCGAAAGAACGTATTCGCGAAATTATTGTAAATGCATTAGATATTGAGCGTGAGTTTATCACCGAATCTTTACCAGTAAGTTTAATTGGTATGAATGCAAAATTAATGACGCAATATTTAGAATTTGTAACCGATCGTTTATTATTAGAGTTTGGTTGCGAAAAAGAATACGATGCAACAAACCCGTTCGATTTTATGGAAATGATTTCTTTAGAAGGAAAAACAAATTTCTTCGAAAAAAGAGTATCAGAATATCAAAAAGCGGGAGTAAAATCAGGAGGAACTGGAAGTATTAGTTTCGACGCTGATTTCTAAAAAATAATTTCAATACTGCTATCCCCTACATGCGGTTTATTATTAAAGCACTTGCTGCTTTAACAGGACGTATATTGTTTCAAAAGAAGCAAATGAAAAATTAAAAAGAATAACAAAAAATCACACAAATTAACCTTATTTAAAACCAAACCAAAATATGTATGTAGCGAAAAGAGACGGTAGAAGAGAGCCAGTAATGTTCGATAAAATTACAGCTCGTGTACGAAAGATGTGTTACGGATTAAACAATATTGTAGATCCGGTAAAAGTAGCCATGAGGGTTATTGAAGGAATTTATGACGGAGTAACAACTTCTGAATTAGATAATTTAGCAGCAGAAATTGCCGCTACTATGACAACTGCGCATCCCGATTATGCAAAATTAGCAGCTCGTATTGCCGTATCTAACTTACATAAAAATACTAAGAAGTCTTTTTCTGAAACGATGACGGATTTGTATGAATATGTAAATCCACGTACAGGAAAAAACGCCTCGTTATTAGCAGATGATGTATATGAAATCATCATGAAAAATGCTGATAAATTAGATTCAACAATTATTTATAGTAGAGATTTTAACTACGATTATTTTGGTTTTAAAACGTTAGAAAGATCTTACTTATTAAAGTTAAACGGTAACATTGTTGAGCGTCCGCAACAAATGTTAATGCGTGTATCTATAGGAATTCACAAAGAAGATATAGACGAAGCTATTGCTACATACGAGCTAATGAGTAAAAAATATTTTACACACGCTACACCAACATTATTTAATTCAGGTACACCAAAACCTCAAATGTCATCTTGTTTCTTATTACAAATGCAAGACGATAGTATTGAAGGTATTTATGATACATTAAAGCAAACTGCAAAAATTTCTCAATCGGCAGGAGGAATCGGATTATCTATCCATAACATTCGTGCTACCGGAAGTTATATTGCTGGAACAAACGGAACATCAAACGGAATTGTTCCAATGTTACGTGTATTTAACGATACAGCTCGTTATGTAGATCAAGGAGGAGGAAAGCGTAAGGGTTCTTTTGCAATGTATTTAGAGCCTTGGCATGCCGATATTTTCGATTTCTTAGACTTAAAAAAGAACCATGGTAAAGAAGAGATGCGTGCGCGTGATTTATTCTATGCAATGTGGATTTCTGATTTATTCATGAAACGTGTTCAAGAAGATGGAGAATGGACGTTAATGTGTCCGCACGAGTGCCCACACTTATACGATACTTACGGAGAAGAATTTGAACGTTTATATACAAGTTACGAAGCGGCTGGTAAAGGAAGAAAAACGATTAAAGCACGTGATTTATGGGAGAAAATCTTAGAATCTCAAATTGAGACAGGAACTCCATACATGTTATATAAAGATGCTGCAAACCGTAAGTCTAATCAAAAGAATTTAGGTACTATTCGTTCATCGAACTTATGTACGGAGATTATGGAATATACTGCCGAAGATGAGGTAGCAGTATGTAACTTAGCATCGATAGCAATACCAATGTTTGTTGCTGAAGATGAAAACGGAAATAAATTCTTTGATCACCAAAAATTATTCGATGTAACTAAAAAAGTGGTTAGAAACTTAGATACTGTAATCGACCGCAATTACTATCCAGTAATCGAAGCAGAGAATTCTAACATGCGCCATCGTCCGGTAGGATTAGGAATTCAAGGATTAGCAGATGCATTTATCATGTTACGTTTACCGTTTACATCAGAAGAAGCAAAGAAGTTAAATCAAGAAATTTTCGAAACCTTATATTTCGCAGCAGTTACTTCATCTATGGAGGTTGCTAAAGCTAAAGGAGCATATTCTACGTTCGAAGGTTCACCGATGTCTCAAGGAGAATTCCAATACAACATGTGGGGAATTCAAGATGATGAATTAAGCGGAAGATGGGATTGGAAATCATTACGTAAAGAAGTAATGGAAAACGGAGTTCGTAACTCGTTATTAGTTGCGCCAATGCCTACAGCATCTACTTCTCAAATCTTAGGAAACAACGAAGCGTTCGAACCATATACTTCTAATATTTATACGCGTAGAGTATTATCTGGTGAATTCATTGTTGTTAACAAACACTTATTAGAAGATTTAGTAGAATTAGGCTTATGGGATAATAATATGAAGGAAGATATTATGCGTGCAAACGGATCTATTCAACATATTGAAGAAATTCCACAAGACCTAAAAGACTTATATAAAACAGTTTGGGAAATGAGTATGAAAGATATTATTGATATGGCTCGCCATAGAGGATATTTTATCGATCAATCTCAATCGTTAAACTTATTTATGAAAGATCCTGATTACGGTAAACTTACTTCAATGCATTTCTATGCATGGAAAAGTGGCTTAAAAACAGGAATGTACTACTTACGTACTAAGTCGGCAGTAAATGCAAAACAGTTTACTTTAGATGTAAAAAAGAAAGAAGAAGATAAGCCAATGAGTGCTGAAGAATTTAAGGCAATGGTTGATGCTTCTAAAAATGCAGAAGGACCAGACGACTGCTTAATGTGTGGTTCTTAAAAATAGTTATTAAATGCTTTCATTGAAGGGCGAAAGTAAGTTAATTTTAAAGCAAAAGAGAAGTCGAAAGGCTTCTCTTTTAAAAGAAAATTTTAAAAATAAATATATAGAGTAGAAACAAAACATAAAAAAAAGCGATACTGGAAATATCGCTCTTGGTAAAATATTTTAATTTTTTCCTTTGGACGGGAGTAAAAATTATTAAAGAAAAAGAGTATTGAGATTAACTCATCTCTTTCTTTGTTCTTCAAACTTACAAAACAGTATTCTTTTCACCAAGTTATTTTTCTAAATTTTATAAGAGCTTAAAACAAGTTTTATGGCCTTGTTTCTAGGCTTGCGAACCGACTTATTAACAAAAAAACAAAAAGTTAATAAGTTAAAAAACAATATAATTTATGGAATATTTCATTTCAATCAATCAATTTGTAGATTTCTCTAAAGGGACAGAGTCTAAAAAGAAAAGAATAATAAGGCAACAAAAAGAGCCTAATAAATTTATGATATCATTATATCAAACCTCAAGGGCTAGTATTAAAAAATCATTGGCAAACAATGGAGATAATAAACCTATTATAGAAGGGTTAGAAAGACTTAAGAGTAGGATGCCTGTTAAACCTAGGCAAATATTAAACAAAACTATTTCTATTGAGGCAATCCAAAGGTATATGAAAATAAAAATACCTAGTATTTTAAGAAATCATAAAATAGATATTATTAAGAAACCAAAAATAAAATCAATTTTTATAGAAGGAGTTGAAGTTTTAGTTTCTCCAGATGTTATTTTTACTATAATATATAATGAAGAAAAATATATTGGTGGAATAAAAATACACATATCGAAAAGGAATGTGTTTAGCTTAGAAGATTCTCAAAAAGTATCTTTTTTAATTGAAGAATACTTAAAGGTAATTGGAGATGATTATGGAGCAAAAATTTTACCTGAATTATGTTTTTCTTTAGATGTTTTTGATGGTAGAATGATTTCTTCTCCCAAAAATAAATTCTTTTTTTTAGAAAAAATTAAAGATACTGCAAGAGAGATAAAAACTTTTTGGAAGGTGGCATAATTATTAAGTTAAAAGAGAGGTCTAAAGGCTTCTCTTTTTTCGTATTTTCGACAAAATTTTAGAAGATGATGAACTGGGAACAACTCCTATCGTTAAAAAAACACGGAGATACTCAAAAAAGAGAAAGAGCAGCACAAGACGAAACTCGTTTAGGTTTTGAGGTAGATTATGATAGAATTATATTTTCATCGGCATTTCGTAGTTTACAAGATAAAACACAGGTAATTCCGCTTTCTAAAACCGACTTTGTTCATACGCGTTTAACACATAGTTTAGAGGTTTCTGTAGTTGGGCGTACATTAGGGAGAAAAGTAGGAAAGGTACTTTTAGAACGTCATCCGAACTTAAAAGAATTAGGTTACACTTTTAACGATTTTGGTGCTATTGTAGCAGCAGCTTCTGTAATGCACGATATTGGAAATCCACCTTTTGGACATTCAGGAGAAAAAGCGATTGGCGAGTATTTTAAAACAGGAAAAGGACTTCTGTATAAAAATGAGTTAACCGACTTGCAGTATCAAGATTTAATTGATTTTGAAGGAAATGCAAACGGATTTAAAATTCTAACTGAAAGTAGAGAAGGAATCGAAGGAGGTTTACGTTTATCGTATGCAACTTTAGGAGCATTTATAAAATATCCAAAAGAGTCTTTACCAAAGAAACCAACACCACATATTGTAGATAAGAAGTACGGTTTCTTTCAAAGCGAAAAAGAAGCATTTTTAGATATTGTCTCTGATTTAGGATTGATTAAAAAAGAAAGTTCTGGAGTTTCGTATTATCGTCATCCATTGGCATATTTAGTAGAAGCAGCAGATGATATTTGCTATACAATAATCGATTTTGAAGATGGTATAAACCTTGGATTAATAGACGAAAGTTATGCTTTAGAATACATGTCTAAGCTAACCAAGAATATTAATAGAGATAAGTATTATGCGCTTCAACATAAAAAAGATCGTACAGCTTATTTACGTGCTATTGCCATCGGTTCTTTAATAGAAGAAGCTGTTACTATATTTTTAGATAATGAAGATGCTATTTTAAAAGGAGAATTTGATAGAGGATTGTTAGATAAATGTCAATACGAAGCTCAAATAAATGATATTATAGCTATTTGTGTAGAAAAAATATACAAGAGTAAAGAAGTGGTAGAGAAGGAGGTAGCAGGTTATAAAATTATTGCCGATTTACTAAATGTTTTTGTTACTGCATTAAACAATAAGCATGATAACAAAATGTCTAATTACGATAAATTGGTGCTGAACTTATTACCAGATCAATATCAGCAAGAAAAAGAATATGTGTACGATAGAATTATGCAAATATGCAGTTATGTAGCTGGTTTATCAGACGGATTTGCAATTAGACTTCACAAAAAAATAACAGGAAATATTATATAATTTATAAGCAAAAATCCCGCCAATTGGCGGGATTGAGCATTAATCTAAAATCTACCTATTTAACAAGTAGTGTATATTGTGGCGTTGGATTTAACGGACAGAAATATACATACTCGCCCTTTTTTAATGCTACCTTTTTTGATGTAGACTTCTTATTATTTTTAACTAAAGAAGTAACATATGCATTTTTAATATGATGCTTTTGGTCGGTTTTTCCTTTCGGAGCTAACACAAAACCTACATCATGTCCTACATTTTTATTAGAAATTTCAAAAACATAGGTTCCTTCATCTAATGTTATAGACTTTTGAGTAAACTCACCTTTAGTTTGTTCTAAGCTTACAGTTTTTACTTCTTGTGCGTTTGCTTGAAAAGCAAAACCTAATACGAATACTACAATTGCGATTAATTTTTTCATGTTTATTTAAGTTAATTTGATGTTACAATTTCTTTTGATTTTGAGTAGTGTTTTTAAGACAAACTCCCGTGTAAAACTTTAAAACACTACTCGTTTAAACCAAAACAGTTTTTAAATATTTACAGTAAATTTTCCTGCTTCAACTTTTGGAAAATCTATTTCAGTTTCAGCAATATGATTTACATAATTTGTTAATGTATTAGAAACAACGTTTAAAACAATTTCTAAAACGTCACTATCGTTATAACCTGCTTCTTTTACTGCCGAAAGTTGCTCTGAAGTTACGTTTCCACGATTTTTAGTTACTAGTTTAGCAAACTCTAAACCTGCTTGAGTTTTGGCATCGTTAGAGACTCCTTGTCTGTTTTGCTCAGTTTCTGCCTCGGTTAATCCGTTCATTTTACCAATAGCAGTGTGAGCAGATAAACAATAGTTACATTCATTTTCTTCTGCAATAGCTAAAGCTAATTGCTCTCTAAATTTGTTTGAAAAGTTTCCGCTAGCGGTTAATTCTCCTAAACTTAAATAACTTTTTAAAGTAGCTGGTGAGTTACCGAAAACTTTAATTAAGTTTGGTATAAAACCTAACTTGTTTTGTACAGCGTTAAATAATTCTTTTGCTTCACCAGTTGTTGTTTCTGGATTTAATGTTTCAATTCTTGTACTCATGGTTATATTTTTTAAGATTATTAATTATTATTGTTACAGTTGCAAATTTCTCTTTCAGGAAATTGAGCATCGTATTCTTGATATCCCCAACAATTAGGGCATTGATAATTTTGTGTTTCTTTCATCTTTTTAAGTGTTTATATTCTTCAAAAAAGAATGATTAAAAATTCTGGTACAAAGATGCGACGAGAATAGACCTTAAAAAATGGACAGAAGTTCCTAGTACTTGCACATAGGTAATTTATTAACCTATGTTAATAGGTAAATAGTAATAGTAAGTGTATATTTGTAGTGTATAATAAGTGAAGGGATTATACATTTCTCTATATGATTCCCCCTATAAGATAGAACTAACTACTCGTAGCCCCTAAAAGTGTTGCGAGTTTTTTTATGCAAAAAAATCATTTCTTAACATATGTTAAGAAATATAAGGAAAAAGCGTCTTATATTTGAAACGTGATTATGAAATAATTATATCCCCTATATTTATTTCCCTTAATAATAACCCCGTATACTCGTAGCCCCCAAAAGTTGCGAGTTTTTTTGTTTTTAAGCAAAAAATAATTCCTTTTCTTGTTGAAATTTCTTTGGAGATTTACCTGTAGCTTTTGTGAAGAATCTTGAAAAATACGCAGGATCATTAAATCCTAATTCAAAAGCAATATGTTTTACATTTTCATTAGAATATAAAAGTTGTCTTTTAGCTTCAGTGATAATTCTATTTTTAATAAAATCACTTGGAGTTTGTGAGCCTATTTTTTGAAAGTGTTTTGTTAATGATTTAGGTGAAACCCCTAGTCTATTTGCATAATCGGTAACACTATGTAGCTGTTTAAAGTTTTGCTCTACTAATAAACTAAAATCTTTAAAAAGCTTAGTTTCAGAATCTTCTTTTACAAAAGAATGTTCTTTTTTAATTCGAACTGAATGAATAATAAATTGTTTTAAATATGATTGTAACATTTCATACTGTGCAGCTTCATTTAATTGAAATTCTTCTACCAAACAATCAATGATAAAACTGAGCTTTTTTACATCTTTTTCAGAAGGAGCAACAAGAGGAGTTTCATAAACATTATTAAACAAAACACCGTTACAAGATATTTCTGAATCGTGTGTTTGAATACAGTAAAAATCACGATTGAAACTTAATTGATACGCTTCTTTTATCTTTTCAGAATCAACTGAAAAAACTTGACCAGGAGAAAGGAAAAAAAGTACATTTCCGTTAAATGAATAACTTTCAAAATCTATATGATAAGTGCCTGTTCCTTCTTTAATCCAAAATATTTTATAGTTTTCTATTTGTTTAGGCTTATTTACCACACAAGCTTTTTCAAATTGAACCGTTTGTAAACTAAATATGTCTTTATAAGCGTAAGAAGTTATATTTTGAACAGCCATTATCTATATAGTTTTTTTATTGGTCGAAAAAAAACAATTTGCTAACACAAAATACACGAAGTATTTTTGAGTACTATAATTAAAAAGATGAAAAAGTATTTCTTTCTTTTATTCTTAGTTTCAATAGGTAGTTTTGGACAAACAAACTGGCAGAAGTTTAAAAATCTTTCTGGACCTAAAAAAATGTGGGTGTTTTTTCATCCGTTTAAAGCAAAAAAAGCATTGAATGTTTCACGTGAAGCAAATCGAGTTTCCGACTCTATAAAAAACTCCCCTTTGTTAGATAAAGATGGAGCAGGTGGGCAGGTAGATGCTTTTCGTCATGCTTATTGGATGGCATGTTTACGACAAGAAATAGGTGAGAGTGCTGCAAGAAGTTTAGGGAAAGCGCATGAAAAAGAGAATTATCAAACGTATAAAAAGAGAAAATTAGAGGATGGAGTTATTCCTGATAAAGTTTCTTCTGAAATGGATCTGTTTAACAATGAAATAGGGCTTTCGTTGGCTATAAAAGGAAATAAAACATCTCAAAAAGGACTGGTATATCGAATTATCAATGCAATTAAATCAGGGAAATTAAGAGTAATTAAAAAAGATAAGAAAGGTCGTTTTTTAACTTGTGACGGGGCTCTTATCTCAAAAGAAAAACTAAAAGGGAAATGGGAGAATGATAAATGCCTAGTGAAATCTAATTATAAATAAGGAGATTTAAGTGAAAACTCTATTTATACCCATTCTAAATATTTAAGAAAAGAATTCGTAAAGTTTGTGCAAGTAGTGTATAGCCATTAAATTTGTGCTTATTATTTAATCAATAAACAAAATAATGAGCGGATTATTAAAATCTTCTATCGGAAGAAAATTTGCCATGGCACTTTCGGCATTTTTCTTAATGTTTTTCTTACTACAACATTTTGCAATTAACCTTACATCAATTTTTCCTGATAATGGTGAAACTTTTAATAAGTTGTCACATTTTATGGGTACTAATGCATTAATTCAATATGTAATGCAACCTGTATTAATTTTTGGTGTGGTATTTCACTTTGTAATGGGATTCATTTTAGAAATTAAAAACAACAGTGCACGTAAAGTAAAGTATGCTAAAAATAATGGAGCTGCTAATTCTACTTGGATGAGTAGAAATATGATTTTTAGTGGAGCTGCAATTTTAGCTTTTATTGTATTACACTTCATTGATTTTTGGTTCCCAGAAATCAATACTAAATTTATTCAAGGAGATTGGAGTGGATTGCACGATGGAGAGTTTAGATATTTCCACGAATTACAACATAAATTTTTAAGTCCAGTAAGAGTTGCTGCATATGTAGTTGCTTTTGTATTCTTAGCATTACATTTATTGCATGGGTTTAATTCTGCGTTCCAATCAGTTGGAGCTAACAACAAATACACAAGAGGATTGAAAACTTTTGGTAAAGTTTACGCAATTGGTATTCCTGTAGGATTTATCATTATTGCATTATTTCACCATTTCAACCACTAATAAAACCACTTAAATAATATGGCAATTTTAGATTCAAAAGTACCAAAAGGTCCATTAAAAGATAAGTGGACAGATTATAAAGATCATATCGATTTAGTAAACCCTGCTAACAAACGTTTAATTGATGTTATTGTTGTGGGTACAGGTTTAGCTGGAGGTTCTGCCTCTGCAACTTTAGCCGAATTAGGATATAATGTAAAAGCATTTGCATATCAAGATTCACCTCGTAGAGCACACTCTATTGCAGCTCAAGGAGGTATTAATGCTGCTAAAAACTATCAAGGAGATGGGGATTCTTTCTACCGTTTATTTTACGATACTGTAAAAGGTGGAGATTACCGTTCTCGTGAGGCAAACGTGTATCGTTTGGCACAAGTTTCAGCAAATATTATCGACCAATGTGTTGCACAAGGAGTTCCTTTTGCACGTGATTATGGAGGTCAGTTAGATAACCGTTCGTTCGGTGGTGTATTAGTTTCGAGAACTTTTTATGCGAAAGGGCAAACAGGTCAGCAATTATTATTAGGAGCTTATTCGGCAATGAACCGTCAAATTGCTCGTGGTAAGATTGAAATGTTCAATCGCCACGAAATGTTAGACGTTGTTATTGTTGATGGAAAAGCGCGTGGAATTATTGCTCGTAACTTAGTTACTGGAGAAATTGAAAGACATTCAGCTCACGCAGTAGTTATTGCATCTGGTGGATACGGAAATGTATATTTCTTATCAACTAACGCAATGGGTTCTAATGCTACTGCTGCATGGAAAATTCATAAAAAAGGAGCGTTTTTCGCAAATCCTTGTTATACACAAATTCACCCAACCTGTATTCCTCGTTCGGGAGATTACCAATCGAAATTAACGTTAATGTCTGAATCATTACGTAACGATGGTCGTATTTGGGTTCCTAAGAATATGGACGATGTAATGGCAATTAGAGAAGGTCGTAAAAAACCTACTGATTTGTCTGAAGAAGAAAGAGATTATTACTTAGAAAGAAGATATCCTGCCTTTGGTAACTTAGTACCTCGTGATGTTGCTTCTCGTGCAGCAAAAGAACGTTGTGATGCTGGTTACGGAGTTAATGCAACTGGTGAAGCTGTTTATTTAGATTTTAAATCGGCAATTGAGCGTTACGGTAAAGAACAAGCAAAGTTAAAAGGAATTGAAAACCCTTCTGCTGCTAAAATTACTGAATTAGGTGAAGCAATTGTTGAAGCTAAATATGGAAACTTATTCCAAATGTATGAGAAGATTGTTGATGACAATCCATACAAAACACCAATGATGATTTATCCTGCAACGCATTATACCATGGGAGGTATTTGGGTAGATTATAATTTAATGACTACCATTCCTGGTTGTTATGCTATTGGAGAAGCAAACTTCTCTGATCACGGAGCTAACCGTTTAGGGGCTTCTGCTTTAATGCAAGGTTTAGCGGATGGATACTTTGTATTACCATACACTATCGGAGATTATTTAGCAGACGATATTCGTACAGGAAAAATTTCTACAGACACCAAAGAATTTGAAGAAGCTGAAAATGCTGTAAAAGATCGTATCGATTTCTTCATCAATAATAAAGGAGAACATTCAGTAGATTATTACCACAAGAAATTAGGAAAAATCATGTGGGAAAAATGTGGAATGGCTCGTAACGAACAAGGTTTAAAAGAAGCAATGACAGAAATTAAAGCGTTACGTGAAGATTTCTGGAAAAATGTAACTGTACCTGGAGATGCTAATGAAATGAATCCTGAATTAGAGAAAGCAGGTCGTGTAGCTGATTTCTTAGAGTTAGGAGAATTATTCGCAAAAGATGCATTAAATAGAACTGAATCTTGTGGAGGTCACTTTAGAGAAGAATCTGTTGAATTAGATGGTCCTCAAAAAGGTGAAGCAAAACGTGATGATGAAAACTTTGCATATGTAGCGGCTTGGGAATATAAAGGAGAGCCAGCAGATGCTGTTTTACACAAAGAAGAATTAGAGTTTAACGATATTGAACTAAAACAACGTTCATACAAATAAGAAAAAAAATATGAGCAATATGAATCTTACGCTAAAAATTTGGAGACAAAAAGGAGCGAACGATAAAGGAAGAATGGTCGACTATAAAGTGACGGATATTTCTGAGCATATGTCTTTCTTAGAAATGATGGACGTATTAAACGAACAATTAATCAACCGTGGTGAAGAGCCTGTTGCTTTTGACCATGATTGTCGTGAAGGAATTTGCGGAATGTGTTCAATGTATATTAATGGTGAAGCTCACGGACCTGATCGTGGTGTAACTACTTGTCAGTTACACATGCGTATGTTTAAAGACGGAGACACAATTACTATTGAGCCTTGGAGAGCCGCAGCATTCCCAGTAATTAAAGATTTAGTAGTTGATAGAACTTCTTTCGAACGTATTCAACAAGCTGGTGGATATATTTCGGTAAACACTTCAGGAAATACTACAGATGCAAATTCTATTTTAATTCCAAAAGAAGATGCTGATAAAGCTATGGATGCTGCAACTTGTATTGGTTGTGGTGCTTGTGTTGCAACTTGTAAAAACTCTTCTGCAATGTTATTTGTTGGAGCTAAAGTATCTCAATATGCTTTATTACCTCAAGGACAAGTAGAAGCTACTGAACGTGTTAAAAACATGGTAGCTCAAATGGATTTAGAAGGTTTTGGTAACTGTACTAATACCGGAGCATGTGAAATTGAATGTCCGAAAGGAATTTCTTTAGAAAACATTGCTCGTATGAATACTGAATTCTTAAAAGCAAGTTTAAAAGGTTAAGATTATTAATCTTTAAAATATAAAAAAACCGAAGTATTTAATACTTCGGTTTTTTGTTTTTTATAATTGTTTACTTGTTCTTTTTTGCCCAATTATCTCGTAGTCCTACTGTTTTGTTGAAGACTAATTTTTCTGGTGTAGAATCATCATCAACATTAAAATATCCTAAACGTTGAAACTGGAATCTATCTCCAATTTTGGCTGTTTGTAAACTTGGTTCAACAAAAGCTTCAATTTTTTCTAAAGAACTTGGGTTGATGAACTCCATAAAGTCTTTGTCTTTATGAGAATCTGGAGCTTCATCTAAAAACAATCTATCATAGGCTCTAACTTCTGCTTTTACAGCATGCTTTACAGAAACCCAATGCAACGTTCCTTTTACTTTACGCTTACTTTCTTCAGTACCACTACCAGATTTTGTTAATGGATCATAAGTACATTGAATTTCAGTAATATATCCATCAGCATCTTTTGTACAACTATTTGCAGTGATAAAATAAGCGTTCTTTAAACGAACTTCTTTTCCTAATTTTAGTCTAAAGAATTTCTTGTTTGCTTCTTCTCTAAAATCTTCTCTTTCGATGTAAATTTCTCTCGAAAATGGAACTTCTCTTGTACCAGCTTCCATCTCAGGATTGTTTTCAGCAATTAAGATTTCCTCTTTATCTTCAGGATAATTAGTTATTACCACTTTTACAGGATCTAAAACTCCCATAACTCTATTAGCAGTTTTATTTAAATCTTCACGAATTTTAAACTCTAACAACGCTACATCAATTACATTTTCACGTTTAGATACTCCTACAGTTTCAATAAAATTTTTGATAGATTCAGGCGTATATCCACGACGACGTAAACCCGAAATTGTAGGCATACGCGGATCGTCCCATCCAGAAACAATTTCCTCTTCTACCAATTTCATTAACTTACGTTTACTCATTACTGTATAACTTAAGTTTAAACGAGAGAATTCTCTTTGTTTTGGTACTTGAGGATATTCTGTTTTACTATACTCGTATACATTGTCTCTAAACCAGTTATATAACTCACGATGAGGTTTAAATTCTAGTGAACATAAAGAGTGTGAAATTTGCTCTATATAATCACTTTCACCATGTGTCCAATCGTACATTGGATATATAACCCAATCGTTTCCGGTTCTATGATGTTCCTTCTTTAAAATACGATACATGATTGGATCACGCATTAGCATATTTGGAGAAGTCATATCTATTTTGGCACGTAATACATGAGTTCCTTCTTTGAACTCACCATTTTTCATACGTGTAAATAAGTCTAAATTCTCTT
This sequence comes from Tenacibaculum holothuriorum, assembly GCF_002120225.1. GTDB lineage: Bacteria > Bacteroidota > Bacteroidia > Flavobacteriales > Flavobacteriaceae > Polaribacter > Polaribacter holothuriorum. Next base: position 384,767 of record NZ_LAPZ01000002.1, on the reverse strand, counting down.
CAACACTCCTGTCTCTGTATGGACCTGCAATACCAGGTTCGGTTGGCGTTCCTTTTTGTTCAGCCATTGCTTCAGAAGATTGAGAATCTATATACGCTTTTCCATCTTTTATTAACTGAACAGCCCAATCGTATAACTGTTGAAAATAGTCAGATGAATAACATTCGTTTTCCCATTGGTATCCTAACCAAGAAACATCACGCTTAATAGCATCTACATATTCTTGTTCTTCTTTAGCAGGATTGGTATCATCGAAACGTAGATTTACTGGTGCATTATAATGCTCTCCTAATCCGAAACTAATACCAATAGCTTTTGTATGACCAATGTGTAAATATCCATTCGGCTCTGGAGGGAAACGGAAACGTAATTTGTCTTTAGACATTCCGTTTGCTAAATCTTCTTCAATGATTTGCTCAATAAAGTTTAATGATTTCTTCTCTTCTGACATTTTCTTAGTAAATTGAAAGTGCAAAATTACGCAAAATTGTTGAGGTGATTTCTATAAACTTATTATGATTAAAAGCTTGTTATATTTTATGATGTAAGCATTTTATATGTTTTAATTTCTGCTTCTGTCATCCAATGTATAGTACTTGCTTTTGCTGCATTAATTGTAAAGTAATAAAAGGCCTTTGCATCTGCATCACTAAAACCAATAGATTTATAATAGTTAATGTAAGGTAAATGATTAGCATGACCTACAGGAAAATCTGTAGCTTCGTTTTTTCCGTCTGACCAAGAATGAACACCAATTTTTGTTCCAGTACCACGAGTTCGTTTTTTGCCTGCTAAAAAGAAGTCTACTCCACCAGAAGCAATTTCAGCATTGTTTAAAAGATGAATAATTATGTTTAAATCATGCACCTTTTTAGATAATTGTAGGTTTACTTGATCGTCTGATGAGCCATCACAATTTTTAATGTGTATAGTTTTTATGGTAGGGTAAGCAGTATAAAGAGTATTAAAATTCTTTAAGGAATTACTGTTTATGGTTCCGTTCATTTCTACCGTTTTTTTGTCATCCAAAACTTTAAAGATTCCAAAAACTGTCTTAGAATTAGGAACGATTGTATCGTTATTATTACTGCAGCTTAAAAATATTATACTTAGTATTATAACTACAATGAATGATTTTTTTGTTTTCATGTTATATAGATTTTTAAAAATTACACATAAAAAAAGCACATACTTTAGTAATAACTTTTATAGAAATTACTGAAGTATGTGCTTAAACACAAAGGGGTAAAAATTATATTTCCAATTTCTTCTTCAGTGATGAAATATAACTTACAATAAAGACCGTGCTTTATTATATAACAGATAAAAATGAGTTTACCCTACTTTAAAATATTGTATTTTTTAATTTCTTCTTTAGTCATATTGTGAATATTGTCTGCATCAGCAGCATCTAATGTATACCAGTAAAAGTCTGTTGGAATATCCATTTCTTTATAATAGTCTAAATATTTTTTATGAGATGAATCGTCTTTAGGATATTCATTGCCTCCTTTCTCGCCATCTGACCATGAATGAACTCCTATTTTAGCTGATTTGTGAGCATTTCTTAATGCACCAGCTAAAAACATATCTGTTCCTCCTGAAGCTACCATACCGTCTTTAGGAATATATGTGTTTATATTTCTTTTTCTAATTTCTCTTGACGCTAGTAAATTAATTTCATCATCTATAGAACCAGGAACTTCTTGCATAACCAAAGTTGTTACCTGCGGATTTTCATCTAAAACCTCTTTAATATCTTTAAGTGTGTTTGAGTAAATAACTCCTTTCATAAATAAAGTGTCTTTAGTTTTTGATGTTGGATTAAAGTGAAACTTTGCAGTTTGTTCTCCCATTAATTTCATCATTATTCTTTGTCCTAAACTTGTTGAAAAGTAAACTTGAGGAAAAACAAAAAATGTTATTACTCCAATAGTTAAAAAAATTGCAAGACCAATTATTAATTTTTTCATTTGATATTATTTTAAAATTAAACATAAAAAAACTCCATACACCTATCATTTTTAGATAAGGTATATGGAGTTGTTTTCCATAAATATACTTACTCTCTCAATTTCTTCCTTATGTTAGAAGAGTAAGCTTTTAATTAGAACTATAAGTTTGACGCTAATTCAATAAAATAGTTACAATTTATTTTTTAATAATTTTTTTAGTTAAGATTCCTTTAACTGAGTTAATTCTTAAAAAGTAAACTCCAGTAGGTAAATTCTCAACATTTATTTTATAATTATTTAAAAGGACATTCTTTTTAAGATGTACTAATTGACCACTAATATTAAATAATCTTATCTCAGCTTTATCCAACAGCTTCCAATTAATTGTGATATTTGAAGCTGTTGGATTTGGATAAACGTTTATATCGTTTAATAAGCTCACTTTAGTTGTCGATAAAGTTTCACTATCATATAAAGGTGTCCTCCAAGCTCCTCTACCATAGGTTGCAGCATATAGTTTTTTATCGGCATAATTAATTTCTAATTCATTAACCATAACATTTGGTAGTAAATTAGAAAAAGGTTTCCATTCATTAAGCGTATTGTCTGTATAATAAACTCCGTAATTCATTCCAAGATAAAGACCATCGTTATTGTTGTTTTGCCAAACTAAGCAAAGAGCAGCTAAATTTGGTAGTCCGGTTTTTTTAGCTACCCAAGTATTCCCTCCATCTGTGGTTATATAAACTTTATCGTCACTTGTAGTGGCTATAGCTACCTTATTTGGGTTTCTAGGGTTAATTGCAATTGAATTAATGGTTCCTTTAAATCCTTTAATCTCAGTCCAATTACCAGATCCGCTAGTAGTTTTGTAAAGAGTTTCATCTAAAGAAGCAAACATTATCTTATTATTAGATGATGCAATTTTTAATTGATTTAATGGAAGATCAAAAGTTTGAGAAATACTATTCCAGTTAGAGCCTCCATCTGTAGATTTATATACTTTAGTATATCCAGCATATATAGTATTATTAAGAATAGGGTCTTGTTCAAAAGGAGTAATCCAATTACCTTCTTTTTCAGGAGCATTTAATTCTTCATATGAATCACCATTATCGATTGATTTAACCAAAGCACCACTCTGTTGAGTTCCGTAAAAGATTTGCTTATTTTTTTTATCTATAAAAGATTCCATACCATCTGCACCTACCCAATGTTTCCACGTATTTCCATTTATAAATGCAGTGGTACCATTATCTTGAGAACCTCCAGAAATTACTACAGGATTTGTTTGACTAATTCCTATTTTATAGAATTGATGTATTCCTAAACCAGAGGTTATATCTTTATAATAATTAGTAGTAATGGCTTCAGCAGATTTGGTTGCTATAAAAATTCCTCCATCAGTAACAGCATAAAGGTCGGTTCCGTTAAACAATAAATCGTCTACATCTGCATGACAATATCCTAGGTTTGAATTTTGTGCTCCTTGTAAATTCCAATTAGATGTTGGTGAAAATGATATACCACCATTTAAAGAACGCCAGCTATTAATTCCTGCGATATGTACTTCATTACTGTTTGTAGGAGATACAGCAATAGCCATATCTCTTGGAGCTTGCCCAACGTCTAAATCATTTCCTTCTACAGCATAACCAAAGTAATTTTTATCAGAGTGATTTCTCTTTATAAAACTAGTACCACTGTTATTAGAGATGTATATAGCATTAAAAGAACTAGAACTATTTTTAGCTTCAAGAACATATACTATATTTTTGTTGGCAGGAGACACTCCTATCATTTTAACTCCTGTGTTATCAAAACCAGAAATAGTAGTCCAAGAATTTCCTCCATCGGAGGATTTATGAAATTTTTCACCAGAAGCATAAATAGTGTTAAAATCTCCAGGTTTAAATTCAATATCAAAGCCATTATCTTCTGAAGAAATTATTCTGCTCCAAGAACTTCCTCCATTATTTGATTTAAAAATACCAGAACCCTTAACAGAAGCAAATACCTTTTGATTGTTGTTAGGTTGAATTAAAATTTTATTAACCTTATTGTGACCAATAGTAGTTAACTGCTGCCATGTGTTTCCTGCATTATTTGATTTGTAAATTTTTCCTTGATCAGATCCCCAAAAGTAAATATCAGGATTTTGAGGGTCTATAGTTAACGCATATACTTTCATAGTAGAAAATTGGTCGCTTAAAGGATTCCAAGTATTGCCTTTATCAGTAGACTTCCATACACCACCAGTTTCAGCACCTATAATTATAATATTAGAATTATTTGGATGTATAGCTATTGAAGTTATTCTTCCTACCCCAGGGTTATAACCTCCATCACCATTTGTGTAGTTTGTAGGACCTAATTGTTCCCATAAACCAGAAGGAGATTGAGATTTACTTCTTGATTTATTTAAATAAGAATTGAAACGAGAAAATTCTCGAGCATAATAATGATTAGATAGTAGCTTTCCTTCTTCAGACTGTAGCCTAATAGCATTATATTCCCATCTTTTATATTGCTTATAGCCAGAACCTCTTCCTTTACCTTTCAACTTGAAATAAGCATTAGCTTTTTTTTGAATTTCTGAAAGTGTATAAGTTCCTTTTTGAATTATTTCTTTATAATCTTGAGCGTGTAAAAAAGCCGAATAGAAAAGCAGAAAAAAAAGTATTTTTTTAATCATTTTTTGAGTTTTAAAATAGTTTCAATTATTTCTTTTAAAAGAAACAATTGAAACTAATAAAACCCTACTTTATCTTTTATAAGTTCCGTCTGGTAAAACAGTTGGGAATTTATATTGTGCATCTGTTAAAAGTGCGTAAACATCTTTATCGGTAGCTTGTACCTTAGCTTTTGTGTTTAATTTCCATTCTTGCTGAATTTCATTTAAACGAGTGTCTTGAGCTCCTAAAATAGAGGTCATAGCCCAATAAAAGTATTCGGTTGCTTGACAATCGTAAGTACAAGTTGAATCGTCGTAAGTATACCAAGCTCCAGCTGGATAAGAACTAGGAATACTTGTAAACTTTCCTCCTCTAGCTTTATCCATAGCATTGGTAAGTGTAGTTCCTGCGTTTTCACCTAAAGCGTTCGGATATGCTTTTGAATACCCTGCATGTGTAATTAAGTGCCATACTTCTTCTAAAGAAGCATCGAACCTACCTTTTTTACCACTAGAAACATAAGTTGGATTTGTTTCATCTGCCCCTAAATCTTGACCTGTATATCCGTTTGGTGGATTCATATTATTCATGTCTGATTGACTTTTCCACATGAATAAAAATGCCTTATTTGCTTTCATGGTATTTAATACCGTTGGATTGTCTACAGTTCCGTCTTCATTATTATCTAAATATTGAGCCATTACATTTGCTGCGTGTAAAAGTTTTACATCTTCTACACCAGAAACAGCATAGATAGGAATATCGAAAACTGTTATTTTTTTAGGAAAATTAGAAAAAGCAGCATCTGTATTTTTTACAATTTTAAAATTTGGGTCATTACCTTCGTTTATTGTTCCTGAACCAGCAATGTCGTTATTGTTAGAGCATGATATGCATCCTATTACAAATATGCTTAAGGCTATAAGAGATATGTTTTTTAATAATTTCATATATTGATTTTTATATTATTTAATTTTTGTTCCTAACATTTTAGAATAATTAGCATTTACACTCATAGGCACATTTTTTTTCTTCATAAATTCTAAAGCCTTTTTTTGATGCGAGTTTAAACTTTGGTTTTGACCTGCAAAATTGATAGCCCAGATTTGGTGTATATATTCGTTTACAGCTGTAACTTTATCATAATTACCATTTTCAGCAGCATTTTGCTCAGAAATATCATATGTTTTTGCGTTAATATCATCGTCCATATAAGTACGTAATGCACCTCCAGTTGTAAATTTAAATTCAGAATCTACTCTACTATAAGCTTCGGTAATGGTATGAAAAACTTCTTCCCATAATGCATTCATATTATTGGGTCTCCAAGTAGATGAAATAAGCTTGTTTATTGTCCAACCTTTACCATTGTACCCTTTTACATAAGGCCAATTGTCAGTTTGCATACTCATACCATATAATCCTTTTCCTGCTACCTGATTAGATTCAGATATTTTGTCAACCATAGATAATGGACCAGAAATAAAAACTAACTTTTGAGCTAACCATTTATTAAGTTCTTTTTTATCATCATCAATTATTCCATCGTTATTTTGATCTAAAAAACTACTGAATAAACGAATACTATGATCAAAAATATCTTTACCAGTTGTTGTACTTGGAGATGCTTCTTTTGGTTTTGTAGCACTACCTACTATATAAAAACCATTAATGTTATGTACATAATCTGCGTTTGCTTTTAAGTATGCTTCTAAGGAGTTTGTATCGCTTGGATTTACACCTATTATAGTATCGTTTTTAGAACATGAAATACAACTAGAAACAACTATTATTACTATAAAAGCGCTTAGGGTGAACATTTTTTTAATCATAATTCTGCGTTTTAAATTCATTAACTTATTTGTTTAACTAATGAATCGCAAAACTATGTCCAAAAGTATGTTTTGGCTATTCGTATGAGTCCGAGTTACAGTTATTCGGACTTTTTAAGCTGATCTTGATACTGTTTTGGAGTAATTCCTTCGAGGTTTTTAAAAGCAGTATAAAAAGTAGATTTAGATGAAAAACCAGCTTCTTGTGCCAACCCCAATAAAGAAAGTTGAGAAGCTTTTGGAGATGAGACTAATTTTTTAAATTCATCTACTCTAAATTGATTGATAAAATGATAGAAGTTTTTTTGAGTATGTTCTTTGATTAGTTTAGAAAGTTCTCGCTCTTTAATTTGAACATTTTCTGATAGAAACCGTAAGTTTAAATTACTGTTTAAGTATAGTTTTTGAGTTTTGATAATAGCTACAACATTATCAAAATTACTTTTTGTATTTGTTGTAGTTTCTTCTCTAGTATTTATGACTGTTTCAAATACCGAAGATGTGAAGATTTCTTGTTGTGTAAATCCGTTATAACCTATCCAATAAATCATAAAAAAAGTGAGTATTGAAGAGGTATATGCAAAATACAAAACAATAGAATCGTTATTAAAACCAACAATATCTTCTATAATCCAAAAAGCATGAAAAAAAAGAAATATATAAACGATAGTTTTAATCCATTGCAGTGTTTTGTTTTCAATATCTGAGTAATATTCTACAATATTTGACTGATGTTTTTTTAAAAGATTTAATATGTAAATCAATAATGAAATATTGAATAAATATTCAAAATATTTTACCTCTTCCTCATGAATTTCTAAAAGATTAAAGAATATAAAAGGAATAAATAAAGCCAATGATTTAAAAGTTACTTTTTGATGTAATGTAGATTTTACATATAATAACAATAAAGGTATGGTAGCTAATGAAGTTTGTATGACAGTAATTTCAATATTTTTAAAGTTAATACCAGCCAAAAAAGCTTGAAAAACTTCAAAAGTTAAAGACCATAAAAACAAAGCTAAAAATAAATTAGCTCTTCTGTTTTTTGATTGTAAAGTGCAAAACAAAACTCCTAACATTAACGCAGTTGCTATTGATAAAACATCAACAATAGTTGGTAAGCTAATATCAAGAGTAATTTGTTCCATAGATTTTGTTATGCAAATAAAAATAAGAATAGTAGCGGAAATAACATGCCAGCAACAGCTAATTTCCAACCTCTTCCTTTAAATCCTTTTTTACCAAGTGGAATTAAAACTCCTGTTATGGCAATAACTAACATAGCAACACCAAAAATATCTGAATACCAAATCCAAAAGTTATTGGTCGATTTATGTAAGTACATAGAATGACCAATAATTGGTACTTTTCTTTTGTATTCAATTGAGCCTTTTCCTGTTGTTGCATCTGCATCAAAAATGATGTTGTTTTTAAAGTATACTCTAATTTTTCCGTCTCTAACACGATGACCATCATATTTACCAACATCTTTAGTTTTTTCTGTAATATATCCTTTGGTAAGTTGCTTTTCTTCCGAAGGAATTTCTAAGGTAAATGGTTTGTTTTCATAGGTATAATTCATAGGATACCAATCTTGACGGTGGTTTAAAATAATACCAGAGAAAGAAAAGGCAATAATAAGACCTACATAAAAATAAGCTAAATCTCTGTGAAGACTTCTGTTAGTAATTTTCATTTTTGTTACGTTTAGTGCAAAGAAAAACCCAAGATATTATTTCTTGGGTTAAAACTGTGCTAATTTTTATTTTTTACTTAGCTGAAGAAAAAGTATTGTTTTCTAAATTAACATCTGCCATTAATTTAGAAGGATCAATCTCTACACTCTTTACATCTTTAGAAACGTTAAAGCTATAAGTTGGATGTGCAAATGTCCAATCTTTTAATTTAGTTGCAGAAGATGGTTTTTCACCACGCATCATACGTAATGGAATGTTAAACATTTCTTTAGAACCATCTGTGTATGTTACTTCTACATCGATAGGCATTGGCATTTTACCAATACGCTCTAAGGTAATTTCTTTTCCGTTTACCGATTTTATTCCATAGTCAATATTATGAGTAGTTTGCGTCCACTCGTTTAAATACCAATCTAAATGAATACCTGAAACTTTTTCTGCAGTACGCTTAATATCGTTTGGTGTTGGGTGTTTAAATACAAAATCTGTATAATATTTTTTTAATGTATTTGCTACATTTTCAGCACCGATTATGTATTCTAACTGAGATAAGAAAATATTTCCTTTCGAGTAACTTCCCATTCCGTAAGCCATGTTAGTATGGTATCTATCTGCATGGGTAGAAAGCGGTTCTTCTAACTTATTTTTTACTACGTAATTATAGTAGTTATATGAACCTTTGTGCGGATTTTCTTTTCTTTCTCCTAAAATTTCGTTTTCAGCTTTGTTAGAAATATAGGTAGTAAATCCTTCATCCATCCAAGGGTGTTTACTTTCGTTAGTTGCTAATAAAAATTGAAACCAAGTGTGCGCTAATTCGTGTGCTGTAACTCCAAATAAGCTTCCCCATTTGCGTTGCCCAGTAATTAAAGTACACATTGCGTATTCCATACCACCATCTCCACCTTGAATAACTGAGTATTGCTTATATGGATACGGACCAATATGCTTGCTGAAATATTCCATTAACTCAGCAGTTTTTCCTGGTAATTGTTTCCAGTTTGCTAAGTAATTTCTTTCTAAATTATCCTTGTATAAGAAATGTAATACAATACCATTTTCCATTGTTAATACATCGTGCTCATAATTAGGGTCTGCAGCCCAAGTAAAATCGTGTACGTTTGGAGCTTTAAAATGCCATGATAATTTATTTCCTTTTGGTAAGTTTAAAGGAGTGTTTTCTTTTGCATAACCATGACCAATTTCTTGTGGATTTTGTAAATAACCAGTACCACCAACAGTATAGCTTTTATCAATATGAAGTGTAACATCAAAATTACCCCAAACTCCGTGGAATTCTCTTCCTAAGTACGGAGGAGTATGCCAACCTTCAAAATCATATTCAGCCATTTTAGGATACCATTGCGTCATAGATAAAGCAACACCTTCTGAACTATTTCTACCCGAACGACGAATTTGTTTTGGTACTTGAGCATCGAATAACATATCGAAAGTAACGCTTTCTCCTGGTTGAATAGGAGTGTTTAAAGTAACTTCTAAAATAGTACCTACAGTTTCGTGTTTAACTGCCGAACCATTTTGTTTTAAAGAGTTTACTTTAATATAACCGATTTCAGAAGGAGTTAACTTACTAATACGGTCACCAACTCTACGATCGGGATCTTTTATGTTTCTTGAACGAACATCCATTTGAGACCCTGGTTGAAAGGCATTAAAATATAAGTGATAGTACACTTTATTTAACGCATCAGGTGAGTTATTGGTGTACACTAACTTTTGTTTTCCTTTGTATTGATATGTTTTTACATCCATGTCAATATCCATAGTATAATCCACATGTTGTTGCCAATATCCTGCAGATGTCGGTTTGCTTTCCGGAGCATTTGTATTGGCCACTTTCTTATTTGTAGTAGCACAAGCAAATACCGATAGTAATGATATTCCCAGTAGTATTTTTTTCATTCGTTCATTTAATTTTTAGTGTTCATGTAATTATTTTATACAGACTTTATTCCCATACTAGACAAAGTCTTTTTAAGTTTTGTAACGTCTTTGTCGGTTTTAAGAGCTTGAAAACTTCGTTTTCTACCATTTTTTAATAATAATGAAATACGATCTCTACCAAACATTTTTTTTGTTTCAACACCGTTTATTTCAGCAAGCTTATATTTTGTTTTCCAAGATTTTTTAAAAAAATAAAATACGATTACTGCAATAGAAATAATAGTTACTGTTGATAAAACCGAATAAATAACTTCATTTTTTTCAAAACTCATCGAGTATAATTGAAGTCCTAAATTTACAATATTTATAGACATTAAAAAGAGGACGACTTTTGAATACATTGGTACATCGTCTTTTATTGTAAGTTCTTTTAATTGCTTGTCAAATTCTAACTGCATAATTGCTTTAACAAAAAAAGAGCATTACTAAAGAATGCTCTTTTAATTTATAGTTTAGTGAAAAGAATTATTTTCTTCCGTTTACCATTCTATCAGCCATTCTTAATGCATTGTATGCATTAACAACACGACCAGAAACCGATAATTCTGAGAAAGGAACTAATTCACCATCTTGATTTTCTCTTGTTTTTGATCCTGGTTTTACAACATCAAAATCAATTTTAGTACCAGAGTTCATTAAAATGTGTTTTACTTGACTCGCACTTAATTGTGGATAGTAAGAACGAACTAAAGCAGCTACACCTGCAGCATTTGGAGATGCCATAGAAGTACCGTTAAATTTCTTGTACTCTCCTTCTGGTGTTGTAGAATAAATTTGAACACCAGGAGCAAATACATCTACATTTAATTTACCGTAGTTAGAGAAACCAGCAGGTAAATCTTTATTGTAATTAGCACTCATTGCACCAACAGTTAAGAAGTTGTCTGCAATTTCATTAGCTAAATCTGGAGCATCGTTAGGAAATGTTTTTTCAACATCAATATTCTTTCCGTCGTTACCAGCAGCATTAACGATTAATACGTCTTTATCTGCAGCATATTTAATAGCATCGTAAACCCACTCTTTGTTAGGAGAGAATCCTTTACCAAAACTTGTGTTAATTACTTTAGCACCATTATCTACCGCATAACGAATACCTAAAGCAACATCTTTATCGTACTCATCTCCGTCAGATACAGAACGAACCGCCATAATTTTTACGTTATTAGCTACACCTTTCATTCCTTTACCATTATCTCTAGAAGCACCTACAATACCAGAAACGTGAGACCCATGAGCTTCACCTTTTTCTGAATGTCCAGTATTACCATTACCAGAACCTGGTTTATCATTAATGTCATAAGCGTTGTCTCCAACAACTTTACGGTAATCAGTTTTTAAATTATCTCCGTTAATTGTTTTTTCAGCGCTTTCTATTAATCCTTTTAATTCGTCTGGAACTGCATCCATAGTACGACCAATGCTTTCTACAAAAGAAGCTACACCTTTAGCTTGAATTAAATCAGGATCGTTAGAGTTAATAGCTTTTACTTCTTCAAAAGTATATTTATCTTTTCCTAATTGTTTCTTAATAGCTTTGTCTGCAGCAAGAATTCTCTTTCGCATTGCTCCATATCGCTCCTTATTTTTCTTAGCTCCTTCAACTTTTTCTGCTTGATACTTCTTTACTTCTTCTAAAGTTTCAGCATCAGCAATTGATGGATTCATTAAAATACGCTCGTACTCTAAATGTTCTTTATAAGAATCACCTAAGAAGTTCCAACCGTTAATATCGTCTACGTAACCGTTTTTATCATCATCAATACCGTTACCAGCAATTTCATCTTTGTTTACCCAAGCAACATCTACTAAATCTTCGTGCTTTAAGTCTGTACCAGAGTCAACAACTCCAACAACAACTTCAACTCCTTTTTTACCATTTAAAAACTCATACGCTTTATCTACACTCATTCCAGGAATAGAATCGGTAGCTAAATCTAAATGTTGCCAGTTTTCTTTTTGGAATTTAGTTAACTCTGCTTTTTTAGCAGGAATATTAACCACTGTATTTGGTCCTGTTGGTACAGGGATTTTGTGCGTTGATTTACAACTTGCCAAAGTAGCAATAGCTACTGCCGAGTAAAACACTGGTTTTAAAACTCTCATAATCTCTCTATCTTAATTAAATATATCTGTAAATTTATAACTCTCTTTTAAGCGAACTCCTTTTTCGGTATGCTGCACAGTACATAGTTCATTGTATGCATCGTGCTCTAAAAATAAATAGAATTCTTTGTCGGCAGCTTCGTTTAAGAACACTCTTTTTTCTTCTAAAGTAAGTAAAGGTCTTGTGTCGTATCCCATAACGTAGGGTAATGGAATGTGACCAACGGTAGGTAGTAAATCTGCCATAAAAACAATAGTTTTTCCTTGATATTCTATCTTCGGAAGCATTTGTTTTTCGGTATGACCATCCATAAACAATACATCGAAACCAACTTGGTCTTTTGCATTTCTATGAATAAAGTTTAATTGACCATTTTCTTCAATAGGATTGATGTTTTCTTTTAAAAATGATGCTTTTTCACGAGCATTTGGTTTTACTGCCCAGTTCCAATGACGTTCATTGCTCCAAACCTTAGCATTTTTAAATGCAGGCATAAATCCCGTTCGGTCGTTATTCCATTGAATTACACCACCACAATGATCAAAATGTAAGTGTGTTAAAAACACATCGGTAATATCATCTCTATGAAAACCGTATTTTGCTAAAGAAGTATCTAACGAAAAATCGCCAAATAAGTAATAATACCCTAAGAATTTGTCGGATTGTTTGTTGCCAATTCCTGTATCAACCAAAGTAAGTCGATCTCCATCTTCAATAAGCATACAGCGCATGCTCATAGAAATCATGTTCTTTTCATCGGCAGGATTTGTTCTTTGCCAAATAGATTTAGGAACCACACCAAACATAGCACCTCCATCTAATTTAAAATTACCTGTTTCTATAGGATAAATTCGCATAGCTACAAAGATGCAGAATTTTAACGACTTTTTTTGTTAAGGAAAATTAAAAAAGCATACCAGAATTTTGATATGCTTTTCTTTTGAGATGGGTTATGTGTTTGTTGGATGGTCTCGGCTATGAGTAGTTGTGTGGTTTATATTAAACTTTGCAAGTACACACTAAACTGAAAGCCTGTAAGGGTTTTCAGAAAAAAGAAAGAACAAGCAATTACTTATAGCCAATATTACTCTACTTATCAAATTAATTTTAATCAACAGTAAAACTAATAGGAGCAGAATATTTCATGCCAACTTGTTTTCCATTATGATTTGCGGGTTTCATGATAGGTAAAGCTCTTGCCGCTCTAATAGCTTCTTTTTTTAAACTAGGGTGGGGAGCTCTAGCTCTGATGTCTACTACTTTACCTTCAGGTCCAACTCTAAAACTTAACCAAACTTTTTTTTTCCCGCTAGAAAGTCCTAACTTATTTGCTAGAGTTTTATCAAAATTAATATTTAAAAATTCTCTAACTTTTGAACTAAAGCAAGAAGCCATTTGTTTTCTATCTCCTATGCAACCTGGATATACTGGAGGGAATTCTATAATTGCAAAAGGAACATCAGGGCCATATTTCTTATAGTACTCTTTATAATATTCTTCAATTTTTTTCTTCTTTTCTTCTTGTTTTTTAACTTCAATTTTCTGAGCAGTTGCCTTTTCTTTAACATCTATCATAAGCGATAACATGTTATTATAATCACTATGGTCAGTGTCAGCTGTATCAAAATACGTTTTTAAGTGTTCTTCTGCACTAATGTAATTGTTATTCGCTATTTCTATTTTTACATAAAGAGCTTCAATTTTTGGATTTGTATTGCCTAGGTATTTTACTGTTTTATCTAAATTTTCTAAAGAGGCTTTGTTATTACCCTCGCTATATGTCTCTTGTGCTTTTAAAAAATAAGATTGTGCAAATTGTTCGTTAGTTTGAGCTATAGTAGCTGAAGCAATTAAACTGATTATAATAAAGATGTTTTTTTTCATTCTTAACTTGTTTTTAATTCCAAAAATCTTTCTTTTTTGTTTTTTTAGTAGTTGTTTTCTTTTTTTTACCCCAAAAGTCTGTATTAGAATTTACTTTGGCTTTTCCTTTTGTACCATAAGAGAAGTTTATGTCATTACCAACTTTAATATAGCTTGAACGAGCATAACCTTTTATATTTTGATATTCTCTTTCTTGCAATGCTTTAGAAGTAAAAGGTCCTTGAATATAAATATTATTAAGTCGGTACTTGTTTTTGAATTTTTTGATAACGTCTTGCTTATACGGTAGTTGGTTGTTAGAATTTTTATATAAAATAAGTTTTGACAATTTTATACTCTCTTCGCCTGTTTTTGCTATGATTATAAAATAGGCAGTAGCATTTGGGTAACTCAATGGTATTTTTGCATCTGAAAGAGTATTCATAAACTCTTTTTTAGAGTTTTTGATTTTCTCTTTTCTTTTTCTTTCGGCTTTTTCTCTACGTTCTTCTTCCTCCCATCTTAATTTACGTAAACGTTTTTTTTCGGCTATTCTTTTAAGTTCTCGTTCTTCAAACTTTCTTTGATTTTCTTTAGCTCTAGCCATACCTTCTAATACGTTATTAAATTTATTTACAGCATTTTTATAATTTTTAACGTTCTCTTTATCTTGTCTTTCAAATTCTCTCTTCATTCTTTCTCTTTCTAGTTTTTTTTGTTCTTCTAATCTTTGCTGTCTATTACTTTCTCTTTGATATTTTAGCTTTCTTGCTTCGGCTTCTTTTCTGCGCTTCTCGTAGATGGATTCATAATTGTAGTTTCCTGAGTTTTTTATGTAATTTTTACTTTCATCACTTAAAGCACTTGTGTTTTCGTTCCAAGAAGAATTATTGTTTGAATTTGATGTGTAATTTGAGTCAGCAGATTCTACGTTTGTAACTTGTATTGTACCTCCATTTGCAATAGCATTACATACATAAACTACTTTAGATTTATTTGGTTTTATATATACTGTTCCGTTTGTTACAGCATTTCCATTTGGTTTAACTTTACCATTATATTCCCAGACCACTTTTATTTTTTGATCACAATTATTGGTTATAGTTGCGTGTGGTGATAGCAATTCTTTTTCTCGATCATCTCCTAAACATGAGTTTTTAAATTCAGTTTGAGATAGAGCTACACATTCATCCCAGTTGTTTGCTGCTTTTCCATTTTTAGACTGTCCATAACTAGAAGTAGAGAATAGAATTCCAAGTAAGATAAAAAAGAGCTTTTTCATTTTAGAAGTATTTAATTTTCAATTATAAGGAAGTTACTGTTTTTAGTCAATACCTATTATTGAGTATTTTGGGTCTTGATATTTGCTAACTTGTTATATATAAATGTCTTCTTATTCGTTAATTTTTACTGAATAAAAGATTTTTTTACCGAAAGCTAAATAGAAAAAAGATATATAAATAAAAAAACCTTGATAACGATTATGTTATCAAGGCTTTTTGAGGTGCCGAGCGGATTCGAACCGCTGTACATGGTGTTGCAGACCACTGCCTAGCCACTCGGCCACGGCACCTTTTAATTAGGACTGCAAATTTACATTTTTTCTTGTTTACTGCAAGCTTTTTTTACTTTTTACGCTCATCTTCTAAAATAATAACTACTTCAGAAACATTTCCGCCAATAGGAGGATTTAATTTAGCAACTCCAATCTTTGCATAATCTACCAAAGGTATTTCCTTGAAAATGCGATCAATAATGCGTTTTGCTACATGTTCTAATAACTTAGAACGTATAGCCATTTCTTCTTTTACAATATGATTTAGATGTACATAATCTACAGTATCTAAAAGCTCATCTGTATTGGCAGATTTTTGTAAATCGGCTTTAATTTCAAGATCAACTCGATATTCTGAACCTATTTTTGCTTCTTCATCTAAACATCCATGATTAGTAAAAAGACGAATATTATTTACTTGTATTATTCCCAAATTAAATTGTTTTAAGAGGTGTACTATTTATTACAACGACAAAAGTACTTACTTTACCTTAAAAGTTTCTTTAGAATCTCTTATTTGTACAGTGTAAGTGCCTTTTGGCAAGTAATATTTTCCGTTTTTGGCTTTTTTAATTGGTGTGTCTTTATGTTGTTTTATATAGTTTTTTCTTCCTTTTTCTGAAAAAGAAACATCGAAAATGGTTTCGTTAAACCCTTTTACAGCTTTCGTTTTAAAACTATTCACCAAAATATCTTTTGAATAAACATTTACACTAACTTCTTTAGCGGTATTACTGTAAAAAGAGATAGATAATTTAGGCGTATTTGGTTGTAACCACTTGCTCCAAGAACTTCCCCAGAAATTACTTTTTCTAATAGGATTTACCTTGAAAATATGCGCATCTTTTTTCGCTATTACTGAATTAAATTCTTGCAACGGAGCAATGTTTGCTTTGTAAATACTTCTACCATGAGTACCTACCACTAAATGTTTTGCTTGTGGTTGAATTACCAAATCATGCACAGCAACATTGGGTAAGTTTTTGGTAAACGGTTGCCAAGTAGTTCCTTTGTCTAAAGAAACATACAATCCGTTATCGGTTCCTATATATAGAACATTTTCGTTTTTAGAATCTTCTTTAATTACATTAACGGGTGATACTGGAATTGAACTTCCAATATTTTTCCATGTTTTTCCGTAGTTGTCAGAAACAAAAACATATGGCGTAAAATCGTCCCAACGATATCCATTTAGCGTAACATAAACACGCTCTTTTTTATGTTTAGAAGCAATTACTCTACTTACCCATAAATCTTTAGGGAAAGAGCTTGAAATATTTTCCCAAGTACCACCACCGTTTTTTGATAAATGTACCAAACCATCGTCAGAACCTACATATAATACTCCGAATTGGAAAGGACTTTCTGAAATAGAAGTAAGTGTACCATAAGCCACATTTCCTTTTTTACCTCCTTTGGTTAAATCATTTGAAATTGTTTCCCAAGTATTTCCTTGATTTAAAGAACGGTGTAATTTATTTCCTCCTAAATATAAAATATCTTGATTGTGTTTTGAAAGTAAAATAGGTGTTTGCCAATTGAAGCGATATGGCTTTTCTCCTAATTTATGTTTTGGTTGAATATACTTTCGTTTACCAGTTTCTCTGTCAATTCTAAAGTAATTCCCGAATTGATATCCTGTATACACAATATTTGGATTTCTATCGTCAACAGCTACTTGCATTCCATCACCACCCATTAACGACTTATATGGGTTTTCACCAGTTTGTTTCCAACTTTTATCAATTTTTGCGGTGTGTTTTGCAACCCAAACTCCGTTGTCTTGTAATCCACCATATACACGATATGGTTTTTGATTATCGGCATACACAGAATAAAACTGCCCCACAGAAGGAACATTTAGTTTTGTCCAACTCTCTCCGTCATCGTAAGAAAGGTTTAATCCACCGTCGTTTCCATCAATTAAATGACCTTTTCTATTCGGATTTACCCACAATGCCTGATGATCGGCATGTACATTTTCTTTACTAATTGAAATGAATGTTTTCCCACCATCTTTCGATTTTAAAATAGGAACTCCCAATACATAAATACCATTTTTGTCTTGAGGGTCTACACGAACTTCACCAAAATAATATCCGTATGAATAATAAAGATCATCTAAATATCCTTCGTGAGTTTTTTCCCAAGATTTCCCCCCGTTATCTGTTCTAAAAACTTCTGCTCCAATCACAGGAGTATCGAATAATAATGAGTTGGCATTTTCTAAGTAGCTTGCTAAATCGGCAGGTTTTACATCGCCAGAACGTACCATTTGCTTTACATTGGCAGCTCTATATTTTTCTTGAAACCCATTAAGTTTTAAATAGGTGTTTAGTTTTTTATCTTTTAAATCTAAAAATTCGGTTACCGTCATGTTTTTAAAATCATCTTTGGTAAGCGCATTAGAATCAGACTTTTTCTTTTTTTCCTTTTTTCTTCGGAATTGATTATCGTGAAAAGCATATACAGTGTTTTCATCAAAAACATCTAAACCGATTCTTCCTACACCATTACCGTTTGGAAATCCGTTATTTTCAGAAATTTTCTTCCAAGTATTTCCTCCGTCTGTACTTTTATAAATACTAGAGTTCGTTCCGTCACCGTCAAAATGCCATGCTTTGCGGTCTCGCTCCCAAGAGGCAGCATATAAAACATTAAAATTATTAGGAGCCATAGCAAGGTCAATAATTCCAGTACTGTCATTTATAAATAAGGTTCTTTTCCATGTTTTACCACCATCGGTAGTTTTGTAAATCCCTCTTTCATTGTTAGGAGAATATAAATGACCTAAAACTCCCACAATAATTTCGTTCGGATTGTTTGGATTGATAACAATTCTACCAATATGTTGAGAGTCGAATAAGCCAACATTTTCCCAAGTTTTACCTTTATCAGTAGATTTTAAAATACCAATACCCGCATATGAAGATCGAGAAGAATTGTTTTCTCCTGTACCTACCCATAAAGTTCCGTTTTTCCAGTCAACAGCAATATCTCCAATATTTTGAGTCGGTGCATTATCAAAGACAGATGTAAAAGTTGTTCCGTTGTTATTGGTGTACCATAGCCCTCCTGAAGCGTATCCCACGTAAAATTCGGTTGGATTGTTAGGGTTTACAGCTATATCAACCACACGACCACTCATAACTGTTGGTCCGATATTTTCAAAAGGAATATTTTTAACAAGTGACGTTTGTGTTAAGGCTTCTTTTTGTTGTAATGCTTTTTTTATTACTTCGGAAGAAGTAGCGGGTTGTTGTGCTAATGTTGCTAAAGAATATGTTGCAAGAATTGCAGTGTAAAGTTTTTTCATTAGTTGGTTTGTTTAAGAATTGATGAAATTACTACAAGATAAAATCAAATCAAAAAAATTAACAACCATACAACATTTTTTGCCAATTTGTTAAGAATAAAAAGAGTAGATTTGTGAGTAAGCAACTATTTTTAGCTATGAACATTTTTATACTTTCGGTTGGAGATTATATTTACTCAACGCAGAGAATATATAAAGAAGCTCGACGACGAGGACACAATGTACAAGTTGTAAATCATTTAAAATGCTCTATAAAACTTAGTGGAGGAAAACCCGAAATTATCTATGAAGGAAAGAATATTATAGACGATGTTGATATAATTATTCCTAGAATTGGAGCATCGGCAACTCGACATGGAGCAGCAGTTGTTAAAGAGTTTGAAATGAATGGAGTTTACAGTACAGCACGGTCTTTAGGCATTTTACGAGCTCAAAATAAGGTGCGAACATTACAAATAATGAATCGTAAACACATACCAATACCCAACACGGTTTTTTCGGTAAATCCTGAAAACATTGGTGAGCAAATCGATTTGTTAGGAGGAGCTCCAATAATTATTAAACTTCAAGAAGGAACTCACGGTTCTGGGGTCATTTTAGCAGAATCTAAGAAGTCGGCAAAATCTATTATAGATACGATGTACAGTACCAATACGAGTATTTTATTGCAAGAGTTTATAAAGGAAAGTAATAGCGAAGATATTAGAGTTTTGGTAGTAGGAGGAAAGGTGGTTTCTTCAATGAAACGTAAAGGAGTAGACGATGATTTTCGCTCGAATATTCATAGAGGGGGAAGCGGTTCTAAAGTTGAATTAACTGAAGAAGAAGAAGCAATTGCTATTAAAGCTGCTCATCATTTAGGGTTACCTGTTGCGGGAGTAGATTTAATTCGCTCTAAAAGAGGATCATTACTAATTGAAGTTAATTCAACCCCAGGTTTACAAGGAATAGAAGCATATACAGGAGATAATATTGCAAAAGCAATAGTTAAATTTTTAGAAGAAGAATGTTCGGCAAAAAGTTTAAAAACAACCTCGTAGAAATTAGAGGAGAGAAAATAGCATTAGGAGAATCAAGATTGATAAAAATTCCTGTAGATAGATTACCAACAGGAACACTTATTGAAATTCCTGTTTATATTTTTAATGGAAAAGAACCTGGACCTACTGTTCTATTACAAGGAGGGTTGCATGGAGATGAGGTAAATAGCGTGGAGTTGGTAAGAAGAATGCTTATTGATAAATCGTATAAAATTTATAGGGGTTGCGTAATTGTTGTTCCGTTGTTAAACGTTTTTGGATTTTTGAATCTTTCTAGAGATATGCATGGAAAAGATGTAAATAGAAGTTTTCCAGGATCAAAAAGAGGATCATTAGCAAGTAGAATGGCATATTACTTAATGAAAGAACTAACTCAGAATGTAGATTTTGCTATTGATTTTCATACAGGAGGAGCACAACGAAGTAATTATCCACAAATTCGTTATACTCCAGAAGATGAAAGAGGAAAAGCACTTGCCAATATTTTTAATGCACCACTAACATTTGGTTCTAAACTAATAGCAAAGTCTTTTAGAAATGAATGTTTTAAAAATAATATACCCGTAATAGTTTACGAAGGAGGAGAATCGTTACGATTAGATGAGTGTTCAATTCAAGAGGGAATCAATGGTACACTTCGTATTCTACATCATTTTAACATGATTAGTAAAGAAGTAGTCGTTCCAAATGCAAAACCAAGTGTTGAGTTGCATAAACGAAAATGGATACGTGCTAAAGTTGCAGGAATTTTTAATGCTACAATTAAAAACGGAGCTAAGGTCGAAAAAGGACAACTTTTAGGAAATATTATGGACACTTACGGAGAAACTAAATTCCCAGTAAAAGCCCCTACGAGCGGTTATATTATTGCAAAAAATAACTTTCCAATCATTAATATGGGAGACGCATTGTTTCATATAGGTGAAATTCTAAATAGTTGATTTTATTTGTTTTACTAATTTATTTTTCGTTAATTTATTCTGAATTAACTATTTAAAACTTTGTTTATATGGAATTAATTATCAGTTTGCTTACGGGCGCTGTTGGCGGAAATTTAGCTGGAGCTTTATTAAAAAAATACTCTATGGGTACTTTATGGAATTCTGTAGTTGGAATTCTTGGAGGAGGTTTAGGAGCACAACTTTTGGATATGCTTGGTATAGACCTTGGAGGTATTGTAGGTAGTATTGCCGGTGGTGGCGTTGGTGGAGGAGTATTAATGGTAATTATCGGATTAATTAAAGGAGCTATGTCTAAATAAAAGTTCGTGTAAAAACATTAAAAGGGTGCTGAAAAGCATCCTTTTTTTATACCTTTATTTTAAATAATTGATTTGTTGAAAATGAAATCGAATGAAAAACTAACAGAATATTTATCTAAAATAATTGATTCCGCTTCGTTAGAAATTTTAATTCCAGAAATTGTGAACTCTTTTGAGTTTCTTTCTTTGAAGAAGAATGAATTCTTAGTACAAGAAAACGATGTTTGTAATTATTTCTGTTTTTTAGAAGAAGGTATTTTACAACACGCTATTTACGTAGATGGAAATGAGAAAACTACTTATTTGGCATTAAAAAACTCGTGTACTGCTGCTCTGCAAAGCTTTTTACATACAATTCCTTCAAGAAAAAACATTAAAGCATTGAGTAGCTGTAGGCTTTGGGTAATAAAAAGTAACGATTTTAAAAGCTTGTTAAAGAATAATAAAGCCTTTCATCAGTTTTATTTTAACTTAATTGAAAATCAAATTTTTTTAATTGATAATTATAGAATTGATTTACTAACGCTTACTCCAGAAGAACGTTACAAAAAGATGTTGCAGAACGAACCTAATTTACTTCAAGAAGTTCCATTACATTATTTGTCTTCTTTTTTAGGAATTTCTAATCGGCATATGAGTAGAATTAGAAAGCTAATAAAATAGTGCCAAATGGCTAATATTTGCACAATTTGTTTCCGTATTTTTGAGTCAATAATATTACTTTAATTAACGATTATGAAATACCACGCTATTAATAAAGACTTATTTATTAAGAACCGTAAAAACTTTATGGCGCAAATGAAGCCAAATAGTTTAGCAGTTTTTAATTCAAACGATATTTATCCGGTAAGTGCAGATAGTACTTTACCTTTTGAACAACATAGAGATATTTTCTTTTTAAGTGGTGTAGACCAAGAAGAAAGTATTTTAGTTGTCTTTCCTGATTGCCCAAAAGAAAACTTAAGAGAAGTATTATTCTTAAGAGAAACAAATGAACATATTGCTGTTTGGGAAGGTGAGAAATTAACCAAAGAAAAAGCATTTGAAACAAGTGGTATAAAAACTGTTTTTTGGTTACAAGACTTAGAAAAAGTATTAGCTGAAATGATGGCTTTGGCAGATACTGTTTACATAAATACCAACGAGCATTACAGAGCTACTGTTGAAACTGAAACTAGAGAAGCAC
Organism: Tenacibaculum holothuriorum; assembly: GCF_002120225.1. Lineage (GTDB taxonomy): Bacteria > Bacteroidota > Bacteroidia > Flavobacteriales > Flavobacteriaceae > Polaribacter > Polaribacter holothuriorum. The sequence continues at coordinate 362,312 of NZ_LAPZ01000002.1, read as the reverse complement.
GTTTTACAAAGTGGTTATTAAATAAATATCCTGCACATTCGGTAGCAAAAAGCAATCCTATTTTACAACGTTTACGTTCGGTAAAAGATCAAGCAGAAATTGATTTAATGCAAATAGCATGTGATATTACCGAAAAAGGATTTAGACGTGTATTAGATTTTGTAAAACCTGGAGTTTGGGAATATGAAATTGAAGCAGAATACATTCACGAGTTTATTAGAAACAGATCTAAGAAATTTGCCTATACACCAATTATAGCATCAGGAAATAATGCCAATGTTTTACATTATATTGAAAACAATCAACAATGTAAAGAAGGTGAGTTAATCTTAATGGATGTTGGTGCAGAGTATGCAAACTACTCAGCAGATATGACGCGTACAATACCAGTTTCTGGTCGTTTTTCTGATAGACAAAAAGCAGTGTACAATGCTGTAAATAAAGTGAAAGATGAAGCTACAAAAATGCTAGTACCTGGAACTATTTGGGCAGACTATCATGTTGAGGTTGGTAAAATTATGACTTCAGAATTATTAGGATTAGGTTTATTAGATAAAGCTGATGTTCAAAACGAAGATCCTAATTGGCCAGCATATAAAAAGTATTTTATGCATGGTACTTCTCACCATATTGGTTTAGATACGCATGATTATGGTTTACTTCATGAACCAATGCAAAAAAACATGGTGTTTACTGTTGAACCAGGGATCTATTTGCCAGACGAAGGTTTTGGAATTCGTTTAGAAGATGATGTGGTAATTCAAGAAAAAGGAGAGCCGTTTAACTTAATGCGTAACATACCTATTGAAGTTGATGAGATAGAAGACCTAATGAATAAATAAAAAGAAAACCTAACCATTTCGGTTAGGTTTTTTTATGTGATGTTTTAATAAAGTTTACCAAGAATGTGTTTCATTGGTGTTGTAATTCTTATACGTTCCACTTCCGTCAGTGTTCCATATAAATTCTTCAACTAAGTTAGAATATTCGTATACTTTAATAAATCCTGATTTGTTTTTGGTGTTGGTTTCTAAAACAAGTTTGATGTTGTCACTGTTAATTTCAATTTTAGCAACGTCACCATTCACCCACCATTTAAGAGTACCAACTACAGTATTGTTATCGTATAATTTTGCTTCAGCATAACTCCCGTTTTTTAACTGATATCCGTCCATTAGTTTTGTACTTGTACCATTGTATGTTGTAGTATAACTAAAAGTATATCTATCTGAAGATTCAGAAATAATATATTTTATTGTTACACCATTAGCTGTCCAAGTATAGGTTTTTGAGTTACTAGCACTTTTAGCTTGTAAATTATCGTTTACTGAGCTAGAAGTTGCTGTTGCAGGTATTGTTAATAAAGTTATATAGCCTTGAGACAATCCTTTTACAGCGTTAAATTGAGCATTAGCTTGTTGGGCATATTGATTGCTTGAATTTTGCATTGTTGAAGGAAGCTGCATTGCACTAACTTTTTCTTTAAAATCTTTCATTACTACTGATGAAAGTTGCTCTTCTTCTTGTACGTTTTCATCATTCCCTCCACAAGAAATTAATGAAAAGCTGATTACTAAAATTAATAAGTACGATAGTTTGTTTAATGTTTTCATAATTTGTTTTTATTTAGAATTAGATTATAAGTTGAAAAGAACACCTGCAGTAAATACTGCCTGGTCTAAATTACCCAGTACATATTTAGCTTCTATTAAACCAGTGATAGAAGAGGACAAATCATAGTTTAATCCGCCACCAAGATTTACACCAAAAGATGAAGTTGAAGCACTTACACCAAGAACAGATACTGATGCTTTTGAACGGGTATAGTTTAATCCTACAAGTGGATAAAAGGTTAACTTATCGTCACTTTCAAAAGAGTAATGTGCATCAGCATTAACTTCAAAGAAAGAAGTACTAGCAACACCTGCAGCGCTTTTTCCGAAGTAATAATTAATACTTGGAGATAGGTTAATTTTATCTGTAATGCTAAAAATAGCTTTGGCACCAGCACCAAACTCGGTATTTGTACCATACACTAATTGCGCACCAAGTTTTGTTTGTGAAAAAGCTGTTGCACTAAGGATTAAGAATAAAACAGTAAATGTTAATTTTTTCATTTTTTTATAGTTTATAATTTTATTACATGAGTTAGTGTGTTTAATTTTTTAAGGTTAACATTTCGAATAAAAAAAGCCTCACTTTTTTGTGAGGCTATCATTGAATAAATGAAAACAAATTAAAAACTACTATTATTCAACTATTAGTTTTTGAGTATAAATTTTGTTTTCGGCTTTAACTTTTACCAAGTAAATTCCTGATAAAAATTGATGGAGGGGGATTTCTATTAGCTGATTTTGGTTTTCTTTTTTCCGATAGATTAGTTGTCCCATAAGGTTATACAAAGTAGCGTCTTCAATTACCTCATTATTTTTTAATTGAATCTTCACCAAATCTTTTGCAGGGTTTGGATACAGAAAAGTTTGCTCTTTTAATGTAACTTGATTTGTTGATGCAGTGGCAGGAGTTCTAAACTTATTCTGTATTGTATTCGTAATTATTGGAGGATTTTGATCAAAATAGATATATGCTGTGTTTTCAACAATTGTGTTTTCAGGAATATCTTTTTTTGCTTTTATCTTATATTTAAAATAGCCTTGGCTTCCATCGGGATTAGATAAACTGTCTGGTAAAAATATATTCTCAAAAAAGAATTTTTTTATACTCTTGGTTTCATTACCTACTTCTGATATTTTAAGGTTGTGACTACTTTCTATAAATTGAAAAGAATTTTTATCTAAATCATTATCAATAGTATCTAATACATAAATATCCTTTGCTGAGAAATTTCCATTATTTTGAAATCTTACGGTATAGGTAAGCCATTTTTTATCAATATCTACTTCGTTTAATTTATCTGGCACACCAGGTGTAACTAATTTATCATTTGGGTCGTAAGAACTAAAAACGGGTGTAAAATATGGTGAATCACTATAAACTTCATCAGGTTCTCTATACACATCATCTTCATCTTGATATACATCGTCTGGTTCTATATAAGGTGAAAAATCTTCGTTTCTTCCTGCTCTAGTATCTGTACTTTCTGGAGTAGTATCTATCCAATTATTTTGAGAATTTTGATTTTTTCCACTTGTGGCATTTTCCCAATTAGAAGAAGAAATTGCTGTTGGTCCGTATTGAATATCATCTCCAATAGCAGTTGGGTCAAATACTGTAGTTAAAATTTCTACAATAAATGTTTCGTATGGATTTATATTACCTAATTCAATTTCTAACGTTTTGGTTCTTTCGTTATTCGTTTCGGTAAAAGTCGGTGAATTATCAGTTGTTTTTGTGTATTGATTGTCAGTTAAATTAACATTCCATAATTGTTTTCTACCAGGACTAATAGCAACTTTATTAATAATATGGCTATTCGAGTTGTTTTTTAATTTGTGAATAATAATAGAAGATACGTCGTTAATACTATAATTTGTAGCGTTTGAATTCGTATTTATAAATTGATATCTTAGTTTTACATTGTTAAAAGTTTTAGTACTAGAGGTATTAGCGATAGCAGAAACAAAGCGATTTTCAAAACCGTCTCGTGTAAAACCCCAAGCTCCTTCTTTAGGAGAACCTTTAATGTATAAACTCTTGGTATCTTCAATAACTAATGGAATATTAATGTTAGAATAGTCTTGGTCTAAATTACCAACATCAGTTTTATAAATTCTTTTTGAAGAATATGAAAAGCCATCGGTAGAAGTTATTGCCATTTTATAAGTTTGGTTGGCAACGTATACAGGAAAAGAATAAAATCCTTGGCTATCTGTATAGACAATAAATGAAGAGTTTCCATTTTGGACGTTTAAAGCTTGATTTGAAACGGGCGTATCTGTGTTAGCATCGAAAACTCCATTTTCATTAATGTCGGCAAATACTTTTCCTGATACTTTTCCTCGTAAATTACTTGTTTGAGCTCCATTTACTACACCAGCAGCATCGTTAACTTCTTTAAATTTTAATAATTTAGGTAAAGCACTATTAGAAGTAAGCCATTTGTTTCCATCATTATCAATCGTAATTTTTGTAAAATTGATAATTTCTGGGCCTTCAACATTTGTGTGCTTAAATTCTTTAATAGTAGGTGATGAATTAGCGACGTTAGAAATTTTCAAAATCCCTGTAGAACTAATAGTGTAAAGATTATTATTAGCATCTACTTTCGCATCACGAATATAGTTTAATGTAGTATAATCCGCTTTTAATAGTTTATGAACCTCTGCATTATCTTTAATAAAGATAACACCATCTCTACCAATTAACCACATTTCATTAGCATTTACACCAAAGAGTAATTTATGTATTAAGCCAATTTCTGAATGATTGTTTAAGTTTAAATTATCAAGTGTAAACTCTCCTTTAGTATCACTTATAGGGTCATACCACTGTATTCCATGAGATGAAATAGACCAAATACGTTCATCTCTAGATTCTGTTAAGTATGATAAAGATGTTGTTTTAAAATTAAAATTAGAGTTGTTTGAAGTATAGGTAGCTTTTGTATCTAAATTCGTTAATCGACCGCCTTTATTTTTATCAAAATACCATTTATTAAATCCTTCTACAGCATATCTATCAGTTAAATTAAGAGAGTACCCTTCTAGTAAATTATTGAAAGAAGGGTAGTTTAAAACAGAAAACTCATTTGATGAACTGCCGTTTTTATTAATAAGGTATTGACCATATATTTTTCCATTTTCATCTACCTGACCATCTTCTATAAATACTGTTACAGGAAACACTCCCTTACCTAAAGGATAATTCTCTATAACTCCATTTTTAAGCTTCGATATTACTAAAAGATCTTTTCCAGCATTATTTGTTGTGTGAGTATTAAATACAACACCACCTGTTTTATCTTGTTTTAAGTATCCTATTTTTCTTTGGTTTCCTGTAGGAATATTGTTTTTTAATGAATTAAAATGATTCCATTTTCCATTCTCATAAGTTATGGTTCCATTACCAGTCGTAGACATATAAAGCTTATTTTTGTATGAAGAGAAATCGTAGATGCCTCTATGAATTCCGTAGTTAAAAAAATGTTGTATAAAACCTTTTTCTTGAAAAAAAGCTTCATCATAATGCTTCCAGTTAGGATTATTACTACTGTCTAATGTTAATACATGTACTCCTGCTAAGTTGTTAGTACTTACATTTGATGTTAACCATATTTCGTTATTTACTGCTTCTACACGGTTAAAGCGAATTTTGGTATTACCAATTTGACGTTCAAACTTTTCAAAAGTGTTATTGTCAATATCCCATTTAGCAACACCAATTTCTGAGTTATTATTACCTCTGTAGGCAATCCATAAATTACCGTTTGAATCAAAATCTAAATCTTGTAAGAATTTAGAAGGTAAACCTTCTGCTTCAGAAATTGTAGTTGTAGTATTGTTTGAAGGATTAAAAACAACAACACCTTCATTATCTACTGCTAAATAAACTTTATCATCAGAAGCAATGTCTATTCCTTTTATTTTATTTCCAGACGAGATATTATATTCGGTATAAACATTATTATGATATTTCATTAAAATACTTCCTTCATGTGCTATAGCCCAAATACTATTTTGAAAATTACCTTCATTTTCATTCTTTTTGAATTTTTCAAAAGCATTATTTTTATTACTTATCTGGGTAATTTTGTTTTCAGTTAAATCGTATTTAAAGGTTCCTTTGTTTGCTCCGTGGAAAATAATATTTCCACTTCCGTCGTCTATTGCACCAAAAAACTGAGTAACTACATTATCTCCTTGAAAAGCAACAAAAGGAAGATTTCTCCATTTTTTATGTGTGTTATTGTAAATTGAAATCCCTTTAGTGGTGGTAAAAACAACATAATCTTCATTATTGAATTTAAATTCGTGTGATGCGATTACGTTTCCATGAGTAAGACCAAAACTTTCTACAACAACTCTATCTGGGCCATCGCACCAAAAGTATTCATTTGTATTAGGTTCGGGTTCGTTATTAGCGCAGGCATTAATGTGATATGTTAGTTTAACTCCTGGATAAAAAAGCTCCCATGTTTGAGTATTATCTATTTGGGCATTTACAGCAAAAGATATAACTAAGAGCCATAAAAATATTTTTGTTTTCATAATTTCTATTATTTAAAATCGTCTTGATTCTCGTGCTTTAAATTTTACGCTAACCTTAGTGTTTATGGTTTTTTTACTTCCATTATCCATTCTGTATTTAAAAGTTACAGTGTCAGTGAAATTTCCAGAAACAGTACGTTTGTTTTTTACAATTCCTTTTTTCCAGTTGCTAACTTTGGTTATGGTAGTTGAGGTACATCCTGAAAAATCACCATCAATTTTTTTATATGGTTGATTGTTTTTTATATCAATAAAATTAAAACTACCACAACCAGAAGTGTATTTTTTTGCATTGTGTTTTCCTAGAGTCGCTTCACCTTTAAAATGACGGTTTATATAATGAATTTGCATTCCGTTATCGGCAATCAATTTTGACGCATTTAAATTGCTAGTTCCTTCGAAATATTCTAGGTTTATCTGACTCATATAATTACCTTTTTCAGGATAGAAAACATGTGTTCCTTTAAAGTCTCCATCATAAAAAGTAATTTCTAAAAAGTATTTTTTTTGTTGCCCAAACAACGTAAGGTTTAGACAGGATAGGATTATAATTAAAGCGTATTTTTTCATGATGTTTAGTTTAAAAGTGGTGTGTTTTTAGCTAAGGTTAAGGCAATAGTTTTGTAATCTCTTTTTTTAGCTTTTTCTATTTGGTTGAAGTCAGAACCAGGAGCTATAAGTTCCATAGTGTAGTTGTTAAACTTAATAAAGAGCGTTCTTTTTTTAGCGTTGTATAATGCAGCTTTCCCCATGTTTTTTATCCAAACAGAACTTTTAGATAGTCCTTTTTTTAGCTGCCAAGAATCTACCCAAGTACTTCCGTCATCTAGTTTATCTGGAGTTTTATAAAAAGAAATAGCGCCAGTTAAAAAGTCGAAATTATTATCAGAAATTAATACGCGAATTGTACAAGATTTAGATAATTCATTTCCTATAATTTGTACTTTATCTTCAGTGACATTGTAGAGCTTTGCAATTTGATTTTTAGATACAAATTGACAGCTGTTATTTAAATTCGAAAAATTGACTTTATTGTTTTTGAAGCTTTTATTTACAAAAGAAGTATCGTTAAAGTCTGTGCCAATAGCTGTTTTTTTATCGCCAAAACAAGACACAAAAAGTACAGATAAACAACACAAAACGGTTATTTTGAATATTGATTTCATAATTTTTATTTTAAAAATGATTGCAGGTTTAGAACCCCATGTTTCTATAATCCTTAGTGTTAATTGTTACATTTTTATTAGAAATATTGGTAACTTTTATGTTGTAGTTTTCACCTTGATGAGTTGAATTAATTTCTAAAACAAAACCAGAGAAGTACGGATTGTTCATTTTCATACCCAACATTGGTAATTCTTTATTTTGAATTGGAAACTTTTTAGAAATCCATAGGCTTGCAGTTCCTTTATTTCCTTCATGATTGTAGGTTACTTTATATTCATGACATGTATAACCTAGAATTGTTTTGGTAGCACCTGTTTTTTTGTAAGAATAATCACTTGCATCGGGAATGTTTTGAGATCCTTTAAATTGTTGCCCTATTTGATCTAACGAAGTAGTTTTTTTCATCTTCATACCAGCTATGTTCATAAACATAGTAGATGATTTTGGTGTCATTACCATAGTAACTTTTCCTTGCCCTTTCATTTCTTTAGTAGCAACCAACATTCCGTAGATATCGGGATATTTACCTAATAAAAATTCAATAGGAAACTTTTTTCCAGCATTATCTGTAATTTCTAATTCAATACTTTTATTGAATGAAAATGAGCTAGGAATATTAACTGTTGGAGAAGCCTTTTGCATCATTTTTTCAATCTCAGCATCAGAAACTTCCTTGTTTTTAGTTTTATTAGAAGTATTAAAACTTTTTTCAATTTTAAATATTGGATTATTTATGTTTCCATTACCAGAAACCTGTGCATTTTGTTTTATAGGTTCTTCATAATCTTGGTTTTTAACCTTTCGGTATCCTACAGTTAAATCGGCATTTCCATTAAAGTTGAAGCTGAAGTTTTTATCCTTTTGAAAGTTTACAGAAATACTTCCGTTTTTTAAATCATAACTTTGACCTTTGCCAGATGATTCACCTTCATAACTTCCTTTTGGCTGAGATTCATACCCTAAATGGAGTGTCGCTTCTTCAGGAATTTTAAAGGTTTTAGAATTTAGCTGTTTTGTGTTTTCTACATTTTTAAGTTCAATAGAAAATCCATCAAAAACATCTATTCCTGTAGTAATCCAATTACCATATATGCGATAGGTATTTCCTTGTTTTGTAACGGTAACTTTATCAATTTCGTTAATGTTTACCATTCCGAATTCATTCGAATGGTTTATAGAAGCGACTCCTTTACTTTTAAAGTTTTCGTTAGTAACTGTGTTTTGTTGTTGAGGTTTTTTTTCTACGGTTTTTTCTTTTTCGTTATTTCCTTCTAAAGCATTATCAATTGTTTTGTCGGTTTCTTTATCAATTTTGTTTTCTACTTTTTGTTCTATTTTTTTTTGAACTTTTTTAGTTAGTTTTTTCCAAAATTGTGCTTGACCACTTGTGTTAATTCCTATTAAAAAGAATAGAAATACCAGACTTGTTATTGTTTTATTTGTTTTCATAATTAGTGAGTTTTACTATTTATGCTTTAAAAACAAAAAGGTTAACATTTATTTTAAAAATTATTTTTTGCAGAAATGTTTACCTTTAAAAAAAATATACATCAATGAGTGAGAGCAATATTGTTTTGCATCTTAAACAAGGAGATACAAAAGCGTTAAAAGAGGTTTATACAATGTATAGAACCGAGTTTTTGGCTTTTTCTAAGAAATTTTCTGTGAATAACGAAGATGCTTTAGATTGTTATCAAGACGCAATAATTGCTATACAAGAACAAGCAATTAAAGGTAAGTTAGATGATTTAAAAAGCTCTTTAAAAACCTATTTGTTCGGAATTGGTAAATACATGATGTACGAAAAAGCAAGGAAAAATAACAGAACGATTTTACATGTTGCTCCTCAAGAAGAAGTAGCTGTTGTTGAGGTTTCTTACCATGAAGAGGCTAATGAACAACAGCTGAAATTAAAAGAGGGGTTACAAAAGCTAGGTAAAAAATGTAGAGAAGTATTGCATCTTTTTTACTATAGAGGTTTTACGATTGATGAAATAACTGATCATTTAAATTATGAAAATAAGAATGTAGTAAAAAGCCAAAAGTCAAGATGTTTAAAACAGTTAAAAAGTATTATTAATGATTTCTAAGTTCCCCTTAATAGATAAGTATTTCGAAGACAGTTTATCTGCCGAAGAAAAAAAAGAGTTTGATAGTTTACTCTCTAATGATTCTGAATTTCAAAAGGAATTTCAATATCAAAAAGATGTTCAATTTGCTATAAAAAGTAATGAAAGAGAACGCTTAAAGAAAGAATTACAAAATTTAGAAAATACGACCATTACTACTAAAAGGAAAGGGTTTTCAAGAAAGTGGTTGGCAGCTGCTTCAGTAATAATATTACTAGCAAGTTTTAGCTATTTACTGTTGGTAAAAGAGAGTATGATGTCTAATCAAGAATTATATAATACTTATTATACACCATATGAAAATGTAATACATCCATTAGTGAGAGATGATAATTCAAGCTTAACAAACGATGCTTTTTTAGCATATGAAACTAATAATTATACTAGGGCAGTAAGTTTGTTTACTGAAGCGTATAAAGAGACTAAAACAAATGATTTGTTATTATACAAAGGGATTTCATTATTAGAGACTAAAAACACAGAAGAAGCAATACATACTTTTAATAACTATTTAGAAACGAATCCTAAATATAAAACCCAAACTTTTTGGTATTTAGCCTTAGCAAATTTGAATTCTGATAATAAACCAGAAGCAAAAAAATGGCTAGAAAAAGTAGTGTTGTCTAACCAAGAATTTAAGAAAGAAGAAGCCAAAGAGTTACTTAAAAAACTGAACTAATTTCTTTCTAAAAAGAAATAGAATTATAAATATTAGAGCAATAACCCATACAACGTAGTTTGTAGGTGAATTTGCAATTGCTTGGGGGTTTCCATTAAGAACAAACCCTGCCCAAAAAAAAGGATGACTTAACTCTTTAACAGTATTCTTTAAATAATTGTTTTTTGCTATTTGTAAAGCAGTAGTTTTATTATTTCCTAAACTTAATTCTTTGTAAAAATCACTCATAAGTTTAGAAGAAGATTTATCATCTACTTTCCATAAACTTTTCACTAAAGCTCCAACACCGGCATACGAAAAAGCTCTAGCTAAACTAATGTTTCCTTCTCCTTTTTCTAATTTTCCAATACCTGTTTGGCAAGCACTAAGCGTTACTAAATTAGCTTTTAATTCTGTATTATAAATATCTTTTACATACCATAAATTTGCTTCATTTTTTGTTGGAGTAAAAGCCAAATATGAAAAATCAGGAAACTCATCATTTGCCGAAGCATGGGTGGCAAAATGTAAAATAGGATACTTACTGAACCTGTTTTTCAATTTTAATAACGAAGCTTGTTTACCCAAAATAGTATCAGTATTAAAAACAGAAGCAATATTCCGTACTTCTCTTTTATTGAAAATTAATGGCGTAAAATCTGCTCTAGTTACATTTTTAGAACTTGTTTTATAAAACTCTGGCGCAATAGCTAAAATTGTATTTTCTTCATTATTATGTGTTAGTTTTTCTTGTTCATTTAATAATGTAAAAGAGTTTTCGTAGACAGTGGCTGCATTTTGTACTAAATAACTATTATTTTGATTTTGTGTGCTCAAAGCTTCAAAAGGAATGTAGTTTAGAAAACCATCTGGTACAACAGTTAGTAAAGTTTTATTTCGAACATTTAAAGGAAGAAGTTTTTTGTATAAACTAAACCCTAAGGTTGGATTGTATTTTTTTTTGTAGTTAGAAACTGTTGCGTAAAAAGTCGTTAACTCTTTTTGAAGAGATTCTGAATTTACAATCCGTGAAAAGTCAATATTTTTTTTCGTTATCGAAAAGATATATATGTAGTGTTTTCCGAAGAAATAAGAAACCTTAGCTTCATTAGTTTTAGTGTTGTTTAAAACGGTTTCTAAAGAAATAGTCGTATAATCGTATTTGAGTTTATGGTATTTAGGATATGTAACTTTTACAGAATCTAAAAACGAGTTATATTGTTCTTTAGCGGTGTTAAGTTTTTGATACTTTTCTTCTGTGCTTTCTGAAGTAAAAATAGCTGTTTCAATACTGTTAATAGTTGCTAATAATTGCTGTTCTCTGTCTATAATTTGTTCAGGGATATTCTTAAACTTTATAGCTTTTGATAGGTTTACAGCTTCTAATAATTGTGTTGACTTACTTTTTTCTAAAACAGTAAAAGCAGTGTCTAAATACTTCTTGTCATTTGTTTTTTGATGTAGTATATGTAGTTGATTTAAAGTAGTTTCGTAAAGCGGATATACTTTGTCAATTAAATATTGTTTGTCATTTTTATTTTCTAAAGTAGGCTTTAAAATATCTAAAATATCGAGTGCAAGTAAACTAGTTTGTAATCCTTTTTTTAAAAAAGAAATGTTTTGATTTTTATTATACAACCCAGTTAAAACAATTACTTTGGTATGTAGTATTTCTAGAACGTCACTATTGGTAATGAGATTAGAGATTAACGGATTTTCGTCCGAAAAAGAAGTAGAAGAAAATGTACAGTTTTGTAAGGCATTTTGTATGTTGATATAAGCTTTATCGAATTGTTTGTTTTTTATGTATACCTCTGAAATTTTCTTATAAATTAAAGCAATATCAATATGCTTTTTATTATTTCTGTAGGTTTTAAACAACTTTAATGAAATTTGATAGGTTAGCAATGCTTTGTCAAAGTTTTGTTGCTGTAAATAAATGTCACCATACAATTCTTGAAGAACTTTATAAAAAGGATCATTTTTACGATAACTAGATTCTGATTTTTGAAGTAAGCTTAAAGCCTTTTCAGAATTGTTAGAAAGTATATAATTATTGATTAATGCTTGATAAGAAGAAATTAAGGAGTTAGTATAGTCTGAAGTTTTTTTGGTTTGATAAAAATTAACGGATTTCTCTAGTAAATTTATAGCTGAATCGTATTGTTTTTGATTGCTATAAATTTTAGCCAAATAATTATTTAATAGCATTTTTTTAGAAGAGATGTCTTCAAAGAAATCAGGATAATTGTTTAAAAGCTGTAGAGCTTTGTTACAATAATTTTTGGCTAATTCGTATTTGTTTTCATTTGTATAAATTACAGCTAAAAAAGAATAAACACTATGTAGTTTATCAATATTCTCTTGCGTTGTATTAGCCGATTTTAACTCGTTTTTAAGTTGTAGAAACCAAGGTTTAGCCCTTTTATAATCTTTAAGTTTATAATAATAATTTCCTAAATTAAGTTGATAAAGAGAGTTAGCAACATGATAAACTTTTTGTTTTTTTAAAGAATCTTTCTGAGTTATAAGTAATGAACCTAAATTATCAAGATTATTTTTCATTACAGGCAAATTATAATGATAACTACTCGTAAATATTATATAAGAAAGAATATTTGCACTTTGGTCATGCCATTTCTCTTGCTGAGAAATAGTAAGTGCTTTATTAAAGTAAATATAAGCGCTATCTTGATTTGAATATATGTGTGGATATGCCTTATAAAATTCAGTTTCTAGCTTTTTTATATTAATAGAATCGTTTTGAGATACGATAAAAAAAGAATGTAGGGTAAGAAATAAAAAAAGTAGTTTAGTTCTCATTTCAGTAGGTTGTTGAGCTACTAAACTACTAATTTTAAATATGTAATGTTATAATTTTGTGTGATTTGACTTTAAAACCTTATAAATAGTCAAAGTATATTAAACTATTTATTTTTCAATTATAGCATTGACTTGGTAAGTTATTTCTTGTTCCATAAAAGGAAAGAACTTTGTAATAGTTAGAACTACTTCACCAGAATAATTTTCTCTTACTAAAGTTGTAGCTGGATATCCATCAAAATTATCTGCTGAAAATAGTCCTTCATTTGTTCCAATAGTTTCTCCTTCAATAGTTTTAATAGTAACTGAAATGTTTTCAGAGTTTTGAGTCAATAATAAATATTGAATATTAGTTAAAGGTAATTTACAGTTGATTTCTTTTTCATCACAAGGTTTTGGTGGAGGTGGAAAACCAGGTAGTTTAGGAGGACGTACACCAAATAAATACTTTTTAATCTGTTCGTTTAATTTAATTTCTTGTTGAAGTTGCTCTAATTGTTCAATAGCTTCATCATTACCTTCTTCTATTTGAGCTACTAATTCCTTTTTTAACAGATATTGTTTTGTTAGTGTGTTTTCGATGTAGTAAGCGTGTACATCTTCTTCAAAATACGTGTTGTCTTGATTAGGCTCTTCACTGGCGCTTTTACCTGCAAATTTTTGTTTCATGGTAGTTTGGTTTTTAAAATCATCAGGGAGTTCTTGTTCAGAATTGTTAGAACACGCTATTATAGTTAATAATAACACTGCCGATTTAATTAATGTTCTTGTTTTCATTTTATTTCGTTTTATAGTTCGTAAGTTAGTGTTGAAAATAAAATGAGGTAAACATTTTAAACTACTTTTTTTTGCTTTCCGCCATTACCTCAAGTTCATCGTACCAGTTTTGTCCGAATTTTCTTACCAAAGCTTGTTTTACAAACTTATAAACAGGTACTTGTAATTCGGCACCTAAAGAGCAAGCATCATCACAAATCTCCCATTTATGATAGTTTACAGCAGAAAACTCACTGTAATCTTTTACACGAACAGGATACAAGTGACAAGAAACAGGTTTTTTCCAATCTACTATTCCTTGGTTGTATGCTTCTTCAATAGCACATAAAGCAGTACCTTTTTCATCAAAAATTACATAAGCACAATCAGCATCATTAATTAAAGGAGTTTCTAACTCACCAAAATCGCTGGTAATCCAAGTGCCTTGTTTTTCAATAGCTTCGATACCTTCTTTACGTAAAAAGGGTTTTACTTTAGGGTATATTTCTTCTAAAATTTTTGTTTCTTCTTTGTCTAAAGGAGCGCCAGCATCACCATCAATACAACAAGCACCTTTACAAGCAGATAGGTTGCAAACAAATTCTTTTTCAATAATATCTTCCGACACAATTGTTTTTCCTAATTGAAACATATGGTATTATAAAAGTTACTAAAAATTGTTTGCTCTATTAAAGCAAACTTAATGTATATTTAAATGCAAAAATAGTAGTTTGTAAGTTTACTTATCTACTTTTGTTTTCGAAAACCTTATAATTATGAATTTTAACATACAAGAAATCGTTACAGCCTTTATGGTATTATTTGCAGTAATTGATATTATAGGTAATATTCCTATTATTATCGATTTACGAAAAAAGGTTGGTCATATTCAGTCAGAAAAAGCTTCGGTAATTGCTGGAGTAATTATGATCGTGTTTCTGTTTTTAGGACAACGGTTATTAGGTCTTATTGGTATTGATGTGAATTCGTTTGCAGTAGCAGGTGCATTTATTTTATTTTTTATTGCCTTAGAAATGATTTTAGGAATTACGCTCTATAAAGAAGATGAAGAGGAGGCTTTAAACGCATCAGTTTTTCCAATAGCATTCCCTTTAATTGCAGGTCCTGGTAGTTTAACAACGTTATTATCGTTACGTGCTGAATATGCTTTTGAAAACATTTTAATAGCCATTTTATTAAATGTTTTATTGATTTACATAGTATTGAAAACATCTTCGAGAATAGAAAAATTTATTGGACCTAACGGAATTAAAATTATTAGAAAGGTGTTCGGGGTAATTTTATTAGCGATTGCAGTAAAACTTTTTGCTGCCAATATTAAAATGTTATTTGCGTAATGATTTTTGATTGTTTAGTTATTGGAGGTGGTGTTGCGGGTATGCAATGCGCTATGGTATTAGGTTCAGCTCATACTAAAGCTTATGCAAAAGATAAAAAGGTAGGAATAATTATGCATCAGCGAACATCGCATTTACAAAATGCGTTGTTTAATAATGTATTAGGATTACCTGCGGGTACTTTAGGAAAAGATATTTTAGAACAAGGGAAAAAGCAACTGGCGGAACAATATCCTGAAGTGAATCAGATTGAAAATGAAAAAGTACAAGCTGTTTTAGAAGATGAGCAAGGATATAAAGTAATTACCAATAAAAATGAGTATCTCACCAAAATAGCTGTAGTTGCTTTGAATTATGCAAAACCTTTTGAAATAGCTGGATTAGAGCAATATGTTGAGCGTCATATTCGTGCCAACGCCATGAAAGATCGCATACAATTACGAAACTTTAATCACTTAATAAAAGAAGGATTATATGTTTGCGGAACCATTGCTGGTTGGCGTAGTCAGTTTGCTATTGCGGCAGGAAGTGGAGCAAGTGTTGCTACCGATATTTTAACGGTTTGGAACAATCATGAACCTACCAAAGTACATGATAAAGTAGGGAAGTAGCAGTTATTGAATAGTATTTATAAAATTAGATTTATAAGTTCTACCAATAGGAATTTTTTGTTCTTTTATATAAAGTATATTTCCAATTACTTTATCTACTTTTTTTAGATTTATTAAATAAGATTTATGGACTTGAATAAATTGATGTTTACTCAAACTTTCTGTCCAATTTTTCAAAGAATCAATTACAGATAGTTTTTGTTTTTCGGTAACAAAAGTCAAATAGTTTCTGTCAGATTCTATGTATAAAATGTCTTCGATCTTTACTTTGTGTAAAGCCTTATCAATATTTAGAAATATAGTTTCAGAATTTGAATAATTACTTTCTGATTGGTAACGTTTTTCGGCTTTACTAATAGCTTTTAAAAAACGTTCTAAAGAGAATGGTTTTACCAGATAATCTACAATTGTATCTAATTCAAAACTGTCTAAGGCGTAATCAGGATAGGCTGTTGTAATTATTATTTGTGGTGGATTTTGAACTGTTTTTATAAAGTCTAATCCAGAGATGTCAGGTAAGTTAATATCTAGAAAAACTAAATCGATTGTATTTTTTTTTAAAAATGAATTCGCTTCAATAGCGGTTTGAAAAGAAGATATTAATTCTAATTGATCAAACCTTTTAATATAGCTTTTTAAAATTAATTGTGCTGGTAATTCATCTTCAATAATAATACATTTCATAGCGTGTGTTATTCTAGATTTAATGTGAGTTTAGCGGTAAATAAACTTTCTTGTTCATCTATAGTCAATTGGTGATTATTTGGATACAACAAAAACAACCTTTTTCTTAAGTTTTCCAAGCCAATAGCATTGTTGTTTTGTTTACTTTCAACTTTGTAAGTGTTGCTTGATGTAAAATTAAGCACACTATTTTCAGTATTAATTTCTATGAAGATTTTACTATGAGTAGTACTGTGTTTAAATGCATTTTCAATAAGTGTAATTAATAATAAAGGAGCGATTTTATAAGTTGTTTTATCTGAAGTTTGATGATATGCTATTTCTTTAATTCCTTCGGTACGAATTCGTTGAAATTCAATATAGTTTTCAATAAAATTCAATTCTTTTTTTAAGGAAACTTTCTTAGAGTTTGTTTCGTATAAAACGTGTTTTAAGTTTTCTGAAAGTTTTAAAATTAAATCGGGAGTTTTTGAAGGTTTTTCAATAGAATACGCATAAATGGTATTCAAATTATTTAATAATACATGCGGATTAATTTGTGTTTTTAAAAATTTGAGCTCCATTTCGGTTCGTTCTTGAGTAGCTTTTTCTAATTTATCTTGTTCATCTAAATATTTAAACAACATCCATAAAAAAGAGAAGAATAATAACGGAACCAATGTTTGCCATAAATAATCACTTAAACATTTTAAGAAAGAGCAACCGCAGCGCGTAAAAACATTACAATACAATTGAGTCGCTAAAAACGAAATAGCTGTAAAAAGTAAGCTATACAAGGCGTACCATTTCTTTTTAACAAAGTAAGGTAGTAGTATAAAATAGTTTACATATACAATAGAAACTAAAAGGAAAAAGTACTGTAAGAACGGATTTTCTGCCCAATAATACTCCGTAAAAACAAATAGCGAAACAAAGACAAATAATGCCCAAAATAATGTGTGAATTATAATTTGTGTGCTATGTTTTCTGTTCAATTTCATTTCTCGGATTTGAAAGTACTCAATAAATCACATTCCATCAAATTAAAGGTACAAAATGCATTCTTCTCTGTACGAAATGCAGTTGATACTCGCTAAAATGTTGTTGATACAGTTTTATGTATTGCTTGTTAAATTAAGTTTTTAAGGAGTATTTCATTGTGTAGTTTCGAGGAAAAATCAACTTAAAATGAACACAAAAATTACGTTAGTCTTATTCTTGTTATCAAGCTGTTTATGGTCTCAAAACATAAATAAAATTATAGCTGACGCTAAAGGTAAACCAATGCTTTTAGGAAAAACAAATAAACAAGCTTTTAAAAATAAAGACTTCTCATGGTTTGAAAAAAATTACGATGCTTATGCTGTTAACACGAATGTGGTAAAAAAGCTGAAAAATAAGATGAATGATTATACTGTAAAAGTTTTTTACGGAAGTTGGTGTGGTGATAGTAAAAGAGAATTACCTAAGTTTTATAAAGTGTTAGATAAGGTAAATTTTGACGCTAAAAATTTAGAAGTTTACGCTGTAAACAAAACAAAGGAAGCTTATAAAGAAGCACCAAATGGAGAAGAAAAAGGATTAAATGTACATAGAGTTCCTACATTTATTTTTTATAAAGATGGAACTGAAATTGGGAGAATTGTTGAATATCCGAAGCAAGATTTTGAAAGAGATATTTCTAAAATTATAGAAGGAAAAAAATATGCTCCAAACTATGCAGTTGTTCATTATTTAAACGCTCTGTTTAAAGCTAAAAACCTTGATAAAATTAAAAAAGAAGAAGTAGAGTTAATTCCGTATTTGGCTGAGTATACAAAAGGAAGCAGAGAATTAAATACGTATGGATACAAATTACTTCGATCTAATCAAATAGATAAAGCTCTTTTTGTTTTTCAATTAAACACCAAAATGTATCCGTATAAATGGAATGTTTTTGATAGTTATGGAGAAGCTTTGTATCAAGCAAAAAAGTATAAAAAGGCTTTACAAAGTTATAGTACAGCGTTGGCATTAAATCCGAAGAAAAAAGAAATTTTAGAAACACTTCAAGAGATAAATAATCACATTAAATAGATAGAACAATGAAATTACTAATTACCTTACTAAGTTTAGTTTTTGCAGTAACAGTTGCAAACGCACAAGAATTTAAATTTAAAACAGAAAATATTAACTACGGAAAAATAGCAAAAGGCTCTGACGGAATTAAAATTTTTGAATTTACCAATGTTGGGGATGCTCCTTTAATTATAAAAAATGTATTTTCTACTTGTGGTTGTGCAGTGCCTAAGAAACCCGAAAAACCAATTATGCCTGGTGCAAAAGGAGAAATAAAAGTGTCGTATAACACCAATATTGTTGGAGGTTTCTCTAAGATGTTTACGATTATTTCTAATGCTAAAACAGAAAGAAAAACGGTTAAAATAAAAGGTTTTGTAGTTAATAACTCTTTAGCTTCAAAATAAAAAAGAAAGAATCCAGAAGGTAAATTTACTCTTCTGGATTATCTTTTATAATAAAGGTTTCATTCTGAATCCAGTTAGCTCTTAGCTTAAATGGTTCTTCAAAATATACGATTCTTTCTGGTTGAATTTTTTGTAAGTAACTTCCTGTATCCCACATTTTATTATCATTCTCATCGACAATAGCTCTTACAGTGTATTCTTTAGGTGGTAGTAGGTTAAATTCTACTTTTTTCGAAGAGTTTAAGTACACAGTTTTTACTACGTGGTCTTTATCTAAAAGCTCAATGATTATAGGAACTTTGGTTTCTTTTTGAATGTCTAAAATGATACTTCCATAATCTTCTGTTGTCTTCGTAGCAAAACGATAGTTAAGTGTGTCGTTTGTAGTTTCGTATAAATCGATAATTCCTTTAGGAAGCACTTTAAATATATATCCTTTTTTAGGCTGTTTTTTAAATAATAAAGCTAGCTTGTTAAAATGTAGTTTTTTGAGTTCATAAGGAACATCAACAGTATCAGCATCTATTAAAGAAAACTTAGATTCGTCGATTTTTGTAATAGGATTATTTGTGTTTAAAAACAACGTATCGTTTAAATGTAAAGTCCTTGATACGTTAGAGTTTACCGTTAAAGAATCTATTTTCTTTTTTCTTAAACGTACAGTAACAGTATCTATAAAACTTTCATTAGTAACAATAAAGTTTAGTGAGTCTTTTACATTATTAGGAGTGTACCAATAGTTTAGCGTGTCTTTGTCTTTTTCAAATTCAGAAAAAGCTTTAAAATCTTCAGGAACCCTAGAAAGTAATTGAACTTTCATGTTGCTTTGTTTTCCTTCAAAACCAAATTCAATTTTTCCTTTAGTAACTTCTTTTCCTCTTCTAAATTTATAGGGCTGAACTTCTCTAAAAAAACGAATAGGAAGTTTTAGAACGCTATCTTTTGGTAATGTAATAGGGTCTTTTAAAAATCCTATTTGATCTGTCTTACTATTAAACATAAAGTCGTTAGCCTCTTCTTTTAAAGCAGCAACAAGGTATTTTCCTTCTTTTACATTGGTAATTTTAAATACGGTAGAATCTAGCGTATTTGTAACATAATCTGGCTTACGTTTATATACAATAGAATCGTTAAAAGTGCTGTCAATTCTATATAAAACTACATTAATGTTTTTGTCAGTTTTTTTATTGTAAGCATCGCTTACATTTCCTTGAGTTTTTAAAGAATCAATATAACTTCCTGTAGAAAAGACATATTTAAAACTCTCTATTTTATTGTTTTCATTATTGTCTTGTACTGCATTTCCGAAGTTAAAAGTATAAGTTGTATTTGGTTTTAGCGTATCTAATATTTTTATATTGATGTATTTACTAGCAGTACCTTGCGGAGTTATAACAGCTGGTGTTTTTAACGGGGGCGAAACCACAAGTTGTTTTGTTAAGTCTTTTAAAACAATATATTCATCAAAGTATAGACGAATATTATCATCCTTAAAATCCGTAGATTCATACGGAGGTTTTGCGGTAACCATTATAGGAGCAGTTTCATCTTTAGGACCTCCATCAGGATTTCCTCTTCTAGCGCAATTTGTAATAAGAAAGGTTATAAAAAGTACCGATATTATTTTTAAATACTTCACAAAGTAAGGTTTAAAATCAATATCAAAAGTACTAAATATGCGCATACAAATTATGTTTTTTCTGTATAAGCCAAAGTAGCTATACTAATTGTTATATTTTTAGTTTTTAAGAGTTCGTTACAACAGGCTTCTAGTGTAGCACCAGTTGTAATTACATCGTCTATTAAAAGAATGTGTTTGTTCTCAAAAAACTGAATATTGGTAAGTTTGAATTTTGTGTTAGTATTTGAAAAACGCTCAAAACGTTGTTTTAGTGTTTGGGTTTTTGAGATTGAAGTTCTAATTAAAATATTCGGTTTGTATTCAATATTAAGAATGTTTGATAAAGAAATTCCAAACTTAGTAACTTGATTGTATCCACGTAATTTTAGTTTTTTAGGATGAAGAGGTACAGGAACTATATAATTAATATTTGTGAATAATTTTTGTTCTTTTAGTTGATGCCCAAACCAGTTTCCTAAAAAAGAACCGATATCTTCTCTGTTTTTGTATTTGAGATGATGAATTAATTGCTGAACTTTTCCTTCTTTTCTATAGTATAAAAAGCTTTTTACCATATTTATATCTGTTTTTCCGAAGAAAATTGAAGCTAATTTTTTATTGGTATGCGTATTGTTATCAATTAACGGTAAGTCGTACTTACACATAGTACATAGAATATACTCGTTACTTAATAGGTTCTCTTGACATGTTATACATATTTTAGGAAAAAATAAATACAAAAAGTCTTTTAAAAATTGCATATTTACAAAGCGTTTGAGCATTAAAATACGAAAAACACACTATATCAATAAATTGAATAAAAAATTAAAGTTTTTTAAAGAAGCCGTAAAGAATTATAAAACATCAGGAACTGTAGTTCCTAGTTCTAAATATTTAGCAAATAAAATGCTTAAGAATATTAATTTTTCTAAAGCAAAAGTTATTGTAGAGTTAGGTCCTGGTGATGGAGCTATTACAAAAAGTATTTTAGAAAGATTAGAGCCTCAAACTACTTTAATTTGTTTTGAAATTAATGATGCTTTTTTTAAAGAATTAGAAAAAATAAAGCACGATCAAATAGTGCTTATAAAAGCTTCAGCAGAAGATATTATTGAAGAATTAAATAAATTAGGATTTAAAGAAGCCGATTATATTATATCAAGCTTACCTTTAACTATTATTCCTAAAAACATATCACATAATATTCTTATTAAAAGCCATGAAGTATTGAAGAGAAAAGGACTTTTTATTCAGTACCAATATAGTTTAACATACTATAAAAAGTTAAAGAAAGTATTTGGTGAAAATATAAGGTTAGATTTTGAACCACTAAATTTTCCGCCAGCATTTGTGTATAAATGTGCTAAAAAATAGTATTTTAGCAGCGAACCAATTAATAACTCATCATACCCCCTAGTGATGATTTCTAGTATAAAAAGTAAAGGCTTAATAAGTTTCTTACTTGTTTTAGTTGTGATTATAGGTTATCTGTCTTACCAGAATGCCAAAGATTATTCACATTTAAGACAAGCATTCGAAGTAGAAAAAAACGAACTCGAATCAGAGCTAGATGTTATTATTAAAGATTATCAAGACGCCATTTCTCGTAGAGAAAATGTTTCCTCTCGTCTTAAAGAAGAGCTAAATAAAATTATTAAGCTTAGAGATACAATTCAAAACTTAAAATCCTCTAGTTATAGTTTAATTACTGATTATCGTAAGAGAATTGTTAATTTAGAAAGACAAAATAAATCCCTTTTTATTCAAATAGACTCTTTGAGTGATCATAACTCAAGGCTGTTAGAAGAAAATGTTGAGGTTAAAGAAGAGTTAGAGAAAGAAGAAGACTTAAATGATAACCTTAACAAAAAAAATAAAGTTTTAACTTATAGAAAAAATGAGTTACAAGCAAGAGTTGCTAATGCTGAGATTTTAAAAGCTGTTGATTTAGATGTTGAGGCAATGAAAAAGAAAAGAAGTGGTAAATATACAAGCACTTCAAGGTCTAGTAAAACTGAAGCATTTGAAGTTACTTTTGAATTGTTAGAAAATAAAGTAGCCACAAAAGGGAAAAAAGATGTCCATTTTCAGCTAATAAATCCAGAAGGAAAATTACATCAATCAAAAGGAAAAATAAGATTAAAGAACAGAAAAGTTATTTCTTATAGTGAAAAGTTTCAAACAAACTATGAGAATAAAAATTTAGAAGTTAAAGCCTATATATATGTAGATAATAAAAACATTACTAAAGGGGAGTATATAATAAATGTTTTTATAGATAGGGTTTACTCAGGATACGTAAAAGTTAAATTAAGATAAGTTAAATTATAACCAAAAATCCCCCTTATGTCAAAATCAAAAATTAAAAACTTTGTATTACTCGTATTACTTTTAGTATTACTATTCTTATCGTTTTTTACAGTAAAACAATCTAATGATTATACTTCGTTAAAAGAGGTTTTTAAACAAGAAAAAGCCGATTTAGAAAATGAGTTAGATGAAATTATAAAAGACTATACTACTGTAGTGGTTCAAAAAAAGAGCCTATCTAAACGATTAAGAAAAGAAATAGTAAAAATGCAGGAGCTAAAAGATTCTGTAAAAAACCTAAAAGAAACCAACTATAACTTAATAAGAAGATATAGAAAGCGAATAGCAAGTTTAGAAAGAGAAAATAAAAAATTGTTTATAAAAGTAGATTCTTTAAATACTGTAAACACAGTTCTGGCTCAAGAAAATACTATAGCAAAAGAAATTATAGAGCAAAAGGAAAACTTAAATACAGAGTTAGAAGAAAAAAATAAAGAGCTTGAAGAATCTTCTGAAAATTTAAAAGCTAAAGTAGCTGTAGCAGGTATTATAAAAACTACTCCAGTAAAAGCTATTGCTATGAAAGAAAGAAGTAGTGGTAAATTAACATCAACTTCAAGATCTAGTAGGACAGACGCTTTTAAAATTAATTTTGATTTATTAGATAACCCCGTTACTGAAGCAGGTGACAAGAAAGTTTACATTCAAATTCTTGATGAAAATAAGCAAGTAATCGCTGCAAAAGGAAATATGAATCTAAAAAATGGAGATAATATTACGTATAGTGATTCTGTTAATGTAGATTATAGAAATGATAGAATTAGTTTAGTATCATTTGTATTAGTAAATAGAGACGATATTAATCGAGGAAAATACACTATTAGTGCTTTTGTAGATGGAGTTTATTCTGGAAACGCAGTAGTTAAGTTGAGATAAGAGTATAAATAAAATAAAAAAGAGAGGCTTTTAAAGCCTCTCTTTTTTTGTTTTTACAAATGTTTCTTTTACTCTATCTGCGGTTAATAAATATGGAATAACAATAGCTGAAAAGATAAATGAAATTAAAAGTAAATTTGTTTCATAATTCTTCATGTATTCATATTTATATAAACTCATTGCCATTAGATATATTATTAAAGAAGAACAAAATATAATGCCCAGGTAAATAGCATGTACTTTTGGAAAACTACTTCTTCTTTGGAAAAATAATATAATTGCTAAAGGCCCATAAACGAACATTAAGGTATTTAAGACGAGTCTGAATAATGTTATGAATGCAATACTAGGGTTTTGTTGAAAGACATTAGGGGTTAAATACATTATCCAACCTCCCGTAATATAATTTTCCTCAAATAGAACTTGAATAAATATTTTTAAAGGGGCTAAACAAAGCCCAATTCCCAATAAAATTAGCCAACCTCCAATTTGTTTATTATCCTCAAAATACTTTTCTATTTTAGGTTGTGGATTATAATTGTATAATTTAAATGCTAAGAATATGAATAATCCAAGGATTGTTAAAAAAATGAATGAGCCTAAAATATTCAAAGCGATTGATGATGTTTGCTCAGTCTCATTAAATGTATTTGCTCCATCTTTGGGTACAATGAAGTTATATGTTATTTGTTTATCAATATCTTTTAAATCATTATAGAATTCATGAAAATCTTCTACAGCAACGTGATCTTTTTTTATTTTTAATGAATGTTCGATAGAAACAACTTTATTCATTCTACTATAAAAAACATCTTGGTCGTAGTAAATGCTCGGGGAATTTATATTAAAACTATTTTGACTAATATTCCAATGTTTAGGTAAGTGAACTTTAATAGTATGATGTCTTTCAGTAGGAAAGGTTAAAGCAAATGGAGTTTCTCTACTGGTTTTTGAAGGCATTGCTAGTATTTCGGTAATTGAATAAGGGTGAAAAGAAACTGTCTTTTTATCATCTTCAATAGTAGAACTCCATAAGTTGTCTATTTTATAGGTTTCTCTAACTACTAAAGAGTTTTCTTCAATATTGTCTGTAAATTTAGGTAAAGAAGTACTTCTTACTTCGTTAAAATGTTTAGAATAGTATTTTTCGTATTCCTTTTGAATAGATTTTATGCTGTTGTTTTTGAAATAGCTTCGAATTAGATTAGCATCATGACCATAATAAGTAGAGGTTATTTCTAAAGAACCTTCTTTACCGTTTTTATCAATGTAGATATTATCTACAATCTCTACAAGGTTATTAGCATAAGAAGTAATATCATCAAAATTATCATTACCAGGTTTTAGTACTAAACCTTGCCTGTAATTAGGGAAATGAGTATTCTCATGATTTCCTCCTTGATTTGAAATTGTAGGGTCATAATATAGTTGAGTTTTGTTTTTATCGATAACCTTTACAACACAATGATTAAAATGCTCTGTAGCTGGTAAAAAATCTTTTATGCTTGATTTTAAATAAGTATTAACTAACATCGGATATGCTTCAATACCTAATTCATTAAGCATAGTAGACATTAACAAGCTCTTGTCTTTACAGTCTCCATACCTTTGTTTAAAAACCTTATTTGGAGAAAAAGGTTTATAAGCGCCAATTCCGTTTTCTAAGCCTAAGTAACGTATTTCATCTTGTACAAAGTTTAAAACAGCTGTTACTTTCTCTCCTTCACTTTTGTTTTCTGAATTAATTTCTGAAATTTTCTTTTTTAATGAAGGACTTAAAGAAGAATTTACATTAAAATTTTTCACTCCCCAATCAACTATTTCTTTCCAAGATTTGTATGTACTTACATTTAAAATTTCAGAACTAATATACCATATAGGCTGATTGTTTTCAGGAAGAAAACTTTCTACATTTTTTTTAACATAAGAATAAGTATGTTTACCATTGTGTTTCTGAACTTTTAATTCAGAATTAGTATTAAAGAATTTTGTTTTTATTGGATTGTTTGAAATCAGTTTAAGAGATAATAAGCCTATTGGTTGACTTGAGTTTAAATTAAAAACAGCAGAAAATTTACCTTGATGAATAGGGTTAAAACCTTTAATACTATAACTATACTCAACGATGTCTCCAGATCTAACGTCGCTCAAATTAGTTAAAGCTGTATAGCTACCATCATAAATGTAATTTTCAGCATTTAATTCTCTTCTAATATTTTGAAAATGTGAAGTTTTAATTTTGTCTATAACTTCATCCTCTCTAATTATTTTTAAAGAGTGAATTATTAGTTTTTGGTAACTTGGGTCATAATCAATTTGTATTGAAGAAGCAGCTTGAACACCAACATTATCTGTGATTTTTGTTGCTAGATGAAAATAAATTTCCTCTCTATTAATGTTGATTTGCTCATCATATAGCAAAAGCAAATTACCTTGATTAATTTGCTCCTCTGTTATCGATGTTTCAGTAATATAATCAACAGGGTTAATCCATTTTGAAGGTCCTTTTTTTAAGACTTGTGCAATGGATACGTAACTAGTAAGTAGTAAAAAACTAACGAGTAGGAGTTTCTTCATAATACTAAAATCAATTTTTTTTACAAATGTATATTATTGAAGTAATAAATGTTACTTAAAACCTATATTTTTGCATCATGGCAAAACAAGAAGATCAATTTAAAAAGGTATTATCGCACGCAAAAGAATACGGTTATGTATTTCAATCTTCTGAAATATATGACGGATTAAGTGCGGTATATGATTATGCTCAAAACGGAGTAGAGTTAAAGAAAAACATTCGTGATTATTGGTGGAAAGCAATGGTGCAAATGCACGAAAATATTGTTGGTATCGATGCATCTATTTTAATGCACCCAACTACATGGAAAGCTTCTGGTCACGTAGATGCATTTAACGATCCTTTAATTGATAACAAAGATTCTAAAAAGCGTTATAGAGCTGATGTTTTAGTAGAAGATTATTGTGCTAAGATTGAAGGTAAAATTGAAAAGGAAGTTAAAAAAGCTGCAAAACGTTTTGGAGATGCTTTTAACAAAGAAGAATTTTTAGCTACAAATGGACGTGTTTTAGGCTACCAAGAAAAAATTGATGCAATTTTAGGTCGATTAGGTAAGTCTTTAGAAAATGAAGATTTAGCGGATGTAAAAGCATTGATTGAAGAGTTAGAAATAGCTGATCCGTTAACAGGTTCTAAAAACTGGACAGACGTTAAGCAATTCAACTTAATGTTTGGTACAAAATTAGGTGCTTCTGCAGATACTGCAATGGATTTATACTTACGTCCAGAAACAGCACAAGGTATTTTTGTAAACTTTTTGAACGTACAAAAAACCGGACGTATGAAGATTCCTTTCGGAATTGCACAAACAGGAAAAGCTTTCCGTAATGAAATTGTAGCACGTCAGTTTATTTTTAGAATGCGTGAATTTGAGCAAATGGAAATGCAATTTTTTGTAAAACCAGGAACTCAAAAAGAATGGTACGAAAAGTGGAAAGAAACTCGTTTAAAGTGGCACTTGTCATTAGGAATGGGAGCAGATAACTATCGTTTTCACGACCATGAAAAGTTAGCACATTATGCAGATGCAGCTGCTGATATCGAATTTAAATTCCCATTCGGATTTAAAGAATTAGAAGGAATTCACTCACGTACCGATTTCGATTTAAAGGCACACGAAGAACATTCAGGAAAGAAATTACAATATTTCGATCATGAAGAAAATAAAAATTATGTTCCTTATGTAGTAGAAACTTCTATTGGTTTAGATAGAATGTTCTTAGCGGTTTTTTCTAACTCTTTACAAGAAGAAGAGTTAGAAAACGGAACTACGAGAACAGTTTTAAAGTTACCAGCAGTTTTAGCTCCAACAAAAGCAGCAATCTTACCATTAGTTAAAAAAGATGGATTGCCAGAAGTAGCTCGTAAAATTGTTGATGATTTAAAATGGGATTTCAATGTATCTTATGATGAAAAAGATGCAGTAGGTCGTCGATATCGTCGTCAAGATGCTGCAGGTACTCCTTTCTGTATTACGGTAGACCATGATACTTTAGAAGATAATACAGTTACCATTCGTCATAGAGATACGATGGAGCAAAAACGTGTTAAAATTGAAGAGTTAAGAGACATTATTAAACAAGAAGTAGATGTTCGTTCTTGGTTAATGAAAATGTAATAACAATTTTATATATCTAAAATCCTATCATGAACATGATAGGATTTTTTATTTTTGCGCTAATTAAACGTTTTTAAGGATGAAAAAAGTCGTAATAGTATTGTTCGTTATCTTCTTAGTTTGGATGCTTGTAGGAGCTTATATGTTGTATGCTGATAAAGATAATGCACAGGTAGTAATGGGGTTAGGTGTGTTCTTTATGGCTTTTGTATTAATGCCAGTTTTTATCTATTCAAGATACAGAGAAGGGAGATATAAAAAATATATCATTACAGATGATATGATTAATGAATGGAAAGAAAATGCCAATAAATAAAAAAAGGTGAACAATTAAGTTCACCTTTTTTTATTTATAAAATTTATTTTTATCGTAAAGCTGCAGAGTAATTAGTCGGATAATCACCAGCCTTAGCTAATCCATTAGTAGCTTTAGTAAAGTTTGTTCCAAAGCCTCCTTCAGCTTCTGGCTTATCCATAGCTTCTAAAATTTTGTTAGCCATTAGAGCATAACCTCTAGCAGTTAAATGAACCCCGTCTAAACTAATTAAACCACCAAAAACTAATTGAGTAGTTAAAGTATAGTTGTCAAAAGCAACACCACTCATAGATGCTTGATTTAAAACATCTTTCAAATCAACTAAAGTAACATTCGCATTTGCATTTGCAACTGCTGTAATAGTTTGGTTGTAAGCATCTGTAGCATCTTTTATTTCTTTTTGCTCTTCAGGAGTTAATACCCATTTATCTTCTAAAGGTAAAGTAATCCCTTCAGCAGAAAATTGCCCTGCTAAATTTTGAGGAATTCCTTGTCCCATTAATGTTTGTACACTTTTAGTGTTAACAGTACCAATAACTGTACTACTAGGTAATACTAATAAATCGTTAGCCGTTGCAGGTCTTGCTTGCCCGTATTGGTCTCCTAATAATTTAGCAACTAAAGGAGCAGCTTGAGCCGGTAACCCTAAAGACTGTACGAAAGGAGCAAATGTAGGACTTGCAACAAGTTGCGTAGTTATAACACTAGATAAATTTGGTAGTTTCTCATCTTTAATAACTACAGGGTTAGTATTATTTGGGTCAAATGTTATAACTCTGTTAGTTTGACCTGCTCCTATAAAAATTTGATTAATAGCTCCGTAAACAGTATTCAAAAGAGGTACTTGTCCTGCTAACTCAGAATTTTCTCTAGGGTCTAAAGGATTGTGAGGTACAGTTGTAAAATGTGCTAAACTAGTTATGTATGGTAAAGTAACAATTACACCTTTTGCACCACCAGCTGTTAATGCTCCTACAATACCATTAAAAGTTTGAGCAAAAACATCAGTATTTGTAATATCATTTGCTCCATAATTAGCGGGACTAACCATATTATCTGACTGGTATATAGCATTAGATGCAGGTACTATTACAGCTCCTGTAACTGGATGCTTTACTTCTGGGTTGTACCCACCAGAAAGTGCATAACCTAATACATCATTACCTCCTATTTCTGATAAGGTAAAAAATGTAGGTGCCGCAGCAGCAACATCAGTCATAATAGTTGTGCCCGAAGGAGCTCCCATTCTTACAAAATAAGGATTGGCTGTTAAAGGTAACGTAGCTAAACCTGCTGGATTACCATAATTTGGAGTCACTAAATGGAAGCTTTTTGCTCCAGGAACACCAAAGTTATTTAAATTACCAGCATTAGCTGCAGGTGCTCCAAATATTGTGGTTGGAGTTGCGTTTAATTCTGCTGGTCCAGTTCCGTTAAAATATAGTCTTGGTGGCTGAGCAACTACCCCTGTTGTAGTTACAAATCCACCTATATTATCATTCATTAGAGGTTGAGAAAAATCTCCTCCGTTAGCCATTTTAAACTTAGAAGCTAATATATTTGGAAATGAATTTTCTTGAGAAGCTATAAATAAAGCTCCGTCAGTAACCCCTGCTGTGAAAGATGCACCTACAGAAACATATTTCGATAAATCTAATCCATTTACATTAAGTTCAACAACTGCAGGTTGCTCTTCAGGAATAGGATCTAAGTCGTTATTAACATCACAAGAAACTAATCCCGTAGAAATTAATAGACCTAATAAATATTTATTATAATTTTTCATTGTTAATTCTTAATTAGTTATTGATTGTCCAAGAAATAAAGTATTGAGAACCAATTGCACCAACACCAGGAGCACTTAAGTATTCTTCACCTGTTAGGTTAGCACCACCAACTTTTATTACAGATTTTAAACTTGGAATTCTATAATTTACCTGAGCATCTAATACAGTTCTTGCGTCAACAGTTCCTTCTAAGAAAGAAGATTGCCATAAGAAAGAATTTTGCCAACGAGCATTAATGTTAAATCCGAAGTTTTCGAATAAATTTGAATGCCCAAATTGTAATTTAATTTTATGCTCTGGAGTATTAAAAGATGGCTCAAAATCTGGATCAGAAGCTTGATCAAAGCTAAATCTAGACCAAGTATAGTTAAACCCTAAATTATATCCTTTAAATATTTTTGTGTTAATACCTAAACCTACCCCATAAGAACTAACATCAGCCTTAGAGTTCGTTCTAAAACCAACACCAGTGTAATCTCCATTACCTACAGCAGCAACAGCTAATGCGTTTGGAGTACCATCTGCATTAAAACCACCATAAAGAGGTACAGCAATATTTTTGATTGCAATGAAATCTTGATAATCGTTATAATAAGCACTAAAATCTATACCAATTTTTGTGTCTCCTGTTGGAATTGCACTACGATAACCAACTTCAAAAGAAGTTACTTTTTCTGGCTTTACTAAATCAAAATCAGATTTTTGTAATAAACCAGCATTAGCTAAAGCAGCTTGTTGTGGGTTAGTTCCTCCAGCTATAGCTTGTGCTACAGCAGCACCGTAAGTAGCTAAAGAAGTTGCAGAGAAAGCTCTAGTAAATGCATCTCTTCCAGTAAATGTTGTTGTTGCTCCTAGTCCAGATAAACCTTGACCAGCAGTTGATACACTTTGAGGTAATGATGTATATCTGTCTAAGTTGTCTTCAGCAGTACCAATTAATACTCCTGCACCAGTTGCTAAACCTATATATTGATCTTGTGTTGTAGGATTACGGAAACCAGTTTGGAATGATGCTCTAAAGTTGTGGTTTTTTGTTTCACCAGCAGCATACGCTAAAGATACCCTTGGAGAGAAGTTACCATCAAAGTTTTGTGCTTTATCATAACGAACAGAACCAGTAAACTTTAAACGATCTTCCATCATTTTCTTTTGCAATTGAGTATAAAGACCATATTCACTATATCTAATTGGTCCAGTTCCATCAGTATAAATTGTTCCGAATGAGTTTAATTTGAATCTTCTATATGAACCTCCAAATTGAACTTCAGCCCAATCAATATAGTCTCTTAAATTTAAGTTTGCATCTACATGATATAAGTTAGTATTATCTCTAAACTTCGATCCAGTTAATAAGTCTGGGTCATTAGTAACTTTGTCAAAGGCAGCTTGAAACTCTGGAGTTCCAGGAACTAATCTCCCTACGTTAGCAAAATTCCTTGCTGCTACATGAGCTTGAGAATCAGTAAGACCACCTTGAGTAGCTGCATTGAAGTAACCTAATACATATCTAGCAAACCAAGTGTTATTCGCATCTTGAGGTGCAACAATTTGGTTTGTGACAGGGTTTCTAACCCATTGATTGTTTAAGTTTAATCCTAAGAATCTTGTATCATAAGAATCACCAGCATCTTCACCAGTATAATAACCTCTTACAAAAAAGTTTTTACCTCTAACTTCTAATTTATGTTGTTCCATAAAGAAGTTAGCAATATTGTATCTGTTTTGACCTTGATAAATCGTATTACCTCTACCAAATTTTGAATTCCAAATAATCTCTACTCTATCATTACCTAAAGGTCTGTAGTGTAATGCAGCACCAAATTTTAAACTTTTAGCTTCATTACTCATTAAATCAACTTCATTATAACCATCTCTACTTACTCTTACATTTGGCACGACACCAAGCGCAGAAGTAGGTAATGAACCGTTACTTACTAACCCGTCAACAACAGTTTTTAAATCTATTACAGCTTCATCACCATAAACATTTACACCATCATAATCTAATCTAGTATCTCTTGTTCCTGGAGCATATGTTCCTCCAACTCCAGTTGTATTTCTATAATCAGTTGCGTGCCATTCTTCACCTTCTAAATAAGATAAAGTAGCTTTAGCAGCAAAATAATCATCAAAAACGTATGCCATACGAACACTAGTGTCAACAAAACCGTTATCACCAGCAGCTTGTTGGCTTGTAATTCCTGTTTTTACAACGGCACTAATTCCTTGATCGTCAAAAGGACTCTTACTACGCATTAACATAATTCCGTTAAATGCATTTGCTCCATATAAAGCCGAAGCAGCACCTGGTAAAATTTCTACACTTTTAACATCTAATTCAGACATACCCAATAAGTTACCTAAAGCAAAGTTTAAGGCAGGAGATGAGTTGTCCATTCCATCTACTAACTGAACAAAACGTTCGTTAGCAAAAGAAGCAAAACCACGTGTGTTTACCGATTTAAATGTTAAACCACTTGAGTTGATATCTACACCTTTTAAGTTCTCTAAAGCATCATAGAATGATGGAGAAGATGAGTTTTTAATTGCTCTAGAATCGAAACGTTCAATAGTTACAGGAGATTCCATAACACGTTCTGGAGTTCTAGAAGCCGATACTACTACTTCGTCTAAAGAAGTTGCGTTTTCTGTTAAATCAACAGTTACAACTTGATTGTTTTTTGTAATTTCTACTGTTTTTGTACCATACCCTAAAGAAGAAATTTCTAGGGTGAAAGGAGGGGTGTCTGTCACTGTTAAAGTAAACTTCCCATCAAAATCGGTAGTAGTTCCTACCGCTTTTCTCGAAACTTTAATATTTGCACCTGGTAAAGGTCCGCCTAAAGAAGCATCATTAACAGTACCACTAATGGTAGTTTGTGCCATCATTAGACTACTACCAAAGAGTACAAATGCAACTAGTAATAGTTTTTTAATCATAATGTAAAATAATTTGTTAACTGCTGTGCAAAATACAATTTTTTTTGGTTTTTTAAATAAAAGAGTAATAAAACTGATATTTTGATATACTTCTGCTCTTTTTTTTGATATACTTACATTTTTATAACATAAATTTAAGATGTGCTTTTTGCATTTTCATACAAGTCGTAAATTTGTATAAAATTTATATCAATTGAAGATTACCCGATCAATTTTTGATTTTACACCCAACACAAAAACAATAGTTACTATTGGTACTTTTGATGGCGTACATATTGGTCATCAAAAAATAATAGAAAACTTGGTTGCTGAGGCGAAAAGAGATAATAAAGAATCAGTAGTGTTAACTTTTTTTCCTCATCCTAGAATGGTATTGCAACAAGATGCTTCTATAGAACTTATTAATACCATTAAAGAAAGAGCACAACGATTAGCCAAAACTGGGTTAGACCATTTAATAGTTCATCCATTCAGTAAAGAGTTTTCTCGACTAACCGCGTTAGATTTTGTTAGAAATGTACTAGTAAACCAACTTGATGTTAGTAAATTAGTTATAGGTTATGATCATCATTTTGGAAAAAATAGAGAAGGAAATATTGAGCAACTTACTGAGTATTCTCATTTATTTGATTTTACTGTAGAAGAAATTCCAGCGCAGGATATTGATAGCGTATCAGTAAGTTCTACTAAAATTAGAAGAGCATTACAAGGAGGAGGATTAAAAACAGCTAATAAATATTTAGGATACAATTTCTCTTTAACAGGAAAAGTTGTAAAAGGAAACCAGTTGGGAGGAAAAATAGGATTCCCTACAGCAAATATTCATATTGAAGAGAATTACAAACTTATACCTAAAGAGGGAGTATATGTTGTAAAAGCAAAAATTAATGGAGAAAGGTTTCATGGTATGATGAATATAGGTAATCGTCCTACAGTAAATGGAGCTAATAGAACTATAGAAGTTAATTTTTTCGATTTTGATGAAAACCTATACAATCAGCAAATAACAATCGAGTTATTATACTATTTAAGAGAGGAAGAAAAATTCTCTTCAGTAGAAGAATTAAAACTTCAATTAAAAAAGGATAAAGAAAATACTTTAAACTACTTAAAAACAATTGTACAATAGCATTGTTTAAAATTGTAACATCCTATATCTTTGCGGTTCTTAAAAAAATAAAAAGATGTTACAGGTTCAGTTTATTAGAGAAAACAAACAAACTGTTTTAGATGGATTGGCAAAACGTAATTTTACGAATGCCGAGGAAATGATTAACGAAGTATTAACTACTGATGAAACTCGTAGAGCTACACAAGTTTTATTAGATAATGTTAAAGCTGAATCTAACAAAATATCCAAGGAAATTGGTGGTCTTTTTAAATCTGGAGAAGTTCAGAAAGCTAACTTATTAAAAGAAAAAACTGGGCAGTTAAAAGTTCAAGATAAAGAATTAACTGAAAAGTTAAATGCTGCCGCTGATAGGTTAACAGAGTTGTTATATCAAATTCCTAACATTCCTCACGCATCTGTGGTTGCTGGAGTTAATGAAGAAGACAACGAAGAAATTTTCAAAGAAGGTATTGTTCCTAATTTAGGAGACGAAGCATTACCTCACTGGGAATTGGCTAAGAAATATGATATTATCGATTTTGAATTAGGAGCAAAAGTAAGCGGAGCAGGTTTTCCTATATATAAAGGAAAAGGAGCTCGTTTACAGCGTGCATTAATCTCTTATTTCTTAGATAAGAATACAGCTGCTGGTTATACAGAGGTTCAAGTTCCTCACTTAATTAATGAAGCTTCAGGTATTGGTACAGGTCAGTTACCAGATAAAGAAGGACAAATGTATCATGTAACTGCAGACGATTTATATTTAATACCTACTTCTGAAGTGCCAATTACAAATATGCATAGAGGAGATTTATTACAAGAAAGCGATTTACCAAAGGCATACACTGGGTATACTCCTTGTTTTCGTCGTGAAGCAGGAAGCTACGGAGCTCATGTACGTGGATTAAATCGTTTACATCAATTTGATAAAGTAGAGTTAGTTCGTGTTGAACACCCAAATAATTCTTACAATGCATTAAACGATATTGTTGAACATATTAAAGGAATTTTACGTGAGTTAAAATTACCATATCGAATTTTACGTTTATGTGGTGGAGATACTGGTTTTACTGCAGCATTAACTTTTGATTTTGAAGTATACTCAACAGCACAAAATCGTTGGTTAGAAATTAGTTCTGCATCAAATGTAGAAGCGTATCAAGCGAATCGTTTAAAATTACGTTTCAAAAATAAAGAAGGAAAAAGTCAATTAGCACATACCTTAAATGCCAGTTCTTTAGCTTTACCAAGAGTATTAGCAGGGATTTTAGAAAACTATCAAACTCCAGAAGGAATTAAAGTACCAGAAGTATTAGTTCCTTATTGCGGTTTTGATATGATTGACTAAAATAACAAAATTATAAATGTAAAAAACCCAAGCTTCAATTAAGAAACTTGGGTTTTTTGTTCCCCTTCAAAAATATATATTAGTTGGCAACCACTGCTACCATTAGTTTTTTGTATTTATTCATTTCTAATAACGCTTCAAAATATTTAGATATTTGTCCGTTTTTCATAAACATATTAGCGTTGTTCTTTGCTGTTTCGTATTGCTTAGTTAAATTTTTCATAGTGTTCGATGTTTAGTTATGTTTATTATATAGACAAGTTTCGTGCCAAAATGTTACAAACTTTCTTCTGAAAACAGTGTTTTTAATAATTAATTAACAAAAAACAGTAGATTTAATTAACAGTAGTATTCGTAAAACTTTGAGTATCTTTACTTTTTAGGTGATATTAATTTTTTTAAATAATTGATGAAAAAATATATTCTATTTATTTCTTTTTTATGGTTTAGCATGTTCGTTTTCGGGCAACAGAATCAATTTATTGTTGCTGAAAATTATTTTAGAAATAATGAATATGAAAAGGCTATTCAGTTATATAAGTCTTTATATGATAAAAGTCCATATAACACTACATATTTAGAAAGGTTAGTAAAATGCTATCAAGAAACCAATCAGTTTCATATTGTAGAAAATTTGATAAATAGTAGATTGAAGCAACAGCCCGATTTAGGTTACCTAAATGTAATTTTAGGACAAAATTATGAGCGTCAGCAAAATCAGGAATTAGCAAATGTTGAATATGAAAAAGCAATTAACTCCATAAATAAACAACCAAGTTTTGGCGGAATTATCGCTAATTTTTTCAGAAGTTATTCCAAACTCAACTTAGCAATTAAAGCGTATGAGCTTACAATGCAAAAAAATAATGGAGCTAACTACGGATTTCAGTTAGCCCAGATTTATGGTGAGCAAGGAGAGTTTGATAAAATGTTTGCATCGTATGTAGATATGGTTGATAAAAATGAAAACTATCTAAGTACAGTAAAAAGGTTTACGAGTAGATACATTACTGATGATTCAGAAAATGAAAACAATGTTTCCTTTAAAAGAGCTTTATTACGAAAATCGAACAGTAATCCAAAAGATATTTGGAACAACCTATTAGCATGGTTATTTATCAAACAAAAAGAATACAATAAGGCTTTAATTCAGCATAAAGCATTATTGGCTAGAGATGCTGATAATTTATCTGGAATTAAAGAATTGGGCAAAATAGCTTTTGAAAATGAAGATTACCAAGTGGCCAAAGAGTGTTTCGATATGGTTATTGAACGAACCAATTATCCAAGAGATAAATTCTTTGCGCTTAACAGAAAGTTACTAATAGCTGTTAAAGAAGAAAGCGCTGATACTGAAGAACAGTTTTTAAATGCGTTAAAGGATTATGGAGTAAATAGTAATACAGTTCCTATTCAAGTATCGTATGCTAATTATGTATTGTTTAAAGAGAAGAATCCAAGGAAAGCAATAGAAATTTTAGAAGAAGCTAAAAAATTTGCAAATTCACCATATTTAAAAGTTTTAGTGAAGCTTAAGTTAGGTGAAGCATTGGTTTTTGCTGAAAAGTTTAATAAAGCATTAATATACTTTGCTCAAGTACAGACGAAACATAAAAATAGTAGATTAGGTCAGGAGGCAAGATATAGAGGTGCACAAACGTCATATTTTAAAGGAGATTTCAAGTGGGCAAAAGCACAATTAAAAGTTTTAAAAGGTTCTACTTCTCAGTTAACTGCTAACGATGCCGCTTATTTGTTTTTAGTAATATCAGACAATGAACCGAAAGACAGTATTTCAACAGGATTAAAAGAATATGCAAAGGCAGACTTACTTGCTTATCAACAAAAAAATGACGAAGCAATAACTGTAATAGAAGATGTTATAGCAAATTACAAAGGACAATCTATTGAAGATGATATGTTGTTTAAACAAGCAACATTATATGAGAGAAAGAAAATGTACGACGAAGCCCTTTTAGTTTATGCAAAAGTTTTAGCTGTAGATGAAAAAGGAATTTTAGTAGATGATGTATATTACAAAGTAGCAGAGTTGTACAATAACAAATTAAATAATACAGAAAAGGCAAAAGAATACTATCAAAAGATTATTTTTGACCACCCAAATAGTATCTATTTAGTTGATGCTCGAAAGAAGTATCGAAAGCTAAGAGGAGACAATATTTAAAAACCATTAAAAGGAGTAAAATGTATATATACAACGTAACAGTTAATATAGATGAAAGTGTTCACGCAGAATGGTTAGTGTGGATAGAAAATCATATTCCAGAAGTATTAGCAACAGGAAGATTTGTAAGTGCTAAAATGACTCAGGTTTTAGTAAAAGAAGATATGGGCGGAGTAACCTATTCAATCCAGTACACAGCTAAAACAAGAGAAGATTTAGACGATTACTATAAGTACGATGCAGAAAAATTACGTACAGACGGAATGCAGAAATTTGCTGATAAAATGTTAGCTTTCCGTACTGAGTTAAAAGTAATTAATGAATTTTACCCAACAGTAAATAGTAATTAATCTTTTCAGAAAAAAAATCAAGATGTTAGAATAAGATTGACTCTTTATTCTTGTATCTAAAAACTGAAACATCGAGATAAAAACATGACTGTAAAAGCTAAAAAACATTTAGGGCAACACTTTTTAAAAGACGAAAATATTGCCAAAAAAATAGCCGATTCATTAACTGAAAACGGATATAATAATGTGCTTGAAATTGGTCCAGGAATGGGAGTTCTTACCAAGTATTTACTTGAAAAGAAACCAAAGATTACAGTGATGGAACTCGATTCTGAATCTGTTGAATATTTACACGAAACATTTCCCGTAGAGCATATTAAATTAGATACTTCTACCGATAACTTCAGTATTATTGAAGGAGATTTTTTAAAGCAAGATTTATCCAAAACGTTTAACGGAGAGCAAGTCGCTATTATTGGTAACTTTCCATACAATATATCATCTCAAATAGTTTTTAAAGCTATTGAGAATCGTGATTTGGTACCTGAGTTTTCTGGAATGTTTCAAAAAGAAGTAGCACAAAGAGTTGCCGAAAAAGAAGGAAGCAAAACCTACGGAATATTATCGGTACTAACTCAAGCTTTCTATGATGCAGAATATTTGTTTACAGTTCCGCCATCGGTATTTAATCCACCACCGAAAGTAGACTCTGGAGTAATCCGATTAATCAGAAAAGAAAATTATACTTTACCAGTAGATGAAAAATTCTTTTTTAGAGTAGTGAAAACTGCATTTAATCAACGAAGAAAAATGCTTCGAAGCAGTTTAAAATCTTTCAATCTTTCGGATACCTTAAAAGAAGACCCTATATTTGCGATGCGTCCCGAACAATTATCGGTGCAAAAGTTTATCGAGTTAACAAAAATGTTAGCTAACGATAACGTTTAGAAGTAACTATTGTGTTATCAGTTCGAGTAATTTTGAGGAACGAAAAATTGTATCGAGAACTAGTCAATGAATAACTTTTTCAAAGCACAATAGCTTAGAAAATAGAATATAAATCTCAACTCGAGTAAAAACGAATAAGCTATGGCATTAGAGATAACCAGAGCGCTTTTAAAAGATGTGCGCAACTTAGTACAAGCGCAGAATAATACCCAATTAGCCGATTTTTTTACCGATGTTCACCATGCAGATATTGCTGAAGTATTAGACGAATTATCGTTTGATGAAGCAGTGTATATTATTCGTTTATTAGATTCTGAAACAACCTCAGAAGTACTGATGGATGTTGATGATGATGTTCGTGAAAAAATTCTTGAACAGCTTACCGATAAAGAGATTGCCGAAGAAATAGAAGAATTAGATACCGATGATGCTGCCGATGTAATTGCAGAACTTCCTGAAGATCGTAAGCAGGAGGTAATGCAACAAATAGAAGACAAAGAGCACGCGAAAGAAATTGTAGAACTTTTACGTTACGATGAAAATTCTGCCGGAGGATTAATGGCAAAGGAAATGGTAAAAGTTAACGAAAACTGGAATGTGTTAACTTGTGTAAAAGAAATGCGTGTACAAGCCGAAGAGGTAACGCGAGTACATTCTATTTATGTAATAGATGATGACGGAAAGTTAAAAGGGCGCCTTTCTTTAAAAGACTTATTAATGGCATCAACCAGAGCAAAAATTGCTGACGTGTATATACCAAGAGTAGATTCTGTAAATGTACATGACTCTGCAGAAGATGTTGCTAATGTTATGCGTAAGTACGATTTAGAAGCTATTCCTGTTGTAGATGAATTAGGTGTTTTGGTTGGTAGGATTACAATTGATGATATTGTAGATGTAATTAAAGAAGAAGCGGAGAAAGATTATCAGTTAGCAGCGGGTATTACACAAGACGTAGATTCTGATGATAGTATTTTAGACTTAACAAAAGCTCGTTTACCTTGGTTGTTTTTAGGATTGTTAGGTGGTATTGGAGCTTTTTTAATAATGGGTAAGTTTGAACATACTTTTGAAGAAAACGCAGTTCTGTTCTTTTTTACTCCATTAATTGCGGCAATGGCAGGTAATGTTGGAGTTCAATCTTCAGCAATTATTGTGCAAGGTTTAGCGAATGATGATGTAAAAGGAAGTATAAAAAGTAGATTGATAAAAGAAATGCTTCTTGCTTTACTAAACGGAGTAGTTTTAGCGTTGTTCTTATTTGTATTCGTGTTTGTTTATGAACAAGATTTAATGAAAGCACTAGCAATTTCAGTGTCACTTGTGGTTGTAATAGTAGTTGCAGGATTAATAGGAACTTTTGTTCCACTGTTTTTAGATAAAAGAGGAATTGATCCAGCGATTGCAACAGGACCTTTCATTACCACGAGCAATGATATATTTGGAATCTTAATTTACTTTTTAATAGCGCAGCTTATTCTTGGTTTTTAACTTACATTATCCATTATCTCTTCAAGAGGAATAAATGCTTTTAGCATTAAAAAAGCTCCAAAAATAATAAGAACAACTCCCATTGCTCTTTTAATTCTGTAAATAACTAGAGGAGTCATTTTCTTTTTTAATTGCTTCGCTAGTAGTATTTTAGCTAAATCTGTTAAGGCATATCCAATAATAACTTTTACAAAGAACCAAAAAATACTGTTGGGATCCATGTCAAGTGAAGGTCCAATAACTACCATTATTCCTAACCATCCTGCTAAAACACCAATATTTATAAAGTTTAAAAAGAACCCGTTAATAAAAAGTTTAAAATAATTGTTGGCTTTGGGTACTTCAACATTCGTTTCGTCGATTTCTTTTTTATTGCTTTTATCTAAATAAGTGATTAAACCATATATTACAAGAATTAACCCTCCGACTAAAAATAAACGAGGATCATCTTTTATTTTTTCTAATAAAGTTCTACTACCGTAGTAAGCAATTAACATAAAAGATATATCTCCAGAAATAACACCTAAATCAAAAGCAATAGCAGCTCTAGCTCCTTTTAAAATACTTGTTTTTAAAAGCATAAAAAACACTGGCCCAATCATAAAAGCCATAAAAAAACCAATGAAATAAGGGTTTTTAAATTGAGAAATATCCATAGTTTATAAAGATAGCAGTTTTTAAGTTTGTATATAGGGTGTTTTTAACTATACTTCGTCAAAATCAACTACAATTTTAGAGGTTGTAGGATGAGCAACACAAGTAAGCACATAACCCTCTTCTAATTCATCATCTGTTAAAATAGAATTTTTAGTCATTACTGCTTTTCCTTCAGTAATTTTTGCAATACAGCTACTACAAACTCCGCCTTGGCAAGAATATGGAGCATCTAATTTATTACGTAAACTAGCAGCTAAAATTGTGTCGGTCTGTTTCATTGTGAAGCTTTCTTCTTCATCATCTAAAACAACTTTTACTTCTGTTTCTCCATCTTTAATTTCTGAAGTATTTTCTTCTGAAGTAGAAGCTGTAAACAATTCGAAATGGATATTTTCTTTAGAGAAGTTATTTTCTTCTAATGTTTCAGAAGCTATGTTAATCATTTCTTCTGGTCCGCATAAGTAAGCAGCATCGAAAGAAAAATCTTTATGCATGTTTTTAATAAAGTAGTTTACGTGACCTTTGTCAATTCTTCCGAATAAAGAACCTTCAACATTTTCTCTACTAAAAACATAATGTAGGTTAAATCGGTTAGGGTATTGCTCTTGTAAACCATTTAACTCATTGTAAAATATAGTGTCTTCTGCAGTTTTGTTACCATAAATTAAAGTAAAAGTAGCAGTGGTAGTATTTTCTAAAGTAGTTTTTACCATTGATAATACGGGTGTAATTCCGCTACCGGCAACAAAACCCAGGTAGTTTTTGTTTTCTTGGGGTTCTAAAATAAATTTTCCTTCTGGTTGGCTTACTTCAATTATATCACCATCGTTTAATTGAGTAGTAGCGAATACTGAAAAAGTTCCGTTTTCAACAGCTTTAATAGCAACTTTAATTTCGTTGCTTTTTTCCGAAGAACAAATAGAATATGCTCTACGAATATCGTTACCGTTAATTTCTTTTTTTAATGTTATGTATTGTCCTGCTTTGAATTGAAAAGCATTGTTTAATTCTGTTGGAATTGAAAATAAAATAGAAACAGCGTCTTTAGTTTCTTTGATTACTTTCTGAATAGCTAGTTTGTAAAAATTACTCATGTAAGTTTTTATTTGAGGCGCAAAAATAACGAACTATTAAATAATGAGCTGTTATTGAAATGATAAAATTATACCTAAGATTTTTATGTATAAGAAAATTATGTATATTTGCATACCTAAGTTTTTTAGGTATAAAGAAATATCTCACTATTATGGGAAATCAAAAATTATATAAAGGCTCATTACAAACGATTATTTTGAAGCTATTGGCTCAAAATGATAAGATGTATGGCTATGAAATTACACAAAAAGTAAAAGAATTAACAAAGGGAGAATTGCATATAACTGAAGGAGCTTTGTATCCGGCACTACACAAGTTAGAAGCTGAAGGTTTATTAGATGTTGAAGTTGCTAAAGTAGGAAATCGTTTACGTAAATATTACAAACTTACCGAGCAAGGAACTACCGAAACTGTAAATCGGTTGGCCGACATGCAAGAGTTTTTAAATACGATGCAGCAGTTGGTAAATCCTAAGCTTGGGTTGGAATAATGTATTAGAATATGGAAAAGAAAATAGTAATATCAGACGAACAATTACAGTTTTTAAGTAAGTATTTAAATAAGAAGTTTCCAAATTTAAGTCCGCAAGTGAAAATTGAATTAATGGATCACTTAATTTGTGGTTTTGAGGTAAAAGGAGGAGATGATTTTTATCAATACTTATCAAATGAGGAAAACTTTATAAAAGGTTTTATTAATAATGAGGTGAAAAATGTAAAGAAAACATATGGAAAACAAACATGGAGACAATTTTTTAGCTTTTTTACTTCTCGAGAGTTATTACCGATAACAATACTGACTCTATTCATTATTTTTTTAATTTCTAAAAGCATTAGTAACAAAAACGCTTGGTTAATATTTGTTGTTTCTACACACTTAATAATGATAGTTTCTGCCATTTTTGGTATGATAAATAAAAAACCATTAAGAAAATTAGATGAAGTTAAATATTTAGGCGCAGAAATATGGTTGCCTTTTTTAATGGTAACATTAGCAGATAATTTAGGGTTTAAAAATTGGTTGATTCAGAACGAATTTATTTTTACAGGTTATTGGTTTTTTACTTTTATATATGGCGTTTCAGCTTATATCGTTTTGAGAAGACAAAAGAAAATTATTTTAACAAAATACAAGGCTTTATTAAACTAGATGATGCAATTAACCAAAGAGCAAATACAACAAATAGAATGGTATTTAGATAGAAAAAGGCTACAATATATTGATGTGAGAATTGAAGTTTTAGACCATGTTATATCAGAAATAGAGCAAGCTACTAATACCGTAAGTTTTGAAAAAGCTTTTGAAAAAGTTAAGTTCAAATGGAATAAGTTATTAGAAGAAGACTCAAGTGTTTACTTAGGTTATGCTTATGTAAAACCCAAAGTCGTTGTTGAAAAACTTAAAAAATACGGTAAACCACACGCAATTAAAATCTGGAGTGTTTTTGCCATAATGCTATTGTTATTAAATTTTAAACAGGAAGTTTCTTTTAAAGGAATACAAATACTAAACTTTATGGCACAAGTTTGGATTTATATTTCGGCAGCTTTAATTCTTGTTGGGGGATTTTTAATAAGAAAGTCAAAAATTAAAACATCTTATAGTTTTCTATACAATAGTCAAGTATTACCATATATTCTATTTCCTTTTATGTTATTTGGTTCGTTTTTAACCCAAAGCGGAGGATTAGATATTTTTGAAATAGCGATGTTACTATTCAGTTTGTTTGTTTGTCAATTAGGTATAAAACTATACAAACGCCATTTTTTAACTGTAAAAAAATATAGTTTGAAATGCAGTTAACTGAAGAACAAGTTCAATACATAGAAAATCGTTTAGAAAAAGATGGTGTGAATTATTGGGATATCCGTATGGAAATGCTAGACCATGTAGTAACAGATGTTGAAAAAAGAATTGATTTAGGTGAAAAGTTTAAAGACGCTGTTCAAGATTCTTTTATTTCTTTAGGTTGGAAAGAAAATTTCAATGGAAGTTGCTTTGAAAAAGTAATAGCCGAAAAACTAAACGTATATTCTAGAGAATATGGAAGAAGCTTTTGGAAATATTTTAAAACATCAATAATTAATACGTCTACTATAGTGTTTAGTTTGAGTTACTTGATTGTATTTTATTCAATAAGTAAATATGAGTTAGTTTTTAAAATTGTTCTCTTTTCTTATTTAGCAGTTATGATAGCTTTTTTGTTTTATTATTTAACAAAATACAGGGTTCGTAAATCTGTTCAATTAGAAAGTGCATTGAGTAAGGCAACTTTTTCTTTAATGTTTATAAATGCATTTATATATATGCCAAAACTTTTTGAGATAGATGTATTAAATTATAGATTATTGACTACGGTGTTTTTTTGGTTCATTACAATACAATCGTTTTACGGAATAAGCTTTTTCAACAAAGAATATAAAAAAGTTAACAACATATATAAACAACTTATAGCATAATGAAATTAAACGATCAACAAATACAAGATTTATACAGTTTTACACGTCAGCATTATGTTGAGCATTACGATGTACAAACAGAGTTGGTAGATCATTTAGCAAATGATATTGAACAAATATGGGAGAGATTCCCAGCATTAACTTTTGAACAAGCTAGAGATAAGTCATTTAAAAAGTTTGGTGTTTTCGGTTTTATGAATGTGGTGGAAGAGAAGCAAAAACAAATGAATAAAAAATACTTTAAACTTATTTTAAGCTTTGTTAAAGAGTGGTTTAAACTTCCTAAAATAGCAGTTACT
Organism: Tenacibaculum holothuriorum; assembly: GCF_002120225.1. GTDB lineage: Bacteria > Bacteroidota > Bacteroidia > Flavobacteriales > Flavobacteriaceae > Polaribacter > Polaribacter holothuriorum. The sequence goes on along the minus strand of NZ_LAPZ01000002.1, from coordinate 317,526 downwards.
ATAATGTTATTTGTTATTTTTTATCAGCTTCAAGAATTTTCCCAAGCGTATAATCTTTATATGGCAGTTTATTTTACTATAATTTTTATTGAATTATTTAAAATATATCAGTTTAAAAAGAAAATCAAGGACAAAACTTCAAAAACAGGAAAAAAATGGATGTTAGAAGATATAATGATGGCTCAAGGAATTGGTAGTGTTGTTCTTATTATGTTTTATGCGTTTGAATTTTCCCTTCCTAATAATAAAGAGTTGATAGAAATGAGTGAATTAAGAAGGTTTTTCGTCTCACTTATGGTGGTGTTAACTATACTAGTTTCTTATATAACGTTAATTGTAATTCCTCAGAAATCTGAAGAATTACTAGAAAAACATTATCCAGAATATAAATTAATTGCTAATTAAGAAAAATTATTTTTTCCCGTCAACGACGATTACAATTTCACCTTTGGCGGGTTTTGTTGTGAAATATGATAAAACTTGTTTTATACTTCCTCGTTTGGTTTCTTCAAATAATTTTGTCAATTCTCTAGAAACTGATATTTGTCGATCTTCTCCAAAATATTCAGAGAAATGAGTTAAGGTTTTTAATAACTTGTGCGGACTTTCGTAAAAAATCATAGTGCGGCTTTCTTCCGCTAAGAATTTCAAACGAGTTTGTCTACCTTTTTTAACAGGTAAAAAACCTTCAAATACAAACTTATCGTTGGGCAACCCAGAATTTACTAATGCAGGAACAAAAGCAGTAGCACCAGGTAAACATTCAATCTCTATGTTGTTTTGTACACAAGCTCTACTTAATAAAAAACCAGGATCGGAAATTGCAGGAGTACCAGCATCAGAAATTAAAGCAAATGTTTCACCATTTTGTAAACGTTTCACAATTGTATCTACTGTTTTATGCTCGTTGTGCATGTGATGCGATTGCATAGGTGTGTCAATTTCAAAATGCTTTAATAACTTTCCGCTTGTGCGAGTATCTTCAGCTAAAATATAATCTACTTCCTTTAATACAGAAATAGCGCGAAAAGTGATGTCTTCTAAATTTCCAATAGGAGTTGGTACTAAATACAATTTGCTCATACAGCAAAACTACAAAGTTTTATGCTTTTCTAAGTCTAATAGCAAGCTTTTTGTACTTTTGCGACATGGAAAACACCTTGTTACAAAACATAAATTATCCTAAAGAATTAAGGAATCTTACAGTAGAACAACTTCCACAGTTAGCAAAAGAATTGAGGGCATTTATTATAGATGTTGTGGCTACGAAAGAAGGACATTTAGGAGCAAGTTTAGGTGTGGTTGAATTAACAATTGCTTTGCATTATGTTTTTAACACTCCAGATGATTTATTGGTTTGGGATGTTGGTCATCAAGCTTACGGACATAAAATTTTAACAGGAAGAAAAGATGTTTTTCATACCAATCGACAATTAGATGGAATTTCTGGTTTTCCAAAGAGAAGTGAAAGCGAATACGATACTTTTGGTGTAGGACATTCTTCTACTTCAATATCGGCAGCTTTAGGGATGGCAATTGCGTCTCAACTTCAACAAAATGAAAAACATCATATTGCAATAATTGGAGATGCTTCCATTGCTAGCGGAATGGCTTTTGAAGCCTTAAACCATGCAGGAGATACCGATGCCAGTTTATTAGTGATTTTAAATGACAATGCAATCGGGATTGATCCGTCGGTAGGAGCGTTAAAAGATTATTTAACAAGAATAAAATCTACTCGAAACGATGTAGAGCAACACAATATTTTTGAAGCTTTAAACTTTGATTATTCAGGTCCAATCGACGGACACAATTTTGAGGAATTATTGAGAGAACTGAATCGTTTAAAAGAAGTAAAAGGACCTAAATTCTTGCACGTAATTACTACAAAAGGAAAAGGATTAAAGCAGGCGGAAGAAAATCAAGTACAATATCATGCTCCGGGTAAATTTGATAAAATTTCGGGAGAGGTTTTGCCAAAACAAGCAAGTAAGTATACGAAGTTTCAAGATGTATTTGGAAAAACGATAGTAGAGTTGGCAAAACAGAATGAGAAAATTGTAGGAATTACGCCAGCAATGTTAACAGGAAGTTCTTTAAAGTTTATGTTAGAAGAATTACCTGAAAGAACTTTTGATGTGGGAATCGCCGAACAACACGCAGTAACATTAGCTGCAGGTATGGTTACAGAAGGGTTAATTCCGTTTTGTAATGTGTATTCTACATTTTTACAAAGAGCTTATGACCAAATAATTCACGATGTTGCATTGCAAAATTTACCTGTAATTTTTTGTTTAGATAGAGCAGGATTAGTTGGTCAAGATGGAGCGACGCATCATGGAGTTTTCGATATAGCTTATTTGCGATGCATTCCTAATATGATTGTTTTTGCTCCAAGAAATGAAATAGAACTTCGTAATATTTTATACACCGCTCAATTAGGGTTACAGCAGCCTATGGCGATTCGTTATCCAAGAGGAAAAGGTGAAATTGAAAATTGGCAAGTTCCATTTTCAAAAATTGAAATTGGTAAAGGTCTTTGTTTAAAAGAAGGAGAGAATGTAGCCGTTTTAACCATAGGTACAATAGCTAATAATGTTACCAAAGCAATTGATAATTGTGAACATAAAGATGAAATAGCACATTACGACATGCGTTTTGTAAAACCTTTAGATGAAGAATTACTTCATTCGGTTTTTAAAAAACACAACACCATTATTACTATTGAAGACGGAACTGTACAGGGAGGTTTTGGAAGCGTCATTAGCGAATTCGCGTCTAACAAAAATTATAAAAATAAGATTAAAATAGTAGGTGTTCCAGATAAGTTTATTCATCATGGCACAGTTGAAGAACTTCAAAAACAATGTGGTTTAGATGTAGCATCTATAGAGAAGCAATTGCAATAAATTCGTAATTTTGCATCCTTATGATAGAAACTAGAAAAGCAATTTCTGAAAAAGCGGTTTTAATAGGACTTATAACCCAACATCAAGACGAAAAACAGTCGGAAGAATATTTAGATGAATTAGAGTTTTTAACACTTACAGCAGGAGGAGTTGCTGTGAAGCGTTTTGTTCAGAAGTTAGAGAAGCCAAATCCGAAAACTTTTTTAGGAACAGGTAAGTTAGACGATGTAAAAGCATACATCGAAACACACAATATTGGAACTGCAATTTTCGATGACGAATTGAGTCCTGCTCAGTTAAGAAATATCGAGCGAATTCTTGATTGTAAAATCTTAGATAGAACCAATTTAATTTTAGATATTTTTGCGAACAGAGCACAGACAAGTTCTGCAAAAGCGCAAGTAGAATTAGCACAATACGAATATTTATTACCTCGATTAACTCGAATGTGGACTCACCTTGATAAACAAAAAGGAGGTATTGGTATGCGTGGTCCTGGTGAAACAGAAATAGAAACCGACCGTCGTATTATTAGAGATAAAATCACCTTACTTAAAAAGAAACTCGTAGCTATTGATAAACAAATGGCTGTACAACGAAAGAACCGTGGAAAAATGGTTCGAGTTGCATTGGTTGGTTATACAAATGTTGGGAAATCAACCTTAATGAATGTAGTTAGTAAAAGTGAGGTTTTTGCAGAAAATAAACTGTTTGCAACGTTAGATACTACGGTAAGAAAAGTGGTGATAAAAAACATTCCGTTTTTAATGACCGATACAGTTGGATTTATTCGTAAGCTTCCAACACAGTTAGTAGAGTCTTTTAAATCTACGTTAGATGAGGTACGAGAAGCGGATTTATTACTACATGTGGTAGATATTTCTCATCCAAATTTTGAAGATCACATTGCTTCAGTAAATAAAATTCTTGGTGAAATTGATAGTGTAGATAAACCTACAGTTATGGTTTTCAATAAAATTGATGCTTATACACATCAAACTATTGACGAAGATGATTTGATAACCGAAAAAACCAAAGCACATTATACTTTAGAAGATTGGAAAAAAACTTGGATGAATGATCTTCAAAAAGAAAGTATTTTTATCTCAGCATTAAATAAAGGTAATTTAGAAGAGTTTAAAGAAACGGTTTATAAAGAAGTAAGAAAAATACACATTCAACGTTTTCCTTACAACGATTTCTTGTACCAAGAATATACTGAGTAACATTCAGAAAAACAGATAATTATTTGTTTTTAAATAAAAAAATATTATATTTAATCCATCGAAGCTTAAAAAAAAGTAATTTTGTAAAGCAATTAATAACCCTTAATCCCCCAGCCAAATGAAAAATCTTAAACCCCAAAAAGCATTTCATTTATTACATCTTTTTTTATTGAAGTTAGGAAGTCCTAGTTTCTCAAAACCTATTTCTCAAAAAACATTAATTCCAATTAGAGTTAAGCGATAATAGCTTCACGCTATTAGTCGGTTTTTTATTCTATGTTAATCTATTTCTCTTTTTTAGAAGAATAGATGCTACATTATAATTAATAACTAGGTTATGAAAAAAAGATTTATCATAGTAATAATGCTACTTTTTAGCACGAGTAATTTCTTTGCTCAAGAAGTGTGCGAAAGTTCAGAAACCAAGATTGAAGACGATTTTACAATTAACAAGTGTAATGTTGAGGTTAAAAAGTTAGGAGACAAAAAGGTGTCGAAAGTTGCTGTAGTTAGCAAAAGATACCTAAAGAAAAGAATTCAAAGAAGAAATAAGGCTGTAGGGATTGAAAGTTTAAATACTTCTGGGGTTTCAGAAACAGATGCGTCTTCACTTAAAAATAATATAAAACAAGTAGCATTAGTTTTAAATGCTTTTGAAAAAACTACCAATGGAGTTTCTTTTGATACTGTTGAAGAGATACCTCAATTTGCAAATTGTGAAGGAGATTTTATGGATAAAGAAGAATGTTTTAATTACGAGATGCGTAATCATATAGTAATGAATTTAACGTATCCAGAAAAAGCATTCTTAGAAGAAATTGAAGGAGATGTTTGGGTAAGCTTTGTTATAAACGAAAGAGGAGAAATAAAAAACATCCAAACTATAGGACCAGAAAATGGTAAGTTGTTAGAAAAAGAAGCGATAAGAGTTGTTAAAAAGCTTCCAAAATTTATTCCAGGAAAGCATAAAGGAAAAGTTACAAATGTTGTATATACATTTCCTATAAACTACCGTTTACAGTAAATAATTTAAAAAAATAATAAAAAAGACAGTGTTTTATGTTAAAACACTGTCTTTTTTATTGCAATAAAAGTTAAATAAAACAAAGAAAAATAAACTATTTCTTAGTTTTTTGTGAGATTAACAAAATAAGCCTACTAAAAGCATAGGAATATGTTAAAAGTTTAATAGGAGAGTGTTAAAAAATTGGAATTAGTGAAAAATAGTGTAAGTTTGTAGGTTCTAAGAGCTTAGCTTTTTTGGGTTTTCCATAAGAGTTGAAAAAAGTAAATCTTAGTGAAAGTTATTAATAGATTGATCGACCTACTATCTGTTTTTAATTATTATTTGAGTAACCCTAATACCCTCCCAAAGTATGAGAAAGTTATTATTTTTAATATTAACTTCTTCTTTTTCGTTGAGCTTAATGGCTCAAAAAGAAGTGTGTGAAGCACCAGAAGATTCTTTTGATGCTAATAGTATTACTAAGTGTACTATTAAAGATTCTAAAAAATCAAAAGATAAAAAATCAAGACAAATTACTGTTAAAGTATCTTCATCTAGAAGTAGATATCTAAAAAAGAGAGAAGCTGTTAAAAAGCGTTCTGTAGCAGGTGGTATTAATAATTTAAACACCTCTGGAGTAAATAATACAGTTAACAACTCTGCATTAACAAATTCTTTAGCTTTAAAGAAAGATAATATTAAGAGTTTAACAAGTAATTTATCTGTAGAAGAATTAAAAAAAGCACAAAAATTTAGTGCTGTAGATAAAATTCCTTTATTTGAAGAATGTAGAAACTCAAGTAAAGGAGATAGAATGGATTGCTTTAACATGGAAATGATTAAGCATATTCAAAAATATTTCCGTTATCCAGGGCAAGCAGTAAGAGAAAGAATTCAAGGAGATGTTTGGATTCGTTTCGTTATCGATAGAAATGGAAACATTTCTAATGTGAAAACTCTAGGGCCAAAAGGAGGAGAGATCTTAAATGAGGAAGCTAAAAGAGTAGTTGCTCAATTACCAAGATTTATTCCTGCAAAGAAAAACGGTGAAAGAACTTCAGTAAAATACGGATTCCCTATTTCATTTTCGTTGGAAGAATAAAATCATTCTTCCAATCTTTTTATACGTAACAACAGATAATCAAAAACTTTAATTTATGATTAAAAAACTACCTATTGTTTTTTTAATGTTATTTAGTATTGTGTCTATAGCACAAACTATTAGTGGTAAAGTTTATGACGAATATTTAGAGCCATTTCCTGGTGCTAATGTAAAAACGTCTACACAAAGAATTAGTACCGATATTGACGGTAACTTTACCTTAACAAAACAAGAAAAATTTCCATTTACTTTAGAGGTTTCAGCAGTTGGATATAAAACTGAAATCATCGAAGTAACTGATGCAAATCAAGAACTTAATGTAATTCTAAAAGAGAGTTTGTCTTTAGACGAAGTTGTAATTTCTGCTTCGAGAGCTCCTGAACGAATTATAGAATCTCCTGTAACCATTGAGCGTTTAGGATTAAATGATGTTAAAAACGGTACTTCAATCTCGTTTTATGAAGATTTAGCAAACTTAAAAGAAGTTGATGTTAATGAAAACAGTATCGGATTTAAGTCAGTAAATACAAGAGGTTTCTCTCCATTTGAAAACACTCGTTTTGTACAGTTAATTGATGGGGTAGACAATTCTGTGCCAATCTTTAACTTCTCAGTAGGTAACTTAGCTGGTATCTCTGAGCTAGATGTAGAAAGTGTAGAAATTTTACCAGGAGCAGCATCGGCACTTTATGGAGCAAATGCATTTAACGGTATCTTATTAGCAAGAAGTAAAAACCCTTTTGAGTACGGTGGAATTAGCACTTACGTTAAAACAGGAATTACTAGACAAGAAGCAGCAGGAAGCAATAATTTTTACGATGTAGGAATTAGAATGGCACATGCTTTTTCTAATAAATTTGCTGCAAAAGTAAACTTTACTTATTTTGAAGGTGAAGACTGGCATGCAGATAATGAAAGTAATACTACAGGAATTGGAGGTGTTGAAACTGGAGGGTTTAGAAGAGTTGGAGATTTAGGTTCAGACCCAAATTATGACGGTGTTAATATTTATGGAGATGAAGTTTCTGGTAATATTAATGGTATTGCAAGAGATTTAGTTCGTTTAGGAATTTTACCTGTTGGAACTGATGCTGTAATTCCTAGTGTAAATGTTAGTAGAACAGGATATAGAGAAAAAGACTTAGTTGATTATAGAGCAAACGGATTAAAATTTGATGCTTCTTTACATTTCCGTCCTTTTGGTAATGAAGATTTAGAAATAGTATGGAATTCTCGTTACAATAGAGGAGATAATAACATATATCAAGGAACAAACAGATATACACTTAAAGATTTCTTATTACAGCAACATAAGTTAGAGTTTATCGGTAAGAATTTCTTCGTAAGAGGTTATTACTCTGAAAATGATGCAGGAAACTCTTTTGATACACGTTTTGCAGCTATCAATTTAAATGAAAGTTGGAAGTCTAATAACCGTTGGTTTGCAGAATATATCGGAGCTTATGCTAGAGCATTCACTGGAAATATACCAAATGTGCCAGCTAATAATGCACAAGCAGCTCATTTAGCAGGAAGAACTGCTGCAGATACAGGAAGATTAGTTCCAGGAACAGCACAATATCAAGCAGCGTTAAATACAGTTTCTTCAGATGTAGCTGGAGGTGTTAAGTTATTAGATAGATCAGCTTTTTATCATGCAGATGCTAATTATAATTTCCGTGATGTTATTGAATGGGCAGAGATACAAGTAGGTGGTAGTTACCGTTTATTTAATTTAAATTCTCAAGGAAGTATTTATACAGATGCTAACTCTAGAATATCTTTTGATGAATTTGGTTTATATTCTCAAATTCAAAAGAAATTTTTAGATGATCGTTTAAAATTTACAGGATCTGTTCGTTATGATAAATCTCAAAACTTTGACGGAAACTTTTCACCAAGGGTATCGTTAAGTTATGGTTTAGGTGAAAATAAAGATCATATTTTAAGAGGATCGTTCCAAACAGGTTTCCGTAATCCAACTACTCAAGATCAATATATTGGATTCTTTGCTGGAGCTACACATATTTTAGGAACTGCTCAAGATAACTTATCTAGATATTCAGTTAATGTAACAAATAATGATGGGACAACAGCTATTTTAACTGGTCAAGATGCTATTGATAGATCTTTTTCAGCCCTTTCTGTTAGCCAAGGTAACCCACAAAGAGCAAACTATAATTTAGTAAAACCAGAAAAAGTAAAATCTTTTGAAGCTGGTTATCGTGGAGTTTTCAACTTGACAGATACAAACTTATTAGAGATTGACTTAAATGGTTATTATAACGATTATGAAGATTTCTTAACAGAAAAAGTTGCATTTGTTGCTCATTATGGAGAGTTTGTTAACGGGGCTCCTGATGCGGCATTATTAAACGCATGGAACAACAGAGATTTAACTCGTTTTTCTATTAAAACAAACTCTACTGCAGAGGTTTCTTCTTACGGTGCTGGTTTAGGATTAAAGACGAAATTCTTTAAGAAGTTTGATTTCGGATTAGCGTATAACTGGGCAAGATTTAGATTTGATAGAAGTACTGATGAAGAATTTAAGCCAGGTTTCAATACTCCTGAGCATAAAGTTAAAGTTCAATTTGGTAATGCGAACTTGTTTAAAAACTTCGGATTTAATATTAATGCACGTTGGCAAAATTCATTTGTATGGGAGTCTAGATTCTTAGATGGAGTTGTTGATGCGAGAACAATTTTAGATGCTCAAGTTAACTATAGAGTACCATCTATAAAATCAAGATTTAAGTTAGGAGGAACTAACTTAACTGGTAAAGAATATATAGTAGCACCAGGTTCTGGTTTAATTGGATCTATGTACTACATTTCTTGGACAATTAATGACTAATTAATTAGTCATCATCAAAAATAAAAAAAGGAACTGAATTTTTTCAGTTCCTTTTTTTATATAAATAATTTATTCTTCAGTAGTATCTTCTTCAATAATACCTAAGCGTTTTGCACGTCTTTCCCAGCTTTTTCTAGCTAAGTTTTGTAAGTCTGCAACATTATCACTTTCGTCCATTATTTCGAAGCCTAATAAGGTTTCTATAACATCTTCTTGAGTAACTAATCCACTTACAGTTCCGTATTCGTCTACAACTAAAGCTAAATGCTCGCGCTGCTCAATTAATTTTTCAAACAGGTTAGGAATAGATAAATCTCTGTTAGCAATAATTATATTTCTTTTAATTTCTTTTAAAGGTTTGTCACCTTCACCTTTAATGATTGAAAGTAATAATTGATCTTTTAAGAAGTACCCAGAAATATTATCAGGATTATCTACATAAACAGGAATTCTAGAGAAACGTAACGATTGATTTTCATCAAAAAACGATTGAATAGTTTGGTTTTCATCCGCAGTTTTTAAAACGGTTCTTGGAGTCATAATATGTTTAGCTTGAACTTCTTTAAAGTTTATCATATTACGAATAACGTTACTTTCCGTTTCTTGAAAAACACCTTCTTGTTCAGCAATATCTGTCATTGCAGAAAAATCTTCTCTACTTAAAACACTTTCTCCATGAGCTCCTTTACCTCCAATTAATTTCGTAGTTAATTGTAATAACCATAAAATTCCTGTCCATTTTAATGGGAAAATAAGAGCGTTTAAAGCTTTAGCAGTAAAATTTGCTAATCCTTTCCAGTAAGTAGCTCCAATAGTTTTTGGTATGATTTCAGAAACTACTAAGATTAAAATAGTCATAATAGCAGAAACAATACCTACCACATTTATCCCTAAAATTTCGAATTTGTACGGTAATTGTTCAGCTTGAACTCCTACTAAAATTGCACCAACTGTATGCGCAATTGTATTTAAGGTTAAAATAGCAATTAAAGGTTTGTCTACATCTTTTTTAAGTTCTTCAAGCTCTGTAGCAAAAGCTTTTCCCTCTTTCTTTTTTACATTAATAAAGGTAGGGGTTACACTTAATAACACAGCTTCTAGTATAGAACATAAAAAAGAAAAGAAAATAGAAACTGTTGCGTAAATGAGTAATAAAGTCATTCTTTTAAAATTTTAGGCTAAAATAAGGAAAAAAGAAAACCTCAAGAATAACTCTTGAGGTTTGCTGTATTTATTTTTAGTTCTTTGATTAGAAACCGTAGTTTACTCCTAAACCAAAAACTTCTCTTGTTTGAAAACCTTTAAATGCGTTATCGTCATAAATAGTTTGTAATGCTAAGTTAGCAGATAAGTATTTGTTTATCTTCATTACAACGTTTACTGTATAATCGATATCTACATTTTGAGCATCTTCTAAATAGTTACTATATAAATTTAAAATGTTTTCTACAGAAACATTGTCCATTAAGTTAAACTTGTAGTAACCGCTTACAGAAGCACCTAATTCATAACGAGTTGTTTCTCCTTGAGCTACACCAAAAGCTTCTCCGTTTTTGGTTAAATCACCATCAATAACAATAAGTTTAGAAGTTGCAGGAGCAATGTTTACTTTTAAGTTATCATGCTTTTTCCATAACATACCAGGACCAATTTGGAAATATGCAGGAGAGAAAAAGTGAGATTGTTGAACTCCGTTAACATCTGTAGAAGACATTTGGGTTTTAAAGTTAAAGAAAGCAGAGTAATACCAGTAATCACTAGCTTTTTTACCTGCTAGAGAGTTTAACTCTAAACGGTCATCAGTCTTTTGTAAATTTTGTCCTCTTAACTTCGTTAAACCATAAGAAGCGATTAACTTGTTATCCCAAGTCCAATCTCCTTTTGCGTAGTTAAAATCGTAGTTTAAGCCTAAAGTACCAGATATGTTGTTTGTACCTCCCGCTAACCAGTTGTTAAAAGCAGATTGATTGAACAAGAAAGAAATATTACCAGTTCTTTTCCAACCTTCTTCCTTTTTTTTCTCTTTTTTGTCTTGAGCATTTACGGTTATTGCACCGATAAATAATGCTATAGCTAATAATTTTTTCATTGTTTTTTATTTGATTTCAAAAATTTGGAGCGCAAAACTACGCTTTACTTAAATGTTAGACAAAGATATTTTAAAAAAGTCACATTTTATGGAAAAGGTAATTCACACCTAATCCAAACACTTGTTTTAGCTGAATTTTACTTGAAGCATTATCATCAATAATGGCATGAAAAGCAATATTCATTGATAAGTATTTATTAACTTTTACAAAGAAGTTCATTTGATAATCAATATCAATATTTTGTGGTTTTTCTAGATAGTCTGAATACAATGCTAAAATGTTTTCCATAGTTACATCTTGCATTATTAGAAATTTGTAGTAAGCAGATAGATTAAAACCTAATCCGAATACAGAATTTTTGCCTTCAGGGACTCCGTATTTTCCTGAAAATTCATCAGAAACAAAGGTAAATCGAGTAGTAGCAGGCGCAATGTTTATTCTTGCATTATCAGATTTTTTCCAAAGCATACCCGGACCAAAACTTAAATATGCAGGTGCTAAAAAACTTGAAATTTTCTCTTTAGGTGTTTTTTTATAATCGTATCCGTTGGTGTATTGTGTCTTAAAATTGTTGAAAAAAGAAAAATACCAATACTGTTGTGCTTTTAATCCTAATAAAGAATTATACTCAAATCTATCGTCTGTTTTTCTTACACCTTGGCTGGTTACATAACTCAATCCGTAAGAAGAAGTGATTTTATTATCCCAGTTCCAATTTCTTTTTTTGTAATTGAAATCGTAGTTAATAGCAATATTTCCTGCAATTGTATTGTTTCCACCAGCAACCCAATTTGAAAACGCAGATTGATTGAATAAAAAAGTAAGCTTTCCGTTAATAGTCCATTTTTTAGAAATACTATCTTTTTTTTCTTGAGAGGAAATAGTGAAAGAACAACAAACGAAAATCGCAAGTAGTAGTTTTTTCATTACTTATGAAAACTAAGGAGTTTATTTTTTCTTTTTATATAACGGAACTGTAGAACAAGCCTCGCCAAACATAATGGTTTTAGCTACAGGCTGAATTTTCTCAATAAGTAAAGTATATGCAGAAGCAGGAATAGGTTTATTGGTACAACCTTTAATAATTACAGGCTTGTTGTCGTATTCAGAAATGTTTAAATTATTGATGATTTCTTGATATACAACAGTTTCTAATAATTCAAGATTTCCTACAACTACTTTTTTAGCAAAAGGAGCTAATTGGGTTGATAATAATAAATATGCCCAAGAAGGAATTATAGCATCCGAAGAACATGTTAAAGCAACATAATTATCTTGGTGTTGAGACCAATCATGATTTTTAACGTGTTCTCTAAAGTCTTTTTCACGAAGAATTAACCCTTCATATAACCAATTTTTAATATCGAAAAGAACACGATTTCCTGATGGATAAAAATCTTCTAAGTCAATAGTTATAAGACTGCTATTTGCTACTCTATTTATTATTTCTTCTGCCATTATTTTATAAAAGACCTAATTCTAACTTAGCTTCTTCACTCATCATGTCTTGTGTCCAAGTAGGATCAAAAGTAATTTCAACTTCACAGTTGTTAATTTCTTTCAATGTTTTTACTTTTTCTTCAATTTCTACTGGTAAACTTTCTGCAACAGGACAGTTAGGTGACGTTAATGTCATTAATATTTTTGCATCGTTTTCTTCAGAAACAAAAACATCATAGATTAAACCTAACTCGTAAATGTCTACCGGTATTTCTGGATCGTATATTGTCTTTAATACACGAACTATTTTATCTCCTAATTCTTCTAATTTATCTTCTGTCATTGTTATTTGTTATAGGTGTATTCTCTAGTGTAACTTGAATTTGCGCCATTATTCGTAATTCTCTTAACTAAGAAGTTTTCACTATCATATTCGTTAGTTATGGTATTTGAGTGATTAAGTTGCCCATTTAAAAAATCTTCCCATTTTGTTGGGTTGTTGGGTAAAGTAGATTCAGCTTCTAGTTTTAAAATTGGCATTAAGTAAGGAATTTCAGCTTCTGGTCTTTTCTTATTGTCAAAAGTTACAACGAAATAATTATTATTACTTGTGTTTGTTACTTTTACTTGACTATTAGGTAAATACTCATATTTTCTTGTATAAGTTTGTGGTTGACTGCCAAAATACCCAACTTCTACATTTTTAATCAATTGATTATTTGAATTGTAAGTATAAGAGTTTTCTTTAGATAGTGTCGTTCCTCCATTTCCATATGAAGAACGTTTTATAATATTTTCTCCATTATATTCGTATGTAGTTTTTCCTATCAACTCATTATTTGTATTATAATTTTCTCTTTGAGTCAATTTGTTGTTAGAATATATAAATTTACTTGTTTCTATAAAAGAACCATTATGCTCATTATATGCTGACTGGACTAATTTATTGTCAGTATCATAAATTATGTCTGTTGTAGAAACTAAAGTTTGAGGTACTCCATTATTCAAAGAAACTTCAGTAGTTGTTATCTTAGTTAATAATTTTGGTGTTTTACTTATTTCTTCTTCATTGTTTTCTGAACAACTAATCAAAAAAATAATAATCAATAATAAACTAAAAACCTTTTTCATAATAATATTTGTATTTAAGTGTTTAACTTACTCTGTTGTGCAATAGCATACATTTTTATTTGCTTAACCATAGATACCAATCCATTTGCCCTTGTTGGACTCAAATGTTCTTTCAATCCGATTTCATCAATAAAATTAGTATCGGCATCTAAGATAGCTTGTGGTGTTTGGTCGGAAAAAACGCGTAATAATAACGCAACAATTCCTTTGGTTAAAATAGCATCACTATCTGCAGTAAACTCTATGATGTCACCTTTTAATTCAGAATGTAACCATACTTTAGATTGGCATCCTTTAATTAAGTTTTCATCTAATTTATAAGTGTCATTTATTAAAGGTAACGATTTTCCTAATTCAATAATATACTCGTAACGCTCCATCCAATCCTCAAACATTGAGAACTCATCAATAATTTCTTCTTGTATTTCTTTGATAGTCATTTTTTAGAACTATTTTTGCACTGTCGCAGACAGATTTTATTTGAATGTGCAAAATTACATATTAAATTTAAGAAATGAGTAAATTATTAGCAGTAGGTACGGTAGCTTTTGATGCTATTGAAACACCTTTTGGTAAAACAGATAAGATTTTAGGAGGATCAGGAACTTTCGTAGGTTTAGCAGCTTCTCAATTTGGAGTAAAGACAGGAGTAGTTTCTGTAGTTGGAGGAGATTTTCCACAGTCATACTTAGATATGATGGAAAATAAAGGTATTAATACCGATGGAATTGAAATTGTAAAGGATGGAAAAACGTTCTTTTGGAGTGGTAAATACCATAACGATATGAACTCTCGTGATACTTTAGTTACTGAATTGAATGTATTAGAGCATTTTCAACCTGTAGTACCAGAAGCATTTAAAGATGCTGGTATCGTAATGTTAGGTAATTTACACCCATTGACACAAGCTTCAGTTTTAGATCAAATGAATGAACGCCCGAAATTAGTAGTGTTAGATACTATGAATTTCTGGATGGACATTGCTTTAAACGATTTACATGAAGTTTTAAAGCGTATTGATGTAATTACAATCAATGATGAAGAGGCTCGCCAGTTAAGCGGAGAGTATTCATTAGTAAATGCAGCTAAGAAGATTCATGAAATGGGACCTAAATATGTGGTAATTAAAAAAGGAGAACACGGAGCGTTATTATTTAACGAAGGAAAAATGTTCTATGCCCCAGCATTACCATTAGCAGAAGTATTTGATCCAACAGGAGCAGGAGATACATTTGCAGGAGGTTTCTGCGGATATTTAGCAAAGACCGAAGATATTTCTTTTGAAAATATGAAGAATGCAATTATCTACGGTTCTAATTTAGCTTCGTTCTGCGTTGAGAAATTCGGAACACAACGAATGGAAGAGCTAACAAGCGAAGAAGTTCAAACTCGTTTGCAGGCTTTTAAAGAGTTAACACAATTCGATATTGAATTATCATAATATATAAATCCGCGCTTTTTGGTGCGGATTTTTTTATACAACACCTACAACACAACTAAATAGAAAACAATTAAATGAGTGATGCTATAAAACACGAATGCGGAATTGCAATGGTTCGTTTACTAAAACCATTACAGTATTACAAAGACAAATACGGAACCGCGTTTTATGGAGTAAACAAAATGTACTTACTAATGGAAAAACAGCACAATCGCGGACAAGATGGTGCAGGTTTAGCAAGTATTAAATTTAATGTAGAACCAGGAACGAGATATATTAGTAGAATCCGTTCTAACAAAACACGTCCTATTCAAGACATTTTCGGACAAATTAACGAACGTGTTAACGGAGTTTTCGATAAAAACCAAGACAAACTTAATGATGTAAAATGGCAAGAAGAGAACATTCCATATTTAGGAAACTTATTTCTTGGTCATGTTCGTTATGGAACTTTTGGTGGAAACAGCATTGAAAATGTACATCCTTTCTTACGTCAAAGTAACTGGAGGCATCAAAGTTTAATTGTTGCAGGTAATTTTAATATGACCAATTCTGGTGAGTTAATGAAAGAACTTGTTGAATTAGGTCAGCACCCAAAAGAAGCTACCGACACTGTTACAGTAATGGAAAAGATTGGACATTTCTTAGAAGACGAGGTTTCCGATTTGTATTTAAGAGCTAAAGCTGAAGGGTTAAGTAAAAAAGAAGCGTCTCCATTTATTGAAGAACATTTAGATATTCAGCGTATACTTCAGCGTTCTTCTAGAAACTGGGATGGAGGTTATGCTATGGCTGGATTAATTGGACATGGTGATGCATTTGTATTAAGAGATCCATCAGCAATTAGACCTGCTTTTTATTACAAAGACGATGAAGTAGTAGTAGTTGCTTCTGAAAGACCGGTAATTCAAACTACGTTCAACGTACCGATTGAAGAAATTAAGGAAATTGAACGTGGAAATGCGCTTATCATAAAGAAAAACGGCAATGTTTCTATGAAAGAAGTATTGGCTCAACGAGAAAAGAAAGCTTGTTCTTTTGAGCGTATTTATTTCTCAAGAGGTAGTGATGCTTCTATTTATAAAGAGCGTAAAAACTTAGGAAAATATGTTTTCCCTGAAGTTTTAAAATCTATAGACCACGATTTAGAGAACACTGTTTTCTCATACATACCAAATACAGCAGAGACTTCTTTCTTTGGAATGATTGAAGCTGCAGAAGACGTTTTAAACAAACAAAAAACAGATGCTATTATCGCTGGTGAAGGAAAGCTTTCAAAAGAACGTGTTACGGAGATATTATCACAACGTCCGCGTTTTGAAAAAATAGCAATTAAAGATGCTAAACTTCGTACCTTTATTACTGATGACAGTAGTAGAGACGACTTAGTAGCACACGTTTACGATGTTACTTACGGAGTAGTAAAGCCTACCGACAACTTAGTAATTATAGATGATAGTATTGTACGTGGTACAACCTTAAAAAAGAGTATTATCAAAATCTTAGACCGTTTAAACCCTAAGAAAATAGTGGTAGTATCATCTGCACCTCAAATTCGTTACCCAGATTGTTACGGAATTGACATGGCTAAAATTGGTGATTTTATTGCCTTTAAAGCAGCAGTTGAATTATTAAAAGAAACTGGTCAAGAGCAAATAATAGAGGACGTTTACAATAAATGTAAACAACAACAAGCAAATCAAGACAAAGACATTGTTAATTATGTAAAAGAGATTTATGCTCCTTTTACCGATGAGCAAGTTTCTATGAAGATTGCTGAAATGTTGAAGACCTCTGAAATTAAAGCAGATGTTGAAGTAATTTTCCAACCGGTAAGTGGACTCCACAAAGCTTGTCCGGATAATTTAGGAGATTGGTATTTTACAGGTAACTATCCTACCGATGGAGGTCATAGAGTAGTAAACAATGCCTTTATAAATTATTACGAAGGAAACGACAAACGAGCTTATTAAAATCATAAACATATTAGACTACATAAAAGACCTCATATTCATGGGGTCTTTTTTATTTCTAAAAATCAGAAAAGAGAACATTTACTGTTCGATAAATTCCTTTATTTTAGTTCTAGATTTTTTTGAATTAAATAAAAACATGGAACTTAAAACAATTAACTATAAAGCTGTTTTAAAAGATATTTATCAAACCGTTGTTTCAGAAGAAAACAATGGTACTGTTGCTACGTATATTCCAGAGCTAGCAAAAGTTAGTGCAGATAATTTTGGTGCATGTTTTCTTTCTACTGAACATGAAGAACATGGAATTGGAGACTGGCAAAAAAAGTTCTCTATTCAGAGTATATCAAAGGTTTTATCATTGAGTTTGGCTTATAAAATACTAGGGGATCGTATATGGGATCGTGTTGGTGTAGAACCTTCTGGAACCTCTTTTAATTCTTTAGTTCAATTAGAATCAGACCACGGTATCCCTAGAAACCCGTTTATCAATGCTGGTGCAATCGTTATTTGTGATATTCTTGTAAGTGAGCTTAAAAACCCTAAAGAGGATTTTTTAACATATGTAAGAGAAATTAGCAATTGTGATCAAATTCAATTTTCAGAGACAGTAGCAAAATCAGAGGCTTCTGTTGGTTATAGAAATAAAGCATTATGTAACTATATTAAGTCTTTTGGAAACATAACCAATCATCCAGAACAAGTTTTGGATTTCTATTTTAATATGTGCTCTATAGAAATGACATGTCAAGAACTCTCAAAAACTTTTATGTTTTTGGCAAATACCAACTTTAATATCAAAGGAGAAAATGTACTTAGTATAAGTAAAACGAAAAGAATAAATGCCATTATGCAAACCTGTGGTTTCTATGACGAATCTGGAGAGTTTTCTTTTAGGGTTGGACTCCCTGGAAAAAGTGGTGTTGGAGGAGGAATTGTAGCGGTTCACCCAGGCAGATATTGTATTACTGTTTGGAGCCCGAAACTAAATGAAAAAGGCAACTCTTATAGAGGGATGAAGTTTTTAGAAAGCTTCACTACAGTAACAGAATTATCTATCTTTTAAATATTAACACAATACTTAAAATTTATCATTCATGAAAAAACTAATTTTCATATTTGTTTTATGTATTTTATACAATTGTAACACCTCTAAATCATCATCAAAAATTATGGGAAACAAAATTGTAGTTGCACATCGAGGAGCTTCTGGATATTTACCTGAGCACACTATGGAAGCCAAAGCTATGGCCCATGCAATGAATCCAGATTATATAGAACAAGATTTGGTACTAAGTAAAGACGATGTCCCAGTAGTGATTCATGATATTTATTTAGATGATGTTACCAATGCTTACGAAGTTTTTCCTGACAGAAAAAGAGCTGACAATCGTTATTATGTAATTGACTTTACTTTCGATGAATTACAACAATTACAAGTTACAGAACGATTTAATCCTAAAACAGGAAAACAGTTTTACTCAAATCGTTTTCCAAAAGGAAAAGGAAACTTCAAACTGCATTCTCTTCAGCAAGAAATAGAACTGATTCAAGGATTAAACTATAGTACTGGTAAGAATATTGGGATTTATCCTGAAATTAAAAATCCAGAGTTTCATCATACCAACGGAAAAGACATTGCCAAAATTACTTTGGATGTTCTTCGCGAATATGGATATAAAACCAAATCCGACAAATGTATTTTTCAATGTTTTGACGCCAAAGAGCTAGAGCGTGTGAGAAAAGAGCTTAACTCGAACTTGTTTTTAGTTCAATTAATCGAATTTGAAGAAGAAACTAAGCGGTTAAAACATTTTGCTACCTATGCAGATGGTATTGGTCCTTGGTACAAACAAATTATATCGAAAAAAGTAGATGGGAAATTTGCCTTTACAAGTTTAGTAGAGCGATCTCATAAATATGGTTTAAAAGTACACCCGTATACTTTTAGAGCAGATCAGTTAGACGAGTTTTCTTCATTTGATGAAATGATACATGTTTTATTGATTGACGCAAATGTAGATGGTGGATTTACAGATTTTCCAGATAAAATGGTGGCATTTCTTTTTAAACAGTAACCTCAATAAGTTTCTTTCTATAAACAGATAATAATTTAGATTTTGATATAAATCCTAGGTACTTATTATCTTTTACTACAGGAAGGTTCCAAGCCCCACTTTCCTTAAACTTTTGCATTACTTGTTCTGTGGTATCATTATGAAAAATAACCGCTGGTGCACTCTTCATTAACACCTCAATGGTTAGCTTATCATACATCTCCTGTTCAAACAATAGTGGACGTATATCATCTAATAAAACAACTCCCATAAAACGCTGTTTATCATCTAATACTGGAAATAAGTTTCTGGATGATTTTGCGACCCCTTCTCTTAACATTTCTCCTAAAGTCATGTCTGGATGAATAGCTACAAAATTCTTCTCAATTAACTTATCTATTTTCATCATCATCATCACATTCTTATCCTTATCATGTGTAATCAACTCCCCTCTTTTAGCCAATTCAATAGTGTAAATAGAGTTTGATACAAAATACTTTGTCAACGCATATGAAATGGCTGCTACTAACATCAAAGGCACAAACAACTCATACCCTCCCGTAATTTCAGCAATTAAGAAAATGGCAGTTAAAGGAGCATGAAGCACTCCCGCCATTAATCCCGTCATTCCAATAAGAGTAAAATTACTTTCCGAAACATTTCCTCCAAACTGATTAATAACTTTGGCAAATACATTTCCTAAAGCGCTTCCCATTACTAACGTTGGAATAAAAATACCTCCTACTCCGCCTGCGGCAAATGTAGTGGTCATTGCTATGGCTTTAAACAAGGTAATTATCAATAAAAAAATGATGACTGTCCATGTATTCTCGAAGTTCAAACTATAAGGAATATCTTTTAAAGCTTCTACTGCATTTCCTTCTAATAAACTATTAATTAAATGGTATCCTTCTCCATATAAAGGTGGAATTAAAAACAGTAGCAAACCAATGATAATTCCTCCAAAAATTAGACGATGTTTAGGCTTCTTGATTCTTTTGAAAAAATTGGTAATTGCAAAATAGATTTTAGAAAAATATACTGAGGCGATTCCAGTGCCTATTCCTAACAACACGTAAAACAATAAATCGGTTATTTGAAATTCATCTTGTAATTGAAATCCTAATAATACATCTTTTCCTAAGAAAAAATAAGAAGTTATCACTGCTGAAACAGATGCCAACAACAACGGGACTAAGGATGCAAAGGCCAAGTCTAAACTAAAAATCTCTACTGCAAAAATAATGGCTGCAACGGGTGCCTTAAACATCGATGACATTGCTCCAGCGGTAGCACATCCAATAAGTAACATACGTGTTTTGGTATTCATATGAAACAACTGCGCTACTCCCGACCCTAATGCTGCTCCTGTACTTACAGCAGGTCCTTGCAATCCTGCTGAACCTCCAAATCCTACCGTAATAGGTGCTGTTAATAAAGAAGCATACATTTTATAGCGTTCTATGATTCCGCTTCTTTTAGAAATAGCATGTAAGGTAGTTGAAATACCATGTCCTATTTCTTTTTTGATGAACTTGTTTTTTATGTAAAAAACAATAAAAAGTCCAATTATTGGGAAAATAAAATAGAGTAAATGATGAATATCTTTGACAAATTTTCCTTCTAAAATATTTTGAAAAAAGTAAGTAAAATTTTTAAGTACCAACGTACCTAAACCCGCTAAAAAACCAACTAAAACACTCAGCACATATACAAACTGTCTTTCAGAAATGTATTTATACCTCCAAATGAGTAATTTTTTAAATAGTTGTTTTGTGTTTGGCATTTTACGGTAAACTTTACGGATAAAATAAACGATTGCCCCATTTCTCGCAACGATATTATTTATTTTTTAAAATATCTGTTCCTAAATAACCATCATTTTTATTGTAGTACCATGCTCTATTTTTAGGCATTTTAATTCCGTTGATAGCTTCTTCTCCTGTTAGTAAAATATATTCTCCACTGTTAGGTTTATCTTTAAAAAACTGATACACTTCCATTGCATAGGTTTTCGGATTGAAATAGAAATACCAAGTATCCGAACCTACTTTTTGATCATAAGTAACCTTTAACACCAAGTACTCTTTTCCTTTAAAAGTTTTACGTTCCACTTTATCATGTATAATGGTTCCGTTGTCTTTTAATTTCATCGGAAGTCCATACAAATACGTATAATAATTTTTATACAAGTTTGCTCTTTTACAACTTAATTTATGTTCCTTTTTTTCAGTTTCTGTAGGTGTTTTTCTGTTGAAACTAATTGAACAATTTTCTTTATTGAGAGTATATTCTGTAGTGTTTTCTCCTCTAGTAGCCTTGATATAAAAATATTCTTCTGGAAGATTTATTTGTATTTCACTATCTCTATTTGGTCTTTTAGGAGTTTCCATAGTAACGAACAAAGTTCCGTTAAAAGTTTTCCAATTTCCATTCGGATCATGATGTTGAATTGCTTTATCTAACAATTGTTTTCCTGTAAGCTCTTGAGTATATGATTGAACAGATACAATTGAAATAAGAAGTATGAGTAGTTTTTTCATTTTAAAGTCTATTATACATTAAAAGTAACAAAAAATCCCGCTCTAATTTAGAACGGGACATAATAATATAATAATATTTTACTTATTTATAATATTGAATTCCTTTAGCATTTACCTCTTTATTTTGTATAAATAAAGTAAAACTATCTATCATTTTTAATTGCATTTCAGTATCATTAATAGAAAGAATATAATCAACAACATCATCTGTCGGTTCAGTAGGATTAGGAAGTGTCATTGTTAATTTGTTATCAACTAATTTCCATGTAAAGGTTTTATTTATGTTTGATGATTTAATCTTACCAGTTTCATCAGAGTTAAAGGTTATGCTTAAATCTTTATATACAGTATTTACTCGATCTTCAAAATTTTCAGGGGTAAAATTATGCGGATTGAAAGAAGAGCTTAAAAATTCAAATTTGTTAAAAATCCAAGATTTTTTAGATAACAACTCTTTATCTGTCAAATTATCTACTCCATTATTATCTGAACATGATGACGTAATAATGATACAAGTGATTAAAAGTAATAGACTTTTTATCTTTTTCATAATTTTATATTTTGATTTATTCTTTAACATCCAATTGAATACTTAATTCTTCTAACTGTGCATTGTCAATTGTTGCTGGTGCATCAATCATTACATCACGACCAGAGTTGTTTTTAGGGAATGCGATAAAATCACGAATGGTTTCTTGTCCTCCTAAAATAGCTACTAAACGGTCTAAACCAAATGCTAAACCTCCGTGCGGTGGCGCACCATATTCAAATGCATCCATTAAGAATCCGAACTGAGCTTTTGCTTCTTCTTCGGTAAATCCTAAATGCTTAAACATGATCGCTTGTGTTTCTTTATCGTGAATACGAATAGAACCTCCGCCGATTTCATTTCCATTTAATACTAAATCGTATGCATTTGCTTTTACATCACCTGGATTTGTATCTAATAACGCTAACTGACCTGGTTTTGGTGAAGTAAACGGGTGGTGCATTGCATGATAATGACCTGTTTCTTCATCTAACTCTAATAATGGGAAGTCGATTACCCATAACGGTGCAAACTCATCTGGTTTACGTAAACCTAAACGTTCTGCCATTTCCATACGTAACGCACTTAATTGTGCACGCACTTTATTGGTATTCCCAGAAAGTACACAGATTAAATCTCCTGCTCTTGCTCCTGTAGCTTCCGCCCATTTTGCTAAATCTTCTTGATCGTAGAACTTATCTACAGACGATTTAAATGAACCATCTTCATTACACTTTACATATACCATTCCTAAAGCTCCTATTTGTGGACGCTTTACCCAATCTATTAATTTATCAATTTCTTTACGTGTATACGAAGCTCCTCCAGGAACAGCAATACCAACTACTAGTTCAGCATCGTTAAATACTTTGAATTCTTTGTGTTGTGCTACTTCGTTTAACTCACCAAACTCCATCCCAAAACGAATATCTGGCTTGTCATTTCCGTACTTACGCATTGCCTCATCAAACGTAATTCTTGGAAATTTATCTACCTCAACTCCGTTGATTTCTTTTAATAAATGACGCGTCATTCCTTCAAAAATTTCTAAGATATCTTCTTGCTCAACAAAAGCCATTTCACAGTCTATTTGAGTAAACTCTGGTTGACGATCGGCACGTAAATCTTCATCTCTAAAACACTTTACAATCTGGAAATACTTATCCATTCCACCTACCATTAATAATTGTTTAAAGGTTTGTGGCGATTGTGGTAATGCGTAAAACTGACCAGCATTCATACGAGAAGGTACTAAGAAATCACGAGCTCCTTCTGGAGTTGATTTAATTAAATATGGAGTTTCCACATCGATAAATCCTTTGTCAGAAAGATATTTACGAACTTCCATAGAAACTTTATGACGGAATACTAAACTATTCTTCACTGGATTACGACGAATATCTAAATAACGATATTGCATACGAATATCTTCTCCTCCATCTGTTTCATCTTCAATAGTAAACGGTGGCAATTTTGCTTCGTTTAAAATTTCTAATTCAGAAACTAAAACTTCAACATCTCCTGTTGGAATGTTTGCATTTTTAGAAGCACGTTCGATAACAGTTCCTTTTACTTGAATTACAAATTCGCGTCCTAAGGTTTTTGCCTTTTCCATTAAGTCTTTAGCAGTACGCTCTTCATCAAAAATTAACTGTGTAATTCCGTAACGATCACGTAAATCTACCCAAATCATAAATCCTTTATCACGTGATTTTTGCACCCAACCTGAAAGGGTTACTTCTGTATTGATATGCGACGCTCTTAACTCGCCACAAGTATGCGTTCTGTACATTTCTTGAAATTTTGAGGTGCAAAATTACGTAAATAAACGGAAATGAACGAAGAATGATTTAAGTGGTTTGATTTTTTAAACGGGTAAAATAATCTGTCGCTGCTTTTTTAACTTTTGGAGCTAAAATCAATGTGGATAATACTGTAGGAATTGCCATTAAGGCATAGGCACTATCGATTAAGTTAATAACAAAATCTAACTTAATGATAGCAGCAATAACAATGGTAATTATATAGATGTGATTATAATATTTACCGATTTTACTATTGGTTAAATAGCTTAAACAACTAAAACCGTAAAAAGAATAGGTAAACAACGTTGAGAACGCGAAAATTAACACACAAATTGTAAGAATAATACTTCCTATGCTTGCTGGTAAAACAGCATCAAAAGAAGCTAAGGTTAAAGAAATTCCGTTTCCAGAAAAGTTTTTCCAAATTCCTGCAGAAAGAATTGCCAACGCTGTTAAAGTACATACTAAAAGTGTGTCGATTGCTGGACCTAACATAGCAACTAAACCTTCTCGAATTGGTTCTTTGGTTTTTGCAGTTCCATGCATCATTGGTGCAGTTCCTAATCCTGCTTCGTTAGAAAAAGCAGCTCGTTTTACTCCAGTTATAATCAATGTTCCTAAAGCACCACCCAAAACTGATTTTCCAGAGAAAGCATCCGAAAAAATTAAGGAGAATATTTCTGGCACTTGTTCAATTCTTAAAACTAAAATAGTAAGTACAGTTATCAAATAAATAACAACCATAACTGGTACTAATTTACCTGCTACCTTGCCAATACGTTGTATTCCGCCAAAAATAACAAGTCCAGTAATTAGTGCTATAACGAAACCAAGTAATAGTTTAGATGTAAATAAATTGCCTTCGTTTACTTGAAAAACATCTACCAACGTTTGCGTTAATTGATTGGCTTGAAATGCAGGTAAGGTTCCTACCAAACCAGCCGAAGCAAAAAAGACAGCTAAAGGTTTCCATTTTTTACCTAAACCTTCGGTAATAACATACATTGGCCCTCCTTTAATATTTCCGTTTTCGTCTTTTCCTCGATACATAATAGAAAGACTACAAGTGAAAAATTTAGTTGCCATACCTACAAATGCACTTACCCACATCCAAAATATTGCTCCGGGTCCACCAGTGGCTATTGCAATGGCAACTCCGCTAATATTTCCCATTCCAACCGTAGCAGCAATTGCAGATGATAAAGCTTCGTAATGAGATAAATCTCCAGGAGAATCGTGTTTGTCGTATTTACCACGTAAGATTGCAATGGCATGTCCCATATATCGGAAGGGAACTAAACCTGAGTAGATGAATAAAAATAGTCCACCACCAATTAGTAGAATTAACAAAGGAAGCCCCCAAACCCAACTGGAGAATTGCGCTACAATATCTTGAATAGATAAAAACATGTACTTAGTTTTAAAAGAACTAATTTAGGGAAAGAAATTTCAATATAATTATAAAACAATAAGAGCTTAACAAATAAAAAATAGTTGTGTTAAATTAAACATGGTTGAATATAATCATAGAAAAAGAGTAATTTAATGAGCTCTAATACGAACCAAAGGGAGTATAAGCTAAAACGATGTCAGTAATAAATATTCAAGAAAAGTTAAATCTGTTTTCAGATAGATGGTCTCCAAAGAAGATAGGAGAATTAAATGGTCAACAAATTTTATTGGCGAAAATTAAAGGAGAATTTGTTTTTCATAACCACGAAAATGAAGATGAACTTTTTATGGTTTTAAAAGGACAGTTACTTCTTGAGTTACGAGATGAGATTATTACGCTAAACGAAGGAGAGTTTTATATTGTTCCTAAAGGAGTAGATCATAAGCCTATAGCCAAAGAAGAGGTACATTTGCTTTTGTTTGAACCGTTAAGTACCAAACACACAGGAAATGTAATGGCAGATATTACTGTAGAAACTTACGAATCTATTTAATAGCTATTCCTTTTTTGTCTAACATATCGATGTCACGTGCAAATCCTTCTTGAATAGTTTCTGCTTGAAAAATATAAGTTTTATCGTGTAACTGATTATTCTCAAAGAATGTTACTTGAAAACGATTATCTAAGGCAAATAGTTCTGGAGGCATTACTTCAAATTTAGAGTATGAGTTTGCTGGTAATACATCTATTTTTCTTCTAAATAAAGAGGTTTTTTTAGTTTCAGAAAATCCTTGAGAAACGATAACAACCATTTCTAAGTCAACGTTTTTTCTGTTGATGATATATACACCCCATTCATCGGTGTTGTCTTTTTCGTTTTTGTCTAAAACAACAGCTATTTCTACTCCAGTAACCTTTGGTATATGAATATCTTTTCTCATTTCTTATAAAGATTAGAGAGATAAGAAACAAGAAAAGAGACTTACTTGTCTCTCCTCTTTTATCTCTATTTTATTATTTTTTAAAAAATTAAATCACAGACTTAAATTGCTCTAAGAAACGCTTATCGTTTTCATAGAACATTCTAATATCTGGAATTTGGTATAATAACATTGCAATACGCTCTATTCCCATTCCAAAAGCATAGCCGCTATATTTTGTAGGATCAATATTGGCGTTCTTTAATACATTCGGATCAACCATTCCGCATCCCATAATTTCTAACCAACCAGTTCCTTTGGTAATACGGTAATCTGTTTCAGTTTCTAATCCCCAGTAAATATCTACCTCTGCACTTGGCTCAGTAAATGGGAAATACGACGGACGTAAACGAATCTTAGATTTACCAAACATCTCTTTGGTAAAATATAAAAGCGTCTGTTTTAAATCGGCAAAAGAAACATCGGTATCTATATATAATCCTTCTACTTGATGGAAAATACAGTGTGCGCGCGCAGAAATATCTTCATTTCTAAATACACGTCCAGGAGAAATTGTACGAATTGGAGGCTCGTTGTTTTCCATATAACGTACCTGTACAGAAGAAGTATGAGTTCTTAATAATGTGTCAGGATTTTTTTCAATAAAGAAAGTATCCTGCATATCACGTGCTGGATGATATTCTGGTAAATTTAAAGCGGTAAAGTTGTGCCAATCATCTTCAATCTCTGGTCCTTCAGAAACAGTAAAACCAATACGGTTAAATACTTCAATAATCTGATTTTTAACCAAAGAAATTGGATGACGAGAACCTAATTCGATTGGTTCAGAAGGACGCGTTAAATCTCCATAAACACCTTTGTCTTCAATAGCACTTTCTAAAGCATCGTTTAATTCTGTTACTTTAGATTCAGCAGATTTTTTTAAATTATTTAATGCTTGACCAAAATCTTTACGTAATTCTGCATCTACATTTTTAAACTCTGCAAATAAACCTTTAAGCAAACCTTTGCTACCTAAATATTTAATTCTGAAAGCTTCAACTTCTTCTTTCGATGTTGCTTTAAAAGCTTCAACATCACCAATCAATTCTTTTACCTTGTCTAACATTGTTTCAATCCGAAAAATTAGGTTGCAAATTTACAGTTTTTTACGAAAAAAAACGTGGTTTTTAAACTGTTTGCGAAAACGTTGTAGAAATAGGGAAAATAAACGATAAAATAAAATTTAACGAATTGTAAATTAACTATATTTGCAGGACAAAATTGTAAATATCGTAATTAAAGAACAACTAAATTATGGAATCTAAAATACAGGCGTTTATGGATTTGGTTAAAGAACGTAACCAACATGAACCAGAATTTTTACAAGCAGTACAAGAAGTAGCGGAAACAGTAATTCCTTACATTACTTCTAAAGAAATATATAATGGTAAGAACATTTTATTAAGAATGGTTGAGCCAGAGAGAGTAATTTCATTTAGAGTTAATTGGGTTGATGATAGTGGAGAGATTCAAGTAAACAGAGGTTATAGAGTTGAGATGAACTCTGCAATTGGACCTTACAAAGGAGGTTTACGTTTTCACCCATCTGTAAACTTATCAATCTTAAAATTCTTAGGATTTGAGCAAGTATTTAAAAACTCATTAACTACACTTCCTATGGGAGGTGGTAAAGGAGGTTCTGATTTCGATCCTAAAGGAAAATCAGATAATGAAATTATGCGTTTTTGTCACGCGTTTATGAGTGAATTATTCCGTCATATTGGTCCTAATACAGATGTTCCTGCAGGAGATATTGGTGTAGGAGGAAGAGAAATAGGATACATGTTCGGAATGTACAAGAAGCTTAAAAATGAGTTTACTGGAGTTTTAACTGGTAAAGGAGCTTCTTGGGGAGGTTCTTTAATTCGCCCTGAAGCTACAGGATATGGTAACGTATACTTTGCGCAAAATATGTTAGAAACTCAAGGAGAGTCTTTCAATGGTAAAGTAGTAACTATTTCTGGTTCAGGAAATGTAGCTCAGTTTGCTTGTGAAAAAGCTACTCAATTAGGAGCTAAAGTAGTAACGTTGTCAGATTCTTCGGGATATATTTATGATGAAGAAGGAATTGATGCAGAGAAGTTAGCTTTCGTAATGGAGCTTAAAAATGTAAAGCGTGGTCGTATTAATGAGTACGTAGAGAAATATCCATCTGCTAAATTCTTTAAAGGAGAAAAGCCTTGGGGAGTTAAATGTGATATCGCATTACCGTGTGCTACGCAAAACGAATTAGATGGTGATGCTGCTAAAACATTAGTAGCTAACGGATGTGTTTGTGTAAGTGAAGGAGCAAATATGCCTTCTACACCAGAAGCAATTGAAGAATTCCACAGAGCTAAAATATTATTTGCTCCAGGAAAAGCTTCTAACGCAGGAGGTGTGGCAGTATCTGGTTTAGAAATGTCTCAAAACTCGTTACGTTATAACTGGACAAGAGAAGAAGTAGATGCTAAGTTAATGCAAATTATGAAAGATATTCATGCTTCTTGTAAAGAGTACGGTAGTAACGATGATGGTTCTATCGACTATGTAAGAGGGGCAAATATTGCAGGATTTGTAAAAGTTGCAGATGCAATGTTAGCACAAGGTGTGGTATAATTTACACTTAAAATAAATTTTAAGAGCGCATCAAAATATTTTGATGCGCTTTTTTATTTTTATCAAATGAAGAAAATACTTAATCATATTTTAGAAGGAAAACACGATAAACCAATTTTAGTTGATGTTTTTTACAAAGAAACTCATCAACCAAAGCCTGTGGTTATTTTTTGCCATGGTTATAAAGGGTTTAAAGATTGGGGAGCATGGAACTTAATGGCTGAAGCTTATGCGAATGCAGGTTTTTACTTTGTGAAGTTTAACTTTTCTTATAATGGAGGAACTGTTGAGCAACCTATTGATTTTCCCGATTTAGAAGCTTTCGGAAATAATAATTACACCAAAGAATTAGACGATTTAGAAACAGTTATCGATTGGGTTTGTAATAAAGAGCAAAGAACTATTGAAGCTGATGTTAATAATATTACGTTGATTGGACATAGTAGAGGTGGTGGAATTGTAACCATAAAAGCATCCGAAGATAAAAGAGTAAAATCTGTAATAAGTTTAGCAGGAGTTTGTGATTTAGGAAAAAGAACAGCTACAATTGGTGAACTTGAACAATGGAAAAAAGATGGCGTAAAATATGTTTTGAATGGTAGAACAAAACAACAAATGCCACACTTTTATCAGTTTTATGAGAATTTTAAAGAAAACGAAGTCCGTTTAAATATAAAAAGAGCAGTTAAAGAACTTACAATACCGCATTTAATTATTCATGGAGATAATGATACTTCGGTTTTAATCAGAGAAGGAGAATTACAACACGAGTGGAATCCTGGGAGTGTTTTTAACGTTGTTAAAGATGCAAATCATGTGTTTAATGCGAAGCATCCTTGGAAAGAAAATACAATGCCTAAAGAATTAGAAGAGACTATAAAATTGTGTGTTACTTTTGTTAAAAAGTAGTAGAATTAAAGAGAAAGAGTCATTAACAAAAAATTGCATTTTCACTTTCCAACAGAATCTGTATCTTTACTCATTAATAACTACTTCATTTAAGAAGTGTTATCTAGCTAAAAATCAATAACAAAATACTTTTTGATACTGATTAAAAATCAGATTTAAGAAGTGTTTTATAAAGATATATTTAAAAATTATGAGTTGTAGCAGTTGCTCAACTAACAAGGACGGCGTGCCAAAAGGCTGTAAAAGCAATGGAAATTGTGCAACAGGTACTTGTGGTAGCGGAAATAAATTAGCTGTTTTTGATTGGTTATCGAATATGACTTTACCTTCCGGTGAAGCTCCATATAATATTTTTGAAGTTCGTTTTAAGAACGGAAGAAAACACTTTTATCGAAATTCTCAAAACATTACAGTGTCTATGGGAGACGTAGTTGCTGTTGAAGGATCTTCGGGTCACGATATTGGTATTGTTTCCTTGGCAGGAGAATTGGTAAAAGTTCAAATGAAAAAACGTAAGGTTACTGAAGATAGTGACAACGTAAAGAAAATCTACAGAAAAGCTACTCAGAAAGATATTGATGTTTGGCAAACTGCCAGAGATCGTGAACTAGAAACTCAACGTAAAGGACGAGAAATTATTAGTAAGCTTGGATTAAAAATGAAGCTTTCTGATGTTGAATTTCAAGGTGACGGAACCAAAGCAACATTTTATTATACTGCAGATGAACGTGTAGATTTTCGTCAGTTAATTCGCGATTTAGCAGGAGCTTTTTCAATTAGAGTAGAAATGCGCCAAGTGGGTATGCGTCAAGAAGCAGCTCGTTTAGGAGGTGTCGGTTCTTGTGGTAGAGAATTATGTTGTTCTACTTGGTTAACAGATTTTAGAAAAGTAAATACTGCGGCAGCTCGTTATCAGCAATTATCACTAAATCCATTAAAGTTAGCAGGACAATGTGGTAAGTTAAAATGTTGTTTAAATTTTGAGTTAGATAGTTATTTAGATGCTTTAGAATCTTTTCCTAAGCAAGATTTAGTTCTTAAAACTGAAAAAGGAGATGCTGTTTTTGTTAAAATGGACATCTTTAAAAAACTACTTTGGTATACCTATAAAGAAGAAAGTTTTAAGTGGTACAAACTGTCGCTAGATCAAGTTCAAGAAATAATTGAATTGAATGAAAATAACGAAGTGTCTTCTCCGTTAGAAGATTATGAGGCAGAAATAGCTGAAGAACCAAAAATTGATTTTGAGAATGTAGTTGGTCAAGATAGTTTAACACGTTTTGATGCTCCTAAAAAACCAAGAAAAAATAGAAGAAGACCTAAACGAAATACTTCTAATAACAAGAAAACGGAGTCCCGAGATAAAAAGAAGTCGCCTCAAAAAGCAGGAGCTAAAAATGCAGGAGGGAATAAACTAGATGCTAAAAGGCAAGATTCTAGAAGAAAGAAACCAAATCAAAACCAGCTGAAACAAGCTCAAAAACCAAGAAATCAAAAGAAAAAAACAGAGGCGAAACCAACAGGAGAAAACCAACAATCTCCAAATAAGAGAAAGCCTCAGAATAATAAGAGAAGAAACAATAACAATCGAAGAAAAAATACGCCAAAGAATGCCGGAAACAAAGACGGAAATACTAAAGAAACTAAGTAGTATCTTATCTGTTGTTTTAGTAACCTTAAATTTTTTGTCTTGTGACAAAAAACGAGAGTACGACGAGTATAAAACAATACCCAACAGTACTTGGCATAAAGAAAACGAAGTAGCGTTTACTTTTTCGATTACCGATACGGTGCAAAGAAAAAACGTATTTATAAATCTTAGAAATAATAAAAGCTATCCTTTCAGCAATTTATTTGTAATAACAGAAATGAAGTTTCCTGACGGAAATAAAGTCATCGATACATTAGAGTACGACATGGCAGATGTAACAGGAAAGTTTTTAGGAACGGGATTTACAGATATAAAAGAGAATAAATTATTTTATAAAGAACATATATTATTTCCAACTTCAGGAGATTATAGTTTCAAAATTCGTCAAGCTATGAGAAAAAATGGTGATGTGAATGGTGTAGAAACTTTAGATGGAATTACTGATGTTGGTCTTAGAATTGAAAAAATACAATAATGACAGAGAAAACAACCACAAGTTTTACAAAATACCTTAAATGGTTTTGGGGAATTTTCTTAGGAGGGTTCTCATTTGTTGCTTTCCTATTTTTATTAGCTTCTTGGGGAGCTTTTGGAGAGCTTCCAACCTTTGAACAGTTAGAAAACCCTCAAAGTGATTTAGCTACCGAAGTAATTTCTGCAGATGGAAAAACTTTAGGAAAATATTATATAAAAGCGAATCGAACGCCAATTCAATATAAAGACTTATCACCTAATTTGGTAAAGGCATTAGTTGCTACCGAAGATGAACGTTTTTATGAGCATTCTGGTATCGATTTTAGAGGAACTGCTAGAGCTTTTGCAAACTTAGGTAGAAAAGGAGGAGCAAGTACTATTACACAACAGTTAGCAAAAAACCTATTTAATAAAGGAGGAGCAAGCAGTCTTTTAAAAAGACTTTCTCAAAAATTAAAAGAATGGGTTGTTGCTGTAAAGTTAGAGCGTCAATATACCAAAGAAGAAATAATGACCATGTATTTAAATACACAAGGTTTTTTATTTAATGCAACAGGTATTCGTTCTGCAGCAAGAATTTATTTCGGTAAAGAGCCTAAGGATTTAGATTTACAAGAATCGGCTATTTTAGTGGCGATGCTTAAAAATCCAAGGCAGTACAATCCACATAGAAAAGTATCTAAAAAGAAATCGTTACAAAGAAGAAATGTGGTGTTTGCTCAAATGGCAAAAAATGGAGTGATTACTCAGCAAGAAAAAGACTCACTACAAAAGTTACCATTAAAATATAAGTTTACACCAGAAAGTCATAGTGATGGTTTAGCAACATATTTTAGAGAACACCTAAAACAAGAGCTTAAAACATGGGCTAAAAACAATAGTAAACCTAATGGAGAGAAATACGATATTTATAGAGATGGATTAAAAGTGTATACAACTATTGATTCTCGTATGCAACAGTATGCAGAAAACGCATTAACTGCTCATATGGCTAACTTACAATCTTTCTTCGATAAAGAACAAAAGAAGAATAGAACAGCTCCTTTTTACGATATTGAAAAGAGTGATATTTCTCGAATAATTAGAAGAGCAAAACAAAATTCTGATAGATACAAGCGTTTAAAAGCTGCAGGTAAGTCTGAAAAAGAAATTGAAAAGAATTTCAATACAGAAACTGATATGCGTGTTTTTTCTTGGAAAGGAGAACGAGATACAGTTATGACTCCTTACGATTCAATTATATACTATAAACATTTTTTACGTTCTGGTTTAACCTCAATAGAACCGCAAACAGGTCATATTAAAGCGTGGGTTGGTGGTATTAATCATAAGTATTTTAAGTACGATGCAGTTCAAAAACAAAAACGTCAAGTAGGTTCTACATTTAAACCATTTGTATATGCAACAGCTATCAATCAGCTAAAAATGTCTCCTTGCGATAAGTTGCCAAATGTAAAATATACAATTCCGAAGGAAAAATATGGAATGCCAGAAGATTGGACACCTAAAAATGCAACCAATGATTATGGTGGAGAATTAACATTAAAGGATGCTTTAGCAAAATCTACCAACGTTGTAACTGCTCAATTAATTGACAAGGTTTCACCAATAAATGTTGCACGTTTAGCAGAGTCAGCAGGTATAAAATCTAAAATAGAAGCAAATCCTTCAATAGCATTAGGGTCAATAGATTTATCATTAATCGAAATGGTAAGCGCTTATTCAACTTTTGCAAATAAAGGTTTACGTGTAAGCCCTATGATGATTACTCGTATTGAAGATAAAAACGGAACCGTTTTAGAAGAATTTGTACCAGAGACTAAAGAGGTATTAAGTGAAGAATCAGCGTATGTGATTTTAGATCTAATGAAAGGAGTTACTCAATCTGGTTCTGGAGTTAGGTTACGTTCAAAATGGACTACTCATTCTAAAATATCAACTGGGTTTCCATACGGATTTACCAATCCTATAGCAGGAAAAACAGGAACAACTCAAAATCAATCAGATGGTTGGTTTATGGGAATTGTTCCTAATTTAGTAACTGGAGTTTGGACAGGTGGAGAAGATAGAGCAACACATTTTAAAGGAATTGGTTATGGGCAAGGAGCTACTATGTCTTTACCAACTTGGGGATTGTATATGAAACAATGCTATGAAGACAAAACCTTAAACATAAGTAAAGAAGATTTTGAAAAACCTTCTGGAGAACTATCAATAAAAATTGATTGTGAAGAAATTAAAAAGGTAGAAGGAGACGTTGAAAAGAAAGAAGAGGAAGAAGACGATACCGATTTTTAATATTACCTTGAATTAAAGAACGAACTCTAAGGCTGTCAGTTCGAATGAATTCATGAGGAACGAATAAATTAGTATCGAGAACATAACAAACAACTAAACAATGATAAATAAAAAAGTTAATAACGTACAAGAAGCAGTTTCTGGTGTTAAAGACGGAATGACCTTTATGTTAGGTGGTTTTGGTCTTTGCGGAATTCCGGAAAATGCAATTGCAGAATTGGTACGATTAGGAATAAAAGATGTTACCTGTATTTCAAACAACGCAGGTGTAGACGATTTTGGTTTAGGATTATTATTACAGAATAAACAAATCAAAAAAATGATTTCTTCTTACGTAGGAGAGAATGATGAATTCGAACGTCAAATGTTATCTGGCGAGTTAGAAGTAGAACTTACTCCACAAGGAACTTTGGCTGAAAAATGTAGAGCTGCACAAGCAGGTTTTCCTGCGTTTTATACGCCTGCTGGTTACGGAACAGAAGTAGCTGAAGGAAAAGAAACGCGTGAGTTCGACGGTAAAATGTATGTGTTAGAACCAGCTTTTAAATCAGACTATTCGTTTGTAAAAGCATGGAAAGGAGATACTGCGGGTAATTTAATTTTTAAAGGAACTGCCCGTAATTTTAATCCAAATATGTGTGGAGCATCTAAGATTACAGTTGCTGAGGTAGAAGAATTAGTTCCTGCTGGAGAATTAGACCCGAATCAAATTCATATCCCAGGAATTTTTGTGCAACGTATTTTTCAAGGAGAGAAATATGAAAAGAGAATTGAGCAACGAACTGTAACTCCTAAATCGTAAGTCATGGCATTAAGTAAACAAGAAATAGCGCAAAGAATAGCACAAGAATTACAAGATAAATGGTATGTTAATTTAGGTATTGGAATACCGACATTGGTTGCCAATTATATACCTGAAGGAATTGAAGTTGAATTTCAATCAGAAAACGGATTATTAGGGATGGGGCCTTTCCCAGTTGAAGGAACAGAAGATGCTGATTTAATCAACGCAGGAAAGCAAACCGTTACTGTTTTAGATGGAGGATCTATTTTTGATTCTGCAACAAGTTTTTCAATGATTCGTGGGCAACATGTTCAATTAACAGTTTTAGGAGCAATGGAAGTTGCTCAAAACGGAGATATCGCTAACTGGAAAATCCCAGGAAAAATGGTAAAAGGTATGGGAGGAGCTATGGATTTAGTAGCATCTGCTGACAATATTATTGTAGCAATGATGCACACCAACAAACGAGGTGAGTCTAAGTTGTTAAAAAAATGTTCTTTACCGTTAACAGGGGTTGGTTGTGTAACTAAAATTGTTACCAATTTAGCAGTGTTAGAAATTAAAGATAATGCATTTCATTTACTAGAAAGAGCTCCAGGAGTTTCTGTTGAAGAAATTCAAGCAGCTACTGAAGGAGATTTAGTGGTTAATGGAGTAATTCCAGAAATGGATATTTAATTCATTGAAAAACCATCCATATTATATAAGACTTTGGCTTAGGCAAAGATTACCGTGGTTCTTGATAAATTTAGGAATTGGAGAGAAAGGAATTGATTGTTTTTCTGTTGGTGCTGCTCACAAATGGTATAATATTGATGGGAATAAGAGTGGATGCTATTACTGTAAACAAATATCTGAAGAGATAAATTGGAACGAAATTAGAAATGAAAATAATCTCATATAACGTAAATGGAATACGTGCTGCATTAAAAAAAGGGTTTATTGATTGGCTTCAAGCTGCAAATCCAGATGTAATTTGTATTCAAGAAACTAAAGCTCATAAAGAGCAATTAGATGTAACTGAATTTGAAAATGCGGGTTATCCCTACCATTATTGGTTTTCTGCTGAAAAGAAAGGCTATTCTTCGGTAGCTATTTTCTGTAAAAAAGAACCAAATCATGTTGAGTATGGAACTGGAATCGAATCTATGGATTTTGAAGGAAGAAATCTTCGAGTAGATTTTGATGAGGTTTCGGTAATGAGTATGTATTTACCATCAGGAACAAATCAGGCTCGTTTAGATTTTAAATTCAATTATATGGATGAAATCTTAGAGTATGCTACTGAATTAAGAAAAACCATTCCGAATTTAGTGATTTGTGGAGACTATAATATTTGTCATGAAGAAATAGATATTCATAATCCAAAAATGAAAGGAGTTTCTGGTTTTTTACCAGAAGAACGTGAGTGGTTAGGTAAATTTATCGACAGTGGATTTATAGATAGCTTCCGTTTTAAAAATCCAGATAGGCAAGAATACTCTTGGTGGAGCTATCGTGCAAATGCAAGAGCTAATAATAAAGGTTGGCGTTTAGATTATGCGATGGTTACAGAACCGTTAAAAGATAAAATTTCGAGGGCTTATATTTTACCTGAAGCAAAGCACTCAGACCATTGCCCAATAGTGGTGGAATTAGATATGTAAAATTAACCAAACCATACTTTTTAATCGCAATGCGATAAATAATAATTGACTTTGATAGTGAAATAATAAAGGTCATTAACACTAAAAGTATACAATGAAGAAAACTTTTTTACTACTATTATTTTTAGCTGCAACTATTTTTGCGCAACAACCCATAGATAGTCTTAAAGTACAAGTCGATTCTATATTCGTTGCCAAAGATTCAATTGAAAAACCACAAACAGTTGAATTGTACAGCGATGCAGATTTAAAGAAGATAGATAGCTTGTTAATAGAAGAGCAATTTAGTTCCTCTTTATTTGATAGTATTCGTTATGTAATTAACGATAAAGATATTCAGTTTGGTAAAGGTGTTTATACCAAAATTCCTACTGAAATTTTAAAAAAACGTTTAGCATCTATTGACGAGAGAACTCCTTTTCATTTAGCGTATAATCCTGCCTTAGAAAAAGTAATTAACGGATATTTAAAATACAGAACGAAATATTATCCGAAATTAATGGGAAGAGCTAAGTATTACTTTCCAATGTTCGAGCAGTATTTAGATCAGTTCAATATTCCTTTAGAGATGAAATATTTGGCAATCGTAGAATCTGCTTTACGACCAGATGCAAGATCTAGAGTAGGAGCAACAGGATTATGGCAGTTTATGTACGGAACAGGAAGGCAGTTCGATTTAAAAGTTAGTTCTTATGTAGATGAGCGTCAAGATCCAGTAAAAGCAACAGTTGCTGCGTGTAAATATTTAAGTCAATTATACAAGATTTTTGGTGATTGGGATTTAGCTCTAGCGGCATATAACTCAGGACCAGGAAATGTTTCAAAAGCAATAAAGCGTTCAGGAGGCTATCGTAATTACTGGAATATTCGTCCGTTTTTACCAAGAGAAACAGCAGGATATGTTCCAGCATTTTATGCAACGATGTATATTTTTGAATATGCAGAAGAGCATGATTTATATCCGACAACTCCTAAAATATTCAATTTTGAAACTGATACAGTTCGTGTTAAAAGAACGGTGAGTTTTGATCAAATTTCTGAAAAAACAGGAATTGATACAGAGTTGATTTCTTTTTTAAATCCAGCCTATAAATTAGATATTATTCCATTTGTTGAAAATAGGAAATATAGTGTGCGATTACCTCGTGTAAAAATGGTAGATTTCTTAGATAAAGAGCAAGAAATTTATACGTTAGCAGCAGAAGATGAAGCTAAGAGAGAAAAGCCATTGCCTAAATATTTCGAAATGGATAAACGTATTCGTTATCGAGTAAAGAGTGGAGATTATTTAGGAAAGATAGCTAGTAAATTTGGAGTTCGCGTAAGTGATATTAAACGATGGAATGGTTTAAGGAATCACCGTTTAAAAATTGGACAACGATTAAGTATTTATCCTAAGAAAATTGCAATACCAAAAGCAAGAAAGAAAAACTCAGAAAAGCTGAAGTCAGGCAAGTACGAGGTGTATGTAGTTAAAGAAGGAGATTCGTTATGGGAGATCGCAAAGAAATTTCCATCAGTAAGTATAGAGCAAATTAAAAAGTGGAATAATATTTGGAGTGTAAAAAGCTTAAAACCACAAATGAAACTTAAAATTTTTAAAAACTAATACTATGAAGAAAATACTTTCACTAATGCTACTACTAGCTGTTTTAGTTTCTTGTAAAGAAGGAGGTAAAAAAGCTGAGGTTATTTTACCAAGATCGGTAGGAACCGTAAATAAAATTTTAGTGGTAATGAATACCCTAGATTGGGAAGGAAAAGTAGGAGACGAAATTCGAACTGTTTTTGGAGAGCATCAAGTAGGGTTGCCACAACCAGAAACCTTGTTGTCGGTAAGTCAAATAGATCCTTCTGGTTTTAAATCTTTTGTGAGAGAAACAAGAGCGATTTTATTGGTTCAAAAAGGAGAAAAAGAAGGAGTAGTTGTTAAGAAAAATAAATATTCTGCACCTCAAATATTGGTATATGCTACAGCAAAAGACGATGAAGGATTAATTAACTTAATCAAAACAAAAGGAAAGGATATGATGCATACATTTCAAAATGCAGACATAAAATTTCTTCAAAGTCTTTTTAAAAAAGAGCGTTTAGCAGATTCAAATTTTAAAACACTTAAAAACTTAGGGATTTCTATTGACATTCCAAAACGTTTTAAGTTGGTTGATGACACGGGAGATTTCTTATGGTTACGTCAACATTTAAAAAGTGGAATTGCAAGAGGGGATGGAACAAATAATATTTTAATTTATAGCGTTCCTTTAGAAGACGAAACTAAAGTTGCTGATAATATTACTGCGGTAAGAGATACTATTGGTAAAAAGTATATTCCTGGAAGTAAAGAAGGAATGTATATGATTACTGAGCAAGCCTATACACCGTTTACATTCGAAACGGAATTAGATGGAAAAAAAGCGTATGAAACTAGAGGTAAGTGGGAAGTGAAAAACGATTTTATGGCAGGACCATTCCTAAATTATACTATAGTTGATAAGAAAAATAATAGACTTATCGTTTTCGAAGGGTTTACCTACGCACCATCTGTAAATAAAAGAGATTTTGTTTTTGAATTAGAAGCAATTGCTAAATCAATGAAAATTAAATAAAAGCACTTTTAACTTTTAAGAAAAAGCTTCAAATTTTGTTTGAAGCTTTTTTTGTTATATTTGGTTATAAACCAAAACTTTATAACCTTATGAAATTTAATTTTTTAATGTGCGCTGTAGCTGCTTTAGTACCAATGATTATGGGATCTATTTGGTACGGGCCACTTTTTGGAAAAGCTTGGATGAAAGAAATGGGCTTTACAGAAGAAAGTATGAAAGGAGCTAATATGGCACTTATTTTCGGTTTGTCTTATGTATGTAGTTTTTTAATTGCATTTGTGTTACAAACATTGGTAATTCATCAGTGGGGAGCATTCTCTACATTAATTAATGAACCAGGTTTTGCTGAAGGAACTGGTGATGTAGCAGTATATTTTCAAGATTTTATGACAAACTACGGAGACCGTTTTAGAACCTTTGGTCATGGAGCTTTACATGGTACAATTTTAGGGTTGTTATTTGTAGGTTCTGTAATTACAATTAAATCGTTGTTTGAAAGAAGAAGTTTTAAATATATAGCTATGAATGTTGGTTATTGGGTAGTAACGTTAGCTTTAATGGGAGGCATACTTTGTAAATGGGCATAATTATATTTAAATGAAAATATAGAAGCATCAATTTTTAGATTGATGCTTTTTTTATGTAACAAAAATAAATTTTGGCTACTTATAAGCATCAACCAATTAATTAATCAAATGATTATACGCTTTTTAAAATTAGAATGGAAAGAGTTTTTTCGTTCGGCATCCTTTGGGAAAAGTTTAGCACTTAAGATAATTATGGCGTTTTTTGCGATATATCTTTTAGTAAGCTTTTTATCTATAGGAGTTTTTGCATATCCATTTTTAAAAAAACAATTTCCAGAGACTGACCCATTTGTGCTGGTAAATCAATTCTTAATTTTCCTAATAATAGTAGATTTAATTTTTCGCTATTTAATGCAGAAAATTCCAGTAATGAGTATCAAGCCAATGTTAATCTTACCCATTAAAAAAAGTAAGTTGGTAAACTATGTATTAACAAAATCAATTTTCTCTTTTTTTAACGTAAGTTCATTAGTATTGTATGTGCCTTTTGCAGTAGTTTTAATTGCAAACGGATATAATGTTGCTGGTGTTTTAGGGTGGACTTTTTTTATATTTATGTTGGCACTATGTCTAAACTTTATCAATTTTTTAATCAACAAAAACAATGTTGCTTTTGGAATTTTACTAGTAGTACTTGCTGCTTTATGGTTTTCTTTTAAATATCAATTATTTGATGTTACCTCAGTGTTTGGGAATATCTTTTATGCGATATATGAAACCCCTGTTTTAGCTGTTGTAGGTATGGTGTTAGCTGGAGTATTATACTACATGAATTTTAGAGAATTGTCTAAGATTATTTATTTAGATAAGGCAGTACAAACCGAAGAAAAAGAAGTGAAAACTTCAGACTTGTCATTTGTAAATAAATTAGGAGATGTAGCTCCTTTTATCAAAAATGATATGCGTTTAATTTGGAGGAATAAAAGAACTAAAACAGTGTTTTTAATGTCTTTTGTCTTTTTACTTTTCGGGTTAATGTTCTTTACTATGGAAACCTATAAAGACTCAGAAGTAATGCAATTATATGCATGTATATTTATGACGGGAGGTTTTGCATTAAATTATGGGCAATTCATTCCAGCTTGGGATAGTGAACATTATAGAATGTTTATGAGTCAAAATTTTTCTTACCGTAAATTCTTAGAAAGTAAATGGTATTTAATGACAGTAATGACTACAGTTTTATTCGTTTTATGTACACCATATATTTATTTTGGTATTCAAAAATATTTATTAATTGTCGCAGGGTTCTTTTTCAACTTAGGATTTACACCATTGATAATGTTGTTTATGGGAGCATTTAATAAGAAGAGAATCGATTTAAGCGCAAGCGGATTTGGGAACACACAAGGAACAAGTGCAGCACAGTTTATTGTTATTATTCCTGTAATGATAATGCCAATAATTGTTTATGCTATCATTAATAAGGTTTTCGGATTCAATGCAGCAGTAATTGCTATAGCTGTAATTGGAGTAATTTCTTTCTTGTTAAAGAAACCTATAATGAACTTTATTGAAGGAATGTACCAAAAAAAGAAATACGCTACAATCCACGGATTTAAACAAAAAGATTAACTAAACCAAAGACACAATGATTACAATAAATAACATCACAAAAAAATACGGTTCTACTCAAGTTTTAAATATTGAGGAATTAGAAATACCAAGAGGTCAATCTTTCGGATTGGTTGGAAATAATGGAGCAGGAAAAACAACATTATTCAATTTATTATTAGATTTAATTCGTCCAACTAGCGGAAAAATTAACAATCACGATGTTCAAGTAAACACAAGTGAAGATTGGAAAAACTTTACAGGCTCGTTTATTGACGAAAGCTTTTTAATTGGATACTTAACTCCTCAAGAATATTTTGAATTTATAGGAGATTTAAGAGGGATGAACAAAGAAGATATAAAAACATTCTTAAATCAATTTGAAGAGTTTTTTAATGGAGAAATTTTAGGAAAGAAAAAGTATTTACGCGATTTAAGTAAGGGTAACCAAAAAAAGGCCGGTATTGTTGCTGCTATGATGGGAAATCCTCAGGTAGTAATTTTAGATGAACCCTTTGCTAATTTAGATCCTACAACACAAATTCGTTTAAAAAATATCATAAAAAAACTTACTGAAGATAGAGATATTACAGTTTTAGTTTCGAGTCACGACTTAAGTCATGTAACCGAAGTGTGCGAACGAATTGTGGTTTTAGATAAAGGAGATGTAGTAAAAGATATTGAAACATCACCAGAAACATTACAAGAATTAGAAAGCTATTTTTCTGCTTAAAAAGAAATCCTTTAAAATTAGCTTTTTATTACTATTTTTACGCTTTTACGTACAATAACAATCCATTAAAGTTGTTGTAAAGTAAAAGCGTATTTTTTATGAAACAATTACCTAAAATCGTAGTTCTTACTATAATTTCTATAATTGCCTACTCGTGTAGTGTAAAGAAAGATGCTTTTTTAAACAGAAATTTTCATGCACTTACCACCAAATACAATGTGTTGTTTAATGGTGAGCAAGCTTTTCTTAAGGGGTTAGAAGAGGTAAGAAATAAACATCAAGATAATTATTGGGAGCGATTACAAATAGAACCCATAACTTTTGATGATAGAAAAATAGTAGCGCCAGCACTTCAACCAGGTTCTGGTTTTGATTTAAGCACT
Source organism: Tenacibaculum holothuriorum (assembly GCF_002120225.1). Classification (GTDB taxonomy): domain Bacteria; phylum Bacteroidota; class Bacteroidia; order Flavobacteriales; family Flavobacteriaceae; genus Polaribacter; species Polaribacter holothuriorum. The sequence goes on along the minus strand of NZ_LAPZ01000002.1, from coordinate 274,818 downwards.
GCTGAAGAGGAAGATGAAAACAGAAACCTTACAAAATTCGATAAAGCTGAAGAAAAAGCAGTAAAAGCTATTCAAAAGCATTCAATGAATATTAAAGGTTATGAGAAAAACCGTCAAATAGATGATGCGTATTTGTTATTAGGAAAATCAAGATATTACACACAGCGCTTTATTCCTGCTATTGAATCTTTCAATTATATAATAGCTAATTATCCTAAAGCAAATTTAATTTACGACACTAAAATCTGGAGAGCAAAGACAAATGTTCGATTAGATAACGAAAAATTAGCTATCGAGTCTATGAAGTTATTGTTAGAGCTTGACAAGAACGAAAAAACACTTACCGATTTACAACGAGAAAAAGCGCATACAGCCTTAGCAATGGCGTATGAAAAGACAGATACAATTCAGAAGGTAATTGAGCACTTAGCAAAATCTACCGAAACATTTACCGATAAAGAACAAGCAGCAAGAAACATGTTTATTCTTGGTCAGGTGTATAGTGAATTAAATAGAAAAGATTCTGCTGCTATGGTGTTTAAAAAGCTAGCAGACTATAAGAAAGCACCCTATAAATATCGTATTCGTGCTAATGTAGAATTGGCAAAAAATGTAGAAAACGATACAGCTTCGTTGGTAGTTTTATATAGACTTAAGAAATTGATAAAAAACACAGATAATAGAAAGTTTTTAAATGCTTTGTATTATCAAGCAGGAGTTTTAGAAGAAGCTCGTGATAGTATCGATGATGCGGTAGGATATTACAAAAAATCATTAGCTGCTAAAAACAATACCGATTATCAAAAAACATTTGCTTTTGAACGTTTAGGAAATATAGCTTTTAACAAAGCAGATTATATTGATGCTGGTTCGTACTACGATAGTGTTTTGCAAGTAGTGCCTAAAGAATATACAAATCTTAAAAGAATCCGTAGAATAAAAAGAAAGAGTAAAGGATTAGCAACTCTAAAGAAGTATGAAGATACGGTAACATATAATGATAGTGTATTAGGTTTAGTTGCTATGACCAAAGATGAGAGGGGTGCATTTTTTGAAAAATACATTGAGAAAATCAAAAAAGAAGACGAAGAACTTCGTCAGTTAGCATTAAATACACAGAACTTCGGAAGTTCGTTTGGAGGTGGTTCATCATTCAATGCGTCAAACAGAGGGAAATGGTATTTTTATAACACCCAATCTATTGGTTTTGGTAAAGCTGAATTTGAAAAAGTTTGGGGAACTAGAAAGTTAGAAGATAATTGGAGAATTTCGGATAAATCTACAAACAGTCAAGATCAAAATGAAGAGGAAGTAGAAGCTTCTACTGAAAAAGTAAATAAGAAATATCAGTTAGCTACATATTTAGATGCAATTCCAACCGAGAAAAAAGAAATAGATGCTTTGGTTGAAGAAAAAAACGAGGCATTGTATCAATTAGGATTAATCTATAAAGAACAGTTTAAAAATAACGAAAGAGCTATTGCAAATCTTGAGCGTTTATCTAAAGAAAAAACAGATAATAAATTAGAGTTGCCAATTAACTATCATTTATATCAACTATATGAAAGAGAAAATGATAAAAATAAAAGTGATTATAGTAAGAACATTATTGTAACAAAGTACCCAAAAAGTACTTTTGCACAAATCATCTTAAACCCTAAAAAGAAAATAGATGAGTCTAAAAAAGAAGACGAAGACTATTTAAAGTATAAAGAATTCTATTATTTATATAAAGAAAATAAGTTTCAAGAGGTTGTTAATGAGATAGATAAATATAGTTTAAGCGGTGCAGATTCGAATTTAATTCCTAAATTTGCACTCCTAAAAGCTTTAGCTATAGGTAAATATCAAGATAAAGACACGTATAAAAAAGCCTTAGACTTTGTAGCATTAAGTTATGCGAATACTGTTGAAGGTAAGAAAGCACAAGAAATTATAAAGCGATTAGAAAAAAACAAGAAATAACCTTCTTTTAAAAATTCCCCAAACCATGTTTAGTAAAGAAAGTAAAAAATCAAAATCAGGAGAAAATAAAGTTATGGAAAGAAATCTTATAGGAAAGAATACCAAAATATCTGGTGATATTATTTCTGAAGGAGATTTCAGAATAGACGGTACTTTAGAAGGTACTATTAAAACCGATGGTAGAGTTATAGTTGGTGATGCTGGTTTTATTCAAGGAAAAGTAGAATGCGCTAATGCAGATGTAGAAGGGAAGTTTTCTGGCGAGTTAATGGTGTCTAACACATTAACAGTTAAGTCTACTGCAACAATTAATGGAGATGTTGTTATTGGTAAATTGTCGGTAGAACCTGGAGCAACTTTTAATGCTACATGTGCTATGAAAGGAGCGGTAAAAGAATTAAAGAAAGATGAAGGAAAGCGAAAAGAAAAAACCGCTTAATAAATACATCCGTTTTTCTGGAATTGCACTTCAAATGGGTTTAACCATTTATCTAGGAAGCTTACTAGGTGAATGGTTAGATCAAAAATATCCAAATAACGATCAACTTTACACAAAAATTTGTACACTTGTAGCCGTTTTTGCAGCAATGCTTTCGGTCATTGTTCAAGTAACAAAACTTTCTAAAGATAATGATTAAACGTATTATATTATTTATTGTGTCAATCTTAGTATTGTTTGCAGTAAGTTATTTTTCTCACGATATGTTCTTAATGAAGAACGAAACCTATCTTTCATTTTCATTACTTAGTGTATATGGCTTTCATGTAATAGCAGCAATAATTGTATATACTATTGTAGAGTTGGTAGCTAGTTACTTGCCTAATCAAGCTGGGTATGCATACTTAGCTTCTATCTTTTTAAAAATAGGTTTTTTTGTACTTATTTTTCAAGCATCTGTCTTTGCAAATGAGCAACTTACAAAACCCGAAAGAATCTCATTAGTAATTCCACTTTTCTTATTTTTAATTATTGAAGCAATTGCGGTTTCAAAACTGTTGAATAACAAACAGTTTGGTTAAAATTAAAACAAAAAACCTAAAAAAAACATCTTAAAAAAACTAAGATAAAAAAAGGGTTTGTAGTTTTAATTAATTGTTTACCTTTGCACGGAAATTTAGAGAGCATAAATCTATATTTAGTAAAGGTATGATGATAGCAAAAAATTCTATCAAGTTTTTAACAGTACTAGCAATAGTATTTTCTTCGTTCACTGCATTTGCAGGAGGTGGTGGTTCTTCAGATAAAGGAGAGCAAGTAAAAACACCAGAACAAATTAACGCTTATATTAAACATCACTTAGCAGATTCGCACGACTTCGCTTTGTATTCATATACAAACGATGCTGGTGAACGTAAACATGTTGGTTTTCCGTTGCCGGTTATAGTGTGGACTAGTAAAGGGTTAAAGACTTTTATGTCTTCAGCTTTCCATCATAATGATGACGGAACTGTAATCGTAGACAAAGGGGATGTTAAGTTAGTAAAGATTCACAGTAAAATTTACGAATTAAACGAAGGAGCTACAACGGTTGCTTTTGATGAAACTCACCACGCTACAAATGCTCACAAAGTATTAGATTTTTCTGTTACTAAGTCTGTGTTCGGAATGTTGTTAGCAGGTTTATTAATGTTCTTAGGTTTTGGTTCTTTAGCTAAAAGTTACAAAAAAGGAGCTATCCCAACAGGAGTAGGTCGCGTTTTAGAACCTTTAGTATTATACGTAAGAGATGAAATTGCAAGACCAAACATTGGTGAAAAGAAATATAAGAAGTTTATGCCATATTTATTAACGGTATTCTTCTTTATCTGGATCTTAAACTTAATGGGGTTAACTCCGTTAGGGTTTAACGTAACAGGTCAAATTGCTGTAACAGTTTGTTTAGCATTGTTTACATTAGTAGTGTACATTACAAGTGGAACAAAAGATTTCTGGGCACATACATTATGGATGCCTGGGGTTCCTAAAATATTAAGACCAATATTAGCAGTTATCGAATTGGTAGGTTTTATTTTAATTAAGCCTTTCTCATTATTAGTGCGTTTATTTGCAAACATTACAGCAGGTCACTTCGTGGTAATGAGCTTAATTGCTTTAATGATTACTTTAAAAGCTCAGTTTGGTGCAGTAGCTTCTACAGGTATTTCATTATTATTGACATTGTTTATTTCGGTAATTGAAATATTAGTGGCGTTTTTACAAGCGTTTATCTTTACAATGTTATCTGCCTTATTTATTGGTATGGCAGTAGAAGAGCATGAACACGATCATGCACATTAATTTAGAATAAGAATTTGTTTAATTATATAAATCAATTAGTATGTACAATTTAATTGGAGCAGGATTAATCGTAATCGGTGGAGGAATCGGATTAGGTCAAATCGGTGGAAAAGCAATGGAAGGAATTGCTCGTCAACCTGAGGCTGCTGGTAAAATCCAAACTGCGATGATCATCATCGGAGCATTATTAGAAGGATTAGCATTCGGTGCTTTAATCTTAGGAAAATAATCTCCCAAGAAACAAAAAAGTAAAACATTTTCCTGTAACGGTTGGTTGCAGGAAATGTTTTCAAATTAAACAAAACAAAATTTAAAAGAATAAATTCAATATATAATGGATCAGTTATTAAATGATTTTTCTCCAGGATTGTTTATCATGCAAATGGTAATCCTTCTTATCTTATTATTTTTATTAGCAAAGTTTGCTTGGAAACCTATCATGGCTTCTTTAACAGAGCGTGAAGAAGGAATTCAAAATGCATTAGATGCTGCTGAAGAAGCAAAGAAAGAAATGCAAAACTTACAAGCTGATAATGATAGATTGTTAAAAGAAGCAAGAGCTGAAAGAGACGCTATGTTAAAAGAAGCTCGTGAGATCAAGGATAATATTGTTGCAGAGGCTAAAGAAGAAGCTCAAGAGCAAGCAGCTATTATGATTGAAAATGCTAAAGCAACAATTAAACAAGAGCAACAAGCAGCTGTAGCTGAATTAAAGAAAAAAGTAGCTGATTTATCAATCGGTATTGCAGAAACAGTTGTTAAGAAAGAATTAGCTTCACAAGATGATCAATTAAAGCTTGTTGAAGGAATGTTAGAAGAAGTTACTTTAAACTAATCATTCAATGAAAGGAGCAAGACCAGCATTACGTTACGCAAAAGCAATCTTAAACCTAGCTAAAGAAGCAGGTAAAGAAACAGAAGTTAACGATAACATGAAGTTAATCGTTGAGACAATTGCTGGAAGTAGCGATTTAGATTCAATGCTTAAAAGCCCTGTAATAAAAGCTGCAGATAAGCGTAAAGTTTTAACAGCACTTTTTGGCGATAAAGTAAATAATGTAATTAAAGGTTTGTTTAACTTATTAGAAGAAAACAAACGTATGTTAATGTTAGAGCCTATTGCAAAGCAATACTCTGTTATTTACGATTATTATAAGAGCATGCAAGTTGCAAAGGTTACAACAGCAGTACCTTTGACAAAAGAATTAGAAGCGAAAGTATTAGCTAAAGTTGAAGAAATAACTGGAAACAAAGCTAATATTGAGAATATAGTAAATCCTGAAATCTTAGGAGGGTTTATTTTACGTGTAGGAGATGTGCAGTACGATGCAAGTATCTCTAACCAATTTAATGAATTAAGAAGAGAATTTGACAATAGTCATTATATTCCAAAAATTTAATTATACATCAAAAGATTTAAGATGGCAGCAATTAAACCAGCTGAAGTATCAGCAATTTTAAAGGAACAATTAACAAATTTCGAAGCGAAAGCTACGTTAAACGAAGTTGGAACTGTATTACAAGTGGGTGATGGTATTGCTCGTGTGTACGGTTTATCAAACGTTCAGTACGGTGAATTAGTAGATTTTGGTAACGGTTTAGAAGGAATCGTATTAAACCTAGAAGAAGATAACGTTGGGGTTGTATTATTAGGAGCATCAACAGGTATTAAAGAAGGATCTACAGTTAAACGTACAGAAAGAATTGCTTCTTTAAAAGTAGGAGAAGGAATTGTTGGACGTGTAGTAGATACATTAGGTAACCCAATCGATGGTAAAGGACCAATCGCAGGAGAAACTTATGAAATGCCATTAGAGCGTAAAGCTCCTGGGGTAATCTACCGTGAGCCAGTAACTGAGCCAATGCAAACAGGTGTTAAGTCTGTAGATGCAATGATTCCTATTGGACGTGGACAACGTGAGTTAATCATTGGAGACCGTCAAACAGGTAAATCAACAGTTGCTATTGATACTATCTTAAATCAAAAAGAGTTTTTCGATGCAGGTGAGCCAGTTTACTGTATTTACGTTGCTGTAGGTCAAAAAGGTTCTACAGTTGCTGCAATCGCAAACATGTTAGAAGAAAAAGGAGCTTTAGCATATACCACTATCGTAGCTGCTAACGCATCTGACCCTGCACCAATGCAGGTATATGCTCCATTCGCAGGAGCTGCAATCGGAGAATATTTCCGTGATACTGGTAGACCAGCTTTAATTGTTTATGATGATTTATCTAAACAAGCAGTTGCTTACCGTGAGGTATCTTTATTATTACGTCGTCCACCAGGACGTGAGGCGTATCCTGGAGACGTTTTCTACTTACACTCAAGATTATTAGAGCGTGCTGCAAAAGTTATTAATGACGATGCTATTGCTGCTGAAATGAACGATTTACCAGAGTCATTAAAAGGTATGGTAAAAGGTGGAGGATCTTTAACTGCATTACCAATTATTGAAACTCAAGCTGGAGACGTTTCTGCATATATCCCAACAAACGTAATTTCGATTACTGATGGACAGATTTTCTTAGAGTCTGATTTATTTAATTCAGGTGTACGTCCTGCAATTAACGTAGGTATTTCTGTATCTCGTGTAGGAGGTTCAGCTCAGATTAAGTCAATGAAGAAAGTATCTGGTACATTAAAGTTAGATCAAGCTCAGTACCGTGAATTAGAAGCATTTGCTAAGTTTGGTTCTGATTTAGATGCTGCTACAATGAACGTAATCGAAAAAGGTAAGCGTAACGTAGAGATCTTAAAGCAAAATCAAGGAGATCCTTTTACAGTTGAAGATCAGGTTGCAATTATCTATGCAGGTTCTAAGAACTTATTAAAAGATGTACCTGTAAACAAGGTAAAAGAATTCGAAGCTAGTTATATCGAGTACTTAAATGCAAAGCATAGAGATACTTTAGATACTTTAAAAGCAGGAAAATTAACTGATGAAGCTGTAGCTGTATTAGAAGATGCTGCTAAAGAGATCTCAGCTAAATATTCAGCTTAATTAATAAATAAAATCAATTTCCCGCAGTAAAATGCGGGAAGCTTTATAATTTTAAGTTCAAATTAGATGGCAAACTTAAAAGAAATACGTAACAGAATTACTTCAATTGGATCAACAATGCAGATTACCTCTGCCATGAAAATGGTATCGGCTGCTAAGTTGAAAAAAGCTCAAGATGCTATTACAGCAATGCGTCCGTATTCATCTAAGCTTACAGAATTATTACAAAGCTTAAGCGCTACTTTAGATAGTGATGCTGGTGGAGTATATTCTACACAAAGAGAAGTAAACAAAGTGTTATTAGTAGTTGTAACTTCTAACAGAGGTTTGTGTGGTGGTTTTAACTCGTCTATTGTTAAAAAGACAGTTAATACAATCAACGAAAAATACAATAATGCTACTGTTGAATTATTAACTATCGGTAAAAAAGGTAACGATATCTTATCTAAAGATTATACTGTAATCGAAAATAGAAGTAATATTTTTGATGAATTAACTTTTGATAATGTTGCTAGAGTTGCTGAAAAATTAATGGATTTATATGTTGACGGTTCTTACGATAAAATAGAAGTTATCTACAACAGATTTAAAAATGCTGCTACTCAAATACCACAAGTAGAGCAATTTTTACCAATTAAACCTGTAGAGAGTGTCGCTAATGTAAACTTAGATTACATTTTCGAACCATCGAAAGAAGAAATCGTTTTAGAGTTAATTCCAAAATCGTTAAAAACGCAATTATATAAAGCTGTTCGTGATTCATTTGCTGCCGAACACGGAGCTCGTATGACTGCAATGCACAAAGCAACTGATAATGCTAAGGAATTACGTGACGAATTAAAGTTAACTTATAACAAAGCACGTCAAGCTGCAATTACTGGAGAAATCTTAGAAATTGTTGGTGGAGCAGAAGCACTTAACAATTAGGCGTAGCCAAATGTTAAAACATAGCTTTAAATAATTAGAATAAACATATTTCTATAATATAAAAAAGCCAAAACTTAATAAAGTTTTGGCTTTTGTTTTTTAATAGATTTGGTATTTTCGAAATCAATTTTTAAACAAAAAACTATGAAAAAATTATTATTCAATCTATTCTTACTAGTTAGTACTTTATCTCTTGTTTCTTGTTCAGGAAATGATGATGATGTAAGCTCAGGAAATAAGAATGAACTTAAAGTTGTTATTGATGGAAAAGAAGAAGTATTTAACACTATAGTTGTAAATAAAAATGCACAAAACCCTTTTGGGACTAATGAAGTTGTTCAATTAACGGCAACAATTAATAGTTCAACAGCAAAAGTAATCACGTTTTTATTAGAAAAAGGAGCAGTAGGAAATAATACACTAGGAGTATTTACATATACAGATAATGGTTAAACTTATACGTATGGAGGAGTAACTGTAGGAAGTTCTTCTTGTAATGCAACAAGTAACTTAACACTTATAGTTTCTAAGAATGATGATACTACTCTTTCCGGAAATTTTTCTGGAAAATTAGAAAAATGCGATTCTAATGATAAATTAAAAGCGAAAATAATTACAAGCGGTTCGTTTACTTTCAATTACTAATAAAACAAAAGCCTTTAAGTTTATCTTAAAGGCTTTTTTATTCTTTCCTATTTTTACTTCTGTACCAAACGTAAAGGCATTTTGTAGAAGTGTAAATCTTGTTTTAAGTTTTTATATATCTTCTTATAGTTTAATTTTAATGCTGTAAAAATACCTCAAAATCAATGGTTTACAATTATGAGAAGAGTTATAGAATCATAGTTTAATAGTTGCCAATAGTTAAAAATTAAACTTATTTACACTAGGGTAATATTGAGTAATCTTCTTTGAAAAGAAGAAATTACTTAAACTTTTTCATTACTACTCTTATAGAGGTTTATCAAAAAGAAAGTATTTATGAGTTTTTAACATCAAGTTATCAATTTGAAGCTTTATCATAATGTTTTGTCGATATATATTTTTGTATTTTCGAAATAGAAAACAAGAGCATATGACGCGAAAATTCAAAAGAAAAAATACTTATACAATTGCATTTTATAATGTAGAAAATTTATTCGATACAATTAATAATCCACATACAGCAGATGACGATTTTACTCCTGATAGTCGAAAAAAATGGGATAAGAAAAGATATAATCATAAGCTAAGAAAGATATCTTCAGTGTTACCTAAATTGGGTAAAAACTATTCAACTCATGCTCCAGCAATCATAGGTTTAGTAGAAGTAGAAAACAAACAGGTTTTAAAAGACTTAACTCAGCATAAAAATTTACTAAAATATAATTACGGTTATATTCATTATGATTCTTCAGATGAAAGAGGGATAGATACGGCTTTATTATATAAGAAAGATTTATTTATACCCATTAGTTCAGATAAACATGCGATTCATTTTGAAGATGACGAAGGAATTATAGACTACACAAGAGATCTGTTAGTTGTAAAAGGAATGCTTAAAAATGAATTAGTATATGTTTTTGTAAATCATTGGCCTTCTAGGAGAGATGGAGAAGAGGAAACAAAGCATAAAAGAATCGCTTCAGCAAATTTGGTTCATGAAGTAATTGAAAACATTAAAAAAGAAACTCCATATCCAAATATAATTATTATGGGAGATTTTAATGATGATCCTTCAAGTGAAAGTATCAAAGAACATTTAATGAAGGCAGATCTTTTTAATCCTATGGAAAACTTACATAAGAAAGGAAAAGGAACGTTATCTTTTAGAGGACAATGGAATTTGTTTGATCAAATTATATTATCAAGAACCTTTTTAGAAGGCGAAACAAGTTTATCGTTTTGTGAAGCCAAAATTTTTAATAAAGATTGGTTAAAAGTACACAAAGGAAAGTTGAAAGGAACGCCATTTAGAACCTATATAGGTCCTTGGTATCAAGGAGGGTTTTCAGATCATTTACCAGTGTTTGTAACGTTAGGTTCAAAATCTTAACTTTTTCGGAACACTCTTTGTAATGTATAATGCATGTTCACGTCTAAACTCACAGATTAAACAGAAAATCATGCGTAAAATATTAGTATTAGTTAGCTTATTTTTAATTGCAAGTGTTTTTGCACAAACAAAAGAATATAATGCACTATTAAAAAAACACGTAAGTGCTAGTGGAAATGTAAACTATAAAGAGTTTAAAAAAGATGAAGCAAAACTTCAATCTTACTTAGATTATTTAGCAGCAACGAAACCTCAAAAATCTTGGTCAGCAGCAAAAGCAAAAGCATTTTGGGCTAATGCTTATAACGCATATACGATCAAATTGATTTTAGATAATTACCCACTTAAAAGTATTATGAAAATTAAAAAGAAGGGTAAAAATGCTTGGGAGATTCCTTTTGCTAAAGTTGGAGGTAAAATCTATACTTTAAATCAAATAGAACACGAAATTTTACGTAAAAAATATAGCGACCCTAAAATTCACGTAGCAGTAAACTGCGCTTCGGGTTCTTGTCCTCAATTACCAAATTATGCTTTTACAGAAGCAAACTATAACGCTAAGACCAAAGCTTTAATGAAGAAGTTTATCAACGATCCTAAGCGTAACAAGATCTCAGAAGACAAAATTCAATTATCTAAAATATTCGAATGGTTCAAAGGGGATTTTACTAAAAAAGGATCTTTAATTGATTACATAAACAAGTATGCTAATACAAAGATTAGTAAGAAAGCAAAGATTAAACACTTAGAATACGATTGGAGTTTAAACGGAAAGTAATCTAAATACCAATTCTTAAAACAATTTGTATTTTTACTTTTCATCAGAAAATTAAACACATGTCTAAAACATACTATGACCCAGCCGATTTACGTAAGTTCGGTAAAATAACAGAATGGAGCGAAGAACTTGGAAACAAGTTCTTTGACTATTATGGAAAAGTTTTTGAAGAAGGAGCCTTAACAGCTCGCGAAAAAAGCTTAATTGCATTAGCTGTAGCACATACAGAACAATGTCCATATTGTATAGACGCGTATACAAAAGACGGTTTACAGCGCGGAATTACTAAAGAAGAAATGATGGAAGCTATTCATGTAGGAGCAGCCATTAAAAGTGGAGCTACTTTAGTACACGGAGTTCAAATGATGAACAAAGTGAATAAATTGGAGATGTAGAATGAAACTAATAAATTTAGTTAACTATATTCAATAGTAATGTCCATTTTAATTCTTTTTTAAAAAGTAACTCTTTGAATGTAGATTCTGAATGTATTGAGATTTATATGGAAAATGAAATTCATATAAATTCTGAGCTTGCTTTTTTTGAAATTGAACATTCTGAAGGAAGGTTAATTATCGAAGAAAACAACACTAAATTTCACAATCTTTTCGACTTTGATTTCTTTAATGATTTTATGGATGAAATAAAAGAGAGTGAAAGTTTTGATTCAGATAAAGTAATAGAAACATTAATAGATTATGCTAATAACGACGCATAAAAACTTATTATGAAGAAATCGCTTTTAGCACGAAATAATGATTTAGCAAATACACAGCGTCAGTTAGAAATTTTATCGAATGGAATTTTTGCTGATGGTGAACTACCTACGTTTGCCAAAAAAATTAGAGAAACCAATCAGTTTCCTCTAAAACCTAAAAAACTCGAAATACTACAAATAAACGTTGGTTACATGTGTAACCAAGTTTGTGCGCATTGTCATGTAGATGCGGGTCCAGATCGAAAAGAGATTATGACCATAGAAACCATGGAACAATGTTTAGACGTAATTCGAAAAACAGGAGCGCATACCTTAGATTTAACTGGTGGAGCTCCAGAAATGAATCCTAATTTTCGTTGGTTTGTAGAAGAAGCTTCAAAAGCAGGAATTAAAGACTTTATTGTTCGTTCTAATCTAACAATTATTAGAGCTAATAAAAAGTATTACGACTTACCTGAGTTCTTCAAAAAACATAATGTACACGTTGTTTCTTCGATGCCTCATTGGACTCGTGGTAAAACTGACAAACAACGTGGTGATGGAGTTTTCGATAAATCAATCAAAGCATTACAAATGCTAAATGAAGTTGGTTATGGAGTTAACGGAACTGGCTTACAATTAGATTTAGTATACAATCCATCTGGTGCATTTTTACCAGGAGATCAGGCTGCTTTAGAGAGTGATTTCAAAAAAGCTTTAAACGAAGATTTTGAAATTTCATTCAACAGTTTATTTGCAATTACCAATTTACCCATAAGCCGATTTTTAGATTATTTAATAGCTTCTGAAAATTACGAAGATTATATGTACGCGTTGGTAGAAGCATATAATCCGATGGCTGTAGAAAATGTAATGTGCACCAATACCTTATCAATAAGTTGGGATGGTTATTTGTACGATTGCGATTTCAACCAAATGCTAAACCTAAAAGTTGATAGTAAAGCAAAACATATTTCGGAGTATAATGAAGAGTTATTACAAAACAGAAATATTATTATCAATCAACATTGTTATGGTTGTACTGCAGGAGCAGGAAGTAGTTGTCAAGGAACTGTAGCGTAAAACATGAAAAATATTGTATTCTTTCTTTGTTTAATCTCTGTGAGTTCTTTTTCTCAAAAGAATTTAAAACAGCTATTGAAAAAATACAATACAGAAAGTGTTCCTTATATTACTGTGTCTGATTTACAAAAAGACAGCAATACAATTTTATTAGACGCTAGAGAACTTAAAGAGTTCGAGGTTAGTCACCTTAAAAATGCTATTTGTGTTGGTTATGATTTTTTCAGTTTAAAAAAAACATTACAAAAACTTCCAAAAGACAAAAACAGCAAAATAGTTGTATACTGCTCATTAGGAATCCGTTCTGAAGATATTGCTGAACAACTTCAAAAAGCAGGATACACGAATGTATTTAATCTATACGGTGGGATTTTCGAGTGGAAAAACCAAAATAACACAGTAGTTAACAATCAAAATAAACCTACAGAAAAAGTCCACGCTTTCAATAAAGAATGGAGCAAGTGGCTACATAAAGGAGAAAAGATATATGAGTAAAAACTTATTATTGATTTTTACCAGAAATCCAGAATTAGGAAAAGTAAAAACACGTTTAGCAAAAACAGTTGGAGACGAAGCTGCGTTAAACATTTATAAATTCTTATTAAATCACACCAAAGAAGTTACGCAAAAAATAGCTTGTGATAAAGCAGTTTACTATTCGGTAAAAGTTAGAGAGAATGATATTTGGGATGCTTCAATATATCAAAAGTACCCGCAGTTTGGTGAAGATTTAGGTGTTCGAATGCACAATGCTTTTCAAAACGGTTTTGATAATAATTATGAAAAGATATTAATTGTTGGTAGCGATTTATTCGATTTAGAAGAAAAACATATCAACGAAGCTTTTGAAAAACTCAATTCAAATGATGTGGTAATAGGACCTGCCGAAGATGGTGGATATTATCTATTAGGAATGAAAGTTATGCATCCAGCAGTTTTTCAAAACAAAGAATGGGGAACATCAACTGTACGACAAGACACATTAAATGATTTACAAAACGTTTCTGTACATTTGTTGGAAACCTTAAATGATGTAGATGTTTTTGACGATATCAAAGACAATCCTGTATTCGAACAATTTTTAAAATAATCGTCATTCCGAATGAAATGAAGGAATCTTATGATAAAAGATTGCTTCGTTCCTCGCAATGACAAACGAAATAGTAAAATGCTAAAAAAACAACAGTTACAAGAAACAACAACGTTTCTTCAAGATAAAGGAATTTCAAATCCAGAAGTTGGAATTGTATTAGGAACAGGTTTAGGAAAACTTGTAAATGAAATTGATATTGAACATGAAATTCCATATTCAGAAATTCCACATTTTCCACAAGCAACTGTAGAATTCCATTCAGGAAAATTGATTTACGGTACACTTTCGGGGAAAAAAGTTTTGGTAATGTCGGGTCGCTTTCATGTATATGAAGGTTATAATCTATGGGAAGTTACCTATGGAATAAGAAGCATGCACGCTTTAGGGATTAAAATCTTGTTGATTTCTAACGCAGCAGGAGCAGTGAACTTAAATTTCAAAAAAGGTCATTTAATGCTTATTGATGATCATTTAAACCTTCAAGGAAGTTCACCTTTAGCTTTTAAAAGAGCTGGTGAAATGGGTGATTTATTTGCCGATATGCTAGAGCCATATTCAAAAGAATTGAATACCAAAATGAAAGCTATTGCAAAAGCTAACGACATAGATTTAAAAGAAGGTGTGTATGCAAGTGTTGTAGGGCCTCAATTAGAAACGAGAGCAGAATACAGAATGCTTCAAATTTTAGAGGTTGATGCTGTTGGTATGAGTACTGTGCCTGAGGTTATTGTTGCAAAACATTTACAGTTATCATGTGTTGCAGTTTCAGTTTTAACAGATGAATGTGATCCTAAAAACTTACAACCTGTGAATATTCAGGAAATTATTGAAGTTGCAGGAAAAGCAGAACCGAAAATGATAACATTATTTAAAGAATTAATAGAACAATTATAGAATCAAGACTTTTAGATTCAAGAATCAAGATAAACTATAAAACTGTCTTACTTCTTGTTTCTCGTCTCTCTTATCTCAAAAAATATGAGTTATTTAGAAACTACAAAAGATGTATATAAAGAAGCAGCCTTAACTCCAGATGTTGGTTTGTGTTGTACTACCAATCCAATATGGGAATTACCAGGATTAAAAATTCCAAGAATTATGCAAGAAATGAACTACGGATGTGGTTCTACAGTACATGCACGTGATTTAACCAACAATCCAAAAATGTTATATGTTGGTGTTGGTGGTGGAATGGAGTTATTACAATTTGCTTACTTCAATAGAAATAAAGGAGGTGTAATTGGATTGGATGTTGTGGATGAAATGTTAGAAGCTTCTCGTAAAAACTTTAAAATTGCCGAGGAGGAAAACGACTGGTTTAAAAGTGAGTTTGTAGACTTACGTAAAGGAGATGCTTTAAATTTACCTGTTGAAGATAATTCGGTAGATGTGGCAGCACAAAACTGTTTGTTCAACATCTTTAAAACAGACGATTTAAAGAAAGCGATTGCTGAAATGTATCGTGTTTTAAAACCACACGGACGTTTGGTAATGAGTGACCCTACTTGTGAACAACCAATGAACGAAACATTACGTAACGATGAACGTTTACGTGCTTTGTGTTTAAGCGGAAGTTTACCAATTGCTGAATATGTAAAAATGCTTACTGATGCTGGTTTTGGAACGATTGAAATTAGAGCAAGAAAACCTTATAGAATTTTAGATCCGAAGAATTATCCTACAGATGAATTGATTTATATTGAGTCTATTGAAGTTGCAGCAATTAAAGATCCAATGCCAGAAGATGGACCTTGTGTTTTTACAGGAAAAGCTGCTATTTATTTTGGTGACGAAGATTACTTTGATGATGGAGCAGGACATACTTTATTAAAAAACCAGCCTTTAGCTATTTGCGATAAAACAGCAGCAGCATTAAAAGCTTTAGGTAGAGACGATATTTATTTTTCAGAATCTACCTACCATTACGATGGTGGCGGATGCTGTTAAATTTCATTTAAAAGAATTGAAACCCTTGCCTCTAGCAAGGGTTTTTCTTTATCTTTAAGTCAAAATTATTGTTTTATGAAACGTATACAGCTTTTTGAGTTTGAAGATTTTAATTGGCTTCCATCTTTTATTAGAAGTAGTATTACTAATTTATTGGCACTACTTCTTAAAATGTTAAAGACTAAAGATGTTGTTGCTGCTCTTATCCACGATATTAAAATGCAACATGATTTTAAACAAATTGTTGATTTAGGTTCTGGTTCTGGTGGAGTGATGATTGATGTAATTGAAGAAATAAATAAAAACAGTAATACGCCAGTTAACTTATTACTTACCGATTTATATCCGAATGCCTCAGTTGTAAACAATATTAACAGTTTAAACATTAAAAACGTTCGCTACCAACATGAATCGTTAAATGCAACTGATTTTAAAAATGCTCCCGAAGGATTAAAAACAATGATGAACAGTTTTCATCATATGCCGCCAGAAAGCGCAAAAAATATTTTAAAAACAGCACAAGAGAACAAACAACCTTTATTGATTTATGAAATGGGAGAAAATAACATCCCTATCCTCCTTTGGTGGTTGCTATTGCCTATTTCAATCGTAATTATGGTAGTAATGGTACTTTTTATGACTCCTTTTGTAAAAAACCTAACATTTAAGCAAGTACTATTTACTTATTTAATTCCGATAATTCCGTTAGTATATGCTTGGGACGGACAAGCGTCTTTAGTTAGAATGTACACATTTAAGGATATAGAAAACTATTTACTAAAAGACTTACAAAACGATTCTTATACATGGAAGATTGACCACGCTAAAAATGTAAAAGGGAAAAAACAAGGATATTATATTTTGGGGCTTCCTAAGAACAAATAACTAAGCAGATAAAACAAGGTAAATGTTTTATTATCAAGAAATATTTAACCTAAAAACAATATATTTTATTAGATATAACTAGTTAGCTGCAAGTATAACGATCCACAAACCAACGGACAATTGTTATCTAAATAATGAACGAAGACTTTAATTTTTATCAATTAGACGACAGACAAAAAGAACTCTATTTAGAATCTTTTCATAGTAAGGGAACGTGTTCTTTTCTTACTGGTGGTATGTGCGGAGACATATATCTGATTGACCAAGGGGTAAACACCCATCCACGTTATACCTGCATCAAAGTGCCCAAACCACTAAGAAATGTTTCTGATGCAGAAATCGCAAACCGTTTTGTAAGGGAATTAAAACTTCAATTATCATTCTACCATAACAAATTTGTCCATTGGGCATATGACTTTGACTCTGCATATAATGTTCCAATTGCTTCTTTCAGATATTGGGGGAACGATTTAGGAAACATAATTAGAACAGGCCAATCAAGTCAAGTAACAAAACTTTCAATTATGGTTTATACTTGTATTGGTTTAAGACATTGTTACAGTAAAGGTTTGGTCGCGCATCAGGACTTAAAACCTTCAAACATTTTCATTCAGAATATAAAAAATAATTTTGTTGGACTACCTGATTTAGACATATATGATTTTGCAATTGTTGCGGACTTTGGACTTGCAAACGCTTTCATTGATTACAAAGTATATGATGGAGAACGACCTTATATGTCACCTGAGCAATGGGGTAAATGTGAATTATCTCAGGCATCAGACATTTTTGCTTTAGGTGTTATATTCTTTGAATTAATTACAGACGGATTTCATCCTGTCGGTATTAAACTTAGTGATTTTTATCCAACACCTAAAGGAGAAAACAGCAAAAAATGGACAAGAGTTGCTCCTTGGCAGAAATGGGTTAAGGAAGGTTGTCAAATAAGGTTACCGACAGGAATAAACATTGACACAGATTCATTCGAATTCATAAAAAAAATGCTTTCTATAAATCCTTCTGACAGACCGAATCTTAATGAAGTTATAGAATTTTTATTAAAACAACTCAAAGACATTAGTGAAGAAAGTCATTTTCAGTTGGATTATCTCATTAATTACTTTGACCAACAATCTTCCACTTATACTAATTTAGAAACAGATTGGCCATACTTATTTGGAAGGTGGGAAAAATTTAGGAAACAATTTGAAAATAGCACCAGCAGCTAACAATGTATATAAAAAATAGGCGAAACATTAATAAATTCAAGGCTTTTGGCTCGTGTCAAACTTTGTGATTAACCGAATGTTTAGTCATTCGCAACCGCCTGCTTTTCATATACTAATCGTTAACTACAATTTGAGAAATGCGAACACTTATCATAATTTTAGTTTTAATTTTAGTTTCCTGTAAAGGACAAAACAAGAAAAGTGATTTCACTGAAAAACCAATATCAGAAAGTATAATAACTTCTGAATACGAGTTAATCAAGGCTAAAAAACAAAAAGGTTTATTGATTTTATTTCCTTGCTTTCCTTGTGATGCCAAAAACACATTATCTGAATTTAAAATTTCGGATATAAGCATAGAAAATGGTTTTTCAGTTTTGGCAATGAATTTAAACCAGCGTTTATTCTTAACACAAATAGAAAAACAAGAATTGGTTGAGCAGTTAGAAAAAATAGTTCTCGAAAATAATCTACCCAAAGAAAATGTGTTTATTGGTGGCTTTTCAAGTGGTGGGAATGTTAGTCTTTTAATCAGTGATTATCTTGTTCAGAATAAAAGCAAAATTCAATCCAAAGGAGTATTTGTGGTGGATTCACCTATTGACCTTTTAGCACTTTATAAAACGGCTCAAAAAAATTTAAAACTAAATTTTTCACAGCCTTCTATTCAAGAGGCAACTTGGATAAAAAGCTTTTTTGACAAAGAATTTGGAAACCCGAAAGACGGAATAGCTAAATATGAAAATAATTCACCTTTCACTCTTGAAACACAAAACATCCAAAATTTAAGGAACCTTAAAAATCTAAAAATTAGACTTTACACAGAACCTGATTTAAAATGGTGGCAAGAGAACAGAAAAAACAATTATGAAGACCTAAATGCCTATTATCTTAAAAAGTTATCAGATAAATTAAAAACTGAGTTCGGAAGTAAAAACATTGAACTTATTGAAACAAAAAATAGAGGTTATCGTGCAAACGGAGAAAGGCATCCACATTCTTGGGCAATCGTAAACGAAAAAGATTTAATAAAATGGATGACAGAATAAAAACTACTGTTGCTTAATCTTAAGCAAACAACGTAGCAAAAGCCTCTTCTATTTTACTAACCAAAATCAGTTTTATAGAATGATTTTTGCTTGTGATTTTATTATACTTAGAAGTTACAAAAGTTTTATAACCTAATTTTTCAGCTTCAGTAATTCGTTGATCTATTTTAGATACAGGACGGATCTCACCAGCTAACCCAACTTCTGCAGCAAAACATACATCTGGGTTAATCGCCAAATCTTGATTGGATGATAAAATAGCTGCAACTACCGCTAAATCTATTGCAGGATCATCTACTTGAATTCCACCTGTGATATTTAAAAACACGTCTTTTGCTCCTAATTTGAATCCAGCACGTTTTTCTAAAACCGCTAAGATCATATGTAAACGCTTTAGATTATAACCCGTAGTTGTACGTTGTGGGGTTCCGTAAACCGCAGTAGAAACCAAAGCTTGTATTTCTATCATTAAAGGGCGAATTCCTTCTAAGGTTGAAGCAATTGCAGTTCCGCTTAAATCAGCATCTTTTTTAGAGATTAATATTTCCGATGGGTTTGATACTTCTCTTAATCCATCTGAAAGCATTTCATAAATCCCTAATTCTGCAGTAGACCCAAAACGGTTTTTTTGTGAACGTAAAATTCGGTAAGTATGGTTTCTGTCACCTTCAAATTGTAATACCACATCTACCATATGCTCTAAAATCTTTGGTCCTGCAATATGTCCTTCTTTATTAATATGCCCAATTAATAATACGGGAGTCGCAGTTTCTTTGGCAAATTTTATCAATTCAGCAGAAGTTTCGCGTATTTGAGAAATACTTCCTGGTGATGCTTCAATAGAATTGGTATGCAAGGTTTGAATAGAATCGATTACCAATACATCTGGCTGAACTTCTTCAATATTTTTAAAAATCTGTTGAGTGTTGGTTTCCGTAAGAATTAAACAATTAGAATTTTTCATATCCAATCGTTCTGCACGCATTTTTATTTGTGATTGACTTTCTTCCCCAGAAACATACAACACCTTCTGTGGAATTTGTAAAGCTATTTGCAATAATAAGGTAGATTTCCCTATTCCAGGTTCTCCACCCAATAAAACAACAGCACCTTTTACCAATCCACCGCCTAAAACCGTATCTAATTCTTGGTTTTTAGTTCCAAAACGTTCTTCTGGATTTAACTGGATATCTTCTACTCGCAAAGGTTTAGTAACTCTTTTCTGAGTATCTGTAGATGATTTCCAACTTCTTTTTTCTTCCTTTTGAACAACTTCTTCAACAATCGTATTCCATTCTTTGCATGCATAGCATTGTCCAGTCCATTTTGCATGTTGGGTTCCACAGTTTTGACAGAAAAAAGTTGTTTTGGTTTTAGCCATTTTAATAAGGTCATTTCAGAATTGATACAAAAATAGAAGAAAGTATGCGATTAAAAAATGCTTTAATTAACTAAATAATAACTTATTGCTACATGTTTTGCTTTGTAATTTTAATTAACTTGTAAAGGGTTAATTTTTAAAATCATAGGTTATGACAACACAAGAGGTAGCAAACAAATGGGCGCAAATGTGCAGAGAAGGAAAAAACTTAGAATGCATTAATGAATTGTATGCAGATACTATTGTTAGTAAAGAAATGCCAGGGGTTCCTTATGGAGAATTAGTGGAAGGCAAACAAGAAGTTTATAACAAGAGTAAACAATGGTTAGAAAATGTGCAAGAATTTCACTCTAACGAAATTTCTGAACCAGTTATTGCAGCGAATCATTTTACTTCAAAAATGGCTTTTGACATCACTTTTAAAGACAGAGGAAGACAACAAATGGAAGAAGTTTGTGTGTTTGAAGTAAAAGATGGGAAAATAACTAACGAACAGTTTTTTTACACTATGTAAACAAAAAAAGACCAGTATTAACTGGTCTTTTTATTTTTATTGTATAATGGCAGCATTAAAAATGCTAACCCTCCAAAGACTATAATCATAGCTGTTTGGGCTGTCCACATAATCCAACCGAATGCACTCGCTGGTTCTTCCGGAATTCCAAATAAGGCAAAAGCTCCTGCAACAGCAATAGGGTATAGACCAATACCACCATTAGTGGCTGCGATTGAAAATCCGCCAGCGATAAAGCCAATTAAAACAGCTCCAAAAGGAACGTTTAAATTTTCAACTGCCGGAATCGTTGCCCAAAACATTGCTATGTACATTAACCAAATAAAAACCGTGTGGAATATAAATGCCCACTTGTTTTTCATTTTGAAAATACTGGTTGCGCCTTCTATTAATCCAGAAATAAAGTTTTTAATTTTTAACCCAATTCCTGATTGTGCTTTTTTTACATATCTCGTAAAGATAAATCCACTAATAAATAGTAGTAAAAGCCCTATTCCAATTTTAGTTGGATCAAAGTTTTTAGTAAGTAGTTCGTAGATGAAGTCAAACTGAACAAATAACGTGAATGTAATAATGATTAACATCATTAATAAGTCTGCAATACGTTCAGCAACAATAGTTCCGAATCCTTTTTCAAAAGGAATGTCTTCGTAGTTAGTCATTACTGCAGCTCTCGAAACTTCTCCTGCTCTTGGTACTGCATAGTTAACTAAATATGCTACTAAAACTGCCATGATGCTATTACCAAAATCGGGTTTATAACCCATAGGTTCTAATAAGAACTTCCAGCGATAAGCTCTTGAAAGATGGCTTAATATTCCGAAGAATAAACCTAAAGAAATCCACCAATAATTCGCATTTTTAAAGTATTGTAATAAGGTGTCTATTGACACTTTTGATATAGAATACCAAACTAAAAAACCTCCCAAAATGAGAGGTAATATAATTTTTAAGACTTTTTTTAAATTCAAAATTAAGTAAGCGTATTGTCTGCTTCGTTAGGAAAAACTAAAGCCGGTTTAAACTGTTTTGCCTCTTCTAATTCCATAAAAGCATATACAATTAAAATAAGTGTGTCTCCTTTTTGAACTCTACGAGCAGCAGCACCATTTAAGGTGATTTCTCCGCTTCCTCTTGGTCCTGGAATAGCGTACGTTTCTAAACGCTCACCGTTATTGTTGTTTACAATTTGAACTCGCTCTCCTTCAATAATATTTGCAGCATCCATTAAATCTTCATCAATGGTAATACTTCCAATATAATTTAAATCTGCACCAGTAACTTTTACTCGGTGAATTTTAGATTTTACAACTTGAACTAACATAGGGGCAAAATTACTATTTTTTTAAGTTTTCTGATTAATTTTTTGATGAAACTCTACAGTAACTATTTTAATTTTAAACGCATGTTGTCTATTAAGCGAATTTCACCTGCAAAAACGGCAATAAATGCGCGATATTTTTTTGTAGGATCAATATTGGTAACTGTTTGTAAAGTCGATTCATCGGCAATGGTAAAATATTCCAATTCTAATAACGGGTGTTTTTTGAATTGTTTATTTACCCATTTGGTTAATTCATTAGCATTTTTTGTGCCAAATTTTTTCTTGGCTTTTTTTAATGTTTTGTATATGAAAGGAGCAGCTTCTCTGTGCTCTTTTGTTAAACGTGTGTTTCGAGAACTCATGGCTAAACCATCTTTTTCTCTAAAAATAGGTCTTCCTTTTATTTTTACAGGAATATTATATTTCTCAACTAATTTTTTTATGATTTGTAATTGCTGAAAATCTTTTTTTCCGAAATAAGCAGTGGTAGGTTCTACAATTTCAAACAAAGTTTTTACAATGGTTCCAACACCATCGAAATGACCATCACGAAACTTTCCTTCCATTTGATGTTCTAATCCATCAAAATTATATTTTTCAGCAGTAACGTTTTCTGCATAAATTTCTTCAACAGATGGTGTGAAAAGAACATCACAATTAACACTTTCCAATAATTTGATGTCATTTTCAAGTGTTTTAGGGTATTTCTTTAAGTCTTCTTTGTTATCAAACTGAGTGGGATTTACAAAAATACTTACCACAGTTACATCGTTTTTCTTTTTAGCTCTTTTAACTAAAGAAAGATGTCCTTCGTGTAATGCGCCCATGGTAGGAACAAATCCGATTTTAGTATCTTCATTTTTTAATGAAGCTAAATACTTTTTTAAATCTGCCTTTTTTTCGAAAATTTTCATGTAAGGTTTTTGTAATACGTGCGCAAAATTAGCAATTTAACACGATTTTAGCATAAAATTTCGTAATTTTGCAACTTTATAAAAAGAGTTCGATTTAATGAAGGATAAGAGAATATTATATGTTTCTTCTGAGGTTATACCTTATTTACCAGAAACAGAGTTATCGTCTACTGCATTCAATGTTGCTAAACATGCACATTCTAAAGGAGTTCAAACACGTATTTTTATGCCTCGTTTTGGGGTTATCAATGAAAGAAGACATCAATTACATGAAGTAATTCGTTTGTCTGGTATGAATTTGATTATTAATGATATGGATATGCCATTAATAATTAAAGTTGCTTCTATACCTAAAGAAAGAATGCAGGTTTATTTCATCGATAATGATGAGTACTTTAAAAGAAAAGCTGTGTATACTGATGAAGACGATAAGTTATTTGATGATAATGACGAACGTATGATTTTCTTTGCAAAAGGAGTTGTTGAGACCGTGAAAAAATTAAACTGGGCACCAGATATTATCCATGTTCATGGATGGATGGCTTCTTTACTTCCACTATATTTAAGAGAATTTTATAAAGAAGAACCATTGTTTGCCGAAAGTAAGATTGTAACTTCGCTGTATAATAGCGGATTCGAAGGTGAGTTAAATTCAGAATTAGCAAATAAGGTTCGTTTTGATAAAATTGAAGAAGAAAGAACTACAGTTTTTGAAACACCAAACCATACTAATATATTAAAAAGTGCTATTGAAAACTCAGATGCTATCATAAAAGGTAGTGAAACTTTATCTGACGAAATTGAAGCTTATATAGCTGA
The DNA here is from genome assembly GCF_002120225.1 of Tenacibaculum holothuriorum. GTDB lineage: Bacteria > Bacteroidota > Bacteroidia > Flavobacteriales > Flavobacteriaceae > Polaribacter > Polaribacter holothuriorum. The sequence goes on along the minus strand of NZ_LAPZ01000002.1, from coordinate 250,898 downwards.
AAAAGATGTTAAGGTTTTAGATTTTCCTTCTGAAGAAGTACTAACCGAATCGCATTTAGAATTTTATAAAGAAAACGTATTAGAATTAAGCGAGTAAAATGATTAAAAAACTTGGTATTATAGGTGTTTGCTTACTTGTGTTAGCAATAACCATTTCTTGTGAAAAAGATTTTAATGATATAGGTACTAATATTGTAAATAATGGACAATTTAGTACAGGAAGTTTTCCATTAGAATTGGAAATAACTCCAATTGATTTAGATGAAGTTCGTGCCGATAATATTGGTATTGGATCTTTAAGAGAATATTGGTTAGGAGTATATAACAGCGGAGATTATAAAACTATTGAAGCTTCTTTTGTAAGTCAATTAACTGTGCCTGCTAATTTTTCTTTGGATGATAAATTATCTATTGATGATACAACTGATGAGAGTAAAAAAGTAGATTCAGTTTTTACATTAGATTATGTTTATTTAAAAATACCTTATACTGCGGTAAATACAAGAGCAACTGGAGATAGTGAGCCAAAGTTTAGATTAGATTCTGTCTTGGGTAATGAGTCTATAGCTACAAAAATTAACGTATATAGAAATAATACATTTTTAAATACATTAGATCCATCTAATCCAGCACAATCAAATAAATTTTTATCTAACCAAATTTATGAAAAAGCTAATTCTGCTGAGGTTTTAAATGATAAAGGAGAGGCTTATGATTTTACCCCGAAAGCAAAGGATACAATTTTACCATTAGAGAGAAAGTTGAGTAATGGTAATGTGTACAATGATACTATTAAGATAGTTGACAATGCTACTAAGAGAATTACTACACCTTTTATCAGAATCCAATTAGATAGAAACAAAATGAAAGAATTGTTTTGGGATAAGAGGAAAGATGTAGAATTTGAAACCGCTGCTGCTTTTAACGATTACTTTAGAGGTGTGATAGTAGAGGCTTCAGGAAACGATGGTTCGATGGTTCCATTACAGTTAGGGTCTAACGCTGCTTTAGATATATATTATACAATTACTACGTTTGAGAAAAAAGAAGGGCAAACAAATTTATCAGTAAAAGATACTTTGCCAAGAACATATTCTTTTGCTTTCAATGGTGTAAAAAACAGTATATATAAGATGACTCCTGCTACTAACGCTACACCAGCAGAAAATTTTAAAATTCAAGGAACAGCAGGTACAATGGCTCAAGTAAAAGTGTTAGGGTTAAATTTAAATGATGCTGATGCTATTAATGAGTTGAAAGGAGATTCAAATAATAATAATATTGATGATTTAACGGAGTTAGATGTCGATAATAATAACTATCTAGATTTGAAAGAGCTAGCTGAGTTAAGAAAAATTAGAGGGGCTAAACTGTTAATTAACGATGCTTCGTTAGGTTTTTATGTGAATCAAGAGATTAGTAAAGATACAGCGTTAGTTCCTCAGAGGTTATTTTTATATCAAAATAAAGATGATGGAAATGCTCCAGCTCAATTAACCGATGCATATAGGGAGATAGCACTGTTTGGAGGGAGTTTACAAAATGCTGATAAGAAACCAGAAAAATATTTATTTAGAATAACTGATTATATTTCTGATTTATTTGATGGTTCTGCCAATGATTTTTCTTCACTTGTGTTAAAGGTGTATAATTCACCTACTGATGACGCTATTAAGAATAATCAAATAGATGAAAATGTTTCATCTAGAAACTGGAATCCAAGAGGAGTTACACTATTAAATGGAAATACAGCTAATGGAGAAAAAAAAGCTGTATTAAAAATATCATTTTCTAAAGAAAAAAACTAATTGTTATGTGTGGTATTACAGGATATATTGGGTATAGAGAAGCTTATCCAATTGTGATTAATGGTTTAAAGAGGTTAGAGTATCGTGGTTACGATAGTGCTGGAATTATGATGTATGATGGTGAGAAAATGCACTTATCAAAAACCAAAGGAAAGGTCTCAGATTTAGAGATAATCACTAATAAAGAAGAAATAAGAAAATCCGGAAGGATAGGTATTGGACACACACGTTGGGCTACTCATGGAGTACCTAATGACACCAATTCTCATCCTCATTTTTCTGAATCTGGAAATTTAGTAATTGTTCATAATGGAATTATTGAAAATTACGATACAATAAAAAAAGAGTTAATTACCAGAGGATACAAGTTTAAAAGTGATACTGATACTGAAGTGTTAGTAAACTTAATAGAGGAGGTTAAGAAAAACGAAGTTTGTAAACTGGGTAAGGCAGTGCAGATAGCACTAACACAAGTTATAGGAGCGTATGCTATTGCTGTTTTTGATAAAACAAAACCTAATGAATTGGTTGTGGCCCGCCTAGGGAGTCCAATAGCTATTGGGGTAGGAAAAGAAAATAAAGAGTTCTTTGTAGCTTCTGATGCTTCTCCGTTTATTGAGTACACAAAAGATGCTATTTACCTTGAAGATGGTGAGTTGGCAATTATCAAAAAGGATAAAGGAATAAAGGTTCGTAAGATTGATGATGATAAATTAGTTGATGCTAATATACAAGAACTTCAACTAAGTTTAGAGCAAATTGAAAAAGGCGGTTACGATCACTTTATGTTAAAAGAAATTCATGAACAGCCTAAAGCTATAATTGATACTTACAGGGGTAGAATGCTTGCTGATGAAGGTATTATTAGAATGGCAGGTATTGATGATAATCTACCTAAATTTTTAAATGCCGATAGAATTATTATCGTTGCTTGTGGTACATCTTGGCATGCTGGTTTAGTAGGAGAATATCTTTTTGAAGATATGGCACGCATACCAGTAGAGGTTGAGTATGCTTCAGAGTTTAGATATAGAAATCCGATTATTACTGAGAAAGATGTGGTAATAGCTATTTCTCAGTCTGGAGAAACTGCAGATACTTTAGCGGCTATTAAATTAGCGAAATCTAAAGGGGCATTTGTTTTTGGAGTTTGTAACGTAGTAGGTTCGTCTATTGCAAGAGAAACTCATGCAGGAGCTTATACGCATGCAGGTCCTGAGATTGGAGTTGCATCTACCAAAGCATTTACTACACAAATTACAGTTCTTTCTTTAATAGCACTGAAGTTAGCTAAAGAAAAAGGAACCTTGTCTAAAGCTGCTTTTCAAACATATTTACAAACAATGCAGTTAATTCCTGCACAAGTAGAAAAGTTATTAGAGATTGATGAGCATGTTAAAAATATTGCTTCTATTTATAAAGATGCTAAAAATTGTTTGTACTTAGGAAGAGGGTTTAATTTCCCAGTAGCGTTAGAGGGAGCTTTAAAATTAAAGGAAATTTCATACATACATGCTGAAGGGTATCCAGCTGCAGAAATGAAGCACGGTCCAATTGCATTAATAGATGAAAACATGCCTGTTTTTGTAATTGCCACTAATAAAGGGCATTATGAAAAAGTGGTAAGTAATATCCAGGAGATAAAGTCTAGAAGTGGAAAGATAGTAGCTGTAGTTACAGAAGGAGATACAACAGTAAAAGAAATTGCAGATCATGTGATTGAAATTCCAGATACTGAAGAGGCATTTACACCATTGTTAACTACAATTCCGTTACAATTGTTGTCGTATCATATTGCGGTAATGTTAGGGAAAAATGTAGATCAACCTAGAAATCTAGCTAAATCGGTTACTGTAGAGTAATTAGAATTATATAAAATAATTTAAACCCAAAAACTTTATGTTTTTGGGTTTTTTGTTGGTTGAAAATTAAAAAGTGATGTTAAATCTTGTGTATAAAAAAAGCCTTAACAAATTTGTTAAGGCTTTTGTACTGAAGGCGGGACTTGAACCCGCACGGGCATTACGGCCCATTGGATTTTAAGTCCAACGTGTCTACCAATTCCACCACTTCAGCGATTATGCTTTTTTGACTACTTTTAAAATTAAGCCTCACTCATTAAAGTGAGGCTTATTGGTACTGAAGGCGGGACTTGAACCCGCACGAGCATTACGGCTCATTGGATTTTAAGTCCAACGTGTCTACCAATTCCACCACTTCAGCATAATCTCTTAAAAGGATTGAGCGAAAGACGGGATTTGAACCCGCGACCCTCACCTTGGCAAGGTGATGCTCTACCCCTGAGCTACTTTCGCGTAGTCATTATTTTAATGATCGTTGCATTAGTTGTAATGCGGGTGCAAATATAACACTGTTTTTTTAATTGCAAAGCTATTTTTTAAGTTTTTTTAAATATTTCAATAATTCATAAAAAATATGGTGGTTAACTAAGAATAAAATATCTTTGCACAAATTTTATAATACAAGCAAAAGTTGGTTTCAATTGCAGAAGATAAGATGTCGTTAAAAACTATGTTTTCCGATTTTAAACAATTAACTAAAGTTGGGTTATCGGTAAGTGTTGTGTTTACTTCTATAACGGGATATTTGTTAGGGGCCGAAACAATTCAAACTTCAGTAGTATTACTATTAGCTATAGGTGGATATTTAATGGTGGGTGCTTCAAATGCATTTAATCAAGTAATAGAAAAGGATATTGATGCTTTAATGCAACGAACTAAAAATCGTCCTTTACCTTCAGGTAGAATGAGTACTACTGTGGCATTAATAATTGCTGCGATTTTTACCATAGCTGGAATAGCTATATTGTATTCAATAAATCCTAAATGTGCGCTTTTTGGTGCAATTTCAATTTTTTTATATACAAGTGCTTATACACCACTAAAAGCGGTAACTCCACTAGCAGTTTTTGTTGGAGCGATTCCAGGAGCGATTCCTTTTATGTTAGGTTGGGTAGCGGCAACAGGTAATTTTGGAATTGAAGCAGGATTCTTGTTTATGATTCAATTTTTTTGGCAATTTCCACATTTTTGGGCAATAGGTTGGTTACAGTACGAAGAGTATAATAAAGCAGGTTTGCATATGCTTCCTATGGATAAAAAAGACAAAGGGGCTGTAGTGCAAATTATATTTTACACTTGTGTTATGATTTTAATGTCGGTAGCGCCAGTTTTAAAAGTTACAGGAAAGTTATATATATACCCGATAACAGCAATAATCATTTTCTTATTAGGTTGTTTAATGCTGTTTTATGCTTTTAAATTATATAAGTCGGAGCAAAATACTGATGCAAGAAAATTAATGTTGGCAAGTGTGTTTTATATTACCATTGTGCCAATAATATATGTGGTTGATAAATTTTTACATTAATGAACGGACAAACGTTACAGGAAGAATTAAGAGAAGGAAAAAGAAAATCGGCAAAACCAATGTTGTGGATTGCTATTATTAGCATGATTATGTTTTTTGCAGGTTTAACTAGTGCTTATGTGATAAGTATGAATAGAGAAGATTGGGTTTCTTTCGATTTACCTCCTGCTTTTTATACAAGTACGGTACTTATTGTTTTAAGTAGCATAACATTGTTTTTATCTCAAAGAATGTTAAAAAAAGACAATATAAAAGGTTCATTTATATTGTTAATAGCAACATTACTATTAGGTCTAGGTTTTGTATGGTATCAATATGTAGGTTTTAATGAACTAAAATCTGTTGGATTATTTTTTACAGGACCAGAAAGTACAGTATCTACATCGTTTATCATAGGAATAACATTTATGCACGTAATACACCTATTAGCAGGGGTTATAGTGCTTTTAGTTGTTATTTATAATCATTATAAAAAGAAGTATTCATCAACGGATATGCTTGGGTTTGAACTAGGTGCAATCTTTTGGCATTTCGTAGATGTACTGTGGATTTATCTATTTTTCTTTTTCTATTTTATTAGGTGATGAAAATTGCGTAATTTTGGCGCATTGTTTTAACAAAAATTAACAAACAAGATATTTATGGGAGCAAATATTGCTGTAAATTCTGATAACAAAGAAACCTGGGGCGGAGGTGGAGCAAAACCATTTGGCGCTAGTTATGGTAAAATGATGATGTGGTTTTTCATCTTATCAGATGCATTAACCTTTTCTGGATTCTTAGCAGCGTACGGTTTAACGCGTTTTAAATTTATTGATTCTTGGCCAATTGCCGACGAAGTGTTTACTCACATTCCGTTTATACATGGTAATTTCCCAATGTATTATGTAGCGTTTATGACCTTTATATTAATCGTGTCGTCGGTAACAATGGTGTTAGCGGTAGATGCAGGTCATCAAATGAAACAGAAAAAAGTAGCATGGTATATGTTTGCTACTATTGTTTTTGGTTTAATCTTCGTTGGTTCTCAAGCATGGGAATGGAAAACTTTTATTAAAGGTTCTTACGGAGCTGTTAAAACTTCTGATAATCATATTTTACAATTCGTAAAAGATGGGCATCAAATAGCATTAGCAGATTTTATCCATACAGATAGAAAGGATGATAGAATTCATCATACACGTAAAAATGGTCTTTGGTTCGATCAAGAGCCTGCAATTGCTCAATATTCTGTAGCTCAGGTACAAGAGGCATTTAAAAAAGATCCATCTTTATTAATTAGAACTGAAAGAGTAAATCCTGAAACAAAACAAAAAATTGTTTTATCTAGAGAAGAAAGTTTAGCGCAATTAGCATTAGCAACTAGGGTTGTTGAAGGTGCAAACTTAATAGAGAACGAATATGGTAACCCAATATTTGCAGATTTCTTCTTCTTTATTACTGGTTTCCACGGATTCCACGTATTCTCAGGAATTGTTTTAAATATCATCATTTTCTTTAATGTTATCTTAGGTACTTACGAAAGAAGAGGACATTACGAAATGGTAGAAAAAGTAGGTTTATATTGGCACTTTGTAGATTTAGTTTGGGTATTTGTATTTACCTTCTTCTACTTAGTATAATCATAAAAAGATAGCAAAAATGGGTCACGCACACGAATCTAACACAAAAAGAATTTGGATTGTATTAGCAATTTTATCGGTAGTAACTGCTGTCGAGGTAGGATTAGGTATTGCTAAGCCAGAAAGTTTACACTTAAACGGTTTTGGAACTAGTTGGTTAAACTGGATATTCTTAATCTTAACAATTGTAAAAGCATATTATATTGCATGGGCATTCATGCACTTAGAAGGAGAGAAAAAATGGTTTAGACGTTCTTTAGTTTGGACTGCAGTTTTCTTAATTTCTTACTTAACGTTTATCGTTTTAATAGAAGGAAGTTATTTACACGAAACATTAGCACCACTTGTAAAATGGTAATATGTTTTTAATAAAATATAAGGTGGTGTTTAACCACCTTTTTTTTGCCTAAAACTAAACTCAAAAAATGACTAAAACTCAAAAATATATTGTACTGTTTACTTTGTTTATAGTTCCGTTGTTGTTCTATATTTTCTTACAACTAGGCACACATAACTTTGGTAAATTACCTGTAGTTTCTAAAGATATATTAGATGTTTCTTTAGTAGATAAAAACAAAACTTTTAAAAATAAAGTTACAGTAGTAGCTTTCTTAGGGAATGATTTGATTGCTGCTGAAGGAGAATTGTATAACCTAAATGAAAAAGTATATAAAAAGTTTTATGGGTATACAGATTTTCAGCTGATAGCATTAGTAGCTAAAGGACAAGAAGAAGAGATTGAGAAAATTAAAAAGAAACTTCAAATAAATACCAATTTAATAAAATGGCATTTTGTGACGGTTTCAGAAAAAGAAATAGAAGCGATTTATGAAGGATTGAAATTAGAGTCTAAATTAGACGATAATTATCATTCTTCAAAAGCATATATTATTGATAAAGAGAATCAATTAAGAAGAGGAAAGTCTACGATTAATGGTCAAAAAGACAAACGACTTTTTGGGTATGATATGAAGTCTGTAGCAGAACTTAAAAATGACATGCATGACGATGTAAAAGTTGTTTTAGCAGAATACAGTTTTGCTTTAAAGAAATATGGTAGTTCAGAAAGAAGAATAGATAAAATTAAAAATGAAAAAAAGTAAATATTCATACGTAGGAATTTCGTTTATAGTTTTGCTTTTTGGTATTTATTCAGTACCAAAAATTATAAAACACTTCAAAAAAGCCGATTTACATACGTTTAATAAAGTTCCAGATTTTGAGTTTATCAATCAGAATGGAAAAACAATTACCAATAAAGATTATGATGGTAAAGTGTATGTAGTAGAGTTCTTCTTTACAACATGTTCTACCATTTGCCCGATAATGAATAAAAAAATGGTAACGATTCAAAATGAGTTCTTAGGAAATCCAAATTTCGGTATAGCATCATTTTCTATTAATCCAGATACCGATACTCCAGATGTAATGAAAAGCTATGCTTCTCATTATGGAATTAATCATAAAAACTGGAATCTATTAACAGGAAAACCAGACGATGTAGTTTTTAAATTATCTAACGACGGATTTAAATTACCTGTTGGTATAGGAGATGAAACTCACGACGGATTTTATCACTCTGGTATGTTTGCATTGGTAGATAAAGATGGAAACTTAAGATCTCGTTACGATGAACATGGAAACCCTATCGCATTCTATAGAGCGTTAGATGAACACGGTCTTTCAGATCAAATTCAAGAATTAAAAGAAGATATTAAATTGTTGTTAAATGAGTAATACATCAATACAAGAAAAAAACTATAAACGATTTATTACAATTGTATCAATTGTAATACCATTAGCAGTAGCATTATTATTTAGAGTTAATTTAAGAGAGTTAGGTTTAGATGTAGAACCTCTTCGTTTTCTACCGCCTATTTATGCAAGTATTAATGCATTAACAGCTGTTTTATTAGTAGCATCGGTAGTAGTTATAAAAAAAGGAAACAGAAAACTGCATGAACAATTAAATACAGTAGCTATTGTATGTTCAGTGTTGTTTTTAATAATGTATGTAGCGTATCATATGACCTCTAATTCGACTAAGTTTGGAGGTGAAGGAGTTATAAAATACATCTACTTATTTATATTATTTACTCATATTGTATTATCAATAATTATCATCCCATTTGTATTGGTAACTTTTATGCGAGCTAGATTAGGAAAATTTCCTGAGCATAAAAAAATAGCGAAAATTACGTTCCCGTTATGGTTATATGTTGCAGTTAGTGGGGTAGTGGTTTATTTAATGATATCACCTTATTATGTTTAAAAAACTTTTTATACTATTCGTTATATTTTTTTCTGTTGAAGTTTCAGCTCAATGCGCAATGTGTAAAGCTGTGGTTGAAGGAGGTAATGAAACTATAGCTGAAGGAGTAAATAACGGAATCACGTATTTAATGGTGTTTCCATACGTTTTGGTGGCGTTACTTTTTTATCTTTTAATAAGATATAGAAGGAAAGCAGAAAATTAACACTTCAATAAGAAAAAAATAGTGTAACATAATTTAATTTTAGTCGTCATATAGAAGCAATTAATTAAAACATGTTCAATTTTATATTAATTATTGTTCATAATTGAACATGTTTTAATTAATTTGTTTTGTCAAAATACTGATAATTAGCTTTTTATATTGTTTTCTTTTTTTGGATTACTAATTGAAAAGCTTATATAAACCAAAAAAGAATTCGTTTTGAAAACTAAAATTGTATTACTAGCCACTTTACTACTATCTGTTACTGCAACTTTTTCACAAAAAAAATGGACACTTAAAGAATGTGTCGATTATGCTTTAAAGAATAATATTTCAGTAAAGCAAAACCAGTTAAATGTTCAGTTGGCTGAAAAAGATGTTGCTATAGCTAAAGGTAATTTTTTACCTGATTTAAATGCTTCTGGTGGATCGTCATTTGCAATCGGACCAGTTATTAATCAGGTAACTAATACTAGAGTAGGATCAACAAACTCATTGTCAGGATCTGGTAGTGTTACTTCAAGTATTAATGTTTTTAACGGTTTTAGAAACTTAAATACTAAAAAACAAGCATTGTTGGGTGTAGAAGGAAGTAAATTAGATTTGCAAGTAATTGAGAACGATATTTCTTTAAATGTAGTTAACACGTATTTAAATGTATTGTTTGCAAAAGAAAACTTATCTGTTGCCCAAGTTCAAGCAGAGATCAGTAAGAAACAAATTGAAAGAGCTCAAGCTCAATTTGATGCAGGGGCAATACCTAAAGGAGATTTATTAAATGTTCAGTCTACTGCTGTAGCTGATGCTCAAAATGTAGTTACTCAAGAAAATACATTGAATCTAGCTTTGTTGAGATTAGCACAGTTGTTACAAGTTTCTTCAGATAATTTTGATGTGGAAAAATTAACAATAGATTCTCCATCATCTGCAATGTTATATAATAGTGCAACCCAAGTATATAATAAAGCACTGACCAATAGACCAGAAATTGATAGAGCCGAACTTAATGTTAAAAACTCTGAATTAGCTATAGATATTCAAAAGAGTGCTTATTATCCAACAGTAACTGCTTCTGCTGGAGCAAGAACTAACTTTTATTATGATTTAGAGAGAGATTTAGGTGAGCCTGGGTTGTTTAAACAATTGAATAATCAATTAAATTACTCTTTAGGAGTAAATGTAAATATTCCAATATTTAATCGTTTACAAACAAAAAACAGAGTAGCTAAATCTATTATAAGTAAAGAAAATTCTGAATTAGCTTTAGAAAATCAAAAATTACAATTACGTCAAACAATAGAACAAGCTTACTTAGATGCAAAAGCTGCTGCTAAAACTTTTGAAGCCGCTAAAATTTCTTTAGAAGCTCAAAATGAAGCATTTAAAAACGCACAAGAAAGTTATAATTATGGTGCTATGACTCAGTTTGATTATGATCAAGTAAGAAACCGAAAAGTAAATGCAGAAGGAGCAATGATTAGGGCTAAGTACGATTATGTATTTAGAACAAAAGTTCTTAAGTTTTACTTTGGTGAATCTATTATAGATTAAATAGTACAAAATAATAGTATAAAAACCTTGTTGAATCTAATTCAGCAAGGTTTTTTCTTTTAAGTATCTTTGCTTAAAATTTGATTACATTGGCAATTATTCTCAATATAGAAACGGCAACAAAAAACTGCTCGGTTAGTTTAGCAAAAGAAGGAAAGATTATAGCGATTAAAGAGCTGAATGATGGTAATTATTCACATGCAGAAAAATTACATCCTTTTATTAATGAAGTAGTAGAAGAAGCACAGATTTCTAAATCAGAAATAGATGCAATTGCAGTAAGTAAAGGTCCTGGATCATACACAGGTTTACGTATTGGGGTTTCAGCAGCAAAAGGATTATGCTTTTCATTAGATAAACCGTTAATTTCTATTGAAACACTGAGATCTTTAGCAAGTTCTATAACTGTTAAAGATGGAGTAATAGTACCAATGTTAGATGCTAGAAGAATGGAAGTGTATTCCTCAGTTTATGATGCTGAAGGAAATCAGGCAAGAGAAATAAAAGCAGAGATTATTGATAAAAATTCTTTCTCAGAATATTTAGAAAAAGGAAATGTATATTTCTTAGGTGACGGAGCTGCAAAATGTAAAGAAGTTATTCAACATAAGAACGCTAATTTTATAGACGATAAGTTTCCATCAGCAAAAGAAATGGCTGCTTTAAGTTTTCATAAATATAAAAAAGACGACATCGAAGATGTCGCCTATTTTGAACCTTTTTATTTAAAGGACTTTGTGGTTACTTCTGAGAAGAAGAAAGTTTAACCTTCTTTTTGAATCTCAACCGAGTGTGGATATGGTATTTCAATACCAGCTTTATCTAGTGCTAGTTTTACATTTTCTGTAGTCCCGAAGTAAACATCCCAATAGTCAGCAGTGTTAGTCCAAGGTCTAACAGCAAAGTTTACTGAGCTATCTGCTAATTCCGAAACGTTTACAGATGGTGCAGGATCTTGTAATACCTTTGGGTTAGAAGTTAAAACTTCCATTAATATTTCTTTTGTTTTCTTAATGTCAGCATCGTAAGAAACACCAAAAGTTAAATCTACACGTAGTTTACCTTCGGCTGTGTAGTTGATAATATTTCCATTTGATAATGCTCCGTTTGGTATAATAGCTAAACGATTTCCCGGAGTGTTAACATGAGTTGTAAAAATTTGAATTTCTTTTACGACACCAGTAATTCCTTGTGCTTCGATTAAATCGCCTATTTTAAAAGGTTTAAAAATCATTATTAGTGCACCACCAGCAAAGTTAGATAAAGAACCTTGTAAGGCTAAACCAACCGCTAAACCAGCAGCACCAATAATAGCAGCAAAAGAAGTTGTAGCAACACCTAGTTTAGAAACTACAGTTACAAATAATAAAGCTTTTAAAGACCAGCTAATTAAATCACCTAAAAATCGTTGAAGTGTTACGTCTACTCCTTGTTTTTGCATTACTTTTTTAGTAGCTTTTACTATAAATTTAATGGCAAATAAACCAACTATTAAAATAGCTAAAGCGGTTAATATTTTTGGAGTGTAATCGATAAGTAAAGTTTGAATTTTATTCCAATACTTTTCCATGTTTAATAAAATTGAATGTTATAAATTAATAATTATTTGGGTAGTAGTATAGTGTTAAATTTGAAAGCGCAATTTACATTAAGAAAGATAATATACCAAGTAAAGCGGGTATAGACTGTATAAAGAATATTCTTGGTTTTTTGGTTGAATAGGCTCCATAAATTCCAGCGACAAATACACATGCTAAAAAGAAAATAGCTACATCAGTTTTTTGTGATATCATACTCCATATTAAACCAGCGGCTAAAAACCCATTATACAAACCTTGGTTTGCAGCTAATACTTTAGTTTCCTCTGCAAACTCTTTGCTCTTTAATCCAAAAGTTTTTATTCCTTTAGGTTTAGTCCATAAAACCATTTCTAATACGACAATATATATATGAATTAAAGCAACTAAGCCAAGGAAAATTAAGTTAAGGGTATTCATAATTTTTAATTTTAAATATAAAAAACGGTTTAGAAAATTTTCTAAACCGCTATAGTAGTAGTTATATACATAAATTACTTTACTTCAAAAGTAACTTTTAAGTTCACTCTAAATTCAGAAACCTCATCGTCGTTTACTACAACACTTTGAGATTGCACAAAGGCAGATTTAATACCTTTAACAGATTTTGATGCTTGTTTTACTGCTTTCTTGGTTGCATCTTCCCAACTTTTTTCTGAGTTAGCTAAAATCTCAATAACTTTCATTACTGCCATAATAATTTTTTTATCGGTTAATATCTACTTGTAAATATATTAAAAAATATGCTCTAATTAAAGTTGAAAATTCTTTATAAAACACTCAATGTTAATTTAATGTTATGTAAATGTTGGAAATTTGTAAACTTTTAAATATATTTGTAATGTAAGTGTTAATCAATAAAGTATTGAATATGAAAAAAATAGTAGTTATAGCATGTATGTTGTCAGTTTCGTTAATGAGTGCACAAGAAATAAAGCCTAAATACGAAAAAGCAGGAGAATTAGTAAAAGTTACTTTCTTTCATGAGAATGGTAAAGTAAAAGAGCAAGGCTTTTTTAAGGATAAAAAATTAGCTGGAACTTGGACTACTTTTGATGTAAAAGGAAATAAAACTGCTATTGCCCACTATGAAAACGGGAAAAAAGTAGGGAAATGGTTTATGTGGAGTAATGATGGACTTAAAGAAATTAACTACAAAGATAATGCTGTGGCAAGTGTACAACACTGGAAAGAAGCGAATAACATTGCAATTAAGTAACTACTACTATTATAAATATTAAAAGGTTGAGTTTTTAAACTCAACCTTTTTTATTTTCTACCAAAATCAGCAGGAATTTCTCCCCAAGCTTTGGTTTCCCATTTTAAAATGGGGTTTTTATATGTGCTAGTTTTTAACCAATTCTCTGCTCGTTTAATTAAATCTAAAATATCTTTATTAGAGCTATCAAAAACAAGATTGGTTTTACATTGTTTTTGTTTAATCCAACTCATGGCTATCTTAGAGTCAGAATAAATAGGAATTATTGGTTGATTTTTACTTTTTAATAAGGCTATTCCATGAACCAAAGCTAAAAACTCACCAATGTTATTAGTACCGTTTTTAAAAGGTCCCATTCTAAAAATTTCTTTTTTATTGTGTGTTAAAACCCCTCTATATTCCATAATTCCAGGGTTGCCAGCACAAGCGGCATCTACAGAAATACTTTCCATAATTGGAGTTCCGTATTTAGCTTTTTCAGTAGGAGATAAAACCGTTTTTTTAGTGTCTTTACCTTTATACTTTTCGTAAGATTTTGTAAGCGCTTTTTCAGCATCTATTTTATTAGCAAAAGCTTTGTATTGCGCTCCCTGAAAACCATCTACCTGTTTTTTACATTCATTCCAAGAGGTAAAAACTCCTGCTTTTTTTCCTTTCCATACTACATAAAACTTTTTTTTAGGCATTTTAAATTGTAGTTTTTATGATGATTTCTTCAATTATTCTTGGGAAATGTAAATATTCTAATTCATGAACTTTTTTAGCAATATCTTCAGGAGTATCATTTTCTGAAAGTGAGGTAGAAGTCTGAAAAATAACAGCCCCTTCATCGTAATTCTCATTTACATAATGAATTGTTATTCCAGTTTCTACTTCATTATTTTCCTTAACTGCCTTATGAACATTCATTCCATACATACCTTTTCCTCCGTATTTAGGAAGTAAAGCAGGATGAATATTTATGATCTTATTTGGAAAAGCTTCCACAATTTTTTCTGGAATTTTCCATAAAAAACCAGCTAAAACAATAAAATCGGCTTCCGTTAGTAAAAAATTAAGTACCGTGTCATCTTTCCTAAAGCTCTCTTTATCAAATAATGAAGCGTCTATATTTAAGCGTTCGCAACGCTCAAAAACTTTGGCATGCTCATTGTTAGACAGCACATGAGTAACGTTAGCAACAGATGAAGTTTGGAAGTATTTAATAATATTTTCGGCATTGGTACCAGAGCCCGAAGCAAAAATTACGATACGTTTCATTGGTTTTTTGTTGTGTTGTTACTGCAAAAAAAAGAATAATTATTAACAACAAAGGCAAGAATAGTAAAAGATTGAAGTATTTTTTTTATTTTAGACATCACAATTTTTTAACAAAAATTAGAATTAAAAGCTAAGATTTGTATTTTTGCCCCGATTTTAAATTTTAAAACTTATAAAATTATGTCAGACATTGCATCAAGAGTAAAGGCAATTATCGTAGACAAATTAGGAGTAGACGATAACGAAGTAACTAACGAAGCAAGCTTCACTAACGATTTAGGAGCAGATTCTTTAGATACAGTTGAGTTAATCATGGAATTCGAAAAAGAATTTGATATTCAAATTCCAGACGATCAAGCTGAGAATATTGGTACAGTAGGTCAAGCGATTAGCTATATAGAAGACGCAAAAAAATAAGAATTATATGCAATTAAAGCGAGTTGTAGTAACTGGACTTGGCGCATTAACGCCAATAGGAAACAATAAAGAAGAATATTGGAACGGCTTAGTTAACGGAGTTAGCGGAGCAGCACCTATAACGTATTTCGATGCTGCCAAGTTCAAAACTCGTTTTGCATGTGAATTGAAAGACTTCAACGTGAATGATTTCATACATAGAAAAGAATCACGTAGAATGGATAGATTTACGCAATATGCTATGGTAGCTTCAGATGAAGCTATTGCAGATGCTAAATTAAATCTAGATGAAGTTAACAAATTACGCGTTGGTGTAATTTGGGGAGCAGGAATTGGTGGATTAGAAACTTTCCAAGACGAAGTTTTAAACTACGCTAATGGAGATGGAACTCCTAAGTTTAATCCATTCTTTATCCCAAAAATGATTGCAGATATCGCACCAGGTAACATATCTATTAAAAACGGATTTATGGGGCCTAACTATACTACAGTATCTGCTTGTGCATCATCAGCAAACGCTATGATAGATGCTTTAAACTACATTCGCTTAGGTCATTGTGATGTAATTGTAACAGGAGGTTCAGAAGCTGCAGTTACAATTGCAGGTATGGGAGGTTTTAATGCAATGCACGCTTTATCTACAAACAATGAAAATCATAAAACGGCATCTAGACCTTTTGACGCTACTAGAGATGGATTTGTTTTAGGAGAAGGAGCAGGAGCAATTGTATTAGAAGAATACGAACATGCTAAAGCAAGAGGCGCTAAGATTTATGCTGAAGTTGTTGGTGGAGGATTATCTTCGGATGCTCACCACATGACAGCACCTCACCCAGAAGGAGTTGGAGTGATAGCAGTAATGAAAAACTGTTTAGAAAATGCTGGCTTACAACCAGAAGAAGTTGATCATATTAACACTCATGGTACTTCTACACCATTAGGAGATGTTGCTGAATTAAAAGCAATTTCTGAAGTATTTGGAGATCATGCTAAAAACATCAACATTAACTCAACAAAATCTATGACAGGTCACTTGTTGGGAGCTGCAGGAGCAATTGAATCTATTGCAACATTATTGGCTATGGAACATGGTATGGTTCCTCCAACGATTAATCACACTACAGTTGATGAGAATATCAATCCAGAATTAAACTTAACATTAAATAAAGCTCAAAAGAGAGATATTAAAGTTGCAATTAGCAATACGTTTGGTTTTGGTGGTCATAATGCATGTGTTGCTTTTAAAAAGTTGGACTAAAATTTAATGAATGAATTTTCTTCGTAGAATAGTAAAGCCACAATCTAAAGAAGACGAGGACTTCTACTACGAATTAAAGGAATTATTAAATTTTAAACCTATAAAGCTTTCTCATTATAAGAAGGCTTTTACACATCGTTCTCTAAAACTAGTTGATAGCAAAGGAAATCCGATTAATTATGAACGCTTAGAGTTTTTAGGCGACGCTATTTTAGGTTCTGTAATAGCATCTTATTTATACAAAGAATCTCCTAAAGGAAACGAAGGATATTTAACCCAAATGCGCTCTAAAGTAGTTAGTAGAGAACATTTAAATTCTTTAGGTAAAGATTTAGAACTTATTCGATTTGTAAAGAGTAATATTGCTAAAGAACATATTAGTGATAATATTCATGGAAACATTTTCGAAGCTTTAATAGGTGCTATTTATTTAGATAGAGGATATAACTACTGTCATCAATTTATTTACGAACAAGTAATATTACCTTATGTAGATTTAGAACGCTTAGAAGGCAAAATAAGTAGCTATAAAGGTTATGTTATAGAATGGTGTCAAAAGAATAAGAAAAAGTATAGTTTTCAATCTTACGAAGATTCTGGTAACCAAAATAAAAAGCACTTTAGTGTGAAAATAAGTATTGAGGGCACAGTTATGGCAAAAGGAAGAGCTACTTCTAAGAAAAAGGCAGAAGAAATTGCAGCCAAAAGAGTGTACTATGCAATGCAAACTCAAATGAAGAGTTCTTAACACTTAGCCGAAAACGTTTTCGTTAATTTCACAATTTCTTATCATTTCATTCCTTAACTTAGCAATAAGAAAATAGAGGTTTGTCTATGCAGTCTTATTCGTTAGAAATCAATGATTTTTGTTGTAGTGAGTATACTTTAATAAGTGTTCATACACCATTAAATGATTATAAACTTGCATATTTACTCAACAAATATTTAGGAATTAAGCTAACCAGAGCTAATTACGATTTAGACTTTAATAACAATAATAATAAGTCGTCTTATCCCGTTTTTGAGTACTTAGATAAAGAGTTAGATAATAATTGGTTTTTAATTACGAATGTTTTTAAAGAAAAACGAAAAACTGATCTTACTACTTTATTTGAAGAAAGTGATGTAAAAACGTATTTAATTCCTGAAAAGAAAAAAGTCGACTACTTTTTAAAAATAGAAGGAGATTTCGAGTACGAGTACATCATTAAAACGTTGGAGAAAATAAAATATATTCCGCAGATAGCAACCTCTTATACAGTAGAAACAGATACACTAAAATCAAAAGAAAATTTAATTTTTTAACCTATGCCACACAATAAAAAGACCAAAATTGTAGCTACCCTAGGACCCGCAACAAATACTAAAGAAATTTTAGCAGAAATGGGAGCTTCTGGAGTGAACGTTTTCCGTATTAATTTTTCTCATGCCGATTACGATATTGTAAAAGAACGAGTTCGTCAAATTAGAGAAATTAATAAAGAACGAGGTTATAATGTGGCTATTCTTGCCGATTTACAAGGTCCTAAATTACGTGTGGGTGTAATGGAAGATGGAGTAGAGGTTAAAGCTGGAGATACATTTATATTTACAACTGAAGAATGCACGGGTACAGTAGAAAGAGCTTTTATGACGTATCAACGTTTTCCTAAAGATGTAAAAGTTGGTGAAAATATTTTAGTGGATGATGGTAAGTTACAGTTCGAAGTAGTATCTACAGATAAAGAAAAAGAAGTAGTAACTAAGGTTATTGTCGGTGGCCCTTTAAAGTCTAAAAAAGGAGTTAATCTTCCAAATACAGCAATTTCGTTACCTGCACTTACAGAGAAAGATAAAAAAGATGTTGTTTTTGCTTTAGAGCAAGAAGTAGATTGGATTGCACTTTCATTTGTGCGTACACCAGAAGATTTACGTATGTTACGTGATTTAATTAAACAAAAATCACGTTATAGAGTACCAGTAATTGCAAAAATAGAAAAGCCAGAAGCAGTTGAAAATATTGATGCGTTAATACCATATTGTGATGGGTTAATGGTTGCCCGTGGAGATTTAGGTGTAGAAATTCCAATGCAAGATGTTCCGTTAATTCAAAAGAGTTTAGTGCATAGAGCTAAACAAGCAAGAATTCCGGTAATTATTGCTACACAGATGATGGAAACAATGATTGAAAACTCTGTACCAACAAGAGCAGAGGTAAATGATGTTGCAAACTCTATTATGGATGGAGCAGATGCTGTAATGTTATCTGGAGAAACATCAGTAGGTAAACACCCAGTAAGAGTTATTAAGAAAATGACAGAAATTATTGGTAGTGTTGAATTTTCAGATTTAATTAAAGTTCCGCAAGAAGCACCGCATATTCGTACAAATCGTTTTATAACTAAATCGGTATGTCACCATGCAGCTTTAATGGCAGATGATATTAATGCATCTGCAATTTCTACATTAACAAATAGTGGTTATACAGCGTTTCAAATTTCGGCTTGGAGACCAAAATCACATGTAATTGCATTTACTTCTGAAAAAAGAATTTTAGGAAAACTAAATTTACTTTGGGGAGTGAGAGCTTATTACTATGACAGAAATTTAAGTACTGATGATACAGTTGATGATGTTAACGAAATTATTAAAGAAAAAGGGTTTGTAAATACAGGAGATTTTGTGATTAACCTTTCTTCTATGCCAGTGAAAGCTAAAGGAATGGTAAACACTTTGCGTGTTTCTCAAATAGACTAAAATAAACTTAAATAGAATAAAAAGCCTCAACATTTTGTTGAGGCTTTTTATTAGAGTTTTAATTTTCTTGAACTAATTATAGCATCGTTTGTAACAAAAGGCATTGGCATCATGTTTTCACTACGAGGCTTTATGTTGAGCTCAGTATTATTCAGTAAATCGTAAGAAATTTCATTAAGTGTTATGTTAGGTTTTTCATTCTCATCGATGGTTAATGAAATATTCAAATCCTTATCGGTATTTCCCATTTGATAGATTAACAGCGTTCCTTCATTGGTAAATGGTTTTCCGTTATTTACAAGAATTCCGTTTACGGTAAATTTCTCAATATTTAAAGGGGAGTTGGTTATAAATTCATATTTGTTGATTCTTCTCTGTGGTTCAATTTTAAAATCAATGTGTCTTTGGTTATTATAAATTGTATCTTTTTCAATAGGAATTAATGAGTTTTTTAGCTTAATGTTTTTGGCTTTTTTATGGAATGTAAAACGTGTATTATACTTACTTTTTCCTTCAGCAAAAGAAACGCTTCCTGAACTATAATTATCATCAAAAACTTGTTGAGTAAAAGCATCTAAATTGTTATTATAAGTTCCCCAATAAGATTCGTTTGTATCAGCATTCTGAATGTAGACTAAACTATTTGGTAGTTTTTTATCTACAGAGTATCCACTATTCATACTTGCTGAAATAAAGTAATAAATAGCGAAAAATAGCATTAAAAATTGAAGTTTACTTTTCTTCTTTTCAGAATAGAAAATAGGTAAAATAAATCCGAATAATATTACTGTAAAAATTGCTGAAATGAATAACACTTTTAATCCTAAAGCAACAGGGAAAAGCTGAATCATTGGAGAAATGATGTAAATACTTGGAATACTTATTAAAGCAAATAATATAGGCTTTGAATTTTGTTTAAGGTTCTTAAACACTAAAATTGCCAATACTAAAAGTGAAATAAAAACAGGAATAATTAAAAACCCAGCACCTTGTAAGTATTTAAAAACAACAAAATTTATAAGTAATCCAAAAACTATTGGAGCTACTAATAAATCTTCGATGTTTTGATCTTTAAAATAGTTGTAAATTTTGAAAAGAATCCATAAAGTTAAGAACACAAAAGTAGCTATGTATTGATGTCCATTATAGGTAAATCCATGTAAAATATCTTTGTATTGCGGATGAATTAATACGAGTAATTTCCACAAACCAAAAGAAACTGCACTTGCAATAACTAAAGAAATTAAAAAAGGAATAAAACCTTTTACTGTACCTTCAATAGTAAATTTTCTTTTTTTAAGTCCAATAATGAATAATAAGACAAAAAGAATACAAGCAATTATTAACATTGGTAGTACCCAAGAAAATGGATAACTAATAAGTTTACTAATAGGGAAGTTTGTATAAATATAATCTTCGTCGCTTTTTAAATTAGTCAGATTTGAATTAGCAAAGTAACTTAAAGTAGTCGTTAAATAATCTGCTTGATGTAATAAAGTTTCTCTATTTAATCGCTCGTAAGAATCTTGAGCTGTGTGATAATCGAAATGATCATCAATAAAAGCAAAATTAAATCCGTTAATATCTCCAATTTCTCTAAATACAGTTAAATCGGTGTCGTTGGGTAATTTTTTATAGACATCGTACATTAATGAATTTGCAGCAGGATAATTCGGATTCGCCTTCATAAACTCATGTAAAAGCGTTTTGTTTTTTCCGTTGGTTTCCATCAACATAAAACTAGAGCCGCCACTTCCTCTGGCTTCGAAATTTAAAACTAATCCAACATCTTTTGCCCAAGGATGCTTTTCTACAAAAGCTTGTGCACCTAATAAACCTAATTCTTCGGCATCTGAAAATAAAATGATAATATCGTTTTTAGGTGTTTTATTTTGCGCTAAAAAAGCTCTAACTCCTTCTAAAATTGTAACGATTCCAGAACCAGCATCACTAGCTCCAAGAGATGAATGTGGATTAGAATCGTAATGACTCAATAACATTAAAGCTTTTCCGTTTCCACTACCTTTAATTCTTGCTAAAATATTTTCGGCAGTGGTACCAGCTCTCCATTTTGTATTAATAGCTGTTTGATATTGAACTTCGGGTTTTAATCCTAATTTTTTCAATTCATTTACTAAATAATCTTGAACTACTTTGTGTTCATCTGTACCAACATGATGCGATTTTTTAGATATATTTTTTAAATGGTACAACGCATTGTTGATTGAAAAATCGGTAGGTTTTTCAGTTTTTTCAGAATAGTTTTTTGAAGGAATAATATCACTAAAACTCCAATAAATAGTTGTAACAACAATTAAAAGAGCAGCTAGTTTTGAGAGTGATTTCATAGAAGAATTTATTTGCTTAAATGTAATAAAATTTAATTCGTTAAGACTAAAATTTTATAAAGAGCTAAAAATCAGTATATTTAATAACCTAAAAACTAAACTATTATGGGAATTATAAACTTTCAAGGTAAGCGAACTAATCAACCAGAAAAGAAACACGAGCCAATTTTGGTTTCAGATCATATGAGTAAAAATCTTATTACGTTTAAAGAAGATCAATCTATTGAAGATGTGATTGATACTTTAATAAAGAATAAAATTTCTGGCGGACCAGTAGTGAACGAAAAAAATGAATTAATTGGAATAATTTCTGAAGGAGATTGTATGAAACAAATTTCTGAAAGCAGGTATTATAATTTACCAATTGATAAAAACAATACTGTAGGAAAAGCCATGATTAAACAAGTTGAAACCATAGATGGTAATATGAATATTTTTGATGCTGCGAATAAATTTTTAAATTCTAAAAGACGTCGTTTTCCTATTGTTGAAAACGGAAAATTAGTAGGTTTAATTAGTCAAAAAGATGTTTTAAAAGCAGCAATGCAATTAAAAGGAAATACTTGGAAATAAATTAATCTTGCTTTACCAATAAGTACAATTCATTCTCTAATTCTAAATACCCTTGATCGTACACGTAAAAATAGGTGTTGCCTGTTTTTGTGGTGTATGTTGAGGTGATAAATTTAAAATCGAAACCTCTGTCAAATAACTTACGTCTGCTAACTTTAGTTTTACCTAAAGTGTTTAATTCTGAAAGGATTTTATAGTTTTTACGTAAACGATTATTGGTATTTCTAATTAAATTTTTACTTTCCTTATTTACTTTGTTGTTGAAGGAATTTCTGCAATAATCAGAACAAAACTTCTTGTCTATTCTTCCAATAACTTTTTCACCACATTCTAAACATTTTTTAACGCTCATAATCGGTTTTTTTAAGTTCGTACCATTTAGCATCTGTTCCTTCAAAAAGGAAGTTGTTTACATATTGAAGTCCAATTTTTTGTAAGATTTTGTTGGAACCAATATTATCGGTTTCAGCAGCACCGTAAATAATATCATAATTCATTTGCTTAAAGCCAAAATCTAAACAAGCAATAGCAGATTCTGAAGCATATCCTTTTCCCCAATACTTTGGAATTAAACGATAACCAATATCAATAAAGTTGGTAAACCCATTAAGTTCTTCTTTTTCTCCTTTGTTTAATTTTAAACCAGACCAACCAATAAAATTACCCGATTCTTTTTCAAAAGCAGCAAAACGGCCAATACCATTTTCTTTATATTGTTTATGAAAGAAAGCAATAATGTCTTCCGCTTGTTTATGGTTGGTAATAGGGTTGTTTCCTAAGTATTTATGCACTTCAGGATTTGAGTCTAATTCAAAAATACCATCAGTGTCTTTATCTTGGAATTCTCTTAAAATTAATCGTTCGGTTTCTAAATAAAATTTCATGTTGTTTTTGTCTCAAATATAAATAATTATCCGATAACATTCAATTACAATCGAAAACAAACGATTACTAACCAGTTATAGCTTCTATAGTGTTAGATATTTGCAGTGTCGATTTATTTAAACGGCAATGTCTTAACTGTTTAACGAAAAACAAATATTATGAACGCATTAAAAAACAAAGTACAGTTAATTGGAAACTTAGGTAATAATCCAGAAATTATCACTTTAGATAGTGGAAAAAAATTGGCTAAATTTTCATTAGCAACAAACGAGACTTATAAGAATAGTCAAGGACAAAAAGTAACAGATACACAATGGCATTATATTGTTGCTTGGAACAAAACAGCAGAAATTATTGAACAATATTTACAAAAAGGAAGTGAAGTGATTGTTGAAGGAAAATTAACCTCAAGATCTTTTGAAGATAAAGAAGGGAATAAGCGGTATGTAACTGAGGTGGTTTGTAATGAATTACTAATGTTAGGTACTAAATAAGTGGGAAAGTTTGCTAAGAAAAAGAAAAAACGAGCTAAATAATTTTAGCTCGTTTTTTATGTTTAAAAATTCATGCTTAATTGAATTCTTTTCCTTTGCAGGTCTACTTCTAAAACTTTTACTTGTACGTGTTGATGTAGACTAACATGCTCATTAACATCTTTTACAAAAGTATTTGCAAGATTAGAAACATGTACCAATCCGCTTTCTTTAATACCAATATCTACAAAGCAACCAAAGTTGGTAATGTTGTTTACAATTCCAGGTAAAACCATTCCTGTTTTAACATCGTCAATAGTTTTAATATGTTCATTAAAGCTAAAAGCTTTGGCTTTTTCACGAGGATCTAACCCAGGTTTTTCTAATTCTTTTATAATGTCTTGTAAAGTAGGAAGCCCGTAAGAATCGGTTACATACTTTTGAAGTTTTATCTGCTTTAAAACAGATGTGTTTCCAATTAAATCATCAATATTAACACCAGTGTCTTTCGAAATTTGTTTTACCAAACTATATCGTTCTGGATGTACAGCTGAATCATCTAACGGATTAGTCCCGTTTTTAATTCTTAAAAAACCACCCGATTGTTCAAAAGCTTTTCCACCTAAACGAGGAACTTTCTTTATAGCTAATCTGTTTTGAAAAGCGCCATTTTCGTTTCTGTAGTTTACAATATTTTCAGCAAGTTTAGGGCCAATTCCAGAAACATAACTTAGTAAAGAAGCACTTGCAGTATTAATATTTACGCCCACTTTATTTACACAATGTGAAACAACAGTATCTAAAGAGTTCTTTAATTTCGATTGATCTACATCATGCTGATATTGCCCAATTCCTATTGATTTTGCATCTATTTTAACCAATTCCGCTAAAGGATCAGCCAATCTTCTTCCGATAGAAATTGCTCCTCTTACAGTAACATCTTGATTCGGAAATTCATCACGAGCAATTTTTGAAGCCGAATAAATTGATGCTCCAGCTTCACTTACCACAAAAATCTCAACAGAATTTTTAAACGAAATACTTTTTACCAATCGTTCTGTTTCTCTCGAAGCGGTTCCATTACCAATAGAAATTGCTTCAATTTGATATCTCTTTACCAAATGTTCAATGGTGTATTTTGCTTCGGTACTTTTATTCTGCGGTGGATGTGGGAAAATAGTTTCGTTGTGTAATAAATCTCCTTGAGCATTTAAACAAACAACTTTACAACCTGTTCTAAACCCAGGGTCAATTGCTAAAATTCTTTTTTCACCTAATGGAGATCCAAGCAATAATTGCTGTAAGTTTTTAGCAAATACTTTAATCGCTGCTTCATCTGCAATTTCTTTAGCAATATTCATTGCTTCGGTTGTTAGAGAAGGGAATAACAGTCGTTTATACGAATCGTCGATTGCTAACTGAATTTCTGCACCAGATTCGTTATTCGCTTTGATAATTTTGTTGTCTATTTTTTGAAGAACATGTTCGTTGTCAATTTCAATTTTTACACGAATAAAACCTTCTTTTTCTGCACGTAAAATAGCTAGCATTCTATGAGAAGGAATTCTCTTTAAGTTTTCAGACCAATCGAAATAATCTTTGTATTTCTGAGCTTCTGGTTCGTCTTTTTTAGTTTTAACAACTTTTGTGTTTATGGTAGAAAATCGCTCTAACTCTCTACGTATTAAATTACGAATATCGGTGCGTTCGTTAATCCATTCTGCGATAATATGGCGTGCGCCTTCTAAGGCTTTATCAACATTAGTTACTTCATTATTTATATATCTTGAAGCAACAGATTCTACATCATCATTTCGTTGACTCATGATGATTTTAGCCAACGGTTCCAATCCGTTTTTACGAGCTGTTTCTGCTTTGGTTTTACGCTTCTTTTTAAATGGTAAATACAAATCTTCTAAAGCAGTTAAATTATCAGTGTTGTCAATTTTATTTTTTAATTCTTCAGTCAACAAACCTTGTTCTTCAATAGCTTTAAGAATTGCTTTTTTTCTTTTTTCTAAAGCTTCGAATTGTTCTTTTAATTGAACGATTTCACCAATTTGAACCTCGTCTAAATTTCCTGTTTTTTCTTTTCGATAACGAGCAATAAAAGGTATGGTACAATCCTCGTTTAGTAATTCAATGGTGTTTTCAATTGATTTTACTGGAAGTTGTAGATGAGAAGCTATATAATTAGTAAGCAGCATATTGATAATTAAAATTTATGAAAAAGATATTTTTGAGTTTTTGGATGATAATAACCTAGAACAATATTATTATTCAATTTAAATATATTTATCCCTTTAGGTTGATTTAAATCTTCTATTTGTGAGTAATAAACATCATCGATGTTTTGTTGTTTATCTAGCTTAATAAACACGATTATATTATCGTAAATGTTTTTTTTAATTTTTCCTTTTTTGTGATTAAGATTTTCATCAAATAAAGAATGAAATTTTACAGATTTCGTTGTTAAATAAGATGAAAAAGAACCATAACTTAAAGAATTAGTATAAATACCTAATCCTAAACTTATAGCGTCAAAAACCATATTATATCCATCTTCAGCTAATTTTTCACTCCCAATTATCATCTCATATTCTGTGTTGTTTTTTATAACACCTATACCTATATTACTTTCTGATACTTTACGTAAGAATTTACTTGTATTATCAAATTCTCTATGCTTTTTAAAAGCACCACCTTCTTGAGTTATAAGTGAATTTTTAAAACTTATAGGACTATTATAATTAGCTTTAATTTCCTTTATTTTTTTTAAAGTATGTAAATTATGAATAGAACAGTTAAGCTTCTTTTTTGTTGCAGTAATAAGAAAAATTTTATCTTCATGAATAAAAGAATTAGATCTTTTTCGTATACTTTTTTCTTTAAACAAAGGCTTTTTAATTTTTTCAAAAGTATAATCACCTTTATCTAAATTCAATTTTAGAATTTGAGTATAAAATCTATTTTTATCTAAAGTTATAATAGTAGTATTATCTCTAACATACAATTTACTGAAACGCGAAGTAATTTCTATAGAGTGTGGAGGTGTATAGCTCTTTTGAATAGAATTATTGAAGAAAGGTTTTTCGTCTACACTGTTTTTTTGAGTAGTCTCATTAATCTTAGTTAATTCATATTCTAGGTTTTTGATTTTATTATTGTTAGGTTTGGTGAAATCTGTTATAAGCTTTTTTAAAGAAACTCTTTTTGTTTCATTAATTAAGAAATTAGTTTTATGAAAGTCGAAAACTCTAGTTGATTTTTCTCCGCTACTATTATAACTTTTAGAGATAATATTAGAGTTTTTTTTGTTTAAAAACAGGAGATAACAAATATTACTTTTACTAACACTTTGAAGAAAAACTAAATTATTGTTCTTAAGGTTATGAAACCTAGTAACTGTGTTATTTGAATTGAAAGAAAATGTAATAAATATAAATTTATTTTTGATTTTATTTGATAGGATTAAGTTGTAGCTGTCATTTTTATCATAAAAACTACCAATTAAAATGTTATACTTTGGGTTAATATTTTTAATATTTATTTTTTTAATAAATTGGAAGTTACTATTGAGTAAATACCCATATATATTTTCCCCTTTTAGAATGAATGTAGCAATATTATTATTCTTATAATTGAAGATTGAAGTTGATCGAATAATATCATTATTAGAAGTTTTACTTTTATGATTAAATTCTCCTATTTTTTCTTGAGAATTAGCTTGTGCGAAATTGAATAGTATTAGTACTAGAAGAATTTTTTTCATAAGCAATAAAAAACTGAAGCCTCACTAAAAGTGAGGCTTCAAATATAATAAAATGTTATATCGATTTAACAAATCTGTTCTCCGTTGGTTACTTTTTGTTGAGGTTCAACGAAAGCTAATCCACCTTCTGGTGTATCTGCCATTAAAATCATTCCTTGACTTTCTACTCCACGTATTTTTCTCGGAGCTAAATTACAAAGTACAGTAACTTGTTTTCCAACTACATCTTCTGGCTTGTAATGCTCAGCAATTCCAGAAACTATAGTACGAACATCTATACCAACGTCTACTTTTAATTTTAATAACTTCTTAGCTTTGGCAACTTTTTCTGCTTCTAAAATAGTACCAACACGCATGTCCATTTTAGTAAAATCATCGAACTCAATAGTTTCTTTTTGAGGTTCAACAGTTTTGTTAGCTGCTTCGTTTGCTTTTTTCGTAGCTTCTAATTTTTCTAATTGAGCTTCGATAGTTTTGTCTTCTATCTTAGCGAATAATAATTCAGCTTTTCCTATTTGATGTTCAGCGTCTAATAATACCTCTTTTTCAGTAATATCTGTCCAAGTAAGTGAATTATCAATATTTAAAATTCCTTTTAATTTAGTAGATGTAAATGGTAAGAAAGGTTCACATAAAACAGCTAATCCTGTAGCAATTTGTAAGGCTACATTCATAATTGTTTTTACGCGCTCTTCATCTTGCTTAATTACTTTCCAAGGCTCTTCATCTGCTAAATATTTATTTCCTAAGCGAGCTAAATTCATTAGCTCTTGAGATGCTTCTCTAAAGCGATAACGCTCTATAGATTTACCAATAACTTCTGGGAATTGTTGTAATTGATGTAATGCATCTTTGTCTTCTTCAGAAAAATCACCTGCAGTAGGTACAACTCCGTTATAATATTTATTGGTTAAAACCACTACACGGTTAATAAAGTTTCCGAAGATAGCAACCAACTCATTGTTATTCTTTGCTTGAAAATCTTTCCAAGTAAAGTCGTTGTCTTTATTTTCTGGTGCGTTTGCAGTTAAGGTATAACGTAATACATCTTGTTGATTTGGAAAATCTTCTAAATATTCGTGTAACCAAACTGCCCAATTTTTAGAAGTAGATAGTTTGTTTCCTTCTAAGTTTAAGAACTCATTAGCTGGCACATTTTCTGGTAAAATATAACCTCCATGAGCTTTTAACATTGATGGGAAAATGATACAGTGGAATACTATATTGTCTTTTCCTATAAAGTGCACTAACTGCGTATCTTCATTTTTCCAATAGTCTTCCCAGTTTTTACCTTCGCGTTCTGCCCATTCTTTGGTTGCAGAAATATATCCGATAGGAGCATCGAACCAAACATATAATACTTTTCCGTCAGCTCCTTCAACAGGAACAGGAATTCCCCAATCTAAATCACGAGTAACGGCACGTGGACGTAAACCATCGTCTACCCAAGATTTTACTTGTCCTAATACATTTGGCTTCCAGTCATTTTTATGACCTTCTATAATCCATTCACGTAAAAAATCTTCGTGTTTATCTAATGGTAAAAACCAGTGTTTTGTTTCTTTTAAAGTTGGAACATTCCCAGTAATTGCCGATTTTGGGTTGATTAAATCCGTAGCATTATGACTCGTTCCACATTTTTCACATTGATCACCGTAACTTTCTTCATTTCCACATTTTGGACATGTTCCAATTACAAAACGATCCGCTAAATATTGATCAGCTTCAGCATCGTATAATTGTTCAGTCACTTCTTCAATAAACTCACCATCTTCATATAACTTCTTAAAAAAGTCAGAAGCAGTTTTATGATGGATCTTTGCCGAAGTACGTGAATAATTATCGAAAGAAATACCAAAATCTTGGAATGATTTTTTAATAATTCCGTGGTATTTATCAATAATTTCTTGAGGAGTTACACCTTCTTTCTTCGCACGCATTGGTATCGCTACTCCATGTTCGTCTGAACCACAAATGTAGGCAACGTCGTTACCTGTAGCTCTTAAATAACGTGCGTAAATATCTCCAGGAACATATACTCCTGCTAAATGACCAATATGAATAGGTCCGTTGGTATACGGTAAAGCAGCAGTAAGGGTATATCTTTTTGGTGTACTCATCTCTTTGTATAAAATTAAAGGGCAAAAGTACAAAAAAGCAATTTTTTAAACTGCTATAAATTGGGTACATTTACTTAATGTTGATTCTAGTTTTTAGAATTATGAAGTAAGACTTATTTATGAAGGAAATAAGAATATTGTTTTTAATGATGATGGTTTCATCAGTTTTTTCTCAAACAAAACCTATGAAGTTACAAACACCACCTTATCTTACAAAAGGTGATACGATAGCTATAGTTGCTCCTGCAGGAATTTTAAAGAACCGAAAACATGTAATTGATAAAGCAAAGGAGGTAGCTGAAAGTTGGGGACTAAATGTTGTGTATGGGAAGAATATGTTTAATCAAGAACATCATTTTGCGGGTACCGATGAAGAGCGTTGTGAAGATTTTCAAAAGGCACTAGATAATCCGAATATAAAAGCAATTTGGAGCGCAAGAGGAGGATACGGTTCTGTACGAATTTTAGATAAACTTGATTTTACACAATTTAAAGAATCTCCTAAATGGATTGTTGGTTATTCTGATATTACTGCATTTCATAATCATGTACATAATCTAGGAATTGAAACTGTTCATGGAATTATGGGCACAAGTTTTCAAGATAAGCCAGAAGTAATAGCTAAAAGTGTAGAATCGTTACGAAAAGCATTATTCGGTGAAAATTTGGTGTATAAGATTCCAACTTCAAAATATAATAGGGTAGGACAAGTTTCAGGAGAATTGGTAGGAGGTAATATTGCTATTTTAGCTTCGATGTTAGGTTCTTCGAGTCAGATTTCTACGGAAGGGAAAATACTTTTTATAGAAGAAATTGGCGAGTATAAATATGCAATAGATCGTATGTTACAAAGCTTAAAACGTGCAGGATATTTTTCAAAAGTAAAAGCAGTTATTGTTGGTGATATGACTAAGATAAAAAAGAATACAACGCCTTGGGGAAGCTCTATTGAACAACTCGTTTTAGATATTGTACCTAAAGATACTCCTATTCTATTTAATTTTCCTGCTGGCCATGAACCAGATAATAGAGCTTTGATTATGGGAAGAAAAGTAGACGTAAATATTACTAAAAATTCTACTGAAGTAATTTTTAAATAATGTGATTTAAATCAAATTTTGCCCTTGTAGCTTTTAATAAGTTTGTCTTATAATTCAACTTCATAAAGCTATGAGAAAACTCTATGTTTTTTTCTTATTAACTACTTTTTTAATCAGTTCTTGTCAAAATAAAGGATTGGTAGAAACATACAAACCAGTTCGTTATAATTTAGAATTTAACGGATTGCCAAGACCAAGTATACCTAAAGATAACCAATTAACAGAAGAAGGTGTTGAGCTAGGTAGAAGATTGTTTTATGAAACTGCGTTAAGTAAAGACAATTCTATTTCTTGTGCTTCTTGTCACCGTCAAGAAAATGCTTTTTCCGATCCTAGAAAATTTTCTGAAGGTGTTAGAAAACTAAAGGGGAAAAGACAAGCTATGGCTATTTTTAATATGTTATGGAATACCAATGAGTTCTTTTGGGATGGTAGAGCACATTTATTGAGAGATCAATCATTATTGCCTATTCAAGATACTTTAGAAATGGATGAAACTTTAGAACGTGTCGTTGCAAAACTACAAACACTTAAAGATTATAAAGAGCGTTTTAAAAGAGCATTTCCAAATAAAGAAATTTCTGAAGTTACTATTTCTTTAGCATTAGAACAGTTTATGAATTCAATAGTTTCCAACAGAAGTAAGTTTGATAAAAATAATGAAGGAAAAGCTTTTTTTACTGCTTCAGAAGAAAGAGGGAAAGAAATTTTCTTTGGCGGTTTTAGAAGCGGAAAAGGAGCTAATTGTGCTCAATGTCATGGAGAGGCTAATTTTGAAAATGATGATTATATGAATAATGGATTAGATTTAGATAGAGATTTAAAAGATTTAGGTAGAGACGCTGTTAAAAGAGGGTTCTTAACAAAAGGAGCATTCAAAGTTCCTTCGTTGCGAAATATAGCGGTTACAGCTCCTTATATGCACGACGGAAGGTTCAAAACATTAGATGAGGTAATTGAGCATTATAATTCAGGAGTTAAATCTGATAGAAACACCAACGTTACATTGAGTATTATTGCAAAATCTGGTGGATTACAATTAAGTAATCAAGACAAAATAGACTTAAAAGCTTTTTTACTAACTTTAACTGACGAAGATTTATTAAAGGATTCTAGATATTCGAATCCGTTTGAATAATGGCACAACATAACGATTTAGGTAAGCAAGGAGAACTTTTAGCGATTGAATATTTAATTGAAAACGGATATTCAATAGTTGAAAAGAATTACCGATTTCAAAAAGCTGAAATAGATATTATTGCACAAAAGAATAATGTATTGGCAGTTCTAGAGGTTAAAACACGTTCTACCGATTATTTTGGTAATCCGCAAGATTTTGTGAATCCAAAAAAAATAAAACTACTTGTTTCTGCAATAGATAATTATGTTATTGAAAATGATTTAGATGTAGAAATTCGATTCGATATTATAGCGATTATTAAAAACAAAAACGTCTTTCAAATTGAACATTTAAAAGACGCTTTCTTA
The DNA here is from genome assembly GCF_002120225.1 of Tenacibaculum holothuriorum. Lineage (GTDB taxonomy): Bacteria > Bacteroidota > Bacteroidia > Flavobacteriales > Flavobacteriaceae > Polaribacter > Polaribacter holothuriorum. The sequence continues at coordinate 218,824 of NZ_LAPZ01000002.1, read as the reverse complement.
TATTTTTAAAAGTTTACTACTTACGATTTGTTAAAGTATTTTTTAACATCTTCAATACCATCAGGCATTGCAATAATCTTTTTATTACTATCTAATATAAAATAAGTAGGTGTTCCTAAAAGGTTGTATTTTTTTACAGTTTCATTATCGAATTTGTAATCTGGGTGTGTTCCAACAGCATTATGCCAATTAGGTAAGTTTTTAATAAACTCTGTCCAGTCTAACTCATTTTCTTCAATACTAAAAGAAACTACAGAAACATTTCCGTCATTCTTTATGATTTTGTGTAACTCAGGAATTTCTCTAACACAGTGAGAGCATGATGTGCTCCAGAAAACTAACAAGTATTTTTGACCATCATTTAACCCTGCTAAAGTTTTTTCTGTTCCATCTTCTTTCCAAGAAAAGTTAGGAGCAACTCTACCTACAGTAGCGGTTAATAAACCAAGCTTCTTTCTTTTAAAGGCAGCATCTTGCATTGCAGCAGGTAATTTTCTATAATACTTAGCAAATAACCAATCTACAATTTCAGAATCTCTTTTGTCGGTAAATGTTGTAATTAAGTATTCAGTAATATCTTTTTTCAATTGATCTTCAGAAATTTTATCCATTACTACATCAATTGATTCTTTATATAATTTTCTTAATGTTGGTTGATCATCAGAAAAGTTTAAGAATAAAATATAATCTGTAATCTTATCTACAAAAATTGAAGAATTGTATAAGTCTTTACTTTCAAAATCTAAGTTTTTAAAGTAATTCTCTTTAATAGCAGCCGCATACTCTTCTAAGTTATCGTTAATACCAGAGTCGTTATAACGTTCTGAAGCTTTAATATAGCTATTTACTAACATTCCTTCTGATTTATTATCAAAAGCTTCTTGAGTATCTTCTAATAAACCAACTGCTTTTTTATAAGCTTTTTTAGTGTCTTTTGTAGGGTTTTTAAAGTACTCTAACTGAAGAGAATCTATATCTTTTTGAATTTTACGAGTTTGTTGTTCGTAATCTTTAAATACTTTATTTTCTCTAGAGCGAGTAAAAACTACAGATTCGTCTGGGAATTTTGGATTGAAAATAAATTCTACATCTTCTTTGTTAAAAATAAAATCAACAAAACCAGCTCCTTTATTTCTATAGGTAACTCTATATTCTCCTTTGGTAGCATTTTCTGGTAATTGTAAGGCAAAACGACCAAGAACTTGCTTTTCTCCACCAATTAAAACAGTATCAAACTTTATGGTTGAATGCGTAATAAATTTAGGTTTTACACCTTGTAGTTTGTGTAGAGTAACCCAATCACCTTTATCTGGAGGGGTCATTGTTCCTTTAACTGTGTACTGAGCATTTACAACCGTGGTAGCAAATACTAATAGTGCAAGTAATCTTTTTATCATAATGTAAGTAAGATAAGGGTTATTATTTATGTTTAAAAACTAGGGTTTTATGTTAGCTAGTCAAGAAACGTACCAAATTTAATATTTCTAATTTAAAATAGGTACATTGCAGAGAAAATTTTAAAAAATGAAGTTAGAAAAATCAGTTTTTTGGATAACAGGTGCTTCTTCGGGTATTGGAAAATCATTAGCTATTGAACTTTCAAAGCATAATGTTGAACTAATATTATCATCAAGAAATGAAGAAAAATTGAAAGAAGTTCAACAACTCTGTGCTTATCCAAATAGCGTGAAGATTTTGCCACTAGATTTGGAAAATTATTCAAGCTTAGAAGGAAAAACTCGAGAAGCTATTTCATTTTTTGGTCATGTTGATGTTCTGGTAAATAACGGAGGAATTAGCCAACGTTCTTTAGTAAAAGATACTTCTATTGAAGTTGATAAGCGTTTGATGGATATTAATTATTTAGGAACTGTAGCACTTACTAAAGCTTTATTACCTCATTTTATAGCTCAAAAATCGGGTCATTATGTTGTTACTACAAGTATTGTTGGTAAAATAGGAACACCTTTACGATCAACTTATGCTGCAACTAAACATGCTTTACATGGGTTTTTTGATAGTCTTCGAGCAGAACATTTTAAAGATAATATTGCTGTAACATTGGTGTGCCCAGGTTTTGTTACAACAAATGTTTCAAAAAATGCATTAACGGGTGATGGATCTCCGCAAAACTCAATGGATAAGGCAACACAAAATGGAATAGACCCTGATCGTTTTGCTAAATTAATGCTGAAAGCAATTAAACAAAAGAAAGAGGAAGTTTATATTGCTGGAGCTAAAGAAAAATTAGGAGTTTATGTAAAACGTTTTTTTCCTAAGTTATTATCAATAATGATTAGAAAGTTGAGTGTTACTTAAAAAAGTTAAGAGCTTCAAAATAATTAATAATAGCTTCTTTCATTAACACAGTTTGCTCACCAGGTTTTAAACTAGGTAACTCGGTAAGTGTTTTATAGTGTGGCCAACCATCGTTATCAAAAAAATCAAACTCATAATATCCGTAAGGCTCTAAAAGCTTGCAAATAGCAATATGCATTAGATTTACTTTTTCGTCTTTTTTAAATCTACGACGTCCTTGTCCTAATTCTTGAACACCAATTAAGTAGATAATAGCATCTATAGTTAGTTCATCACCTTCTGCAAATTGTTGAGATAATTCTTTGGTTAAAAAATCCCACTTTTCCTTTAAACTAGTTTCTTTATCCATATTTTATATTGAAAGCGCAAAGATAATGAGGAGTTGTGTATATTTACACAGAAAGACTTAAATAACTATGAATACATTTGATATTATAATTGCTGCTTTATTACTTTTTGGTTTTGTTCGAGGATTAATGAAAGGGCTGTTTGTTGAGGTAGCTTCTTTAGTAGCTCTTGTTGCTGGGGTATATGGTGCAATTCATTTTTCGTATTTTATTGGTGATTGGTTAAAGGACAGTGTAGATTGGGATGAGAAATACGTTTCGTTAGCTGCTTTTGCAGCAACATTTGTGGTTATTATTGTGATAATTGCATTGCTAGGTAAAATCTTAACTAAGATTGCTGATTTTGCTTCTTTAGGAATTCTGAACAAAATTTTAGGAGGTGTATTTGGAGCTTTAAAAATAGGATTAATATTAAGTGTTATTTTTATTTTCTTCGGAAAGATGAACGATACCATTCCGTTTGTTTCTCAAGAAAGTTTAGGAGAGTCTATTTTATATAAGCCAGTGAAGAAAATTGCTCCGACTATTTTTCCTTCTATAATTAAAGATGAAGAAGAGGTTGAGAAGAAAGAAGATGAAAGTGAGGTTTAGAAATTAAAATAGGTTAATAAGTTTTTAAAAACGATAAATTAGTTTTAGTAAAACAAATCTTGGTAAAAGTCTATATTCGGTTGTAGATGTTCCTATATCACTAATTGAAAAGCTTTTGAATTTCTGTGTATTAAAAAGGTTTCTTCCTGATAGTTCTAGTAACATTTTGTCTTTTTTAATTTGATATATTGCTTCAAAATCTAAGAAATAATAGGTGTTGTCTTTCTTTAAATTGCCAAAATAGTAGCGTTCTGATTTTATATTTGCATTTAACTTGTCATTAAAAACAAAAGACAAGTCTAAGAAACTTTTGTTGTTTGTGTTTGAGGTTTTAAAACCAGATTGTTTTATTGCAGCAGTATTCCATTTAGTACCAAAATGATAATTAAAAAAACCTCTAAAACCAGAACGCAAATTTAAACCATAGTTATAGTTGTTTGAGGTTACTTTTCGTAAATCAGCATTATTTACCCTGTTTTTGTATTCACTTTTAATATATCCAATGTCTAATTTAAGATTAGAAGTTATTGATTTAAAATAATAATCTATTTTTGAGTTTATACTAATATATTCTCTATTTTTTACTACAATTTTTTCTGTTTGTGTGTAGTTCTGTTGAATTAAGCTATTGCTCGAAAAGAAATCATAATTTTTAGTATAAAATAAGCTGAAATAAGCAAAAAACCGATCATTATAATCACCCAAAGAGTAGTTTAAATTTGCACTTGATGCGTTTAGCTGATTAAAGTTACCTGTACCTTTAGAGAAAGATCGGAAACTTGTTAAAGCAAAATTGTTATACACATCAACTATTTTAGCATTTGTAGTGTTGTATGAAACAGAAGAGGTTATTTTGTTGCTATCGTTTATTACCCAATCAAAACCAATACTTGGATTTATATAAAAATAATTTTCACTTTTGTTAAGAGTAATATCATTTAAGTTATTAGTAAGGTTATGAAAATTTAATTCACCAATAAGACGCATTTTTTTTATTTTTAAATGATATTTACCTTTTAAATACGTATTGTTAACCTTGTATTGTGTAGTGTTTTTATAAGCACCTGTTATATTTATAACATTATTGTTGTTTAATAAGGTAAGTTGTGTATTTAATTTATCACTCCTATATTCATTTCCTAATTGTACTTCTAATAAATCGCCATTATTTTTTCTAGTTAGTAAGTGTGTGTTAACACCTGCAAATGTCATTTCGTTATCACTTAATTGTTTTATGTTATTTGCATTGGTAGAATTCGGAAATAAATCTTGAAATAAAAATTGATTTATTTTATATTTTTGAGGTGATTTTTCGTTGATAAAACGACCAGTAGTAACATAAACAGCTTTTTTAGAAAGTCTATTTGTAAAAATTATTTTTTGATCAAAAATATTATTTTGATGTTTTAAATTTTCGGAGGTACTATATCCGTTAAAAGTTAAATTAGAAGTGTCATTAAAATCACCATATTTATATTTGGTTGTTGCTGACAACATTTTATTTTTATTGATGTTATAAATTACATCAACTTTACCAAAAGCTATGGTACTTTTATTATTTAATATATTGTTTTCAGTATTAGTAAAACTAGTATTGGTAGTGTTTATATTATCAATACTTGTTTTAGTGTCGCTATTTTCATCCCAATTTAAAAAACTTAGTGCTTTTATTTTTATTTTTTTTGATGGATTAAAAATGGCATTTAATGAAGCCAATTCGGTATTGTTAAAATTGGTTCTTCCTTTATCAAAAAATGAATTGTAGATAGATAAATTTAACAAATTACTTGTAGATTGATTATCGCCAATACTTCCTGGTTCGTTATAACGCAAAGGATTTATTAAGTGATTTATATTACCTGTAACATCTATACCTGTATTGTTAAGACTCGTTAAAAAAAAGTATTTATTCTTTTTTCCGAAGTTCATAAGGTTGGCTTTTGTTTCATAACGATTTTCAAAAAACAACCCATAACCCAAACTGACGTTACCAAACCAAACACGTTTAGCTTTTTCATTAAGTTTTAAATTTAAAGCTACTTTATCACTATTTTCCACCCCTTTTAATAATCTATTATTAGAAAAGTGTTTCAATATTTCTACTTCTTCTATTGGGTGTGCAGGCATATTTTTTGAAAGTATTTTATAGCCTTTTTCAAAAAAATCATCACCATCAACCATTAATTTTTCTATTTCTTGGTTGCCTACCTTAATTTTTCCTTCATTATCAATATTTAATCCAGGTATTTTTTTTAGTAAATCTTCAACCGTCTGTTCAGTACCGTTCGTAAATGCTTTTGTTCTGAATCGGATAGTGTCTTTTTGTATAAAAACTGCTTTTTCTGCTTTTATAATAACTTCATTTAAACTAATATTATCATCTTGTAAAACTACATTAACAGTAATATTATCTTGCTCTTTGTTAATTGATATAGGAATTGTTTTAGGTTTATATCCTAAAGAAGAAAATACTAAATTAAAACTCCCTGTTTTTTTATTTAATTTAAGTTGATAATAACCTTTGTTGTTTGAATACGTATAGGATATATAACTTTTAAGTAAACTATCTTTTAAAACAATATTACCTATAATTAAATTATCCTTACTGTCTTTTAAAGTACCCGAAATTATGGTTTGTGAAAAACCGTATATGCTAATAAAGAAAAAGAATAAAATAGGAAGTAGTGTGTTTACTATTGTTTTACTTTTTCTTCCCATTCGTAGATTCTTTCTTTTTTAGAATTTTTGTCAATAGATGTTGTGGTTATAGTGGTGTTTCTATCGCTGTTCTGTGCATTTATTTTTGAAATTAATTCTTTCTGTTTCTTAGGAAGAATAACTTCAATATACTCTCTTAATGGTATTGCTTTTTCTTCATCAGGAAAATTGTTAATAGTTACATTATCTTTAAAACTCACTTTAGTAGCCCTAAAGTATACTTCTTTTCTGTTGTCCTTAACCTCAATTATTAAACCAGGTAATCCTTGTAATTTCCAAGGTCCAAAAGGTACTGGTATTTTATTTGCAAACCAAGTGGTATAGGTTCTGCCTCTAAAATATCCTGTTGCTTTTTGACATTTATACTCACCTATTTTTTTAAATTCATCTGTTATTTTCCAATTAATTTTAGGTAATTGTTCTTTAAGCATTTTTATTTTGTTACGTCCAGATAGTAATAAATTCTTATTAATATCAGTATAAACTTGTGGTCTATTGTCAGATTCTGCAAGGGTAATGTGTAACTCTCCATTTATCCTTTTTTCAGTATCTTTTTTAAATCCATTATTCGCTTTTAATACTATATAGTGTGATTTGTTACTACTGATCTTTAAAACACCAGTAGTTTTATATAAATGACTAATATTTGTGATAACATCATATTGTACCTCTAATGAATTTTGGCTAAAAATAGATGATGTTACTAAGTATAAAAATAGGTGTAGAATTGTTTTTTTCATTTTTTTTAGAAAGTTTATATCAAAAAGGGGAGTAGATAAACAGCCTCACCATGTAAGGCTGCTCATTTTATTAATTACTAATATGATCTTGTGCCATTTTCAATGCTGTTTTATTAGCAAGTGCTTCAGCTTTACCACAATCACCTCTATTGTTTGATGCGGTAGCACTATGTCTTACACCGTCAGATGTCGTATAAGTAACTGTTACAGTACAAATATCTACTTCAATAACTGTTTTTATAGATACTTTTAAACCATCATTAACATCACTTTTAATAAGTTCAGTTTTTGTGTTGTCAATAATTGGGATTTCTAGAGTGTTGGCAGATACATAGGTTCCCATTAGCATAAAAGCTAAGATAAATATTACTTTTTTCATAATAATATAAAATTTTAAATACTCCATTAAGGTCTTGAGTGGTTAGTTTTCGACCAAAAGTAAAAGTTACTTAGACTGATAAAGCTTTAATAACAAATGACTAGTATTTTGTTTTCAATAAGGTTTTAAGAATAGCAATTTTTACTTGGAATAAATTTAAGAAGAGAGAGTATGCTGTACAATACCTACTAACCCTAAATCTTTATTAGGGTTAACCCTAACTAAAATAGGGTTAACCCTATTTTTCTTTAACATTTACAGTGTAAAAAACAAAAACTCCGAAGCTAATAACTTCGGAGTTTTGTTTTATAAAAGTTAGTGATGTTTTTATAACATTGTAACTTCTCCGTTTTGTAAAGAGTATACTCCACCAACGATTTGAATTTCTCCGTTTTTCTCCATTTCAGCTAAAATAGGGCTCTTTTCACGGATTCTGTCCATAGTTAACTTCACGTTGTTTTCAACAGTTTTAGCAACAAATTCACTGTTAGAAGAATTAGTTTCTCCTTCTACTTCTTCAGATGCTTTTTTAACAGCAGGTACAATATTGTCTAACATTGCAGTAATGTTACCTAACTCTACACCATCACATGCAGCTTTAACAGCTCCACAGCTTTCGTGCCCTAATACTAAAACTAATTTACTTCCTGCAACTTTACAAGAGTATTCCATACTTCCTAAAATGTCTACGTTCTCAAAGTTTCCTGCTACACGAGCAACAAAAACATCTCCAATAGATTGATCGAAAACCATTTCTACTGGTACACGAGAATCGATACAAGATAAAATTACTGCTTTAGGAAATTGACCTCCTGTTGTTTGTTCTACTAAATCTGAAACATTAGAAGCTGTTAGGTTATTGTTTACATAACGATTGTTACCTTCTAATAAATCTTGCAATACAGAATCTGCAGTTAAACCTAATTGTACTTCTTTTGTAATTGCCGTATTTCTCATAATTGTTTTAAGTTATTTTTTTAATAAATGTCTTCTATATTTTCTTTTGCCCAAGTTTGGCATTCTTTAAATGTTTCAAAAATATGATCTTCAGGAATAAAATCTGGAATTAAACCAATACGTTCCATCATATAGCGTGGTTGTCTTAATAAGCCAACAAATAATACCTGAACGTGGGTTCCGTTTGATTTTAAATCTTGAATCATATCTTCCATCGCATATAACCCAGATTGATCCATATATTGCATCAAATCTAAACGCATAATAACTGTGGTAGCAGTTTTAGGAATTTGTTTAGTCATTGCTTGGAAATCACTGGTGTACCCGAAAAATAAAGGTCCTTTAATATGCTTTATAAATACTTCTTCTTTCAGTTCTATAGGGAAGTCTACTTCGTCATCCCATGCTTCTTCAAAAGTTAAAACTTCTGAACGCTCTGCGGTTAAATCACCAATTTTCTTCATAAACATTAAAGAAGCGATAATTAAACCAATACCTACTGCGTATACTAAATTCCAAAAAGTAGATAGCACTAATACCACTAACATAATTAATACTTCTGAGCTTAGTTTTATAGGCCCTAATTCAATGTCTTTTGGCAAAGAAGGTATTGCTTTTAGTCCTTTATAATCCATTACTCCAATACCAACGGTAATTAAAATACCAGCTAATACAGCAGCAGGAATTTTAGAAGCGATTGGACCTAATCCTAACAGGATAATTAAAAGCATAACACCAGCTATCATACCCGATAATTTGGTTTTACCTCCTGAATTGATGTTAACAACGGTTCTAATTGTTGCACCAGCACCTGGGATTCCTCCAAAAACAGCAGCAATAGTATTACCAATTCCTTGTCCAACTAATTCTTTGTTGGGTTTGTGTTTAGTTTTAGTCATATTATCTGCCACTACCGAAGTAAGCAATGAATCGATGGCTCCTAAAAGCGCTAAGGTTAATGCTGTAAAAAAGTAGGGTGTAATATTAGAGAGTTTAAAACCTGTGAAAATTTCAAGATTTGGTGCTGGAAATCCTTGAGGAATTTCCTCAATAGGTCTATAGTTTAAACCAAACGCTACCGCTATACCTGTCATTACCACTAAAGCTACCAATGTACTTGGTACTACAGTAGTAATTCGTTTAAAACCGTAAATTATAAATATGGTTCCCAGCGCTAAAGCTAGTTCTAACCAATTAATATTTTTTAGAGCCCTTGGTAAGACATTAAAAGTACCAATCACTCCAGACGCTTCTTTGCCTGCAAGAGTTTTACTTTCGTTAAGAATATCTTCTTGAGTAATTAATTCAGCACGTTTTATAGTTTCTTTAAAATCTTCTAAAACTAAAATACCTTCTTCAGCTTCTTCCTTTAAAATATTTTCTAAAATTATTTCTTCTGCTAAAGGTTTAAATTTCTCTACATAAGATGCATCTTCTTTAGCATAATATCCTACCGATGGAAGTATTTGTGTTACCAAAATAATTACCCCAATAGCAGTCATAAATCCAGATACAACCGGATAAGGAATATATCGAATATATTTTCCTAAACCGATGGCTCCTAAACCAATTTGCATTAAACCTGCTAATAGAAATACCGTTAAAATTATAGGCATTGCTTTGTTGATGTCTCCATCGTTAGCAGCAATAATAGTTGCAATAACTACCATACTTACTGCTGTCATAGGTGCAGTTGGACCAGAAATTTGAGTGTCTGTTCCACCAAAAAGAGCAGCAAAAAAGGCAATTAAAATGGCACCATATAAACCGGCGCTAGGTCCTAAACCAGAAGATACACCGAAAGCTAAGGCTAATGGCAAAGCAACAATTCCGGCAGTAACACCGCCAAAAATATCCCCACGAATGTTAGAAAATAAGTTTTTCATATTAAAGAAAGTTAGTACTTAAAAATACTAATTTTTTTAAAGCTTTAATAAGTTTTTTTTGCTGGTTATTAGTGTTTTATGTTTTTGTTAAAAGTGTTTGCATAAAAAACACACAAACACTTTTACTTATTTTTTAAGCTGTTTTTGGTCTTAATTTGAAGAACTCTATAAAGCTTTCAGGGTTTTCAACGATACCTCTTTCTGAATATAATTTGATATTAATATTTCTTTCTTTAGCTTTTAAAGCAAAATCTTCAAGAATTTCAATAATATCATAATCTAAATAACGTGTTTTTCTAACATCTAATTCTAAATAAGAATTTTCAGGTAAGCTATCTAATTCTTTCAAGATGGTTCCTTTGTTTATAAAAGTAACTTCTTCTGCCAAAGTCATTTTCATTTTTTGCTCTCCATTACTTTTATCCTCTTTGTGTAAAAAGTGAGAGTTTCTATAACTTTTAATTAAGATAACAACAATACCTACAACTAAACCTAAAGCAATTCCTTTTAATAAATCTAAACCAACAATACCAACTACAGTTACTATAAATGGTAAAAATTGTTGCCAACCTAACTCGTACATTTTCTTAAATAATGAAGGTTTTGCTAGCTTATAACCTACTATTAATAACACAGCAGCTAATACAGCTAATGGAATTAAGTTCATTAAGTTTGGTACTAATACCACTGCCACTATTAAAAGGAAACCATGAATAATTGCTGATAATTTTGTTCTACCTCCTGAGTTAATGTTAGCAGAACTACGAACAATTACCTGAGTTACAGGTAAACCACCAATTAAACCAGAAACAATATTCCCAGCTCCTTGAGCAAATAATTCTCTGTTAGTTGGAGTTACATTTTTATGAGGGTCTAGTTTATCTGTTGCCTCAACACATAATAAAGTTTCTAAACTTGCTACTAAACCAATAGTAAAGGCAGTTAATAGTACTTTAGGATTTGTGATTTCTGCAAAATTAGGAAGCTTGAAATCGTTTATATAGGTGTCTATGCTAGGAACATTTACAATATTTTTACCAGCAATATTTAAACTTGTGTCTTTAGTAAGTAAATAATAAATAACACCCAAAACTACAACTACGATAGGTCCTTGTACTATTTGGAAAATTTTACCTTTTTTAGCTAATACACTACTCCAAAGTAATAAAATAGCTAAACTAACAATACCTAAAACAGTAGATCCCATTTCGATAGCTCCGAAATTAGTAAAAAGGTCTTTTAACTTTCCGTCAAATCCGAAGAAAAAAGGAATTTGTTTCATAAAGATAATAATACCAATACCTGTTAACATACCTTTAATAACTGATGATGGGAAATAATATCCAATAACACCAGCTTTAACTAATCCTAAAAGGATTTGAAATACTCCAGCTAAAACTACAGCAACTAAAAAGGTTTCAAAACCTAAATCTTGAATAGCTACTAATACTATTGCTGCTAAACCAGCTGCAGGACCACTAACTCCAATTTTAGAGCCACTAATACTTCCTACTACAACACCACCTACGATTCCGGCAATTAATCCAGAAAATAATGGAGCTCCACTGGCTAATGCAATACCTAAACATAATGGTAATGCGACGAAAAATACTACGATACTTGCGGGTAAATCGTTTTTAATTGTTTTGAACATAGTCAAATAAAATCTTTGTAACCACTTTGTTTAGTGGTTATATAGTTAAAAAAATATATAATAATGATTTAGAGTGCCTTGTGAAACAAAACACTATAGGTAGATTTTTTAGATTAACTAAATTCAGGAGGAGGAGATTCTAACTTTCTATAAATAGAATCGTATTGAGTTGATTTGTATATGTTTTTTTGAAAACCGAATGCTAGTGTATAAGTTGAAGAAAATTCAAAAGATAAAGGAACTATTTTAAATTCAGCTTCTTTAGAATTTTCACTGTCATTTTCATCTTCAATATCTAAGACTAATGAGGTTTCACATACTTCTTCTGTAATACTAATATAAGAAGGTACTGCAACACTTGCTAACAGTACAAAAGCTAAAAAGTATGTAAAGAGTGGTTTGTTCATTCTTTTCAGAAAAAAACAAATGTAACATTAAAAAATTAGTGATGATGTTAAAGAAAGTCAAAAAATTATAAAATTTTCAAGGAATTGGCTTTCATCCATCCAATTTTACCATCTGCTAATTTTATTTTTTTCCAATCATCAACGCTATCTAAAACTTTGACTTTGGTTCCTTCGTGTAAAGTAAATACTTCTTCTGAGTTAGCAGTAGGAGCATTGTTTACAGAAACTTCTTCAGAAAAAATTATAGCCTGTATGTTTTTTTGTGCGTCACTGTATTGAGTAAATGTAATACTTAATGTAACGATTAGTAATAAAAACGAAAGCATGCTGGTTACAAAATACAATCGTTTTTTTGAAGGCTCTAAAGCAAAATAAAACAGTAAGAAAAGTATTCCTGCTAAAAAAGAAAATAAAACAGTTACAACTGCCCAACTATTATAGGTTAACTTTTGCAAATAGTTTTCGTTGAATTTTTGAAAAACCGATTTTGGTAATTCTTCAATTCTATCTAGTGTTAATCGTTTTGCGAATATTAAGTTATTCTGAGCATCTTCATTCAATGGGGCTAATTGAATTGCTTTTTCGTAATAATAAATAGAAGGAGCTACTTTATTTAATTTGTAATAAGCATTTCCTAAATTATAATATAACTCTGATGATACTTTGTTTTGATCGATTACTTCTTCATACAATTTAATAGCTTCACTGTACTTACCTTCTTTGTATAATGCATTAGCGTTTGAAAATACTGCATCAGCATTTTGAGCATTCGATATGCTAGAAATAAACAATAGTAATACTATAATAATCTTCTTCATTATAATTGCTTATCTATTTGAGTTATTACTTGTTTTGCCTTTTCGTATTCTTGATTCATTTGTACGTTGTCTATCGGAGTATAACGTGCAAAATCACAATCGTTTAATACATCAATGAAACTATTGATTGTAGTAGTGTCAATATTTTTATTTTTAAGTAATTCTGTTATTTTTTCTCTACTAATTTCAGAAGTTTCAACACCTAGTTTCGCTTTTAAATAATTATGTAGAGCCCTTTCTAATGCTTCATAAAAAGCCTCTTTATTACCTAGTTGTTTTTGAGCTTCTGATAAATATTTCTTAGCTAGTTTGTCTGCTTTTCTTAGTTTGTTCCCTAATACATCTCCAGCTTTTTCTTCTTGTTTTTTATGAACAAAAATCCCTACAGGTATTGCTAAAAGTGGTAACAATAAAAGAATATAAAAAGGTGTAGATTTAAAGAAATCAGATTTTTCTTGAGTTTCAAAAGAAGTGCTGTTCTGAATATATCTAAAATTAGTACCTGTAACTTTTACATCTTGTTTTACAACCGAATTTGCATCAGAATTTGTGTTTAACTCTTTTCCTTGTAAAACATCAACATATAAATCTTCAGTAGTAATAGTTTTATATTCTTTTGTTTTCGGGTTGAAATAAGAAAAACTAACTTTTGGTATTTTGTATTTTCCTTTAAACTCAGGGACAACCGTATAACTATCAGTAACACTACCTCTTAAACCGCTAGCAGAAATAGTTACTTTTTCTTTTCTTTCTGGTTGGTAAACCTCAAGTTCTTTCGGAGTCTCTATTTTAGGTAATTCGAATAATTTTAAATTTCCTTTACCGCTAACAGCAACTTTAATTTGAGAAGATTCATTTGCTTTTAAAGTGTTTTTACTTAAATCAACATTAAAATCAAATTCACCAACGGCTCCATTAAAACTTTCAGGCTTATTAGCTAATGGTAATTCTTGTGCTCGAATAATTTTTTTAGCAGAAGAAAATTGCTTGCGAACTCTTCTTGTAATGGCATTTCCAAAGAAATCGGCACGACCAGTAGGAACATCAACCAAAATATCCATTTTCATTGGGTCAATCGTTAATTTTCCTGATTTTGTTGGAATTAATAATGATTTATGTAACACAGCATAGCGGTAACGTTCTCCATTATACGTTCCAATTTTTGCTTGTAATCTATTTTGTTTAATCTCCTGATTCCAAAAACCATTGTACTGCGGAGCTTCGGTAATAGAAGAATCGTAAATACCTACATTTTCACTAAAGTACAGGCGATATTCTACATAAATACCTTCACCAACATAAGGGCTCGATTTTGAAGCCTCTGCTACTAAATGAATGTTTTGTTGAGCAATGTAATTTGGGTCGTTTGGATTTTTAGGAATATCAACAGCTTTTAATACAATAACCTTAACAGGGTTAGAATTTAAAGTTTTTCCATCTATTTCTATAGAAGCAGGAGCAATTGTTAATTCACCTCTTTTTTTAGGTTGAAGAATAAAAGAATATGATTTTGAATATGAAAATTTACCATTAACATACGATTGGCTTACAGCTTGACTTGGCCCCCCAACTACATTAAAGTTTTTGAAGCTTGGTTCTTTAAAATTATCAGCTCCTCGTTTATTAATTATAAAATCTACTTTTAAACGCTGATTTACACCTAGCTTGTTTTTACTAACTGTAGTTGTAAAGGTTGTTTTTTTTTGCGCAGTTATAAAAAAGCTAAAAAAGCTGAATAATATAGTTATGTATAGTTTAAACTTCATTCGTAATTTCTAATCGCGTAAAAATAGTAATTTTTATAAGCTAAACCAGTGTCATTTCTTTTAAAGAAATGTGAATATTTTACCAATCTTTTTCTTGTTTAACTTTTCTGCCTTTAGCCTTTTTTGCATTCATTTTCTTTTGCGTTTTTTTCTCCTCATTATTTAAGCTTTCTAACAACTGCTTAATTTGTTCAGGACTCATTTTCCCTTGTTGAGGTTTAGGCTTGTTCTGTTGATCTTTCTTTTGATCGTTAGGCTTGTTTTTATTTTGGTTTTGATCGTCTTTCGGATCCTTCTTTTGATCTTTTTTATCTTTATCGTTTCCGTCTTTCTGATCTTTATTTTTGTCGTTCTTTTTATCTTGTTCTTTATTCTTATCCTTGTTTTTTTGGTCTTTTTTATTCTTGTCTTTGTTGTTCTTTTGATTTTGCTGTTGTTTTTTAGCTTCTTTTTGAGCAACTGCCAAGTTATACCTTGTTTCGTCGTCTTTCGGATTATTTCTTAACGAATTTTTATAAGCTTCTACTGCTTGTTGATATTGTTTTTGCTCCATTAAAGCATTGCCAATATTATGATACGCTTCAGCTTTAGCAAACTTATCTTTAGAAGTTTTTGTGGTTAACTCGTATTGAGCAATAGACTCTTTATAGTTTTTATCTTGGTACAAAGCATTTCCGTAGTTATAACTAGCTTTGTCATACTTACTGTCTTTACCTAAAGCTTTTCTATAAGCAATAGCGGCATCTCCAAACTTTTGTTTGTTGTATAATTTATTTCCTTCTCTAAGTAATGCACGAGCTTCTCTTTGAAGCTTTAAAGTATCTATTTGTGCAGTTACATTTACAGTTATAAATAAGAGAAATAATATGATTTTGTATGTAAACTTCATTTAGGGCTTCTTTTATTTATCTTCTTCATTAAATAAATCTACTTTCCTAACCCATTTCGTTTTTCTTTCTAAGAAGAAAATATCAATGATTAAGAAAAATAAACCGATAGCTAAAAACCATTGAAACTGATCTTTGTAATCTGAAAACTGTTTAGTTTCAAACTCGCTTTTTTGTGCATTTCCAATAATTTTTTCTATAGTTTTAACGGGTTTTTCTGTTTTATTACCATCAATGTATGTGCCGTTTCCAATTTCAGCAATACTTTGTAATACCGATGGTTTTCTTTGTGTAATAACCGTTTCTCCTTTACGATCTTTTTTATAACCAATTAAAGCATCATTTAGTTTAATTGGAATTGGTCCTCCTTTTTCAGTTCCCACCCCAATTGTATATACTTTTACACCTTCGTTAGCAATATTCTGAGCAATTTGTTTTGTTTCTTCTTGATGATCTTCACCATCTGAAATAATGATAAGAAATTTGTTGGTTTGCTCATCATTATTATAATAAGTTTTGGTTAAATCTAAGGCTTCGTTTATGGCTGTTCCTTGACTTGAAACCATATCTGGGGTTGCATTTTGAAGAAACATTTTTGCTGCTGCATGATCAGTAGTAATGGGTAATAAAGGGTACGCATTACCAGCATAAATAATAATTCCAACTCTGTCGCTTCCTAACTTGTCAATAATTTTTGAAATGATTTGTTTTGCCTTTTCAAGTCTGTTAGGGGCAATATCTTCGGCAAGCATACTTTTAGAAACATCTAACGCAAAAACAACATCAACACCTTCTCTTTTTACAGTTTTAAGTTTGGTTCCCATTTTGGGATTTACCAAAGCAATGATTAAAAAGAATAAACCGATGATTAAAAAAGTAAGTTTTAATACTGATTTAAAAACAGAACTATTTGGTGCCAGCTTTTTTAATAAATCGGCATTGGCAAACTTTTTTTGCGTGCGTTTTTTCCACCATAAAACCAATAAGAAAACAACAATTAAAAAAGGAATAATTGCTAATAGATAAAAATATATAGGTTCTTCAAGTTTATACATAATAATTATATAAAGCTTTTAAATAAGGTGTTTTTTAAAGTGAATTCTAATAACAGTAATAAACCAGCTAAAAATACCCAAAAACGATACTTTTCGGTGTAATTATAATATTTGAACTCTTCTATTTTTGTTTTTTCAAGCTTATCTATCTCGTCATAAATAGCTTTTAATTTTGAGTTATTTGTGGCTCTAAAGTATTTTCCTTCAGTTTCTGAAGCAATATGTTTTAGTAATGCTTCATCAATTTCTACTTTTTGATTTCTGAATGAAATTTGTCCAGTTCTAGGATCTTTTGCCCAAGGAAAAGGTGCCATTCCATTAGTTCCAATTCCAATAGTATATACTTTAATATTATTTCCTTTAGCAAGTTCGGTAGCTGTTTTAGGGTCTACAAATCCAGCATTATTAACTCCATCTGTCAAAAGAATAATAACTTTACTTTTTGCTTTACTTTCTTTTAGTCTGTTTACTGCTGATCCTAATCCCATTCCAATAGCAGTACCACCATCTAATTGTCCCCATTTAATATCAGAAATGGTTCTTTTTACAATAGATTTATCACTGGTAATTGGGGTTTGAGTGAAGCTTTCACCAGCATAAACTACAATTCCGATACGATCGTTAGGTCGTCTTTCTACGAAGTTAGTAGCTACTCTTTTTAAGGCTTCTAATCGGTTAGGTTTTAAATCTTTTGCTAACATACTTGCAGAAACATCGATTGCCATTACGATATCAATTCCGCGATTTGCTTTTGTTTTTTTACTTACTGCTACGTTTCTAGGTCTAGCCAATCCAATAATTAAAAAGGAAATAGCTGCTAAGCGAAGTATATATAAGAGCGGTTTTAATTTAGGTAATATGTTTCCTTTTATCTTGAAACCTTTAGTACTCGACATTTTTAATTGAGCACTATCTTTTTTGCGAGTGTAAAAATTCCAAAAGGCTAATAAGGGTATTAGTGCTAATAACCATAAAAATTCTGGACTATGAAATTCAAAATTATTCAGCATTTTCTTCTACAATTTGTTTTGGTTTCAAATTATTTACTACCTGTTCTGCATCTTTTCTATCTTCTTCTATTTCATGAGATAAAGGCTTCGATTTTGCAAATTTCACTAAATCTGCTTCTTGTAATAGCGCTTTTAACCTTTTTAGAGTTTCTTTATTTGTTTCTATTGATGAAGTCTCTTCCAGATCATTCAATGTTTCCATTAATTCATCGGTAGTACTTTCTAAAGCAGGAACAGAAAGCTCACGTTCTATGTAGTGACGAATAATTCCTGTTAACTCACTATAATATTTTTTAACCTTATTGTTTTGCCAAAGAAGTTTTTTATCTAGTTCTTTAAACTTACTCATAGCTTCTTCGTATGGAGGAAGTGCAGGTTCTACTATGATTTCTTCTGTTTCTTTTTTCTTTTTAAATACGAAGAAATATAATAAAGCAGCAATAAGAACTAGGATTCCGATTGCCCAATAGATGTACGATTTAAAATCATCGAATTGATAAGGTTCTCCTTTAATTCCTTTAATAGGAAATTTTTTAACTTTAGTAGTGTCAATAGCTACGGTAGCTACATTTACTAATAAACTATCTGTGAGATACGCTTGATTTTTAACAAATATTTGTTGTTGAGGAATATAAAAAGCACCGCTATCAAAACCAGTTAAAATGAATTTTTTTACAAGTTTATTTTTTAGCGTATCTGTTTTTAAGGTGTCTATAACTTCAAGTCCTTGAAGTCCTTCAAGTTTTGGAATAATAACATTTTGAGTTTCATTCACAGAGATTTTAAGTTGAAACTGTTCTCCAATGCGAATGTTCGTCGTGTCTAATTCTGCTTTAACTAAAGAGTTTTGCGCAAAAGAAATAGCCGATAGTAATAGAAAAAAGTATAGTAATCTTTGTTTCATAAATGTTACGTTCAATCGAATAGATTTAACCTTTTTGTTTAAAATACCCTAAAAGTTTTTTTACATAACTTTCATCAACTCTTGTGTTGATTGTACCAGCTCCACTTCTTTTAAAAGCATTATGGAAATAATCTGCTAATCGAAGTGCGTTGGCTTTGTATTGAGTTCTTACAGATTTAGAACTTGTATTTACTAAGTTAACTTCACCTGTTTCTGCATCGAGCATTGGAACCATTCCTAAATTTGGAATTTCTTCATCGTGTTTGTCGTAAATACGAATTCCGGTTACATCGTGCTTGTTGCCTACAAGTTTTAAGGTTTGTTCGTAATCATCGTCCATAAAATCAGAAAGCATAAAAACAATGGCTTTCTTTTTCATTACGTTCGATAAAAACTTAAATGCTTGTGCAACGTCAGTTTGTTTACTTTTTGGTTGAAATTCAATCAGCTCTCGAATAATTCTAAGCACATGACTTTTTCCTTTTTTAGGAGGAATGAATAATTCAATATCATCTGAAAAAAGAATTAAACCAACTTTATCGTTATTTTGAATTGCTGAAAACGCTAAAGTTGCAGCAATTTCAGTAACAGTGTCTTTTTTAAGTTGATTGGTAGTTCCAAAGAATTCTGAACCAGAAACATCTACCATTAACATCATGGTAAGTTCACGTTCTTCCTCAAAAACTTTTACATAAGGTTCGTTATATCTGGCAGTGACATTCCAGTCTATAGCTCGAATGTCATCGCCAAATTGATATTGTCGAACCTCAGAAAAGGTCATACCTCTACCTTTAAAAGTAGAGTGGTATTCTCCGCCAAAAATATGATTAGACAATCGTCTTGTCTTAATCTCTATTTTACGTACTTTTTTGAGTAATTCTTTTGTATCCATGTGTTAGTTTAACCATGCTTCTGGTAATGGAGGTAATTCCACCTCAGTAAGCTTACTTTCTTTTTCTATTGCTAAAAAAGGTTTTTCTTTAATAGATAAATTTACATTGTTCTTTTTGCCAATCTCTTCGATTACTTCTACAATGTTTCTCTTTTGAGCTAAGACCAAACTATTCATTTGTAAGTTTGATTCTGTTTGTAAATCAAAACAATCTACATGAAAAGCAGGTTTGTCATCTTGATAAATGATAGCTTCAGTGTTTTTCTTTCTTGGTAATTCTAAAATTTTCTTTGTACCTGTTAGGGTTTTGTACGTTGTTAATTTGAATGTCATTATAGCTAGATTAAGGGGTTGACGATTTTCTTCTTTTTCGAGCGTGTGTTGTTTGGTTAGCTAACAATGATTTTTTATTGTTGTTTTTATGGAACCTCTACTTCATTTATTATAGAGTTAATAATGTCTATAGAAGAAACATTTTCTGCTTCTGCTTCGTAGGTAATTCCTATTCTATGACGAAGAACATCGTAAACTACAGCTCTTACATCTTCTGGAATTACATATCCACGACGTTTAATAAATGCGTAACATTTTGCAGCTTTTGCTAAAGCAATACTTCCACGAGGAGAAGATCCAAAGCTAATTAACGGTTGCAATTTTTCTAAATTGTATCTTTCTGGATAACGAGTAGCAAAAATAATATCTAGGATGTATTTTTCAATTTTTTCATCCATGTATACTTCATTTACAGCTTCACGTGCTTTAATTATTTGGTCGATAGAAATTACAGGATTTACTTTTCCAAAACTTCCGTTTAAGTTTGCACGCATTATAATTTGCTCGTCCTCTATTTTTGGATAATCAATTACAGTTTTAAGCATAAAACGGTCTACTTGAGCTTCTGGTAAAGGATAGGTTCCTTCTTGCTCCACAGGGTTTTGAGTTGCCATTACTAAAAAAGGTTCGTCTAACTTAAAAGTTTCATCACCAATAGTAATTTGACGCTCTTGCATCGCTTCAAGTAAAGCAGATTGAACTTTTGCTGGGGCACGGTTAATCTCATCTGCCAATACGAAGTTTGCAAAAATAGGGCCTTTCTTAATAGAAAAATCGTTGTCCTTCATGTTATAAATCATTGTTCCTACAACATCTGCAGGTAATAAATCTGGGGTAAACTGAACTCTGCTAAAACTTCCTTGTACAGCTTTTGATAATGTATTAATAGCAAGTGTTTTTGCTAAACCTGGCACACCTTCAAGTAGAATGTGCCCATTTCCTAGTAAACCAATTAATAATCGTTCAATCATGTATTTTTGACCAACAATTACTTTGTTCATTTCGTTAACCAATAGGTCAACAAAAGCACTTTCTCTTTCTATCTTTTCATTTATTGCTCTTACATCTACTTCCATAGTTGATATTATGCGTTAGATTTTTAGTGAAACAAAGCTACAATAATAAGAAAATAACTCTTGTTAAAGTAAGGTTAAACCAAAAAAGGAATTCTTTTAAAATATTGTTAATACAGTGATTGTACTATTTTTTAGTATTTAATGGTTTGTTTATAAGGTTTTTAGGAGGATAATTGTTATTATTGTTAGTAACTAACCATAAAAATGATATTATGAATTTTAAAACTAAAATTTTTTTATTCAGTTTTTTAATGCTAGCATTTACTATAAATGCTCAGAAAATTAAAGGTAAGGTTACCGATGAAAGTGGTGAGCCAATACCTTATGTAAATGTACTTGAAAAAGATACATCTAACGGAACTACTACAAATAATGAGGGGGATTTTGAACTGCAAGTAAAAAGTATACCTACCACTATTGTGTTTTCATCTGTAGGGTTTAATACCATAGAGAAAACAGTAAGTGATACTTCTTCATTTACTATTGTTTTAAAAGAAGGAAATGTTTTAGACGAAGTTGTTTTAACAGGTAATCGTTCTAAGCCGAGAACAATATTAGATTCTGCAGTCCCTATTGATAATATTGGTGTTGCAGAATTACAAGCTACTGGACAAACTAGTATTGATCAAATGTTAACATTTACAGTGCCATCATATAACTCTACAAATCAAACAGTTTCTGATGCTACTGCGCATTTCGACCCTGCAGATTTAAGAGGTTTAGGACCAAGTAGAACATTAGTTTTAATTAACGGAAAACGTAAAAATCAAAGTGCATTGGTTTATGTAAATGATACTCCAGGAAAAGGTGAAGTAGGGGTAGATATGAAAAGTATACCAACTGCAGCTATAGAAAGAGTTGAAGTTCTTAGAGATGGTGCTTCTGCTCAATACGGTTCAGATGCAGTGGCTGGGGTTATCAATATTATCTTAAAAAAAGATGTAAGCTTTACCCAAGTAAATGCAAATTCTGGGGTTACTTCAAGAGGAGATGGGTTTAATGTTGATGCAGACGTAAATCATACTTTTACTTTTGGAGAAGGTGGTTTTGTAAATACAACTTTAGGATTTAGTCACCAAGATTATACAGACAGAGCGGGTGAGCCAGGAAAAGATGATTTATTTGGGGTGAATAATCAATGGACAAAAGATAACCCTGATTTAGGGATGATTATTGGTCAACCACAAATGACTAAAGGAGATTTATTTGTGAATGCAGAGTATCCTTTAAATGATAATACTAAGTTGTATGCTTTTGGAGGATTTAATTTAAGAAAAGGTAAAAGTTTTGCACTTTACAGAACCCCTTATTGGGTAACTACAGACTTCGGATTATTGACACCTCAAGGAGCAACGTATAATGGTTTTCAACCAACGTTTGAAACTGATATTACAGATGTCTTATTCACAGCTGGTTCAAAGTTTAAGTTGGGTGAGTTTAATGCAGATGCAAGTGTTTCTTACGGAGGGAACTCTGTTGATTATACTATAGGGAATACTATTAGTCAAAGTTTGGGAGCTAATAGTCCAACTTCTTTTGATGCTGGAGCCTATTCTTTTAGTAATATTATTGGAAATTTTGATGTTAATCGTTCTTTTGGAGATGTGAGTATAGGTTTAGGTTTAGAAGGAAGACAAGAAAGATTTAAAGTAACTGCAGGGGAAGAGGCTTCTTATGTACAAGGGCCTCAATTAGACCCTAATGGTAATCAATATTCTCCAGGAGCTCAATCTTTTCCTGGGTTACAGCCAGGTAATGCATTAAATGAAACAAGAACCAATATCGGTGCTTATGGTACTTTAGATTGGGATATTTCCGATGATTTTTTAATTGGAGGTGCAGTTCGATATGAAAATTATTCAGATTTTGGAGGAAACACTTCATGGAAGATAAATTCAAGATATAAAATAGCTGAAACAGGTGTGTTAAGGGCATCTTATAGCACTGGTTTTAGGGCTCCATCATTACATCAGGTATATTTAAGTAACGTACAAACATTAGTTTCTGGAGGGACAATCTCAAATCAAGGAACTTTTAATAATGTGAGTCAAGTTACTCAAGACTTAGGTGTGGCATCATTATTTGCTGAAACTTCAAAAAATATTTCTGCTGGTTTAACTATTAAAGCTTCAAAAGATTTTACAATCTCATTAGATTATTATAATGTAAAAGTTGAAGATAGAGTTGTTTTTAGTGGAGAAATAGGAGCGACTGATGATAACGGAAATGTAAATGCTGCGGTACAACAAATTTTAACAAACAACTCAGTAACAAGTATCAAATTCTTTATTAATGCAGCTAATACAGTTACTCAAGGTTTAGATTACACGATGCGTTTGAAAAACATTGATTTTGCGGGAGGTAAATTAGGAATTAATTCAGCATTAAACCTTAACAGAACAGAGTTAGAAGGAACAGTGAAAACTCCTACTCAACTTAGTAATTATAAGAATAAGATATTTAACCGTAAAGAACAATCTAGAATTGTTAGCGCAAGACCAAATATGAAATATTTATTAGGCTTAGATTATAAAATAAACAAGTTTACAGCAAACCTTAATAATACATACTTTGGAGAAGTAACTTGGTTGCATGCATCTGACCCAGGAAAAGATCAAACTTTCTCAGGTAAAATAGTTACTGATTTATCTTTAGGTTATGAGTTTTCTAAAGTTATTTCTGCTAGAATTCAGGTAAATAACTTATTTGATGTTTTTCCTGATGAGATAAATACTTTTGGAGATCCAGTTACCGATTTAGGAGGAAGGTTTAGATATCCTTGGGAAGTGAATCAATTCGGGTTTAACGGTACTTCTTTTAAAGCAGGACTTACGTTTAAATTTTAATGAAACAGAAAAAAGCACCTAAATTTAGGTGCTTTTTTTATTTGTATTCTTCTAGTTTTAATTCTTGATTTTCAAAAACTCCGTAAGTATAATAGTTAATCCAATCTCCAATGTTTAGGTAAGTACTTTTATCATTTAGAGAAATATTCATTGGTAAATGTCTATGACCAAAAATAAAATAATCGTAATGTTTAGTTGTTAGCTTTCGCTTGCAATATTGAACTAACCATTCATTCTCTTCACCTAAAAACTTTGCGTCTTCATCACCAGATATCAATTTGTTTTTTACCGACATGTATTGACCTAATCGAACTCCTAAGTCTGGGTGTAACCAGCGAAACATCCACTGAAAAGGTTTAAAAGTAAAGACTTTTTTCATGCGTTTGTATCCTTTATCATGAGGTCCCAACCCATCACCATGACCAATCAAGAATAACTTTCCGTTAATAGAAAACTCTTGGGGTTTATGATATACAGGGATATTTAGTTCTTTTTCAAAATAATCATTCATCCATAAATCATGGTTTCCTACAAAAAAATAAATAGGAATACCACTATCTTTAATTTCGGCTAACTTTCCTAAAACACGAACAAATCCTTTAGGGACTACTGTTTTGTACTCAAACCAAAAATCGAACAAATCACCTAATAAAAAAATAGCTTCTGCGTCTTTTTTTATTTCATTTAACCAAGCAACAAATTTTTGTTCTCTAGGAAAACTTTGTTCAGGTGTAGGAGCTCCTAAATGCTGGTCGGAAGCAAAGTATACTTTTTTATTTTCTGATGTCGTAATAGAAATCAAACTCAAATTTTTGGTAAAAATAGCTATTTTTATTTGGCTAACTTTGTAAAAAGCTTTCGTATGTATATTGAATCGACTAACCTAGGAGAAAAAAGAGAAATTAATTGGAAAGGAAAAATAGTAACTACAGGTATTTTTAAATTTCCTGTTAATGAGCCTTTGTTTTTAGATGTTGAAGAAGTTAAAAATGATGTTATTTGTAATCGTGAACATCATGGAGGTGTAGATCAAGCTGTATATGCATATTCAATCAAACATTACGATTATTTTAAACAATTATACCCTGATTTAGATTGGGAGTTCGGAATGTTTGGAGAAAATCTCACCTTGTCTACTCTTGAAGAAACTGAGGTTCATGTAGGTGATACTTATAAAGTTGGAGAAACAATTTTAGAAGTAACCAAACCACGACAACCTTGTATGAAGTTGGGAGTTCGATTTAACGATATGAAAGTGGTTAAACAATTTTGGAACTCTACAAAAAGTGGTGTGTACTTTAAAGTGTTGCAGGCAGGAAATGTGAAGAAAGGAGATCAGTTTGAATTATTGTCGTCTGATAAAACTCAACCTACGATTGCTGATATTTATACTAAAAAGAGAAAAGAAAAATCATGATAAATCCTTTTGACGATGTGTACTTTATGAAAAAAGCTTTGCAAGAAGCACAATTGGCTTTTGATAAAGGAGAAGTTCCTGTAGGAGCTGTGATTACTCATAAAGATCAAATAATTGCAAGGGCGCATAATTTAACAGAAATGCTCAATGATGTTACTGCGCATGCAGAAATGCAAGCCTTTACTGCTGCTGCCGATTTTTTAGGCGGAAAATATTTAAAAGATTGTACATTATATGTTACGCTAGAACCTTGCCAAATGTGTGCAGGAGCTAGTTATTGGGCGCAGATAGGAAAAATTGTATATGGAGCAAGTGAGCCAAAACAAGGCTTTAGTGTTTTGAATACTCGAATCCACCCAAAAACAAAAGTTGTTTCAGGTATTTTGGAAGAAGAATGTAGTTTCTTGTTGAAAAAATTTTTTATTGAAAAACGAAATTTGAATTAAAATAATGTCTGTTGTTTAGTACCACTTTCGTGTTCTAATAACCACTTTTTTCTCCAAACTCCACCTGCGTATCCAGTTAACGAACCATCAGATCCGATGACTCTATGACATGGGATTACAATCCAAATTGGATTTTTACCATTGGCAGAAGCAACCGCTCTAATCGCTTTTACATCACCTAGAGCTTTGGTTTGCTGTAAATAACTTCGTGTTTTGTTAAAAGGAATATTCAATAATTCTTTCCAAACCGATTTCTGAAAATCGGTTCCTTGTGGATTTAGTTTCAAATCAAATTTCTTTCGTTTACCATCAAAATACTCTTCTAATTGAAGTACACAATCTTGTAAAACATTCGGAATTTCTTTTGGGATGCTGAGCGTAGTCGAAGCATCATCTATCACAGAAATTGCTTGAATTCCGTTATCATTCCCAATAATTTTGGCAATTCCGATAGGAGTTTTATAATATGTAGTAACTAAATCCAATTTACAGTAAACCTAAGCAAATTTTTAAACGAATAATCTTTTTTACCGATTGATATACTTGGGCTTTATACGCAGCATCGATATTCATTTCGGCTAAAATTTTGTGTTGAGTATCAACTTCATCAATAGGCATTAATATCATATCGCAACCAGCTTTTGAAGCTTTTAAAGGAGCGTCTTCTAAGTAAGTTACTGCCTTCATAATATTCATGGCATCTGTAATAATTAATCCTTTAAAGTTTAATTTATCTTTTAATAGGTTGGTAACAATATTTTTCGAACAACTTGCAGGTAAACCATTAGTAGCGTATTGATCGTTGTTCTTTACAGTAATATGCGCTATCATAATAGATAAAACATCTGCATTTATTAACGGTTTATAAATGTCTAATTCTTGTAACTCACCATCTATATAAACAGATTGTTTGTGCGTATCGCCTTTAACCAATCCATGACCAGGAAAATGTTTAGCAGTACCAATTATCTGACCTTTTTGTGTGCTATTGATAAAGGCTTTACTTAGTTTTATTACATTGTTTTTGTCGCTACCAAAGCTTCTGCTTTTTATAGCTTCATTGTTAGGGCTTATGTCTACAACAGGAGCAAAATTTTGACGAATACCTAAGCTTAAAAGCTCTTTGTTGATAATATTAACAACACTATCACATTCTTTACTGTTTTTAATATCAATAGCATTTGGTAATGGTTGCGATCCTTTAATTCGTCCTTTTAACAAACCAGGTTCAGCGTCCATACTATGTAATAATGGGAGTTGTTTGTTTTTTGAAGCAATACTATTTAAATCAGTAATAAGACTTTTATGACTTTTTTTAGTTCCTTTTAAATAAATAACTCCGCCGACTTTATTTTGTTGAACTAATTTTTTAACCGTAGCGTTGTCTTTTCCTAGTTCTCCAGCAGATGTAACAATCATTTGAGAAACTCTTGCAGAATCATTTAACGATTGAAAAACAGTATGTACCTTATGTTCTAATTCTGAATTATACTTGTAAAAATCTTGTAAATTGAACTGTTTATCTTGGCTAAAACCTAGAATACAATTCAATAAGAAAAATAAAGTTAATACTGCTTTTTTCATAAAATTAGGATGTGAATTATATTTTAAACACTTCTTTAGAATTCTGAGTTGTAATTTCTGAAATTTCTTCGAAACTTAAACCATAAATGTCTACTAATTTGTCTATCACATTAGTTATATAAGAACTTTCGTTGCGTTTTCCTCTGTATGGAGTAGGAGCTAGGTAAGGAGCATCTGTTTCTAAAACGATATGCGATAAATCTATTTCATTTAAGAATTTGTCGATTTTTCCATTTTTAAAAGTAGCAACACCACCAATACCTAATTTCATATTATATGATATGGCTTTTTTTGCTTGCTCTAACGTTCCAGTGAAACAGTGAAAAATCCCGAATAAATCATTTCCTTTTTCAGTTTCTAATACTTCAAAAATTTCATCAAAAGCTTCTCTACAATGAATCACAATAGGAAGTTTTTTTTCTTTAGCCCATTGTATTTGTGTTCTAAAAGCTTCTTGTTGTTGAGGTAGAAAGGATTTATCCCAATACAAATCGATTCCTATTTCGCCAATAGCGTAAAAATTACGTTTGTCAATCCACTCTTTAACATGCTGTAATTCTTCTTTGTAATTCTCTTTTACAGATGTTGGGTGTAAGCCCATCATTAAGTACACATCGTTAGGGTAATTTTGTTCAAGAGTTAACATTCTTTCGGTATAAGAACTGTCGATTGCAGGAATAAAAAAACGCGATATCCCAGCATCTTTAGCACGTTGCATCATTAAATCTCTGTCTTCATCAAATTGCTCTGAGTATAAGTGTGTATGTGTATCTGTAATCATTATATACGTATCTTTGCGGGAGCAAAAGTACAAGAAATGGCAAGTTTGAAAAAAGTATTACGAAAAAAGAAGTACGTAAAAATTAAACTAAAAAAAATAGTTACCAATCACTTAGAGTTAACTGCAGAATTAAATGGTGTGAAAGGTCGATTTATTTTAGATACAGGCGCTTCTAATTCTTGTATTGGGTTAGATTTGAAAGAACATTTCAACATGACATCAGAAGAAAGTGATGTAAAAGCTGCTGGCGCAGGTGCTGTTGATATGGAAACTCACAAATCTGAAAACAATTCACTAAAAATAGGAAAGTGGAAGAATAAGCAATTTAATGTAGTTTTATTCGATCTGTCGCATGTAAACACCGCTTTAACGCAGCATAATGCTGACGAGGTTCATGGAATTATTGGTGCCGATGTTTTAGAAAGTGGAAAGGCATTTATAGATTATGATAAAAAAGTATTGTATCTAAGAAGGTTGAAAAAGAAGCAGTTAAAGAAACTTTTTAAAGTGCCTTTTTAGAGTTTTTTTGTTAAAAAATGTTAAAATTAGAACTCGGTTTATACATTTTTTATCGATTTACGTAAACCAATTTTACTGAGTTTTTTGAAAAATAATTGATGTTTTACAAAATGTTACGTGCAAAAAAGTATGTAACATTTTTTTATGGTGTACGTCGAATAGATGTAAATCATTTAAATCAACAACCATGAAATCATCAGTAAATAACTTAGTATTAGAAAGAGGAATTTTATCCTCCGTTTACAAACAAGAAATTAAAAGAAACATTCGTTCAATGAAATCTGAATCATTGTCTAGAATTAAAAATAAATTAAAAAATGATAGCGCGAAATTTTATAGTGAAACTGCCATTGCTTTAAAAGTTTCAATGTTTGCAATCATCTTAGTACTACTAGTTGTATAAATAAAAAAATCTCATAACTAATGTCATGAGATTTTATAAGTTATATGTAGAAGTTGTTTAGCTTAAAACCTTTTTTATTCTTTTAACAGCCTCACGTAATTGTAATTCAGAAGCAGCATATGATAAGCGTATGCAATTTGGTGCACCAAATGCTTCACCAGTTACGGTAGCTACATTAGCTTCTTCTAATAAAAGCATAGAAAAATCGTTAGCATTTTCAATCTTTTTTCCTTGAATTGTTTTTCCGAAGAAAGCAGAAATATCAGGGAAGATATAAAACGCACCTTCAGGAACATTCAATTTAAAACCATCTATTTCACCTAAAAGTTGTAATACTAAATCTCTACGGTTTTTAAATTCATCAACCATATATTGCACTTTTTCAGGAGATGCCTTTACTGCTGTAATTGCTGCACGTTGTGCGATACAATTAGTTCCAGAAGTAATTTGCCCTTGCATTTTTGTACACGCTTTGGCAATCCACTCTGGAGCTCCGATAAAACCAATTCTCCAACCTGTCATAGCAAACGCTTTTGCTAATCCGTTTACAGTGATTGTTCTGTCGTACATACTTTCGATTGCAGCAAAACTAAAAGGTTTGGTTCCGTAGTTTATATGCTCATAAATTTCATCTGATAGTACAAAAATATCAGGATATTTTTCTAATACTTTAGCTAATGCTCTGTATTCTTCTTCACTGTAAATAGAACCACTTGGGTTATTTGGCGAATTAAAGAATACCATTTTAGTTTTTGGAGTAATAGCAGCTTCTAATTGCTCTGGAGTGATTTTAAAATCTGTATCAATCGAAGATGGAATTTCTACAAATTTAGCTTCACAAAGCATTGCTATTGCTGAGTAACTTACCCAGTATGGTGCTGGTAATAAAACTTCGTCTCCAGGATTTAATAAAACTTGCGCTACATTGGCTATAGATTGTTTAGCCCCTGTAGAAACGACTACTTGACTAGGTTTGTAAGTTAGATTATTATCTCTCTTAAACTTCTCGCAAATAGCTTCTTTTAATTCAGCATAACCGTCAACAGGAGTATATGAATTATAATCTTGGTTGATAGCTTCAATAGCTGCGTCTTTAATAAAATCGGGAGTGTTAAAATCTGGTTCTCCTAAACTTAAGCTAATAATATCTTTTCCTAAAGCTTTTAATTCCCTTGCTTTAGCGGCCATTGCTAAAGTTTGAGATACAGGCAAACTGTTAATTCTGTCTGATAAATGTTGTGACATTTTGTGTGTTGTTGTATTGTGTTTTAATTATGCTATTTGTGGTTGTTTTCCCAATTCAGCTAAATGTTTAAAGTGCTCTATGATAGCTCTTCTTGTTGTTTTATATTCGTGATAAGGTAAGTTAAACTCCAAAGCAGTTTGTTTTACAATTTCTGCTAGTTTCTTATAATGAACATGAGAAATATGAGGGAAAATATGGTGTTCTACTTGATGATTTAATCCACCAGTATAAAAATTAATTAACCAGTTTTTAGGTGCAAAATTTGCGGTTGTATATAATTGATGAATCGCCCATGTGTTTTTCATGTTTCCATTTTCATCTGGCGTAGGCATTTCAGTTTTAGGTACAATATGTGCTAATTGAAAAATTACACTTAAAATAATACCTGCTGTATAGTGCATTACAAAGAAACCGATTAATACTTTCCACCAAGCAATATCTAAAACAGCAATTGGTAACACAATCCATAAAGCATAGTAAGCTATTTTAGAAATAACCAATTTAGTCCATTCAGTAGCAGGATTTGGAAATTCGCCGTACGATAATTTACGCTTTAAATAACTACGCATTTGTTTAAAATCGGTAGTAATTGCCCAGTTTATAGTTAATAAACCATATAAAAATACTGAATAGTATTTTTGAAACTTATGAATCCATAACCATTTTGCATGCTTAGAAAAACGGATAACTCTACCAGCATCAATATCTTCATCATGATCTGGAATGTTTGTATAGGTGTGGTGTAAAACATTGTGTTGTACCTTCCAGTTATATACGTTTCCCGCTAAAATATAAATGCTGCTTCCCATTAATTTATTAACCCATTTTCTTTTTGAAAAAGATTCGTGGTTAGCATCGTGCATTACATTCATACCAACTCCAGCCATACCTACACCCATCACTACTGCTAGTAAAAGTTTAATCCACTGAGACATATCAACAGTAAGGATTAGTATAAATGGAACAATAAAAATTCCGAACATAATAATGGCTTTGGTGTATAACTTCCAGTTACCAGTTCTTTTAATGTCGTTCTCTTTAAAATAATTGTTAACTCGCTTATTCAGCGTTCTAAAGAATTTAGCTTTATCTATTCTTGAAAAATTAACAGTCTTCATCTGTTTTAAAATTTTAAATTTTCTGAATGCTCAAAGAAATTTCAAATCATTCAGTAACTCACATAAACCTTAACCATTTCATTATCTATCTTTTAAATAATAAAATTTATGTTCGTTATTATTTGTTGTTGTTTGTTTGAATCGCAAAAATAAACGTTTTTAGTACATAGTTATTGCTAAAAAGTTACTTTTTAATGACAGAAGTATCTTTTGTTTAATAAATAACGAATACCAATTT
Organism: Tenacibaculum holothuriorum; assembly: GCF_002120225.1. Lineage (GTDB taxonomy): Bacteria > Bacteroidota > Bacteroidia > Flavobacteriales > Flavobacteriaceae > Polaribacter > Polaribacter holothuriorum. Next base: position 187,487 of record NZ_LAPZ01000002.1, on the reverse strand, counting down.
AGTTTGCTATTTTTGCACCGAAATTTGTACCCATGGAAATCTTACATAAATACTTTGATAATCTTACAGAACAACAAATAGCACATTTTTCTAAACTTCAGGAATTGTATGAAGATTGGAACTTAAAAATTAATGTGGTATCTCGTAAAGATATTGATGAACTGTACATGCGTCACGTACTACATTCTTTAGGAATAGCTAAGATTATGGAGTTTGAACCAGGGACTAAGGTTATGGATGTTGGTACAGGAGGTGGTTTTCCTGGTATTCCGTTAGCAATATTATTTCCTGAAACGAATTTTCATTTGGTAGATTCTATCGGAAAGAAAATTAAAGTGGTAAATGAAGTTGTAGAAGGTTTAGGTTTAGAGAATGTAAAAACTACTCACGGTCGTGTTGAAGAGGTAAAAGAAACGTACGATTTTATTGTAAGTAGAGCAGTGGCACAAATGGAAACTTTTCATCGTTGGATTAAAGATAAGGTGCAAAAAAAGCAAAATCACGAACTTAAAAATGGAATTTTATACTTAAAAGGAGGTGACTTAACAGAAGAACTTGCTAAGTTTCCGAAAGCCACCATTTATAATTTATCTGACTTTTTTGATGAAGATTTCTTTGAAACCAAAAAAGTAGTACACTTACCAGTTAAGTTTAAGGGGTAATTAGGTAATCGAAGAAAATACATACAACATTTCAGAAGCAATTTGCAAGCTTCTTTCTAAATACTTTTCTTCTTGTAAAGGCGTATTGTCATACACCTTAGGGTCTTCAAAAGTTATTGGAACTCTTTTTTCTGCACCAGCTATAAAAGGACAACCTTCATCTGCTTGAGAACAAGTCATGATTGTACAAAAACCTGAAGTTGGGTTAAAATCATTATCAAATTTTTTAGAAAACCCAATGATTGGCATGCTGTTTTTAGCATATTTTACAGCATAAACAGGATTCTCTCCTTGTGATAACTGTTGAATTTTAAATCCATTTTTTGATAGGGCTTTTACTGCATTTGGATGCATTGCGGTTGTTTCTGTTCCGCCAGAATAACAATTCACTTGAGGAGCATTCGTGTAATGTGCCATGGCTTGTGCCCAAACTTGTGATAAATGACTTCTTCTTGAATTGTGAGTACAAATAAAGTTTAGATTAATCGCTTGTTTCGCATCTACTTTTTCTTGGATGTAATCAATTAAAGGTTGTAATGTTTCTTTTCTTTCTTCGCTTACTTTTGAAGATAATCCAGAAATAGTTTCTGATATTTCAGAAAATAGTGTTGTTTTTAATGTTTCCATTGATATAGTTTTAACAGCATCCTGAATTAGGAGCACAAGCAGTTTGTAGCTGTAACTCTGATAATTTTACTTTTGGCTTTTCTTGAGGAATTCCGCAGTTGTCTTTCGCTAAACAATCGGTGTGTTTTGTGGTTAACAAAAAGTTTGTTCCGTCAAAATCTAAGGTGTATTTTTCTATAGTACTACCTTGAAATTCTACTTCAATTTCTAAATCAGGAATATTTAATGTTTTTTCAGATAATTCAATAATGTGAATTAATTTTTCAGGGTGTAGTCTGTGATCATAATCATCAGCATCCCATAATTGAAAATTTACTACTTCGTCGTGTCTTACTGTTCCTCCGCAATCAATAAAATGTTTAGTTATTTTTCCAACTTCAGTTACATGAAAATGTCTTGGTACTAATTCACCATTTGGTAATTGAAATGCGATGGTTTCTAAATTTGATAAATGCTTTTTTATTTCTGATAATTTCATAATGATAATTTATTTATTGTAATATTGCGATTAATGTGTTTAAATTTTTTTAACAGCAATTGTTAGTTTTAGCTGCAATGTCTAAATCAAGAAACTGAGTTAAAAGAGATTTAATTTCGTTCCATTTTTCAGTATTGATACAGTAACAAACACTAGTTCCTTCAATAGTTCCTTGAATAATATTTAACTTTTTTAATTCTTTTAAATGTTGAGAAATGGTAGGTTGTGCTAAACCAATTACTTCTACTAAGTCGCCACAAACACAAGAGTTAATTTTAAACAAATGCTGTACAATAGCTATACGTGCAGGATGGCCCAATACTTTTGCTATGGTTGCAATGTTGTTTTGTTCTGTTGTGAATATTTCAGATTTAGTTAATCCCATTTCTTTTATTTCTATATTGCAATATTACGATTAATAATTGATTTGAAAGAAAATTTCATAATAATATTTTCTTATGGTTCTATTAGAATAGGTTATTTAGTAAGTTTAGTACCAACGCTTTTTCTTTTTTTTAGAGTTGACAGATTTCCTACTTTTCTTATGTTTACTAACCGTATTGGGTTGTTTTTTAGGTTTGGGTTTAGCTAAAGGAAATGGATGGTCTTCAATAACTTTAATCTCTCTTTTTAAAGTTTCTTGAATTGTTTTTATATAGCTCAGTTCATCTTTACTACATAATGAAAATGCAATCCCCGATTTTCCTGCCCTACCAGTTCTACCAATTCTATGAATGTAAGTTTCGGGTATGTTAGGTAAATCAAAATTAATAACAGCATCTACTTTACTAATGTCAATTCCACGTGCAGCAACATCGGTTGCAATTAAAATAGTTGCCTTTTTCTCCTTAAAATCTTCAATAGCTTTATTGCGAATAGCTTGAGTTTTATCACCATGAATACTGGTAACTTTGTATCCGTTTTTAAGTAAGGTCTGTTCTAGTTTATCAACACCAAATTTTGTGCGTCTAAAAATGATGATTTTACCATGAATCTCATTTCGTAATAAGTGTAAACATAAGTCAGTTTTGTTTCTCTTAGGAACATAGTACAGTAGCTGGCCAATATTTTTTGAAGTACTTCCTGATGGCGCAATTGAAATTTTCTCAGGATTAGTAAGCATGTTTTTTGCTAACACATTAATTTTATCTGGCATGGTAGCAGAAAACAATAAGGTTTGTTTTTTACGAGGACATAATTCTTCAATACGTTTTACATCTTCTATAAAACCCATATCGAGCATTAAATCGGCTTCGTCTAAAACTAATGCTTTTAGCTGGCGTAAATCAATATCTCCTTGCTTATGAAGATCGATAAATCTACCAGGAGTAGCTATTAAAACATCAACTCCTTTGTTTAATACATCTTTTTGTGGTTGCAATGACATTCCTCCAAAAATAGCAGTGCTACGGAGATTGGTGTATTTTCCGTAGAGCTTAAAACTTTCATGAATTTGAATTGCTAATTCTCGAGTAGGGCTTATTACTAAGGCTTTAATTTTTTTGCCACCTTTTGCCGTATCCTGTTCTTTTAATAAACTCTGAATTATAGGTAGCGCAAATGCAGCGGTTTTACCAGTTCCGGTTTGTGCGGTTACAATTACATCTTTTTTGTTCAACACAATAGGGATTACTTGTTGTTGTACTTCAGTAGCTGTGTGATGTCTACTTTCTGTAAGAGCTTTTAATATGGTTTGGTGTAATTGTAATTCAGAAAACTGCATTGATTCTTTTTTTTGCAAAGGTAGACTAAAAGAAGTGATGTTATAGGTTTTACACTTTTTTTACATTTCATTGACACTTTTAAAAACAAGTCAAATTAATTTAGATGGAAATATTAAAATCGAGATTATGAATACAATTAAAAAAGGAATTTTTGTAATAGGAATTATTGCGACTGGTGCTTTACTAAGTGGTTATATAACTAGAACATCTACATCTTTTAAGAAAGAAGTAAAAGAAGAAATGGTAAGCAAAACGAACAAAATGATTAACATGTTTGTAACTCACGGACATTGCAGTACTCCTTTTGCTGGTGTTGTGGATAATTTAGATGTGAATATTCCTGTACGATCTGATATGGGAAATCCTTTAGAAGATATAAGTATTTCTTTTGAAGTAGATCCGAATTCATTCAAGGCGTGTAGAGGAGATAAAGTAGAATTAACTTCAAGAATTAAAACTCCAGGAGTATTTATTGGAAATAACGATGAAAAAATCATTTTTAAATCTACCAATGTTTATACTATGGGAATAGATTGGTATCAAATAAATGGAAAAATGACAGTAAAAGGAATAGAGAGAGAGGTAAAGTTTTTTGCTACCGGGATTCGAAATACTTATGATGTTATGACCAATTCATTAGTGTTACAAGGACAAGTAAATTTATTTGATTGGGGAATTGATTACGATAAATTGGTAAATGGAAGGTCTGAAGAGATTTCAACCAAATGGTTATATCTAAATATGAAAATTGACTTGTGCTAGTAGAGATAAAAAAAGAACTAAACCTTAGATTTAGTTCTTTTTTTACTGTTTTATACTAGAAGTTTTTTAAAATGCACTACCTGTTAAACCAAAAGGAATTGTATTGTGCATATAATAAGCTCCAATGATTCTAGATGGTTTTAACTCTAAAGGGCTTACAGTGTTACTATCTTTTTGTTCAGTAGAAATATTAAATGTAACTTTTCCTTGACCTTCTTTAAGAGTTATACGATCTGGCACTACTTTAGCAATGTCTAAAATACTTTTGCTGCTTCCGTTGCCATTATTCGTTTTACTCATCTTAATTACTTTTCCACGAAGAATATTCATTTTTGGAATTAAAGACAGTTCTTTAAGTTCTTTCTCTTCGTTGTTGTTAAATGAATAATCTTTTGTGTTTATACTTAACGACATTGTATTGTTGTTTCCATCTGTAACTGTGGCGTTATATGTCGTTTTAGAACGAGAGAACTCAATTTCTCCCATAGTCTTAGGAAGTCCTAAGCGGATAACTCCCATTCTCATTGATTCTTCGCTTGTAACTGGCATATATATACAATGCCAAATTTCTTCACCGTTATACTTTCCTAAAAGAAAAATAGATGCTTCTTTATAAGGTTGAGTTTGTCCTTTCATTTTATAAAAATCACTTATAAATGTATAAACCAATAAACGATTGGGCATATCAAACTCTTCAGGTAAAAGTTTACGATAAGTTTCTTTCTCTTTGGTTTCGTAATACATAAATATACCGTCGTTTTCTAAGTATGTATATTTATTAGATGAATTAGATCTTTTTAACTCATCTAGCGTAAGAAAACCATCGTTATTTGTGTCAAGATAAATAAAGTTTTGAGCTAATTTTTTTGCTCTATCAGCTTCTTGTTTGCTGATTTTTTGATCTTTATTCCTATCTAAAAATCTAAGAACCTTATCAGGAGTAAATCGTTTGTTGTTCTGTTTTTGGGCAAAACCAGCAATTGAAGAACATGTAAATAAGATTACTGTTAACCCTGTAATTATAGTTGTGTTTTTCATTTTAAAATTGATTTCCAGTTAAACCAAAAGGAATTGTATTTTTTAGGTAGAAACCACCAATAACACGAGATGGAGTTAAATCTAATGGATGATTAAAAGAAATAGCATCTGTATTTGTAGTTATTGTAGCTTCTCCAAACTTTAATGTTATTCTATTAGGAACTTGTTCAGCAGTTTGAATAACGCTATTCGAATTCCCGCCAGTATTCCCAACTACAACGATATTACCGTTTCTAATTTGTAAAGATTTTAATAGTTGTAAATTAATCATTTCTTGTTTTATATCATTATCTATGGTAAAGTTTTCAGTATTAATACTCATATCCATAGTTCCGTCTAACTGATTTTTTGCATCTCCATAGTAAATAGGATTGTCTCTAGTAAAATTAACTTCTCCGATAGTTTTTGGTAAACCTAATCCAAGTATACCTGCCCACATCGAGTGTTCGTCAGTTACAGGCATGTAAACACAATGAAAAAACTCTTCTCCTTGATATTTAACAAGTATAGATAGCGCATTTTCTTTATAAGGGGTAGCTCCGTAATCTAATTTATAAAAGTCATTAAAGAAAGCAAAGACAACCATTCTACTTGGCATTTCAAACTCGTCTGGAATTAAACTTCTATAAACTTCTTCATTATCTGTTTCATAATACATAAATATTCCATCATTTTCAAGATAACGGTAAGGTGTATGACCGTTATCAGGAATGTTATCTATAGTAATTTCTACTGTTTTAGTATCTGTTGATATTCCATTAGAAGAAACTAAAGTGATAGAATATGTTCCGTTTTTTATATAAGATACAGTAGGGTTTTCTTCGGTTGTATTATCTGAAGTTCCATCTGGAAATGACCATTCGTAAGAAGTGGCATTTTGAGATAGATTCTTTATAGTAACAATGGCTTGGTTCTCACCTAAAAGGACTTCTGTTTCGAAATCGGCAACTACTTTGGGTTCTGGTATATTATCATCTTCACCACAAGAAAAGAAGATAATACTTATAAGAAGGATTAAAATTGATTTTAAGTTGTTCATGTCTAAAAAGTTTTTGTTTAGTACTATAGACATTGAAATTTTTAAAAGGTTTAATTTAGAAAGTGAAAATTTATTTAAATGACTGTATGTGGTTTAAGAATCAACAAAAAAGCAACCTGATAAGGTTGCTTTTTAAATTATTATAAAATTCTGAAACTAATTCAGAATAAAATTTTCTATCCTAAGAAAGGATATTTATAACTTTCTGGAGAAACAAAAGTTTCTTTAATTAATCGAACAGAAGTCCAACGTAATAAGTTTTGAGCAGAACCTGCTTTATCATTTGTTCCAGAAGCTCTAGCCCCACCAAATGGTTGTTGTCCTACAACTGCACCCGTTGGCTTATCGTTGATGTAGAAATTACCAGCAGCATTTTCTAATGCTTTTGATGCCTTTTCTACGATATATCTGTCAGTTGAGAAAATAGCACCAGTTAATGCATACTCAGTAGATTCGTCAACTAATTTTAAAGAAGCTTCCCACTCTGCATCTTCGTAAATGTAAATTGTAATTACAGGTCCGAATAATTCAGTAGTCATTGTTGCGTATGTTGGAGACTTTGCAAGAATTACTGTTGGCTCAATAAAATAACCTTTCGATTTATCGTGGTTACCACCAATAATAACTTCTGCATCAGCATCTGCTTTAGCAGCATCAATATAGCTAGCAATCTTATCGAAAGAACCTTCGTGAATTACTGCATTGACAAAGTTTGATGGATCTTCTGGTGATCCCATTTTTAATTCAGAAGTTTGCGCTTCTAAATGCTTTTTAACATCTGCCCACATTGAAGCAGAAATATAAGCACGAGAAGCCGCAGAACATTTTTGTCCTTGGTATTCAAAAGCACCTCTTGTAATTGCTGTAGCAACTTGTAATGGATTTGCTGAATTGTGTGCCCATATAAAATCTTTACCTCCAGTTTCACCTACAATTCTTGGATATGTTTTATAGGTTTCAATATTCATACCGATTTGTTTCCATAAATGTTTGAAAACATGTGTAGATCCTGTAAAGTGTAATCCAGAGAAATCAGGAGAAGATAATGCAGTATCAGTAATCATTACTGGATCACCATATACAACATTAATTACACCGTCAGGTAAACCAGCTTCTTTAAATAAATCTACAATTACTTGTGCAGAATATGCTTGGTGGTCAGATGGTTTCCATACTACTACGTTCCCCATTAATGCAGCCGCAGCTGGTAAGTTAGCAGCAATCGAAGTAAAGTTAAATGGAGTAATTGCGTATACAAAACCTTCTAATGGTCTGTACTCAACTCTGTTCCAAATTCCAGGAGCAGATTCTGGCTGATCTTTAAAGATATCCGTCATGTATTGTACATTAAAACGGAAGAAATCTATCATTTCACAAGCAGCATCAATTTCTGCTTGGTGTACGTTTTTAGATTGTGCAATCATCGTTGCAGCATTCATTTTAGCACGGTAAGGACCTGCTAATAATTCAGCAGCTTTTAAGAAGATTGAAGCACGTTCCATCCAAGAAACAGAAGACCAAGCTTCTCTTGCAGCTAATGCAGTTTCAATTGCTTTTTCTACGTGAGCTTTATCAGCAGTATGGTATTGTCCAACTACATGTTTATGGTCATGTGGAGGAGTAATATTTCTGGTATTTCCAGTTCTAACTTCTTTACCGTTAATATGCATAGGTACATCAATGTTACTGTTAAACATTGATTTGTAAGTAGCTAATAATTCTTCTCTTTCTGGAGAGCCAGGAGCGTATCCTTTTACAGGTTCGTTTACTGCTTTCGGAACATTAAAAAATCCTCTTGCCATTTTGTATGTTGTTTGTTTAAAAAGTTATTTTTTTCAATTAAAAAGTAAAAAACACAATCTAATACTATTAATTTGCAAAGATTAATGTGTGTTACTTTAATCAAACAATCTTAGATTGATTTGAGGCGCAAAGTTAACACTTATTTTTAGTAATTACTAGGTAGTTTTTACGTCTTAACTTACCAAAAAAGATACGATATGTGTACGGTAACTTATTTACCTTTAGAAAATAACGATTTTATATTGACTTCTAACAGAGATGAAGATCCGAAGAGAAAAACAATAGCTCCCAAAACTTATGATGAAGACGGTGTGAAATTAACTTATCCTAAAGATGAGTTAGCAGGAGGTACTTGGATTGGTTTGTCTGAAAAAAACAGATTGATTTGTTTATTAAATGGAGGCTTTACTAAACATCAAAGAGCTGAGAATTATAGAATGAGTAGGGGAGTTATAGTAAAAGAATTATTAAAAGTAAATAACCCTGTTGAGGTAATTGAATCTTTTGATTTTGATGGAATAGAGCCTTTTACAATTGTGTTAGTTGATTGGGGAAAAGGACTAAATGCCTATGAGTTAGTGTGGGATGGTGAACAAAAACACTTCCAAAAATTAGGAAGTGAGCCCAAAATATGGTCATCATCTACGTTGTATGATGAAGAGATGAAGCAACTTCGTAGAGAGTGGTTTGCAGGCTGGGTAAAAGAGAATCCAAGTTTTCTTCCGCAGGAAAAAATAGTAGATTTCCACCAAGATGAAACCAAAGGGAATCCTGAAATTTCTTTAAAAATGAAACGATCTTATGTAGAGACAGTAAGCGTTACTTCTGTCTATAAAAAAGAAGATAAAGTATCTTTACAGTATTTGGATTTTATTAACTCTTAAATTTGTTTATGATAGTATAAATGCTGTAAACGATATAATTGCAACTCCTATGGCAGCAAGTATTACAAAAACAAAGTTTACAAAAGAGTATTTAATAAAAGTTTTTATATAACCCTGTCGGTAAAACTTTTTCATGGCTAGAAAAAGATAGATTAAAAATGCTCCTGTAAATACTAACCAAGCATCTGAGTTATGATTTATAGAGTAAATTATTAAAAATAAAATAAGTAAAATAAAGAATACTGTTTGTGTATGAAAAACAAAAACTAAGTGTTCTACATATGTAAATTTTCTCCTTATGTATACAAATTTTATAAATAACGTGAAAATAGGGAGTAATACAAATAACGAAACAGAAGCATATGATATTAGTTGTTTAAAAAACTCTTTTCCATTAGAAGTTTCCCAAGAATTTATAACATTTACTCTAGTGTATAAGAACTTATTAAAAAAAGTTTTTTCAATTTTTAAACTATCAAGAGCTGTTTGAATTGGTAGTTGAGGGTTCTTATATTGAAACTTCTTCATTCTGGATATTCTGGTTCCAAAATTAATATTAAGGTTTCTTTTTCCAGCTTCTTTAATTGCTGTAGAATCTAGGTCTGGAACTAAATTTAGAATCTGCTTTTTTGTTGTAGAATCTACATTTTTAAGTTCTTTGCTAAGTTGAGTTTTTATTGTGGTATTAATAGAATCTAACTCCTTTTTTGTTAAATTTTTAGTGGGGTCAGAAAAATTAATTTGGCTAGGTGTGGTTACTGTAGCTTCATCTTTATTTAGGTCAGTGAAATTTTGGTATGTGTTTATAAAACCAAGTACTAAAAAGAATAAAATTGAAACGGTAAGATAAAATCGGAACGGATTAGTGTAGCGAACTCTTTTCCCTTCTATATAGTCTTTCGATACTTTTCCTGGAGAAATTAATAAAGGGACTATAGTTTTCCAAAATTTAGCATCCCAAGAAATAAAACCATTAAAAACTTCGGCTAAAAAGCTTTTAAACGTAATTTTTGCTTTTTTGTTTTTTTGTCCACAATCTGGACAGAATTTTTCTTGACCGTTAAAAGGATATCCACAATTTAAGCAATTAGGTTCTTTTATAATTACTACTTTGTTCTTTTTAAGCATTAGTTTAAAGTAGGCGTAGTTGTTAGTTGAAAAGTAGGTATGGTTACTAAAAATTCTTCAGAAGTATTTAAATTAACCATTTTATAATGCCCCGACATGGCCCCTATTTGAGAAAGTAATAAACAGTTAGACTTGTAGTTGTATTGGTCGTTTGGATTTAAAGTAGGAGTTTGTCCTACAACACCTTCGCCTTCTACATATTCTACATCATTAAGAGAGTCGTGAATTACCCAAAAACGTTCTAATAATTGTACAGTATCTTTAGATTTGTTTTCAATAGAAATAAAGTAGCTAAAAGCAAAATTTTGTTGATGCCCTCGATAAACAGCTCCATTGAAAACTGTTTTTACAGAAACCTTTATGCCTTTAGTAATTTGTTGAAACATTACCCTAAAAATAAAGGTTTTTATGTTTTATTACAAGAAGTAAGTAGTAATCTTAACGATTTTGATTGAAAAAACCGTTTCCAACTCCAATAACTCTGTCGTATAAACCACCAAAAGGTTTGTAATAAACAATTACAGTGTACTCGTTTTCAGTTTGAAAGAAAGAGCCGTCTATCTCATGAAGATTAACATTATTATTTTTATCAACAGTTACAAAACCATAGTTGTAAAAGCCTTGTTTTAATAAAATGCTGGCTTCGTACATTCGTTTTTTTGAATTGTAAGTCATTAGGTTTTCTTCATTCAATTCAAAATTGTTAAAAGCACCAAAAATATATACGTTTTTGTCTTCGTAAGGCTCAAAAGCATCTAATGAAAAATGCATCATAGCATAGTCAGCTTCAGTGTTTGCATTTATACCTTCTAGAGTTCTTATAATAAACTGACCATTAATATCTGGATTGTAGGTGTAAGGTCTGTCGGCTCTTGGAGTATCGGTGTAAAGATAGTTGTGGTAAATATCTTTACGTTCAGTCCTAGCAACTCCTACACTTGTGTTTCGGATAAATTTATTATCGAAATTTAAAAATTCATTTCCTCCCCAAAAGTTGGTTTTCAGAGTGTAATTATAAATCAATCTGTTCGGATTGAAAAATTGCGGTTGAAGATTATTTATGGCGGTATTCCAATCGTTATTTTGAAATAATGTAACCTTTATTTCTTGTGCTGGATTTACAATATTGAAATTAGGATAGTTTACAGAAAACTGAACCGTTTGTTGTTCGTTAAATGTTTGTGTATTTCTACTTCTATAGACAGCGACACCAACTGTTGTCATGTCTTCGTAAAATACACATCGTCTTGAAAAAATAACTTCGTCATCTTCATTTAATACAGAAATTAAATAATTTCCGCTTTTAGTAATAATGGTGTTTTGATTGGGGATGTTAACCGAGTAATGTGTGTAAGGTTGTAAGGTGTTGAAAGAATTTTCAAAATTCAAAATTTCATTTTGTTCAAACCCTTCTATGTATTGATTGGTGGCTAAGTTACTAGTTTTCCAATCATAAGTCATATGCTCAATTTTGTATTGATAATCTTTATTATCCGCATCCAAATCGTCAAACGAAAGTTGTAAAATAGTACCTAAAGGAACAATAGCCGCATATTGCTTATTGTTTAAAAGAGGTCTGAGCTGGATGGTTTTAATGTTTTGTGAATGAGAAACATTAAAAGCTATAAGGAAAAAGAGAAATAAATATGTTTTATTCATTGATGATTTTTTCAATTTCTTCTTGTAAACCTTTTTCAGTTACTATTATTTCACGTAAGTATAGTTTTAATAGCTCTTTCTTTTCTTTTTCTGTTTTTTTGACATTATTATAAGTGAAATTAAGTATGTACTGAACTTTTTTATCTAAAAGTTCTTTTCCGTCATCTATATTTGATAGTAGAATAACTTTCTTGTAATCTAATAATTCTATTTTTGAGTTTGAAAGTGCTTTCCAAGAATTTGTTTTAATAGAAGGAAAGTTAAGTCCATTTGCTTTAACCATTACTTCTAAAAGTGTTAGTTTATCATCATTAATATATTTGTTAACTGTGTCAAGAAGTATTTGTTGTTTTTTGAAATTTTCTTTAATTTTTTTATTTGTTTCTGTTAAATCTTTTTTTATTGATAAGTAAGCCTTGGTGACATAGGCTTTATCTTTCCTTTCTTCATTCCAATTATTTATAAACAATGCAATTAAAATACCAAGAATTACAGGTATAATTTCTTTTATAATTTGTTTAATGTACTTTTTCAATTTAAAAATCTTTTCCAAAAGTTGTGCGCTCAAATATACTTAAATCAAAAATAGCACCAAATGTGGTTAAGGTGTAATTTAGAATAAATATAAATAAAGAGTATTCGAAAAGATAAAAAACCAAAAACTTACCCAAAGTTTTCAAAATCTGTAAATTTGCGTGTTTTTTAAGAAAATCAAATTATTAGTTACTATGTCAAAAGACATCCGTATAAAGAAAGGGCTTGATATAAAGCTCGTTGGCGAAGCAGAACAGGTAACTACCGATCTTCCATTAGGTAGTGTTTTTGCGATTAAGCCAGATGATTTTCACGGCATAACCCCAAAACTTTTAGCAAGAGAAGGAGCAGAAGTAAAAGCAGGTGAAGCACTTTTTTATGATAAAAGTGATGAACGTATTTTATTTCCTAGTCCTGTGAGTGGGAAAGTTACTGAGGTGGTTCGTGGAGCTCGTAGAAAAGTTTTAGCTATTAAAATTGCTGCCGATGGTAAGCAAGAATACAAAGATTTTGGTAAGGTAGATGTAGATGCAATGTCTGGTGAAGAAGTGAAAAATCACTTGTTTGCTTCAGGTTGTTGGCCATTTGTTAAGCAACGTCCGTATGATATTGTTGCAAACCCTAACCAAGCGCCAAAAGCAATTTTTGTATCTGCTTATGCAAGTGCACCATTAGCTGCAGATTACGATTACACGTTAAAAGGTAAAGAAGCTGAATTGCAAACTGCTTTAACTGCGTTAACAAAGTTAACAGAAGGTAAAGTTCATGTTTCAATAGCAAAAGATGCAACATTATCTCCGTTTAAAGATGTTAAAGGAGTTGAGTTGCACAAGGTTTCTGGTCCTCACCCAGTGGGTAATGTAAGTACTCAAATTGCACAAATCGATCCTATTAATAAAGGAGAAGTTGTATGGGTAGTTACTCCACAAGATTTAGTGGTGATTGGCGAGTTATTGTTAACAGGTAAGTTTAATGCTACTAGAACTGTTGCATTAACAGGATCTAAATTTAGCAAGCCACAATATGTTACTGCATTAGCAGGAGCTCAACTTTTTGATGTTACTAAAGGTAATTTAGAAGGAGATAACGCTCGTGTTATTAGTGGTAATGTTTTAAGCGGAGAGCAAGTTGGTGAAGACGGTTTCTTAGGTTATTATGATAATCAAGTAACTGCTATTCCAGAAGGAAACGATTACGAATTCTTCGGATGGAACAAGCCAATCTTTAATAAAATATCTACATCGAGAGCATTTACGTTCTCTTGGTTAAATCCGAAGAAAAAATACGATTTAAATACAAATACCAACGGAGAGCACAGAGCATTCGTTGTAACTGGTTCGTATGAGGAAGTATTCCCGTTAGATATTTACCCAATGCAATTATTAAAAGCTTGTATGTACAAAGACCTAGACGAAATGGAAGGGTTAGGAGCTTATGAAATTGCACCAGAAGATTTTGCATTAACAGAATTTATTTGTGTATCAAAACAGCCGCATCAAAAAATCATTCGTGAAGGATTAGATTTAATGCGTTCAGAATTAGGATAAGACATGGGCTTAAAACAAAATTTACATAATTTAAAAGAGAAATATAAAGGTACTAAGATGGCACCTGCGTTTAACGCAATCCACACCTTTTTATATTTGCCTAATGAGATTACTCATGGAGGAACTCATATTAAGGCAGCAGACGATTTAAAGCGTACGATGAATATCGTAATTATGGCATTAGTTCCGTGTTTACTATTCGGAATGTTTAATGCAGGTTACCAACACAACGCTGCAATCAATGGATTTACAGAAGGAATGTCTTTCTTTAGTGGAGACTTCTGGAATATGGACAATTTCTTAATTGGTTTAAAGAAAATTTTACCATTAGTAATTGTATCATATGTAGTAGGATTAGTAATTGAATTCATCTTCGCAGTAATTAAAGGACACGAAGTAGAAGAAGGTTACTTAGTAACAGGAATGTTAGTTCCGTTAATCGTACCAGTAGATTTACCATTATGGATGTTAGCAGTAGCTGTAGCATTCGGTGTAGTAATTGGTAAAGAAGTATTTGGTGGTACAGGAATGAATATTTTAAATCCGGCATTAACAATTCGTGCATTTTTATTCTTTGCATATCCAACTTGGATGTCGGGAGATAAAGTATGGGTGTACGATGCAGTAGAAAGAGCTGGAAGTGCAGACGCTATTTCAGGAGAAACTGTATTAGGTAGTTTAGCACAATCACAACCATTAAGTTATTCAGTTTCTGATATGTTCTTCGGATTTATTCCAGGTTCAGTAGGAGAAACGTCAACATTATTAATCTTATTAGGAGCATTATTCTTAATCTTCACTAAGATTGGTAGTTGGAGAATCATGTTGTCTTCAGTAATCGGAGCTTTAGCAATGGGGTACATCTTTAACTTAGTTGTTGACGCTGGAGTTATTGGAGAAACTAGTAAGTTCTACGGATTAATGAGTTTAGATTTCTGGAAACATTTATTAATTGGAGGTTTTGCATTTGGTGCTGTGTACATGGCTACTGATCCTGTAACAGCTTCTCAAACGAATAAAGGTAAATGGATTTACGGATTCTTAATTGGTTTTATTTCAATTATGATTCGTGTATTCAACCCAGCATATCCAGAAGGAGTAATGTTAGCAATCTTATTAATGAATGTATTTGCTCCAACAATCGATCACTATGTGGTTCAAGGAAATGTAAAAAGAAGATTAAAACGTTTAAAAGCTAAAACTGCCTAATTATGAGTAAGAAGACAGATAGTAATGTATATACGGTAGTATTCGCAATAGGAATGGTACTAGTAGTAGGTGCTTTATTAGCTTTCACAGCATCATCATTAAGACCTACGATAGACGCTAACAAACGTATAGAAAAGCAACAAAATATTTTATACGCTATGGGCGTAAACGATAACGATGAAACAAGCGTTGCATTTGTTGCTAAAGATAAAGTAGCAGAGGAGTTTGCAAAATACATTAAGAAGCAATTAGTTATTGAAGGAACAAATGTTTCTGAAGATGCTAAAGCTTATTTAATTGATATTAAAAAGCAACAAACTTTAGCTAAAGATGGTAAAACTCGTAAGCTTCCTTTATTTGTTGGAGAAAAAGATGGGAAAACATTTTACATCGCTCCAATTAGAGGTAAAGGTTTATGGGATGCTATTTGGGGTTATGTAGCTATGGATAAAAATATGGTTGTTCAAGGAGTTTATTTTGACCATGCCGGTGAAACTGCTGGTTTAGGTTCAAATATTAAACAACGTTATTTTATGGATGATTTTGCTGGTGAAGATTTAATGAAAGATGGAGTTTTTGCTGGAATCAGAGTAGCAAAGGGAAATAACGACCCAAAGAACGAAGACAAAAAAGATAACGAGGTTGACGCTATTGCTGGGGCTACAATTACTGGAGACGGTGTGTCTGCAATGATTAAGTCTGAGTTAAGACAATACGTGCCTTACTTTAAAACATTAAAATAATTATGGGACTTTTATCAAAGAAAGACGCAGGATTAATTAAAGATCCATTAGCAGATAATAACCCAATTACCATTCAGGTATTAGGTATCTGTTCAGCATTAGCAATTACAGCAGAGCTTAAAGCTGCAGTTGTAATGGCAATTTCTGTATTGTTTGTTTTAGGAGCAGGTAACGTGGTTATTTCTTTAATGAGAAATATTATTCCTTCTAAAATTAGAATTATTGTTCAGTTAATTGTTGTTGCAACATTAGTAATTATTGTAGATCAAGTATTAAAAGCCTTTGCTTATGAATTAAGTAAAACATTAGGAGCTTTTATTGGTCTTATTATTACCAACTGTATTATTATGGGACGTTTTGAAGCATTTGCTTTAGGTAATGGGCCATGGAAATCGTTCTTAGATGGTGTAGGTAACGCATTAGGATACGGTGTAATTTTAATAATCGTAGCATTCTTTAGAGAGTTATTAGGATCTGGAACTTTATTTGGTTTCCCAGTATTAGGTGACTCTGTTGAGAAAACAGGATTATATGCATTCGGTTACGAGAATAATGGATTTATGATTATGCCTCCAATGGCGTTAATCGTAGTAGGTATTATTATTTGGGTACAACGTAGTAGAAACAAAGCATTAATCGAGGACTAGGCACATAGTGTCATTCTGAACTAGTTTTAGAATCTCATTAAAAAATAGAAAAATGGAATTATTAGAATTATTTTTCAAATCGATATTTATAGATAACATGGTATTCGCTACATTCTTAGGAATGTGTTCTTACCTTGCTATCTCTAAAAAAGTATCTACATCGGTAGGTATGGGAGCTGCGGTTATTTTCGTACTAGCAGTAACAGTACCTGTAAACTGGTTATTAGATCAATATATATTAAAAGCAGGAGCTTTATCTTGGTTAGGTGAAGAATACGCAGATTACGATTTAAGTTTCTTATCATTTATCATGTTTATTGCAACAATTGCTACCATGGTACAATTAGTAGAAATAATTGTTGAAAAATTTGCTCCAGCATTATATAACTCTTTAGGTATTTTCTTACCACTTATTGCAGTAAACTGTGCAATTTTAGGAGGGTCTTTATTCATGCAATCTCGTGAAATTCCAACCTTAAGCCAATCATTTGTATATGGTATAGGCTCTGGTATCGGATGGTTCTTAGCAATTTTAGCAATTGCTGCTATTCGTGAGAAGATTCGTTATTCTCAAGTGCCACCTGCATTAAGAGGTTTAGGAATTACATTTATTATTACTGGTTTAATGGCTATCGGATTTATGAGTTTCGGTGGAATGTTAACTGGTGGTGATGATGCAAGTAAAAAAGAAGAGACTCCAAAAGCTCAAGTTGAGGTAGAAGTGAAGAAAGAAGAGGTAAAAGAGTCTACAAAAGAATTAGCTACTAACACTAAAGAAATTACAGAATAATATGTTTTTAGAAGCAAGCACAGGTGGTACGGTACTAATCACGGTATTAGCGTTTTTAGCGGTAATCTTGGTATTAGTAGCCTTACTATTATTTGTAAAAGAAAAATTGGCTCCGTCAGGACCAGTAAAAATTACCATTAATGGTGATAAAACTATTGAAGTTGCTTCAGGTAGTACTTTATTAACTACTTTAGGTAACGAAAAGATCTTTTTACCATCGGCATGTGGTGGAGGTGGATCTTGTATTCAATGTGAATGTCACGTAAATTCTGGTGGAGGTGAAGCTTTACCAACAGAAACACCACACTTTACTCGTAAAGAATTAGCACATGGTATTCGTTTAGCATGTCAGGTTAAGGTAAAACAAGATATGGACATTTCGATTCCAGAAGAAATTTTTGGAATTAAGAAATGGGAAGCAACAGTTGTACGTAATTATAACGTAGCTTCATTCATTAAGGAATTTGTAGTTGAGATTCCAGAAGATATGGACTATAAAGCAGGAGGATATATTCAAATTGAAATTCCACCTTGTGAAATCAAGTTCAAAGATATGGATATCACTGCGCACCCTGAAGAGCATGAAACTCCAGATAAATTCCAAGTAGAATGGGACAAGTTCGGATTATGGCCATTAGTAATGAAGAACGACGAATTAGTAGAAAGAGCTTATTCGATGGCTTCTTATCCAGCAGAAGGACGTGAAATTATGTTAAACGTTCGTATTGCTACTCCGCCATGGGATAGAGCTAAAAATGGATGGATGGATGTTAATCCAGGGGTTGCATCGTCTTATGTATTCTCAAGAAAAGTAGGAGATAAAGTAACTATTTCTGGACCTTATGGAGAATTCTTCATCAACGAATCTGAAGCAGAAATGTTATATGTAGGAGGTGGAGCTGGTATGGCACCAATGCGTTCTCACTTATATCACTTATTCAAAACATTAAAGACGGGTCGTAAAGTATCATATTGGTACGGAGGTCGTTCTAAGCGTGAATTATTCTATTTAGAGCACTTCTGGGCATTAGAGAAAGAATTCCCTAACTTCAAGTTCCATATTGCTTTATCTGAGCCATTAGAGGAAGATAACTGGAAAGTTAAAGAAGATATTGATGCAGAAGGAGATGGGTTTGTTGGATTCGTTCATAACTGTGTAATTGAACAATATTTAAGTAAGCATGATGCTCCTGAAGATATTGAATTATACTTCTGTGGACCACCATTAATGAACAAAGCTGTACAAAAAATGGGAGAAGATTTTGGTATTCCAGACGAGAACATTCGTTTTGATGACTTTGGAGGATAAAATCTTTAGAGAAACTAATAATTTAAAAACCGATACAATTTTGTGTCGGTTTTTTTATTTCAGAAACTTATATCCATGAATTTATTGGTTAAAGTTATTTTGGGTAAAAATATTAGGGTAAATACTTTTATATCTGTTATGTATTAAAATAGAAATTATGTGCTGTCCGAATTGTAATTCTAAAATTAAAGTTAAAAAAAGAAAAGTGATTAATAGAGTTTTTATGCTAAGCGAAAAGTATAAATGCTTTGAGTGTAAGTCAGAATATATTTATTTTCCAATTATTAAAAAGTCGTGTTTATTGTTTCAAAATTGATATAAATAACGAAAAAACAACCATTTATATATTAAAATGCACCAATTAAAAGAAAGATGAGAATTGAGCTGAAATAAGTTTTAAATTGTATAAAAAACAGATAAAATGTATTGTCCAAATTGCCAATCGACTTTCGTAAAGAGAAAAAGAAGAAGTTTTATTGAAAAAATAGTGTTTTTCAATAAGAAAAAATTCAAATGTTTTAGTTGTAAAAAAGAGTTTATGTCAAGTCTAAATAAACTTGCTAAAAAATAGCATCGAATTTATATACAGGAGAATTTTCTTCATATTCAAATATTTTTGAATAATCCATCACATTAGCAATATTCTCGAAAGAGCATAATAAAGCTACTACCTCACTAAGTGCATTAAATAGCATTTCCTTATCAGTAGAATTATCTGGTTTCATATTATAATGGCAAAGAGGAGTCTTAAATCCGCAGGCATCTAAAAAAGTCTTTTCAATTTTTAATAATTCTAACGGAGTATAGCCATTAAACTTGCGTCCTAAGTTTTGATGTACTCTACCTACATAACTTAGTTCTAAAGAACCGTGTTTGTCCGATAGATGTTTCCAACTATCATGATTGTCTAAAATATTCCCTACTGCGCATGCCGAACAACATTCAGGGTTCAATTCATCGTTATGAAAAGCATTGTAAAGCTTAATCAGTGCATTTTCTAGTCGTTTTGGTATTTCCATGATAAACAGAATTAAAACTCCTTTAAATATACGAAATATTGGTTGTACCTTTGCAGAATGATTACTTTTCAAGATATAGACTTATCAAACCCGTTAAGAAATGCTATCGATGATCTTGGTTTTGAGAACCCAACACCAATTCAAGAGCAAGCGTTTCCAATAGTACGTTCGGGTAAAGATGTTGTAGGAATTGCGCAAACAGGTACAGGAAAAACCTTTGCGTATATGTTACCTATTTTACGCGATTTAAAATTTTCTAAGCAATTAACTCCAAGAGTGTTAATATTAGTACCTACAAGAGAATTAGTAGTACAAGTTGTTGAAGAGATTGAAAAATTAGCAAAGTATATTACACTTAGAGTTTTAGGGGTTTATGGAGGAGTAAATTTAAACAGGCACAAACAAGCAGTAGCAGAAGGTTGCGATATACTTGTAGCAACTCCAGGGCGTTTGTATGATTTAGGTGTAAGTAGAGTATTAAAGTTAAAGTCTATTCAAAAACTAGTAATCGATGAAGTAGATGTAATGTTAGATTTAGGATTTAGATTCCAAATCTTAAATATATTCGATTTACTTCCAGAAAGACGTCAAAACGTAATGTTTTCTGCAACAATGACGGAAGATGTAGCGGCTTTAATTGATGACTTTTTTGTGGCGCCTAAGAAGATTGCCATTGCTGTTAGTGGAACTCCGTTAGATAACATTCAGCAAACGGCATATAATGTTCCAAATTTTTATACGAAAATCAATTTGTTAAACGAATTGTTATTCGATAAGAATGATTTTAGTAAAGTGCTAGTCTTTGCAGAAAACAAAAGAACTGCTGATAAAATTTTTGAATTAACGCAAGAAGAATATCCAGGTCAAGTATGTGTGTTGCACTCTAATAAAACACAGAATTATAGATTGCATGCTATTGAAGAGTTTAATACAGGAACTAAGCGAATTTTAGTAGCTACTGACGTTATTGCACGTGGATTAGATTTAGTAGAAATCACACATGTTGTAAACTTTAATACACCATATTTTCCTGAAAACTACATGCATCGAATTGGTAGAACAGGGCGTGCAGAACACGAAGGGAAATCAATTTTATTTTCTACAGAAAAAGAACAAGAAGCAAAAGGTAGAATAGAGGAGTTGATGGATTATGAGATTCCGTTATTAGAAATTCCAGAACATGTTCAAATCTCTAATCAATTAACAGAAGATGAGCGTCCTAGAGAAGATAAAGATCAATCGAAAAATCGTACTTCTCAAGAATATGTTCCAGGACCAGCATTTCACGAAAAGAAAGAGAAAAACAAGAAAGTTAATTTAGGGGGGGCTTATCGAAGAGAAATAGCAAAAAAGTATAAGAAACCTAAAACGAGAGGAGATAAAAATTACAATAAAAGAAACAAGAAAAAAAGGTAATGCGAGCATTAACAGAGCAAGAGTTACATAATTTAGCAATGAATATTGTAGGTAAGAAACTACAAGAAATGGGCTATGAATTTGTTGCTATAAATAGTGAATTAAAAAGGCATCCTCAATTTGTTTTATTTAAAAAAGGAGAGCCTACTATTTTTGTTTTAGTAAAGGCTACAAATAACATTCAATCTCCACAAGAATATGATGTTTTATGGATGGAAACATTTAAAGAACATGCAAAAAAACAGAACGCAAATGTATGGTTTGCTGGAGTAGGTTTAGCCAATGCCGAAAGTGTCGATTTGCCTGTTTTTAAAGATCAACCTTACTACGTTGCATTCGAAGATTTTGTGAAAATCCTATAATCCCATTATTTAAGTAGGGTAAAATTATGCCGTTTATACATAATTTAGTGTAATTCATACATTTAGGGTGAAAACCCTTTTGAATAACCTCTTCTTATTGTTAAATTTGTTATGGGGAATTTAAATTATTATTTATGAAATCACAATTACTTAAGGGGATTCGAAGCTTTTTAAAATCACTTTTCGTAACACTTGCCGAATTTGGGAAAGGAGCAAGTTACGCTATCAATCATTAAGATTAAAAAGTTTTGAAAAAAAACACTCGTTACAGGAAAGTAACGAGTGTTTTTTTTATAAGATAATTTGTATTTTTATGAATATGGATGATTTACTTTTAGAAATTAAAAACTGCCGTATTTGTAAAGATTATATAACACCACGCCCAGTGGTTTTTGCAAATCCAAATTCTAAAATAATTATTGTAGGTCAAGCTCCAGGAACAAAAGTACATGCTTCTGGAATTCCGTGGGATGATGCCAGCGGAAAACAGTTGAGAAAATGGTTAAATGTTACCGATGAACAATTTTATAACACCGATTTATTTGGAATAATTCCTATGGGATTTTGTTATCCTGGAAAAGGAAAGAGTGGTGATTTACCGCCCAGAAAAGAATGCGCTCCTAAATGGCATACAGCTTTGTTTAAAGAACTTAACAATGTTGAGCTAGTTTTATTAATAGGAATGTATGCACAAAATTATTATTTAAAAGATAAAGCAAAACGAACACTTACTGAAACAGTAAATAACTATCCTGAATATTTGCCTAAATATTTCACGTTACCACATCCATCACCAAGAAATAGATTTTGGTTAACTAAAAATCCTTGGTTTGAAAAAGAAGTGATACCTGAGTTACAAAAAAGAATCAGGAAATTATTAAATAAGAAAAAAATATAAGTAGTAAACTAAAACATGCATTAACTTTATTTGTTATTTATATCTATATGAAAGTTAGGGTTTTAATTTCTGGAATTTAATTCGTTTTTAATTTTTTTAATATTTCCATAATATATTGGAATTATTGTAAACAAAACACTTGGAACTATAATTAAAGATCTAAAAATACTATTATCTTCCCTAGTTAGTAAATTATATAGACAAATTATAAAAAGAATGGATGAAACTCCTGCTAAAAACCCTGTTGATATTTTAAGTAATTTTAGCTTATTCTCTAAATTCTCTGTAGTTTTTTCTTTTAAAGTCATTGTTTGTTTCTTAATGTGCCTCTAACCAATTTTCACCTAAACCAACTTCAACATCTAACGGAACACTCATTTTATAAGCATTTTCCATTTCTTGTTTAATAATTGGTTTAATAGTTTCTAATTCGTCTTTATGAGCGTCAAAAACCAATTCGTCGTGCACTTGTAATAACATTTTCGATTTAAAATTTTCTTCTTCAAATCGTTTGTGAATATTAATCATGGCAAGTTTAATAATATCTGCTGCACTACCTTGTATTGGGGCATTTACAGCATTTCGTTCTGCTGCACCACGAACAATAGCATTTCTTGAGTTTATATCTTTTAAATAACGACGACGACCTAAAACCGTTTCTACATATCCGTTTTCACGCGCAAAATCTACCTGTTTAGAGATATAGTTTCTAAGCTTTGGATACGTTTCATAATAAGTATCAATTAAAGCTTTTGCTTCTTTACGAGTTAAGGAAGTTTGATTACTTAAACCAAAAGAAGAAACTCCATAAATAATTCCGAAATTTACTGTTTTAGCATTACTACGTTGTTCGCGAGTAATTTCATTAAGAGGAACGTTAAATACTTTTGCAGCGGTAGAAGCATGAATGTCTTCTCCTTCTTGGAAAGCTTTAATCATGGTTTCTTCTTCACTTAAAGCAGCAATAATCCTCAATTCTATTTGAGAATAATCGGCAGCTAATAAAACATGATTTTCATCCTTCGGAATAAAAGCTTTACGAACTTCTTGCCCTCTTTTCGTACGAATAGGAATATTCTGTAAATTCGGATTGTTAGAACTTAATCTTCCCGTAGCAGCAACCGCTTGAGCGTATACTGTATGAACACGTTGGTCTTTTGGATTAATTTCATTCGGTAAAGCATCTACATAAGTGCTTTGTAATTTTTTATACTGACGATATTCTAAAATATCAGAAACAATTTGATGTTCTTTTAACGACGATAAAACATCTTCGGCAGTAGAATATTGACCCGTTTTTGTTTTCTTAGGCTTGTCTACCAATTTCAATTTTTCAAAAAGAATTGGTCCTAATTGTTTAGGGGAAGCAATATTAAACTCTTCATCAGCTTGCTCGTAAATACGTTTTTCTAAGCTAGAAATATCGCTGGTTAAATCTGCAGAAAGAGATTTTAAAAATTCAGTATCTAAATTAATACCTTCAATTTCCATAGCTGTAAGAACAGAAACTAAAGGAGTTTCAACTTCATTAAAAAGTTGTGTAAGTTTTCCTTCTTCTAATTCTTTAGCAAAGTATTCTTTTAATTGATAGGTAATATCGGCATCTTCTACTGCATATTCTGTTTGACGAGGAATATCTACTTGTCGCATAGACAATTGATTCTTTCCTTTTTTACCAATCAATTCAGTAATAGGAACGGGTTGATAATTTAAATACGTTTCAGAAAGAACATCCATACCATGACGCATGTCTGGATTGATCAAATAATGCGCTATCATGGTATCGAATAATTTTCCTTTTACAGAAATATTGTAGTTCGATAATACCTTGATGTCGTATTTTAAATTATGACCAATTTTCTCGATAGTTGAGTTTTCAAAAAACGGACGAAACTCTTCAATAATAGCTTGAGTTTCTTCCTGATTTTCTGGAAATGAAACATAATATCCTTTACCAGCTTCCCAAGAAAAAGCAATTCCAATAAGTTCTACCTCTAAAGCTTTTAGTCCTGTGGTTTCAGTATCAAAACAAACAGAGTTTTGTTGTTGTAACTTTTGTAATAAAAGCTTTCTCGAAACAGGAGTGTTTACATGTTGGTAAAAATGAGAAGTGTTGTCAATAGTTTTAAAACCATTTACAGTTTGTTCTTCTGTTATTGTTCCACTCCCTGGGGTAGCAAATAAGTCAAACTGACCACTATTAGTGTTTTTAGGTGCTTCAGTTTTTGCTTCTGTTGGTGTTTTAGTTTCTTTTGAAGTAGCTACACCAAAAGTTTTTAAGAAATTATCGGTAAGTCTTCTAAACTCTAAGTCGGTAAAAATTTCTTTGGTTTTTTCAACGTTAGGTTGTTCAAAAATAAGTTTGTCGGTTTCTAACTCAACAGGAACATCTAACATAATAGTAGCTAATTTTTTAGATAACAATCCTAATTCTTGATTAGCTTCTACCTTTTCTTTCATTTTTCCTTTTAGCTCATGAATGTTTTCAAACAAGCCTTCCATAGAACCATAAGCAGCTAAAAACTTTTTAGCTGTTTTTTCTCCAACACCAGGAAGTCCAGGGATATTATCTACTGAATCTCCCATCATCCCTAAGAAATCAATTACTTGTTCAGGACGTTCTACACCAAACTTGGCTTGTACTTCTTCAACTCCCCATTTTTCATAACCGTTACCCATTCGTGGAGGGCGGTACATAAAAATATTATCAGAAACCAATTGCGCATAATCTTTATCGGGAGTAACCATATAGGTTTCTAGTCCAATTTTTTCAGCTTTTTTGGCTAATGTTCCTATAATATCATCAGCTTCATAACCTTCTTTTACAATGGCAGGAATATTCATTGCTTCCAATATTTTTTCAATATAAGGAATAGCAATTTTAATAGCCTCCGGAGTTTCTTGTCGGTTTGCTTTATAAGCTTCAAACATTTCTACACGATCTACGCTTCCGCCTTTATCAAAACAAACAGCTAAATAATCGGGTTTTTCACGTTTTATAACATCTAATAAAGAGTTAGTGAAACCTAATACAGCAGAAGTGTCTATTCCTTTTGAGTTGATACGTGGGTTTTTTATAAATGCGTAATATCCTCTAAAAATAAGAGCAAAAGCATCTAGTAAAAAAAGTCTTTTTTTATTTTCCATTGAATAAAATATGCTAGAAAGTATTGAAAATGTCTTAAGTTTTACAACTTTAGACACCGCAGTAAAACTACGAAATATAAAAGCTGATTGAAAAAAAATCAATAAAAAATGAAACAAAGCAACCTAATTTCCGTCGTATAAGGCAACTAAAAAAATCAAGCTTATGAAATTAATATGGAAAATAGTTATTGCCGTTATAGTGCTATCAATTATCGGATTTGGAATCGCAGTATATTGGGCATACAATTCAATGACTACGATTGAACCTTTAGATATTATAACAAGTGATTCACAGATAGAAAAAGTTGAAAAAGCAAATAAATGGTTAGCACAACTTCAAGAAGATGATAAATTTAATGGAGCTGTTTTGCTTGTGAAAAACGATAGTGTATTACTCAAAAACACCTATGGTTTTACTGACGCTTCGAGAAAAGAAAAACTAACAAATCAGTCGTCATTTCGTTTGGCTTCAGTTTCTAAACAGTTTACTGCTTTAGGAATTATGCTATTAAAAGAACAAGGGAAACTCAGTTTTGATGATTCAATTACAAAGTTTTTACCAGAGCTGCCGTACAAAAATGTAACTGTAAGAAATTTATTACATCATACTTCTGGAATTCCAGATGTATATATGGATTTTCCTAAAAAATATAAAGAAGAAATAGGAGAAGTATTAACTGTTTCTAAAATGATTGAGTTGTTAGCAAAAGAGAATTTACCATTAAAGAATCAACCGAATGAAAAACACGTATACAATAATACAGGCTATGTTTTGTTAGCAGGAATTATTGAAAAAGTATCAGGTAAATCTTTTGAAGATTTTATGAAGGTTGAGTTGTTTGATAAACTACAAATGAAAAATACTCGAATTTGGAATTTAGTTTCTAAAACTAAAGATTTTTCAAATAAAACCGCTTCGTTTGAGAATGTTTTAGGGGAGATTATAGAATTAAAACCTGGAGTTTTAGATGGAGTTGCAGGTGATGGATCGGTGTTTAGTTCGATTGATGATTTTGTAATTTGGAATCAGTTTTGGTATAAAAACGCTTTGATTTCAGAAGAAACAAAAAAAGAAGCTTTTACCAAACCGATTTTAAACGATGGGAGTGAGAGTAATTACGGATTTGGGTGGGTAATTATTAATGAAGACTCACACTGGCATAATGGTTCTTGGTTAGGCGCAAAAACAATAATTATAAGAAATGAAAAACTAAAAAACTGTATTGTAGTTTTAGATAATTCTGATAGTTGGAATGTTGATACAATAGCACGAGAATTAGTAAAGGTTTTAAAATAATATTAACTCTTCTTGTTGATTCTTAGGTGTTTTATGTTTGTATATTTGCCGTCTAATAAAATTTAATATATGCCACGTTGGGTATTCCCTTTGCTTATAATTGCAACACTTATTGTCGTTTTTGAGACCTATGCTTTTCAAGCAATTAAAACAGTTACTAAAAATAAAATTATTCGTTATGGCTGGTTGCTATTTGGGTTGCTAGCTTATATAAACTTTTTTTATGTAATATTTTCTTCAGATAGAAGTTCAGGACAAACACGTCAGTTTCAATATGCTTTTGCTTTATTGTTGGTAGCCTTGTTACCTAAGTTAATTATTTTAATAGTTATGTTGGGTGAAGATGTGGTACGTTGGGTTAAAAAAGGAATATCGTATTTCTCTCAAGAAGATACAAAGGCTTTAGATGGAAGAAGAAAGTTTATCTCTCAGCTAGCTTTAGGTTTAGCAGCTATACCACTAGCAAGTTTGTTGTACGGGATTTTTAGAGGAAAGTTCAACTACAAAGTAATCAAGTATCAACTTGCATTTAAAGACTTACCAGAAGCGTTTGATGGATTTACCATTTCACATATTACTGATATTCACTCTGGGAGTTTTGATAATAAAGAAAAAATTCAATACGGAGTAGATTTAATCAACGAGCAAAAGTCTGATGTGATTTTATTTACAGGAGATATTGTAAATAATTTCGCTAAAGAAATGGATGAATGGATTCCTGTTTTTTCTCAGTTAGAAGCTCCTATGGGGAAGTATTCTATTTTAGGAAACCACGATTATGGAGATTATTCAAAATGGAATTCTAAAGAAGAAAAGAAGGCGAATTTTGATGCAATTAAAGAGATTCACCCGAAGATTGGTTTCGAGTTATTGTTGAATGAAAACAGATATCTTGAAAAAGATGGACAAAAAATAGCTCTGGTAGGAGTAGAGAACTGGGGAAAAGGATTTAACCAAGCTGGAGATCTACAGCGAGCCGCTGCGGGCATTAAAAAAGACGATTTTAAAGTGCTAATGAGCCACGATCCAAGTCACTGGGAATATAAGGTGAAAGAAGATGATTTTAACTATCAATTAACCTTAAGTGGGCATACTCATGGTTTACAATTTGGTATTGAAATACCTGGATTCATAAAATGGAGTCCTGCAAAATATGTGTATAAACAATGGGCCGGTTTGTATGAAGAGTTCGGTCGTTATATAAACGTAAATAGAGGCTTTGGGTATCATGCTTTTCCTGGTAGAGTAGGAATTTGGCCAGAAATTACCGTAATAGAACTTAAAAAAGCTTGATTTTCAGTAAAATTAAGTCAATCTTAATGGTTGGCTTATAAAAAAATAGTATTTTTAGGCACTTTACTAAATAAAACGTACATAAAAATGACAAAGTTTGGTGAAATCATTAGTATTAACAAACCAGTGTTAATTGATTTTTATGCTGATTGGGATGAATTCGAACCAAGTTTAGATACACTTCGTGATGTTGCTGCTGCTTTAGGTGATAAAGCAAAAGTGATTAAGATAGATATTAGGAAGAATGAAATTCTTGCTGAAGCATTACGTGTAAAAGGAAATCCTACTTTTATGATTTATAAAAATGGAGAAATGATGTGGCGTCAAACAGGAAATCAAGATGCTAATACTTTAATTGGTTTGGTGCAGCAATACGTTTAAACTATTGATTTAAATTCAAATCCTTTTTCTGAATAATAAGTCAATATTTTTGGTAACACATAGTTTAGCTTTTCACTAGCTTTTAAACTATCGTGAAAAACAATAAGATCTCCGTTTTTAGTGTTTTTTAGTACGTTCTCTAAACATTTTTCTTTCGATATGTTTTTGTCAAAGTCTGCAGAAAGAACACTCCACATTATAATTTTATAACCGTTTTTAAGCAGTTCTTTAGTTTGCTTAGAAGTTATTCTTCCGTAGGGAGGTCTAAACAATGTAGTCTTAAAATCATATTCTTTCTGAATATGATTCTCCGTGAGTTTTATATTAGAGATATATTCTTTAGTGGAATGTTTCCATCCGTTGTAATGATTATGAGTATGGTTACCTATTGAGTGACCTGCATTGTGAATTCGTTGAAATATTTCAGGATGATTTACCACATTTTTACCAATACAGAAGAAGGTAGCTTTGGCGTTGTATTTATCCAAGGTGTCTAAAACGAACTCTGTTACTTCTGGAGTTGGACCATCATCAAAAGTTAAAAATAACTCCTTTTTTATAGACTGAAAACACCACGTATAATTTGAAAATATTCGTTGAATTATACGTGGTGTTCTTATAGGGTACAACCTCATTTATTAAGGTTTTATAGTATCTAGCTGTTGTATAGGTTGCCTTTCCTCTTCCGGCATTAAATGTTTAAATAAACGATAATGCTCTATAAAATTATTTTCTTGTTTGTTTTTATAATCTTTGTCCTTGTCATACCTCATTATTTGAGTTAACAGGTTTTGATACATATATAAATTAGTTTCTAAATTATCTAAAATTAAATCTGTATCTCTACCTCTAAACGTACTATAATACTTAAGCCTTTGTTGAAAGATGTCAATTAAAGTCTCAGCAGTTTCTCTTGCTTTTTCTATATCTCCGATTCTATAATATAATTCAGGGTAGCCTAAAGAAATACTATAGTGACCAAAATCTTTAATTGGCATTTTGTATAACGATAAATCAAGAACATCTTTTGCTTTAACAGAATCTCCTTTCATTAAGAATTCTTCAGACAAGCGCATTAAGTTATTTCGCATAGAAATAGCGTTTCTTTTACTTTGTTCGTCTAAATAAATTTTACCGTTGTTAATTGTTTTCCAATCCCATTTTTTAATATTAGCATACATTTTTTCAGGGTCGATTCTTCCCATATCAAACATAGATTTTCCTTTGTTTGAAGTTTTTATAGGAACTAGTTTATACGCCATTCCATCTAATTGTAAATAATCTTTTAACCAGATGTATTCTTCATCGGCATTAGCACCACCAGTAAAATATATAGGGCGTTTCCAATCAAAATTATTTAAGATGTCTAACATTAAAATTCGATTTTTAGTTAATCCTTGTTCATCAATAGTTACATCGATATAATCTACGATTTTATCAGCGTCTTTAGGATCAACAATACCAGATTCTATGGCATTTTTCTTGTTAACAGGAATTCTAATTTTATTAGTTGGGTAAAACTTTTCTTTAATACCTTCTCTAACTTCAAGGTAAGTTGCATCATTGTCACTTTCAATCCATCTCATAAAAT
The DNA here is from genome assembly GCF_002120225.1 of Tenacibaculum holothuriorum. Classification (GTDB taxonomy): domain Bacteria; phylum Bacteroidota; class Bacteroidia; order Flavobacteriales; family Flavobacteriaceae; genus Polaribacter; species Polaribacter holothuriorum. The sequence continues at coordinate 157,500 of NZ_LAPZ01000002.1, read as the reverse complement.
CATTTAATGAAATGATAGAATCTTTTAATTGAGGAAGTGGGTAATGATATGCTACATCAAGTGTACCGTATTTATACTGATCATGTTTTAATCTAGATGGTATTGGGTCTGCTTCATAGGTTTTCTTTTTCATTTGATCGATATACCAATCGGTAGCAAATAAACTAGTGTTAACAAGTTTAATATCGGTTCTAACACCTTCCATTTGCTGCATATACCAAAGCGGGAACGTATCATTATCTCCTATGGTAAAAATAATTGCATTCGGATCACAACTCTCTAAATACGTTTGTGCATTTAATTGAGCAGTATAACGATCTGCTCTATCATGATCATCCCAATTTTGGAATCCCATTAATGTAGGAACTGCTAACAGAGATACGGTTGATACTGCGGTTGCTACCACTTTTTTGTCTGCATAAGATTTTAAAAAATCGTATAAAGCGAGTACTCCAAAACCAATCCACATAGCGAATACATAGAAAGAACCTACAACAGCATAATCACGTTCACGAGGTTCAAAAGGTTTTGGGTTGGTGTAAAATATAATTGCAAAACCAGTAAAGACAAAGAATAATGTTAGTACATATACATTCTTTTTGTCTTTTTGAGCTTGATATAACAAACCAATTAGCCCTAAGATTAATGGTAAGAAATAGTATTTATTACGCCCTTTGTTGTTTTTAATTTCTTCAGGAAGATTGTTTTGTGGACCTAAACGCATTTCATCAATAAAATCTATTCCACTTAACCAGTTTCCGTTTTCAAAATCCAAATGACCTTGAGCATCGTTTTGGCGACCTACAAAATTCCACATAAAATAACGACCGTACATATATCCGAACTGATAGTCGACCATAAATTTCATGTTCTCTAAAAATGTAGGTCTTCTTTTACTACGAGCTGGTATTCCGGCTATTTGTTTGTAATGTTGTTCTGAAGCAGGATTTACCATTCTTGGTATAAACCCTTTGTGTTTGCTAGAGTAATTTGGTAATACGTTTTTATAGTTGTTTACGATTTCGTATTTACCATTACGTTTTTCGTATTTAGGCTTATCGTCTTTATACGGGTTCGATTCGTCTTGATCTCTATCGTAATTAAAAGAGTAGTACTTATCGTAAAAAACATTGGCATCACCATATTGTTCACGATTATAGTATGCTAATAATTCTCGTGCACTTGATGGATTATTTTCATTAATAACAGTATCGGCATTTGCGCGAATAGGAAGCATTAACCATGAAGAAAATCCTATCATAATAAATAGTACCGATAAGATTAACGTGTTTGCTCCTACTAAGTTTTTCTTACGAGTAACTTTTAATCCGTAAATAAATAAACCTATTAAAATGATTCCAGCAATAATAGTTCCTGAGTTATAAGGTAATCCTATTTGATTGATGAAAAATAATTCAGAAATACTAAAGAATTTTAAAGTAAAAGGAAATAAAAACTTGAATACACCAGCTAAAACAAGAATAGAAATTACCGTAGCTATAGCAGTAGTTTTTAAGTTGATGTCTTTATAAGTTTTAAAGAAATACAACATTACGATTGATGGAATTACCAATAATGATAAGATGTGTACTCCGAAAGATAAACCAACAACAAAACTTATTAATACAAGCCACTTATGTCCTCTAGGTTCGTGGATTTCACTCTCCCATTTCAATCCTAACCAAAATAATAAAGCCATTAAGAATGATGACATTGCATATACTTCACCTTCAACAGCACTAAACCAAAAGCTATCAGAAAAAGTATAAGCTAAAGCTCCAACTAAACCACTACCTAGAACAGCAATTTTTTCTCCATTACTAAACTTGTCGTTTTGAGTAGCCATTTTTTTAGCCAAATTGGTAATACTCCAAAACATAAATAAAATAGTAAAAGCACTAGCTAGGGCAGACATAAAGTTTACCATTTTTGCCCATTGTGTAGGATCGTTAGTAAACATTGCAAAGAATGCTCCTAACATTTGGAATAATGGTGCACCCGGTGGATGTCCTACCTCTAACTTTACTGCGGTAGATATATACTCACCACAATCCCAAGAACTCACTGTAGGTTCAAGAGTTAGTGTGTAGGTAATTAATGCAATAGCAAAAGAAACCCACCCTAAAATTGTATTCCACTTTTTATAGCTAAAATTGCTCATAGTTTTGTTGAAAATTTATGCAAATGTATTAAGTGCTAGATATTTTAAGCGAAACAAAAATATAACTTTGATTAACTTATAAAGAACTACAAGGCGATAAAGTTGTGTTAAATGAAAAAAAACACAAAAAATTTGTCGAATTAAAAGTTTGTTTTATATTTGCACCCGCAATAAGCAATTGGCCTATGGTGTAATGGTAACACACCGGTTTTTGGTACCGATATTCAAGGTTCGAGTCCTTGTAGGCCAACTAAATCCTTACGAACTCGTAAGGATTTTTTTCTAAAAAATGTTTATTGCAGTTTTAAATATAAAAGTTTGTTTTTATATTTGCAGTACACTGTCCCATGGTGTAATGGTAACACACCGGTTTTTGGTGCCGTTATTCTAGGTTCGAGTCCTAGTGGGACAACTTAAAAAGTCTTAGCTATTTTAGTTAAGACTTTTTTGTTTGTAACAAATTTTATTGCTGCTCGTCTTCATGATATAACTAAAACAAACCATATTATGAAACGAATTTTAACAGCATTATTCTGCTTCTTTTTATTAACGATTACTGCTCAAGAAGCAAAGTTCAAACAATTTTATAAGAACCATAAAGATAAATCGGCGTTTTCTATAAACTTATCAAGTTCTTTTGCGGGTTCTTTTTTTGATGAAGAAGATAATGAAGAGATAAAGAATCTTTTGAAAAAATCAAGTGACTTTAAAGTAATGATTTTTGATAATGAAGATAGCTCAGTGTCAAAAGATTTTAATCGCTTTTCAAGAAAAAACAATTTAAAAACGTTGGTAAGAGCCAAAGAAAAAGGAGGAAAAGCTGAAGTTTTATTTATTGAAAAAGCAGGTTATGTAAGAGAAATTGTAGTAAGAGCTAGTGGTAAAAGTGATAAAATGGTTCTATTAGGAATTAAAACCAAGATAACAAAAGATGAGTTAGCTTCTTTGTTAGCCTCAACAAAAGATAAAGTTGCATCTAACTAAATAAAAAAGCAGAAGTTTAACTTCTGCTTTTTTTATACTAATTTACTTTTTAAAGTTTCTACCACTTTTTTACTATTACCAATAAATATTTCGTTATCAACAATAAAAACTGGACGCTTTAAAAAAGTGTATTCATCTAAAATATATTGCTTATAATCTTTGTCAGATAAATTCTGATTTTTCAAATCCATTTCTCTATACAACTTCGCTCTTTTATTAAATAAGCTCTCATAGTCGGTTGTCATCGCTCTCATTTCTTCTAATTGAGCAACAGTGATTGGATTGGTTTTTATTTCTTGCTTTTCAAATCCGTCAAGATTTACCTCTTTTAAAATTCTTCTACAAGTATCGCAGGTTTGTAAAAAATAAACTTTCTTCATCTTTAAATAAGTATCTTTGATTTCGCTAAAATAGTCAGAAAAATGAATACAGAATTTGAGGTTTTAAAAAAATCGAGAGAAATTGTTTTACAAAAGATTGAAGGATTATCGTTAGAGCAATTACATACAATTCCTGAAGGATTTAAAAATAATATTGCATGGAATGTTGCACACTTGGTAGTAACTCAACAATTGTTGCAATATAATCTATCAGGAAATCAATGTTTAGTTCCTGATGATTTAATTGAAAAGTATAGAAAAGGAACTTCGCCTTCTAAAACATTTACTGAAGAAGAATTTGAGGAAGTAAAAGAGTTATTACTAGGATTACCAGATACGTTAAAAGAAGATTTCGAAGCAGGAATCTTTACAGAATACACGCCTTATATGACAAGTATGGGATTCGAATTAACCTCAATAGAACGTGCCATAGCATTCAATAATTTGCATGAAGGAATCCATTTAGGAATTATTATGGCTTTGGTAAAGTTGGTGTAAGAATTAAATGAATATTCTTCTCTCATATGTGCTGATTTTAATAGTTATACTTCTAATATTATTTGGAATTATTTATTTGAGTTTTTGGATTCCTAAGAAATTAGGAAATAGAAAACTGGGAATAATAATCTCAAGAATACTGACTTTAGTTGTAGTTCTTTTGATTTTATCATTTGTGTTTGATGATTATCTATTCTTTAAGTCAGATGTGAAGAAATATCTTTCAGAACATAAAATTGAGCTGAATGATGATTTTAAAATATTACATAATGAAAATGGAGGTGTTAGAGACTACTACCATAAGTTTGAAATAGAAATCTCAGATTTAGATAAAGAAAGGTTAATAGAGCAAATTAAATCGGCAGATAATTTTACAGATACTATTTCTGGTCATTTTTATTTTCCACAAGAAAAGGAGAGATTTATAGGAAAACTGAGTACAATAAACTATGAAAAACCTCGTGAATTTAAAATAGAATATTTTAAACCAAACGGAAAAGGGATAGCTCCAACATATAGAATTATTAGTATTTCTAAATTAGATAATAAGCTAGTATTTGAAGATATTATTGACTAAGTAATACTATACTAATTAGAATAAATTAAAATGAAATTCAATACCAAAACCATACACGGAGGTCAAAAACACGAAGAAGCTACAGGTTCGGTTATGACTCCGATATTTCAAACCTCAACGTATGCACAAACTAGCCCAGGTGTAAATAAAGGATATGAATATTCTCGAGCAGCAAATCCAACACGAACAGCTTTAGAAAATGCATTTGCTTCTTTAGAAAACGGGACTCACGGATTCGCATTTGCTTCAGGTTTAGCAGCTATCGATTGTGTGTTAAGAACATTGAATCCAGGAGACGAGGTTATTGCTGGAGATGATATTTATGGCGGAACTTACAGAATGTTTACAAGACTATTTCAGAAATATGGTTTGAAGTTTCAATATGTAAATATGGATGAAGTTGAAAGTGTAGCCAATGCGGTTTCTGAAAACACCAAATTAATTTGGATAGAAACTCCAACGAATCCGTTAATGAAAATTGCAGATATTGAAGCTATCACTAAAACAGTAAAAAGTATTGATTCTACTATTTTGGTAGCTGTTGATAATACTTTCGCGACTCCGTATTTGCAACTACCGCTAAACTTAGGAGCAGATATAGTAATGCATTCGGCAACCAAATATTTAGGAGGACATTCCGATTTGGTAATGGGTGCTTTAATAGTTAATAATGCAGATTTAGCAAAAGAAATCCATTTTATACAATTTGCAGCAGGAGCAATTGCAGGACCGATGGATTCATTTTTAGCATTAAGAGGTATAAAGACCTTACATGTTCGTATGCAACGTCATTGCGAAAATGGAAAAACTGTGGCTGAATTTTTAGCAAATCATTCTAAAGTAGGAGAAGTATATTATCCAGGTTTTTCATCGCACCCGAATCATGAGATAGCTAAAAAACAAATGAAAGATTTTGGCGGAATGGTTTCTTTCCGATTAAAAGACGAAAGTAAACAAACTGCTTTTTCATTTTTAGAAAACTTACAGGTATTTACGTTGGCAGAATCATTAGGAGGTGTAGAAAGCTTAGTGAGTCATCCTGTTACAATGACACATGCTTCAATTCCTGAAGAAGAACGTTTAAAAATTGGAATTACAGATTCTTTAATCCGTTTAAGTGTGGGGATTGAGGATATAGAGGATCTATTGAAAGATTTAGAACAAGCTTTGTCTGTTTAGAAAAAGGATTTTTAGAGTCAAGAATCAAGACATAAAAAAACCGAAGTAGTTGAACTTCGGTTTTTATTTTTAGAAAGCTAAAATTATTTAGCTTCAGCATATCTTCTTTCAACTTCATTCCAGTTGATTACTTTAAAGAAAGCATCAATATAATCTGGACGACGGTTTTGGTAATTTAAGTAGTAAGCGTGCTCCCAAACATCTAAACCTAAGATTGGAGTTCCTCCACAAGTAACACCTGGCATTAATGGGTTGTCTTGGTTAGGAGTAGAACAAACTTCTACTTTTCCTCCTTTGTGAACACATAACCATGCCCATCCTGAACCAAACTGAGTAGCAGCAGCTTTAGAAAAAGCATCGATAAAAGCTTCTTTCGAACCAAATTCAGCTTCGATAGCGTCTTTTAATTCTCCAGATAAATATCCTCTATCTTCTGGGTTCATAACTGTCCAGAATAAAGAGTGGTTGTAAAATCCACCTCCATTATTACGAACAGCTCCATTGCTCATGTCTAAGTTTGTTAAAATATCTTCGATAGATTTTCCTTCTAAATCTGTTCCTTCGATAGCAGCGTTTAACTTAGTTGTATATCCGTTGTGGTGCTTGCTATGGTGAATTTCCATAGTTCTAGCATCTATATGTGGTTCTAATGCGTCGTAAGCATATCCTAATTCTGGTAACTTAAAAGCCATAATTATTTGATTTTTATGTGATTAATTTTTCAATTTTTGCACTGTAAATTTACCATAAAAAAATAAGGCAAACAACCGTTTGCCTTATTCAAAATTTATTTTGGTATAAATAAATGTTATTATTGATATTTTGGTTTTTCGTCTAAAGAATATTCACTCATAAATTCTTCAGCTTTTTCAACCATTTGTTTACTTCCGCAGAAAAACGGAACACGTTGATGTAACTCGGTTGGTTTAATGTCCATGATTCTAGTAAATCCGTCAGTAGCCTTACCACCTGCCTGCTCACATATAAATGCCATAGGATTACATTCGTATAATAAACGTAACTTTCCGTTAGGTGTAATTTCAGTTGCAGGATAAATATAAATCCCTCCTTTAATCATATTCCTATGGAAGTCTGAAACCAATGAACCGATATAACGAGCTGTGTATGGACGATTATCTTTTTTGTTTAATTCTTTACAATACACTAAGTAGCGCTTCATTCCTTCTTGAAAATGTGTAAAATATCCTTCGCTAACTGAGTAAATTTTTCCAATTTCTGGATAGGTCATATTAGGATGCGAAAGGTAGAAAGTTCCGATTGCAGGATTTAATGTGAATCCGTTTACGCCTTTACCAGTTGTAAAAACTAACATTGTCGAAGTTCCGTAAACTACATAACCAGCAGCTACTTGCTCACTTCCTTTTTGTAAGAAATCTTCTTTTGTAACTGGAGTTCCTTCAGGAGAAATTCTTCTGTAAATAGAGAAAATAGTCCCTACAGAAACATTAACATCAATGTTAGACGAACCATCTAAAGGATCCATTAATAAAACATACTTATTATCGTTTGTTTTGTTTTTTCCTTCAACAATTACAAAATCGTCTTCTTCTTCACTTGCAATACCACAAACAATTTCTCTGTTTATTAAGGTTTGTTTAAATAAATCGTTGGCTAAAACATCTAACTTTTGTTGTGCTTCTCCTTGTGCATTAATATCACCTGCAGCACCAGTTATATCTACCAATCCAGCTTTTCTAATTTCGTGGTTTACCACTTTAGCAGCTAAACGAATAGAGTTAATTAAGCGCGATAATTCACCCGAAGAGTATTTAAAATGTTTTTGATTATCAATAATAAACTCACCAAGAGTCATATGTTTATTGTTCATGATATAGCGTGTTGTTTTATTTGCAAATATGCCAACTTTTTTATGTAACTACAACGATTTCGATAAATTAAAATTTTAACAATTTGAATTGATGTGTTTTAATTTTTCATTTGCTTTTCTTGAGTAATATAAAAAGTATCTTTGCTAAAAAAAAGTAAATGAGTTTTATAATTAGACCTGGTGAAGCTAAAGATGCAGCAGCAATTCATAATTTAATTGTTGAATTAGCAGTGTTTGAAAAAGAACCTGAAGCTGTTGAGGTTACTGTTGAAGATTTGTTGCAAGACGGATTTTTTAACCAGCCTAAATTTAAAACGTTTGTTGCTGAAGAAAATGGAATTGTAATTGGAATGGCACTTTTTTATGAGCGTTATTCTACTTGGAAAGGAAAAGCAATCCATTTAGAAGATTTAATGGTTACCCAAACCAAAAGAGGAATTGGAGCAGGAAAAGCATTGTATACAAGTGTATTAAAATACGCGTATGATAACAATTGCAAACGTGTAGCTTGGGAAGTGTTAGATTGGAATACAGGAGCAGTTAACTTTTATAAAAGTACAGGTGCAACTGTATACGATGAATGGAGAGTATGCCATATGAACGAACAAAATTTAAAAAACTTTATCAATGAGAATTTTTAAGTTTGGAGGAGCTTCGGTAAAAAATCCGGAAGCAGTAAAAAATGTAGCAAGAGTTTTACAACATGAAGGAACAGAAAATACCTTGGTGGTAATTTCTGCAATGGGAAAAATGACGAATGCTTTTGAGAAAATTGTTGATGCATATTGTAACGATAAAAACAAGTTAAAAGAAGCTTTAGGTTTTGTGCAAGAGTTTCATAGTAATATGTTGGATGGGTTATTTCAAACTGACCATGAAATTTACAATAAAGTAAACCTTTTATTTGGTGAGTTAAGTGGGTTCATGGCACAAAATAAAGAACCAAACTACAACTATATATACGATCAAATAGTAAGTTATGGAGAATTATTGTCAACCACTATTGTAAGTGCTTACCTACAAGAAATTAACATCAATAATGTTTGGTTAGATGTTAGAGATTGCATTAAAACTGATGCGAATTATAGAGATGCTAAAATAAATTGGAGTTTAACAGAGGAAAATATCCAACAAAAAGTTGATACAACAACCTTAAATATTACTCAAGGTTTTTTAGGAGGAAATGGAAATGTAACCACAACATTAGGAAGAGAAGGTTCTGATTATACCGCTGGTATTTTTGCATATTGCTTAAATGCTAAAAGTGTTACGATTTGGAAAGATGTAGATGGAGTTTTAAATGCAGATCCTAGAGTTTTTTATGAGACAGAATTATTGAAAAAAATATCATATACCGAAGCTATCGAAATGGCTTTTTATGGCGCTTCTGTAATACACCCAAAAACTTTGCAACCTTTAGAACAAAAGAGAATTCCGTTATATGTGCGTTCATTTGACGATTTAAATAAACAAGGAACTTGCGTTAGTAAAGGAGTTGGAATAGAACCTAATATACCTTGTTTTATTGTAAAGAAAAATCAGATTTTAGTATCCGTAGCAGCTAAAGATTTTTCGTTTATGGTTGAAAACAATATCAGTCATGTATTTAGTAAACTTCATGAGTACAAGTTAAAGGTTAATTTAATTCAGAATTCAGCCATTAGTTTTTCGGTTTGTATAGAAGATAAATATGAAAATTTTCAACGTTTTTGTAATGATTTACAAACAACATTTAATTTACAAACGTACCATAATGTTACGTTGTTTACAATTCGTCATTTTGATAATGAATCCTTAGAAAGTATCGAAAGAAAAGGAAAATCAATTATCCGACAAATAAATACAGAAACAGCCCAGTTTGTCATACAAGAAAACGTGCAGGGCTAATAAATTTCTGTTATATTTGCAGTTACGCCTAACCACTATTTTTATTTATGGGATTAGTAACACCGAAGGAAGTTGCAAAAGCAATTGGAACCGATAAACTTGGAGTATTTGGAACATTTTCAGGTTGGTTGTTAATGAAGATTTTGCGAATTTCTACTGCAAATAAAGTTTACAATAAACACAAGCATAAAAAAGATTTACCTTTTTTAAATGGTCTTTTGGAGGAGTTTCAAATAGATTTTGAAATCCCTGAAGAAGATTTAAAACGTATTCCAAAAGACGGTCCTTTTATCACGATTTCAAACCATCCTTTAGGCGGTATTGATGGTATTTTACTATTGAAGTTGTTGGTAGAACATAGAGCAGACTATAAGATTATAGCGAATTTTTTATTGCACAGAATAGAGCCATTAAAGCCTTATGTGATGCCTGTGAATCCTTTTGAAAATCACAAGGATGCAAAATCGAGTGTTGCTGGGATTAAAAACGCATTGTTGCATTTAAGAGAAGGGAAACCCTTAGGTATTTTTCCAGCAGGAGAAGTTTCTACATACAGAGATGGAAAGTTAATGGTTGATAAAGAATGGGAAGAAGGAGCTGTTCGTTTGATTAAGAAAGCAAAAGTGCCAGTTATTCCTATTTATTTCCATGCAAAAAATAGTAGACTGTTTTACTTTTTATCTAAAATAAGTGACACTTTACGTACAGCTAAATTACCTTCAGAATTGTTGTCTCAAAAAAGTAGAACTATTAAAGTAAGAATAGGTAAACCTATATCCGTTAAAGACCAAGATGCGTATCCTGAAATTCCAGATTTCTATCAGTTTTTACGTAAGAAAACCTATATGTTGGCAAATCCTTTTGAGAAAACACCTCAAAAGATTTTATCAACACAAAATCTAAAAATCCCTAAAAAAGCTAAAAAAATCACTTCTCAAAAACCTGTAGATCTTTTTGTTAAAGAAGTAGATGAGTTAAGAGATCAAGGGAAGAGATTATTAGAAAGTAAAAACTATGAAGTGTTTTTTGCTAATGCTAAAGAAATACCAAATCTTTTACATGAAATAGGAAGGTTACGTGAAGTTACCTTTAGAGATGTTGGTGAAGGAACAAATAAGTCTATCGATTTAGATAAGTTCGATAAGTATTATCACCATTTATTTTTGTGGGATAACGTGCAAAATGAGTTGGTTGGAGCATACAGAATGGGACTTGGAAAAGACATTTATAAAAAATATGGGATAAACGGATTTTACATTCACACACTGTTTAGAATTGAGCCTGAGTTATATTCAATGATGCAAAGTACTATTGAGTTAGGTAGAGCTTTTATTTCTAAAAATTACCAACAAAAACCAATGCCGTTATTTTTACTTTGGAAAGGTATTGTACATGTAACGCTTCGTTATCCTAAGTACAAATATTTAATGGGTGGTGTGAGTATTAGTAATCAATTTTCTGAATTCTCAAAATCGTTAATGATTGAGTTTATGAAATCTCACTATTACGATCCGTATGTGGCGCAATATATCCATCCAAAAAAGGAATTTAAGGTAAGTCTTAAAGATGCCGATAAAGATTTTGTTTTTGATGCTACGGAAGCAGATATGCAAAAGTTCGATAAGATTATTGATGAAATAGAACCTGGAGCATTACGTATTCCTGTGCTTATTAAGAAGTACGTAAAACAAAATGCGCGTTTAGTAGCTTTTAATGTAGATCCTAAGTTTAATAATGCTGTAGACGGATTAATGTATATTAAAGTTGCTGATATTCCTGAGAGTACCGTAAAACCTGTAATGGAAGAATTTCAAGCAGAATTAGAAAGAAAAGCTGCTGAGGCTAACAACAAATAATAGATGTTTGTTATGAGTAAATCGCTTGAATACTTAATTATCGGTTTAGGTTTAGCATCTGTTTTATTTGCTCTTTATGGAGTTGTAATAAGGGAAGGAGAGTTTTTAGATGCTTTAAGCGGAATTGTTATTGGAGCTTCTTTAGTAGGAACGGTAATAATTAATAGAAATCAAAAGAAAGAAGAATAGCGCTTTAACTATTATATAAAATAAAAAACCACTAGTAATTACTAGTGGTTTTTTATTTTGAGTTTATGCTTTATTATTTAAACAGCCTAAATATATCGTTACCGTTGGCAAATAATAATAAGGTTAATAATAATACAAAACCAACAACTTGTGCGTACTCTAGAAACTTATCACTAGGTTTTTTTCCAGTAATCATTTCCCAAAGAGTAAACATAACATGTCCACCATCTAAAGCAGGAATTGGTAATAAGTTCATAAACCCTAACATGATTGATAAGAAAGCAGTAATATTCCAAAAGCTTTCTGCGCTCCATTCAGATGGGAAAATGCTACCTATAGAAATAAAACCACCTAAACCTTTATAAGCTCCTGTGCTTGGGTTAATAATTTTTTTTATTTGTTTTACGTAGTTAGTTAAGGTATTCCACGCTTTTTTTGTTCCAGCAGGAATCGCTTGCCTTAAGGTATAAGACTTTTCAGCTAATTGATAATACCCTAATTTTTCTAAATCTTTACTTCCTAAAGTTCCAAAAACAACACCTAATTTACCTTCGTTAGTAATAGTAGCAGGAATTTTTAAAACTTCATCATTACGATTTACGGTAAGTGTTACGTTTTGATTTTTGAATAAAGCTAGTTTTTGTTCAGCTTCATCATAATATTTTATAGGAGTATCATTAACAGCAGTAATAATATCCTTCTTTTGTAATCCTGAATTTACATTAGGAGAATCTTTAGAAACTGCACTAATTGCAAACGGAAATCTTGGATATAAGAAAGAACCAGCCTCTTTACCACGATCTACTAATTTTGAGATAAAGTCAGTAGGAATCTTTTTAGTAATTACTTCACCATTTCTTTCAATAGTATATTCGTTACCATTAATAAAAGAAATAGGTAATTCTCTAAACATTCTAATTTTTTCACCATCAATAGTTAAGATTTTATCTCCAGTTTCTAAACCTAAATCTACCGCTAATTGATCTTGAACCCAAACACCATCTTTTACGTTGTCGTTTGGTAAAAATCGCTCTCCGTACGCCCACATTAGGCAGATGTAAATTAAAATACCTAACACAAAGTTTACAAAAACACCACCTAACATAATAATTAAACGTTGCCATGCGGGTTTAGAACGAAATTCCCATGGTTTAGGTTCTTCTTTCATTTGCTCAGTATCCATACTTTCGTCTATCATACCTGCAATTTTTACGTAACCTCCTAATGGAATCCAACCAATACCGTAAACAGTTTCGCCAATTTTCTTTTTAAATAATGAAAATTTATAATCAAAGAAAAGGTAAAATTTTTCAACTTTAGTTTTAAAAAGTTTAGCAGGAATAAAATGTCCTAACTCATGTAGCACTATTAAAAGCGATAAGCTTAAAATAAATTGAGATGCTTTTATTAAAATTTCCATAAAAGGGTTTTGTCTAAAATTTAAAATCTGACAAATGTACGTTTTTAATAAGAGTTCTAAAAGTATTGATTTACGTAGAGTACGGGATTTAACAAAGTTTTTACGTACTACTTTTAATTAGCATTTTTTTCATCGTATTTTTGCAAAAAATATCACGAGATGGATCTTAAATTCTTCAAAAAATCAAAAAGTACGCTTATATTTCTATTAGTGTTTTCTGCTATTGGAATTCCTGTTTTTTATCATTTATTGAAGGTTGAAGATAGATTACCTATTTATAATCCTGCTGATATTAATCCGAAGTTGGTAGATGAGTCTGTAAGAAACCAAAAGAAGCATCATAGAGTAGGAAGTTTTGAATTGATTAATCAAAACGGAGAGGTAATTACGAATGCTAATTACAAAGACAAAATTTATATAGCCGATTTCTTTTTTACTCGCTGCCAGAGTATTTGTATTCCTATGGCGTATAATATGGGAGAATTACAAGAACACTATAAGAATGACGATGATATTATGTTTTTATCACATTCAGTAACTCCAGTAATGGATAGTGTTCCTCAATTACGAAAATATGCAGATGCTAAAGGAGTAATTGATGGAAAATGGAACGTTACTACGGGTGCAAAAAAGCATATTTACAGTTTAGCACGTAAACAATATTTTGCTGTCTTAGATGAAGGTGATGGTGGTGAAAACGATTGGGTACATACCGAAAACTTTATTTTAATTGATAAAGAAGGTCGTATTAGAGGTATGTACGACGGAACAAAAAAAGAAAATATGCAAAAAATTATTGATGATATTACGCTATTGAAAGAAGAATATGTAAAGTAGTTTACTTTTTTCTCTTCCCTTCTTTATCAAAATTTTTAGTCAATTCTTGTTCAGTTTTTATAACACTTACAGCTAAAGATAATAGCATAATAGCCATAGGTTGCCAGCTTATACTTTTATTAAATACCACTAATAGTAAAGCTGCGACAAAAGAAAATCCTGCATATTTTAATAACTCTTTGGTGAAAAATGTATTCGCAAAATTCCAAATAGTTTCATTTAGCATTGTTCTATTGGTGCGATAACCATAAAGAGAATTTATTTTCTTTGGCGGAAAAAAATAGAATACGATACTCAATAAAAATAATAAACCATTTATAGATAAAACGTAGTAATACGGATTCATGCTTAGTGTTTAACAGCTGCTGTAATTTCTTTTAAAAATGTATTCATATCGGCATTTTTTGTAAGCCCCATACGAACAACAACTAGATTTTCGTCAGGCAAAATAAATACATTTTGACCTTGATACCCATTAAAAGAGAACATTTTTTTAGAAACATCAGGATAACGATTACCTGTATTCAACCAAATTTGTGCACCGTAACCACCATCTTTTTTAGTGTTAGATGTTGGAGTTGGAGTAGTGGCATAAGTAACCCAATCTTTATCGAATAAGTTTTCTCCGTTCCACTCACCATTGTGTAAGTATAATAAACCAAGTTTAGCCCAATCTCTTGGAGTTGCCCAAGCATATGAAGAACCAACATAGTTTCCACTCATATCGGTTTCAATAGTCATAGAGTTCATTCCAATTTTATCAATTAAAGAACTGTACCAAAAATCAAGATATTCTTGATGAGTATCAAACTGCTTTCGTAAAATACCCGAAAGTACATTTGTTACTCCCGATGAATAATTGAAAGATTCATTAGGTTTCGAAATAAGCGGTTTTTTAACTTGCGTTGTAGTCATGTTTTTGTCCAAAAACAACATTCTAGTAGCATCAGAAATGGTATTGTAATCTTCTAACCATTCTAAACCACAATTCATTTGTAATAAATTATGAATAGTTATGTTTTTACGTTCATCGTTTTGCCATTCTTCAATAGGTGCTTTTGCATGAACATCTATTTTTCCTTTACATTGTAAAATTCCAAACAAAGTACTAGTAATACTCTTAGTCATAGACCAACCTAAAAGCTTTGAGTTTTTGTTAATTCCTTGTCCGTAATGTTCAGCAATAATTTGATCTTTGTACAAAACAACTACAGCTCTGGTTTTGTTTACATCGTTAAAGATTGATTTAACAGTTTGGTTTAACTTGTCATAATCTACATTAGAAAATACAGTGTCTTTTTGAGGTGCATTTCCATAAGGATACGGAGTTGTGTTATTAGGAATAGTTCTCTTAGGAACTAATAACTTTTGATTAACATCATAATCATCATTAATTAAAACCGCTCCAAGCTCTTTTCTATAAACTGCTTTTCGAGTTAATAAACCAAAAGCAGAACCTGTAGCGTATTTTTTTTCTTTATTAATTTCATCAGTAGTTAAATTAATAGGAGAGAAGTTATTGTCGTTTTCATCAGTAAATTCCAAACTTCTATCTGCTAAAAATACCGAAGAGGCTGTGTTTTTTGCAGAATACCCAGCAAGAATATTAAGTTTCGGGTAATTGTAAATAAATGCAGCAATTAGTAGTACTAAAACTAAAAGGAGGGACTTTTTTAAAATTTTCATTCTTTATTTTTTAACAAATGTAATTATTTAAAAGTTAACATAATGATAAGACTATTAGCTAAGTAGGATTTATCTCTTGGTTTGATTGTTGGTTTAGTTAACAAGCAGTACCTTTGTTTAAAATTTTGAATATTTATATGTTTTCTATAGATAAAATTCGTGCTGATTTTCCGATTTTAAACAGAAAAGTTCACGGAAAGCAATTAGTGTATTTAGATAATGGAGCAACTTCTCAAACTCCTCAAATAGTTATTGATGCAATTGTAGATTATTACTCGAACTACAATGCAAATATTCATAGAGGTGTGCATACATTAAGTCAAGAAGCGACTGATAAATATGAAGAAGCACGTATTAAAATTCAAAAACATTTTAATGCAAAGAAATCATACGAAATCATTTTAACTTCAGGAACAACGCACAGTATTAATATTGTGGCGTCTGGTTTTTCTGCTTTGTTAAATGAAGGAGATGAGGTAATTGTTTCTGCTTTAGAACATCACTCTAATATTGTGCCTTGGCAAATGTTATGTGAAAAGACAGGAGCAGTTTTACGTGTAATTCCGATGGATGAAGACGGAAGTTTACGAATGGATATTTACCATGAGCTACTAAACGGAAAAACTAAATTGGTTTTCTGTAATCATGTTTCAAATGCTTTAGGAACTATAAATCCTATTGAAGAAATTATTCATGCAGCTCATAAATTCGGTGCTTATGTTTTAATTGATGGAGCGCAGTCTTGTCCACATATAAAACCAGATGTACAAGAGTTAGATGTAGATTTTTATGTAGCGTCTGCTCATAAAATGTGTGGTCCTACTGGTGTTGGAATGTTGTATGGTAAAGAAGAATTGTTGAAGCTGTTGCCACCATATCAAGGAGGAGGAGAAATGATAGAAACCGTAACTTTTGAACAAACTACTTATGCAGGTTTACCACATAAGTTTGAAGCTGGTACACCAAATATTTGCGGAGGTATAGCTTTTGGTGTTGCTATAGATTATATGAATAACATTGGTTTCAATGCAATTGCGATGCAAGAGAACGAATTGCTAGCTTATGCAACTGAAGAGTTACAAAAAGTTGACGGATTAAGAATTTATGGAACTTCTAATAAAACATCGGTTATTTCTTTTAATTTAGAAGGAATACATCCTTACGATGTTGGAGCAATTTTAGATAAGTTAGGTGTAGCAGTAAGAACAGGACATCATTGCGCACAACCTATAATGGATTATTATAAAATACCCGGTACAGTACGAGCGTCTTTCTCTTTTTATAATACTAAAGAAGAAGTTGATTTATTAGTAGCTGCAGTTACGAAAGCTCAAATGATGTTGAGTTAATTACAAAATAAACTTAATTATAAATAAAAATCTCAATCATTATATGGTTGAGATTTTTGTTGTTTTAAAATTAACAAAAACTTAAATAATGTTTAATTTTTATGTGAAACGGATAATTATTTGATGTTTTTTTGGGTGTTGTGTTAAAACTTTAACATTTTGTTCTTTTGTACTAATATTAATTCCGTAGTGATTTTTAGAGGCTTTCCTATTGAATGACTAGGGTGTTTAAAAATATTTGGTGTTTAAAAATAAAAAGCAAATATTTGAAATCGTTAAAAAAACCCTTCCGTTATTGTTGTATTACTATTTTTAAAGTAGTTTTATTACGATATTGTTTACAAAATGGTTTTTCTACAAAATAATTATTTTACAAAATTTAATTTTTTAACAATGAAAAAATCTTTACTAACACTAGCAGTAGCTGCTTCAATGCTAATTGGTTGTCAGCAGAATTCAAAAGATGATGCCTTAGCAGCTCAAGAAACGATTGATATGAGTGACTTTTATGTTCATACAGACGAAGATCATTCAAGAGGTGGAGCTGGTGAAAAATGCCAATCTATGAGAGTATTAAATCAGCAATTAAAAGACAATCCTGGTTTATATAAGAAAATGTATGATATTGAATATGCTACTCGTCAATTTGCAGCAAAAAAAGGAAAAGGAAATGGAAATGGAGGAAACAATGGTGGCGACGGTGGAGATAACGGTGGTGGAACTACCGATAATTTAGGAGTTATTAATATTCCTGTATATGTTCACGTTGTGTATAGTAATTCTCAACAAAATATTAGCGATGCTCAAATTGCTTCTCAAATGAAAGTTTTAAACGATGATTTTAGAAAACAAAATTCTGATGCAAGTAATACTCCATCTGAATTTGCTGGTAGAGCAGCTGATTCTGAAATTACATTCACTTTAGCAGGAACATTTAGGCATTCTAATTCAAGAGCAGAATGGGGAACTAATAACGCTGTAAAGCAAGCGTATCCTCCAGTAACTCCACAAACTCACTTAAATATTTGGGTAGCTAATATTGGAGGAGGAATTTTAGGATATGCTCAATTCCCAGGAGGTGCTTTATCTACTGATGGTGTTGTGTGTGCTCCACAATATTTTGGAACAACTGGTTATGTAGAGGCTCCATTTAACGGAGGTCGTACTATGACTCATGAGGTAGGTCACTACTTAAACTTACGTCATATTTGGGGAGACGGAAGATGTCGTCAAGACGATTTCGTAGCAGACACTCCTTCTTCAGATGCTCCAAACTATGGATGTCCTTCTTACCCAACAGTTAACTGTCGTTCAAATGATATGACTATGAACTATATGGATTATACTAACGATGCTTGTATGTCTATGTTCTCTGAAGGTCAGAAAACAAGAATGAGAGCTATCTTCCAAACAGGAGGTGCTAGAGCTTCAATGATTAACTAAAATCAAATTTTATAAGTATATTTAGGCGTTAAGGTATTTCTTTAACGCCTTTTTATTTTAGTATTATGAGAAAATATTTAACTATAATCATATTGATTTTTACTACGGTGTTTAGTAGCTGTTCGGCTCAACAACAAGTATCATCGATAAAAGAAATTGTTTATAAAGCGCACACAAGAGGGAGTAGTAAAGAAATTCTAGTAAAAGATAATGTGATTTATACATCTGTAAATTCAAAGAAGAAAGAGATCAGATTAACTGATAAACAAAAACAGTATTTGTTAAGTATGTTAAAGGAGGTGAATCTGGTTACTATGAAAGATTTACAGGCTCCAAGTAATAAAAGAAATACAGATGGTGCTTTACACGCAGAGATACAAGTAAAGAAAAATAACGATGTATATACATCTTGTACTTTTGATGATGGAAATCCGCCAAAAGAACTTAAAGCACTTGTAGATGAAATTTTTAAGTTGTCTAAACTTAAAAATTAAGGGATATTCATTTCTTTTAGTTCAAGTTTAGAGTCTTTCTGTAACTGTTTGGTATCTTTTAAAGCAGATGGATTTACAGTTTTTCTCTTTCTAGGTTTGGTGGAATCTAACTGAAAAAAGTTATCAAGATTTATAGTTTTATCAAATTCTTTTTTAGCATAAACGGCATTTACCTTGTCATTAATACTACTATAAATTAAATTTACTTTAGCAACTTGTTCGTTAATTTGTTTTGCAGAAATAACTCCGATATAACTCATGTCTGCTAAACGTAAAACTTCATTGTTAAATACGTTTAGTCGAGCTCTAAAAGCTCTAGTTTTTAAATCGTTAACTCTAATGGTGTCTTTAAACTTTTTGGTAATGTCTTTAAGTTCTAAAACATTACTTAAAGCTTTGCTAGGAGAAATTTTTTCATATCTTTTTATAAAGTCAACCAATTGATGATATTCTTTCCATTTTTTCATTTCCTTTTCAGAAATAGAAGAAAGTTTAGAAGGTACAGTATATTGTTTAGTAACATTCATGTCAGATCTATCTGCAACTACAGTCTCTTTCTTTTTATCATTGTTGTCACCACAAGAAATCAATAACAGAACAAGTAAAATATATCCTAAAAAATGCTTTAACATACTGTAAAAATTAACGGGGTAAAATTACACTTTTTAATTCGTAAGTTTTTAATAAAAAGTTAAACCTTAATTTTCAATGGATTGAAGTGTGATAATTATGTATAGTTAAATTTTGATAAAACATTTTTACGAAAAATGAAATTTAATACTTTTGTAAATATAATTTTTTGACATTTTAAAAATGAGTGACACGATTTTAATAATAGGAGCTTGTGGGCAAATAGGTACAGAATTAACACAAAAGTTAAGAACCGTATATGGAGGTAATAATGTAATAGCTTCAGATATTAGAAAAGGCTCAGAAGAGATGTTAAATGAAGGTCCGTTTGAAATTTTAGATGCAACCGATAAAGAAGGGATTTTAGCTGTTATAAAAAAGTATGAGGTTACTCAGGTATATTTAATGGCGGCAATGTTATCTGCAACAGCAGAAAAGCATCCTCAAAAAGCCTGGGACTTAAATATGACTTCTTTATTAGCTGTTTTAGAACTAGCAAGAGAAAAACATATTCAAAAAATATATTGGCCAAGTTCTATGGCTGCTTTCGGACCTACTTCTCCAAAAATTAATACACCACAACAAACGGTTATGGAACCTTCTACGGTTTATGGTATTAGTAAAATATCTGGAGAGCATTGGTGTAATTATTACCATGCAAAATATGGAGTAGATGTAAGAAGTATTCGTTACCCAGGAATTATTAGTTGGAAAACTTTACCAGGAGGAGGAACTACAGATTATGCGGTAGACATTTATATTGACGCATTACAAAAAGGAACGTACGAATGTTTTTTAAGTGCTAAAACTCGTTTGCCAATGATGTATATGAACGATGCTGTAAATGCAACAATTCAACTAATGCAAGCACCAGAAGAAAGTATTAAAGTAAGAACTTCTTATAATTTAGCAGCAATAAGTTTTACTCCAGAAGAAATTACTGCTGAAATTCAAAAGCACATTCCAGAATTTACTATTTCATACAATCCAGATTTTAGACAAGATATTGCCGATAGCTGGCCTCAAATTATTGATGATACCGCAGCAAGAGATGATTGGAAATGGCAACACGAGTTTGATTTAGAAAGCATGACAACCGAAATGTTAACCAATTTAAGAACAAAAATATCTAAAGAATTAAGCGTGTAAGTACACGCTTTTTTTACGACTATACTTTTGCAAAAGTTTAATGTAACTCGTGTTACATATTAAATTAAGTATTCGATATACTTTTGCAATATGTTGTAAAATGTCATAAGTTTTTATGACTCTTAAAAATATAAGGTAAATGAAAGAGCTTATCAATAAGTCGTTAACAAAAGCAATTAATTATACAGAATATAGAGAGTTGGTAAGTAATTTACTAGCTGAAGGAAAATCTACAGGACCAAACCAATCAGATGCTTTACTTAATTATAGTAAATTAAATGACAAGCGTATGAAGCGTTTGGACAAGACGATTAAATTATCTGAAGAAACCAAATCTTTTGTAGAGAGTGTAGATACACCACAAACATTTTTAGTATTAACAGAAGGTTGGTGTGGTGATGCAGCTCAGAACATTCCTGTTTTAAATAAAATAGCTGAAATCAATAAAAATATTTCTTTAAAATTAGTTTTAAGAGATGAAAACTTACCACTTATGGATGAGTTTTTAACCAACGGAGGTAGATCTATTCCTAAAGTAATTATTCTCGATGAAGAGACAAATGTTGTTGATACTTGGGGACCAAGACCTACTGTTGCAACTAAGATGGTGAAAGACTACAAAGAAGCTAATGGAAGCTTAGATGCTGACTTCAAAAAAGATTTACAAGTTTGGTATAACAAAGACAAAGGAGTAAATGTACAAGAAGATATTGTGGCTATTTTAAAAAAGTAAAAAGTTTTCAATAAGCTAAGATTCATGTGCTTATATTTGCGGCATGTTTACAGCATTTAAAGATTTATCGAGTCAAGCCAAAGTTTGGGTATATCCTTCGAGTAGAAAATTCTATCCGCAAGAAATAGAAGGTTTACAACAAAAAATAGAAGAGTTTATTAACACATGGAAGTTAGAAGACGAAGGTTTTTTAGCTTCTTTTTCGTTGTTATATAACAGGTTTGTTGTCTTTGCTGTTGAAGAAAATTCAGAAATTGTAAATGCTGATATTGACAAAAAAGTAGCTTTTGTTTTACAACTACAGCAAGAATACGATATTGAATTGTTAGACAAAATGAATGTATGTTTTAAGCAAGGAGAACATGTTCAATACAAAGAGTTAAAAGAGTTTAAGAAATTGCTAAAGAATAAATCGGTGTCAGCTAAAACGGTTGTTTTCGATAATCTAATTCAAACTAAAGAAGAATTAGAAAACTATTGGGAAGTACCAATTACCGAAAGTTGGTACAATAGATTCTTATAATTTAAATTATATTAAATATTTTACGCTATGAGAAAAGTATTCATTTTACTTTTTATAATTCTATCTACACAATTAATAGCTCAAAACCTTACTGTTACAATTACAGCTAGTAACGTGACTTGTAATGGAACTTGTGACGGACTAATAACGGTAAATGCTTCAGGAGGTTCTGGAAATTATAATTATGAATTGTTCAATGCTTCTAATGTGTCGGTAGCTACAGCTACATCTAATACTTTTAGTGGGTTATGTGCAGGTGAATTTTATGTTAGAGTAATAGATAGTAATAATACTCAAACCGATTCAAATACTGTAACTATAGTAGAGCCAGCTGCTTTAAATATGACAGTTGAGGTAATAGATTCTGGTACAGTATCAAGTGGAGTCATTATAATGAATGTTACTGGAGGTGTACCACCTTATGTGTATAATTTAACAGGAACGCAATATATTTCGACCAATGTTTTTTCTGATTTAGCTCCTGGAGATTATACAGTTTCTGCACAAGATCAAAATGGATGCTTAGTGCAAAAGAGTAATGTTACCATAGCGCAAACTACTAATGATACATCGGTAGAAAATACAGGAGATGAACTTTCTGCTAAGATAGATGCGGATTCTTATCAATGGATAAATGCAGCAAATCAAACCTCTATTTCTGGTGCAAATCAAAAAACATATAAAGTTACCGAGGTAGGAAAGTATAGAGTAGAAATGGAAAAGAACGGGCAAAGAATTTCTTCAGAAACTTTTGAAGTAACTACTTTAGGGGTAGATAATGTTTCTTTAAAGAGTTTAAAAGTATATCCAAATCCAACTTCTAAATTAATTAAAGTACCTACAGAATTAATTGGAGAAGAATTTACTATAGTGTCTGTTTTAGGAAAACAAGTTTTATCAGGAAAAATAACTCAAGAACAAATAAATATTGAGGATTTATCTAAAGGAATTTTCTTTTTAAAAGTTAAAAAACATAAGGCTTTTAAGTTTGTGAAGAAGTAATTTAATCTTCTTTTAAAGATTCTATAAATCCATCAATACTAACTGCGTTTTCAACCGAAAAATCGCCAATTTTAGTTCTGCGTAAAACACTTAAGTGAGCACCAGAGTTTAAGGCTTTTCCAAAGTCGTTGGCTAGTGAACGAATGTAAGTTCCTTTGCTGCAAACTACTCTAAACTCAAATTTGTTGCCATTGATTTTTGTGATTTCAAATTCTGAAACAGTTACTTTTCTCGACTTGATTTCGGTAGTTTTTCCTTGACGAGCTAATTCATATAATCGCTTTCCGTCTTTCTTTATTGCAGAAAAAATAGGTGGTTTTTGATCTATTTCTCCAATAAATTGAGTTAATGTTTCATTAATCAATTCTGGAGTAATATGATCGGTAGGAAACGTTTCGTTAATTTCAGTTTCTAAATCGTAACTAGGTGTGGTTGAACCCAAGGTGAATTCACCCGTATATTCTTTAATTTGACCTTGATATGTTTCTATACTTTTAGTTTGTTTTCCTGTACAAATAATTAATAAACCTGTAGCTAACGGGTCTAAAGTTCCTGCATGCCCAACTTTAATTTTTTTAATATCAAAGCGCTTTCTAATATGCCAACGAAGCTTATTTACTACTTGGAAAGATGTCCATTCTAAAGGTTTGTCAATCAATAGTACTTGTCCGTTTTTATAATCTTCCGCAGTCATCAATATCAAAGTTTAAAAGAAAAGTAAGTTAGTTTATTAAAGAAAAAGCAATGGCAATTATACCCACTACCGCACAGTAAATAGAAAAATATGATAGTTTACTTTTCTTTACAAGAGCAATCATCCAAGTGCAAGCTAAAAGACCAGAAACGAAAGCGGCAATAAATCCTGCTGAAATAGGAACGATTTCTGAAGAATGAAAGTTAAGATCTCCACTTAAAAGGTCTTTGGCTATTTTACCAAAAATTAATGGAACTACCATTAAAAAAGAAAAACGAGCTGCTTTAGTGCGATCAATTCCTAGTAATACTGAGGTCGATATCGTAGCACCCGATCTTGAAATTCCTGGTAACATAGCAATTGCTTGAGAAATACCAACGATTAAAGCACTACTGAATGATACACTTTTATCGGTGTTTTTTGCTCTGTCTGCTAAAAGAAGTAACAAGGCTGTAACTAATAACATTGCACCAACGAAAAGAATTTTTCCTCCAAAAAACGATTCTAACTGCTCTTCAAACAATAATCCGATAATTACAGCAGGAATCATTGAGAGAATAATTTTTAAAGAGAATTGAGTTTCTTCGTTCCATTTGAATTGAAAGAGTCCTTTGAATATTTCGGTAACTTCTTTTCTGAAAATTACCAAAGTACTTAATGCAGTTGCAAAATGTAAAACAACTGTAAATGTTAAACTTTCTTCTGGTACAGAATTGTCTCCTAAAATAGCTTTGGCTAATTCTAAATGACCACTAGATGAAACAGGTAAAAATTCGGTAAGTCCTTGAATAATTCCAAGGATGATAGCTTCAAAAATATCCATGCTTATTTTTTTGGGTTGGCTAAAATAGCATAAATTTCAATTCCTAAACCAATAATTACTAGTGTTGGCGCTAAACGAATACGTCGCCAACTATAAATTTCTGGGTTAAAAACATTTGGGTCGTCACTACCGCCACCAGCCATAAGAATAAATCCTAAAGCAATTACCGCCAATCCAATTAGCATAATTATGTAGTTTCTTTTTCCGAATAAGAAACTAGTATTTTCTGTTTTTTTGTTGTCTTTTTCCATGTTAATAATACAAATCGTTGGTTTGTAAATTCAAGAATCGTTGTGTTGCAAAAAATGTACTAATCCAAGTAATAAAGAAAGCGACAAAAATAATTCCTCCAGCAACATATCCTAAAGTAATATAATCTTTTAAAAGCGCTAGTGTTGGAATGTATTTATCAACATAATAAATTAAAAATCCTAAGCATATCATAGCAATTACTGCTCCTAATAAACCTAGTTTTATACTTTGCCATATAAAAGGTTTTCTAATAAAACTCTTGGTAGCACCTACCATTTGCATTGTTTTAATGTTAAACCTTTTTGAATAGATGGATAGTCGAATTGAACTGTTAATTAATATAATAGCAACTAAGCCGAAAAATCCGCTTAAAACCAGTAACCAAAAGCTCATTCGTTGAATGTTTTTTGTAAGTAACTCAACCAAAGGTTTGTCGTAATTCACTTCGGCAACAAAATTATTTTTATTGAAATCTTTTTCAATTTGAGTCATTTTTTCTGGAGTTACATATTCGGCTTTTAAATAAATGTCTAATCCGTTTTTTAAAGGATTGTCTCCTAAAAATTTTAAAAAGTCTTCTCCTAAATCTCTCTTGTAAATTTTGGCTGCTTGCTCTTTTGTTACGTAAGTTATTCGTTTAGTAAAACCTTGTTTTTGAATATGTTTTTGTAAATCGGTAACTTGCTTTTTGGTAACGTCATCTTTTAAAAACAGTGTCATTACCACTTTTTCTTTGAAGTGATTGGCAACTCTAGTAGATTTTAATAAAACTAAACCTAAAACACCAATCATAAAAAGTACTAATGAAATACTAACTACTACCGAAACATACGAAGACTGTAAGCGCCTTTTTTGGAAAGAATCGTAAGAAGATGTTGTCATTTTTCGAGGTGTTTTTTCAGCTTTGCAAGATAGTAATTTTTGATTTTATTCTCTGAGTAATTATTGAGGATTTAAAGCTCTAAAATTACTAGGTTTTCAAATATTGAAATCTAGTAATTTTGTTAATTCTTAGGTTTCTCTTGGCAAAGTTCAATTAATACACTGTTTGTTGTTTTTGGATGTAAAAAAGCTACTAGTTTATTATCGGCACCTTCTTTAGGAGTTTCATTTAAAACGGTAAAACCTTCTTCTTTTAGACGTTTAATTTCACTGTAAATATCCTCTACAGCAAAAGCAATATGGTGAATTCCTTCTCCTTTCTTTTCAATAAATTTTGCAATTGGGCTATCCGGCTTAGTCGCTTCTAGTAACTCTATTTTATTTGGGCCGGTTTTAAAGAACGATGTTTTTACACCTTCACTAGCAACTTCCTCTATTTTATAATGAGTTTCTCCAAACAAAGAAGCAAAAAGTTGGTTCGATTTATCTAAATCTTTTACAGCAATACCTATGTGTTCTATTTTATTCATAAAGTAAAAATAGAAAAATATGATAGGAATATTTGTTTTTGAAAAACTTAAATAAGGTTTTCTCTTTTGACAGATTGATAATCTCCTTTTGTAAAAAGGGTGTTTTTCCTGTTTTTTTAAAGTTAATGTAAGGTAAATGTTTGATTTTTAGGGTTGTTTGGTTTTGTGTGTTTTTATCTTAAAAAATAAGAGTCTATATTTAATGAAACTAAAACTAAACTTACTTGGTTATGAAAAAAACTAATCTACTACAATTATTTACCATTATTTTAAGTGTTACTTTATTAGTTTCTTGTGGAAACAAAAAGTGCAAATGTGAAGATGAAGATTGGCAATCTCAAATTCCAGAAGGGACATATTGTTATTCTGATGTAGGGAGAACAGATGAGATGTTGAACTATTCTGAAATAGTGAATATGTTAAAGAATTATGATACAACGAGAATTGCTCCTCTTAAGAAAGCATTGGGGTATGAAGACACTCGAATTAATAATTACAATTTCGAACAATTTAAAAAATACTTAGGAAGAATTGAAAGCTTGAGTGAAAAAGCAAAAATTCCAATTACTGGTATCAGTTTTATTTCCGCAGCAAAAGATAACTATAGTGGAACAGGAAAGAGTTATCAAGATTTAATTTATATTCCTACTACCACAATTGATGGAAAACAAATTCCATTTGATCCAGTTCAATCTGTCCAACAAGGTAAACTAGTAACATTTAAAGAAATGTTAGCTAAAAATGGGTATAAATGGATTTACAATACTAAAGAAGATTTTGAAAATAATAAAAGAAATGATTATAATTACACAGTAAAAAGAGTAATTAAAAATGAAGCTGGGTTTGGTATTTATTCTGTGCAAGAAGAATTAAGTGGAGCAGGAAATAGAGGTAG
The DNA here is from genome assembly GCF_002120225.1 of Tenacibaculum holothuriorum. GTDB lineage: Bacteria > Bacteroidota > Bacteroidia > Flavobacteriales > Flavobacteriaceae > Polaribacter > Polaribacter holothuriorum. The sequence continues at coordinate 130,598 of NZ_LAPZ01000002.1, read as the reverse complement.
TTTGGCACCTCCATTTTAATATTAAATTATGATCGATTTGTCTGATATTCCACTCTTTTTGTATTTTCAGTTTGCTTCTGCGTTTCTAGCACTATGGTTTTTTAAAAGAAATTCTTTTTTTGGAAAGGCATTGGCAGTACTACTATGTATTACTTTTTTGGTGGAGTGTTTAGGAACTTATTTTAGTGTTCATAAACAGTATAACTTTTCATTATATCATGGTTATACACTTGTAGAGTTTTCTTTAATCCTAATATTGTATAGAGGGATTATCAAAGAGAAAAAATATCTTACAGTATCATATGTCATTTTAATGTTTTTTTTAGTGTTTTGGGTATTGACTTTTTTTAATAAAAAGTATTTATTTACTACAATGGTTATAGGTGCTTTTAATGTTGGGATTTTAATTTTTTTATATCTGAGAGAATTATTGCTTTCAGATAAATTAATAAATTTTAAAAAGTTATTGCCATTTTGGGTGTCAGTGGGATTCATTGTTTTTTATTTACCATCAATTCCTTTTTTTAGCTTTTGGAATTTTATGAAAGACAGGTCTTTAGTGCCAATATTAGAGTCATTAATAATATTGATGAATATTATCATTTCTTTTGGTTTAATATGGAGCAACAAGAAGGCAGAATACTAATCATAACCACTCTAGTTTTAATATTAGTAATTACTTTCCTAATATTACTTTTTGTTGTGTTTCAACGAAGGAAAAATAAATTACTACTAGAGCGAGCCATTGCAAAAAAAAGATATGAAAGAGAGCTTGCAGAAACACAAATAGAAATTAGAGAAGAAACACTCAGAAATATTAGTTGGGAGTTGCACGACAATATTGGGCAACTCCTAACTTTAGCTAAAATTCAACTCCAACATGCTTCTCCAGAAAATATCGATGAAATATCTCATACAATTACCAAAAGTCTTACAGAAATTAGAGCATTATCTAAATTAATAAATCCGGAGTTTATTAAGCAGATTAAGTTAAAAGAAGCGTTAGAATTGGAAATAGAACGATTTAATAGGCTTAATTATATTGAAGCATCTTTAGAGATTAAAGGAAAAGAACAAGAGATAAATCAAAAACATGGAATTATAATTTTTAGAATTCTTCAAGAATTTTTTTCCAATACAATTAAGCACTCAAGAGCCCATAATTTATGCGTGTCTTTACATTATTTAGAAGATAGTTTGAAAATCACTGCTCAAGATAATGGAGTAGGGTTCGAAATGAAAAAAGTACTGTTGAAAGGTATTGGTTTGCAGAATATTAAAACAAGAGCAAAATTGATTAATGCAGAAGCAGAACTAAAATCTTTTCCAGAAAAAGGTACAACTTTAACAATAAATTATTATTTTTAAAATCTAAAATAGCCCTTTTACGCACCCCTACAACAAATAACCTAACCAAAACCTACGAAGATGAAGTATTCAGTTGTTGTTGTAGATGATCACACTTTATTGTCTCAAGCCATTGAAGGTATGGTAAATACCTTTAACAAATTTAAAGTTTTATATACCTGTAAAAACGGTAAAGAAGTTGCAGAGAAGTTTAAAGCTTCTCCAAGGAATATCCCAGATATTGTTTTGGTAGATGTAAATATGCCTGTAATGAATGGTATTGAAACTACCGAATGGATTGTTGAAAACTATCCGAATGTACATGTTATGGCACTGTCTGTAGAAGATGCAGACGGAACCATTTTAAAAATGCTCAAAGCAGGAGCTGGTGGCTATCTATTAAAAGATACCAAAAAAGAAGTTTTAGAACAAGCTTTATTAGAAATGATTGAAAATGGTTTCTATCACACAAGAGATGTAACTACATTGTTGCTAGATTCAGTTTCCGGAAAAAACGGAAGAAACAATATTCATTTCAAAGATAATGAGTTGAAATTTATGCGATTAGCGTGTTCTGAGCTTACTTATAAGGAGATTGCAGAGAAAATGTTTCTAAGTCCTAAAACAATTGATGGATATCGAGATAGCTTATTTACAAAGCTCGATGTTCGAAATAGAGTAGGCTTGGTAATGTATGCAATAAAGAACAAGATAGTTACCTTAGATTCCTATGCTTAGCAATAAAATAATTGCTAAATTTGCAGCATGGAAGAAACGAATAGACAAAGAAAGATTGCAGGAGTATTGCAACAAGATTTAGTTGATGTTTTACAACGTGCTGCACAAGATGGAATGAAGGGGATAATTATATCAGTATCTAAAGTATCGGTAACTGCCGATTTAGGTGTTGCTAAAGTATATTTAAGTGTTTTTCCGTCAGAAAAAAGAGAAGAAATAATAGAAGGTGTAAAATCAAATACTCCTTTAATTCGTCACGAATTAGCACAACGAACACGTAATCAGTTAAGAAGAATGCCAGAGTTGTTGTTTTTTGGTGATGATAGCTTAGATTATATCGAAGAAATAGACAAATCTTTAAAAGGAGGAGATGTAGATCCTATAAAAAATCCTGATGTTTTACCAAGACGACAAAAACGTTAATGAGTTTTAAAACCTTATTCATTAACTATTGAATTTTCCTTTATACATAGCTAAACGTTACCTGTTTTCTAAAAGCAGTACGAATGCTATCAATATAATTACCATGATAGCTATGTTTGGAGTTGTAGTAGGCTCTCTAGCATTGTTTATTGTATTATCTGGCTTTTCTGGATTACAAACGTTTAGCGCATCATTGTTAGAAAATTCTGACCCAGATGTAAAAATCACTGCTTCAAAAGGAAAATCATTTTTTGTTACCGATAGTTTACAAGTTGTTTTTAATAATAAAGATGTTGTAGCAGCTTCTAAAGTTATAGAAGAACGCGTTTTTCTACGTTATAAAGACAAACAACAAATAGCAGAAATAAAAGGAGTAGATACTTTTTATAATGAAGTAGTTCCTATTGATTCTACTTTGCGTGTTGGAACTTGGTTAGATAAAGAGTTTTCTAATGCAGTGGTTTTGGGTAGAGGACTTTCCTATAAATTATCGGTTGGAGTTCTAAATTATGGCGAACCATTACAAATTTTAGTTCCAAAACCAGGAAAGGGATTTATAAATCCTGCAAGTGCTTATCGATCAGTGAATACTCAAATTCTTGGTTTGTATCAAGGTTCAGATGAATTTCAAAACAAATTTGTGTTTACAAATCTTGAATTAGCACAAGAACTTTTAAAGTATAAGGAAAATCAAGTTACCGCCATAGAGCTTAAATTGAAAGAAGGCATAGATGCTGATAATTTTACTAATTCATTACAACAAAAACTAGGAGATAAGTTTACTGTAAAAACTAGAGCACAGTTAAATGCATTATACTTTAAAGTTGTAAATACAGAAAATTTTATATCGTATTTAATATTTACACTTATTGTAATTATAGCATTGTTTAATGTAATTGGGTCAATAATTATGATGATTATTGATAAAAAACAAAACCTAAAAACGCTTTATAATTTAGGCACAACATTAAAAGATATCAAAAAAATATTTGTGCTTCAAGGTTTTTTGTTGAGTGTTGTTGGAATGTTGGTTGGTTTGTTCATAGGAATAATAGCAGTATTACTCCAATTAAAATTTGGGTGGTTTAAAATTGCAGTAGATCTTCCGTACCCTGTAGAGTTTAGATTTTTTAATGTGCTTGTGGTTACAGGAACATTAATCGTACTAGGTTACATTGCATCTAAAATTGCAAGTTCAAGAATTTCAATAAATTTTATAGAAAAATAAACTACTATCCTATTTCAGGAATTAAGCTATTACCAAATTTAGCTTCAATTTCATTAAAAGCAGCAAAAACATCTTTTGGATCGTCTGAAGTAACTAACTTTAAACGATACTCTTTAAAATGAGGAATGCCTTTAAAATAGTTTGTATAATGTCTTCTTGTTTCAACAACTCCTAAATGTTCACCTTTCCAGTCGATTGACATTTCTAAATGACGACGTGCTATATTTACACGTTCAGCAATAGTTGGTTTTTGAAGTTTTTCACCTGTTTTAAAGTAATGCTTTACTTCGTTAAAAAACCAAGGATATCCGATTGAAGCTCTACCGATCATAGCACCATCTAATCCGTATTTATTACGCATTTCCATTGCCTTTTCTGGTGTGTCTACATCTCCATTTCCAAAAACAGGAATGTGCATTCTTGGATTGTTTTTAACATCAGCAATTGGTTTCCAGTCGGCATTTCCTTTATACATTTGAGCTCTTGTGCGACCGTGAATAGAAATAGCTTTGCAGCCTACATCTTGTAAACGTTCTGCTACTTCAACAATGCGAATACTGTTATGATCCCAACCTAAACGAGTTTTAACAGTAATTGGTAATTTGGTGTGCTTAACCATAGCTTCGGTAAGCTTAACCATTAAGTCGATATCTTTTAAGATTCCTGCTCCAGCTCCTTTAGAAACTACTTTTTTTACAGGACATCCAAAATTGATATCGATAATATCTGGATTTGTTTTTTCAACAATTTCTACCGATTTCAACATAGAATCTAAGTTGGCTCCAAATATTTGAATTCCAACAGGACGTTCTTGCTCGTATATATCTAATTTGATAACACTTTTTGCGGCGTCACGAATTAATCCTTCAGAAGAAATAAATTCAGTATATACCACATCGGCACCATTTTCTTTACATAACGCTCTAAAAGGAGGGTCGCTAACGTCTTCCATTGGTGCTAATAATAGCGGAAAATCAGGAAGTTCTATGTTGTCTATTTTTACCATAACTCAAATTCGCTGCAAAGGTAGTTTTTTTATTTAAAAGTTTACACATAGGGTTGTGTAACAAAAAAGCTTCGAATAAATCGAAGCTATGTTATTAATTTTCTAAAAAACCATCAGTTTTCCATTTATCAATAATTGCTCTAGTAGCAGTGGGTAATAGTCCTGATTGAGGCATTGGATTAGCGGTACTATTCATTCTAGCAATTAAATTTCCGTTTTGAGCTGCATTTTTAACTTGAGTATAGTTGGTTAAAGGTAAGCCTGCTGTAGGATTTGTTGCATCGTGACAACTGGCAGTAGCACAACTATTATCTATAATAGTTTTTACGTTTGCTACATAAGTGGTTTTTGCATTTCCGTTGCCATTTCCATTATCAGGGTCTGGAGTTGGTTCTATTGTTTCGCTTGTAGAACAACTGTAAAACAACAAGAATGAAACGCTAAAAAGTAGTGATAAGGATAATTTTTTCATAAGTGTGTAGTTTTTGTAGTTTTTTAAGTCGTAAAAGTTTACGGTTGATTACTTATGAAAACAAAAAAGCATCTAATAATTTTATAAGATGCTTTTAAAAATTAATTTATAAACTGCTTATTGTCTTGTCCAATTTGCTCCCCAAGTAGCGTATTCAGTTCCAGTAGCATTCGCATTTTCAGTTAAGAAATCTGCATCTGTGTAAGATACTCCAGATTCTTTTTTAACTTTTGTTGTAACGTCATCTAGCTTTACATTAGTAGCTTGTAAGTCGTCAGATAAAACTCCAGTTGCAGTTGGGTTAGCAGTGTTGTTACCATCGATATCGAAACCTTCTTTGAAACCTTTAATTAAGATATTGTCAAATATACCTTGAGTTCCAGCTCTTAAACGTACAGCTTCATTATCTGAATTAGAACCTAATCCAATAATGGTTAAGTTTGTTACTGTAGGCTTAGAGAAAAATATTGGGTTTGAATTATTACCTATGTCTGTATTATACCCATCAGCTTCAATCCCTTTGTCATGATCTGCTCCATGTTTAACATAAGCATCTTTTATTGTTCCAGTATATCCTTCAGTCCAATCGATTGAGTCGTCTTGAGCATTTACAACAGATACATAGCTCACGTTTACTGTTCCTCCAAAAAATTCAATCCCGTCGTCTTTTCCTTCAAACATTTGAATGTATTCTACAGTAGTTCCGTTTCCAACTCCATAGAAAGAAAATCCATTGTTTTCAGATTGACCATCTGCAGAACCACCAGAATATTCAACTCGAACATACTTTAAAGTTCCCGAATTATCATTGGCAATATTACCCCCATATGGTAAGCTAGCAATTTCTGAAGTAGATGTTGCTGTTCCTCCAGATACTGAGTTTATAGGAGCTTTTCCTAAAATGATTAAACCTCCCCAATCTCCTGCTTTAGGTGTTGAAGCATTTGATGTAAATACAATTGGACTTGATGATGTTCCTTGAGCATCAATTTTTGCTCCTTGAGATATTGCAATATACACATCTGAACCAGCAGCTAAAGCTTTTACGGTAACACCTTGTTGAATGGTTAAAGTGGTACCAGCTGCCATGATTAAAGAACCGTTTAATAGATATTCTTTATTTGCTTGTAATGTTAAATCTGTAGTGTAAGTTCCAGAGATTCGTTGTGCTCCATTGTTGTTGTTTCCTCCACTTCCATCTATGTTAATAACAATGTCTTGAGTATCGTCGCTTCCGCAAGAAGCAAAGAATAAGGTGATTAAAGATAAAATTAAAAATTGCTTTTTCATTTTTAGTATTGTTTAAGGTGTTATTTTTTAAAAATTATATTTGAATTGTAAGTTTAAATTGATGCCTCTTTTGTATTGAGACAAAATAAGATCAGTTGTATTTTGCATTTCTCTAACTATAGTAATATTTGGGTCTAAAATATTTTTTGCGCTAAAGTTTACTTCAAATTTTTCTCCAATCTTATTTTTCATTACAAAATCTAAAGTCGATACGCTTTTTTCAATATTATTGCCTAATTGTCCAGAGCCTAAAGCATCTATTCTGTCAGAAAAATAAGAGAAAACTAGGTTAGCAGTTGGTTTATAGTTTTTGAAATGTAACGGACTATAATTAATGCTGGCATTAACTAAATAAGGTGAAGCTCCTTGTAATTTATCTGTTCTGTTAAGTGTTGTCGTATAAATTCCTGATGAACTTTTTAAATCTTGTTCAGTATGCATATAAGAAGCGTTTAAGTTTGCAGAAAGAATCGTTTCTTCATCTTCATTTTTAATTAAATCTTTTCTTGCTTCTAATTCAACTCCTAAGACACGAGCTTTATCACCAGTTCTAAAGTATCTTTTTGTACCAGTAGCATCGTTTGCAGTAACTAAGTTTATAGGGTTGTTTATTTGTTTTCCGAAAACTGAAAGAGCTAATAATTCTCCTCTGCTCATAAACCATTCATATTTTAAATCGATATTGAAGATGTCTGAGTAAGTTGCTCCACCGTTACCTCCAAGTACATCTGGATTACCACCAATTCTTTGTGTTACTCCTTCATATACAAAAGGAGCCATTTCTTTAAATTCAGGAAAAGAAACTGTTTTACTGAAAGAGAAACGTAGGTTTTGATCATCGTTTAAAGCATATTTAACATTTAAACTTGGTAAGAATAAGGTTTCTTTAACTTCTCTTTTTCCTGGGTTTTCATTAGGTGGAAGGTTGATAGCATCCCAATTAATTTTTTGATTAACGTTTTCTACTCTTAATCCAGGGATAAATGTCCATTTATCGTTAAGTGTAATTTGTGCATCAACAAAACCAGCAATAACCGATAAATCACCAGTATAAGTGTTTTCTAATAATCCAGGTAAATTAGTTTGGTTTAATCCAATAGATGGATTAATTGGTCTGAAAACAAAAGTGTTAAATACAGTACCTAAATTTTGAGTATTAATAATAGAGTTTAGGTTGTTAATGTCAGTAATTGTTGGGTTGCTAAACATATCGTAACCATATCGAATATTTTCAAACTTACGGCGCTTTAAACGTGCATTGTAACCGAAGTTTAATTTAATATTTTCTGAAATTGAGTTAGAAGCTGTTATGAAATTACTGAACTCAACATCTCTAATTTTTTGAAAATAACGTTGGTTATCGAAGCGATTGTTGTTCCAGAAAACAGCATTAGTGTTTGGGTCGTTGTCTAACAAGTTTTCATAGTTTAAAACACTAATTCTTTTCCTATCTGGTTCGTGAGCAAATACATTGTTTAAACCAACTCCCCAGTTTAATTTCCAATCATCATTTAATGTATGGTTACCTAAAAGTTGGTTTACGAAAATTAAATCTTGATTGAATTGAATGTTTCTTTGAAACAAGCTTTCATCATTAGGGGCATTTCTAAAGCCTCCAACAGGAGTTAAGTAATTTCCAACTTGGTCTTTTGAACTATTAATAAATAATGATGTGTATTTTATATTGTTGTTTTGGTTAATTTTATAATAGGCATTTCCCATTACAGTGGTTAATGTAGAATACTCAAACTCTTCGGCATTTGGGAATATTTTGTTGATAACTGTACCGAAATCTAAAGCTTGCCCTTTTCTGTATTCGTAATTGTTTTCAAATGAAGCTGTGAAAAAAAGACTTAATCTAGAATCATCTTTAAAATCAAATGATTTTCCTCCAACAATCCCAACACCTAAGTTAATTGGTTGGCCTCCTTTTTCTGGGTCTACCCCATGAGATAATATAACTGCATATGGGTTGTGTTCATATCTTCTATAAAAACCTACGTGACCAGTGCCTTCACTCTTTAAAAAGGTTTTATCAGCAGCTCTAGAGTTTATTCCAGTAGAAATAAAAGCGTCGAAAAATCCATCTCCTTTGTATTCTTTAGAAGTTATGTTTACGTTACCAGCAGAAAAGTCACCATAGAAATTAGCGCCATAAGTTTTACTGATTGATACATTTTGAATAATGTCTGAAGGAAATAGATTTAAATCAATATTCTTTTTATTAACATCATTAGATGGTAGTGTTAAACCATTCATGGTAGTGTTTAGATATCTGTCACCTAAACCACGAACATAAACATTGCTTGAGCCTTCTTGTTTAGAAACTCCTGATATTTTTGCTACTGCTCCAGCTGCATCGCTAACTCCTTTTTTAGCTAATTCTTCGGCTCCAATACTTTCTTTAATTACTGTAGCTTTCTTTTGCTCTAGTAATAAAGCGCTTGATTTTTCTTTGCTTGTAGTAGCTTTAATTTCTACTTCATCTAGGGCTACACCTTGGTTAGCTCCCATTGCTTGATTTATTGTTAGTGTTTGAGAAGAAGTAACAGTGATAGCTTTTTCTACAGTTTGATAACCCACAAAACTAAATACAATAGTGTGAGTTCCTGCTGGAACAGCTAAGGTATATTTACCGTCCATATCGGTTGTACCTCCAATAGTAGTTCCTTTTATAAAAACATTGGCAAAAGGTAAAGGTTCGTTGTCTAATTCTTTATCGGTAACGATTCCTGTAACTGTACCTTTATTTTGAGCTAATATGAAGCTGCTTATAAATAAAAAAGTAATTAAAAATAATTGTTTCATTACTGTAATTTGAGTTCCTGTTTAAATTCGTGACAAAAATCAAATTACTTTGTAAAGCTAATGTTAGAGCTAAGTTATTCTTAATTTATTAGAGTGTTTTCTTAGTGTTAAGCAAAGAATTACAATGTTTACTTTATGTTAATTGAGTGCGTGTTAGTTGTTGTTTTATAGTGTTTAAGCTTTGGTTTAAAGAGATTAAAGTTAATAGTGGAAAAGGAACTTTAATATGATGAAAACCATTAATGAATTCTGAAAAGCTTAAAATAGATACAATTTCTATAACTAGATGTTGAGGTTTTATTTTTTTAAAATTTTCAACATTTTTTTTGAAGATAAATATTCAAAGTGACGTTGCGTAACTTTAAAGGTTTTGTCTAAAATCACTGTTGCGGGTAGTGAAAATGTTCTGTTTTTTCTGGAAGCCAATAACAACGGGATTTGGTGTGTTGGATTTCTACTCTTGCCTATTTGTTTATTGGTATATGTTCTTCCTTCAAACGCTATAGTTTTTTGGGTTTCAGAATCCATTTTAACAGCGTAATATTCTGAATTTAAAACACTGATTACATCTGGGTTTTTAAAAGTTACCTTATCCATTTTTTTACAATAAACACACCAATCTGCATAAAACGAAATGAATACTTTCTTAGGTTTTACTGCCAAAGAATCGTCTAATTGTTCAAAGGAAATCCAATTAACTTTTTGTTTTTGCTGTGCAATAGTTGTAAAGGCAAAATTTCCGAAGAAAAAAAGAAATAATATGTTCGCTTTAAAAGGTTTCATCTAATGAAATTTACCAAATTTTATACCAATAAAAAATGTTCTTGGTGCACTTGGACCATAAATGTAATCTGAATCTCTTGTTGCTCCAGTGTCAAAATCGTCCTGATAAGCATTAAACATGTTTTTTACACCCAAAGAAATGGTTGTCATAAAGTTATCATTAAAATCGATATGAGATTCTAGTTTTAAATTCAAGTCAAAAAAGCTCCCTACTTCGTTTAATTGTAGAAATCCAGTGTCGCTAATTACTCTAGGAACGGTCATTCCACCAGTATATGTTCCCGTAAGATCAACATTGAATTTTTCACTTGGAATCCATGCAGTATTTAGGTAGCCGTAAAAATTAGGGTTTCTAACAAATTCATTTACTATAACGTCAGATTCTCCTGGAGTTCCATCAGTTTCAAATAAAACCTGAGGCTCGTCGTATTTAGATGTTTGCAGTGTTCCTCCTAATTGGAATTGCCACTTCGGATTTGGAGAAATCCCAAATTCAAAATTAGCTCCATAAACTTTTGCTCCAGAACCATTTCTTACTTCTTCAACAATAGAACCATTCGGTAATGTTGAACCAGTACTTACTAATGTAAAAGGATTTTCTAATGTGGTATAGAAACCTTCAAGCAAGAAATCTAACTGTAATAAATTAATGTTTTTAGAATAGTTTAATGAACCTGTATAAGCATTAGAAAACTCTGTTTTTAAATTTTCCGAAAGAATTACAAATTGAGGTTCACCACCTACACTAGAAATATGAACATCTTCATTAAATGCTTGCGGTGCTCTAAAACCTCTTGCGTAACCCCCTCTAAACTTTAAGGCATCCGTAAATTGATAAGAAATCGTTAATCTTGGAGATAAAGTCGTTTGACTTACATCGGCATTTCTTGCAATTGTACCGATTGTGTAACTTCCGTCTACATTCACATTGTCTAAACGTGCTCCAATTAAAGCAGTAAATTTTTCAGAAGGTTTCCATTCATATTGCCCGTAAATACCTAATGATTTTACAGATTGATCAACTAAACGGTTGTAACCTTCTATTTTATCTTCGGTTGAAGTATAGTTGTATTCTGCTCCAACAGTTAAAATGTCTTTGTTTTTAAATGATTTTGTGTATTGTAAACCATTTATCCAAGCTAAATCTTTAGTGGTGCCAAAAGCATTGTTAGCTATGACGCTATCTTGTTTGGTTCTTCCACCACCGAGTCCACCATAATAACTACCTCTATCTGTGTACGAAGCAGAAGTGTAAATTTGAAATTTACTAGAATCATCTTTGCTATACACTTCATAGTCTGCACCACCAATAAATGTATCGTGGTCTAATTCTTCAGTAATGTCAGTAAATTGAGGAGCAAGGTTTAATTTGTTTCCGCCGCGTCTGTATTCTTTAATAGAATTTAAGTTTACCGAAATTCTACTTTTCTCAGTTGGCTTTACAAAGGCTTTAGCACCAACAGTTGTATTTTTTAATTTTACTAGTTCGGTAAAACCATCTCCGTTAGCATCAAAACTTTCTCTGTTTCTGTTCATTCCAAATAACGAGATTCCGCTTTTTAAATCATCAGCTACTACTGAGGTGTTGAAAGTTAGAGTTCTGTCAAGAGTTTTACCATCAACAAAAGCAAAGTTTGAGCCAATTTCCCAAGTGTTTAAAACTGGGTCTTTGGTAATAACGTTAACAGTACCTGCAATAGCGCTTGAACCATATAAAGCAGAACCTCCGCTACGAACAACTTCAATGCGTTCTATAATATTTGTTGGAATTTGCTCCAAACCATATACACCAATTAAGGAAGTGAAAACAGGTCTGCTATTTAATAAAACTTGAGTATAACCACCGTCTAATCCATTTAAACGAACTTGTGTGAATCCACAATTTTGACAATTGGTTTCCACGCGAACACCAGGAGCATAATTTAATCCGTCTGCCATAGAAGCAGATTGTGTTGCTGTTAATAATCTTGGTTTTATAGTGGAAACTACTACGGGAGTTTCTTTACGTTCTACTCTGTTTCTTGTTGCGCTAATTACAACTTCGTCTAAGCCTAAAACATCTTCGAATAGCTCAAAGTTTAGTTTGATTTTTTCATCGGCTTTCGCGATAATTTCTTTAGATGTTTTTCTAAATCCTTGCGAGCTAACTTCAATAGTAATTTTACCTGAAGAGATGTTTAGCTCATAATCCCCTTCTTCATTGGTAGTTGATCCATCGGTTCCACCTTTTATATACACAAAAGCAAATGGAACAGGTTCGTTATTTGAGGTGACTTTTCCAGAGATAGTTTGACTAAAAGTAGAATAAGTTATTTGTAATAATAAAAATGTGAAAATAGCTAGTTGCTTTCTCATTATTTGAAGTTTTCTGACAAATATATATTATCGCAACTAAGTTGCAATAATATATAAAGATTATTTTATTTTTTACAAAGGTAAATAAATTTTTAGACAAGACTAAAAATTTATTTATATGAAACAAATTTTGTAAGTTTGCTTGTCTAAAAATAAAAGATGTTTAGTCAGTCAGAAGAAAATTATATAAAAGCAATTTATCATTTAGAAAGAGAGGTGGCTAAAGGAATTAGCACGAATGCTATTGCTAAAAAGTTAGCAACAAAAGCTTCTTCTGTAACAGATATGATAAAGAAACTTTCTGAAAAGGAAGTGGTGGTTTATAAGAAGTACCAGGGGGTGACTTTAACTGAGTTCGGTAAAAAAACCGCGATAGGCATTATTCGGAAACATCGTTTATGGGAAGTTTTTTTGGTAGAAAAACTAAACTTTTTTTGGGATGAAGTACATGAGGTTGCTGAACAATTAGAACATATTAAGTCACCAAAATTAATTGATGAGTTAGATGCTTTTTTAGGTTTTCCTAAAAGAGATCCGCATGGAGATCCAATTCCAGATAAAGAAGGGAACTTACATATTATAGAAAAAAGCTTATTGTCTACTTTAGGAATTAATGAAGAAGGAATTTGTGTGGGAGTTGAAGATAGTTCTTCAGAATTTTTACAGTTTTTAGACAAACAACAAATCGCCTTAGGAAAGAAAATTAAGGTAATAAATATTGAGCCTTTTGATGGTTCGCTACAAATAAAATTGGATGATAAAGAAATATCAATCTCTCAAAAGATTGCAAGTAATTTATACATTCAAAAAAGCTAACAAATAATTTAAATTATAAAATAAAAGAATGAGTTTGTTTGATCAAATAGTGGAGTTTTGTAAAGAGCATCCAATTCAAGGAGCTTTATATGCTACTATATTTACATGGGGATTAACTGCTTTAGGAGCATCGTTGGTTTTCTTTTTTAAGAAAATGAACAGAGCTGTGTTAGATGGTATGTTAGGATTTACGGGAGGAGTAATGGTAGCGGCAAGTTTTTGGAGTTTACTATCACCAGCAATTGATAATAGCCCAGGAGAAGGGTTCGTAAAAGTAATTCCATCTGCAGTTGGTTTTGCGCTTGGAGCGTTAGCATTATTTGGAATGGACAAATGGCTACCTCACTTGCATATTAATTTTAAGGAAGATGAAGCAGAAGGAGTGAAAACAAATTGGCATAAAACTACATTATTGGTATTAGCAATTACCTTACACAATATTCCTGAAGGATTAGCTGTTGGGGTGTTGTTTGGAGCAGCTTCGACTTTAGTAGGGGTAGAGCAAACTGAAATGATTATTGCTGCAATTTCCTTAGCTATCGGAATTGGGATTCAGAATTTTCCTGAAGGATTTGCGGTAGCAATGCCTTTGCGTAGACAAGGAGTGAGTAGAAGAAAGAGTTTTTGGTATGGACAATTATCAGCAATTGTAGAACCATTTGCAGCTGTATTAGGAGCATTAGCAGTTTCTTTCTTTACGCCAATTTTACCGTACGCTTTAGCGTTTGCTGCTGGAGCAATGATTTTTGTAGTGGTAGAAGAAGTGATTCCAGAAACACAACGAGATAAATATACCGATATAGCAACATTGGGTTTTATTGGAGGATTTATTGTAATGATGACCTTGGACGTCGGACTAGGTTAGAAAGTAATTTGTCGAAATAAATAAAAGCAGAGTTTCTTTGTAGAAATTCTGCTTTTCTATTTTTTAGATTCTTGTCTCTTGAATCTAAATACAGTATTTTGCATCAAATTTATTCTGTGCAACAACCATCCACTTTTCAAGTTTATAACGCTTCGGCGGGTAGCGGAAAAACGTTTACCTTAGTTAAAGAATATCTAAAGGTTTTATTACAATCTGAAGATATTTTTCGTTTTCAAAAAATACTGGCTATTACGTTTACCAACAAAGCTGCTGGTGAAATGAAAGAGCGTGTGTTAGAAAATCTCAATGCAATTGCAGAAGGAGAAACTACCGATATTTTACAATTGGTATTACAAGAAACATCAATTGATAGAATAGTAGCACAAGAAAGAAGTAAGAAAATTTTAGACGCGATACTTCAAAATTATTCAGCATTTTCAATTACTACGATTGATAGTTTTACGCATAAAATCATCAAAAGTTTTGCATATGATTTAGGGTTATCACTGAATTTTGAAGTAGAAATGGATGCGGTTTCTTTATTGGGAGAAGCGGTAGATGTTTTAATTTCAAAAGTTGGAACAGATAAAGAAATCACCAAGCTATTAGTAAACTTTTCTTTAGATAAGGCTGATGATGATAAGTCATGGGATATTTCAAGAGAGTTAAATGAGTTTTCTAGAATTTTATTGAATGAAGAAGATGCATTGCGCTTTCGAAGTCTTTCGGAAAAATCATTACAAGAATTTTTAAGTTTAAAAGAAAAAATCTATCAGGCAAACAAAACGATTGATGAATCTTTTAAGAAAATAGGAGAAGAGGCTCTTGGATTACTAGAAAATAATAACCTAAAAGTATCTGATTTTGCCTATAGCGGAGAATGTCCAAAACACTTCCAAAAGCTATTAACCTTTAATTCATTAAAAACGGATAGTTTAAAATTTGAAGGAAGAATAGATAAAAATTTCAACGAAAATAAAAAGCTATATGCTGCTAAAGCAAGTGCTGAAGCAAAGGTTACTATTGACGATGTTTATGACAAGCTAAAAGAATTATATATAGCTTCAAAAACGTTGTGTGAAAAAACTATTGGAGTTTATACATTGAATAAGTTAACGCTAAAAAGTATTATTCCGTTAGCGGTTTTAAATAATATAAATAATGAGCTAACTCATATAAAAGAAGATAATAATCTTCGATTGAATGCAGAATTTAATCAGCTGATTTCTGATAATATTAAAGATCAACCTGCACCATTTATTTACGAAAGAATTGGGCAGCGTTTTATGCATTATTTTATTGACGAAATGCAAGACACTTCAGTATTGCAGTGGCAAAATTTAATTCCGTTAATAGACAATGCTTTAGCGCAAGAAAACAGTAATTTGTTGTTAGTTGGAGATGGGAAACAAGCTATTTATCGTTGGCGAGGAGGAAAAGCAGAGCAATTCATCAATTTAGGTTCAGAAGGAGATGTATCTCAAAATCCGTTTCAAGTAATAAAAGAAGTAAAAGAGCTAGAACGAAATTTTAGAAGTTATTCAGAAATTATCGATTTTAATAATGCTTTTTTTCAAAATACTTCAAGGTTTTTTCAGAATGAAAGTTATAAGAATCTTTTTATTGAAGGAAATAAGCAACAAACAAATGATAAAAAAGGAGGATGTGTTTCAATCTCTTTTTTAAAAAAGGAAGAAGATAAAGAAGAAGAGCAAAAAAAATATCCGAAGAAAGTTTTAGAAACTGTTCTGAAGCTTCAAGAACAATTTTTACTGAATGAAATTTGTGTACTAGTCCGTAAAAAGAAAGATGGAGTTGCAGTAGCTAATTATTTAGCAGAAAACGGAATAAACATCGTTTCTTCAGAAACTTTACTATTACAAAACAATATCAAGGTTACATTTATTGTAAATGTAATGCGAGTGATACAGCAAGTAGAAGACAGAGAAACTTTGTTAGAGGTGTTATACTTTTTGCATTCACATTTAAATATTGAAGAAGACAGGCATAGTTTTATTTCAAATCATATAAATAAACTTCCACTACAAGTTTTTAAAGAACTTCATGTATATAATGTGTCTTTTGATGTTCTGCATTTTAATCAATTACCATTATATGAAAAGGTTGAAGAAATCATTAGAGGTTTCAATTTGGTAAATTCTTCCGATGCTTATATTCAGTTTTTTTTAGACTTAGTGTTAGATCAGCAGAGAAGAGGGCTAGGAATTCAAGAGTTTTTAGAGTATTGGAACGATAAAAAAGAAACCTTAAGTATTGTTGCTCCAGATAGTTCGAATGCAGTACAAATAATGACGATTCATAAATCGAAAGGATTAGAATTTCCTGTGGTTATTTTTCCATGCGATTTAGATATTTACCGACAAATAAATCCGAAAGTTTGGTTAGGAGACTTACCAGAAACGTACAGTGGTTTTAATGAAATGCTGCTTCCTTTTAATAAAGACATAGCTTTAATTAATAAAACTGGATCAACACTTTATGAAAAACAACGAGAAGAATTAGAGTTAGATAATTTCAATTTATTGTATGTGGCTTTAACTCGTCCAGTAGAACAATTACATATCATTACAGAATATAAATTGACCAAGACAGGAGAGAATACGAATTTCTATTCAGGTATTTTTATCAATTATCTAAAAGAAATAGGAGTATGGAATGATGCTGAATTACTATATGTCTTTGGAGACGAAAAAAGAGTGAGTGTAAAAGAAGAGAAAGAATCAACATCAATAGAACAAGATAAATTTATTTCTACATCGTGGAATTCTCATAATATAAATATGTTGGCAAGTGCTTCTAAGTTATGGGATACAGAACAAGGTGAGGCTATAGTTTTTGGTAACTTGATTCACGAAATGATGTCAAAAATTATTATTGAAGATGATATAGAGATTATTGTTCAAGAATATCAAAATAAAGGAGAGATTTCAACAAAAGAAAAAGAGGAGATAGCATTGATAATTCAAAAAATAGTAAATCACCCAAAGTTGAAACAATATTTTTCTTCCGAAGTACTAATATATAATGAAAGAGAAATAGTTTCGGTAGATGGTCAAATTATAATTCCAGATAGATTGGTGATCTCTAGTAATGAACTAACAATTATTGATTATAAGACAGGGAAACCTTCAAAGAAATATCATCAACAATTATTAGGGTACGAAAAGATATTACAAGACATAGGGTTTGCTGTTGCTAAAAAACTACTTGTTTATGTTGATGAAGAAATTTTAGTAGAAGAAGTGTAGAATTTAGAAAAGAAATAAATCTCGAAGAAATCTTTAAAACTTTTTAACTTTGGAACCTTAAACTTACAACAAGATTATGTACGGATCAATTAAAGAACACTTACAAAAGGAAATCCAAGACATTAAAGATGCTGGATTATATAAAACTGAAAGAATTATAACATCGTCACAAGATGCAGTAATTAAAATTTCAACAGGAGAAGAAGTAATTAATTTTTGTGCCAATAATTATTTAGGACTATCGAATAATCCAGAAGTAATTCAAGCAGCAAAAGATACGATGGATACTCATGGGTTTGGAATGTCGTCAGTACGTTTTATTTGTGGAACTCAAGATATCCATAAGCAATTGGAAGCTAAAATTGCTGAATTCTATCAAACTGAAGATACCATATTATATGCAGCTGCGTTTGATGCTAACGGCGGAGTTTTTGAGCCATTATTAACAAAAGAAGATGCTATTATTTCAGATAGCTTAAACCATGCTTCTATTATAGACGGAGTTCGTTTATGTAAAGCAGCTCGTTATCGTTATGCTAATAATGATATGGAAGCTTTAGAAGAACAGTTAATTGAAGCAAATAAAAACAATCACCGTTTCAAAATTATTGTTACAGATGGAGTGTTCTCTATGGATGGTATCGTTGCAGAATTAGATAAAATCTGTGATTTAGCAGAAAAGTACGATGCAATGGTTATGATTGATGAATGTCATGCTGCTGGGTTCATTGGTGAAACTGGTAGAGGAACATTAGAATTGAAACGTGTAATGGGGCGTGTAGATATTATAACTGGTACTCTAGGTAAAGCCTTAGGAGGTGCCATGGGAGGATATACTACAGGTAAAAAAGAGATTATTGAAATATTACGTCAGCGTTCTCGTCCGTATTTATTTTCAAATTCATTAGCACCAGCAATCGTAGGAGCCTCATTAAAAGTGTTTGATATTCTTTCTAATGATACATCATTAAGAGATAAACTAGAGTGGAATACAAATTATTTCCGATCAGAAATGGAAAAAGCAGGTTTTGGTTTAGTTGGTGCAGATGCAGCAATTGTTCCAGTAATGTTATACGATGCAAAGTTGTCTCAAATAATGGCAGATAAATTGTTAGAAGAAGGTATTTATGTTATCGGATTCTTTTATCCAGTAGTGCCAAAAGAGCAAGCAAGAATTCGTGTGCAGTTGTCAGCAGCTCATGAGAAAGAACATTTAGATAAAGCTATAAGTGCTTTTATTAAAGTAGGAAAAGAGTTAAAAATTGTTAAATAACTTTTTGATAAAAACTTGCTTTTTTTAGAAGTTTTTGTAGATTTGTTTTTGTAAATAAGTTTGAACAACTTACATTTGCGTATTATATAAACGAACTTTTAATTTAAATTTTTAATAATGAAACAATTAAAATTAGCTGTGATGGCTTTACTTACGTTCGCTACTGTGGGGACTGTAAGCGCACAGGATTCAGACAATCCTTGGGTAGTTGGTTTTGGAGTTAACGCAGTTGACTTTAGAATTCCAACTAAATTTGGAGATTATGCCAAAGATTATATCGGTACTAGTGACTGGAATGTCTTACCATCAATTTCTAGAGTTACTGTTGATAAATATTTAAACGATGGTTTTACGTTACAATTGGCAGGGTCTTTAAATAAAATAGAGACTTTCAGGACTGAAGATGATATGGATGAGCTTTATTGGGCTATCGATGCAAATGTAAAGTATGACTTAAATAATTTATTTGGTGATACTGCATGGTTCGATCCTTATGTATACTTAGGGGGTGGTTACGCTAACTTAGGTGACAACGGTGAAGGGACTTTAAATGCAGGTGTTGGTTTCAATACTTGGTTTAACGATAATTTAGGTTTAAACTTCCAAACTGGTGGTAAAAAAGAATTTGCTGATAAAGTACAAGATCACTTCCAACACTCTATTGGTTTAGTGTTTAAGTTCGGAGGAAAAGATACTGATGGTGACGGAATCTACGATAAAGAAGATGCTTGTCCAGAAGTTGCAGGTTTAAAAGAATTTAACGGTTGTCCAGATGCTGATGGAGACGGTGTAAAAGATTCTGATGATGCTTGTCCAGATGTTGCTGGTTTAGCTGCTTTAAATGGATGTCCTGATACTGACGGTGACGGAATCGCTGATAAAGATGATGCTTGTCCAAACGCTAAAGGAACTAAAGCTATGAACGGATGTCCAGATGCTGATGGTGACGGTGTTGCTGATAACAAAGATAAGTGTCCACAAGTTGCTGGTCCTGCTGCTAACGGAGGTTGCCCTTGGCCAGATACTGATAAAGATGGAGTATTAGACAAAGACGATAAGTGTCCACAAGTTCCTGGTGTTGCTTCTAACAACGGATGTCCAGAGGTTGTTATCATAGAGGAGGCTGTTAAGAAATTAAACGATTTCGCTAGAGCTATCTATTTTAACTCAGGAAGATCTTCTTTCAGACCAGGAGTTTCTGGTAAATTAGATTTAATTGCTGGAATTATGACTGAGTATCCAAAAGCTAACTTTAGTATAGAAGGTCACACTGATAGTTCAGGTAGAGCTTCTACTAACATGAGATTATCTGATAAGAGAGCTAAAGCTGTATTAGATTACTTAGTATCTAAAGGAATTGCAGCTTCAAGATTAACTTCTGCTGGTTTCGGAGAGGATTACCCAATCGCTTCTAATAAAACTAGAGCAGGAAGAGCTCAAAACAGACGTGTTGAAATTAAAGTAAAAAAGTAATTTACTTTACAAGCATAATAAAATTAAGCCTCAACTTTTGTTGAGGCTTTTTTTGTAAAAATACCTGCAAACTTTTTTTAGTTTCAATCAAAAAAATTACCTTTGCACCTTGAAAAAAGGAGCTAAAGCTCACACAACAAAATAAATAACTTTAATTACATACAGTAATGTCTACAATAACAGGTAAAGTTTCTCAAATTATTGGTCCAGTTATCGATGTTGAGTTTAATACAGAAAATGCTGAATTACCAAAAATTTACGATTCATTAGAAATTAAAAAAGCTGATGGTACTACTTTAGTGTTAGAGGTACAACAGCATATTGGTGAAGATACAGTTCGTACAATCTCTATGGATGCTACGGATGGTTTACAAAGAGGGCAAGAAGTAATTGCTACTGGTAACCCAATTCAAATGCCAATAGGAAATGATATTTATGGTCGTTTATTTAATGTAACTGGTGAAGCAATTGATGGATTAGGAAATTTACCTAAATCTGGTGATGCTGGTTTACCAATTCACCGTCAAGCACCAAAATTCGAAGAATTATCAACTTCTACAGAAGTATTATTCACAGGAATTAAAGTAATCGACTTAATTGAGCCTTATGCAAAAGGAGGGAAGATTGGATTATTCGGAGGAGCTGGAGTAGGTAAGACTGTATTAATTCAGGAGTTAATTAACAATATCGCTAAAGGACACGGAGGTTTATCTGTTTTTGCAGGAGTAGGAGAAAGAACTCGTGAAGGAAACGATTTATTACGTGAGATGTTAGAATCAGGAATTATCAAGTATGGTGATGATTTTATGCATTCTATGGAAGAAGGTGGATGGGATTTATCTAAGGTTGATAAAACTGGAATGAGAGATTCTAAAGCTACTTTCGTATTCGGTCAGATGAATGAGCCACCTGGAGCACGTGCCCGTGTAGCATTATCTGGTTTAACTATCGCAGAATATTTCCGTGATGGAGCTGGTGAAGCACAAGGAAAAGACGTATTATTCTTTGTTGATAACATCTTCCGTTTTACACAAGCAGGTTCTGAGGTATCGGCATTATTAGGTCGTATGCCATCAGCGGTAGGATACCAACCTACATTAGCAACTGAGATGGGGGCAATGCAGGAGCGTATTACTTCTACTAAGAAAGGTTCTATTACATCTGTACAAGCGGTTTATGTACCTGCAGATGATTTAACGGATCCAGCACCAGCAACAACGTTTGCTCACTTAGATGCAACTACAGTATTATCTCGTAAGATTGCCGAGTTAGGTATTTATCCAGCGGTAGATCCATTAGATTCTACCTCAAGAATTTTAACTCCAGAAATTTTAGGAGACGAGCACTATAATACTGCTCAAAGAGTAAAAGAGTTATTACAACGTTATAAAGAATTACAAGATATTATCGCAATTTTAGGTATGGAAGAATTATCTGAAGAAGATAAATTAGTAGTTCACAGAGCACGTCGTGTACAACGTTTCTTATCTCAACCATTCCACGTTGCTGAGCAATTTACAGGAATCCCAGGAGTGTTAGTAGATATTAAAGATACTATCAAAGGATTCAACATGATTATGGATGGTGAGTTAGATAAATATCCTGAAGCAGCATTTAACTTAAGAGGATCAATTCAAGATGCAATTGATGCTGGAGAGAAGATGTTAGCTGAAGCTTAAAAAAAACTATAAACTTATGTTTTTAGAAATAGTAACACCAGAAGCAGTTTTATTTTCATCAGAAGTAGATTCTGTTGTTGTGCCTGGGATTAATGGTGATTTTCAAATGTTGAATAATCACGCACCAGTTGTTTCGATTTTAAATGAAGGAACAATTAAAATTCACACGCATACGCAAGAGCATTTAGAGTTTGATGACTTGAGCGGACATTTGGTTCCTCATGCTGATGACGATAAAATCTTAACATTAGCAATTAAATCTGGTACTGTTGAAATGAAAGATAATAAAGCTATTATTTTAGCAGACTAAGATTAGAAATAAATCACAATAAAAGCCAAATGTTTATCATTTGGCTTTTATTTTTTCAATAAATTAATCAATACTAACTATCTTTGCAGTATATGAATACTACGTTTTTATTTATTGGCGGACCAGAAATATTTGTAATTCTGTTGATTGTAGTTATGTTGTTTGGTGCAGATAAAATTCCTGAAATAGCAAGAGGTTTAGGAAAAGGAATGCGTCAAATTAAAGATGCTACTAATGATATTAAGAAAGAAATAAACGAAAGCGCCCAAAAGCAAGGTTTAGATACCGAATTTATTGAGGATATTAATAAAGAGGTAAATCAGGTTAAAGATAATATTGATGATCTTACTGGACCTATTAAAAGAAATATGTAAAAATCTCCTTTTTTTGAGGAGATTTTTTATTTTACTCTACTAATAGTTAATCCATCTCTAATAGGTAAAAGAACTGTTTCTAAACGACTATCAGTATTTAATAAATGATTATACTTTAGAAGTACTTTAGTGTCTATATCTTTAGGATTTAATTCTTCAACTACTTTGCCACTCCAAAGTACATTGTCTGATAAAATAATTCCTCCTTTGTTCATTTTTTCAATGATAAGGTGAAAGTAGTTTACGTAGTTTGATTTATCTGCATCAATAAAAACCAAATCAAACTGAGTATCAATGTTTGGAATTATTTCTATAGCATTTCCAACATGTTGAATAATTTGGTTTTTATAGGAAGATTTTTGAAAATACTTGTGTTGTAATTCTTCTAATTCTTCATTTTTATCAATAGTATGCAATTTTCCATCTACTTGCATTCCTTCAGCTAAACAAAGTGCAGAATACCCAGTGTACGTACCAATTTCTAATATGTTTTTTGGGTTAACTAATTTAGAAATCATTGATAATACTCTACCTTGAAAAGCACCGCTTAACATTCTTGGATTTAATACTTTTTGCCAAGTTTCTCTACTTAATTCTCTAAGTAATTCTGGTTCTCGTTGAGAATGGTTTACTACGTAATTGTCTAACTTTTCTGGTAAGAAATGCATAAAAATAATTTTACACAAAAGTATAAAAAAACGGAATTTACAAAAGGGTAAATTCCGTTTCAATCTAACAAAAAATCAAAAAACGGTTTTAACTTAAAAAACCGAAAAAAGTTTATTGTTGCTGCAGTTGCTTAAATTGTTCTTTTAAGGCTTCTTTATCTGAATTAGACAAGCATTTCGTTTCTTCTTTACTACAATCTGAAGCTTTCATCTTAAATACCTTTGTCATTGTTCTGTTTTGCTTAGAGTATAAAGCACAAACTTTGCAGATTAAAAGATGCCAATTTAGTTGTAGTTTCTCGTAAAAAGAAGCTTCTCCATATTGACTTTTGTCACATATAGTGGTAGCTTCATCACAGGTTATATTAAATTTTTTAAACATTTCTTATTTATTAAACCAGTTCTTTTCCATACAGTTTCTCAATTGGGTTCTAGCTCTATGTATTATAACCCATAAATTCGACGGTGTAATGTCTAATTCCTTACAAATTTCTTCAGTTTCAAATTCTTGTATTGTTTTCATGCGAAAAACCATAGCATATTTTTCGGGCAAAGCTTCAATACAATCGTCTATTTGACTCTTTAATTCGTTGTTTTCAATAGTTTTTTCTGCTTCATTGTTCCAAGATTGAGGAACTCTTTCTTCTATCCAGTTACCTTCGTTATCACCATTATCATAAAAATTCATTCTAACCTCGGCTTGTCCTTTTTTAGAATTTATTTTACGATAATAATCAATAATTTTTCTTTTTAAGATAGATACTAACCAAGTTCGTTCAGTAGATTTTCCTTCGAAATTCTTAGCAGATTTTAAGCCTGCAAAAAACGTTTCTTGAACTAAATCTTTGGCAATATCGTTATTGTTTACTCTAACTACTGCATAATTAAATAAGTAGTCAGCATAAGTATCAATCCACTTATTGGGGTCTAAAGTGTGTTTGCTATCTTTTTGATTCATTGTGAGCAAAGATACATTATTTTTCGGTTAAAGAAGTTTTATAAATTCTGCTTAAACCATTGGGGTTATTGTCTATAAAATTAAGAATTTCATCTAAGCCTTTCTTTTCTGAAAATGATTTTTTTATGTTGCTTTTTGTTGCTGTAAAATATAAAGTATTTGAATTGATATCAACAAATGGACAATAATCTAACCCTCTAGAATTTATTTTTTTTCCTAAATGTTCAGCAGGTAACCAATTATTGTTTTTGTCTTTTTTGCTGATGTACAAGTCTCCTCTTCCTAAATGATTTTTATGACCGTTAGAAGTGAAAATTATAAAACTCTCATCAGGAGCTACAAATGCATTAAATTCATATTTGTTAGAATTTATATTTGAACTTAATGAAACAGGGGTAGTATACTTTCCATCAACAAATCTACTTACATAAATATCTTCTTTTCCTTTTGAGTTTGGATATTCAGCAGTGAAAAATAAATCACCTTTTTGGGTTACTGATGGGTAAAATTCATTTGCAGAAGTATTGATGATTGAGCCAATATTAATAGGTTCTGACCATGGGCTTTTTAAAGAGCTTCTTTTTACATACCAAATATCAACATCGTTTTTAGCTTCATTAGAATTGTTTGTTTTTCTGTTTGAAGCAAAAAATAACGTAAGTCCATCTGGAGATAAAAAAGGTTCAAGATCTTTAAATTGACCAGAAAAGGATGCTACTTTTGGGTTAGACCATTTTCCGTTTATTTTATGAGTTACAGCTATAAAAGAGTATTCTTTTCTATAACTTTCAATAGTAAAATAAAGTTCGTCACCATTTTTATTTAAAGCAAAATCTCTTACGTTAGGTAAGTCTTTAAATATTTCTGGCGAGAATATTTCAGGATCTTGAGCAGTGGCGAATTGTATCGCAAAAAAGAATAATAAGAAATATTTCATAAGATTACTTTTGAATAGCTTTACAAGAACTTCTTCGTCTCATATCAACCAAATAAATTATTTTCCAAGTTCCGTTGTCATTGAATAATTGAAAAGAATTAGCACCACAATGACTGAATTTATCATTTAAATAAAACTCATAAGGAGTCCATACAGAAGCTAAATTCCCATCAATTTTAATCGTATATGAAAGTAGTTTTTCTAGATAAGTATGTTGCGGATTTTTATTAGCAATATTTGTAAGTAACTTATCTTTAGTTTCAGTTACTAATACCTTTTTACCTTCTTTATTAGAAAAAGTAGTTTGAATTTTTATGGTTGGATGCAAAGTTGAAGAAACTGTTGTACTATCTCCTTTATGTAAGCCGTCAAAAAAAGTTTCAATAGTTTTTTTAATTCTGTCTTCTTCAGTAGTACTTTGAGCTTTAACAACTGTAGTTAAAACAATAAGAATGAGAAAAGTAATGAACTTATTCATAGTTTTAAAAGTTTGATTTGATGATAAATCTATTTAAAACTAACAGTTTATAAAACTTAGAATTAAAAGATTAACAGAAGATTAACTACCAGTAAATACTATCTTTTGTTTGATTAATTGTGTATTTTTACGGGCAAATAACAAAAATCGACAATGTCAGTAGCAAAAAAACAATATAAAAGAATTACCACTAAATCGTTGGTGGAGATGAAAGCTAATGGAGAGAAAATTTCGATGCTTACAGCGTATGATTATACCATGGCTAAAATTGTAGATGGAGCAGGAATTGATGTAATTCTTGTTGGTGATTCAGCGTCGAATGTAATGGCAGGACACGAAACAACATTGCCAATTACGTTAGATCAAATGATTTATCATGCAAGTTCTGTGGTTAGAGCTATAGATCGTTGTTTAGTTGTAGTAGATTTACCTTTTGGTACTTATCAAGGAAATTCTAAAAATGCATTAGAATCTGCTATTAAAATAATGAAAGAAACTGGTGGGCATGCGGTGAAATTAGAAGGAGGAAGTGAGATAGGAGAGTCTATTTCTCGTATTTTAACTGCTGGAATTCCTGTTATGGGACATTTAGGGTTAACACCTCAATCTATATATAAATTCGGAACATATACGGTAAGAGCTAAAGAAGAAGAGGAAGCTCAAAAATTAAAAGAAGATGCTAAGTTATTAGAACAATTAGGTTGTTTTGCTTTAGTGTTAGAAAAAGTGCCAGCAAAATTAGCACAAGAAGTAGCTGAGAGCTTAACAATTCCTGTAATTGGTATTGGAGCTGGAGCTGGAGTAGACGGACAAGTTTTAGTTACGCACGATATGTTAGGAATGACGCATGAATTTAACCCACGTTTTTTACGTCGTTATTTAGATATGTATACAGGTATGACCAATGCATTTAAACAATATATTGATGATGTAAAGTCTCAAGATTTTCCTAACGAGAACGAACAATATTAAAAGATTATATGAGTTTTTCCCAAAAACTAATACAATCGATTATTTTTTTATTGACAATTCCATTTTTTAGAGTAGCGTTTAGTTTCATGCTTAAAAAAATGGAAAATTCGTTTAAAAGGAGAAATCCAAAAAGAATGGCTTTTTTTTATGGTTATGAAAAAGCAGTAAAGTTTATTATCAAATACGTTTGGCCAATTATGATAATAATTTGTATTATTTCTATGTGGTTTAATAATTAAAACAATATTGTTTATCATTCTAAAAATCTAATATACTAACAATCCAATAAGCTATTGAATGAAAGTACTTCACATAGACTCAAACCACTCTTTATTAATAAACCAACTTTCTGATTTAGGGTTTCAAAATGATGAAGATTATACTTCTTCAAAATCAGCAATTGAAGATAAAATTCATGAGTACGATGGAATTATAATTCGAAGTAGATTTACGATAGATAAACAGTTTTTAGATAAAGCATTAAATCTTAAGTTTATTGGAAGAGTAGGAGCAGGACTAGAAAATATTGATTGTGATTATGCTATACAAAAAGGAATAAAGTTAATTTCTGCTCCAGAAGGAAATAGAAATGCTGTTGGTGAACACGCTTTAGGAATATTACTTTCCTTATTCAATAAACTAAACAAAGCCGATAAAGAAGTTAGGAGCGGACAGTGGCTGCGAGAGGATAACCGAGGAATAGAACTCGATGGTAAAACTGTTGGTTTAATCGGTTATGGGAATATGGGAAAAGCATTCGCTAAAAAGTTACGAGGATTCGATGTAGATGTTCTTTGTTATGATATAAAACCCAATGTTGGCGATGAAAATTGCAAACAAGTTTCTTTACAAGAATTACAAGAAAAAGCTGATGTGTTGAGTTTGCATACTCCTCAAACAGAACTTACCATTAACATGATAAATGCAGATTTTATCAATAAGTTTTCTAAACCTTTTTGGTTGATTAATACGGCGAGAGGAAAATCGGTGGTAACAAAAGATTTGGTTGAAGCTATAGAAACTGGAAAAATATTAGGCGCTGGATTGGATGTTTTGGAGTATGAAAAAAAGTCTTTTGAAAATTTATTTACCGAAAATGAAATGCCAGAAGCTTTTCAGTATTTAATAAACTCAAATAAAGTATTATTAACACCTCATGTAGCTGGTTGGACGATTGAAAGTAAAGAAAAATTAGCGCAAACGATTGTAGATAAAATCAGAGCAAAATTTATGTAAGCCCTTTCTTTTAAAAGAAGGAAACTTTATGGATTTGTTTACTTTCGTCTAATCTTTCTAAACTCGATTATCGAGTGAAATTTTATTAAATTGCTTTTATGAAAAAAACAGTTCTAGTTTTTGGTTTGTTAATTTTAGCATTATTGCTGTTTTTTCAAGTTAGTAAATATGCTATCATTTCTGGAGATTTTAAAGTTGAACTTATAATAGCTCTTGTTGCGATTTTTTCTTTTGTGATAGGTGTTTTTTTTAATAAAAAGACTAAGAAGAAAGTGCCGTCTAAAGAAATCAATCATAAAAAAATAAAAGAGTTAGAAATTACTTCTAGAGAATACGAAGTGCTACAATTAATAGCAAAAGGACTTTCTAATAAAGAAATTGCAGCAGAACTATTTTTGTCAGAAAGTACAATTAAAACTCACGTGTCTAATTTACTCGTAAAGCTAAATGCTAAAAGAAGAACTCAGGCAGTTCAAGTAGCTAAAGAAATACTTATTATAGTGTAAAATACTAAAGTATGAGACTTTTGGTACTTTAGTATGAACTCAAAAATAGATTGATAAACTATTTTTGAAAGCATATAAATTAAACTTTTCAATCATGAACAAAACAGTATTAAAGTATGGTGGTTATGGCTTAGCTACTGGCTTCATTATTTTTATGCTCCATCTTATTGTAGGAATAGATAATCTAGATTATAAGACAAATGAAATACTTGGTTACCTTTCTATATTCTTATCCTTGTCTTTTATTTATTTTGCTATAAAGCATTATAGAGATGCAATAAATAACGGAATGATTTCTTTTTGGAAAGCAGTTGCTATTGGAGTATTAATTTCATTATTTGTAGCTGTGGGAATTGGAATTGCAGATTTTGTATATACGAAGTTTATCAATCCAGATTTTTTCTCTAATTACGAACAAAAACTTATTGATGAAGGAAGAGAAAACGAAATTATAAAAATGACAAGCTCAATGGCAGCATTGTTTATGATAGTTTTAGTAACAATTATAGGATTTATTATATCTTTATTGTCAGCACTATTTTTACAACGTAGATAAAATATTATGCAGTACGAAGCAAGCACACCCGAAGAATATATTGCACAAATTCCAGAAGAGCGAAAAGCTGTTATGGAAAAGTTACGCAAAACCATAAAAAAAAATTTACCTAAAGGTTTCGAAGAAGGAATTAATTATAAAATGATAGGCTATTATGTGCCACATTCTAAATATCCAGATGGTTATCACTGTAATCCAAAAGATCCGTTACCCTTTATGAATATTGCTTCACAGAAAAATTCAATCAACTTATATCATAGCGGAATTTATGCTAAAAAAGAATTGTTAGATTGGTTTGTAGCTGAATATCCAAAACACTGTAAAAGAAAATTAGATATGGGGAAAAGCTGTATTCGATTTAAGAAGATTGAAGAAATTCCGTTCGATTTAATTGCAGAATTAGTTACGAAAATGACAATGGAAGAGTGGATCGATATTTACGAAACAAATGTAAAAAAGAAGTAAAATGACAAAGAAAGGTAAAGTTACAGGAATAGGAGGTGTGTTTTTTAAAACTGAAGATCCGAAAGCAACAAGAGATTGGTATAAAGAAAAATTAGGCTTTAATACTAATGATTGGGGGAGTACATTTTGGTGGAAAGATAATGAAGGGAAAAAAGCATCTACTCAATGGAGCCCGTTTACAAAAGACACTGAGTATTTTTCTCCATCAAAAAAAGACTTTATGTTTAATTATAGAGTTGAAAATTTAGTTGAACTATTAGAAGAGTTAAAAGAAAAAGGAGTTACTGTAATTGATAAGGTTGAGGAATACGATTATGGTAAGTTTGGTTGGATAATAGATTTAGATGGAAATAAAGTTGAGCTATGGGAGCCAAAAGACGAAGCTTTTTTATAAATTTAAAGACTTAAAAACTAAAATTATATGGAGATCATTGACGAAAACGGTAAACCAGTACCCAAACAAGAAAGTAAACGAATCTTAGCAGGAATCTTAGGCATTATCTTAGGAGGTTTTGGTGTGCATAAATTTGTTTTAGGTTACACTAAAGAAGGTTTAATTTTATTAGGGGCTACTTTTATTTCTATGGCACTAATGTGCTTAGTTATCGGAGCATTTTTAATATATGTGCCTTGGTTAATTGGTTTAATAGAAGGGATTATCTACTTAACAAAGTCAGACGAAGAATTTATAGAAACATATCAAGTTAATCATAAGTCTTGGTTCTAATAAAGCATCAATTATGGAAGAAGATAAGAAAAACATCAACGAAAGCTTAAATGAAGGTTTAGACAAAGCAAAAGAGGTTTTAGACAAGGTAACTGAAAAAACTTTTGAAGCTGCAGGAGAAATGGGAGAAAAAGCAGTAGATATGGTTGAAGAGGTTAAAGATAAAGTGAGTGAAACGTTATCTGATGAATCTATTCAACAAGCAAAAGAAAAAGCTACTGAGTTAGCTAATGAAGCTAAAGAAGTATTAGACGATGTTACAGAGAAAGCTGCAGAAATAGCTGGTGAAGCTAGTGAACATATTGCTGATTTTGCAGAGGATGCTCAAGAAGAAGTTGAAGAAGCTGTTAAAAAAGGGAAGAACTTTTTTCAGCGATTATTTGGAAAATAAAAAAGCACCTTTAGAGGTGCTTTTTTTATGCAATATTGTTTGCTTTATTTGTCTTTATAATGGCTTGTTCGTTTTTCCAATCAATCCATTTCTGTCCCCTTATTCTACGCATAATATTATCAATAGTACGCATAATAAACACATTGTAAACTGCTTTTCCTAAGTTTTTAGGGTTACGAGCAATAGCACGTAAACTCATAGAAAAACCAGGAGTTATATATCTCATATAATGCCAATAACCTTCTGGCATATATAAAACATTACCATGTTCTAATTCTGCAACATAACCTTTTGCTTTTTTAAGTGCAGGCCACTTGTCAAAATCAGGATTATTGAAATCAATATCTTCCCTAGTAATTAACGAATGAGGTATTTTATATAAATACTTATTTTGTTTCTGATCGAATAAAATACACTTCTTTTTTCCTTCAAAATGGAAGTGGAAAATATTAGCCAAATCAATATCGTAGTGCATAAAGGTATACGAATCTGTCCCACCAAAGAATAACATTGGTAATCCTTTCATTAGGCGTAAACCAAAATCAGGAAAAGAAAAATCTTTTTGTAATTGCGGAACCTCTTTTAAAATATTCCATAAGAAAATTCTGAATTTAGTAGGCTCTCTTTTTAACAAATCAACATACTCGCTCATTTTCATGGTAGCATGCGGTTCGTTAAAACCATCTTTATAATCAACAGGTCTATCATCGTATAAAGGTACTGTTTTGTCTCCAGCAACCTCTTTCATATATTCTAAAGACCATTTATTGTATGCAGGCCAATCTTCAATAAAACGTTCAATAACCACAGGTTTTTGTGGTTTGAAATAGTTTTTGATAAAGTCTTCTTTTGTAATGGTTTCAACTCTATCAATCTGTTGTAATTGTAATCCCATTCGTTCAATTTTTCAGGAAGCAAAGTTAAGAAAACGTTTCGAAATTATTTAGAAACATTCTTGCTAAAAAATATCCACCAATTTTTAGTTGATGGATAATTATAAAAAGTGATATTTTGTTATTGTTTACGAAGTTCTAAAGCTTCCTGTTTCTTTTGTTCGTTACGCTCAATTTTATGCTCTGGTCTTGTCCATTTTGGCTTTTCACCTAAAGCTTCAAATTGAGAATCTTTTGCCTCTACAGATTGAGGTTGTACTTTCTTAGTAAATGGTTTTTGTGGATTTAATCCTAGCATTTCAAACATTTTCATGTCTTCATTTACATCAGGATTCGGAGTTGTTAAAAGCTTGTCTCCAGCAAAAATAGAATTTGCTCCAGCAAAGAAACACATTGCTTGACCTTCTCTACTCATTTGAGTTCTTCCAGCAGATAAACGCACTTGTGTTTCTGGTAAAACAATACGAGTGGTTGCTACCATACGAATCATTTCCCAAATTTCAACAGGCTTTTCGTCTTCTAACGGAGTTCCTTCTACAGCTACTAATGCGTTAATTGGGGTAGATTCTGGTTGAGGATCTAAGGTAGATAAAGCTACTAACATTCCTGCTCTGTCTTCAACAGATTCTCCCATGCCAATAATTCCTCCAGAACATACAGTAACGTTTGTTTTACGAACGTTATCAATCGTATCTAAACGATCTTGAAATCCACGAGTAGAAATTACTTCTTTATAATATTCTTCTGAAGAATCTAAGTTGTGGTTATAGGCGTATAATCCAGCTTCAGCTAAACGTTTTGCTTGATTTTCAGTTACCATTCCTAAGGTACAACAAACTTCCATATCAAGTTTATTAATGGTACGTACCATTTCTAAAACTTGATCAAATTCTGGTCCATCTTTTACATTTCTCCAAGAAGCTCCCATACAAACACGAGAACTACCACCGGCTTTAGCTCTTAAAGCTTGAGCTTTTACTTGTTGAACTGACATTAAATCGTTTCCTTCAATATCGGTATGATAACGTGCTGCTTGTGGGCAATATCCACAATCTTCAGAACATCCTCCTGTTTTTATCGATAATAATGTAGATACTTGTACTACATTAGGGTCGTGACTTTTTCTATGAATTGTAGCTGCTTCATAAAGCAACTCCATTAAGGGCTTGTTGTATATTTCTAATATTTCTTCTTTCGTCCAATTATGTCTTACTTCACTCATACAATAAGTTGATTAGATAGTTGTTTGATAAATCAAATGTACTAATTATAAATATATATGCTAGTTTTTACTTAATAAAACTGAAACGGCATTTCCGCCAAAACCTACAGCATTTACCAGTATTTTATTAAGCTGTTTTGGTTTTTCTTGTTTTTTAGCAAAAGGAACTTCGATAGCTTCTTGATGCTGCAACATTAAAATAGCTAACTCCATACTTAATATTCCTGAAGTAGCAAAAGTATGACCAACCTTCCATTTGTTGGTGGTTAAAAAAGGTTGATGATTTCCAAATACTTCTTTAATAGCATTAATTTCAGAAGAATCTCCTTTTATAGTTCCTGGAGCATGCATGACGATAGCATCAATTTCATGAGTATTTACATTTTGAAGAGCCATTTTCATTGATGTTTGAAAACATTCTGCATTGTTAGATATTGAAGTGTTGTGTTTTAAAACTTCGGTAGCATAACCAATTCCTTCTATAAAAGCCAAAGCATTTTGTTGTGCTCCTTTTTCTAAACATAAAACTGCAGCTGCTTCACCCAATACCATGGTGTTTTTATCTTTCTCCAAATCGAATGCCTTGCAAGGGTAGTCATCATTGTTTTTTGCATACACTTTCAAAGCCTGCATTTGGGTAATAGTAAATGGTGTTAGAGCAGCTTCGCTAGCGCCTACCATAAATTTATCAGTCATGCCAGATTGTAACCAAGCCACTCCATTTAATACTGAATGCAAACCTGTAGAGCATGTGATAGAATGAGAAACATCTGGACCTTTACTTTGTAAGTCGTGTGCAATCCATGAAGAAATATTACCTAAAGTAGTAGTTGGAGAGCTCAATGTAGAAACTTGATTACTGTCTAAAAACTCTTGATAATATTTTTCGAATAAACTTGTTGCTCCTCTTGAAGAACCGATATTAATTCCGAAGTTATCACCCGTTTTCCAATTGGCAGTTTGTATTGCTTTTCTTGCGACAAAAAGTGTATATAAAACAGTGTTATCTAAATTTTTATACTTGTTGTCTGAAAATTTAATCTGATTGATTTTTTCTAAATCATCTTCAGATAATTGAGCAACCCAAGCTTTAAAATTACCAAAATCTTTTTCACTTAGATAATGGTTGTTGTCTTTATATTTTTTCCAAACATCATGTAAAGAACTTCCTAAAGAAGAAACTGATGATATGGCTGTTATGGAAATTTTAGTATTCAAAAGTTGAAAAAATTTCAGCAAAAATAAACTTTATAACATCAACTAAAAAGGTTGAATTATTTTATATTGCTTAAAAATAAAATTTATGAGCGAAGAACAACATGAAAGTTGGTTTAAAAGAAATTGGATGTGGGCTGTACCTGTTGGTGGGTGTGGTTGCGGATGTTTAGTAATTATATTATTATTTGTTTTTGGTATTGGAGCAGCATTTTTTGGTGTAACGAGTTTAATGGAAAACTCAGAGCCAGTAGAATATGCTTTGTCTAAGGCAAAAGAAAATTCTAAAGTAATTGAACTATTAGGAGAAAATTTAGAAACTTACGGAATACCTTCAGGAAATATTTCATTAAGTAACGATAACGGTGAAGTTGATTTTTCTATTCCAATACGAGGAGATAAAGGAGAAGGAACACTTGTTGTTAGAGGATTAAAATCTAATGGAGAATGGGCATACGAAGATTTATATGTTCGTGTTAAAGAAACTCAAGAAGAAATTAATTTACTTGAAAATGAAAAAGTTCTAGAGAGTATCTAGAACCTTTTCTATAGTAGTGTATACTTTTTTAAGTTGCTCCTCAGTGATTACATACGGAGGTTGTAAGTAAATAGTATTTCCTAATGGACGGAGAAACACACCTTCATCCATAAAAGATTTTAACAATTGATCACGTAAACTACCATATCTACTTGAGTTTGTTTTTAAATCGATTGCTAAAATTACTCCTTTAGAGTTTACGTTAGTTATTTTGTTGTGATGTTTTATTTCGTTAGAAAATGCTATATGTGCTTTGGAAATTTGGTGAATGTTTTGCTGAATTTCTTCTGATTGTAATAATTCAATTCCAGCTAAAGCAGCTCTACAAGCTATTGGGTTTGCAGAATACGTATGACAATGCATGAATCCCTCTGCAATTGAATCGCCTAAAAAAGCTTCGTATATTTCTTCTGTACAAGAAGTAATTGCCATAGGAACTAAACCTGCAGTTAAAGCTTTGCTTAAACAAATGATATCTGGTTTTGTTTCAATTTCGTTAGATGCAAAATTGTTTCCTGTTTTACCAAAACCAGTCATAACTTCATCGGCAATAGTTAGTATATCATTCTCTTTACAAAACTGTAAAATAACATTTAAGTCTTCTGCTTTGTGAATTTTCATTCCTGCTGCTCCTTGCACTAAAGGTTCATAGATAAACCCAGCTATTTTTTGTTTCGAGACAATTTCTTTTAATTGTTCTAAGATGTCTTCATTATTTTCTCCATTCGGAACTGGAATTCTCTCTACATGCATTAAGAAATCTTCAAAAGGGCCGTTGTAAACTGACAATCCAGAAACCGACATAGCACCAAAAGTATCTCCATGAAATCCGTTTTCTAAAGCAATAAATAAGTTCCTTTTTTCGCCTTTGTTAAAATGATATTGAAGCGCCATTTTAATTCCAGCTTCAACAGCAGTAGAACCATTGTCGTTAAAGAAAATTCTATTTTGATTTTCAGGAAGAATTTTAATAAGTTCTTCTGATAGTTTTACAGCAGGTTCGTGAGTAAAATCACTAAACATTATTTGGTCTAACCTTTGCATTTGGTCGTAAACACGACTAGTAATATAATCGTTACAATGCCCAAATATACAGGTGTACCAAGAGGAAATAGCATCGATATATTCGTTACCATGTTCATCGGTTAAAACACAACCTTTTGCTTTAACAATCCCTAAACTATTTGGATGTGTTTGATGTTGTTTAAGCGGATGCCACAAGTGCTTTTTATCTCGTTCTTGTAATGTCATAATTTTGTTTTCTCGTCATTCCTAATCAAGTTCAGGGTGACGTTATAATTTACTTCTAAACTTTTCAGCATATTCTTTAATCACATTCTGATCAAAATATGGTTCTTCATCTATTCGTCCAATAACTGGAACGTTAGTCATTTTTTTAATAATAGCTTCTGTTGTAGGATGTTCATTTCCAGAAAAAAGTATAGAAACATCAAAACCTCTTTCTTTTAAATAATTTACTGTTAATAGCGTATGATTAATGCTTCCTAAATAATGGCGAGAAACTACGATAATTTTATATTCAGGTTTTAGAATGTCTAGTAAAGTGTTTTCGTTGTTTAAAGGAACAAGTAATCCACCAGCACCTTCAATAACCAAATTGTTTACGGTTGAGGGTTCTTTGATTTGATTGATGTCTATGGTAATTCCATCAATTTCTGCCGAAGCGTGTGGACTCATAGGTGTATTTAATGCGTATGAGTTCGGGTGAAAAACTGATTTTTTATTCGAAATCAATTTTTCTACTTTATGTGTGTCTGAATATGCTAAATCTCCAGACTGAATTGGTTTCCAGTAATCGGCTTCTAAAGCTTCAGTTATAATAGCGGAAGCTACAGTTTTACCAACTTCTGTTGAGATTCCTGTGATAAAATATTTTTTTTTCATTGTCATTACGAGGAGCATTGCGACGAAATAATCTTTTTACAGAGATTGCTTTACTTCGTTCGCAATGATGAGTTTAATTCACAAATGTAGCAAGATGTTCTAAAACAGCAGTAATTTCTTCTTTAGAATTGTAGGAGTGTAAGCAAAAACGTAAACGCTCTTGATTTTGAGAAACAGTTGGAGATAAAATAGGTTTTACGTTAAATCCTTTTTTTTGTAGTTCTTTAGCAATGTTTTTTACTTTTTTATTTCCTGGAATAATACAACAATGTATAGCAGAATTGCTAGATATAAAATCAAGTTCTAAGCGTTTAACTTCTGAAAGAAAGTGAGATATGTTTTGTTGTAGAGTACTTATTTTGTTTTTTCCTTCAGAACTTTCTAAGAAATTATATGAAGTTTTTATAGTAGCTATTGAGTGCGGTGAAAGCCCTGTAGTATAAATAAAACTACGAGCAAAGTTAGTAAGGTAGTTTGTTAGTTGTTTACTTCCTAAAATAGCTGCTCCATGACAACCCAAACCTTTTCCGAAAGTTATAATACGTGCAAAAACCTCTTCTTCTAAATTAAGTTTTTGTACTAGTCCATAATTAAAAATGCCTAAAGCATGAGCCTCATCAATTATTAGATATGCATTGGTGTGTTTTTTAGTGATTTGAGAAATTGTAGCCAAGTCTGGAGAGTCACCATCCATAGAAAAGACAGATTCGGTTACAACATAAATATTAGTATTTTCATGTTGAACTCGTTTTAACATCTCGTCAAGATGTTCTAGACTATTATGTTTGAATTTAAAAGATTTAGCATTCGAAAGTTGAATACCATCTCTAATAGAGGCATGAATTAACTCATCATACAAAATAATATCTCCACGTTGAGGTACTGATGAAAAAAAACCAACATTAGCGTCGTAACCTGAATTAAAAATTAACGAAGCTTCAGATTTATGAATCGTATTTAAAAGTTGTTCGGTTTCTTCGTATAATGAATGATTTCCAGATAACAGACGAGATCCAGTAGCGCCATTTTGCTTTAAGTTGTTTTTGGTTAAAAATAAATGTGTACGCTCGAAAATAGTTTCACTTCCAGAAAAGCCTAAATAGTCATTAGAAGAAAAATCAATTAAACCTTTTTTGTTGTCTAAAGATCTTAAAGCATCTTGCTCAATACGTTTTGTGAGCTTTTGTTGAAGTTTATTTGGAAATTTCATTAGTACAAAAATAAAAAAGACTTACGAAATGTAAGTCTTTTTTGCTCCCCCTCTTGGGCTCGAACCAAGGACCCTCTGATTAACAGTCAGATGCTCTAACCAACTGAGCTAAGGAGGAATGTTCATTTAGAACAAATATATGTATGTTGTAGAAATTATCGGCTTCTACGTTGCCTTTAATTTTGCTCCCCCTCTTGGGCTCGAACCAAGGACCCTCTGATTAACAGTCAGATGCTCTAACCAACTGAGCTAAGGAGGAATTTAAAACAGTAGTTGTTTTAAAATGCGAGTGCAAATTTAAGCAGTTTTTTAATATCTGCAAATTATTTTTCAAGAAAAAACAAAGAGTTTTGTCATTTAATTTATTTTCAAAGAGTTAAAATTTCATCTTTTTTGAGTTTAAGGGAGTTTTTTTGTTTATAATTAGTTGAGAAGAATAAAAAAACATGCTCTTTTTTATAGTTATTTAGTCACTTTGTTTTTCTTAAAAGTTGTATTTTTGTCGGTATTATTTAGCACAGATACAAAGTATTCAAAATATATATGGACAAGTTTTCGTTCTTAAATGCAGTACACACGGAGTTTATAGGTGATTTGTATGAGCAATATCAAAGAAACCCCGATGCAGTAGAACCAAGTTGGAGAAGCTTTTTTCAAGGGTATGATTTAGCCAATGAAAATTATTCGCTTACCGAAGAAGATGAAATAGAAATTCCAGAAGAAGTTCGTAAAGAATTTTTAGTAATAGACTTAATAAATGGTTACAGAACTCGTGGTCATTTATTTACTAAAACAAACCCAGTTAGAGAGCGAAGAAAGTATACGCCTACGCTTGATATTGAGAATTTTGGGTTGTCTACAAATGACTTAGGAACCGTTTTTAACGCAGGAGATATTTTAGGAATAGGAGCGAGAACTCTATCTGAAATTATTTCACACTTAAAAGCAATTTATTGTGACTCTATAGGTGTAGAGTACATGTATCTTCGTAATCCAGAAGAGATTAAATGGTGGCAAAATCGTTTGAACGATAATGATAACCACCCGAAGTACGATATTGAAGCAAAGAAGTACATTCTTACTAAGTTAAACCAAGCTTCAACTTTCGAGAGTTTTTTACAAACAAAATATGTAGGTCAAAAACGATTCTCTGTTGAAGGAGGAGAGACTTTAATCCCAGGTGTTAGTGTTGCATTACGTGATGCTGCTGAAAAATACGGAGTTGAAGAATGTGTGTTAGGAATGGCGCACCGTGGTCGTTTAAACACTTTAGTAAATATCTTCAAAAAACCAGTTCGTGATTTATTTAGCGAATTCGAGGGAAAGGATTTTGAAGATGAAACTATCGATGGTGATGTAAAATATCACTTAGGATTAACCTTAAGCAAAGAATACAAAGGCGGACAAAAGATGAAGATGAATTTGGTGCCAAATCCATCTCACTTAGAAACTGTTGCTGCAGTTGCTGAAGGAATTGTTCGTGCAAAAGTAGATTTAGACTACAATAACGATAACGGTAAGATTTTACCAATCGTCGTACATGGAGATGCTGCAATTGCGGGGCAAGGAATTGCATATGAAGTTGCTCAAATGATGACTTTAAACGGTTATAAAACAGGAGGAACAATTCATATAGTGGTAAATAACCAAGTTGGTTTTACAACCAATTATTTAGATGCTCGTTCGAGTACCTACTGTACTGATGTTGCTAAGGTGACTTTATCACCTGTATTACATGTAAATGCAGATGATGCAGAAGCTGTTTGTCATGCAATGGAAATGGCTGTTGAGTACAGAACTAAGTTTAAGAAAGATATTTATATCGATTTATTAGGATATCGTAAATACGGGCACAACGAAGGTGATGAACCACGTTTTACACAGCCTAAATTATATAAAGCTATTTCTAAGCATAAGAATGCTAAAGAAATTTATGCTGCTAAATTAGTAGAAGAAGGAAGTATTTCTGCCGATTACGTAAAGCAAATTACTGATGAATTTAAAGCTCATTTAGAAACTGAATTTGCAGAATCTAAAAAGAAAACTACTTCTAAGATTCAAGAATTTATGCCAGAAGTTTGGGATGGATTCATTCGTAAGCAGCTAGAAGATATGCTACAACCTGTAGATACTACCTATTCGGTTGACGCATTAAAAGATATTGCTAGAGTAATTTCTACAACTCCAACAGGGCATAAGTTTGTTCGTAAAGCAGAGCGTATTTTAAAAGGTCGTGAAAAAATGGTCTTTGAAGAGAATTCTTTAGACTGGGGTACAGCAGAAAATTTAGCTTACGGAACTTTATTAGAGGAAGGATATAACGTACGTATTTCTGGTGAAGATGTAGAAAGAGGAACTTTCTCTCACCGTCATGCAATTATGCGTGATGAAGAAACATTAGAACGTGTAAACCTATTAAACACTAATCCGAAGAATAAAGGGGAAATGACTATTTACAATTCTCATTTATCGGAGTATGGAGTTTTAGGTTTCGATTATGGTTACGCAATGGCAGCTCCAAATACATTAACTATTTGGGAAGCTCAATTTGGTGATTTTGCCAACGGAGCACAAATCATGTTCGATCAATATATTTCTTCTGCAGAAGATAAATGGAAGTTGCAAAACGGATTGGTAATGTTATTACCTCATGGTTATGAAGGTCAAGGGCCAGAGCACTCTTCAGCAAGAATAGAACGTTTCTTACAATCATCAGCAATTGATAACTGGACAATAGCAAACTGTTCTACACCAGCAAATATGTATCATATTTTGCGTCGTCAAATGAAACGTGATTTCAGAAAACCATTAGTGGTTTTCACTCCTAAGAGTTTATTACGTTTACCAAAAGCTGTAAATCCTATTGAAGATTTAGCCAACGGAACTTTCCAAGAAGTAATCGATGATACTATTGATACTTCAAAAGTAAAGAAAATGGTGTTCTGTACAGGTAAGTTCTACTACGATATGTTAGAAGAGCGTGAGCGTTTAGGAAGAGAAGATGTAGCATTAATTAGAATAGAACAATTATTCCCATTACATAATGACAAGATTAAAGAAGTAATGGATAGGTATCCGAATGTAGAGCGTTATGTTTGGGCTCAAGAGGAACCAAAAAATATGGGTTCTTGGGGATATATGTTAGAACGTTTTGAATTAGCAAGATTAGAATGTGCTTCGAGAGATTACAAATCGGCACCAGCAGCAGGTTCAAGTGCTCGTTATAAGCGTCGTCATCAAAGAGTATTAGATAAAGTATTCGATTAAAATTAAGAAAGAAAGTATTTCAGAATAAAAATAAAAAACATGAGTGTTTTAGAAATGAAAGTTCCTTCTCCGGGGGAATCAATTACAGAAGTAGAAATTGCAACTTGGTTAGTTGAAGATGGTGATTATGTTGAGAAAGATCAACCTATCGCTGAAGTTGATTCTGACAAAGCTACGTTAGAATTACCTGCGGAAGAAAGCGGAATTATCACTTTAAAAGCTGAAGAAGGTGATGCAGTAGCAGTAGGTGCTGTAGTATGTCATATTGATATGAGTGCTGCAAAACCAGAAGGTGGAGCTACGCCAAAAGAAGCTCCAAAAGCGGAGGAGAAAAAAGAAGCTCCAAAAGCAGAACCAGCAAAAGAAACGTATGCTACAGGAGCGGCATCTCCAGCAGCTAAGAAAATTTTAGCTGAAAAAGGAATCTCAGCTTCTGATGTTAAAGGAACTGGTAAAGATGGTCGTGTAACTAAAGAAGATGCTGTAAAAGCTGTTCCTTCAATGGGAACTCCAGGAATGGGATCTCGTGGAACTTCGCGTAAAAAGTTATCAATGTTACGTCGTAAGGTAGCAGAACGTTTAGTTTCTGTGAAGAACGATACAGCTATGTTAACTACATTTAACGAAGTTAATATGCAACCAATTTTTGATTTACGTAAAGAGTACAAAGAAGACTTTAAAGCTAAACACGGAGTAGGTTTAGGATTCATGTCTTTTTTTACAAAAGCTGTCGTTAGAGCTTTACAAATGTATCCAGCTGTAAACTCAATGATTGATGGTAAAGAAATGGTGTCTTTTGAGTTTCAAGATATATCTATTGCAGTTTCTGGGCCAAAAGGATTAATGGTTCCTGTAATTAGAAATGCTGAAAACTTAACGTTTAGAGGTGTTGAAAGCGAAGTAAAACGTTTAGCAATTAGAGCTCGTGAAGGTCAAATTACAGTAGATGAAATGACTGGTGGTACTTTTACAATTACTAATGGTGGTGTATTTGGTTCTATGTTATCAACACCAATTATTAACCCTCCACAAAGTGCAATTTTAGGAATGCATAATATTGTAAATCGTCCAATGGCGGTAAACGGAGAGGTAGTTATTCAACCAATAATGTACGTAGCTTTATCTTACGACCACAGAATTATTGATGGTAAAGAATCTGTTGGTTTCTTAGTAGCAGTTAAAGAAGCATTAGAAAACCCAGTAGAATTATTAATGGATAACAACCCTAAGAAAGCTTTAGAAATGTAAAGTTTTGTCTAGATAAAAATAGTAAGGTCATCATAATAGACTTTTAAAAATAAAAATCCTGCACAATATGTGCGGGATTTTTTCTAACTTAACTTTTGTAATAAAACACCTTTGTAAAATATGCCCCCAATAATTACAAAATGGCGAAAGGCTTTCTTAATTCTAATAATAATAGCGTCTTTAGCTGTTTTTTATTTCATAAAAGAAAGTGCAACAACTGAAATTGTTGTTTCAAAAATAGTTGTGTCTATCTTTTTTATGCTTTATTTTTTAGTAACATTAAAAAAGTCGAACTATTTATTAACCTTGAGTTTGTTGTTATTCTTTTTATCTACTATACTTTTTTCGTTGCAAAGTCAAAGTGTTATAGGAATGATTCTATTGCTTGTTTATAGGTTAACATTAATAAAGTTTGCTTTTAATAGAAAAGTGGATTGGAAGTTGTTTTTAACAGTGTTTGTAATTGCATCCTCAATAATATCGTTATTGTTTGTGCTTATTTTTAAGAATACGTTGTTCTATTACCTGTCAATATCTACGACTTTAGTTTTGGTAGGTTTAATTTCTTTAGCTTTTACCAATATAATAACACGAAGTTCTTCTAAAGATATTTTATTCTTTGTAGCTATTGCTCTTTTTGTTGTTTGTGATATGGTTTTTGGTGCAAAGAAAATTGAAAATGCAGACTATATTAATATAATAGTTGGTACAGCTTTATATTATATTAGTTTCTTTTTAATAGTGAAATCTCAAGAGTTAGAGTTTATCAAAGACTAGATTTATAACTCTTATAAACAAGGATTATTTTAATCTTCGAAAATTTAGTTTCCTAAATTTTGTAAATTGCTGTATTAATACTCATGCAAAATGGAAGTTACAGCCAAAAAAAATGAACAAGTTGCTAATATGATCTTTGGATCTATTTATCCTTATTATTTAAATAGAATAGAAAAAAACGATAGAACTAAAGAAGAATTAAATCAAGTTATTGAATGGTTAACAGGATATAATGCTGAAGAACTACAAGAATTCATAGATAATAAAACAACTTTTAGAGCTTTTTTTGAGGGAGCAACGATGCACGAAAATGCACACATGATAAAAGGAGTTGTTTGTGGATATAGAATTGAAAACATTGCTGATGAATTTGAAATTTACAAACAATGTAGGCAAATGGAAAAGTTAATAGATGAATTGGCTAAAGGAAGAAAAATGGAAAAGATTTTACGAACAGCATAAAATTAAAAAGGATGAAACTAGGAGCGTTTTCTATCAGTTTATCAGTAAAAAGTTTAGAGAAATCAAAAGAGTTTTACGAAACTTTAGGTTTTTCTGTTTTTGCAGGAAGTGAAGAAATGAATTATCTAATTATGAAAAACGAAAATTCACTCATAGGATTATTTCAAGGAATGTTTAAAAATAATATTTTAACCTTTAATCCAGGTTGGGATGAAAATGCTAGTAAGTTAGAAGAATTTGATGATGTTAGAGATATTCAAAAACATTTAAAATCGAATCATATTAAATTAGAAAGAGAAACTGATGAAGAAGATTCTGGTCCAGCAAGCATTGTGTTTTTTGACCCAGATGGAAATACGATTTTAATAGATCAGCACATATAAAATAAAGCGAAAAACATTATACATGCTTTTCGCTTCTGTAGGGAGGAATCTTAAGGGTTGTTATTTTTTATCGTTTAGGTGCCAATCATATTCTAAATATACAACTTCTGCATTGTCGTTAGCTTTTACATTAGAGTATTTATTAATGTAGTCTACCAATGTATTACTAGAAGTAAAGTCTTCTTGATACCATTCAAAAACTTTAGAAACTTCAACTTTATTTACTGTAATTTTATTTTTAGATGAATCGTTAATAAAATCTTTCATTAACATTTCTAATTTAGAGTTTACATTCTTTTCAGTAAAAGCATAATTAGGAAATTTAGGTCCAGATTTAGAAGCTGCATTAATTCCTACATGTATTCTTGGGTCATCATGCCATCTTCTTAAAATTTTATGTTCAATGAAATCTAAAGAATATTTTTTCTTTCCGATTTCAGCAAAAGGAATTTTCCAAGCATTTCTTCCTTTACGTTGTATGTCAGTAATCTTTTTTAACGGATAGCTATCTAGTACTAATTTAATAGTGTAGGCATTATAAGCGTTCATCCAAAAGGCTTTGGCTTTATTAGAAGACCAGTTTTTTCTAGGAACAGTTTTTTTTAGTTCATCTAAATAAATGTCTAAAAGCGCTCTGTTTTTTCTTAAACCTTTATAGTCAATATTTCCTTTGCTATCAACATATGTTTTTAATAAAGCGTCAAAAACTTTGTTTTGAGCCTGAAATTGAGTAGTAGCTAAAAAGAAAAATAAGAGAATAATAATTTTTCGCATAATTTTTAATTTAATAGGTGATGTTAGATTTTTATACACACTTTGACGATGAAATTAAGACGACATTACATAAAAGTGTTAAAAAAATATTTTTTGAGATATTAATAATTGGATTTGTAAATCACTATTTTTGATTGAAATCCTTACAGCTTCCTAGGAAAAGTGTAGTTTTTAGTTTGAAAAATGATAGAAAATAAAGAATTAGATTTAGCATACAGCTTTGTAGAAAAAACCGATAGAAATCTTTTTTTAACAGGAAAAGCTGGTACAGGAAAGACTACATTTTTAAGAAGATTAAAAGAAGAAAGTTTAAAAAGGTTAATAGTTGTAGCTCCAACTGGTGTTGCGGCAATTAATGCTAAAGGAGTTACTATCCATTCATTTTTTCAGTTGCCTTTTGGACCAATTTTACCCAATAATCAGACTCCATATTCAGATAGAATTGAACGAAAGTTTAGCAAAACTAAAATCGATATTATTAAATCACTTGATTTAGTAATTATTGATGAAATTAGTATGGTTCGTGCTGATGTGTTAGATGGAATTGATGAAGTACTTCGTCGCTATAAAGATAGAACAAAAGTATTTGGTGGAGCTCAAGTTTTAATGATTGGAGACGTACAACAACTTTCGCCTGTAATTCGACCAGATGAGTGGAGTATTT
Organism: Tenacibaculum holothuriorum; assembly: GCF_002120225.1. Taxonomy (GTDB): domain Bacteria; phylum Bacteroidota; class Bacteroidia; order Flavobacteriales; family Flavobacteriaceae; genus Polaribacter; species Polaribacter holothuriorum. The sequence continues at coordinate 85,637 of NZ_LAPZ01000002.1, read as the reverse complement.
TAAGGAATCATTATCAAACGGTCTATTTTTTTAGTAGTAAAGCTTTTCAACAAGCGTATGTAGTTCCTGTTGAACTGAAACATATATACAGGCAAGAAAACGAAGAATTTATCACAATTTTAAATGAAGTTCGTACAAATACCTTGTCAGAAACTTCAGTAAATATTTTAAATAAACAATACCAACCCGATTTTGAACCACAATCTGAAGAAGGATACATCACATTAACAACTCACAATAGAAAAGCTGATGCGATAAATAAAAAAGAGTTAGATAAGTTAAAAACAAAATCACAGATTTATACAGCAGAAGTTTATAAAAATTTTGATGAGCGAAACTTTCCAAACGATGAAAATTTATTATTGAAAGTAGGAGCACAGGTAATGTTTATTAAAAATGATAGTGATGTTGAAAAAAGATATTATAACGGAAAAATAGGAGTCGTAACTGCTTTAGAAGAAGATAGTGTAATTGTAAGATGTGCCGATGATGATGTTATTGAAGTTAGTGTTGAAACATGGGAAAATATAAAGTACTCAATAGATAAAGAAACCCAAGAAATTGACGAAATTTTAGAAGGTTCGTACACACAAGTTCCTTTGCGTTTGGCTTGGGCAATTACCATTCATAAGAGCCAAGGATTAACGTTTGATAAGGCAATTATTGATGCTGAATCCTCTTTTGCTCATGGGCAAACTTACGTTGCTTTAAGTCGTTGTAAAACTTTAGATGGAATTGTACTTAAAACTCCAATTAAAGAAAGTAGTATTGTAAACGATATAACAGTAAATAATTTTAATAAGCATGTTGAGGAAAATGAACCGACAGAAAATGATTTAGAATCATCAAAAAAGCAATTTCAATTGAATTTAATAGCTGAGGTTTTTAATTATCACCCTTTTCTACAACCTGTAAAAAGATTAATTGATGTTTTTTATACAAACAGAACTTCATTACAAGGAAATATTATTGAGCCTTTAGAGATAATCAAAGACAAAGCAATTATTCCGTTGTTAAAAGTTGCGAATTCATTTAAAATTCAAATGCAAAATTTAGCAGAATCAATTGATAATCCAGAAGAAGAAATTGCAATTCAAGAACGATTTAATAAGGCGGTAACTTACTTTTTACAGCAAACCAATGAGCAAATCAAAATACCTCTTGATAATTTAAATTATACAACAGATAATAAACAAGTAAAAAAAGATTTTAAGAAACAATTAGATATCTTAGAAGAAAAATTAGCAGAAAAGTTATATGTCTTAAAGCATTTGCAAGATACTTTTTCTACTGAAAAATATTTAAAAGTTAGAGCTGAAGCAGTTTTACAGAAACCTACAAAAACAAAGAAGAGAACAGAAGTTACTTCAACACAACATGAAGAATTATTTGAGAATTTAAAAATGTTTAGAACAAGTGTTTCGAATTCTGAAAATATTCCGCCGTTTCAAATTTTTACTCAAAAAACTTTATTTGAATTATGTGAATTATTGCCAGAAGATAAATCGCAGTTAATAAAGATTAACGGAATGGGGAAAACACGTGTTAATAAATATGGGGATGAAATTTTAGAAATTATTAATGAATATGCAAGAAAGAACAATTTAAAATCTCAAATAGAAATTGTTGAGGTCGTCAAAGATAAACGAAATACGAAAGATATTACCTTCGATTTGTTCAAAGAAGGGTTGACTAAGGAAGAAATTGCAGAAAAAAGAGGCTTGGTAATCGGTACTATCGAAGGACATTTATCACATTTTGTAGAGAGAGGAGATATAAATATTCTCGAATTCTTTACAAAAAAGAAATTAGAAAAAGCAAGAAAAATTATTGCTGCTACAGGTTTCGATCAACTACCGAAAGTTAAAGAAATTGTAGAGAATGAATATTCGTGGGGTGAATTACGAATGATTGTAAATTGGATGAAGACTCAATAAAAAAACCACTCAATTTGAGTGGTTTTTGTTTTATATAAAACGGATTAGCTTATAAATCGAATCCGATATTGACACCAAGTTTATTGGCAATTAATTTATTAATACGCTTTTTTACTTCTGGTATTTTTACACTTTCTAAAACCGTATTGGCAAAAGCATACATTAATAACGCACGAGCTTCTTTTTTAGGAATACCACGCTGTTGCATGTAGAATAATGCTTGCTCATCTAACTGACCAATAGTACAACCATGAGAACATTTTACGTCATCAGCAAAAATCTCTAATTGTGGTTTCGCGTTAATGGTAGCTTTGTCACTAATTAAAACATTGTTGTTTTGTTGGTAAGCGTTTGTCTTTTGAGCTTCTTTTTCAACAACTACTTTTCCGTTGAAAACACCTGTAGAACGATCATTGAAAATACCTTTATAATCTTGATGACTTTCACAATTAGGTTCTATATGATGAACTAATGTGTAGTGATCTACCAATTGCTTTCCTTCAATAATTGTAATTCCTTTTAAAATAGAATTAATATGTTCTCCTTTTTGGTAGAAGTTTAAGTTGTTACGCGTAATATTTCCTCCAAATGAAAATGTATGAACTGAACAAGTACTTTCTTTCTGTTGTTCAATATATGTATTGTCAACTAAAGAAGCATTAATGTTATCATTTTGGATTTTATAATAATCTACTGTAGCGTGTGTATCTGTATAAATTTCAGTAACAACATTGGTTAATGCAGCATTGTCTGTTAAGCTTTGATGACGCTCAATAATTTGAACATGTGCATTACGCTCTACAACCACTAAGTTACGAGGTTGTAACATCGTTGCATTTTCTTTACCAGTTGTAAAGTTGATGATTTGAATTGGTTTCTCTACCTCAACATTTTTAGGGATATGAATAAAAGCTCCTTCTGTAGCAAAAGCGGTATTTAAAGAAGTCATATTATCTTGTTTAGCTACTTTGTTAAAGTAGTTTTCGATAATTGGCTTGTATTTAGCTTTTGTTAATGCGGCAGACATCAAACAAACATCCATTCCATCGTGTGTAGTTTCTGATAAAAAAGAACTGTATTTTCCGTCGATAAAAATAATTTTATAACTATCTATATCGTGAATGAAATATTTCTTTACATCAGCTAATTCTACTGCGGTATCATTATCTGGAAATAAACTATAGTCGTGTTTTAAAACTGAATTTAAAGACGTGTACTTCCAAGCTTCTAGTTTCTTAGAAGGAAAACCTAAGTCTTCAAAATTTTGAAGTGCTTTTGAGCGAATTTCATGAATATCAGAATTTGTATTCAAATCATTCTCAAAAGCAACATATGATGATAATATTTTCTCTTTTAACTCCATTCTTTCAATGTTTAGTTGTATTCAACTAATTATGAATTTACTTCTTCTTTAATCCAGTCGTAACCTTTCTTCTCTAATTCTAAAGCTAAAGAAGCATCGCCTGTTTTTACAATTTTACCATCGTGTAAAACATGTACATAATCTGGTACGATATAATCTAATAAACGTTGGTAGTGTGTAATTACTACTACAGCATTGTCTTCAGATTTTAATTTGTTTACACCATTAGCAACAATACGTAAGGCATCGATATCTAAACCAGAATCTGTTTCATCTAAGATAGCTAACTTAGGCTCTAACATTGCCATTTGGAAAATCTCGTTACGTTTTTTCTCTCCTCCAGAAAACCCTTCGTTTAATGAACGAGATAAAAACTTACGATCAATTTCTAATAATTCAGATTTTTCACGAATCTTTTTTAACATGTCTTTTGCAGGCATTTCTTCTAAGCCTTGCGCTTTGCGAGATTCGTTAATAGCTGTTTTTATAAAGTTGGTAACTGTTACACCAGGAATTTCAACAGGGTATTGAAATGATAAAAACACACCAGCATGTGCTCTTTCTTCTGGAGCTAATTCGCTAATATCTTCACCATCTAATTCAATAGAACCTTCAGTAACTTCATAATTCTCATTTCCTGCGATTACAGATGATAAAGTACTTTTACCAGCACCGTTAGGTCCCATAATTGCATGAACTTCACCTGGTTTAACTTCTAAGTTAATTCCTTTTAGAATGTCTTTATCTTCTACCTGTGCGTGTAAGTTTTCTATCTTAAGCATTGTCTTCTCTTTATAATTGATGCGTTTATCCTACGCTTCCTTCTAAACTAATTTCTAATAATTTTTGAGCTTCTACTGCGAACTCCATTGGTAACTTGTTTAATACTTCTTTGCTGAATCCGTTAACAATTAACGCAATTGCTTTTTCGGTATCAATACCTCTTTGGTTACAATAGAATAGTTGATCTTCTCCAATTTTACTTGTTGTAGCTTCGTGCTCTATTTGTGCTGATTTATTCTTTGCTTCTATATATGGAAAGGTATGTGCACCACATTCGTTACCCATTAATAGACTATCACACTGTGAAAAGTTACGAGCGTTTTCTGCTCTTGGACCAATTTGTACTAATCCACGGTAACTATTTTGTGATTTTCCAGCAGAAATACCTTTTGAAATAATGGTCGACTTAGTGTTCTTTCCTAAGTGAATCATTTTTGTACCAGTATCTGCTTGCTGATAGTTGTTAGTTACAGCAATAGAATAAAATTCTCCTACAGAGTTGTTTCCTTTTAACACACAACTTGGGTATTTCCAAGTTACTGCTGAACCTGTTTCAACTTGTGTCCAAGAAATTTTAGCGTTTGTTTCACATAAACCTCTTTTGGTTACAAAGTTGAAAACTCCACCTTTTCCTGAAGCATCTCCTGGAAACCAGTTTTGTACTGTTGAATATTTAATTTCAGCATCCTCCATAGCGATTAATTCTACTACAGCAGCGTGTAATTGATTTTCATCACGTTGAGGTGCAGTACATCCTTCTAAATAAGAAACATAACTGCTTTCGTCTGCAACTACTAGTGTTCTTTCAAATTGCCCAGTTCCTCCTTCGTTAATACGGAAGTAGGTAGATAATTCCATAGGACAACGAACTCCTTTTGGAATATAACAGAAAGATCCATCAGAAAATACTGCTGAATTTAATGCTGCATAAAAATTGTCTGTTGGTGGTACAACCGAACCAATATATTTCTTCACCAATTCTGGATGCTCTTGAATAGCCTCAGAAATTGGCATAAAAATAATTCCTTTTTCAGCTAAGGTTTCTTTAAATGTTGTTGCAACAGAAACAGAATCCATTACGATATCAACTGCTACATTAGCTAAACGTTTTTGCTCTTCTAAAGAAATTCCTAATTTTTCGAAAGTAGCTAACATTTCTGGATCTACTTCGTCTAAAGAATTTAATTTAGGCTTTTGTTTTGGAGCTGAGTAATATGAAATTGCTTGAAAATCTGGTTTTTCATAATTTACATTAGCCCACTCTGGCTCTTCCATTTGTTGCCAAATTCTAAAAGCTTCTAATCGCCATTCGGTCATCCATTCTGGCTCATTTTTCTTTTTAGAAATTGCACGAACGATATCTTCATTTAATCCCGCTGGGAATTTATCTGCTTCAATATCTGTATAAAAACCGTATTCGTATTCTTTGGTTTTTAATTCTTCTCTTAAATCGTCTTCGGTATACTTACTCATTAGTTTTCAGTAATCAATTATCTGTAAAAATAGTGTTATAGAGAGAAACTTTCTCCGCAACCGCAAGTTCTGTTTGCATTTGGGTTGTTAAAAACGAAACCTTTTCCGTTTAAACCTCCAGAATATTCTAGTGTAGTACCAACAAGGTATAAAAAGCTTTTTTTGTCAACAACAATTTTTACACCATTGTCTTCAAATATCTTATCATTTTCTTGTTGTTCTTTGTCAAAATTTAAATCGTATGATAAACCTGAACAACCTCCACTTTTAACACCAACGCGAACATAATCGGTAGTAGCATTAAAACCATCATCTGTCATTAATTCAACGACTTTCTTTTTAGCTGTGTCTGAAACTTTTATCATTATTAATATAGATTAAATCTAAATGGACTGCAAAGATAGTGACAAAATATGATTTTTATCATTTTTTCTGATGGATATCATTTATCAGTTCATAAAGAATGTTTATTAAACCGAAGTTTTAGACGTTACTTTTTATAAATCCTTAATTAGGGTTGTTGAAAATCGGAATTATTTATAAAATCATAATCGTTAAGAGTAAGTAGAAAAGCTTTTAAATCTGCCTTGTCTTTTGCGGTAAGTTTTACGCCTCCTTGATTGGCTTTTTTTATAAGAGGGTCTATAGTTGAAGAAACTCTTATTCCTTCGGAGTAATGATTGATAACTTCTTCTAAAGTAGCAAATCTTCCATCGTGCATATAAGGAGTTGTAAAAGATAAGTTTCGAATAGGTGGAGTTTTAAATTTTCCATTATCGGCAGGATCTCCAGTAATTTTTCCTAACCCTAAATCAGAAAAAGTTGCATCGAGTCCGTTATTGTGGAATTTATTATCTGTCCATAGCGGATTGTTATTACTACCATGGCAATGAAAACAATCGCCTCTAGCTTCATCCATAAAAACATTAAACCCGTTTTGTTCTTCAGGAGTAAGTTGTACTTCGTTACGAAGAAATTTATCGAATTTTGAATTTCCAGAGATTAAGGTGCGTTCGAATTGAGCCAATGCTTTGGTAACTAAATCTTGAGAAATTTTGTTGGTGTTGAAAGCTTTTTGAAATAAATCTAGGTATGTATTATCTTGCTGAAGTTTTTCGATAACAGTATTCCAATTGCTATGCATTTCAATTGGATTTTGAACAGGTTCTATGGCTTGTTTTTCTAATCCGAATTCTTTGCCATCCCAAGCAAATCGTTCATCAAAATTCCATGCTAAATTGAATAAGGGCATTGCATTTCGAGAACCAAATTTACCATTAACACCTTTACTAAATGGAGTTTCATCAGAAAATGCTTTTTTAGGATTATGGCAGCTTGCGCAAGATTGTGAATTGTCTTTAGATAATATTGTGTCGAAAAATAATTTTTTGCCTAAAGCAATTCCTTCTTCAGTTAAAGGATTGTTTGAAGGAATTACAGGTTTTATTAATTTGTCTTCAAATAGTTTAGGGATTTTTAATTTAGCAGGAACAGGTGTGTACTCTTCATGTTGATTGTCGTTTGAAGAACAAGAAGCTAAAACTAATAAGAAGATTATAAGTACACTTTTTTTCATTTTATTTATAGGTTACTTTACCTAAGCTAAAAACAGATTTTCCGTTTTCACTAATTAAAAGTTGCGCATTGTAATTAGGCATCAAAACGGTGTTTAGTTTATTTAAATCCCATGTGTTTGGATTTTCGAACCACTGGGCAATATTCATTTTTATTTCTATTTCTGCATCACCAGTTATGTTTACCTCACCTAAGTCAACTCGAAAAGAAGTGTCTTTTGTAATATTTGGTGTTACGGTTTTGTCGATAGCTCTTATCGCATGATAATTAAAAGGTTGTTCTTGATTGTTAGTATCTAAATATTTTCCATCGAATTGCATGTAGTGATATCCGCCACCTAACATTGCAGGAACGTTAAAGTTTGCAGAGTTTAGGTCTTGATAAATACCATCGTTATTTTCAAAATCAGAAAAACCAAAACGGAAACCTATTTTTTTTATACCAGTGAAAGCGAAAGTTTCAAGAGATAAGCCTTCTTTTTCTTTTAGATTAATAAAATTTCTCGTAACTCCAAAACCTAAAACGCCATCTGCTAAGCTTGTGTTAGAGAGATCAACAGGTAAAATAGTTATGTTAGAAACTACATATCGAAGACGCTCAATGCTGATTTTTTCACCATTTTTATTGGTGAATTTTATAGTGTTAAAATCTGATGCAGTTACAGGAGTTCCATTCCAATTATGTGTAAATTTTAATGTTATGTTTACTGACTGAGGAACTTCTTCTGTGTTTGAACTACAAGAAAAAAGTATAAATACTGTTGAAATTAATAAAAGTATGTTTCTTTTCATTTATTTAATTTTAATGATCAATGCGTCTGAAAATCCTTTGTTGTCATTAATGTCATTGTCATTACTGTAGCTTTCACCAATAGCAATGATATTTCCGTTATTTAGTTCTGTGGCGTCATAACAAAAGTCTATTTTACTACCACCTATTAATTTTTGCCACTCAAAAGTTCCGTTTGAAGTTAGTTTCAAAACCCAAGCATCGTTTTGTCCTTTATTATTGAAGCTACCACTATTGCTTCGAGAGCTTCCTGAAATTAACAATCCTTTATCTTGAGTTTCGGTTACTGATCGAGCAACATCGAAACTTTCTGCGCCAAACGATTTTTCCCAAAGAAGATTTCCGTCAGAATTAATTTTAATAATCCATAAATCAGCTCCACCATTATTTTTTGAAACATCTTTGTCTGAACTTCTAGTGTCACCTACGATTACAAAATTACCATCAGAGGTTTTCGTCATAGCTCTTGCTTCATCAATTTCACTTCCTCCAAACGATTTTTCCCAAAGTAAAGTTCCTTTGGAGTCAATTTTAATAACCCAAAAATCATACGATCCTTTGTTGTTTTTAATATCAACATCGCTACTGTCAGATGATCCTGCGATGATAAAATTTCCTTCTGAATCTTCAACAACTCCATTGGGAGTTTCGGTAAAAGTTCCTCCGTAATATCTACTCCATTCTTTATTACCTTGTGAATTGAGTTTGATCGCCCAAAAATCTCCACCAGCATGCCTTCTAGATGAACGGGAATTTCCTAAGCCACCAGAAGCTGATACATCTAAAACGCCAGTAATTAAAAAGCCGTTGTCTTTTGTTTTGGTTAAACGAGTTCCGTAATCGTTACCAGTATAACCAAATGATTTTTGCCAAAGTAAATTTCCGTTAGGAGTTATTTTTGCGACCCAATAATCTCTGTTTCCTGCGTTGTTGGTAACGTCATTATCACTACTTTCACTAAACCCTAAAACGACAAAGCTTCCGTCTGAAGTTTGCACAATGTCACTACCTCTATCATCTTTACTTCCACCAAAAGTTTTACTCCATTCTAAAATAGCATTTGAATTGTATTTAAGCACCCAAAAATCATATCCTTCATTGGACTTGTTTTTAATGTCAAAATCATTGCTTTGAGTATAGCCTACAATAGCAAATCCGCCATCGATAGTTTTGGTAATTGCTTGTGCAGATTCATTTTTAGAACCGCCAAGAGTTGTAATTTTGTCTATTTTTCCTTCAAAAGAGGCGTTGCCTAGAATCAATACTTCTTTACCACAAGAAAAAAAAAGAAGCGAAATAAGAATTAACCAAGCATACTTCATAGGTTATTTAAGAATAAGCTTTTTAGAAATTTGATTGTTTATTTTAAGAATGTATAAACCTTTTGCATTCTCTTGAATAGGTACAACGAAACGATTACTGTTTATATTTTGCTTGGAGTATATTCTTTTTCCTAAAATGTTAAACACATCTACAGATTGAATAAGTTTGTTGTTTGAAGCTGTTATGGTTGGATTACTTTCTGATGGATTTGGGAAAATTGAAAAAGCATTTTTGTCAATAACATTGTTTTCAGTACTTAAAGAACCGCTTTTTCGTACTATGAAAAGTCCTCTTTCAATATCATTAATAACAATATTACCACTAGCAAAGTATGGATAAACACTCCAAACACCATTAAATGCAGCTCCATCGTTGTCAGGGTACGTGTCAAGAAAGGCAATTTCGGTCATGGAATTTGTAGAGGCTGCTATGTTTTGAATGTCGAATATTCTTAAACCGGCACGATAACTTGCTAAGTAAAACTCATTTCCTTTTACATAACCATTATGATCTATAGCATTAGATGCTCCTAAGTAAGTTGATGATAACTTTGGGTTGTCTAAATCAGTAAAATCAAAAATTAATGTACGTGTATTTGTACCTATATCTTTTTCATCTAATTCATCACCTAACAGAAAGAATTTTTTATCTTCGGTAAACCAACCTTGATGCGTATATCCTAATTGATCGTAAGTTATATCAGCTATTTTTTTAATGTCATTTTTATCAGTAACATCTAAAATAGAAATTTTAGTTTCGTTGCTGCCAATATAAATTTCTTTTCCTGTGTAATCAGTATCAGGACCATCGTAAGTTACTACTTGTGCGTCGTGAGAATACCCTTCAGCAGCATAATGATTTATTTTGGTAGGATTTTTAGGATCGCTAATATCTACAAAAATAGGTCCGCCATTAAAAATTCTTGTTCCATTAGGTTGTTCGCAGCCTACTAAATATGCCACTCCTTTATCTTCGTTAATTACAATGTTATGGCAATTTCCTAAGTTATCGGTATTATAAATAGCATCTGCTGAAAAATTTACAGGAGGATTGGATACATTTCTAAGTTTAGTTAGATCAAACACCTGCATTCCGTGAGCGCCAACATTATCTGCTACAATAAAAGCATGATTTTGATACACCTTAACATCTCTCCAAACATTAGCGCCAGCATTTGTGTCTAATTTTCCTAAGTAAACAGGATTTATGGGGTCGCTTATGTCAACAAAAGCAGTACTGTTTGTGGTGCAAACCAAAGCATATTCTTTATTAGTGGTTGGGTCTGTCCATCCCCAAATGTCACTTCCTTCTGGTCCAGTTCCATTAGGGTTTAGCATAGAGTTCGCCATAGTAGCCACAGGAATATTAGCAAGAATATCGATGTTGTTACAAGGAAACTGACCAGCCATTCCATTTACACAAGGGGTTTGTGAAAAAGAGATGCTACTACAAAAAAGTAGACTTAAAAAGGCTAAAATGTACTTTTTTATCATGGTTTAAAGGGAATAAACATCAAAGTTACTATTTTGATTTTGTTTGTGTTATAAGAAAGCTGTTAAATTTGAGGTATTAGCTTTATCTTTGCCGCATGTTAGAAGATAAAAATCAAGAAAGAACGTCGTTAGCTGAACTAGGAGAGTTTGGTTTAATTAATCATTTAACAAAACATTTTAAACTGTATTCTAGTCAAACAGCTAAAGGGGTTGGAGATGATGCTGCAGTGATAGAAGCTTCAGAAAAACAAACTTTAGTTACTACTGATTTGTTGGTAGAAGGAGTTCATTTCGATTTAAGTTATATGCCATTAAAACATTTAGGTTATAAGGCTGTAATGGTGAACTTATCAGATGTATATGCAATGAATGGAGTTGCAAAACAAATTACAGTTTCTATTGCTGTTTCAAATCGTTTTCCACTAGAAGCTTTAGAAGAATTGTATGCTGGAATTCAGTTAGCATGTGATACGTATAAAGTAGACTTAATTGGAGGAGATACAACATCATCTACCAAAGGAATGTTAATCTCGGTTACGGCTTTAGGAAAAGCAAATAAAGAAGAAGTTGTGTATCGTAATGGAGCAAAACCTACCGATTTAATTGTGGTTTCTGGAGATTTAGGTGGCGCTTATTTAGGGCTTCAAGTTTTAGAAAGAGAAAAGCAGGTGTTTAAGGTGAATCCTCAAAGTCAACCAGATTTAGATCGATATACTTATATTATTGAACGACAATTAAAACCAGAAGCTAGAAAAGATATTCCAGAGTTATTAAAGGAATTAGAGGTAAAACCAACTTCTATGATTGATATTTCTGATGGATTGTCTTCTGAAATAATGCACATCTGTACGCAAAGTAAAGTAGGATGTAAGATTTATGAAGAAAAAATTCCGTTAGATCCTCAAGTAATTTCTACTTGCGAAGAATTTGAGATAGATTCAACAATGGTTGCTTTAAGTGGAGGAGAAGATTATGAATTGTTATTTACGGTTTCAATAAACGATTTTGATAAAATTAAAGGGAATCCGAATTTAACTGTAATTGGTCATATTACAGAAGAAAACGAAGGAATAAACCTAGTAACAAGGGCGAATCAAGAATTAGCTTTAAAAGCTCAAGGGTGGAATTCGTTTAATGAGTAAGCTCTTAAATAAATCATAAACAAATATTAAAAAGCATTTCTGAATTTCAGAAATGCTTTTTTGGTATAACTATTGTGTTTTTTGCGTAAACCAAAAATAGTTATGAAATATATTACAATGTTATTATTGTTGTTTTCTCTTGCAACAGTAAATGCACAGGGAAAACTAGAAAAAGCAAAAGAAAATTTATCAAGTCAAAGTAGTTCGGGAAATAACGAAAGCGGAACGAAACAAGTAAGAACTTCGTCCTCAAATTCCAATACTTCAAACAGCAGTTTTGAAAGCGCCTCTTTAATAGAAGCATTTGGAGAACTTATTTTTTGGAGTAGCTTAGGCGCAACATTCGGTAGAGCAAATGAAAGAAGCCTAACTCCTTATCCTTACTTTGATGATACTTCAGGAGAATATTCGAGAAATATTTTTGAGTCAAACAAAAAGTCGAGTTTTAAATTGGGTGTTAGTCATTTTTTAAATACAGTAAGAGGTTTTGAGTTTAGTGGAACTTACAAGTTTAAGCCTATTTTAGGAATAGAAGCATCTCATGTCCATTTCTATGAAAATAGATTAGCAAAACCAACAGATTTCTTCGATGTTACTTCGCTAATGGTAAATTATTATAGAGTTAGAGAAAAACATATTACACTTTGGTGGGGAATAGGAGCGTCTTATATAGCTAATGAAGTAAAAACACTTGGTTTTGCTTATAATTTAGGAACAGAAATTTATCCTGTAAAACCAATTAGCTTACATCTTTCGTGGAAACAAAGCCTGATAAATAATAGTAGTGTAGATGTTTTTAAAAGCAATATTAAATATCATTATAAAAAAGTTGCATTAGTTTTAGGATACGATCACTTTAACTTAGGAGGTGAGAAAAATGCAGGTGTGATGCTAGGTTTAGAATATTCTTTTTAATGTAAAATATTCATTATCAGAAAATGACTTTAAAAGGTTGTAGAATGTATAGTGAAGTAAGAAAGAATGGTATAAATATTGTATATTAGTCAAACGAAAAACAAGTATTAATCAACAAAAAATTAAAAAAGAATGGGAATTTTTTCATTTATTAAAAATGCCGGAGCAAAAGTTTTTGGTATCGGAAAAACAACTGAAGAAGAAGCTGCAGAAAAATCAGCAAAACTTAGAGATGCTATTACTTCTTTAGAATTAGAAGTTGCTGATTTAGGAATTGAAGTAGCAGATGATAAAGTAACATTGTCGGGAGAGGCAGCAGACTTAGCTACTAAAGAAAAAGTAGTTTTAGTTGTAGGTAACACAGAAGGAATTGCTTCTGTAGAAGATAATATGACTGTTGCTGAGGTAGAAGTTGTTGAAGAAGCTGCAATGGCTCAATTTCATACTGTAGAAAGAGGAGATTCTTTAAGTAAAATTGCAAAAGAATATTATGGTGATGCTATGAAGTACCCAGTTATTTTCGAAGCAAACAAGCCTATGTTAACGCATCCAGATAAAATTTATCCAGGACAGGTATTAAGAATTCCACCTTTAGTGGACTAATCAAAAGTTAATCAACCAAGAAAAGAGCTGCTAATTTAGTAGCTCTTTTTTGTTGGGATTTATACAGGTAAAAATAATCTGTTTTTAAGGTGTAACTTTCTTAAAAAGAATATAAATAGAACCAATATTTATGCTGAAATTTGCAAACTTATTACAGAAAACATGAATGCAAGAACACTAGCATTAATTGCCTTATCGGTTGCAGCACTTATTTACGGAGCAACTTTTACTATTGCTAAAGAAGTAATGCCACAATATATATTGCCTTATGGTTTTATCGTTTTAAGAGTTGGTGGAGCAGCTTTAATTTTTTGGATCATCAGTCTTTTTGTAAAACAAGAAAAAATAGAAAGACAAGACTACAAACGAATCGCTTTAGCAGCATTTTTTGGAGTTTGTTTAAACATGCTAACCTTTTTTAAAGGTTTGAGTTATACAACGCCTATAAGTGCATCAGCAATTATGGTAACGGCGCCAATTATGGTGCTTATATTTTCATCAATATTAATAGGAGAAAAAATACCACTCCGACGAATATTGGGAGTTTTTATAGGTTTAGTAGGAGCGGTTTTACTAATTGTATATGGAAATGCATCAGACAAACAAGGAGCTAACGTAATTTTAGGTAACTTTTTAGTATTTGTAAATGCGGCTTCTTATGGGTTATATCTCGTGTTAGTAAAGAAAATAATAACGAAATACAATCCATTAATATTTGTTCGTTGGTTGTATTTATTCGGATTCCTTTTTGTACTACCTTTTGGGTTTACAGAACTAACAACAGCGCATTGGCAAGAAATGTCAACTTCAGTATTTTTAAAAATAGGATATGTAGTTTTCTTCTCAACCTGTGTTACTTATTTATGTAACTTATTTGCACTAACAAAACTAAAGCCAACAACGGTAAGTGTCTTTATATATTTACAACCTGTTTTAGCAACTCTTTTTGCATTATTTAGAGGTAGTGATTCCTTAAATTTAGTAAAAGTAGGAGCTACATTATTAATCTTTTTAGGAGTCTTTTTAGTAACAAAGCAAACTGCTGTAGCTACTAATAAATAATGTATCTTTGCAGCTTATAAAATTGAAGTAATGATACAGTCTATGACAGGATACGGGAAATCCGTATTGCAATTACCAACCAAGAAAGTAACGATAGAAATAAAATCGTTAAACAGCAAGAATTTAGACTTAAATGCAAGAATTCCGTCTTATTATAAAGAAAAGGAATTGTCGGTTCGTAAAAAACTAGCATCTAGTTTAGTTCGTGGTAAAGTAGATTTTTCAATTTTTGTTGAAATGACTGCCGATGAAACATCAACAACAATTAATAAAGGAGTTGTTAAGCAGTATGTACAGCAGCTAAAAGAAACGATGACAATTGGTTCTTCTGACGATGTTGAGTTATTAAAAATGGCAGTTAGAATGCCAGATGCACTAAAGACAGAACGTGAGGAATTAGATGAAAACGAGTGGAGTCAGATAGATAGTCATATAGATAAAGCATTACAAGAAATCGTTCAGTATAGAACAGATGAAGCTGCTTCTTTAGAAGAAGATTTTAAAGAAAGAATTTCTAATATTAAAAAGCTTTTAGAGGAAATTAAAGCTTTAGACGGTGATCGAATTGAACATGTAAAAGCACGTTTACAGAAAGCTTTAGATGAGTTAAAAGTAGAAATAGACGAAAATCGTTTTGAACAAGAATTAATTTATTACTTAGAAAAATTAGATATAAACGAAGAAAAAGTTCGATTAGCAAATCACTTAGATTACTTTTTGCAAGAATTACGAACTAATGCTTCTAATGGGAAAAAATTAGGATTTATAGTTCAAGAAATTGGTAGAGAGATTAACACTACTGGTTCTAAAGCTAATTTCGCACCAATGCAAAAATTAGTAATTCAAATGAAAGACGAATTAGAAAAAATTAAAGAGCAAATTTTAAACGTTTTATAAATGACATTAACTAGTAAACACTAGTTGTATACAAATTAAGAATAGTATGAGTAAAGATTTTCAAGGTAGGTTATTTGTGTTTTCGGCACCATCAGGTAGCGGTAAAACAACTATTGTACGTCATTTATTAGCACAAGAACGTTTCGGATTAGAGTTTTCAATTTCTGCCACTTCAAGGGAGCCTAGAAGCAATGAAAAAGACGGTGTAGATTATTACTTTATTTCTGCGAAAGAATTTAAGCAAAAAATAAAAGCAGATGAATTTTTAGAGTGGGAAGAAGTGTACATGAATAATTTTTATGGTACACTAAAAACTGAAGTTGAACGTATTTGGGCACAAGGGAAACATGTAATTTTTGATATTGATGTTAGAGGAGGATTACGAATAAAAGAGAAGTTTCCAGAAGAAACATTAGCTGTTTTTGTAAAGCCACCAGATATTAATGAGTTATTAAGAAGATTGAAAAATAGAGGAGAAGAAAGTGAAGAGAAAATTGCTGCGAGAATAGCAAAAGCTCCAATAGAATTAGCAACGGCTCCAATGTTTGATAAAGTTATTAAAAACTACGATTTAGAGATTGCATTACAAGAAGCTGAAGATTTAGTAGACGATTTTTTAGGATTAGAAAAGAAGTAAAAAGATGAAAAACATCGGATTGTACTTCGGAACCTTCAATCCTATACATGTAGGGCATTTAATTATAGCAAATCATATGGTTGAACATTCAGATTTAGATGAAATCTGGATGGTCGTAACGCCGCATAATCCGTTTAAGAAAAAAAGTACGTTGTTAGATAATCACCATCGATTAGAAATGGTGTATTTAGCAACGAAAGACTACGATAAAATAAGCCCTTCTGATATTGAGTTTAAACTTCCTCAGCCGAATTATACTGTAAATACTTTAGCTTATATTTCTGAAAAATATCCTAAACATAATTTCAGTATTATCATGGGAGAAGATAATTTAAAGAGTTTTCATAAATGGAAAAATTATGAGGTAATTCTAGAAGATTATCAAGTATATGTGTATCCACGAATTTCAGAAGGAATTGTAGAAACTCAATTCAACAATCATCCCAAAATAACTAAAGTAGATGCTCCAATTGTACAAATTTCTTCAACTATGATAAGAAATGGAGTAAAAGAAAATAAAAATATTCAACCTCTTGTAAATAAAGAGGTTTGGCAGTATGTAGATGAAATGAATTTCTACAAAAAATAACTTTTTTTAATTTTTTTTCTGACTTTTTTCAAACTTTTTTAAACCAGTAAGGTCTAAAGACTGATTAACTTTTTAAAAATTAGCAGTTATGATTTTACAAAACATTAAAAAAGCATTTCAACTTTTAGCATTAGCAACTGTATTAGTATTAGCATCTTGTAGTAATAATGAAGATGGAATAAACTTAGATACACTTTCAGAAATCTCTAACGAAGAAGCAGAACGTATTGTTTTAGCTGATGATATGTCTGAAGAAGTGGGAGAAGTATTAGAAGACGATGCTTTAGATTATGATTTAGCAGGAAAAGGAACTACGGTAAGTAGTAGTGTAGCTCCTTGTGTAGACAGGTCTAAAGAAACGACAGCAAATGGAGTAATTGTTACTTTAGATTTTGGTGATGGTTGTACAACTCGTCGAGGAAGAACCATGACAGGTAAAGTAATTATTGAATACACAAGAACTGCTGAAGGATATTCTAAGTCGGTTTCTTTTGAAGATTTTTCAATTGATGAAAATAAGATTGAAGGAAGTATGTCGGCAGAAAGAGTTAAAGAAAATGCTAACGGAAATCCAGAATCTACTGCAACTATCGATTTAACAATCACATTAACAACTGGGGAAGAATTAACTAGAAAAGGAACAAGAGTAAAAGAAAAAATAGAAGGAGCAGATACAAGAGAAAGAGGAGACGATGTGTATTCAATCTCTGGTAATTGGGAGTCTACTAACAAAGAAGGTGTGGTAAGAAAAGCAACAATTACTACAAACTTAATTAGAAAGTTTGCGTGTAAATATATTGTAAGCGGAGTAGTAGAGCTAAGTAAAGGAGATGCTACATATACCTTAGATTTTGGAGACGGATCTTGTGATAACAAAGCAACGTTAACAGACTCAGAAGGAAATACTAAAGAGATTTCATTAAGAAAAAGATAGTAGTTTAGGTTTTAATCAAATTAGTGATTAAGTGTAGTAAAAGTCAGCAAGTTGCTGGCTTTTATTCTTTTAGGAGTTTTTGTAATTTTATAAAAAAATTAAAACGTTTAAAACTTTTTTACAATTTGAGGGTCTAAGAATTAGAAGCATCAACCAAATTATTGAAAATTTTGATCAACGAAGCAGAATTTATACAGCAATTAACTAGTAAGAAGCATCAAGAAAAAGCATTTGCTAAATTGTTACATTTGTATCAAGAACGCTTGTATTGGCATATCCGTAAAATAGTAATTACACACGAAAATGCTGATGATGTCTTGCAAAATACATTCATAAGAGTATATAAGAGTTTGGCTAATTTTAAACAACAAAGCTCTTTACATACGTGGATGTATAAAATTGCCTATAACGAATCGATACGTTTTTTAGAAAGTCAAAAGAAAAAAACATTTTCGTCTATAGATGAGGTAAGCGATAAGTATTTAGGAAGCTTAAAAGACGATGTTTTCTTTGATGGAGATGAAGCACAACTTAAATTGCAAAAAACATTATTGCAATTATCAGAAAAGCAACGACAAGTATTTCAAATGAAATACTATGATAATTTAAAATTTCGAGAAATAGCATCTATAATCGAAATGAAAGAAGCTACTGTAAAAACACATTATTACGGGGCTGTAAAGCATATAGAAAATACGATTACTTCGGTAGGGTACATAGAAAAAATTAAAATGGTGTAGTTATGAATTTTGATAAAGAATACAATAGAAGCACATTAGATATTAATTCAGAAAAGAAGCATAAAATCGATTTAGGAATAGGTATACCAGAAGGTTATTTCTCTAAGTCGTCAGAAGCAATTTTAAAACAAACTGTAGGCAAGAAAAAAACGAAAGTAATTTCTTTGCAAAAAAAGTATGTTTGGTCTGCAGCAGCAGCTATTGCTTTATTATTTACTTTAGCGGTTGTAAATCAGTTTGAAAGTTCTCAAGCAATTACAGTAGATAATGATGTATTGATAGCTTCACTATTAACCGAAGATGCTGAAGTAGATACTTTTATTGAAGATTTTGTAGATGATAGTTTATTAACCGAAGATGTTTTTTCAGAATAGATTCAAACTTTTCAAAAAAACTTAGGTCTAATAAATAAGGAATAAAATTGTAAGGCAAATGAACAAAAAAATTACATATATACTTTTACTACTCTTTTGTAGCTTAGGAGTTTTTGCACAAGAAAACTTAAAAGATTTAAATTTAAGTCAGCAACAAAAAGAACTTTTAAAAGAACAAAAGCAGTTAATTAAAAAGAATAGAGAAGCTTTTAAAGCTACACTTACCGATAATCAAAAAGCTATTTTAGCTGATATTAAATTAACCAAACAAGAAAGACAACAAGCACTAAAGGCATCGTTAACGGCTTCTCAAAAACAAATTTTAGCACAGAATAAAGCGAGTTTAAAGCAAGCAAAAGTTAACTTTAGAGCTACTTTAACAAAACCTCAAAGACAAAGAATCAAAGCAAGACTTAAACGAAATAAAGGGCAAAGTAGAAACAATTTAAGAAATTCTATTCGTTTAAAAAGGCTTAAGAAAAATAGAAACTAATTTGGTTGATTAAGTTTTCTATATAATAAGTGATTGATTTATTTTCAATCACTTATTTTTGTTTTTATGCAATA
The DNA here is from genome assembly GCF_002120225.1 of Tenacibaculum holothuriorum. Classification (GTDB taxonomy): domain Bacteria; phylum Bacteroidota; class Bacteroidia; order Flavobacteriales; family Flavobacteriaceae; genus Polaribacter; species Polaribacter holothuriorum. Next base: position 66,441 of record NZ_LAPZ01000002.1, on the reverse strand, counting down.
CCAAAGAATCATTGTTTTCTGCATGTTCCTTTTTTCCTTTCAGATGTTCGCTCAAGAACCAACTGAAAGTGAAACTGATGAAATTATTGACGATCTTTTGGGAGAAGATGAAATTATTGACGATTTACTCGAATCAACCACTAACTTTAGTATGTTGTATGCGTCGGTAAATTATAATTCAGATACGTATTTTTCAGGTAGAGATATAGGTACAGATCAGTTTAATATTATTCCACAATTAACTTACATGCACTCCAAAGGTTTTTTTGCAAGTATTTCAGGTTTGTATTACAGTGAGTTTACACCAAAATGGGATTATACTTCTCTAGCGGTGGGTTACGGTAAAAGTTTTGGAAAAGATAAAAAGTTTAGGTGGTCTGCTTCTTATACAAGGTATTTTTATGCTGCAGAAGTAGATAACCCTTTTAAAAACGGATTAACGGCTTTAGTGGCTTTTAATAATAAAAAAAGAAACTTCGGTACATTACTTTCTACAACCTATTTATTTGGAGATGATAATTCATATCAATTAGCATCTACAACCTATGGAGCAATTCAATTGTTTAAGAACAAAGAAGAAGAATTAAAATTACGTCCACAGTTATCTTTTTTGGTAGGGAAACAAACTATAGAACAAGCGCGAGTAGTTAATATTGGATCGAGTCAAGTTACAAGATATATTCAAAATAATGAGTTCGGATTGTTAAATACGCAACTTAATATTCCTATTCAATATTCGGTGAAATCACTAGATTTAGAATTGGGTTACACACTTAATATTCCTTCTAAATTACCAGGAGAAAATAATCTTTCTATAAACGGTTTTTTTAATTTCTCTATGGCTTATATGTTTACTTTCGATTAAAAGAAGAATCATAATCTTTCGTTATAATTACACCTTAAAATTCGTTATTCGTAGTTATATTATTATTTTTACCCAAACTTTGAATACGAAAACCTGTGGCTAAAAAAGTTTCCAAAAGAGAGAAAATAAAACAAAAACTAACCGATAAATACAGGTTGGTAATTTTAAATGAAAACACTTTTCAAGAGCGTTTTTCTTTAAAGTTATCGCGTTTAAATGTATTTGTTTTAGGAGGTGTTTTTTCTGTATTGTTAATTGGGTTAACTTCACTTTTAATAGCTTTCACAGGATTGAGAGAATACATTCCTGGATACTCTTCTACCTCATTAAAAAAGAAAGCTACAAAACTTACTTACGAAGCCGATTCTCTTAAAAATAAATTAGCAATTTTAGAAGCTTATACCAAAGCAATAAGACCTGTTTTAACGGGACAAATAGAGCCAGAAAAAGTAGATTCTATTGTAAATGTAGCTCAAACTCGTATTGTAGACGATTCAAATTTACAAGCTACAAAACAAGACTCGTTATTTAGAGAAAAAGTAGAAGGGAAAGATCGTTTTCCGTTAAGTGAAGGAGCAGAAGGAAGAGCTAAAGTAGTGTTCTTTTCTCCTTTAACAGGAAATGTGAGTCAGCAATATAATATAGATGATAAACACTACGCCATAGATATAGTTGCCCCTACAGGAACGCCAGTTAAAGCAATTGCTGATGGAACGGTAATTTTAGCAGAATGGACAGCAGAAACAGGTTATGTAATTACGGTACAACACCCTAACGGATTTATCTCTGTATATAAACACAACGGAACTTTATTAAAACAACAAGGAGATTTTGTAAAGTCGGGGGAAGCTATTGCAAGTGTAGGTTCTACTGGAGAGCTTTCTACAGGACCACATTTACATTTCGAATTATGGAATAACGGATATCCAGTAAATCCAACAAATTATATAGATTTTCAATAGAGGAAAAGTAGTAGGGCTTTATGTTCTATGTTTTTCTTAAAGTCTAAAAAACTATGAGTATTAAATCTTTTTTAGCAAAACCGTTCGCGAAATTTGCAGTTTGGCAAGAAAAAAAATGGGCGAACAATCCGCATAAAACACAGCAAAAAGTTTTTGAATATTTAGTTTCAGAGGGTTGTAAAACGACTTTTGGAAAAGATCACGATTTTGTATCGATAAACTCGTACGAAGACTTTAAAAAATGTGTGCCAGTAAACGATTATGAAGGCTTACGACCGTATGTGGATAAAATGGTTGAAGGGGAAGAAAATGTATTGTGGAAAGGAAAGCCTATCTATTTTGCAAAGACATCAGGTACTACTTCTGGTGCAAAATATATTCCTATTACTAAAGAATCGATGCCAACACATATTAAATCGGCACGAAATGCTTTGTTAAGCTATATTGCTGAAACAGGTGATGCTAGTTTTGTAAACGGTAAAATGATTTTTTTACAAGGAAGTCCTGTTCTAGACGATAAAAATGGCATAAAATTAGGTCGATTAAGTGGTATAGTTGCACATTATGTTCCGCAGTATTTATTAAAAAATCGTTTGCCAAGTTGGGAAACCAATTGTATAGAAGATTGGGATACCAAGGTTGATAAAATAGTAGAAGAGACCTTGCCAGAAAACATGACGGTAATTAGTGGAATTCCGTCTTGGGTACAAATGTATTTTGAAAAACTGATTGAGAAAACAGGAAAATCGGTTTCAGAATTGTTTCCTAATTTTAACTTCTTTATTTACGGTGGTGTAAATTTTGAACCTTATAAAAATAAGTTCGAAGCCTTAATTGGTAAGAAGATAGATTATATCGAATTGTATCCAGCTTCAGAAGGATTTATAGCATATCAGGACACCCAAACTGAAAAGGGAATGTTATTACAACTAGATAATGGAATTTTCTACGAGTTTATTCCTGCTACTGAGTTTTTTGATGAAAATCCGACACGTATTTCGTTAAAAGATGTACAATTAGGAGTTAATTATGTAATTATTTTAAATACCACAGCAGGTCTTTGGGGATATAATATCGGTGACACAATTGAGTTTACTTCGCTAAAACCGTATAGGATTAAAGTTACAGGACGTATAAAACATTTTATTTCTGCTTTTGGGGAACACGTAATTGGTAAAGAAGTAGAAAAAGCGTTGAATGATATTATTGTAGGCACATCAATTAATGTAAGCGAGTTTACAGTAGCTCCACAAGTAAACCCTGAAAACGGATTGCCATATCACGAATGGTTTATTGAGTTTGAAAACGAGCCAGAAAACCTTGAAGAAATGGCAATAAAGATTGATGCTTCAATGCAATCTCAAAACATTTATTACAAAGATTTAATAGAAGGAAAAGTACTACGTCCGTTAATAATTAGAAAGGTTAAAAAAGGTGGGTTTCATGAATATATGAAGTCTATAGGCAAGTTTGGTGGACAGAATAAGATTCCGCAATTATCAGACAATCGTAAAATTGCTGATGTGTTACAAAACTTCTTAGTATAGTTTTATACATCTAACCTGTTGTACTAACTATACAGGAAAAACACCCTTTTTATACTTTTTGTATAGGAATATAATCTCATGGAATATTCTTCTTAGGAAAACTCAACTTTTATTGTAAATTTAAACTCTATTAACCAAACTATAATAAAAATATGAGTATCACTAAAACTATTAATGGTGTAACCATTACTGTAAACTTCTGCAATAAAATTAACGCAACTGCTATTCCTGAAAGTGAAATTTCTAAAGGAGCTCCTTTAGCTAATATTTATAAAACATCTCCTACTGCCGATACATATACAGTAAATATAGTGAGTTATGTACCTACTACTTTAAATATTGATAACCCACCAAACCCAGACGAAGTAATTTCTTTAGATAATAATGCAGGCTACTTATATTTAGCATACAAAGGACTACAAGATGTAAATACACCAATTAACCAAGGAAAAGTAAACTGTAGAACTTTTTGGTTTGAGTTTGATGCAAACGATGGAGCAACGCAATTCGATTTATATCAAACTCAGTTTGTATACTCTGTAGGTAGCGAAGCAGGAAATGCAGAAGCTATTTTAGTGCAAGAAAGAAATGATGACCCTGATACAGATAGAGGAACAGTAACAACTGTAAGAAACACATAAAATTGAGTTATAGATATTATTCTTTTTTAACTATATATTGTTTATTTACTTTTAATATAGTTTTTTGTCAAAAAAGTGAAATAGATTATTTACAAAATTGTTATTCGGCTTTTTGTAATCAAGATAATGATGATTTTTGCAAATCAATTTCTTTCTTTTTAAGTAAAAAACATGATTCGTCATATGTTCTAGCCTCCAAAGCCTTAAATAATAAGGTGTCATTAGAGGAGAAAAATATTCTTTATTATATAATTGGTGCATCAGCAATTAATAAAGGGATGTATTTAAAAGGAGAAAAAGTTTTAAAAGCTATAACGGATGATTTTTATTTAAAAGAGTTTAAAGAGTTGAAATTAGGGCAAATTCATCTCTTACTTAGAAACTATAAAACAGCTATTAAATATTATTCTAAATGGAATTATAACAATACCGAAGATAGTATATTAAAACGGAATGTTTTTCATAATATAGGTTTATGCTATTTACATTTAAAAGATTATAAAAAGTCGGAGTCTTTTTTTGAAAAAGAATTTATCTTTATAAAAAAAAAAGACACATTAGAATTAATTAGTTATAAAACTGATTTAGCAAATGTATATTATAACCAATATTTAGATGATGATGCAATCCCGTTATTTAAGGAAGCTTATGATCTAGCAAAAAGATATTCTAGTATAGAATTAAAACATAATACATCAAAAAATATGGCAATTGTAGAACGTAATAGAAAGCGTTATAAGGAAAGTGTTGCTTATTTTGATGAATATGTAAAATGGAAAGACTCTATATGGAATCGAGATAAAATTTGGGAACTAACCGAGAAAGATAAAAAAATAGCAGTAGCCCAAAAGCAACAAGAAGTATTACTTAAAGAAGAAGAGCTAAAAAGAGAAAAAGTAGTACGTAATGGTTTGTTAGCGGGTACATCTGGTTTATTAGTTTTTATAGCGGGTTTAGGTTTTTTTTATAAAAAACTTAAAGATAAAAACAAACTTATCAATCAGCAGAAAGAAGCATTGAGTGTTGCTAACGCTACTAAAAACTATTTGTTTTCTGTGGTTTCACACGATTTACGCTCTCCTATCAATAGTATTAAACGTCAACACGAACAATTAGCAAAACATGTAGCTAATAAGGATATGAATGCAGTAAAAGAAGTAACGAATTCCGCAATTGCAGTTACTGAGAGTACAAGCCATTTATTAAATAATGTGTTGCATTGGTCGTTAGAGCAAAGTAATCAATTAATTTTTGAAAGAAGTAGTTATGCTTTGGCTCCTTTACTAGATCAAGTATTGTTTGATTATGAAGATATTGCAGAAAGTAGAAATATTAGTATTTCGCAAGATTTTAAAGAAGGACTACTCGTAAATGTAGATAAGGAATCTCTAAAAATTGTACTTCGTAATTTAATAGACAATGCTATTAAGTATATGAACGGAGCAGGAAGTATAGATGTTACATCTAGTAAAGAATCCGAAATACAAGCACGCATAGAAATTCAAGATTCTGGTATAGGAATGACTGCAGAGCAATTAGCAAAGGTAAATTCACTTAAAGATTTGTCTATAGATAAAATAGATCGATCGAAAGGTGTTGGTTTAGGATTGTTGTTGTGTCAAACATTAGTAAAGAAAAACCAAGGAGCATTGTTTTTTGAAAGTGAAGAGGGTAAAGGTACTAAAGCTGTTATTTTAGTGTCTTTGGTCTAACGTATATTCAATAATTATTAAATATGCGCAAAGTGGTCTTAAAAGATTACTTTGTGCTTTATTCTTTAGGAACATTATAAATCAACTCAAATACGTATCTTAGAGCCTACAATTGGGGTATATGAATAATTTAAGACTACTATTGTTAGAAGATTTAGATGAAGAAGCAACTGCTTTAATCAATCTTTTAGAAAAAAATAGCTACGAAGTAATAAGGGTTATAAACGCTGTTGCAGCAGAGCAAGAATTAAAAAATAAGTTTTTCGACATTATAATTTTAGATATTATGATAGACGGAAAACCAGAAGGAATTGCTTTGGCACATCGATTGCAAAGGCAGCAAATAAATATTCCGTTCTTGTTTTTAACAAGTATGCAAAGCAAAGCTATATTTGATGAAGCAAAACTTACCAATCCGTTTACTTATTTATTAAAGCCGTATAATAAATTAGAGTTGTTATATGCTTTAGAATTGGCTGTAGAAAAGTTTCATAAACAAGATAACAGTATAAGTTTAAGTAGTAAAAATGCAGTAATTACACCTTCTTATTTGTTTATTAAGAAAAAAAGAAGTGTAATGAAAGTAGATATTGCTTCTATAATTTATGTAGAGGTAAAAGAGAAGTATTGTAAGCTAGTTTGTGATGCTGGAGACTATTTAATAAAATTATCTTTAGTAAAAATTAAAGATTTAATTGGTAGTGATGAGTTTGCTCAAACTCACCGAAATTACTTGGTAAATGTCAAAAAGATAAAAGAAATTTATTTTGAAGACAACTTACTAATTCTTGAAAATGATCATCAAGTACAGTTTAGTGAACGCTTTAAAAATCAGTTTATAAAAAACAATCCTGTTTACAGATAAAAAGTGGTAAAAGAGATATACAAATCCACCCCTTATTGTATTTGTATACATTCTACTTACCACCTTTATTTCTAAAATAGCTGTTAAAATCTTACCCCTTAAAAAGACTTTAACTACTCCAAATATATAACCGATTTATAGTTGATTTTAAAAAAATATACTCACTGTTTGATTAAAGAGTATAAGTGTAATTAAACTAAGTATGAGTGTTTTGTGAAGTGATATAGAGTTGTTAGAAACAAAAAAAGCAACCCATATATACAATCCCCCTCTTTAATGAATTGTGTATAGAATCACCTCTTTCTATATTATTGGTAGTTAATCAAATTGAATAAAATAAAAAGTGGTAAAAGAAGTACACAAACTCACCCCTTATTAAATTTGTATAAACTCTACTTACCACCTTTATTTTAAAATTTTGGTTAAAACCTTACCCCTTAAAAAGATTTTAACTACTTCAAATATATAAGCTATTTAAGATTGAATTTATAAAAAGGTTTTAAGAGTTTTATTAAAAAGCATGAGTGATGTTAAAAAAGGTATAAGTGTTTTTATTTAAGAAGCTTTTCTTGTTTCTTTTGAAAATATTCTTTTTCTAAATTATTAGTTACTTTTCTTAAAGCAATATCAATAAATTTTAAAGCTTTCTCTTTTTTATTTAATAATGAGAAATAATCACTTTTAGCAGCATAGAATAAATAAGCACGTTGTTCTAAATCTTCTGGATTAATTTGATCGAAATAATAATTTGCTTTAATGTAATTTTTACTTTGTAAAGATACTACTGCCATAGAAAGTAGATGTGAAGCTGTAGGTTGTATTTTGTATAAGTGCTGATACCATTGTAGTATTTTATTCCAATTGGTTTGTTCAAAATTTGGGGCTTTAATATGCTCTGCAATAATTGCAGCTTCGTAATGATAAGATGAAAATTCATCATTTTCTACAGCTTTATCCATGATAGCATTACCGAGTTGAATAAGAGGAAAAGACCATTTGTTTCGGTCTTGATTTTTTAAATCGAGAATTTCATTGTTGGTATTTACTTTGGTATCTAGTCTTGCAGCATGAAAGCACATTAAGGCAAATAAAGCATAAGTTCCTGAAGTTTGAGCGTGTTTATTTTTTAGAAGTATTTTGCATAAACGCATTGCTTCTCCACACAATTCTTTTCTAACTAAAGTTGTTTTGTTGTTTGAATGAAAGCCTTCGTTAAAGATAAGATACAGTACTTCTAAAACACTATCTAATCGATTTGGTAATTCCTTTCCTTGAGGGATTTTAAATTGAATATTATGTTGTTGAATATTTTTTCGAGCCCTAAATATTCGTTTTCTTATAGTGGTTTCTTTGGTTAATAATGCAGATGAAATTTCTTTATAGCTAAATCCTGAAATGGTTTTTAAGGCAAATGCAATTCTGTCTTTTGCATTTAATTTTGGATGACAAGCAGTAAAAATCATTCGTAATTGTGCATCTGCTATTTCAGTATCTAAAAAGAGTTCGTTAATAGCAATGGTTTCAATTCCGTTTTTGAGTTCGGGTAAATTTTTTCTTTCAGTTTGTATTTTCCTAAAAATATCTAAAACTCTATTTTTGGCAGCTTTGGTTAACCAAGCTTCTGGATTGTCTGGAAGTTGTTTACGCCATTTTATACTCGCTTTTAAAAAAGTATCTTGTACAGCGTCTTCTATAATTTCTAGGTTAGCTAAACCAAAAATTCTGGTTAAAATAGAAACCATCTTCCCGCTATGATGGCGAAAAAGATGATCTATAAGTTTAGTTTCCATTAATGATCAAATACCATAATTTCACGAATCTCTACTGTATTTCCTAAGTCGTAATCAGGAAAATCTTGTGCAATTTCTTGAACAGCATTAAAATCTTTAGCTTTAATTAAATAAAAACCACCTACAATTTCTTTTACATCTGCCGATGTTAAATCGGTAACGGTTCTGTTTTGACCCGTAACACGTCTTATTTGTGGTGTTAAAGCTTCTCCGCCACGTAAAATACCTGCTTGTTCCATTTTGTTGCCCCAGGCAAACCACTTTTCCATTCTTGCTTGCATTTCTTCTTGAGAAAGTCCTAAATCGGTATATTCTTTACCGATAAAAATCATCATAAAATCTTTCATAATTTCTACTATTTTTAAGTTATGTACTAGTAAGACGAAAAGCAATTTCTTTTTGAGACACTTTTTTAAATAATATTACTAATTTAATAGAAAACAATATTTTATAAAAATGAAAGCTGTTAATTCTATGAGAACTAACAGCTTTATTTATGTGATTAAAACTTCTTTTTATATAGGTTTTGCGTAAAAATCGGCTAAAGAATTGGTGTATAAATAACCATCTAAAGTCATTTTCCAAAAATCTATTTTTGTTGGATTTTTAGCTCCATTAGGAACAAGCATTATGTTGTAATTATTATTTATAGTATGACGTTTATTGTTAGTACCAATTCTAACACTATGGTCTAAGCTTGTGTCTAGATAATACAGGTAATCATAAACAAATTCAGTATACAATCTTTTAGATACTTCATCTAAACTGTTTAATTTCAACTTATCATAATTATTACTCAATGCATCTTGAAACTCAACAGCATTTAAAGGCATGTTATTAAGTGTTGGCATAATATTAAACTGACCATCAATAAAAATCCATTTATTTAAATCTGGGACAAAAACTTCTGTAGCAACATGACCAGGAGAAGATTTTCGAGTTTCAACATCTTTTGTTTTTAAGTACAAAGTACGTGCCTTATAACCCGCATTTTCTAATTGAGCTTTTAAAACTATAGCATATGCAAAACAAGGGAATTGTTTACCTTCTTTAGCTTCGTTAAGAATGGTAATAGCATCTGACTTGCTTGGAGAATTATTTCCATTGTGACTCCATCTGTTATTTGTCCAATTCAGGATAGATAAAATTTTATCGGTGTCGTTACTTTCATCTTTTAATAGATGTTTAATAGGATACTTGGTAGCTAATTCACTTAAATAATCATTGCTACTTCCTTCTTGATAACGAATGTTAATACTATCGTTTCTATTGGTGGTATGCTGAATAGTTTCTGGGTTAAAAGAAACTCCGGTAATAATTGTATGTGCAAAAACAGAATCGTTTAAATGAATATAAAAATCTTTTGATTTTCCTGGTGTAATAGTAAACTTAATACTATCAGAATCTGTTTTAAAAACGAACTTTTCTGAAGGCGCAAAACAGGTGATTTTTAAAGTGTCGTGTTCTACTTGTGGTGCTACAGACCACCATCCTTTATACCAATTTTCGGCAACTTTAAATTCAGTATAAGGTGTTTTTGCTTTAATAACGGGAAATCCGTTGTGTTCTTTTGAATTGTTACAAGAAATTACGCTAATAATAAGTAGTAATAGTAGTTTTTTCATATGCTTTTAATTCTTTTTCATTAAAGATTGTTAAAGTTAAATATTGCTACTTATATAGACAATTTATTATGATGTAAAGTTGCCTGAGCTTGTAATTATTTTTTTCTTAAATAAATATTTCCACTTATGGTTTTCATGTTAAGAGAAGCAATACCATTTTTTACAGTTCCATAGATTTTGCTTCCGTAAGAGTTTTTGTTCTTTTTGTTAAACTCTATATCTAAATCAGAATATACAGTACCTGTTAAAGTTTCTGCTTTAAAATTAGCGTCAGATATTACTAAATCGATATCACCGCTAATGGTTTTAAGATTCATGTTTTTAGAGTGTTTTTTAATCGTAATATTACCACTAATTAGATCGAGAGATAAATTTCCGTTATAAGCAAGAGCATCAACACTACCAGAAATACTTTTCACTTTCAATTCCATGTTCTTAGGAACATAAATAGTATAATTTATGTGCATTTCGTTGTGGTTTGTGCAATGATTGTAGCTGTTACAACCTTCGCCTCTATGAGTTATAGTAACTCCTTTTTTATGACGATTGAAAAAGTTTCCGTAATCTGATTTTATTTCTAATGTTTTTCCTTCTTTCTCGGCTTCTAAATTAAAGACATCGTTGTCTTTATTATCATTAATATTTACAGTTGCTTCAACTGAAATTTCATTTTTATTCCAGTTTTTTACAACAATGTTTTCAGCAAATTTTACATGTACGTAAACATTTTCTATTCCAGATGCTTTGTGGCTTCTTGTAATTTTTTTCTGAGCTGCTAGGTTACTAAAAGTCAATAGTAGTCCTATGAAAAAAGTTAATCTTTTCATTTGTAATGTTTTAATGTTTTTTTTGAATTAGTTTTTGGGCTTATTTTTTACGTAAGTAAATATTTCCCATTGAAGATCTTAGTTTAATCTTAACGCCTCCGTTGTTTATAGAACTGTTAATTCTTTTAATTCCGCTTACGTTTTTCATTCCTTTTTTAGTAGGAATTTGAATATCGAAATTGGTATAAACCGTTCCGTTAGTTTTTAATTCTAAATCTGCTTTTGTATTAGCAGGAATTGCAACGTCAATCTCACTTGTAGAAGAACTAATAGATATTGGAGATGATTGATTTACTTTGCTAAACTCAATGTTTATTGGGCCTACATTTCCATGAACCGTTAAAGGACCTGTAACATCTTTCATTGTAATTCTACCAACATTGGTTTGTACTTCAATTTCAGAGCTGAACCCTTCTATATTAATACTTCCAAGGTTTCCAGCATCAACAGACATGTTCATGTTTTTGGGTAACTCTATATGAACTCCATGACGCTGAAAGTGCGATTTTAAATCTTTAACCACTAATACATTTTCTTCTTTGTAAATCGAAAATCCGTATCCGTTTGTATTGTCTTTTCCTCCAGGGTAAATAGCTGTTAATCCTTTAGTTTTATCATTTTTTTCTTTTGAATGATGGTGATTGTTGTGATTACAATTATTACAATTGTCGTTAAAATGAGAAGATTTTAAATTTTTAATCACTAACCTATTGGAGGTGCCAACGGTTACTTTAGTTTTTGTTCCTGTTTCAATTTGAACTTTCTTAATTCCAGATAAAGAATGTGTGTATTCTTTTTTTTGTGCGAAAGTAATTCCGCTAATAAGTAATGCTATTAATATTGTTTTTTTCATAATGTTGAATATGTTTTTTAGAATAAACTAGCAATGTTGTACTCTAATTCTTGTTTTACGTATGTAGGTGTTTCTGAATTTTCTAATAATTTTTGCATTGGTTCGAGCGCTCTTTTTTCTTGAATCTTAGCTAAAATTTGAATTAATTCGATTTGCATTGCAGGTACTTTTTCTGTTTCTAACGATTTTATTAACGCTTCTTTTACTTTTTCTAATGAAGAAAACTTTGCCAGTGCTTCTGCTGCAGCCAAACGTACATTTACGTTTTTGTCATTAAATAGTTTTTGTATAAGAGCATCAATTATTTGAGTATTGTTTTTATTGAATTCTTCGGCTTGTGACACTGCCATAATTCGCTTACTTGCCGATTGATTTTGCAATAAAGCCAGTACTTGTTGTTCTTTTATAGTAATTTCATTACTACCATTGTTTGATTTTTGTCCGATTAAAAAAGCGCTAATTACAATAGCTATGCTAGCAGCGATTTGTATATAGGTTTTCCAATTTGTTTTATGGTTAATGTCAATTACTTTTGGTTCTTGCTTTTTAATTTCATTTTCTAATAACTTTTCGAAGTTGTCTCTTAAAGAAACACTAGGTTGCTCTATTGTGTCTTTTGTTATTAGAGCTAAAAATTGGGTTGTCTCTTTCAACTCTTTTGTACAATTATCACAAGAATTTAAATGTTCTTCAACACTGCTTTTATCGTGCTGAGGTAATGTGTTTTCTATATAATCAATCAGTTTGTTTTGTATGTCTTTACATTCCATAATTAATTGTGTACTGTTTGAAAATAAATATCTTTTAATTTTTTTAATGCTCTGTGAACTTTCACTTTTACGGCTCCTTCAGAACTTCCTATAATTTCGGCTATTTGCTCGTACTTTATTTCTTGAAAACGATGCATTACAATAAGTTCTCTATCTGAACTATTAAGTTGTAACAATGATTTTTGTAAATGTTCTAATTCTTCAGTATTACTTTCGGTATGTAATTTTTCTTCAGAATTAAGAAGATCGTCTTCAATAATATTGCTTCGTTCTTTTTTTTGTTTTTGATAATAGCTAGAAAATATGTTTCGAGCTATGGTATATATCCAAGAAGTAAAATTCCCATTTTTATATGATGTTCTATATTTTAAAACTTTAATAAAAACTTCTTGAGTTAAATCTTCGCTAACCATTTTGTTTTGTAACATCTTATTGAAGAAATTATAGATGCGAACATTATATCTGTCAAATAGAACAGATAGTTTTTTAAGTTCTCCGTCAGCCACAGCTAACATTAATTCTTCATCGGTTAGATGTTTCAATGTGTTAGTTTTGATTAGTTTCTATCTTTAAAACCATCAATTTATAAAAAGGTTACATTTAGTTTGTGTTTTTTTGAAATAAAAAACCTCGTAAAAATTACGAGGCTATATAAAAGAGTTTATTTTGTTTCTAGTTCTAGTACTTTTTTAATCATACTATCGTCTTTATGACGAAGCATATACATGCCTTTGTCGTCAAATAATTCTCGAGCTATGAGTGTTTTTAAATTTTTTCTAATTGTGTTTTTGGTTTTGGTAGAAACTCTAAAGTCTCTCATTTTATCAAAAAACTGATTAGAAACGGTATGATTTTTATCGAAGTTATTTATAAAATCATCGATAGATAATTTAGAAAGCTTTTTTCGATTGTTATCTACATAATTAAACGCAAAACGATTTAATCTTCCGAAGAAAATGGTTGGAATATAATCGGTAGTATCTATTGGTACAAATACGTCTGGTACAATTCCGCCACCACCATAAACAGTTTTGCCTTTTGGAGTTTTGTATTGTAAGCTATCTACAATTTTTATACTGTCTTTATGAAAAAGCTCTCCGTTTCTTAATCGAAGTTGTAAGCCTTGATTGTATTCGCTTTGTTCAGCCTCACTTTCTTTTTTATATGGTTTTTGAATTGAACGCCCCGTTGGTGTATAATAACGAGCAGTAGTTAATCGTACTGCAGAACCGTCACCTAAATCCATTTCTTGTTGTACAAGCCCTTTACCAAAAGAACGACGTCCAATAATAGTTCCTTTATCATTGTCTTGTAAAGCACCAGCTACAATCTCTGATGCAGAAGCAGAGTTTTCATCAATTAAAACATACAAACCTCCTTTTTCAAAATCTCCTTTATAAGTAGCGAAAGATTTGTCTACATCTCCTTTGTTGTTTTTCGTGTAAACCATGAGTTTACCATCTTCTAAGAACTCATCAATAATTTTGTTGGCGATGTCTATAAATCCACCACCATTTCCTCTTAGGTCAAGTACGAGATCAGTCATTCCTTCAGTAAGTAAGTCGTCTAGAGAAGTTTTAAATTCTTTATATGTATTACGAGCAAAACGATCTAATTTTATATAACCAATGCTGTCGTTTAGCATATAGGCTACATCAACACTTTTTATGTTTACTTTACCACGATTGATGGCTACATTAAAAAGACTATCATTTGTTTTACGATAAATTTGTAAGTCAACCTTGGTGTTTGGTTTACCCTTAAGAGCTTTCATTATTTGAGAAGTCTGAAGCTGTTTCCCATGTAACGTATCGTTGTTGGCTAATAAAATTCTGTCTCCAGCTTTAATTCCTTGTTTTATACTTGGGCCTCCTTTTATAGGTTGAATCACAGCAATAGTATCTTCAATCATTCTGAATTGAACTCCAATCCCTACAAAATTACCTTGCATATTTTCGGTAATGGCTTGTAGGTTTTCTTTTGGAATATACACCGAATGCGGATCGAGTTTTTCGAGCATTTGAGCAATAGCATCGTCTAATAAATCGTCTGTATTTACTTGATCAACATAATCTTGTTGAATGTAATTGATAAGACGTTTTATTTTTTGTTCGTTTGCCGAAGATTTGGCAATTAAATTTCTACCCGAGCTAAAAAAAGTTCCGATAAGAATTCCAAAGACAACAGCTATTGAAAAATATATAGGTAAGTTATTTTTATTCATGTGGAATATGCATCAGTTCTACACCAGCTTTTTCTAAAAATTCTAATCCAGAAGTATCTCTATATCCATTAGAATATACAACACGTTTAATTCCTGCTTGATGTATAAGTTTACTACATTGCTGGCAAGGAGATAGTGTAATGTATAAAGTTGCTCCTTTACACGATTGTGTTGAAGCGGCTACTTTTAAAATAGCATTTGCTTCTGCATGCAACACATACCATTTTGTATATCCTTCTTCGTCTTCACAATAGTTTTCAAAACCCGACGGAGTTCCGTTATATCCATCAGAAATTATCATACGATCTTTAACAATTAAAGCACCTACTTTTTTACGTTTACAATGTGATAGTTGTCCCCATTCGTAGGCCATTTTTAAATAAGCCTTGTCGTATTTTAATTGTTTTTTATCCACAAAGAATTTTATTAGAAAGCTATAACGCTAATGTACTTAGTTTTATGATAGTTGTACGTTAATTTTTTACCAAAAAACACGGTCTATCATCATTTGCATTGCGAAGCCAATTACAATAGATGAAGCTACTAAAATCCAATCTCTACGATTTACTCCTAATATTGATTGTAGTAATGAGCCTACTAATAAAATAGCAGCAACGATGATAACCTGAGCTGCTTCTACACCTAATGCAAATTCAAGTAAAGGGAAGAATTTATCAGTTGTTTTTCCAATCATCATTTTAAAATAATTAGAGAATCCTAATCCGTGGATTAATCCGAAGAACAACGCAAAAAATAAATTCTGATTGTCTTTTCCTACGGATGCTTTTTTAGCTGTTAAAACATTCATTACTCCAGTAATAAAAATAGTTAGTGGAATTAAGAATTCAACCAAATCGGCTCTCACATTTAATACTCCGTAAGCAGACAAGGCTAAGGTTATTGAGTGTCCAATAGTAAATAATGTGATAAGCCATAAAACTTTTTTCCATTGTTTAAATTGATAAACAACAGCTAACACAATTAAAAATAAAATATGGTCATAGGCTTTAATGTCTAAAACATGAAATAAGCCCATTTTAAAGTAAAAAATGAAATCGTTCATTTAGGGGTTAAATTTTTATTTGACGGTCTATTTGTTGGTCTAAAGATATAAAAGTTTCTGTTCTCGAAACTCCTTTTATGGTTTGTATATCCTTGTTAAGAAGGTGCATTAAGTCTTCATTGTTTTTACAAAGAATCTTTATGAAAACTGCATAGTTACCAGTAGTGTAGTGACTTTCAACAACTTCGGGTATGTCTTTAAGACGTTTTATTGCTGAAGAATATAAACTGGCAGAATCTAAAAAAACACCCACAAAAGCAGTAGTTGTATACCCTAAAGCTTTTGGATTTAATGTCATTTTAAAGCCATCAATTAAATCAGATTCTTCTAATTTACGTAATCGTTGATGAATAGCAGCTCCCGATATACCTACCTCGCGAGCAATACTTAATATAGGTGTACGAGCATCTTTAACCAATCGTTTAATGATGATTTTATCGATACCATCTATTTTTATTTTCTTACTCATAAAACAAAGGTAGGTATACTTTGTTAATGAAACAATTTACTTTGTTTAAATGCCTTTGTGGTGTTATTCAGTAAGTAAATGTTTTAAAAAGATAAAAAATTATTGTTTTTCAACAATTTTATTATATTTGTATCGCAATTAATCAAATATAAAAGATGAAGAAAGTATTAAGTATTTTAAAGTTGTTTTGTACGCTATTAGTGATTAGTGTAGGTTTTAAGTTTTTAGAAAAACTATTTGAAATGATTCATTATGCTGTCTATGGAGGGAAAAGACCTGAGGTGTTTAAGGTTGTAATTCCTGAAGATTGGAATGTAGGAGTTTACTATTTCTTAACTATAATGTCACTCTTGGTAATAGCGTACCTAATTTATTTAATTGTAGTTTTTAGAAAAGTGATTTTTAATTTTTCAAAGGATAAGGTTTTTACCAGAGAGAATAGTGAACGTTTAAACAGTGTAGGAAAAGGGTTGATTGTATATGGTATATTGTTTCTTGTATTTAGTGTGTTTTTAAATATGGCATATGTGTTTCAATTAAATGAGTCTATAAACCCAATGGGGTATGATTTAGCTAAAAGTAAAAGTTACAATTTAGGAGCAGCTTTAGGTAGATCAGTTAGAGGTAATCTTGCTGTTTTTGTAGTAGCACTATTTATACAGTTTATATCTTTTATAGTGGTAAAAGGAAATGAATTACAAGAAGAAAACGATTTAACGATTTAGAAAAATGAAAACACAAAGAATATTAAATATTATGAAGTTTTTTTCATGGTTTGCCTTTGTAGGGCTAATGATTAAAACGGGAGTTATAACGGTTGCTTATTTCTTAAGTATTAAGAATCCAGAAGTTTCAAAAAATATATATGACGGAATCAATCTTTTTGAATACCGAGAATATAGTTTTGTACAGTATTCATTTATAGTAGGGTATAAAGTTTTGCTGTATGCAGCTGAGGCATATATTGCTTTTTTAGTAATTCAACTATTAAGAAGTTTAAATGTTAAACGTCCATTTAGCATAGATGTTCAAAAATTTATGCAGCAAATTAGTTACGGGATATTTTATTTATGGGTTTTAGCCATTGTACATAATACACATATGCAATTG
The DNA here is from genome assembly GCF_002120225.1 of Tenacibaculum holothuriorum. Lineage (GTDB taxonomy): Bacteria > Bacteroidota > Bacteroidia > Flavobacteriales > Flavobacteriaceae > Polaribacter > Polaribacter holothuriorum. The sequence continues at coordinate 49,118 of NZ_LAPZ01000002.1, read as the reverse complement.
ATAGGAAAGAAATACGATTTTCAAATGAGTTTGTTTTCGAGTGATTTTGTGTTTTTATCTGCAATCATATTTATTTTTGCTCAAATTGTAAAAAGAGGTATTGAAATTCAACAAGAAAACGATTTAACAATTTAACTATGCCAATAATTGTAAATTTAGATGTGATGCTTGCTAAACGGAAGATGAGAAGCAAAGATTTGGCAGAAAAAATAGGAATTACTACCGCAAATTTATCCATCTTAAAATCGGGTAAAGCCAAAGCGATTCGCTTTTCAACCTTAGAAGCAATTTGTAAAGCGCTCGATTGTCAACCAGCGGATATTTTAGAATATTCAGAAAAGTAAATTCAACAAAAGAAGATAAAGAATTATTACCTTTACACTAATGTTTGCTTTAGTAGATTGTAATAATTTTTATGCTTCTTGTGAACGGGTTTTTAATCCGAATTTACAAGGAAAACCAGTTGCTGTTTTAAGTAATAATGATGGTTGTGTAATCTCACGAAGTGACGAAGCTAAAGATTTGAATTTACCTATGGGAGCTCCTATTTTTAAATGGGAAAAATTCTGTAGCGATAATAACATATCGGTTTTGTCATCTAATTATCCGTTGTATGGAGACATGAGTGAGCGAGTAATGAAAATCTTAGCACAATTTACTCCCGATGTTGAAGTATATTCTATAGATGAAGCTTTTTTACAGTTTAAAGGATTTGAGAATTACGATTTTCAATCCTATGGAAAACAAATTCGAAATAGAGTTTTACAATGGACAGGAATTCCAACCTGTGTAGGAATAGCACCAACAAAAGCACTAAGTAAAGTAGCGAATAAAATAGCTCGAAAATTCCCCAAGGAAACAGGAGGTGTGTACGTAATTGATTCCGAAGAAAAAATTAAGAAAGCATTACAATGGATGCCAATAGAAAAGGTGTGGGGAGTTGGAAGAGGTTTGCAAAAACGATTGTTGGCTAAAGGATGTGTAAAAGCATACGATTTTATTCAATTAAATGATGATTGGGTAAAGAAAAACATGGCAATTACAGGTTGGCGTCTTAAAAAAGAATTAGAAGGAATTCCTAAGTTAGCATTAGAAACTCGAGAAACTAAAAAAGCAATTGCTACTACACGAAGTTTTGAATATACCTTTTCTGATATTGTAAATATAAAAGAACGTATTTCTACATTTGCATCGAGTTGTGCCGAAAAATTACGAAGACAAAATACCAGTTGTCATATGATGATTGTAATGCTTCGTAGCGATCGTCATAAGAAAGATAGTGTACAACATCGAGTAAGTAAAACGGTATTGTTCTCATATCCAACAAATTCAACATTAACGTTGAGTAAACAAGCTGTTTTAGCGGTTGAAAATATTTTTAAAGAAGGAGTAAAGTACAAGCGAGCTGGAGTGATTGTTACAGGTTTGGTGCCTTCAGATAATTATCAGTTAAATATGTTTGCTGCTGAAAATCCGAAGCATCAATCTTTAATGAAAACGATTGATAAGTTAAATACAAAGTTGAAAGCTGATAAGATTAAATTAGCAAATCAAGATCTACAACGAACTTGGAAGATGCGTCAAGAGCGCTTATCACCAAAATACACCACAAGTATTAACGAAATAATTGTAGTAAAATGAGTCTAAAAGAATCTCAAAACCTAATATTTTTTACACCTAAAAATGAAGCAGGTAATGGAGCTGTTTTTGTTGATATTGGTATTTCAGCAGGGTTTCCATCGCCAGCAGACGATTTTAGAGAAACGCGTATTTCGTTAGATGAAGAACTGATTCAGAATAAAGAAGCCACTTTTTTTGCAAGAGTTAGTGGGCAATCGATGATTGGCGCTGGTTTAGATGATAACGATTTATTGGTGATCGATAGAAGCATAGCACCAGAAAATAATAAAATAGCGGTTTGTTTTTTAGATGGTGAGTTTACTGTGAAACGATTACGAGTAGAGGGAAATGAGGTTTGGTTAAAACCTGAGAACCCTGATTATCCAATTATAAAAATTACAGAAGAAAATAATTTTATCATTTGGGGAATTGTAACCAATGTGATTAAAAAAGTATAAAAAATTAAAGTAATAATCAAATTATCTTAGAATAAGAATATATTATCAATCATTAGAAACCCGTTAAGGTTTAAAATAAATTATTATGAATAAATTAGAATTATTTTTCGAAAAAAAAGAAAAAAGAATAGTTGCATTATTCCTATTTGGAGTTTTTATAGGAGGAGCTATAACGATCTATTTATTAGCTGCCGGAAAAATTAGTTAAACTATTGTCTTAAGTAATAAAAAAATCCAGCACTTAGCTGGATTTTTTTGTCTTATTCTTTAATCTAAAAAGTCTTGTTTGTAAATAAATATTAACAAAACTCATCGTAAGCTGCTGCTAAATTTTGAGCAATTGCTTGAGCCGAACGACCTTCAATATGATGACGCTCTAACATGTGTACTAAATTTCCGTCTTTAAATAAAGCAATAGCAGGAGAAGAAGGAGGAAATGGAATCATATATTCTCTAGCTTTTGCAGTCGATTCTTTTTCAACACCAGCAAAAACTGTTGTTAAATGCGTAGGAGCTTTGTCGGCACCTAAAGAAGCAATTGCTCCAGGTCTTGCTGTACCAGCAGCACAACCACAAACCGAGTTTACCATTACTAAAGTAGTTCCTTCTTTGGCTAAAGCGTTATCAACATCTTCAGCAGTATATAAAGCTTCAAAACCAGCATCAATCAATTGATCGCGCATTGGTTTTACTAATTCTTCTGGATACATATTTATGAATTTTTATTGCTGCAAAGATATTCATTTTTAGTAGAATGCTAAAACAATCATAAAGCCTAAAAGTTCGTTAAAAAAAGTTGAAAACTGAGTATATTTACGCTTTTAAAATAAATACATGGGAAAATTTGCAAAATGGCTCGGAGCTGGAGCTGGATTTACAATGGGAGGTCCTATTGGAGCAATTTTAGGATTTGTTGTAGGGAGCTTTATCGACGGATTAAGTATTGAAGATTTAGCAGAAGAACAGCAAGAATACCAAAGAAATACACAGCAGCAGGCAAGAAGAGGTAGAGCAACTTCTGGTGATTTTGAAATAAGTTTATTAATTCTAGCATCTATCGTAATAAAAGCTGATGGGAAAATAGATAGGAGAGAGCTAGATTATGTACGTATGTACTTCGTTAAAATGTATGGTAAAGAACGTGCTAATCATGCGTTTAAACTGTTTAGCGGAATTATGAAAAAGCAAATTTCTACACGACAAGTTTGTTTGCAAATCCGTCAGCATATGTCACATTCTACACGTTTACAATTGCTCCATTTTTTATTCGGAATCGCACAAGCAGACGGACAAGTAATAGCTCCTGAAGAACAAGAAATAAGAAAAATTGCAGGCTATTTATATATCAACGAATATGATTATGCTTCAATAAGAGCTATGTTTTACGACAGTTCAAATAGTGCATATCAAATGCTTGAAATATCTAAAAATGCAACCGATGATGAGGTAAAAAAAGCTTACCGAAAGATGGCAAAGAAATATCATCCAGATAAATTACAAGGATTAGGAGAAGAACATATGCAAGGAGCACAAGAAAAATTTCAAAAAATACAGGCTGCATATGAGAAAATAAAAAAAGAACGAGGAATGAATTAGTAAAAATTAACGCTTCTGCAAAAGGAGCGTTTTTTTATGCGATAAACCCAACAATTACAAGAAAATACGTAATTTCGCAAATTCAATAATACGAACGATAAAAAAGTATGAAATTTACTGAATACAAAGGACTTGATTTACCAAAAGTAGCAGAAGAAATCTTAAACTATTGGGAGGAAAATAACATCTTTGAAAAAAGTATAACTTCACGTGAAGGAAATAAACCATTTGTGTTTTTCGAAGGACCACCTTCAGCAAACGGTTTACCAGGAATTCACCACGTAATGGCACGTGCTATTAAAGATATTTTTTGTCGTTATAAAACTCAAAAAGGATACCAAGTAAAACGTAAAGCTGGGTGGGATACTCATGGTTTACCAGTAGAACTTGGTGTTGAAAAAGAATTAGGAATCACCAAAGAAGATATCGGAACCAAAATTACCGTTGAAGAATACAATACAGCGTGTAAAAAAGCGGTTATGCGTTATACTGATATTTGGAACGATATGACTCGTAAAGCAGGGTATTGGGTAGATATGGAGAATCCGTATGTAACTTACCAGCCAAAATATATGGAGTCTGTTTGGTGGTTGTTAAAACAAATTTATAACAAGGAATTATTGTATAAAGGCTATACAATTCAGCCATATTCTCCAAAGGCAGGAACTGGATTAAGTTCACACGAATTAAATCAACCAGGAACCTATCAAGATGTAACTGATACTACGATTGTAGCACAGTTCAAAGCAATTAAGGAAACGTTACCTGAATTTTTACAAGTAGAAGGAGATGTACATTTCTTAGCTTGGACAACAACTCCATGGACACTTCCATCAAATACAGCATTAACTGTTGGACCTAAGATTGATTATGTGTTAGTAAAAACATTCAATCAATATACATTTGAGCCAATTCAGGTTGTATTAGCTAAAAACTTAGTAGGAAAGCAATTTGCTGGAAAGAAGTTCAATAAAGTTGAAAACGAAGCAGCTTTAGCTAATTACAATGCGGGAGATAAACAAATACCTTATACAATCGTAAAAGAGTTTGTTGGTAAGGATTTAGTAGGAATCAAATATGAGCAATTATTAGATTATACATTGCCATATCAAAACCCAGAAAATGCATTTAGAGTAATTTCTGGTGATTTTGTTACTACGGAAGATGGTACTGGTATTGTACATACAGCCCCAACTTTTGGTGCAGATGATGCTTTAGTGGCAAAACAAGCAACTCCAGAAGTTCCACCGATGTTAGTATTGGATGAAAATGAAAATCCAGTGCCATTGGTAGATTTACAAGGGAGATTCAGACCAGAAATGGGTGAATTTGCAGGAAAGTATGTGAAGAATGAATATTATGAAGCTCATGAAGTTCCTGAAAAATCTGTAGATGTAGAAATAGCTATTAAATTAAAGACAGAAAATAAAGCCTTTAAGGTTGAAAAATATGTACACAGTTATCCGAATTGTTGGAGAACTGATAAACCAATTTTATACTATCCATTAGATTCTTGGTTCATCAAAGTAACCGATGTAAAAGATAGAATGTTTGAGTTAAACGAAACAATCAACTGGAAACCAAAATCTACTGGAGAAGGCCGTTTCGGAAACTGGTTAAAAAATGCAAACGATTGGAACTTATCTCGTTCTCGTTTCTGGGGAATCCCATTACCAATTTGGAGAACTGAAGATGGAACTGAGCAAATCTGTATCGGCTCTGTTGAAGAACTAAAATCAGAAATGACAAAGGCTGTAGAAGCTGGAGTAATGAGCGAAGATATTTTTGCTGATTTTGAAGTTGGAAATATGTCAGATGAAAACTATGATAAAATCGACTTACATAAAAATGTAGTTGATAAAATCACCTTAGTTTCATCAACAGGAAAACCAATGAAACGTGAAAGCGATTTAATTGATGTTTGGTTCGATTCAGGTTCTATGCCGTATGCGCAATGGCATTATCCGTTTGAAAACAAAGAATTAGTAGACAACAAAGAGTCATATCCAGCAGATTTTATTGCAGAAGGAGTAGATCAAACTCGTGGATGGTTCTATACGTTGCATGCAATCGGAACCATGGTATTTGATTCTGTAGCATACAAAAATGTAGTATCTAACGGATTAGTGTTAGATAAGAATGGGCAAAAAATGTCTAAGCGTTTAGGTAATGCGGTTGATCCGTTTGAAACCTTATCAACTTTTGGTGCAGATGCTACTCGTTGGTATATGATTTCAAATGCAAATCCGTGGGATAATTTAAAGTTTGATATTGGAGGAGTAGAAGAGGTAAAAAGAAAATTCTTCGGAACTTTATATAACACGTATTCATTCTTTAGTTTGTATGCGAATATTGATAATTTCACCTATGCAGAAGCTGAAGTTCCATTAAACGAACGTCCTGAGATTGATCGTTGGATTTTATCAGAATTAAATACGTTGGTGAAGAATGTAGATGCTTTTTATGCAGATTATGAGCCTACGCGTGCAACACGTGCAATATCTGACTTTGTTCAAGATCATTTAAGTAACTGGTACGTGCGTTTATGTAGAAGAAGATTCTGGAAAGGAGAGTATGCACAAGACAAAATTTCAGCATATCAAACATTATACACCTGTATGTTAACGGTAGCTAAATTAGCTTCACCAGTAGCACCATTTTATATGGATAGATTGTACAAAGATTTAGTAGCAGCAACAGGTAAAGAAGAATTTGAAAGTGTACATTTAGCAAACTTCCCAGAATACAACGAAGCGTTAGTAGATAAGTCGTTAGAACGTAAGATGGAAAGCGCGCAAACTATTTCTTCATTAGTCTTATCCTTAAGAGCTAAAGAGAAAATTAAAGTGCGTCAACCACTTCAAAAAGTGATGATTCCTGTATTAAATGCAACTCAAAAAGAAGAGATTTTAGCAGTGGCTGATTTAATAAAATCAGAAGTAAATGTTAAAGAAATTGAGTTAATGGATGATGCTTCAGATATCTTAGTAAAACAAATTAAGCCAAACTTTAAAGCGTTAGGTCCAAAATTTGGAAAAGATATGAAGTTGATAGCGAGTAAGATACAGTCTTTTGGGCAAGAAGAGATTTCTAAAATAGAAAAAGATGGTGCTATTTCTATTGAAATTAACGACAAAATGATTACCTTAGAGACCGCTGATGTAGAGATTTCGTCTAAAGATATTGAAGGGTGGTTAGTTGCCAATGCAGAAGGAATTACTGTAGCGTTAGATGTAACAATAAACGACGATTTACGTAGAGAAGGAGTTGCGAGAGAGTTAGTGAATAGAATTCAAAATGCCAGAAAAGACTCAGGTTTAGAAGTAACTGATAAAATAAAATTAACTATCTTAAATTCTGCTGATTTGCAAGAATCAGTATCTGCAAACGAAACATACATTAAAACAGAAACATTAACAAATGAGTTGGTTTTTGTTGGTGCATTAGAAAATGGTACAGAAATTGAATTCGATACCATTAAAAGTAAAATGTTAATCGAAAAAATATAGCACTATGGATGATGTTAAGGTTAGATATTCTGATAGTGATTTACAAGAATTTAAAGAAATCATTTTAAAGAAGATCGAAAGAGCAGAAGAGGATTTAAGATTATTACAAGCCTCTTACAAAAATGGGTCTGATAATGGTACAGATGATACTTCGCCAACGTTTAAGTCGTTCGAAGAAGGATCTGATACTATGGCAAAAGAAGCGAATATGCAATTAGCAATTCGTCAAGAAAAATTTATTCGAGATTTAAAGAATGCGTTAATCCGTATTGAAAACAAGACGTATGGAGTTTGTAGAGTTACGGGTAAGTTAATTCAAAAAGAACGATTAAAATTAGTACCTCACGCAACGTTAAGTATTGAGGCTAAACGTAAACAATAATATTGTTTCTTAAAATTTAAATTAAAATAACTAAATGGCTTCTTTATGAAGCCATTTTTTATGATGAAAAAAATAGTAACATTACTTTTATTTTTTATTACTATTACTATAGTTTCTCAACAAAAAGTTTTAAAAGAGCTTACCTTAACTGCTTCAGATAAACTTATTGAAATAGAAACTTTGGGATTAGATGATGTTGTTATTGAAACCTCAAAAAACAATACATTACAAGTTTTGTTGATTGATGAAAATGCAATACCACTAAATGTTGATGTAAAGAAAGTAAATAATACAATTCAGTTGTCTTTCAAAAAAATAGAGGGTGCTTTTCAAAAAGAAATCTTTAGAAAATATATTACCAAGCGTTTAGAAAGAGCAAGAGTTTTATTGAAAATTCCCATAAACAAGGACTTAGTAGTTTATGGAAGAACCATTGGTGTAAAAAGTAAAAGCTATAAGGGGAATTTAGAAGTTTATATAGAAAAAGGAAATGTCTATCTTGGTAAAATATATAATGAGACATCTGTAAAACTCTTTTTAGGAAATGTATTTGCTAATGTTGATAAAAATGTGTCGTTAAGCCTTAAAACTAGAAAAGGTAAGATTATGATTGATGATAAAGAAATAGCAAAAAAGCCATATAAGAAAACTACAAAAGGAGCTAAAAAACTAACATTCGATTCGGTAAACGCTAATATTTTCATAACTACAAAATAAACTGAATACTTTTCTTATTTTTGGCTGATAATTTAAAACCTATGTCTAAAAAGAACATTGCAATTTTAACGGTTGTTTTAGCAATTTTAATCGATCAAATTAGTAAAATATATGTAAAAACTCATTTCCGTTTAGGAGAAGAAGTAGTGGTTTTTGCAGATTGGTTTAAGATTCACTTTACCGAGAACAACGGAATGGCATGGGGATTTGAATTTGGCGGAAGAGCAGGTAAGCTTTTCTTAACGTTATTTAGAATTGTAGCGGTAACTGGAATTGGATATTGGTTATGGCAAACCATTAAAAGAAATGCACATACAGCTGTTGTCGTAGCTATAGGATTGATTTTAGCGGGTGCTGTAGGTAATATAATCGATTCTGTTTTTTACGGTGTTATTTTCGATTCATCTATGCATAAAGTAGCGACACTATTTTCTGATAATCCGTATGGAGAATTGTTCTATGGAAAAGTGGTAGATATGTTATATTTTCCTATGTGGGAAGGAACATTACCTAATTGGTTACCTATTTGGGGCGGACAACATTTTACATTCTTTAATGCTATTTTTAATGGTGCCGACTCTTGGATTACCATTGGTGTAATACTATTGTTCTTATTCAATAAGCAAGCGTTTCCAAAAGAGGATTAGCATTATATTGAAGTTTGTCATTCCCGTGAAAATGGAATCTAAATAACTGAATTTATTTCAGCATTTCATCTTGTTTTTTTACCTTTAAGAAAACTTTACTGCATGCGTTTTCTAAAATATGTTGCTGTTTTTTTATTAGGATTCTTACTAGCAAAACTTTGGTATGAAAAAAAGGAAAAAAATCATACCCAAGAAGAAACTCGTATTATTCTTAGTGGAATAAAAAACATGAGTAAATTGGTGGTTTCAGAAGGAACTTTTTCAGAGATTTTAAGCTATAGTGATAGTAAAAAATATTTCTACGATTACCTGTCTTTCGATAAGAAAGCTGTTGTAACTGTAAATGCAAAAGTTGAGGTAGGGTATGACCTTACAAAATTAGATCTTCAAATAGATTCTTTGCAACAAAAAATAATTATCAATAAAATACCACAACAAGAAATAATTATTGCGCCAGAAGTAAAATATTTCGATTTACAACAAAGTAAGTTCAATACCTTTTCAAAAAGAGAGTTGAATGATATCAATCAAAAGAGTATTGATAAAATCAAAGAAACAATAGAAGTTACTAAGCTGCAAAAAGAAGCAAAAACAAGATTATTTGTAGAGCTTTCTAAGCTGTATAAATTATCATCAGTTTTTGGTTGGCAAGTAGTTGATAATACCAACCAAAAACTAGAAAATTTTATAAAACTGAAAGACTAGCTAGGGAGTTTTTTATTTAAAATACCATAGATAAAAGCACCTAACATAGCTCCAAATAAAACAATAATTATCGGGATTATTCCATGACCAATTAATACAAAAATAGGAGCAGGACAAGCACCCGCTAAAGCCCAACCTAATCCGAAAATTGTTCCGCCTACTAAAGTTCTAATAAAACCTTTTTTCTTTTCTTTAATATTGATTTGATTTCCTAAATAATCTTTAATAGTTCCTTTTTTAAAGAAATACATTAATACCATTGAGATAGCTACGGCAGAACCAATAATTCCATACATGTGAAATGACTGAAACTTAAACATTTCATAAATTCTGTACCATGAAATAGCTTCAGATTTTGTTAATACAATTCCGAAGAAAATACCTAAGAATAAAAATTTTATGTTTTTCATATTACCCAAAAATTAAAGGGAAAAGAACCCACGTCATTACCAAACCGCCAATAAAAAAACCGATTACTGCAATTAACGATGGTAGTTGTAAGCTACTTAAACCAGTAATTGCATGTCCTGATGTACAACCACCAGCATATCGAGTACCAAAACCAATAAAAATTCCAGCAACCAAAAGAATACTGAAACCTTTTAAGGTTAGCATATTTTCAATACTAAAAATTTCAGAAGGCACGTAGGAGTTTCCTGCATTAGCAAAACCTAAATCAGCTAATTCTTGTACTGTTTTCGGGTTTAGATCAATTGTTTTAGTAGCTGACAAATAGTTGATAGCTATAAAGCCACCAATAATTAATCCTATTAAAAAGACCAATGCCCAATCACGTTCTTTCCAATCTTTTTTAAAATAATCAGAAACTTTGCCAGCACCGGCTATGGTACACATGGTTTCTAAGTTGGTAGATACGCCAAAGTTCTTTCCGAAGTAAAAGAATAAAAATAGTACAAAGGCAATTAAAGGTCCAGATACGAACCAAGGCCAAGGTTGTAATAAAAAATCCATTATAAAATATTGTTTATATAATTCATTATTGTTGTTGTAGCTCCTTTATTGTTTTCAATATAAGCAGCATTAGTTTTTCCCATTTCTAATCGCAAATTTTCATTTGATTTTAGAGAAACAAAAATATCAGTTAATTCTTTTTTGTTTGTAACAATTGTAACACTTTTAAGAGTTAGTAAATCGGTAGCTTCTTTAAATTTTTGATATTTATTACCACCAAAAATCACAGGTACTCCATAAGTTGCAGGTTCTAAAACATTATGAAGCCCCGTTTTTAAACCACCACCAACATAAGCAACATCTGCATAGGAATAGATTTTGGTTAATAAACCGATAGTATCAATGATAAAAACCTGATACTCTTTAAGGTTTACATTGTCTTTTTCTGAAAAGAGAATCGTTTTTTTTAAAATAGAATTTCTTAGTTCTTGAATCTGATTCGGTTTAATATTATGAGGAGCAATGATAAACTTTTCGTTTTTTGAAGTTGAATTGTTGATGTAATCAACTAAAAGTTCTTCGTCTTCTTTCCATGTGCTTCCTGCAACAACAGTGTAGGTATTGTTTTTAAACTCTTCAATAAATTCAATAGAATTATCTTGTTGTAAAATTTCATAAACTCTATCGAAACGAGTATCTCCACTCACAGTTACGTTTTTATAACCGATGGAATTTAATAAGTTTTTAGAGGTTTCATTCTGAACAAAAAAGAAATTAAATGCCTCTAGTTTCTTTCTCATAAAACCTCCGTACCATTTAAAAAAGGATTGTTTTTTTCTAAAAATTCCAGAAACTAAAATAGTCTTTGTGTTTGTTCTTTTTAATTCTGATAATAAGTTAGGCCAAAATTCATACTTAATAATAATTGCTAAATCAGGATGTATTTGTTTTATGAATTTTTTAACCTTAGAAGGATTATCGAATGGTAAGTAACAAACTACATTAGCTAAAGTATAATTCTTTCTTATTTCATAACCAGAAGGTGAAAAAAAGGTAACTACGATTTTATAAGCAGCGTGATTTTTCTTTAATTCTTCAATTATGGGACGAGCTTGCTCAAATTCTCCTAAAGAAGCTGCGTGAATCCATACGACTTTATTGTTAGCTTTAATTGCGTTTAATTTTGAAAAAGTTTCTTTTCTACCATCAACAAATAGTTTTATTTTTTTGTTGAACAAAGCAACGATAGGTAATAAAATGGAAGCTTTGAATAAAAGTAGGTTGTATAGTAAACTCATATCACGAATTTATGAACCCTCATTGAGGTATTGGGTAAATTGAGGTAAGTAGATTACTTCAAGAATAGGTAAATATTGAACAAGAAGTAATTTACGATACTTTCAAGAATAAACAAAAAATCAGCGAGCATAACTCACTGATTTTTGAAGTATTTTAAATATCCTTAAGACTTTATTTGAAAATCTTCCATGAACTTCGTAGTGTAATTACCAGCTACATAATCTGGATGATCCATTAATTGTCTATGGAAAGGAATTGTTGTTTTTACTCCTTCGATTACATACTCGTCTAAAGCACGTTTCATTTTGTTAATTGCTTCCTCACGAGTTTGAGCAGTAACAATTAACTTAGAAATCATAGAGTCGTAGTTTGGCGGAATCATATATCCTGCATACACATGCGTGTCTACACGAACTCCGTGACCTCCTGGTGCGTGGTAAGAAGTAATCTTTCCTGGAGAAGGTCTAAAGTCGTTAAACGGATCTTCAGCATTAATTCTACACTCGATAGAATGTAACTGTGGATAATAGTTTTTACCAGAAATTGGCACACCAGCAGCTACTAAGATTTGCTCACGAATTAAATCGTAATCAACAACTTCTTCAGTAATTGGGTGTTCTACCTGAATACGAGTATTCATTTCCATAAAGTAGAAGTTACGGTGTTTGTCTACTAAGAATTCAACAGTACCAGCACCTTCGTACTTAATGTATTCTGCAGCTCTTACTGCAGCTTCTCCCATTTTATCACGTAATTCATCTGTCATGAATGGAGAAGGAGTTTCTTCAGTTAACTTTTGGTGACGACGTTGTACAGAACAATCTCTTTCAGATAAGTGACATGCTTTACCAAAAGAATCTCCAACTACTTGGATTTCTATATGACGAGGTTCTTCAATTAACTTTTCCATATACATGTCGTTGTTACCAAAGGCAGCTTTCGACTCTTGTCTTGCAGAATCCCAAGCATCTTTTAAATCCTCTTCTTTCCAAACGGCACGCATACCTTTACCACCACCTCCTGCTGATGCTTTTAACATAACAGGATAGCCTGTTTCGATGGCTAATTTTTTACATTCTTCAAAGTCCTGAATAACACCTTCACTACCAGGCACACATGGTACACCAGCTGCTATCATAGTAGATTTAGCGTTTGCTTTATCTCCCATACGGTCAATCATTTCTGCAGAAGCACCAATGAACTTTATTTCGTGCTCGTCGCATAACTTTGAAAATTTAGCATTTTCAGATAAGAATCCATATCCTGGGTGAATTGCGTCTGCATTTGTAATTTCTGCAGCAGCAATAATTCTATCCATTTTTAAGTAAGACTCGTTACTTGGGGCAGGACCGATACATACAGCTTCATCGGCAAACTTTACGTGTAAACTTTCAGCATCTGCTTTAGAATATACAGCCACAGTTTTAATGCCCATTTCTTTACAGGTTCTAATTACACGTAGTGCAATTTCACCTCTATTGGCAATTAATATCTTTTTAAACATACTTTTAGAGTTTAGTTTACAGATTAAAGTTTAAAAGTTGAAGCATCTAAAAATGTTCAACTTTTAACCTCTAAAATATAATGTTTAACTATGATGGATCTACTAAGAATAACGGTTGATCGAATTCTACTGGAGACATGTCATCTACTAAGACTTTTACAATCTTTCCAGATACTTCAGATTCGATTTCGTTGAATAATTTCATTGCTTCAATGATACAAACTGTATCACCAGCTTTTACTGTACTACCAACTTCTACAAACATTGGTTTGTCTGGAGATGGCTTTCTGTAGAAAGTACCAATAATTGGAGACTTTACTGTAACATATTTAGACTCGTCGTCTGCAGCTGGTGCTTCTGCTGCAGGAGCAGCCGGAGCAGCTGGTTGAGCTACTGGTGCCGGAGCAGCTGCAATTTGTGGTGCAGCAGCTACAGGAGCAGCTTGAATAATTGTTGTCTCAGGAGCTTCGCTTCCAGTTTTAATGGTGATTTTAATATCTTCCATTTCTAACTTTACTTCGCTTGCACCAGACTTTGCTACAAACTTTATAAGACTTTGAATTTCTTTAATATCCATTTTCTTAAATTATTAGTTGTTTGGTTTATGAGTTATATGCCCATTTTAAGTAAATAGCTCCCCAAGTGAAGCCTCCACCAAATGCGGCAAAAATTAAATTATCTCCTTTATTTAATTCTTTTTCATAGTCTGCAAGTAATAACGGTAAGGTAGCAGAAGTGGTATTTCCGTACTTATGAATATTCATCATTACTTTTTCATCTTCTAAGCCCACTCTATTAGCAGTAGCTTCGATGATTCTTTTATTAGCTTGATGTGGTACTAACCACTGTATCTCTTCTTTTGTTAAGTTGTTTCTTGTTAACATTTTTTCGGCAACATCTGCCATGTTAGAAACAGCGAATTTAAATACTGTACGACCTTCTTGATGAACAAAATGTCTTTTGTTTTTTACAGTATCTTCGTTTGCAGGTAAAATAGAGCCTCCAGCATCAATTTTTAAAAATTCACGACCAATTCCGTCGCTTCTTAAATATTCATCTTGAAGTCCTAAATTTTCTTCATTTGGTTCAAATAAAACTGCACCAGCACCATCACCAAAAATAATACAAGTAGCTCTGTCTGTATAATCTATAATAGAAGACATTTTATCGGCTCCTATTAATAATACTTTTTTATAACGTCCACTTTCTATGTAGCTAGATGCCGTAGACATCCCGTATAGAAAGCTTGAACAAGCTGCTTGTAAATCGTATGAAAATGCATTGGTAGCTCCGATTTTAGAAGCTGTGTATGCTGCTGTAGATGCAACTGGCATATCTGGAGTAGCTGTTGCTACTATTACCATGTCGATATCTTCTGGGTTTGTATTTGACTTTTGAAGTAAGTCTTCGGCTGCTTTAATAGCCATAAAAGAAGTTCCAAGACCTTCACCTTTTAAAATTCTTCTTTCTTTGATTCCTGTTCTGGTAGTTATCCACTCGTCGTTCGTATCTACCATAGTCTCTAGCTCTTTATTTGTAAGAGCATAGTCAGGTAAGTATTTTCCTACTGCTGTAATTGCTGCAGTTATTTTAGTCATAGTTGTTTGTTTTGTCGTAAAACGAGTTTTCAAAGTAATGAAAATTATTTCACTTTTTTTAGTAAAAACAATCAAAAAATGATGGTTTTTAACATAAAAACATAAAAAAACCCTCAAAAAGAGGGTTTTTAATTTTATTTGACTATAAATTATGCCTCGGCAGTAGCTGCTTCTAAAACAACTTGACCTCTGTAGTATAATTTACCTTCGTGCCAGTGAGCTCTGTGGTATAAGTGAGCTTCTCCAGTTGTTGGGTCTACAGCTATTTGAGGTACAGAAGCTTTATAGTGAGTTCTTCTCTTATCTCTTCTAGTTTTAGATATTTTTCTCTTTGGATGTGCCATTTTATATCTTTATTTATCTGTTAGTAAATCCTTTAATTTATCCCATCTTGGGTCTGTTGATTTTTCTTTTTCAACAGGTTTTTCTTCTTTTAATTCTAATTCCTTTAGTCTTTTGAGCGCTTCAGAATTCATGGTTCCATCAATAACTTTTGGATGAATTCTTTTTGAAGGAACTGATAACACAATTAATTCGTAAATATATTGTGCGATATTAACTTGATACGCTTCGTGAGGTAAAATTAATATCTCTTCATTATCATCGTTAAATTCTAGGCCAAATTTTATTACTAAAGCTAATGTTCCTTCAATTTCTTGATTATACATTTCGCTTGTAATATCACATGGTACATGAATAGTTCCGCTTGCTGTAATTGAAAGCTCCATAATAGTGCTTTTCTTTACAAAATTAACTTTAACGTTTATGTTAGCGTCGTTAAAGTCTTCAAACTGATATGCTTCAAAGAACTTTTTATCAATATGATATTCAAATAAATGACTTCCTTCTTTTAAACCAACAAAAGGTATGTTGAATTCTTTTAAATCTTTCATCTCTAACATCAAATTGAGCGTGCAAAGATATAAAAAAAGTTTTTACTTTTAAGTTTTGTTGTAAAAAAATAAACTATTTTACAGGGAGCTTATTTTTAGTAAGTTCTTGATACTCATTTCTGTTCTTGTAAATGTGCAAAGAAGTGAATAAGGCTTCCTTAAAAGAATCGGGATTTGCTTTGTTTTTTCCTGCGATATCGAAGCCTGTTCCGTGGTCGGGAGAAGTACGTACTTTATTTAAACCAGCCGTGTAATTTACACCATTGCCAAAACTTAATGCTTTAAAAGGAGCAAGCCCTTGATCGTGATACATCGCTAAAACACCATCGAATTGTTTGTAAGTTTTAGAACCGAAAAATCCATCAGCAGCATAAGGTCCAAAAACCATTTTGCCAGTTTTTTTAATTTCAGTAATTGTTGGACGAACAATCTCATTATCTTCTGAACCGATAATTCCGTTGTCTCCACAATGAGGGTTCAGTCCTAAAATTGCAATTTTTGGTTTACTAATAGCAAAATCTTCTACCAAAGATTTATGCATAATCTCAACCTTTTCTTGGATTAATTCCGGTGTAATTGTTTCACTCACTTTTGAGACAGGAATATGTCCTGTGATTAAACCAACTCTTAATTCATCAGTCATTAAAATCATTAAACTTTTACCGTCTAAATTGTCTTGAAGATATTCTGTGTGTCCAGGGAATTTAAAATCTTCTGATTGAATTGTATCTTTGTTTATAGGAGCGGTAAGTAAAATGTCTACATGGTTGTTTTTTAAAGCTTTTGTTGCTGCTTCAAGAGATTTAAATGCGTATTTACCTCCATTTCCTGTTGATTTTCCAACTTCAATTTTAACTTCTTCTTTCCAAATATTCACAAGGTTTATTTTACCATGTGTAATTTTATCGGTAGAATGTATACTATGGATACTGTTGTTTAGTTTTAGGTTTTTTTTATGGAAAGAAATCAATCTGTTAGAAGCAAAAATTACTGGAGTGCAGAAATCTAACATTCTTTTGTCTTCAAATGTTTTTAAGATAATTTCTATTCCTATTCCGTTAATGTCTCCAACCGAAATTCCAACAATAATTTTGTCTGTTTTCTCCATAGTTACTTTCGTAAGTTGTATTTTTGATGCAAACAAAAGTAGTTAAATTTTTATAGAATGTTTACGGGTATTATAGAAACTCTTGGTGAAGTAACTAAGGTTGAAAGAGAAAAAGAGAATTTACATTTAACAGTAAAAAGCTCAATTACCAATGAGTTGAAAATAGATCAAAGCGTAGCGCATAATGGTGTTTGTTTAACAGTGGTAGAAATTGAAGGCGATGGATATGTTGTAACGGCAATTAAAGAAACGCTTGATAAAACTAATATTGGAAGTTTACAAGTTGGTGATGAAGTGAATCTTGAAAGAGCAATGAAATTAGGTGCTCGTTTAGATGGACATATTGTGCAGGGTCATGTTGATAGGACTGGGGAATGTATTGGAATTAAAGGTGAAAATGGTAGTACGGTTTTTACTTTTAAATATGATTTTGAAGGAAATAATGTTACTATTGAAAAAGGGTCGATAACAATTAACGGAGTGAGTTTAACAGTCGTAAATTCTAAGAAGGATGAATTTAGTGTGGCGATAATTCCATACACATTCGAGCATACTACATTTAAATATTTTAAAAAAGGGACAAAGGTTAACTTAGAGTTTGATGTTATCGGAAAATATGTTGCTCGATTAACTGAATTTAAATAGAGGTTTTATTTTAGAGAAAATAATGAACACGCTTTTTAGCGTGTTTTTTTATGGTTGTTTGTTAGTATAAAACAAAAAAGCTTCACAAAAAGTGAAGCTTTAAAGGTGGTCCCACATGGGCTCGAACCATGGACCCCCTGATTATGAGTCAGGTGCTCTAACCAACTGAGCTATAGGACCCGTTTTCTTGGGTGTGCAAAAATAAAAACTTTTTTTAAAATAAAAACTAATTTTTACACTTTTCTACTCATTAAATTTTCTCCAAAAGCTCTTAGTCCTTCTTTGGCTTCTTTAGGTATAGTAAGGTAATCTAAGCTTTCAAAAGACTTATTTGTGTAATACTCAATAAGTTGTTTTGTGTGTTGAGTGATATTGTTTCTCTTAAAAATTGAAGAAACTTCACTGATTTTTTTATTAATATTTTTTGGTTCTTCGTTGTATAATTTTACAAGAAGATTACGATCTTCTTCGTTTGCTACTTCTAAAGTTTTTAGGTATAGGTATGTTTTTTTATTTTCAATAATGTCTCCACCAACTTGTTTTCCAAAAGTTTCTGGATCACCAAAAGTGTCTAAATAATCATCTTGTAACTGAAATGCGATACCTAAATTTAAACCATAGTTGTAAAGATGTTGGGCTTGTTCCTCATCAGCTTCAGATATGATAGCTCCCATTTTTAAGGCAGCTGCTACTAAAACAGATGTTTTTAAAGTAATCATTTTAATGTACTCTTCAATAGTAACATCGTTTCTAGTTTCAAAATCAATATCTAATTGTTGTCCATCACAAACTTCTAAGGCAGTTTTACTAAAAAGTTTAGCAAGCTTTTGAAAAATATGTGGTGGATAGTTTTCAAAATATTGATAGGCTAAAATCAACATTGCATCACCAGAAAGAATTCCTGTATTTAAATCCCATTTTTCATGAACAGTTTCCTTTCCTCTTCGTAAAGGAGCATCATCCATAATGTCATCATGTACTAAAGTAAAGTTGTGAAAAACTTCAACAGCAAGAGCAGTTGGAAGCGCTTTTTTATAATCTCCAGAAAAAACATCAGCAGCAATTAAAGTTAAAATTGGTCTTATTCTTTTTCCACCTAATTGTAGTATATATTCTATAGGTAGGTATAAATTCTTTGGCTCACGTACCATTTTCTGAGATTCTAAGTACGATAAAAAGTCCGATTGATATTGTAATATGTTCAAATCAAAAAATTTTGGTAAAAATAAGGTAAAGTTAAATGCTAAAATAAATGAAATGTTAAAAAAACATTAAAACTATGGAAACTTTTTTTGTTTCTAAAGTTTCCTGTTGTATTTTTGCCAACGATTTATGAAAGATAAGATATTAAATAAAGCAGCAAAAATGTTCTTAAACTATGGTTTTAAGAGTGTTACTATGGATGATATTTCTAGCGAATTAGGAGTATCTAAAAAAACTTTATACAAGTACTTTTCGAATAAAGCTGATTTGGTAAGTGAAGCAACTGACAGTGTTCAACAAGCAATAGATAATGCAATTTTATCTATTAAAGAAAAGAAGTATAATGCTATTGAAGAAGAGTTTGCAATTAAATCGATTTTTAAAGAAATGTTTAAGAATGCGAAAACTTCACCAATGTATCAGTTGAAAAAATACTATCCAGAGACCTATAACGAACTTATAGAACGTGAGGTTTGTATGTTTAGAGATTGCAATACCGATAATTTACAAAAAGGTGTTGAACAAGGATTATATAGAAGTGATATTAAAATAGACTTAATAGTAAACTTTTATTTCACCTTGATTTTTGGAGTTTTCGACAGCGATATGTATAGCCATGAAATGAGTGAGTTAATGAAAGTAGAATATGAAGTTTTAGAATATCATATCAGGGCTATTGCTACCGAAAAAGGATTAGAAGAATTAGAGAAACACTTAACTATAATACATAAAAATCAATAATAATGAGGAAATACATCTATAGTGTATTTGTCATCTTTTTTATGGGTGCTATTCAGGCTCAAGAAAAAGAACTTAGCTTATCAATGCAAGAAGCAGTTAATTATGCTATTAAAAACAACTACGATAATAAAACAGCTGTAAATAATATTGAAGCTGCTAAAAAGAGAAAGTGGGAAACTACTACGATGGGGCTTCCGCAAATTAATGGAAAAGTAGACTATCAAAATTGGCTAAAGCAACAAGTGTCAGTTTTTCCAGCAGGGTTTGCAGATAGTTATAGTCAAATAAGACAATTAAGTGAATTTTACGATTTATCATCTTTAGGAATAATAAAAGAAATTCCTGATGCTCCAACAGAAGGATTGGCAGTTCCGTTTGGAACAAAGCAAAGCGTAAATGCATCTGTAACATTGTCACAATTAATATTTGATGGTTCTTATTTAGTAGGGTTACAATCAGCAAAAACCTATTTGAAAATTTCTGAACAAGCAAAAGAAAAGACTGAATTAGCTACTAGAGAAGCAGTAATTAATGCTTATGGTAATGTTTTAGTGGCTCAAAAAACCATTGACATTTTGGAGAAAAACAAAAATGTTTTACAAAAGAATGTTAATGAAACTCAAAAGATATATGATAATGGTTTAACAGAATTAGAAAACGTAGAACAATTACAAATTACCCTAGGTAATATTGAGAATAATTTAAACAATGCTCAGAGGTTAAAAATAATTGGGTTACAAATGTTAAATATTGCTTTAGGTACCGATTTAAACACCAAAGTAACATTAACAGATAACCTAGAAAGTTTAACATTAAGCAATACTAATTTAAGTTTACTAACAGAAGCTTTTGATATTGATAATCATATAGATTTTAGAATCGCACAAAACGATAGAGAAAGTAAACGTTTATTGATGCGTTTAGAGCAAAGTAAAGCATTGCCAACACTGTCAGCTTTTATTAACTACGGAGCAAATGCAAACTCCGATAGTTTTACATTTTTTAATGGTGATCAAAAATGGTTCGACTATTCATTATTTGGTGTTAGTTTAAACGTTCCTATTTTTAGTAGTTTAGGAAGAAGTGCAAAGACAGCAAGAGCAAGAATAGAATTAGAGAATGCTGATATTAAACTACAAGAAATAACACAAAAACTAAATCTTCAAGCAGAAAGAGCTAAGAGCGATTATCAATTAAGTATTGAAAATTACGAAACAGCTAAAAAGAACCTAGCTTTATCTGAAAGAATAGAAAAAAAGCAACAAGTAAAGTTTTTTGAAGGTATTTCTTCAAGCTTTGATTTGTTACAGGCTCAAAACCAATTATACACGCAACAAAACAATTATGTTCAATCAATGCTTAATGTAATTGCTAAAAAAGCAACATTAGAAAACGCATTAAATATTCCAGTTAAATAATCAACTAATGAGAAAGATATTAATAGTAACCATAGCAACTGTATTATTAGTTTCTTGCGGAAGCAAAGAACAAACAGTAGATTCGGTATTAGCATCTAAAAACTTAGAACAAATTAGAGCTAAAAAAGACCAATTAGATAAAAAACAACAAGAACTTTCTGCTCAAATAAAACTATTGAGTGATGAAATTTCTAAGTTAGATACTAATAAGAAAATACCATTAATTAGTACTATTACAACAGTAGAAAGACCATTTGTACACTATTTAGATTTACAAGGTAATGTGCAAACAAAGAAAAATGTTTTAGTATATCCTGAAATGCCAGGACAATTAGTGTCTATTTACGTAAAAGAAGGACAAAGAGTAGCAAAAGGGCAAGCATTAGCTAAGATAGATGACGGTGGACTAAGTCAACAAGTAGCACAAGTTGAAGCACAAGCAGCATTAGCAAAAACTACGTACGAGCGTCAAAAACGTTTATGGGATCAAAAAATTGGATCTGAAATTCAGTTTTTACAAACCAAAACAAATTACGAAGCTTTAACAAGAAGTGTAAATCAATTAAAAAAGCAATTAGCTAAGAGTGTAATTAGAGCGCCTTTTACAGGAATTATTGATGATGTAATTAAAGAGCAAGGTACTGTGGTTGCACCTGGTGCTGGAGCAGAAGTTTTCAGAATTGTAAATCTTGGAGATATGTACATTGAAACAGATGTTCCTGAAAGTTACATTACTTCAGTTAAAAAAGGAAAGAAAGTAGAGGTAGATTTTCCAATCTTAGGAAAAATAGTTAATTCAACAGTTCGTCAAGCAGGTAACTTTATTAATCCAGCAAATAGAACTTTTAAAATAGAAGTTGGGGTTCCTAACAAAGACAGAAGTATTAAGCCAAATTTAACTGCGAAGTTAAAAATTAACGATTATACAAATCCGAAGGCTATCTTGATTCCGCAAAGTATTATTTCAGAAAATGCGAAAGGAGATCAATATGTTTATGTTGTTGAAGATGTGAAAAAAGTTGATAAGAGAGAGCAAGGAACTGCTAAAAAAGTGATTATAGAAACTGGTAAAACGCAAGGAGATATTATTGAAGTGTTAAAAGGATTATCTAACGGAGCTCAAATTATTAAAGAAGGAGCAAGAAGTGTAAAAGATGGTCAGTTAGTAAATATCTCTAAATAAGTAGCATCATGTCAGAACAAAAAAAGAAAGTAGACAAAGAATTTGGTCTGTCGTCTTGGGCAATCAATAACAAAACGACCATCTATGTAATGATGGTGATGATTTTGTTCTATGGTATTTCTGCCTTTTTAGATATGCCAAGAGAGAATTTTCCAGAGATTAAAGAAACTAAAATTTATGTTAGTTCTGTATACCCTGGAAACACTGCAGAAGATATAGAAAAATTAATTACAGATCCGTTAGAAGATAAATTAAAATCGGTAAGTAACGTAACAAAAATAAACTCAACATCTCAAGAAGATGTGTCGATGATTACGATTGAGTTTAACGAAAATCTTACTGTAGATCAAGCAAAACAAAAGGTAAAAGACGAGATAGATGAAGAGGTTTCTGGTGAAGATTGGCCAACTTTTAACGGAGCTAAGGTAGAACCAAATGTTTTTGAGTTAAATATTGCTGAAGAAACTCCGATTTTAAACATTAATATCTCTGGAGATTATCCTGTAGAACAGTTAAAAGATTACGCAGAATATTTACAAGATGAAATTGAAGATTTATCTGAAATTAAAAAGGCAGATATTCGTGGGGCAGAAGATAAAGAAGTTGAGGTTGCTGTAGATATTTACAAAATGATGGCGGCTAAGGTGAGTTTTCAAGATGTAATACAAGCTATTCAAGGAGGAAACGTGACTATGTCGGCAGGTAATATTATTGCTAGTGGTCAACGTCGTACGATACGTGTTTTAGGAGAGGTAGAAGATCCGCAAGAATTACAAAATTTTGTGGTAAAATCAGAGAGAGGAAACTCTATTTACTTAAAAGATATTGCGAAAATTACTTTTAA
The DNA here is from genome assembly GCF_002120225.1 of Tenacibaculum holothuriorum. Classification (GTDB taxonomy): domain Bacteria; phylum Bacteroidota; class Bacteroidia; order Flavobacteriales; family Flavobacteriaceae; genus Polaribacter; species Polaribacter holothuriorum. Next base: position 26,136 of record NZ_LAPZ01000002.1, on the reverse strand, counting down.
AGATAAAGATAAAACTACCTATGCTCGAGAGAACGGGCAATCTGTAGTAATGCTTGATGTGAAAAAGCGTTCTGGAGAAAACATGGTAAAAGCAGCTGAGGAAATTCAAGAAATTGTAAAAAATGCGAAAGAGAATGTTTTTCCATCAGATTTAAAAGTAACGATTGCTAATGATCAATCAGCAAAAACCGTTGGTCAGGTAGATGATTTAGTAAATAATATCATTTTCGGGGTAATCTTAGTAGTTACCGTATTAATGTTCTTCTTAGGATTTAAAAATGCCTTGTTCGTAGGATTTGCAATTCCAATGTCTATGTTTATGTCATTAATGATCTTAAACGGAATGGGATATACGATGAATACCATGATTCTTTTCGGATTAATCATGGGACTCGGAATGCTGGTAGATAATGGTATTGTAGTTGTTGAAAACGTGTATCGTTTGATGGATGAAGAGGGAATGAGTCGTATAGAAGCAGCTAAAAAAGGTATTGGTGAAATTGCATTTCCAATTATTATTTCCACAGCAACAACCGTAGCAGCCTTTATTCCTTTGGGGATGTGGCCTGGAGTTATGGGGCAATTCATGATTTATTTTCCAGTAACATTATCGGTGGTATTAGGTTCATCATTATTTGTAGCAATTTTCTTTAACTCTGTAATGGTATCTCAGTTTATGAGTACTGAAGATAAAAATATGCCATTAAAAAGATTGATCATTATGACTTCTGTTTTAGGAGCTGTAGGATTATTAATCTTAATTTTTGGAGGAAGCATTCGTCCATTAGGAACATTGATGGTATTCGCTGCAGTTAATTTCTGGATTTATCGTTATGTTTTACGTCCAGCAGCTAACGGTTTCCAAAATAAAGTATTACCACGTTGGGAACGTTTTTATGAAAGAATGATTACTGGAGCTTTAAAAGGATGGAGACCTGCGATTATAACCGTGGCTACATTTATACTATTAATTGTTGCTTTTATGGGATTCGGAGCTTCAGTAGGAAGTCAAAGAACTAAAGTAGAATTTTTTCCAGATAACACACCAAACCAAGTAGTGGTTTATGTAGAATATCCTCAAGGAACGGATATCGAAAAAACGAACCGAATTATGAAAGATTTGGAGGTTCGTGTAGATAAAGTTATCAATCAGCCTAAATATGTAGAAAATGGTTATAATTTCTTAGTAGAAAGCTCTGTTGCTCAGGTTGGTGCAGGTTCTGGTAACCCTCAAACTGATGGAGGGTCTACAGCTGAAATGCCACATAGAGGTAAGATTGTAGCTACGATGAGAGAATACAAATACCGTAAAGGAGCTAGTAGTAAAGAGTTGAAGAAAGAAGTTACAGATGCTTTAAAAGGAATTTATCCAGGGCTTTTAATTTCTGTAGAAAAAGATCCAGTAGGACCACCAGCAGGTTATCCAATTAATATAGAATTAGAAGGAAAAGATTATAATGAATTGATTGTTGCTGCTGAGAAAATGCGTGATTTTATCAATACAAAATCGATTCCTGGTATCGCAGAATTAAAGATTGATGTAAACAAATCTAAGCCAACCATGTTGGTAGATGTAGATAGAAAAAAAGCAGGAGAATTAGGGGTGAGTGCATCGCAAGTTGGTCAGCAATTACGTAATTCTATCTTTGGTGCGAAAGCAGGTGTTTACAAAGAAGATGGTGATGATTATGATATCTATGTGCGTTTTAACAAAGATAATCGTTATAATACAAGTGCTATTTTCAATCAAACAATTACGTTTAGAGATATGGCTTCTGGTCAGGTAAAATCAATCCCAGTTTCTACAGTAGCTAAACAAAAAAACACGTCTGGATTTAGTGCAATTAAACACAAAAATTCTGAAAGAGTAGTAACTGTATATTCTGCATTAGCGCCTGGTTTTACTGATGCCGGAGCAATTGTAAGCAAGATTCAAGAAGAAATGAAATCTTACAATGATATTCCAAAAGGGATTAAAATAGATTATACAGGTCAGATTGAAGAGCAAAACAAACAAATGGCATTCTTAATGGGAGCTTTCTTTGGAGGTTTAGGTTTAATTTTCTTAATCTTAATCTTCCAATTCAACTCGGTGTCTAAACCAGGTATCATCATGTTAGCTATCTTTTTAAGTTTAATAGGAGTGTTTGGCGGTATTGTTGCATCTGGTTCTTCATTTGTAATTATGATGACAATGATGGGTATTATTTCGCTTGCGGGAATTGTGGTAAATAATGGTGTAGTACTCTTAGATTATACTCAGTTATTAATTGATAGAAAGAAAGTTGAACATCATATAGATGAAGATGATTTTGTAGATAAACCAGCTCTAAGAGAAGCAATTATTAAAGGAGGAAAAGCACGTTTACGCCCAGTGTTATTAACGGCAATTACGACTATTTTAGGGTTGATTCCGTTAGCAACAGGATTAAATATTAACTTCTTTACCCTAGTTACTGAATTTAATCCACATATTTATATGGGAGGTGATAATGTAATTTTCTGGGGGCCATTAGCGTGGACAGTAATTTACGGATTGTTAATTGCTACCTTCTTAACGCTAATAGTAGTGCCAATTTTATTCTACTTAATTACTCAGTTTAAAATGTGGCTAAGAAATAGGTCTGTTGTATAACTAGATTTATCATAATTTAATTTTTGTTGACTAAAAAGGGTTGAAGGTTTTCTTTCAGCCCTTTTTAGTATTTTCGTGGTATGAAAAAACAGGTCGCATCAGTTGAAGAAGTTCAAAGAAAATTAGAAAGTTTTTGTGTATATCAAGACCGATGCCATAAGGAAGTAGAAAAAAAACTTGAAGAGTATAATTTAATACCAGAAGCAAAAGAAAAAATACTATTACATCTATTGCAGGAAAATTATTTAAACGAAGAACGTTTCGCAAAAAGTTTTGCCAGAGGAAAGTTCCGAATTAAAAAATGGGGTAGAGTTAGGATAACAAGAGAATTGAAATTTCGAGATATATCCTCTTATAATATAAAAACTGCACTTATAGAAATTGACGAAGATGAGTATGTAAAAACCCTGTATGAGTTAGTTGAGAAAAAGAAGAGTTTGATAAAAGAAATAAACGCATTTAAAAAGAAGAAAAAAATAGTAGATCATTTAATGTACAAAGGGTTCGAGAGTGATTTAATTTTTAAAACTGTAAATGAAATATTATAAAAAAAGCCAATCTATTCAGATTGGCTTTTTAAGTTATAGTAAGAAATCTTGATTATTTTAAGATTAACTTCTTAGTTGCAGATTTGCCATTCATTTCCATATTTAATAGGTAAATTCCTTTAGCAAAATTACTCATGTTAAGTTTGTAATTACTGTCATTTAAATCTTTTTTACTAAAGATTTGTTTACCAGTTATATCGTAAACTTTAATATTTAAGTTGTCTCCTGTAGTCCATCTTAAGTTGAAGATATCATCAGATGGGTTCGGGAAAATAGATATAGCATTTAAAACTGTTGGGTCGTTGTTAGATAGAGTACCCGCTATTACTAGATCATCTATAACAACACCTTCTTCATTAGTGGCGTCATCAGCTAAAAATTTAAATCTAAAAACAATATTAGATTCGTTTTTAAATGCATTTAAATCATAACTATATTCTCTGTTTGTTGAGTTGTTACCTCCTTGTGGATTAGTGTCTTCTCCTTCACCAGTCCACTGTTTACCAGGTAGGTTGTTTAATGTAGAAGAACTATTGTACCAATTTGGGTCATTGGCAGTTCCAAGAATTTCCCATGATTTTCCTTGGTCTTTAGAGTATTCTACAACTAAATAGTCCCAATCTTGTTCAATGTCAAATCCCATGTTAAATTTAAAAACGGGATTAGCAATTTTAGTAAGGTCGTAACAGTTTGTATATAGATAGGCGGTAGTTTTGTCTGGATAGTTGCCAGATAAACTAGTAGCATAAGCCTTACTTCCTGTTGGTGTTTGAAGTAAGGTTTTGTTTATAGGGCCTACATCCCAGAATTTGGTTGCACCAGAGTTTGATGTGAAGTCTGTTAAAAGAACATCGTTTTTGCCTTCAAATGAATTGATGGTTGTTGGGGTGTTAGAGCTTTTATTTATATTGAAATTTATTGTTCTTTTATTATTGTTGTAAGTGTCGTTTGGTGTTGTTACTTCAATTTCTAGAGATTGACTGCCTAATTCTAAAGTAGCGGTTGGTAATTCAATAGTTACTGTGTTTAAAGAGGTAATGTTTCCATTCCAATTTTGTGTTTGAGTAGATTGATTGTTGTATTTATAGTTAATAGTTAATGAAGAAATTGTTTGAGTACCTTTGTTTTTAACTATTAATTTAGGAGTTATATTACTTGAACAACTAATTCCGTTTGTAGGATTTTCAATAGATTCTAATTTAATGTCAACATTAGGTAATTGTTCAGGTATTTTAGTGTAAAAAACCCCTCTTCCGTAAGTAGCCGCATATAATTGAGCGTCTTCTTCGTTAACTTCTAAATCCCTGATCATTGTATTGGGCAACCCTGTGTCAAAAACCTTCCATTCTGTTAAGTTGTCATTGGTATAATAAACTCCTAAAGTAGTTCCTACGTAAATAGTGTTATTACCACTTCTTAAGTGATGTACTATGGTTGTTTTTGATTCTGAAGGTAAATTGTTAGTAATATTTGTAAATGTAGGAGAGCTACTGGTTAGGTTAGTAGATTTATATACACCATTGTTTAATACTAGCCATCCAATATTAGAGTCATTATTACTAACTTCAAAAGTATTTATATTACTTAAAGTGTTTAAAGGGATGCTGTTGAACGTAATACCACGGTCAATACTTTTATATAATGTAGTACCAACTGTAACATAGATGTTGTTATTGTTGTTTGGGTCTATTTCAATAGAAGAAATATCTCCTGAAAAAGCAGATGTTGTAACTGCTTGCCATGAGTTGGAAAGTAGTTTATATAGTTTTTTATAACCAGCATAAAGAACTCCGTCGTTGTCAGTTACTAATGGAGTTATCCATCTTCCTCCACTGTCATTTGGTCCAGTCTCTTCTGCAGGGGCGCTAACAAAACTAGCTCTAGTTTTTCCACCATCCTTAGTTTCGTAAAGGCTTCCGCCATATTGAATAAAACCGAAGTAATTATTAGGAGAATTTGGTTTAATAACGCAATCCATACCATCAGCTCCATGATAGTTGTTCCAAGTATTATCTGAGTGAGCATAACCTCCATTATCTTGGAGTCCTCCTACAATATTATTTGAGTTTTGAGGAGAAACTGAAATTCTGTAAAATTGACCTATAGCAAGATTGTCTGTAAGGCTAGTGAATGTGCTTCCTTCGTCATTAGAAACATATACCCCTCCGTCAGTTCCTGCAAAAAACTTATCATTGATGAATCTTAAAAAATGTATGTCGGCATGAGTGTATGAAGCAGAATTAGGTTGGTTCCATTCATTTATTTTTGAGAAGCTGTCTCCTCCGTTGATTGACTTCCAAATATTAAGAACGCCAACATAGACTATATTAGCATTTTTTGAAGAAACAGTTAAAGCTAAATCGAACCAAGCTTGAGAGCTTTCAAAAATATTGTTGGTTTCAGATGTTTTTGTAAATGTTGTACCACTATCAGTAGATTTGAATAGTCCGTTAAAAGATCGGTCATTTGCAGCGCTAACAAAATAAACATAATCTGAGTTAGCTGGAGTGACATCCATGGTTATTCTTGAAGATCCTGTTAGAGTAGGGATGTTTATTGCGCTAAAAGTTTCTCCACTATCGGTTGACTTATAAAAGGTATCGTTAGATGTAGCATACCAAATAGAAGAATCACCTGGCTTCATTTTAATATCTTCAATGTCACCATTTAATTTTGTAACCCATGTGTTTCCTCCATTTGTGGTTTTGTGAACACCAGAACTAGAAGCAACTAATACAGTTTCAGTAGAGTTAGGGTTTATGTAAATTTCACTCATATCAGTAGGGCTGCCTGGTATGGCACCTGTATTGTTCCATGTGCTTCCTCCATCAATTGATTTCCATACTCCTACAGAATATGAATCATTAGCATCATCATCTCCAGTGGCAATATAAATTATATTTGAATTTGTAGGATGTATTGCAATTCCAGAAACGCCTATTTGAGGTAGGTTGTCAGTTAAAGGGATCCAATTAAGTCCAGCATCAGTAGATTTCCAAATGCCACCAGCTGGAGTACCAACATAATATGTGTTTTGATTTGAAGGATCAATGGCAACGACGTTGACTCTACCTTGACCAGCAGACCAAGATGCTGTGTTGGTGTGAGTATAAGGGCCTTTAGAAACCCAGTTACTTGTATTTGAGTTTTTTTGATGTAAACTCATTTGCTTTTTTTGTTTCCAAGCACTCCATAAGTCTTCAGCAGGAGCCAAAGTTCCGTCAGGTTTGGTATAAAAACTCCAATGATACTTCCATCTTTCAAAAGGTTTAATTCCACTCCCTTTTTTATTTTTATCTATAGTTTTAAAGTAATTTTCAGCAGATTTGGTAATATCTTTAAAAGTTGTCTTACCTTTTTTTTGTAAGTTGTTAGAATTAGTCCAAGGAGCATTTTTTTGGACTTGAGCATTTAAAGAAAATGCAAGAGATAATAATGAAATAGTAATTATTTTTTTCATTCTCAATTATTTTATTGATAGTTACGAGGTTTAGTTGACAAAAATAGTTAAACTTTAAAAAAAATATGTTAAAAATCAATAAAATGTAAGTTTAATTTCTTCTTTTTGAGGATAATGTGGTTTTTTGGTGTTTTTGGCTTATAATTCTTTTGTTTTTGGTGTTTGTGTTGAATGATTGATTTAATTTGCACTAGCAGTTTATTAGCTTATCTTTGCAAGTCATAAGAAGTTAGAAATACGACGAATGAAGAATATTAGAAATTTTTGCATTATTGCGCATATTGATCACGGAAAAAGTACCTTGGCAGATAGACTGTTAGATTATACAGGAGCTGTAACCGAAAGAGAAAAACAAGATCAATTGTTAGATAATATGGATTTGGAGCGTGAACGTGGAATTACCATTAAGTCACACGCAATCCAAATGGACTATAAATACAACGGAGAAGATTATATTTTAAATTTAATTGACACTCCAGGTCACGTAGATTTTTCTTACGAAGTTTCTCGTTCTATTGCGGCTTGTGAAGGGGCGTTACTAATTGTAGATGCGGCTCAAAGTATTCAAGCGCAAACAATTTCGAATTTATATCTAGCTTTAGAAAACGATTTGGAAATTATTCCAGTATTAAATAAAGTAGATTTACCTTCTGCCAATCCAGAAGAAGTTACTGATGATATTGTAGATTTATTAGGTTGTGATCCTGAAGATGTAATTCCTGCAAGTGGAAAAACAGGTTTTGGAGTTGATAAGATTTTAGAAGCTATTATTGAAAGAGTACCAGCACCAGAAGGAAATCCTGATGCACCTTTAAAAGCCTTAATTTTTGATAGTGTTTATAATTCTTATAGAGGAATTGAAACCTATTTTAGAGTAATTGATGGTTCTATTAAAAAGAATCAACAAATAAAATTCATGGCTACAGGAAAGCAATATGGAGCGGATGAGGTTGGAACTTTGAAGTTAGAACAGGTAGTTAAAAAAGAGATTAAAACAGGAGATGTAGGATATTTAATTACAGGTATTAAAGCAGCTAAAGAAGTAAAAGTAGGGGACACAATTACTGATTTTGCAAACCCAACCACTGATACAATTGAAGGTTTTGAAGACGTTAAGCCAATGGTGTTTGCAGGTATTTATCCAGTAGATACAGAAGATTACGAAGAACTTCGTAACTCTATGGAAAAGTTGCAGTTAAACGATGCTTCTTTAGTGTTTCAACCAGAAAGCTCAGCAGCTTTAGGTTTTGGTTTCCGATGTGGATTCTTAGGGATGTTACACATGGAAATTATTCAAGAACGTTTAGAGCGTGAGTTTAACATGACCGTAATTACAACCGTTCCTAACGTAAGTTATCATGCATTTACTAAGAAAAATCCAGACGAGATTATCATTGTAAATAACCCGTCAGATTTACCAGATCCATCAAAATTAGATAGAGTAGAAGAGCCTTTTATTAAAGCTTCGATTATTACAAAATCTGATTTCGTTGGACAAGTAATGTCGCTTTGTATTGAAAAGCGTGGACAAATTGTAAATCAAACGTATTTAACTCCACAAAGAGTTGAATTAATTTTTGATATGCCTTTAGCAGAAATTGTTTTTGATTTTTACGATCGTTTAAAAACAGTTTCTAAAGGATACGCTTCTTTTGATTATCATCCAATAGGAATGCAAAAATCAAAATTAGTTCGTGTAGATATGCTATTAAATGGGCAATCTGTAGATGCACTTTCTGCTTTATTACACGATAGTAATGCCTATTCAATAGGAAAACGTATTTGTGAGAAATTAAAAGAATTAATTCCACGTCAACAATTTGATATTCCAATTCAGGCAGCTATTGGAGCGAAAATTATTGCTCGTGAAACTGTAAAAGCTTTACGTAAAGATGTGACAGCAAAATGTTATGGAGGTGATATTTCTCGTAAACGTAAACTTTTAGAAAAGCAGAAAAAAGGTAAAAAACGTATGCGTCAAGTTGGAAACGTAGAAATTCCACAGCAAGCGTTTATGGCAGTTTTAAAATTAAATGATTAAAAATAAATAAAGCCTCAGTTAAATTTAACTGAGGCTTTTTCTTTAGGAATATTTTTTATTTTTACGAATAGAAAAAATAACTTAACTAAAAATTATTATGGAAAATTCATTCAATTCTTTTAATGAAGGAAAAGTCTTAGTTGCAGATACAAATCAAGCAGAGAGAGTAGCTTTTTATAAGAAGACCTATGCGCATGTTGCTGGCGGTGTATTGTTATTTGTTGTGTTTGAATATTTATTATTCCAAAGTACTGCAATTGTAGAATTCGCTTTATCAATGACACAAGGATATAAATGGTTGTTGTTATTGGGAGGTTTTATGCTAATAACAAATTACGCAGAAAGTACAGCGTTAAGAACTACGGATAAAAATTTGCAGTACATGGCGTATGCAGGATATATATTTGCAGAAGCTTTTATTTTTATTCCGCTAATTTACATAGCAATTAGCTATACTCAGAATTTTGATATACTTCAACAAGCAGCTATTGTGACCTTAACCTTGTTTGCTGGTTTATCTGCAGTAGTTTTGATTACTAAAAAAGATTTTTCATTTCTAAGAGCAGCTTTAACAATAGGGTTTTTTATTGCTATAGGATTAATTGTAGCTGGTACTTTATTTGGTTTTAACTTGGGGTTATGGTTTTCTGTTGGAATGTGTGTTTTAGCTGGAGGCTCAATTTTATACCAAACGTCTAACTTAGTACATAAGTTTGGAACGGAAGATTATATACCAGCTGCATTAGGATTATTCGCTTCTTTAATGTTGTTGTTTTGGTATGTATTGCAAATATTTTTAAGTAGAGATTAATATTAAAAGAAATATATAATAAAAAAAGCTTCAGGATACTGAAGCTTTTTTTATTGTTCTAACCACTTCCTAAATTCAGAAGTAATAGAAGTACTTGTCATCGGTTTTTCTTTTACACCTTGTAATGTGATTAATAAACGGTTTTTAAAATGACTTTCTATATTATTAATAAAATCAATATTAATGATCTCACTTCTATTAATTTTAAAAAACTTAGCAGGGTTTAATTGTTGAAAGATGTTTCCTAAAGTTTGCGAAATAGTATGTCTTTTTCCAGATGAATCTGTTGCAATACAAAAATCACCTGAAGCTTCAATTAAACTAATATCTGTAACATTTAACAATTGAATTCCTTTTGTTTTTTTAATAACAAAACGTTTTTTATAGGATGTGTTTTCTTCTTGTAAAGCTGATTTTAAATTAGAGATCGTATCAGAGTTTAATTTGTTGTAATTTCCTTGGTTAAAAAGAGATTGATACTTTTCAATCGCTTTATTAAAATCTGCTTTTGAATACGGTTTTAGTATGTACGCAATTCCGTTTGTGTTAAAAGCTTTGAATAAATAATCGTCGTGAGCAGAACAAAAAATAATGGGGCAGTTTATGGTAATTTCATCAAACAAATCAAAAGAAATTCCATCTAAAAGCTGAATGTCTGATAAAATAAAATCATACTTATTTTCTGATAATAGTTTTTTTCCTTCAGAAATTGAACGTGCCCAATCATAGTAAATTTCATCTTCAAAATATTCTAATAAATATTTCTCTAGTTTTTGTTGAGCTGGTATTTCGTCTTCTAATATTAAAATGTTCATGATTTTTATTCTGATAATTTTATAATAGGAATCACTACTTTAAACTTTTTGTCAGTATTTAAAATTGTAATTTCTTCATCTGATAATAATTGATATCTAACTTTTAAGTTTTCTAAACCAGTGCCTAAAGAATCTTTTTTAAGGGTTGTATGTCCTTTGTGATTAATGACTTCTAACGACTTGTTGTTAATTACAATGTTAGCTACAATAGTTTCATTGTGTTTTGGTTTGTTGTGTTTTACAACATTTTCTAGTAAAGTTTGTAACGCACCCGTTGGAATGAATTTATCAGTTAAATCGGTTTGTTTTTCAATCTTAAAATCATAATCATTTCCAAAACGAGTTTTCATCAGATAAATATAGTGTTCAGCAAACTGAAGTTCTTTAGAGAGCTCCATTACTTCGGCATCTTTTGTTTTAATTAAATATCTGTAAATTAGCGATAATCGGTTAATGTATTCTTTAGCTTTTTCAGCGTCGGAATCTATTAAGCTATCTAAAGTGTTTAAATTATTAAATAAAAAGTGTGGATCTATTTGAGAGCGCAATAGCTTTAATTCATTGTCTTTTTGTTGTTTTTCTATTTTCAAGATTTGAGATTGACCTTCATAGAATTTTTTAGTGAATAAAATCCCTAGAAGAAACCCTGCATTGTTGGACGAAGTATAAACTCCGTTAATAATAATGTTGTACCATTTAGGAAGATTAGATAATTTTCTTCCTGCACTTAAAAAACCTAATGTGTCATCAATAACACCTAATATTGATAGAGTTAAAAAAGCAGAAATTAGAAATAATAAATACTTTTTTTTCATCAAGAATTTAGGAATAATAATGTACATAAATAGTATTATTGTGATAAAGGAAATGATAAGAGAAGCTGGAATGTCTACCCAGAACTCAATAGTTTTTAATCCTCTACTTTTATAATCTATAATGTTTAAAATTACAGCTACTCCATAATAAAGAATAAGAAGAATATAATCTGATTTGTTAAGTTTGGTATTCATGTAACAAACATATTAATTATTGTCGTTAATTCTATCTTCTTCTTCTTTAGAAGCATTTCTTCTTGATTTTTTCTTTCCGAATTTAGATCCAAAACTATACGTAACTCTAAACTGAATATTTTGACGAGAACCATTACTTTCAACTACAGCATTTCCATTTCCATAATCGATGGTTCCGTTAAAACCACGGTTTAATACTTTGCTAATTCCTAAGGAAGTTTTTAAGCGATCATTCATGAATTTTTTACTGAAAGAAAAATCTAAATCAGCAATCCAGTCAACTTCAATTTGTCCTTCTAAAGCCCCTGTTCCGTAATTAGCACTTAATTGAAAATCTATTTCCCAAGGTAATTGGTAGTTCGCTTGAATAAACCAATATAAATTCCATTTAGATAAATTTATTCCATGAGCTTTTGAAGTGTAGCTAGGATTAGTAACGATAAAACCTGTATAACCATCTAATTTTTTAATAAAACTTAAAGGAGCAAAAAGTCTAAAATTCCAATTAGTAAAATCTTCTACATTTACTGCCTTTTGACGGATTTGGTTTCCTGTTTGCTTTATTTGATCAAAAATTGCATCTTTTGTTTGGCTATATCCAACAGTGAAAAATGGTTGACCGTCGTATGTTAAGTTGAATTGATAATTATTAGTGAAAGATGGCTTTAAATTTGGATTTCCTTCTTCACCAGAAAAACGATCTAAAAATGTTTGAAAAGCATTTAAGCTTCCATAAGACGGACGTTGAATTCTATAACTATATGCAATGTTTGCCCCTAAGTTTTCAGAGATTTTCTTGCTAATAGCTAAGCTTGGGAATAGTTTACTAATAGGGCGTTCTTTAGTTTCGGTCGTTGGTGCATTGTTTTTAATAAAGTTAGATGTTCCTTTTGTGTGGCTATCTTCATAACGAAGTCCTCCAGATAAAGACCAGTCTCCAAATGTGGTATTTACTTTAGAGTAGATAGCAAAAATAGATTCGTCAATAAAAAAACGACTACTTCCGTTTATATCTTTAACATAATTCCCAGTACTGTTTGTAAAAGCTTGTAAGTCATTATCAGTTTTAACCATTGAGTATTTACTACCAAAACTAATCTTTAAATCATCTGATAGGTTTTTAGAATAGTCAGCTTTAAAGGTATTGATTGTAAATTTTCCATTTTGAAAATAACGTAAATTATCATTAGGAGTTAGTAAAGTGCTTCTAATATCAATAATATTAGTAGTTGTGTTGTTTTTAAAGTTAATGTAATTGTAGTCAACTAATAGTTTTTCAGTTTCTGATTTGTATTCGTAATATGGATTTATATTGAAAGTAACGCGATCTAAATCAGTACTTGTTTCTGTTAAAATTGAATTATTTTCGGTAGATGAGGTAATAATGTTTGTAGAAGAAGAAACTCTGTCTGAAAGTCTTTTTCTCCATCTTCCGTTTACACCAAAAGAGTTTTTGTCATTTATAAAATAATCTATACTTGCGCTACCATAAATATTTGTAGGGTCGAAAGGAGAACGGGTTGTTTGGTCGTAGGTTTCAGTAGTGTTGTTAACATTTACAGTTCTAACTAAAAATAAATCATCTCTCCATGTTGGTTGAGAATATCCAAAGCTTGTTTGCCAATTTAATTTGTTTTTATAACTAGCAATAGAGGCTCTTGTACCAAATTCAAAACCTTCATCTTCACCAATCCAACCAGTTACACTACCATGAGTTCCTAAACGCACATTTTTCTTTAAAATAATGTTGATGATTGCTCCAGAACCAGAAGCGTCATATTCTGCACCAGGTTGTTCTACAACTTCTACTTTAGCAATATCGTCTGAAGGTAAATCGCGTAAAAGTGTGTTAATGTCCATGTATTCGGTAGTTTTACCGTTTATTAAAATTCGAACATCGGCTTTTCCTGCTACAGATATTCTGTCATTGGTAACTAAAACACCAGGAACTCGTCGCATTACATCTTGTAAACTTGCAGTAGGTAAATCTGATTTTGTTAAATCTACAATAAGTTTCTCAGCAGTTTGTCTAATTACTGGTCGCTTCGCTTTAATAACAACTTCGTTTAAAGTTTGACTTTCTTCTTTTAAAACAAAATTGAATGTTTGATTGTTGTTTAACTTAAATTCCTTCGTTTTTTTAGTTTGAAATCCTAAAACTGAAGTTTCTAATTGATAAGTGCCGCTTTTTATATTTTCAAAAATATACTCACCATTTTCGTTTGAAACAGCGCCTTTGGGAGTTGTTTTAGAGTCTTTTGTTTTTAAAATAATGTTAGCAAAAGGTATTGGTTCTTGGTTTTGATCAGTTATTTTACCTTTAATGCTATGTTGAGAAAAACAAGTAGCAATTGAAAATACGATAAGAAGTGTTGTGGTAATTAAAGATTTCATAGTTTTTATTTTTACTAACACTTCAAAAGTGCAATTTATCTATTTGGTAAAAAATATGAAACAGATGAAATGGGATAATTTTTCGATGAATTAGTATATAATTAAAAAACGTTTTCAACTTTAAAATTGAAAACGTTTTGTTACTCAATGAAAATGGGGGTTAAATTTTTTCTGTGAAATTATTTTCTTTCTTAGGTTCTTTTTTTGGTTTGGGTTGTCTACCTGGAAAAACTAGAGAAGTGCTGGAAAATGTTGTTCCGTAGTTTACATTTCCATAGTATACTTGACTTATAGCATTTATAACTTGATTTTTATTAAGTTCTTTTAAAGGGTGAACATAGATAGACCATAATAGATTGTCTGATATAGCATATTTTATATCTAAAGCAGTATGGAAGTTAGCAGCTAAACTAGCTAGTAATAACTCACTGTTTAGTTTTTTTACTTCAGCAACAGGAGAAATTATTCTCATTCTATTGTGAGTAGAATCAGCAATTGCAATGAGAGGGATGTTTTTAATGGTAAATCTCCATTGATTTTTTTGACTGTATATACTATCACTTACTTCAGTAAAAATTTCCCCTAATTTTGTAGGTGTCATTTTTTGAGAAAAACCACTATTTAGGTTCAGTAAAATAAAAAGTGATAAGAATATTTTCTTCATTGATAATTCATTTACAGAAACTTAGACGGTTAAAAAGAAAAAAGCTTTCAGAAACCTGAAAGCTTTTTTAAAATATTTTTGATTGCTCTGTTAGTCTCTACTTGCTAAAATTCGCATAGCCCAATATAAAAGCATTGCTAACGAACCTAGTGCAGCAACTAAATAAGTTCTTGCAGCCCACTTTAATGCGTCTTTAGAACCAGCTAATTCTTCTCTTGTTACCATGTGTTTGTTTTCTAACCAAGCCAATGCTCTATTGCTAGCATCATATTCTACAGGGAGAGTAATAAAACTAAACAATGTTCCTAACGCCATAAAAATTAAACCACCGATAGCAATCATAAAACCAATGCTGTTATTACCAGAACCTAAACCAATAGCAATTCCACCTATGATCATCCATTGAGAAAATCGAGAAGAAATACTCACTACTGGTACTAATTTAGATCGCATTTGTAACCATTGGTAGGCTTGCGCATGTTGTACTGCATGACCAACTTCGTGAGCTGCAACAGCTGCCGCAGCTGCATTTCGTTGATTATATACTCCTTCACTAAGATTTACTGTTTTATTTTGCGGATTGTAATGGTCGGTTAACATACCAGGAGTAGATATAACTTTTACATCATTAATACCATGGTCTGCTAACATTTTTTCTGCAATTTCTGCTCCACTCATGCCATTGCGTAAATGTACTTGTGAGTATTTTTTAAATTTTCTTTTTAAGGTGTTACTAACCATCCAGCTGAATAAAGAAATAATACCAATAAGGGCATAAAATCCAATCATAATATATGTTGTTTAAAAAAAATATGTCAATTTTGTTCTTGATAAATTTACAACATAAATTATTCCAATTTAGTATTTAATATTATTAAATGTCAAAATGGCAAAGAAACCAGAAATACTCATAGTTTATACAGGAGGTACCATTGGTATGGTAAAGGATTACCAAACAGGTGCATTAAAAGCGTTTGATTTTAGTCAGATTTTAGAGAAAATTCCTGAATTAAAACAATTGAATTGTAATGTAACTACAATTTCTTTTGAAGAACCAATAGATTCTTCAAACATGAATATTAATTACTACATCAATATTGCTGAAATTATTGCTGATAATTATGAAAAGTACGATGGTTTTGTGGTGTTAACAGGTTCAGATACCATGTCGTATACATCTTCGGCAATTAGTTTTATGTTCGAAAATTTACAAAAACCAGTGATATTTACGGGTTCTCAACTACCAATTGGAGACTTACGTACTGATGCAAAAGAGAATTTAATTACTTCAATTCAAATTGCATCTGCTTATGAAGATGGTAAACCTATCGTACAAGAAGTAGGATTATACTTTGAATACAAGTTATACAGAGCTAATAGAACAACTAAAATAAGTGCAGAACAATTTGAGGCTTTTACTTCGATGAATTACCCTCCATTAGCAGAAAGTGGAGTACATTTAAATTTTAATAAACCTATATTGTTTAGGTCAAATAACAATGGTAAAAAACTAATCTTCAGAAAAAGGTTAGATAAAAATGTAGTTATTTTAAAATTGTTTCCAGGAATTACAGAAGAGGTGATTAAAAGTATAGTAAGTATTCCAAATTTAAAAGGAATTGTGCTAGAGACTTATGGAGCAGGTAATGCACCAACTTATAAATGGTTTGTTAATTTATTAAAAGAAAGTATTGCAAAAAATATTCATATTGTAAATGTAACTCAATGTGTAGGAGGTAGTGTTATTTTAGGACACTATGAAACAAGTTCTGAGCTAAAAAGAATAGGAGTTATAGAAGGAAAAGACATTACTACAGAGACTGCAGTTGCAAAAATGATGTATTTATTAGGTGAAAAACTATCAAAAGAAGAGTTTAAACACTATTTCGAATTATCTTTAAGGGGTGAGATAACTTAAAAACGTTAATTAATTGTTAATTTAAGGTTTGTAATTCTTTGATTTTCTTTTTTTAAGCATTAAAATCCTTGATTTAACGTAAATACTCTATTAATTTTTTTACTGAACCAACATTTTTTTGTTATTTGGCACTCTGAAAAAATGTGAAAAAATTAATTAGAAGTAAGAAAACTATGCTAATTGGTATTTTTTTACGTTTTTCTTAGTAAAATTTGTATTTTTAACCCGTTAACTATTTAAATTAATTATAACAAAATGAAAAAAGTAGTAAATGTCCTAACTATTGCAGGATTTATGTTTTTAGGAGCTATTCAATCAACACAAGCTCAAGAAGCTGCCCAAGCATCGAAAGGATTCCGTCAAGAATTAAAGCAACGTTTTATTGAAGGTGGACCTGGATTTATGGGGATTGTATTAGTAGCTTTAATTTTAGGTTTAGCTATTGCAATCGAAAGAATTATCTATTTAAATATGGCTACTACTAATACTAAGAAATTAGTAGCAGATGTTGATGAAGCATTAAGCTCAGGTGGAGTTGAGGCTGCAAAAGAAGTTTGTAGAAACACAAAAGGACCAGTTGCTTCTATTTTCTATCAAGGATTAGAGCGTTCTGAAGAAGGATTAGATGCTGCTGAAAAAGCTGTAGTAGGTTACGGTGGAGTTCAAATGGGATTATTAGAGAAGAACGTTTCTTGGTTATCTTTATTTATCGCATTAGCACCAATGTTAGGGTTCATGGGAACTGTAATTGGTATGATTGGAGCATTTGACTCTATCGCAGTTGCTAACGATATCTCTCCAGCGGTAGTAGCAGGTGGTATTAAAGTAGCATTATTAACAACTGTATTTGGTTTAGTTGTAGCAATTATCTTACAAATCTTTTATAACTATATTATCTCTAAGATTGATAGTATCGTAAACAATATGGAAGATGCTTCGATTTCTTTAATCGATTTATTAGCAAAATATAAAAAATAAGAATTAACTATGAAGAGCAATTTATTTTTAAAAGTATTAGTTGCCTTAATTTTTATTCTTGCAGTAGTAGGAATGATTATGGTAGCTAACGGTGGAGAAGATACTTCTCCAGAGATGGCTAGTGCTGCTTCTTTCATGGTTAACTTTGCAGTTGTTTTATTAGGTTTAGCAGCATTTTTAGCTGTAGTAATGTCTTTATTATCATTATTCAAAAACCCAGCAGCGTTAAAGAAAACATTATTAGGACTTGTAGTTTTAGGTGTTTTATTAGCTGTGTCTTACTTTGCATCATCTGATGGAGCTGTAACAGGAGCAAACAACGAAAGTTTATTAGAAGCAGGTAGTGTTTCTAAATGGTCTGAAACAGGATTAAACTATAGCTACATTTTATTAGTGGTTGGAGGAGTATTCTTTGTTTGGGATTTATTAAAGAGTTTAATTAAATCGTAATTTAAAATGGCAAGAAGAGAAAACCCAGAAATTAATGCAGGTTCTATGGCAGATATTGCCTTCTTGCTACTTATCTTTTTCCTTGTAACAACAACTATGGATGTTGATTCAGGTATTTCAAAGAAGTTAGCTGAAAAACCACCCAAAGATTTTGTTCCACCAATTATTAAAAAGAAAAACATCTTTGAAATAAGTATTAACCGTAATAATGACCTTTTTGTTGAAGGTGAAATTATGGAGTTAAAAGACTTAAAACAAGCTACGATAGATTTCTTAGATAACGGAGGTGGTGTTGGAAAAGTTGAAGAAGGTGTAGAGTCTGGACCTTGTACTTATTGTAAAGGTAGTAAAGACCCTGAATCTTCAGATCATCCAAATAAAGCAATTATCTCTGTTGAAAGTGATAGAGCTACTGAGTATGGTACTTATGTAACAGTTCAAAATGAATTATTAGCTGCTTACAGAGATTTACGTAACAGACTTTCTCAAGAGCGTTACGGAATGTCTTTTACTGAGTTAGAGCAAGCATTCAAAGATAGTGCAAGAAAAGACGATGATTTAAGAAAGAAAGTTGAGGATATTAAGAAAGCATATCCACAAGTTATTTCAGATGTTGAACCAACTAGTGTACAATAATAAAAAACAATAGATATGTCTAAATTCAGAAAGAAGAAAAAAGATTTACCAGCTGTATCTACAGCATCTTTACCAGATATTGTTTTTATGTTATTATTCTTTTTCATGGTAACAACTACTATGAGAGAAACAGATTTAAAAATTGATTCGCCACGTTTACCAAGTGCTACTGAAGTAAAGAAGTTAGAGCGTAAAAGCTTAGTAAGTACTATTTATGTAGGTAAAGCCAAAGATCCTAAATATGGAACTGGGTACAATAGAATTCAATTAAACGATAAGATTGGTACTGCAGATGATGTGACAGCTTTTATTCTTAGAGAGAGAGAAGATAAGTCTGAAAAAGAAGTTCCTTTTATGACAACTTCTATTAAGGCAGATAAAGAATCGAGTGTTGGTACTTTAGCTGATGTTCGTGAAAAATTAAGAGATGTAAATGCTCTTAAATTAAGTTTATCGAGTCATAAAGGAAGTACTATAAAAAAGTAATTTACTTCTTAACATAATACAAAAGAGCAATCGAAAGATTGCTCTTTTTTTATATAAAAAAGAACTATCTTTAGCGTTATAAGTTATGATGACAAGAGTTTTATTTTTTTTAGTATTCTTTACTAGCAGTTTAGTTTTTTCTCAAAAAGATTCTTTAAAAATTGGAGATAAATATTGGGAAGACCAATTGTATTTAGATATTAGTTATAATGTGTTAACTAAACAACCTTCAACAATTCCTTCAAGTACTTTTTCTTACGGAATTTCAGCAGGATATATCAAAGATATCCCTTTTAATAGAGCAGGTAGGTTTGCTCTTGGATTGGGATTAGGATATAATTATGATTCTTTTAACCACAGTTTAAAAGTATTAAAAACCAATACTAATGTTGTTTTTTCTGCAGCTAATAATCCAACATCGAACACCTTAAATTTGCACAATATAGAGTTTCCTATTCAATTACGTTGGAGAACTTCTACAGCTACAACCTATTCTTTTTGGCGTATTTATACCGGATTGAAAGTTACCTATAACCTAAGCCATAATTTCACCAATGTTGAAAGTGGAGTTACAACTTCAACTTCAAGTATTTCAAATTATAACAAATGGCAAATGGCAGCAACATTATCAGCGGGTTATAGTACATTTAATTTTTATGTTTCTTATGGTTTAACTCCGTTATTTAATAATGCAGTTGTTGGAAGTGAAACATTAAATACTTCTATCCTTAAATTGGGAATTAGTTTTTATTTCTTGTAAGAGAACTATAAATATAAAGCAATTAATTGCCCTAAAATTCCTAGAAAAAAACCAAGATATACTTCTTTGTTGTTGTGTGCCTTTAAGTGTAGTCTAGAACTTGCTAATAGCCCTGAAAGTAATACCAAAGGAATGATAATATAAAGAGTTGAAAAGCTCAAGGTATTGGTTAAAAACATAAAGAAACCAATGGCATTTCCCATTGATAAAAGATGTAAGCTAGCTTTTGTTTTTGTAAAAAATAATAGATATACAATTGTTAGAGAAATTGATGTTCCATAAAAGAGAATACTAAAATCTCTAATAATAGGAACATTATTTAACGTTTTTCCCAGTAGAAAAAATAGAACAATCATAAAAATTACTGGAATTTTTCGCTCTCTAATCGTACTAACTTGATAGCTGTCTATTAATCCAAACAATTTTAGAAAAACCAATAATAAAATTGGAACTATATATGTAGCAGTAAATACTAAACTTAAAATAGCTAGTAGTTGTTGCTCATTTATTGAATAACTAGATATGATGAAAAACAACAAAACCCCAATAGTTGGCATAACTACTGGGTGTAAAATTGTTGATATGAATTTATGCCAACGCATTAAATTTCTTTGCGAAGTCTTGCTACAGGAATATCTAATTGCTCACGATATTTAGCTACTGTACGTCTTGCAATAGGATATCCTTTTTCCTTTAATAATTTAGATAATTTTTCATCAGTTAAAGGTTTTCTTTTGTCCTCTTCAGCAATAACATTTTCTAAAATCTTTTTAATTTCTCTGGTAGAAACATCTTCTCCTTGATCATTTTTCATAGATTCAGAGAAGAATTCCTTAATCAATTTTGTTCCGTAAGGAGTAGAGACATATTTACTATTTGCAACACGAGAAACTGTAGAAACATCCATATTAATTCCATCTGCAATATCTTTTAAAATCATAGGTTTTAACTTACGTTCATCACCAGTTAAAAAATATTCTTCTTGATAATGCATGATGGCATTCATAGTAACTAAAAGAGTTTGTTGACGTTGTTTAATGGCATCTATAAACCATTTAGCAGCATCTAATTTTTGTTTGATGAAAAGTACAGCATCTTTCTGAGCTTTACTCTTTTCTTTTGAATCTTGATACCCTTTAAGCATATTATTGTACTCTCTAGAAACATGCAATTCTGGAGCGTTTCTTGAGTTTAAAGTCAACTCTAATTGCCCTTCGAGAATTCGAATCGTAAAATCTGGAACTATCTGTTCAGCAATTTTGTTATTGCCTGCATAAGAACTTCCTGGTTTAGGATTTAACTTTCCTATTTCAGTAATAACTTCTTTTAATTGCTCTTCAGTAATATTGAATTTTTCTAATAATTTCTTGTAATGTTTTTTTACAAAATGATCAAAAGCATTTTCTAAAATATCAATAGCTAATTGTCTACTTTGTTTTTCTGATTTAGCTTTTAGCTGAATAACTAAACATTCCTTTAAATCACGAGCTCCAACACCAACAGGATCTAATCGTTGAACGACATTACATAAAACGTCTAAAACCTTTTCTTCAGAGGTAAAAACATTTTGAGTGAATGCCAAATCATCAACTAAATCAATAATCTCACGACGAATATATCCGCTATCATCAATACTACCCACTAAGAATTCTGCAATAGAACGTTCTTCTTCATCGATTCTAAAGGTGTTTAATTGATTTTTTAAAGATTGATGAAAAGTAGTTCCAGCTGCATAGGGAACTTGCTTTTCTTCATCGTCAGACGAATAGTTATTAGCTTGCGTTTTATAGCTAGGGTATTCATCATCACTTAAATATTCATCAATATTTATATCATCTGCTTCTATTTTTTCGGTGCCAGCATCGTCATAATCTGTATCGTTAGCTAACGAATCTTCAAAATTTTCAGGTTCTTCTTTTCCAGAATCAAGCGCAGGGTTTTCTTCAATTTCTTGCTTTAAACGTTCTTCAAAAGCTTGAGTAGGCAACTGAATCAATTTCATTAATTGAATTTGTTGCGGAGATAATTTTTGAAGTAATTTTTGATGTAAACTTTGTTTTAGCATAAATACAAATATAGCAAATAGGTATAAAAGAAAATCGTCATTCGGTTAGGAATGACGATTGTTTTTGTAAGTTTTATTGTTTATTTAACAACTTCAGTAAAAGAGTATAAGTGAAGTTCTAAAATAAAATTCACATTGTTGTATAATTAGTTATCGCCTTGCGATTAAAACTCTGCATTTTGTGGAGTTCTTGGGAAAGGAATTACATCTCTAATATTCCCCATTCCAGTAGTAAATAATACTAAACGTTCGAAACCTAATCCGAATCCAGAATGTACAGCTGTTCCGAATTTACGAGTGTCTAAATACCACCATAATTCTTCTTCAGGAATATCTAATTCAGCCATTTTCTCTTTTAAAACGTCTAAACGCTCTTCTCTTTGAGATCCTCCTACCATTTCTCCAATTCCTGGGAATAAAACGTCCATAGCACGAACTGTTTTTCCATCTTCATTTAAACGCATGTAAAAAGCTTTAATGTTTGCAGGGTAATCAAATAAGATTACTGGACATTTAAAATGCTTTTCAACTAAATAACGTTCGTGTTCAGACTGTAAGTCAACACCCCATTCGTTTACTGGAAATTGAAATTTCTTCTTTTTA
The DNA here is from genome assembly GCF_002120225.1 of Tenacibaculum holothuriorum. Classification (GTDB taxonomy): domain Bacteria; phylum Bacteroidota; class Bacteroidia; order Flavobacteriales; family Flavobacteriaceae; genus Polaribacter; species Polaribacter holothuriorum. Next base: position 3,862 of record NZ_LAPZ01000002.1, on the reverse strand, counting down.
TTTGGCTTAGAGTTACGTAAAATATCAATAGCTTCTGTATAACTTACACGTTTAAAGTTGTTCTCTACAACAAAGTTTAAACGCTCTAATAATCCCATGTCACTACGTTGTGCTTGAGGTTTTTGTTTTTCCTCTTGAGCTAAACGATTGTCCAAGAAAGCTAAATCGTCTTTGCAGTTTTCTAAAACATAACCTAAAACATATTTAATGAAATCTTCAGAAAGATCCATGTTAGCATCTAAATCGTTAAAAGCTACCTCAGGTTCAATCATCCAGAATTCTGCTAGGTGACGTGTTGTATTTGAGTTTTCAGCTCTAAAAGTAGGCCCGAAAGTATATACTTTACCTAACGCCATTGCATAGGTTTCTGCTTCTAACTGCCCCGATACGGTTAAGTTAGTTTGTTTTCCGAAGAAATCTTGAGTATAATCAACTTCACCTTCTTCGTTTAAAGGTGCTTTGTTAGTGTCAAAGTTGGTTACTTTAAACATTTCTCCAGCTCCCTCAGCATCAGAACCTGTAATAATTGGTGTGTTTACGTAGTAAAATCCGTTTTGCTGAAAATATTGATGTACAGCAAAAGATAGTGCCGAACGAACTCTCATAATAGCACTGAACGTATTTGTACGTACTCTTAAGTGTGCGTTTTCACGTAAAAACTCAAAACTGTGTTTTTTAGGTTGGATTGGATATTCTTCAGGATTTGAATCTCCTAAGATTTCTAAATCGGTAACCTGTACTTCAACAGTTTGTCCTTTACCTTGGCTTTCTACTAAAGTACCTTTAATAGCAACGGCAGCACCTGTATTTATTCTTTTTAGAAGCGCTTCATTTGTATTTTCGAAATCGACAACACATTGAATATTATTAATAGTAGAACCGTCATTTAGAGCAATAAAACGATTGCTTCTAAAAGTTCTAACCCATCCTTTTACATGTACTTCTTGTAAAAACTTATCAGAATGTAATAATTCTTTAACGCTACTTCTTTTCATCTTTTAAAAAATTGAAATGCAAAGATACTTTTTTTGCTGAAAAAAGTGTTTATCAGAAGATTTCTTTTATAATAACACAATTTAATAAATGAATGATAAATTATTATATTGAGGAGGTTTTCAATAATTTAAATATGATAGAGGTTTATAGGGGAGATTTTTTATCAATTTCTTATGAAAAAGAAGACTCACTTTTTATTCAATATTGGGTAAACTCTCCAACTACAATAGATGAGTTTAAGCAAGAAATGTTGATATATACCAGTTTTTACAAGAAGCATAAACCAAGGTATACTTTGTGGATTCAAGAGAATATGACTATTAAGTTAGATCTGGAAACGCAAGTATGGATAGAGGAAAGTGTAAATATTCCTTGTTTAGAATACGGAAATAAAAAATGTGCTTTTGTAGTAAGTAAAGATGTTTTAGCACATATTGCTGTTATTGATACTTTTGATAAATTGAATTCTTGTATTGTACCGAAACATTTTACAACTGAAGAAAAAGCAAGAGAATGGTTGTTTGAAGAGGAACAACTATATATAGATAATGAGAAGAAAAAAATAACATATGAAGGAGTTGATGATGAAGGAAATGTAATTGTGAAAATTCCTGTAAGTAATATTAAAAAGACCTTTAAATCGTTAAATTCTCTTTTAGAAGAAGAAAAATTTCAACTAATAAATGAATATAAATTTAACCTTCTAACTAAGAGAGAAAAAGAGGTTTTAAAAAATGTAGCTTTAGGGCAAAATCACCAAGAGATTTCTGATAATTTATATATTTCTATACACACCGTAAGAACGCACATAAAAAACATTAGATTAAAATTAGAAATATCTGATAATAAAGAGTTTTCTAAGTTTTTAAAGGTGTTTTCTTTTTAGAAAATATACCCATTTCTAGGTATTTACATTAAATACTAAAGCCCCTATTTTTAACAAATTAAACTAGGGGTGTCATGAAATATTCATGTTTTAATGTGAATGTTACATCTGACCGAGTAAAAAATAAAATTTACACAGATGAAAACAAAATTACTTTTTCTCTTTGCATTATTTTCTTTTGCAATTAAAGCTTAAGTTTCTCAAGCTGAGCGACAAGCATTGATCAATTTATACAATGCTACCGATGGTGATAATTGGACTAATAATACTAATTGGGACATAGACCCAAACTCAACTTCTGATGTTTCTACCTGGCATGGGATTACTACCGAAGTAATTAATGGCCAAAAGCACGTTAGTAGAATAGATTTGGTTGGTAATAATTTGATTGGAGATATACCAGATTTTAGTAAATTAACAAACCTATATCGTCTAGAGCTTGCAGCCAATCAAATTACGGGAACTATAGATGTTTCAAAATTACCGAATACTTTACAAGTGTTGCAGTTATCAACTAATAAATTATCGGGAAGTTATCCTGATTTATCTTCTTTAACCAATTTATTACATATACAACTCTCTCGCAATAATTTAAGTGGTAACATATCAAAAGATTTTTTTCCTACGACCATACAGACAATATCTTTAGGTTATGGTTCTGGAAATATTACAGGGCAATTAGATTTTGAAAATTTCCCAGATTTAAGAACACTTATTTTTGCTGAAACAGATATTAGTTTTGTTAAATTTCCAAGTAATGGAATAATGTCTTCTGTTTTTAATTCCAACACTTCCTTTTCTCTAAAAAACATGCAAAATTTGGCATATATAGAAGTGCCTAATGTTACTGGATTTACAAACCTTAATGGAGACTATTTCGATTTAGGATTAAGAATTGTAGCCTATGATCAAGCAGATAAAAATGCAGTTCCGAATATAGCAGAAAGAGAAGCGTTAAAAAAGTTTTTTGTTAACGACAATTACACATATGCAAGCACAATTAAAAATGGAAGTAATGATACTGAATGGTTAGAAATTGAAAGTATTAATGGAGAAGCCCGAGTTACAGAGATGCATATTAGTAACCGTAACATAGGAGGTAATATGCCAACTGAAATAGGTGTTTTTACTGAGTTAAAACATTTATTTTTGCCAAGTTATGGTTTGCAAAGTATAGCAGCTGAAATAGGGAATGCTAATAAATTAGAAGAACTATATTTAAATAACAATAGCATTAATTCAGTTCCTACAGAGGTTTATGGTTTAACGAATTTAAGAATATTAAACTTAAGTAATAATCAAATACCAACCTTACAAAATGGTTTAGGAGATTTAACCAATTTAGAAGAACTTTACTTTAACAATACTCAAGTAGATGTTATACCAACTACCATAGGAAATCTGAAAAAATTAGAAACCTTAGAGTTTGGTTCTACAAGAATAACATTACTGCCTCCAGAAATAGGAGGATTAACAGAATTAACTCGCTTAGTAGCGGCTCCAAATAATATTGCCAGTATCCCTAATGAGTTTGGGCAATTAACAAAACTTACATTTTTAGATTTTGCTAATTGTAAAATTTCAAATACACCAGCAGCATTTGCTAATTTAACCAACTTAGAAACTTTATATTTAAATAATAACGAATTACAAGTAGTAGCAGGTTTAGGAGGCTTTACCAAGTTAAGATATTTGCGTTTACATAACAACCGTTTAGGGGAAGATAACCCAAACTTTAATACAGACTTACCAGAAGATATGAGTAATTTGGTGCTGTTAGAAGAGTTAACCTTGTATAGCAATAAGCTAACTAAATTACCTGTTAATATTGGAAATTTAATTAATTTAGAAGAGCTAAGAATTGAGTCTAATAGATTAACTAGTATTCCAAGTACAATAGGTAGTTTAAATATATATACATTAAATCTTCAAAGTAACAGTTTATCGACATTACCAGATGAGTTAACAAATATTTCAAGT
>NZ_LAPZ01000019.1 GCF_002120225.1 Tenacibaculum holothuriorum | reverse complement strand
CAGGTTCGAGTCCTGTTCCCGCTACTAAAAAGAGCAACCATTTATGGTTGCTCTTTTTTTTGCATTAATAAAAACTATTACAAAATTTAATGAAAATTAATTAACTGCATTATTGTTATTTATTTCTGAAAGAGGAATTGGTAAATATGAATGATTGGTAGCGTTAAAGTTGGTTCTTCCTGCCGCTTGCATTGCTTGGTCAAGCATTCCCCATCTTCTTAAGTCGAAAAAGCGTACCGATTCTAAAGACAATTCCATAGTACGTTCGTGAATTAATTGTTGTTTTACATCTGCTTGAGAACTTACAGTTATTGGAGGCATTAATCCATGAATATTTCTAATGTTATTGATGATTGAAATGGCTTCGCTTGTACGACTTACTTCATTTAATGATTCTGCATACATTAATAGAACATCTGCATAACGCATTAAAGTAACATTTAATCCTATATAGCTGTTATTCCATACGTAATTAGGTAGCCATTTTCTATAATATACCTTATTATCGTTGGTATTGCTGTATTGCCAATTCATTAATTGATCCCAAGTGTAGCCTTGCATTCTTGGGGTAGATGAGTCATTGTAGTAGTCGTCTCTAAAATATAAAGTACCATAAAGTCTGTTGTCGTATAAACCATTGCTTGCAATTTGTCCTTCAGATTTCATGGTAGCTTCTAAGGCTTTAGTAGCTTCTAAACCTCCCCAGCCTCCAATAGACCAATCTCCAATAAATGCATGTAAACGAGTTGCGTTCCATGAGGTTGCATCACCAGTTTTAAATTGTAGCTCGAAAACAGATTCTGAATTATTTTCATTTTGACCATTAAAAAGGCTGAAATAATCGTTAACAAGAGCATAGCTTCCTGTATTTCCTTCGACTACAGGTTTAAAAGCATCAATTGCGTTTTGATAATCTGTGCCTTCTGAAGAACTAGGGTCGCCAGCTTTATGTAGATAAACTTTTCCTAAATACGCTAATGCTGCTCCTTTTGTTGCTCTACCGACTTCTGTGTTTTCTTTGTTGGAAAGCATTGTAGAAGCGTTTTTGAAATCATTAATTATCATTTCCCAAGCTTCAGGTCTAGAAGCTAAAGCTTTGTCTAAAGTAGAGGCAGTAGGAAGTTCTTCTCTTAAGATTATTTGCTCAAATAAGGTTAGTAGTTTAAAATGATAATAACCTCTTAAGAAAGTAGCTTCTCCTATGATTTGTTTCTTTTCATCTGCTGAGATTTTATCTGGTCCCATTTCACCAACTTTGGTAATTACTTGATTAGCAAAGTTGATTCCTTTGTAGTTAGTTTCCCATAAAACTTTAATGAATATATGTCCGTTTGTGTAGTTGAAATTAAACATGGACATCCAATGTGAATAATTAGCAGCATCTGGACCAGGTAAAGAATAATCTGATCTAAAATATTCTACAACAGGTCTTCCTTCTTGCCAACCATCCCAGAAATTACTTCTAGATTCTAATTCAGAATAAACAGCGGTTAAACCTTCTCTTGCATCTTTTGCATCTCGCCAAAAGGAAGATGAAGTTAATTGGTCTGGAGAGCTTTGGTCTAAAAATTCATCATCATTACATGAAATAAATCCTGTGAATAATGCTATTGCTAAAACTTTATTTAAAATTTTCATATTTTTTATATTATAGTTGTAATTGGAAACCTAAAATAACTGACTTAAATTGAGGATATAACGTTCTGTCGATACCTCTGGATAAAACAGATCCGCCTACTTCTGGATCTAAACCGCTGTAGTCTGTAAATGTGAATAAGTTTTGTCCTGTTACGTAGAGTCTTAACTTACTAACATTAATTTTGTCTAGGATATTTTGAGGTAAAGAATACCCTAACTGAATTGTTTTTATTCTTAGGTAACTACCATTTTCTAAGAATCGAGTAGAAGCACGATTATTTCCATTAGGGTCGCCAAGAACGGCTCTAGGAATGTTTGTGTTCGTATTTGTAGGAGTCCAAGCATTTAATGTTGAACTTTCAAAATTTCTACCACTATCCATTCCTATGGATTGAAATCTATTTCCGTTATAGATTTTATTACCACCTACACCTTGAAAGAATATATTAAAATCAATTCCTTTATAATCTGCATTTAAGTTTAAACTGTACTCGTAACTTGGTAATGCACTACCTTGGTAAACTTCATCGTTACTATCTAAAACTCCATCTCCGTTTTGATCTATAAAACGAACGTCTCCAGGGGCTGCGTTTGGTTGTAGTGTTCCATTGGGATCGTGAGTGTCTATTTCTGCTTGTGATTGAAAAATACCGTTTGCAACTGGTAAAAAATAAGCCCCAGGTTCGTATCCTAATTTAGTTTGATTCACAAAATGATCTGCCCCAAATAAAAGGCCAGCTCCTCTTAGGATTTGAGATTCGTTACCTAAACGAGTTACTTCACTTTTTAAAGTAGAGAATGTGGCAGTAGCTGAAAAGTTTACATCACTTATTTGAGTGTTGTAGTTTAGGTCAAATTCAAAACCGCTATTTTGAAATTCTCCGAAGTTAACTATTGGGTCATTATCAATGCCAGGGTTGTCTGGTAATGCTCTTGTTAATAAAACTTTATCACTTATGGTGTTGTAGTAGTTAATTCCTCCTTTTAACTTTCCGTTTAAAACGCCATAATCTAAACCAATGTTAGTAGAAGTGCTTTCTTCCCATTGTAAATCTACATTTTCTAAATCTCGTACAATGCTACCAGTAGCAGAAGTTTGAGGATCGCCAAAAACATATCCACCATTTCCTTGGCTACTTCCTTGACGAATTCTAACTTGTTGGTCGTAGTATCCTAAAGCGGTATCGTTACCTGCTTGTCCCCAACTAGCACGTAGTTTTAAGAAACTGAAAACGTCTTGATTTTCCATGAATTTTTCTTCTGTAATTTTCCAACCGGCAGAAAAAGAAGGGAAGATTCCGTATCTTCTATTTTTACCAAATTTAGATGAACCGTCTCTACGAATACTTGCTTGGAATAGGTATTTGTTTTTGTAAGTATAGTTGAATCTACCAAACTGAGATACTATATTATACGTAGCATTAGAACCAGATCCTGAAAATGTAGCTTGAGCAGCACTAAAAGCATTTAAGGTATTAAAACTATTGTCTAGTAGTTGTACAGGTTCTCTTGTGCCATTTACCTCTCTATATCCTTGAGCTTGTACGTAGTTAAACTGAGATTGGGTAGAAATACGCTGGTAACCTGCTAAGAGCTTAAAATCATGATTTCCAAAACTTAGGTTATAATCTGCTGTATATACTTGGTTTATTTTTCTTAAAAACCCATCGTTTTCTGATATGAATGCAAAAATATTATTCTCATTAGTATCGTTATCTCTAGCTCTAAATGCAGTGTTAAAGCTGAAATCGAAGTTAGTTTGGTTAGAAAAAGAGTAGTTAGCTTTTAGATTTAATCCTTTTAATATTTCATATTGAGCACTAAAATTCGTTAATAAATATCTTAATTTAGTATAGCGTTGTCTGAAATGATCATCGGCAACGGGGTTTCTGTGGTCTCCAATTTGTCCATCTCTATAACCAAATCCAGATTCTTTTGTATCGTCATAAACAGGGATTAATGGTGATATTCTAAAGGTTTCTCCTAAAGAAAATTTGTAAGGATTTCTCTTAGTTTCTGAATAATTAATGTTTGCTGTTAATGTAACTTTATTTCTTTTTAAAGTTCCGTTAACAAAGAATCCTTTTCTTAAGAAAGAAGAGCCTATTAGTAATCCTTTTTCGTCAGCATAATTACCACCAAAACTATAGTTTATGTTTTCTGAAGCTCCTGAAACTCTTGCGCTAAGTAAGTTTAGGTTTCCATCTCTATGAGTTTCGTCTATCCAGTTAGTATTAATGTCAGAAGGATTGGTTACGTAATTTGGTAATTGATTGCCTGCATTTTCATACATTTGTCGGTGAACTTTTACGTATCCGTCGGCATCTAAAAGATTAATTTTTTTACGTTGAGTGTTTACACTATAAGATTGTTCAATTTCAATGCTAATTTTTCCTTTTTTTCCTTTTTTAGTAGTAATTATAACAACTCCATTAGCACCTCTAGTACCATAAATTGCTGCTGAAGAAGCATCTTTTAAGATTTCTATAGATTCAATGTTTCTTGGGTCAATAAAATAACTGTCGGCTTCAACACCATCTACAATGTAAAGCGGTTGATTGTTACCGAAAGAAGCAATTCCTCTAATTAAAACACTAGCAGAACTACCAGGTGAACCTGTAGATGATGTCACACTTACACCAGCGACTCTTCCTTGTAAAGCTTCGGCAGCTGTTGTGGTTGTTACTTTTGTTAATTCTTCAGATTTAACTTGCCCTATTGCTCCTGTTAAATCGCTTTTCTTTTGAGTTCCGTATCCAACAATTACTACTTCATCTAAAGACTCACTGTCTTCTTCTAATGTAATGTTAATTATTGTTTGATTTTCCACGGTTTTTTCTGTGCTTTTAAAACCGATGTGGTTAAAAACTAATACGGATGAAGGTTCGGTGTTGATTTGATAATTTCCATCAAAATCGGTTTCTGTTCCTTTTAAACTCCCTTTAATAATTACTGCTGTACCTACTAAAGGTTCTCCGTTTTTATCAGTTACTTTTCCTGTGATTTTTTTTTCCTGAGAAAAAAGGTTAGTAGAAAGTATTAGTAAAAAACAGACTAGTAGGGTTTTTGTCTTATTTAAAAATAAGATTTGACTTTTTTTTAGTTGTCTTTGTGTCATAAATGTTAAATTAAAATATTTGTAGTTTTTATTTTAACCTTTATATATTATAAGTTATTTAAAGGTTTTTAGACTTTAAGATTAATTAAACTCTTGGGCTAATTTAGAATTCAAATATTTAAAAACAAACTAGTACCTACCAGTTTGTTTTGTTTTTAATAATTTATATATTTGTTTTATGAGTGTTGTTCAAATACAAGAAAAAGCAGGAATTCCTAAATACAAGCAAATAGTTTCTTCTATAGAGAATGCAATTACTTTTAAGAAGGTTAAGAAAGGAGATAAGTTGCCATCAATAAATAGTATCAAAAACAAGTATAAGTTATCTAGAGATACTGTTTTGTTGGCTTACAATGAATTGAAAACTAGAGGTATTGTGCAGTCTATTCCTGGTAAAGGCTATTATGTAAATAGTGAAAGTGTTCATATTACCCAAAAGGTGTTTTTGCTTTTTGATGAGCTTAATGCTTTTAAAGAAGATTTGTATAAATCTTTTATAAAAAATTTAGGAGAGAATATTGAGGTAGATATTTTCTTTCATCACTTTAATTATGAGGTTTTTAAAAAATTAATTTTTGATAACGTAGGTAATTATCATACTTATATTATTATGCCTGCAAAACTCAAGGGTATTGCACATATACTCGATAATTTACCCGATGATAAGGTGTATTTATTAGATCAAACAAACGACGAGTTTAAAAAGTATCCTGCAATCTATCAGCCTTTTGAGAAAGATATTTTTAATGGCTTGTTAGATGGTGTCGATTTAATTAGGAGATATGATCGGTTAGTTTTTTTGTTTCAGGAAGATAAGCAGCCAGATGGTTTATTAAGAGGATTTGAGAAATTTTGCAAGATGAATCGTATTCATGGAATTAACATTGATTCATTGGAAAATTTTACGATTGAAAAAGGAGATGCTTTTATTATTCCAGATGATAGGAACCTTATACGAATTATTAAAAAGACTAAAGAGTTACGTTTACGAATAGCAAGAGATATTGGAGTCATTTCATATAACGATACCTTGTTAAAAGAGATCGTAGAAAATGGAATCACAACGATATCTACAGATTTTAAAGCTATGGGAAAAAAACTTGCTACTATGATTCTTAATAATGAAACTGGGAAAATTGAAAATGAGAATAAATTAATAATTAGAAATTCAATTTAAAGAGTTGCAAACAATAAAATATTTACATGAAGATAAGAGTGTAATCTCTATCCAAAAAGGAAATTCAAAAGCTCTAATATCGTTAAAGAATGGAGGGAGTTTGGTTCATTTGACTCTTAATAATAAAGTTGTTGTTAAAGACTTTTCTGAAGAGATTAGTTATGAGTTCTCTTACGCGTCCGCTATTCTTTTTCCTTTTGCTAATCGAATTTTAAACGGAGAATATGAGTTCCAAAACAAGAAGCATCAATTAAAGCAAAATGCTCAAGGAAAAGATGCTATTCATGGGTTGTTATATAACAAGGTTTTTACAGTTACTAATAGAGAACAACATACTAATTATACTTCGGTAACATTAACTTATAATCAAGAAATAAAAGAAAACGGATTTCCCTTTCTTTTTAAGGTGAGCCTAACTTATGTTTTGTTTGAAAAGGAGTTAAGTTTAAAGGCTACTGTAACCAATAAAGGTGTGAATTCTTTTCCTTTTACAATTGGTTGGCATCCATATTTTTATGCTGTTAGTAGAGAGGAAAGTTTTCTAGAATTTAAAACAGAAAAGAAAATTATTCATAATGAAAAAATGATTCCAGTTAACATGGAGGAATGTAAGCTTTCTGGTAGTTTTCAGATTGCAAACCAAAAATTAGATAACTGTTATTTGTTAAAGGAAAATTACATCGTTTATAAAACAGAAGATTATTCAATTAAATTGAGTTCTTCTTACGATAAAAACTTTATACAAATATATACTCCAGAAGTAGATAATTATTTGGCTATAGAGCCTATAACTGGACCTTCGAATAGTTTTAATAATAATTTAGGTTTAAAAACCTTATTGCCAAAAGATACGTTTAACATTCAATGGACTATTCAACTGCAAGATGAATAAAACAATAATTACCATATTAATACTAATAGTTGCTTTAAGTTGTAAAACAGAAGAAAGTGTAAAAGTAACTCCTACTTTTAAACATGTTGTAGCTCACAATAATCTCTTGAATTATACTGTAACTCCCAAAAATAAATTCGATAAAAGTGGATTAATGTTTTCCGATCAAGGAGCGTGGTTTGCTTATGCTTTTTCAGAAACAAAAAATAAAGCAGGGTTTTCAGGGCCATTTTTAATGACACAACAAAACGGAGTATGGAGTAGTGAGAAATTAGCAGCGTTAGTTATTAAAAATCAGCAATGGGTAAATCGTACAACAGTCAGTTATAATAGTCATCTAAAACAAGTATATATTTCTAAAAATTTACAACTCGTTCAAAAATTAGTATTTCGTTCGGGACATACAGCAATTATACAATCTGAAATTAAAAACATTTCAGATGAAACACAAATAGTAGAATATCAATGGGAGAACACTCCAGTTTTAGCAGATGGATTAAGTTTGTCTTCCGAAGGAAAAGAAATAAAAATTACTTCAGAAAAAACAAATGCCATTGGGTATCTTCAATTTCCTGTTGAAATAGCATATTGTAAAAATAATGCATATCAAACTAAGCAATCAGAAGTTAATCTAAAGCCCAATGAAACAAAAACAGTAACTGTTTCTCAAACTTTTATTTTTCCAGAATATTCATGGGAAGAAGAACGAAAAAATAGTAAATCAACAAATTTTGATAAACTATTAAATAAAAGAAAGCAAGAAAAAGAAACGCAATTAAAAGCTTTAATAAATAATAGGAAACCACAGTTTAAAGACTCGATTTACGCACAAGTATTAGCAAAAGCACAGTTAACATTACAGAATAATTGGCGTATTCCTGCAGGAGAAATTAAGCACGAAGGATTATTTCCAAGTTATCATTATGTATGGTTTAACGGGTTTTGGTCTTGGGATTCTTGGAAGCACAGCGCAGGATTAGCGTATTACAATATAGAATTAGCAAAGAAGCAAATTAAACTTATGTTCGAATTTCAAAATGAAGATGGTTTTGTTGCAGATTGCGTATATAGAGATACGACGATAGAAGCTCATAATTACAGGGACACCAAACCACCATTATCAGCATGGTCTGTAGTGAAAGTTTTTGAAAAAAGTAAAGACACAGCGTTTGTACAGTACATGTATCCTAAACTTAAGAAATATCATTCTTGGTGGTATGCAAAAAGAGATCATGATAGGGATGAATTATGTGAATATGGCTCAACAGACGGAAGTTTAGTTGCTGCAAAATGGGAAAGTGGAATGGATAATGCCATTCGTTTCGATAATTCTAAAATACTTAAAAATAGTGAAGATGCATACTCCTTAAATCAAGAATCGGTAGATTTAAATGCTTATTTATTTGCTGAAAAACACTATTTAAAAACACTAGCAAGAATACTTAACAAAAAAGAAGAAGCACAAATTTACCATAGAGAAGCATCTGAATTAAAAAACAAAATACAAGAACAGTTTTACGATGCTAACGATGGTTGGTTTTATGATACAAATTTAGAGGGAAATCAATTTATAAAAGGAGAAGGGAGTGAAGGCTGGACGGCGCTTTGGGCTAATGCCGCAACAAAAGAACAAGCCGATAAGGTGAAGGAAAGGATGATGAATCCTGATAAATTTTACACAAAAGTTCCTTTTCAAACTATGAGTGCAGATCATGAAAAGTTCGATCCATTAAAAGGGTATTGGAGAGGTCCAAATTGGTTAGATCAAGCTTATTTCGGAGTAAAAGCACTTCGTAATTATGGGTATAATTCAGAAGCAGATAAAGCGACAATACAAATACTAAAAGGAGCAGAAGGTATTTTACAAAAAGGACCTGCAATTCGAGAAAATTATCATCCGCTTACAGGAGAAGGATTACATGCACACAATTTTAGCTGGAGTGCAGCGCATATAATTATGCTATTACAAAAAGATTAAAACAGATGCAGATAAGGCGTACAACATTGAAAGATTTACCAGAGTTAATGCGCATTTTTAATTATGCACAACGCTATTTGGCTTCGTTAAATATAGATCAATGGCAAGATGGTTATCCAGATGGAAATCGAATACTTACAGATATAGAGAATAAAGAAAGTTTTGTCGTAGAAAATGAACAACAAGACATTATTGCAACGTTTATGTTTACAACTACAAGCGAGCCAACTTATAATGAGATAGACGGAGGTTGGGTAACATCTGTAAAAGCAAAATACGGAGTTATTCATAGAATAGCAGCAGGCGAAAATTGTACAATAAAAGGTATAGGAAGTAAAATAATAAACCATTGCGAAGCCATATTAAAAGAGCAGAAAGTAGGTTCACTGAGAATTGATACACACAAAGATAATTTAGGTATGCAACACATTTTAAAAAAGCTTCAATACCAATATTGTGGCATAATTACATTAAAAGGAGGTGCAACACGATTAGCATTTGAAAAATTAGTATAGAAAATAGAATAATGGACTACACTACTATAAAAATAGATACGATACAAGCCGAAGCTATTCTTTTAGAATTGTTTGATGTTAAAGGAACAGCAAAAGAATTACCAGGAGAAGTTGATTTTAATTTCAGAATTAAAATTAAAGATGAGTATCGATATATTTTAAAAATATCACGACCAGAAGAAGATGAAGATTATTTGGATTTTCAGCAAAAATTATTACAATTTGTAGAACAAAAAGGCGAACATTTAATAAGTCCTAAAGTAATAAAAGATAAAAACGGAAATAGTATTTCAGAAATTATTGATGCGAATGGAAATAAACGAAAAGTTCGATTACTAACTTGGGTTTCTGGTAGAGTGTGGAGTAGTGTTAATCCGCAATTAGATGATTTACGATACAGTTTAGGAGAACAATGTGGTTTGTTAACACAAGCATTACAGGGTTTCAATCACAAAGAAGCACATCGTGATTTTCATTGGGATATTGCACAAGCATTATGGACAATTGAACATTTAGACTTATTTTCTGTTGAAGAGAAAAGTATTTTACAATATTTTCAGCAACAATTTAAAAACAGTCAAGACACTTATTTAAAGCTTAGAAAAAGCGTTGTACATAACGATGCTAACGATAATAATGTTATTGTTTCAGAAGATCTGTTATTCCCAAAAGTAAAAGCAGCTATAGATTACGGAGATGCAGTTTATACGCAAATTATAAACGATTTGGCAATAACTTGTGCTTATGCGGCGATGCATCATAACAATCCATTATCGGCAGTATTACCTATAGTAAAAGGATATCACAGTACATTTCCTTTACAAGAAGAAGAATTGAAACACTTGTATGTTTCTATAGCAATGCGTTTGGTAATATCGGTTACTAAATCAGCAATAAACAAACAAAAAGAACCAGACAATACGTATCTGTTAATATCAGAAAAACCAGCTTGGAAACTTTTAAAAAAATGGTATACTGTTGATGAAAATTTTGCTGAATACTCTTTTAGAATTGCATGTGGATATGAAGCGCATCCAAAACAAAAGGCATTTGAGAATTGGGCAAAACAACAGTCTGTTACACTTACAGATATATTTCCTTTGGTTAGAAAAAAAGAAGTACTTAATTTAGATTTAAGTGTAGAAAGTTTATGGTTAGGACATGTTTCTGAATTTAATGATATAGATGTTTTTCAATTTAAAATAAATCAATTACAAAAAGAACATCCCACAAAACTTATTGCTGGAGGTTATAACGAAGTTCGTCCGTTGTACACTTCTTCAGAATTTGAGCGTATAGGAAACTCAGGAAGAGAAAACAGAACAACACATTTAGGGATAGATTTTTGGCTACCAGCAAAAACACCTGTACATGCTTTTATAGAGGGAGAGGTTGTTGTAGCTACCAATAATGATAAATATAAAGAATACGGTGGACTCATCATTTTAAAACACCAAGTAACTCATTTTGAGTTTTATTCAATATACGGTCATTTATCATTAGCTAGTGTACAAGATAAAACTGTAGGAACAACCATAAAAAAAGGAGAACAAATAGGAATTCTTGGAACATCAGAAGAAAATGGACACTGGGGACCACATTTACATTTTCAACTAACACTTTCAATGTTAAATTATAAAGACGATTTTCCAGGAGTAGCGTTTCCGTCTGAGATTGAAGTTTGGAAAAGCATTTGCCCGAATCCAAACTTATTTTTTAAGCTAGAAACATTAGAGTCTAAACGCAGTATAAATAATCAAGAATTAATTGAGTATCGCAAACAATACCTAGGGAAAAGTTTAAGTCTTCAATACGAAACACCAATTAAAATGGTGAGAGGAGAAGGTGTTTATTTAGTAGATCAATATGGGAATAAATATATAGATACGATAAATAACGTAGCGCATGTTGGTCATGAACATCAAGCTGTAGTAAAAGCAGGCCAACAACAAATGGCTTTGTTAAATACCAATTCGCGCTATTTACACGAAAATATCAATCAACTAGCTAAAGAACTGATAGAAACGTTACCTCCAGAATTAAATGTTTTACATTTTGTAAACTCAGGGAGCGAAGCTAATGAATTAGCTATGCGAATGGTAAAAGCACATACAAAACAGTGTGATATAATTGCTTCAGAAGTTGGTTATCACGGAAACTCAAATAAATGTATAGATATTTCATCCTATAAATTCGATGGGAAAGGAGGGAGTGGAGCACCAGAACATACGCATATATTTCCACTACCAGATACTTTTAGAGGAAAATATACAGGAGAGGATGCGGCTCAAAAATATGCCGAAGAAGTACAAAAACTCATAGAAGGAATACGACGTAAAGGAAGAAATGTTGGTGCATTAATATTAGAGTCAATTATTTCTTGTGGCGGACAAATAGAATTGCCGAAAGGATTTTTACCAAAAGTTTACGAATTAATAAGAAATGCTGGAGGTATATGTATTTCTGATGAGGTACAAGTAGGTTGTGGTAGAGTAGGAAAACATTTTTGGGGATTTCAGTTGTACAACGTAGTTCCAGATATTGTTACTATAGGAAAGCCTTTAGGAAACGGGCATCCTTTGGCAGCGGTAGCTTGTACTCAAGAAGTAGCAAATTCTTTTGCTAACGGAATGGAATATTTTAACACTTTTGGAGGTAATCCAGTGTCTTGCGCTATAGGAACAGCGGTGTTGCAAACTGTAAAAAGAGAACAATTACAAGAAAATGCTTTAGAAGTTGGTAATTATTTAAAAAGAGAATTAGAACAATTAGCAAAAGAATTTCCAATAATTGGAGATGTAAGAGGACAAGGTTTGTTTTTAGGTTTTGAATTGGTAGATGTAAATAAAAAACCACTGACACAACAAGCGGTTTATTTAGCAGATCGAATGAAAGCTCATAAAATATTAATGAGTACAGATGGAAAAGACAACAATGTACTGAAGATAAAACCACCGATTGTATTTGCCAAAAATCATGCAAAAGAGCTAATACATTACCTAACAAAAATATTTAAAGAAGATTTTATGCAAGTATAAAATCTAGCATAAAGTAAGATTTGAAAACTAGGTTAACCAAACACAACTTATGAAACTAAAAATATTATATGTTCTATTTTTATGCATAATTCTTAGCTGTAAAAAACAGTCATTAGAAAAAGTAGAGGAGCAAAAAAATCATTTCAATCACCAAATACTTGAAGAAAACAAACTTGCACCAAGAGCTTCGTTTTTTGCATTCGAATCTGAAGATGTTTCAGAAAAAGAAAATTCAAAACGATTTTTAAGCTTAAATGGAAGTTGGAAATATCATTGGGTAAAAGATCCTAAAAAACGTCCAACTACATTTCAAAATATAGCATTTGATGATTCTAAATGGACTACCATTCCAGTACCAGCAAACTGGGAAGTAGAAGGATTTGGAAAACCAATTTATTTAGACGAACGCTATCCATTTACTACGAAATGGCCAGAAGCACCAACGGACTATAATCCAGTTGGAACTTATCGAAAGGTAATTAATCTAACAAAAGAGTTTCTATCACAAGATGTTATCTTGCATTTTGCTGGGGCAAAATCAGCAATGTATGTGTATGCAAATGGTAAATATGTGGGCTATTCTCAAGGAAGTAAAACTCCTGCAGAATTTAATATAACAAAGTATTTACATGAGGGCAAAAACCTAATTGCATTGCAGTTATTTCGTTGGTCAGATGCAAGTTATGTTGAAAGTCAAGACATGTTACGTATGAGCGGAATTGAAAGAGATGTGTATTTGTATAGTAGACCAAAAGTTTATATTTCAGATTATCATGCAAAAACTACATTAGACGATTCTTATACAAAAGGAATTTTAAACGGGACAATTTTTATTACCAATGAAACTGATAAGGAAGTTACTCAAAAGCTAAAAGTATCTTTAAAAAATCAGTTTGAAGTTTCTAAACAAATTACAATTCCTGCAAACTCAACGATAGAATTTAAAATAGATAAAGTTGTAGAAAATGTAAAATCATGGTCGGCTGAAGCTCCAAATTTATATGGATTAAATATTTCTCTAAACAACAATCAATTTGTAAAACAACAAATCGGATTTAAACGCGTAGAGATTAAAAATGCACAAATTTTAATCAACGGAAAAGCAATTTATTTTAGAGGAGTAGATCGTCATGAAACCGATCCACATACAGGGCATGTGATTTCAAAAGTATCAATGCTAAAAGATATTTTGTTAATGAAACAAAATAATATTAATGCAGTTCGTTCAGCGCATTATCCTAACGATCCGTATTGGTTAGATTTATGCGATAAATATGGTTTGTATGTTATAGACGAAGCGAATATAGAAAGTCATCCGTTAGCCATTTCTAAAGATACGCAAATAGGAAATGAGATGAGTTGGTTACCAGCACACATGGCACGTACAAAACGCATGTATTATCGCGATAGAAACCATGCTTCCATTTATTCTTGGTCATTAGGAAATGAAGCCGGAGAAGGAGAAGTGTTCAGAACAACTTATAAGTGGCTTAAATCGCAAGATGATAACCGAATTGTACAATACGAGCCAGCAGGAAAAGAAGATTACACAGATATTTATTGTCCAATGTATCCAAAACTAGAATACTTAATCAATCATGGAAAATCGAATTCCGATAAACCATCTGTAATGATTGAGTATGCGCATGCTATGGGAAATTCTGTAGGGAATTTGCAAGATTATTGGGATATTATCGAGAAATATCCAAACCTTCAAGGTGGATATATTTGGGATTGGGTAGATCAAAGTTTAGAGTATAAAGATGAAAATGGAAAACCATATTTAGCTTACGGACATGATTATCATCCAGATTTACCAACAGATGGAAACTTTTTAAATAACGGATTGGTAGATCCGTATCGTAATCCGCATCCGCATTTATCAGAAGTGAAAAAAGTGTATGAACCAGTACAGTTTTATTTTACACCAGCTCAAGGTTATGGTCATTTAATATTAGAGAATAAAAATTTCTTTAAAGATCTTTCTGATAAACAAATTGTTTGGGAACTTTTAAAATCAGAAAAGATTATAAAAACAGATAGTATTACTATTGCACATTCGCCACCACAAGTAAAAATTAGTTATTCTATTAAAGGTATTCCAAGAGAGTTAGATGCTAATTCAGAATATATTATTCGATTTATTTTAAAACAAAAAGAAGCAAAAAATGGTGTTCCAGAAAATCATGAAGTTGCTTGGGATGAATTTGTAATACAAAAAGGAAATCAGAATACAAACGATATTTCCAAAGATGATGTATTAAATGTAATTTCAACAGAAAAAGCATTCCAAATAAAGAATGATAAAATAGATATTATTATCAACGAAGAAACGGGAGAAATTACTTCATGGAAACACAAAGGAGAAGTTGTAACAACTAATCCAATTCAACCTAATTTTTGGCGACCACCAACTGATAATGATTTAGGGAATGGAATGGACAAATGGGCAAAAATTTGGCAAGAAGCAAGTTATAAATACACATCGAAGTTAGTAAAGCAACCGCAAAAAATATACAACACAGTAGTGTATTCAGTTTCTTATACAACACCTAATAATGAAGCTGAAGTGTTGGTAAACTATCGAGTGAATAAAAACGGAAGTTTACAAATAGATTATGTGTTTACACCTAAGAAGGAAAACTTACCAAATATACCAAGGTTAGGAATGTACTTAACATTAGATAAATCATTTACCGATGTTTCATGGTATGGAAAAGGGCCAGAAGAAAGTTATTGGGATAGAAAAACAGGACAGAAAACAGGGGTTTATTCAGGTAAAGTAACGGAACAATTCCATAGATATTCACGTCCACAAGAAACAGGAAATAAAACTGATATTCGTTGGGTTGAAGTTACTTCAAATACATTGAAGATTAAAGTTAGAGGAAATCAATTGCTAAACACCAGCATATGGCCATTTGCTATGGAAGAGATAGATTTTAGCAGTGATGAAGCAGGGAAATCGGCATCAGGATTAGTGCCGGTAACCAAAAAGCATGGGGCAGATATTAAACTAGGTAAAACCGTACAGTGGAATATTGATTACCTACAAATGGGAGTAGGAGGAGATACTTCTTGGGGGCGTTTGGTACATCCAGAATATACGATTCCGGCTAATAAAACGTATAAGTATTCATTTATAATTCAACCTAAAAAAATATAATTATGCAATTTGTTACCTTCTTAGCTTTTACACTATTAGTAGCTATAATTTCATACTACAAAAGCAAATCGAATAACGAAGAAACTTCCGATGGTTATTTTTTGGGAGGTCGAAGTTTAACAGGTTGGGTTATTGCAGGTTCTTTATTATTAACCAATCTTTCTACAGAGCAAATTGTAGGGTTAAATGGAGCAGCTTTTAAAGAAGGAATTTTAGTAATGGCTTGGGAAACCTTGGCAGCTATAGCAATGGTAATAACTGCAGTTGTATTATTGCCTAAATATTTAAAAGGAGGAATTATAACAGTGCCCCAGTTTTTAGAAACTCGTTACGATAAAATGACCAAAACCATTACGTCTGGTTTATTTTTATCAGGATACGTAATTGTATTATTACCAATAGTTTTATATACAGGAGCTTTGGCTCTAAATAGTATGTTTAATATACCCGAATTGTTAGGAGTGAGTAAGACCATAGCTTTATGGATAACGGTTTGGTGTATTGGAATTATAGGCTCTATTTATGCTATTTTCGGAGGATTAAAAGCTGTTGCTATTTCAGATAGTATTAACGCAATTGGTTTGTTAATTGGCGGAATGTTAATTCCAATTTTCGGATTACTTTTAGTAGGAGACGGAAGTGTTTTTGATGGGATAACTACCTTAATGAAAAAAGCACCAGAAAAATTTAATGTAATAGGTGATTCACAATCTTCAATTCCTTTTGGAACTATCTTTACGGGAATGATGTTAGTACAATTGTTTTATTGGGGAACTAACCAAGCAATTATCCAAAGAGCTTTAGGAGCAAAAAATTTAAAAGAAGGACAAAAAGGATTAATCTATGCTGCATTTATTAAAATATTAGGTCCTTTAATTGTTGTTTTACCAGGAATTATAGCTTTTTATATTTTTGGAAGTGCTTTAGAAAATCCAGATGAAGCCTATCCAGAATTAGTAAAAAAAGTGCTTCCGACAGAATTGGTAGGTTTTTTTGCAGCAGTATTATTCGGAGCAATATTATCATCTTTTAACTCTGCCTTAAATTCATCAGTAACCTTATTTGGTTTAGATATTTATAAAGCCCATATAAATACAGAAGCAAACGAAAAACAGGTTGTAGCAGCTGGTAAAAAGTTTGGAGTACTATTAGCTATAGTATCTATGTTTGTTGCACCTTTGTTAATGTATGCAGGTAGTATTTTTAACTATTTACAAGAGGCAAACGGAATATATTCAATTCCTATTTTAACTATAATTGTAGTAGGATATTTTACAAAGTATGTTCCTGCTAAAGCAGCAAAAATCGGTATTATATCGGGTTCCATTTTATATATAATCAGTCAATTTATATTACAACCTTTTGTGTTTGGAAAAGAAAATTACCCGCATTTTTTACACGTTATGGCTATTCTTTTTGTGTTAAATACTTTAATTATGTTAGTTATAGGGAAGTTGCAACCACGTAAAGAAGCATTTAGTTTGTCTTATACCAAACAAGTAAATATTATACCTTGGAAATATGTAGGTGTTGCAGGAGCAATTATATGTGTTATTGTTATTTATTCATACATCTATTTTTCGTAATAAATGAATCATCATTTAAAAGAACAAGTACAACACATGTTTAAAACGACTTTTAAGAAAGAGCCGTTGCTTGTGTTTTCTCCTGGGAGAATTAATCTAATAGGAGAACATACCGATTATAATAACGGATTTGTTTTTCCGGCTGCAATAAACAAAGGAATTTATTTAGCTATTGCAAAAACAGAAGCACTAGTTTCTACAGTTATTGCTTTAGATGAAAATGAGACCTTTCACTACAGTCTTAAAACGATAAAACCAGAGACACAAAACAGTTGGAAGAATTATGTTTTAGGAGTGGTTAATGAGACACAAAAACAACACCAATTAACTAGTAATGTCGATATCGTCTTTGGAGGTGACGTCCCTATAGGTTCTGGAATGTCTTCATCTGCCGCATTAGAAAATGCAGTAGTATATGGTATAAATTCGGTCTTTGAATTAGGATTGACTAAACAAGAAATGATTTATATTTCTCAACAAGCAGAACACAATTTTGTGGGTGTAAAATGTGGTATTATGGATCAGTTTGCTTCTATGTTTGGAAAAGAAAAAAAAGCTTTGTTGTTAGATTGTAAAACATTAGAACATGAAGAATATTCAATACAATTAGACGATATAGATATTGTTTTGATTAATTCTAATGTAAAACATGCATTAGCAGAAAGTGAATACAACGAAAGGAGACTTGTTTGTGAACAAGTTGCAGCAAAACTGAATCTTGATACTTTAAGAGAAGCATCATTTCAAATGTTAGAAATGATTAAAGAGAAATTAACAAAGGAAATTTTTGAAAAAGCAAATTATGTATTGCAAGAAAATCAGAGAACACAACTAGCAGGAGTAGCTTTAAAAAACAATAACATTTTTGAATTAGGAAAATTGTTGTACGCATCTCATGAAGGATTATCAAAAAAATATAAAGTAAGTTGCAAGGAGTTAGATTTTTTAGTTGAAAAAGCTAAAATATCATCAGCAGTAATAGGAGCTAGAATGATGGGAGGAGGTTTTGGTGGTTGTACAATTAATTTAGTGAGAGCTTCAGAAAAAGAAGCTTTTCAAAAGTTTATTAAAGAAGCTTATTCAAATGAATTTAATAACGAATGTTCAATTTATGATGTAAGTATTGTAAACGGAACTCAAATTATATAAGCTGTAGGCCTATAATTACTGATATATCTTATTAATAATGAATACCAATCTTATAAATTATTCTCATAAGCGATATAATATTTTAACTGGAGAGTGGGTACTTGTATCTCCACATAGAGCTAAGCGTCCATGGCAAGGGCAACAAGAAGAAACTTTGAATAAAACTAATATAGTTTATGATGAAAACTGTTATTTGTGTGCTGGAAATGTAAGAGCCAACGGAGAGAAAAATCCACAGTATACTAATACTTTTGTATTTACAAACGACTTTGCAGCATTGCAAAAAAATAATCCCAGTTTTTCTTATGAAGACGGGTTGTTAAAAGCAGAATCTGAACAAGGTATTTGTAAAGTGGTTTGTTTTACTCCAAATCACTCAAAAACACTTGCAGATATGTCGATAGCAGAAATAATAAAAGTGGTTACTACATGGCAATCAGAATACAGTGAATTAAGAAAAGAAGACTTTATTAATTATATTCAGATTTTTGAGAACAAAGGAACTGTAATGGGATGTAGTAATCCACATCCTCATGGGCAAATTTGGGCACAATCTAGCTTGCCTAATGAAGTGATAAAAAAAGACCAACAGCAAAAAAAACATTATAAAACACATCAAACATCATTGTTAGGAGATTATTTACAGCAAGAATTGGTGAAAAATGAACGTATTATTTTTGAAAACGAACATTTTGTGTTGTTGATTCCTTTTTGGGCAATTTGGCCTTTTGAAACAATGATAATTCCAAAAAAGAAACAAGCTTCTATTGTAGTATTAAATACTGAAGAACGTATTGCTTTTGCAGAAACTATTTCTAAAATTACTCAGGCTTACGATCGATTATTTAATTGCTCTTTTCCATATTCTAGCGGTATTCATCAAGCACCAACAGATGGTGGGAATTATGATTACTGGCATTGGCATATGAGTTTTTACCCACCATTATTACGAAGTGCTACTGTTAAAAAGTTTATGGTAGGTTACGAAATGTTTGGTATGCCACAAAGAGACATTACAGTTGAAAGTGTAGCAAAAAAAGTAAGGAATTTAATAAGTTAAATTTTTGTATGAGTTAAATGATTTTATAGGATTTCAATAAACATAAAAACCCTTGATAAATCAGGGGCTTTTACTTTTGATTAATTTTGAAAAGCTATTGATTTATTGTTTAAATAATTAATAGCTCTTTCTAAAACAGGGTCTTTTTCTTCCATAAAATCTTGAAGAGATCTTGAGATTTTTATATTAGGTTGAATTCCATGTCCTACAAACTCACGACCATCAGGATATATTTCTTTTTTTATACAGATTCTTGCCCAACCTCCTCCAGGAAGTTTAAATGACATGGGCATTCCAGTAGTTCCTGCTGTAGCCTCACCAATTTTTATCATATGTTTTTGCTTGTCAGTAGCAACTAAAAAATCTTCAGATGATGAAGCGGTAAATGGACCAATCAATATAACGGTAGGAATGACTATACGATCTGTCTTTTTAAAATTATTAGTAAATGTATTAAATGGTATTTTATAAAAATAACTGTCTTTAGCAGTTAAATAAGCTCTACTTAACATTTTTCTATTTTCAGAGCTTCCTTGAGCAGTGTCTTTTGCTCGGATTTTATATCTTGTTCCATAAAGCTTGAATAGAGGATTGTATGATAGTATTTGAGATTTTGAATACTCAATTTCATTATCATTTGTTAAGTTTTTTAGTATAGAAAAAGCATGAGTAGAGTTTCCTCCAAAGTTTTTTCGTAAATCAATAATTAATCCTTTTGCTTTTTTTATTTCTGAAAGCTTACTTTTAAATAATGAATCTATTTTAACACTTTCAAAACTGTTTAGAGCTACATATACTGTTTTGTTTTTTAACCATTTGAAATTGAAAATTCCTTCTTTTATATTATTAGGATACATTTCTTTTTCGGTAACTGGTTTGATTGTTAGTTTTTTAGAAAGAATTTTTCCATTAGGTTTTTTAAGTTTTAGATTGAAAACTGTTCCTTTTGGTTGATAAAACATTTGTGAAACAGAATAAGCCTTTAAAAATGGTTTGGTACTGTAGGCAATATGTGGGTTAACATATTTTTCAAGATATTTATTTGTAGGAAGATTATTGACTTCAATAATTTCAGTGCCTAATGGGATTTCATTTTTTTTACTTTTATTTATTTTAGTTATAATGACTTTATCTTCAATTCTTTCCAAAGAAAATTTATAATTTCCAAATTCTCCATTAAGCATAAATTGATTAAAAGAATTTGGAAAAAATACATTGGTATGCCCATCTTTTAGTGATGCTGCAAACTTCTGTAGTAAAAGATAGTATTCGTAATCGTTTTTCGTTTTTTGAACTTTTTCTATTAATAATTTATAGTCCGATTCCCATTTCTTTTTATTAATTTTATTAAGATAGGCAAAGTTAAAGTTAACTTCATTCCAATATTTAGATAAACCATATACCTTATCTGTGTTAGAAATAGTATTAGGTAATTTAGTTTGAGCAGCAATCTTTCCAATAAAAAAGATGGTTAAAAATAAAATAAAAGTTTTTTTCATAATTTGTTTCTTTATTTATATGAAAACAAATTAAAGAGTATGGATTGAAGAATTTGCTACCCAAAAAGGTAGAATTTAAGTTTGTGATAATATAGGTGAATTAAGTTAAATTATTATTTTTTACAAAAGAAATTGCATCAGAGATTGAAGATACTTCTAATTTTTCGAATAATCTTTTACGATGAAATTTAATTGTGTTGGGAGATAATGAGATTTCATTGGCAATTTCTTCAACTTTAAAACCTCTCATAGATAGATGAATAATTTCTCTTTCTCTTTCAGTTAATTTTATTACTTCTGGAGATTCCCAAAAATCTCCTTC
Source organism: Tenacibaculum holothuriorum (assembly GCF_002120225.1). Lineage (GTDB taxonomy): Bacteria > Bacteroidota > Bacteroidia > Flavobacteriales > Flavobacteriaceae > Polaribacter > Polaribacter holothuriorum. The sequence continues at coordinate 720 of NZ_LAPZ01000019.1, read as the reverse complement.
CTCATTGTATTGCAGGTATCGTTGATTTCCCTTTTTATATATTTTTATATTACCCGAATGGTTAGAGTTTGAAAGTGATACGATAGCAATAGCTTTCCAAATTTTACCAGAATTAGTTAAAAATAAGGGGGTTAATTTTCTATTTACTAATATTTTCTTTCCTTCTTTATTGATAAGATGAAAATCATATGATATAGAGTAGTCAATTCTTTCTTTTCTTGGAATTGTTTCATAAAAATCAAAAGCAATTTTTTGTATTTTAAAAAGAAGTTGAATGTCTTCTTTTGTAACATGTTTTAAATAGAAATTGTATCCCATTTCTTTTACTTCTTTAGCTGTATTTCCACATAAAAATAGTGGGTGCTCAGAAACATATTCAAATCCTTTTTTCATGTAATCACTTACAAAAACACAATTGTTGTTTAATCTAGCAAAAGCTTTTATAGAGTTTAGATAATATGAAGTTTGTAAGAAATCCTCCTTTGAAATTTCAGTTACTGTATTTTTAAAAGAAAAGAAATCATCAGCTTTTTGCATTATATTTTTTACTTTTAAAAGTATAGAATTTTATTAAAGTATTGAATAGATATTAAAAAAATCAAATCAATAAGTAGGTTAAAAAATATTTGTTGATGTTTTTTTAAGGTTTATTTGGAGAGTAATGAAAAATATTAGTACATTTGCCCTCGCAAATCGCGGGATAGAGCAGTAGGCAGCTCG
>NZ_LAPZ01000018.1 GCF_002120225.1 Tenacibaculum holothuriorum | reverse complement strand
AAAAGCATCGATAATTATCGATGCTTTTTTTGTTTTAGTCAATTATATATTCTTCTACTTCGAAAAGATCTTTAAAGTGTTTTAATATTTTTTTCTTTACTACTTCTTCATCTATCTTTTTTCCTAATTCCACTTCCATAGAAGTAACGGCTTTACCTCTAATTCCACAAGGAATAATATTATCGAAATAACCTAAATCTGCATTTACATTTAATGCAAACCCATGCATGGTAACCCATCTACTCGCACGAATACCCATTGCACAAATTTTTCTAGTAAATGGAGTTCCTACTCCTAACCAAACACCAGTTTCACCTTCGCTTCTCTCACCTTTTAAACCATATTCAGCAATTGTTAATATAATTGCTTCTTCTAGTAGCCTAAGATATTTATGAATATCTGTAAAGAAATTTTCTAAATCTAAAATTGGATATCCAACTATTTGTCCAGGACCATGATAAGTAATATCTCCTCCCCTATTGATTTTATAAAAAGTTGCTCCCTTTTGTTTTAATTGATCTTCGCTTAATAGTAAATTACTAATATCTCCAGACTTACCAAGAGTATATACATGAGGATGTTCTACAAAAATTAAATAATTAGGAGTTTCTTTAACTACAGCACTACTTCTATTTAATTTCTTTAAAGAAACTATACCACTTAACAAAGAAGCTTGATAATCCCACACTTCTTTATAATCTTTTTTACGTAAATCTTTTAAACAGACCTTTTTATTCATAAATTTGTAAGCTAAACCCTTTAAAGTTGTTTTTTTAACAAAAAAAACACCGTCAATAAAAACATCGAATAATGAAAAAAATATTACTACTTGTATTTTCTATAGTTTTTTCATCAATGCAAGCGCAAAATTACTGGAAAAAAATAGAATCTGAGAATCTTTTAGCTAAGAAAGAAGTATTAGAAAGAAAAAGTACACCTAGTTCTTTTAATTTATTTTCTTTAGACCCAGTAGATTTCGCCTCTCATTTAAACGATAAGTCACGAGGAGTAAAAAAGGTTATTACCTTACCCAGTACGAAAGGCAATCTGAATAACTTCTATATTAAGGAGGATTCTAATTTCGAAAATGAGTTGCAAAAAAAATTCCCTAGCATTAAATCTTATTCTGCACAAGGAATTGATGATCCAACTGCAACTGCTAAAATAAGCATTGGTACAGATGGTGTTCATGTGACTATTTTTTCAGGAAATCATAGCACTTTGTATATTGATCCATATACAAAATCTAAAGACACTTATATATCATACCAAAGAAAAAGTTTAGAAAACAAAGATGAATTTGAATGTCAAGTTCAAGAACAAACAAACAACAAGCTTAACAAAAAGGAAGCTAATAAAAATGCAAATGACGGAAAGTTAAGAACATACAGAATAGCAATAGTATGTAGCGGAGAATATTCGGACTTTCATTTGAATAGGCAAAATATACCAACTTCAGCAACAGATGCAGAAAAAAAAGCCGCTGTTTTATCAGCAATGAACACTTCAATGACAAGAATTAATGGTGTTTACGAAAAAGACCTAGCTGTTAAAATGGTTATAGTTTCTGAAAATGATAAGGTTATTTTTTTAAATAAGGATACAGATAATATCACTGATGGAGCTCCTAGTACAATGATTAATGAAGTGCAAAGCATTTGTGATAATGTAATTGGTAATGACAAATATGATATAGGGCATATTTTTAGTATTGGAGGTGATGGTTTAGCTGGACTAGGAGTAGTCTGTGTTACTGGTCAAAAAGCAAGAGGTGTCACTGGTAGATCACAACCTATTGGTGATCCATATGATATTGATTTTGTATCTCATGAAATTGGGCATCAATTCGGTGCTACGCATACTCAAAACAATAATTGTAATAGAACGTCTGCAACAGCAGTTGAACCTGGTAGTGGATCTACAATTATGGGATATGCTGGTATTTGTTCTCCTGATGTACAACCTAATAGTGATGATTATTTCCATGCAGTCAGCATAGATCAAATGTGGGCTACAATAGGAATTTCTGCTAATTGTGCAATTATTTCGAACACAAACAATGCTTCACCAACAATTAATGCTGGTCAAGATGTATCTATACCAAAATCAACACCTTTTAAATTGACTGCAAACGCTAACGACCCAGATAACAATAGTAGTTTAACTTATAATTGGGAACAAACTGATAACGAAGTAGCAACTATGCCTCCTAATTCCTCTAGTACAGGAGGGCCTCTTTTTAGATCACTCCCATCTAAGCAATCTCCTACAAGATATTTCCCCCAATTAAAAAATGTTACTGGTGGAACGATTAATCAGTGGGAAGTCTTACCTTCAGTAGCAAGAGAAATGAACTTCTCTGTTGTAGTAAGAGATAATCATTCTGGCGGAGGTGCTAGTGCTAGAGACGATATCAAAATTACTATAACAGACTCACCCCCTTTTACAGTAACTGCTCCAAGCAGTTCTGTAACCTGGAATACAGGAAGTTCACAAACAATTACATGGAGTAAAGGAAATACCGACACCGCTCCAATAAATTGCTCTAATGTTAATATTAGACTTTCTACAGATGGAGGGATTACATTTCCTATCTTAATTAAAGAAAACACACCTAATGATGGTTCTGAAGATATAATAATACCTGATAATGCTACCTCTAAGGCTAGAATTATGATAGAAGCATCAGATAACATTTTCTATAATGTTAATTCTACAAATTTCACAATTAATTCTACCACCCCAACATTCATTTTAACAAATAAAACAAACCAACAAAAAGCTTGTAATACAGGAAACAATTCTGTATCCTACACTCTTAATTTTGATTTTGTAAACGGGTTTTCTGAAACCGTCAACCTATCTACCACTGGAGCTCCTAATAACTCTAATATAACCTTTTCACCTTCTACTATAAACTCAAATGGAGATGTTACAATGACAGTTAGCAACTTAAATGGAGCCAATCAACAAGATTACACAATAGTTGTAAAAGCTGAAGCTAGCTCTGTCTCACAAAATGCCGATGCTCTATTAAAAATATTAGGCTCTAGTTTTGGAAATATAACTTTAGCATCTCCAGCTAATTCTGCTACAAATGTTAGCATACGTCCAGAGTTTAAATGGGGAGCAGATTCTAATGCTACAGCATATGACATCAAAGTTGCTACCAACAATAGCTTTAGCAATCCTATTATTGAAGCCACTACTAATACAAATAGTTATACGCATACTTCAGCATTAACTGGAAATACTAAATATTTTTGGTTTGTAAAACCAAAAAATGATTGTGGAGAAGGTTCAAATTCAAGCATAGGTGAGTTTACAACAGAAAATCCTTCTTACTGTTCTTCAACTTTCACAGATGAAGCTGGAGGATCGGAGCATATAACCAATGTTACATTTAACACAATTAATAATAGTTCCGGTAACGACACCACAGATGGGTATCAAGATTTTACCAGTATCTCAACTACTATAAAAAGAGATGAAAAGCATCAAATAAGTGTAACTTTTGATACTGGTGGTTTCCAAGATCACTGTTATGTTTTTATTGATTGGAACCAAGATTTTAAATTTGACAACAATACCGAAAGATATGATTTAGGGACTAAGTTAGAGGATCTTGCTACTGCTACTTTTGAAATTGAAGTACCCTCAAATGCTGCTTTAGGAAACACTCGGATGAGGGTTTTAATTGAATATGACGACCCTAACAACAATTTTGGAGAAGGAGCTTGTGATTCTGACCATAAAACCGAATGGGGAGAAACCGAAGATTACACTATAGAGATTCAAGAGGCAACCACATCTACTGAAGACTTTTCATTTAGTAATTTCAATTTATCTCCTAACCCTTCAAATGGAAGGATTAATTTAAAATTTGAAGTTCAGAATACAGAAAAAGTATCTATTAAATTATTTGATTTAAGAGGTCGAGTAATTGAATCTAAAAACTTTACAAATATTCAAAGTGTTTTTAACGAAGAAATTCAATTTAACAGAACTATTCCTGGCTTATACTTACTTCAAATTCAAAATGGAGGTAAGCAAACTACTAAGAAATTAGTCATTAAATAATAATATTATTACTTTCAATAAAAAAGCGAGCTAATATGCTCGCTTTTTTATTTATGATTAATTACAAATTATACTTCACAGTAAAAACAACATATCGTGGTTGTACAAAATAAGAGGAAGTACTGTTATAAACATTCTCTAGTGTATTATCTTGGTTCAATGATGTTGTATTTAAGATATTACTAACTCCAACTTTATATTCCCAAGAACTATCTTTTTTCTGATATGTTAGATCTGCATCCCAAAAGCTATAATTATTAATCGTTCTTTCCTGATTTCTATAATTATTATACGTGTACTTTGTGTTAAATACAAAACTCTTTAAAAAGTACGCATCAAAATTCACATAAGGACTGTGCGTTGTGAATGTATTGTTAACATTTCCTTGATCATAATTATTTACTGAGAAGTTATAACCAACATCAAAATTAGGAGCATCTCTAAAATTAGTACTAAACTTAGCTCGGTAAGATTGATTAAAACTTTTAGACACTCTATTTTCTGTAACCTGTGTTTGAGAATTCACAAATAAATTATTCAGTTTTGAATAAGATACATTACCTCCAAAACTTACTTTAAATTTCCTAAAACTTTTTTCAAATCTACCATTAGCAGAAATAGTTTCATCTGGGAAAGCAGAATTTACTGATGACGAAACTCTATCAATTCCATTTTGTCTTGTAATTCCTTTTATGGCATCTATTCTTTTATTGTAAGATATGTTTGCAAAAATATTAGTATAGTTAAACATATTGAAATTAGAATAGGTAAGACTAAAGTTATGAGAAAGCGCATTCTCTAAGTCACGATTACCAGAATACAAACTATTGTAATTATTCAATACATAGCCTTCTGCAAACTTAGTTACATCAGTAAAACTAACTTGCATTCGATAACCTAATCGTAATGTTTCAGACTTTTTTAAGTTTACTTTTATATAAGCATCGGGTAATAATTTGGTAAAACTATTATCAACTACCGAACCTAATTGAGTGTTCTTTGCAGAATACGTATGTAATGTTGCCCCTTGATTAAAGGTAAAAATACCAGTGACAAACTTATAATGTAATCCGGTATAAAAATCGCTAAAAGAATATTCTACATCATTTTTTGTAGCTATATCATTTAAATCTTGTTGTGTTCCCGATAAAATTTGATAAATATTCGAATTAAATTGTTGAGAGCTTAATGTAGTTCCAAAAGTTGCATTTAAATTACTTTTTGAGTTTAATACATAAAAATAATCAGCCTTTGCATCTAATTTATTTGTTTTGATTCTTTGATTTTGATTCAAATTAAATGGACCAGTCCCTAAAGAAAGTGGATTTGTTATTGCTCCTGACAATTGATTTAATTGTGTATTATAAAACGGATCTTCATCTTGCCATAAATGTTGACCTTCAAACGAAAAAATATGATTCTCGTTGAGAGTATAATAATAATTCAAATTTTGATTTAATGAAAAAGGTGTTTGCTCACTTAATTCTGAAATCGGCACACTTTCATTCGAAGTATTTGTTACTCTATTTGATATCACATTTTGGTCTTGAGATAGCTTAGAGACTTTAATAAAAGCATCATAATCTAACTGATTATTGGTATTTGGTTTATAACTCGTGCTCAACTTCACTAAACCTAAATCATTTTTTTGGAACGTATTATTATTTGTCGTTTCAACTAAATCTTGATTTATATAATTTCGAATACTATTTTCTTCTATTGTAGTTTTTGAACCAGAATAAATTGCAAACCCACTAAAATCAAGTGTTTTTTTAGGGGAGTAACTAAAGTTTAAAGCACCAAATTTATTTTCTATTTCTTTAGCCCTATTATTTCTAGTGATTAAAAACCCTAAATCGTTTGATAAATTTAACGAAGTACCACCAGAACCAATATTTCTAAATCCTCCAGTAAACTTAAAATAATCCCTCCATGTAAATGGTATTTCGCCAATATTATTAAAATCTGAAATTACGTTTAAACTAAATTTTGGACTATAGTAGAATAATTTAGGGTGTGTTATATATCTTTCATCTGGACCAACACCTGCTGAAACCTCTCCAAACCAAAAGCGCTTTTTTCCTTCTTTTAATTTTAAGTTGATAACTACATTATCTTCATTATCGGTAACCCTACTCAATTGCTGAACTTCACTGTGATTTTTTAAAACTTCAACTTTATCAATAGCGTTTGCAGGAATATTTTTTGTTGCCAGTTTAGAGTCTCCATCAAAAAAATCTTTTCCTTCAATCATTACCTTTTTTACAGTTTTTCCTTCTACTTCAATTTCTCCATCATCGTTCACCTCAACACCAGGTAACTTCTTTAAAACATCTCCTAATTTTTTCTCTGTTCCACTTTTAAAACTATCAGCATCGTACACAATAGTATCTCCTTTAACCTGTACAGGCATTTTGTAAGTAATATTTACCTCATCTAAAGATTCATCTGCAGAAAGCTGAATATCTTTTTTTAAGTTTATTTCTTGAGTTTGAAGAGTTATATTAGCAGTTTTCATACCAATATAACTTACCTTCACATTGTAATTAGCATTCTTTTTCAAATTCAATTTATACCTACCTTTAGCATCTGTAAATCCGTAAGAATCTAATTTCTTTGTTTGTGTATTAATGGCGATTACATTTGCCATTTCTAAAGGAGAACCTATGCTGTCTTTTACAATTCCTGTTACCGAAATTTGTGCATTAATTCCCCATACAGCCATAAACATGACTATAAATAATTTTGTTTTCATCTTGTAGTTTGCTTAAACGTGTACCTAATTAAAAACGTCCTCTTCCTCTTCCGTTCCCTCCTCTTCTTCGTTGAAACATTTCTCTCATTTCCTCCATCTTTTTCTTAGCTATCTTATCGTATTCTTCTCTAGTTACTTTCTTTCCTTTTGTTGGCTTTTTTATTTCTTGTTTTTCTGAAGGATTTAAAACAATTTCTGAACATAAAATTGTAGTTCTTCCTGCATTTACTTCTAAAATCAATCCAGGTAATCCACCATATTCACCTGGGCCATTACTAACAGGAATTTGTGGTGTGTACCAAGCTGTAACAGTTACTTCCTTTTTTGTTTCTGATGATTGTTCTTTTTTCTCTTCATTGTTTCCTTTCCTTCTTGGTCTAAACCTTCGAAAAGCTACATCATCAATACTTTTCACTATAGTAGCCTTTAAGCAAGTGTATTGACCAATTTGTTTGGTTTCTCCTGTCATTTCCCATTTTGGAGTTTCGAGCTTTTCTTCTATCAGAAACTTTTTACCAAAAAATTCTTTACTTTCTAAAAGTTCTTTCTCCTTTACGTTTTTATACTGAACTCCATTAGAAAAGCTACTCATCATGCTTTGAAATCTTCCTTCTCTTTGTCCTGTTGGGGCTCCCAATCGTTCTTCTTCCTTATATAAAGATTCGGTTGTATTAAAACTCAGTATATAAATTCTTTCAGAAAAACTCTTCATACGTTGTTCAATGCGCTTTTTTTGTTCTTCTGACATTTGCCTATTTCCAAAATCCATATTCATTTTGGTTTTCGATTGATAGATGGCTTTACCTTGGAAATCTTTTTGTGCAGAAATCGTAAGTGAACTAATACATAAAAGCCATAAGAGTATTTTTTTCATAATATGGTGTTTTCTTTATTAACATGTTATTGTTCTTAGACTAAAGAAAACACCAAAGGTTTAATTTATCCCTGAATTTCTATACTCATAGATCTTCCATCTTTACTTCTTCGTTTATTTTTAAAGCGCTCCATCATCTCTTTAGATTTTTCATCCATAATTTTATCGAACTTTTCTTGCGTAACTTTTTTCCCTTTTGTAGGTTCTTCTATTACGATTTTATCTGACGGATTTATTACAATCTCTGAACAGACAATAGTTTGTTTTCCTTCTTGAATTTCTAAAATCAAACCAGGTAATCCCCAATGCATCCCAGGCCCATTATTTATTGGAATTTCTGGAGTATACCACGCCACAGTTTTAACAGTTACTTTTTCTGTCTTATCTTCTTCTTTTCCTTCTTCATTTACAGAAAATGATCTACGCTCTTCTTCTCTACTTCTTTCAGCTTTATAACATGTATATCTTCCTATTGTTTTAGTTTCTCCTGTCATTTCCCAATCATAATTTGGTAATTTATCTTTTATTAAAAATCGTTTCCCACTAATCTCAGTTTTATTAACATAGCGCCCTTCTTTTACATTCTTATATAATACATCGGTACCACCACCATTTCCAAAGACTTGAATCGTTACTCCATTGGTTGGTTGAGGAGCAGACAACTTCGCTTCTTGTTTATATGTAGATTCGTAATTATTAAACTCTAAAGTGAATGTTCTTTGAAATTGTCTTTTTAACTGTTCGTGTAATTGTTTTTGAATGGCAGAATTTGGTGCGTTTTCACCTTCACTTATTTTAATATCGAGTTTTCTATGGGTTTTATAAGTTGCTTTTCCTGTAAAGTTTTGCGCAAAAGCAATTGTTGCAGTTAAAAACAACACTATAGATGTAACTATTCGTATCATATCGTTTATATTTTTATAGGTTTTCAAATACTTTTATAAATCGTTTGTTAATCTTTATAAAATCGTCTATATCTTCTGACTTTCCTTTTACCACTATACTATTATCGTAAGCCACCCTTTTAGATTTATCTTTACTTCTAACCCTAAATCCTAATGCAATACTATCAGTAGGTTTATTTTCTTTCACCATATCTTTAATATCTTTCCAATTAATGGTCTTTAACTCATTTAAGTTATCTACTGTAAAAATTAAAGATGTAATTTTTGAATCATTTACTTTAACTGTAGTAGTTTCTTTTTGAGCATAAGTTGTTACAGTTAAAAGAAGTAACGCTGTGATAATTAAGTTTTTCATTTTTATAGTTTTTATTGAACACTACAAATATGATCTTGATTTTTCTTCTTTATAGTTAACCAGTGTTAACGAGTGTTAACCGCTTTTTAATTGTCGGCTTAACTCCTTACTTTTGAAACATGAACGCGAAAAAACAACGATGGATTTTATACCTAATTAGTATTACAATACTCACCACTATTGGTATACAATTCTATTGGAATTATAAAAATTATGAAGAAAATAGACTTCGAGTTATTAACGAAATAAACCAGAGTTTAGATGATGCTATTGAGATTTATTTTTCAGACTTATCAAAAAGTAATTTCTACACAATTGTAAATCCTAGTAAAAAAAACAATGCCAATATTTTAAAAAACATCTTTCGATTAGATAAAAACACTTCTGATAAGAAAATTTCTAAAAAAGACACTTTGGAGTTTAAGATAGAATCAATTAATATAAACACTAATGATTCTTCTGAGTTTAAAAAAATGGACTCCACAGTTTTTAACTCTCTTAAAGGAAACATTAAAAGAATTAAAGATTCTCATTCTAAAAAACCTCATATTTCGTTTCAACAAGAAATTAGATATAGTAACGAAAAGCTTCCTTCTAAGAAAAAACATAAATTCCCTGAAGTATTTTTTGGCAAAAAAAAATCAGATAGTTTAAAACGTCAAAAAGATTTACAAACCTTTATTATATCTATACAAACAGATTCTATTGATTTAAAATCTTTAGATTCTATTTTAAGAGATGAATTTGTAGATAAAAAAATCTTTTCTGATTTTAATATCAATCATTTTAAAGCAGATACTTTATTCAATACAGCAACAAATGTTAGTTCTAATATTTTATTATTAGAAAACGATGCAGTTTCTACATTCTTAAAAAAAGATGAACGTATACAAATACAATATACAAACCCTACTATTGAAGCTTTAAAGCGTAGTTCTACTGGTATTTTATTGTCATTTATTTTAGCGCTTGCGGTAATTTCTAGTTTATTTTATTTACTAAAAATCATTAATCAACAAAAAGAATTGGCTGAAATTAAAAATGATTTAATCAGTAATATTACTCATGAATTTAAAACTCCAATCACTACTGTTTCTACAGCTTTAGAAGCCATTAATAGTTTTAATGCAATTGACGATAAAATTAAAACCAAAAAATATATTTCTATTTCTTCTATGCAAATAGAAAAACTACATTTAATGGTTGAAAAACTCTTAGAAACTGCAACGTTAGACAGTGAAAAGCTCCTCTTAAAAAAAGAGAAATCTAACATTGTTGAATTGATAAAAACCTTAACTCAAAAACATCAGTTCACAACAACAGAAAAAGAATTGAAATTTACTTCAAACGTAACAGAAATTATTTCAGAAATTGATGTTTTCCATTTTGAAAATGCAATTTCAAACTTAATAGACAACGCTATAAAATATGGTGGAGATTCTATTGAAATTCACATAAGTAAAGTTTTAAATTCCATAGAAATTAGTATTGCTGATAATGGTATGGGAATTGACAAAAATCAGCAAGAAAAAATATTTGATAAGTTTTACAGAGTTCCAAAAGGAAACACTCACGATGTAAAAGGTTTTGGTATTGGATTGTACTACACCAAAAAAATTATAGAAAAACATAACGGAAGTATACACCTAACCTCAAAACCTAACAATACTGTTTTTAAAATTGTTTTAAGTAATGAGTAAATCGATAAAAATTTTATTAGCCGAAGATGAACCTAGCTTAGGGCAAATTGTAAAAGAAAGTTTAGAAACACGAAACTTTGAAGTATTTCATGCTATTGATGGCGAGCAAGCTTATGAGTTTTATCAAGATAAGAATCCAACAGTTTTAGTACTTGATGTAATGATGCCTAAAAAAGACGGATTTACATTAGCAAAAGAAATTAGGCAAGAAAACAAACATATCCCTATCATATTTTTAACAGCAAAATCTCAAACCAAAGATGTTGTTGAGGGTTTTGAACATGGCGGAAACGATTATTTAAAAAAACCTTTTTCTATGGAAGAATTAATCGTTAGAATTCATGCACTTTTAAACAGAGTTGAATTAAAAACCGACGTAGAAAATATATCAATAGGAAACTATACTTTTAATCATACCAAACAAACTTTGTCTATTAATGAAGATTCAGCTTTACTAACTCATAAAGAAGCTGAATTACTTTTACATTTAACTCAAAAGAAAAACGAAATCTTAGACAGAACCTTTATTTTAAAGAAATTGTGGGGACATGACGATTTTTTTAACGCGCGTAGTATGGATGTTTTTATCTCTAAACTCAGAAAAAAACTAAAAAAAGATGAAAACGTACAAATTATAAACGTTCGTGGTTATGGTTATAAATTGATTTGTTAAAATCTTTTCTAGTTCTATTTTTTATGTAATTTTACCAACTCTTAAAAAGAGACCTTCGAAAACAAAAAATCAATTTTACAAGAAGAACTATGCACGTAGCTATTGCTGGAAACATTGGAGCTGGAAAGACAACCTTAACTAAATTATTAGCAAAACATTATAATTGGGAACCTCATTTCGAATCGGTAGATGAAAACCCATACTTAGATGATTTCTATGGAGAAATGGAACGCTGGTCTTTTAATTTACAGGTGTATTTCTTAAACAGTCGTTTCCGTCAAGTATTAGAGTTACGTAAATCTGGAAAGAAAATTATTCAAGACAGAACCATTTATGAAGATGCTCATATTTTTGCTCCAAACCTTCATGCAATGGGATTAATGACCAATAGAGATTATAGCAACTACGCTTCTTTATTTGAATTAATGGAAAACTTGGTTACTCCACCAGATTTATTAATTTATTTACGTGCAGATATTTCTACTTTAGTGGGTCAAATTCACAAAAGAGGAAGAGATTACGAAAACTCTATTAGTATCGATTATTTAAGCAGATTAAACGAACGTTACGAAGCGTGGATTAGCAAATACACCAAAGGAAAATTATTAATTATTGATGTTGATAATTTAGATTTTGTTGAAAACCAAGAAGATTTAGGATATATTATTGATCGTATAGACTCTCAAATCAACGGATTATTTTAATCCTCTCTTAAATTCACTTAATAAAATAGCGGTAGCGGTAGCTACATTTAAACTTTCAGTTTGCTGAATATTTCCAAAACGAGGAATAGTTAATTTTTGTTGTACAACATTATTAACCTCTTCAGATATTCCGTTGGCTTCGTTACCCATTACTAAAACCGCTTTTTCAGGTAGCTTAGAACTATATACATTTTCACCGTCCATATCAGCTGTATAGGTTGGTAAATTATTTTTTCCTAAAAAAGAAATCAAATCTGTATAAACAATATTAACTCTCGTTAACGAACCCATTGTAGATTGTATTACTTTCGGGTTGTAACAATCAACAGTATTTTTAGAGCAAACTAATTGTTTTACACCAAACCAATCACATAATCTAATAATGGTTCCTAAATTACCAGGATCATTTACTTCATCTAAAGCAACAATAAAATTGTTTGTGTCAATTTCTTTTTCAGATGGAATTTCAAAAATTCCTAGCACTTTATTTGGTGCTTTTAAATTGCTTACTTTTTTAAGTTCATCTTCAGTAATTAATTCAACATTATTACTTTTTTGTAAAACATCAATACTTGTGGTATAAATTTTGAATATCTTAAGCGATGAAGAAAGTAATTCGTTAACCACTTTTACTCCTTCAGCCACAAATAAGTTATGTTTTTGTCTATACTTTTTTTGACGTAAACTTGTTATTAGTTTTATAGTATTTTTAGATAAACTCATTAAAATATATTTAACAATTCAAAAAAGCTAAAAAATAGTATTTTTGATTTTTAAAGCAGGCGTAAAGTTAATGAAAAAACTTTCTATCTATTTCTTATTATTACTGTTGATTAGTGCATGTAGCACAATAAAACACGTAAAGAAAAATCAGCAGTTACTTACAAAGAATAATATTTATGTAGATAGCGCTAAATCTTCTAACAAAGATATTTCTGAGTTAATGATGCAACGCCCAAATGCAAGAGCCTTAGGCTTACCTTTATCTCTTTACTTTTACAATCTCGGTAACCCAAATGGATCAAAAACTCCAGCAGAATGGGATAAAAACCACCCAGGTTTATATCGTTTTTTCAAGAACACTTTTTCAGAAAAACAAAGTATTTCGGTTGCAAATTCTTTTATTGGATTAAATAATTGGTATTTAACTAGCGGACAAGCTCCAGTTATTATTGACGATAAAAAGATTAAAAAAACAGAAAGGAATCTAAAAACTTACTTTCAAAACGAAGGCTATTTTAAAGCTAAAATAACATCTAAAAGAGATACTGTTGGCACTAAAAAAGGATCTGTTTCTTATTATATTGAAAAAGGGAAACCTTTGTTTCTAGACTCTATTTTCTTGAAAATACAGTCTCCTGTTTTAGATTCTATATATAATGCTAACAAACAAAAAAGCTTCTTAAAAAACGGAGATCAATACAAAGACATTAATTTTATTAATGAAGCTGAAAGAATTACCAAGCTTTTTAGAAATAATGGAATTTACCATTTTGATAAAAACAGTAGTATCGTTTTCGATGAAATAGATACAGCTGTTTATAAATCTAATGTAGATTTTATAATATCTGACAGATTAGTTGAGAATAATGGTGAATACATTAACATTCCCTACAAGATTCAAAAAATAAAGAAAATAAATGTATACACAGACTATAGTTATTCAAAAAAAGACGAACCTTATAATGCACATCAAGCTTATAATGGTGTTAACTTTTATGCTCATAAAAAGCTAAAATACAATCCTAAGTATTTAAACCAATCTGTATTTATAAAACCAAATACTATTTATAGTGACTCGTTAAGAGCATTAACAAGAATTCATTTTAGAAGCTTAAAGAACTTTAAATCTACCTCTATTAGATTTAATGAATTAGGTAATGATGAACTAGAAGCAAATATTTTTTTAACGCCTACAGAAAAATACACCTTAGGTTTTGAAACTGAACTATCTCGTTCTAACATTCGTAATTTTGATGTATCTGCAAAGTTCTCGCTAACAAACAGAAATGCTTTTAAAGGAGCTGAACTTTTCAAAATATCGGCATCTGGTTCTTATTTTAACTCTAATAACGGACCTGGTTGGGAAATTGGAACAGACATGTCTTTAGAAATACCCCGCTTTGTTGCTCCTTTCGGACTTAGCAAACTGGTTCCTAAAAGTATGTTTCCAAAAACAAAATTTTTCACTGGTATTAACATTCAACGAAATATTGGTTTAGATAAACAAAACATTACAGCTGGTTTAAATTATAAATGGCAATTCAATAAGAAAAAAACAATACAGTTAGATATTTTCAACACTCAATATGTTAGAAATTTAAATATTGATAATTATTTTAATGTATACAACTCTGAATACACCAAACTAGTTAATTTAGGAGAAAAAGCAATACCAAACGTTACTCCTCCTCAAAATACTATTGGTAATTTCGATGCAATAACAAATTATGCTGGTCAAATTTTTAATAACTCTACGGCTTTAAATAGAGACGAGGTTGCTGAATTATTAAACATTACTAATAGATATCAAATTATAACATCCGATTTCTTAATTCCAGAAATCGCATACATGTTTACTTATAACAATCAAGAAAACACTAAAGATGCTAGCTTTTCATATTTCAGAATTCGAGTTGCAAATTCTGGTAATATTATGGGACTTCTTTCAAATCAAGTTAATAGTGTTGGAGAGAAAACAGTTTTTAAAATCCCTATTGCTCAATATTTTAAAACAGACATTGAATATAAAAAGTATTGGGATTTAGGCGATAACAATGTATTAGCACATAGAACTTTTGTTGGTGCTATTTTTCCTTACGATAATTCAGAAATTCCTTTCTCAAGAAGTTACTTCGCAGGAGGTTCAAACGACATTAGAGCATGGAGAACTTACGATTTAGGTCCAGGTGCTACACCTCCTGGTTTAGAATATAATATCGGAAGTTTTAAATTCTTAACTAGCTTTGAGTATCGTTTCAATGTAATCGGAAATTTAAAGAGTGCTATTTTTATGGATGCTGGTAATATTTGGGATATTTCCAATTCGAGAATATTAAATGACTCTGCTAAGCTAAAAGACTTCAAATCCCTATTAAACATGGCAGTTGGTACCGGTTTTGGAATTCGATACGACTTTACTTTTTTAATCGCAAGATTAGATGTTGGGTTTAAAGTACACGAACCTTACTTAACGGGCAACAAATGGTTTCAAAATTTCGGATTCAATAATGCAGTCTTTAATATTGGTATTAACTATCCGTTTTAAGATTTACTTCAGCTAAAACGTTATCGCTATTTTTTATTTCTATCAATAGAAAATTACTTATTTTTGAGTCCGTATAATACAACTAAAAACTAATAAAATGGCTCATAATATTAAGGCTGGTGTTGCAACAGGAAAAGAAGTACAACAAATTTTTAAGCTGGCTAAAGAAAAGAAATTTGCTTTACCAGCAGTAAATGTTGTTGGATCAAACACTATAAATACAGTATTAGAAACTGCTAAAGAATTAAATTCACCTGTAATTATTCAATTTTCAAACGGTGGAGCTCAGTTTAATGCTGGTAAAGGGCTTTCTAACGAAGATCAAAAATCAGCAATTGCTGGTGCTGTAGCAGGAGCTAAACATATTCATTTAATGGCAGAAGCTTACGGAGTTCCTGTAATTTTACACACAGATCACGCTGCTAAAAAATTATTACCTTGGATTGACGGATTGTTAGATGCAAGTGAAAAGCACTTTGCTGAAACTGGTAAACCTCTTTACAGTTCACACATGATTGATTTAAGTGAAGAGCCACTTGAAGAAAACATCGAAATTTGTAAAGAATATTTAGCTCGTATGAGTAAAATGGGTATGACTTTAGAAATTGAATTAGGTATTACTGGAGGTGAAGAAGATGGTGTAGATAATTCTGATGTAGATGTTTCTAAACTATACACACAACCAGAAGAAGTTGCTTATGCATATGAAGAATTAATGAAAGTTTCACCTCAATTTACTATTGCGGCTGCTTTTGGTAATGTTCATGGTGTATACAAACCAGGAAACGTTAAGTTAACTCCAAAAATTTTAAAGAACTCTCAAGAATTTATTTCTGAAAAATATAATGTACCTCACAATACAATTGATTTTGTATTCCACGGAGGTTCAGGTTCTACTTTAGAAGAAATTCGTGAAGCTATTGATTACGGAGTTATTAAAATGAATATTGACACTGACTTACAATACGCTTTTACAGAAGGAATTCGTGATTATATGGCTGCAAAAAAAGAGTATTTAGCGAGTCAAATTGGTAATCCAGAAGGAGACGATGTTCCTAACAAAAAACATTACGACCCACGTAAATGGTTACGCGAAGGAGAAACAACATTTAAAACTCGTTTAAAGAAAGCTTTCGAAGACTTAAACAATGTAAACACATTATAACTCTAAGTTTTATACTATTTTAAAAGCATCTAGAAAATTCTAGATGCTTTTTTATGTTACAAAAAAGTAAAGTTCCCAAAAAACTTTTACATTTGTATTCTCTCTACTTGTTAAAGTATTAGAGCCCTATAAATACAAACAACAAAATATAAACTAAACTATGGCTTGGTTTAAACGTAAAGACAAAGGGATTCAAACCCCTACAGAAGAAAAGAAAGACACTCCAAAAGGCTTGTGGTATAAAACTCCAAGCGGAAAAATAATTGATACCGACGAATTAAAGAAGAATTTATACGTAAGTCCAGAAGATGGTTATCACGTTCGTATAGGAAGTAACGAATACTTTGAGTTATTCTTTGATGACAATAAATTTGAAGAGTTAAATGCTAAAATGCAATCTAAAGACCCTTTAAAATTTGAGGACACTAAGAAATACCCAGATAGATTAAAAGCGGTTCAGAAAAAAACAGGATTAAAAGATGCTGTTAGAACTGCTGTAGGAAAATCTAACGGAAAAGATTTAGTGATTGCTTCTATGGATTTTGCTTTCATTGGAGGATCAATGGGAAGTGTAGTTGGAGAAAAAATTGCACGTGCAATTGACTATTCAATTAAAAACAAGATTCCTTTCTTAATGATCTCTAAATCAGGAGGAGCTCGTATGATGGAAGCATCATTATCTTTAATGCAGTTAGCAAAAACGTCTGCTAAATTAGCACAATTAGCAGATGCTAAAATACCTTACATTTCGTTATGTACCGATCCTACTACGGGTGGTACAACAGCGTCTTTTGCTATGTTAGGAGACATTAACATTGCAGAGCCTAATGCATTAATTGCTTTTGCTGGTCCTCGTGTTGTAAAAGACACCACAGGTAAAGATTTACCAGATGGTTTCCAACGTTCAGAATTCTTATTAGAACACGGTTTCTTAGATGGAATCTACGAAAGAAAAGATTTAAAAAAACAGGTTAATTTATATATCGATTTAATCCAAAATCAGCCTGTAAGAGCATAATATTGAAAGCCTGCATTTTTGCAGGCTTTTTCTTTATAAAAAGAACATCAACTAGCAATCAGTTATTCAAAAAAATAATCGTACATTTGCAACTTCAATGAAAAAATCATTGATATACATAATAATCATTTAAATAATATTGGCATGTATTTAACTAAAGCAATTAAAGAAGAAATTTTTGCAAAACACGGTAAAGGAACAAACGATACTGGTACTGCAGAAGGACAAATCGCGTTATTCACTTTTAGAATTAACCACTTAACTGAGCACTTAAAAAACAATCGTAAAGATTATAACACTGAGCGTTCATTAGTAAAGATGGTAGGTAAGCGTAGAAGCTTATTAGATTACTTAAAGAAAAAAGATATTACAAGATATCGTGCGATTATTAAAGAATTAGGAATTAGAAAATAATCCTTACAAATTAGAGGCAGGTATTAACTTGCCTCTTTTTTTTTATAAAAATTTCGTAGTTTAGACTCCGAAAAATTCACTAAGTGAATAGTCAAAAGTAACATCCGTCATATTTTGGCATTCCATTGGAACAACAACAAACAACAACAACTCAAAAAACGAATTAAAAATTTTAGAAAAAACATTGTATGATTCCACAAGTATTTACCCAAACTATTGATTTGGGAGATGGAAGAACCATCACATTAGAAACTGGAAAATTAGCGAAACAAGCAGACGGTTCAGTTGTTGTAAAAATGGGAGACACTATGTTACTTGCTACAGTAGTATCGGCAAGAACAGCAAACCCAGGTATTGACTTTTTACCTTTAACGGTAGATTATAGAGAAAAATTCGCTGCTGCGGGTCGTTACCCAGGCGGATTTATGAAGCGTGAAGCACGTCCTTCTAACGAAGAAATCTTAACCATGCGTTTAGTAGACCGTGTATTGCGTCCATTATTCCCAAAAGACTATCACGCAGAAACTCAGGTTATGATTCAATTAATGTCTCACGACCCAGAAGTTATGCCAGATGCCTTAGCAGGTTTAGCAGCATCAGCAGCAATTCAATTATCAGACATTCCTTTTGAAGCACCAATATCAGAAGTAAGAGTAGCAAGAGTAAATGGTGAATTCATCGTAAACCCAAGTTACAAGCAATTAGCAGAAGCAGATATGGACCTTATGGTTGGAGCTTCTAATGATTTCGTAGCTATGGTAGAAGGTGAAATGGATGAAGTTTCTGAAGAAGAAATGGCAGATGCAATTAAAGTTGCTCATGAAGCTATTAAAGCTCAGTGTGATGCACAAGTTGCTTTAGCTGAAGCTTTCGGTAAGAAAGAAACTCGTGAATATGAAGTAGCAGAAACTAACGAAGAGTTATCTCAAAAAATTCACGATGCAGCATATCAAAAATGTTATGACATTGCTAAAAAAGGAACTTCTAAACAAGAAAGAGGTTTAGCTTTTTCTGAAGTAAAAGAGGAAGTTATTGCAATGTTTACTGAAGAAGAGTTAGAAGAATATGGAGATTTAGTAGGAAAATACTTCGGAAAAACTCACAAAGCTGCAGTAAGAGATTTAACATTGAACGAAGGTTTACGCTTAGACGGACGTAAAACTACAGATATTAGACCTATTTGGTGTGAGGTAGACTATTTACCACGTACTCACGGTTCTTCTATCTTTACAAGAGGGGAAACTCAAGCATTAGCTACAGTTACTTTAGGTACTTCTAGAGATGCTAACATGATTGACTCTCCAACAATTCAAGACGAAGAACGTTTTTACTTACACTATAACTTCCCTCCATTCTCAACTGGTGAAGCTCGCCCATTAAGAGGTACTTCTCGTCGTGAGATTGGTCACGGAAACTTAGCTCAAAGAGCATTAAAAGGAATGATTCCTGACGATTGTCCATATACTGTTCGTGTAGTTTCTGAGGTATTAGAATCTAACGGTTCTTCTTCTATGGCAACTGTATGTTCTGGTACTATGGCATTAATGGATGCTGGAGTTCAAATGAAAAAACCAGTATCTGGTATCGCTATGGGATTAATTTCTGACGGTGAGCGTTACGCAGTATTATCAGACATCTTAGGAGATGAAGATCACTTAGGTGATATGGACTTTAAGGTTACTGGTACAGCAGATGGAATTACAGCTTGTCAAATGGATATTAAAATTAAAGGATTATCTTATGAAATCTTAGTAAATGCATTAAAGCAAGCTCGTGACGGTCGTTTACACATCTTAGAAAAATTAACAGACACAATTGAAACTCCAAATACTGACGTGAAAGCACACGCACCTAAAATGGTTACTGTACGTATTGCAGGAGAATATATTGGAGCTATGATTGGACCAGGCGGTAAGCATATTCAAGAATTACAAAAAGAAACAGAAACTACTATTGTAATTAATGAAGATGAAGCTACTGAAGAAGGTATTGTTGAAATTTTAGGTACGAGTCAAGAAGGAATCGATAAAGTTTTAGCAAGAATACAAGCACTTACTTTTAAACCAGAAAAAGGAAGTGTTTACGAAACGAAAGTAATTAAAATCTTAGATTTTGGTGCTGTTGTAGAATATACTGAAGCTCCTGGTAACGAAGTATTATTACACGTTAGTGAATTAGCTTGGGAACGCACAAATAACGTTACTGATGTTGTAAACTTAGGCGATATTATTGATGTAAAATACTTTGGAGTAGACCCTAGAACTCGTAAAGAAAAAGTTTCTAGAAAAGCATTATTACCAAAACCAGAAGGTTATGTTTCTAAACCAAGAAACAATGACAATAATAAAGGAAGAGAAAATAGAAAACCAAGACACGAAAAGAAAGAGTCTTAATTCTATTTCTTACATAATATTCATTAAAAAGGCAACCAAATTGGTTGCCTTTTTTCCTTCCTAATTGTAAGTCTAATTCCCCACGAAACGACTTACAAACCTTATTTATGAAAAATCTCTACTTATAAAACAGCTTATTTTTAATTTACCCTACCTAAAATTTTAAAAATGTTGAAAATAATTTTCGGTTTCACTTAAAATGTCTTTGATATTTACTTTTCTTTGCATTCTCGAAATATGAAAATTCAACGCATTACATATCTTTCTTTAGGTACCAATCAAGGTAACAAGCAACAAAACTTACAAGACGCTATTAATTTAATTGCTCAACAAGTTGGGGCTGTTCAAAAAATTGCCCCTATCTACAAAACTGCTTCTTGGGGATTTAACAGTGAAGATTTTTACAACACATGTATTAAAGTTTCTACATACTTAAATCCAGAAACTTTAATTAAAACTTTACTTTCTATTGAAAAAGAATTAGGTAGGGAAAGAAAAAATCAAGAAGGTTATTCAGATAGAATTATAGATATTGACATTCTGTTATTTGATGATGAAATCATATTTTCTAAAAACCTTATTGTTCCGCATCCTCGAATGTTAGAACGTAAGTTTGCTTTAGTTCCTTTGGTAGATATTGCTCGTAACACGATTCATCCAATAGAAAAAAAGCATCTATTTATTTGTTTAGAAAACTGTAGTGATACTTCAGTAATAATAAAAATTGAAGAGCCTTTAAAAAGACCAATCCCTATTTCTGAAAAATATAATTACATCGCTATTGAAGGAAATATTGGTGCTGGTAAAACATCATTAGCCAATATGATGTCTGACGATTTTAATGCAAAAATCGTATTAGAACGTTTTGCTGACAATCCGTTTTTACCAAAATTTTACAACGACAACGAACGTTATGCCTTTCCTCTTGAAATGAGTTTTTTAGCAGACCGTTATCAGCAATTATCTGACGATTTAGCTCAATTCGACTTATTTAAAAACTTTATCGTTTCTGATTATTATATTTTTAAATCATTAATTTTTGCTCAAGTCACTTTACAAAACGACGAGTATAAATTATATCGTAAGATGTTTGATTTAATGTACAAAGAAATCACAAAACCCGATTTGTATGTATATCTATACCAAAATACCGATAGATTATTACAAAACATCAAAAAACGAGGTCGTGAGTACGAACAAAATATTGAAGCGAGTTACTTACAGAAAATACACGATGGTTATAGCAACTTTATAAAAACTCAGCAAAACCTCAACATTTTAATTATTGATGTTTCTGAATTAGATTTTGTAAACAAACCAGAAGATTACAAGTATATTATTAATAAGATAAATAATCATACAACTACCCTATAAAAAAAGCCTGCTAAAAGCAGGCTTTTTAATTCTATTATCAAGTTGATAATTACTTTTTTACTAGCTCTAATTTTTCAGCAAAATAATCGCAAAAATCGCGCATTGTGGCACTCATTTTTTGATCATCAGTAGCACGTTCAAAAGTATTCGCCATAGATACTAAAGTTTGATGAAAAAATTGCTTCATTTCATCTACAGGCATGTCTTTCGTCCATAAATCCATACGTAATGTATCTTTTTGCTTATGATCCCAAACAGATAACATAATTGCTTTAGAAGGCTCATTACTTATCCCTCCATCCTCTGCATTCCATGAAATTTGCTCAGGCACTCTATTTTCGTCTAATCCAACTTTAAATTTTATTTCTGATGTATGTACTACAGCCATTATCTTTTAGGTTTGTATTTAGATTTTTTAAATATTTCTTCGGCATTAGCCTTCATTAATTGCTGCAAAGATACATCATTATTTTGCATATAAGCACGTACAATTTGCCAACCAATATACACACCAACTTGCCCTGGAGTTTCATTATCACTTTCTAAATAAAACTTAGAAAATGGTGCCAAATCTAAAAAGCGCTTGTTCAATTTAGAATCGGTACTATACAATAAATTATTTTCTATAAAATAACGCCAAACTCCATCTTCATTATTTAAAACCCAATTATATTTTTCAGTTGAGTAACCCATTTTTTCTTTGTCAGATATATTTGGTAAATACACATCTAGTAAATACATTTTCTTTCCCGCTTCAACCATTTTTGATAAAAAAGTTCTTCCTACCGAAGGAGTAATTTGTTTTGATATAATAGCATTCGCAGCATCAACAATAATATGATCTTTAGTATTATTGATTTTTATATATTTTGGAAAGGTTCCATAAAACTCATGATCTTCACCCAAATAAACATCTAACGAAATCACCATATATTCACCATTGTAAATCAATCTATTATTATAATCTACGTTCGATAATGTGGTAATAACAACTGGAGTTTTAAAATTCGGATTATAATATGTAACATGTTGAAAAAGTTCTTCTAGTTGCTTTTCAACATCTGTAAAATCTTTATAGATTTTCTGAGTTTCTGCAAATAATTGTTGCTCATCTTTATCCTTCATTTTTCGCACCCAAACACTATCAATATTATGAGGAAACATTATAGGATATTTCTTCTTGATAGATGGAAGCGTTTTTTCTGTACCAGAATAAAAATCAACTTCAAAACGAGCTACTTTAGTTTCTATTGAAATATTAGAAACATCAACCTTGTTTTTTTCCTTCTTTTTACAAGAAAACAATGTAAGTAACACCAAAACTCCACATAAAAGACTTCGCATATTCTTTAGTATATTAGCATGAAAAATTAAGAACGTCAAAATTATTAAAATAGTTTAAAATGAATACACCAAAAGTTGCAGAACATATTATTAAATGGTTGAAAGAGTATGCCGAAAATGCAAAAGTTAATGGTTTTGTTGTAGGAATTTCTGGAGGAATAGACTCAGCAGTTACTTCAACTTTATGTGCAAAAACTGGTTTACCAACTTTATGTGTAGAATTACCAATTCATCAAGCTCAAAGTCAAGTTAACAGAGCTAACGAGCATATTAAACAATTAAGAGAACGTTTTGACAATGTGAGTGAAGCTGAAGTAAATCTTACTAGCACGTTTGAAGATTTTAAAACTGTTGTACCTGAAGTTGGGTCTTCTCCTAAAGTTGATTTAGCTTTGGCTAACACAAGAGCTCGTTTGCGCATGACAACTTTATACTATTTTGCAGGGCTAAAAGGTTTATTAGTTGCTGGAACTGGTAATAAAGTAGAAGATTTTGGTGTGGGGTTCTTTACAAAATACGGTGATGGCGGTGTTGATTTAAGTCCTATTGCAGACTTAGTAAAATCAGAAGTATATGCTTTAGGTGAGTATTTAGAAGTTCCTGAATCTATTCAAAAAGCACAACCTACAGATGGTTTATTTGGTGATAGCAGAACCGATGAAGATCAAATAGGTGCTTCTTATGATGAATTAGAATGGGCTATGAAAATGCAAGACGCAGGAAAAACTGTTGATGATTTTAAAGATCGTCAACAAGAAGTATTTAAAATATATAGCAGATTAAACCGAATTAATCAGCACAAAATGGTTCCTATTCCTGTATGTGAAATACCTAAAAACTTAAAGTAAATTTGCAGAAATCATAACGCGTTTAATCTTTTGGTAAGCGCGTTTTTTTTGTCCATTAGATATTTGAAATGGTAGTAGAATCAATAGTTTTACCAACTCTAATATGTTGAGTAATTTAGCCATTTTATTATTTATTTCTTTGTTCTTTTCGATACCGAATTTACAAAAAAATCTTAATTATATCTTAAAATATGGTAAAATTTACCATTTCCTAACATTAAACGACTCTATTTAGTTTTTCAAAAATGCGTTTTTTAAGCGCTGTGTAGTTGTTTATTTCCTCTAAATCTGGAACTACATTTTCGGTTTTAATCCCTTCTAAAATCCCTTTAATTTTTAGCTCAATTAAAACTCTACGTAGGTTTAAAATTGCATCGGTAACTAACTTAGGTAAAATCTTAACGGTCTCTGTAACTGTAACCTCTTTACGTCCCCAATCACTTAACGTATATTTCTCTTCGTCCATTAAAATGGTAGTTACCATACTTGAAATTTCTGGATCGGTATTATTAATTAATTGATCTATTGAAATTTTTTCTAATTGATTTAACTGATGAATTAATTGAAAATAAATTTTCTTAAAAACTTCATTGGTAAACTCAATTTCATCTTCTTGAAGATTCAAATACATTTCATTGGCTATCAAGCTCGTGTATTCTTCTTTTTCTAACTTTGGTCTACCTTTTTCATCTTCAACTTCAATCCAATCTACAAAATCAATCTCTTTGTTTCCATAGAGCAATAGAATTCTAATTATCTCTTTTTCTAGAATAAATAATGTATCAATTTTTGGAGTAGTTTGACGTTCATTTTTAATCAACGCCATTCCTCTTTGATCTTGCTGCTCTTTTACTTCTGAAGATTTGCGAGTACTTATCGAAGTATTTCTAGCACTTTTACTTAATAACTGAGCCAATTCACTAAAAAGAACTTGCTCAGAAATATCCATAATTCTTGCACACTCTTGTACATAAACTTCTCGTTGAATGCCATCTGGAATTTTAGAAATACTAGTAACAATATCACGAATTAACCCTGCTTTTTTTACAGGATCATTGCTCGCTTCTTGCATTAATAGCGACACCTTAAACTCTATAAAGTCTTGAGACTTTTCAGACAAGTATTCCTTTAATTCGGCAGTTGAATGTGCTTTTGCAAAACTATCAGGGTCTTCACCTTCTGGGAAAGCTACCACCTTTACATTCATTCCTTGCTCAAGAATTAAATCAATACCTCTAAGAGAAGCTCTTACACCAGCTGCATCTCCATCAAAAAGTACAGTTATATTTTTTGTTAAACGGTTTACCAAACGAATTTGATCTGGCGTTAAGGCTGTACCTGATGAGGCTACAACATTTTCAATTCCAGATTGATGAAACGAAATAACGTCTGTATATCCTTCTACCAAATAACAATTATCTTGTTTTGCTATTTCCTTTTTAGCTTGATATAAACCATATAAGATTTTACTTTTGTGATAGATATCACTTTCAGGTGAGTTTAAATATTTTGCAGCTTTTTTATCGTTGGTTAAAATTCGTCCTCCAAACCCTAAGATTCTACCCGACATAGAATGGATTGGAAACATTACTCTACCTTTAAAACGATCGAACTTTTTTACTGTAGCCCCTCCTTCTTTTACAATTGTTAATCCTGTAGATTTTAAGTATTTTAAGTCGTACCCTTTAGCCAAAGCAGCCTTGGTAAAATTATCCCATTCATCTTTACAATATCCTAAATCGAACTTTTCAATAATATCTTCCCGAAAACCTCTTTCTTTAAAATATGACAACCCAATAGCTCTACCTTGCTGTGTATTTAATAAAACATCGTGAAAATATTCTTTGGCAAACTTAGACACCAAAAACATACTTTCTCTTTCATTCATTTGCTTTTTTTGTTCGTCAGTCTGTTTAGTTTCCTCTATTTCAATATTGTATTTTTTTGCCAACCAACGAATTGCTTCTGGATATGAATAATGCTCATGTTCCATTAAAAATGAAATAGCATTCCCTCCTTTTCCTGTACTAAAATCTTTCCAAATTTGTTTTACAGGAGATACCATAAATGAAGGTGATTTTTCATCTACAAACGGACTTAATCCTTTAAAATTACTTCCTGCTTTTTTTAACTGAACAAACTCACCAATTACCTCCTCTACTCTAGCGGTTTCAAAAACTTTATCTATGGTTTGTTGTGTAATCATTTATGGTAAAAAATTGGGCGCAAATATACTATTAAGCGTATAATTTTAGTTATTTGACGTCCTTATTTTAAATAATTTGATAAGAAGATATAAATATATAAATTTGACACAAATTATCCCTTATAAATGAGAACACTTATATATTTTGGAATTGCTGTTGGTTTGAGTTTAAATTCTTATGCACAAGGTACAATTAGAATTCCAGATATTGGGCTTGAAGAAGCTCTTATCGATTTAAAAATAGACACTAATGGATTGAATGGAAATATTTTGGTAACAGATGCAGAATATGTTGTAAACCTTAATATTAGTGAACCATTAACTAACAAAAAATTACCTAACGTACATTCAAAAATTAAAGATTTATCGGGTATTGAATACTTTCCTAACCTAACAAGATTAGATTGTAGTGGTAATGAGATTAGTAAGATGAATCTTTCTCGTAGTTTTAAACTTACTTTTTTAAACTGTAGCGACAATAAACTAGAAAGTATTGATGTTAGTAACAGCCCCGATTTAAGAGCTTTAAATTGCGATTACAACAAACTAACTTCCTTAAAATTAGGAGAAAAAACTGCTTTAAGAGATTTGTATTGTAACAACAATCAACTTACTTCATTAAATCTTAAAGGATGTTCTGTTCTTGAAAATTTAGATGCAAGTGGTAATCGTTTAGCTAAAATTATTGTAAACCCGCAATCTTACACTAAAAATAAAGATGCTTGGTATAAAGATGCTGCTACGGTATATACTGATAATGAAAATTTAGTACCTGTTGTTGAGGAAACAAAAACTATAACTACTACAGTAGTTAAGAACACACCTCAACCTACAACGACTACTTCGGTGGTAAACAATACACAGCCTCAAGAATCTACTTCTAACTATTTTGAAAAGTTTCAACTTTCGGTAGCAAACGAGTATGATAAATTAGTGTTAGCTCCAAATCATTTAAAAAACAAGAAAGATATTATTCAACAAAAATACAAGTTGAATCCGAATGACTTAAATGAGTGGATTAACAAATACGCAAGCTTTAAAAGAGCTAGCAATACTTCGAATAATTTCGGGTCACCTCAGAAAAACTCAGTTATTTTTTATAATAAGTTTAAAAAATTAGCTGTCGACGAATATGAAAAAGCAGTATTAAATTCAGCTTATCTGCAAAGTAAAAAGCAAGAGATTATAAAAAAATACAATATTAAACCTACCGAGTTTACACAATGGATTTCTGAACTAGGAACTCCTACCCTTAAAGCTAGGACACAAACTAGTGAAGACGCTGCTAGTTATTATGATAAGTTTAAGCAATCTGTAGTTAAAGAATATGAGAATTTAGTTTTAAACGCAAACCATTTAAGCGATATAAAAACGCAACTACAGAAAAAATATAATATTACATCTACGCAACTTAGCGATTGGATTCGTAAAAACAGTAAAGTTAAATCTCTTTTATAAGAGGTTTCTTTTTCAAATAAAAAAGCTCAACTTATTCAGTTGAGCTTTTTTATTATCTATTAATCCTTACTTAAGATGCAGCTTTTAACTTGTTTAACGCTGTTTTGGTAAGTTTAGCTTCTGCATATTCTTTTGTTACTACAAACTCTTTTACATCAGAACTTGGCAACTCAAACATTGCATCTGTTAAAATTGCTTCACATAACGAACGTAATCCACGAGCACCTAACTTATACTCTACTGCTTTGTCTACAACATACTCTAAAGCTTCTTCAGTCATTGTAAACTCAACTCCGTCCATTCCAAACAACTTTGTATATTGTTTAATGATTGAGTTTTTAGGCTCAGTTAAAATAGCTCTTAATGTTTTAGCATCTAACGGATTCATATAACTCAACACTGGTAAACGACCAATAATTTCAGGAATTAATCCAAACGATTTTAAATCAGATGGAATAATATACTGTAGCAAGTTATCTTCATCAATCTTATCTTCATCTATCGATGCACTATACCCTACTGCTTGCATGTTTAAACGCTTACTAATAATTCTATCAATTCCAGAAAAAGCTCCTCCGGCAATGAATAAAATATCTTTTGTATTTACTTCGATAAACTTTTGCTCAGGGTGTTTTCTTCCTCCTTTAGGCGCTACATTTACTACAGCTCCTTCTAATAATTTTAATAAAGCTTGTTGAACTCCTTCCCCAGAAACATCCCTTGTAATAGAAGGATTATCTCCTTTACGAGCAATTTTATCTATTTCATCAATAAAAACTATACCTCTTTCTGCTTTCTCTACATCGTAATCAGCAGCTTGTAATAATCTACTTAAGATGCTTTCTACATCTTCACCAACGTACCCTGCTTGTGTTAATACAGTAGCATCTACAATAGAGAATGGTACATTTAACATTTTAGCAATGGTACGAGCCACTAATGTTTTACCTGTACCTGTTTCTCCTACCAATACAATGTTCGATTTTTCAATCTCTACTTCATCATCATTTGTAGTTTGCAACAATCTTTTATAGTGATTGTATACCGCAACAGACATTGCTTTTTTGGTTTGATTTTGCCCAATAATGTATTCATCTAAAAAAGCTTTGATTTCTGTTGGCTTTTTTAATGTTAAGTCGTTAGACAAACTACTTGTTTTAGCTTCAGCTATTTCTTCTTCTACAATTCCGTGAGCTTGTTCGATACATTTATCGCAAATATGTGCATCTAAACCAGCGATTAATAAATCAGTCTCAGGTTTTTTACGCCCACAAAACGAACACTGTAAGTTTTCTTCTTTCGACATTATGTTTGCTTTTTGCTAAAGTCATTGCTTAAAAGAGGAGCGATTTTTTATCAAGAGATTGCTTCGCTATGCTCGCAATGACAAGTGTTTTTATTTTCTAGTTAAAATTTCATCAATCATTCCGTATTCTTTAGCTTCTTCAGCTTTCATCCAATAATCACGGTCTGAATCATTGTGAACTTTATCGAATGGTTGCCCAGAATGATGAGAAATAATATTGTAAAGTTCTTTCTTTAACTTTCCTATTTCTTTAACAGTAATTTCCATATCTGATGCTTGTCCTTGAGCTCCACCTAATGGTTGGTGAATCATAATACGTGAGTGAGGCAATGCAGAACGCTTTCCTTTTTCACCAGCACACATTAATACTGCTCCCATAGAAGCCGCCATACCTGTACAAATTGTTGCTACATCTGGTTTAATAAACTGCATAGTATCATAAATACCTAAACCTGCATATACGCCACCACCTGGAGAATTGATGTAGATTGAAATATCTTTTGTAGCATCTACACTTTCTAAGAACAATAATTGCGCTTGAATTACATTTGCTACCTGATCGTTAATTCCTGTTCCTAAGAAAATAATACGATCCATCATTAAACGTGAGAAAACATCCATTTGCGTGATGTTTAACTGACGCTCTTCCATGATATATGGTGTTAAACTACTTGTGATTTTATTATAGTAAGTACTGCTAATTCCGTGATGTTTAGTAGCGTACTTTTCAAATTCTTTCCCGTAATCCATTTAAAAAATGTTTTAAGTTTATAAAGATGTAAATATAAGAACTATTTTGTTGATGTAAAGGGCTAAAAAAACCTGAGCTTTACACTCAGGTTTTAAATATTTGTTAAATCGTAAACGATTATTTTTCTACGTTGTAAACTTCTTTGATAAAGTCTTCGTAAGAAACTTCTTTAGCATCAAACTTTAAGTTTTCTTTATAGAAAGCTAATAATTTTTGAGCTACTAATTGTTCTTGTAAACGACGTGCTTCGTCTTGATTAGATAATACTCTACCAGCGATATCTTCTAATTCTTTTTCTTCTGGATTCATATTACCAAATTGAGCCATTTGCGAACGGATAAATCCTTTTGCATAGTCTACTAACTCAGCATAATCGATTTTGATATCGTTATCTTTCATAATCTTTCCTTCGATTAATTGATAACGTAATCCTTTTTCAGACTTTTCGTACTCAGCAACTGCTTCTTCTTCTGTTAATTGTTTTTCTCCTGCAGTTTGTAACCACTTTTGTAAAAACTCTTTTGGTAAGTCAAATTTAGTTTCTTCAACTAAATGCTCAGTTACAGCGTTTAATAATTGTTGATCTGCTTGTTGTTGGAATTGCTTTTCTGCGTCTTCTTTAATTTTTCCTTTTAAATCAGTAACAGTTTTTACACTTCCATCAGCAAATAACTTATCGAATAATTCTTGATCTAATTCTGCTGGTTCTGTTTTAGTAATTTCCTCTACAGTTAAAGTTACTTTAACATCTAAATCGTGTGCCTCATCGTGAGAAACACCTAAAACAGTTTGTAATTTATGATCGTCTTCGAATAATTTTTTAGTATCTAATTCGATAACATCTCCAGCTTTAGCTCCGATTACTTTCTTTTCGTTTTTCTTTCCTTTTAAATCGTTTACTAAGAAAGTAGATTTTTTATTAATTCCCTTTTCTTCGTTTACGAAAGTACCAGTTACATTAGAATGCTCTGTAGCTTCTTCTAAAGAACTCATTTTACCGTAACGAGTTTGAATGTTTTCTACTTCTTTTTCGATCAATTCATCTGTAGCAACGATGTTGTATTGCTTTACTTTTTTCTTAGATTTTAAGTTTACGTCGAACTCAGGAGCTAATCCTAATTCGAATTCAAAAGAAAAAGTTTCAGCATCCCAATTAAAATCGTCTTGCGCTTTAGGTAATGGATTTCCTAAGATATCTAACTTTTCTTCTACTAAAAACTTGTTTAATGATTCTTGTAAAAGTTTATTAACTTCATCAATCATTACTGCTTTACCGTATTGCTTTTTTACCATTCCCATCGGTACATTACCTTTTCTAAAACCAGGAATGTTAGCTGTTTTACGGTAGTCGTTTAATACTTTAGTTACTTTGTCTTTATAATCGTCTGCAACTATATCAACTTTTACAACTGCATTTAATGCATCTATACTTTCTTTAGTAATATTCATCTTTAATTATATGCTTAAAAAATCGGGTGCAAAATTACTATTTTTTATTTATCCGACAAAAGGTTTAACTAATTCGTTTTCAGATATTGAGCTTTTTTTAACACCGTAATAAATTATTTTGACTTTTCTTCTTTTAACAAACTGAATAATAACGATCTAAATATTGACAGTAACACACTGAAAAGTAGTGCTGAGAAAAATCCGCTAACTACAAAACCTGCAACCAGTTTACCAGCCAATAAAATTATAATCGCATTTATTACAAATAGAAACAACCCTAGAGTTACTATAGTTGCTGGTAGTGTAAAAAACACCAACAACGGACGAACAAACATATTTAGTAACGAGATTACAACTGCAACTATTACTGCTGTTACATAATTATTAACTACAATACCTGGTAAAATGTTTGCCAAAATAACTACTGCAACTGCCGTTAATAAGAGTTTTAAGAATATTTTCATTTTGAAATAATTTTATTTTGAAAGAGCGATAACCATACCAAATTGAAAAACAGGAAATTTTGGCAGATTTTATTCTTATCTTACAAGATAAAAACAGTAATTTAAGCAAAAAAATGAATAAAAGATTAAGATTTATTATTTTTATAATAGTTATGCTTCTGGTTGCTGGTATACTTATGTATGGAAACTCTCAATCGAAAGTAAAAATTTCTGATAACAAAGTGATAATCTTTGGAATGTATGGTTTAGAGTTACCTATTTCTAACATTGAAAACATTCAACTATCAGATACAATTCCAGAAATCATAACAAAAACCAACGGATTCAATTCTGGAAATGTTAAAAAAGGATATTTTGACCTTAAGTACTTTGGAGAATCTCATCTTTTAATCAATTCAGGAAACCCTCCTTACTTAATAATCTCTGCAAAAAATGCAAAAAAGGTTATATTAAATCTAGAAAATGCAAAAGAAACTAAAAGGCTTTTTAATGAGATTAAAAAACAACTATCTCTTTAAAAACTCAACAACTTCTCTATAAAAATCTTTAGGATTTTCTGCATGTAGCCAATGCCCTGCGTTGGTTATTGTTTTTATTTCTGCTTTTGGAAAATGCGCTAAAATTAACGAGTCATCTTCTTTAGTTATATATCCAGAATTTGCTCCTCTTAAAAACAACGTCTCTCCTTCGTAAATTGTAAATGATGGCAATGCTACACCTACTTCGTTATTATTTTCAGTTAATGATTTTAAGTTAAATCGATAGGCTAACATTCCTTTTTCTTTCCAGTATAAACTTTTAGTCAAGAAACCTCTCACTCCTATTTCTGGAAT
Source organism: Tenacibaculum holothuriorum (assembly GCF_002120225.1). Lineage (GTDB taxonomy): Bacteria > Bacteroidota > Bacteroidia > Flavobacteriales > Flavobacteriaceae > Polaribacter > Polaribacter holothuriorum. The sequence continues at coordinate 23,179 of NZ_LAPZ01000018.1, read as the reverse complement.
TAATTCAGCTAATTTTTCATCAACTAACTTTCTTGAGTTTTGCACTGAAAAATCTACAGAATTTAACGCTGCTAAAATTTCGTTATGATGTGGCGGATACATTCTCGGAGAAATATCGGCAACTATTAACTTTTCTACTAAATCTTCATACTCTGTAGCAAAAAGCATTACGGTTTTACCACCCATAGAATGTCCTAGAAGAATTACTTTTTCAAGATTATGATGCTCTATATAATTATGCAAATCTTCAACCATTAACTCATAATCAAACTCATCGGAATGAAAACTACGACCATGGTTTCGTTGATCTATTAAATGTACTTCAAACCCGTCTTCAGCAAATTTATTAGCATGAGTTTTCCAATTATCTCCCATACCAAAATATCCGTGAAGGATTAACAAAGGCTGCCCTTCTCCTATAATTCTTGAATGTAAAATTTGCATGATTATTTCAATCTATCTAAATACATATTTACAACATTCTGAAGTCCTAGATAAATACTTTCAGAAATTAATGCATGCCCAATAGACACCTCTGCTAAATTCGGAATGCTTTGCTTAAAAAACTTGATATTATCTAAACTTAAATCATGTCCAGCATTAATTCCTAACCCTAATTCATGTGCCAATACCGCAGCATCTGCATACACTTTTACAGCTTCTTTATTTCCTTTTTCAAATTGTGTAGCAAATTCTTCAGTATATAATTCAATTCTATCTGCTCCTGTTTTTGCAGCAGCTTCAATCAACTTTAAATCGGTATCAATAAAAATTGACGTTCTAATTCCTGCATTTTTAAACTCAGCAATTACTTCTTGTAAATACGATTGGTGTTTAATAGTATCCCAACCTGCATTAGACGTTAACTGATCTACACTATCTGGAACCAAGGTTACCTGAGTTGGTTTTACATCTAACACCAATTGCATAAATTTATCAATCGGGTTTCCTTCAATATTATATTCCGTAGTAACAATTGGTTTTAAATCATATGCATCTTGGTAACGAATATGACGCTCATCGGGTCTTGGATGAATCGTTATTCCTTCAGCTCCAAACTCCTGTATATCTTGCGCTACTTGCAATAAATTTGGCACATTACCTCCTCTTGAATTTCGTAATGTGGCTATTTTATTAATATTTACACTTAATTTTGTCATCTATGTAAAATTAGACTGCAAAGGTAACGCATTCCAACATTTTAAACTATATTCGTAGTAATGAATATCAACGATTATATACTTAATGAAATTAAAGAACTTACTTTAGACCACACTGTAAAGTGTGCTCAAAAAGTATGTAAAGATTTACCAATTACACACATTCCTGTTGTTGAAAACGGAAAACTAATTGGATGTTTACCAGAAAGTGATATTCAAACTATTGAAAATAAAAATAGAGAACTTAGAGAATATTCTTATTTACTAGATCATTTTTACACCAACGAAAAAGCCACATTACTAGATTTAATCACCTTATTTGCTGATAATGACTGTAACCTAATTCCTGTTTTAAACAAAGAGATGAATTATATTGGTTATTATGAATTGGGAGATATTTTAGATGCTTTTGCCGATAGTCCTTTTTTACATAACGAAAGTGAAACGTTTATCGTTGAAAAGAATAAAACAGAATATTCTATGAGTGAAGTTTCTCAAATTGTAGAAGCTAACAACGCTCGTTTATTAGGTGCTTACATTTCTTCTGAAAGTATGGATACTGTTCAACTTACATTAAAAGTTACTACTGAAGAAGCCAACGAGATTATCCAAACTTTTAGAAGGTACAACTACAATGTAATTACACAACACGAAGACGATTCTTATTTAGAAGAGTTAAAAGAAAGAGCCGAATACTTACGTAAGTATTTAGACATGTAACCTACCTTTACCAACAAAAACAATTAAACGTGAAAAAAGTAGCCATTTACGGTCAATCCTATACAATTACCGCTGAGAAAGAAATAAATATCTTACTCGAAATTTTAGAAGAAAACACTATTGAAGTTTTATTTGAAAAGGAATTTTACAACCTTTTACTTGAAAACAATTCGCTTTCTAAGACTTATGATACATTTTCTCATTTTAACGATCTTTCTTCTGAAATTGATGTAATGTTTACTATAGGTGGAGATGGTACTATTTTACGTGCTGTTACTTTTATTAGAAATTTAGACATTCCTGTAATAGGAATTAACACTGGACGTTTAGGTTTTTTAGCTACTGTACAAAAAGATCAAATTAAAGAAGCTGTAAACGCTGTTTTAAATAAAGAATATACAATTCAAGAACGATCTTTACTACAAATTACAACAACTCCTTCTACCGAAGAATTTTCTGAACTCAATTTTGCTTTAAATGAAATTACCATTGCTAGAAGAAACACTACTTCTATGATTGGTGTTAAAACGTATTTAAATGGTGAATACCTTACCAATTACTGGGCAGACGGATTAATTATTGCAACTCCAACAGGATCTACAGGATATTCTTTAAGTTGTGAAGGACCTGTAGTTTTACCAAATTCAAAAAGTTTTGTAATTACTCCGATAGCTCCTCACAATTTAAATGCAAGACCTATGGTTATTCCTGACGAAACTACCATAGAACTTGAAGTAAGTGCAAGAGAAAAAGATTATTTAATTTCGTTAGATTCAAGAATTACTACAGCTACTCAAAAGACTAAAATTAAAATAGAAAAAGCGTCATTTACCATTAAAAGTGTTTTATTAAAAAATCAATCTTACCTAAAAACACTACGCGGAAAACTATTATGGGGAGAAGATACTAGGAATGAATCTATGTAGCATAACACTACAATATTTCTTTAAAAAATCAGTTAATCAAAAAGACAGATTATTAACTTTTTAAAGCAAATTCAAATCCCTATATTTGCACGCTATTTTAACAATGAGAGCATTTTTTGTATTCATATCACTAATTGGTAGTTTAACGCTAGCTAAGGCTCAATCTCACGAGATTGGAGTTTTTTTAGGCGGCTCTAATTATGTCGGTGACATTGGTCGAACCAATTACATATACCCTAACAAATTTGCTGGAGGAATTGTTTATAAATACAACCTAAATCCAAGAATTGCTCTTAGAGGAAATTATAATTACCTACCTATTTCAGGTGACAATAGAAATGCAGAAAATCCTTTTAGACAAACTCCTAACAATATAGTTAGACGTTTTACTAATACAATTCATGAATTTGCTGCTGGAGTAGAATTCAATTTTTACGAATATAATATAAGTGATTACAGGACGACTTTTACACCATATATACTAGCGCAATTTGCTGCTATAAATTACAAAAGTCCTGTTCGTTTCATATCGCCTAATTCTATAGAGCTAGCAAATAGGTTTTCGTTTGCTATTCCTTTAGGAATCGGTATTAAGGGGCGTTTAGATGATAATTTAGCTTTTGCTTTAGAATCATCTGCTCGAATTACTTTTGTAGACGATTTAGATTATACAACTACAAAAATCCCTATTATAAATAATGTAGGAAATGGAAATGACTGGTATTTTTTCACAGGTTTATCAATTGTTTATACCTTTGGAAGACCGCCATGTTATAATGGATTAACAGATTAAAAATAAATGGGAGAATTATTACAAGGCATTAATTTACAAAACGTACCTAACCACATAGCTATTATTATGGATGGTAATGGTCGTTGGGCAAAAGGTAAAGGAATGCAGCGTGTATTTGGTCATAAAAACGCATTAACCGCAGTAAGAGAAGCAGTTGCAGGAGCGTCTGATATAGGAGCAAAATTCATAACACTTTATGCTTTTTCTACTGAAAATTGGAATCGTCCAAAGTTAGAAGTAGATGCTTTAATGAGTCTTTTAGTATCTTCTTTAAAAAAAGAACTTCCTGGGTTTCAAGAAAACGGAATCAAAATCAACAGCATTGGTAATACTGAACAGCTTCCAAAAAAAGCACAAAAAGTTTTAGCTGAAGTAATCGATGCTACTAAAGACAACACAACAATAACATTAACCTTTGCTTTAAGCTATGGAGCACGTGAAGAAATTGTTAATGCTATTAAAAACATATCTAAAAAAGTTGTTAATAATGAATTAGATATTGAAAAAATTAACGAGAAAATTATAAATAATCATTTATATACGTTTAATTTGCCCGACGTTGATTTAATGATACGTACAAGCGGCGAACAAAGAATTAGTAATTTCTTGCTTTGGCAAATGGCATATGCCGAATTATACTTTACAGAAGTATTATGGCCAGACTTTAGAAGAGAACATCTTTTTGAAGCAATTATTAATTACCAAAATAGGGAAAGAAGATTTGGAAAAACAAGTGAACAGGTTACAGAAAATGAATAAGTTTTCATATTTAATCGTATTAATTACTGCATTTATATTCGCAATTAATACACAAGCACAAAGCACAACTCCAAAAGATAGTACGGCAGTTAATGGTAAAATTTCGTACGAAAAGGGGAAAGAATACATTTTAGGAGGAATTACTGTAACTGGTTTACGTAAGTTTAGCGAACAAACTGTAAGAGTTTATACGGGTTTGGTCAACGGGCAATTAATTAAATTACCTGGAGACAAACTGACTAGTGCAATAAAGAAACTATACGAAAGCAAACAATTTAGTCAAGTAGATGTTTATTTATCTAAAATAGACGGCAACACTGTTTACCTATTGTTTGATGTTATAGAATTACCACAACTTACCGATGTAACTATAAAAGGTGTTAGTAAATCTAAAGCTAAAGACTTAAAGAAAGAAACTGAACTTAAGAAAGGTAAAATGGTAACAGACAATTTAATTGTTACCACTCGTAACTTTATTAAGAAAAAATATACTGACAAAGGTTTCTTAAAAGCTAAAGTTACTTTAAATACTCAAAAAGACACTTCAGATATTAATACCGTTAATATGAATATCTTTATTGATAAAGGTAAGCGTATTAAAATTAAAAACATCAACTTCAAAGGAAACAAAGCCTTATCTAACGGAAAGTTAAGAGGATTAATGTCTAATACTAAAAGAAAGTTCTTTGGTCGTTTTTGGAAATCATCTAAATATATTCAAGACGATTATAAAGAAGATTTAGAAAGTATTTTAGAGAGATATAGCGAATTAGGGTATAGAGATGCTCGAATAATTTCAGATAAATTAACTTGGAATGATGACAATACAATTAATCTTGAAATCGAATTAGAAGAAGGTAATCAGTATCGTTTTGCAGAAATAAAATTTGTTGGAAATAAAAAATATACTGATGAATTTCTACACAGTTTTTTAAAAATAGATAAAGGGGATATATACAATGGCAAAGTTTTAAAAGAACGTGTTTCTGGAGATGGAACACCAACTTCTCAAGATATTCAGACTTTATACCACAATAATGGCTATTTATTTTCTCAAATTAATGCAGTAGAAACTAGAGTTAAAAACGACTCTATTACTGTTGAAATTAGAATTAGAGAAGACGAACCAGCTACTATTAAAAAAGTTACTGTAACTGGTAATGACAAAACAAACGATCATGTAATATATAGAGAATTACGTGTAAAACCAGGAGATTTATTTAGTCGTCAAAACATTATTCGTTCTATTCGTGAAATTGGTCAATTAGGTTTTTTTGATGCTAATGTAACTCCAGATGTAAAACCAAACTACCAAGACAAAACAGCTGATATTGATTTTTCTGTTGTAGAAAAAGGAGGTAGTCAAATAGAATTACAAGGTGGTTACGGTGGTGGATCATTCATTGGTACATTAGGACTTTCTTTTAACAACTTCTCTATTAGAAACATTTTTAACAAAGAAGCTTACAAGCCTTTACCAATGGGAGATGGTCAAAAACTATCTTTACGTTTACAATCTGCAAGAACTTATAGCACCTATAGTTTTTCGTTTACAGAACCATGGTTAGGTGGTAAAACTCCACAATCTTTATCGGCTTCACTATATTTTTCAAATCAATATCGTTTTAACTTCCAGACAAATACTGTAGATAGAGATCAAAGCTTAAGTATTATTGGAGCATCTATAGGTTTAGGAAAGCGTTTAAAATGGCCTGATGATTATTTCACGTTATCCCAAAACATTAGTTATCAAAGAATCGAATTACAAGATTACCAATATAGAGTTGGATCTTCTAACGACATATTAAGTAAAGGAAATCTAAATAATCTAGCTTATACAGTTGCTTTGAGTAGAAACTCAGCAGGACCTAGTTTAATATTCCCAACTTATGGTTCAGAGTTTACTATTAGAGCTAAAGCTACCTTACCATATTCTTTATTAAACGGTAAAAGTTTTGACGAACCAGATAATCCTACAAATGAGCAAAGAAATGATTATTTAGCAGATAAATATAAATGGTTAGAATACTATAAACTATCGGCTAAAGGTAAATGGTATACTCAATTGGCAAATAAACTTGTCTTAATGTCTAATTTTGAAGTTGGATATTTAGGATCATATAATAACGAATTAGGATTAACCCCTGTAGAAAGATTCTTCGTTGGTGGTGATGGAATTGCTCAAGGACAGTTAGACGGTCGTGAAGTAATAGGTTTAAGAGGGTATGAAAACAACCGTTTATCATCTATTGATGGTGGATCTATTTACAACAAATTCCAATTAGAATTACGTTATTCTATTACTGATAAGCCTTCAGCATCTATTTATACTTTAGGATTTTTAGAAGCAGGTAATTCTTATGACAATTTTAGTGAATATAACCCGTTTAACTTAAAGCGTTCAGCTGGATTAGGTATTCGTATATTTATGCCTGCATTTGGTTTATTAGGTATTGATTTTGCTCATGGGTTTGACCCATTACCAGGAGATCAATCTCTTAACCCAACAAAATCTGGTTGGCAAACACATTTTATAATTGGAAGACAGTTTTAAAACCATACATTTGTAATGTGTCTGGTTTTTTGGCACGGTTTTTTCTAAACACATTATACAAGATGAAAAAAAACATTTTACTAGTCGTTCTTTTACTTACTGTTACTATTAGTAAGGCTCAAAAAAGCCAACGTATTGCATACATTGATATGGAATATATTCTACAAAACATTCCAGAATATATTCAAGCTCAAAATGCTTTAGACGCTAAGGTTCAAAAATGGAAAAAAAATCTCGATACTGAGGCTCGTAAAATTGAAGTTTTAAAAACCGATTTAGCTAATGAAAAAGCTATTCTTACTAAAGATTTAATCGACGAACGTGAAGAAGACATTCAAATTAAACAAGAATCTTTACGCAGATTAGAATCTTTATACTTTGGTCCAAACGGAGACATGTACCAATTAAGAAAGCAATTAATTAAGCCCGTACAAGACCAAGTATATAGTGCTGTACAATCTATAGCATCTCGAAAAAAGTATGATTTCGTTTTCGACAAATCAAGCGAATTAGTTATGCTATATTCAAATAAAAAACACGATATTAGCGACCTTATTGTCAAAATGATTAATATCGATCAAAAAAGACAAGCAAAAAAGGATAAAATTGCTGCTAAGAAAGAATTACTAAAAAACAGTGGTTTAAGTAACAAAGAGAAAGAAAGAATTGCTAAAAGAGAAGCTTTAAAGAAGAAAAAAGCTGATGATAGAGCTGCAAAAATTAAAGCTATCGAAGAAAAAAGACAAGCTAAAGCTAAAGCTATTGCTGAAAAAAGAAGACTTTTAAAAGAGAAAAAAGAAGCTTTAAAAAAAGCTAAAGAAGAAGAAAAAAAGAAAGAACAAGAACAGAAAAATCAAGAATAAAAAATAAATTAAAATTAAAACAACAAAGATGAAACAGTTTAAAACGTTATTATTAGTTGCAATTTTTACGATAGGATTAGGTGGTGTTGCCAATGCACAAAAAATAGCACATATTAATACTGATAAATTATTAGCTGCTATGCCTGCAACTAAAGCTATGAAAACAGACTTAGAAAAGCTAAACAAAACATATCAAGATGAAATTGAAGCTATGTTTAAAAAGTTTGAAGCTAAAGTAAAAAAATACGAAGCAGAAGGAAAAACTCAAACTCAAGAAGTTAATCAAAAGAGAGCTATCGAAGTACAACAAGATAGACAAAGAATAGAGCAAGCGAGACAAACTGCTGCACAAGACATGCAAAAGAAGTATCAAGAAAAAACGTTACCAATCTTAAAGAAAGCTGAAGATGCTATTAAGGCTGTAGCTGCTGAAAAAGGATTTATCTACGTATTAGATGCATCTCCAGGAAAAGGTTTAATCGTTTACGATAAAGGAGAAGATATCTTTAATGCTGTAAAAGCTAAATTAGGATTCTAATCTTAGAAATATAAAATTTATAAAAAGTCCTGCTGATATCAGCAGGACTTTTTATTTTTGCCTTACATGCTACACATACAACAACCCATAGGTATTTTTGATTCTGGTATCGGCGGAACATCTATTTGGAAAGAAATAGTTTCATTACTTCCAAATGAAGACACTATTTATCTAGCTGATAGTAAGAATGCTCCTTATGGCCAAAAAAGTAAACAAGACATAATCAACTTGTCAATAAAAAATACAGAGTTTCTTATAGAAAAAGGTTGTAAAATTATTGTGGTAGCTTGTAACACCGCAACTACAAACGCTATTAAATATTTAAGAGAAAATTACAATATACCTTTTATTGGTATAGAGCCTGCAATAAAACCTGCCGCTTTAAAAACCCAAACAAATACTATCGGCATTCTTGCTACCAAAGGAACTCTTAACAGTGAATTATTTGAAAAAACATCTTCAACTTTAGATAATAAAATTACAATTCTAGAACAAGTTGGTGAAGGGCTGGTTGAACTAATTGAACAAGGAAAAATAGATTCAACCGAAATGAATCAGCTTCTAAAAAAGTATATTAACCCTATGCTGCAAGCTAATGTAGACTGTATTGTTTTAGGCTGTACACATTATCCTTATTTAGCTAATTCAATAAAGAAAATTACAGACAATAAAATAACTATTATTGATTCTGGAGAAGCTGTTGCTAGACAAACAAAAAACATTTTACTTACTAACAATACAATAAATAAAGACGTAAAAAAAACAAGTACTTATTCGTTTTATACTAATACAAACAAACAAATACTTGCTTCTTTTTTAACAGATTATCCTTCCGCTACTATTATTGAAAAGGATTTTTAAAAACTTCCGTTAATATTAGGACAAGCTGAAGCTCTTCTTTTTCTACAAAGAATATCCATTCCTAATGATATCTGATGAAAATCTCCATTCGAGAAGACAATATCACCTGTCTGTTTTGTATATGTATAAGAAACCATAAACTTATTGAAGTTAACTCCTACAATAGGAGTTATATATTGTGCTTCTCCAAAAACACTTCCATCAAAACTAGTTCTGTAAGATAATGCCGCCCAAAACTGAGTGTTTCTAATCTTCTTATAAACCTTAAAATTAATATCTGCAACCTTCTCTCCTGTTTGTTCTTTAAACTGAAACATAAACGAAGGTTCAAACTGCAATACTCTTTCTTCTCCAAAGAAGTACCCTGCTCCAATAATATAGTTTCGTAAGTTCAATGATTCAAAATTAGAGTCTAAATTATTCTTTGCAGACAAGAATAAGTTCTTAACAGTTGCGTATGACGAAAAACCTTTATAATGATAAGCCATACCAAAATCGGCATTAAAATAAAAATTACTTTGAATAATTTGTGATACAGCTGGGTCATTTACAAATCTTCTTTGATCAACTTCATTTTGCACTACTGACATTGATAATCCAAAAGATAATTGATTGAATAAATTTTCATTCCCCATATTTAAATGGTAAGCATATGTACCTTGAATTCCTTTTTGAGAATGATAACCATTCTTATCATTATATAAAACAACCCCGTAACCTGCATTAGAATACTCTCCTGCTTTAGCATGAAAACTTGCTGTTTGCAAACTTGGAGCATCTTTAACTCCAAACCATTGTTGACGAGCTGTTAATCTTATTTTACCACATTCACCAATACCAGCAGCAGCTGGATGTAATAAATATACATTATCAGATAAATAATCTGCATAAATCGGTAAAGTCTCCTGTGCTATTGATTTATTAAAAACAAAAAGCACAAAAAGTAGTTTAGCAATATTTTTCATAAAATTTATAATAGACCCACAAAGATATACAACATGTATTGAATATTCCTCATTAATATTAAAATTAACATCTTAATATTTCAAAACTCTATTAACTCATAAAAATTGTATATTCGCATCGTAAACTTTAGGAGTAGCTAATTATAAATTAGTTTGAGAAATATCCTTAGAACCTGATTTGGTTAACACCAACGGAGGGAAAAGTTTCAGTAACTTACTGTGTACTTTCATTTCTTACCTTTTTAAGGTTTACCTAAACTATATAATAATTTGAATAATGATTACGGTAAATCTAAACCAAGAGCAATATCAACTTAATAACGAATCTTCTGTACAAGATTTTATTAATCACATACAAGTTTCTTCTAACGGAATTGCAATTGCCATAAATCAGCAAATTATTTCTAAAGCAAACTGGAATAAACAAAAACTTCAAAACGGAGATTCAATATTAATAATTAAAGCAACTCAAGGAGGTTAATTATGAAGAAAAAAGACACGGCACCAAAACAAGGAATTACAAGAAATCCTTTTCCTAATTCGAAAAAGATTTATGTATCGGGAGAAATTCATCCTGAGATAAAAGTAGCTATGAGAGAAATCACGCTAAGTGATACTAAAGATACTATGACAGGTAAATTAACTCCTAATGAGCCTGTAACTGTTTATGATACTTCTGGACCATATACAGACCCAAATAAAGAAATAAATATTCATAATGGTATTGAGCGTCTTCGTGAACAATGGATTAAGGATAGAAATGACGTAGAAGAATTAAATGAGTTTTCTTCAGAATATTGTAATGAGCGTTTAAATGATGAAAGTCTAGATCATTTACGTTTCAATTTAAAGCACAAACCTAAAAGAGCTAAAGAAGGAAAAAATGTAACACAGTTACATTATGCTAAACAAGGAATTATTACTCCAGAAATGGAATACATTGCTATTCGTGAAAATCAACGAATAGATGAAATGACTGAGATTGTAAAACAACATAAAGGAGAAGATTTTGGAGCGTCAATTCCTCAAAAAATCACTCCAGAATTTGTTAGGTCAGAAGTAGCTAGAGGACGTGCAGTAATACCTAATAATATAAATCACCCAGAATCTGAACCAATGATTTTAGGTAGAAACTTTTTGGTGAAAATTAATGCTAATATTGGTAACTCAGCAACTACTTCATCTATAGAAGAAGAGGTGGAAAAATCGGTATGGGCTTGCCGTTGGGGAGCAGATACTATTATGGATTTATCTACGGGTAAAAATATCCACGAAACTCGTGAGTGGATTATCCGTAATTCGCCGGTTCCAATTGGTACCGTTCCAATTTACCAAGCTTTAGAAAAGGTAAATGGAGTTGCCGAAGATTTAACTTGGGAGATTTTCCGTGATACTTTAATAGAACAAGCTGAACAAGGAGTAGATTACTTTACTATTCATGCTGGTGTATTATTACGCTATGTGCCTATGACGGCTAAACGTGTAACAGGAATTGTTTCTCGTGGAGGATCAATTATGGCTAAGTGGTGTTTAGCACATCATAAAGAAAATTTCTTATACACACACTTTGAAGAGATTTGTGAAATATTAAAACAATATGATGTAGCTTTTTCTTTAGGAGATGGTTTACGTCCAGGTTCTATTGCAGATGCTAATGATGAGGCACAGTTTGCAGAATTAGAAACTTTAGGAGAATTAACAAAGTTAGCTCGTAAGCATGATGTACAATGCTTTATAGAAGGTCCAGGTCACGTGCCAATGCATATGATTAAAGAAAATATGGACAAGCAATTAGAAGCTTGTGATGAAGCACCTTTCTACACCTTAGGGCCATTAACTACAGATATAGCTCCAGGTTACGATCATATTACTTCTGGTATTGGTGCGGCTATGATAGCTTGGTACGGTTGTGCAGTTTTATGTTATGTAACTCCAAAAGAGCATTTAGGCTTACCTAACCGTGATGATGTGCGAGAAGGAGTTGTTACATACAAGTTAGCTGCTCACGCTGCCGATTTAGCTAAAGGGCATCCAGGAGCGCAACACAGAGATAATGCATTAAGTAAAGCTAGGTTTGAGTTTAGATGGGAAGATCAATTTAATCTTGGTTTAGACCCAGAAAAAGCAAGAGAATTCCATGATGAGACTTTACCAGCTCAAGGAGCAAAAATTGCTCACTTCTGCTCTATGTGCGGACCTAAATTCTGTTCAATGAAAATATCACAAGAAGTTCGTGATTTTGCGGCTGAGAATGAAATTGACGAAAACAACGAGATTTTTGCTAAAGGAATGGAAGAAAAGTCAGAAGAGTTTAAAGAAAAAGGTTCTGAGATTTATTTATAAAATATGATTGTTCTTATAGCTCCAGAAAATGATATTGATAATGAAATTCTAATCCTGAATCAGCTTTTTGAGGTAGGATTAGAATATTATCATTTTAGAAAGCCTAATAAATCATACCAAGAACATTGTGATTATTTAGATGCTATAGACACTAAATACCACAATAGAATTGTAACACATTATCATCATGAGTTAATTAATGAATATGACTTAAAAGGTATACATTTTCAGGAACAAAAAAGAAGAGACCATATAGATAATTCGGGTAATTATTTTAAGGACCTGAATATGTTTGGTAAAACTATTAGCTCTTCTTTTCATGAACCAGAAGAATTAGAAGATTGTTATTTTGAATTCGATTATCATTTACTAAGTCCAGTCTTTTCTTCAATATCTAAACAAGGATATGAAGGAAGAGGTTTTGATGTTAATCATATCGATAAGTTAATTATTGGTATGGGTGGAATCAATTCTAAAACCTTAGCTAAAACAATTGAACTAGGATTTAAAGGAGTTGGAGTTTTAGGAGGAGTATGGAATACAGATAATCCAGTTGAAAGTTTTAAAGAATTAAAAGAGGAATACGCTACAATTGAAAGCAAGACCTAACATACTAACCATTGCAGGATTCGATCCTTCTAACGGAGCGGGTTTAACTGCTGACGTAAAAACATTTGAGGTGTTAAAATGTTATGGATTATCGGTTTGTACAGCTAATACAGTACAAGATGATCAATCATTTCAAGACTGTTATTGGTTGCCAATAGAACAAATAACTGCTCAAATAAAAGTGTTGTTTAATCGCTTTCAGATTGATATTGTTAAAATAGGAATAGTAGAAAATTTTGAGGTTTTAAATGCAATTATTGACTCGGTTTTAAGTCATAATTCTAAAGCGAAAATTGTTTTAGATCCGGTTTTAAAATCGAGCTCTAATTTTCAGTTTCATTCGAACTCAGATTTAGATGATGTGTTGGGAAAAATAGAGTTGCTAACTCCTAATTACAAAGAAATTGAATTGCTATATCCGGATAAGAATATAGAAGAAACGATCACACATATAACTAAGAAAACCAACTTGTTTTTAAAAGGTGGACATCGTTTAGATAAACTAGGTAAAGATGAATTGTACACTAAAAATGGAAAGAAATATTCATTGAATCCGAAATTACCTAACTGTTCAGAAAAACACGGTAGCGGTTGTGTGCTGTCATCTGCTATTGCTAGTTATTTAGCTTTGAGTTTTCCATTGTTAAAAGCATGCTATAGAGGAAAAAGATATACAGAGAAGTTTTTAAGTTCTAATAAAGGTTTATTGGGTTATCATTCAAAAAAGTAATATGATAAGTAAGTTACAATACATATCACAAGGAGCAACTCCGCAAGAACATTTAGAGAACATACAGAGAGCTTGCGCATCTGGTGCTGAATGGGTTCAGTTGCGATTAAAGAATCTAGATGATAAAACGATTCTTGAAACCGCAAAAAAGGCTATAGAAATTACTGCTCATTTTCAAACGAGATTAATTATCAACGATCATTATAAAGTTGCTATTGAAGTAAAAGCAGATGGCGTTCATTTAGGTAAAACTGATGCTTGTCCTGCTAAGGTTAGGAAAGATTTGTATTCTTGGCAAGTAATAGGTGGAACAGCTAATACACTTGATGATTGTAAGGTTTTAATTGATAAGAAAGTAGATTATATTGGTTTAGGACCTTTCAGATTTACTAAAACCAAAGATAACTTAAGTCCGGTTTTAGGAGAAAAAGGATACTTAACTATATTAGAAGAGTTGAATACAGATGTTCCTGTTATAGCAATAGGAGGTATTACTCAGAATGATGTATTAGATATATTAATAACAGGCGTGTATGGTATTGCTGTTTCAGGAGAGATCACACGTAACTTTAATAGCATATCTAAGTTTAAAGAAATTATAAATGGTGGGCCAACTTAAGAACAACGTTGGCAACCAGAAGAAAATAAAAAGTAACATGTTACAATTAGCAGATAAAGAGTTTAACTCAAGATTATTTACAGGAACTGGCAAATTCAGTTCTTCTAAATTAATGAATGAAGCCTTGTTAGCTTCAGAGAGTGAGTTAGTAACAGTGGCCTTAAAAAGAGTTGATGTTGAAGATGATCAAGATGATATATTAACTCATTTAGATCACCCAAGAATTAATTTATTGCCTAATACTTCTGGAGTTAGAGATGCAAAAGAGGCAGTTTTTGCTGCTCAGTTATCTAGAGAAGCATTAGAAACTAACTGGATAAAGTTAGAAATTCATCCAGACCCTAAATATTTATTACCAGATCCCATAGAAACTTTAAAAGCTGCAGAAGAATTAGTAAAACTAGGTTTTGTAGTGATGCCGTATATCCATGCAGATCCAGTTTTGTGCAAGCGTTTAGAAGAAGTAGGAACTCAATGCGTGATGCCTTTAGGAGCTCCTATTGGGAGTAATAAAGGTTTAAAAACCTTAGAGTTTTTAGAAATTATCATAGATCAGAGTAATGTTCCTGTGGTAGTAGATGCTGGAATTGGTAGCCCGAGTCATGCGGCACATGCTATGGAAATTGGAGCCGATGCTGTTTTGGTAAACACGGCTATTGCGGTATCTCAAAATCCGGTAGAAATGGCTAAAGCTTTTAAAATGGCAGTTAAGGCTGGTAGAATGGCTTACGAAGCTAAACTAGCTCCAGTGGTACATAAAAAAGCCGAGGCAAGTAGCCCGTTAACTAGTTTTTTAAGCTAAAATGAATAAAACTTTTCAAGACATATTCGATACGTATAATTGGGATGATACCTTAGTGAGTATTCTTTCTAAAACAGAGAATGATGTATTAAATGCTTTGCGATCTAATAAAAGAACTTTAGAAGATTTTAAAGCTTTAATATCACCAGCCGCCAGACCTTATTTAGAAGATATGGCTCAGTTGAGTAGGCAACTTACTAAGAAGCGTTTTGGAAATACAATACAGATGTATTCTCCTATGTACTTGAGTAACGAATGCCTAAACATTTGTACCTATTGCGGATTTAGTTTAACCAATAAAATTCCGCGTAGAACCCTTACAGATGCAGAGATCTTAAAAGAGGTTGAGTATATTAAGTCTAAGGGTTATGATCATATTTTATTAGTTACAGGAGAAGCTAATAGAACAGTTGGTGTAGATTATATTAGTAATGCTATTAACTTAATTAGGAAGCATTTTTCTAATATTACGATAGAGGTTCAGCCTTTAGATCAAGAAGAGTATGAGTTATTAATAGATAATGGTTTATATGCTGTTTTGGTATACCAAGAAACCTACCATAGAGATGAGTATAAAAAACATCACCCTAAAGGAAGAAAGTCAAATTTCGATTACCGATTAGATACTCCAGATAGATTAGGGAAAGCAGGAATTCATAAAATAGGTTTAGGAGCTTTATTTGGATTGGAAGATTGGAGAGCTGATAGTTTTTTTACAGCATTGCACTTAAAGTATCTACAGAAAAATTATTGGAAAACGAAGTATTCTATTTCTTTTCCTAGGTTGCGACCACATTCAGGTGGATTAGAACCAAAAGTAGAAATGACAGACCCGGATTTGGTACAATTAATATGTGCTTTTAGGTTGTTAGATGAAGATGTAGAACTTTCTATTTCTACTCGCGAAAGTGAAATATTTAGAAATAATATTGTTAATTTGGGTATCACCTCAATTAGTGCCGAATCTAAAACAAATCCAGGAGGCTATGCAGTAGAACCGCAATCTTTAGAACAGTTTGAAATTTCTGACGAACGTAGTACCGAAGAAGTTGCCGAGATGTTAAAAGGACAAGGATTAGAAGTAGTTTGGAAGGATTGGGAGCATTTCCAACAGTAAACAATGTAAGTAAAAACACTATGCTAAGTCTTGAAGAAAAACAGCATTACGATCGTCATTTAATTTTAAATGAAATAGGTATAAAAGGGCAACAAAAATTAAAAACAGCTAAAGTTTTGGTTATTGGAGCTGGCGGATTAGGCTGTCCTATTTTACAATACTTAACTGCTGCTGGAGTTGGAACTATTGGAATTGTAGACGATGATGTAGTAGACAAAAGTAATCTACAACGTCAAATTCTATATACTTACAATGACATTGGAGTATCTAAAGCTGAAACCGCAGCTAAAAGATTAGCAGGGTTAAATCCGTTTGTAACTTTTGAAGTTCATAAAACACGCTTATCAAAAGATAATGCTATAGACTTATTTCAGCAATATGATATTATTGTAGACGGAAGTGACAACTTCCCTACTCGATATTTAACTAATGACGCTGCTTTTTTAACTAATAAACCACTAGTTTTCGGAGCTATTTTTAAGTTTGAAGGACAAGTAAGTGTATTCAATTATCAAAACGGACCAACGTACCGTTGTTTATACCCAACACCTCCAAAACCCAATGAAGTTCCAAATTGTTCTGAAATAGGTGTTTTAGGTGTACTCCCAGGAATTATAGGTTCTTTACAGGCAAATGAAACTATAAAAGTTATCTGTGATTTAGGAGAAGTTCTATCTAGTAAACTTTTAACCTACAATGCACTTTCTATGCAACAATTAGTTCTAAAATTTCCTAAAAGTAATATTAAAATCACTTCTTTAGAAAATAACTATGATTTTTTCTGCGGAATACTACCCAATAATACTTTTAAAGAAATTAATATTGAGGAATATAATTCAAATCCAAATGAGTTTAATTTATTGGATGTGCGTGATTTGTGGGAACGAGAATTAAAAAGTATTGGTGGTATTCACATTCCACTAGATAAATTAGAAAACGAACTACATATTATTCCTAAGGACAAACCTTTAATTGTTTATTGTAAATCTGGAGGACGAAGCAAAAAAGCTATCGAAATTTTGCAAACTCACAACTTTCCTGAGAAATTACTAAACTTAACTAACGGAATCGGATAATTGTAAAACAAAAAAGCAACCATAAATGGTTGCTTTTTTAGTAGCGGGAACAGGACTCGAACCTGTGACCTTCGGGTTATGAGTTCGAAGAATCACCTTTTTTTCACGCTTTTTCTATGTAAAAAATTGTAAACTGTTTACGAAACCGTTTACGGTAAATTAAACAATTAACTGCATCCCAATATAGAAATTTCCATACATTATTTTTAATAAAAAGTATAAAAATTATTTTATTTTCGCCAGCCTTTAAATGTTATGAAAAATGTATAAGCGAAATTATCATCCATTGATGATAGTATTATACGCTGTCTGAATACCTGACAATCAACAAATTACTCAAATCCCCAAGACCACTAAACATAATTGAAATCAGTTTGCACATGAGCATTACTATGGAAGTGATTGGGTTCATACTTGTGAAAATCAGTTTGATACTATCAAAGATGTTTTTGCTTCTAAGTTTTTATTTAAAGCTATGCGTTTTTTATCGAAACTAGAAAAGGGTATTTACACATGCTAGGAGAATTTTCACAAAATAAAAACTATTAAAACTACATACTTCAAAAATTGTTGCTTCTGTGCAACATTTGGCTTCTTTATCAAAAATATCAGTAGCTACTGCTTGTAAATATTATGGGATTTCTAAAGATTGGTATTATCAAGAAAAAAGAAAAATTATTTGTAGCCTAAACCCCTTAAAAAAATGTTATAAACAATACCCCAATCAACTAACGATACAAGAAATAATTACTATTGAACAATTAATTAAAGACTCTATCCATTTTGGAAAAACTAAAACCACTTTATACTATTACGCTCTTAAAAACAATCTTATTTCCTGCGGAAAATCTACCTTTTTCAAATATACTGCTGCTTTAGGATATCAAAAGATAAAACGATTCAAAGTTACTACTATTGAAGATGGCATACAAAAAGTTGCCTTTGTAAAAGATAATTTTTCTAAAGCTATTTTGCATGTAGCTTCTACAGATGGAAAAGCAGGAAGCAGGTTTATTAAAAACCTTTTTCAAGAGACTTTTACAAAGTATGATTTACTCAACACTACTAAACCTATTAGTATTTTGTCTGATAGAGGCTCTGAAAATAAAGGAAAACTTCTAACTTGGATTAATAGCATAAAAGCCCCTCCACTTGTTACTAAAATTACTGCTAGGACAAAAGAATTTCCATTTTCTAATTCAATGGCTGAAAGTACGCATAGCATTTATAAAACCGAGTTTCTCCACGGAAAACATTCTTTAAATCAACAAATACATTTGCTCGATTTACAGCGTTTTATAGAATATTATAATCATCACAGATATCTAACCGAATTGTATGGATATACTCCTATGGAAATCATTCAAGGTAAAACTCCAAATAAAGACCTCTATAAGCAACAAATACAACTTGCTAGAAAAAAAAGAACAATAATCAAGAATTTAACAATTGTAGTATAAAAGTGTCTTGTATAGCACAATAGAAACCAGAAAATACAGGATAACTACCACAAATAATTTTTGTAGCAACAAAATTTTAAATCTAAAATAACCTCTACTTTACAATTAAAAGTAGAGGTTATTTTGTTAAGCCGTAATTAACTGGTAATAAAAACATATCAATTAAGTGTTCCAATATTCGAACCCTTTTGTTGTGGTTTTTAATAAAAAGTGCACTACGGTAATTTTATATTTAATTCTTGCCACTAACTTACAAAAAAGCTATACAATATGTATAGCTTTTTAAAAATTATTCCTTTTTTTGATTAGTTACTTTAATATTGTCTCCTCTTTTTACGATATAAAAATAAGATCTTCTATTTTTTTGATGTTCTTCTTCAGTACATTTACTTTGATTTGCATCATCGCAATCATTCAGTAGTTTATCTTCACCATAACCAATAGCACTTTCAATTCTATCAGCATTAATTCCTCTAGAAATTATATAATCTCTGGTAGATTTTGCTCTGTTACTGGATAAGGTTTTATTGTATTCTTTGGTACCCCTACTATCTGTATGAGATTCTATTTTGATAATTAAATCTGGATTGTTATTTAAAACCGAAACAATATGTTCCAATTCATATTCTGCATCTTCTCTAATATTATGCAAATCGAAATCAAAATAAATTGGATTGATTACTATTTGATTTTCTACTATCAAGGATTCTAATTGAATGTTCTCAACCACTGTTTCTTTATTTATATCCAACGTTTTTGTATCCTTTTTTGCATTCCTGTAATTTTCTTTTGAAACTACTACTACAAAGTTTTTCTCACAATCTATCTTTTTAAACAAATATTCTCCCGCTCCCCTCGTTCTTTGTTCTTCTATAGGTTCTCCTTTTGAATTCATTAATTGAACCAACACTTCCGAAATTGGTTCTCCAGTTCTCGAATCTGAAACAATTCCTTTTATATCTTCTTTACAATTGTAGATTGTAAAACTATAAATATCATCATCTCCTTCTCCTCCTTTTCTATTAGATGAGAAAAAACCATATGTATGCTCATCATTAATTACAAATGCAAAATCATCAAAGGGACCATTAACAGGACTTCCTAAATTTACCGGTGATGTAAACCTGTTATTTTCTTTCTTTGACTCAAAAATATCTAAAGCTCCTAATCCTAAATGTCCATCAGAAGCAAAAAACAAGGTTCCGTTATTCCCCATAAATGGAAACATTTCTCTTCCCTCTGTATTTATTGATTTACCTAAATTCACTGGTTCTCCGAAAGTATTATTTCCTAAAATATCAGCCTTATAAATATCTGTTCCTCCATAACCATTTGCCATATCAGATACAAAATATAATGTTCTTTCATCTGGACTTAAAGCAGGATGTCCGCAGGAATAATCTTTACTATTAAATGGTAATTCTTGTATATTCCCCCAAACATCTCCTATTCTTTCTACGGAATAAATCTTAAGATGAGAAACTCGGTCTTTATCTCCTTGCAATCGTTTCCCATCAAAATTATCTCTTGTGAAATATGCTTTTTTTCCATCTTTTGTAATAATTAAATTAGATTCATGATATTTTGAACTCAACTCATTGATCATGTTAGCATCCTCAACCTCTAAAACTTTATTTTCCTTAACTTCTTTCTTTTCTGTTTTATAGATATTTAAAAATGGCTGTCTATTCCACCTATATAACTTCTTGTCTTTTTCTGACTTCGGTTTTGCCGAAGCGAAGTAAAAACCATTCTTATAAAGAAATCCTCCAAAATCGGAATATTTAGTATTGGATGAAATATTATGAATATTTATGTATGTCTTTGGCTTGTTAGAATATTCAACAAAGTAATCTTCATTTTTTTCCAAAGCTTCTGCTCTACTATCATTTCCAATATTTTTTAATTTAAACAACCATTTGTCTGATTCTTTTACTTTTCCATTAGTCTTTAAAACTTGTGAATATCGAAAAATATGCTTTGGTGAAGCAACAGACATATAAGAATTCATAAGCTTGTTATAGTATTTCTCTGCTAAATCAAACTCAAAGTTAAAGTAATGTGAATCGCCTAGTCTGCTCAATACTAAATAGGAATCATCTCCTTTTTCATAAATTACTTTATACAACTCCGTTGACTTTTTATACGCAAATTCATTAAAATATCTATCTGCAGCATACTTACGTTGCCCAAACGTAATTGTTGTAAATAGTATACATATCAATATTTGTAGTGGTATTGTTCTTCTCATTTTTACTTTTTTTAAAAGAATCTTGGAGATTTAGTTGCTAACTCTCGGAATATCTCCCATTTTATCATTAATTCATAGGTACCTGAGTTGTAGTTACTATAATTTGAAGTGGTCAAATCATAAGCAAACCCAATATGTAAATTTTCGGTAGCCTGTAACCCAAGTAAAGCACTAATGGAGTCATCCCATCTCCAAGCTGCTCCTGCTGTAAATTTTTGGTTGAATAAAAAATTGGCAGACACATCTAGTGATAAAGGAGCACCACTTACAATTTTTGTTAAAAAAGCAGGCTTAAACTTGATACTCTCATTTAAATCAAAGACATATCCACCTATAAAGAAAAAGTGCATTCTTTCTTCTGCTACATCTCCGCCACTATTCGCATCATCATAATGCTCCGTTCTTATGATATTAGGAACTGCTCCTCCTAAATACCAATTATCAGTGTAGTAATAAATTCCCGCTCCAATAGTTGGTAAAAATCGATTGATATTCCCTCGTAACCTTTTATCTTCCCTATCTTGAATCAATCCTCTACTCCAGTCTACATTTAAATGTCTTCCACCTAATTTCAATCCAAATGATAAATTCCCTTCATCACTAGTTCTTACTCTATAAGAAGCATTAATATCTAAAAAAATCTCTCTTGCTGGTCCAATTCTATCATTGGTAAGGTTTACTCCTAATCCAACTCCGCTATAACCAAGCGGAGCATCATAACTTAGGGTCTGCGTATCAGGAGCTCCATCAACCCCAACCCATTGTGTTCTTCCTAATAAATTTATTATGGTATGTCCACTAGAACCAGCATATGCAGGGTTAACACTCATTGTATTATACATGTATTGTGTATACTGTGGATCTTGTTGTGCATTGATATTTAATCCGCTAAATATCAATGCTACTATTGTATATATATATCTTAATTTCATATTATTTTTTTATCTGT
The DNA here is from genome assembly GCF_002120225.1 of Tenacibaculum holothuriorum. Taxonomy (GTDB): domain Bacteria; phylum Bacteroidota; class Bacteroidia; order Flavobacteriales; family Flavobacteriaceae; genus Polaribacter; species Polaribacter holothuriorum. Next base: position 1,084 of record NZ_LAPZ01000018.1, on the reverse strand, counting down.
TAATATATAACCATCCTACTTTAGGTTTAGACCCGTCTCCGAGATCAATGACATAATAATAAGTTCCTGAAGGTAATTTTTCATCAACATTTATATTCGCTCTTCCGTTTGAAATACCTCTAAAAGCAACGTCTTCATTATTATAGCCTGATGCTTTGTAAACAGTATTACCCCATCTATTAAATATTTCAACTGAATTGTTTTGATATTCCAGACTGTCAATACAAGAAATATAGAATACATCATTATCTCCATCTCCATCTGGAGTTAAAATATTGTACGGAGTTCCACAAGGGTTGGTATCTGAATCTAAATAATCTGGAATACCATTTCCATTTGTATCTAAAGCATCATTTGTTGTTGGATCTCCATCTCCTGGACCTTCATCCATGGTATCAATTCCGTCATTATCATCATCGGTATCTTGATAATCTGGAATTCCATCTCCATCAGAATCAGGAATATCAACTGGATCTCCTCCATTGTCTGGATCATAAGAATCGTCTATTCCATCTCCATCGGTATCATTTCCAGAAGGAAGTACATCTGGAATTCCATCTCCGTTATCATCATTTCCTTCTATTACGTCTGGTACTCCATCATTATCACTATCAGAATCTAAACTATCTGGAATTCCGTCTCCGTCAGTATCAACAGATCCATCTCCTTCATCAACATCTAAAATTCCATCGTTATCATCATCTAAATCTAAGGCATCTACAATTCCATCTCCGTCGTTATCTGGTTCTACAATTACAATTGCTTCTGCAGTATCACAATTACCAGGATTTAAGACCTCACATATTTGATACTGAATAACATAAACCCCTTCCTGTGTATTTGCTGGAACAATCAAATTACCTTCTGCATCTATTGTAACACCAATTAAGCCTCCATCATCAACTACATTTATAATAATATCACTATCATTAACTAATATTCCATTTAATGTATCATTCACTGTTAAATCTCCTGCAACCCCTCCTGTAAATCCATTTACATTTGACAAATTAATTGGGGTTAAGTCATCCGTTGCAATTATTGGCGCCCCCGTTACCTCTACTACAGAAGTTACTGTATCACA
>NZ_LAPZ01000017.1 GCF_002120225.1 Tenacibaculum holothuriorum | reverse complement strand
CGAGCTGCCTACTGCTCTATCCCGCGATTTGTGGGTGCAAATATACGCTCTTTTCTCTATTTCTACCAAATAAAACTACAACTAAATTCTATTTTATTTCTTAACTCACACGCAAACAAGCCTATAAAAAATATATTTTCTAATTCAAAACCCACTATCTTTGCCGCATGACACATAAAGCAGGATTTGTAAACATTATTGGTAACCCTAACGTAGGTAAATCTACCTTAATGAATGCCTTGGTTGGCGAGAAACTTTCAATCATAACTTCTAAAGCACAAACAACCCGTCATCGTATTTTGGGTATTGTGAATGATGACGATTATCAGGTGATTTTTTCAGATACTCCTGGTATTATTAAACCAGCTTATGAGTTACAGGAATCTATGATGGATTTTGTAAAATCTGCTTTTGAAGATGCCGATGTGTTAATTTACATGGTAGAAGTTGGCGAAAAAGAGCTGAAAAACGAAGCTTTTTTCAATAAAATAATTAATAGCAAAATACCTGTTATATTATTATTGAATAAAATTGATAAATCCTCTCAAGAACAAGTTGAAGAAAAAATAGCCTATTGGAGAAGTAAAGTTCCTAATTCTTTTGTGTATGTAATTTCTGCTTTAGAAAAGTTTAATGTAGAAACTGTTTTTTATAAAATTATTGAACTACTACCAGAAGCTCCTCCATTTTACCCAAAAGATCAGTTAACAGACAAACCCGAACGGTTCTTTGTAAATGAAACTATTAGAGAAAAAATTCTTCAACAGTATAAAAAAGAAATTCCTTACTCGGTTGAAGTAGAAACCGAAAGCTTTGTTGAGAATGATGATATCATAAAAATCCGTTCTGTAATTATGGTAGAGCGCGATACTCAAAAAGGAATTATCATTGGTCATAAAGGATCTGCAATTAAACGTGTAGGAACTGATGCAAGAAAAGATCTACAACACTTTTTCGATAAAAAAGTTTACTTAGATCTATATGTAAAAGTTAATAAGAATTGGCGTTCTAACGATCGTCAATTACGTCGTTTTGGATATAAAGATTAATAATAAGTCTAATTCGTTTTTATTTTTTTTAGCAAATCTTTTGTGAAATTTTTCAGTTCATCCATTTGAGGTTGTCCTGTCGATTTCCCCATTCTACCTAATAAATATAAGGCTACCCAAACAATAGGCAACGCCACTAACATTACGATAGGAAAAATTCCTTCCCTATCTAATGTAACGTTTATATAAGCTAGTATTACAAACACTAAAAATGCAGTTGCCACTCCAAAATGAATAAACATAAATAGTGACCAAACCTGAGGCTTGGGACCAAACAATCCTTTTATTTTTGAGGTTTCTTCCGTTAAACTTTCTACTTCTAATTGCAATTGTGGCGACCAATAATGATTGTCTTTTTCAGGAACATCAATCACTATATGATTATCTACTAGTTTTATTTTATACTTATCTTCCTCAGTAATTTCTTTTGATATTTTCGACAATAAAACATCTGCATTCATCCCAAAGTCTATTTGAAACCTAGGTTTAAAAAAAATTTGATTGTACAATTGATCATCCATAAGACATAAACTAATTGCTTACAATGTAGTAAAAAAAGTATCGTATTTAAAATTAGGCTTAATTTCATACTGTAAATTGTATCTTTGCAAAAATTTTTTGCAGAATGAGTAGCATTGTTGCCATAGTAGGAAGACCAAACGTAGGAAAATCAACTTTATTCAATCGTTTAATTAAACGTCGTGAAGCCATAGTAGACTCAGTAAGTGGGGTTACTCGTGATAGACACTACGGAAAATCGGAATGGAACGGAAAAGAGTTTTCAGTAATTGATACTGGAGGATATATTGTTGGTTCTGATGATATTTTTGAAGGAGAAATCCGCAAGCAAGTTCAACTAGCTATTGATGAAGCAGATATTATTTTATTTGTTGTTGATGTTGAGCAAGGAATAACTCCTATGGATGACGCTGTTGCAAAAATTTTACGTCAAGTTAAAAAGCCATTATTTATGGCTGTAAACAAGGTTGACAATGCTATGCGTGCAGCCGATGCTGTAGAATTTTACAATTTAGGATTAGGAGATTATCATACTATTTCTTCAGTAAACGGTAGTGGTACAGGAGAATTATTAGATGCACTTGTAGAAGAAATTCCAGAACCTGTAGAAGATGAAGAAACAGACAATGAACTTCCTCGTTTTGCCGTAGTGGGAAGACCAAACGCTGGTAAATCTTCATTAATTAATGCTTTAATTGGTGAAGAAAGAAATATTGTAACCAACATTGCAGGTACTACAAGAGATACTATCGATACAAAATACAACCGTTTTGGGTTTGAATTTAATTTAGTAGATACTGCGGGTATTAGAAAAAAATCTAAAGTAAAAGAAGACTTAGAATTTTATTCTGTAATGCGTGCTGTTCGTGCTATTGAACACTGTGATGTTGCGATTGTTGTTATTGACGCTACTCGTGGATTTGAAGGACAGGACGAAAAAATATTCTGGTTAGCAGAAAAAAACAGAAAAGGAATTGTAGTTCTAGTAAATAAATGGGATTTAATTGAAAAGGAAACCAATACAATGCGTGATTTTGAAAGACAAATCCGTAAAAAAATCGAACCTTTTACAGATGTACCAATCGTATTTATTTCTGCATTAACAAAACAACGTATTTTTAAAGCTATAGAAACTGCAGTTGACGTGTTTGAAAACAGAAAACGTAAAATTCAAACAAGTAAGTTAAACGAAACAATGTTAGATATTGTTCAAAACTTCCCTCCTCCTGCAATTAAAGGTAAGTTTGTAAAAATTAAGTATTGTATGCAATTACCAACGCATACTCCTCAATTTGCTTTTTTTGCTAATTTACCACAGTATATTAGAGACCCATACAAGCGTTTTGTTGAGAATAAATTAAGAGAACATTACGATTTTACAGGCGTACCAATTAGTATTTATTTTAGACAAAAATAAGTTTAACATAAATTAACAATATTAAAATAGTTTTTTCTGTTCTTTTGCATCTTTACAATAATTTGCTAAGACTATGAAAAAACTATTTTTTGTTTTTACACTACTGCTATCTGCGCAACTTTCTGCGCAATCTTATCCTTTTAAAATTAAAGGAAAAATTCAATCAGAAAAAGAAAAAACACCTATTGAAGCTGCCACAATTCATTTAGAAAGAGTTAAGGACAGCTCTGTTATTTCTTATACTATTTCAAATGAAAAAGGTGAATTTTCCTTAGAAGGAAAATCTTTTTTTAAAGATTTAAAATTATTCATTTCTTATGTAGGAATGGATAACTACACCAAGAAAATTCAACTTCCTGCTTCTCAAATTAATTTAGGAGTTATCAACCTAAAAGAAGAAAGTAATGTTTTGAACGAAGTTGTCATTAAATCTAGGGCTCCTATTACTGTAAAAAAGGATACTTTAGAATTCAATGTAAAATCCTTTAAAACAAAGAAAGATGCTAATGTTGAGGATTTATTAAAGAAACTTCCTGGAGTAGAAGTTGATGCTGAAGGAAAAATTACCGTAAACGGAAAACCTGTAAATAAAATCTTAGTAAACGGAAAACCTTTCTTTGGTAACGACCCAACGATTACGACTAAAAACTTATCAAAAGAAATTATTGAAAAAGTTCAAATTACAGATACCAAAACAAAATCTGAAGCCTTTACTGGAGAAAAAGGAGACGCAAATAATAAAACTATAAACCTTACTATAAAAAAAGAAAACAATAAAGGATGGTTTGGTAGAGTTTCTGCAGGTACAGGAACCGAAAAACGTTATGAAGGAGCCACAATGATAAATCGCTTTGATAACGATCAACGATTTAGCATATTAGCAAGCACGAACAACATTAACTCACCTGGGTTTAGTTTTGGAGAAATTCAAAAAATGTTTGGTGGTGGAGGTAGTATTTGGTTTAATAGCAATGGTAGTTTCAGTATTAATGGTCGTAGATTTGGTGGCGGACAAGGTGTTATTAAATCAAGTACAGTAGGAGCAACTTATGCTGACACTTATAAAAAAGGATTAGATGTTAATGTAAATTATTTTTACTCAGGTAGCTCTTCTGAAAATGATGCCAAAAGTAACAGAGAAAATATTTTACCAGATAATCAACGCTTTTTTTCAAACTCAAACTCTAATTCATTAGATGAAAATGACAACCACGCTATTGATGCCGAAATTGATATTGAAATAGACTCAACTCTATTAATCAACATTAGACCTTCTTTTGTTTTTAATAAACGAGATGGAAACTATAAACGAAAAGAAGAATCTTTAGATAATGACAATGTACTAACTAACAGATCTACAAGTACAATTAACAATTCTTCTACCGCTAAAAACTTTAAAAACAGCCTAGAAATCACTAAAAAACTAAATAGCAAAGGTTCTTTTATAAAAGCTTCGATTACCAATCAAATAGACAAATCAACTTCAGAAGAATATGCGCTTTTAAACAGAGAAACTTTTAAAGTTCCTTCGGTAGAAAACAGAAATCAATTTAGTGATGTTTCTAACGACTTAAATACTATTAACACTCGTATTTCTTATCGCTATCCACTTATTTCGAAAAAGTTCTTCTTAGACTTTAATTATCGCTATCGAAGAGATGAAAGAGAAAACGTTGAAAACACAATGGACTTTAATTCTGTTACCAATCAATACGATCTTTTTAACACTGATTTAAGTTCAAACTTTACGTATAATGATATTACTAAAACACCTTCTGTAGAATTAGTTTATAAATCAAAAAAGTGGCGTTTTAACTTCGAGACTGGTTTTGTTAACAGAACCTTAGAAAATAATGACAAACTCAGACCTCAACTTAGTTTAAATAGAGATTTTAACAATATTAATTTAGATGCAGGTTTCCGATATACTTTCGAATCTAAAGCATCTATTTACTTTGATTATTCTTTAGAAAACAATGCTCCAAGTTTAAATCAAATCCAACCATTTACAGATATTTCTAATCCATTAAACATTGTTACTGGTAATCCTAATTTAAGACCTACAGAACGTCACAGAGGTTATATCAACTTCCACAAGTACAATTGGCAAAAAGGAACAGGTATGTGGTTTTATGTAAGTGGTGGTTTAAACAACAATCAAATCGTTTCAAAAAGCACCGTAAATGACGACTTAGTTAGAACCACAACTTACGAAAATGTAAATGGAGCTTACGATATTTGGGCTGGAGGTAGTTACAGTAAAAAAATAAAGCTAGACTCTATTACAAATCTTAGGTTTAAAATAGATGGTCGATTAAACTCTCAAAAAAGCATCAACTTTTTTAACGATGTTAAATACAGCGCTGTTACTACAGGGGTAACTCCAGTCGTTGGTCTTCGTTTAGACTGGAATAAAATTATACGAATCAATACAGAATATGCGGTTCGTTTTTCAAGAACTTCTTTTGATATTGATAATTTCGAAAATCAAAACTTTACAAGACACACTTTTGATATTAGAACTAGAACTAATTTCCCTAAGAAATTAGAATGGAGAAACAATATTAAATACACTTACAATCCTGATGTAATAGGCTTTAATAAATCTGCTTGGTTTTGGAACTCAACCTTAGCATATTCAATACTAAATGACAAAGCAAGTATTACCTTAAAAGCTTATGATTTATTAAATCAAAATAATAATGCACAACGAAGAGCCACAAATAACTACATAGAAGACTCAGAAAGTACAGTGCTTCAACAATATTTCATGCTCGGTTTTAGTTGGAAATTTAACAGTTTAGGAAAAAAAGGAAAAATTCGAGAATACGATTTTCATTTTTAATCTCCTTATAAAATCCATTGTTTGCAAGCAATGGATTTTTTGTTGATTTTGAAAGGAAAAACATAGAAAAACGACTATCTACAAGCAATTTTGTAAATTTGCAGTTAGAAAGGAATAGAGAATATGGAAATAAGACAACCTAAAAGCTTACAAAATATTGAGTTACCATTACACTTAAACATTAGTTTTGAAAAAGTGTATGACATGTTACGTGGATATGCTAGTGAAGTGCAAAAAGAGCACCCTTTTCATGCCTCAGCAAATATCTTAGTAAAAGAAGTAGAAAAATATCCTGAGCTAATTAATGGTTTTTCTGATTTTTCATTATTAGAAAAACATCAAGAGATTATTGATCTTCTATTAGAAGGTTTGTTTCCTATTGCTTTAACTAATAATGAAATAAAAGCAGCTACTATTCCCTTTACCTTTACTTCTTTTAAATTTACCAATCGTTTTGAAAACATTATAAAAAACGCAGGTGACAATTATGAATTAAAGGTTCGTAATTTCGAAGAAGATTTAATGTATATACACTCTTGTATATTAATTTTAAACATGGTGTATCAACAAGCAGTAGACTTAAAAAGACCTTTCTTCTTTGATATTCCTGATAAAAATTTAGACACAACCAAACATTATAGAGTAGCTTTTAATGGTGACTTCATGGAAATTCATCCAACAGAAAATGCTCCAAAGATTACCCAAGAAGACATTGAAATGTTGTTAGATAATTTTTACAACATTGATGTTTGGAAAGAAAAATTCCCACCAAACTCTTATATTTTTAAAGGATTTGGTTTAATGAATTTGTTTGATGTTACTGCAGACGAAACTATTTCTTCAGTTAGAAACACCTTGTTAGAAAAACACAATGATGGTATTAATGAAAAGCTTCAAAAAGACTTACGTGAGTTTTTTAATATTAAAGATTTAACAACTGGTTTTTCTGTATTCGATACTTCAAAAAAAGCTTTAGAATCGACTCGTATAAAAAAATCTGAAAGCCTTATTTTAAATGATGAAAACACTATTAAATGTGATCAGTTTTTCTGTAGCCATATTATAGAAAAAGTATTTCGTCAAGTAGAAAATGTTACCATATCTGATGTTGAAAAATATGGAAAACAATCCAATCAGAATCCTTTCTATAAAAGATTAAAAGAGAAAAATATTGGAAGCCTTATTTTAATTCCTCTTAAAGCTACTTCTAACAACGATTTAGCGTTAATAGAAATTGCTTCACCAAGAGCTTACGATTTAAATACAGTAAATCAACAAAAATTAAAAGATTTAATTCCAGTTTTTGAAGCAGCTGTTGAGCGTTCTGCAGACGAATATCAAAATATTTTAGAAGCAACAATACAAGAACATTACACATCAATTCACCCTTCAGTTAAATGGCGTTTTTATGATGCCGCAGAGAAGTATCAAACTGATGTTTACAATAAAGTAGAAGACATAAAAATTGATGAAATTGTTTTTGACGATGTACATCCTTTATATGGTCAATCAGATATTAAAGGATCTTCGACAGCTAGAAACAATGCCATTAAAGAAGATTTAATTACTCAATTAACATTAGCTATTTCTGTATTAAAAGCAGCTTGTAAAGATGAAAAACTTCCTATTTACAATGAGTTAATGTTTAGAGTTGCCAATTATTTAAGCGAAGTTAAAGGCGGTTTAAAAGCTGGTGACGAAATAGGTATTTTAGATTTTCTAAAACGTGATATTTATCCAGTCTTTAATCATATTAAAGAAATAAATACTGATTTAAAAGCTTTAGTAGCTACTTACATGGATAGGTTAGACCCTAATTTACATGTAGTATATGAAAAAAGAAAAGCGTATGAACATAGCGTTACTTTATTAAACAGCAAATTAGCCAAGTTTATAGACTGTAAGCAAGAAGAAGCTCAAGCTATGTTTCCCCACTATTTCGAACGTTATAAAACAGATGGTGTAGAATACAACATGTATATTGGACAGTCGTTAACTAATGAAAAAAAGTATGACGATTTATATTTATACAACTTAAGACTATGGCAACTACAAGTAATGTGCGAAATGGAAAACGTAGCAAATACTGCTAGAAAATCTATGGAACATGATTTACAAGTAGCTTCATTAATTTTAGTACACAGTAATCCGTTAGCTATTAAATTTAGGATGGATGAAAAGCAATTTGATGTAGATGGTGCTTATAATATTCGATATGAAATCATAAAAAAACGTATCGATAAAGCCCATATAAAAGGAACTGAAGAACGTTTAACTGTTCCTGGTAAAATTGCTATCGTTTATTCTCAAGACAAAGATGCTCGTGAATATTTAAAATATATAAAATACCTACAATCTAAAAACTTATTAGGTAAAGTAGAAACTTTAGAACTTGAAGACCTACAAGGTGTCTCTGGCTTAAAAGCTTTACGCGCCGAAGTAATCTACCAAAAAGATTTTGACGACAAAAAAACCATTACTATTGACGAGTTAATGGAAGAATTTAAATCATAAAAAAGCGGCTACAAAGCCGCTTTTTTCTTTTATTAATTAAACTGCATTTGCAGCTACATCTTGTATTCTAAATGCTATTCCAAAAGCAATTACACTTACTATAATACCGATCATAAATACGGTATACGTAATTCGTAGTAATTTATACTTTCTATTTAATACTAATCCTAAAAAGTATAAGTCTTTGGTTAAAGAACCGTATAAATAATCACGATCTTTCATCATTTCGTCCATTGCCCATTCAAAATCTGGCAATTTCATTTGATGAAAATTTCCAAAGAATAATAAATTTACTTTTTTATTAGCTACATCTTCTTTTGTAAACTTTCCTTGTGTTACATTAGGTCTTGTAGATAGTACTGAAAGTACAATTGAAGCTACTGTAAAAGCGATAAATATCAACGATGGAATCACTAAATAATGATTCGACGGATTGTCTAGTTTAGGCAATAAATTAGACAACGCTAAAGACACAATAATTGCATTTACCGAAAGTAAAATATTGGCTTTTGTATCGGCAATATCACTTAACGTAATGTGATTTCTTAAAGCAACACGAAACATGGTTTCAATCCCTCTTTCAGGTAACTCAACCTTATTCTTTTTAAAAGCTAACTCTTCTTTTTTCTGCTTTAACTTTACATTTTCTTGATTCAACTTTTTTTGTTGTTTCAATAATTGAGCTAAATTTTTTCCTTTAGTCTTATCCCAATTTTTAGATGCAAAATCTGAATAAAATCGATGATGGTTAGTTAAAAAACCAATATTTTCATCTAACCATTCATTCTCCGTTAGCACTCTATCTTTGGTTAGCTCCCACTCTTTTCTAAGAAGTTCGGTTTGTTCAGAAAAACTCTTACTTCCTATATGAGAACAATCGGCATCTTTTATAATTTTTTCAACTTCAGTAACAGGAACTTCTCCCATTTTAGTAGCATTAATCAACTGAGAAATTTTTGCGATTCGCTCTTCCGAAAGTTTTTTAGACTTGAAAAAATCTTCAGCTATACGAATACCAAAATCCTCATGATTTTCCATACTCATCGTATAACCTGTATCATGAAACCATGCTGCCAACACTAAGTTTTCAGCATCTTCGCCTTCTATTTTTGCTCCTTCAATTAACTCCTTCGTTTTTTCAACAACTCTTTGCGTATGAGCAATATTGTGATAAACAAACTTAGGATCTAAATTTTCATTTAAATGATGAATCACAAATTCTTCAACTTCTGCCAATAACTGTTCCATAAAAATGTTTTTCGCTAAATTATAAATAATTTTTAATAGCCAATATCAATACTAACTGTAAATTGATGTATCTTAAACCGACTATTATAACGTAGCAATTAGCCAATAATTATACATAAATTTATTTTAAAAAACTGAATAATGTTAACCTGGAAAGACATCATATATTTTGCTGTAAACGGCAATCCTAAACCTGACAAAAGAGTCGAAAAAACAGAACAAGAATGGAAAGAAATCCTTACTTCAGAAGAATTTCAAATCACTCGATTAAAAGGAACTGAAAGACCTTTTAGTGGAGAGCATTGTTCTTCATTCTCTTCAGGAAAATATAATTGTACTTGTTGCAACACTCCCCTATTTGATTCTAGTATTAAATTCGAATCAAGTTCTGGTTGGCCTAGTTTTACGCAACCCATTAAAGAAAATGCTGTTCAATATATAAAAGATACTACCCACGGAATGGTAAGAGTAGAAATTTTATGTAACACTTGTGATGCGCATTTAGGGCATGTTTTTCCAGATGGTCCAGAACCTAGCGGGCTTCGTTTTTGTGTAAATTCATTATCTATAAAATTAGAAAACAATGCCTAAAAAAATAGCTACAGTAGGTGGTGGTTGCTTTTGGTGTACAGAAGCTATTTTCCAAGAAGTACAGGGAGTAGAAAAAGTAGTATCAGGGTATACAGGAGGTAATGCTCCTGGTAAACCAACATATAGGGAAGTATGTTCTGGATTAACAGGACATGCCGAGGTTATTCAAATAACTTTTGATTCTGATATTATTTCTTATGAAGAAATTCTTACCATTTTTGTTACAACGCACGACCCAACTACCTTAAACAAGCAAGGTGCCGATGTAGGTACACAATACCGTTCTTCAATTTTTTACAATAATAAACAGCAAAAAGAAATTGCTGTAAAGGTTATTGAAACATTACAACCTTATTTTGAGAACCCTATTGTAACTACCTTGGAAGAACTCACTATTTTTTATCCTGCAGAAGAGTATCATCAAGATTATTACAATCAGAATAAAGAACAGAACTATTGCAATTTTGTGATTACTCCAAAACTAGCCAAGTTTAGAAAAATGTACGCCGATAAACTAAAATAAATGCTTCAAAAAATTAAACTTTACGGAGCCGAGCGTTGCCATAAAACGCAATATTATATGCAATTTTTAAAAAATCGAAACTTCAATTTTGATTTTTTAGACGTTGAAAAAAATGAGCATTTTGCTCAGGAGCTCCGTAGTTTATATGAAAATAACAAACTCAACTTTCCTACAATTACCATTGGTAAGAAAAAGCTAAGAAATCCGACAGATAAAGAACTAATCAAATGGTTAGAAAAACTAATACAACCATAAACATACTATTTAATGAGAAGTTCACGGCTAAGCATCATAAACAACAAAGGATATAAATTACAAGCACATATAGAACTTCCCGAAAATGAACCTCCAGAGCACTATGCAATTTTCGCACATTGCTTTACCTGTAGTAGTACGTTAAATGCTGTTAGAAACATTAGTCGAGCCTTAACAAAATACGGTTTTGGAGTTGTTCGATTTGATTTTACTGGATTAGGAAGAAGCGAAGGAAATTTTTCAGAAAGTTATTTCTCTGCTAATGTGGATGATTTAATTTCAGTAAATGAATACATTACACAACATTACAAATCACCTAGCTTATTAATTGGGCATTCTTTAGGAGGTGCAGCTGTTATTGTTGCTGCTTCTCAACTTTCAAACATAAAAGCAGTAGCAACTATTGGTGCTCCTGCAGATGTGAGTCATGTGAAACATCTTTTTTCTCATGGTATTGAAGAAGTAAAACAAAAGGGAGAAGTAGAAATTAATATTGGAGGAAGACCCTTTCGAATTAACAACGAATTTGTTGCTGATTTTGACAAAACCGATTTGGCTGAAATCACAAAAAAACTCCGAAAACCCATTCTTATATTTCATTCCCCAATTGATACTATAGTTAGTATAAATAATGCTCAAGAGCTCTTTATAAACGCACATCATCCCAAAAGCTTTATTAGCTTAGATAATGCAGATCATTTACTAACCAACCCTAAAGACAGTATCTACACAGGTAATATTATAGGAACCTGGATACAGCGATATTTCCCTAATAATGTTTAACATTTAAAACCAGAATTATGAATATAATAGAAAGTATCAAAAATTATTTCAGTGCAAAAGAACAAGGAGATACTACAATGGAAGTTCCTGAAGGAATATGTCCGAATTGCTGGGGTAAACAAGAATGGGAAGGCGAATACTACAAGAAAATTAAAGCCAACAATATCACTCCAGAACATAATACTTACAATAGTTTTGTACATGAAATAGCTTCTAAACTAGATAAGATCACACTAAAAGTAGATATCTTACTATGTGAAACTTGTAAAACAAGTTATAAATAATTAATATAATAGGTTTAGCAAACCTAAATGTTAATAAATTTGCAAAATGATTTCACTAAAAATAGATGATAGTATTGTTTTAAAGCAGTTAGAGAAAAGTGATGCTACAGATATTTACGCTACTATAAACTCTCAAAGAAGCTATTTAGGAAAATGGCTTCCTTTTGTTCAATACACAAAAAAAATTGCAGATACTCAGAATTTTGTAAACTCAATTGTTGATGCTCCTAAAAACAAATTTGAATATGTTTTTACTATTCAATATAACAACACCTTCGTTGGATTGATTTCTTTTAAAAATACTAGTCGTAAACTTAGTGAAACAGAAATTGGATACTGGTTATCTAGCAAATTTCAGAAAAAAGGAATTATTACTAAATCTGTAAACGCTCTTACTAAATTTGCTTTTGAAGAACTGAAACTAAATAAAATATTAATTAAATGTGCGGTAGGAAATATTCCGAGTAAAAAAATTCCCCAGCACCTTAACTTTACCTTTGAAGGAACTGAAAAAAAAGCAGAATTACTCTCTAATAATAATTATGTAGATTTAGAAGTATACAGCAAACTTAAATAATGAAACTAAACATTCAAGATACTTTTAACAAAGAACTACCTGCTGATAAAATTTTAGAAAACTCACGCAGACAAGTTTTAGATGCTTGTTTTTCATATGTAATACCTAAAAAGACAAGTAATCCGCAACTGATACATGTTTCCGAAGAAATGCTTGCTGCAATTGGAATACCTTCAAAAGAAGCACAATCAGAAGACTTTTTAAAAGTAATCACTGGAAATTTAATTTTAGAAAACACCCATCCATATGCCATGTGTTATGGTGGTCATCAATTTGGAAATTGGGCTGGACAATTAGGCGATGGAAGAGCTATCAATTTAACAGAAATAGTGCATAATAAACAACGTTGGGCGCTGCAATTAAAAGGAACTGGAGAAACTCCTTACTCAAGAACAGCAGACGGATTAGCGGTATTACGTTCCTCAATTAGAGAATACTTATGTAGTGAAGCTATGTATCATGTAGGTGTGCCAACTACACGAGCCTTATCGCTTTCCTTATCGGGTGATGAAGTTTTAAGAGATGTGATGTATAATGGAAATCCAGCCTATGAAAAAGGGGCTATTGTATGTAGAGCTTCCCAAAGTTTTATACGATTTGGAAATTTTGAAATCCTAGCAGCTCGCAAACAACATTTAATTTTAAAACAGCTTGCCGATTATACCATTCAGCATTTTTATGCTGAAATAACTTCAGAAGGAAAAGAAAAATACCTAGACTTCTTTACAGAAGTTCGCAATAGAACTATAGACATGATTATTCATTGGCAACGTGTAGGTTTTGTCCATGGAGTTATGAATACCGATAACATGTCTATACTCGGACAAACTATCGATTATGGTCCATACGGGTGGTTAGAAGGTTATGACTTAGGTTGGACTCCTAATACCACCGATGCTCAATTTAAAAGATATCGATACGGAAATCAAGGCTATATTGGTCTTTGGAATTTGTTTCAGTTAGCCAACGCATTGTATCCATTAATTGAAGACGCTGATACTTTACAAGAAATTTTAAACGAGTACAATACTATGTATGAAGAAAGGTATCTTGAAATGAAGAAATTTAAATTAGGATTGACAACCCTTGACGAAGGAGATAAAGAACTAATAGATAGATTAGAGGAAACCTTACAATTGTCCGAAACAGACATGACCATTTTTTATAGAAATTTGTCGACCATTTCTTCGGAAGATAATTTTAATACTGCTTTTGATAAAATTAAGGATGCTTTTTATTCGATCAATGAAATTGAAGGGGAAATAAAAACGCATTGGCAAGATTGGTTCGATAGATATTTAAGCAGATTACAAAAAGAATCTCTTTCAGACCTAGATAGAAAACAACAAATGGATTCAGTCAATCCAAAATATGTATTGAGAAATTACATGGCTCAACTAGCTATTGATAAAGCTGATAAAGGAGATTATAGCTTAATTAATGAGTTGTACCAGTTACTTAAAAAACCATATGAAGAGCAACCTAAATATCAACAATGGTTTACAAAACGACCAGAATGGGCACGTCATAAAGTAGGTTGTTCTATGTTAAGCTGTAGTTCTTAAACATATATCAGTAAAATATATACAAGCTTCAGTAAAATGTATACATCTAGGCTTTAAAAGCACCATAGTTTTGTATCGTAAATAATTGATAATTAAAATTAAATACGATGAAAAAACTCATAGCTTTACTACTTTTAATAAGTACATTCAACGGAATTGCTCAAAATAGAAATTGGACCACAAAAACTTCTAAAGACGGAAAAACCACCGTACAATATGACATTATAAAAAACGATAGCAACACCCATATTTACTATATCGTAGAAACCCAGAAAGATATTTCTTTAGATGCCATAGAAACTTATTTTTCAAATTCAGAAAACCACAAATCCTTTCTTGAAAACACTACAGAAAGTAAAAAAGTCAAAAAAATATCAGATAACGAATGGGTAACCTATTATTATTTTGATGCCCCTTGGCCTATGCCTAACAGTGATGCTGTTTTAAATTTTAAAGTAGAAAAAACAGAAAATCAATTGACTTTTATAGGAAACTCATCTCCTGAAGCTTACAAAGCCACAGATGTAAAACGTATGCAGGCATACAACATCACGTATAATTTTGAAAGATTGAACGATACTTCTACTAAATTGACAATTACTGCTGATTTCATGCCAGTAGGTTCAGTACCTAAATGGTTATTAAAAGGATGGTTTCCAAAAGGACCCGCAGAAATTGCTAACCGATTACTAACAGGAGCTTCAAAAATATAAACTAAAAAGAATGATTAGGTTTGATTAGTTCTGAAAGCTGTTATTTCTTTTCTAAGAGTAACGGCTTTCTCTTTCTGTAAAATGTATACATCATTCTGTAATATATATACACACAACCTTCTCATTCACAGTAATTTTACACCACAAACAATTCATAAACAATATAAAAGCATATATCATGAAAAATTTAGCATTAATCACAGGAGCAAGTAGCGGAATTGGAGAAGAATTAGCACATATTCACGCTGAAAAAGGAAATGACTTAATTATTGTCGCTAGAAGACAAGATAAATTAGAAGCGCTAAAAGCAACCTTAGAAATAAAATACGACGTTAACGTAGTAATTATCATTAAAGACTTAAGCAAACCTAATGCCGCTAAAGAGTTATTTAACGAAGTTGTGGCCATGAATCTTGAAGTTGAATATCTAATCAACAATGCTGGGTTCGGATTACGTGGGAAATTCCACAAATTACCTTGGGAACGCCAACAACAAATGATCAACTTAAATATGGTATCTTTAACCGAGTTGATGTATTTATTTTTACCTCAGATGGTACAACGCAATAGTGGTAAAATATTAAATACCTCATCTACAGCATCATTTATGCCTGGGCCTTTACAAGCTATTTATTTTGCAAGTAAAGTTTACGTAACTTACTTAAGTAATGCTATAGCGGAAGAATTAAGTGACACGAATATTACTATTACCAACTTAATGCCTGGAGCAACTGAAACAGAATTTGCAAAAACTGCCGATATGGAGCGTACAGGTTTATTTGAAAAAGCAGTTAGCGCACGTTCGGTAGCAGAAGATGGTTATAATGGAATGTTATCTGGAAAATTAGATGTAGTATCAGGATTGACTTTTTCTCAAAAACTAATGATGAAAGCCATACCTTTTACTCCTAAAAAAGTAATGCTAAAGCAAATTAAGCAAATGCAAACAGCTAATTAATTATGAAAGAAATCATACATATAAAATCAATTACTGAAATAAATAAAACCTTCGGATTGCCTGCGCCGAAACATCCACTAATAACGGTTATGTGGGCAAAGGACTTCCCTGATTTTAGTCAGTATTATGGTGTCAAATACAATTCCGATTTATTCAGTATTTCTTTAAAAGATGGTATTGAAGGAGTTTTAGGATATGGACGTAACAATTACGATTTTGAAGATGGTACTATGATCTTTTCAAAACCGAATCAAGTATTATCTATTGAGGAAAAAACAGTTGCTGAAGATGCAAAAGGCTGGTCTATCATTTTTCATCCCGATTTAATTCGTAAATCAGAATTAGGTAAGAATATCAATACCTACTCTTTTTTCGATTATGAAGTTCATGAAGCCTTGCATTTATCAGAAGATGAAAAAGCAACTTTAACGGATTTGGTAAAAAAAATTGAATTGGAAATCAATCAAAACATTGATAAACACAGTCAAAAATTAATCAATTCTACCCTTGAGTTAATCTTAGACTATTGCAATCGTTATTACGATCGTCAGTTTTATGTACGTACCAACTTACACCAAGACCACGTAACAGAATTTGAAAATTTATTACGTACTTATTTCACTTCTGAAAAGCCTTCAACTTTAGGCTTACCTTCAGTAAAATATTGTGGTGAACAACTCAACATGTCTCCGAATTACTTAAGTGATTTATTAAAAAAAGAAACGGGTAAAAGTGCTAAAGATCATATTT
Organism: Tenacibaculum holothuriorum; assembly: GCF_002120225.1. GTDB lineage: Bacteria > Bacteroidota > Bacteroidia > Flavobacteriales > Flavobacteriaceae > Polaribacter > Polaribacter holothuriorum. The sequence goes on along the minus strand of NZ_LAPZ01000017.1, from coordinate 44,606 downwards.
ATGCTTTTGTAGTGAACAAGGCAAAAAACAAACTATTAGGCACTACAAACTCAGTAAGTGAAATCGCTTATGACTTAGGTTTTGAATATCCACAACACTTTAGTAAACTATTTAAAAAACAAACAGGAATAAGTCCAGCAAAATACAGATTGCAGAATTAGAATATTTAATTTATAAAAATGAAAAAAATACTCAAAAAAATGAGTTTAACAATTATATCCTTAATCGGAATTTTAATCATCTCTTATCTTCTAGTTGTTAACTTTTATCCAAGTTTTGGAGGTGATGTAACTAAAGAATTACAACAACAATATAGTACTTCGGTAAATTTTAAAGATGGAAAGTTTGCTAATAAAACAGGGGTTCCCAAAGACCCTAGTTTTTCTGAAATATTAAAAATATCTAGAAAGTTTTTCTTCGAAAAAGTAAAAAACGGAAGACCTAAAAATGATTTAAATATTCAAAAAATAGATTCAGCGAATGTAGCTGATTATAAAGATGAAACTCGTTTAATTTGGTATGGCCATTCTTCTTTTTTGCTTCAAACTGATGGTAAAAACATTTTATTAGACCCTATGTTTGGACAAGTAGCTGCTCCTTTATCATTTTTAGGAGAAAAACGCTTTAATAAACAAATGCCTTTAGAAATTGAAAAATTACCTCAAATTGATGCTGTAGTTATTTCACACGATCATTACGATCATTTAGATTATGAATCAATCAAAAAACTAAAATCCAAAGTCGAGCATTATTTTGTTCCGCTAGGAGTAAGTGTACACTTAAAAGCTTGGGGAATTCCAGATAATAAAATTACTGAACTCGATTGGTGGCAAGAAACTACTTATAAAGATATTCAATTTGTGTGTACTCCTTCACAGCACTTTTCAGGAAGAAAAATGAATAATCGTCAAAGTACTTTATGGAGTTCTTGGGTAATTAAATCTAAAACCAACAATCTTTATTTTAGCGGAGATAGTGGATATGAAAAACATTTTAAAGTTATTGGGGAAAAATACGGTCCTTTTGATTTTGCTATGTTAGAATGCGGGCAATACAACGAAATGTGGTCCGATATTCACATGATGCCTGAAGAAACCGCACAAGCAGGAGTAGATTTACAAGCAAAGAAAATAATGCCAATTCATTGGGCTGGATTTAAACTTGCTATGCATTCTTGGACAGACCCTATCACCAGAGTAAGTAAAAAAGCTAAAGAATTAAATCTTCCTTTAATAGCTCCTAAAATTGGTGAACCGATTATTGTTAATGATTCGACACAGGTATATCAAAATTGGTGGAAAGATTTATAATTTCTTTTTGTAAATTAGTGGTTCTATGACGCACGAGTTTAAAGAAATTATACAGAGAGCCGTCTTAAATCAGCAACACGGAATACAAAATGTATTAGCTACTGTTGTTGATTTAGATGGCTCTTCATATAGAAAACCTGGAGTGAGAATGTTACTTTCTTCTGACGGAAAAATGGTTGGTGCAGTAAGCGGTGGATGTGTTGAAAAAGAAGTACTGCGTAGAGCACAATCGGTTTTTAAAGATGGAAAATCAAAAATAATTACCTACGATGGTCGTTATCGTTTGGGTTGTGAAGGAATTCTGTACATTTTGTTAGAACCGTTTGTAGTTTCCGAAGACTTTATTATTACATTTTCTAATAGTTTAGAAAAAAGAGAAGCATTTAAAATAGATTCTTATTACCAAAAAAAAGGTGAGTGTTTTGGGAATTTTGGTTCGGTAATTCAGTTTAAAAACGGAAAAACATCTACTTTTTCTGAAAATAAAATTGACAAAAACAATTCCGTTTTTTCTCAAAAATTAAATCCGTTATTTAAGTTATTAATTATTGGCGGAGAGCATGATGCTGTAAAATTGTCTACTCAAGCTACTCAATTAGGTTGGGAGGTTGATATAGTAACTTCTGTAAAAGACCCGAAACAATTGTCAGACTTTCCAAATGCGAAATCGGTTATAGCACAAACTCCTGAAATGATTGAGTTATCTGATGTTAATGAACATACTGCAGTGGTAATTATGAATCATAATTTCACTTATGATTTACGTTGGTTGGTAAAACTACAAGAACAAAACCCAATTTACATTGGAATTTTAGGAGCTGCCAAACGCCGAGAAAAACTACTCAATGAATTGTTTGATTTTACTCCAGAAGTTACTGATGAATTCTTAGAAAAAATTCACACTCCTGCTGGTTTAAATATTGGAGCGGAAACTCCAGAGGAAATAGCTTTATCTATTTTAGCTGAAATATTATCGGTAATTCGTAAAAAAGAAGTATTTTCATTAAAGAAAATAACTGGGCGAATACATAGTTAAATTTTAACATAAAATAACGATTCTCATCCTCCTCCCATTGAGAAGACTTTACACAGATGCAAAATACTGCAATTATCATATTAGCAGCAGGAAGTGCTTCGCGAATGGGAGCTATCAAACAACTACTTCCTTATAAAAATACTACCTTATTGGGTTGGGCAATTAAAAATGCATTAGAAACAAAAACAAATGAAGTATTTTGTGTATTAGGAGCAAATGCCGAAACTATAAAAAGAGAAATTGATTCATTATCAATCGAAACAATTCTAAACACAAAGTATAAAAATGGGCTGAGTTCAAGTATTGCAACTGGAATCAACCACATAATAGACAAATCTTTTGATGCAATTCTAATTATGTTAGCAGATCAACCTTATGTAAATACTACTTATTTAAACACATTACTTAAAACTTCAAAAGAAAATCCACATAATATTATCGTTTCTAACTATGGAAAAAATATTGGAGTTCCTGCAATTTTCCCTAAAAGCTATTTTCAAGATTTAACAGACCTAAAAGGAGATAAAGGAGCTAAATTATTTTTGGAGAAACACCTTTCAGAAGTAATAAAAATAAAAACTATCAATTTAATTGATATTGACACTCCTGAAGAATATCAACAACTAACAAATCAACTATAAAAACTATGATCATCACTTATACCAACAACAGAAATCAACATATTTTTTCATTAAAATAGGCATTAACAAATTCCTAAAAAAGAAGTAATTTTACATTAATAAAAAACCAGACTCATGAATTCTTTAAAGTCTTTTATATACCTCATAGCCATTATCTTACTATCTGCTTGTGCTTCTTATAACGCCAAATATGCAGATAATACTGCGCCAAAAACGGTTACCTCTGATAAAGAGTTAGTACACTCATTTTATTTAATTGGAGATGCGGGTAATGCAGAAATGGGAAAAACAATTCCTTCTTTAACCTTTTTTCAAAAAGCCTTAGAAAAATCTGATAAAAATGCTACTGCATTATTCCTAGGAGACAATGTGTATCCTTATGGAGTACCACCAAAAGATAGTGAAGAACGTGCATTATCTGAGCATCGTATACAAACTCAAATTGACGCTGTAAATGGTTTTAAAGGAAAACCTATTTTTATTCCTGGAAATCATGATTGGTACAACGGTGTTAAAGGATTAAAAAGACAAGAAAAAATAGTAGAAAAAGCCTTAGGAAAAGGTGCCTTTTTACCTGAAAATGGATGCGGCCTTAAAAAAGTAGAAATCAATGATGACTTAACGTTAATTATTATTGATAGTCGTTGGTTTATTACCAATTGGGATGATCACCCAACTATTAACGAAAACTGTGATATTAAAACTCGTGAACGTTTTATAGACGAGGTTTGGGGATTATTTAAAAAGAACCGTTATAAAAATGTGGTAGTTGCTATGCATCATCCTATGTTCTCTAATGGTCCTCACGGAGGAAGTTATTCATTTAAAGATCATATGAGTCCTCTACCTATCTTAGGTACTTTAAAAAACGGATTACGTACTCATGTAGGAATTCCAACAGATATTTTCAATAAAAACTATACCGACTTCATTAATAGTTTACAAGCTGTTGCTGGAGATTTTAGACAAAATATTGTTTTTGTTTCTGGGCACGAACATAACTTACAATACATTGAAAAAAATCCTGAAACTGAAAACAACCTACAGTACGGTAAATACAAACAAATTATTAGTGGAGCTGGATCAAAACAATCAGCTGCCTTAGCGAAATATGGTGCTCAATTTACGTATGGTAATCACGGGTATGCTATCTTAAACTACTATAAAGACGGTTCTGCTATTGTAGAATTTTATTCAGCCAATGAAAAAGATGGAAATAAGCTATTATTCAGCAAACAAATTATTGAACCTAAAAAGACTAAAATCCAGAATAGCTTCCCAGAATACGATGCTCACAAAGAGTTTGTAGAAACATCTATTTATGATCCTAAAGCTACCGATGTAAGCGGATTCCATAAATTTATGTGGGGTGATTTACACAGAGAAAAATATGGTAAGAAAATAAAAGTACCTGTATTAGAATTAGAAAATGTGTTTGGTGGCTTAAAACCAATTCAACGAGGAGGTGGTAACCAAACCAATTCTTTACGTTTAGAAAATGCTGATGGAAAGCAATATGTACTACGTTCAATGGTAAAAGACGGAAGCCGTATTATGGGTGGTATTTTAAACGGAACTATTTTAATTGATGTGGTACAAGATATCTTTACCATGTCGCATCCTTATGCCGCTTTTGTAATTCCTGAAATGGCTGAAGCTGCAAACATTTATCACACCAATCCTAAACTATATTACATGCCTAAACAACCAGCTTTGGGTCAATACAATGATATTTTTGGTGGCGGATTATATTTATTAGAAGAACGTCCGGCAGGAGACAGAAGTGAGTTAGACAATTTCGGAAACTCTAAAAAAATCATCAATACCTTTGATGTCTTAGAAAAGATTCGAAAAAACGGAAAACACTCTGTAGATCAAGAATGGGCAATGCGTTCTCGTTTGTTTGACATGGTCATTGGAGATTGGGACAGACACGAAGACCAATGGCGTTGGGCATCTTTTAAAACCGATGATGGTAAAACGTTTTACCGCCCAATTCCTAGAGATAGAGATCAACCTTTCTCTAAATTCGATGGAGTTATGATTCCGCTATTCAAACAATTTGCTCCACTAGTAAAAAACATGCAAACTTTTGACCATGACATTAAAGACATGAAATGGTACAATAACTATCCTCGTTTCTTTGATGCCGAATTCTTAAATAAATTAACCTTAGAAGATTGGTATAAACAAGCAGATTATATTCAAAAACATCTAACCGATGAAGTAATTGAAAAAGCTATTAAACAATTACCAAAGGCTATTTATGATTTAGATGGAAAAGAAACCATTGAAAAAATTAAATCGAGAAGAAATAAGTTAAAAGACATAGCGAAGCGTTATTACGAAAAGCAAGCTAAAATTGTATACGTAGTTGGTACAGACAAAGACGACAAGTTTATTATTAAAAGACTAAATGATGATGAAACTAACGTTACTGTACTTAGAAAAGATATCGAAATATACAACCGTACTTTTAAAACTGATGAAACCAAAGAAGTTCAATTATACGGATTGAATGGAGACGATGAATTTTTAATTTCTGGAGATGTAAATGATGGTATATTACTTAGAATTATTGGAGGTCAAGATCACGATGTATATACCGATAAATCTAAAGTAGCTGGATGGAGTAAGAAAACAAAAATCTACGATTATAAATCAAAAAAGAACACCGTAAACCCAAGTTCTGAAACTGCCGATTTACGTTCAGACAGGTATATTAAAAACACCTATGACCATAGAGATATTAATAACAACACTACTGTAGTTTTTCCTAGTTTAGGGAGCAACCCAGATGATGGTTTTTTCTTCGGAGCTTCTTTAACCTATACCCAACAAGGATTTAAAAAACGTCCTTTCGGAAGCCAACATACTTTAGCTGCAAACTACTATTCATCAACCAGTGGTTATGATATTGAATACAACGGTGAATTTACAGAATTCATTGGGCAGTGGAGTTTACATTTACGTGCTAAAATTACGAGTGATAATTATTCTATTAACTTCTTCGGATTGGGTAACGATACTCAATTCAGAATGTTAACTGGAAACGACGAGGATGATTTAGACTTTTATAGAGTAAAAAGAGGCGAACTAAGCTTCTCTCCTTCCCTATTAAGAAGATTACGTGGAGGAAGTATTGTAAAAGTATCTGCCTCTGTAGAAGGCATCGAAGTACAAAATACACCTAACAGATTTATTACAAACTACAATCAAAGTCCTATCAATATTTTTAAAACAAATTATTTCTTAGGAGGTGAAGTAAGCTTTACACACAACCGAGTAGACAATGCTAGTTTTCCCACAAAAGGAATGAATTTTGAGGCCTCAGTTGGAGCTAAAGCCAAATCTGATGATTTTGATAGACGTTACGGTTATATTAAAAGTTCTTTAGCTTTTTATCAGAATTTAGTTCAAAATCGATCATTAGTTTTTGCTTCGGAAATCGGAACCCATATTAATATTGGTAATCGTTTCGAGTTCTATCAAGGGGCAACTTTAGGAGGTGATAGAAGTTTGCGTGGATTTAACCGTCAGCGCTTTACAGGTACCGAAAGTTTTTACCATTCTAGTGATTTACGTTTACGTTTTGGTAGACTAAAGACAAGTGTCTTACCTATGAAAATAGGAGTTTCTGCAGGATTCGATTATGGTCGTGTATGGTCACCTGCTTCACCTAACTCAACTACATGGCACACTAGTTATGGTGGTTCTGTTTGGTTAAGCGGTATTGATATGTTCACAGCAAACATTTCTTATTTCCAAGGAAATTCTAACGAAAATAGATTTGCTTTCGGAATTGGTTTTGCTTTTTAAGAATTATTGTTTAGATATGAAGTTTGATATTATAAAACCTGACTTTTTAAGAAGTCATAAATTCTTTTCTCCTTATTATAAATTTATTGTTCTCCTAGCTGTTTTTATAAGTTTATTAAGAGTCGTTGACAAAGAAATAATGAATAAAAACAAGACCTTAAGTATTATAGCTTTTAGTATTATAGCTTTATATTTTATTGCTTTTATATTAAATTCTTTTCTCTTTACTCGAATTGGAAACATTGAGTTTAACTCTGAAAAAATTATGCTAAATAAAAAAGATATTCAAACTGAATTTCTTCATTCAAATATCAAATTGATTAAAATAAAAAAAGAGCAGAATAATCATTATCAGATAGAAGCTATTCCTCTTTTTAAAGAAACTATTGAATTGAAAAATCAAGATCTAAAAAAGTTAAAAAAGTTTTTAGATAATAACGATATAGAGTACCAACATAAATCCATTATTAATTGGCTTAATGAATAACTATAAAGACTTTGCATAGTTATATTTGCAAAGTCTTTTTTATTAAATATTATGAACCAAACGATTTTAATTTTCGGAGCTATCTACGGAATGTTAGCTGTTATTTTTGGTGCTTTTGGCGCACATGCTTTAAAGAAAGTATTGAATAACGATCAACTTAAATCTTTTGAAACTGGGATAAAATATCAAATGTATCACGCTATTGTGTTATTACTAGTTGGATTTAATATTCAGAATGCTAGTAACTTTTTAGGATGGAGTTTTATTATAGGAATTTTCCTTTTCTCCTTCAGTATCTACGGATTAATACTTTCTGATTCTCGAGGTAAAAAACTACGTTTCTTAGGTCCAATTACTCCATTAGGTGGATTGTTATTAATAATTGGTTGGGCGTTATTATTGGTTGAGGTTCTTTAATTTAAAGAAAATTCATAGAGCTTTCCTCCTTTTCCGTGAGAGCGCTCATCAGTAATGTAAAGAGTATTGTTGTCTTTAAATGAAATCCCTTCTTTTTGAGAGTTATGTTTTAAACCGAATCTCGTTAGTTTGCCTGCAAAAAAATCATCGCTTTTATAATCCGAAAACACTAACACTTCGTTATGCGTAAGCAAAGCTACTTGTTTTTTATCTGGTGACATTGCTGCAGAAGTTATCCAACATTCCATATCATTACAATTGTTGAATTCAGCAATAAATTCAGCAATATAATTTCCTGCTTTTGCTGGTATTTTATACAATCGGGTTTTACCAAACTTATTCTTCACTCTACTTTTTGTAAAAATGTATAAGTAATTCTTAAAAAACAAAACAGATTCCGCATCAAAAAAACGATGTTTCTTTTTAGGTGGAAATTTTGTTTGTTCTGGATAATGAAACTTTATTTTTTGAGCAGAAGCCTCATTATTCTCTTGCGCTTCCATTACATTGAATTTATAAATCAATAAATTTTTACGCTTGTTTCCGTTATTTCCAAAATCGGCTATATAAAGATTTCCTTTACCATCAGAAGTAATATCTTCCCAATCTTTGTTTTTTAAATCAATAGAAATTTCTTCTTTTATTTTCCCTTTTAAAGATACTCCATATACAATAGCTTTATTTCCGCTATCGTTATGCATCCATAATAAGTCTGAATCTTGTACAGTAGTAATTCCTGAAACTTCTTTTAATGTTGAAGGTAAATCAGTAATAAGTTGTAGTTGCCCAAAATTTTGACAACCAACCAACAGAGATACTAAAAAAACAAAACTATATTTTTTCATGAGATCTTAAATTACCAACCACCAGTAGCTCCGCCACCGCCACCGAAACCTCCTCCGAAGCCGCCACCGAAACCTCCACTTCCGAAACCTCCTGAGGAGCCACCAAAACCTCCTCCGAAGCCTCCGCTTCCAAAGCCACCTCGACCAGCATTACTTAAAATAATGGTTTCTAAAATATCTCTAGAATCTGAACGACGATAATTACGTCTTCCTCCATTTCCTCTTCCTCCACGAGAAATAATTAAAAAGAAAATTATGAGTATTATTATGAATATTATAAAACTAGGATCGAAACTTTTATCTTCTTTCCTTGTTCCTTTATACTCTCCTTGTAGTGTTTTAAATACAGCATCTGCTCCACTATTTAAACCTGCATAAAAATTACCTTGCTTAAAATGAGGAATAATATCTCTTTCTATTATTCTTCTGGACATAAAATCGGTTAACAAATGCTCTACACCGTAACCTGTATTTATATTTATCTTTCTATCTTCTTTTGCTAACGTTATTAAAACACCATTATCTTTTCCTTTTTGACCAATTCCCCATTTAGTCAACCATTGAGCTCCTAAATAAGCAATATTTTCTCCTTCTGTAGATTTAATAATTGCTACCACAATTTGGGTTGAAGTTGTGTCTGAATACTTTATAAGCTTGTTCTCTAAATTTGCTTTTTCTGAAGCAGATAATAAACCTATATAATCGTAGACACTGGTTTGAAATTTAGGTTTTTCAGGAATTTTAAACTGTGCAATAGAAACTTGACACGTAAATAATAATCCTAATATGAATATATACTGAAGAAACTTTTTCATTTAACCTTTTGATATTTCATTAGATAATTCGTCCTCATCATCTATTTGCCAAGGAAAATGGACTTTTAATTCTTCACCAGCTTTTAAAACTCCGTTTATAATTCCTTGTTTAAAATTACCTAATACAAATTGTTCTTGCATAGCATTTTTTGTGCTTTCCCAAAAGTTTTCAGGAACCACCTCATCAATACCTTTGTCACCATAAACAACAAACTTTTTATCGTCTACAGCAACATAAATTAATACTGCGTTTTGCTCTTTGGTATTGAACATTTTAAGCATTCGAAATACTTCTAACGCTCGGTTATAATGAGAAATCTTACTAGAATTTTCAATATGAACTCTTATTTCGCCAGAAGTATTTCGCTCAGCTTGCCTAATAGCTAAAACGATTTCCTGTTCTTCTTCAACAGATAGAAAATCTTCTACTTTAGACATGTATCTTATTTAAAGTTAAAATCTACATCAGGTGCTTTTTCTGAACCTGGATCTGCTTTATAACGTGCCATTTCAGAGAAATTGAAAATCCCTGCTAAAATCGAACCTGGGAATTTTTTAATGTGTTTATTGTAAATATTTACACTCTCATTAAAACGGTCTCTAGCAACGTTAATTCTATTTTCAGTTCCTTCTAACTGACTTTGTAATTCTAAGAAGTTTCTATTCGCTTTTAAATCAGGATAACGTTCTACAGAAACTAATAATCTAGATAATGCTCCACTTAAACCAGCTTGTGCTTGTTGAAATTTAGCGATGTTTTCTGGTGTTAAATCTGATGCATTTAAAGTAGTTTGAGTAGCTTTAGCTCTAGCATTAATTACTTCTGTTAACGTACTCTTTTCAAAGTCTGCAGCTCCTTGAACAGTTTTTACTAAGTTACCAATAAGATCATTTCTTCTTTGGTAAGAACTCTCTACTTTAGACCATGCTGTTTTTGCATTTTCTTGATACTCAACCGCTGTATTATTAAATCCAACTGCCCAGTTATATAGTCCAAAACCTATTACTGCAATAACAATTAAAGGTACTAACCATTTTTTCATAATTTTTGATTTTTTGTGTTTATAATTGATTTTTAATGTTTTTCAACTCAGCTTTAACAGCTTCTAATCTACTAATAATTTCATGATTACTCACAACTTTATCAGGATTTCTCTTTAGCTTCTGTCTGGCTCCATCTAAAGTAAAACCTCTCTCTTTTACTAAATTATAAATGATTTTGAAATTATCAACATCTTCTTTAGTAAACAATCGGTTTCCCTTTGCATTTTTTTTGGGTTTAATAATATCAAACTCATTATCCCAAAAACGAATTAGAGAAGTATTAACACCAAAGGCCTTAGCTACTTCTCCAATTTTATAATATCTTTTTTCTGGTAAATCTATATGCATACTTTACCTACTATTGACTATTAATCATACGATTGTCCTTTTTGTTGCGAAGCTTTTTGCATTGCAATAAACTCTTCAGGAGTTAAATCTCCATAATAATAGTAAATCGGATTTACGGGTCTACCATTTTTATGAACTTCGTAGTGTAAATGTGGTGCTGCAGAACGACCTGTATTACCTACATACCCAATCAAATCTCCACGTTTTACCTTTTGACCTTTTCTAGCTACCATTTTACTCATGTGAGCATAAATAGTTGTATAGCCATAACCGTGATCTATATAAATTACTTTACCAAAAGTAGAACTTCTATGTGCTTTGACAACCTTACCATTACCAGAAGCGAAAATCGGAGTTCCTGTTGGTGCAGTAAAATCCATACCGTTATGCATTTTCCATACTTTTAATATCGGATGCATACGCATACCATAACCAGAAGCTGTACGAGTTAAATCTTGATTTTTAACTGGTAAAATTGCTGGTATTGCAGCTAGCATTTTATGCTTCTCTCTTGCTAAATTTACTATTTCGTCTAACGATTTCGATTGTACTACCATTTGTTTAGACAACACATCTATCTTTTTGGTCACATCTTTAATCATTTCAGAATTGTTAAAACCATCTAAATGCTTGTATCTATTTACACCTCCAAAACCTGCTTTACGCTGTTCTTCAGGAATTGGATTCGCCTCAAAATAAGTTCTATAAATATTGTTGTCTCGCTCTTGAAGTGCTGTTAATACTTCCGAACTCTCTTCCATTCTCTTAGAAAGTAATTCGTAATGCAACTTTAAATTTTCGAGCTCCCTTTTTTGTGTTCGCTCTTTTGGAGACATTAAAAATTGACTAAACCCTATAAAACCAAAGAAAGCTATTAACATAGCTCCTAAGATCCATAAAATACTTTTCTTAACTGTTTCGCTTTTTTTAGGTTCTATTTTCCGATAAGATAACGTCTCTGGATCGTAGTAATATTTTACTTTCGCCATAATGCTAAATGTACTATTTTTGTGCTCATTAAACGAAGCATCCTTGCGGATGTACTAGTTTGGTAACTCACAAATTTACAAAATGTTTCAAAATTACTTTGTTAAAGTAATTTTTTAGTTAAAAATTAACAAAAATCAAGATACTAGAGTTGTATGAAATCTCAAGATATTAGAGCTAAGTTTTTAGAATTTTTCAAATCAAAACAACATGATATAGTTCCGTCTGCACCAATGGTGTTAAAGAACGATCCAACATTAATGTTTACCAACTCTGGTATGGCACCATTCAAAGAATTTTTCTTAGGAAATGCCACTCCAAAAAACAATAGAATTTCAGATTCTCAAAAATGTTTACGTGTTTCTGGTAAACACAACGACTTGGAAGAAGTAGGTTACGATACCTATCACCATACCATGTTTGAAATGTTAGGAAACTGGAGTTTTGGTGATTACTTTAAAAAAGAATCTATTGCTTGGGCTTGGGAGTTATTGACTGAAGTATACAAGATTCCTAAAAACATTTTATATATAACCGTTTTTGAAGGTGATGAGAAAGACGGAACAAAAATGGATCAAGAAGCCTATGATATTTGGAAACAATACATTTCTGAAGATCGTATCTTAATGGGTAATAAAAAAGACAACTTCTGGGAAATGGGAGAACAAGGACCTTGTGGACCATGTTCTGAGATTCATGTAGATATTCGTTCTACGGAAGAAAAAGCAAAGGTTGACGGAAAATCGTTAGTAAACGAAGATCATCCACAAGTTGTTGAAATATGGAACTTAGTTTTCATGCAATTCAATCGTAAAGCGAATGGTTCATTAGAAGATTTACCTGCAAAGCACATTGATACTGGAATGGGATTTGAGCGTTTATGTATGGTATTACAAAACGTTCAATCTAATTACGATACAGATGTATTTACACCGTTAATTAGAGAAATTGAAACGATTACGGGTGTTGGGTATGGTAAGGATGAAAAAGTTGATATTGCTATTCGTGTAATCGCAGATCACGTTCGTGCAGTTGCCTTTGCTATTGCAGATGGACAGTTACCAAGTAATAATGGTGCAGGATATGTTATTCGTAGAATCTTACGTAGAGCTATTCGTTACGGATTTACCTTCTTAAATAAAAAAGAACCTTTTATTTATAAGTTAGCGGAAACCTTAGCACATCAAATGGGAGATGCTTTCCCAGAAATTAGAAAACAAGACACTTTAGTTCATAATGTAATTAAGGAGGAAGAAGCTTCTTTCTTACGTACCTTAGAACAAGGATTATTATTATTAGATCGTGTAATTGAAACTACTCAAGGAACTACGGTTTCTGGTAAAAAAGCTTTTGAATTATATGATACCTACGGATTCCCTTTAGATTTAACGCAGTTGATTGCTCGTGAAAAAGGGTATGATGTAAATGAAGAAGAGTTTAATGCTGGAATGAAAGCTCAAAAAGACCGTTCTCGTGCAGCTTCTGCAAGTGAAACTGGTGACTGGGTTGTTTTAGTAGAAGATGAAGTGGAAGAGTTTGTTGGATATGATACCTTAAGTGTTGATGTAAAGCTTACGCGTTATAGAAAAGTAACTACTAAGAAAGACGGAGATCAATACCAATTAGTATTTAATATGACTCCTTTCTACCCTGAAGGTGGTGGGCAAGTTGGTGATAAAGGTTTTATTGAAGCTCCAAACGGTGATGTTATTTACGTGATTGATACAAAGAAAGAAAACAATGTAATCATTCACTTTACAAAGAATTTACCAAAGAACTTAAACGAAACATTTAAGGCGGTAGTAAACGATGAGTTTAGACGTTTGTCTGCTAGTAATCACTCAGCAACGCACTTGTTACACCAAGCGTTACGTACTGTTTTAGGTGATCACGTAGAACAAAAAGGATCTTTAGTAAGTCCTGACTACTTACGTTTTGATTTCTCTCACTTTTCAAAAGTAGACAAAGATCAGTTAAAAGAAATTGAGGAGTTTGTAAATGCTCGTATTCGTGAAAACCTTCCTTTAGAAGAGAAAAGAAATATTCCAATGCAACAAGCTATTGACGAAGGTGCTTTAGCTTTATTTGGCGAAAAATATGGAGACAGCGTTCGTGCAATTCGTTTTGGACAGTCTATGGAATTATGTGGTGGAACTCACGTACAACAAACAGGAGATATTTGGTATTTCAAAATTAAATCTGAAGGTGCTGTAGCTGCTGGTATTCGTCGTATTGAAGCAATTACTAATGTCGCTGTTGGAGAATACTTTGAAGACGTAGAACGTAACTTTAATTCTGTAAAACAATTATTAAAGAATCCAAAAGATATTGCAAAATCTGTAAGCAGTTTACAAGATGAGAATTCAGCTTTAAAGAAACAAATAGAGCAATTATTAAAAGATAAAGCTAAGAATATGAAAGGTGAACTGAAAAATCAGTTACAAGAAGTAAACGGAGTTCAGTTTTTGGCTACTAAAGTAGATTTAGACCAAAATAGTATTAAAAACCTAATGTTTGAATTAGGTGGAGAAGTTAATAATCTATTTATATTAATGGCTACCTCAGCATCACCAGAAAAAGCAATGTTAACTTGTTATATTTCTAAAGATTTAGCAAATGAACGTGGTTACGATGCAGGTAAAGTAGTAAGAGAATTAGGTAAATATATTCACGGTGGTGGAGGTGGACAAAACTTCTTTGCTACTGCAGGAGGTAAAAACCCAGGAGGGTTACCAAAAGTATTAGAAAAAGCTAAAGAATATGTAGTTTAATATAAAAAGCTCAAGGTTTAACTTTGAGCTTTTCTTTTATATATAGTTTTAAATGAAATTTCAAACAGAAATACCAATACAAAAACAATCTAAGAATCTAATAGACTATCAATCTAAAATACTATTATTAGGTTCATGTTTTTCAGAAAACATTGGTAATAAGCTTTCGTATTTTAAATTTCAGTCAAATCAAAATCCGTTTGGAATTTTATTTCATCCTAAAGCTATTGAAAGGTTAATTACCAAAGTTATCAATCAAGAAACCTATACCGAAAAAGACATTTTTTTTCACAATGAACGCTGGCATTGTTTTGATGCACATTCAAGTTTAAGTTCTTCTGATAAAGATGAATTGTTGAATAGCTTAAATTCAGTTATTCAACAGACTTATAAATCGTTAAAAAATGTTTCTCATATCATTATTACGCTTGGTACTTCTTGGATCTATAGAGAAATAGCATCAGACACTATTGTTGCTAACTGTCATAAAATTCCGCAGAAAAATTTTTTAAAAGAACTATTATCTGTGCAAGAAATCACAGAAACTCTTGATGCTATTAACACTTTAATTAGAGCGATCAATCCGAAAGCTTCAATTATTTATACAGTTTCTCCTGTTCGTCATATCAAAGATGGTTTTATTGAAAACAAGCAAAGTAAATCACACATACTCGCTTCTATTCATAGTGTTGTAGAACCTAGAAAAAACATCCATTATTTTCCTTCATATGAAATTATGATGGATGAACTTCGTGATTATCGTTTTTATAACGAAGACATGATTCATCCAAACTCAACTGCTATAAATTATATCTGGGAAAAATTTATACAAACATGGTTTTCCGAAGAAAGTTTTCAAACCATGAAAGAAGTAGATACCATTCAAAAAGGATTAACACACCGTCCTTTTAATCCTAATTCTGAAGCTCATCAAACTTTTTTAAAAAAATTGAACAAGAAAATTGCTAAAACAAGAAGTAACCACCCGAACATAACTTTTTAAGTTACAACACCATAATTAAAAATACGTCAAATGACGTATTGAACAGCTTTCATTGATTTTGGAATTTTGAAACATCATAAAATTCTATCATCATGAAATCAAAAATTATATTTCTAAGTTGTATTCTAACATTTGCTTTTAGCTTTAATGTTATTAATGCCCAAACCGTTAAAAAAGCCAAGTTAAAGTATGGCGGTTATGGACAAAAAAAGTTCAAAGAAGCTGAAAAGAAAATTTTCATTGAACAGTTTTCTATTAACTATCAATACATCTATGCTAAATCTAAAGTTAAAAAAGGAGGAAGACAACTTGGTGGAGAAAGTTACATAGGTGACGCTAAAGCTGCTCTATTTCTTGGCTTAGGTGATATTGAACCTAGTAAACTTCAAGAGTTGACAGATAAAGCGTATGAAGGCTTTATAACACAACTAAAAAACAAAGGTTATGAAATTTTAACTGGAAAAGATTTTAAAGACCATGAATACTATAAAAAATCAGAAACCTATATAGGAGGAACACCATCTCAACAATATAAAGGTTTTATAACCACAAATCCTACTAACATAACTTTTATAGGAAAAAACTACGGAATGTTTAATACCACTCTAAAAACTTCAAAAAGCCTAGGTGGTGTCATTGTAGCAAGAGTTAACATTTTAGTTCCTTTTGCTGAAGATGGAGAATCTCAAGGAAGTAGAGCCTTCGGTAAACTTATTGGTGGTATTGCTAAAGTAGTTGCTAAACCAAACTTACGTCTTGCTAAATCTGCTTCAATTCAATCGAAAAGTAAATTAGGTTTTAATAAAAGCACACTAATCATGAGTTCTTTTGATTTTGGTTTTAAAAAGAACCTAAAATATCAAGCTTGGTTTACTTCAACCTTACCTAAAAAAGGAATTCCTGTTGCTGGAGTATTACCTAATAAAAAATATAAAGCTGTAAAAACTGGTAAAGTAGATATGCAAGGAGATCATATTGGTAATGGCTATAAAGTTTTTAATGTTCCTACACGAGAAGCTAAAGTTATACAAACTATAAAATTCGACAGTACTAAATATTTTAACGGAGTCTTAGAGGGAGTTAATTATTACTTAGGAGAATCTACAAACAAATATTTTTCAAAAATTTAAAAAATCTATACTAATCTAAAAATCTATTATTATGAAAACGTTTTACAAATTATCGTTATTAAGTTTTATGTTCATTTTCTTTATGGCTTGTAGTGATGACGACCCAACAGAAGGAACAAATGGAGGAGCTACATTAACTGCAAAAGTAGATGGAACCGGTTTTACATCTTTAGAAGCTACAGTTGGTGCTGTAGTAAACTCAGGAGTACTTGCTGTACAAGGCTCAGACTCTTCTGGAAAATACATTCGTATTAATATTTCATCTTACAATGGTAAAGGAACTTACAAAGCAGGAGATGCTCTTTCTAATACAAATCTAATGATGTACGGAACCGTTACACCTATAAAAGCTTGGGCTACTACTTTTAATTTTGGTACTGGTACTGTTACTATTACAGAAGATACAAGCACACATATAAAAGGAACTTTTTCTTTTGATGGTTATGAAGCTGGAGACAAAACCACTAAAAAAATTACTGAAGGAACTTTTAATGCACCTAAAAAATAACCAAACATGAAATCAATAAAATTAATCATTTTTGTAGCTTTTACTTCATTATTGTGGAATTGTTCCGACGATGAGACACCTCAACAAAACGCAGCAAATTGTAGTACCGAATGCTCATATACTTTAGCTTCTGGGGAAAATGCAGGAACAGTTCCAAGTTCTTTAGATGGAACTTATGAATTAACCTATCATTCTGCTCAAAACGGCTCACCTTTTAGCAATGGCACTAAAGCTACTTTTACAATTTCTAACAATGTACTTACTGTAAAAGTTGAAGGAAAAGATTGTATAACACTTAAAAATCCTGTTTTATTAGGGACTAATAACTTTAAATTTAAAGACAATTGTAGAGATAATATTGGTTATAATGTTTCGCCAAATAACAATGGAACATTTAATGAAATTAATATCGAGCCTTTAGGACAGGGTTGGCATGGACAATTTTCTAAATAATATTTACATATCATTGCTGGTTTTTGCAACTATTGCGTTATTATATAATATAAGGGGTTATATGCAATTAAAATCAGGGGAAGCGCAAAAGCTGGCAATGATTTATTCTGAATTAGAAAAAGAGAAATCTTTATTATTAAAAACCAAAAACATACCAAATCATACCAAAAAAGTTGACAGACAATTACGTATCGTAAAAACCAACTTACTTTCTATTAAATTTTCACTTCAAGAAATCATCAAACTATTAAAAAACAAATAATTAAAACAACTTTTAGTATCTTTAAGTACCAATCAATACTGACACTAACTTAATTTCAATTACGTGAAATATTTTAAACAACTACTATTACTATTATTTCTTCATTCTTATTTTTCACATTCACAAAGCCTAAATGAGAAAATAATTCAAATAAAAAACAATTTATCTAACCCAAACACAACAGATAGTTTAAAGATCAAACTTTATAGTGATTTATGCTGGTATTATGGTAGTCTAAATAAAGATTCAGCTAGTTACTACGGAAATTTAGCTCTTAGCTTATCTCAAAAAACTAATAATTTGAAAGGTCAAGCTCAAGCTTATAATGATTTAGGTATTTTACAATACAAAACTTCTAATTTTAATAAAGCTGTAAGTTATTATAAAAAATCTTTGGTTATAAGAAATAAGATTAGAGATACTTTAGGTATTGCTAGTCTTTACAATAAACTTGGAATTGCCTACCAACGAATTTTTAAAATGGATTCTGCTTTACAATACAATACAAAAGCATTAGAAATTTATGAATATAAAAACATCATTAAATATTCTGCTATTGTAAGAAATAATATTGCTAACGTTTATAGTGGGTTAAAACTTCACAAAAAAGCTCTTAAAGAACATTTAATCATAGCAGATATCAGAAAAAAAATCAACGATGATTTTGGACTAGTATACTCCTATACAAATATCGGAAACTCATATCTTTTTTTAAAAGATACTATTAAAAGCATTAACTTTTATAACCTTGGAATCTCTATTGCAAAAAAAAATAATTATAAAAAAGAGTTAGGTACTTTGTACAATAATTTGGGCACAATTCACAAAGATTTAGGTCAATATAAAAAAGCTGAAATTCTATTAACTAAAGCCCTTAATATAAGAGAAAACATAAATAGTAAATACGGAATAGCCTCTGTAAAATTAAACTTAGGTGAATTAAAATTAAGACTAGGTAAACTTTCAGAAGCAAGAAAAAAACTTTCAAACGGAGTCAAGCTTTTTAAAGAAATTAACGCTAATGACAAAATACTGAATGGTTACAATTTTTTGCTCCAATATCATGCACACAAAAAACATACTGATAGTGTATTGATATATCAAAAATTAGTAAACACAATGCAAGATTCAATTCTAAACTCTAGAATAACAAAAGAAATTGCCGAAGTTCAAGAAAAATATAATACTGCGAAAAAAGAAAAAGAAATTGCACTTCAAAAAGAAGAAATCTTAGAAAACGAGTTAAAAATTAAGAATAGGAATTTATACGCAACTCTATTAGGCGGAGCATTGTTGATTGTAGGAATTCTATCTATTGGATACTATCATCGCAGCAGTTTTAAACGCAAACAATTAGAAAAAGAAATTGAGTTAAAAGATGCTCTTTCTAAGATTAAAACCCAAAACCGTTTACAAGAACAACGTTTACGTATTTCAAGAGATTTACATGATAATATTGGCTCTCAACTTACATTTATTATTTCTTCAATAGATAATTTAAAGTACATTTCTAAAGACTTAAATGATGTTTTAAAAAGTAAATTAACTAATATTAGCGACTTTACTTCCGATACCATTCACCAACTAAGAGATACCATTTGGGCAATGAACAAAAACGAGATTTCTATCGACGACTTCTCTACACGCCTACTCTCTTTTATTGAAAAAGCTAAAGAAGCAGTACCTTCTATAACCTTTAAATACAAAAACAATATTCCATCGCATATCAATTTCACTTCTATCGAAGGAATGAATTTATTTAGAGTCACTCAAGAAGCAATTAATAATGCCGTAAAATATTCAGAAGGTGATTTAATTGAACTCAACGCTACTCAAAAAGATAACAAGCTACAATTAACCATTCAAGACAATGGAAAAGGTTTCGACATAAATAATGTAACCTTAGGAAGCGGACTCAGCAACATGGAAAAACGCATGAGTAGTATTAATGGTTCAGTTTTTATTACTTCTGAAAATGGTAAAGGAACAACCATTACTTTACAAATTAACAATACGACAAATGACGTATAGTATAGTTCTCTTTATATCTGTAGATTTATAACAACTAACTAAAACCAATAATGTGAAACTAAAAATTTGTATTGCAGAAGACAATTATTTTTTAGCAAAATCTATTCAAGAAAAACTATCTTTTTTTGAAGATATTACAGTGAAATTTATTGCTAAAAATGGAGCTGAACTTATTGGTAAACTAGCTGAAGACCATATTGTAGATGTAATTTTAATGGATATTCAAATGCCAGAAATGGATGGTATAAAAGCTACTGAAATTGTAAAAAACAAATATCCGCAGATTAAAATTATAATGCTAACTGTGGTAGATGATGACGATTGTATTTTTAAATCTATAAAAGCAGGAGCTAGTGGATATTTACTCAAAGAAATCAATCCAGAAAAGTTACACAATAGCATTTTAGAAGTTGTAAATGGCGGCGCTCCTATGACACCAAGTATTGCTCTTAAAACACTACAATTATTACGAAACCCAGAAGCTACTGTTGAAGAAAACAAAAAAGAAGATATTAAATTATCGAAGCGGGAAACTCAAATATTAGTTCAACTTAGTAAAGGGTTAAACTATAATGAGATTGCCGATAATTTGATAATATCTCCTTCTACTGTTCGTAAACATATTGAGAACACGTATAAAAAATTACAAGTTCACAATAAGATGGAAGCCGTATTAAAGGCTAAAAATCAAAAACTTATTTAACGTATTGATCTACGTTTTGCCAAGGACCTCCGTTAATAATATCAATTCCGTATTGTTGTAAAAAGTCAGTAGCTTGTCCACTTCTTCCTCCACTTTTACAAACTGCAATTACTGGCTTGTTCCACGACTTAATTTCTTCAACATTTTCTGGGATTGTATTTAATACAATGTGTGTTGCTCCATCAGTATGACCATCATTCCACTCTGGTAGTGT
The DNA here is from genome assembly GCF_002120225.1 of Tenacibaculum holothuriorum. Classification (GTDB taxonomy): domain Bacteria; phylum Bacteroidota; class Bacteroidia; order Flavobacteriales; family Flavobacteriaceae; genus Polaribacter; species Polaribacter holothuriorum. The sequence goes on along the minus strand of NZ_LAPZ01000017.1, from coordinate 23,782 downwards.
TCTTACATCTAAAATTACTGCTCCTTTATCTAAATACGATTGTATTTCGTTACTCATATCTTTCTTTCTAAATAAATTAAATAGGTTCATTTTATTACGCTTGTAATTGTGGCAACAAATGTAATCCGTTTTCTATTAATGTCGTGTAACTTTGGTTACTTTTCAAGTTTTCTAAATATGCCTTTAATTCATTTTTTATTTCATATTCTTTTTCAACAGCCAGTTCTAAAAGCTCTAATGGCAATAACCAATCGTTAGAAAATTTAGTTTGTAATTGTTGAAATACAGCAGAGATTTTTTCTTCAGAAGTTGAATTACTCTCACGCATTTCTCTTACCTCAGTATACAACTTGTACAATTCTCTTTCTGAATCAGAATAATTTATTTTGTGTGTTTTTGTTTCAGAAACCTTACCTAAATCTTCAAAAGAGTTAACATCTGCAGGTCCAGAATAAGCTGCTTTAATTTCTACTCCAACAGCCATATCATAAATTCCCCAATCAGGATGGAATAACATCTTATCTCCATGAGTTACCGTACAATTTTTAAACGATACTAATTGAATTCTTCCTCGTAAATCTCTAGTTCCTGTTATTACTTCTCCTGCTACTTTTACTCCTCCTTCAAATTCTAAACTAACTTGTTTTCCTTCATAAATTCCGTAAGCTTCTAAATCTCTCGGACTCATATGCTCAATCGGAATATTAATTCCTTTCAACTTTCCTATCGGGCTTCCAAATCCTTCAGCATGATATTCAATTCCATGGCCAATCAATTCTTTATCTCTGTTTGCTAAAGCAGTTGGCCCTGTAGTTTGAATATAAATCGGTCTGTTTTTTTCATCTTGAATTACATTCGTAAATATTCCCGAAACCTGAATTCCTGTACTTAATTCAATTGTTCCAAGATTCTTAGAATCAATTAATTTTTGAACGCCCTTCAACCCTCCAGTTCTAATTCCCATCGTGTTAGCATATTGCTCTAACACCAAACTTAAATGAGCAAAGTTTGGAGTAACGAACAACTGAGGCTGTGGTTTTGTTATATCAAAGCTTACGTTTGCAGCATCTAACGTATACGGTATTTTTTTTACCTCATCTTTCATACACCACTTACTCTCACCTATTGATGATAATAATCCCGCTCCATAAATCTTAGGATCATCAAGTGTACCAATTAAACCGTATTCAACCGTCCACCAGTGTAAATTTCGTATTTGAGCCATTTCAGAAAGCTCTCCCATATTATTTTGTAACCACTCAACTTTTTCTTGAGCTTCGTTAATCTCCTTTTGAGATGAATTAGGATTCTCCTTTAAAATAGAAAGCAAACGAATAGCTTCATACATTTCGTAGTCTTTAGCCGATGAAATAGCTTTACTTCCTATTTCTCCAAATCGGCGTAAATACTCAGCATATTCAGGGTTGGCTATTATAGGTGCATGGCCTGCTGCTTCGTGAATAATATCTGGTGCTGGTGTATATTCAATATGATCTATCGTTCTCATATCAGAAGCTATTACCAATACATTATAAGCTTGGAATTCCATAAACGCATTCGGCGGAATAAAACCATCTACCGAAACAGCTGCCCAACCAATCTCTTTTAAAATTCGATTCATTCCTTCCATATGCGGAATACTTTCAACCGAAATTCCTGTTTTTTGCAGTCCATCTACATACGATTCATGTGCTACTCTACTTAAATAATCAACATTCATACGCATTACATAACGCCAAACGGCCTGGTTTTGCGCTGTATATTCATCGTAAGGTTGTTTAACTACAAATTTATGTAAGTGTTTGGGTAATTTTTTAGTTACCTCATTTAGTTCAAAATGAGTCTTCATATATCATGTTAGTTGTTTGCTGCGTAAATTTACGTCTTTTGAGGAATACAAAAAATTGATATTTGTTAAATATCATTATTTCGTATCTTTACGAGAATAACAAAAAATCAAAAAATATTACATGAGAAGAGGTGGTTTTAAAACTCGATTACTAATAGGTATAGCTATTGTAGCTTTTGCTTATTTACGTAAATGTAGCCAGCAAGAAGTGAATCCATACACAGGAAAAAAGCAAGCTATTAGCTTATCTCCTCAGCAAGAAATTGCTATTGGATTACAGCAAGCGCCAAGAATGGCACAACAACATGGAGGGTTATTTCCTAACGATAATGCACAAGCTTTAGTAGACAGAGTCGGCGCTAAATTAGTTAACAATACTATTGCAAAACAATCGGGGTACAAATACGAATTTCACTTACTTAGAGACGATAGAGCCATAAATGCTTTTGCATTACCTGGCGGACAAATATTTATCACCTATGCTTTATTTTCTAAACTGAAAAATGAAGATCAATTAGCAGGTGTTTTAGGGCATGAAATTGGTCATGTTTTAGGAAAACATTCTAACGAAAGAATTACCGATGCTAACTTTTGGAAATTACTAACTATGGGAGCTTCTGTAGGTGCCGACTTAGGGCAATTAGCCAATAGTATCGGGCAACAAACTTTATTGAAGAATGGTCGTGGTGACGAATTAGAAAGTGATGAATTAGGAGTAAAACTAATGATTGATGCAGGCTACAACCCAGAAAGTTTAATTGGTGTAATGGAAATTTTAAAAGCTGCCGCAGGACCAAATAGAGTTCCTGAATTTCAGAGCACTCACCCAGATCCTGAAAACAGAATACAAAAAATTAAAGAAGCTATTCGTAAATACAGAAAATAATAATGAAAGAGAAAATATTATTAACACTTAGTTTAATATCATCAATTGTATTATTATCTTTTTCTGCTAATACTTTAGAATTTATAAACGCTAAATTTTCTTTTTCGTTAGTAAATTTTGCAGGTATTTCTAGCAATGAAAATTATATTACATCTGCTATTGTTGGATATATCTTTCTAATAATATTTTCTCTTGTCTTTTGGAAAAAAGCTAACAACAAAACATTAATAGTAATACTTTTTATAACATCTTTATTTGGTTTTTTATTCGAATTAGGTGCTATATCTAAAATATTTTCAAATTCTTTTAGTGGGCAACACTTAAGGTTTGGAATTCTTTTAAGTCTTCTAGGTTTTTACATATTCTCTAGCTCAAGCCTTTCTAAAATTTAAACGACTTATTGTACTACTCTAACACTTTTGGTAATTTTCACAACTATTCTTTTATTGCTTATTTTCTTCTTAATCGGTTTCGTTAATTTTTAAAAATCCCACCGAAATCTTTCTTACTTTTACCATTCAATTCTACAGAAATGAACAAGAAAGTAATTTTAATGATTTTAGATGGTTGGGGAATTACACAAGACCCAAAAGTATCTGCCATATATAATGCAAAAACACCTTTTATAAATTCGTTATACGACAAATTTCCACATGCCGAATTACGTACCGATGGTGAACATGTTGGTTTACCAGAAGGACAAATGGGAAATTCTGAAGTAGGACATATGAATTTAGGTGCTGGTAGAATCGTTTATCAAAACTTAGCTAAAATAAACAACGCTATAAAAGATGGTTCTTTAGCCAAAGAAAATGAATTATTAAATGCTTTTGAATACGCAAAAAACAACAATAAAAACATTCATTTTTTAGGATTGGTTTCTAACGGTGGAATTCATTCTCACATCAATCATTTAAAAGGGCTGCTAGCAGCAGCAAGCAAGCACGAATTAAAGAATGTATTTCTACATGCTTTTACTGACGGAAGAGATTGCGACCCAAAATCTGGGAAATTCTTCATTAATGATATTGAGGAACATATGCAAAAAACCACTGGGAAATTAGCAACAGTTACTGGTCGTTACTACGCAATGGATCGTGATAATCGTTGGGAACGTGTTCAACTAGCTTACGATGCATTGGTTCATGGCAAAGGTAGTTTTTCAACTAACGCTACAGAAAGTATTCAACAAAGTTATGGCGAAAATGTAACCGATGAATTCATTAAACCGATTGTGATGGTTGATGAAAACAACCAACCAAAAGCAGTTATAAAAGAAGACGATGTTGTTATTTTCTTCAATTTTAGAACCGACAGAGGTCGACAATTAACAGAAGCTTTAAGTCAAAAAGACTTTCCTGAATTCAACATGAAAAAAATACCGTTGTACTTTGTTACCATGACTAATTATGATGCTACTTTTAATAACATTCATGTTATTTACGATACTAAAAATATTGAAAACACCTTGGGTGAGGTTTTAGAATCGGCAGGAAAAACACAAATACGAATTGCAGAAACCGAAAAATACCCACACGTAACATTTTTCTTTTCTGGTGGAAGAGAAAAAGAATTCAACGGAGAAAAACGTCTATTATGCCCATCACCTAAAGTAGCTACATATGATTTAAAACCAGAAATGAGTGCCTACGAAATTCGTGATGCTATAGTTCCTGAATTACAAGAAGGTGAGGTAGATTTTGTCTGCTTGAATTTTGCCAACGGAGATATGGTTGGGCATACAGGAGTTTTCGAAGCTGCAGTAAAAGCTTGTGAAGCTGTAGACAACTGTGTAAAAGACGTAATTACAACAGCTTTAGAAAACGATTACACTACCATTTTAATTGCTGATCATGGAAACTGTGAAACTATGATAAATCCTGATGGTAGTCCACATACAGCACACACCACTAATCCAGTTCCTATGATTTTAATTGACAACGAATTAAAATCAATAAAAAGTGGTATCTTGGGTGATATTGCACCTACCGTTTTACGACTAATGGGCGTAGAGCAACCTAAAGAGATGACACAACATTCACTTGTTTAAATAAAAATGTATGAAAAAAATATTCAGCCTTATAGCAATCGTTTTTCTTGTTTCATGTTCAAGCACAAAGAAAATTCCAGCAGTAAAAAATACTAAAGGAGATTTGGTGGGGCATGTAACTAAAGAGAGCTTTAAAGTAGAACCTTATGGTAGCGATTGGTTTAATGATTTTTACGAATATTATGAAACTGATAAAGAAGTTATCAATAAACTTAAACCTTTATTAAAAGATGTAAAAATCAAAGGTTTTATGGGAACTTGGTGTGGAGACAGTAAAAGAGAAATCCCGAACTTTTATAAGCTATTAGATGAAGCTGGATTTAATTCTAAGAACATAGAATTAATAGCTGTTAATAGATCGAAAAAAGCAAAAGATTTAGAAGAAGGACTAAACATTATTAGAGTCCCAACTTTTATTTTTTATAAAGACGGAAAAGAAATAGGTCGTTTCGTAGAGCATGCTGTTGACGGAAGCACTATTGAAAAAGATTTCTTAAAAATCGTTTCTGGTCAAGATTACAAACATCCATATCAAAAATAACTGTAAATTTGCGCTTCAATTTTTTTAAGATGATACCACAAAAAACGAGAGAAGAAATAGAATTAATGCGCGAGAGTGCTTTGGTAGTTTCTAAAACTTTAGGAATGCTTGCAAAAGAAGTAAAACCTGGAGTAACTACGCTATACTTAGACAAGCTTGCCGAAGAATTCATTCGTGAGCAAGGTGCTATTCCTGGTTTTTTAGGCTTATACGATTTCCCAAATACACTTTGTATGAGTCCTAATTCTCAAGTAGTACATGGTATTCCAAATAAAACACCATTGCAAGAAGGTGATATTATCTCAATAGATTGCGGTGCTATTAAAAACGAATTTTACGGTGATCACGCTTATACTTTTGCCGTTGGTGAAATAGCTCCTGAAACACAAAAACTTTTAAATACAACTAAAGAAAGTTTATACGAAGGAATCCGTCAATTAAAAGTTGGTAACCGAGTAGGTGACGTTGGTTATGCAATACAAAAATATACCGAAGATAGAGGTTATGGTGTTGTAAGAGAATTGGTAGGTCATGGTATTGGTAAAACAATGCATGAGGATCCTGAAATGCCTAACTACGGAAAAAGAGGACGTGGTAAAAAGTTTATTGAAGGTATGGTAGTTGCTATTGAACCTATGATTAACTTAGGAACTCATAAAATTCGCCAACACAGTGACGGATGGACTATTACAACTTTAGACAACAAACCTTCTGCTCACTTCGAACACGATGTTGCTATTATTAACGGGAAACCAGAGTTGCTTTCAACTTTTAAATACATCTATAATGCTTTAGGAATTGAAAGTAAAGAAGAAGATGAGTTTAGACAGCAACCTTTAGTTTTATAAATACGTGTCTTTATTTAAGACCATATTAAACACTATACCAAGACCTATTTTAATAAAAGTAAGTTATTGGGTGCGTCCTATAATTGCTTGGTGGTTAAAAGGCGATAATTTTACCGATCCTATTGATGGAAAATCGTTTCGTAAATTTCTTCCTTATGGTTATGGCATTCAAAGAGAGAATGCACTTTCTCCTTCTACGCTATCATTAGAGAGACATCGTTTAATGTGGCTTTTCTTAAAAGATGAAACCGATTTTTTCACTTCGAAACAACAACTAAAAGTTTTACATATTGCTCCTGAGCAGTGCTTTTTAGATATTTTTAGAAAACAGAAAAACTTAGATTATCTCACTTCAGATTTAGAATCGCCTATTGCTGATGTAAAAGCTGATATTTGCGATTTACCTTTTGATGATAATTCTTTTGATATTGTTTTTTGCAATCATGTTTTAGAACATATACCTGATGACACCAAAGCAATGCAAGAATTACATAGAGTAATGAAACCTGGTGGATTTGGTATTTTTCAAATTCCGCAAGACTTAAGTAGAGAAATTACTTTTGAAGACGATTCTATTACCGACCCTAAAGAACGTGCTGAAATTTTTGGTCAATATGACCATGTACGCGTTTATGGTCGTGATTATTTTGATAAGCTTCGTTCAATAGGTTTTAAGGTTGATGAAATTGATTACACAAAAAAAATCGCCCCAGAAAAACTAGAGCGATATGCTTTAATGAAAGGAGAAATTCTTCCTGTTTGTTATAAATAATTTCTTTAATCTTTCTTTAGATGCTTTTTTAAAAAGCTAGCTAAATCTTCTAGCTTTTCATTATTATTCACCAAATATCTTTCACCATTAATCGTTTGAATAAAATGAAATTTTCCATCATTCGTTCTTACTACTCTGGTCTTTCCTCCATAAATTCCCGATTCATTAATTGGCCTTCTTACTTTATCTCCAAAACTATCAATCCAAAAAGTTTTTTTATTCTTTATCACCTGACTTCTATCTTTGTAAGAAAATCCCATGTACGGATATTCAGATTTCTTAAGTATTCTCCCTCCTCTCTCAACTAAATACCCATAAATTATATTTGTTTTAGGCAAGTACAGAATATGTGTATCTCCTAAACTTCCTCCATAGGAATACCACTCTCCTTTAACTTTTATTTGATTATTACTTTTATATTTAGTGATTATTTTCTTTTCCTTTAACTTTTTCAAGGTAGTACTAATGTTTTGCTTTACTAATTTTTCTTTTTCCATATCGAAAATCAGAACCTTGTCCAAACTATTAGGGTACACAACCAAACGAGCATTAGCTCTTGGTAACATAATTGTTCTGTAATGAGTTGATTTTGGGCTAACATCTGCTAAATCAGACAAAATAAAACCTTTGTTTTTAAATGAGTTAAAGCAAAATATTTTTGTTGGATTTATCGCTTTATTTTGAAGTAAAAAATAACCATCAAATTGAGTTCCTTTTTCATATTCATTTGGTTTTACTATTACAAATCCTTTATCGTTGATTATTCCGTACTTTTCATTCTCTTTGTAAAGCGCAAAACCATTTGTATCGAAATTTTGAATAAAATCAGCCGTTATCTTAAACTTATTATAAGTTTTAAACCAAAAACTTTTTAAAGAATCTTTCCGCTTTTTCTCTAAAGCTATTTTTTCTTCTCTAGATTTTCTCAACATATTTTTTAACCGAAGAACATCTTCAATAGTACTATACGTTGTTAAAAAATCTTGATATTTTCTCGAGCTCTTATTTTTTTCTAATAAAAAATACCTATCAGCAAACTTTTTTGCTTTCTCATAATTTTCAAGCTCTAAATGCATTAAACTCCCTGACCGAGCCACTTCTGCATTAGTCAATGTATCTATAAACTCAAGCGATTTGGCTTGTTGAAGCTTGCTTATCTTGGGTTTATTATAATTTTGTCTTGATTTATGTAAATACGTACTAGCTACTTCTCGATTTGTTTGCGCGTACGAAAAAAAAGACAGCATACTGCTGCATAGCAATAGTAGTTTTATTTTCATTGTATATGTTTTTATGTAACGCTTGTCCCCTTATACTGGCTACAAAAAACGTGTCTAAGTTAGTTCCATACAATTTATAAAAAACAAGTAGTAAAATCTATATTATTTTAAAAATAGGGGAAAAATCACCTTTCTATTCAATAGAATTTGCTAGTAATTAAATACCTGTTATGAATTATAAATCAAGCCTAATTTATTGCATAAAAAATAGGATTGCAGTAAAGAATACCACAATCCTATTTTCAATTGTTCTTCGAAATATTTTTATTTATTTTTCCTTAAAAATTCTTTAAGAGTTTCTAATTTATCATCTTTATTTATAAAGTATTTTTTTGCTTTTATTAACTTATAAAATTGATAAACTCCAGGCGCTACACTTTCAACTTTTGTTTCCCCTCCATATCCTATTACCATATCTTTTGGAGAGCTTACCTCTTCGCCTTTATTGTCAATCCAATATATTTCTCCGTTCTTTTCAGCCTCTAATTTCCCTTTATACGCACATCCTAAATAAAGGTAGTCTGTACTTTTTAAAATTTGCTTATTGCTAAGTAAATAACCTTGTAATACTGTATCTTCTTCACCAAAAAGAGCATAAACATTCCCGCCTAAATGCCCTCCAAAACGGTACCAATCTCCTTGAATTTTTATTTCAAGATCGTCCTCTTTATAACGATCAATAAAATCGTTTTTTTTCAAACTTTTAAATAATTCTTTTATATCGGAAATAACTACTTTCTTTTTCTGATCTAAATCAAACACTATTGCTTGTTGACTATTTTCAGGATAAAAAACAATACGTGAATTACCTCTTGGTAACATAACCTTACCATAATTGGTAGACAATAAACTTAAACTTTCTATCTCTGGTAACAAATACCCTTCTTTGGTCTTAGAATTATATGAAAATATTTTTGTTGGATTTTCTTTCTTATCTAGGAATAAAAAATATCCATCAAAACTTTTAACATTTTCATACTCTGAAGGAGTAACTTTTACATACCCTAAATCATCTATAATTCCATACTTATTATCCTTTTTAACTAGTGCAAGTCCATACTTATTAAAAGAATACAAAGTATCAAAAGAAAAATTTAAACTTTCTTTTTGCTTTTTCCATAAAGTTTTTAAAGAGTCAATCCTTTTAAGCTCTAACATTTTCTTTCTCTCAGCTTCTATTCTAATTCTCTCTTCCTCTTCTTCTTTAGCTATCTTCTCTTCCATATCTACATATAAATCTAACAATTCAATGTATTTATCAGAAGATTTATTTTTAGCTAACGAAAAATATTTTTTTGCATATCTTTTAGCTTCTTTATAATTTTTTTTCTCATAATGAATAAGAGAACCTAAGCGAGCAGTTTTAGCAGTTCGAGCAGAATCTATAAGCTTAAGTGCTTTTTCAAAATACATTAACGATTTATCAACTTTTAATGTATTATAACTTTCTTCTGACTTACGTAAATAAACTCCAGCAATTTCCTCATTGGTTTGTGCATATTGACTCACAACCAAAAAAAACATAACGAAAAACGAAAATCCCCTTTTAATCCCCATTCTTTTCTTTTATTTTTTAAGAATTCAAGCAAAATTATAGGTTCATTTCATAAAAACCCATACCTAAATATAGGTATTTTAATTTGAATAATTTAATATTTCCCCTTCAGAGTTCAAGTAAATTAAAATCACTTTTATTTGAGGATATTTTTTTGTAAATTCTAAAGTTTTTTCTAATCCCATTGCCATAAAAGCAGTTGCATACGCATCTACATCAGCACAATCTGCAGGAGCAATAACTGAGGCACTTAATAAATTACTTTCAATAGCAAAACCTGTTATCGGATTTACTGTATGCACATATTTTTGTCCGTTCTTTCCTATTCTATACTTTCGATAATTCCCTGATGTTGCCATAGACATATTATCTAAAGTAATGACTTTTTCATACGATTGTGTTCCATCTTGATTTGGATCTTCAACCGCTACAGCCCATAATTTATTATTTGGTTTCTTACCTCTTGCTCTTATTTCACCTCCTATTTCAATTAAATAATTATTAATTTTTTTAGATTCTAAAAACCTTCCAACAACATCAATCCCATAACCTTTTGCTATTGAATTAAAGTCTAAATAAATTTCAGGAAATTGTTTTTTTATCTTTCCTTTTTCAAGACTTACTTTGGGTAAGCCTACATACTTCATTAAGCTATCTACCTGAACACTATCTAAATCTTTTTTCTCTTTCTTAGGTCCAAACCCCCATACATTGACCAAGTTCCCAACTGTAGGATCGAAAAAACCATTTGTTTCAGCATATATTCTCTTCGATTTTTTAAAAACTTCTTTGAACATTTCATCAACAACAATTGTACTATCTCCTTTGTTTATTTTTGATATATCTGAAGTTGGTATGTATGTAGAAAGTGATTTATTAACTAAATAAAACAAACTATCTATAGACTGTTGGTGGTTTTTATCAGCTACATAAGTTATATTGTATGTCGTTCCAAATACACCGCCTTTTAGCTTAATAAGCTTTACAGTTTCAGTTTTCTTGCAGGCTAACAAGCCTACTAAAATCAAAAGAAAAAATAGTTTTTTCATGCTATGAAGTTTATAAACACAAAAGTACATTTTTAGTACTTCATAAAAGATTGTTAATTGTAATTTTTGTATCTCCATTTTGTTAACTTTGCTTACTGTAACTAGAAACATCAGAAAAACTTAGATTACAATGAAAAAAATATTTTTAGGACTAGTAACTGTAGCACTTTTAACCTCATGTTCTGCTACAAAAGAATTAGAAGCTTTAAAAGCTAAACACGAGCAAACAAAAGACGAGTTAGTTGCTGTAAAGAACAACTTAACAAAATGTTTAGTTGAAAAAGAAAGATTTCAAGACAAGACAAATACTTTAACAGCTACTGTTAACGATTTAAAGAAAGACAAAGAAAACACACTACAGCAAGTAGAAAACTTAACAGTTTTAACTCAAGGAGCTAACGATAATATTAAAGAAACTTTAAGTCAGTTAAGTAAAAAAGATAAGTACATTAATAAAATTAGAGCTGCTGCTTCTAAAAAAGACTCTTTAAATTTAGTAGTTGCTTTTCACTTAAAAAAGGAATTACAAGAAGGAATAGACGATCAAGACATTGAAGTAAATGTTGAAAAAACAGTAGTTTTTATTTCTATTTCTGATAAGCTTTTATTTAAAAGCGGAAGCTATACTATTTCAGACAAAGCATCGAAAGTGTTAGCTAAAGTTGCAACTGTTGTTAACGGACAACCAGAAATGGATGTTATGGTTGAAGGTCATACAGACAATACTCCTATAGCAGCAGGTTCTTCTTTAAAAGACAACTGGGGATTAAGTGTTTTACGTGCAACTTCTATTGTTCGCGAATTACAAGACAAATACGAAGTAGCTCCTAGCAGGTTAATCGCTGCTGGTAGAGGAAGTTTTTCTCCATTAGTTGCTAATGACACACCTGCTAACAAAGCAAAAAACAGACGTACTAAGATTATTATCTTACCAAGATTAAATCAGTTCTTTGATTTATTAGATCAAAAAGTTGAATAAACCTTGTTTCAAAACATACAAAAAGCCAGTTATTAATAAAATAACTGGCTTTTTTATTTTATAATCATTTTTTTTATCTCACGAATCTATAAGTAGCTTTGATTAAGAATGTATTCTCTAACGGTTCGTTCAATATTTGATTTTGCAAACCTCTACTTAGCGATTCTCTTGGATCAGCTCCTGCTGCTCTTCCTTGCGACCAAACAAAGAACAACTCCGATCCTGGTATATATTCCCATCTTACAACTAAATTCGATCTGAATTGAACTACAGAAAAATCTGGATTTTCAAACTCATAATCGTTTGCATTATCTAAATTTTCATCTATAAAATACTTTTCTACAGCATTATCAGAATCTAATTGAGTTGTTATTTGATTATTATTATACCAAGTTACTCTCTCATTTAAATCTTCAGCAATAGAATTATTTACAAAATTAAAATCAGAATATCTTCCTCTTGAAATAAATGGCTGTCCGTAGTATTGAATAGACAGATTCGGATTAATACTATAGTTTAATCGTAATGTTGTTGCCCACGTTTGCTGATCGATATTTCCAAGAATATACCTCTTCCCTCCATTATAATCTACCTGAGTTACATATTGAGTTTTATTAGGATTCTCATTAAACGTAGTTTCTAACGAAGCACTCAACGCATCAAAAGGTTGATAATTTAATCCTACCACATATCTTCTAAAAGCAAAATTATCTTGCTTGGTAACACTTTGCACTGTTCCTGCTCTGAAACTAAGTTTTTTACTTCTATCTGACCCAAAAAACAATACCGCAAAATTTTCTTCTGAATAACGCCAACGTGGTCCACCTCTTAAGAATGTATTAATAAATATCCTTGGCTTGTGCCCAAACTCAAGTTCAGTCCACCAATTATTAATCCAGTTAATATTTCCTCTTAACGTATATTGAATCCGATTATAATTTCCTTCAAAATCAAATGATGTAGAAACCCCCATTCTAACATTTGCTTCTCTATAAATCTTTGTTGGATTTTGCCATAAGTAACGAACATTAGCAAATTGTCTAATTTCATCTGCTTGTCTTAAAAAACCTATATCATTTAACTCTAATTCAGGAGACCTCCAATTTAAACCTCCCCAGTAACGCCAATTTCCGCCACCTCTTTTTCCACCGAAAACTCTTCCTCCAGTTCCTGTTAATGATGTTCTATTCGGATCCACTTCTACATGACTCGCATCTACCCTCTGAAACAAATGCGTTAAAGATCTTTGAGTAGCTTCTATCGATTCTTTACTTCCTACAACATGACTTGCTACAAAATCACCTTGAATAAAATAGTTTCTATCATCCCATTCATGTCTAAAATCAACTCCTCCTGTGTAGGCTGCTTTTCGCAAACTATTCAATCCTTTTAAATCTCTATTAGTTGCTGTAAAAATCCCCCCAACATAAGAATTTCTTTCATTAAAATCTTTTTGAGCCCTAGCTACAAAATAGTTTGTTAAAGGTTCAACAAGCTCTTTTCTTCTTGCTCCATTATTATCTATTTCGGCATATTCGCTTGAAGTAACACTTTCTAAAACACCTATAGACCAACCATCTCTTGTTTTTCCTGAGAATTTAGCTGCACCTATTATTGTGGTATTAATAGGTACATCAGCATATTCTCCATCAGCTTTATCTGGATTTGTTTGCGGACTCCTACCAATTCTTCTACTATAAAAAACATTATCTGGTCCATTAGCAAATCGAAAATCGAAGATATTTTTATTCTCTACAAAAAATGGTCTTTGTTCATTAAAGAAAATTTGAAAACCATCTAAAGCTATTGCTCCAGGATCAGCTTCTACTTGACCAAAATCTGGATTAATGGTTAAGTCTAATGTTAAATCATTAGTTACACCTATTTTAGCATCTAATCCTCCATTTATTTTAAAATCACTTCCATCTCTAAAAGGATTATTTCCTTCTTTTTCGTAAGAATCATACTGTAACACTGTAAATGGTTGAATTTCCAATTGTTTTTGAGATTTTAAATCTATCAATCCATGAAGTTCTCCTGCTTCAGAAACAAAACCAGCTACATTATTCGGTATGCGCTGCCATAAAGATCGTTCTTGTTCTCTAAAAAACTGGCGAATAATATTCAATCCCCAAACTTGTTCTTTTGCTTTTCCAAACCGAAGTTGGCTAAATGGAATTTTCATCTCAGCTGTCCATCCTTTATCATCAATCACAGCATTGGTATACCAAATCGGATTCCAACTCGCATCCCAGTTATTTCCGTTTCTAGTTACAATTTCTTCTCCTTTAACACCAGCAGCCGTAGTTGTAAAAACAAAAGCCGTTCTTTTATCGTGATAACTGTCAATTAGCACATTTACTCTATCACCTGCAAAACCATCTCTTCTAGAAAGTCTTCGCTCTATTTTTTCAGGCTCATCATCAAAAGCTCTTATAGCTATATATAAATACTTATCATCATACCCTATCTTAAACTTTGTTTGATACGTAGGCGCTATTCCTTCCGTAGGAGCTTTTTGAGTAAAATCTCCTCCCCAATCTAAACCCTTCCAGACGGCATCATTAATTTCTCCGTCAATTTCTGGAGCTTCATTAATAAATTTAGTGGTATAAACCTTTTTTGTTAAGCTTTGTCCTTCTTGTGCTTTTGTTATTTGAAAACAAAATAAAGAAGTAATAAATAGTGTTAGTTTGAGTTTCATTCTTAAAGTTGAAAGTGCAAATCAAAAGTAGCATAGTTTTATCTTAAGAATATGTTAATTTAACTTTCTTACTTCTTAAAGAAAAAGAAAAGCAGCTGCTTGTTTGTTAATCAAATAATTAGTTGTACATTTGCACACCTTTTTAAAGGACAAAATTTATTATTAATAAGACAAAAACTAATCGTGTAATTATGAACACATTAAGTTACAAAACAGTATCGGCTAACAAGAACACTGTTAACAAAGAGTGGGTTGTTGTTGATGCGGACGGGCAAAACTTAGGTCGTTTAGCTTCTAAAGTTGCAAAACTTATTAGAGGTAAGTACAAGCCAAATTTCACTCCTCACGTAGATTGTGGAGACAACGTTGTAGTAATCAACGCTGAAAAAATCAATTTAACTGGTAAAAAGTGGACTAATAAGTCATATATCCGTCACACAGGTTACCCAGGAGGACAAAGATCATTAACTGCAACTGAGATGTTCGAGAAGGATCCTACAAGAATCATCGAGAAAGCAGTAAAAGGTATGTTACCTAAAAACAAATTAGGTAGTGCGTTATTCAGAAATTTATATGTATACGCAGGAACTGAGCACCAACAAGAAGCTCAAAAACCTAAAGCTATTAACCTTAACGATCTTAAATAATCATGGAAACTGTACACAAAATAGGTAGAAGAAAAACAGCTGTTGCTCGTGTTTATGTTTCTCAAGGAAGTGGAAACATCACTATCAACAAAAGAGAGTTAGCAAACTATTTAACAACTCCAACTTTACAATACAAAGTAAAGCAACCATTAATGTTAACAGAGAACTTAGAGTCTTACGATATCAAAGTAAATGTTTACGGAGGTGGAGTTACTGGTCAAGCTGAAGCTATCCGTTTAGCAATTACTAGAGCATTAGTAGCTATTAACGAAGAGCACAAAGCAGTATTAAAGCCAGAAGGATTATTAACTCGTGATCCAAGAATGGTTGAGCGTAAGAAATTCGGTCAGAAGAAAGCTCGTAAGAAATTCCAGTTCTCTAAGCGTTAATCGTTTATTGGAACTGTTATTTATAAAATTAAATTTATTAACAGTTTAGTATCTAAATATTTCAGACTTAATAACTACTGAAATATTGAAAAAACAGAACGTAAACACATTTATTAAAATGGCAAACATTCAAGAATTATTAGAAAGTGGAGTACACTTTGGTCACTTAACAAGAAAGTGGAACCCAAACATGGCTCCTTACATTTATACAGAGCGTAACGGTGTTCACATCATCGATTTGTATAAGACTTCAGCTAAAATTGACGAAGCTTCTGCTGCGTTACAAAAAATAGCTAACTCTGGACGTAAGATCTTATTCGTTGCTACTAAGAAGCAAGCTAAAGATATCGTTGCAGAAAAAGCAAAAAATGTAAACATGCCTTACATCACTGAAAGATGGCCAGGTGGTATGTTAACTAACTTCGTTACTATTCGTAAAGCTGTAAAGAAAATGGCTTCTATCGATAGAATGAAACAAGATGGTTCTTTCGATGCTTTATCTAAAAGAGAAAAGTTACAAATTAACCGTCAACGTGAAAAATTAGAAAAGAATTTAGGTTCTATCTCTGATATGACACGTTTACCAGGAGCTTTATTCGTAGTAGATGTAAAGAAAGAACACATTGCTATTGCTGAAGCTCAAAAATTAAACATTCCAATCTTTGCAATGGTTGATACAAACTCTGATCCTAGACCAGTTGATTTTGTAATTCCTGCAAACGATGACGCTTCTAAATCAATCGACAAAGTATTATCTTATGTAACTGAATCGATTGCTGAAGGATTAGCTGATAGAAAAGCTGACAAAGAAAAAGCTAAAGCTGCTAAAGAAACAGAAGCTAAAGCTGAAGAAGCAAAATAATTTTAATTTAAAGGTTTCATTACATTGAAGCCTTTATTTTATTTTAATTTTAATCACAACTTAAAAAACAAAAAATAAAATGGCAATTAAAGCTGCTGACGTAAAAAAATTAAGAGAGCTTACTGGAGCTGGTATGATGGATTGTAAAAATGCATTAGTAGAAGCAGAAGGAAACTTTGATAAAGCAATTGAAATTTTACGTAAAAAAGGACAAAAAATCGCTGCTAAAAGAGCAGACCGTGAGTCTACTGAAGGTGTAGCTATTACTAAAATTAGCGATGATAACACTTACGGTGTTGCTATCGTTTTAGCTTGTGAGACTGACTTCGTTGCTAAAAACGATTCTTTCAAAGCTTTAGCTCAAGAATTTGTAGACGTAGCATTTACTACTAAAACAAAAGAAGAGTTTTTAGCTGCTAACATCGGAGGAATGACTGTTGCTGAGAAATTAATCGAGCAAACAGGAGTTATCGGTGAAAAAATCGATATTACTTCTTTCGAAAGAATTGAAGCACCATACGTAGGAGCATATACACACGTTGGTAAAATTGCTGCAATGGTAGGTTTAACTGCTGATGTAGACAATGCTGCTACTTTAACTAAAGATTTAGCTATGCAAGCTGCTTCTATGGGAGCTACTTCTTTATCTTACAAAGATTTCGATCCTGCTTACGTTGCTTCAGAAACTGAAGCAAGAATCGCTGCTATCGTTAAAGATAACGAAGAGTTAGTTCGTTTAGGTAAAACTTTAAAGAACGTACCTCAATTCGTATCTCGTTTACAATTAACAGACGAAGCTTTAGCAAACGCTGAAGAAGCTGCTAAAGAGCAATTAAAAGCTGAAGGTAAGCCAGAACAAATTTGGGACAAAATCTTACCAGGTAAAATGGAAAGATTTATCTCTGATAACACTACTTTAGATCAAGAGCAGTGTTTATTAGACCAAAAATTCATCAAAGATGAGAAGAAAACTGTTGCAGAATACGTTTCTACTTTCGGAGATGTAGAAGTTAAAAACTTCGTAAGAGTAACTTTAGGTTAATCTTATCAATATAAAACTAAAAACCATCCTTTAATCGGATGGTTTTTTTGTGCAATAAAAAATCGGAGTCAAAAAAAATATGTAGTTTTGCAAAACTTTCAATAAAATTATGCAATACAAAAGAATTCTTTTAAAACTGAGTGGAGAAGCCTTAATGGGAAATCGTCAATACGGAATAGATCCTAAAAGACTTAAAGAATACGCTCAAGAAATAAAATTAGTTGTAGATAAAGGTGTTGAAGTAGCCATTGTTATAGGAGGAGGAAATATTTTTAGAGGAGTAGCTGGTGCCAGTAACGGTATGGATCGCGTTCAAGGAGATCATATGGGAATGCTAGCAACTTGTATTAATGGTTTAGCTTTACAAAGTGCTTTAGAAGACGAAGGCATTCATACAAGACTACAAACAGCTATCGAAATTAAAGAAATCGCAGAACCTTATATTAAGCGCCGTGCTAACCGCCATTTAGAAAAAGGACGTGTCGTTATTTTTGGAGGAGGAACTGGAAATCCGTATTTCACAACAGATACAGCAGCAGTTTTAAGAGCTATCGAAATTAATGCAGATGCTATCTTAAAAGGAACTCGTGTAGATGGAATTTACACTGCTGATCCAGAAAAAGATAAAGATGCTGTTAAATATGAAAACATTACTTTTAAAGACGTTATAGAAAAAGGCTTAAAAGTAATGGACATGACTGCTTTTACATTAAGTGAAGAGAATAAACTTCCAATTATTGTTTTCGACATGAATAAGAAAGGTAATTTAATGAAATTACTATCAGGAGAACAAATTGGAACAATAGTTGATAATCAATAAACCAAAATTACCTTTACGGTTTTTAAATTATAATTAAAATGGAAGAAATAGATTTTATTTTAGATAGTGCAAAAGAAGCAATGAACAATGCTATTGCACATTTAGAAAAAGAATTACGTAGTATTAGAGCTGGAAAAGCTTCTCCTGCAATGTTAGCAAATGTTCAAGTTGATTATTATGGATCTCAAACACCATTAAGTCAAGTTGCCAATGTAAACACACCAGATGCTCGTACTATTTCTATTCAACCTTGGGAAAAAAACATGCTACATGAAATTGAAAAAGCAATCATGATAGCAAACTTAGGTTTTAACCCAATGAATAATGGCGAAAACATTATTATTAATGTACCACCATTAACAGAAGAGCGTCGTCGTGATTTAGCTAAACAAGCTAAAGCTGAAGCTGAACATGCAAAAGTAGGTATTCGTAATGCTCGTAAAGAAGCGAATAACGACATTAAAAAGACAGATGTTTCTGATGATATGAAGAAAAATGCAGAAGCTGATGTGCAAACATTAACAGACAAATTCGTAAAAGAAATCGACGAGAAGTATTCTGTTAAAGAAGAGGAAATTATGACAGTATAACAAACCTTTCTAAGTATATTGAAAGAGTGTTTTTTAACACTCTTTTTTTATGCTCTTACGTCAGTAGAAATTAATAACTTTGCAAAAATTTTTTTGAATGAGCTTTTGGACTAGAGTCGCTGGAATTATATTAAGAAACCGTTACATCGTTCTTATTTTTATTGCAGCAATAACAGCATTTTTGGTTTCACAAATGAAGTATATGCGTTTTTCATATACCGAAGCTAACTTGCTACCCGAAGATCATCAAGCAAATTTAGAGTACAATCAGTTCCTAAAAATATTTGGAGAAGAAGGTAACTTAGTTATTCTTGGAATAAAAGACAGTACTATTTTTTCTCCTGAAAAATTCAATGCTTGGAACAAACTTACTAAATCTTTTGATACAGTTTCTCAAGTAGATTTTACCGTTTCTATTTCTGATGTAAAACAGTTAAAAGCTGACAGAAAGAAACGTAAGTTTATTTTAGAACCTTTATTTGAAAAAGCACCAAAGACTAAAGAAGAAGTTGAAAAAATTCAAACACAACTATTTGAAAAACTTCCTTTTTACGAAAACTTATTATACAATAAAGAAGGTGTTTTACAAACCGCTATTTACATTAATAAAGACATTGTAAATACTATTGAGCGTAGAAATTTCATTGCTGAAATTCTAATTCCAAGAATCGATAAATTTGAAAAAGATTACAATGTAGATGTCCGTATTTCTGGAATGCCATACATACGTACCGTAAACTCACAGAACATTATTGATGAAATGGTGTTTTTTGTAGCTGGAGCATTACTTATTACTGCTCTCATATTCTTTTTCTTCTTTAGATCTTTTAGAGCAACTTTTATTACGCTACTTGTAGTTAGCATTGGTGTTACATGGGCTTTCGGATTTATAGGATGGTTCCGTTATGAAATTACTGTATTATCAGCTTTAATTCCTCCATTAATTATTGTTATTGGAGTACCTAACGCGGTATTCTTAATTAATAAATATCAGCAAGAAGTTAAGAAACACGGTAATCAAGCAAAGTCATTGCAACGTGTAATTGCTAAAATTGGTAATGCTACTTTGATGACAAATATTACAACTGCATCTGGTTTTGCAACTTTTGTGTTTGTAAAAAGTCAATTATTACGTGAATTCGGAATTTTAGCTTCCGTAAACATCATCAGTATCTTCATTTTGGCTTTATTAATCATTCCGATTATATACAGCTTTATGCCTCTTCCGAAGAAAAAACACTTAAACCATCTTGAGAAAAAATGGATGGGGCAAGTCGTAGATTGGATGGAGCGTATGGTAAGAAAGCGACGTATTAGCATTTATATCACTACAGTTATTGTTATTATTTTAGGGTTAATCGGTTTATTCCAAATTAGAGTTTCTGGTAGTTTGATTGAAGATATGCCGAAAGGAATGCAGTTCTACAAAGACATTAAGTTTTTTGAGAAAGAATTTGGCGGAATTATGCCTTTAGAAATTTTAGTAGATACTAAAAGAGAAAAAGGAGTTATGAAATTATCTACCCTTAAAAAGATGGATAAACTTCATGAAGCTATTGAAACGTTCCCTGAATTGAGCAAACCTGTTTCAGTAGTAAACCTTGTTAAATATTCTAAACAAGCTTACTATAAAGGAAAACCAAAATACTATCAATTACCAACTTCTCAAGAAAAAGCTCACATTTTCGCATACACTAAAAACTCAAATAGTAATGCAGGAATGTTGAATAATTTTGTTGATTCAACAGGAAGATACGCACGTATCACTACATTTATGAAAGATGTTGGAACCGATAAAATGGATATTATTCAAGAGCGTTTAGGAGCAGTAATTAAGAAGCAATTCCCTAACGAAAAGTTTGATGTTTCTATGACAGGAAAAGCGTTGGTTTTCTTAAAAGGAACCAACTACTTAATTAAAAACTTGGTGATATCATTATCATTAGCCATCGTATTAATTTCAATATTTATGGCGTGGATGTTTAGATCTCCTCAAATGATTTTAATATCCTTAATCCCAAACATGTTACCGCTGTTAATTACTGCTGGATTAATGGGATTCTTCGATATCCCAATAAAACCATCAACTATATTAGTATTTAGTATTGCTTTTGGAATCTCGGTAGACGATACCATTCACTTTTTAGCAAAATACCGTCAAGAATTATTAGCTAACAATTGGAAAGTTAGAAAATCGGTTTATGCCGCTTTAAGAGAAACTGGAGTTAGTATGTTTTATACTTCAATTGTATTATTTTTTGGTTTCTTAGTATTTACAATTTCTAGCTTTGGTGGGACGATTGCCTTAGGAGGATTAGTATCTATCACCTTATTATTAGCAATGGTTTCTAATCTAATCTTACTACCTTCTTTATTATTAACTTTTGAAAAGAAAATAGCAAATAAAAAGGTGTTCAAAGAACCAGCAATGAAAATTATTCCACCAAAGGAAGAGAATAACTAATAATTGTTTTTATTAAGCTTAAAACTTATAAAAAGCAGCTTATATATTCTTTGGTTTTATGTCTTATTCTAATTCTTATAATTATTTGTGTATCACCTCAAATATTTTATAATTTCATTTAAGAGAGTGAATCGAAAAAACGATATAAATTTAACTTTAAAAAACTTACATTAAAAGTAATGTATAAAAAAATCGGAAAGTAATTAAATTACTTTCCGATTACACAAACTATTTTGATCAAAAAAATCAAAACTACTTCTCTTTCTTTTCTACTCTCTCATAACTCTTTTAACAACTCTACCTTTTTCAGTAACTATATTAATTAAATACATACCACTAGATAAGTTAGATATATCAATATTTTTCAGGCCAGAATTTGCTTTAATTTCTCTAATCTTTTTACCTAAAACGGTATAAATTTCAATTTTTTTGAGCTCAAACTGGTTACTAATATTTAAGTTTAATAATCCTTTTGTAGGGTTTGGATACAACTTTACAGCTTTTTCTAACTCTTCATCTTCTGTACTTAAAGAAGTATCGTACTTTAAAGTTATTTTACCAGTTTCTATTGTTAAATTAGTAACTACAGTGTTGGTAATTCTACAATAATATATTCCATCATCTGCTGATGTTGGACTTAAAATATCGTAACTAGCTTCTGTAGCTCCTTGTATTGGTGAATTATCTTTATACCATTGGTATTCATTATGATCTCCACTTACCACTGCATCTAACCTATAATCTGCATTTGTTAAGTCTTCTGATGTATCTTCTCCTATTTTTGCTTGTGGCGAATAAGAAAAACTATTTATATTACTCTTATAAGTTGCAAATTCATCTTCAAAGTCTCCAAATTGGAATTTATTGTTTCTAATATTTAATGATGACAACGTATTAATAGCAGTTAAATCTGGCACATTTCCTTCAAGTTTATTATTTTCTACTATAAGTGTTTGCAGTTTTGTGTAGTTTTTTATTCCTTCTGGTAAACTTCCCGTTAGCTCATTATTGTTTACATACATTGTTTCCATTTCTATCATATTACCAACACTAGTAGGTATAACCCCCGAAATCTCGTTATTCTGTAAGTACAATAACTTTATTTTTGTTAAGTTTCCTAAACTTTCTGGCAACTCACCTTTTAACTTATTACTATTCAATGTTAATTGAGTAATGTGTTTACCTCCATTTATAATCTCTGTAGTAACTCCTTGCCATTTTGTAGCATTGTATGGTGAATTTATAGTTGCTTTACTTAAATCTCCTGTCCAATTGCTGTTATTTGTCCAATTTGCACCGTCTAAATTATTATACATATCTACCAAGGCCTGTATCTCATTAGTAGGCACATTATTATAAGCACTACAATCTTGCCCCCAAACTATATTAGGATAAGAACTCGCATAACTACTACCTTCCCAATCTGCAATAGTATTTTGTGATACTGCAATACAATACAGGTATTGGTTTGAAGAAAAGCTAAACGTATTAGAAAAAT
Organism: Tenacibaculum holothuriorum; assembly: GCF_002120225.1. Lineage (GTDB taxonomy): Bacteria > Bacteroidota > Bacteroidia > Flavobacteriales > Flavobacteriaceae > Polaribacter > Polaribacter holothuriorum. Next base: position 957 of record NZ_LAPZ01000017.1, on the reverse strand, counting down.
TTAAAGAACCATTACTTTGCCCATCAAAAACATTTGGAGAAACTCCAATTTTTAATCCAGTTATTTGATTAGAATTAACATCTAAAGAAGTTAGATTTGTTAAATTAGAAAAATCTAAATTTCCTTCTAATTGGTTACCATTTAATCCTAAACGTTTAAGTGTAGTTATGTTATTAATTTCTGAAGGAATTTCTTTTAACACGTACTCAGAATTTGATGAATTACGTTGACTATTAAATTCTAAAACTTCTAACTTTGGCAACTCTCCAATTTCTTTCGCTAATTCATTTACAGCATTAGAATTAATTTTTAGACTTACTAATTCGGTTAAATTTTTTATTTCTTCTGGCAAAGCACCTTCTAGTAAATTACTATTTAACTCAATTTTTGTAACATGTTTTTGTCCGTTAATAATAGCTGTAGTAACACCAAACCAAGCTCCTACATTTCTTTTTTGAGTTGCATCGGCTACCCAAGGTACTCCGTTATATGAAGATGACAAATCGTTTTTCCAATCTGTACCTTTAGTACTATTATAAATAGCTATTAAAGCCTCTCTTTCTATATCTGGTATAGAGTTAGTTGTTACTGCACTACAATTGTCTGAATAGATAACTCCGTTGTCTATATACCCTCTCTCTTCATTAATTTCTGCTAACTGCCAAGCTACTAACTCATCACTTGGTACTTCTATACAACCAATTGCATTTCTTCTTAGTTGTATACTATAATTGTTATTACTTCCTCTAAATGCCGTTGGTGATAGATTTAATTTTAGTTCATAAATATTATTATACTGTATTGTTAAAACTTTTAAAAGCTCAAGATTACTTAAATCTAAACCGCTATTTATCTCATTATATTGTATCTCTAAACTTTCTAATTTCGTTAAATTATTTATTGTACTAGGTAAACTTGTTAATCCATTGTTATTTAAATCTAACTTTTTCAACGTTC
>NZ_LAPZ01000016.1 GCF_002120225.1 Tenacibaculum holothuriorum | reverse complement strand
GGTTCGAGTCCCGTCCAGACCGCAAAAAGCTTCTCAAAATTGAGAAGCTTTTTTTATTTCTACAGCATAAAAAAACCGCACTTTTACAACACAGGATTTACAAAAGATTTTTTTCTATTAACTTTCACTATTCTTTATCTGCCATTTTTTTAACATAATCTGTTATAATAACAATGGTTTGAGCACCAACTTTACCTTCTATATATTTTGCATTTTCAGGATCTAACGATATTCTTCTTACCGCTGTTCCTTGTTTTGCAACCATGCTAGAACCTTTTACTTTTAAATCTTTTATCAATACTACGTTATCTCCTGCTTGTAAAATACTTCCATTACAATCTTTATGAATAACCTTTTCACTTTCATCTAAATGATCTCCAGTAGCCTCAGCAAATTGTAATTCTTCACCATCTAAATACATTATATCCAATAAATCTTGTGGCCAACCTTCATTTTTTAATCGATGTAACATTCTCCAAGCTACAACTTTTACAGCTCTAAATTCACTCCACATACTATCGTTTAAACAACGCCAATGATTTGCATCAACCAAACTAGAATCTTCTATTTGACTAACACAAGTATTACAAGCTAACAAACTCCCATCTACACCTCCAGTTGATATTGGCTGAACTTCATAAACCTTCAAATCAATTTCACTCGAACATAATTCACACTTTGCTCCACTTCTATCTTTTAACTCTTGTAATAAACTCATTATTTTTCATTTTTATACTCGCAAAAGTACATTTTTAAATTATCTTTAAGGCATGTTATTAGAAAGCGAAAGATTAATTATTAGAGAAGCCAAGGTAAGTGATGCTCCTTTTTATTTTAAATTATTTAATGATCCTGATTGGATTAAATACATTAATAATAAAAGGTTAAACTCTATTGAAGAAACAGAGGTTTATCTAGAAAAAATTTTATCTGAAAACAAAAAACTTAATGGACTAGGTTTTTACACTGTTGTTTTAAAAGAAAACAACAAACCTATAGGTGAAACTAGTGCCTTACAAAGAGAAAAATTAGAATATATTGATATTGGCTATGCTTTTTTACCTGAAGCCAGAGGTAAAGGATACGCTACAGAAGCTACGAAACTAACTATAGAATTTGTTCGTAAGAATTTTAATCAAAAAAAAGTATTAGCTTTTACATTACCCGAAAACAAAGCTTCACAAAAACTCTTAACCAAACTTGGATTCACTAACATTGGCTTACAAAATATTTTTGACGATGAAGAAGACTTTGTTTTTGAATTTACTTTTTAATGAATAACAATAACCGCATAGATCTTTATATTTTTTTAGGGCTATTAGCTTTTACCATTCCTTGGATTATAAAAATTCAAACCCAAACACAATACTCATTAAAAACCGATTCTATTAAAGTAGATTCATCACTTATTAAATCTATTATAAGAGGAAAACAACTTTTTAGAACTGAAAGTTGTTATTCTTGTCATAAAGTAGATAAAAGAATTTGTTTTGGTCCAAGGTTAGGTAAAATTTTAGATAGAAGGAGTAAAGATTTTCTAGTTAAGTTCATAAAGAATGAAGATTCTTTAGTTAAAGCCAAACACCCTGATGTAATTGCTTTGAAAGAAGAATACAAATGGGCTAATGGCCTACATAATAAAAAGCACTTAACTAATGGTCAAATAAATGATATTATAAACTACCTCCAACTATTTGATTAAATTTTTCTTAAATAAAAAATAACTCTTTATTATTCTATATTATTTTACAATATTTGCATTCCTCTTTTTGAAATACATAGACTAACCCCACACCAAACTTAAAAATGAAAATCAACCTCTCAAAAAGAAAGACTATAAAAGCAAGTAAAGTAAAATCACAACGATTTTTACTTTTACCTCTATTCTTTAATAGTTCAATCTATTGGCTAGAAACCGTTATTATTAAAAAGAATTTTAATGGTAAGACATACCAGATAACTGATGTTAAAAGACTAAAAGATTTATCAAGCGACTAATAAATATCCTATTGAAGGTATAATTCAATTAACCCTTCAGGGGCTTCAACATTGATAATTTTATTCTCTCTATCAACTTTTTTAATAAAGTCGTCGATCATAGGAATAAATATAACACTCTCTTCTCTTTCTATTTCAAATAATGGTTGAGCAGAAGTGTCGTTTATATTTTTAATGATTCCTACTTCACCAAAAGAAGCATCGATAATTGTAAAACCTATTACTTCATGGTAATAGAATTTATTTCCTGTAAGTTTAGGAAGTAATGATAATGGCAAGTATATTCCTGAACGCATAATAGCGTTGGCATCTTCCTCAGAAGAAACATCTTCAAACTTAACACGCAACATAGTACTTTTACTAAGTGAAGATTTTTCAATAAAAAATGGAACCAGATTATTGCCTAATTTGACAAAAACTGATTCCATATTTTTATACAATTCGGGTTCGTCAGTATCTAACTTGATAATAACTTCTCCCTTAAAACTATGTTTCTTAACGATTTTACCTAAATAAAAACAATCTTCTACACGCATAAAACCGTTAATTTATAGTTTTTACTCTTCGCTATCTCCAGTAGTTTCAGCTACTTCTTCGCTATCTGTTGCAGGTGTATTTGCAGCGATACGTGCTTCGTTTACAGCTTTTTCAGCCTCTAACGCTTTAGCTTTAGCTTCAGCTTGTGCTTTTGCTAAACCTTCAGCTTTACCAGCTACTTTTCCAGCTTTTTCCTCTAACCAAGCAGTAAATTTAGCTTCTGCTTGCTCTTCAGTTAAAGCTCCTTTACGAACTCCACCAGCTAAGTGATTCTTTAACATAGCTCCTTTATAAGATAAAATAGCTCTTGCTGTATCAGTTGGTTGAGCACCGTTTTGTAACCACTTTACAGCTCCATCAACATCTAAGTTAATAGTTGCAGGGTTAGTGTTTGGGTTATACGTTCCTAATTTTTCTAAGAAACGACCATCTCTTTTAGCTCTAGAATCAGCAGCTACTACCCAATAAAATGGTTTTCCTTTTTTACCGTGTCTTTGTAATCTAATTTTTACAGGCATAATGTTAATTTTTAAGGTTCGCGACCTTGATTATTAATAATTTTACTATCTCGTAGTAAGTGGCGGCAAATTTACAAAAGCTTTTTTAATCAGCAATAAAAAATTAAAATTTATTCAATAAAAAAGAGCTTGATAAACAAGCTCTTAAGAAAAATAAAATTGTACTGTATATTATAATACTCTAACGCTAACAGCGTTTAATCCTTTTCTACCTTCTTTAAGTTCAAACTCTACAGTATCACCTTCTCTAATCTCATCGATTAAACCTGATACGTGTACAAAATGTTCTGTGTTTGACCCTGACTCTGTAATAAATCCAAAACCTTTAGATTCATTGAAGAACTTTACTGTTCCTTCTTTCATTGTAATAATATTAAAAAATTCTTGCACAAAGGTAATCTTTATATTTGAGGTTCAGGGAGTTTTCTTCATTTATTTTAAATAATATTTTCTTATCAAGAATCACACGCTTATCGTTAATAACTTATACGGAAACAGATATTTTTTATTAGTATTTTTACATTCTTAATAAAGTCTTTATTTCTTCAATTAGTAAACACTAGTATGTACTTAATTTTTGATACCGAAACAACTGGATTACCAAAGAGTTGGAACGCTCCAATTACTGATACCGACAACTGGCCAAGAGCCATACAAGTTGCGTGGCAGTTACATGATGAAATGGGTAATGTGGTTGAACATAATGATTTCTTAATTCAACCCGATGGATTTAACATTCCTTTTGATGCTGAAAGAATTCATGGTATTTCAACCGATTTGGCATTAGAGCAAGGTATTACTTTAGCCGAAGGATTAGACTTATTTAACGAAGCTCTTAAAAAAACCAAATTTATAGTTGGTCAAAATGTTGGCTTCGATGTGAATATTATGGGATGTGAATTCCATAGGCTTGGTGTTGAAAATAATTTAACCGAACTTCCTGTTTTAGACACTTGTACCGAACATACTGCTCAATTATGTCAAATTCCAGGAGGTCGTGGAGGTAAATTCAAACTACCAACCTTAACTGAATTACACAATCATTTATTCGGAGTTGGTTTTGGCGAAGCGCATAACGCAACTGCCGATGTTGAGGCCACAACGCGATGTTTTTTAGAGTTAATCCGTCTTAGACAATATACTGAAGAACAATTAGACGTTCCTTCTGATTATTTCGAGCGTTTTTCTGAGGCAAACCCAATGCCAATAAAAGTAATCGGATTAAAGCACTTAAACCTTAAACAAGAAAGTGACAAAATCCGTAACAGAAAAGAACAAGAAAAAGGAGCTACTAAAAACATCGATACTTCAAAAGGGCTAGCTACTTTAGAAGGTGTTCAATTTGCTCATTTACACAATCACACACAGTTTTCGGTACTACAATCTACCATTCAAATTGGTAATATTGTAAAAGCAGCTGCTAACGATAACATGTCGGCTGTAGCACTTACCGATACTGGAAACATGATGGCAGCTTTTCACTTCGTAAAAGAAGTAATGGGACACAACAAATCTGTAAAAGCAGCCAACAAAGAAGCAGAAGAAAACGGAGAAGAACCTAAAGGTACTTTATTAAAACCTATTATTGGTTGTGAATTTTTTATCTGTGAAAATCATGCCGATAAATCACATAAAGACAACGGTTATCAAGTAGTATTATTAGCAAAAAACAAGAGAGGATACCATAATCTTGCTAAAATGTCCTCAATTGCTTTTGTTGATGGGTTTTACTACGTACCGAGAATAGATAAAGAAGTTGTTAAGCAATACAAAGAAGATGTTATTGTTTTAACAGGAAATTTATATGGTGAAGTTCCTTCAAAGATCTTAAATATCGGAGAAGCTCAAGCAGAAGAAGCTTTATTATGGTGGAAAGAAGAATTTGGAGATGATTTATACATCGAATTAATGCGCCATGGACAACAAGATGAAGATGTTGTTAATGAAACACTTTTAAAATTCGCTGAAAAGCACCATATAAAAACAGTAGCTACTAACAACACCTTTTACCTAGGTAAAGAAGATGCTAATGCCCATGATATTTTACTATGTGTTAAAGACGGTGAAAAGCAAGCTACTCCAAAAGGTAGAGGAAGAGGGTATCGTTACGGATTACCAAACGATGAATATTACTTTAAATCTACCGAAGAAATGAAAAAACTTTTTGCTGATATTCCAGAAGCAATTAGTAATGTTCAAGAAATTGTTGATAAAATAGAGCCTTTCGAATTAGCTCGTGATGTATTATTACCTGCTTTCGAAATACCTGAACAATTCACAGACGAAAAAGATAATGAAGATGGAGGTAAAAGAGGAGAAAATAATTTTTTACGTCACTTAACTTACGAAGGAGCAAAAAAACGATACGGAGAAATTACCGATAGTATTAGAGAACGATTAGATTTCGAGTTAGAAGTTATTGAAAAAACAGGATACCCTGGTTATTTCTTAATTGTAGAAGATTTTATTAGAGAAGCTAGAAACATGAATGTTTCGGTAGGTCCAGGGCGTGGTTCTGCAGCAGGTTCAGTAGTAGCTTACTGTTTATGGATTACCAATATCGATCCTATCAAATACGATTTACTTTTTGAGCGTTTCTTAAATCCTGAACGTGTATCCATGCCCGATATCGATATTGATTTTGATGATGAAGGTCGTGGTCGTGTAATGGATTATGTAATTGAAAAATACGGAGCCAATCAAGTAGCACAAATCATTACTTATGGTACCATGGCAGCAAAATCTTCTATTCGAGACACTGCTCGTGTATTAGATTTACCTTTATTCGAAGCCGACAGAATTGCCAAATTAATCCCAGGAATGAAACTAAAGAAAATTTTCTCTTTAGATGATGCTGGTTTAAAAGCCAAACTCCGTTCCGAAGAAATTGAAATGGTTAATGAACTTAAAAACATTGCTAACGGTAGCGGATTAGAAGCTGAGACCATTAACAAAGCAAGAATTTTAGAAGGTTCAGTTCGTAACACAGGAATTCACGCCTGTGGAGTTATTATTACTCCCGACGACATTACCAAGTTCGTACCCGTATCGGTTGCAAAAGATTCAGACATGTATGTAACTCAGTTCGACAACTCTGTTGTTGAAAGTGCTGGATTACTAAAAATGGATTTCTTAGGATTAAAAACACTTACTTTAATTAAAGACACCGTTAAAATTGTAAAAGCACGTCATGGTGTTGAGTTAGATCCTGAAAACTTTCCTATTGATGACGAAGAAACCTATGCACTTTTCCAACGTGGAGAAACCGTAGGAATATTCCAATATGAATCTCCTGGAATGCAAAAATACATGCGTGAACTGAAACCAACAGTTTTTGCTGATTTAATTGCAATGAATGCACTGTATCGTCCAGGACCGTTAGAATATATCCCTTCTTTTATTAGAAGAAAACACGGTGAAGAAGAAATCACCTACGATTTACCAGCCTTAGAAGAATATTTAGCAGAAACCTACGGGATTACAGTATATCAGGAGCAAGTAATGTTGCTTTCTCAAAAATTAGCAGACTTTACCAAAGGTGAAGCCGATGTACTTCGTAAAGCTATGGGTAAAAAACAAGCTGCGGTACTTGCTAAAATGAAACCGAAGTTCATAGAGCAGTCTATGAAAAATGGTCATGATGAAAAAGCTTTAGAAAAAATTTGGAAAGACTGGGAAGCATTTGCATCCTATGCCTTTAACAAATCGCACTCTACTTGTTATGCGTGGATAGCCTATCAAACAGCTTATTTAAAAGCGCATTATCCTGCTGAATACATGGCTGCTGTTCTTTCAAATAACATGAACGATATTAAAACAGTTTCGTTCTTTATGGAAGAATGTAAGCGCATGGGACTAGAAGTTTTAGGACCAGATGTTAACGAATCGTACTTAAAGTTTTCTGTAAACGATCAAGGAGCTGTACGTTTTGGTATGGCAGCTATCAAAGGAGTTGGAGCCGGAGCTGTACAAGCAATTATTAATGAGCGTAAAGAAAATGGTTTTTTCAAATCTATTTTTGATGTGGCAAAACGTGTCGATTTGCGTGCTGCCAACAAAAAAGCTTTTGAAGGATTGGTACTTGCTGGCGGATTTGACTCATTCACCAATACACACAGGGCACAATATTATGTTACTGACGAGAAAGGTCAGACATTTTTAGAAAAGGCAATTCGCTACGGAAATAAATATCAAGAAAATTTAAATTCCTCTCAGGTTTCCTTATTTGGTGAAGCTTCGGAAGAAGAAATGCCAGAGCCAATTATTCCGCTATGTGAAACTTGGGGGACTATGGAGTTACTTGCCAAGGAAAAGGAAATGATTGGGATGTATATTTCTGCACATCCATTAGATGATTTTAAAAATGAACTCCGTTTTTGTAACGCCGACTTATCGTATTTTAAAGATGATTTAAAGAAATATGAAGGACATAACTTAGCTTTCGGTGGAATTGTTACCGATGTTCAACACCGAGTTTCTAAAATGGGAAAAGGTTGGGCATCATTCATTATTGAAGATTACATGGATAGTTATGAATTCAGAATCTTTGGAGAAGATTACTTAAAATTCAAACACTATTTAGTACAAAGTTCTTTCTTATTTATTAGAGCATCAGTACAACCTGGGTGGGTAAATAAAGAAGGCGTTCGTGGTGAACCTCGTTTAAAGTTTACCGAATTTAAACTCTTACACGATGTAATGGATGAACTTTGTAAAAAAGTTACTATTAAGCTTCAATTACAAGAAATTAAAGAAGATAAAATTAAAGGTTTAGAACATTTATTTGTAACCAACAAAGGGAAGCAATCGTTACATTTTACTATTTGGGATGCTGAAGAAAAAATTGAATTGACTCTTCCTAGTAGAACTACTAAAGTAAATGTATCTAACGAATTTTTAAAGACTTTAGACAAAGAACATATTAATTATAAGTTGAATTAAAAATTGTGTTATCAGAATATCAAAACACTAACGATTTATTAACTGGTGTATCTAACGATGAATTATATACACAGTTAATAAATCAACTAAATAAGGATTTTAGCTTGGCTAATATTGATTTTTCTTTTACTGAAGATAGCTCTCCTCAACTACTAAAAGACAAACTTATAAAGCAGATTACTTTTTTAATTTCAAATGATTCGCACTCGTATCAAAACCTTCTCTATATAATTGACGTTTCTGAACATGATATAAACAAAATAGCATCACCAAACACAAACTCTTACATAGAAAATATCGTTTTTTTAATTCTTAAAAGAATATTGAAAAAAGTATGGTTTAAAAATAAGTTTTCTAACTAGTCAACTCTCTAAACAAACTTTCTAAATTTTTGTTTTCAGTATTTAATCCAAGGATTTTTAATCCGTTTTCTTGAGCAAAATCAAATATGAGTGGACGCATATCTTCTGAAGAATCAAAAGTAAGTGTCCAATTATTTTCTATAGTATTTTTAAATGAAGTTAAATTAGGTAGTCTTTTTATAAATTGCTCTTCTAACTTATAATCGAAAGTAACTCGTATTACCTGTTCGTTACTTGTTTTTAGTTCTTGTAGCGAAGTATTACTTACAATTTCTCCTTTGTTAATTATAATTACACTATCACAAACTGCTTCTACTTCTTGCATTATATGTGTAGAAAGTAAAACTGTTTTGTCTTTTCCTAATTCTTTTATCAAAGCTCTTATTTCAACTAACTGATTTGGATCTAACCCAGTAGTTGGCTCATCTAAAATTAACACCTCTGGATTGTGTAAAATAGCAGCTGCCAATCCAACACGTTGGCGATACCCTTTCGATAGTTTTCCTATTTTTTTAGAAACTTCAGGAGTTAACCCAACCTTTTCAATCACTTTATTTACTTCTTCTTTATCTACATTGTAAATTTCTGCTTGAAACTGTAAATACTCTCGTACATACATATCTAAATACAACGGATTGTGCTCAGGTAAATACCCTACTTTTTTCTGTGCTTCAATCGGGTTTTTTAACACATCTATCCCACCTACTAAAACTTCTCCTTCAGTAGGTTGAATATATCCTGTTAAAATTTTCATTGTTGTAGATTTCCCTGCTCCATTTGGACCTAGAAACCCTACAATCTCTCCTTTTTTTGCTTCAAAAGAAATTGAATTTACTGCAGTTTGATTTCCGTAAACTTTAGATATTGAACTAAGTTGTATTGACATTAGTTATTATTATGTATGATAAAAATCTGAAACAAGTTCAGAATGATGAGTTTAACTAAATTCTTTCGTAAGAAACGAAACTATAATTGTATTTATTTTTCTCGTCTGCTTTAAAATCTTCACGAGAGACTTCTTTCCATTGAGTTAGATCAATTTCAGGAAAAAAAACATCGGCTTCAAAATCATGATGTACATAAGTAATATCTAACTTATCTACCAGTTTTTTTTCTATTGCTTGCTTATATATTTGAGCTCCGCCTATAAGAAAAATATGATCATCTTCTTTAACTAGTTCTATGGCATCTTCTATAGAGTTTGCTATTAAACAACCATCTACAAAATAATCATTATTTCTCGTAATTATTACTGAAGTTCTATTTGGCAATGGTTTTCCTATACTTTCAAAAGTATTGCGCCCCATTAAAATATGATGCCCAGAAGTAACTTTTTTAAACCTTTTTAAATCTGCAGGCAAATGCCATATTAAGTCATTATCTTTTCCTAAAGCATTGTTGTTTGCTATAGCAGCAATAATTGTTATCATATAGTATTTTTAGAAGTGTAAAGTTACATATTCTTTACCCATTCTTTTATATAACCGTTAAGATCTCTTTTATCTGTTACTTGATTTATTTCACTTACTTCTAAATTGGCGATAAGTGTTTGAATTGCCAATAACACTTTTTCGTCATTGATTTCAGCAATTTTATCATAAATCTCTTCTTTAATTAAGTCTACTGTTGCTGTCATGTTGTTTGCTTTTAATAATTTACGTTACTAATTTACTAACAAAACAACGCATCTCAAAAAACGTTTTGTATAAAAACATGTTAAATTATACAGCAACAACACCTTTTATATGCGGGTGAGGATTATAATTTACCAACTCAAAATCTTCAAAAGTAAAATCTTCGATGTTTTTTATTGAAGGATTTATGTTCATTTGAGGTAATTCTCTTGGTTCTCTAGACAATTGTAACTCTAACTGTTCAAAGTGATTATTATAGATATGAGCATCACCAAAAGTATGAATAAAATCTCCTGCTTCATAACCACAAACTTGTGCCATCATCATAGTTAACAACGCATAACTTGCAATGTTAAAAGGAACACCTAGAAAGATATCGGCACTACGTTGATATAATTGACACGACAACTTACCATCGGCTACATAAAATTGAAAAAATGCATGACAAGGAGGTAAAGCGGCTTTACCATTAGCTACGTTACCTGAAAAAGAAATTGAAGTATCTGGTAATACTGATGGATTCCAAGCAGAAACCAACATTCTACGACTGTTCGGATTGGTTTTTAAGGTTTCTATTACCTCTTTTAGCTGATCTATTTCTTCGCTATTCCAATTACGCCATTGGTGGCCATATACTGGACCTAAATCACCTTTTTCATCTGCCCATTCGTTCCATATTCTTACACCATTTTCTTGTAGATACTTTACATTAGTATCACCTTTTATAAACCATAACAATTCATAAATAATAGATTTTAAATGCAGTTTCTTAGTAGTAACCATTGGGAAACCTTCACTTAAATCAAACCTCATCTGATAGCCAAAAACACTTTTTGTTCCTGTTCCTGTTCTATCTCCTTTTTCGTTTCCGTTTTCTAAAACATGCTTAACTAAATCGTGATACTGCTTCATTTTCTATGAATTGATTTTAGGTAAAAATAAAAAAGCATCAACAAAAATTGTTGATGCTTTTTAAAATTATATCAATAAGTTATTAACTGTTATTTGTCTGTAGCGACTCGCTACCCGATAATCATTCCTGCTATGGTAGCCGACATTAGCGAAGCTATTGTTCCTCCAATTAATGCCTTCATACCAAATTCTGATAATGTTTTTCGTTGTCCTGGTGCTAACGAACCAATACCACCTATTTGAATACCAATTGATGCAAAGTTTGCAAAACCACACAACATATATGTTGCCATAATAATTGACTTATTATAAGTTAAATGCGTAGCGCTTGCAACATTTTTAAGCTCTGCTAATTGAATATACCCTACAAATTCACTTGCCGCTAATTTAATACCTAACAACTGCCCCATTAATGCCATATCTTCTTTAGCAACTCCAATTAACCACATTAACGGTGCGAAAATATATCCTAAAATAGCTTCTAATGAAAATTTAGCATAAGTAGTATTTTCTGCCATCCAAGTATTTAATGAAGTAACATCTCCTACCCAACCTAAAATTCCGTTTATCATGGCAATGAAAGCAATAAATACTAATAACATCGCAGCTACATTCATTGCTAAATTTAATCCTTCAGTAGTACCGTTTGCGATAGCGTCTAGAATATTAGACCCTATTTTTTCTGAAGATACTTTAACATCAGTATTAACTTCTTCAGTTTGTGGATATAATATTTTTGAAATAATAATTGCTCCTGGTGCTGCCATTACTGATGCCGCTAATAAGTGCTTTGCATACAATAAACGTAAAGCCTCATCATCTCCTCCTAAGAAACCGATGTAAGCCGCTAATACGGCTCCTGCAACTGTAGCCATTCCTCCTATCATTACTAATAAGATTTCAGAACGGTTCATTTTCTCTAAGTAAGCTTTAATTAATAAAGGTGCTTCAGTTTGTCCTAAGAAAATATTTCCTGCAACCGATAAACTTTCTGCTCCAGAAATTTTTAATCCTTTAGATAACAACCAAGCTAATCCTTTAACTACTTTTTGAATTAACCCTAGATAAAACAATAAAGACGTTAATGCTGAGAAGAAAATAATAGTTGGTAATACTTGAAATGCAAAAATGAATCCAAAAGAATCCATGTTAGACACTAATCCGCTAAATAAAAATTCACTACCTGCTCTTGTAAAGTCTAATACACTCACAAACAAACCTCCAACTAATTCGAAAGCTTTTTGCACAAAAGGAACTTTTAAAACTCCGATAGCTATTAACAACTGAAAAGCTAATCCTAATCCGACTGTTTTCCAATCAATTCCTCTTCTATTCGAACTAAATAAAAAAGCTATAATTAATAATGTAATCATTCCTAAAGCTCCTCTCCACACACTGTTAAAAGAAATTCCTTGACTTGGAATAATTTCACTTTGATTTTCTACAACCTCAACTTCCTCTTTTACAACTGTAACTGGTGCCCCAGCTGAAGAAAACTTATACAATACATCATTTTCTGAAATAGTTAAGTTATTATCTGTTAATTCAACAACATTATAATAACGTATAGTATCGTTAGGTTGCTTGTATTTAAAAATTAGAAGATTGTTTTGATGGATAAAATCTCCTCCAGCTTTCAAGCTATCTTTAGAAGCTAAAGAATATGAGAATTCTCCTTCTTTTAAATTAAATACATCTCCTTCATTAATCTCTGCTAGTTTCGTACCGTCTGTTTTTTCAATTGATGAGAAAATCCAGTTTTTTTCCAGACTTTGAGCCGCTGAAAAAAAACGGTAAACAACATAACAATACAATGATTATTTTTTTCATTTTATTTAATATGTATTAAGAGCGTTTGCTTATTTCATCTCTAATTTTAGCAGCTAACTCGTAGTTTTCATTAGTAACTGCTTCTTCTAATTGAGCATGTAGTTCTTCTAGAGACATATGCGAAAAACCTTCTGCGGATTCTGCTATTTCTTCAAGTTCTATCTCAATTTCACCTTCTTCACTTAAATCTTCTTCGATTTCTAACTCTTCTTCCATCTTTAAATAAATACCTGCTTTATCTAAAATGTTTTCATACGTATAAATAGGCGCTTGAAAACGTACTGCTAAAGCAATAGCATCAGAAGTTCGAGTATCAATAACCTCTTCTTCTCCTTCTCTTTCACAAACTAAGCTCGAAAAGAAAACTCCATCAACCAATTTATGGATGATTACTTGCTTAATTTGAATATGAAAACGATCGGAAAAAGTTTTAAATAAATCGTGAGTTAATGGTCTTGGTGGACGAATTTCTTTTTCTAAAGCTATGGCTATCGATTGAGCTTCAAAAGCCCCTATAATAATTGGCAATGTACGAGTACCTCCTACTTCGCTCAACACCAATGCATAAGCACCACTTTGTGTTTGGCTATAAGAAATTCCTTTAATAGTTAGTTGTATTAAACTCATTATCAGTCTACATAAAAAAAGAGCTGTCTAAATTTTTGGCTTTATGCTTTTTTAGACAGCCCTTTTAGAGGGCACAATTTACTAAAAATTATGTGTTGACCACTTAATTTTTAAAAAAGAAAATTCTACCCTATAAATTATGATTGTTTAAATGCTTTTAATTTCTCAATTAATTGAGGAACTACTTCGAAAGCATCTCCAACAATACCATATTCTGCAGCTTTAAAGAAAGGTGCTTCTGGATCATTGTTAATTACCACTTTTACTTTAGATGCATTTACACCTGCTAAGTGCTGAATTGCTCCTGAAATACCTATAGCAATGTATAAGTTAGACGCTACTGGCTTACCTGTTTGCCCTACGTGTTCACTGTGAGGTCTCCATCCTAAATCAGAAACTGGTTTAGAACAAGCAGTTGCAGCTCCTAAGACTTCTGCTAACTCTTCTACCATTCCCCAGTTTTCAGGACCTTTTAATCCTCTACCTCCAGATACTACCGTATCAGCATCAGCAATTGTTACTGTACCAGTAGCTTTATTAATACTTTCTGATTTTACTCCTAATTCTGGTAAAGAAGCGTCAAAAGACTCAGTAGAACCAGATACTTCATTTTCATGCGCTCCATAAGAATTTTTAGCAACTCCAACCACTTTCTTTTCTGTAGAAATTTCAGTATTGTTAAATCCTTTGTTAGAAAATGCTTTTCTCTTAACAACAAAAGGACTTGTACTACTTGGTAAAGCTACTGCGTTAGATGCTAAACCTGCTTCTAATCCAACAGCTACTAATGGAGCTACAGTTAAACCATCGACACTAGAGTCGATTACTACAACATTTGCTCCTTGAGCTTCTGCAGCTTGTTTAATGATTGATGCATAAGCTTTAGCGTTGAATGAAGCTAAATCGTTTTTAACTTCTACAACTTTTTCGGCACCATATTTATATAATTCAGAAGCATCTCCTCCATTAATAGTCAAAGCTACCATGTTACTTCCCATTTGTTCTGCTACTTTCTTTCCGTAAGAAACTACTTCGAAAGCTGTTTTTTTGAATTTTCCTTCCGATGAATCGGCAAAAACTAATACAGACATATTTTTAATATTTTGATGTTGTATGTAACTACAACGTGATTTTAATTTTAATTCTTCTTAGATTACTTTAGCTTCGTTGTGTAATAAATCGATTAACTCATCTACACTTTCTACTAATTTAACAGCTCCTTTTTCTGCTGGCTTCTCAAAAGTTTGAGTAGAAGTTGCAGATGCAGCTCCAGTTGGTTCAACTACAGCTAAAGGCTTTTTACGAGCCATCATAATACCACGCATATTAGGAATACGAAGGTCTTTTTCTTCAACAATTCCTTTTTGACCTGCTACTACCATTGGTAATGTTGAAGACACTTTTTCTTCTCCACCATCAATTTCTCTATCTAAAGTTACATTAGCTCCATCTACCTCAACTCCAACACATCCGTTCACGAAGTTGTAATCTAATAAAGAAGCTAACATACCAGGCACCATTTGTCCGTTATAATCCGCAGATTCTTTTCCTGCTAATACTAAATCGTATCCGCCATTTTTAACAACCTCAGCTAATTCTTTAGCTACCATTAAACCATCAGTAGGCTCAGCATTTACACGAATAGCATCGTCTGCTCCAATTGCTAAAGCTTTACGTAAAGTTGGTTCAGTTGAAGCCCCACCAACATTAACAACAGTTACACTTGCTCCTTGCTTTTCTTTAAACCACATTGCACGTGTTAAACTGAATTCATCGTATGGATTAATTACAAATTGCACTCCGTTTGTATCAAACTTTGTATCATTATCTGTAAAATTAATTTTTGAAGTGGTATCAGGCACGTGACTGATACATACTAATATTTTCATATATATTTGTTTTAAAGAAACTTAGTTTTAATGCCACGAAGTTAAAACATTTTTTTAAAAAATACTATGCGTGCATAATATTTTTTGACTTATGTCAAAATCGTAATTAAATTTTTGAAATTAAACTACCTTCTTTGAATAACTCTTTTTCATTATAAATCAACAAAGCACTTATAATAAAAGGAATAGACATATTTAAGTAAGAGATATCTGATAAGCTATTTAGAATTGCTCTTCCGAAGCCTTCAGATAATATATTTAGAAAAATAGAAAACCCTATAAACCCACTCAATATTAGCGATACGAAAAGAAAAACATCTAACAGTTTTTTAACCCTAAAGCTTAGTACAATCGAAAATAAAATCATTAATAATTGAATTATTGCTGGCGCAGATTCTGTCTGATTCATAAACGGATTTGAAGTTTTCACTTGATCTAAAGTACTTATAGTTAACAAGACTGGCAATGAAATCATGATTAAAAAGAAAAAGAAACAAACTATAAATCTTAACTTTTTATTCAGTAGTAATTGAAAAAAGTCTTTACATAGAAACACTAATAAAGGTATAACTAATACACCTCGAGTTAGAAGAAAAAATGCACAACTAAAGGCTAGTAAAACAATTTTGTTAAATAAATCTCCTTTAGTTTTAGTGTTCCAGTAAAATATAAATAAACACATTAAAATTATATTAGACATCAAATCACTCTTTGCGTAAACCTCCCATAAATAACTTGGTGAAGTTATAAACAGAAACAAAACAAGCAATTTACTAGAGTTACTAACTCTCGATAAAAACAAAAGAGCTAAAACAACCAACATAATAAAAGGTTGTATAAAACCAATTTTACCTATTAAATAAAATGGAAGACCTATAAAGAAAAGCGCAGGAAAATTAGAAGATGTTTTTCCTAAATGATCTTTTTGCAAATACGGATATTCTCCATTAAGGGTACTTTTAACTAAAGTCTCTAGTGCAGACCACCTATCAACAGACAAAGAATTTCCATCAATTTTAAGGTTCATTAAGATTGATAATCCAATAAAGAGCAAGCTAACAATCAAAAACCAATTGTGAAAACCTTTATAATTATTCAAAAAACTTTTCTTCTTATCAATTAAAAAAATAGCTCCAACATTAAATAAAACATACCCAAAACATAGTGATGATACAGATACATAATGTTGACGAACACCATATTTAATTATAAACAAAGAGTTTATAGCTAAAAAAACTGAAAGAAGAATATAATTCACATTCTTCTTTAAAAAATTTATCACAGTTACCAATTAATTAGAAATCTTAAAAAGCGAATTTAACTTTTTTACCGCTATTTTTCTTATTTTTGCACTCTTGATAAACAACTACTTATAAAACGTATGAAAACAGTACAATTTAGAGAAGCTATTTGCGAAGCCATGAGTGAAGAAATGCGTAGAGATGAAAGCATTTACTTAATGGGTGAAGAAGTAGCGGAATATAATGGAGCCTACAAGGCTTCTAAAGGAATGCTAGACGAATTTGGTGCAAAACGTGTTATTGATACACCTATTGCCGAATTAGGATTTGGAGGTATTGCTGTTGGGTCTGCCATGAATGGTAATAGACCAATTGTTGAGTACATGACATTCAATTTCTCTTTAGTAGGAATTGATCAAATTATAAATAATGCTGCAAAAATCCGTCAAATGTCGGGTGGTCAGTTTAACTGTCCTATCGTTTTTCGTGGCCCAACAGCTTCAGCTGGTCAATTAGCAGCAACGCACTCTCAAGCATTTGAAAGCTGGTATGCTAACTGTCCTGGTTTAAAGGTCATTGTGCCTTCTAATCCGTATGACGCTAAAGGATTATTAAAAGCTGCTATTCGTGATGATGACCCAGTAATTTTCATGGAATCTGAACAAATGTATGGTGATAAGATGGAAATCCCTGAAGGAGAATATATTATTCCTATTGGAGTTGCAGATATTAAAAGAGAAGGATCTGATGTAACAGTAGTATCTTTCGGTAAAATTATTAAAGAAGCCTACAAAGCTGCTGACGAGTTAGCTAAAGAAGGGATTTCTATTGAAGTTATCGATTTACGTACAGTTCGCCCTATGGATCATAAAACCATTTTAGAATCTGTTAAAAAAACAAACAGATTAGTTATTTTAGAAGAAGCATGGCCATTCGGAAGTGTGTCTTCAGAAATTACTTTTAGAGTACAAGACGAAGCATTTGATTATTTAGATGCTCCTATAAAACGTATTACAACAGCAGACACCCCTGCACCTTATTCTCCAGTGTTACTAGAGAAATGGTTACCTAACAGTAACGATGTTATAAAAGCAGTAAAAGAAGTGATGTACTTATAGTACACACTTCTTTTTTAGTTGAAAACCTACTACTTTATTATGAAAATAAAAATTGCACTCTTATTATTAGTTTGTAGCGTTGTTGTAAATGCTCAAATAAAAGTAAAAGGAAAAGTTCTAGACGAACAACACCAACCATTACCTTTTGTTAATGTAATTATGCAAGGTACTGCTAATGGTACTGTAACAAACGACGATGGAAGTTTTGTTTTATCTTCTTCAAAAACCAAAGGTAAAATTGAAATTTCTTTTTTAGGATTTCAAACTCAAGTTATAAAAGTTGATAGTAACTCCCCTTTTTTAACCATTACATTAAGAGAAGAGGCCAATCAACTAGAAGAAGTAGTTATTGTTTCTAGACCAAAAAAGAGATTAAAAAAGAAAGAAAATCCTGCTTATAAAATCCTAAAAGAGATTTGGAAACGCAAAAAGAAAAATGGACTTAAACTTGTAAATGCTTATCAGTTTAAAAAACATGTTTCAACAGAAATAGGTCTTAACAATATAGATACTACATTTCTAAAAAAAATGTATAAAAAAGACTTCGACAAAGCTATAGGAGAAGTCAAAAGTGATGAAAATCATGGAGAAAATTTTTACATCCCCTTATATTTAAACGAAACCGTTTTTAAAGTTTATGGTAATAATAAATTAGATAAAGTTCGTGAAGACATTGAAGCAGAAAAAAGCAAAGGTGTTTTCGAACAAGGTTTTATTTTCAATCGAATGTCTAACGCTTTTCAAGACATAAATATTTACCAAAACAATATTCCTTTATTACAAAAATCATTTGTTAGCCCGATCTCAACAACTGGTTTCGAAACTTATGATTATGTTTTACATGATAGCACAACAGTAAACAATCGTAAATTATATAACATTTATTTTTTTCCAAGAAGAAATGGTGATTTAGCATTTGAAGGAAATTTTTGGGTAGCTGACAAAATTTTCTCGCTTACAAAAATCAAAATGAAAGTTCATAAAGACATTAATTTGAACTTTGTTAGAGGACTAGCTTTCGAAAAAGAATTCAGTATAAAAAGTGATAGCGTTTATCTTCCTAAAAAAAATGTTTACGAAGGAGATTTTACTTTTTTAGACAAAAATGAAGCAAGTAAAGGACTTACTATTAGAAAGGCATTCACCTATACTAAATACGATTTTGACCATCCATATGCGGAAGATTTCTATTCTAAAAAAGTGGAAAAATATTCTCCTTTTCAATTTGCAAAAAGTGCAAAGTACTGGAAAGACAATAGCCCTACAGAACAAAACCAATTAACATACAAACTAATTGACGAGGTAAAAACTAAGAAAAAAATACGTCGTTTAACTGGATTGATAAACACTTTAGCTAGTGGTTATGTAACTGTGAGTCCAACCTTACAATTTGGTCCTTTTTGGACGTTCTTTGCTCAAAACGAAATTGAAGGATTACGATTTAAAGCTGGTTTTAGAACTTTTAGAACTACACACGATCGATTACGATTCATTGGTCATTTAGCTTACGGAACTAAAGACCAAAAATTTAAATATGGTTTAGAAGCAAGATATTTATTATCATATAAACCAAGAATCGCAGCTTCTGTTGCACACATTAACGATATTGAACAATTGGGTAGTAGTTTATTCAACACTACTCAATTACTTGGAAACTCATTCGGTACTAGCGCATTATTCTCTAGAGGTGATAACTTCTTCCTATCAAAAATCAATAAAACTGCAGTAAGTTTCGATTTAAGGGTTAAGAAAAACCTCCATGTAGGTATTGCTGCTACTCATAATAAAATAAGATCTGCCGCTCCAGACAAATTTTCAGTAGATTATAGTTTAGACGGAATTAACAACATCTCCCAAGTTAGAGATGTTACTACAGATCTTTTTATGACTTATACCCCTGGTCGATTTGTTTACGGTTTAGGTGTTGAGCAACGCTTTGGAAGAAACCTTTTCCCTACATTTGTTTTAAACTACAGAAGAGGTCATAAGTTTTTAGGAAGTGATTTTGAGTATGACAAAATACAGTTTATGTATAGTCACCCAATGAGATTAGGTAAGTTAGGTATTTTAGACGCTACTCTTGAGGCTGGTAAAACCTTCGGAGCTGTACCGATTACTTTACTAAGTCCATTACCTGCCAATCAAACCTTCTCTTTAGTTAAGAATACTTTTGCTTTAATGAACTATTACGATTTTGTTACAGACACATATTTAGCAGGTCATTTTGAGCATCATTTTAACGGATTAATCATGAATAAAATACCATTGATTAATAGATTAAAATTAAGAAGTTTATTAACTTTTAGAACTGCTTACGGTACTATTTCTCAAGAAAATATAAATATCAATAGATCAACAATTCAATACAATGCTCCAAACAATAGACTTTATTACGAATATGGAGTAGGTATCGAAAATATTGGTTATGGTAACTTACGCTTCTTAAGAATTGATGCTATCTGGAGGTCAGATTATACAAGAGTAAACACAGCAATTCCAGCATCTCCAAAATTTGCAATTCGAATCGCAATTAGACCTGGATTATAATTTATCAACAAATAACTTAAAATTAACGTGTTAATAACCTTTTAAAAAGGTAAAATATGTGTACTTTTGTCGTCCGATTTTAGAAACGAAGAAAAGTAATTAAGAAATATGACTGCAAAAGAAAGAAAAGTAGTAGATGTTTTAATTGAAATTCCAAAAGGAAGCAGAAACAAATACGAATATGATTTCGATTTAGGAAAAATACGTTTTGATAGAATGTTATTTTCTTCTATGATGTATCCAGGAGATTACGGATTTATTCCAGAAACATTAGCATTAGACGGTGATCCATTAGACGTTTTAGTTTTAGGTGCTGAACCAACATTCCCAATGTGTGTTATGGAAGTTAAACCTATCGGTGTATTCCACATGGCAGATGAAAAAGGTCCAGACGAAAAAATCGTTTGTGTACCAGTATCAGATCCAATTTGGAACAAATACAACGATTTATCTGACTTAAACCCACATCGTCAACAAGAAATCACGCATTTCTTCCAAGTATACAAAGACTTAGAGAAGAAAAAGGTTGATATCGGTGATTGGGGAGATGCTAACGAAGCATACGACATTTTACAAAAATGTTTAGACCGTTACGAAGCTAGCGAACACAAAGCAAAAGGTAGTTTTACAATCTAAAACTACTTCCATATAAAATTAAAATCCTCTTAGTGTAAACTAAGAGGATTTTTCTTTCTCATTGATTTTGTTATATTTACAAGAACTATAACTAATCAAATAACTTAAATATGGAACAAAACATAATGTATGTGCCGATTATTTTGGCACTATTAGGACTTGTTTTTATGTATGTAAAAATGGTCTGGGTAAAAAAACAAGATGCAGGAAATGAAAAAATGCAATCCATTTCAAAAAGTATCAAAGAAGGAGCACTTGCTTTTTTATCTGCTGAATATCGCTTATTACTTATTTTCGCTATCATTGCCTCGGTAGCACTCTTTATCATATCATATATAGTTCCAACCACACACTGGATGATAGTTCCAGCCTTTATTATTGGAGCTATTTTTTCTGCCTTAGCAGGAAATATCGGAATGCGTATTGCAACCGATGCGAATGCTCGTACTGCAGAAGCTGCCAAAACTAGCTTACCAAAAGCTTTACAAGTATCATTTGGAGGTGGAACCGTAATGGGACTTGGAGTAGCGGGATTAGCTGTTTTAGGTTTGAGCTTATTCTTCATGTTCTTTGTAAATATGTTTATCACTGGAAAAGGAAGCTTTTACAACGAAATGACCATTGCTTTAGAAGCTTTAGCCGGATTCTCTTTAGGAGCTGAATCTATTGCTTTATTTGCACGTGTAGGTGGTGGTATTTATACCAAAGCTGCCGATGTTGGTGCAGATTTAGTTGGTAAGGTAGAAGCAGGAATTCCAGAAGACGATCCTCGTAACCCTGCTACTATTGCGGACAATGTAGGAGATAATGTAGGAGACGTTGCAGGTATGGGAGCCGATTTATTCGGATCATACGTAGCAACTGTATTAGCTGCTATGGTATTAGGAAACTACCTAATTAGAGATATGTCTGCTAATGGAGCATTCACAGATGCTTTTAGTAACATGGGACCTATCTTATTACCATTAGTAATTGCTGGTGTTGGAGTACTTGCTTCAATTTTAGGAACCTTCTTAGTAAAAATAAAAGATAATACGGCTAAAGAGGCACAAGTTCAGTCGGCATTAGATTTAGGAAACTGGGTATCGATTGGATTGACATTAATAGCGAGTTTCTTCTTAATCAAATGGATGTTACCAGAAACCATGCAAATGAGTTTCTTTGGAGAAGGTTTAAGAGACGTTTCTTCTATGAACGTATTCTATGCTGCTTGTATTGGTTTAGCAGTAGGAGCATTAATCTCTATTGTAACAGCTTATTATACAAGTTTAGGTAAAAAGCCAGTATTAGACATTGTACAAAACAGTTCAACAGGAGCTGCAACGAATATTATTGCAGGACTAGCAGTAGGAATGAAATCGACTTTCTTATCAGTTATTTTATTTGCTGCAGCTATTTACGGTTCGTATGCTTTAGCTGGATTCTACGGAGTAGCTTTAGCAGCTTCTGCAATGATGGCTACAACTGCAATGCAATTAGCGATTGATGCTTTCGGACCAATTGCAGATAATGCAGGTGGAGTTGCCGAAATGAGTGAATTAGAAGATCATGTACGTGAGCGTACTGATATTTTAGATTCTGTAGGGAATACTACTGCGGCCGTAGGAAAAGGGTTTGCAATTGCATCAGCAGCGTTAACAGCTTTAGCATTATTTGCAGCCTATGTAACTTTTACAGGAATTGACGGAATTAATATTTTCAAAGCAGATGTATTAGCCATGTTATTTGTAGGTGGAATGATACCAGTAATCTTTTCTGCATTGGCAATGGAATCTGTAGGGAAAGCAGCCATGGAAATGGTACAAGAGGTACGTAGACAGTTTAGAGAAATTCCAGGAATTATGGAAGGAACTGGAACACCTGATTACGCTAAATGTGTAGACATCTCTACTCAAGCAGCTTTAAAACAAATGATCTTACCAGGATTGATTACAATTATCACTCCAATTATTATTGGATTATTATTCAAAGCAGAAGCTTTAGGCGGATATATGGCAGGAGTGTGTGTATCTGGTGTAATGTGGGCTATTTTCCAAAACAATGCTGGTGGTGCTTGGGACAATGCTAAAAAATCGTTTGAAGCTGGTGTAGAAATTGACGGAGAAATGACTTATAAAGGTTCAGATGCACACAAAGCTGCGGTTACTGGTGATACAGTAGGAGATCCTTTTAAAGATACTTCTGGACCATCTATGAACATCTTAATTAAATTAACTTGTTTAGTTGGATTGGTAATTGCTCCTATTTTAGGAGGACACACTTCAGAAAGTCATGCTACCAACGAAATAAAAAAAGAAATTAAAGTAGAAATGAAATCTACTGATGGCCAAACTGCTACCGCGGTAGTTACCACAACTAAAACCGAAAATGGTGAAACCGTTTCTGAAACGGAAACTATTGAAGGTACTGTAGAAGAGGTAAAACAAAAAGTGGAAGCTACTACAGATAAAAATGCCAAAGTAGAAGTTAAAAAAGTAGTCAAGAAGGTAGAGGAAGAAGTTGAGAAAAAAGAATAACTTTTTACTTACGTTATTATAAAATAAAAACCTCACAGTTGCTGTGAGGTTTTTATTTCGGCTACATTCCTACAGTTTCATAAATATAACTTATTCCAGTTCTTGAATTCCTTAAATATCTCGAACGTTCAAACTCATCATCCTGATCTCTTGTATAAATAATATAATCATCGTTATACTTAAACCATTCAGGTAATCTACCCTAAGCATTCCAATTATTGCCTACAGTATCTATTTCAAGATTATTATACTGTACAAGTTCATCAAACCATCTTTTATCAGACCTGAACTTCAAAAACAATTCATACTCTAGAGAAAAGTGAGGTGACTGATAATACTCTCCCTTCAACAACTCTATTTCTCTTGGAGGTTTCGTTCCAGACCAATACTCATAAGCTTGTTCAGCATCCTTTGTCTCAATTGGAAAACAACCAGCTAATAAAAAGGTTAATCCTAAAAGTGCAATTTTTCTTATCATCTATATCATTAAAACAAATTATTCCTTTTTATTCAAACACAAACCTCATCTTATCCCCTGTAGTTTTTTGGGCTAGGATATTTATAGCATGTTCAGAAAGTTGTAGTACTCGAGGATAGCCTCCTGTAACCTGACAGTCGCGCATTAACACAATTAATTTTCCAGAAGGTGTGAGTTGCACAGTACCAGGTAATACTCCCGAAGTAAACATTGAGTCAAAAGTATTGGGTATAACTTCATTCAATCGGTAGCCCATACGACTATTGTCTTGAGAAATGCTAAATAAAGTTTTTTGTAGAAGTGAAATTTGGTCTGGAGATAGTAAGTCAAATTCAGGTCCTTTAAAACACAGAATATCTTCTGAAGTAAAATGTGATTCATTCACTTTCACTTTCGCCAAACTTGGTTGAAAGCTATTTTTGGAACTTACAATAGGTAACATAGCTCCTTTTTGGATGATAAATTCAGGAGTAACTCCTTTATAATAGCTTTGGCTATTTAAGAATTCTTTAGTTTGTATACCTCCTAAAACTCCTATATAAGTACGTACACCATAGTTTCTTCTCCCAAAAGACAATACAGTTCCTTTGACAACTTTTTGCAACGAGTTTAATTGAATAGGTACATCGTTCAGTTTGGGAGAAAAGTCAGCACCAGTAATACACACAAAGCTATCCGTTAGAAATTCTAGCTTACAGCCTCCAAAGGTGACTTCAATAACAGCCGCATCTTCTTGATTATGCAATAACTGATTGGCTAATTGTGCGGCAAAGGCATCCATTGCTCCTGAAACAGGAACTCCTATTTTTCGATAGCCTTTTCTTCCCCCATCTTGTACTGTACTATAAATTCCCGGATTCAGTACTTTAATCATAGCGTACTTTTTTTATGGGTTCATAGTTATCTTTTTGTGAAATTATCTTTTTGTATGCTGAAAGGTTAATGGGTACAAACTGAATTTTATCTCCTGATTTGGCAAAACAGGGTGTTTTTTTATTCACATTGAACAAAGAAATAGGCGTGCTACCAATAATATTCCATCCTCCAGCACTTTGCTGTGGATAAATACCTGTTTGACTTCCTCCTATAGCAACTGATCCTTTAGGCACTTGTAATCTTGGAGTTGCTTTTCTAGGGAAATGCAAACATTTTTCTAAACCGCCTAAATATAGAAAGCCGGGTAAAAAGCCAATAAAGTACACACCATATACAGCATTGCTGTGTTTTTGTATAATTTCTTGAGGTGATAATTGTAACCCTTGGGCTAATTCTTCTAAATCAACACCTAATTGAGCATCGTAGCAGACTGGAACTTCCCATAAGGTACTTTCAACTTTTATAGAAGCTTTGTTGTTTTCATACAATTCTTGAAGTGATTCTATTTCTTCTTCTTTGGGAACTTCTTTATATATCAACAATAAAGAATGGTAACCAATAACACTGTCTTCAATCACTTCAGATTTTTTCATCTGTACCAACTGTTCAAATCGAGTAATGTCTTGTATGATCGTTTCCGACATTACAGCTTCCCATTCTATTAAAACAGTACGCTCTCCAAATAGTTTATATGTTGGTATTTTAAGCAATGGGTATCTTATTTTCAATCAATTTTTCGAAAATATAAACTACTAGCTCCACAGCATTCTCAGTATCTCCATGTACACAAATTGTATCCGCCGTAATATGCTTAACTCCTCCAACCGTTTGTACTTGTTGTGCTACAATCATTCTTTTTATATGGGTAAATACTTCTTCTTTATTGGTAATTAAAGCATTTTCTTGACTTCTCGAAACCAAGGTTAAGTCTTCATTGTAATTTCTATCGGCAAAAGCTTCATATTGTATTTGTAAATTACTTTTCAAAGCTTCTTCAGCAATCACAGAATTATAAGGAACATATAAAAACAGGTTCGGACAGGTGTTTTGAATTGCTCGTATGACCAATTGTGCCATCTCTTTGTCTTTAGTTATCAAATTGTACAAAGCTCCATGTGGTTTTATATGATGTAAGGTTGCTCCCTGAATATCGGTTCTTTCTTTTATTAACAGTATTTGTTCTTCGATACTTTTTTGTAAAGCTTCTGGAGCAATATCCATTACCAATCTCCCAAAATTTTCTCTGTCTGGGAAAGAAGGATGAGCACCAATTTTCACGTTATATTCTACTGCTAAACCAATCACTTCATCCATAACAGCTACACTTCCAGCATGTGCTCCACAAGCGATATTACAAGAAGAAATATAGGGCATTAACGATGCTTCATTTCCAACACCTTCTCCTACATCACAATTGATATCTATAGTATATTTAGAATACATTAAATACTTTTAAAATACTTTTCAATCCTAAGAATATACTCATAGTTAAAATGAACAAACCAATAAAGTTCTGCAATTTGGTATTGCTATAGTTTCCTAATACCGATTTCTTATTCATAATCCACAACAAAATTCCAGCTACTACAGGCAGTAACATTCCATTTGCTACTTGGGCAAACTTGATAATCTCAATCGGTTTAATTCCTATAGAAGAGAACACTACTCCAATTGCTAAAATGATTATCCATACCGCACGAAAACGTTTTGATTTTAATCCATCTTTCCACCCTAAGCACCCTTTGGCAACATAAGCCGCTGCTAAAGGTGCAGTAATTGCCGAGGTAATTCCTGCGGCAAACAACCCTAACGCTAAAAAGTATTTCGAGAAACTTCCATACAAAGGCTCTAGCCCTTTGGCTAAATCGGCTGCATTATTAATTTCTGAAGAATTGATTGCTGCTGCTGAAATGATAATAGCCATAGAAACCAATCCGCCTAATACAATCGAAATAATGGTGTCTTTTTTGGCTAGTGATAAATCATCAGATGTTTTCCATTTCTCTTTTACCAAAGAGGCATGTAAAAATAAATTATAAGGTACTACTGTAGTTCCGATCAATCCAATAATGGTTAACAAACTTTTTTCTGGAAACTTAGGTATGAACATTCCTTTAAAAACCTCCAATAAATTGGGTTTGGTAACAATAGCTGTAATTAGAAAAGAAACACTCATTAGTAACACTAATGCTACCAAAGCTCTTTCTAAAAACTTATAATTCCCAATATACAACAGGGCAAATGCAATAATTCCAATAACCAAACTCATTACATTCACGGTAAAACTTCCGAAGGAAATTGACCAGCTTCCAAATACGGTTTCTAGTCCTAAAATTCCTCCACTAATATTTCCTGCTTCATACGAAGCGTTTCCTATTACAATCGCTGAAAGAATCAAAACCGTGATAAACTGCCTAAAAAATGGCGATTTTATTTCTTCTCGAATTACTTCCGACAATCCTTTTTGAGAAATAATTCCTAATCGTGCTGCCATTTCTTGTAATACAATAGTGGCAATGATTGATAGAAGCATTGCCCATAGCAGATTCATTCCAAAATTTACGCCTGCCAGTGTACATAAAGTTACTGTTCCTGGACCAATAAAGGCTGCCGCTACTAAAGTTCCTGGACCTATGTTTTTAAACCATTTTTTGATCATTTTTTCGTAGCGTTTAAGGCATAGATAGCAAAACTCCCTAACCAATGTCCGCCTTCATAACTATCTCCTACTAAATTTGGCAATGAATAATTGATATGTTTGTTCGCAATATTTTTTAAATGTTTCAACTCTGGCATACCATCAATAATTCTGTACAATGCCCAAGCTCTAGAAAAATTTACTCCATCTAAATGTACCAACTTCCCATCTTTTCTATCAGACACCTCTCCTACATTTAAAGTAAAATCTTTGTTTTTTAACTGCGGAAGGAAATCTGCAAACCACAATCTAAATTCTGCTGGCGACATAATACGTTTCATGATGGCTGCTTCTTGTAAACATGGCGATAAGAAATCGTATCCACTTGGTTCCCATGACAATGGGCAATGTGCATCTTTTAAGTAAAAATCTCTTGCTCTCTTTTTAATCAGATCTTTTAATTTGTCATTTCCAACTGTATTGGCATAATCCCATGCAAAGGTTAATCCGAATGCCGTATTGGTATGCTCTCCTACTCTAATTGGATATTTTAGTTTTGGTAAAAACTCCATGTATTTACCCACAATTAAATCGGTTAAAGGTTGTAGGTTCTCTTCTAATTGTTTTGCAACTGGATCGTTCCAAGTATGTAATTCTTCTGCTAATTTTAACAACCAAGCCCATCCATAGGTTCTTTCCCAAGATTTATTATGCTTGCCATGAAAATACACTACTTCTTTTTCGATATTTTCTTTTGAAATATTTGCCAGTAATTGTTGCTTAATAGATGCAGCATCATTCAAATTAGGAAATTGTTTTAGTAAAGAAACCAAACTCCAATGTCCGTGAACAGAAGAATGCCAATCGAAACACCCATAAAAAGCAGGGTGTAATTCTTTAGGTGATTGTAAGTCTTCAGCACCTCCAATTACCTGATTTAGCTTATTCGGATATTCTACATTAATACAATGTATGGGTAAATAAGCTAGTTTATTTGCCTGTGCTAAGTTTAACTCAGGGGCTGCTACTTCTTGTACTTCTTTAGTTTCATTACTTTTAGTATCAGCTTGTTTACAAGCCACTCCTAAACAAATTAATAGTGCTAGAGATATTTTTCTCATACCTTTTGAATCCTTAAATTTTTATAAAAGTAACAAAAGAAAACAGGAATATTCTCTTCATTTTCTATTTTTGTCGCATGTCAAAAAGAACACAGCGTAACTTTTCGGTTGACGATATTCAGGTGTTTCAAGAGAAACTTTTTGCTTGGGCTCAACAATATGAAACTATTGTTTGGTTAGATTCTAACAATTATAAGCAAGAATATTCTTCGTTTCAGTGTGCCGTTGCTTTAGATGAGTTTACTTCTATAAAAACAGATTATCACAATGCATTTGATAAGTTGAAAGAATACCAATCTTTTACAAAAGATTATATTTTCGGCTATATAAGTTACGATGTTAAAAATGATACCGAAAAACTAAGCTCTCATAATTTTGACGGACTTCATTTTCCGGATTTATATTTCTTCCAACCTCAAAAATTAATTTTCATTAAAGGAAATACGGTTGAGTTTCATTACTTACAAATGATTGATGATGAATTGGAGGAAGATTTTGAAGATATTATTGAAACCAATCCGAATATTCAACAATATCATCAAGAAGAAACAGATGAGGTAAAAATCAAGCTTCGTATTCATAAAGATGAATACTATGAGAAAGTTGGGAAGGTTTTAGAACATATTCATAGAGGCGATATTTACGAAGCAAACTTTTGTCAAGAGTTTTATGCAGAGAATACGGTTATAAATCCGTTTAAAATCTATCAGCATTTAAATAAAATATCAGAACCTCCTTTTGCAACGTTCTTTAAAAATGAAGATCATTATTTACTTTCAGCAACTCCAGAACGTTATATCAGAAAACAAGGCAACAAAATTATATCTCAACCAATTAAGGGAACCGCTAAACGATTGGTAAATCCTATCGAAGATGAAAAAATTGCCTTTGATTTGGCAAGAGATGAAAAGGAACGTTCTGAAAATATTATGATTGTTGATTTGGTTCGTAACGATTTATCAAGAACTGCCAAAAAAGGAAGTGTACAGGTAGAAGAGTTGTGTAAAGTATACTCTTTTAAACAAGTACATCAATTAATCTCAACCGTAGTTTCAGAAATTGAAAATACCACGCATCCTGTTGATATAATTAAAGATACATTTCCTATGGGAAGTATGACTGGTGCACCAAAAATTTCTGCTATGCTAATCATTGAAAAACTAGAAGAAACCAAACGTGGTTTATATTCTGGAACCATGGGCTATTTTACTCCAGAAGGTGACTTTGATTTCAATGTAATTATCAGAAGTATTTTATACAATGCCGAAGAAAAATATGTTTCCTATTCTGTAGGAGGTGCCATTACCGCTAAATCTACTCCAGAAAAAGAATATGAAGAATGTCTTTTAAAAGCAAAAGCCATGAAATACGTTTTAACAAATAAGTAAAAAATGCTAGAAAGAGTTTTAACTCAGTTCTTATACATACTTATTATTTTTCCGATTTGTTATCTAACACTTAAAGATAAATCTAGAGAAAATAAAACAATATTATTTCTTTTTTGTATTTACTTTATTTTAATGCAAACCGTTTTGATATTACCTCTTGAGTTTTCTTCATTAAATTTTATAGGAGGTAAAATGAATTGGACTGGTAAGCTATTTTCAATATCCTTATCTGTTTTCTTTTTAATTTTTTATAAAAAATATTATTTAAGAGATTACTACATCAACTTTAAACAAAATAAAGGCTCTTTAAAAACTGGAATAGTTTCCATTCTTTTATTAGTAATATTTGCTTCATTACTCAGTCTAAAGGCTAAACCCTCTTCATTAAATTTAGAAATACTGTCTTATCAGTTAACTATGCCTGGTTTAGATGAAGAATTGGCATATCGAGGAATAATGTTAGGACTACTATCTCAAATTCTAGTTCCACATATCAGTTATAAAAAATTTAAAATAAGCCCAAGTATACTAATCACTTCTATTTTATTTGGTTTAATACATTCCTTATACTTAAAAGATGGGTTTAAATTAACATTTAACAGTTACTACTTTTGTATTACTTTTCTAACAGGTTTTCTTCAAGGATATATAACTCATAAAACTGGTAGTCTTTTATTTGCTATATTAGGGCATAATTTATACAATACTACTATACAAATTTTTAAAATGTTTATTAACTAATGAATCAACAAAATTTCACATTTCATCAATATAAAACTGATTTTTATGGTCAATATTGGCAACCAGAAAATTTAGCTCAAGTAAAAGCTGTAATAGTTTTGGTTCATGGAATGGGTGAACATTTAGGAAGGTATCAGCATGTTGCTGAAGAACTCGTGAAAAACAATTATACCGTGGTTGCTTACGATCAATTTGGTCATGGAAAAACAACTGGTAAAAAAGGGCATAACCCAAGTTTTGAAGCTCTCTTAGAAAGCGTAGATAAGGCTATTAACAAAGCTAAAGAATTGCATCCTAAACTTCCTGTTTTTTTATATGGTCATTCTATGGGGGGCAACGTAGTAATTAATTATACACTAAGAAAAGAACACGATTTAAAAGGAGTCATCGCTACAAGTCCGTTTTTACAATTAGCCTTTCAACCACCTGCTTGGAAATTAACTGCAGGTAAAATCCTACAAAAAATAACTCCATCCGTTACCTTACCAAGTGAATTAGAAACAAGTCATATTTCTAGAATACCAGAAGAAGTAACAGCTTATGAAAACGATCCTTTGGTTCACGATAAAATTAGTCCGAATTATGGTATTACTATTATCAACACAGGAAAATGGGCTATTGAAAATGCTACAAAATTAAAAACACCAATGCTTCTATTACACGGAACAGATGATAAAATTATTGATTACAAAGGAACAGAAGCTTTTCATAAGAATTCAACCAGTTCAGAGTTAAAATTATATCCTGAAGGTTATCACGAATTGCACAACGATTTTTGTAAAGATGAAATGCTAAATGATATAATTACTTGGTTAAATTCCAAAGTTTCATAAATAGTGTTAGCTCGTTTTCAACAACATATTGAACAAGAGTTTCCTTTTATTTTAGGAAAAAAAATCCTAATAGCCATTTCTGGTGGAATAGATAGTGTGGTCTTAGCACATTTATTTGATCAAGTCCAACTGGATGTTAGTTTTGCACATTGTAACTTTAAATTACGAGACGAAGACAGCGATCAAGATGAAGTTTTTGTGACCAACTTAGCTAAAGACTTAGGTATTCTTACGCATACTAAAAGCTTCAATACTCAAGAGTATGCAACAAAAAATAAAACATCTATTCAAATAGCAGCAAGAGATTTGCGTTACAATTGGTTTCAAGAATTAGCCAACACGCATTCTTATAACTTTATTGCCACAGCACATCATGCTGATGATAATTTAGAAACTTTTTTCATCAACCTATCTCGAGGTACTGGATTAGAAGGTCTTACTGGAATCCCTTCAATAAACAACAATATTATCCGACCTCTCTTGCCTTTTTCAAGAGAAGAAATTGAGCAATATGCTATTGAAAACAATATTACTTGGAGTGAAGATAAAAGTAATGCAGACACCAAATATTTACGAAATAAAATTAGACATCAACTAACACCTATTTTAAAAGAAATAAATCCTAATTTTATTCATTCTTTTAACAAAACCTCAACCTTTTTAACACAAGCGCAACAAATTGTTGATGATAAAGTTGAAGCACTAAAAGTAGAAATTTGTAGTAGAAAAGATGACTACTTAAGGTTTGATATTGAAAAAATTAAGCAATTATCGAACCCAAAAGCTTATTTATATCAAATCTTAAAAAGTTATGATTTTACAGAGTGGACGGATGTTTATAAGCTTTTAACAGCTCAATCGGGCAAGCAAATTGCAACAAAAAATCACATATTGTTGAAAGACAGAGATTTTTTATTACTTTTACGCACTGGAAAAATTTCCGAACGTCAAGATACGCAGATTATTATTGACTCGGAAGTTAAAAAAATCACAAAACCCATTCAGTTGAGTTTTGAACACGTTCTTAAAAAATCAGTTTTAAATAAAAACATTATTTATGTTGATAAAAAATCGCTAAATTTCCCACTCTATTTGCGAAAATGGAGGACTGGCGATTACTTTTACCCAGCAGGAATGAAGGGTAAAAAAAAGTTAAGTAAATATTTTAAAGACGAAAAAATACCAATTTTTGAAAAACAAAATATTTGGTTGCTTTGCACGAGTGATGATAAAATAATTTGGGTAGTAGGCAAAAGACAAGATAATCGATTCTTACCCCATAGCAAAACAACCGAGTTAATTCAAATAAGTATATAAACAAACCCCTATAAACCACTACAGAATGAAAAAATTCTTTACGTTATTTTTATTGTTCATAGGTTTAGTAACTTATGCACAGTCAGATGACAACCCTATCGTAGTAGAAACTACTACCGAGAAAATCTCTGACACAGAATACGATTTAATTTTTAACATCCAAATTGCCGAAGATTGGCACTTGTATTCTCAATTCAATCCAGAAGATGCTTCTTTACCAATGACAATTTCTCCTGCCGAAGGTGAAACTGGTTTTGCAGTAAGCGGAAAAGCAACTGAAAGTGAAACTGAAACTGAATTCAGTGAAATTTGGGGTAAAGACGAAATTTTCTTTGTAGACGAGGCTAAACTTGTTCAAAGAATTACTGTATCTGATCCTAGCTTAACTAAGGTTATTCTTAACTTAGATGCTCAAGTATGTAAAGAATACTGTTTACCATTTGACGAAGATTTCTCTTTCTCATTAAATGGTGAAACTGTAGAACACACTGTTGCAGAAGTAGATGAGAAAAGTCAAAACTTATCTCAAACTTTAAACTTAGATTTAAAAAACACAATCCTTTTAAAAAGCTCTACAGATGTAGGTGGCGAAAATGAAGGAGAAGAAAAAAGCTTATTAAACATCTTTATACTTGGGTTTGTTGGAGGTTTATTAGCATTTTTAACACCATGTGTTTTCCCAATGGTACCTTTAACAGTATCATTCTTTACTAAAAAATCAGAAAAGAAAAGTGGAGGTATAGGTAGTGCCTTATTATATGGTTTCTTTATCGTTTTAATCTACGGATTATTAAGTTTACCATTCCACTATTTAGATACTTTAGATCCAGAAATTTTAAACAACATTTCTACAAACGTATGGTTAAACATCTTCTTCTTTGTAGTATTATTAATCTTTGCTGGTTCGTTCTTTGGTTTCTATGAGTTAACATTACCAAGCTCTTGGAGTAATAAAGCTGATAGCGCTTCAGGTATTGGAGGATTCATCGGAACATTCTTTATGGCATTAACGTTAGCTATCGTATCATTCTCTTGTACGGGTCCAATTTTAGGATCTTTATTAGCAGGTTCATTAACTTCTACAGGAGGTGCAATGCAATTATCTGCAGGTATGATTGGATTCGGAGCTGCATTAGCATTACCATTTGCATTATTTGCAATGTTCCCAGGTTGGTTAAATTCTTTACCAAAATCTGGAGGATGGTTAAATACTGTAAAAGTTGTTTTAGGTTTCTTAGAATTAGCTTTTGCTTTCAAATTCTTATCGAATGCTGATTTAGTTGGTCACTGGGGAATTTTAAAGCGTGAAATTTTCATCGGAATTTGGGCTTTAATCGCTTTCTTAATGGCATTATACTTATTCGGTTTTATCGGAAAGAAGTATGGAAAAATTTCGTTCTTTAGAATTTTATTAGGAATTGCTGCATTAGGTGTTGCTGTGTACTTAGCTCCTGGAGTTATGCAAAAACCAGCATGGAATCAAAATCAATTATTAAGTGGATTTGCTCCTCCTAAATTCCATAGTATCTATCAACAAGACAATATGTGTCCTTTAAACTTAAACTGCTTTAAAGATTTTGAAGAAGGAGTTGCCTATGCAAAATCGGTTAATAAACCAATTTTATTAGACTTTACAGGTTGGGCTTGTGTTAACTGTCGTAAAATGGAAGAAACTATTTGGAGTCAACCAGATGTGTATAACATGATTAATGACAAGTATGTATTAATTTCTTTATACGTAGATGACCACCAAAAACAATTACCAGTTGAAGAGCAGTTTGATTTCATCAAAGCAAATGGTAAGGTAAAAAGAATTAGAACTTATGGTGATAAGTGGGCTACTTTACAGGTTGCTAACTTTAAAAACGCTTCTCAACCATACTATGTATTAATGAGTCCAGATTTAGAAATCTTAAATTCTGCGCAACAATACACAGATCATAGTACGTATTTAAATTGGTTAAAAACTGGTTTCGACCGTTTTAACAACTAATATAAATAAACATCACACATAGATTAGCCTCATTTTTTAATGAGGCTTTTTTTGTATCTTCATTTCAAAAATAAATACTATGACTCCAGAAACTATAATGAGCATCTTTTTAGGAATTGGTTTAGCCGCTTCTGTAGGCTTTAGGGTATTTGTTCCTTTGTTTGCTTTAAGTTTAGCAGGCTATTATAATATAATTCTATTGAATGAAAATTGGATGTGGGTTGCAAGCATGCCAGCCATCATCACTTTAGGAATTGCAACCATTGCAGAAATTTTTGCGTATTATATTCCTTGGTTTGATAATTTATTAGACACAATAGCAATTCCATTGGCTGCTGTGGCAGGAACAGCTGTAATGGTTTCGACTGCAGCAGATTTATCTCCAATAATCACTTGGTCACTGGCCATTATTGCTGGAGGCGGAACTGCAACTGCTATTAAAGGAACCTCAGCAAGTACACGTTTAACATCTACTGCAACTACTGGTGGTATTGCAAATCCTATTGTTTCAACTGTAGAAACAGGGTCATCTATAGTAATGTCTATTTTTTCAATATTTATTCCTGTTATAGCGATTGCTTTAGTGATTCTTTTCTTTTTCGTTATTCGAAAATTGTATAAAAAAATCTTCACAACTAAACCTAAACCACTCGCTAACAATAATTAACAAAAACTTTTTCTTTATCTTTAACAGAAAGAGAAAGATATGCTTACTAAAACTTATGGTTCTGCCGTGTTTGGTGTCGAGGCAACTACAATTACTGTTGAAGTAAATATTGATAAAGGAATTGGTTATCATTTGGTTGGTTTGCCTGATAATGCCGTTAAAGAAAGTTCCTATCGAATTTCTGCTGCTTTAAGTAATAATGGCTACAAACTCCCAGGAAAGAAAATTATTATTAATATGGCTCCTGCCGATATTCGAAAAGAAGGAGCTTCCTATGATTTAACCTTAGCAATTGGCATACTTGCTGCATCAAATCAAATTCAATCTAAAAACATTGAAGAGTATATTATTATGGGAGAACTTTCTTTAGATGGGGGTTTACACCCCATAAAAGGAGCTTTACCAATTGCCATAAAAGCTCGAGAAGAAGGATTTAAATATTTTATTCTTCCGAAGGAAAATGCAAAAGAAGCAGCAATTGTAAATGATTTGCAAGTTTTAGGTGTAGATAATATTATGGAGGTTATCAATCATTTTGATGAAAAAGAACTACTGAAACCTACCATAGTAGATACACGAGCAGAGTTTTATAAAAATGTTGATTTTCCTGAATTTGATTTTGCCGATGTAAAAGGTCAAGAATCTATTAAGCGTTGTATGGAAATTGCAGCAGCTGGCGGACATAACATTATTCTTATTGGTCCACCTGGAGCAGGAAAAACAATGCTGGCTAAACGACTTCCTTCAATTCTTCCTCCAATGACATTGAAAGAAGCCCTTGAAACAACCAAAATACATTCTGTAGTTGGTAAGGTTAAAGATACTGGCTTAATGTATCAACGCCCATTTAGAAGCCCACATCACACATGTTCAGATATTTCACTAATTGGTGGCGGAAATAACTTACCGCAACCTGGGGAGATTTCATTAGCGCATAATGGAGTATTATTTTTAGATGAACTACCAGAATTTAAGCGTAGTACTTTAGAGGTTATGCGACAACCTATAGAAGACAGAGAAGTTACCATATCAAGAGCAAAATTTACGGTCACTTACCCTAGTAGTTTTATGTTGGTTGCTAGTATGAATCCAAGTCCGTCTGGATATTTTAACGATGCTGATTCACCAGTAACTTCTTCACCTGCTGAAATGCAACGTTATTTAAGTAAAATTTCTGGTCCGTTATTAGATAGAATAGATATTCATATAGAAGTGACTCCTGTTCCTTTTGAAAAGCTTTCTGAAGACAGAAAAGGAGAAAGTAGTGTTTCAATACGAAATCGGGTAACAAAAGCTAGAGAACTTCAAACAGAACGTTTTAAAGAATATGATTCTATTCATTATAACGCTCAAATGAATGTGAAGCACATTAGAACATTTTGTACACTTTCAGAAGAAAGTAAAACACTACTAAAAAATGCTATGGAAAAACTTAATCTTTCTGCAAGAGCATACGACAGAATTTTAAAAGTATCTCGTACTATAGCAGATTTAAACAATTCAAAAAGCATTAACTCTAATCATATAGCAGAAGCTATTCAATACAGAAGTTTAGACCGAGAAGGTTGGTTAGCATAAGCTTAGTATTAAAATAACATCTTTTTCCCTTTTTATTTAGTACTTTAGTCAACTTTAAGACTAATTCAAAAACACAATGAAAAAAATACTTTACGCAGCAGTAGCATCGTTAGCTATAATTGCTTGTAAAAACGAACCTAAAGATTACGTTACTTTATCGGGTAAAATAACAAACATGAATTCTGATTCTTTAGTAGTTGTTAACCCACAGACTCGATATAAAAAAGTTTTAAAGCTAGATGAGCAAGGAACTTTTAGCGATACATTAAAAGTAAAACCAGGTGTTTTTATTCTTTTTGATGGTACAGAACAAACACAAGTATTCTTGAAAAATGGAGCAGATATCAACGTTACTCTTGATACTAAAGAATTTGATGAAACTGTAACATTTACTGGCTCTGGTGTAGCTGAAAGCAACTTCTTAAAAAAATCTGCTTTAGTTCAAGAAGAATTCTTTAAAGACTTAAATGGTTTATTAACTTCTCCTAAAGAAGAGTATGAAGCTAAAATGAAAGAGCTTTCTGATGATTACAACAAAAGACTTACTGGAGATTTAGACAGTGCTTTTGTTTCTAATCAAAAGAAAAGTATTGAGATGATGCAAATGCAATTAGGTAAAATGCGTGAGCAAAAAATGTATCTTGCTACTAAATTAGCTAAAGGAACTCCATCACCAAAATTCGAAAACTATGAAAATCACAAAGGAGGAACTACTTCTTTAGATGATTTAAAAGGTAAATATGTTTATGTAGATGTTTGGGCTACTTGGTGTCAACCATGTAAAAATGAAATTCCATCTTTAAAGAAAGTAGAAAAGCAATTCCATGATAAAAACATTGAATTTGTAAGCATTTCTGTAGATAAGAAAAATGCGCACGAAGCATGGAAAAAAATGGTAGCAGATAAAGAATTAGGAGGTGTTCAATTATTTGCTGATAACGATTGGAACTCTAAGTTTGTTAAAGATTATTTAATTAACGGAATTCCAAGATTTATATTAATTGATCCTAATGGAAATATTGTAACTCCAGATGCTCCAAGACCTTCTAATCCAAAATTAGTAGAATTGTTTAATTCGTTAGATATTTAAACGAATTAAATTTTAGACATAAAAAATCCTGCAACTTAGTTGTGGGATTTTTTAGTTAGACTAATCTTGTTTAGATTCATTAAAAATAAATATCTTTGCAGAATGAATTTTCTAGTAAAAGAAACATCCTATAAAATATCTTCTGGTCGTAGAAATTGCTATCAACTAGATTTAGGTTACAAAGTAATTGACTTTACTTTTTGTCAATTATTAGCCTTTCGTAAAAAAATTCTTCATTATTCTTCTTATGAATCTTTAGAAGCTATTATAGAGGAAGATAACTTTATACTTCTTTGGGTAGCGGATAATAAACATCTTCTGTATCTAGATGTTCCTCAAATTCTTGAATTAAGAGCTACTGTTCTTCCTATTTTTAGGTAATCTAACCTCTTTACTAAGACTACTTTTAAATTACATTTACAGCTCTTTTTAGAAACTTTATTACGTAACTTTATACTGTTAACCTAAAGATTAAAAACAGTATGGAAACAGCAATAAGAAGAGATATGATTTTGGATGTAGAAGTGGTGGATTTATTAAACCATCAAATAATGATGGAACAAAAGGCTTCTTCTAAATATTTGGCAATGGCTTCATGGTGTGATCAAAGAGAATTAAGAAATAGTGCTACTTATTTTTACAATCAAGCAGAGGAGGAAAGAACACATATGATGAAAATCTTTAAGTTCGTTAACGATAATGGCGGAAGCGCATTATCTCCAACAGTAGCTGAAGTTCCTCATGAATACGAAAGTTTACGTGCTGTATTTGAAGCTTCTTTAGATGCAGAAATAGAAGTAACAAAGGCAATTCATAATGTATTTAAAACAGCAAGAAAAACAAGTGACTTTACTTCAGAAATTTTCTTACAATGGTTTGTTACTGAACAAGCTGAAGAGGAGGAAAAAGTAAGAGACATTTTAGACATGATCGACCTAATGGATGATATGCCTTTAAAAATGATTGACGAACGTATTCCTACGGAATAATATATTAAAACAAAAACTAACAAAAAATCCCGCAACTAAGTTGCGGGATTTTATATATATATATTGATTCTAATAATCTTTTTACTAGTATCTATAGTGTTCTGGTTTATAAGGCCCTTCCACAGTTACTCCAATATATTCAGCTTGATCTTGACGTAATTCTGTTAACTCAACACCAATCTTAGCTAAGTGTAATTTTGCTACTTTCTCATCTAAATGCTTTGGCAGCATATACACATCATTCTTATACGCATCAGCATTGTTCCATAATTCAATCTGTGCTAATGTTTGATTTGTAAATGAATTAGACATTACAAAACTTGGGTGCCCCGTAGCACATCCTAAGTTTACTAAACGTCCTTCTGCTAATACGATGATATCAGTTCCGTTTAAGTTATACTTATCAACTTGTGGCTTAATTTCTACTTTCGTACTTCCATACTTGTCGTTTAACCACGCCATATCGATTTCATTATCGAAGTGACCAATGTTACAAACGATTGTCTTATCTTTCATTGCTTCGAAGTGCTCACCACGAACGATGTCTTTGTTTCCTGTAGTAGTAATTACGATATCAGCATTTCCAACAACCGTTTCTAATTTCTTTACTTCAAAACCGTCCATTGCAGCTTGTAACGCACAAATTGGGTCAATTTCAGTAACAGTAACAATAGAACCAGCTCCACGGAAAGAAGCAGCTGTACCTTTACCAACATCTCCATATCCACAAACTACAACTCTCTTACCTGCTAACATTACATCAGTAGCACGACGAATAGCATCAACTGCAGATTCTTTACATCCGTATTTGTTATCAAACTTCGATTTTGTAACAGAATCGTTTACGTTAATTGCTGGCATTGGTAATGTTCCGTTCTTTACTCTTTCGTATAAACGGTGTACTCCTGTTGTAGTTTCTTCTGATAACCCGTTGATTCCTTCAGCTAACTCTGGGTACTTATCTAACACCATGTTTGTTAAATCTCCACCATCATCTAAAATCATGTTTAACGGCTTACGATCTTCGCCAAAGAATAAAGTTTGCTCGATACACCAATCAAACTCTTCTTCGTTCATCCCTTTCCAAGCATATACTGGAGTACCA
The DNA here is from genome assembly GCF_002120225.1 of Tenacibaculum holothuriorum. GTDB lineage: Bacteria > Bacteroidota > Bacteroidia > Flavobacteriales > Flavobacteriaceae > Polaribacter > Polaribacter holothuriorum. The sequence goes on along the minus strand of NZ_LAPZ01000016.1, from coordinate 25,253 downwards.
GCAGCAGCAATTGCAGCAGCAGCTTGATCTTGAGTAGAGAAAATATTACAAGAACTCCAAGTAACCTCAGCTCCTAAAGCTTGTAAAGTTTCAATTAAAACCGCAGTTTGAATCGTCATGTGTAAACATCCTGCAATTCTAGCTCCTTTTAAAGGTTGCTCATCTTTATACTCTTCACGTAAACTCATTAATCCAGGCATTTCTGCCTCTGCTAATTCAATTTCTTTTCTTCCCCAATCAGCTAAAGAAATATCTTTAACTTTGTAAGGAACATAAGTAGCGGTTTTTGTGCTCATATTTTTGTATATTTATATATCTAAATTTTTGAGTTGCAAAATTACGAAATAACTTTCTAAAATATGCCTATTCACAAAACATTAACGGTAAATGATACTTCTAAAGTATTGATTTGGAAGATTGAAGAGTCTTTTGAAGATCTTGCGGAGGAAATTGAGCTTACCCAAAATAGTGCTAATCGATTGAATAACATGAAGTCTGATTTGCACCGAAGAGGCTTTTTAAGTGTACGACATTTATTAAAAGAAGTTGGGTATACTGATGCTGACTTAGTATATGACGAATTTGGAAAACCTCACTTAAAAGATGGTAATTTTATTTCGATAACGCATTCCTTTACTTTCTCTGGAATTATTATTTCTCCTGAAAAACCTGTAGGAATTGACATTGAAAAACAGCGTGATAAAATTGTAAAAATTGCCCATAAATTTACTCCTATTGAAGAATATAAATCGATTGCAAATCACGACGCACTAGTTAGCAAGCTTACTATTGTTTGGGGAGCAAAAGAAAGTTTATATAAAATCTACGGAAAGAAAAAACTATTGTTCTTAGAGAATATTTATATTGAAGACTTTTCTTTTGAAACCAATAAAACTACTGGTAAAATATTATACGAAGGGCAAACTTCAGAGTATGATATTCACTTTTTAGAAACGGAAGGTTTTACTTGTGTATATGCGAGTTAAACATTTTTAAGCTATGAAAAAGACATCTTTTTTATTGATTTTATTGCTATTGATAAATTGCTCAAGACCACTATACATCAAAGACAAACATTTTAATTGTTCTTCTAACGAATTTATAATTGATTCAGACCTAAAAGAATTAGTGTATAAATCTTTAAAAAGAGCTGTTGTTACCCAAAAGGACATTCCTGATTATCGCTTACTATGGAAAAAACATCGAATTTATGTTGCAAGTGAATATCATGATACTAAAAAACATTATCCAACAATATCTGATTGGAAAAAAGATGCAAAAAACTTAAAACCAAACGAAGTCCCTAACAGTATTAATAACGTATCCTTTTGTTTAAAAACACAAAAAGAACTACAAAAAATAGCCAATAAAACTTGGGAAAATTTCCTACACCTGTCTTTTAAGCTTATCAAAATTGAAGAAAACAAAGCCACAATTAAAATTAACAACACTTGGATTGTAAGTAATAAACATCCTAAAACAAGCTACTTAAGTGGAGGTGGATATGTTTTATTATTCAAAAAATCAAATAACAACTGGGAATTTGAAAAAATTGAAGCAGCTTGGATATCATAATTTTAATTATAAACCTTTCTATATTTGCTTTTTTTAAAAGAAAAAAATGAAAATATCTGTTGAGTTAACATTAACTCCACTTCAAAACGAATTTGAAGCACCAACTATCGATTTTATAAAAAAGTTAAGAACTTCCGGGTTAACCATTCTTGAAAATCCATTAAGCACACAAGTATATGGTGATTACGATACAGTAATGCAACTCATTACTATTGAATTAAAGAACTCATTTGAACTGATAGATAACGGAATCTTATTAATGAAAATTGTAAAAACTGACCGTAGCGATTATGAGCCAAATTTTTGATTTCTTTCTAGCACCTTATAAAGACGCATCAACGTTTCAAATACTTTTAGAAGCTTTTGCTGCTATATTCGGGATTTTAAGTGTTTGGTATGCCAAAAAAGAGAAAATTGCTGTATATCCAACAGGAATTGTTAGTACCGCAATCTATGTATACATCTGCTATAAATTTGTACTATATGGCGATATGTTAGTAAACATTTACTATACCGCAATGAGTATTTATGGCTGGTACATGTGGAGTAAATTAGACGACCAGAAAGATCACATAAAAATCACGAAGAGCTCTACTACAGATAAATTAAAAGCTTTCGGAATTTTTATATTCACAGCTGCGTTTGTAGTTTTCGTTTATAGAAAATATAATGTAATGCCAAATACACTTAACCTTACAGATAGCATTTCGTATGCCTTCAATAATTTAACTTCTGGTAGTTTAGAAAAATTCAGAAAAGCGACTCCGTTTTTAGACACATTTACTACAGGAATTTTCTTTGCAGCAATGTGGTTGATGGCTAATAAAAAAATTGAACATTGGTTATTGTGGATTTTTGGTAATATAATTTCTATTCCGTTATATTTTGTGAAAGGTTTAGGTTTTACAGGAGTTCAATATTTTGTATTTTTAGTCTTAGCAATTCAAGGGTTTTATCAATGGAAAAAAAGCTTAAACAACAACCAATTAACTTAGTAAAAGTTGTTTTATTTGGACCAGAAAGTACAGGAAAAACTACTTTATCTGGTCAATTAGCGCGTCATTACAATACAGTTTGGGCACCAGAATATGCACGTGAGTATTTACAAGACAAATGGAATAACGAACGAAAAACTTGTGAGCAAGATGATTTAATTCCTATTGCTGAAGGACAAATGCAACTCGAAAATAATTTAGCTAAAAAAGCTGATAAGGTTTTAATCTGTGATACCGATTTACTAGAAACTAAAGTATATTCTGAAGAATATTATGGTGGGTTTGTAGATCCATTACTAGACGAAGCCGCTTTAGAAAATTCATATGACATTTATTTTCTAACTTATATCGACACTCCTTGGGAAGCCGACGATTTACGTGATCGCCCCGAGCAACGATTAGAAATGTTCAACGCTTTTGAAAATGCGTTGATGAAATATAAGCGTCCGTACGTTTTATTAAAAGGTGATAAAGAAACTCGTTTAAAAAAAGCCGTAGCAGTCATTGATGGATTGCTCTCTAAAAAAGACAACCTATATTCTTTTTCAGATACTCTAACAGATTTAGATATGCATTTTCTTCATCAAAGTACCGACATAACTAACCTACCAAGCTAATTGTGGATTTTAAAACACTATTCAACGAATTACAGTTTAAGGCAATTAGAAGTTCTGGTGCTGGTGGACAACATGTAAACAAAGTTTCTTCAAAAGTTGAATTATCATTTAACATTCTAACTTCAGAAGGGTTAACTACTTCAGAAAAGAATTTATTATTACAAAAACTGGGTAATAGACTTACCAAAAATCAAATGTTAGTTTTAACCTGTCAAGAAAGTCGTTCTCAACATCGAAATAAAGAGTTGGTTACCAAACGTTTTTTTGAAATCATTAAAAAAGGAACTACTAAACCAAAGGTTAGAAAAGCAACAAAACCTACCAAAGCTTCCATCAAAAAAAGAATCGATAATAAAAAATTACACAGTTTTAAAAAATCACTTCGTAAAAAGCCAAGTTTAGATTAGTTTTCTTCTTTTTTCATCGATCATTTTAAAAATAGGTTATAAATTTGCGGCGTTCTCATAAAGGGGTGCCTTTTTTGAGTTAGCAGTTTTTAATTCTCAGTTTTCAGTAACTCAAAATTAAACATTCTTAACTCATAATTAAATTTGGCTGAGATCATACCCAATGAACCTGGGAAAATAATGTTGCCAAGGGAAAATGAAGGTCATTACGAAGTAATTTAGGAATTACTGTGGCAATCTGTTTATAGATGAGATTACTTCGTCGTAAACTCCTCGTAATGATACTATAATTATTCAAAACATAAACATAGAATAATTACCTCTTTTTATTCGATTTTATTTTATAAAAAATGAGACCTGTGTCTTTTATTAAAAAAGTGAAGATAGTAGCTTTTTTAATGGTATTATTTGCAACCTTAACTGCAAATGCTCAAAACTTTATTATTTCTGGTAAAGTAACCAATACTAATCAAGAACCCTTAGTAGGTGCTACAATAGCTATTAAACAATTAAGGAAAGGAACTTCATCTGACTTTGAAGGGAATTTTAAAGTCAAACTTCCGAAAGGGAAACACGAAGTAGAAATATCTTATGTAGGGTATAAATCAGTTACAAAAACAATTAATATTCCTCAAGAGAAATCTCTAAACATTCAATTAGAATCTGATACTACTTTAGATGAAGTTTTAGTGTCGGCAGTACGTGTAAAAGCTGATGCTCCTGTAACGCATTCTAATTTAACAAAAAAACAAATTGCGAAACGTAATTTAGGGCAAGATATTCCTGTTTTAATGAATTATTTACCTAATGTAATTTCATCATCAGATGCTGGTGCAGGTATTGGTTACACCTATTTACGTGTTCGCGGTTCTGACGCTTCAAGAGTAAATATTACTATTAACGGAATTCCGTATAACGACGCCGAAAGTCAAGGTACATTTTGGGTGAATATTGGCGATTTAGCTTCATCAACTCAAAGCTTGCAGTTACAACGTGGTGTGGGTACTTCTACTAATGGATCTGGAGCTTTTGGTGCAAGTTTAAACATTTTAACCGATGCTGTGGCTAAAGAAGCTGGAGGAGAAATTTCTAATTCATTTGGTTCTTTCGGAACAAGAAAACATACTGTAAAGTTTACTACGGGTAAAATCAACGAACATTTCGAATTAGCAGGTAGAGTATCTAACATTTATTCAGATGGATATATAGACAGAGCTTTTACCGATTTAAAATCATTCTTCCTTCAAGGTAGTTATACTGATAATAATACGTTAGTTAAAGCTATTGTTTTTGGTGGAAAAGAAAGAACCTACCAAGCTTGGGATGGTATCGACAAAGATCAATTAGAAAAAGATCGTAGACACAATCCGTTAAGCTACGACAATGAAACTGACAACTATTGGCAAGATCATTATCAAATCCATTGGAATGAAAAATTAAGCAGTAATTGGTCTACCAACGTAGCTTTTAATTACACAAGAGGAAAAGGATATTTTGAGCAATTTAAAGAAAATAGAGATGCTGCTGATTACAAAGGTCTTATCGAAGACGGAAGTGATGTAATTGTGCGTCGTTGGTTAGATAATCATTTTTACTTCGGAAGCGCTAATGCAACGTATAAAAACGATTCTTTTGAAATTATCACTGGGGGTTCTTATGGTCATTATGACAACGATCATTATGGAGAAGTTATCTGGGGAACCGATTTAGCTCCTAATACAAACATAAGAGATCATTATTATGACAGTACATCTAAAAAAACTGATTTAAGTGTGTTTTCAAAAGCAACTTTTTCTGTTACAGATAACTTAAAAGCATTTGTTGACTTACAAGGTAGATTTGTTTCTTATAAAACTAATGGAGAAACCTCTAAATTAAAGCCTATTTCGGTTGATACTCAATTTAATTTCTTTAATCCAAAAGTCGGATTAACTTATAAGGTAAATGATGAGCATAGTTTATATGCTTCTTATGCAAAAGCCAATAGAGAACCAAATAGAAACGATTTCGAAGGAGGAACTACCCAACACGAAAGCCTAAACGATTATGAATTAGGTTGGCGTATGGCTAATGAAACAGTAAAGTTAAACACCAATGTTTATTATATGGATTATGATAATCAGTTAGTATTATCGGGTGCTATTGACCAACTTTCAGGAGAACCTTTAAGAACGACGAGTGGTAGTAGTTACCGATTAGGTATTGAAATTGATGCTGATATTAAGTTAGATGAAACATTACATATGAAACCTAATTTAGCATTTAGCGAAAACCGAAATAGAGATTTTTATGCTAAAATTGACGGAAAACTACAAAACTTAGGAAATACTCCTATTACATTCTCTCCTGATATTGTTTTTGGAAACGCATTTGTATATACTCCTATTGAAAACTTACAATTATCACTTTTGTATAAATATATAGGCAAACAATATATGAGTAACTTAAATAGTATCGTATCTAAGAATGATATTTTAGAAGATTTCTTTACAAGCGACTTTAATATTGTTTATGAAATAAAGACAAATAAAATATTTAAATCGATTGTTTTAACCGGTTTGGTAAATAACATCTTTAACAAAGAATATGTAGATAGAGGTTATTATTATACTTTTGATTATGATATAAAAGATAATTCAGGAAACGTAACTGGTACCAAAACAGGAGACGGTGCAGGATATTATCCGCAAGCAACAAGAAATTTCTTAGTAGGTGCTACTTTGAAATTTTAAAAATATAAAAATATTCAATGTTAAAACCGAGCTACTTAGCTCGGTTTTTATCTTTAAACATACTTCTATTTCCTCTTGATTTTATTAGTTTAAAAAATTAACTTCGTTTATGGTCGCTATAAGTCATTAAAGCAATACACAGCCAAGAATCCATTATATTCAATTAGAACAAACAAAATGCTAATTAAAAATAAAGGAATAAAAACAGACACTTTTTATATACCTCCTTTCGAGTTGAAGATTGGTGAAATAGTTGTTTTGTATTTATTCAATGGGCAACATTTCTACGATACGGAAATGTATCTTAAAGACATTTTCATAGGAAATATTAAAAACAAGAATGTCATTGTAAATCAAAAAATGACATTCGTTGAACATTTTATTGAACCTAAACTAAGACAAATATTTCGCCCAATAACTGTAGGTGAATATTTAAAAAAGAAAGCAAATTTAAAAAGTCCTTATGCCTCAAAAATTTATGAAATCGAATGGATAAACGAAAAGACTAAAATAAACACACTTCCAGGTACCCCAAGACGACTCCTAAGTCTATATACAACACTTTCAAAAACTAAAAACATAATATTTGATTTAGCTGGGCAAGATTATCAAGGAGCTCAAAAAATCTACAAAATAGTTAAAGAAGTAGTCAATAAAGGAGGTTCAGCAATCCTTTTGGATTGTTTTGAAGACATGAAAAATGACTGTACAAAATATATTGAATTACAGTACAATAAAATATAGAAGACTTGCTAAAAACAAAAATCCAGAGTTAAACTCTGGATTTTTTTATTGTTTATTTACTCTTCCTACAGCACAACTCACAAAAGATTTTGCTTTATGCAAAACTGTATTCTTGTCTCCTACTTCTGGATATCCTAGTTTAGACAGCTTTTCTTTCACTACTTCTAAAGAAGTTAACTCAGTAGAAAAACTTACTAATGATTTTTCTACATCTACTTCGGTATTTTCAACTTCTTCCAATGCATTTAATCCATTGATTATAGTATTAGCGCAACCACCACACTTTAAATTTTCTATATAAATTTCTTGCTTCATCATTCTTGATTTTGAATTTTCCAAGCGGTATAACCGCCTTTTAAATTATACACTGTATATCCATCTTTTTGTAAAATATCACAAGCTTTTTCTCCTCTACCTCCTAATTTACAATACACATATACTGGTTTAGATTTGTCTAAATTATGATGCACCATTTTTTTAAAATCGTCTGACTTTACATCGATAAGCGTAGCATCTTCAATATGTCCCAACGCATATTCTTGTGCTGTTCTTACATCTACCAATTGTATACTCTCTTTTAATAGAGGTTTTAATTCTTCAACAGTAATGGTATTCGTATTTTCTTTCTTTGTACAAGAAAACAACAATAAAACTACTAGAGTAAATAGGTAAAAAAGCTTTTTCATCTTTACTATTTTAATGTTGATGGACACACTGTTTCTGTTCTTAAAATATTCGTTTTTTTAATCGCACCATATCCTCCTGCTACATCTATTACATTATGATATCCTCTAGCTTTTAAAATTGAAGCTGCTATTACCGATCTATATCCTCCTGCACAATGAATATAAAAATCTTTGTCGGTTGGGAATTCACTAATATGATCGTTTAAATAATCTAACGGAGTACTTGGTACATCAACTATATGTTCGTTTGCATATTCTCCTGGTCTACGAGCATCAAAAACTGGTTCTCCGTTTTCTATGGCTTTTTCTAATGTTTCAGCAGTTACCGAACGTAAAGTATCTATTTCTTTACCTGAAGCTTTCCAACTTTCGAAACTTCCTTCTAAATATCCTAAAACATTGTCAAAACCAACACGAGATAAACGAGTAATTGCAGTTTCTTCTTCTCCTTGTGGAGTTACTAATAAAATAGGTTGGGTAACATCTTTGATTAATGCACCTACCCAAGGAGCAAATGTTCCTCCTAAACCAATAAAAATTGAATTAGGAATAAATCCTTTTACAAATTCAAATTGATGACGAACATCTAAAATAATAGCATCTGTTTGATTGGCTACTTTTTCAAAATCTTCAACAGATAATGCTTTTGCTCCCGATTTAATTACTTCATCGATAGATTTATATCCTTCCTTATTCATTTTTACATTTAAAGGAAAATACTCTGGTGGAGGTAATAACCCATCAGTAACTTCAGTAATAAATTCTTCTTTGGTCATATTAGCACGCAAAGCATAATTGGTTTTTTTTTGTTCTCCAATAGTTCCAACTGTTTCTTTACTTAAGTTTTTACCACATGCAGAACCTGCTCCGTGTGCAGGATATACAATAACATCATCGGCTAAAGGAATTATTTTAGTTCGTAAACTATCGTATAACATTCCTGCTAAATCTTCTTGAGTAATGTCTCCTTTTTGTGCTAAATCTGGCCTACCAACATCACCTAAAAATAACGTATCTCCACTAAAAATAGCATGATCTTTACCGTCTTTGTCTTTTAATAAATAAGTAGTACTCTCCATTGTATGACCAGGAGTGTGTAATACCGTTATACTAATATCTCCTACAGTAAATACTTCATTGTCTTTTGCTATATGTGCATCGAACTTTGTGTTAGCAGTAGGACCGTAAACTATTGTAGCTCCAGTTTTTTCTGCTAATGTTAAATGTCCGCTCACAAAATCGGCATGAAAGTGTGTCTCGAATATATATTTAATCTTTGCTCCATCTTTTTCTGCTCTTTCAATATAAGGCTGTACCTCACGTAATGGGTCGATTATAGCTACTTCTCCGTTACTTTCTACATAGTAAGCTCCTTGAGCTAAACAACCTGTATAAATTTGCTCTATCTTCATGTTAAATACATTTTATTCATACGCTTGGTGAATGTACTGAGCGTATTTTTGTTGATGTTTATTATCTCCTGTTTTATAAAAATTCACTGCGCCATTTGCACGCATAAAAAAGTGATTGATGTCAGACACTTCTAACATTCCACCTCTAAACAAGGCATCTCTTACAGGACCTTTAACTCCTGCAAAGTAAAAGTTGATTCCTTTTTTAGTATAGTATTTCACTCTTTCTTTTAGCATTTCTACTCCTGTACTATCTACCCTATTAATACTTTCTGCATCTAGTACAATCAATTTTAATGCCGCTCCTTTTTTTAATGTCATTTCTTCTAGTCTATCCCTAAAGTAGCTAGAATTGGCATAGAATAATTGGGCATCGAAACGGAATACCAATACTTCTTCTTCTACCAATACATCTTCAAAGCGGTTTTTATTTCTGTAAAAATCTGAATTCGGTACTTTTCCTAATTCGGTTACATAAGGACGAGAAGTTCTAAATATTAATACAACTAACGATAAGCCTACACCTGCTAAAATTCCATATTCAATACCAAATACTAAAGTGGCTATAAAAGTTGCTAATAACAGCCAAAAATCAAGATTATTCGCTTTAAACAATCGTACTGCTTCTCTTACGCTAATTAAATTAAATACAGCTACTATAATAATAGCTGCTAAAACTGTTTTTGGTAAATGATAAAATACGGGTGTTAAAAACAATAATGTTAGTATTACGATTGCTACCGAAACTAACGATGACATTCCTGTTTTTGCTCCTGCTTCTTCATTAATTGCTGAACGAGAAAAGCTCGAGGTTGACGGATATGCTTTAAATAATGATCCTGCCATATTACTCAATCCTAAAGCTATTAATTCTTGGTTAGGATTGATTCTATACTCGTCTTGTTTTGCTTCTAGAGATTTTCCTATTGAAATTGTTTCTAAGTACCCTACCATTACTAAAGTAATTGCAATAGGCATTAGTTCTCCTATTAAATCAAAATCAATTTCTGGAATTCCAAAAGAAGGCAATCCCGATGGAATATCTTTAACAATATCTACTTCTGAAAATTGACTCCCGAAAAGTTTCATGGCTACAATACCAAAAGCAACTACAATTAAAGCGCTTGGTATTTTTTTATTCAGTTTTCTTAGTGCAATAATTATTATACATGAAACAACTCCAATAATTGTTGTACTAGGGTTCAATAAACTAATATTCTCAAAGATGTCGTTTAGTACAATATGAATTTGATCGCTCTGAATAAATTCAACACCTAATAAATTTCGAAATTGATTTAAACCAATGGTTAATGCTACTGCCGATGTAAAACCTGTAATTACTGGCTTTGATAGAAAGTTTACTATAAATCCAAGTCGGAACACTCCCATTAAAAATTGAATTGCACCAACGACTAAGGCTAATAAAATAGCTATAGCTATATAACTTTCTGATCCTGCTAATGCTAAAGTAGAAACTCCTGTTGCTACAATTAGTGAATCCATGGCTACAGGACCAATTGCTACTTGTCTAGAGGAACCAAAAATTGCATACATAATTTGTGGCACTAATGCACAATACAATCCATAAATTGGTGGTAATCCTGCAATAAGTGCATAGGCAATTCCTTGTGGAATTAACACAATTGCTACAGTTATACCTGCTATAAAATCGCCTTTAAAATGTGATTTATTATAATTAGGCAACCACTCTAATATTGGTATGTTTTTTTTGATATTCACTAATGAATTTCTCTATTAATTTTGTGATGATTTATAAAAAGGAATTGTCCAATATAAATACGCTCCTTCGCTATTAATTTTTTCTATTTTTAGTTCATGTAACCCTTCAGGCAAATCTTTTATGTTTAGAAAAGATACAATTCCGAATTGGTCTGTTTTATGATGATTATCATATCTCAAAAATGATACGTCTATTTTCTTATTATCTAAAAAAATATTGTGATATTTCTTATAACATTCTTTTAAATAATTTGCTCTATTTCTAATTCTTTCTTCTCTTGGCGCATCTTCTGGTTTTTCATATTTTCCACAAATACTTTCTCTCATTGAGCTTTCGTAATCAAATATTGGTATAAAAACTTCTACTACATTCGATTTGATTAAATCAGATTGAATTTCTGGTGTTAATAGGAAATTTGTATTGCTCGTGTCTTTATAATAGTTTGAATACGTTTTATATGGATCAAAATAACGTTGATAATTTGATCCTACTAAATAAAATATGTTAGTATTTCTCAATTGAATCCCCGCAACAACAGATCCTGAAAACAAAAAAAGTAATATTAAATATGATAAAGACTTTTTCTTTTTAAAATTCGATCCAAAAATCATAAAGACTTGTAATAAGTTTTTATACAATGGCCCAAAAAGCATCATATTAGCATATTTTACTAAAGTAAAATTTAGCTGTTGTAATTTCTCTTTTTCTTTATTTTGTTTTAAGTTCGAATACAAAGAAACAATAGTCTGAATCATAGCTCCTACTGCAATTAGTATAGCTGGTATTAATAATATGCTCTTTGGCACATATTTAGAAAGGATATTAAATAATAATAAATATATACTTGTAAATAAAGCTATATAACCGTAAATAAATAAAAAAGTAAAGGCTACAGAAAAAATCACACTACACAATTCATCTACTTTTTGTATAGAATCCTTCAATTTTGGTAAAATAGCTAGAATTTTTTTTGTGTAAATTTTTGAGTATGCAGTATCTTCAATACTATAATCTGGAAAAACAGAATTTAACCCTACCAAACCTACCCAATAAGCTCTTAACACAAAATGTATTACAAACATAGATACCAAAGCGCTTACAGCTATAAGGCTAAAGAAAGTAATAAAATAAGCTATGATATATTGATCTGGATTTAATTTATCTATAAAAAAGTTAGCAGCCCATTTAACTAGATCAAACAATTTAAAGGCACCAAAAATTGCTATTGCAGAAACCAGTAATTCAGCTTCCCAACTTTCGTCTTTTAATCGTTGTAACCAACTTTTATTTGTGCTATTTTCTTCCATAAATCTAAAACAATTCTCCTTGAGATGTTCCTTTTATTCTTCCTAAGTGTTTATATGCTAAATCGGTTACTTCTCTACCTCTTGGTGTTCTCATAATGAATCCTTCTTGAATCAAAAAAGGTTCATACACTTCTTCTATGGTTTCAGCATTTTCTGATACTGCTGTAGCCAAAGTACTTATTCCAACAGGCCCTCCTTTAAATTTATCAATAATTGTTGAAAGGATTTTGTTATCCATTTCATCTAATCCGTGAGCATCTACATTTAGGGCTTTTAAAGCGTATTTTGATATTTCTATCGTAATACTACCATTTCCTTTAATTTGAGCAAAATCTCGTACTCTACGCAATAATGCATTTGCTATACGAGGTGTACCTCTACTTCTACCAGCTATCTCTATAGCTGCTTCCATAGAAATAGGAACATTTAAAATTTGAGCACTACGCTGTATAATTGTAGATAATAACTCTGTTGAATAATAGTGTAATCGACTACTAATACCAAAACGCGCTCTCATAGGAGCTGTTAACAATCCTGAACGAGTTGTAGCACCAACTAAAGTGAAAGGTTCTAAATTGATTTGAACTGTGCGTGCATTGGGTCCAGACTCAATCATAATATCAATTTTATAGTCTTCCATTGCTGAATACAAATACTCTTCTACAATAGGACTTAAACGATGGATTTCGTCTATAAACAACACATCTCTTTCATCTAAATTGGTAAGTAGTCCTGCTAAATCTCCTGGTTTGTCTAATACTGGACCAGAAGTAACTTTAATACCAACTTCTAATTCGTTTGCTAAAATATGTGCTAAGGTCGTTTTACCTAAACCTGGAGGCCCATGAAAAAGCGTATGATCTAAAGCTTCTCCTCGTTGATTTGCTGCTTCAACAAAGATTTTTAAATTTTCTATTGCTTGATCTTGACCTGTGAAATCATCAAAAGAAAGCGGGCGCAATCTCTTTTCTACATCTAATTCTTCATTAGAGTAATGTGTGTTTTCAGGGTTTAGATTTTCATTCATGTTCACAAATATATTCAACTATAAACGTTTGCTTTGTAACTTAGGTTACGCTTATATTTTTATAACCTTGCTAAGATAAAAATTACAAATCAAATGTTGTTTAATAAAACAAAAAAGCCTCTCGTTAAAACGAGAGGCTTCCTTTTTTATTATTTATTATTAAGATGACTCTTCTCCATCTAATAATGGTGTTGTTTGTAATACGAAATCTTTTCCGTGCACATATTCACCATGTCTTGGGTCATTTTCATCATCCCAAACCTTACTATAGTCATATGCCCAACGGTGTACTTCTGGAATAGCTCCAGGCCAGTTTCCGTGAATGTGCTCAACTGGTGTAGTCCACTCTAATGTATTAGAATTCCATGGATTCATTGGTGACTTTTGACCTCTATAAATCGAAATAAAGAAGTTTGCTAAGAAAATTAACTGAGCTAATCCTCCTATAATTGCCATGATAGTCATGAATACGTTGATTTCAACTAAATCATCAAACATTGGGAAGTTTGAGTTTGTATAATAACGACGTGGTAAACCAGCTAATCCGATAAAGTGCATTGGGAAGAAAACTCCATATGCAGAGATAATCGTAATCCAGAAATGCCAGTATCCTAATGTTTTGTTCATCATTCTACCATACATTTTTGGGAACCAGTGGTAAATACCAGCGAACATTCCAAATAATGCAGATACACCCATTACTAAGTGGAAGTGTGCTACTACGAAGTATGTATCGTGTACGTTAATATCTAATGCTGAATCTCCTAATACTAATCCTGTTAAACCTCCTGTTACGAATGTAGATACTAATCCGATAGAGAATAACATTGCTGGATTCATTTGTAAGTTACCTTTCCATAAAGTAGTAATATAGTTAAATGCTTTTACTGCCGATGGAATTGCAATTAATACTGTTGTAAATGTAAATACAGATCCTAAGAATGGGTTCATTCCTGATACGAACATATGGTGACCCCATACGATTGTAGATAAGAATGCAATTGCCATAATAGAACCAATCATTGCACGGTAACCGAAAATTGGTTTACGAGCATTAGTCGAAATAATTTCAGACGTAATACCTAATGCTGGTAATAAGATAATATATACCTCTGGGTGACCTAAGAACCAGAATAAGTGTTCAAATAATACTGGAGAACCTCCTTGATAGTGTAATACTTCACCAGAAATAAAGATATCTGATAAGTAGAATGAAGTACCAAAACTACGGTCAAATATTAATAATAACGCAGCTGATAATAATACTGGGAATGAAATTACACCAATAATTGCTGTAATAAAGAACGCCCAAATTGTTAATGGTAAACGCGTCATCTTCATTCCTTTTGTACGTAAATTTAAGATCGTTACGATATAGTTTAATGAACCTATTAAAGACGATGCAATGAAAATAGCCATAGAAACTAACCATAATGTCATACCTGTACCAGAACCTGGTATTGCTTGAGGTAATGCCGATAATGGTGGATAAATCGTCCATCCTGCTGATGCTGGACCTGCTTCAACAAATAAAGAAGCAACCATAACTACAGAAGATAAGAAGAATAACCAGTAAGAAATCATGTTCATGAATCCTGATGCCATATCTCTAGCTCCAATTTGTAATGGAATTAATAAGTTAGAGAATGTACCACTTAATCCTGCAGTTAATACGAAGAATACCATGATAGTACCATGAATCGTTACTAATGCTAAATATGTATCTGGATTCATAATTCCATCAGTTTGCTGATGAGATCCTAAAAATGCTTCAACAATAGAAAACGACGTTTCTGGCCATGCAATTTGTAAACGGAATAACATAGACATAAATACACCGATGATACCCATAAACATACCTGTAATAAGGAACTGCTTACCAATCATCTTATGGTCTATAGTAAAGATGTATTTCGTTACAAATGTTTCTTTGTGATGATGATCTGACATAATCTTATATCTTTATATAATCTTTAAATTATTTAATAACTTGAGCTAAAGTCTTTTGTTCTGATAACCACTTTTTGTAGTCAGCTTCTTCTACAACTGTAATTTTCATTTGCATGTTATAGTGAGATGCTCCACAAATTTTATTACATAATAATAAGTAATCGAACACATAAGGATCTTCTCCTTTAGCTTTTCTAATCTTATTAATTCCGTTAGTTTTTGCAATTACCTCTGAGTTTTGACGCATTTCTTCAGTAGTATACTTAGGCGTAAATGCAAACTGAGTTACCATACCTGGAACACAGTTCATTTGTGCTCTAAAGTGAGGCATATAAGCAGAGTGTAATACATCTTGAGAACGGAACTTGAATAAAATCTTTTTACCTTTTGGTAAATATAATTCTGTTACTTGCTTATCATCTTGTGAATTTGGATCAGACATATCAACTCCCATTGTGTTGATTCCTTTGATGAAGTTTACATTTCCTAAACCTAATTGGTTGTCTTCACCTGCATAACGAGCATCCCAACGGAATTGTTGAGAATATACTTCAATTACAATAGGATTTTCGTCTTCTCCTACATACATAATATTATTCCATTGTACTAAACCGTAACCGATTAATAATACAATAGTAACTGCAGGAATTACTGTCCAAATTAATTCTAACTTGTGGCTATCTGCATAGAATAAAGCTTTGTTGTTCTTGTTTCCTCTATACTTATAAGAAAAGTAGAAGATTAAGAATTGCATAGCAAACTGTACTATACCAATTAACCAGAATGTAATGTTAAATAAGTTATCATCATGTTCTCCTTCGATAGAAGAAGCTTCTGGTAACATAATTACATTCATTGCTATTAAACAGTAAATCATCATTGCATATAAAAAGGCTAAGAAACCTAATGCTAATTTACCTTGCGTATCGTTGTCTTTATCGGTAGCAATTACAGAGCGTAAGTTCATTACACGAGTAATTTGCCAAAAACTTACTCCTAGTGCAACTGCTATGAAAATATAAAATAAAGCGAGCATATTATCTAAACTATTATTGTTTATTAATTCTTTTTATTAATGATGACTGTTGTCTTCTCCTCTGTGTTGAATATTGTAATAGTGGAATGTTTCACTCTCATGTAAGAATGGATTACCCTTAGCAACTGGATTAACACGAGCAAATGCACTAAATGTAGCGTAGATGAACAATCCTGCAAAGAATAAAATACCACTTAACTCTCCAATTCCGAATCCCCATTGACCACCAACAGTACCTGGCATAATCATTACAAATAAATCTACATAGTGACCTATTAAAATTGCTATACCACCTAATACTACAAACCAAGGAATACTCTTAAAGTCACTGTTAAGTAATAATAATACTGGGAAAATGAAGTTTAAAACTACCATACCTAAGAATGGTAACTTGTACTCGTTAAAACGTTGTACAAAATACGTAGTTTCTTCTGGCATATCTGCATACCAAATTAACATAAACTGAGCGAACCATAAGTACGTCCAGAATACAGAGAAACCAAACATAAACTTAGCTAAATCATGAATATGACTATCATTAACTAATGGTAAAGCTCCTTTTGAACGTAAGTAAATAGTTACTAAAGCTGTAATTGTTAATGCAGATACTAAGAAAGTAGCTAATACATACCATCCAAATAATGTAGAGAACCAGTGTGGGTCAATTCCCATAATCCAGTCCCAAGACATCATACTTTCAGTAACCATAAAAGTTACTACGAAAGCTACAGATAAGTTATATAAGTTTTTGTGTAATTTTAAATCACCGTTATCTTGTTCGATAGATTTTCTTCTGATGATGAAACGTAAACCATTCCAAATTGCTAAGTAAACAATCCCTCTAATAGTCCATCCTGGTAAGTTCATCCACCAAGCTTTTGCATCTACAATTGGGTCATAGTTTGGACTCTTAGGATCGAAAACTCCTTCTCCCATCCAAGGAAATAAGTGATTCATGTGCATTGCAGTAGCAATGATAAATACTAACATGAAAATACTTACAAAATGAAGGTTGTTCGTAATTGCTTCCATAACGCGGAATAATACTACCGACCATCCTGATTGTGCAACACGTTGTGCCGCGTAAAATGCCATTACTAATAACGATACTCCTAAAAAGAATAACATTGCAACAAATACAGCAGACCATGGTCTGTTTTGCATTTGATGAAAAGCATGTTCTGCGTGTGCATCGTCATGAGATTCTCCATGAGCAGCAGTAGCGTGTGCTTCTTTAGCTTCACCATGAGATGCTGCTTCACCGTGTCCTCCATGATGAGCATCATTTTGTTTTGCTAAAATTTCTTTTGCCTCTTCTAATGTTTTAGGCGCAGACATGAAACTAATTCCTGTCCCTAGTAAACCTAAAGCCATTAAAATAATAGCAAGCATCTTTAATTTTCCTGAAAACTGATACATATCTAATTATCTAATTATAGACTTATTTTAATTCGCTTTTTAATTTTTCTACGTACTGAACAACTTGCCAGCGCTCTTTATGGTTTAATTGAGAAGCATGAGATCCCATTAAGTTTTTACCATACATAATTACGTGGTAAATACTTCCATCAGTAATATCTCTATCTTTATAATTTGGAATACCATTAAACTTATCTCTTTTAGCTAAAGTACCGTTTCCGTCTCCTTTAGCACCATGACAAGTTGCACAGTAAATACCATAAAGTTCTTTACCTTTTTCAAGGTTTATTTCATTTTTAGCTAAAGGACTTTTTAATTCAGCTTTTGCCTTTTCATATCCTTCATTAGTATCAGCAATATCGTAAGCCACTACACCATTTCTACTTACAGTACCTGCAACTGGCACTCTATCTACAGGAACATTACCTGCTGAAGTAACTCCGTTTGCATCGTAAGGTACAGACACATACATATCTGGCATATATTGTACTTGTGGTTTACGTTTATTGTTACAAGAAGCTAAACTTGCAACGACAACTAAAGCGATAATTATTTTTAAACTCTTCATATCTCTTAGTGCTTATCTACTACGTTAATTTCTACAGCTCCTGTTGTTTCTAACAAAGCTTTTAATTCTTCTTCATTATCGTGAACTGGAATTTCCATTAAGAAATGGTCATCTGTAGTTCTTGGATCTGGATTTTCAGCTTCTTTAAATGGCCAAATTCTACTACGCATATAAAAAGTAATTACCATTAAGTGCGCTGCAAAGAATACAGTTAATTCGAATAAAATTGGCACAAACGCTGGCATATTAGTTGCCCAAGAAAAATTTGGTTTACCACCAATATCTTGTGGCCAATCAGCAATCATAGTATACCAAGTTAACCAAACTGCTACTGCAGTACCAGTAATACCATATAAAAATGCTGTAATTGCCAAACGTGTAGGAGCTAAGCCCATTGCCTGATCTAATCCGTGAACTGGAAAAGGCGTATATACTTCTTCAATATGATGATGTGCTCCTTTTACTTTCTTAACGGCATCCATTAAGATATCATCATCATTATATAATGCGTGAATTACTTTATTAGTGCTCATTGTTCTCCTCTCTTTGTTTTTTATAACTTTCTCCTGAAGATTTCAAGATTGTTTTAATCTCTGCTGTTGGAATTACTGGGAATGTTCTTGCGTATAATAAGAATAACACACCAAAGAAACCGATAGTTCCAATAAAGATACCTACATCTACAAACGTAGGCTCAAAACGCCACCAAGTAGATGGTAATTGACCTTTACTTAATACAATTGCAATAATATCGAAACGCTCGAACCACATACCAATGTTAATTGCGATTGATACGATGAATGAAACGATAAAACTTCTTCTTGCTTTCTTAATCCATAATACTTGTGGAATAATGATGTTGAAAATCATTAACGACCAGAATGCCCATCCGTAAGCTCCTGCTTCTGCTCCAAAAGATAAATATGTATAATTTTCATAAGGTGAACCTGTATACCAAGCAATAAAGAATTCAGTTGCATATGCTACTGCTACGATACCACCTGTTAAGATGATTACGATGTTCATATACTCTACGTGTAAACGTGTAATATATGCCTCCATGTTTGTAACCTTACGCATAATTCCTAATAGGGTTTGTACCATTGCGAATCCTGAGAAGATTGCCCCAGCAACGAAGTAAGGAGGGAAGATTGTAGAGTGCCATCCTGGGTTAACCGATGTTGCGAAGTCAAACGATACAATGGTGTGTACCGAAAGTACTAACGGAGTAGCTAAACCTGCTAATACTAATGAAACTTCTTCAAAACGTTGCCAGTCTTTAGCTCTACCTGACCACCCGAAAGATAATAATGCATAAATTTTCTTTTGGAAAGGCTTAACTGCTCTATCACGAATTGTAGCAAAATCAGGTAATAAACCAGTCCACCAGAATACTAATGATACCGATAAATACGTAGAAATTGCGAATACATCCCATAATAACGGTGAGTTAAAGTTTACCCATAACGAACCAAATTGGTTAGGAATTGGTAATACCCAGTATCCGTTCCATGGACGCCCCATGTGAATAATTGGGAACAATCCTGCTTGGAATACCGCAAAGATTGTCATTGCTTCTGCAGAACGGTTAATTGCCATTCTCCATTTTTGACGGAATAAAAGTAATACGGCAGAGATTAATGTACCTGCGTGACCGATACCTACCCACCATACAAAGTTGGTAATATCCCATGCCCAACCGATGTTTTTACTTAATCCCCAAACACCAATACCTGTTCCTACTGTGTAGAAGATACATCCGAATCCCCATAACATTCCTGCTAAAGAAATATAAAATGCAATGTACCAGTTTTTGTTTGCTTTACCTTCTATAGGTCTAGCGATGTCCTCAGTAATATCGTGGTAAGATTTCTCACCAAGTATTAAAGGCTCTCTATAAGATGATTCGTAATGAGACGACATAATCTATATACTTATTAATTTTATTATTAAGCTTCGTTTGTATTTTTCACTTTTACTTGGTAAACTACATTTGGTTTTGTACCAATATAATCTAACACGTAGAAAGCTCTCTTGTCTTCTTTTAATTCTGCTACAGTATCTTCAGAGTTAATATCTCCAAACACCATAGATCCGTTAGAACAAGCCTGAGAACATGCTGTATGGAATTCATCCTTACGAACTGCTCTTCCTTCTCTCTTAGCTTTTAAGATTGTTGCTTGAGTCATTTGGATACACATAGAACATTTCTCCATAACTCCACGAGAACGAACAACTACGTCTGGGTTTAATGCCATTTTACCGTATTCGTTATTCATATTGAAATCGAATTCATTGTTATCAGCATAGTTAAACCAGTTGAAACGACGAACTCTATATGGACAGTTGTTTGCACAATATCTTGTACCAACACATCTGTTATATGCCATTTGGTTTTGACCTTGACGACCATGAGAAGTTGCTGCTACTGGACATACTGTTTCACATGGTGCGTGATTACAGTGCTGACACATCATTGGTTGGAAAGTAACCTCTGGGTTTTCAGCAGGATTTTCTAAAGCGTCGAATAAATCTCCTTTGCTTAATCCTAATACCTTCTCAGTATATTTTCTTTCGATATCTTGGTTAGCAATACCTGGGTTTTCAGCTTTAAACTGCTCCATAGTCATTGCAACTCCTTCTTCATGTTGCTTATCTTCAACTCTAGAAGAGTAATAACGATCTATACGTAACCAAGCCATATCACGACCTACACGTACTTCATCCTTACCTACTACAGGAACGTTGTTTTCTGCGTGACATGCAATAACACATGCTCCACAACCTGTACATGAAGTTAAGTCGATAGATAAGTTAAAGTGGTGACCGATAGTTCTATCGTGATCATCCCATAAATCTATCTTACTTCCTTCAGTTTCTTGGTGATCGTAAGATACCATAAAAGGTTTATTCCAAGTATGCTTAGGATCTAAAGACTTATCGTTAACTTCTTTTAAAGAAGCTTCTCTTAAAATGTCGTGACGACCAGCTAAAGTACTTTGTACTTGCATACAAGCAAACTTGTGCCAACCTGCAGCTTTCTCGATAGTAACATTGTACTGAACATTGTTTCCATCTTTATAGAAAGGGTATGCGTTAACACCTACTTGCATTTCTTCTTTCATTCCGTGCTTACGACCATAACCTAACGCTAAACCAAATGATCCTTTAGCTTGACCTGGTTGAATGATTACAGGAATGTTATTTATTGTTACTCCGTTAACTGTTACGTTAGCGTAGTTTCCGTCAATTGCTCCGTTATCTTTTACTGGATTCTCAAAACCTAACTCTTTAGCATCTGCCATAGATACTGTTAAGTAGTTATCCCAAGAAGCACGAGTAATAGGATCTGGTAATTCTTGTAACCAAGGATTATTTGCTTGTTTACCATCTCCTAAAGCAGTTGAACTGAATAAGTTTAATTCGTATTGAGAAGCTTTTGTTGCAGAAACTAATGCTGCTGCTGCTGCATTAACATCTACCTCATTCATTAATTTCTCTTCTACAACAACTTCTTTTGTAAAGAAACCATCATGTAAAGCTTGATTCCATGAACTTCCCCCTAAAACATTAGTGCTCCAAAATTCTTTTAAAGTATCGTAGTAGTTTACCGTACTACCAGACCACTTTAATAACACATCTTGTAATTGACGTGTATTGAATAAAGGTTGAATTGTTGGTTGTACTAAACCGTACTTTCCTTCTTCAACCATAACATCACCCCAAGACTCTAAGAAGTGTGGTGCAGGTAATGCATATTGAGTAGCTGCTGAAGTATCATCATTTTGAGTTGATAAAGCAACTGATAATTTTAATTTCTTTACTCCTTCAGCAAAATCAGCAGCGTTAGCTAAAGAGTATACTGGATTTACGTTGTAAGTAACTAAACCTGCAACTTTACCAGCTTTCATGTCTACAACTAATTGAGCAACTTCTGAATCATTTCCTTGTCTTGTATAAACAGGATTAGCTACATCGATAATCTCACTATTTAACGCTTTGTTAATTGCTAAAGCGATTAATTGTGCATTTTTATCGTTTAATCCAGTTACAACAACACCTTTAGAACCAGCTTTCTTTAAATCCTGAGCTAATTTCTTAACCTGAGCATCTGCTGGAGTTTCTTTAGACGGTAAGTTACCACCAGTTACGGCATTGTATAAATTGATTAATGCAAACACTTGATCAGATGGTTTTACAACCACACGCTTATCTGCATTTGCACCTGTTAAAGACATGTTACTTTCTAACTGTACGTGGTAAGACATTTTACCAGAGTTAGCTTGTCTTCCTTCTGAGTATGATTTTTCGAAACCACCTTGCCAATCTCCTAAGAAATCAGCTCCAACAGAAGCAATAACTTCAGCATTCCCGAAGTTGTAATTTGGTAACGCACGCTTACCGTACATTGCTTCAAAAGCATCTAATGTTCCGCTTTCTGAAATTGCATCGTAAGTTACGTGCTTTACATTTGGATATTTTGCTACGAAATCAGCAATTACTTTTTCAGTTGAAGGACTCGCTAAAGTACCGGTTAATAAAACAACTGATTCGTTAGCTGTACTTAACTGCTCTAATTTCGCAATAATTTCTTTGTCAGCATCTGCCCATGTTACTACAGCACCTCCTTTAGTTGGTTCTTTTAAACGTAACTTATCATCGTACAACGATAAAACAGAAGCTTGAACTCTAGCGTTAGTTTCACCGTTCGCTTCTTTGTTAGGCATGATTTGAATTGGACGACCTTCTCTTGTTTTTACTAAAACATTTGCAAAGTCAAATCCGTTTGCCATAGTAGTTGCATACCAATCAGCAACTCCTACTACGATATCATTAGGTTGTACAACATAAGGAATCGATTTACGAACCGGACCTTCACAAGCTGCTAAAGAAGCCGCTGCAGTTGTAAAACCAACATACTTTAAGAAATCTCTACGAGAAGTTGATGAACCCTCTAAAGTTTCTTTATCACCTAAAAACTCATCCGTAGGAATTTCTTCTACAAACTCATTATTACGTAGCGTTTCAACAATAGAACTTCCTTTAAGTTCTTCAACACTTTGCCAGTATTTTTTGTTTGAAGCCATTTATATATGTGTTTTTCTACTTTCTTAATTTGATTAA
This sequence comes from Tenacibaculum holothuriorum, assembly GCF_002120225.1. Lineage (GTDB taxonomy): Bacteria > Bacteroidota > Bacteroidia > Flavobacteriales > Flavobacteriaceae > Polaribacter > Polaribacter holothuriorum. The sequence continues at coordinate 1,913 of NZ_LAPZ01000016.1, read as the reverse complement.
TAGTGGCACTTACCACACTCTTTCCCTCCTAACTGTGCAATCGTAACCTGATCTACACCGTACTTCTTCGCTAATTCTTCGTGAATCTTAGCATAGTACTCGTTTCCTTTCAAGTCTACTTTTGTCTCTTTATGACAATCGATACACCAACCCATTGTTAATGGAGAGTACTGGTATACTTCTTCCATTTCTTCAACAGGACCATGACACTTTTGACACTTAATACCACCAACAGTTACGTGTTGAGAGTGATTAAAGTAAGCGAAATCTGGCAAGTTATGTACACGAACCCACTTTACTGGCTTCGTATTACCTGTATATTCTAACTTTTCAGCATCCCAACCTGCAGCTTCGTAGATCTTAGCGATCTCTTTATCTAAGTCTTTCTTAGTTAACGTATGATCATCCATTACAACTTTTGTATCGTCTGCAACTTCAGAAATGTTTTTATGACAGTTCATACATACATTTACAGAAGGAATTCCTGAATGCTTACTATGTTTTGCAGCAGAGTGACAGTATTGACAATCTATCTTATTATCTCCTGCGTGAATTTTATGAGAGAAAGCAATTGGTTGAATCGGTTGGTAACCTTCATCTACACCAACTTTAAACAATGTACCAAACAATACGTACGCAGCAATTAACGCTCCGAAGATTACCGTTAACACATGTAAAAATGTATTCTGTTTGATTCCTTGCCATAACTCTGAAGCTTGCCCCATTAAACCTGGAGTTTTTGGAGCTCCTTTTAACTCACTAATAGTTTTTAATAAACTACCAATAATTAAAAAGGCCACGACGATAGCAGCTGCTAAAATATAGATTAACCATTTTGGAGCAGCATCTTTAGGAGTAGTAGAAAGTGTTTGATTCGGATCAGCAACTTTCCCTATTTCACCAACAGTAGTATAATATAAAATATCATCTATCTGCTTATCGTTTAACTGAGGGAACGCAGTCATGTTAGATTGCTTATACTCTTCGTAAATAGCAATTGCATCCTTATCTCCAGATGCTCTTAATGCTGCATTGTCACGAATCCAAGCTTTTAACCACTCGTTCGTTCTTTTTTCTTCAACTCCGCCTAAAGCTGGTCCTACTAATTTTTTATTAAGCTTGTGACAAGAAGCACAAAGCGACTTAAACAACTTCTTCCCTTCTTTTTGACGTGCCTCGTCTACATCTTGCGAATGCGCCGAAAAACTTAACGATAAAACTAAAAGGAAAACAAAACTCTGTAGGAGTCTTTGAGTTAATTTGCTGTGATGTTTCACACTTTTCATACTGTAAAATATAATTTTCGTATCTATTTTGGTACAATTTTTTCTGTAAGACAACTGTATAATTAGCCCACAGAAAGTTGCACAAAAGTACTACTTCTGTCTAAATTGTGAAATGTTAAGAGAATGCTAATTTACAATTTATACCGATTCTAAATAAAAAGAAATGACAATGTATTAATCAGCAAGTCGTTACTTTTGTAAAAAGATTTAATAATTATGAAAAATATTCAATTATTGCTCCTAGTTTTTGGGCTTGTATTTTTTACAACTACCAGTATTAATGCTCAAGAAAAACTAACCAACAACAAGAGTATTAATTCTTTAATAGCAAAAAAAAGAGAATACAATAAACGTAATAAAACTGGTTTTAGAATTCAACTTTATAACGGATTAGAGAAAAGAGCAAAGAGCTTAAAACATCGTTTTCAAATTGAGTTTCCAGGTGTTTATACTAAACTTAGTTACAAACAACCAGATTGGAAAATTCAAGTAGGAAACTACAAAACAAGATTACAAGCCGATAGAGCTTTAGCTAAAATTAAAGAAGAATTTGCTGGTGCTATTGTTGTACCAATGTAACAAAAACTACAACAAATAAAAAAGGAGATCTAAATTTAGATCTCCTTT
>NZ_LAPZ01000015.1 GCF_002120225.1 Tenacibaculum holothuriorum | reverse complement strand
TAGTATATTTCATTACATATTTTTTATCTGGATGGATTCTTTTATATGCACTTTGACACATTAAAGTTGCTTCGTGGAAACCACATAAAATCAACTTTAACTTACCAGGATATGTGTTTACATCTCCAATTGCGTAGATTCCTTCTCTATTCGTTTGATAATCTAAAGCATTATTTACTTTAATAGCGTTTTTCTCAATTTCTAATCCCCAATTGGCAATTGGTCCTAACTTAGGCGCTAAACCGAATAACGGAATAAAATGATCACATGCTAAAGTAAACGGTTCTTTATCTTTTTGCTCAACTAAAACTCCTTCAACTTTACCATCACCAACAATTCCTTTAACCTCAGCTGGGGTGATTAAATTAATTTTTCCTTCGTTCTTTAATTTTTGAACTTGATCTACAGAATCTAAATGACCTCTAAACTCATTTCTTCTATGAATTAAAGTAACAGAACTTGCGACATCTGCTAAGAAAATAGACCAGTCTAAAGCAGAGTCTCCTCCTCCAGCAATCACTACATCTTTTCCTCTATAAATTTCTGGTTCCTTAATCATGTACTCTACACCTTTATCTTCAAAATCAGCAATATTAGGAATAGGTGGCTTACGAGGTTCAAAACTTCCTAATCCTCCAGCAATAGCAACTACTGGTGCTTGGTGTTTTGTTCCTTTATTGGTAGTTACGATAAATGTTCCGTCTTCTTGCTTTTCAATAGTATCGGCACGCTCCCCTAAAGTAAAACCAGGTTCAAACTGCTTAATTTGCTCCATCAATTTATCAGTTAAATCTCCTGCTAAAATTTCTGGATACGCTGGAATATCATAAATTGGTTTCTTTGGATAAATTTCTGAACATTGTCCACCTGGTTGTGGTAATGCATCAATTAAATGACAACGTAATTTTAACAATCCAGCTTCGAAAACAGTGAATAACCCTGTAGGTCCTGCTCCAATAATTAGTATATCTGTTTTTATCATTTTTTAGATAAAATAAGTGAGGTATTTACATTGATATTCCTGCCTAATAAATTAAGCAGGAATTTAGATTTTTTATACTACAAAAATAGTAACTGTAAATCGTAGAAAAGCTGATAAAAATCAGTTACGCTACGTTAATTACTTCTTCAATTTCTGGAGCGTATTTTTTAATAGTAGCTTCAACTCCATTCTTTAATGTCATTTGATTTACAGAACAACCGCTACAAGCTCCTTCTAACTGAACTTTCACTGTCTTTTCTTCTATAGATAAAAGCTTAATGTTTCCGCCATCACTAACTAAAAACGGACGGATTTCTTCTAAAGCTTTTTCTACATTCTTTTGAGTATCTGTCATAACTTATTATTTTGTGCTACATCCGCTCATTGTAGTAATTCTCACTACTTCTGTCGGAGGTAAATTTGCATTTCTTTTTAATAATTGAGAAACCATTTCTTTAGTTACATCAGAAAACGCAACTTCTAATGGTGTTCCATTTTGTAAAGCTACTGGGTGACCAACATCACCTGCTTCACGTATACTTTGTACTAAAGGAATTTCTCCTAAAAACTTCGTATCTATATCTTCTGCTAAGTTCTTAGCTCCGTCTTTTCCGAAGATATAATACTTATTATTTGGCAATTCTTCTGGTGTAAAATATGCCATATTCTCTATGATTCCTAAAACAGGAACATTAATTGCTTCTTGATGGAACATTGCCACTCCTTTTTTAGCATCGGCTAAAGCAATATTTTGTGGTGTACTCACAACAACCGCACCATTTATTGGTAATGCTTGAACGATTGATAAATGTACGTCTCCTGTACCTGGAGGTAAATCGATTAACAAGAAATCTAATTCTCCCCAATCTGCATCAAAAATTAATTGATTTAATGCTTTCGATGCCATTGGTCCTCTCCAAATTACTGCTTGATCTGGATTTGTAAAGAAACCTAACGATAAAAGCTTAACTCCATAATTCTCAATAGGTTTCATTTTAGAACGCCCTTCCACTTTTACAGCTAAAGGCTTTTCTTTTTCTACATCAAACATTATGTGTTGTGATGGTCCGTAAACATCAGCATCTAAAACACCAACTTTAAAACCCATTTTAGCTAAAGATACCGCTAAGTTTGCTGTGATAGTAGATTTACCAACTCCTCCTTTACCTGAAGCAATAGCTATAATGTTTTGAATATTTGGAATTTCCTTTCCTCTTATTTGATTTGGCTTTTCTTTCTCTTTAACCTCAACTTTCACATTCACTTTTACATCAATCTTTTGACCTACATGTTCGTGAATTGCTTTCATAATTTCTACCTCAACCTTCTTTTTTGCTTGTAAAGATGGATTCGAAATAGTTACATCTACAATTACCTCATCTCCAAAACTAACAACATTTGTTACGTTGTTGTTTTCAATCAAACTCTTACCTTCTCCTGGGGCAGTAATTGTTTCTAACGCCTTGTATATATCTTGTTTTTTAAAACTCATTAGAGTATTTACTTATATTAATTCTAAACTACAAAGATACATTATAGCCCTCAGAAAATAAAGTGTTTACATTAGCATTATTTATGCTATAATCACTCTTATTTATAACGATTTTTAAAAGGTAGTAATATGCAATAAATTTTACTGTATTTTAGTAGCCTATGGAGATTATAAATTATATAAATAAACTTGCTTACCCAATTGCAATTCCGTTTTTTGTTTTGTTGTTATTTATTGAGATTTACTTAGGTTACAGAGATAAAAAACAAACGCATTTACAAAAAGATTCTCTTACAAGTATTGCTACAGGAATTGTTTTTTTTGCAATAAGTTTACTAACCAAATCAATAAAGCTACTCATCTTTTTCTGGGTATATAACAATTTTCGATTTTCTACCATTGATTATAACAACTGGATTTCATGGATTGTTCTTTTCTTCTTAGATAATTTTACTTTTTATTGGGGGCATAGAATTGCGCACACTGTCTCTTTTTACTGGGCAAGTCATGTAGTTCATCATTCTTCGGAGCATTTTAACTTTTCTACCGCAGTAAGAAAAACGTGGACTTATGATGTTACTGGACATTTTTTATTTTGGATATGGCTTCCGCTAATTGGATTTCATCCACTACAGATTTTCGCTGTAAAAACATTGAATTTCATTTATCAATATTGGATTCACACCGAGAAAGTTGACAAGCTACCTAAATGGTTTGAATTTATTTTCAATACTCCATCACACCATAGAGTACATCATGGTTCTGATTTAAAATACTTAGATAAAAATCATGCAGGAGTTTTAATTATCTGGGATCGTATGTTCGGTACTTTTCAGGCTGAAGAAGAAAAACCTAATTACGGACTTACAACAAACATTAAAACCTACAATTTGTTTGATGTCGAATTCCACGAGTGGAAAAATATGTTAAAGCGTGTTTGGAATAGCAATAGTTTAAAAAACGGATTTAACTATTTAATTATGCCTCCCGGATGGAGTCATGACAAGAGTACATTAACTACGAAAGAATTGAGGAAAGGTCTCGACTCTGCTCAACCTGACAAAAACTAAAGCTCCTTACTTGGGTCCCAAAAAATCTCTTTAAAGTTTTGAATTTTATTGTCCTCAACAACAATTCCTTCGCTTTCTAGTAATTGTTGCATTAAATTCGTTCCGTCGAAATGATGTTTTCCTGTTAATAACCCTACTCGGTTAACTACTCTGTGAGCAGGCACATCTTTTCCTGAAGAATTATTCATTGCCCAACCTACCATTCTTGCAGAACGTGCAGCTCCTAAATATTTAGCAATTGTACCGTAGCTGGTAACTCTCCCATATGGAATTAATCGAGCTACTTCGTAGACTCTTTCAAAGAAATTTTCAGATTTTTTTTCCATTTTAAAAATGATTCTATAGACTAAAAGTACAATTTTACAGCTGAATAAATTGCTACAAATCCAGTAATTATTCCAATGCAAACATTCAAATATTTTGAATAAGACAACAATTTTCCTTGTAGCTTTTGTGCTAAATAAATATAACTACTTAAAATAGCAAAAGTTCCTAGCACAGTTCCTATTCCAAAAACTGATGTACATGTTAGTCCAGACATTGCCCAACCATGCATAACAAAAGAGGAATGTGCAATGGCAAAAAACGGAATAGCAAACATGTTTATTGATGATAATGACAAACCAAAAAGGAATCCGTTTTGTATAGTTTTAGAAGTAACTTCCTTACTTTTTGACAGTCCTTTGTAAATAAAAACTACCGACAAAATAGCAAAAACAACCACTGCTGTTTTCTTTACCCAATTAATTAATTCTGGATATTCTTCTAAAAAAGAAGACAATAAAACTGCTAAAAAAACCTGAATAAGTACAACTAAAGAAGCTCCCCAGATAAACTGACGAGCTACTTTTTTATTATTTTCAATGGTAATTTTACTTGCTGTAATATTGAGCATACTAGGTGGCGTATAACCAATGTAAGATGTTACAAAACCTAATACTAAGTGCGATAAAATCATAAAAATTTAGAGTGTTTTAATACTTCACTCTAAATTTGACGTAAGTTATCGGTTTTCCTTGCTCTAAATATTGCTTTTCGTAGAAAGTTTGTGTTCCAGTTACTTCTTCTGGACTGTACACATTTTTATACACATCGTGATTTGCATGTAAAACTTCATGTCCTTCACCATGTAATAAACCTAAGGTATAACCATGCATAAACTCACTATCTGTTTTTAAGTTTATACATCCTTCTTCTTTTAATACTTTGTGGTATTTTTTTAAGAATTCAGAATTGGTCATTCTGTGTTTGGTTCTCTTATATTTTATTTGCGGATCTGGGAACGTAATCCAAATTTCATCAACTTCGTTTTCAGCGAAAATCAAATCGATTAATTCAATTTGCGTTCTTACGAAACCAACATTTTTCATATCATTTTCAATCGCAGTTTTAGCTCCACGCCAAAAACGAGCTCCTTTAATATCGATTCCAACAAAGTTCTTGTCTGGATTTTTTTCTGCGAGTGCAATTGTATATTCACCTTTACCACATCCTAGTTCAACAACAATAGGATTATCGTTGTTAAAAAAAGTATTCCACTTTCCTTTGTATTGAAAGTTTGCGGTTACTTCTTCTCTGGTAGGTTGAATTACATTAGCAAACGTTTCATTTTCTTTGAAACGTTTTAATTTATTTTTACTTCCCAAATTGCGTAGTAATTATGCTCTATCTTCTGTTCCTTCTTTTAAGAATCTTACAGATTCTTTCATCCAGTAACCAAGAAGAACAAATAAAATTAAAACAAAAATCCAATTTACTGCATTTGAAGTCCACCAACCTGCATTTCCTTTTGCTAGTGTTAAACGCAACCAATCAAATGGTAAGAATAAGAAATCAGTAAATAAGCTACCAATCCATCTAAAAATATTACCTGCTATCATATCTTATAAGTATATTTACGCTTGCAAAAATATAAAAAGAAACCATGTTAGCCAATTTTTTCGGAAAATCTAAACCCGTAAACTTTGTAGTGTTATTTACACTATTTCTTTGTTATTTTTTAATGGTTACTTTTTCTAATGGATTTTCGTTAGATAGTCTTAAAGAACTTTTTTGGTTTATTGTTATTTTTTCGGTTTTCAACTTTATAATTGCCAAGAATAACTTAACCTTCGATAATTCGTATGCGTTTTTATTCTACGTCTTATTAATTGGTTCTTTTTCTGAGGTAATTCAGCTCAACAACACATTTTATGCTAACATAACTTCTTTACTTTTTTTAAGAAAAGTGTATAGCTTAAAATCATCAAAAAACACGTTACATAAATTATTTGATGGTGGTTTATGGTTAGGAATATCGTTTTTAATTGAGCCTTTAACTGCTTGTTTTGCAATATTGTTATATGCTTCAATTTATTTACACCAACGGTTTACCTATCAAACGTTATTAACTCCGATCATTGGATTCTTTCCACCATTATTTCTATACTTTACATATTGTTTTTGGTATGATAAGATGGAATTATTTACTCAACTTTTTAAATGGAAAGACCAATTAAATTTCGATTTTTATTTATCGAACAAGTATTTAATTCCTATTATTTTGATTGGTGTTTTAATGATTTTTTCACTTTTGATGAAAACGCCAAAAACATTATCTATTAAAAACACTTTTAGAAAAAGCTGGATTCTAGTACTCATACACTTAGCCTGTAGTGTCTTTATCGTAGGATTGATTAACGAAAGACAAGTAAGTGAATTACAATTTTTATTCTTTCCAACAGCTATTGTGTTAACAAATGGAATAGAGTTAATAGAAAGAAAATGGTTAGTTGATGTTCTCCTAATAGTTTTTGTTACGCTATCGTTTGTAAGCTTTTTTCTTTAATCGCAGGGCGATAACCAAGGGGTTAATTCTCCAAGGTTTGCTTCAAATTGTTTGGAATATTTCGTAGGCTTGCTTTCCTCGAGGTAGTTGATTTACATTTTTGCTCCGAAAGCTAAATCACCTGCATCGCCAAGACCAGGAATTATATACCCTTTATCATTTAATTTTTCATCGATATCGGCAATCCATAGGTGAGTGTTTTCTGGAAAGTGATTTTTAATTAACTCAACTCCGTCATTAGATCCAATTACAGACACTAAATGAATTTCTTTTGGCGTACCGTATTTTTTAATAGCTTCATAAACTGCCACTAAAGATTGCCCAGTAGCCAACATAGGATCTGCTAATAACAAGGTTTTATTTTCGATTGCAGGAGAAGCAAAATACTCAACAACAATTTCAAATTCAGCATCATTATTTGGGTGATGACGATATGCTGAAATAAATGCATTTTCGGCGTCATCAAAATAATTTAACAACCCATTATGCAACGGTAAACCAGCTCGAAGAATAGAACACAAAACAACTTCGTTATCAATTATAGCGGTTTCTTTTGTTCCTAACGGAGTTGTAATTTCTTTGTTAGTAAAAGATAAACTTTTGCTTAATTCATACCCTAATACTTCACCAATTCGTTCAATATTTCTTCGGAATCGCATTGAATCTTTTTGAACATTTACTGCTCTAATTTCTGCTAAAAAGGTATTTAATATTGAATTTTCTTTTCCTATATGATGAATGTGCATGTTAAATATATTTGCTGCGAAATTACGAAAAAGAAAAACTTCATTTTCGTTGATGACGCATTATTACAAACTACTTTACAAAGTTTTTTAAAACAGTAATTAATTCTTCTTTTGTCTCAATATGACTCATATGTCCGTTCGGTAAAATTTGTAATGGAGTTTTCGTTTTTAGTGCTTCTTTACGAACAGATTCAAAAGGTAAAATCGGGTCGTTTTCTCCAGCAATTAAAAGCTTTTTTTGAATTGAAAACAAAACATTCTCTCTATTAGTTCTTTCTCTCATACCATGAGTTGCTGCTATATAGCCTTGCACAGGTATTTGTAAGGCTTCTTCTTTCAATATTTCAATCTCTTTTGAAAATTGGTTTCTAGTTTCTAGAGCAAACAAATTAGTAATTGACATAGAAACTAAAGCTTTATAATTAGTTTGTGCCATTTGTATAGCTCTTAAACGAAGTTCTTTTCTTTCTTCACTATCAGCCTGCGATGTTGAATTTAACAAACATAATCCTTTTAAATTCTCTGGATATTTTTCTGCAAATGCTAACCCAACATAACCTCCCATAGAATGCCCTATAATAATAACTTTTCGTAGTCTTAATTCTCTTAAAACCTCTTTAACAACAACAGCCATATCTTCCATGGTATGAATATATCCTTGGCAGCTGGTTTTTCCATGTCCTAGCAAATCAATACACACAACTTTATTTTTTATAGAAAGCTCTTTTACAATATCTTTCCACATGGTAGAATTCTCTAAAAAACCATGTAGTAGAACAATAGCGTTTCCTGTACCCTCTACAGAATAAAAAACCTCTAGCTCTTTATATTTTAAAATCATTTTTACTGTATATTCGGCAAAGATAAATCGGAAGCAATGAATAAAACAAAAGAAGTCTTAATTACTGGTTTTGCCTTATTTTCAATGTTTTTTGGGGCAGGAAACTTAATTTTACCTCCTTTTTTGGGTAAAAATGCTGGTGAAAATTGGTCTTTAGTTGCTATCGGATTTTTTATCACTGCAGTTATAATTCCAATTCTAGGAATTTTAGCTCATGCTCGTCTTCAAGGTACTATGTTTGATTTTGGTAAAAAAGTATCGCCTATTTTCAGTACTGCATATTGCTTAATTGTATACACGATTTCTATTGCTTTACCCGCTCCAAGAACTGCTTCTGTAACTCATGAAATGGCAATTCAGCCTTACTTTAACGTGAGTTCATTAGTTACGAGTTCTGTATACTTTATTTTAGTTTTCTTCTTTGTAATAAATCGATCAAAAGTATTGAGTTTGCTCGGTAAATTCTTAACACCGCTTATCATTCTTATTTTATTAAGCATAATTTTTGTGGGGATTTTTGCTGCTCCAGAAACTATAAGCGCAACAACTTTTAACACGCCTTTTATTGATGGTTTATTAGAAGGTTACCAAACTTTTGACGCTATTGGTGCAGTGGTAGTTGGTGGAGTTTTAGTAATCTCTATGAACTTTAATAAAAACACTTCTTTTGAAGTTAAAAAAGAACTCATTACCAAAGCTGGGTTTATAGCTGGTATTGGCTTATTCGTTATCTACATAGGTTTAATATATAATGGAGCTATTTTTGGAGGCACTTTTTCCGAAGAAGCCACAAGAACCGATGTTTTAAAAGGTATAAGCACACAAACTTTAGGAAATATTGGTACTGTTTTTTTAAGTTCCTTAGTTGCTTTAGCTTGCTTTACTACTGCTGTAGGAATTATTACTGGTACTGCCGATTACTTTAAAGGACTCTTCAATAATTCACAAAAAGCGTATTTAGTTACGGCAATTATAGGGTGTCTTTTAGGTGTTCTTGTTGGGCAATTCGATGTACATTATATTATTATAATTGCACTACCAGCTTTAATGTTTATTTATCCTATTACCATTGTTTTAATTTTACTGAATGTACTTCCTCAAAAATACACTTCAGCAATTGTTTTTAAAATTGTAGTGCTCGTAACGTTTATTTTTAGTGTTCCTGATTTTTTACAATTTATAATTGACAAGAAACATTTAGTAGGAATCATAAAAATTATTCCATTAGCCTCAAAGCATTTAGGTTGGGTACTACCAACAATACTTAGTTTTATTATTACAAACCTAATTACAATAAAAAAGCCCGCTTAAAGCGAGCTTTTATTTTTTATTTTCTTGATATTAAAATCTATACCCTAAAGCTAAACCAATTCTTGGTGCTAGTATTGGTGAATTATCGCTAAACATATTTCTACCAACTCCTGCATGTGCACTCACTACAAAACCACCATCAGACACATATTTAGATCCTATTGAAACTCCTAAAGCTCCATCGGTATAATCTACATAAGATCCATTAATCTCTTTTTCTCCTGAGTTGATTCCTAAAAACACTTCTCCGAAGTAATTCCAGTTTTGATTTGTCGTAAAATAATGACGAAAATATGGAGTAAACATATTCTTTTCATTATATCTAAAATCTGCACTTCTTTTTTCAAAGTTAAATAATGCCGACATACCTACTGAAGATTTATCGGTCAAATAATATTCGTAAGAAACCTCTAACGTTTTCATTACTAAAGCATCTCCTAAATCTAGTCTTACTTCTTGTTGTGCGTTAGCAAATGAGCTAATAAAAACAACTGCTACTAATAAAATTTTCTTCATGAATTTGTTTTTTATAAAAGTATAACGATTTTTTTCTCAATTATAATGCCACAAAAGTACGCGATTTTTTTAATCAACTAGTTTTAAAGTAGTAGAATTATTAGTGCTTAAAAAATCGCTTTTAATTGTACCATTCCTGTATGAATGGTTTTTGAATTTTCACTCTTTCTACCCAAATAATTTAGGTTTAAATGCAAAATAGAATTCAATCGTTGATTAAATAGTAAGTTCCAAGTATAGTTTCTCCCAACTTGTAATCCTTCTAACATTTGATAACCTACTGGTGAATTCGAATTCCCTTCAAAATCGTTTAAAAACATATTTACGCTGGCACTTAACTGATTTTTCTTTTTACCAATAAAAAAATATTCTGCTCCTATTTTTTGTTGCTGAAGTGATTCAAAACTTGCCACTTCATTTTTCTTTTTCTTGAAATGATAAAACAACGAAAAACGATGGTCTTTAGAGTACAGAAAAGAAAATTTTGGTTGCAATTCGTTACTTGCTATTTTAAAATTTCTACTTACAAAATTCTGAGTTTCTAACTTGTTTTCAGATATAATTCCTTTTAACTCAAACAACCAAAATTTTGATAACTTATGAATAAACTCTAACTGATGTACAAAAGAATTACTTTCTTGATTTCCGATACTAAACTGCTGTTTATTTCTCGTTTTTCCGTAGGTATACACCATACTATAATGCTGTAAACTTCTATTGAAGTAAAGATTATTTCTAAAATTAAATGTGAGTCCTAACAAATTTGTTTCACTCATATTAAACGGATTGAAATGAAACGAACTCGCATTTTTTTCCCTTTCATTATCAATCAACAAAAAAGTTTGATTGTAAAAATGTGAAGCCATTTTTTTAATTCCGTTTTTATCCTTCCATTGAGATGCATTTAGCGTTATCGATTGTTTAATTTTCGCTCTTTGAGTAGGAATATATCTCAGGTTAGGAAGCGCTACTCGTAAATAATCTGCTTGATCTTGAAATTGCGCTACTTCAAATTCATTAAACTGCTGTATACCGTCATTGTTATAATCTATCCAAGTGTAATAACCTTGTCCAGGTTCGGTTTTAACGTACACAAAATCTTGTCTGGCTATATTACCCGAAGATGTTTCGTATATCGTACTTAACTGCAAAAAGTTTTTAAAAAATCGCTGATTGTAAACTACTTTAGAATTCAACGCTTTTTCGTTGTTGGTAAAAGCATTGTTTGTAATTCTATAATTAGCAAATACTGATAAATTGGTACGTTTATTCTGAATTAATTTACTGTTTACAAAAAAAGTTTTTCTATTATTAACCTCAGTAAATTCATTCGATTTAATACTATCGTTTGTTCTGTAATTCACACCAAACTTTACGAAAACTTTTGCGGTGTCGCCAATTCCCATATACGTTTCATATTCTTTAAATCGGTGACTTGTTAATAGAAATTGATTCGTGTTTTGTTCTTTTTGTTGATTAGTTTCAAAACCTAATTTACCTCCAATCCAATATTTATTAAAACTTCTTTCCACAGAAGATTTCATTCTAAAAAACTGATCTTTTGCCCTTATCGAAGTATTATTCAACATACTACCATCAAAAGAAAAAGATGTTTTCTCACTTCGGAATTTTGATTGTATTTGATGTTTATTTCCATTAAATGAATTGGTAAAATTCAAATGATTAAAAGCATACGATATGTATTGATCTCTCTTTTTTTGTAATATCAATTCTACGCCTATCTCATGCTGATTTCCTGTAGGGTTCAACAAATTCCAATCTCTATTAAATTCTACATTTTGAAAACGTTCAACCGTCTTAAAATTATCTTGAATGAATTTATATTTCAGATTACTTTTTAACTTCCATTTTGTATCCATTAAAACCTGATTCCAATCAATTTTTGTTGCGATTTTTTTATTCTTTTCATCATCAATCGCTGAAAACAAATTTTCGTCATTATTACTGTAGGCTAATTCTGCTTTTATTTCCGTTTTTTCAGTGGGTTTGTAGCTCGTATTTACATCAAAAATTTGCAAACTCGTTGGAGCGACTAATCGAACAACAGGATTAAAATTTCCATTATTATTTCCAACATATCGATAAATCGTTCCTGTTGCAATAGTTCTATCAACTACATAATTTCCTTGGTTTGTTCCTACATTGGTAAAAGTTACCCCATAAAGCTCATCATTCTCATTGGTAGAATATTCAAAAACTTCAACACCACCTTGTTGTACTTTTTTGTACTGAATTCGATTAGGAGAATACTCATCTCGAAAAGCACTAGGAGCAAACATTTTAGAAATATCGTTTCCTGCATTGGCTAACAATTGCTTTTGATTGTCGGATAAACTTTGTTGTAACGGTTGGTTTTTCGCATCATTTTCATTGTAAAAATATCCTGCAATTGAGAATTTATTGTCTTTATATGCTGCTTTTTCGTAAGTGAAAAATCGCGTATAATTTCTATCTGAATATTGAAATTCAACACGAATTCTCATATCATTGTTAATAGGAAAGGTTGTATTGAACCTAATTTCTGCCAAATTATAATCTATTACATAATCTTTGTTTTCTCCTCTTTCTAACAATTGTCCGTTTACATACACTCGATCGCTACCAGAAATAATTACAATTCCTGGTTCATTATTTGTTCCAAATATTTTGTACGGACCTTGATTTCCTTCAACTCCCACAAAATTAAAAGAAGAAAACCTTCCTCTTACAACTGCTCCAGAAGCTAATGTATTTACCTTTTTATTGATATTTGCTTCTACTTCTAAACCTGCTAATTGCTTCTCAAAATTTAAGAAATAACTGTCTTTATTTTTTATAGAAATATCACCTCCTTTTATTCGCCAATTCTTACTAAAAAGTTCCACAAAAATTCGATCAAAATCAGTAATATTTTGAGAGTATCCGTTTTCTTGAAGCGGAATATTCGTGTCGAAAATATTTGCTCGAATAGAAACTTTACTCGATAATTTTCCTTCAATCGTTAAGTCTAAAGAAGAGTTAGTTACTGCATTTTGATTGTTTCCTACAGTAATTCCTCTCGCGATAAAACCAGAGGTTTTTAATCCATCAAACAATTTAATATTTGACTTCTTCTTGTTGGTCGTTAAACTGTATAACTTCCCTGTATTACCAGAGTTTTCTACAATTAATTTATCATCAAAAGGAGCATATATTTTGGTTAAAAAATCAGGAAAACGATAGTATTCAACAGTTATTTGAGAATACTTTTCATTTTTAACAAACAGTTTTGCTTTGGCAAAGTCTATAAAATAATCTGAAGTAGGAATTACTTTTCCCTCTTGATTTAGAACTCGAAATCGTTGTGAATTTATACTTAATGTATCTAACTGAATTGTATCTTTAGTAACCTCAAAAAACTTAGAACGAAATTCTTTTGGTTTTTCTTGTGCATTTAAACTTAGCACAAGCATAAAAAAAATAAAAAAACAGCGTTTTTGAGCCATACTTTACAAACGTATCAAAAACCAAATTAGTTTATTTTTAAGAACACCCACAATTAGTATCGCAATTTTTCTTCTTTTTATCTTTAAAAAAGAATTTTTTCAGCAGAAAAACTACTGCTAAAACAACAACACTATATGCTAAAATTTCTTGCATTAACTTAAGGTTTGATATGCTAACAATGCTGAAATGTATGCCAAAGCTCCCATTCCAAACAATTGTATTAATGGCCATTTCCAGCTTTTGGTTTCTCGTTTTACAATGGCTAATGTTGCCATACATTGCATTGCAAATGCATAAAACAATAATAAAGAGATTCCTGTTGCAAAATTAAACCTTTTTTCACCAGTTACCTCATCTACCTCAGCAGCCATTTTTTCTTTTATTGTTGTGGTATCTTCATCATCACTTTGCACACTGTAAATAGTTGCTAATGTTCCGACAAAAACTTCTCTAGCTGCAAATGATGTGATAAGTCCGATTCCTATTTTCCAATCATAACCTAAAGGTTTTACCATGGGTTCTATGGTTTTCCCCATAATCCCGATATAGGAATTCTCTAGTTTTTTAGATGCTATTTTTTGATCTACTTCTTCGGTTGTTAATTCAATTTTAGCAGTCTCTTTCTTAACTTCTTCCTCTACATTATCAAAAGAAGTTGGACCATGAGATGCTAAAAACCATAAAATAATTGAAATCGCTAAGATTATTTTTCCTGCATCTAAAACGAAAGCTTTTGTTTTATCAAATACATCAAAAAACACATTCTTTATAGAAGGCATTTTATAATCAGGCATTTCTATAACAAACAAAGAATTGTTTTTAATTTTTAAAGTTTTATGTAAAATATATGCTGCTCCAATCGCTGCTGCAAAACCTAAAACATATAGCCCTAAAAGGGTAAGCCCTTGTAAACTTAAAAAGCCAAATATTTTTTGTTGCGGAATAATCAGCGCTATTAAAATTGCGTACACAGGTAATCGTGCAGAACAGGTTGTAAATGGTGTAATTAGAATAGTTATTAATCGTTCTTTCCAACTACTAATGGTTCTTGTAGCCATAACTGCAGGAATTGCACAAGCTGTTCCAGAAATTAATGGAATAATACTCTTTCCACTCATTCCGAATCGACGCATTATTTTATCCATTAAAAACACCACTCTACTCATATATCCTGTTTCTTCTAAAACAGCAATGAATAGAAATAAAATAGCAATCTGCGGAATAAATATGACCACACCTCCAATACCTGGAATAATTCCATCGGTTAATAAATCGGTGAACTTACCTTCGGGCATATTTGCTTTAACTAATTCTGAAATTGAAGCGAATGATTCATCAATAAAATCCATAGGAACTGATGCCCACTCAAAAATTGATTGGAAGATTATTAATAATAATCCGAAGAAAATGAGATACCCGAATATTTTATGCGTAAAAATCTTATCTAATTTACTACGTAAATCAGTCGCTTTACTTCTATCTACCTTATATACAGACTTTAGTAATTCATTTATTTCTTGGTAACGATAAATCGTTTCTTTGTGTTGATATTTCTTCAGTTTAGAAACATCGTGACCAAATGCTTTCAGATCTTCATTTTGGTTGAAAAAAGGTTGCGTAAGTTCTAACCATAATTCATAAACCGTCTTTGTAGCATCTACTTTTTGCAGCTCTTCGAAATAGGAAGCATCAATTTTTGTTGCTAATCTTTCAAATTGATTTGTAGCATCTACCTTTTCAAAATTTGCTATAGCTTTCTTTAAATCATCAATTCCTTCGTTTTTTCTTGCAGAAATTAAAACAACCTTTGCATTTAAAGCTTCTTCTAGTGTTTCAACATTTAAAGAAATTCCTTTTTTCTGCATTTGATCTGCCATATTCACGGCAAGAATCATGGGTATTCCTAAATCTTTTACCTGAGAAAAAAGTAACAAGTTTCTTTTTAGATTTTCGACATCGGCAACTGCAACAATTACATCGGGTTTAGAATCTCCTAGTAAGTACGACATCACCACACTCTCATCCTTAGAAGTAGGATGAATGCTATAAGTTCCTGGTAAGTCTATAATTTCTGCTTGATTTCCATTAGGTAATTTACAATTTCCTAATTTTTTATCTACAGTTACACCAGGATAATTCCCTACCTTTTGCTGTAAACCTGTTAATTGATTAAATAACGAAGTCTTTCCTGTATTAGGATTTCCTATTAATGCTACTTGAATTCCCTTACTCATTACTTACAATTTGGTGATTTTAATTTGACTTGCCATTTCTTTTCTAATCGCTAAATGACTTCCGTTTACAGAAATATATAACGGATCTTGTAATGGCGCACGTTGAATCAACTTTACTTCAGCTCCTGGTAAACATCCCATTTCTAGCAGTTTTAATGGGATATTTTGGGTGCTTTCTTCAGAAATAATTCCTTTCTCTCCAATTTGTAATGACGTAATTGTATTCAAAAAATCTATAGTAAGTTAGCTTGCAAATATACTAAAATAGAACGATTCTAAACAAAAGATTAAACTACGCTACTCATAACAATTTATTGATAGGAGAAACCTTATATTTGCGTATGACTTTTGAGGAAATTATTGGGCAAGATCACATAAAGCAACATTTAATTACTTCTGCTGAAAACGGAAGAATTCCACACGCACAATTATTTATTGGAAAAGAAGGAACTGGTGCATTGCCAACAGCTATTGCCTATGCTCAGTTTTTGTTATGTAATTTTTCTGAAAATACTGAAGCTTGTAATATAAAATGTAGCAAACTACAACACCCAGATTTGCACTTTGCCTTTCCTGTAACCACTAACGATTCTGTAAAAAAACATCCAGTTAGTGATTTATTTTTAGAAGATTGGAGAACCTTTATAAACGAACAACCTTATGGAGGATTGTTTAATTGGTTACAACATATTGGAGTTGAAAACAAGCAAGGGCAAATTGGGGTAGATGAAGCCGAAGATATTGTTAAAAAACTACAACTAAAATCATACGAAGGTGGATTTAAAGTTATGATTATTTGGATGGCTGAAAAAATGAACACAGCCGCCGCCAATAAGCTTTTAAAACTAATTGAAGAACCTCCAAGTAAAACTATTTTCTTATTAGTTAGCGAAGACGATGGTCAAATTATAAATACTATAAAATCTCGTTGTCAAGCAATTCATTTCCCAGCATTAGGTAATGATGATATTGCCAATGCTTTAGTTCAAAGAGAACGAGTTTCTATGAATGAAGCTACCAAACTAGCACATCAATCTGAAGGAAATTACAATAAAGCTGTTCATTTATTACATAACGATTCTAACGATATAATTTTTGAACAATGGTTTATTACTTGGATTCGTAGTGCTTTTAAAGCCAAAGGAAATGCAGCTGTAATTCAAGATTTAATTGGATGGTCGGAAGAAATCGCAAAATCAGGTAGAGAAACTCAAAAGCAATTTTTACAATATTGTTTGCAATTTTTTAGACAAGCATTACTCTTAAATTATGGAACACCAGACTTAGTATTTTTAGAAACTAAATCGGCAAACTTCGATCTTTCAAAATTTGCTCCCTTTGTTCATAGTGCAAATATTTTAACGATTGAAAAAGAGGTAAGTGATGCTCAATATCATATTGAACGTAACGGAAATGCAAAAATAATTTTACTAGATTTATCTATTAAACTAACACGTTTGTTACATACTAAAGAAGCTAAAGTATAAACTCTTACACATGAAATTAAAAACCATATTCTTCGTTATTTTATTTGGAACATTTTTTGTTGCTTGTAAAAATGAAAAAAGTGAGAAAAAAGTTGAGACTAAAAAATCTCTAAAGGATTTTATGGTTGGTAACTGGGAAACGCAATATATTAAAATTGAAATGCCAACTGTAAATAAAACAGATAGCACTTCGGTTTTTGAAGATGATTTTTCTAAACCTAATACTGGTAGAGCACAATCTACTTATAATAACGACGGAACATTTTCTGCTTGGTTTAAACAACCTGATGGTAAAAAAGTAGGAGAAACCAAAGGTACTTGGAAAACAAAAGGTGATAGTTTATATGTAGATTATCCGTATTTGGGAAAACAAGTACAAGCTTGGTATTTCATAAAACAAAACGACAATAAATTTGAAGGAAAAGTTGTGTATGATTGGGACGGAGATGGAGAGTTTGATGACACACTTCAAATGAAATCAAAAAGAATAGATTTATAAAATTGCTATAGTGTCTTTATTTAACAATATTTCTTTACGAATACGTATTTTCTTATCAATGATACTCTTGGTATTATTGGCTTCTGTATTAATTGTTTTAGTAACCATTTATCAGTACGATGAACAAACTAAAGACTATAACATAAAACGTTTTGGAAGGAAAGAAAGTACAATAAAACAAGACATAGAAATTGAGTTAAAACGTAAAACTACCTACGCAGTAACTACCGAAAATTTATCTAAAATATTTCAAGATAGAATTTATGAAATGGCTGCTGTACATAAGCTAACAATAATTATGTACGATATGAATGGTACCTTTTTAAAATCGTCGAAGCCTTATAATTTCGACATGGCTAAAGACCTGCCATTAGCTAAAGAAATTGTTAGAGAATTAGCAAACAACTCAAACCATAGAATCTTAAAAAGTAAGCAGGAAAAAGACATTACTTATCAATCTTCTTACACTTATATTAACGATTTACGCTTTAAGAGAATTGGTATTTTAGAAATACAAATTGCTCAAAATAACGAAGAACAAAAGAAAGAACTACAGGAGTTTATTTCTCGCTTATCGTTAGTTTACATTTTAATGTTTATAGCAGCGATTGTTTTAGCATATTTCTTGTCGAGTTATATTACACGTTCTATTCAAACAATTTCTGAAATAATTAAAGAAACTCGATTGAATAAGCGTAATGAGAAAATTACTTTAAACGCAGCAAGTTCAGAAATTAACTCTTTGGTAGAATCATACAACAATATGATTGATCAATTAGAAGAAAGTGCTGTAAAACTTGCACAAAGCGAGCGTGAACAAGCGTGGAGAGAAATGGCAAAACAAGTTGCTCATGAAATCAAAAACCCGCTAACTCCAATGCGTCTTTCGGTACAAAGTTTCGATAGAAGATTCGATCCTAACGACCCGAATATTAAAGAAAAAATGTCTGAATACAGTCAAACTCTTATTCAGCAAATAGATGTTATGAGTTCTATTGCTTCTGCATTTTCAGACTTTGCAAAAATGCCTACACAAAGAAGAGAAAAATTAGATGTGGTTGATGTTGTAAAACACGCTCTAGACATCTTTACAGAAGACTATATACATTACATTCCTAAAGAAGAATCTTTATTTGCCAATTTAGATAAAACACAACTTATTAGAATTGTTACTAACTTGGTAAAAAATGCTACTCAAGCAATGAAAAAGGATGAAGAAAATCCTAGAATTGAAGTAAAAGTAGCGTCAGAAGGTAATAATGTAAAAATTATTGTTTCTGATAACGGAAAAGGAATTAACGACGAGAATAAAAAACTAATTTTCGAACCTAAATTCACCACAAAAACAAGTGGAATGGGCTTAGGTTTGCCAATGATAAAAAAGATAATTGAAGCGTACGACGGCTCTATAAACTTCACATCTAGTGAAGGAATAGGAACTGTTTTTACTGTAATTTTACCCAAAATATAACTACCATGAATTTTGAAAATATTTTAGTTAATCAAAACAACGGATTAGCAACCATAACAATTAACCGACCAAAGAAATTAAACGCATTAAACAAAGCAACTATACAAGAACTTCACAATGCTTTTGAAGATTTAAATAATGATGCAAATGTAAAAATAATCATCATTACCGGTAGCGGAGAAAAAGCGTTTGTAGCAGGAGCAGATATTTCAGAATTTGCTCATTTTTCTGTTGAAGAAGGAGGCGAATTAGCAAGAAAAGGTCAAGGAATTTTATTTGACTTTGTAGAAAACTTAAGTACTCCGGTAATTGCAGCAGTTAATGGTTTTGCTTTAGGTGGCGGATTAGAATTAGCAATGTCTTGTCATTTTAGAGTAGCTTCAGACAATGCAAAAATGGGGCTTCCAGAAGTATCGTTAGGAGTAATTCCTGGTTATGGAGGAACTCAACGTTTATCTCAATTAGTTGGCAAAGGTCGTGCAATGGAATTAGTGATGACTGCGGGTATGATTTCTGCGACTGATGCTCAGGCTTACGGATTAGTAAATCACGTAACATCTCAAGAAGAATTATTACCTTTAGCTGAAAAATTAGCAAGCAAAATTATGAGAAATTCTTCTGTAGCAATTGGAGCTGCTATAAAAGCTGTAAATGCTAATTTTACTGACGGAGTTAATGGATATAATGTAGAAATTGAAGAATTTGGTAACTGTTTTGGAACTGAAGATTTCAAAGAAGGAACTACTGCATTTTTAGAAAAACGTAAACCTAATTTCCCAGGAGCATAAATTGAGAACATTTGTTAAAATACTATTAGCACTTAGCCTTTATGTTTCTTTTGTTACAGCCAGTTTTGGACAAAGAAGTATTGAGGCTAAAGTTCTTTTAGACTCTATTAGCAAAACAGTTAACTACAACGCTAACCCTCATGTAGTAATTAAACTTTCAGAAAAATTATTACAACTAGGAGAAAAAGAAAAAGATACTTTTTTAATCCTTAGAGCGCTTCATCATCTGGGTAGGAGAAATCAATTTGCTAACGAAAATTTAAAATCTATTGCTTACTTTAAAAAAGAATTAGATTTCTTTTTTAAAAATAAATTTTCTGAAAAAGTAAAAAACGAATTAATTGACACCGAAATTGTTCCTGTAGAAATTTATGCGCAATTAGGTAATAATTATGCTACTCTAGGAGATACTAAAACTGCTCTAGACTATTTTAATATCTCTAAAAATATAGCAGAAAAAGAAAATCTACCTTTTTATAAAGCCGTAATACCTATTTTAATTGGAGAAATTAAAGCAAGTATCAAAGAATACGACCAAGCCATAAAAAGCTATAAAACTGGATTAAAAAGACTCGAATCATCTAAAGAAATAGAAGAAAAAACTAAGATTTTCAATAGCGCTTTAACCACCACTAGTATCGTAGAAGCATATTTACTTAAAAACGATATAGACTCTGCTAAAATAATTCTGAATCAAGGAATAAAGAAAGGTTATCATAAAAGTACTATAGGAAGTGAACTAACCTTCGAAATTGCTAAAGCAGTAATTTTAACAAAAGAAAATAAGCTTGAAGAGGCCTTGAAACAATATAAAGTAGCTGTTCAAAAATCTAATGAGTTTAATGCAGAAAAAGGAGTTTTATATTATTATCGTGGTTATGCAGAATGCTTAGCAAAACTTGGTAAATATGATGAGGCAGCTGAGTTAATGGAAAAAGGGATTGAAATTAATTCAAAAGAAGTTAAAGAACATAGCTTATCAGAAGATTATAAACAACTTGCCAAATATTATAAAACCTCGGGGAATATTGAAAAATCTAATCAATATTTTGAAAAGTATGTATTGAGTCAATCAGCTTTAGAAAAAAACAAAAGAGATGTTATTCAGCAATTTCATAATACTGAACTTGAAACTTTAAACTCACAAAAAGAAAAGCAATTAAAGTTCTCTTCTTTTTACATTCTTGGAAGCTCAATTTTTATTGCCTTACTTTTATTTTACCTATTCATTTTATCTAGAAAAAGAAAAAGAGAAACTAAAAATTTTAATGAACTTTTAGATAGAGTAAACTCTAAAAAAGAAGAATCTAAAATTATAGATACAAAAGAAAAGGTTTCAACTGAAAAAACTCCTGAAATCAATCCTGAATTAACCCAACAAATTTTAAAAGGGTTACAAAAAATTGAAGAACAAGAATATTACTTAAAACAAGAATGTAATCTATACAATGTTGCTAAAAAAATAAAAACAAATACTTCTTATTTATCTAAAGTTATTAATGCTGAGTTTCAAAAAAACTTCAACACCTACATTAACGATTTAAGAATTAATTATACGTTAATTAAACTTAAAAATGACACTCGTTTTAGATCCTATTCAATAAAATCTATTGCTGAGGAAGTGGGTTATAAAAGCGCCGATTCTTTCTCTAAATATTTTAAAAGAAGAACAGGATTACTCCCTTCAGTTTTTATTAAAAAATTAAATAACTCAAACTAAAAAGCTGCATTTTTACCCTAAATTTATAAAAATAGGGTTTCCCTTTCTTTTAGCTCATTCAACAGACACAAAACAAACAACCAACTTATAATCAGTGTTTTAAAACCAAAACAGGTTCCCTTTTTTCTTAAAACTAGGGCAACATTACTTTTATTAATGATTTTTTAGTTGGTAATTTGATATCAGAAATCAACCAACCAAACTCAGTTTAAAAATCATGAAAAGAGGCACTAACTTTTGGCTTATTTTAATACTTGCTATTTCTATTGGTTCTTTATTTGGGTATGCTGTTAGTTCTTCTATTCATGGTAAAAACAAATCTGATGCTATTCTAAAAATACTTAGAGACAATTGTAATTGTAAAGAAGTAAATCAACTTATTTATGTAAAAGGATTGCAATATGGACCAGATGGAATTACTACCGAAAAAGTAGAATATGAATTAATAGATTGTATTAATAAAAACACATCTGAATTAACTTTACTTTTAGCTAAAGAAGTAGATGGGTTTAATAAAATTGATTTGGTCACACTAGATTTTATAACTAATAATGTTTCAAATAAAACAACTATAAAAAACGGAAAAATTCAACCTTAAAAAATTACTATTATGATCACTATATTAATGAAACTTTTTTTCTTTTTAATTGAATCTATTTTATTAATAATTAATCAAATCTTATAAAAAAACAAAAAGATGACGTCTGTAAGTAGTCGTCATCTTTTTATAAGGGGAATAAAATTATAAGGGGAATTATAAATTCGCAGCTAATATACATTTAAATTACAAATACCAAAACAATTTATGTTATTTTTTAATTTATTTATTGTAAAGTTTTTGTTTTACTTATTTTTCTCCATTCCATTCAGCGTAAAATTGTTGTAAGAAACCTAGCATAAACTCATGCCTTTCTTCAGCAATTCTTTTTCCTGTTTTAGTATTCATTTTATCTTTTAACAGTAATAATTTTTCGTAAAAATGATTAATTGTTGGGGAAGTAGATTTTTTATACTCGTCCTTAGTCATATTTAGATTAGGTTTTATCTCAGGGTTATACAACTCTCTGTTTTTAAAACCACCATAATTAAAACAACGCGCAATTCCAATAGCGCCTATAGCATCTAATCTATCAGCATCTTGAACAACATCTAATTCTGATGATTTAAACTTCTGATCAAAATTTCCTCCTTTAAAAGATATGTTTTGAATAATATTTTCAACATGAAGGATGATTTCCTCTTCAACACCTTCTTCAGTTAAGAATTTACGTGCAACTTTTGGACCTATTGTTTCATCTCCATTATGAAATTTACTATCAGCAATATCGTGTAATAACGCTCCTAAAGTTACTACAAACTCATCTACATTTTCTTCTTTAGCGATTAATAGAGCGTTTTTATACACACGTTCTATATGAAAGTAGTCATGACCTCCTTCTGCTCCTTGTAAAGTGTCTTTAACAAACGTTACAGTATCCTTAATTATTTGTTCTTTATTCATAATTCAAAAATAAAAATCCTGTACAATTATGTACAGGATTTTTAAAATATAATCTTGTTAGGTTTTATACTTCAACTGAGCTTTTAATCAAATTATTTGCCACTAAATATTCAGCAATTTGAACAGTATTTGTTGCTGCTCCTTTTCTTAAATTATCAGAAACAATCCACATATTTAACGCATTCTCTCTAGATAAATCTCTACGGATTCTACCTACGAAAACTTCATCTTTCCCTTCTGAATAAAAAGGCATCGGATATTCGTTATTTTCAATATTATCTTGAACAACTACTCCATCTGTTTCACTTAATATTGTTCTTACATCTGCTACTTCGTAATGATTATCAAATTCAATATTTACAGATTCTGAATGACCTCCAACAACAGGAATTCTAACCGCAGTAGCTGTAATTGCAATACTTGGGTCATTTAAAATCTTATGCGTTTCTCTTACTAATTTTAATTCTTCTTTCGTGTAACCTACTTCTTCAAAAACATCACAATGTGGCAAAGCATTTTTATGAATTTGATGTGGATATGCTGTTTCTCCTTCAACTCCATTTGCTTCATTCTCTAACTGACGAACAGCCTTCACACCAGTACCTGTAATAGATTGATAAGTTGAAATCACCAATCTATTAACTGTATATTTTTTATGCAACGGAGCCAAAGCCATTACCATTTGAATTGTTGAACAGTTTGGGTTTGCAATAATTTTATCATCCTCAGTTAATTCAGATGCGTTAATTTCTGGAACAATTAATTTCTTTGTTGGGTCCATTCTCCAAGCAGAAGAATTATCAATTACTGTAGTTCCTACTTTTGCAAATTTAGGTGCCCATTCTAACGATGTACTTCCTCCTGCTGAAAACAATGCTACATCTGGTTTCATAGAAACTGCGGTTTCTAAACCAACTACAGTGTAGTTTTCTCCTTTAAACTCTAATTGATTTCCTACCGAACGTTCTGATGCTACAGGTATTAATTCTGTTACAGGAAAATTACGTTCTGCCAATACTTGTAACATTACATTACCTACCATTCCGGTAGCTCCTACAACTGCTACTTTCATTTTATTTACTTTTATTATTAAGGGTTAATTGCCAATAGCCAACATCTACCCATTTATTAAATTTATATCCTACTTCTTTAAAATGTGCTACTTTTTGAAAACCAAATTTTTCATGTAGTCTCACACTAGCTTCATTCGGAAGAGAAATTCCACCAATAACAACATGATAATTTTGCTCTTTAAGCTCATTTATTAGTTTTTCGTATAAAAAAGTTCCTATTCCTCTACTTACAATATTTGGCTTTAGGTATACCGACACTTCAGCTGTTTTGTAATATGCACTTCTTGTGTTCCATGAATTTGCATAAGCATAACCTAAAACTTCATTATCTTTTTCAAAAACATACCAAGAAAAATGTTTTGTTACTTCTTTTATTTTTGATTCAAAATAAACTACTTCAACAGGCTCTTCATCAAAAGTTGCTATTGAGTTTTTTATGTAGTAATTATAAATTTCGGTAATAATTACTGCATCGTTTAAGGTTACATTTCTAATCATTTAACACTTAAAAAACTTATACAAAGGTTTAAAAAAAAGAAGTAGGTTGTATATGTTTTATTATAAAATTTTACATTAAAGTTTAATTCCTATCAATTTAATACTAAATGTGTTATTTTAAACACCGAAAGTAAAAATTATGTACATTTGCACCGATTTTATAGAAAAATCATAACTTATTATTGTTTAACTTAAAAAGGTATAGCATGCAACTGTACAACAAGTTAAGCGCAGAAGAACGCGCTAAATTAATTGACGAAGCGGGCAAAGACCGTCTTACAATTTCTTTCTATCAATATTTTAAGATAGAAAATCCAACACTTTTTAGAAATAAATTATTTATTGAATGGAACGAACTTGATGTTCTTGGAAGAACCTATGTTTCTTACGAAGGTATTAATGCACAAATCTCAGTTCCTGCAGAAAACTTCTTAGCTTTAAAAGAGCAATTAGATAGTATATCTTATTTAAAAGATATTCGTTTAAATGTTGCTGTAGAGCAAAACAATAAATCATTCTTAAAATTAAAAGTAAAAGTTCGTAATAAAATTGTTGCTGACGGATTAAATGATGACACGTTTGACGTAACTGATAAAGGTGTACATTTATCAGCAAAAGAGTTTAACGAAATGTTAGCAAACCCAAATACGGTTTGTGTAGACATGCGTAATCATTACGAAAGTGAAATAGGTCATTTTGAAGGTGCTGTAACTCCAGATGTAGATACTTTCCGTGATTCTTTAGACATTATTGAAAATGATTTAAAAGAACATAAAGAAGATAAAAACTTATTAATGTATTGTACAGGTGGAATTCGTTGCGAAAAAGCTTCTGCTTACTACAAACATAAAGGATTTAAAAACGTTTTTCAGTTAGAGGGAGGTATTATTGAATATACACGCCAAGTAAAAGCTGAAGGATTGGAAAATAAATTCAAAGGAAAAAACTTTGTTTTTGATCACAGACGCGCTGAACGAATTTCTGATGATGTAATTTCTAACTGTCACCAATGTGGTAAACCGTGTGATACACATACTAACTGTGCAAACGAAGGTTGCCATTTATTATTCATTCAATGTGATGAATGTGCAGAACAAATGGAAAATACTTGTTCTACAGAGTGTCAAGAAATAATTCATTTACCATACGAAGAGCAAAAAGAATTGCGAAAAGGAAAACACGCAAGCAATAAAATATTTAAAAAAGGACGTTCTGAAAAACTAAAGTTTCAAAAAGGGAACACGGTTAGTTAACAAAATTTAAGCGCTCTTTCGAGCGCTTTTTTTATAACTTTATACCATGGAATTGCAGCCACCATTTCGTAAAATTATTCATGTAGACATGGATGCTTTTTATGCATCTGTAGAACAATTGGATAATCCTGAGTTACGAGGAAAAGCAGTTGCTGTTGGTGGTAGTGAAATTCGCGGAGTAGTTTCTGCAGCAAGTTATGAGGCTCGTAAGTTTGGTGTACGATCGGCAATGAGTGGAGTTTTAGCCAAAAGAAAGTGCCCTCATCTTATTTTTGTTAGACCTCGTTATACTCGCTATCAAGAAATATCGACTAAAATTAGAGCCATCTTTTACGATTATACCGATTTGGTAGAGCCGCTGTCTTTAGATGAAGCTTATTTAGATGTAACAGAGAACAAAAAAGGAAATCCATCTGCCAACGAAATTGCCAGAGAAATTAGACACCGTATTTGGGAAGAGCTAGAATTGAGAGCTTCCGCAGGAATTTCTATCAATAAATTTTTAGCTAAAGTTGCTTCAGACATTAATAAACCTAACGGGCAAAAAACCATTCACCCAGAAGAAGTCATTTCTTTTTTAGAAGAATTACCTGTTGCTAAATTCTATGGAGTAGGAAGGGTTACTGCTACAAAAATGCATAATCTAGGAATTTTTAAAGGTTTAGATCTTAAACAAAAATCACTTGAAGAACTAACCAAACTTTTTGGCAAATCGGGCTCACATTATTACAATATTGTAAGAGGAATTCACAATTCTAAAGTAAAACCTAATCGAATTCGAAAATCGATTGCAGCCGAACGTACTTTTAATGAAAATATTTCTTCTGAAGTTTTTATGTTAGAACGATTAGAAAAAATTGCTGATGAGTTAGAACGAAGAATGAAAAAGTCAGACACAAAAGGTAAAACCATTACCTTAAAAATAAAATACAGCGATTTTACACAACAAACACGAAGCAAAACAACCCAAACCTACATTCAGCTAAAAAAAGAGTTTATGCCTATTGTAAAAGAGCTCTTATATCAAGAAAAACTTAAAAACTCTGTTAGACTTTTAGGTATTTCATTCAGTAATTTAAATACTGAAAAAAAACTTCCTGTTTGGATTCAGTTAAAATTCGATTTTTAAACTATTGGCACTCTAATGGAGACTCTAGTTCCAGTAGGTTTTCCTTCATCATCTTTTAAATCAAAATATTCTAAAGAGAAATGATTTTTAAATTCATTGGTAAAGTTTTGAAGTCTTTCTTTCGTTAAATCAATACCAATAGATTTTCTATTTAATGATTTATTACTTTTGATTTTAAAAGCTTCTTCTCTACCAATTCCATTATCTTCAATATCTATTTGAATAAACTCATCGGAAATTTTACTTACAGAAAGCTCTACTTTCTTTTCTCCTTTTTTAGACGATAACCCATGCCAAATAGAGTTTTCTAAGAAAGGTTGTAAAATTAATGGTGGAACTTTTATACGCTCTAAATTAAGTCCGTCATCTATTTTTTGAACATATTCTATTTCATTTGAAAAACGAATATTTTCAATACTCATATAAAGGTTCATTGTTTTTAATTCCTCGTGAAGCGTTACCTCTTTTACCTTAGAAGCATCTAAGATATTTCGAATAAGTTTCGAAAATTTATTCAAATAATAAACCGCATTTTTTTGTTCATTATTTATAATATAGAGCTTAATTGAGTTTAATGCATTGAATACAAAATGAGGATTCATTTGGCTTTGTAGAGCTTCTTGCTCAAGCATTAAAATTTTCTTTTCATTATTTAGTAAACGTTGTCTATAAATAGAATATAACACAACACTAAACAAGGCTAAAGACACTAAGGTTATTATTAAAATATTTCTATTTCTTGTTAAATTTAATTCAGCAATATCTTTTTCTCTTGCTAAACTTTCTAGTCTATTTTTACTTACTTCGTTTTCGTATTTGTTAATTAAACTTGTAACATAAACAATGTTCTTCTCATTAAAAGTTTCTCGATCAATATCAATTGCTTTTTTATAATTATCAAAAGCTTCTCTGTATTCTTTTCTCTTTAAATTTAATTCAGACAAATGGTTATAAGCAGCTGATAAGCTCGAAGGCATGTTATTCTTTTTAGCAATATCAAAAGCCATTTTTACATATTTCTCCCCTTTATCTAGTTTATCTGTTTTAATATATACCCAACCTAAGGTGTTATATACTTCAGACAAATAATATTTATTACCAATCTTTTCTGCTAAAGGAAGTACTTCTATAATGTATTTATAAGCCTCTTCATATTTTCCTTGCTTTATTAAAATATCACTAATACTATTATGACAAATTACTTTACCAAGTTCGTCATTGTTTTGATTATTATAATCTAATGATTTTTTATAGTTTTTAAGAGCAATTTCAAAATCTCCAAGATTCTTATATGCAAACCCTATATTTTGATGATTGATTGCTAACCCTCTTTTATCTTCTACGTCTTGTTGAATTCCTATTGATTTCTCAAATCTTTCTAAAGCTAGTTCGTATTGCTTTAATGCCAAATAAATATTACCAATACTATTTATTGAAATACTTGTGCTAATCTTAATATCTTTTGTTTGATTAGTAGCTTTAGTTAACATTTCTAGGGCTAAATGATGATAATTTAAAGCCGTCTTAATTTTATCTTGCCTTCTGTATACAACCCCTAACTGATTTAACGTTACTACTTCTGCCTCTAAACTTCCAACTTCTCTAGCTAATTCTAAGGCCTCTTTATATTTTAAAATTGATTTATCGTACTGAGTTTTATTTCTATAAAAACGACCATAAAGATTTTTAGCGAAAATTTGCCCCAAGGCATACGTCTCTGTCTCACTTTTTTCTAATAAGTATTTTATTTGATCTTCAGAAAACCTAATGCGTCTGAAATATTTTTGAAGACTAAAATAATTTTCAGGTTTTACAGTAAAAACATTGTTAATTATACTATCTTTTTTTCTTTCCTTTTGCGAAAAAGAAAAGGTAGAAAATAGAATAAAAAAAGTTATAAAAGCTATTCGAAGTTTCATTTATAGAAGCTAGAATTTTTCTAAGAAATCTGATTTTCTTTGTCTAGACACTGGTATTCTATGATTATCTTCAAGAATAACATAACCTTCAGATTTTAAAAATTCCTTTATTTTATTTAAGTTAATTATAAATGAATTGTGAATTCTAAAGAAATGTTCATCAGGTAACAACTCATTTACTTCTTTTAATTTTTTTGTAATAACGATTTTTTTGTTTGCTGTAGTATAAATAGAAGAATAATTACCATCAGACTCTACAAACAAAATCTCTGACTGTTCTAAAAATATTAGTTTACCATCTGCGCTAATCGTAATTTTTCTACTATTAAACCTTTTGTTAAAGCTTGAAAGTATTTTTTCGAATTTTTCACTATCGTTATTTTTATTGTGATGATTTTTAATACGCATTACAGTTTCTTCTAAATCATCTGTATCAATAGGTTTTAACAAATAATCAATCGCTTCATTTTTTAGTGCTTTAATAGCGTATTCATTATAAGCTGTTGTAATAACAATTGCAAAGTCTTTTTTATCTAGTTTTTCTAATAATTGAAAACCATCCATAGTTGGCATTTCAATATCTAAAAACAAGCAATCTATATCATTTGAATTAATATAACTTATTGCCTCTTCGGCATCTGTAAATGTTTTTTCAATATTTAAATCTTCACTAAAATTAGATAGCTCCCATGATAACCCTTGTATAGCTTTTGGTTCATCATCGACAATAACAGCTTTTAACATAAAACGATCTTTATACCAAATGTAACTTATTAATATGTAAAAAGAAAACCATTTATACTTGTAATCCTACCAACTTTGTATAGAAATATACTTACTAAACAGCAAATAAAACCATTTACACACTAAAATTAGCAGTTTGTACAAAACCAATTTTTTATTATTTATTTCCTTCTCATATTTGTATCACTTTTAGGGGGAATCATATTAGATAAATTAGGGGTTATTCAAATATGATAATTAAAAAAAGAAAACACCGTGGTCGCGGTGTTTTTCTGCTTTTATAGAATATTAAAAACATTAACAATAGAAAACAAAAAAGCGCAAATCATATGATTTGCGCTTTTAATATTCTAATCTATTATTTCTTAAGCCTCAAATGGGATTATAGAAACATATGATTTGTTATCTCTTTTCTTTTGGAATTGAACAACACCATCAACTTTAGCATGTAAAGTATGATCTTTCCCCATGTAAACGTTTTCTCCTGGGTTGTGTTGAGTTCCTCTTTGACGAACAATAATGTTACCTGCAATAGCAGCTTGTCCTCCAAAAATCTTTACTCCTAAACGTTTCGATTCCGATTCACGACCGTTCTTCGAACTACCGACACCTTTCTTATGAGCCATTTCTTAACGAGTTTTTTAGGTTAATTATTTACTTAATACTTCAATTAATTCAGCTTTCTTTAAAGAAGTGTATCCAGAAATACCTTTTTCTTTAGCTAAAGCTTTTAACTCAGCAACAGTCATTGAACTTAAATCATTCGATGCTGCTTTCTCCTCTTTCTTTGGAGTTTCTTTCTTAGCAGTTGCCTTTTTTGCGCCAGATGCAGCAATACTTTCGATTTGAATCTCTGTTAAATACTGTCTGTGTCCATTTTTCTTTTTGTAACCTTTTCTTCTTTTCTTTTTGAAAACGATTACTTTATCACCTTTTAAGTGACCTAAAATCTTTGCCGATACTGCGGCTCCTTCTATAGCTGGGGCGCCAATAGTTACGTTACCTTTATCTTCGATTAACATTACGTTATCAAAAGTTACTTGAGAACCTTCTTCTCCTTGTAAACGGTGAACATAAACCTTTTGGTCTTTCGCTACTTTAAACTGCTGCCCTGCTATCTCTACGATTGCGTACATACTAATTTGTTTTGCTTATTGTTTATACAATGCATTTCCAGATAATTCAAGAAATGCGGATGCAAATATACGTGTTTTTCTTTTACTAGCAACAAATTACATCTTTTAAATTCATGTAAATCAGAAAAATAAAACAATATCACTAACAAATTGAATAGCAACTATTAATATATTTAGTTTAAAATTAAAAAAATGAACGTTAAACAGTGTAACAAACTAAACTATATTGCGTCAAACAAAGAAATTTAAACTAATTAAAAGAACAACTAATGAAAAGAAGTATTTTATCTCTTGCTTCAGCTCTTTTAGTAGCATTTTCGGCAAATGCACAAAAAGTTGAGTTCGAAGAGTACGATTTAAGTAACGGCATGCACGTTATTTTACACAAAGATAATTCTGCCCCAGTAGTTACTGTAGGTGTTATGTATCATGTAGGTGCAAAAGACGAAGTAGACGGTAAAACTGGTATGGCACACTTCTACGAGCATTTATTATTCACTGGAACTGAAAACATTGGTCGTGGAGAATGGAACAAAATTGAAGCTGCCAACGGAGGTACTGGTAATGCAAACACCAACTGGGATAGAACGTATTATTACGAAACTTTTCCTTCTAACAATTTAGAGTTAGCGTTATGGATGGAATCTGAACGTTTATTACACCCTATTATCGATCAAAAAGCAGTTGACACTCAAAACGAGGTTGTAAAAGAAGAAAAGCGTCAACGTATGGACAATGCTCCTTACGGAAAGATTATTTACGGAGATGTGTACAATCATATTTTTGATAAACACAACTATGGTAGACCAATGATTGGTTATATAAAAGATTTAGACGCTGCCAAATTAGAAGAGTTTAAAGCTTTTTACAACAAATGGTATATGCCAAACAATGCTGTTTTGGTAGTTGCTGGAGATTTTGACACAAAGAATGCTAAGAAAATGATTAAAGATTATTTCGAGCCAATTCCAGCACGTACTTTACCAAAACGCGAAAAAGTTGTTGAACCAGAAAGAACAAAAGAAAAACGTGTTAAGGAATATGATTCTAACATCCAGTTACCAGCAATCTTACTAGCACATAAAACTCCTTCTATGAAAGAAAGAGATTCTAAAGTGTTAGATGTTATCTCTACAATTTTAAGTAATGGTAAGAGTTCTAGATTATATAAAAAATTAGTAGATGGTAAAAAGAAATCATTAAACGTATTCTCTTTTGCAAGAAATTTAGAAGATTATAGTGTTTATAATATTGGTGCAATTCCTTTAGGTAAAACTTCTTTAGATGATTTAATTAAAGAAATGGATGAGGAAATTGAGAAATTACAAACTGAATTAGTTTCTGATAAAGATTTACAAAAAGTTAGAAACAAGTTTGAAAACCGTTTTGTTGCCTCTAACTCAAACGTTCAAGGTATTGCAAACTCTTTAGCAAGAAACTACATGTTAGTTGGTGATACTAATAGAATTAATAAAGAATTAGAAATTATAAACTCTATAACTAAAGAAGAAATTAGAGACGTAGCTAGAAAATATTTAGCTAAAGACCGTAGAGTTGTTATCGAATATTTACCAGAAGCTAAAAAGAAATAATCATCTAAACTGAATTTTAATGAAAACAAAGATATTTTCAATAATCGCAATAATGTTTCTATCATTAACTGTTTCAGCACAGATAGATAGAACTAAACAACCAAAACCAGGACCTGCACCTAAAATTAATTTAGGAACTCCTGAAAAATTTAGCTTATCAAACGGATTACAAGTTTTAGTTGTTGAAAACCATAAATTACCAAGAGTAACTGCAACCTTAACTATTGACAATCCTCCTATGACTTATGGAAACAAAAAAGGAGTAGAAGGTTTATTAAGCAGTATGTTAGGGTCTGGATCTAAAAACACTCCAAAAGCAACTTTCGATGAAGAAGTAGATTTCTTAGGAGCAAATGTTTCGTTTTGGGACGAAGGAGCTAGAGCAAGTTCATTATCAAAATATTTTCCTAAAGTATTAGGTTTAATGGCAGATGCTGCTTTAAACCCTGTTTTCACTCAAGAAGAGTTTGACAAACAAATGAAACAGTCTTTAGACGGAATTAAGAATGGTGAAAAAAGTGTACAAGCCATTGCTAGCAGAGTTCAAAATGTTTTAACGTATGGTAAAAATCACCCTTTTGGTGAATTTACTTCAGAAGCTACGTTAAAAAACGTAACTCTACAAGACGTAGAAAATCTTTACAATAAAACTTACAAGCCAAATAATGCATACTTAGTTATTATTGGAGATGTAAAATTTAAAGAAGTAAAAACCCTAGTTAAAGATTTGTTTTCTAGTTGGAAAAAAAGCGACATGATTGCGCAGCAATTACCAAAAGTAGAAAACCCAAGCACTACTGAAATTGACTTTATTAACATGCCAAATGCAGTACAGTCTGAATTAGCAATCATTAACAGTGTTGACCTTAAAATGGGAGACAAAGATTACTATGCTGCTCTTTTAGCTAACCAAATTCTTGGTGGTGGTGGTACTGGTAGGCTATACAAAAACCTAAGAGAAGATAAAGGATATACTTACGGATCATATTCTAGTATTGGATCTAGCCGTTACGCTTCACGTTTTAAAACTTCTGCTTCTGTAAGAAACATGGTTACCGATAGTGCTATGGTTGAAGCTATGAAAGAAATTAACAAAATTCGATATAAGAAAGCTACTCAAGAAGAGTTAGATATTGCTAAGGCAAAATATATTGGAAATTTTGTTAGAAATGTAGAAAAACCACAAACTGTAGCTTCTTATGCTCTAAACATTTTAACGAACAAGTTACCTAAAGATTATTACAAAAACTATCTTAAAAACATTAATTCGGTAACCTTAGACGATGTTCAAAATGCAGCTATCAAATATTTCAAAGGAGATAAAGCAAGAATTATCATTACAGGTAAAGGAATAGATGTTTTAAAGAATTTAGAAAAAACGGCTAATTACAAAATCAACTATTTCGATAAAAACGGAAATCCTACTGAAAAACCAGCAATGAGTAAAACGATTCCTGCTGGAGTTACTAAAAACACTGTTATAAATAAGTATTTTGATGCTATTGGTGGGGCCGATAAAGTTAAAAACTTAAAATCTACAATGGTAGTTTACGAAGCAGAAGCAATGGGTAGAAAAATTCAAAATACTGAAAAAAGAACTGCCACTCACTTTGCTAACGCCACTGCTATGAACGGAAATACTATGATGAAAGTAACAATGGATAAAGATGCTATTAAAATGAATGGGCAACCTTTGCCTCCTGCAATGGCTAAAGACTTTTCATTTACTTTAGGAACTTTCCCAGAAGTTGGTTATTTAAATAATGCTGAAACTAAACTAACAGGTATTGAGCCAATTAATGGAAAAGACGCTTATGTAGTTTCTAAAAAAGGAAAAATTGTTTCTATTACTAGTTATTATGATGTTGACTCTGGATTAAAAGTAAAAGAAGTTCAAAACATTAATATGGGAGGTAGAACTCAAACTCAAGAAGCAACATTCGGTGATTATAAAGAATTTAATGGAGTAAAGTTTCCTGGTAAAAAATCTGGAAGTTTAGGGCCTCAAAAAGTTCAGTATGTATTAAAAGATGCAAAAATTAACGAAGGAGTTTCTGACGCAGATTTTAAATAATTATCCTTTTTTAAAAAAGATAAACAAACCGTGGCTATTTGCTGCGGTTTTTTATTTTGCCTTATTTACCAACCAAACACCAAACAAAATAACTCCTCCTGCTAACAATTGAATTAAACTTAATTTTTCTCCATCAATAATTCCCCACATAACAGCTACAATAGGAATTAAATAGGTTACTGAAGCAGCAAAAACTGGCGATGATATATGTACCATTTTATTAAACATCACCTTTGCTATTCCTGTTCCAATTACCGATAAGATTGTAATATAACCCAAAGCCGATGTGGTTTGTTCATTAATTTCGAAAGTAGAAAAGAAGCCAGAAAACACTAACACTAAAAAGGCTGGTACAATTAGCAATAAAAAGTTACCTGTTGTTATTGCCAAAGCATCTAAATCATATAAATATTTTTTTACAATATTCACATTAAAAGCATATCCTACCGAAGAAATAATTACCAATATAGCATACCAATAATTCTGATCTGGATTTAGCGCTGCTCCT
Organism: Tenacibaculum holothuriorum; assembly: GCF_002120225.1. Classification (GTDB taxonomy): domain Bacteria; phylum Bacteroidota; class Bacteroidia; order Flavobacteriales; family Flavobacteriaceae; genus Polaribacter; species Polaribacter holothuriorum. Next base: position 81,459 of record NZ_LAPZ01000015.1, on the reverse strand, counting down.
TTCAAAATTAAAATAATTGTACCTATTAATCCAACTAAAATACCAATGAATTGTTTTCTCTTAAAGGTAAAACCAAACACCATTGCTCCAAAAATAAATGTATTAAAAGGCGTTAGTGAATTTAAAATTGCAGAAATAGAACTATCTATTCCTTTAATTGCAAAGGCAAACAAAAAAGCAGGAAAAAATGTACCTAAAGCTGCTGTGTATGCAACATACTTCCAATGTTTTTTTTGAATTTTCTTTAAGCTCTTAAAGCCTATCAGTAGTAAAAAAATTGCAGTAATTAGCATGCGAATTGCTCCTAACTGAATGGGAGTCAAACCAATCAAACCCTTTTTTATAAGGATAAAAGAACTTCCCCATATTAATGAAAGAATAACGAGATAAATCCATTTTAATTTCTGAGTATTCATAGTCGTAATTGCTGAGAAATAACAAAAGTCGGATAAATCTTCGGAAACAAACTCAATTATTAATAAATTTGCACTATAATTCTATAATTAAACCGAATAATGAAATTCTTAAAAATATTTTACATCGTCGCTTTAGTTAGTTTTACAATGGTTTCTTGTAAAACAGAAGCAAAAAAAGAAAATCAACCTAAAAAAGAAGAGGTAGCAGCTAACGTACAAGAAGCTAGTTTTGCTATTTCTGGAATGACTTGCGAAATAGGTTGTGCAAGAAAAATAGCGAAAGACCTATCTGGTAAAGAAGGTGTTTTAGAAGCTAAAGTTGTTTTTGCAGATAGTATTGCGAAAGTAAAATTCGATGCTAACAAAACGAACAAAGCAGAGTTAATGGCTTTTGTTGAAGGTATTGGTGGAGATTTATACAAAACCTCTGAAGGTGGTAAAAAATCTTGCGATAAAGCTTGTGCAGAAAAATGCGACAAAGAAGGAGATAAGAAAGAATGTATGGAGAATTGCAAAAAGGACTGTCACTCTAAAAAAGACGAAAAAACAGCGTAATTTATATTTACTATTCATAAAAGGCTTCTACAATGTAGAAGCTTTTTTTATACCTTTTCATTTATCTTTGCAAAAGATTTAGCAGACAAGTTTTGACGTTTAATTGAGTCAAAAAAAAATCACATGAAAAAACACTTTCCTTTACTAGTTAAAATAACTTTAATAGCAATTTATGTAATCTTTTTAGCGGGTTCTGTAGTACGAATGACAGGATCTGGAATGGGATGTCCTGATTGGCCAAAATGCTTCGGGTATTACATTCCACCAACATCTGAAGAACAAATAACTTGGCAACCTAACAAAGACTATAAAAAAGGAATGATTATCGTAAAGGATGAAGCATTATTTGTTGCTGAAAAAGATTTAAAAACTGCTACTGAATTCAACCTAAATAATTGGAGTAAGTATACAAAACACAACTATGCTAAGTTTAACAAGCTTCATACTTGGACAGAGTATATTAATCGTTTATCCTCTGCTTTGGCTGGTATTCCTTTCTTGCTATTGGTTATAACGTGTTTTTCATTCTGGAAAGAGAATAAAAAAATCACACTTATTACTTTAGGAGCATTCGCTCTTATGTTATTTGAGGCTTGGTTAGGTAAAACTGTAGTAGATACTAATTTAAAGCCAACTGTAATTACCATACATATGGTAGCTGGTCTTTTCATTGTAGCTCTGCTTTTATGGTTATTGCACATTGTTAACAAAAAGCCTTTTGACCCTACTCAAGGTGATAAACTGAAATACAATAGTGTTTTTAATAAACTCTTAATAGTATCGGTAGTATTTTCTTTGATACAAATTGCTTTGGGAACTCAGGTACGTCAATTTATAGATGAGCAAGTAAGGTTATATGGTTTTGAACATAAACAATATAGTCTTTTAAATCCTAGTTTTAAGTTTTATTTCCATCGATCGTTTACCATTGCGATTGTTTTAGTGAACTTGGCAATGTTCTATTTAAATCAGATAAAAAACTTAGGATATAATCTTGTTAATTGGATTGTTTTCTTAATCTTTTTAGAAACAATTACAGGTATTTTAATGTATTATGCTGAATTTCCTCTAGGAACACAAGCTATACATTTATTAGCGGGTTCTGTATTATTTGGATTGCAATTTTATTTATTGTTGCAGAGTAGGAAGAGTTAAGCATAAAGAATGAAAAAAACAATTAAAATATCTCTATTACTTATCTTACAATCTTGTTATTTTGGAGTTGGATTAGTAGAAAAAGAAATTACTAACAACTATTTTTTATTTGCCAATAATAAACTTGACGAAATGAGTATTTGGTTTCATTCTGAAGAACATTCTTATCAATTAATTATTCCAGAAACAGTTTTTGCCGTTGGAGAAAATGGAGATTATATCATAGCTAAAAGCCATCCAAAAAACAAAAAAAATGGGATAGATAAGAGTATTACATACTACCACATTATTGAAGTAAGAAAAAAGAAAGCTAACCAATACTCTAACCTAAACTTAGAACAGTTCAATAAAAAGAGAGAAGAATTAAATATCCCTAACAGCTTAAGTTTTAAACTCACCTATAAAGAACTAGAATAGAAGCGCCTTTAAATTGACTATTTATTCTATTTAACACTCCTCTAAACACTATTTTTTCCACTCCAAAGTTTCCATCATTTTAATCATATCTTTTTTGATATAATCTACAGCTGGTAAAACAGAGTCGTAATTGGGTTTTGTGTAGAAAAACAATGATCCTTTTATAAAGTTTTTACTAGAGTCCGTAGCATGAAATTGTATTTGTGAAGCTGCATTACCTAAGATTTGATACAAGCTACCATATACTTTTTTTTCATCGTTTACATATTCAATTGGAGCAGAAATTTGATCAGCTTTTACAGCATGCTCATACACCAACTTTTCTGCCTCTACCAATAACTCTCTTAAGTTATCTTTTACTGGTCGGTACGTAATATCTACCGATGCTTTTAATTCAGGATACTCAACTTTAAGCCATTGTTTAGGCAAATTTTTAATCTCTGAATTTGTAGCTGCATCAAAAGAATATGGTCGCTCAACCGTTATTTTTTTGTAGTCTTTTTCTGGATAGTTTAAACTTAAATATCCTTTTGGTTTAGGCAACGTTTCTTCATTACAACTCATCATCAACATCATAAAAAACATCCATACAAAAATCTTACGCATTTCTTGTTACTTTAACCTGTTTAATTCTTTTTTTATCTACTACTTCAATAGTAAACGTGTAGTTACTATAATTTATTTTTTCTCCTTTTTTAGGAAACTTCCCAGAAACTTCCAATAAAAAACCTGCAAGTGTTTCGCTTTCTCCTTTATCTTCTTCAAATTTCTCTTCATTTTCATCGTCTAGCACTCTACAAAAATCTTTAATCGTAATTTTTCCTTCAAAAATATAATTGTTTTCGTCGAGTTTAGAGTAGGTTAAATCGTCATCGTCAAACTCATCATTAATATCTCCTACAATTTCCTCTATTACATCTTCTAAAGTTACAATTCCGCTTGTTCCTCCATACTCATCTACTACAACTGCTAAGTGTTTTTTCTTTTCTTGAAACTCACTTAATAAATCATCCAGTTTCTTGTTTTCTGGAACAAAAAACGGTTCTCGCAGTAAATCTTGCCATTGAAATTTCTTTTTATTCAAGTGAGCTAGTAAATCTTTGGCGTATAAAATCCCAACAATAGTATCGATATTTTCTTCATATACTGGATTTCTAGAATATCCGTTTTTCAGAATAATTGACAACACTTCTTCGAACTTAGCATCTTTAGAAATTGCACAAACATCAGTTCTTGGTTTCATTATCTGAATAGTTTCGGTATTACCAAAACTTACAATTCCTTCTAGTATTTTTTGTTCGTCTTTTGTAGTGGCATCATCAGAAGTTAGTTCTAAAGCTTGTGATAATTTTTCTACCGAAAGATTGTTGTTTTTGTTCCCTAATCGATTCTCAACTATATTGGTTAACTTAATTAAAACCGAACTCAACGGAGTTAAAACTGCATTTAAAAAAGCTATTGGCTTCGACATAAAACCAGCAAATTTCATCGAGTTTCGTGTTGCGTATACTTTTGGTAAAACTTCACCAAATAATAAAATTAAAAAGGTTACTAAAACAACCTCTACCAAAAACTTAATTGTACCCGATAATCCTTTAAAAAACACTTCTCCTAACGAAGCAAATAGCAATACAATTAAAATATTGATAAAGTTGTTTGTTATTAAGATAGTACCTAATAGTTTCTTGGGTTTTTCTAAAAGCTTAACTACTGTGCTTTTTCCTTTAGTTTTTTCGGAAAGTGAATCTAATTCTGTTGATGAAATGGAAAAAAAAGCAACCTCAGCACCAGAAACCAATGCAGAACATATAAGTAATACCAAAAGTACTACTGAGTTGAGCATAGTTACATAATCTATACTAAGTAATAACAATTGTAATGGTTCGGGATCAGGTTCCAACAAATATCGTTTTATTTATTTTTAGAATGGTAAATCATCATCTTCAGTATATGATGTATTGGGTTCTTCATTTACAGAATTCGTTGGTGCATTGGTTTGAGCTTGTGGCATTGTTCCTTGTTCTTTTTTAGAACTTAACATCGTCATCTCTTGCACATGAATTTCGGTAGTATAACGTTTTTGTCCGTCTACCTCATATTGTCTGTTTTTTAAACGACCTTCTAAATACACCTTATCACCTTTAGTAAGGTATTTTTCACAAATCTCTGCTAACTTGTTTCTTACAACAATATTATGCCAATCGGTATTTGTAATTCGTTCACCCGTTTGTCGATTCGTATACGTTTCGTTTGTTGCTAATGGAAAACGCCCTACCGAATTACCTCCTTCAAAGTAATGCATCTTTACTTCATCGCCTAAATGCCCTATAAGTATTACTTTATTAATTGTACCTGCCATATGCTGTGTTTTTCGATAAAATCAAATATACAAAAATTACCTTTTCTCTATTTCGAACTCTTTTAAAAACTTATCTATTAAAACTGGCACTGGATATTTATCAAGTTCGCTCCAATTAATCGTAGTTTTTTTATGGCTATCGGTTTTTACAACCCAAAACTTCGTATATAAATGCTGATGCGACAATTTATGCACAATCTCTTTTTTATTAAATAACGAAACTGATGCTTGCTCAGGAAACAGCGCATCAAATTCTTCGTTTTCTAACAATTCATTGATTTCAATACTTTTTGTAGTTTCTATTAGAGGAAATTGATATAACCCTTGCCAAATTCCTTTTCCTTTTCGTTCTTCAATAATTGTTTTATTATCATTCGTTACAACGACTAAATAATTAAAGTATCGTTTTTTGACTTTGATTTTTTTCTCTTTAACAGGTAGTTCTTTAACCAAACCCTTTTCCAAAGCCACACAACTATTTGACAGTACACAATCTTTACACAACGGATTTTGAGGCTTACAATGTAACGCACCAAAATCCATAATCGCTTGGTTATACACTCCAGGTTGTTCAACATTTATTAACGTTTGAGCCAATTCTTTAAACTCTCTTATTCCTTTTGATGAATTGATAGGAGCTTTAATTCCGAAGTAACGAGAAAGCACTCTATACACATTCCCATCTACAACAGCAGCTGGTTCATTAAAACATATAGAAGCAATTGCACTTGCCGTATAATCTCCAACTCCTTTAAGCTTTAATAACTCTTTATAATTATTCGGAAACTCTCCGTTTAATTCGTTTGCAATATATTTTGCCGTAAAATGTAAGTTTCTCGCTCTAGAATAATACCCAAGTCCTTGCCAAAGTTTCAACACTCTTTCTTCAGTGGCTTTTGCTAAGTCGAACACGGTTGGAAAAGCTTCTGTAAACTTCAAAAAATATGGTAATCCTTGTGCAACTCGCGTTTGTTGAAGCATGATTTCACTTAACCAAACATGGTACGGATTTTGTGTTTTTCTCCATGGTAAATCGCGGTTTTTTTGTAAATACCAGTATATTAGTTTGTTATGAAAAATCATTTTACGAAATTAGCAGCACGAAAGTACACTATTTTACTTAGATAATTTTAAGATTAAAAATTTTCGGAATAGATTAATTATCATATATTTGCATCCTCGATTTTTAAAGTTATACAAACAAAATATATAAACAATGACAAAAGCAGATATCGTATCTAAAATTTCAGATAAAAGTGGAATTGAAAAAGCAGATGTTTTAGCGACTGTTGAAGCATTCATGGAAGAGGTAAAAGAAGCATTAGAAAGTGGCGATAATGTTTATTTAAGAGGTTTTGGTAGTTTTATTATCAAAACAAGAGCAGAAAAAACAGGAAGAAACATTTCTAAGAACACTACAATTAAGATTCCTGCACACAATATTCCTGCTTTTAAACCTTCAAAAGTTTTTACTGAAGGAGTAAAATCTAAGGTAAAGGTAGAAGAAACAAAATAATTATTTATAATAAAGTATTAACCAAACCCTAATTATAGGGGTTCACTAAAACATTTTAATTATGCCAAGTGGTAAAAAAAGAAAGAGAGCTAAGATCTCTACTCACAAAAGAAAGAAAAGAGCAAGAGCAAATCGTCATAAGAAAAAGTAAGCAATAGCTTACTTTTTCGTTTGCTTAGGCTACACTAAAAGTTCATTGACATAACATGGTATCGTATATACTGTGTTTACAATTTTAATCCGTCTTCGCTTTATTAGCGATGGCATAAAAACTATTCAGAATGAAAACAGAATTAATAATTCGTTCAAATTCTTCTGATATAGATTTTGCCTTATTAAGAGATGGTAAACTTATTGAATTAAACAAAGAAACAAGCGACAATAAATTCTCGGTCGGTGATATTTTTCTTGCTAAAATAGGAAAAGTAATGACTGGTTTAAATGCTGCTTTTGTAAATGTAGGATATCCTAAAGATGGTTTTTTACACTATCATGATTTAGGACCACAAGTACAATCTTTAAATAAGTTTATTAAAAAAGTAAGCTCTGGTAAATACAAAGAATTCACTTTAAAGAACTTCCGTTCAGAAGATGATATCGACAAAAACGGAGGCATTAACGACGTACTAAAATCAGGTCAAAATTTATTAGTACAAATTGTAAAAGAACCTATTTCTACTAAAGGACCACGTATTAGTTCTGAGCTATCGATAGCAGGTAGATATTTAGTTTTAGTTCCTTTTTCAGACAGAGTATCTGTGTCGCAAAAGATACAAGATAATAAAGAAAAGGAGCGTTTAAAAAAATTAGCGAAAAGCATTAAACCTAAAGGGTTTGGGCTTATTTTACGTACTGTTGCCGAAGGTAAAAAGGTAGCAGAACTCGATAAAGATTTACAAAATTCGTTAGATCGTTGGAAAAGCTTATGCAAGCGCATACCTAACAATAACACTCCAACAAAAATCTTAAGCGAATTAAACAGAGCATCTTCAATATTAAGAGATGTAATGAACGATTCTTTTACAAGCATTATTACCAACGATGAAACATTAAAATTAGAAATCAAGGAATATTTACAAGAAATATATCCTGAGAAAGAAAACATTGTAAAACTTCATCGTTCTCAAGTTCCTATTTTTGAAAAATACGGAATTGAAAGACAGATTAAAACATCGTTTGGTAAAACAGTTTCTATGAGCAAAGGTGCTTATTTGGTAATTGAACATACCGAAGCACTTCACGTTATCGATGTAAATAGTGGAAATCGATCTAACAAAGCTAAAAATCAAGAAGAAACTGCTTTAGAAGTTAATTTAATTGCTGCTACAGAAATTGCCCGCCAATTACAATTACGTGATATGGGAGGTATTATTGTAGTTGATTTTATTGATATGAAATCGGCAGAAAACCGTCAAATTTTATATCAACACTTAAAAGAAGCGATGTCTTTAGATCGTACAAAACACAAAATTTTACCTCCGAGTAAGTTTGGTTTAGTACAAATTACAAGACAACGTGTACGACCTGAATTACATATAAAAACTCGCGAACCGAATCCGAATAAAAATGGAGAAGTAGAAGCTCCTATTGTTTTGGTTGATAAGATTGAAGGGGAATTAGAACGAATTATGAATAATGGTAATAATGCAAGTATTACACTTAACGTTCATCCTTTTATCGCAGCTTATTTAACCAAAGGAGTTAACTCTATTCGTTTTAAATGGTTTGTGAAACATAAAAAGTGGATAAAAGTATTACCAAGAGATTCTTACCAATATTTACAATATAAATTTTTCTTTAAAAAGAAGAAGAAAAGTAAATAAGGCAAAAATCTTATGATGAAATAAAAATCCCGATTCTTATCGAATCGGGATTTTTTGTTTTCATTAGAACCAGAATCCTAAATTGAACAACCAATATTGTTCTTTATGGTCTGGAGACCAACTGTATTTTAATTCTATTGGTCCTAAAAAAGTTTCTACTCCATAACCAACGGCATAACCCGATTTGGTGTTTTTAAACAAACTTCCACCAGCAAAAATATCTTCTTCTACTCTCGCATAGTTCGCTATAAAGCTTGCATATTGTTTGTTGAATACTTTATACCTAAAATTAAATTCAGACCTTAAAAACGACTGATTAGTAAGTTCAGCAGTGTCATAACCATACATTGGCTTGAAGTTATTAATATAGTTTTGATTATAACCACCTAAACGAAAATCAAATACTTGAGATGCTTTTCTTCCTAAAGTATAACCTGCTTCTGAAATGTACTGAAAAGTCAACTTATCCCAAAAAGTAGTAGCAAAACTTATACTACCTTGTAGTTGAGAAAATTGATGAAATTCTTCACTATTAACTGCCAACTTATTTAAGATATCATTTCTATCGGACCACATAAACCATTTAAACCCTATATCTGCATAAAATCCTTTTGTTGGATTCATCTCTTTATCAAATGTGTCTAGTTTTAAGAAAGCAAATGAATTTAAGTAATTACTATCATCAAACAATGTGTCTTCTCCATTATTGGTCAGAATCGTTCTAGAAGAAGCTTTAATCCATTTATTTTCTAAACCAATACCAACAGCAAACTTTCTATCTAAAGTAGTTTGTATATAAATTGCATTGGTAAAATCTTCATATTTTATATTAATGTTATTTACCGTTTCATTAAACGGAAAAGTGCTCTTAAAAGAGTTATATCTTGAAGAAAAACCGTAACTAGGAGCTAATCCATTATCTACTAGATATTCTAAATCATAACGGATTCTATCTCCAATACCAACATCAAAAGATAGTTCATCATTTTGAAAAAGAAGTTTCTTATGATTGTAATTAACCAAAATCGCTGATTTATACAATAAATCGTAATGAACCCCCATTCTTAAATAGGTTTGTACATCATCCTCTTTTACAAGAATACTTAATCTTTTTCCGCTAAATGATTTATCTAAATGATAATCTATTCTTGCAAAATTATTGGTCGCAGTAAGCGTATTTATCTTTTTTGAAATGTTTTTATAAGAAACGCTATCTCCTTTTTTTAGTTGAAGTTTACCAAGAATGTAATTATCAGTATAATTTTTATTTCCGTTAATAATTATTCTATCAATTAAAAACTTTTCTTCTTTTAATAATAATTTAGGTCTCGGTTTCTTTATTTGAAGTTTACCAATACTATCAAAAACCGATTGATACTTTCTAGCAACCTTATAGCCTTCATTTAAAATTTCCTTTTTTTTATCAAAAGAAACAACGCTATAATCTATAACATCTGGCTTTATATAGACGTTAAGAAGCTTAACTCTTTCCGCAGATTTATCATAAATCTGAAAGTTTACTATCTGCAAGAGAATAGAAGCAACAGATTCTAATTCTTCTCTCTTTAACAACTGTCCTTGAACATCTACCCCAATAATAATGTCCATTCCTTTTTCTTTCATTACATCGGCAGGAAAATTATTTACAATTCCACCATCAACCAATAACTCACCATCAATTTCTACTGGATTTAACAACGAAGGAAAAGCGGCACTCGCTCTAATTGCCAATGGTAAAGAACCTTTTTCTAACAAAGCTTGTTTACCGTTTTCAATATTGGTAGCAATACAATAAAAAGGGATTGGAAGTTTAGAAAAGTCGTTAATCTCATCTACTGGAGCTAATAATTCTGTTAATAAATTAAGTGCATTTTGTCCTTTCGACAAACCTAAAGGCAAACCGATTTCTCCTTTTTTAATCGGTAAAGAAAACGCATATTTTTCTCCAAAGTTTTTCTTAAAAAATGGCTTTTCTCTTCTTGGAACTTTATCCTGCAAAAGCTGCATAAAGTCTTCTTTATCTATTACTTGTTGAATTTGCTTCGGAGAATAACCTGCAGCATACAATCCGCCAACAATACTTCCCATACTTGTACCTCCAACATAATCTATTTGCACCCCTGCTTTTTCTATAGCTTCTAATACACCTATATGTGCAAACCCTTTGGCTCCACCTCCACTAAGTACCAAACCAACTTTAGGTTGTTGCCTTTGAGCAAACAGCAACAGAGGAAATAATATTAAAAATAGCAGCAATTTTTTCATTTGATTATTCTTTATGGAAATAGTTATAAATTTTCTGAGCTCTAGAATTACCAATTGCTTGTTTCAATTCTTCTAAAGAAGCTTCTTTTACTCTTTTTGCCGATTTAAAAGTACGTAATAAATTGGTAATGGTTTGTTTACCTACATCTGGTATTTGCTCTAATTCAGAATGAATTGCACTCTTACTTCGTTTATTTCTGTGAAATGTAATTCCAAAACGATGCGCCTCATTTCGTAAGTACTGAATTATCTTTAATGTTTCTGACTTTTTATCTAAATACAACGGAACAGGATCTCCTGGATAATAAATTTCTTCTAATCGTTTAGCAATACCTATAATGGCTATTTTTCCTCGCAAACCTAAAACATCTAAACTTTTTAAAGCTGATGATAGTTGTCCTTTTCCTCCATCAATTACAATTAATTGTGGTAATGGTTTGTCTTCGTCTAACAATCTTCTATATCTTCTTAATACAACTTCTTCCATAGATGCAAAATCATCTGGACCTTCTACAGTTTTTATATTAAAATGACGGTATTCTTTTTTACTTGGTTTTCCATCCTTAAAAACCACACAGGCGGCAACAGGATTTGTTCCTTGAATATTCGAGTTATCAAAACATTCAATATGTCTAGGTTCAACATGCAAACGTAAATCTTTTTGCATTTGTCCCATAATTCGTTTTACATGACGATCTGGATCAACAATTTTTATTTGTTTGAATTGTTCTTGACGATAATACTTTGCGTTTCGCTCTGACAGTTCTACAACTCTCTTTTTATCTCCTAACTTCGGAACACTTACTTTAATTTTTTCGCCTAAATCAACTTCAAAAGGAACATATACTTCTCGTGATAACGAATTAAATCTATTACGAGTTTCAACAATAAACAATTCTAATAATTCTTTATCGGTTTCATCTAACTTCTTTTTTATTTCGGTAGTATACGATTGAACGATTGCTCCATTCATAATTTTAAAAAAGTTAGCGTATCCGTGAGTTTCATCTGAAATAATTGAAAAAACATCTACATTATTAATCGACGGATTTACAATTGTAGATTTTGCTTGATAGTTTTGCAACGACGCTAATTTTTCTTTGATTTTTTGCGCTTCTTCAAACTTCATTTCAGCAGCAAAATCGAGCATAATTTTCTCAAACTTCTGTAAGCTTTCTTTAAAATTTCCTTTAATAATATTTCGGATTTCTTTAATATCTTGAAGATATTCCTCCTCAGATTGCAAACCTTCACAAGGACCTTTACAATTTCCTAAGTGATATTCTAAACAAACCTTGTACTTGTGAGCATCTATTTTAGATTGACTTAAATCGTAGTTACATGTTCTAAGTGTATATAGCTCTTTGATTAAATCGAGTAAAGCTTTTACAGTTCTAACATTGGTATATGGACCAAAATACTCTGATCCGTCTTTTATTACTCTACGTGTGCTAAAAATTCTTGGAAAACGTTCTTTTTTAATGCAAATCCACGGATAGGTTTTATCATCCTTCAACATTACATTGTATCGTGGTTGGTACTTTTTTATCAAGTTATTTTCTAATAACAAAGCATCTGTCTCGGTATCAACAACAATATGTTCTAATCGAACAATTTTTTTTACCAGAACACGTGTTTTTCCGTACTCGTGATTTTTAGTAAAATACGACGAAACCCGTTTTTTTAAGTTCTTAGCTTTTCCAACATAAATAATTACATCATCTTTATCAAAATATTGATATACCCCAGGAGAATTGGGTAATGTTTTTATTTGTAGTTCTAACGGTGTTGGCATACAACGAAAATACGACTTCTAAAAAATATATTCCCAGTAAAGATGTACTTTTACCCTTATTTATTTTACAATGCAAAAACCTATTTATTTTTATAAATCTCAACTTGTTGAATTAGATAAAAAACACACTGAAATTTCAAATAGAATCTTAAGAGTTCGTATACTACGATTTACCGTGTTTTTAGCTACAGCAATTGGAATATATTACACTTTTAAAATTCCGAATATTCCTATTATAATCGGTTTTGTAGGAATTACTCTTTTTATCTTTTTAGTAACCCTACACCAAAAATTAAAAGGAAAACGAAAAATAATAGAAACTAAAAAGAACATCAACACTATAGAAATAGAGGTGATAAATGGTAGTTATAGTGAGTTAGACACAGGAAAAGAGTTTATCAATCCACAACATTTTTTTAGTAACGATATTGATTTATTTGGGAAAGGGTCTTTCTTTCAATTCATTAACAGAACCGTAACCAATGATGGTAAAAAATCACTTGCTAAAACCTTATCTAGCAATCATATTTCTAATATTTCTGAAAAACAAAAAGCACTACAAGAACTTTCTTCAAAGGTAAAATGGCGTCAACATTTTTCAGCATTAGAAAGTTTAGTTTCAGCAAAAAAAGAAACTTCGGTAATCATACAGTGGATACAAAACTACACTTCAAATCTTCCAAGTTTTTTATCAATTACAATTAAAGTATTTCCAATAATTTCAGTTGTTTTAATTGTACTATTAATTTTAAAAATTATTAGTTTTTCAGTGTTGCTATTATGGTTTTTTATCGGATTAGGAATAACAGCTTCTACGTTAAAAACGACTCAAAAACTGTATACTGATGCTAATCACGCAAAGGATATTTTTAAGCAATACTATTTACTTTTAGAGCAAATAGAAAATCAACAGTTTTCTTCTACCATACTTAAAGAGAAACAACAAGAAATTACTTCTGAAGATGAAAAAGCTTCTGTTATTTTTAAAAAGTTCTCTAAAATATTAGACGCTTTTGATCAACGAAACAACTTAATAATTGCTGTTGTTGGAAATGGATTGTTTTTATGGGATATTCTAAATGCAATTAAAACCGAAAAATGGATTGCTCAATATAAAAACGTAGTAGCAAAATGGTTTGAAACTGTGAGTTTTTTCGATGCGCAAAACTCACTAGCTAACTTTGTTTATAATCACCCGAACTATGCTTTTCCAAATATTCAAAAAGAATCAAAAATAATTGATGCTAAAAATTTAGGACACCCATTATTAAATTCTGCAAAAAGAATTGATAATGATTTTACTATAGATACTGAACAGTTTTTCATCATAACAGGAGCAAATATGGCAGGTAAAAGTACTTTTCTTAGAACCATATCTTTATCAATAATAATGGCTAACTGCGGACTTCCTGTTTGTGCAGAAAACTATAACTATACTCCAATAAAACTAATTACAAGTATGCGCACTTCAGATTCGTTAACCGATGATGAATCCTACTTTTATTCAGAATTAAAACGATTAAAGTTTATTGTTGATGAGATTGCAAACGACAATTATTTTATTGTCTTAGATGAAATTTTAAAAGGAACCAATAGCAAAGACAAAGCATTAGGTTCTAAAAAGTTTGTTGAAAAACTAAGTAAATCAAATTCTACAGGAATTATTGCCACGCATGATGTAAGTTTATGTGAATTAGCAGAAGAATTTTCGTCACAAATAGAGAATCATTATTTTGATGCAGAAATCATAAATGACGAGTTGTTTTTTGATTATAAGATGAAAAAAGGAGTTTGTAAAAATATGAATGCTTCCTTTTTATTAAAAAAGATGAATATTGTTTAATACCTTTACATTATGAGTATGCTTACAGACACTTTTGGACGTCAAATAAACTATGTTCGTTTAGCGGTTACCGACCGTTGTAACTTGCGTTGTCAATATTGTATGCCTGCTCACGGAATTGACATCGTTCCCAGAAAAGAACTCCTCACCTACAAAGAAATGTACCGAATTATAAGAGTACTTACCGAATTAGGTGTGAACAAAATTCGATTAACGGGAGGTGAACCTTTTGTACGAAAAGATTTTATCGGTTTCTTAGAAATGTTGTCTTTCAACGATTTATTAGATGACATAAACATTACTACTAATGGAGCTTTAATTGTAAATCATATTGAAACTTTAGAGCAATTACCAAAAGTGAAGAATATCAATCTAAGTATTGATAGTTTACAAAGAGAAAAATTTGCAATAATTACTCGTAGAGACGTGTTTCCTGGAGTTTACGACACTTTCTTAAAACTAGAACAAAGTAAACTTAATTTAAAACTAAACGTCGTAGTACAATCTGGTTTTAATACTGATGAATTGGTTGATTTTGTTGCCTTGACAAAAGACAAAAATGTTTCGGTACGCTTTATTGAAGAAATGCCTTTTAACGGAAAAGGACAGCGAAACACAGAAGAAAAATGGAGTTTTACCAAAATCTTACAAACCATTGCTCAAGAGTTTGATTTTAAAGAAATTCCATCAGAAAAATCATCAACTTCAAAAAACTATAAAGTAGCAAATCATAAAGGCTCTTTTGGAATTATTCCTGCTTTTACCAGAACTATTTGTAACGATTGCAACCGAATTCGAATAACACCAACAGGCACTTTTAAAAATTGTTTGTTTGACGATGGTGTTTTTAATCTTCGTGATTTTATACGTGATGGAGCAAGTAATGACGATTTAAAAGAATTGTTTTTAAAGCTGATAAAAGAAAAACCAGAAAACGGTTTTATAGCAGAAGCGAATAGAAAAGGAAATGTTTCTGAAAGTATGAGTACAATTGGTGGTTAATTTAATAAAACTATGGTATAATTAGTCATTCCGAACTTGTTTCGGAATCTCATAATAAAATTCCTATTCCCAAGAGAATAAAGAACTAAAAATGATTACAGTACAAGAAGCTAAACAAATAATTTTAAGTAACACACAAGATTTTGGAATTGAAGAAATTCCATTTTTAGAATCAGATGGTAGAATTTTAAAAGAAGATATTATTGCCGATAGAGATTTTCCACCATTCAATCGTGTTGCTATGGATGGAATTGCCATTAACTATCGTTTTTTTCAATATGGTGTTCGAGATTTTAAGATTGAAGGTGTTCAAGCTGCAGGTAGTCCACAAGAAACGATGGAAAACGCTGCGCATTGTTACGAAGTAATGACAGGTGCAGTATTACCTAATAATTGCGATACTGTAATTCGTTACGAAGATGTGAGTATAGAAACGCTAATGGCAACAGTGAATCTTTCTGAAATTAAGGAGGGACAAAATATACACATCAAAGGTTCTGATAAAACTGAAGGAACTGTATTAATTCCAAAAAACAAACAAATATCTCCAGCAGATATTGGAGTATTAGCTACCGTAGGAAAAGCCACTATAAAAGTTGCCAAACTTCCTAAAGTAATGATTGTTTCTACAGGTGATGAATTGGTGAATGTAACTGAAACACCAGAAGCACATCAAATACGAAGAAGTAATGTATATTCATTAGTTTCTTTATTAAATGAATTAAATATTCCATCAGAAACAGCTCATATTACAGACAACAAAGAAGTTTTAAAAGATAAAATCGCTAGATATTTACAAGAATACGATATCTTACTTTTTTCTGGAGCAGTAAGCAAAGGTAAATTTGATTATTTACCAGAAGTTTTAGACGAGTTAGATGTGAAAAAATTATTTCACAGAGTTTCTCAACGACCAGGGAAACCGTTTTGGATGGGACAAACGGATACTTGTAAAGTTTTTGCGTTTCCAGGGAATCCTGTTTCTACTTTTGTGAATTGTTTAGTCTATTTTTATCCTTGGTATAAAAAGTCGGTTGGTTTAACAGAAAGTACGCAAACAGCTATTTTAACTGAAGATGTAATTTTTAAACCAAACTTAACCTACTATTTACAAGTAAAATTACATTCTGAAAAAGGACAATTATTAGCAACTCCAATTAAAGGAAACGGTTCTGGTGACTTAGCTAGTTTAGTAGAAGCCAATGGGTTTATTGAATTACCACAAACAAAAGAAGTAAATTTTATTAAAGGAAATGTTTATTCAATTATTAAAATTTAAAAAATGAGACTCTCTTATTTAATCGTTCTACTTATCTTTTTTAATTGTAGTAGTAATTATAGTATTGAAAAAAAAGCTCAAGAGTGTCTTTTTTCTACCTTTCCTAACAAAGGAATTACTTTAACAGAATATATAAAAAAATACGAAAACCTTTTAATTGAAAAAAAAGTATTAGCATCTTCTTCTGATGAATCTTATTATTTACTTTTTAAAAAAGTAATGTTAAACGATTTTCCAAAACCCATTATAAAATATTCTTTAATTGATAGTTTAAATCAAATTACTTCAAAAGATTTTGTTGAACTTAACTTGGAATGCAATAAGAAAATTGAATCTTTAACAGATTATAATAAATCAATAACTTTTAAAATTAATAATTATCTAAAAGAGGTGAAAACTAAAAACATAAATCCAAAAGAAGCTACTTCACAGCTCTTAAAAATTTATCCTAAAGATTATTTTAGTATTCCCTTACACAAACTTCAGTTATTACTTCTAATTAATCGTTATTCAATAAATTAAAGAACTTAACTATGAGTAATTTCTCACACATAAACGAACATAACCAACCTAAAATGGTCAATGTTTCTGATAAAAAAATCACGAAACGCGTTGCTATTGCAAAAGCTACCATGTTTTTAGGTTCAGAAATTATAAATCATTTTAACAACGATGAATTAATCACCAAAAAAGGACCCGTTTTTCAAACGGCTATTATTGCAGGTATTCAAGCGGTAAAGAAAACCTCAGATATCATTCCGATGTGCCATCCCTTGCTAATCAATGGAGTAGATATTGATATCAATATTACCGACAATCAACACCTTGAAGTGTTTTGCAAAGTAACGATTGAAGGAAAAACAGGAGTAGAGATGGAAGCGTTAACAGGCGCTTCTGCTACTTGCTTAACTATTTATGATATGTGTAAAGCAATCAGTCAAGAAATGGTAATTAAAGAAATAAAATTAATTGAAAAAACAGGAGGGAAATCAGATATTAAGAATGGATAAAAAGCATCAAAAACATACCAACTTAGCAAGAAAACACAACGATACCAATGCTCCGAACGAAGTAGTTGTTTTAGGAGCTAAATGTGGAATTATTGCCGATATTGTTACACAAGTTTCCAATAAATTATCCAACTATAATTTGGCTTATTTTGATGCATCCCATGCAAAAGATGTAGAACCAAATCATTTATCTGAATACACCTTTCATCATGAAGGAAATTTACAGCTTAATACTTCTTCTTATATCAACAAATATGAACAAAGATTACAGTTTTACAACTACGATTATGTATTTGTAAACGGAAACCATTATCCAGGTTCCAAACAAATCTTGATTTTAGATCCAGAAAAAGAAGCTTCTATTAAAAAGAGAATGGATCAAATTAACAGCATTCAGTTTATAATTAAATTAGATGCAAATACACCATATTTTGATTGTTTAAAAGAAAAGTTTCCGAATATTGAAAACATCACAAGTTATTCAATTAATGAGATTGATAAAATTTCCAATCATATACATAACCTAATTAAAGAAACCATTGCACCTGTAAAAGGATTGGTACTAACTGGAGGGAAAAGTACTCGAATGGGAACTGACAAGGCTGAATTAAACTATTTTGGTAAGCCTCAAAAGAAACATGTAAAAGAATTATTAGAAGAAAGCTCACTAAAAACCTTTTATTCAGTTGCTCAAAACAACAACAATTCAGAAGAGATTCATGATACTTTCTTAAATTTAGGTCCGTTTGGCGGAATTTGCTCTGCATTACAGCAAGACCCAAATTCGGCATGGTTTGTTTTAGCGACCGATCTTCCTTTTGTTAATTCAGAATTAATTCAGTTAGTATTACAAAAAAGGAACCCGAGTAAAGTAGCTACAGCGGTTAAAGGAAAAAGCAAGGAGTTTCCAGAGCCATTAATTACTATATACGAACCAAAAGCCTATGGGAAACTATTGCAATATTTAGCACAAGGATATTCTTGTCCGCGTAAAATGTTGATCAATTCTGATATTGAAATTATTGAAGTAGATGACGAACTAATTAGAAATGTAAATACTCCTGAAGAGTATCAACAAGCAAAAAATCATCTAAACTCATAACAAAAAAGCTGTTCAAAATGAACAGCTTTTTTAGTACCAAAGGTGGGACTCGAACCCACACGTTCTTGCGAACATCGGATTTTGAATCCGACGTGTCTACCAATTCCACCACTTTGGCTTTTTAATGGTCGACAAATCTAGCAATTATTTTACTTTTAACCCTAAGTTTTAAACGAAACTCTGCAAATAATTTATACTTTTGCACCACACACAACACAAACTAAATACAATTCAATAAAATGGCTACAACGCAATTAAGCCCTAAAATTTTTGCATGTTCTCAAAGCGTAGAACTTGCAGAAGAAATTGCCTCAAAATACGGTGCAGAATTAGGTAACGTAAAAACCACTCATTTTAGTGATGGAGAATTTCAACCAGCCTTCGAAGAATCTGTAAGAGGACGTAGAGTATTTCTTATTGGTTCTACTTTTCCTTCAGCAGACAATTTAATGGAAATGTTGTTAATGTGCGATGCTGCTAAAAGAGCATCTGCAAGACACATTACTGCTGTAATGCCTTATTTTGGTTGGGCACGTCAAGACCGTAAAGATAAACCTCGTGTAGCTATTGGTGCAAAATTAGCCGCTAAATTATTAGAAGCTGCTGGTGCTACTAGAATTATGACTATGGATTTACATGCTGATCAAATTCAAGGTTTTTTCGAAAAACCAGTAGATCATTTGTATGCATCTACCATATTTCTTCCGTATGTAAAAAGTTTAAAATTAGACAACTTAACAATTGCTTCTCCAGATATGGGAGGTTCTAAAAGGGCTTACGCATATTCTAAATACTTAGAAAGTGATGTAGTAATTTGTTATAAACAGCGTTTAAAAGCCAATGTAATTTCTCACATGGAATTGATTGGTGATGTGAAAGGTAAAAATGTAATTCTTGTTGATGACATGATTGATACGGGAGGAACACTTACCAAAGCTGCTGATTTAATGATAGAGCGTGGTGCAAAAAGTGTACGAGCAATTTGTACACACCCAATTTTATCGGGTAATGCTTATGAACGAATTCAAAATTCGAAATTAACAGAGCTAATTGTTTCAGATACAATTCCTTTAAAAAAGCAAGTTTCTAAAATAAAAGTTGTATCTTGCGCCGCCTTATTCGCTGATGTGATGAAAAAAGTTCAACAGAACACATCTATTAGTGATGAGTTTTTAATGTAAATTTTATAAATATTTAAGTAATGCAATCAATTACAATCAAAGGATCTCAAAGAGAAAGCGTAGGTAAAAAAGCAACTAAAGCCTTACGTAATGCTGGACAGGTTCCTTGCGTATTATACGGAGGAGACAAGCCAGTACACTTTTCAGCTGATGCAAAAGCATTCAAGCCGTTAGTTTATACTCCAAACGTATATACTGCAACGATTGAATTAGAAGGACAAACTTACGCTGCTGTTTTACAAGACATTCAGTTTCACCCAGTAAGTGACAACATTTTACACATCGATTTTTATCAATTATTCGAAGATAAGCCAGTAATGATGGAAATTCCTGTAAAATTAGTAGGATCTTCTAAAGGTGTTATGGTAGGTGGTGCTTTACGTCACAACTTACGTAAATTAAAAGTAAAAGCTTTACCAGCTAACTTACCAGATTTTATCGAAGCAGATATTACTGAGTTAGAAATTGGTAACAAATTATATGTAACTGAATTAGCAAACGAAAAATATACTTTCTTACACCCAGATAACACTGTGGTTGCTCAAGTACGTATGTCTCGTAACGCTGCAAAAGCTGCTGCTGAAACAGAAGAAGCTTAAAAATAAGCTACTAAAAATAAATAAAAGCGTTACTTTGTGTAGCGCTTTTTTTAGTTTAAAACATGAATATTTTCAACTTTTTAAAGAAGTTATTTAACACTTCTGACAAAACAGAGATAGAAATAGAAACAGATCCAATGAAAAAGTTTTTAATTGTAGGTTTAGGTAATATTGGTGAAAAATATGACGAAACACGTCATAATATTGGTTTTAAAATTGTGGATGCCTTTGTAAAAGAACACGAAGGAAGCTTTGAAACCGAAAAACTAGGTGATATAGCCAAACTAAAAATTAAAGGGAAGACTGTCTTTGTTTTAAAGCCTAGTACCTATATGAATTTAAGCGGAAAAGCAGTAACCTATTGGATGAAAAAAGAAAATATTCATGTAGAAAATTTATTGGTTATTACTGATGATTTAAATATCGACTTCGGAAAAGTTCGCATTAAAGGAAAAGGAAGCTCTGGTGGGCACAACGGACTTAAAGATATTCAAGATAAATTTAACACAGGAGCCTATCCTCGTTTTCGTTTTGGTGTAGGTTCAGAATATAGAAAAGGGCGTCAAGTTGATTTTGTATTAGGTAAATGGAGTGCAGAAGAAGAAAGCGCTATGATAGAACGTATTCCTTTCTCTGTAAACGCAATAACTTCGTTTATTACCGCAGGCTTATCAAATACAATGAACGAATATAACGGGAAGTAATTCCTAATTATATAAAATCAAAAAATCCTGCAAAAGCAGGATTTTTTGTTAATTATTATCACTAGCATACCATTCGGCAAAGCTAGTATCTGTTTCTTGTAGTTTAATAGAATGTAACAACAAGTTCTCTGGAAGACGACTTTTAATTTTCTCTGCAAAATCAATTACCATCATTTCACTTGTTGGTTGATAGCCTACCAAAATTACATGGTGTCCTCTATCTTTTAGCTCTTTTGCTAATTCTACATGCGGTGTGTTTTTATTAAACACTGTAGCATGATCAAAAACATCTACAATTTCTTCTTTTACGATCTTTTTAAGATCTCCAAAATCTATCACCATTCCATACTTTACATTCGAAGTATCTGATATTGGTGTTCCAATAACCGTTACCGAAAGCTTATAGCTATGTCCGTGTACATTCTTACACTTACCATCATACCCGTATAAAGCATGTCCGGTTTCAAAACTAAACTGTTTGGTTATTCTAATCTTGCTCATAATACATCATCTCTTTTTGAAAGAAAAAAGCAACTAATTTGTTACTTCTTTTTGTTCAAAAATGTTTATTTTCTTCTAAACTTCTTGTTTGCTCTATATTTATTAAAAAAATACACAACTGCTACTAAAGCAGCTAAAACGGCAAATAAATAATCTCCACCCATGGTCTTTGTTTTTTATTTTCGTCGAAAGTACGAATTTACTTTTTAAATTTTGCTAATGCGTTTTTAGTAAAGTCAGATAACACTAATTTTCCTGAGATTTCTGCTCTTTCAATTAACAATTCTTGCCAGTGTTCTGTTCCTATCCACAAAGCTTTTTTCATTTCATCTAAAGCTTCTGGATTATAAGAAGCTAACGTTTCTGTAAAAATTTCAACTTCTTTATCTAATTCATCAATATTTTCGAACACGCGAGCATATAACCCTTTTTCTTTTGCCCAATATGCATTTTTCCAGCTAGTAGCATCTAAGGTAAGTTCTGCTAATCCGCTTACACCTACTTTACGTTCTACGGCTGGTGCAATTACAAAAGGTCCTATTCCAATAGTAAACTCTGATAATTTAATAGAAGCTGCTTCTGTTGCCAATACATAATCGCAAGCAGCTGCCAAACCAACGCCACCTCCAACGGTTTTCCCTTGTACTCTACCTACAATTAATTTAGAACAACGACGCATTGCATTGATTACATTGGCAAAACCAGAAAAGAAGTACTTTCCATCTTCTAAATTATCAATAGCTACCAACTCATCAAATGAAGCTCCAGCACAAAACGCTCTTTCTCCTTCAGATTTTAATACAATAATTGCTGCCTCATCATTGGTTGATAATGTGTCAAATTCGTTGGCTAAACGTTCTAATAATTCACTTGGAAATGAATTACTTGCCGGGTGCTCAAATTCAACCGTAGCAATTTTATTTTCTATGCGCGTATATAAACTTCCGTTAGGTCTTGTTGTTGTCATTTTTTATAGTTTGTTCAAAAATAATCTTAATTTTAGTTTTTGAGAAATTATGAAAGATCAAATACAGTATTCGGTTATAGAAGGTATTCCTAATCAAGAACAAATGGAAGAGCTACTTACATTATACACTACTATTTTTAAAGATGCACAGCCTAAATTCTTTATAGAGCGTATTGAAACCAAAACACAGTTACTTTGTTTAATTGCTTGTGATGGAAATATTCCCGTTGGGTTTAAAATAGGTTATCAATATAATCCAAACACTTTTTATAGTTGGGTAGGTGGTGTTTTAGAAAATTATCGAAAAAAAGGAATTGCTAAAACCTTGGCTTTACTACAAGAAAAATGGGTAAGGAAAAGCAGATTTTCTAAACTAAGAACCAAATCAATGAATCAATATAAGCCTATGCTAATTTTGAATTTAAAAAATGGATTTGATATTGTTCAGGTTTATAGCAATGAAAAAGGACAAACAAAAATTGTTTTTGAAAAGGAGTTTTAATTTGACTTGCTCAATGGTAAGAACTTTGTTCTAAATCTTAAAATTAATGGAATTCCTCTTGCAATAATCCATCCGTAAAAAGCTATCCAAATAGCGTATAGTTTGTAGCCTAAATTATCAAATATTAAGAGTACAGGAATAAACACAAGCCCAGTAGAAAGTAATAACACATTTCGTAAATATTTCATCTCTCCCAATCCCTTAAACATTCCGTCGTAAATAAAGGCAATAGAACATATGGGTTGCATAAATAAGATAATCCAAAAGGTATTGTAAAACTGTTCTAAAACTAAAGGTTCTTTGGTAAATATTCTTCCTATAAAATTGTAAAAAACAAATCCAACGGCTGCTAATACTCCTCCAAAAATAAATCCATAAACAATCAATTTATTTCCCAGTTTTATTAGGGTATCATAGGCTTTAGCTCCTAATAATTTTCCTGATAAAATGTTTCCTGCACTTGAATATCCATCAATCATAAATGCTCCCATAAGCCATAAATTGAGTCCGATGGTATAAGCTGCGATATATTCCTTTCCGTAATCGGTAGCATAAGATGTTGCAAAATACAGTGCAGTATTTAAGGCTATGGTACGAACAAATAGGTTTAAAATCATTACCACAAATCTTGGAATTTCTTTATTAAACGGAAATTCAACTTTTAAAGAAATTGATGTTTTGGTAAGTAATAAATACCCAGATATTATTGCCATGGTTATTTGGGCTATTACACTAGCATAAGCCGCTCCTTGAATATTCATGGGTGTGATATAACCTTCAATTCCGTACACCAAAACAAGGTCTAATCCAATGTTTACAACAGTTCCTATAATGGCAATTAACATTGGATAATAGGTGTTTTGCAAACCTCTAAACGTACCAAATACAGCAATTACAAATAGTGTAAATGGGAATCCGAAGACTCTAATTTGATAATAGTCTACACAAAAATCTAAAATCGTTCCTGAGGCATTGTAAAACTGAAAAATTTCTTTGGCAAAAGGATAACTGAATCCTAAAACAAGTAAGCTTGTACTTACTACAATAAGAATAGCTTGTGCGGGTAAGTTTTTTACTTCGTCTAACTTATTTGCTCCTAAATATTGTGAAACAATAGAGGATATTCCACTTCGTGTTTGACCAAATACCCAAATTAACATTGATAAAAATGCGCCCACAATTCCAATAGCAGCAATACTTTCAGTGGCTTTATAATCAATATTTCCAACAATAGCTAAATCGGTAGTAGAAAGCAAAGGTTCAGCAACTCCAGCAATGAGTGCTGGAATTGCTAGTTTATTAATATTTTTAAAGCTAATGTCGTGATTCAAAGTAAAAAATTAAACCACAAAAATAGTGAGTTTGTTAAATAACTTACCTACTTTTCTTCAAACATTGTCACATCAAAATTATTATTGAATTTAATGTTTTCTGAAACTTGTTGAAATAAAATATCTCCTTTTATATTTCCGTCCCAATCAGCCATATAAATATCTCTTTTTGTCATAATAGAAATGCCTTTTACAGTTGAATACGAAGATTTCATTAACAAAGGTTGTGGTATCTTAGATCCTTTTACGGTAAATAAAAATTGATCTACCAAATGAGTTTCTGGATTCAGATATAGTATAAAATCATCTTGAACTTCTCCTATATTTTTTTCGAAACCAACTTTTATAATTTTATAGTCTATATTATCTACTTTTCTATCTGGAAGAAGTTTATATGTTAGTCCTTCATCTAATAGCTTTTGCATCATTGTAAACCAGTAAAAATTGGCTTTTCTTATAAATTTTACACTTGCTAAAGTTGAGGAGTCTTTCATAAATTGATCTCCTAATTTTACCCATGCTTTATTATTTTTTTCACTAAAATATTGAGTAGCTATTTCTTTGTTTTTTGGAAATACAAAAACTTGATGGGTTGTGTATTTTCCCCAAGAAATTTCACCATCAAACACATAACGTTCTACAGAAATATCTTTTTTATTGTTACTAGGTTGATAGAAAGTGTAATTAAATTCTACATTTTTAAGCTTTTTTAATTGCTCATAATTTCCAACTTTGTTAACCGTTTTGGCTATCATTTTTTTTGCAGGATTATTGTATGTAATTTTTTTAATTGCTTCTTTCTGTTTACAAGAAAAACTTATAAATAGTACTAGTAATAAATAGATTTTTTTCATTTGTTTTTAGTTTATAAAAAACCTCCTCGTTTTTCATTATTATCTCTTTTCTTTCTTTTTAGAGCTTTGTTTTTTCCTCCTCCAAATCTGTAGGAAAGTCCAAAGTAAACAGTTCGAGAATCTCTTCGTAAATCACCTCTTTGGAATACTGTTCGATAACTTTCAAAAGCAAAACGTTGGGTTCTAAAAATATCATTAAAATTAAGGCTTAATGTTCCTTTTCCTTGAGCAAAATTATATCTAGCTCCCGCATTTATATAGTAATTGTCTTTTAATTCGTATTGAAGAATTTTTTGCTTTCCACTATAAATTCCAAATAACTGAAAAGTTAAGTCTTTTGTTGCTTTAAAGTTATGGTTCATTCTAAAGTTAGTTGCTGTATTTGTAACTTCTACTTGTTCGTTTTCTATATCTCCTTTTTGTTTTCTTGAAAAGATATCGAAACTGGTATTAAAATTCCACCAAGATAATGGCTTGTAGTTTGCAGCTAATTCAAATCCGTATGCGTTATTATCATCAAAATTATCGTAATCTAATACCAGTTTTGTTGGATCATTACTATCAAAATATCCTATTCTATTAATTTCATCTTTAATTCTTCGATAGAATGTTCCTAAAGTAAGACTTCCTTTTTCTAACTTTCTTGTATAATTAAATTCAATTGAGTTTGTAAATTGTGGATTTAATCTCATATTTCCAATAGCTATAATTTGCGAAGTGTTCCATGCTCTAATTGGGTTTACTTGATTTAATCCTGGACGGTCTACTCTTCTACTAATACTCAATTGATAGCTGTTCTTTTTTTCTTCGTCTGGCGTATATTTTACAAATGCTGATGGATAAATGTTAAAGAGTTTATCTTCAAAAACATTCCTATTCTGGTTGGTTTCTATAAATTGAGAGTTTACTTTATAGTCTTCTAATCTAGCTCCTATTTGATAGGTCCATTTGTCAAAATTTTGCTTAAAAGTGGTATAGAATGAATAAATATCTCTATCGTATGTAAACATAGAATTATTAAGTGTTGTACTTGTTGTTTGGTAAGAATTATCTGTTCTTCTAAAACGAGATTCAAGTCCTATTTCTAACGTTGATGTTTCTGATAACGGATTTACATAATCTAAATTAATAGTGGTGTTTTTTCTATTGTCTAGAATAATGTCTCTATAATCGGTATTTGAAGTATTTCCAGCGAATGTAAAATCTGTAATATTATCTCCTTCATAGTCGTTATAATCTACTTCCAACTCTATATTATGTCCATCTTTATCAAAATCATGTTTAAAATCAAAATTGTAAGTTTTTGACGTATTATTTTTATTGAAAGTATAATCTTGAAAAAAGTTATTTGATGGATTATTCGTGTAAGTCACGTCTATGTCGGACATAAAATCACTTTTAAAAACATTTTGATTTGTGTAAAAAGACATCGTGTTTTTATCATTAATAAAATAGTCAACTCCTATTTTATATAAATGAGATGTATTATCCACCACATTATCTTGATGTTGAGCGGAATTTTCTATAAATCGAACAACGCTTCCTTTTAAAGTATTTTTACCAAAACTGTTTCCATAATTTCCATAAATGTTAAATTTTCCTGTTCTATAATTCAAGCCTAATGAACCATTAAATCGTGTTTTCTCTCCTTGAGTAAGTCCTAAATTTATGTTTCCATTAAAGCCGAGTTTAGCATTTTTATGAAGCACAATATTAATAATTCCACTCATTCCTTCAGGGTTGTATTTTGCTGATGGTGATGTGATTAATTCTATTTTTTTTATAGAGGCTGATGGTATTTGCTGTAATAACTGCGAAGCTTCAATGTTAGTAGGTTTACCATCGATAAGTACACGTACATTTTCATTTCCTCGTAAAGCAATTTCACCATCTTGATTTACACTTACTGAAGGAATATTTCCCATAATATCTGAAGCTGTGGCTCCTGCTGTAGTTAAATCCTTTCCTACATTAATTACTTTTCTATCTATTTTCTGTTCAATAGTAGAACGTTCTGCTACAATAGAAACTTCATCTAAAACTTGTGCTGATTCTTCAATAAACAACGTTCCTAAATTTGTCTTCCTTTTATTATTTTTAACTTCTTTCGTTATGGTTTTATAACCAATAAACTGAACTTCAACAAAAAAATCATTCACTGGAATTTTTGAAATTTCAAATGTTCCTTTATCGTCTGTTATTCCGCCAGTAATGGTTTTATTATTTGTTTTAGATTTAATAATAACAGTAGCATACGGAATAGTTTCTTTAGTGTTTTTATCGGCAATTTTCCCACTAATAGTATACGTTTGTGCAAAACAAAAACAACTTATAGTGCAAAAAATAAGAGTAAGTATCTGTTTCATTATAATTTTTATTGTTTTGTTAAATGTATTTCTGCATCTAATACAACATTATTACCTAAAGCTAATTTTGCTGGCGGATAGTTAGTACCAACTTTAAAATCTTTTCTAAAAATTGTTCCGTTAATTTTAAAAATTGCAACCTTCTTTTTATATCGAGGATGTAGAAAACTTCCTTTGTAAATGGCTTTTAACTCTATAGGTTTTGTAATTCCTGTCATTGTAAAATTGCCTTTTAACTTGTATTCTTTTTCTAAAACCTTACTCATAGAAGTACTTTCAAAAGTTATTTTTGGATGAGTTTCAGCATCAAAAAAGTCTTTTGTTTTTAAGTGCTTATCTCTAGCTTTTTGATTGGTGTTAATAGAAGCTGTTTCTATGGATATGTTTACAGAAGTATTCTCAAAGTTTTCATTATCAGAAATAAAAGCTCCTTCGTATTTATCAAAGTTTCCTTTAATTTCTCCTATTTTAAAATAAGAAATACCAAAATTTATTTTAGAGTGAGAAGGGTCTATTTTCCAAATACTTTGTTGAGCTTTTACAATACTTAAAGCAAAAAACAAAAAGAATAATAACATTGTTTTTTGCAACCTTTTTTGAGTGATAACTTGAAGTTTCATTTTTTATATTTTTAAAATTCATCACGCAAAGTAATTTCTATAATAATCCCTTTTGTTTGAAGTAGATAGATAGGGTAATCTGGTCGTTATAAACTCTTTTTTTATCAAAATAAAATTCATCTGTATTACCGTATAATCTATCGACTCAAATAACTATTTTATCTGCACTTTAATTTTTAACGTATTAAGAATTGTATTTTTGGTTTTAAAAGCAATTTTGGAGACAATCAAAAAATACATACAACAGCCTACTATAAGCTACCTTTTATTTTGGGTGTTGTTTGTTATGTTTACTGCAACAGCATCGAGCTGGTATTATTCAAGTACACGAGAGGTTATAGAAGTCTATACTATTAGAACAATTATTCAATTTCTAATAACTTCTACCGTAATTTTTGTTTTTATTCCAAAATTCTTGAACCAAGGACATAAAATTCTATTCTGGATTTTTTCCTTAGCTTTATTGACTCTAGGTTTTATAACTTGTACTTTGATTAAAGTTTATTATTTAGAACCCACATATCCTGTAACTTATCAAAATTATTTAAAGAGATTTCCTGAAGCTACTTTACATGATAGACTAACAAGCATTAAAGAATTTATACGAGTTGCTAACTATTTATTGCAACCTACCTTTTTATTATTGGCCATTCGATTTTATAGAAAACAACAAGCTTTAACCAAATTGAATGAGCAAAAGAAAATAGCAGAACTAACCGCTTTAAAAAATCAATTGAATCCACATTTTTTATTCAACACTTTAAATAATCTATATGCTTTAGCTTTTAAAAAATCGGATAGAACTATGTTGGTAATTCAAAAGCTATCAGAAATTTTAGACTATACGTTGTATGGTTGTAATGAAAAATATGTACCTATACGTAAAGAAGTAGATTTAATAGAAAACTACTTAGCTTTAGAAAAAGTTCGATACGATGATAGAGTATCTATTTCTTTTAAAAAAGAAGTATCTAAAGAAGGTAAAATAGCACCATTATTATTATTAACTTTTATTGAAAATGCTTTTAAACATGGCGTAAGTCAAGAATTAACTAACGCCACCATTAATATTGAACTTACTCAAAAGAATAAAGAAATTGACTTTAAAATTGAAAATACAAAGCCGAAACCAAGTGGATTAAGTAATACGTATAAGGAAGAGATTGGACTTAAAAATGTAAAAAAACAGCTAAATTTATTATACCAAAATAATCATTCTTTGAATATTAATGAAGAAATTAATTGGTATAAAGTACACTTAAAACTAAGTACTAAATGAGCCACAAATGCCTAATTATTGATGATGAAAAATTAGCAAGAGAACTATTAGAAGCGTACGTTTCTCAAGTTCCTAATTTTGAATTGGTAGCTTCTTGTGCAAGCGCTATTGAAGCCAGTGAAATTTTAAATAATAATCAAATAGATTTATTGTTTTTAGATATAGAAATGCCTGTATTAAAGGGTACTGATTTTTTTAAAAACTTAGTGCAAAAGCCCAAAGTAATTTTTACAACAGCTTATAGAAATTATGCTATTGATGGCTTTGAATTGAATGCTGTAGATTATTTATTAAAACCTATAGTTTTTGATCGGTTTTTTAAAGCCATTCAAAAGTTTTTAGCTACACAAAAAGCTTCTGAAAAAGAAAGAGATGTTACATCTGAAAAAGAACTAAAAAACGATTTTTTGTTTATTTCAAAAGGAAGAAAGCAAATTAAAATCTTATTTAAAGAAGTTTTATATATTGAAAGTTTAAAGGATTATATTAAAATTCATTTAGAAAGAGAAACGCATACAATTAAATATAAAATCTCTGTTTTTGAAACTGAACTAGATAATCGTTTTACCAGAGTACATCGTTCTTATATAGTTAATACTAATAAAGTTACTGCCTACACTAAAGACGATGTAGAAATAGGTAAAATAGAAATTCCTATTGGTGGTAACTATAAAAATATAATTTTAAGTAAGCTTCAAAGCCTCCATAAATAGTATTTTTAAAACTATTATCTACCTTCTTATAAAATATTTACCTTTGTTATTCATTATTTTACTTAAAAAAATTGAAAAATGAAGCATATTTTAGTTCCTATTGGGTCTTCTGAAAATTCAATAAACACATTACAATACGCAATTAATTTTGCGAAAGAAATTAGTGCAAAAGTATTTGTAATGCGAGCTTATAAAATTTTATCGAAAGCTGGTGCTTTTGTAAATGCTGATGATACCATGCAACGCGAAACCAACTTATACTTACGTACTATGGTAAATGCTGTTGACAGAAAAGATGTAGATATTAAGCTAATTACTGCTAAGGGTGATGTATTAGAAAGTATTACTTCTATTGACAGAGAATTAGGAGTTGATTTAATTATTATGGGACCTAAGAGCAACTCAATTAAAGAAGAAGTTTTTTTAGGAAATACATCAGGAAGTGTTTTAAAACAAACCAATATTCCTATGTTAATAATTCCTGATGGTTATCAATTTACACCTATTAAAAGAGTTTTAACAGCATTTAAATCAGGAATTATTAATAATGAAAATGTGCTAGACCCTTTAAAAAAAGTATTAGACATTTTTAATCCTGTGTCTAATTTATTGTTAGTTAAAACACCTTCACATACTAAAGATGATTTAATGTTAGATGTGGAACTAGAAAATATTAAATCTGATCTTACCATCACAGAAAACGCAACTACTTTTCAGGGGGTTTTAGAGCATTTTCAATCTAATAACCCAGATTTATTGTGTGTATTTAGAAGAAATAGAGGTTTTTTTCAAAAGCTTTGGGAAAAGAATACAATTTTAAAGAAAGAATTTCACTGTAAGGTTCCCGTATTAGTATTAAGAGGAAAGTTATAGTATAAAACATCAAAATGTCATTCTGAATGAAATGAAGAATCTGTAAAAAATAAGATTCTTCGCTCTGCTCAGAATGACATTTTTACGATTACTTTTTTGTAAGCATACGCTTAATTTCATTCAACTTCATTAAAGCTTCAATAGGTGTAAGTGTATCTATATTGGTGGTAAGAATTTCTTCTCTTAAATCTTCTAATAACGGATCGTCTAATTGGAAGAAACTCAATTGCAATTCTTCATCTTGAGCTTCTTTTAAAGAGTCTTTTACCTCACTATGAGAATGGTTTTCTTCTAATTTTTGTAAAATTTTATTAGCACGTTTAATTACTAAATTAGGCATTCCTGCTAATTTTGCCACGTGGATACCAAAACTATGATTACTTCCACCTTCCACAAGCTTTCTTAAAAAGATTATACTGTCTTTTAACTCTTTTACCGATACGTTAAAGTTCTTAATACGTTCAAATGTGGTAGTCATTTCGTTTAACTCATGGTAATGCGTAGCAAATAAGGTTTTTGCTTTTGATGGATGCTCATGTAAATACTCAGTAATAGCCCAAGCAATAGAAATACCATCATAGGTAGAAGTACCACGACCTATTTCATCTAACAACACCAAACTACGGTCAGAAACATTGTTTAGAATAGAAGCAGTTTCATTCATTTCTACCATAAAGGTACTTTCTCCCATAGAAATATTATCACTAGCACCTACTCTGGTAAAAATCTTGTCGACAATACCAATTCGAGCTGTTTCTGCAGGTACATAACTTCCTATTTGCGCTAATAAAACAATTAAAGCCGTTTGACGTAAAATAGCAGACTTACCAGACATGTTAGGTCCAGTGATCATAATAATTTGCTGATTCTCTCGGTTCAACAACACACTGTTTGCAACATATTCTTCACCAATAGGTAATTGTTTTTCAATTACTGGGTGTCGACCGTTTTTAATATCTAAATCAGTAGTTATATCCATAGCTGGACGCACATACTCATTTTCTTTTGCTAAAGTTGCAAAGGATAACAAACAGTCTATTTGTGCTACCAATTGTGCATTGCTTTGTACTTGTGGTACAAATTGAATGATATATTGAATTAACTCCCCAAACAATTCAACTTCTAATTGTTGAATTTTTTCTTCAGCTCCTAAAATCTTGGTTTCGTATTCTTTTAATTCCTCGGTAATATAACGTTCTGCATTTACCAAAGTTTGTTTACGAATCCATTCTTCTGGCACTTTATCTTTATGTGTGTTTCGTACTTCAATATAGTATCCAAACACGTTGTTAAAGGCAATTTTTAAACTCGGAATTCCAGTTCTTTCGGTTTCACGAGCCAACATATTGTCTAAATACTGTTTTCCAGAATTGGCAATAGCTCTTAATTCATCTAACTCACTAGAAACTCCGGTTGCAATAGCATTTCCTTTGTTAATATTTACAGGAGCTTCGTCAAACAAAGAAGCAGTAATTTTTGCTACCAATTCATCACAATTATCTAACAATTTTCCTATCATTTTTACGGCAGCATTTTTACTTGCTTCCGCAGTATTTTTAATAGGGTGAATGGCCTTTAAAGAGTTTTTCAATAGTACTACTTCTCTAGGAGAAACTTTACCAGTAGCTACTTTAGAAATCAATCGCTCTATATCTGAAACCTGCTGCAATTGATAGGTAACTGTATCGAAAAATGATTCGTCTTCTAATAAAAAAGAAACCAATTCATGGCGACTCTTAATTTGATCGATGTCTTTTAACGGAAGTGCTAACCATCGTTTTAATAAACGCCCTCCCATAGGAGAAATCGTTTTATCAATAACATCTAATAAAGTAACCGAATTTACTGAGTTTCCTCCATATAATTCTAAATTCTTTACCGTAAAACGGTCCATCCACACATAATTATCTTCTAAGATTCTTCCTATAGATTGTATGTGCGATAATTTATTATGCTGTGTTTCTGATAAGTAATATAAAATAGCTCCAGCAGAAACAATTCCATGATCCAATTCCTCTACACCAAATCCTTTTAGGTTTTGTACTTTAAAATGATTGGTAAGGTTTTCATATCCGTAATCTTTTTGAAAAACCCAGTCTTCTAAATAAAAACTGTGGAATCTATCAGTAAACAGCTCTAAAAAACGTTGTTTATGTTGTTTTTGTACTAAAACTTCACTTGGTGAAAAATTTTGCAATAGCTTATCGATATACTCTTCGTTTCCTTGTGCTATTAAAAACTCTCCAGTAGATACATCTAAAAACGAAACACCTAATAGTTTCTTTCCGAAGTGTACAGAGGCTAAAAAGTTGTTGGTTTTAGTTTGTAAAACTTCGTCGTTTAAGGCAACTCCTGGAGTTACCAATTCCGTAACACCACGTTTTACAATTTTCTTAGTCATTTTAGGGTCTTCTAACTGATCGCAAATAGCAACACGCAACCCTGCTTTTACCAATTTAGGTAAGTATGTGTTTAAAGAATGGTGTGGAAAACCAGCCAAGGCAGTTTCACTTTCGCTACCTGCACCTCTTTTGGTTAAAATAATTCCAAGTACCTCAGCGGCTTTTTTAGCATCATCACCAAATGTTTCATAAAAATCTCCAACTCTAAAAAGTAACATTGCATCTGGGTATTTTACTTTAATCCCATTGTATTGTTGCATTAACGGAGTTACCTTTTTTGCCTTTGTTTTTGCCAAGTGTTTCGGAATTTTAAATTAGTTTTGCGAAGATAGAAAAACTTTCAAGTTTCTTGTATTTCAAGTTATTCACAATAAAAAAATAAAACATGCGAAAACTTAAAAACAACGAGTTAGGTAGAATTAGTGTAGATGAGTTTAAACAAGCTAAAAAAACACCTTTAATTGTAGTTTTAGACAACATAAGAAGTTTAAATAATGTAGGCTCAGTTTTTAGAACTTCGGATGCTTTTTTAATTGAAAAAATTTATTTGTGTGGAATTACAGCAACTCCACCCAACAAAGAAATACATAAAACTGCATTAGGTGCTACCGAGTCTGTTGAATGGGAATATGTAGAAGACACTTTAACTTTAATTGAAAAGTTACAAAAAGAGAACATAAAAGTATATGCTATAGAACAAGCTGAAAACAGCACAATGCTTAATAATTTCTCTCCTGAATCAAATAAAAAACATGCCATCGTTTTTGGAAATGAAGTAAAAGGAGTACAACAAGAAGTAGTTTCAAAATCAGATGGTTGTATTGAAATTCCGCAATTAGGAACCAAACATTCTTTAAATATTTCTGTGAGTTGTGGAGTCGTTTTATGGGACTTATTAAATAAATTATAGTTAAAACCTTGTTTTTTTATAGGGAAACCGCTAATTTTAGAACGCTTTAACCCCTCTAATAAGTACAAGTATTATTTATTAATTATCAATTTATCTAATTATTATGAAAAGCGTATTTAAAGAAAACGAAATGAGATTTGCTATGAATATTATCCCTGGTGGTGGTAGTGGTACTACAGACCCTGACAAACCAGGAGGGAATGATGGTGATGAAAACACAGTAGAAAAAAAATAACCTATTACTCATAAAACCATCACTGTTGTGATGGTTTTATAATTTTTATAAATGCGTTTATATTTTTTTCTCTTTATTACATTAACAACTTTATTTAGTTTTAGCCAACACGATAAAAACAAAGTAAAACATGATTCGATTCTATTTAGTCAAAAAATAAATAAAGCTCTATTTTTTTTAAATTCAAATCAATTTGATTCATTTAAAAAACATACCTATTTCGCCTTACCTTTTGCTAAATCTTCTAAAGAAATTGAAAAGTGTCATTTCTTTTTAGCTTATTACTATAATCACAAGCACATATCTGATAGTGCTTATCATTATTATCATGCCTCTAAAAATCTATTATTAAAAATTGGTGACACTTTAACCGCAGGTAGGAGACTAGCTGATATTGCTGATATTCAATATAGAGCTAATGATTACTTAGGAAGTGAAATAAATACTATACTTGCCTTAAAATATATAGAAAACTCTAAATTATCACTCAAAAAATATAGCCTCTATAATTTGTTAGGTAATATTTATTGCGATAGAAAAGAACCTGAAGAAGCTCTAAAATATTATGATTTAAGTATAACTTTTTTATCTCAAAAACAAAAAAAACATGATTTAGAAATAATTAGAGTTATTAACAACAAAGGACTTGCTCTTCAACGAGTAAATCGAAATAAAGAGGCAATTAAATACTTTAAAAAAGGATTAAAATATGATAGTATTCAACAAAAATATCCAAAACAATATGCTCTACTTATAGAAAACATTGCTTGGAGTAATTTTTCATTAAAAAATTACAGAAATGTCCTGAATCAGTATAACGAAGCATTAAAAATTAATACTTCTATTAAGGATTTATTAGGAATAATTAGAAATCATATTAATATTTCTCATTTCCATAAAGAAAACAACAATCTTTCTAAAGCTAAAGAGCATGCTAAAAACGCATTAGGTTTAACTCAAAACACTCATTTTGAAAAAGAAGAGCTTTTAGCTCTAGAATTGTTAGCAGAATTAAGCCCTAAAAAAGAATCAATAAAATACTTAAAAGAGTATACTGAAAAAAAAGACAGAGCAATTCAAAAGGAACGTGTCTTAAAAAACCAATTTGCTAAAGTTAGATACGAAACAGAAAAAAAAGAAAAAGAAAATACAATACTTAAAACCGATAACGAAAAAAAACAAGCAGAAATAACGTATCAAAAGCAACAAAAAACTATTGGTTGGTTAGCAGCTTTTATTGGGATTTTATTATTTGGTTTAAGTATTTCCTTCTTCTCATTAAGAAGAAGAAAACTAATATACCAAGCACAATTACAAAAAATAGAAGCTAGAGAACATGAACGTCAGCAAATCGCTAAATCTTTACACGACGAAGTCGCTGGTGATCTACGTTTAATCCATCAAAAATTAGAAGGTTCTAACCTATTAGAAGAGGCTCAAAAGTTAAACACAGTAAAAGACAATGTGCGTAATTTATCGCATCAATTAAGTAGTGTGAGTTTCGACAAAGTTCCTTTTAAAGACCAAATAATAAATCTAGTAAGTGATTATTTCACTTTAGATTTCAGAATTAAAGTAAACGGAGTTAATGACATTGAGTGGACCAAAATTAATAACTCTATAAAACGACTTTTATATTTAAGTATAAGAGAGTGTATTCAAAACACTCAAAAACACGCCGAAGCAAACTTAATTACCATAGATTTTTCGGTACATAAAAAATCTGTATTTTTGAATATTACTGATAATGGCAAAGGTTTTGACATTAATAACAGTAAAAAAGGAATTGGTTTACACAACATGCAAGAACGAGTAGAAGAGTTAAACGGAACTCTTACTATTGAAAGTGAAGTTGGTAAAGGAACCAAAACCCATATTCAAATACCACTAAATGTCTGAAAAAATTAAAATTCTTATTGCTGACGATCATCAATTAATAATTGAAGGTATACTATCTAACCTAAAAGGTATTGATGGTTTAGAAGTAGAAACAGCCTCTTCTTGTGATCAAGCGTTTTCAAAAATAAAAGCACAAAGAAATCAAGAACCTTTTCATATTTTATTTACTGATTTAAGCTTTGACAACACTACTGAAAACTCTCAATTAGATGGTGGCGAAGCGCTAATTAAAGCCATTAAACAAGAAGAGTTAAATATTAAAGTAGGAGTAATTACTGGTCATACAGAAACTAATAGAGTTTATAACGTAATTCATAATTTAAATCCATCTGCTTATATTCTTAAAAGTAATTGCAATACAAGTGAGTTAAACTTTGCAATTCAAAAAATGTTAGCTGGCGAAGTATATTACACTCATGAAATTCATCAAAAACTCTTAAAAAGAGCTTTAATTGAAATTCAAATGGATGAAATTGCTATACAAATACTTAAAGAACTTCCTAAGCACGCAAAAATCAACAATATGGAAGGAGTCATAAAAAAAAGTGATGGATCTCCACTAAAAATAAGATCTATCGAAAGCAAATTAGCAAAATTAAGAACCGATTTAAATGCTATTAACAATACTGATTTAGTATTAAAAGCTAAAGAGTTGGGAATACTAGATTAATCATTTGCGGAATTTTGCACTTTTTTATGCGGATATCCCTTTTATAAAAACACAACTCCCTTTTAAATTTGTAAACAGAATTTGACATCGCACTTGGGAAAAATTCTAAGAAAAGAAGGGAAAAACAAAAAAAGCAATCAGTATAAATATACTGATTGCTTTTTTTTGCAAAACACTTATTATTAAATCACTCTGCGGAAAATTACACTTCAACTTGCGGAAAACCCATTTAAAAAACTTAACTGCTGTCATATCTTTGTAGTGTTCGTTTGAACAAAAATTATAGGGGAAATTTAAAATCAAACATCATGGGGGAATTATTAAAGAAAACTAACAATGTAGTTAGTAACTTTTTAGTAACGTTAGCAGAATTTGGAAAAGGGGCCAGTTATGCTATCAATCGTTAAAAATCTAACGAAAAACAGAAAAAGCCTTCTAGAGAATATTCTTTAGAAGGTTTTTTTATTTTTAAGTATTTTTAAAATCTAAACTTACTTTTAAATACAACATGTCTAAATATATTGTAGCCTTAGATCAAGGCACCACAAGTTCTCGTTCGGTTATTATTAATGAAAAAGGAGAAATTGTTGCTATGAATCAACAAGAATTTGAGCAAATATTTCCTCAATCAGGTTGGGTAGAACATAACGCTGAAGAAATTTTACAAACGCAACTTTCAACTTTAAAAAAAGTAATAAAACAAGCTGGAATAAAAGCTGAAGAAATTGCAGGAATAGGAATAACCAATCAGCGAGAAACTACCGTTGTATGGAATAAAAACACAGGAAAACCTATTTATAATGCTATTGTTTGGCAAGACAAGCGTACAGCAAATATTTGCGAACATCTTAAAGAAAATGGTTTAGAAGATCATGTTCGTAAAACTACAGGTTTAGTAATAGATAGTTATTTCTCAGCAACAAAAATCAACTGGATTTTACAAAACGTCAAAGGAGCTAGAACTGAAGTTGAAAAAGGAAATTTACTATTTGGAACCATTGATACTTGGTTATTGTGGAATTTAACAAACGGAAAAGTTCACGCTACCGATTATAGTAATGCTTCTCGAACAATGTTATTCGATATTAAAAATCTTACTTGGGATAAAACATTGTTGCAAGAATTAAAAATACCAACTTCAATGCTGCCTGAAGTAAAACCTTCATCTTATCATTTTGGAAATTTTGAGTTAGATGGAATTCAAATTCCAATTTCAGGAATTGCAGGAGACCAACAAGCGGCATTATTTGGTCAAACTTGTTTTAATAAAGGAGAAGCAAAAAACACTTACGGTACAGGTTGTTTTATGTTAATGAATACTGGT
This sequence comes from Tenacibaculum holothuriorum, assembly GCF_002120225.1. Taxonomy (GTDB): domain Bacteria; phylum Bacteroidota; class Bacteroidia; order Flavobacteriales; family Flavobacteriaceae; genus Polaribacter; species Polaribacter holothuriorum. Next base: position 42,992 of record NZ_LAPZ01000015.1, on the reverse strand, counting down.
GAAGAAATAGAGTATTCTAAAAATGGATTATTAACTACAATTGCTTGGGGAATTAACAACAAAGTTTATTACGCTCTAGAAGGAAGTGTTTTTGTTGCTGGTTCGGCAATTCAGTGGTTACGAGATGGATTACAAATTATAAAAGATGCTAAAGAAAGTGAAATTTTTGCTATGGAAGTAGAAGGAAAAAATCCTGTGTATGTCGTTCCTGCTTTTGCTGGTTTAGGTGCTCCGTATTGGGATATGTATGCTCGTGGTGCTATTTTCGGATTGACTAGAGACACTGGAAAAAATCATTTAATTAAAGCTACATTAGATTCTCTTGCTTACCAAACCAAAGATATTTTAGAAGTAATGCAAAAAGATAGTGAAGTTCCTTTGAGTTCTCTAAAAGTAGATGGTGGTGCTTGTGCTAATAATTATTTAATGCAGTTTCAATCCAATATTTTAGATGTAACTGTTGAACGTCCAGAAACTATTGAAACCACAGTAATGGGAGCTGCTTACTTAGCAGGAATTTGTGTTGGACTATGGAAACAAGAAGATATTTTACAACATAGAAAAATTCAAAAGCAATTTACACCAACCATTACTGAAGAAAATAGAAACAAATTGTACAAAAAATGGCAAAAAGCTGTTGAAAGAACTAAAGATTGGATTGACTAATTAAAAGATAAGCTATGGCAAAATTCTATGAAAAAATAACAGCAAGAGTTCAAACGTTTATTGAACAACAAAAAGTGTTTTTTGTAGCTACTGCACCTAACGAAGGACGCATCAATCTTTCTCCCAAAGGAATGGATTCTTTCAGAATTATTAACGAACATAGAGTGGCTTGGTTAAGTGTAACAGGTAGCGGAAATGAAACTTCGGCTCACTTATTAGAAAACAATCGGATTACAGTTATGTTTTGTGCTTTTGAAGGTGCTCCAAACATTGTTCGTTTGTATGGAAAAGCTAAAGAAATTCTTCCTAATGATAACGAATGGAACGAATTAATCACACTATTTCCTAAACTAGAAGGAACACGACAAATATTTGATATTCATATTGAAAGTGTACAAACTTCTTGTGGAATGTCAATCCCTTTTTATGAATACCAAGGAGAACGAAATCAATTACTCGATTGGGCAAAAGATAAAGGAGAAGAAGGTATTCAACAATATTGGGAGGATAGAAACCAAATTAGTATTGATGGTTTAGATACTAGATTTAATAAATAGTTGTGTTTAATTGAAGCTTCCCCATGAAAAAGAAATTCTGTATTTACCTAGACCAATTTGCTGTGAGTGAAATGCTTCAAATAGATATTACACCAGAATGGTCGAGAATTAAAGAATTATTACTTCAATTACACTCAAAAGGAATTATATTCTGTCCATTATCTAACGAACATTATATTGAAACATCATGGAAAGAATACAAAGAAGCTAAAAATCATGACTTATTTTTAAATAAAATATCAGATGAGTTTTGTTTTAAAACAGAAGCATTTTTAACATCTCAACTAATTTCATCTAGAATTCGAAAAAATAAAATCACTGTAAAAACCTATCTACACACAGAAGTTAAAGAAATTCTTAAAGATTCGGATAATTATAAATTCTATCGAGAAAAAAACACAGAACTTTTCAAAACAATAAAAGAAATAGGACATGATACTAATGAGTTTAAAAAATTAACTTCGAATCAAAAAATTGATTCTAAAACCCAAAAGATAATGTTTAATGCTCTTATGCATTTAGAAGCACAAAAATTTATTCAGCGTCTTGAAAAATTATACGATAAAGGAAAATTGATGATTGAAAGTTACAAATCAACTACAAGTGAATTTCCTAAATGGACAGATTTGGTTCTTGATATACTGATAAAAAAACATAAATTTAGAAAAAAAGAGATTCAGAAGTTAATTTTTGAACTAAAGTCAAATGGTTTTAAAAACATATCCACCCTTAATATTCGATTTTCACTTATTTCTTTAATGAATCTACGCAGCAAAAAAGATAGTTCTAATGATCAAATAGATATTGCACGAATTTCTACCTCTTTAGATTTTTCTGATATTATGTTAACTGACAAAAAAAGAAAACATGAAATTCACGAATTAGAACTTGATAAATTATATAACACAAAAGTGTTTTCAGGAATAAAGAGCGATTTAGATAATTTAATTTTAGTATTGGAAAAACTATAATTCAAACAAATAGAAAACCCCTATTTAAAAGCATTCAATCCAGTAATATCTAAGCCAGTAATTAAAAGGTGTACATCGTGCGTACCTTCATAGGTAATCACACTTTCTAAATTCATGGAATGACGCATAATTGAGTATTCACCAGAAATACCCATTGCACCTAAAACTTGTCGTGCTTCTCGAGCAATTTTTAATGCCATTTCTACATTGTTACGTTTTGCCATAGAAATTTGTGCAGAAGTCGCTTTCCCTTCGTTTCTTACGGTTCCCAACCTCCATGCTAGTAATTGAGCTTTGGTTATTTCTGTAATCATTTCTGCTAATTTCTTTTGTTGCAACTGAAATTGACCAATAGGTTTACCAAATTGTATACGCTCTTTCGCATAACGTAGTGCTGTATCGTAACAATCCATAGCAGCACCAATAGCTCCCCAAGCAATTCCATAACGAGCAGCATCTAAACATAATAACGGAGCTCCTAACCCAGATTTATTCGGAAGTAGGTTTTCCTTTGGAATTTTTACATTGTCAAAAATTAACTCTCCAGTTATTGAAGCTCTTAACGACCATTTGTTATGAGTTTCGGGAGTGGTAAAACCTTCCATTCCTCTTTCAACAATCAATCCGTGAATTCTTCCTTCTTCATTTTTTGCCCAAACCACTGCCACATCACAAATTGGTGCATTAGAAATCCACATTTTTGCTCCATTTAATAGATAATGATCTCCCATATCTTTAAACCTCGTCTCCATTCCTCCTGGATTGCTTCCATGATTGGGCTCTGTTAACCCAAAGCTACCTATCCATTCACCACTCGCTAATTTTGGTAAATATTTTTTGCGTTGTGCTTCATTTCCGTAGTTATAAATTGGCCCCATAACCAACGACGTTTGAACCGAGGCTGTAGAACGAATTCCACTATCTCCGCGCTCTAATTCTTGCATAATTAATCCGTAAGAAATCTGATCTAAACCAGCACCACCATATTCTGTTGGAATATAAGAACCGAAAGCACCAACTTCAGCTAAACCATTTACCAATTCGGTTGGAAACCTAGCTTCTTGAGCAGCATCTTCAATAATTGGAGATAAGTGCTTTTTTACCCAATCTCTTGCTGTATTTCTAACCAATTTATGTTCATCGGTTAACAAATCATCTACTTGATAATAATCTGGAGCTTGAAATAAATCCATTGTAGTTTTCTTAGAATTTATTCAAAAATAACTAAAAAAAAGGTTTTTTATTAGGGTTTCCGTATGTTTGTATGTAATGAGATTTACTTTAGGAAAAGACGAACGATTAAAAAGTCGCAAACTAATTGGGAGATTGTATGAAGAAGGAAAAACGCTTAAAGTTTTTCCACTACGAATGGTATATTTACAAACCGAACATACTTCTAAATTCCCAACTCAAGTAGGGGTTTCGGTACCCAAAAGGAATTTTAAAAAAGCGGTAGACAGAAATCGAATTAAACGTTTAATGCGTGAAACTTATCGAAAGGAAAAACACACAGTGTATTCGGCAACTAATAAACCGTATGTATTTATGATTTCTTATATTGCAAGAGAGGAATGGAAATATGCTGATATAGAGCATAAAATGAAGAAATTATTAAACCGTTTTGTAGAAGAAATTACCAATGAAGATGATTAAAAAAACAGGAATTATTGTTGGAGTATGCTCTTTAGTACTTCTTTTTTCTTTTCAATCTCGTTTTTTTGAGATTGCCAAACAAATTGAAATTTATAACAATCTTTTTAAAGAATTAAACATTAATTATATTGATGAGATTAATCCTGGAGAGCTTACTAGTAAAGCTATTAACAATACTTTAGAAAACTTAGACCCTTATACTCGATTTTACAACGAACAACAAGTTGAAGATGCTCGTATTAAACGAGAAGGAGAATATGCTGGTATCGGAATTTCATCGTATTACACCAAAAAAGGAATTATAGTAGCAGGAGTTCATAAAGGTTTTCCTGCGGATAAAGCTGGCATAAAACCTGGTGATTTAATTACTGTAGTTAACAATCAAGAGTTAAAAGATTTAGAAAAAGAACAACTTTCTGAAACGTTAAAAGGAACTCCAGACACACCTATTTCTCTGACCATAAATAGAAACGGCTCTTTAAAAAACCTTTCTTTAAAATTAGATAAAGTTACTATAAGTCCTGTTCCTTTTTATGATATGATTGACGATGAAACAGGTTATATTGTCTTAACAAGCTTTACTGTAGCCTCTTCTTCCGAAGATGTAAAAAAAGCTTTTAACGAGCTAAAAGAAAAGGGAATGAAAAAGCTTGTGTTTGACTTGAGAAACAATCTTGGTGGTTCTTTATTTGATGCGATAAATATTGTGAACTTCTTTATTCCGAAGGGAAAAAAAATTGTAGAAACAAAAGGGAAGATTAAAAAGAATAGTCGAGTTTATAAAGGAAGAATTGATCCGATAGATACTGAAATTCCTATTGTAGTATTAATTAATGGTCGTTCTGCTTCTGCATCAGAAATTGTATCAGGCGCTTTACAAGATTATGACAGAGCTGTGGTAATGGGAGAGCGTTCTTTTGGTAAAGGTTTGGTACAACGTGTCTTTCCGCTAAACTATGGAACGCAAATGAAAGTTACTATTTCTAAATATTATACTCCTAGCGGACGTTGTATTCAGGAATTAGATTATGCAAACAGAGATGCAAAAACTGGCAAAGTTCCTAAATTTTCTGACGGAACAGTAAATAGCTTTAAAACCGAAAACGGAAGGACAGTCTATGATGGCGGTGGTGTAACTCCAGATGTTGCTATTAAATATTCAACGAAAACTAAAGAAACTGAAAAACTTTTAAAATCGAGGGCAATCTTTGGGTATGGTAATCATTTTATCAGAAAAAACCCAAGCATTTCTCTAAACACGTTCACTTACAACGCTAGTAACTTTAACGATTTTAAAAACTATTTACTTAAACAAGACACTACTTTTGTTACCAAACAAGAAGCTTTATTTAAAAAAGCGTATAAAGTAAATAAGCAAAAAGAAATTGATGTAGAATACACGGCTTTGCTTCAAAAATTAAAAGAGAACAAAGTAAAAAAGATTGCTACAAATGAAGATATTTTGATTGAAAAAATTCAAAACGAAATTGTAGAACAACTTTTTTACAAAGAAGGCGTTTACAAACATCAATTCTTAAACGATAATACAATTAAAAAAGCCGTTTCTTTACTTAAAGATACTAAAAAGTACAACCAAATTTTAAGTAAGTAAGCTCCATACAATATTTGTATATTTGACTTTTAAAAACATATATGTCGAAACCTAACCAAAAAGAACGCACAAGAGCACAAGAATCTACCAATGCAATTGAAAAATTATACATTTCAATGCGCCACTTATTTAGTAGAGGGTTCTATAAACCAATGGGAGTTTCTGGAGAAACATTACGTAAATCGTTATTACAATTACGTCCAGAAATTTATGGCTCAATTGCAGAAGATAAAACAGAATTAAACGGATTAATTTACATTATTGAAAGATTACCAGAAGGTATCGAAGAGTGTCAATTTATCTATTTAACAGCAGATGAAGGTTTTCGTAATTCGAAATTTAAAGCTATTGTTCCTCCAAAACGTAGGAGAAATTGTTATCGAATTGACAAAGACCAAATGAATATTGAAATAACAAGAGGTCGTTCTGAAATCTATGATATTTTAACGCATTTAACGTTTTTATTTATCGAATCTCATAAAATTAAAGATCGTGTTACGTTAAAAGATGGAGGTAAATTCATTAGAGAATGGACTCATTTAGAAGATGTTGTTATAAACAACAAACAGCTTTCTGAAGAAGAAAGAGATGTTATGATTGTTCATTTAGGTAATATTTTAGGACGAACTTACGATGAAGTATACGATGTTTATAATCAGTTTGCTTCAGAAGAAAATCCGAATCGTTTCTTGCATTTAATTTATTGGTTAGGAAAATTAGCAATTAACGAAACTCTTTATGACGAAAAACGTTCTGTAAAATTCAGTTCTGTTTTAATAGAAGAAATCGGGCATCACTTTTACGGAGAAATTTGGGCAAATGACATTAAAAAAGTTTTGTTAGAAAACGAGTTAATTCACCGTCCTATTCATATTATTAGTGCCAATATGCATAGTGTAATGAACACCATTTATGCACAAAACGCATTACCTAAAGAAGCTAAAAACAAACCAGGTTTCGAACTTTATGAATTGTTAAGTAACTCGAATAGTAAACCGTTACAAGTAGCAGTAAAAAATTATGCTTCTGAAAATGGATTGATTTATGTGAAAGACCGCTCGGGTACTAACATAAATGTGCAAGTGATAGACACTGATAAAATCGATTTTAACCATTCTCAGTTCGAAAAAGTAAATTCTGAAGGGCAAAAGCCTGTTATCATTGTAATGGATTATGCTTTTGGTGAGCAAGCTTTTGAAACTATGGATGAGCTTTTAAAACCTTATAAAACTAATTCAGAAGATATTTACTTAAATGTAGAATCTGTTTCTATCATGGGTAAAGCAGGAATTTTAGAAGGAGGAAAAGGAGATATTATGATTCCTTCTGCTCATATTTTTGAAGGAACTGCAGATAATTATCCATTCGAAAATGAGCTTTCTAAAGAAGATTTAGAAGGATTTGGAGTTAGGGTTTTTGACGGTTCAATGGTTACAGTATTAGGAACCTCTCTTCAAAATAAAGACTTATTGAAATTTTTCCACGACTCTACTTGGAATGTTATCGGTTTAGAAATGGAAGGAGCTCATTATCAAAAAGCAATTCAATCTGCTTCAAAAATTAGAGGTACAGTAACAAAAGATATAAAAGTACGTTATGCTTATTATGCATCTGATAATCCGTTAGAAACTGGAGCTACTTTAGCTTCTGGCGGATTAGGAATGAGTGGAGTAACACCTACATATGCAATTACACAAAAAATATTAGAACAGATTTTTTAAGCAATGTCAAACAAACCAAACAACGAAGAAGAAATAGACTTAGGTTCTCTTTTTGTAATTATTGGTAGAGGTTTTTCTAAATTGTTCCAGTTTATTGGCTCAATTTTTAAACAGCTTTTCCATTTTTTAATAACTATTTTACTGTTTTTAAAAACAAATGCTATAAAACTAGGTATTGCTGCTATTATAGGAGCAGTAATTGGTACTTTTTTAGAGTTTAGTGGTGAAAAAAAGTTTGGCTCAGATCTTCATGTTCAAACTAATTTTGAAAGCGCAAGACAGTTATATAATAATGTTTTGTTTTACAATGACTTAGTTAAACAAGAAAAACACGATTTATTAGCTGAAATTTTTAAAATTAGTGATGAAGAGGCACAATCTTTAAAAAAGTTTACTATTGATCCTGTTAAAAACAACAATGATATTATAACCTCTTATGACGAATTAATTCTTTCAGTTGATACGTTGACCGTAAAAAGCTTTTCTTTTTATGATTTTAAAAATGCTTTTACCAAGTATAACTATAAAGTGCATGTAATTCAAGTTCAGTCTACAAAAAATGATGTTTTTTCAAGATTAGATGATATTATAATTTCTGCAATTACAGAAAACCAGTATTTTAATAAATTAAAAGAATTAAATAACGAAAACTTAAACAGAACAGATTTAATTCTGCGAAAAAACTTAGCGCAAACAGATTCATTACACAAAGTATATAAGGATGTTCTTTTAGAAGAAGCTAAAAAAACTAATTCGGGAACAAATATAGACCTTGGTAATGGTCAGCAAAGTAATAGAGAATTAGAGTTATTTAGAGCCACAAGAGAACTAAACAAAGAGTTAAAAAAAGTTAGTGATGATAAAGCTGAAAAATCTGAAATAATAAATGTAGTTTCTAACTTTCAGCCAATCGGTTACGAAATTAAAGGTATTTCTAAAAACAAAGCTGTACAGCTTTCTTTAGCTTTGGTAGCTTTTACAATTTTAATTTTATTACTTATTCAAGTAAATTCTTTTTTAAATAACTATAAAAAGTAAAACTTACTTTTTTATTTGAATTTCTATGAGAAAAATCGCTTTAATAACTGGAATAACTGGGCAAGATGGTGCATATTTAAGTGAGTTTTTACTTAAAAAAGGATATGAAGTACATGGTGTTAAAAGACGCTCATCTAGCTTCAATACACAAAGAATAGATCACCTTTATCAAGACCCTCACGTAGAAAACAGAAACTTCTTTTTGCATTATGGTGATTTAACAGACGCAACAAATTTGCTTCGAATAATACAAAATGTTCAACCAGATGAAATCTACAATTTGGCGGCAATGAGTCACGTTCATGTTTCATTTCAAACACCAGAATATACAGCAAATGTTGATGGTATGGGCACTCTAAGACTCTTAGAAGCAATAAGAATTTTAGGACTTGAAAAGAAAACGAAGATTTATCAAGCTTCAACCTCAGAATTGTATGGTAAAGTTCAAGAAGTTCCGCAAACAGAAACCACTCCTTTTTATCCTAGAAGTCCATATGGTGTAGCAAAAATGTACGCCTATTGGATTACGGTTAATTATAGAGAAGCTTATGATATATTTGCTTGTAATGGAATACTATTCAATCATGAATCTCCTATTAGAGGCGAAACTTTTGTAACTAGAAAAATAACTAGAGCAGTTGCAAAAATTGCTTTAGGTCTTCAAGATAAATTTTACTTAGGTAATTTAGATGCTCAAAGAGATTGGGGGCACGCAAAAGATTATGTAAGAATGATGTGGATGATTTTACAAGCTGATACTCCTGAAGATTGGGTTATTGCTACTGGAAAAACGACTAAAGTTAGAACCTTAGTTGCTGAGGCTTTTAAAAACGTAGGAATAGAAATTGAATTTAAAGGTTCTGGCAAAGAAGAAAAAGGATTCATAAAATCATGCTCTGACCCAAATTATCAACTCGAAATAGGTAAAGAAGTTTTAAATATTGATCCAAATTATTACCGACCTACTGAAGTAGATTTATTAATTGGTGATGCCTCTAAAGCAAAAACAAAACTTCAATGGGTTCCAGAATATACTTTTGAAGAAATGATTAAAGAAATGGTTGAAAATGATGTAAAACTAACTCAAAAAGAAATATATCTTAAAGAAGGCGGTTTTGATCAAAAAAACTATTATAAAAATTAAATGAAGATACTCGTAACAGGTGCAACTGGTATGGTAGGTAGGAATATTATTGATTTTGCAAAAAATATTCCTTCAATAAAAATTCTTGCTCCCTCAAGCAAAACATTAAACCTACTATCTTGCGAGCAAACCGCTGCTTATATAAAAGAATATCAACCTGATTTAATAATTCATGCTGCTGGTTTAGTAGGAGGTATTCAAGCCAACATGGAAAACCCTGTTGATTTCTTGGTAAAAAATACCGATATAGGTAGAAATATTATTTTAGCTGCCAGAGAGCAAAAAGTTAAATACTTTTTAAACCTTAGCAGTTCTTGTATGTATCCTAGAAATGCTCAAAACCCATTAAAAGAAACCTTAATTTTAAAAGGAGAGTTAGAGCCTACAAACGAAGGTTATGCAATTGCTAAAGTGTTTTCAACTAGGTTATGTGAGTATATTTCAAGAGAAAACTCTTATTTTGAATATAAGACTATAATCCCTTGTAATTTGTATGGAAAATATGATAAATTCTCTCCTAAGAATTCTCATATGATTCCAGCTGTTATCAAAAAAATTATTGAAGCCAAAGAACAAAAAAAATCAAGTGTAACTATTTGGGGAGATGGTACAGTAAGAAGAGAGTTTATGTATGCCGAAGATTTAGCAGATTTTATTTTTTATGCTATAGAAAACTTTAGCAACTTGCCTCAAAATATAAATGTAGGTCTTGGTTTTGATTATACTATTAACGAATATTATAATACTATTGCAAAAATAGTTGGTTATAAGGGTGAGTTTGAATACGATCTCACTAAACCCGTTGGAATGAAGCAAAAGTTAGTAGACGTTTCTCTTTTAAGAGAGTTTGGTTGGCAACACAAAACTTCACTCGAAGAAGGTATTCTTAAAACTTATGAATTCTATCTTAAAAATTACAATTAATGAAATATCCTTTAGCATCATCATCATGGGATCATAAAGAATTAGATGCCATTCAATCAGTAATTAATAGAGATATGTACACTATGGGAAAAAGTGTACTAGAATTTGAGCAACAATTTGCAGAATATGTTAATTCTAAATATGCAGTAATGGTTAATTCAGGATCATCTGCAAATTTATTAGCTGTCGCAGCATTATTTTACACTAAAACTCATAAGCTCAAAAGAGGAGATGAAGTAATTGTTCCTGCGGTTTCATGGTCTACTACCTACTACCCTCTTTATCAATATGGATTAAAACTAAAGTTTGTTGATATTGATTTAGAAACTCTAAACTTTGATTTAGATGCTTTAGAAAGAGCTGTAACAGAAAAAACAAAAATGATTTTTGCTGTTAATTTATTAGGAAATTCTAATGATTATAATAGAATAAATAAAATTATAGGTTCTAATGACATTATTCTTCTTGAAGATAACTGTGAGTCTATGGGAGCAGAATTTAATGGAAAGCAAACCGGAACTTTTGGTCTTATGGGAACATACTCTACTTTCTTTTCTCACCATATGGCTACTATGGAAGGTGGACTAATTTGTACTGATAACGAAGAATTATATCATATTTTATTATCAATTCGATCACATGGTTGGACTCGCCATTTACCACAGGAAAATTCACTAGTAACTAAATCTACCAATCCATTTGAAGAATCTTTTAGATTTATTCTACCTGGTTATAATGTTAGACCAGTTGAAATGAGTGGTGCTATTGGAATTGAACAATTAAAAAAACTTCCTTCTTTCATAGAGACAAGACGAAAAAACGCACAATATTTTCAAGAATTATTTCAAAAACATCCTGATTTTTATATTCAGAAAGAAATTGGTAACAGTAGCTGGTTTGGATTTAGTTTAATTATAAAACCAAATTCGAAATTAACTAGGGAGGTTGTTGTAAAAAAACTTCAAGAAAACCAAATAGATTGCAGACCAATTGTTACTGGTAATTTTGCAAATAAAGAAGTAGTAAAATACTTTGATTATGAAGTTTTTGAATCATTAAAAAACGCTGATTATATTGATAGGAATGGTCTTTTTGTTGGAAACCATCAAATTCAATTAAAACAAGAAATCGAACATTTATATAAAGTTCTATCTTAACTTTTAAATAAATGGTTTCTAAAGGAATAGATATATTTAATAAATATAAAATACTAATTAAAAACTTTGGTTATTTAACTATAATAAAAGCTTTTAATTTAATACTCCCTTTAGTTATTTTTCCATACTTACTTCAGGTATTAGGAGCTACCAATTATGGTTTTGTTGTATTTGCTGAATCTATTGTTGCTTATTTTGTGATTTTTATTGGTTTTGGTTTTGCGTTATCAGCAACAAAAGAGGCTTCTATTCATAGAGACAATCCTAAAAAACTAAATGAAATTGTTAGTAATGTCTATACAATTAAGGGAATTCTTTTTTTTATAAGTGTTATATGTGTTTTTTGTTTTTCTAATTTGTTTTTTGAACAAAAAGAATATCAAATACTACTATTAATTACCATGCATTTGGCTTTGTATGAATTTTTATTTCCTTTTTGGTTTTTTCAAGGAATAGAAAAGATGAAATATATTACATATTTAGACCTTATTAATCGTTCTTTTTTTGTCGTTTTAATTTTAGCATTTATAAAATCACCTGATGACTTTATCTTGGTTCCTACTTTACAATCTATTGGATCTATAATATCAATTATTCTTTCATTTTACATTTTATACAAGAAGGAGAATATTCGGTTTGTAATGCCTAGTATTTCTAGTTTAACTCAATATACTAAAGAAAGTCTATTGTACTTTACCTCAACTATTTCTATTCAAATTTTCACAAACTCTAATCGGTTTTTAATAGGTTCTTTTATTGGAGTATCTAGTTTAGCTTACTATGACATAGTTGAAAAAATAATTAAAATACTATCAGTTCCTACTACAATATTTCGTACGGTTTTAATCCCATATGTTAATAAAACAAAAGATAAAAAAATAGTTAGAACCGTAACTAAAATAATGACCCTAAGCTCAGTTCTTATCATAATAGGAGTATGGTTATTTGCCAATCAAGTTATTTACTTTTTAACTAAAGAACATAACCTTAAAACTATTTATTATTTAAAACTCTACTCTGTTATTATATTGTTTTATAATCTCAGTAATTATTATTTAGTAGTTAGTATAAATGCCTTTGGTTATCAGAAACTATTTATGAAAATGATGTTATCTTCGGTTGTTTTATATTCATTTTTAATATTAATTATTTTTTTTAACAACCTATTTTTTGTCGATTACTTTATACTAACCCTAATAATTGTAGAATTATTCATAGTCTGTGCAACCTACTATATTTCGTACAAAAAGAAGTTATTATAAGCTTTTATTTGGTTTAACCTTTTTTATTATGATTAAAATAATAAGTAAATTATTAGATTTATTACTCCTCCCTTTTATCATTCCTTCTGCAATTGTTTTTAAATTTGTTAGGCGAGTTGGTTTACACAGACTTTCTCTATCTAAAAAAGTCTTATTGAAAATAGGTGTTTTACCTATAACCAGTCATTATTACGACCCTCTATTTTTAAAAAAAGATTTACAAAAACCTCTCGATCAAGAACGTAATTTACCCGCTATAGATTGGAACGTTAAAGAACAACTTAATTTACTAAATAGCTTTTCTTATGCTGAAGAGTTTAATGGTTTTTCTAATAGTTTTGTAGATGAGCTAACATTTCATTTTAACAATAATTCTTTCTGTTCTGGTGATGCAGAATATTGGTATAATATCATAAGACATAAAAAACCTAATCGAATTATTGAAATAGGCTCAGGACACTCTACTAAGATAGCAAGAAAAGCAATAGAACGGAATAAAGAATTAGATAACAACTATAATTGTGAACACATTTGTATTGAACCTTTTGAAATGCCTTGGTTAGAAAAGTTAGGCATAAAAATAATACGAGAAAAAGTTGAAAATGTAGACCTTAGTTTTTTTACAACTTTGCAAGAAAATGATATTTTATTTATCGATTCTTCTCATATTATTAGACCTCAAGGAGATGTACTATATGAGTTTTTAGAAATTTTACCCTCTTTAAACAAAGGAGTTATAGTACATATACACGATATTTTTTCTCCAAGAAACTATCTTGAAGAGTGGGTTTTTGGCGAGTATAAACTCTGGAACGAGCAATATATACTTGAAGCCTTTTTAACATCAAATAAAAATTGGCGTATAATTGGTGCATTAAACTATTTAAAACACAATTATTACAACGAATTATTAGCACAATGCCCTAGATTAACACCAAAAAGAGAACCTGGTTCTTTTTATATTGTAAAAAACTAACTATTCATGAATCCTTTATTTAGCGTAATTACAGCAAGTTATAACAGTGAAAAAACCATAAAGGAAACCATAACATCTGTTCTAAATCAAAACTATACTAATTTTGAATATATAATCATTGATGGAAACTCTACTGATAACACCGTAAATATTATAAGAGAATTTGAACCTATTTTCAAACAAAAAAACATTAGTTATAAGTGGATAAGTGAAAAAGATTCTGGTATTTATAATGCTTGGAATAAAGGACTAAAATTAGCTATTGGAAATTGGATTGCCTTCTTGGGTTCTGATGATATATATTTAGAAAAATCCTTAGAAAAATATGCTAAAATAGCTATTTCAAATCCAGAAGCTGACTTAATAACTTCTAAAGTAAAACTAATAAACAATAACAATAAAGTAAAACATATTTTTTCAAAGCCATGGCGATGGAATGAATTTAAACGAAATATGAAAATAGCTCATGTTGGTTCTTTTCACAATAAAAAATATTTTGAAAAATATGGAATTTATAACGAAACCTATAAGATAACAGGAGATTATGAGTTATTATTGAGAGCAAAAGACAAATTAAAACCCCTCTTTATTAATGAGTTTACTGCGGAAATGAAAGACGGAGGCGTAAGTAATAATTTTGTTATAAAAGCTTTTAAAGAAGCTAAGAGAGCTAAAATAGAAGCCGGAGAAGTAAATCCGTTTATAGCATCTATCGAATTTATCTTTTCTTTATTAAAATATTATATTTCAAGACTCATAAAGTAAATAATGAAAAACATACTCTTTATTCATCAATCAGCAGACTTATATGGCTCTGACAAAACACTTTTGTTTCTTGTTGAGTCTATAAGAGATACAATAAAACCAATTGTAGTTGTTCCTGAGGTTGGTCCCTTAACTGAGGAGTTAAAAAAAAGAAATATTGAAGTACATGTTTTACCAGTAATAAAAGTTTCTAGAAAATTATTTACTAGTTTCGATATAATTAAATTACCTTTTCAAATATTAAAAGCCCAACGTATTTTAAGAAAAAAGATTGGTGACAGAAAAATTGATATTATTCATTCAAATACTTTAGCAGTATTTCTTGGTGCTCTTTATAGTAAAAGATATAAAATTAAGCATATTTGGCACGTTCATGAAATAATAAAATCACCAATAATTATTGCAAAAATTTATCCTTATATACTTAAAAGGTATTCTGATTTTATTGTTTTTAATTCTAAAGCTTCAGCTGAACATATATTCTCTTATATACCAAAACTTAAAAAAAAGTCTCAAATAATTTATAATGGTTTAGATAGAAGTATTTCTTTCTCTTCTAAGGAAGAACAAGAACAAATTAGAAAAAACCTTTTTAAAACCATTAATGAATCCTCAATAATAATTGGCCTTATAGGAAGAATAAACAAGCACAAAGGTCAAAAATTATTACTTAATGCTTTTGAAGAATTAAAAAAACAACATGATAATATTTATTTATTATTTATTGGTTCTACTATAAAAACTCAAACGTTTTTGCTTGATGAGTTACAAAATGAAATTAAAATTAAAAACCTTGAAAATCATGTTACCACTATAGATTTTCAAAAACAGCTTTGGCCATTTTATGATTGTATTGACATTGTACTTGTACCAACTACAGACCCTGAACCATTTGGGTTAGTAGCTGTTGAAGGCATGCTGTCTAAAAAACCCGTTATTGCTGCTAATCATGGTGGTTTAAAAGAAATTGTTGTTAATAAAAAAACAGGTTTGCTCTTCAAACCTAATAACATTTCTGCTTTAAAAGCGTCTATAGAATCATTAATAACAGCTAAAGATTTAATAAAACTGTATGGAGAAGAAGGAGAAAAAAGAGCTAAAACTGAGTTTTCTCTGAACAATTACGTTCAAAAATTTAAAACTTTATATAACTCATTTTGAAACTATCTTTAAAAAAAATATGGGCTATTCTTTTTATAATTTCTATAATTATACAAAGAGAAATTGCATCGATAGAAGTAAATACAGTTATACTAACAGTGTTTACTATATTCTTTTTAATAATTAATAAAGGAAAAATATTAAGGCAAGATTTAGAACTATTATCTTTTCTAGTGATAATAATTTTGATTGGTATTATTTCAGCATTATTTAACAAACCAACGACATACGATTTTATACGAGATTTAATTTATTTTACCAAACCACTCATTTTAATCCTATTAGGTTATTTTACTGCAAGAAGTATTAATGATTGGAGAATTATTATTAAAACTATAATTTATTTAGGGTTTACCTATGCAATCTATCATATTTTACACACTATAATTTTTACCGATTTTAGTAATACTTCTGTAGCAAATATTAGAAAAATAAATGGTCTTTCTAATGTTATTGAAGTTTATGCTATAGCTTTAGTAATTCTAGGTTTAAAAACACCTTTTTTTAATGTTATAAAAGGTAAGAACTCCAAAACAATCATCCTAACAACATTAGTATTGTCTTTTATTTTATATTTTTCTAGAACAATGTTTGTTAGCCTAATATTCTTAATATTAGGAGTATTAAATTATTTAAAGTTAAATAAAAAAGGGTTAAAATATTTAGCTATTACAGCTATATTTTTTATCGGTTTATATGCATATTTATTCAGTATAGAAATTAAAAGAAATGGTGATACTATTGATGGCTTCTTGTACAAATTAAAGATTGCTCCAAGTGAAATTTTTTCACCTAAAATAAATTTAAATGACCACGCACAATTATGGGATCATTGGAGAGCTTATGAAGCATATTGTGCTTTTCAAAGCCTCAACCAAACACCTGTAAGTTATTTTAATGGTAAAGGCTTAGGTGCTTTGGTAGATTTAAAGTTTGCAGCCCCATTAAGTAGTGACGGAAATATAAGGTATATACCAATTTTACACAATGGTTATGTTTTCGTTTTATATAAAACAGGTATTATCGGTTTAATATTATACCTTATTTTTTTAGTTTATTTGTACTATCAAGCATATAGAAAAACAAAAAGTATAGAAGTTAAAACTTTTGGTAATATATTATCGGCAACAGCTTTTTACTTAATTTTTTCTTCATTAATAATTACAGGTTTGTATAACCTAAAAGAAGAAACAGCAATTTTATTAGGTGTTTTTTTATATTTAAAAACTAGTAGCGTTTTAAAAAGAAAATATGAAAATAGGAATCATTGGAACTAGAGGAATTCCCAATCATTATGGAGGATTTGAGCAATTTGCTGAATATTTATCTGTTTTTTTAGTTGAAAAAAATTGTGAAGTTTATGTATACAATTCTTCAAACCACCCTCACCAAGAAAAAACCTATAAAAACGTACATATTGTACATTGTAATGACCCTGAAAAAAAAATGGGAACCATTGGGCAATTTATTTATGACTTAAACTGTATTCTAGACACAAAAAAAAGAAATTTAGACATAATCCTTCAATTAGGTTATACAAGTAGTTCTATATGGTCATTTTTATTTCCTAAAAAGCCATTAATAATAACCAATATGGATGGTTTAGAATGGAAACGAAGTAAATATTCTTTTTTTGTACGACAGTTTTTAAAATTTGCGGAAAGATTAGCTGTAAAAAACAGTCATTTTTTAGTATCAGATTCTATTGGTATAAAAAAATATATAGATAATAAATACAATAAGAAGTCTAAATTTATTGCTTACGGAAGCAAAATAGTATCCAATGTAGATGAAAACATATTAAAAAAGTACCAACTAAAAAAGTTTGGTTATAATATGCTAATTGCAAGAATTGAACCTGAAAACAATATTGAAACAATATTAGATGGTGTTGTTGAAAGTAAGGCAACTAAACCTTTCTTAGTTATTGGTGATTATACCAAAAATAAATTTGGAAAAAAGTTAAAAGAAAAATACAAAGCCTATAAAAACATTATTTTTTTAGGTAGTATTTATAACTTAAACGAATTGAACTGTTTAAGACATTTTTGTAATTTATATTTCCATGGACATTCTGTAGGAGGCACCAACCCTTCACTCTTAGAAGCAATGGGGTCAGGTAACTTAATTATTGCCCACAACAATATTTTTAACAAAGCTGTATTAAAAGAAAATGCCTATTACTTTTTTACTTCTGAAGATGTAAGCTTTTATATAAAAAATAAAGAGAGATTACAAGAGGAAACTAAAGTACTAAACAATAAAAAAAGAATAATGACTGAATATGATATAAATAAAATTAACAGTGATTATCTTTCTTATTTTCAAGAGTGTCTAAATCTAAACAATTAGTTTGTTTCAATTTGATGTGAAGTTTTACCGTATGCTATAATTTTTTTATTTCTTATTACAATTCCAATCTTATACTCAGTCGGAAAGAGGAGAGATAGTTTATCTGAAAAATATGTGAATTATTATTTTATTATTATAATTGAACTTAATATTAATATATGCTACAAAAAGCACAACATAAAAACCTCTTTAGTTTATTTATTCTTCTAATAATTTGTTCTTTACCGCTTCCTCATAACATTAATAATATTTTTTATTTTCTATTTATACTTTACACTGTGTTTTTTGCTGTAAAATATAAAATTAAGCCTCGTTTCAATAGAGTAATTATTACTTTTATTTTCTTATATATTTTAATGACTCTATCTTACTTATGGTCTATAGATAAGAATTTAACTTTAAAAGGAATTGGTAATAAATCTGCTTTATTTATTATTCCTTTGCTATTCTCTTTTATCCCTAAATTTAGTAGCACTCAAATTCGGAATATTTTTAAATATTTTTCTTATGTATTAGTTCTTTATGCTTTGTTTTTTATAACAATAGGCTCTATAAACTATCTTTCTTCAAACGATATAAATGTCTTGGCTAAACATGAATTAGTGAGCCCTTTAGGTTTAAATAGAATTTACGTTTCTTTATTTACCATTGTAGGTGTTTTTCATCTTATTTATAATGAAAAAAAGACCTTTACTAATAACGTTTTACTTTCTATTCTTATCATTTTCTTATTATTACTAAGTTCTAAGAATATTATTATTACATCCTTAATCTCATTAGTCTTATTAAATTCAAAAAGCTTAGTTTCTTTGTCTAAAACAAAACTAACTATATTATCAATTCTCCTTTTTGTTTTTAGTTTTCTATACATAAATAATAACCCTGCATTTTATACAGAATTAATTCCTAAAAAAATTAAAGAGGTACTTGTAAAAAAAGATTTTGAAAAAAACTATTACTTTAATGGTTCCGAGTTACGAATACTTTATACTCGCTTTTTATATGAATTTGAAGAAGAAGACCACATTTTTTTTAAAGGATATGGATTAAATGCAACACAAGAAAAACTAAATCAAAAGTGTAATGAGTATAGAGTTCCTGAGGGATATGGAACAACCTTTAATTTTCATAATCAATATAATCAAACCATGGCCGAAATAGGTTTCTTTGGCCTTTTGCTTTTACTTATAATATTGTTTCTAAGTTTCAAAAATGCAGTTCATAAAAAAGATAAATTTACTATTACTGTTTTTATAATTTTTGCATCCTTAATGATAACTGAGAGCATTTTAAATAGACA
Source organism: Tenacibaculum holothuriorum (assembly GCF_002120225.1). GTDB lineage: Bacteria > Bacteroidota > Bacteroidia > Flavobacteriales > Flavobacteriaceae > Polaribacter > Polaribacter holothuriorum. The sequence goes on along the minus strand of NZ_LAPZ01000015.1, from coordinate 23,733 downwards.
AAGGGGGATCTATTTTTTCAGTATTATTTTTTTACTTTTACTAAATACTAAAAAGCCTATAAGTAGTACTAACCCTAATGATTAAAAAAGAAAAAAAAAGGTCTTTATTAATTAAACCTCTAACAGTTTTTATTGATGTATTAATCATTAATGTAATTGTTTATTTTGTTGGTGATAAAGAGTATTTAAATTTTACTTTTTTATCATACATCACTTTTTTTTGGTTACTTCTATCCTATTACACCAAATTTTATAATGTTTATAGGTATACACATATTACAAAATTACTTACGCTTCTTTTATCTCATTTTTTTGTTTTTACCTTAGCATATCTAAGCTTTTTTAGTGTTTTTAAAGAAGGAAAAATTATTAATAATCAAGTATTAATTTACTCACTTATTATTAGTAGTATAATCTTTATAAAGCTTTTTACTTTTTTCTTATTAAAACTCTATAGATTAGAAGGAAAAAACTACAGAAACATTGTTGTTCTTGGAGGAATTAACTCTGCAAAAAAAATTGAAAATTTATTTAATGAACGTAATGATTTAGGTTATCGTTTTTTTGGTTTTTTTTCTGATAAAGAATACAAATCAAAATCATATTTAGGAAAACATGATGATGCTTTTAATTATATAGTACAAAATAATATTGATGAAATTTATTGTGAATTTTCAAAGTTTAATGAAAAACAATTAATAAATATTAGAGAGTTTGTAGCTAAGCAAAAATTAGAACTGAGAATAATACCAAAAAGTAAAGCTATTTATAGTAAAGATTTTGTTTTAGAACACTATGGTACTATTCCTATATTAAAGCCCAAACCACTACCTTTTGAACGAGTAGAAACACATATAATTAAAAGAGTTTTTGATATTATATTCTCTTTATTTATCTGTATTTTTATACTATCTTGGTTATTACCTATTTTAGCATTTCTCGTTTTAATTGATTCAAAAGGGCCTTTGTTTTTTAAACAAAAAAGAGATGGATTAAATGGAAAACAATTTTATTGTTATAAATTAAGATCCATGAGAGTGAATGACGATGCTGATAAGATTTCAGCCACAAAAAATGACGATAGAGTAACAAAGATTGGTTCTTTTCTAAGAAAGACTAGTTTAGATGAGCTTCCTCAATTTTTTAATGTTTTAATCGGAGATATGAGTACTGTTGGTCCAAGACCACATATAAACATTCAAACCAAAAAATACACCAATGAAGTAGAAAATTACTTGATAAGAAACTCTGTTAAACCAGGAATTACAGGCTTAGCTCAAATTAGTGGTTATAGAGGAGAAGTAATTAAAAAGTCGGACATTGAAAACAGAGTTCGGTTAGATATTTTTTACATCGAAAATTGGTCTTTCTTCTTAGATGTTAAAATAATTTTTCAAACAATTTTTAATTTTCTAAAAGAAGAAGAAAAAGCCTACTAAATAAATAATGGAAGATAAATTAATAATAACCTGCTCTATTGTTTTATTCAAAGAGAATTTAACAGGACTTCACAATACTATTAATTCTTTTTTGCAAATCCCACTCCCTAAAAAGCTTTATTTGATAGACAACACATCAACTAAGTTTTTTGAATATGTTTTTATTGATAAGGATATAGAATATGTGCCTATTGAACAAAATATAGGATTTGGTTCTGCCCACAATAGAGTAATTAATCAAAAGAACCTCAATTCTAAATATCATCTAATTTTAAATCCCGATGTGTCTTTTAAAATAGGGGTGATAAGTAACTTAATTAAGCAGTTAGAAAAAAACGAAAAACTATCTATGATAGCTCCAAAGGTGTTATATCCTAACGGGAGTTATCAAAATTCATGTAGAAGATATCCATCTGTATTAGAACTAGCTTTTAGACGAGTTAAAATTTTTAAAAAAATTGTAAATCATGGAATTTATAATGATAAAGATTTAACTCAACCTTTTTGCCCTGAATATTTAACAGGTTGTTTTCACCTATATAAAACTGAAGATTTAGTCGCTTTAAAAGGATTTGACGAGCGCTATTTTTTATATATGGAAGATGTAGATATTTGCAAAAAAATTGATGCTTCTGGTAAACAAAAACTATATCATCCTAAACAAGAAATTGTTCATGTTTTAAAGCAAGGATCTTCTAAGAGTATAAAACTCTTTTTTATTCATTTAATTTCAGCCATAAAATATTTTAGAAAATGGGGAATTTCTTAAACACCCTTTTGCTGATAGTGATATATTTGCAAACACAACAACACAACACAAACAATGAATATTTTAATTTTAGGTTCAGGTGGTAGAGAACACGCCTTTACTAAAAAGCTTTCCGAAAGTAACAAAATCAATCAATTATTTGTTGCTCCTGGTAATGCAGGTACCGCTCAAATAGCAACAAATTTAGACATTAATCCAACCAATTTTTCTGAAGTAAAAGATGCTGTTTTAACAAACAACATACAAATGGTTGTTGTAGGGCCAGAAGCTCCTTTAGTAGCTGGAGTTCACGATTTCTTTTTAAATGATATTGAGCTAAAACATATTCCTGTTATTGGTCCTAAAAAAGATGGAGCCTTATTAGAAGGGAGTAAAGATTTTTCGAAGCAGTTTATGGAAAAACACAACATTCCTACAGCCCGTTATCAATCATTTACCAAAGAAACTTTAAGTAACGGATTCATTTTTTTAGAAACCTTAAACGCTCCGTATGTTTTAAAAGCAGATGGATTAGCCGCAGGAAAAGGAGTTTTAATTTTAAACTCATTAGAAGAAGCTAAAAAAGAACTTGAAGAAATGCTTACCAATCAAAAATTTGGAGAAGCATCTACCACAGTGGTTATCGAAGAGTTTCTAGATGGAATTGAACTTTCCGTATTTGTTTTAACCGATGGTAAAAGCTATAAAACACTTCCTTCTGCTAAAGATTATAAGAGAATTGGTGAAGGTGATACTGGTTTAAACACAGGTGGAATGGGAGCAATTTCTCCAGTTCCGTTTGCTAATCAAGAGTTTTTAAACAAGGTCGAAGAACGCATTATTAAGCCTACTATTGAAGGGTTACAAAAAGATGGAATAGATTATCGTGGATTTATTTTTATTGGATTAATGAACGTAAACGGAGATCCTTTTGTAATAGAATATAACGTTCGTATGGGAGATCCAGAAACCGAAGTAGTTTTACCTAGAATTCAATCAGATTTATTAGACTTATTTGAAGGTGTTGCTCAACAAACATTACATGAAAAATCTTACGAAGTAACTTCTCAAACTGCCACTACAGTTATGTTAGTTTCTGGTGGATATCCTGAAGCCTACGAAAAAGGTAAAGAAATTAAAGGTTTTAATTCTGTAGAAGATTCTATTGTTTATCATGCAGGAACAACAATTAAAGACGGAAAAACTGTTACAAGTGGCGGACGTGTAATGGCAATTACTTCTTTAGGAAATTCAATAAATGAAGCTTTAGAAAAATCATATAAAAACATCAACAAAATATCTTTTGATAAAATGAATTATCGAAAAGATATCGGATTTGATCTACAATAAAATAAAAAAGGAGTTTCTAATAAAACTCCTTTTTTATTGTGCTTTTTCTAAAGTAAATGAAAACTCAGAACCTTCTCCAAAGGTACTTTTTAAAAGAATGGTTTCATTATGGGCTTCAATAATGTGCTTTACAATTGATAATCCTAAACCAGAACCTCCTTGTTCTCTAGATCTACTTTGGTCTACTCTATAAAACCTTTCAAACAATCTTGATAAATGTTCTTGTTTAATACCTTCACCATTATCAGCAATTTTAATAATGAATTTGTTTGAATTATAATCATCAATACTTACCGTGGTAATACCATCAACCTTACCGTATTTTATAGAGTTTACAACTAGATTGATAAGTACCTGCTCAATTCTTTCAACATCACCTTTTACAAAATGTGGAAACTCATAAATTCTATCAAACCTTAATGTAATTCCTCTTTTCTTAGCTTTCATTTCAAATAAGTCAAAAACATTTTGAATAAGTTCAAGAATATTAAATGTTTCAATATTCATTTTCATTCCTTCAGTTTCTAACTTAGCAATCATATCTAAGTCTTTAATTATAGACGTTAATCGCTCAACTCCTTTATTAGCTCTTTCTAAATATTTAGTTCTAATTTTCTCATCTTCTGCAGCTCCTTCCATCAAGGTTAAAATATATCCTTGTACAGTAAACAATGGTGTTTTTAACTCATGTGCTACGTTTCCTAAAAAGTCTCTACGAAAAGAATCTCGTTGATTTAAATGCGCAATTTCTTCACTTTTACCTTCAACAAATTCTTTTACTGTTTTGGTAAGTGCTTCAATATCTGTAGTTACTTTTTTACGTTCTAAATCATTAATATTCAATATTGAAATTTCTTCGTAAAGTTTTTTAATTCTTTGATAGATAAAATGTTCTGCTCTAAACTGAATTATAAAAAACGACACAACATACATTATCATTCCAAAAACAATAACAGTTCCTATTCCTAAAGATTTTACTAAAAACAAATAGGAAAGTAAGGCTATTAGCATCGACAACAACGTTGAATATAACGCTGACCACAATGCATATCGATATGTTTTTTTTATTTTTTTCATGTTACTATATTCTATAAAACAAAAGTAGATTGCCTTATAAGCAATCTACCAAATTTACACCTTTATATTGTTTATTTTTCGGCTCCTTCAAGTACAAATTTGTACCCTACTCCTTTTACTGTTTTAAAGTATGAGTCACCGATTTTTTCTCTTAGTTTTCTAATATGTACATCTATAGTTCTACCTCCTACAACAACTTCATTTCCCCAAACACTGTCTAGAATTACTTCTCTTTTAAATACTTTCCCTGGTTTAGAAGTTAACAATGAAAATAATTCAAACTCTTTTCTTGGCAAGGTTATTTTGTTATCGCCCTTAAAAACTACGTATTCGTCTCTATTAATAACAATATCACCAATTTTAGTTGTAGTATCAGACTTTTCTTCAGTTTTTAAACGACGAAGTAATGACTTTACTTTACTAACTAAAACCTTTGGTTTTATAGGTTTTGTAATATAATCATCTGCTCCTGCATCAAACCCTGCTACTTGAGAGTAATCTTCTCCTCTAGCAGTTAAAAAAGAAATTATCGTATTCTCTAAAGGTTTAATGTTTCTAATCTTTTCACAAGCTTCTATCCCATCCATTTCTGGCATCATAATATCCAGAAGTATTAAATGCGGATTTACCTTTTTAGCAGTTTTAACTCCTTCTATTCCGTTGTTAGCAGTAAATACTTGATATCCTTCCGATTTTAAGTTGTAACCAACTATTTCTAAAATATCTGGTTCATCATCAACCAATAAAATCTTAATATCGTTAGTGTTCATATTGTTTTAGTTAATTATGAATCCAAAAATAACGATAAAATAACAAAAATCTATCGTGGCTAGGTAACTTAACGTACATTTAATATTCTATTAAAATTAGGAGTTAATTCCTGTTTTTTTTGCTTCTTAACCTTATCTTAAAACATTCATTGTATAAGTTTTATATCTTTGTTAGGATAAATAAACCTTATTTTATGAAAAAAAATTACTTTTTTACTTTATTACTAACCTTAGTTATTAGTTCTGTTTCTTTGGGGCAAACGTTAATTAACGAGAATTTTGACTATGGTGCATCTGCTGGAGATTTAACTGCTGTAAGTAGTGATGTATGGAGTTCTCACTCTGGCACAACTGCTGTAGCTTATTCAACAACAAGTTTATCAATGGCTAGCTATCCTTCATCAGGAGTTGGAGGTTCAGCTGTTATAGATCCTTCTAAAAGTCAAGATGTTAATAGAACATTTACTGCTGTTTCATCTGGAAATTTATATGCTGGCGCTTTAGTTAAAGTTACAGCTGTAGGTTCAGGGAATTATTTTATGCATTTTAGAACTACTTCAGGATCTTTTTTTGGGAGGCTTTATGCTAAAAAAAGTGCTTCAGATAAAGTTTTATTTGGAATTAGAGAAGGAGGAGGAGATACTGTTTATGGTACAACAGAATATGATTTAGACACAACTTATTTAGTAGTTCTTAAATATGATTTTACAGCTGGTGCTGCTTCTGTTTATGTATTATCAGCAGTTGCTAATACTGAACCTGGTACACCAGAGGCTACTGTTGATAATGGATCTAATGCTTCTGACTTAAATCAAATTGCATTTAGACAATCATCTAATATTCCTAATGCAGTAATTGATGGAATTCGTGTTGCTACTACATGGAACGACATAATGACTCAATCAACTAATCCTTCAATAAGTATTACAGCTCCAACAAATAATACTGAATACGCTCCTAATGTAACTCAGGCGGTTGTTAAAATGTCGGTAGAAAACTTTAATTTATCTGCAGATAATGGTTCAGGAGATAGTGATGGATCTGGAGCTGGGTACATTAAGCAAACTTTAGTTACTGGAGGAAATACAACAGTTCAAAAAGCCTTTACTGCTAATGATGTTACTATTGATATGGTTGCAGGACAAAGTTACACTGCAACAGTAGAGTTAGTTGATAATAGCGGAAATTCTTTAAGCCCTGAGAAAAAAGCTACCGTTACTTTTAGTAGGGCTGCTTATACACAAGTAGCTAATTTAGCTGCTTTACGTGCTGCTGATGAGGATAAATATTATGAAGTAACTGGACAAGTTGTTTTAACTTATAATACAGGTAACAGCAGAAATCAAAGATATATTCAAGATGCTACAGCTGGTATTTTAATTGATGATCCAGACAACGTAATTACTACTACTTATAATCCTGGTGATGCAGGAACGGGATTACGTGGTAAACTAAGCTCTTTTTCAGGAACTAAGCAGTTTATTCCTACTGAAGACCCAGGAACTCCAGATGCAACTGGTCAATCTTTTACAACAACAACTGTTTCTTTAGAAGATTTAAAAGCAAACATTAACGATTACGAATCTGAATGGGTAAAAATTGAAGTTGCTACTTTCGATGATGCAGATGGTACAAAGGCATTTGAAGCTGGTAAAAACTACAATATTTCTAACAACGGAGAAACTATGGTCTTTAGAACTAACTTCTCTGGAGCAGATTTTATTGGAAATGTAATTCCTAGTGGAACTCATATGATTACTGGTATTGCTGGTAGATTTAACTCAACAGTTCAAATCTATGCAACAGAAGCTGCAGGAATTGTTTTAGGAACTGAAGAAAATACTATTAAAAACTTTGGTGTTTTCCCTAACCCAGTAACTGGAGATAATGTTACTATTAGAACTTCTTTACAAGAAAACTTAGATGTAAAGATTTACAATATTTTAGGAAGAAACGTTTTATCAACTAAATTAACGCCTAATAATAAAACAGTAAATGTTTCTGGTCTTAATACTGGAATTTACTTATTAAAGGTTGTTGAAAATGGTAAAACAGCGACTAAAAAATTAGTGATTCGCTAATTTTTACACAAAATACAATTAAAAAGCTCCGAATTTTCGGGGCTTTTTTTATTTTAGAAGCATGTATAAAGCACTATCAAACATAGCAAAGAAGTTTTTTTCTGAAGCTCAGATTTTTAAATACGGATTCAATATTTCTCCTATGTATCGAAGGTCGACAGGAAAAGTAATATCGATAACTGATGATTTAAAAGAAGTAAAAATTAAAATCCCGCTAAGCTATAAAAACAAAAACTATGTAGGTAGTATTTTTGGGGGTAGTTTATTCTCTGCAACCGACCCAATTTACATGATTCAATTACTTAATATTTTAGGAGACAATTATGTAGTTTGGGATAAATCTTCTGAAATAAAATTTAAAAGACCTGCCAAAACCAATGCTTATGCATCCTTTGTTTTTTCTGATGAAGAAATAGAAGTTATAAAACAAAAAGTAGCTGATAAAAAAGAAATTGACATTGTAAAAACTTTACATATTGTTGGCGAAAACGATACTGTTTTCTGTGAAGTATCTAAAGTTATTTATGTAGCTGACAAAAACTATTACAGAGAAAAGCGTAAACTAAAAAAACAGCGTAAATAATAATAAGTTAATTTCTTTGTATTTTTATAGAAAAACCAATTTCTATGAAATTACTAATTTCTCTTGGAGAGATTTCTCAAAAAACCAAAAACACTTTTAAACGGTTTCCAATTACCCTTATTTGGGCTATTATTGGCACACTTTTTTGTCTTTATGTTTCAGAAATTGAAGCTAACGAAGTATTTTACGGTAGAGTAATTTTAACTTTCATACTAGGAGTAAGTTGGCTCATAGCAACTCGTTTTTTAGAAGAGCAATTTTCGAACAATAAACAATGGATATTCTTAATAACTCTTGTTTTTCTGTTCTTTTTTTATTGGCATTTACCTAGTGACGAAGCTCGATTAGAATCTATTTATATCACTCGTTTTATTTTATTTTTTATAGCAGGTCATTTGCTTGTTTTAGTTGCTCCCTTCTTTTTCAAATGGACTAAAGAAACTTATTTTAACTATCTAAAAACAGTTTTTGTAGCCATTACAAGGAGCTTACTCTTCTCTTTAATTTTATATCTAGGATTTGTCTTAGCATTACTAGCTATTAAACACTTATTTTCGGTTGATTTCGACGGAAAACGCTTTCTGCAAATCTTTATCGTATGTATTGGAATTGTAAATACTTGGACATACTTAGCTGACTTTCCTAAAGATATTCACCATCAAAACAAAATAGATTACGGAAAAGCTCTAGAAGTTTTAGTAAAGTACATTTTAATTCCGTTAGTAATCTTATACCTCATAATTTTATATGCCTATGCTTTAAAAATCACTATAAACTGGAACTTACCAAAAGGTTGGGTTTCTTACTTAGTAATTGCACTTTCTTTGTTAGGATTTTTCATACAGATTCTCATAAACCCTATTCAAAAAAGCATCAATTCTCGACCTATAAACAAGTTTTATCCGTGGTTTTATTATGCTTTACTTCCATTAATTGTATTATTATTTATTGCCATTTTTAGAAGAATAAGCGAATACGGAGTTACCGAAAACCGATATTTTGTTTTAGTACTAGCACTATGGATTTTAGCAATCTCACTCTACATGCTATTCAGCAAACAAAAAAGGATGATGATTTTACCTTTAAGTTTATCAATACTAGCATTATTAGTTTCATTTGGTTTTTGGGGAGCATTTTCAGTATCAACCAATAGTCAACTACAACAATTTCAAAAAGTATATTCAGAAATTGAAACCAACGGGTTTACAACTACGCTTAAAAAGAAAAATCAATTACGCTCCATTGTTTATTATTTAAGTGATAAACAGCAGCTACATAAAGTAGAAACTGTTTTAGGTTATAGTCCTACCACTACGTTTAAAACTGATAACAAATGGCAATTACAAAATAGGTTGCTTGATAGTTTGAACATAAAAATTACGGATACTAAAAGTAACACAAGAAGCTATTTTACTTTAGATCAACAAGATTTTGTAATAACCACAAAAGGGTATGATGCATTAAAGCAAATATATCTTAACAATTACCATAGAGATGATCAAAAAATAGCATCATACAAATTTGCGTTGCAAAAAGCTTCGAATCGTATAACTATATGGAAGAATAACGATTCTATAGGTGTTTTAGATTGCTCACTTCTTTTACAAACACTAAGAAACAAAGAAAACACACATAATATTAATCAGAAATTAATGACTCTTGAAAAAGAATTTGAGCAAGTAAAATTCAAGTTTATATTTCAAGACATATCTTTATACAACGAAACAGAAAAAAAGAATACACTTAGTTCTGCCAATGTGTATGTATTACTAAAAGAAAAAGAAGATGCTGAATAAAATTAACATAGAAAATGTATTGTTTCTCGATATAGAAACTGTACCTCAACAAGAACATTGGAGTGAGCTTTCTACAGAAATGCAACAATTGTACGAAACCAAAACCCAATACCAACGAAAAGAAGAGTTTTCTGCGGAAGAATTTTATCATAGAGCAGGAATTTGGGCAGAATTTGGAAAAATTATCTGTATTTCGGTTGGGTATTTTGTAAAACGTAAAGAAGGACAACAATTTAGAGTAACCTCATTTGCTGGTAATGATGAAAAACAAATTTTAAACGACTTTAAATCGTTGTTAGACACTCATTTTTATCAGAAAAAACATTTACTGTGTGCCCATAATGGTAAAGAGTTTGATTTTCCGTTTATTGCCAGAAGAATGATTATACACCAAGTATCTTTACCCGAAAAACTCAACTTATTTGGTAAAAAACCTTGGGAAGTACCTCATTTAGATACCATGGAACTTTGGAAATTCGGCGACTACAAACACTTTACCTCTTTAAAATTGTTAACTCATATCTTAGGAGTTCCTTCTCCTAAAGAAGATATAGATGGCAGCCAAGTAGCAGCCGTATATTATAAAGAAAACGACTTACCAAGAATTGTAGCATATTGCGAACGAGATACTGTTGCCATTGCTCAATTATTACTACGCTTTTTAAATAAGCCTTTGTTAGCAAACGAGCAAATTGTAACCATCTAACTACAAACAAGTAACCTTGTTATAATTAAATATTTTTACTATATTTAAACTGAAAAATTGTTAAAGAGATAGTCCCACTCCTTTCCTTTTTATTTTTTCTAAATTTTTTTAATGATGTGTTAATATGCGGGTATCCGTATAAAAAACACATATTCAAAAATTATTTTTAGAGCACTAAATAGAGTTTGTGTTTACAACAAACCATAACAACATTTTTTAGTAGCTAAAATTATAATTATTAAAACTTTTAAGCATTATGAAAAAGAAACTAACAAAACTTTGTATGCTGTTTTTAACAGTATCATTACTATTATTTAATTGTGTTCAAGATGAGTATACAAGAACAAATACAGTAAACTCTTTTAATGTTATAGAACTTAATTATTTGGAGTTTATAAATGATAAAGATATAAAAGACAATACTAGTTTACTTAAAAGATTAACCATTAAAAAACAAGTTAAAACCAATGCCTATAGTAAAGCAACTCAACTTTCTAATGGGTTAACAATTTTAGTTGATAAAGTAAAAAAAATTGTTGCTCCTAATTTTACTACTTGGTCTTTTCAAACAAAAGAAAAACTACTTAATAGTTCTTCTTTTGAAAACTTTGTTGTAAAAAAACAACAAGGTGTATTTAGTTACTATATTGTATCTTATGAATTTATAAGTCCTTCTAATTTTGGTTATAAAAGAGTAAGATCGTATAGTATACCAAAAACATTATTAAATCTTGAAAATTTAAATGTATTGTCAAAAGGTGATCTTTTAACTTGGATTGGTAATGGTAGTGATGGCGGAGATAATAGCCCATGCGAGGGTGTAGTATCTACAGAAATAAAAGCTTGTAATCAAGGAGGTGTACATGAGGTAAAGTATTGTTGTCAGCATATAGGTAATAAACATGGGTGTGGTGATACACCTCTTTGCGATAAGGTTTGTGAGGGTACAACCAAAATAGCGATTATAGATTTTTCTAATTGTAATAATTCTAATACTACAGATAGCAACTCTAACAATAACATACCTAATGATAATGTAAACGATAATCAAAATGTTGGTGCGGAGGTAGTAACAATACTAACGATAGCCCTATAGCAACCTCTCCTGTAGAATTAGAAGACCCTAGATGCCCTAAAGGAAGTGGTAAGATATTGATTAATGGAGTTTGTAAATGTCCTAAAGACACTTATGAAAATAATAACGGCACCTGTATTTTAAACCCTTGTAAGTACATAAAACTACAAATACAAAACCCAAGATATACACAACAAGCCAATGAATTAAAAGGCAAAACAGGGTTAAAAAAAGAGTTTGGGTATAAGCAAAACAAAGATGGCTCTCAAACAACTTTAACAGAAACTAATGGCGGACACTCATTAAAAATACCTATAGATAGAAGTACCGTAGGTTATATGCATACACATATTGATGATTTCTTAAATGGAGATATTGATAAAAAAACAGGTGAACCATTAATGGATAAACCCATAAGAATGTTTTCTCCACAAGATATACTCAAATTTTTGCATATTATAAAAAACACCAAATACAATAGTGTGCCAATACACTTAGTGTATGCAACTATGATTTCTAGCAAAGGTAATTACACTTTACGATTTACTGGAGATGTTAATTTTAGCACTTCCCATATAAAAACTGCCGAAGAGTATAAAGAAGATTTTACGAAATATTTTACCAAAAAATATAAGAATAATACAGAAAAAGCCTTTTTACATTTTTTAAAAGACTTTATAAAAGTAGACGGTGTAAATTTATACCGTTTACGAGACAACGGAGATATAGAAAAGAAAACTCTAAAAGCTAACGGAAAAGTAGCTACTAATGATTGTGAATAATTTAAAAATAAAGAAAATGAAAAATATAATAACACTGTTAATATTAATAGCTATAACTATAAGTTGTAAAGCTCAAATAATAGCTGTAGAAAACTTTGAAGATTACCCTAATGAATTACCAGATGGTGCCTATATTAAAGATGTAAACAATGTTTTAGGTAAATATGTAGGAACTTGGAAAGGAACTTATAATAATAAAAATTATGACTTTAAAATAGTAAAATATACTGAAAATAATATAGACCTTAAGTACAAAGAAGATATGCTTTTAATTCGCTATAAAATTACAGATAGCAGCGGTACAGAATTAGCCAATACTTTAAGTTTACCTAATAGTAGTCCTTATATTATTTTTGGTAGGTATCTAGCAAAGTCAGGAGGGTATGTATTAAACTACCAAGGTTTAAATGCTAAATGTGGGCAAAACGGAAGAATTTATATCTCTACTTATGGTGCAAACGATACTAAATTACAATTGCTTTTGATGGTATCTGGAGAAATATATGATGAGTGTACTACAGGAGCAGTCCCACAAATTATGCCTACAACTTCTATGGAGTTAATAAAACAATAAAAATCATACCAAGAGTTAATAGCTATTAACTCTTGGTTTTTTATTTTAAATGAAAAAATAATAATTATACTAATAGCGTTTTCAGCTATTTCTTGCAAAGCACAAAATCCAATTGTATCATTGGATGCTAGACAATATAATACTCCAAATGGAGCTTATTATAAAGATTTAAACAATGAATTAGATAAGTTTGTGGGAACTTGGAAGTTTACTGATGGAAATAAAGAACTTATAATAGAATTAGGTAAAATAGAGCAATTACAAATTAGTAATAATTATAGAGATTATTTAAGAGGAGAGTATTCATACATAGAGAACAACTCTACATTGGTTAATACGTTACCATTAAACTTAAATGAAAAAGCTAATTTGGGTGGGAGTTATATATATCCTCCAAACAGAGTGCCAAAATGCAACTCTTGTAGTTCAAACGAACGAAGAGTAAACATGTATTTTAAAGATCCAGAAAGAAAATATTTAGATGCAAGTATCATGTTACGTTATATAGTAGGTAGTAATCCTCCACAAATGATGGTTAAAATATATAATTATGAAATGGCTATAGTCCCTGACGGAGCATCAAATGAGCTTAGAGTTCCTTATGGTACTTATTTAATGACTAAACAATAAAAAATTAAAAACAGTAAGATGTTTTATTTCTTACTGTTTTTTTAGTTTATGAAATATATAATAATTATAACATTAGTAATTACAGCTATATCTTGCAAAGCACAGAGCCCAATATTAGGACTTGATCAGACATCTTTTTATTCAAATAGTAGTACTTATTATAAAATTTTATATAAATTTATAGATACTTGAAAAAGAGATTATATAAATACTATGAAAAAAAAACGATTACTAATACTACTTTTTTTTCTTGTTTCTTATTCTATTCAATCACAAATTAATAAAAAAATTGCAGACATAATAGTAGAAGACTTTCAAAAAACAAGCAAGAACAATTCTTCAGAATCAATTTATTTACAAACCAATAAAGGAGTATATGAAACAAAAGAAGATTTATGGTTTAAAGGTTACGTTTTAAACTCAAAAAAACTTACCCCATCTAACAAAAGCAAAACATTATTTGTTCAATTAACAAATGCTAAAAATAGTAAAGTTGTTTGGAAAGAAAAATATGAAATAAAATCAGGATTTGTTGATGGACATTTATACCTATCAGATACTCTATCTTCTGGTAAATATACACTAGAAGCATATAGCTCAATGTCTTTTTTTAATGGCCTTAAAAAGTATAATGCTATAAGAGAGGTGTTAATATTAAAAAACATAAAAAATAAAACTAAAAACAAAATACTAAAAAAAGATAGTGTTATTGACTTTAATACCTTTCCTGAAAGCGGAAACATAATTAATAATATTCAGAATAAAATTGCATTCAAGGCTGTAAATTCTAAAGGATTACCTGTAAAAGTTTCTGGTATATTGTACGAAAACAATAATCCTATTTTAGAGTTTAAGAGTGTACATAATGGCATGGGAAGTTTTCTATTTACTCCTAATTCTAAAAACACTTATCATATTATACTTTCAAAGCCATATTCAAAAAAATACACCTTCCCTAAGATTCAAACTAATGGTACTGCATTACAATTATTAAATAAAAATAAACTTTATGCTACTTTTAAAATAATAAAAGCTAATGCCACTACAATTAACAATCCTGTTTACTTAAGGGTTCAATCTAGGGGAGTGGTGCATAGTGTAGCTATGACCTACTTAAAAAAAGAAAAAATTATAAAGATTCCTATAAAAAACATACCTCAAGGCATAGTTGAAGTTACTTTACTTGATGATTATTTTAGGCCTATAGCCGAACGATTAATTTATGTCAATTTACATAAAAAACTAAATATAAAAACCACATTAAATAAAAAGAGGTTTTCAAAAAGAGACAAGGTTATTTTAAAAATAAAAGTAACAGATACAAACAATATTCCTGTTAAAGCTCATCTGGGGTTAAGTGTTTTCGATAAACTATATTCAAATGTTTTAGATTCAAAAAATATACTTACTCACTTTCATCTTTCTACACAATTAAAAGGAAAAATTTATAATCCTTCGTATTATTTTGACAAACAGAATATGAATTCTGCTATAGATTTATTACTGTTAACTCAAGGGTGGAGACGTTATGTTTGGAATAAAAATAATTTAAAAGAACGTAACCTACATTTTAAAAAAT
Organism: Tenacibaculum holothuriorum; assembly: GCF_002120225.1. Taxonomy (GTDB): domain Bacteria; phylum Bacteroidota; class Bacteroidia; order Flavobacteriales; family Flavobacteriaceae; genus Polaribacter; species Polaribacter holothuriorum. Next base: position 8,543 of record NZ_LAPZ01000015.1, on the reverse strand, counting down.
TAATTTCTGATAATATCATTGGTTATGTTAGACAACTAAACCCAAATAAAAATAGTATTGAACAAAATAATAAAACCGTTATGGTTTTCTCTAATGATAGTACTATAGGAAAAAGCTTTATATCAACTAACTCAAAAGGCTATTTTAAAATTAATTCTACTCACCTTAAAATGGGTGAAAAAGGCTATTTTTATTTAAAACCGTTTGGATCAAAAAACAATCAGTATACTATTAATATAAATGACAATAGCTTTAATATTATAAACTCTAGTAAGAAAAAAATAAATTTCAATTATCCTATATACCTAAACCAGAATAAAATTAAAGAAGAACCACAAGACCCTTTTTTTTCACCAAATAGTTTTAATTTATTAGATGAAGTTATTATTAAGAATAAAAAAAAGCGAGTGTTTAGAGATAAATATTTAGGTTCTTTAGATAGTATAGCTAAACTTGAGTTTAATGATTATGTCTGTTTTTATAATATTTTAAACTGTTTAAACCATACTTTTGATAAAAGTAGAAGACCTAAAGATGGTAAATTTTATATTGATGGTCGAACTGGTGAAGAAGTATTATATCGGTATAAAAAACATAGTGAAGAAGACCTACTAAAAAAGTTTAATTTAAGAATGATAAAAGGTTATTATGGTAAAAGAGAATTTTATCATCCTATTTATGATAAAGTAACTATAAATAACCCTCTTCCAGATTACAGAAATACTCTTTATTGGAACCCAAACATAATAACAAACAGTAAAGGAGAATATAATATAGAATTTTTTACTTCAGATATCAACTCTTTATATATAGGTATTATAGAAGGCCTTAGTGAAACTGGTGTCTTAGGAACTAAAAAATTTAAATTAAAAATTAAATAGTGTTAATATGCGGGTATCCGTATAAGAAAAAAATGTTCTAAGATTATTTTTGGAACTAAAAACACACTTAGTAAACGTAACTAAACATATTTTTATACATCCTTTTTAGTTGTATAAACGTATGTTTTATTCATATATAAATAAGTGTAACAAATTTTGATGAAAAAGATGCTTAGGAGAATTTCATATCTGATAATATTATTATTTATATCTAATTGTAAGTCATATAAAGCAAAAGAGATAGAAAGATATAAAGTTGAAAAAACTCAAAGAATTATAAATTCAAGAAATTTCACAGTGCACTATCCTGATAATTGGTATTATGAATTAGTTCACAATTCAATCATATATAAACCAAAAGAGATTGATGATAAATTAAAAAGATGTATGATTGAAATTTTCACAACAAATCATTCTATTTACAATTTTAGTCCTCTTAATTTAATTGATAGGGATAGCGTGAGCTATAAGGAATCGGAATTTCCTAAAATAATTAAAACGAAATTTGGCAAAACATACTTATATAGAGTAAACAATATTTATGAGTATGAATATCTTAAAAGTAGAAATGAAACTATAATTATTCTTTTACAATTTTTTCACAAAAAACAACCTTATTTTTTAAGATATACTTCGGATAAAACTTATTTTGATTTATATTTAAAAGATATTGATTATTTTATTGATAATTTAGAATTTAAAGACAGTTAAATCTATTTCTAATGAGAATATTTTTTTTAATAATTACTTTATTGATTAGTGTTTATTCATTAAGTCAGGAAAATAATAAGTTTAAACCAGGAGTTAAATTAGTAGAAAATAAAATTATTTCTAAGATTGATTCTCCAAAATCAATTTTATTTGATTTTAGAAAAGGAATGTGTGATGAAAATTTCTATGTGGATTTGGTAATTAATATCAAAAAAAAGTTAAGAAAATCAAATATTAAAAAGGTTTATTTTAGTCCATTCGAACTTGATGAATCAACAAAAAATGAATATGATTTAATTTGTCATATTTCTAAAACTAATTTTAACAGTTGGGGTAATGATTTTGTAAAAAGTAGGAAACAAAGTTTTATTATTATAGTTGAACTGGAGAATAATAGAACAAAAAAGATAATAGAAACAGCTAAAATTAATGTAAAGAGTTATTACCATATTGGAACTCAAAACAGAAAATTAAGTAAACTAATTTATGATTTAATCATTGAATAATAAACTTGTTACAACAACGTATTCAATTAATTGCTTGGTTCGATTTCCATTTACGAAAATTCTAACGAATTTTCTTTGTTCTGGAACTATTTGCTAAATTTAAAGTGTAAAACACACAACTAAATTAAATACAAAACCGTTAAACTTCCTCCATCTTCATAGACAACTCAAACCAACGTTCTTCTTTGGTTTCTAGGCTTTCTATGATTTCTTGTAGTTCGAGAGATTTATCATTAATATCATCCATAGCTATTTCTCCATTGGTAAATTGAGCCTCTAACTTTACCTTCTTTTTTTGGAGTTTTTCAATATCTACTTCTAATTGCCCGAACTCACGTTTTTCATTATAACTTAACTTTCCTTTTTGAGGTGTTTTTTCTCGCTTTACAGCTTCTTTCTTCTCTGTTTTAGGTTCTGGTTCTTTAGAGTCTTCATACGCTCTAAAATCGGTGTAATTTCCTGGAAAATTCTCTATAACTCCATTGCCTCTAAACACAAACAAAGAATCTACAATTTTATCCATAAAATAACGGTCGTGAGATACTACCATTAAGTTACCAGGGTAGTCTAACAAAAAGCTTTCTAACACGTTTAATGTAACTACATCTAAATCGTTTGTAGGTTCATCGAGAATTAAAAAATTAGGGTTTTGTATCAATACCGCACACAAGTACAAACGCTTCTGTTCTCCCCCACTCAACTTTTCTACAAAATCGTATTGTTTTTTTCTATCAAATAAAAAGCGTTCTAGTAATTGAGCTGCAGAAATTCTTCTTCCTTTGGTTAGTGGAATTTCTTCTCCAAACTCTTTAATTACCTCAATAACTTTTTGTCCTTCTTTAATGGTAATTCCTTTTTGGGTGTAATAACCAAACTTTACCGTTTCTCCTATCACAACTTTACCACCATCTAACGGAATACTATTGGTTAGCATGTTTAAAAACGACGATTTACCAGTACCATTTTTTCCAATAATACCTATACGTTCACCTTTTTTAAACACATAATCGAAACCATCTAAAATTACCTTGTCTCCAAAGCTCTTTTTTAGTTTATGAAGCTCCACAATTTTGCTTCCTAAACGCTCCATATTAATTTCTAACTGAACTTCGTGTTCTTGCCTACGTTGCTTTGCTTTTTTCTTTATTTCAAAGAAATCATCAATACGAGATTTCGACTTGGTAGTTCTGGCTTTTGGTTGACGACGCATCCAATCCAATTCTTTTTTAAACAAACTTTTTGCTTTGCTTAAATTGGTAGCTTCTAAGGCTTGTCGTTCTTCTTTATTTTGAAGATAATACGAGTAATTTCCTTTATATTTATATAGTTTACCGTTATCTAATTCTAATATCTCGTTACATACACGTTCTAAGAAATAACGATCGTGTGTAACCATAAACAAGGTAATTTTTTCTTTTGCAAAAAAAGCTTCTAACCACTCAATCATTTCTAAATCTAAATGGTTGGTTGGCTCATCTAGAATTAACAAATCAGGTTTGTTAATTAAGATAATTGCCAACGACAAACGCTTTTTTTGTCCACCAGAAAGTTCAGCTACTTTTTGCTGTAAATTATCAAGTTTTAATTTCGATAAAATTTGTTTGTATTGCGTTTCAAAATCCCAAGCATTGTGTTGTTCCATCAGTTCAAAAGCCTTTTGATATTCTTCAACATCATCAGGATTTTGTAATGCTTTTTCGTACTGCTGAATTATAGGAAGTATGTTGTTTTCAGTAGAAAAAATAGTTTCTTCGATAGTAAGACTGGTGTCAAAACTAGAATCTTGTGCTAAGTATGCAATATGGATTCCTTTTCTACTAATTATTTGACCAGAATCTGGTTGATCTTTTCCTGCAATTATATTGAGTATAGATGTTTTTCCGCTTCCGTTCTTAGCAACAAAGGCTATTTTTTGATCTTTATTAATTCCAAAGGATAAATCGTCGAACAATACTCTTTCTCCGTACGCTTTACTAATATTTTCTACCGATAAATAATTCATTTGGCAAAAGTAATTAAAAAACCCCAAGCAATAATCTGCTCAGGGTTTTTACTAGTGTATGAAGGGGTTAAAACTATTTCTTAACCAATTTAGTAGTTAATGATTTTTGACCATCATTTACTTCTAAAATATACATTCCAGAATTTAATTGAGAAACGTTGATGTTTCCTGAGTCTAAACGACCAGCTTTTACAACACGTCCAATAGTGTTTACAATCTTATAAGAAGCGTTGTCAGCTTTAGAAGCTAATTTAACTTGTACAAAATCTACTGCTGGGTTAGGGAACGCTGTTAAGTCTAAATTTCTTTCGTTTCCTAAAGCTTCTCCTGCAGATACATCAGCAAAAGTTGTTAAGCTTGATGCAGAAGCAGTAATATTTACAGTATAATCTTCAACCTCTCCGTCTGCGAAAGTCTCACAAGCAGTTTGCGCTGAGTTGTACTTCATAGATACACGCATTCTTGTGTTACCTAAAGTAGCTCCTGCTGGTACAGCAACAGTAGCTGTTAAGTTATTAGCGCTAGATGAAGATCCAGAAACAACTTTTTCAGAATTTTCAAATGTTCCGTTTTGGTTAAAGTCGATCCAAACTGCCCAGTGCTCTGTATATGCAGTACTTCTAAATCCTGCACTTACAATCATTTGATTAGAACTTCCTTGAGCTAAAGTAGCTACTTTAGAAGTATTGTCTTTATAACCTCCATCGTTTCCAGAAGCATTTGTCATTCCACCTAATTCAACATTGTCAATCCACTCATAAGTAGACCTGTTTCCTTTAGATGCACAGTAAGATACTTGATTAGATAAAGTAGTTACGTTTACAGTATTACTAGCAGATGATACATTACCTGCTGCATCTTTAGCTCTTACAGAGAATGTGTAAGCTGTAGCTGCAGTTAAACCAGTAATATTTGTAGAAGTATTCGCTGTAGAACCTAATTTAGTAGATCCTTGGTATACATCATATTCTGTTACTCCTACGTTATCTGTTGAAGCAGTCCAGTTTAATGTTAATGTAGTCTGTGCAACATTAGAAGCTGCTAAACTTGTTGGAGCTGTTGGAGCTTGTGTGTCCGGTTGAGCAGCACCTACAACAACTGTATAATCTTCTACTTCTCCATCAAAATTAGTTTGACACGAAGTTGGGTTAGCGTTATATCTTGCAGAAACTCTCATTCTAGTACTACCAGACTTTGCATTTGCTGGAACAGCTACTGCTTTTACTGGTAAAGCTCCGTTAGATACGTTACTAATATTTCCTAAATCATATGTTTCACCGCTATCAGCGAAGTCACCGTCTTGGTTCCAGTCAATCCATGCAATTGCGTCTACTCTATAGTTACCATCTGTATTTACATTTACTGTAAGGTTTACAGAAGATGAAGGCGCCACTGTAGTACTTAAACTTGTAAAGTCTTCATAACCTTTATCTTTTGCAGTTCCGTCTGCTTTGTCAATAGATCCGAAACGTACTCTTGTTACTCCTGTTGCATAAGAAGTATTACCACTAGATGCACAATAGTTAATTTGTACTGCTGGAGTTGTAAAGTTTACTGAAGCACTGTAGTTAGAGTTTCCTGAAGAACACTTAGAACGTACTTGAACTTCGTATTGAGTAGAAGCAGATAATCCGCTTAAAGAAGTAGATGTAGAAGATACTGCATTAGTAGTCCATGAAGTAGTACCTACTTGACGGTAACGTACATCATACGTAGCTCCTGAAACAGCCGTCCAAGAAACTGAAGCTCCTGTTGCAGTTACTGAAGAAGTAGAAACTCCTGTTGGTACAGTTGCGTTACATACAACTGGAGTACCAGTAATACCTGTTACAATTAAAGAATAGTTTTGGCTACCTCCAGTTAAAGAACCTTTGTGAGATACTGTAATAGTATACGTTCCTGATGCATTAGCAACGTCTACTCTTTCATAAGGATCTACATTGTTATCTCTTTTTGCGTTTGTAGTTGCTCCTGTTAACTCATAAGGTAAATATGTAGTTCCTGATTTAGAAACTCTTAAATCTAAATCGTTTACTAATACTGGAGTAGTAGAATTCACTGTAGTATTAGCAGTACCTGGTCTATCTGTCCAAGAAATAGAAGCTAATAACGGACTAGTTCCGTCAGAATTTACAGTAATTGTATATGTTTGACCAGAAGTTAATGTTAATTCTTCAATCTTAGATTGATTTCCTTTTTTAGTAATAGTTTCTGCTGCTTTTTTAGCATTTAATAATCCCCATCCGAAAACAGCATCTGGTCCTGAAGCACCAGCATCATCAGCAGTATGTAAAGCTAAACCTTTTAAAGTTGCTGCTTTCATAAAGCTACCACTGTTTAAGTTTTTGTGGTGTTGTTGTAATAATAATAACGACCCAGTTACGTTAGGAGATGCCATAGAGGTACCTGAGATAGTATTATATGCAGTATCACTGTTTTGGTAAGTAGAGTATACTCCTGTACCATTACCAGTAATATCTGGTTTAATACGGAAATCGTCTGTTGGTCCTTCACTACTTGAGCTATTAATTGATACAGAAACTAAGTTTCCGCTTGCATCAACGTTTGCATCTTGAGCGTTTGCAACTACTAAGTTGTTTTTAGAAGTAGAGTGACCTGTTAATTTATCAAATCCTGAACCTCCTGTTGGATTATTATTAGCTGTGTTATCATTACCATCGTTACCTGCTGCAACTACCATTAAGTAATTAGGAGCATTAAACATAATCTCATCCCAAGCTCTAGATTCAGTAATATAACCACCAAAATAGTGCTGTGGTAATTGTACTTGACCGAATTGATTTCTTGTTGCAAATCCGTATGAATGGTTAGAGATTAACATTCCGTTAGAAGCTGCATTTGTAGCTTCAGTTTTATCATTATTCCAATCACTACCTCTTACTTTAGAGTGAGGTGCCATACCTTTTGCGTTTGCTTGTACACCAGATGCCATAATAGTACCTGTTACGTGTGCCGCGTGAAAGTTTAAAGAAGAACTACCATCAAATACTGAGAAACGGTTGTTACCTCCTGCTCCATCATATTCTTGGTGAGAAGCTCTTGCAATACCACCATCCCATACGTAAGCAGTCATTCCTTGTCCCATTAAGTTTAATCCTAATGAACCTCCAGAATTTAAATGATTTGTTCTTGTAGATTTTGCTGCATCTACATTGTAAGTAGTATAGTAAATTGGTTTACCATTAACTACTTTTTGAAGTTCTAACAAACGACCATCTTTGGTTGTAAACTTTGTTTTCCAACCGCGTTGTTGTGCCATTTGTAATGCTTGTTTCTTTTCTGCTGAAGCTTGTTTAGAAAAGTTTTGTTTTAAAGTTTGAAGCTTGTTTAAATCGTACTTACTACGAATTTTTTCTGCTTCAATTTTGTCTTGTGCTTGCGCTTGGTACGATAAACCTAGGAACGCAGAAGCCAATACAAGTCTACTAAAGTACTTGTGTTTCATTGTGAAGGGTTAATTTAGTTAATATTTGTTTTAGTTAACAAAACATAGGTTTTATTGAGTTTTCACTGTTAAAATCTTTAAAATTTTGTTAAAACTTCGCCAAATATATAAAAAAAATAAAAAGTTCAAAATCAACATTTCAATGTTTTAATATATTCTCAAAATGAAAACAACAAAAAACCCAGTGTTTAACTGGGTTTTTACTTGATAATATTTTTTTAAAAAAAATTATTTTTTTAACAACTTAGTTGTTAATGACTTCTGTCCGTCATTTACATTTATAATGTACATTCCTGTACTTAATTTAGATACATTAATGTTTCCTTCATTAATGTTTCCTGACTTCACTACACGTCCTAAAGTATTTACAATTCTATATGTTGCATTATCTGCTTTAGAAGTTAATTTAATTTGTACAAAATCTGCTGTTGGATTTGGGAAAGCCATAACTTCAAATGATTGCTCATTACCTAAAGGATCTCCTGATCTAACATCTGCTAATTTAGTAGAAGAAGAAGTAATATTTACTGTGTAATCTTCAACTTCACCATCTGCAAAAGTCTCACAAGCAGTTTGAGCTGCGTTATATTTCATAGACACACGCATTCTTGTATTACCTAAAGTTGCATTAGCTGGAACAGCTACAGTAGCAGTTAAATTATTAGCGCTAGAAGATGATCCTGAAACAACTTTTTCACTATCAGCAAAAGTTCCATCTTGGTTAAAATCAATCCAAACTGCCCAGTGCTCTGTATATGCAGTACTTCTAAACCCTGCACTCACAACCATTTGATTTGAACTTCCTTGAGCCAATGTAGCTACTTTAGACGTAAAGTCTTCATATCCTCCATTATCTCCTGTTGCATTGGTCATTCCTCCTAATTCTACATTATCAATCCATTCGTAAGTAGAACGATTAGATTTTGATGCACAGTAAGATACTTGGTTAGATAAAGTAGTTACGTTTACAGTATTAC
>NZ_LAPZ01000014.1 GCF_002120225.1 Tenacibaculum holothuriorum | reverse complement strand
AAAGGAGATCTAAATTTAGATCTCCTTTTTTTATGACTTAATTAAAGATATTACTTTAATTTTTTCTTAACTGCTACTTCAGTATAAACTTCTAAAGTATCATACTCTTTAATATCGTTATAGTTCTTAATTTGTAATCCACAATCGTATCCTTTAGTAACTTCTTTTACATCGTCTTTAAAACGCTTTAATGAAGCTAATTCTCCGTCGTGAACAACAATCCCTTCACGGATAATTCTAACTTTAGCATCTCTTGTAATCTTACCAGACTGAACCATACAACCTGCAATGTTTCCAACCTTAGAAATTTTATAAACTTCTCTAATTTCAACATTACCAATCACCTCTTCTTTCATCTCTGGAGATAACATACCTTCCATCGCATCTTTAAGATCGTTGATTGCGTCATAGATAATCGAATATGTTCTGATATCTACTTCTTCTCTATCTGCTACTGCACGAGCATTTCCTTGCGGACGAACATTAAATCCTACAATAATTGCATCAGAAGCTGTTGCTAATAACACATCAGACTCGGTAATTGCTCCAACTCCTTTGTGTAAGATATTCACTTGGATTTCTTCTGTAGATAATTTCTGGAAAGAATCTGTTAATGCTTCTACTGAACCATCTACATCTCCTTTTAAGATAATATTCAATTCTTTGAAGTCTCCTAAGGCAATACGACGACCGATTTCGTCTAACGTTAATGTCTTTTGAGTTCTTACAGATTGCTCACGTTGTAATTGAGAACGTTTAGCAGCGATTTGCTTCGCTTCTCTTTCATCATCAAATACATTGAATTTATCTCCTGCTTGCGGAGCTCCATCTAAACCTAAAATTGATACTGGTGTAGAAGGACCTGCTTCTTTAACTTTATTACCACGCTCATCGAACATTGCACGTACCTTACCACTATGCTTACCTGCTAATAAGTAATCACCAATTTTTAATGTACCTGCCTGTACTAATATTGTTGACACATACCCACGACCTTTATCTAACTGCGCTTCAACTACAGTACCAACTGCATTCTTATCAGGGTTTGCTTTTAATTCTAAAACTTCTGCCTCTAATAATACTTTTTCTAATAAGTCATCAATTCCTAAACCTGTTTTAGCTGAAATCTCTTGAGATTGGAAACTACCACCCCATTCTTCAACTAATAAGTTCATAGATGAAAGTTGTGTTCTAATATTATCTGGATTTGCATTTGGTTTATCAACCTTGTTTAATGCAAATATGATAGGAACTCCTGCTGCTTGTGCGTGAGAAATTGCCTCTTTTGTTTGTGGCATTACATCATCATCTGTTGCAATAACAATAATAACGATATCTGTAACCTGAGCACCACGAGCACGCATTGCCGTAAAGGCTTCGTGACCTGGAGTATCTAAGAAGGCAATTTTTTGACCTCCATCTAACGTTACTCCATATGCACCAATGTGCTGTGTAATCCCTCCACTTTCTCCAGCAATTACATTTGCTTTACGAACATAATCTAATAACGAAGTTTTACCATGATCCACGTGACCCATTACCGTTACGATTGGAGCTCTTAACTCTAAATCTTCTGGTTTATCTTCAATCTCTTCGATAGACTCTTCTACCTCAGCTCCTACGAATTCTACTTTGTAGTTAAATTCTTCAGCAACTATTTGTAAAGTTTCAGCATCTAAACGTTGGTTCATCGTCACCATCATACCTAACATCATACAAGCAGATATAATTTCAGTAACTGGCTTATCCATCATTGTAGCAATTTCACTAACTGTAACAAACTCTGTTACTTTTAACACCTTTTCTTGAGAAGCTTGCATTTCTGCTTCTGCCTGCTGACGGTGAGCATCACGCTTGTCTCTACGGTACTTAGCTCCCTTACCTTTTTTAGATTTACCTTGTAATTTTTCTAAGGTTTCTCTTACTTGCTTTTGGATTTCTGCTTCTGTTAACTCTTCTTTTTGAACTACAGGGCGACGTCCTCTACCACGGTTTTGACCGCCACGGTTTCCTCCTCTATTTTGGTTTTGACCTCCGCGGTTTTGACCACCTCGGTTTCCTCCTTGCTGATTTCCTTGAGCATTTGAATTACCACCTGCACCAGGTTTGCTAATTCTTTTACGCTTCTTTTTAGCATCAGCATTCTTATTATCAGTTTTAGCATCTGGCTTTTTCTTCTTAGGTCTTTCAAATTGTTTTAAATCAATTTTTTGACCTGTAATTTTAGGACCATCAAGCTTTTTGTACTGAGTTTTAATTTTCTCTGCATTCTCAGCAGTAACCTCAGGTGCTTTTTCTTTTTTAACTTCTGGTTGCTTTTTAGCTTCAACCTTTTTAGAAGCTACATCAATTGGTTTTACTGGTTGCTTTTTTACCTCTTTAACAACCTTAGGCTTCTGAGCCTCTTCTTTTTTAGGTTCTTCAACTTTCTTAGCTTCAACAACAGGTTTTTCTTCAACAGGTTTAACAACCTCTTCTTTTTTAACCTCTTTTTTAGACTCTTCAGTTACTTTTTCTTCTTTAACTGGAGCTTCTTCTTTTTTCTCCTCTACTACTGGCGCTTTTTCTTCAACAGCTTTACCGCTATCAATATCAATTTTACCAACAGTTTTTATCTCTAACTTTTCAGCCTTAGCCTTAAGTACTTCTTGCTTTTTAGCCTCTTCTTCTAAGCGCTTTTTTTCTTGCTCTGCTTCTAATTGCTGACGAATAGCTTCCTTTTCTTTTCTCTTCTCTTCAGTTACTTCTTTAGAAGCTACTTTCTTAGACTTATCTGTTTGAAAACCATCTAACAACACCTGATACTCGCCATCAGAAATTTTAGTTGTAGGACGCGCTTCTACTTCATAGCCATTTTTAGCTAAGTGTTCTACAGCTCTGTCTAAAGAAATGTTTAATTCTCTTAAAACTTTGTTTAGTCTTAATTTTTTGCCTTCAGCCATATATTGTTTTATACTTTTTATTCAAAAAGCACACTTTATAACTTTGGTATAGTTATGCTTTCTTTCTTAAATGGTCAGCTGTTTGTTTTAAGGAAGCTGAGCTCCTTATACTTTTATTAGTCTTCGAATTCTTCTCTTAAAATTCGTTGAACATCTAAAATTGTTTCTTCTTCTAAATCGGTTCTTTGCACTAACATTGTAACGTCTTTTTCTAAAACACTCTTTGCAGTATCTAGACCAATTTTCTTAAACTCTTCAATTACCCAAGCTTCGATTTCGTCTGAGAATTCTGTTAACTCTACATCTTCTTCTTCGATTCCTTCTCTCTGAACATCAATCTCGTAACCTGTTAATTGACTTGCCAAACGAATATTTACACCAGCACGCCCAATAGCTTTAGAAACTTCTTCTGGCTTTAATAAAACGTTTACACGTCCTTTTTTACCATCTTTCTCTTCTTCGAATTTTTCAATTTCTACAGAAGTTACTTTTGCTGGGCTTAACGCTCTTGCAATAAATAAGTTTTCGTTTTTAGTGAAATTGATTACATCAATATTTTCGTTTCCTAACTCACGAACAATACCGTGAATACGAGATCCTTTTACACCAACACAAGCTCCAACTGGATCGATTCTATCATCATAAGAATCTACAGCTATCTTAGCTTTATCTCCTGGTATTCTAGCTACTCCTTCAATAGTAATTAAACCATCAAATACTTCAGGAATTTCTTGTTCAAATAATTTCACTAAGAAATTAGGAGATGTTCTCGATAAAATAATTGCAGGTTTATTACCTCTTAATTCTACCGACTTAATTACCCCTCTTACAGCATCACCTTTTCTAAAGAAATCAGATCGGATTTGCTCACTCTTAGGCAACACAATCTCGTTTCCTTCATCATCTAACAAAATTACTGCATTATGACGAATATGATGAACTTCTGCACTATAGATTTCTCCTTCTAAATCTTTAAATTGCTTAAATACGTTTGTACTATCGTGTTCGTGAATTTTAGAGATTAAGTTTTGACGTAATGCTAAAATTGCACGTCTACCTAAATCTATTAACTTCACCTCTTCAGATACATCTTCTCCAATTTCGAAATCTGGTTCTATTTTTCTTGCTTCTGACAACTCAATTTCTTCGTTATCATCTTCTGAAAATCCGTCAGCTACTACCACACGGTTTCTCCAAATTTCTAAATCTCCTTTATCTGGGTTGATAATAATATCAAAATTATCGTCTGAACCAAACTTTCGTTTTAAAGCAGCACGAAACACTTCTTCTAAAATAGACATTAGTGTTACTCTGTCTATACTTTTGTTATCTTTAAAATCTGAAAATGATTCAATTAACGCAATATTTTCCATTTCATTATCTTATTAAAATATAATCTTCACTTTTGCTTCTATAATATCGCTATACGCTAAAACTTGTGTTTTTTCTACCGTATGCTTTCCTTTACCTATTGGTTTAGGTTCTCTTGCTTTCCAAAACAATGTAATGTTTTCACCTGTTGCTTCGGTTAACGTTCCTTCAAATTCTTCGGTTGCTGTTTTAACCTTAAGAATTCTATTTAAATTCTTTTTATACTGACGTTGTAACTTTAATGGATGAGCTATATCTGGCGTTGTAACTTCTAAAGAAAAATCTTCTTCTTCTCTATCTAAGTTATGCTCTATAGCTCTACTAATTCTTACACATTCACTTAATGGCACTCCTGAATCTCCGTCAACAATTACCTTAATTTTACTATTAGCAAGAAACTGCAAATCGATTAAAAACAACGTATCGTTTTCATCTAAAGCTCCTTGTAATAATTCTCGTACTCTTTCTTGATCCATCTTAGGTATAAAAAGAGGGGACTTTCGTCCCCTGCATCTATCATGTAATAAATTCGTTGCAAATATAGTAAGTTATTCATTAATACACAAATAGCTTGAGTTTTTGGTTTTTTTTCAGTAAATTTAAAACGCTATCTATCTTTAAATCTTACCATTATGAAAAAAATACTTGTTCCTATCGATTTTTCTAAACATTCTGAATATGCAGCAAAGTTAGCCGCTAAAATGGCAAAAAAGACAAATAGTGAGGTTCACTTGCTTCATATGATTGAACTTCCATCAGGAATTGTTGACATGGGTGGAGGTGCAAACTTCAGTATTCCAGAAAGCATGTTATACATAAGAAAAGTTAGAGATAAAATGCTAGATTGGAAACAAGAATTCTTTCCTAAAAATGAAGATGTTAAGCATGCTATTCGATTTCAAAACCCTTATGAAGGGATTAGAGATTATGCTAAAAAATCGGGAGCAGATTTAATCACTATGGGCACTAAAGGTCATACTGACATTGAAGAAATGTTAATTGGATCAAACACAGAAAAAGTTGTTAGAAATTCTGAAATACCTGTACTAGTTACTAAAAAAGATGACGACAATTTCAAACCTAAAAACATAGTTTTTGCCTCTAGTTTTAAACCAAGTAAAAACAGAGCTTTTGAACGTTTTCTAGATTTTGCTAAAGATTTTAAAAGCAAAATTCATTTGCTAAAAGTAAACACACCTCAAAAATTTGAAAACACACAAGACTCTAAAAAGAAAATAGAATCTTTTGTTAGCAAATACGACATACCGAAATACTCGGTAAATGTTTACAACGACAACTCTATTGAACAAGGAATTCTTAATTTCTCTAAAGACATTGAAGCCGACGTAATTGCCTTAGCTACTCATGGAAGAAGTGGGCTGTCTCATATCTTTAATGGTAGTATTACAAAACATTTATCTAAAAGTGCTATAAGACCTATGTTAACTTTTAGAGTTTAAACTACAGAAAGACTATTTGTTTTTTCTCAACCAAGTTTCTGCTCTTAATTGCACATTCTCTTTTACATCTTGCCAAAAAAGATTGATATCTCCTGAATGAAAATTACGCACAAAAGACGCAAAGAATCTTAATGGAAATTTTGGAGTGCTAATCCAAATTAAGCCATCTGTAACCTGAGTTTTAATCGAGTTTTTATACAACTTTTCATTTGTATATAAAAAACCTTTGTGTTGTAAATATTCTGTTTCTTTCTCCTCATTCCAAGTTACTGGATTTGTAGTTACACTTCCTTTATACCAATCTTTTGGTTTTGGGTAAAATCCTTTTTTATAGGTGTTCCAAGAAACAAATCCTCCAACTTCATCCGGAGCATTCATTGGTTGGATATTTTTAAACTCATCTGGCTTTACTCTCATTCCAGGAATGTATGCTGCAACTAACTTCTCTTTCAGTTGAGTTTCATCAAAAAAATCTTTCAATAATTGAATAGCGTGTGTAGCCCCCTGACTATGACCAACAATTATTATTGGTCGGTTGTTATTATAATTTTCAAGATAATACTGAAAAGCTCTTTTAACATCTAAATACGCTAACTTTAACGCTTGATCTCCTTCTTTTTTAAATTTCTTAAAAAAAGAACGATAATGTGCTTGCCTATACAAAGGAGCATAAATCTTACCAACTCCAGCAAAAGCTGAAGCTTGAAACAACACTGCTTTATTAATTACTTTATCATTTTGCTTTTCATCTTCAATAGGTACATTCCAACGAACATCTCTTTTACTTGTATTTACTGTTGGATATATATAAAAAACATCAACTTTTAATGAGTCGATGTTTTTTGGTGCGTATTTTCTGAAGTTTTCTTGATACGAATTAGGCGTAATTGCCCATGAACTCACTTTTGAATATTGTGGTTCATTTGGAACTTCATTACGATTAAATGATTCAGTTTTATAAGTCGATTTGCAATTATAAAACAATAGAATACTAGTTAAAATTAAAATTTTATTTACAAGCCTCTTTAACATTAAAACTGTAAAGCTAAACCTAGTCCGTTTCCTTTTAACTTTAACTGAATTGATGGATTAAAACTAGACGCAGATGTTTGTAATCCGTTATTATATAACTCAACTGCTCTTTTAGATTTTTTGTTAAATCCGTTAGAAATTGGAATTGCTATCCCAACTAATCCTGCCCCAATAGCTGCTAATTCCCATTTAGCATCTCCACCACCAATAGCAGTTCCTATTGGCCAACCTATTAAAGCTCCACCAGCAACTCCTAAAACCGTTGCCCAAGTTTTATTAGACTTTGCAGATTGAATAATTTTATATGCTTCTTGATTATTCTTCATTAAGTCAGCAACTTGAGAAAACGATAAATGCTTGCCATCTTGCTTAAAAGTATAACCTCCAAAGACTTTATTTAATTCAATCTTTTTTGAATTATCTTGTGCAGATAAAGCTAAAGAACCAACAAATAACAATAGAAGTAAAATTGACTTTTTCATTTTTATAAATAGTTTAGGTTAATATTAATCGTACTCTTTTTACGAGATTTTTACTATCAATAGACGCTATGCAATCTAAGTAATTTTCTGGAGATTTATTACCATATACAGAAGTAGGCACTAACGGAAACCTTTCTAAGTCAGGCAATATCTGATTTTCTTTAGGTTGGTTATACGGCACAAAGCCCAAACACGGATGTGTTACACCCCAAACAGTAATTACCGGCACCCCGTACATTGCTGCTAGATGACCATTCCCAGAATCCATAGCTATCATCGTATCTAAGTTAGAAATTATTTCTAATTCTTTTACAAACGATATTTTACCAACCATAGAAATTACATTTTCATAATCAGCTGCTATTTCTTCCAAAATTGCTTTCTCTTTTCCCCCTCCACCAAACAACAAAACAGTAGTTTGCTCAACTACAGAAAGTTCTTTTAATAATTCTTTTGTTTTTTCTACTGAAAAAGATTTCCCTTTAAATGCTGCAAAAGGAGCAAAACCAACAAGTTTTTTGTCCTTAAACACTTCTCTAAACTCATTAGTAATTTCAGCCTTTTCTTTAAAACCAGTTCCTAACTCAATTTTAAAACCTAGCTTACGAAACACCTTTGCGTAACGCTCATGCATAGACGGAAGTTGATGTAGTTTCTTAACTTTTAATGTAGTTAACTGCTTTTTTTCGCTTCTTCCTTTATCAAGTTGAACACATCGCACTCCGCTTAATCGAAATAAACCTACAAGTACCTTAGATCGAAGCACATTGTGCAAATCAGCAACTGCATCAAACGATTGTTTAGACAATTCCTTATACAACTTCACAAGCCCAAAAAATCCTTTATGCCCCCCTTTTAAATCAGGAATTACAACACGAACATTGGGAATATCTTCAAAAAAAGGCTTAAAAAAACCTCTAGTTAACACTGTGATTTTAACTAGAGGATTTTGTTCTACTAACGATTTTATAATCGGAGCAGACATAGCAACGTCTCCCATTGCAGAGAGACGTATTACTAAAATATGTTTTGGTGAATCCAACCGAACTTATATTTTATTTTTTTGAACGTAATACCGGATTCAATTCATCGTCATTGTACATTTTCATCTGTTTATACACTTTCATGTACTTATCGCCATTAGCAATATCATTTAATAATGTATCAATTGCTGTAGATAAATCTACTCTTTGTTCTAATAAAACATCTAGTTTTTTCTGACAAGAAGCTTTGTGCTCATCACTTGCGTCTTTACGTGTAGCTTCTTCATTCATGTGGTAAATCTTTAATGCCAAAATCGACAAACGATCTACTCCCCAAGCAGGACTTTCTGTATTTATTGTAGCTTTTTCCTTAGCTACAACCTCTTTATATTTATCAAGAAAATAGCTATCTATATACTCAACCATATCAGTTCTATCTTGATTAGATGCATCTATTTTCCTTTTTAAATCTAAAGCAGCAACAGGCTCTATATTCGGATCTCTAATTATATCTTCATAATGCCACTGCACAGTATCTATCCAGCATTTTCTATACAGTAAAAAAGCTAGTAAGTCTTCTTCTTTATCATATTTATTATTGAACTCTTGATACACATCATCTTTTACATGATAATCGTTTATAACTTCTTCAAATATTTTATTTGCTTTTTCTGTAAACATCTCTCTAAATTTTAAGACCTCAAAGATACATATAACATCATAAATATGAAGTTATGCAAATTTCCTTTCAATAATTTCTAACAATCGTGCTTCGTATTCTTCTTTTTCAGACCAATCATAATCTGGTTTAACCATTTTATTGATAAACTTTTTCGCTTCTTTTTCTGTTTTAAACGTATTTAACTGGGATATTACTCTATTAAAATCTGCTTGATCTCCATCAAACAAATGTTTTACAAAAGCAATTCGATCATTCAATCCTATTTGAATTGAACTTTGTAAATGGTCGTTCAATGTTTTTTTAGGCTCCGCTTTTTCAAACAGATTTGCCATAACATCTACTGGTAATGTATCTTGAAGCTCTTCTTCTAAGGTAGCAGTTTTCTTTTCTCCCACATCTTTAACATCGTTCTTTACATCATCATCTCCAAATAACATTTCTTGTATCTCGTCAAATGGTTGTTCAATAATTTCCTCAACCATCTTCATTGCAATCTTCTCTTCAACGATATCTTCAATTACATCTTCTGCTATTTCTTCAGCAACCGTATCTATCTCTTCTTTATTATCTTCTTCTAAATGATGAACTATTTTCTCCTCCTCAGCGATCGGAGTTTCAACCTTGTTAACTACTACTTCTTCCTCTATTTTTTTATCAAAAGCTAAAGCTACATCTTGCAACAATTCCTCTTTTGTTTTTGTAGGGTGTGGAGTATTATTAATATACTCTTCTACATAAGCTAACACCGATAGTTTTTCATAAACCTCGTAAGCTTTTTGCTTCAACGCAAACACTTCATCTTTATTTTTCATCTTTAAAATGCTGTGTGCTAAACTGGTTAAATCTGATGCTAATTTTTTGTGCATAAGTTCTTGTTGCTTTTTAATTTTTGCTGATAAATTTTAATAATTTTGTTTCTTGTTCGAAAGTAAATAAAAATTCATAAACAGAGCTTAAAATTACAAAATGTTTCTTGAAAATACAGTAAATCATACAGAGCAATTTGGGTGGATAGAAGTAATTTGCGGCTCAATGTTCTCGGGGAAAACAGAAGAATTAATTAGACGCTTAAAACGAGCACAATTTGCAAAACAAAGAGTAGAGATTTTTAAACCTGCAGTAGATGTTAGATACGATGAAGAAGAAGTAGTTTCTCATAACGATAATCGCATTAGATCTACACCTGTACCTGCATCTTCAAACATTCGCCTTTTAGCTAACGATGTAGATGTTGTAGGAATTGATGAAGCGCAGTTTTTTGATGATGAAATCGTTGCTGTTTGTAACGATTTAGCAAATAGGGGAATTCGCGTTATTGTCGCTGGTTTAGATATGGATTTTAAAGGAAATCCGTTTGGACCAATGCCTGCACTTATGGCTACTGCAGAATATGTTACTAAAGTACATGCAGTTTGTACTAGAACAGGAAACCTTGCTCATTATAGTTATAGAAAAGCACAAAGTGACGATTTAGTATTCTTAGGAGAAACTCAAGAATACGAACCTCTTAGTAGAGCTGCTTACTACAAAGCAATGAAAGACCAACAAATTATTAACGAAGAAGAAGCTAGCAATGAATAATCACGTTACCGTTCTTGAAATTGATGCAAATGCAGTTTTACACAACTTAGACTATTTTAAACAAAAACTACAACCTGAAACCAAAACTTTAGTTGTAGTAAAAGCTTTTGGCTACGGAAGTGAATCAGTAGAAATAGCAAAAATCGTTCAAGATAAGGTAGACTATTTTGCAGTTGCTTACTCTAACGAAGGAATTGTTTTGAGAGAAGCTGGAATTAAAACACCAATTCTTGTTCTTCATCCGCAAATTCAGAATTTAAAGGATATTGTAAAACACCGTTTAGAACCTAACTTATACAACTTCAAAATTTTTGATGCTTTTATAAAATTAGCAGACGAAGCTCCTTTAATGAACTACCCTGTTCATATTAAATTTAATACAGGATTAAATCGCTTAGGATTCTGGCACACCGATGTTCCTAATATTATCTCAACCTTAAAGAGTTCAAACAATATTGTTGTAAAATCTATTTTTTCACACTTAGCAGCTAGTGAAGATTTTAACGAGCAAGAATTCACAGTAGGTCAAATAAATAATTTCGCTTACATAGTTAAGCAGATATACGAACATCTAGGTTATGAACCAATGATTCATATCTTAAACACATCTGGCATTATAAATTACCCCCAAGCTCAATTCGACATGGTTCGTTTAGGTATTGGCTTGTATGGTTTTGGAAACCATCCTGATGTAACCGCTCAACTTAAAAACACGCATAGTTTAAAATCAATTATATCTCAAATCCATTTAATACAACCTGGAGAAACCGTAGGATACAACAGAGCTTTTGTTGCAAGTTCACCTACTAGAAGTGCAACTATTCCTATTGGACATGCCGATGGAATTTCAAGAAGACTTGGTAATAAAGAAGGATTTGTAATCATCAACAACCAACCAGCTCCTATTATTGGAAATGTATGTATGGATATGATTATGGTTGATGTTACGAAAATTGAATGTAAAGAAGGAGACGAAGTTATAATATTCAACCACCAACAACATATTGAATATATAGCTCACAAGTGCGAAACTATTCCATATGAAACAATTACCGCTATTTCGCAACGAGTAAAAAGATTGGTTAAATCGTAATTTTTTGTTACTTTTCAACTTCATTTAACTATTAAAAATCAAAAAACATGGGAATGCTCAAAGAGTTTAAAGACTTTGCAATGAAAGGCAATTTAGTTGACATTGCAGTAGGTTTTGTTATGGGTGCTGCTTTTAACAAAGTAGTTGCTTCATTTACTGGAGGAATTGTTTCTCCTTTAATCGGATTATTATTTAATGCTGATTTTAAAGATTTGAAATACATTATAAAAGAAGGTGTTGCAGATGATGCTGGTAAAGTAACAGGAGAAGTTGCTGTTATGTATGGTGAATTCTTAACCAACGTTATCGATTTTATTATTGTTGCATTTGTTATGTTTATGATAGTAAAAGGTGTTAATGCAATGAAGAAAAAAGAAGAACCAGCTCCAGAAGCACCAAAAGGACCTTCTCAAGAAGAATTACTTGCAGAAATCAGAGATTTATTGAAGAAGTAATTTTTTTATAATATTCATAAAACCAAAAACCTCGACGATTGTCGAGGTTTTTTCATTACCATATCACAGACACTATTTCTTTATCATCTTTTATTTGTTTTTCTAAAATAGCTATTTTTTCATACATCGAACTAAAGAACAAACTTCTTGCTACCTCTACATTTCCTGAAATTTTACTAGAAAAATGAATCACTTTTTCAAAATACCTTTCTATTTCATTGCATACACTAGCATCTTCAATTTCCACATGCGACAATCCATCATAAAGCATTAAGGCTTTCTTTTTATTTTCAGAACTTAAATACACCATATTATTTAAAGTAAGTAGCTTATTATGATACAAGCTATAGCTATTTTTATCATTACCATTCCATAAACCATTTACAGCTTTAAATTCAATTTGCTTCATCATTTCCTTAATCTCAGCACACATTAAAAGAGCCTCATCTCTATTAACAATATTGATTTTGTAGAAATAATATAATTGATTTAAACAATTATGAATAGTAGCATCACTCCAAACTTCTTCAATATTTATAATCTTAAATACATCTTTAAATTCTTTTGAAGCTTTAAGAACATCATGCTCAATATTAAAGGATGATAAATTACTCAACAAAGAACTAGATCCATTTGTAGACATTCTTAAATATAAAAAAACACGAAATTTAGAATACAGTGAATTAAAAGGAATATGATAAATAGGTATCTGCTTAGCTCCTATTATTATTCTACTATCTGTATACTTTGAAAAGTTTAAAATACTTTTAGCTTCAGTTTTATAAAAGTTAATTAACCCTTCTTTAGATTTTAAGAAACTTTTCTTTTCTACGTAAAAAGAATTGTTTACAGATAGTTCATAAAGGTTATTAATAGATATATTATACTGTTTAGCAAGTAATAAAGCTTCATCAAAAGATAAATTTGTTTTACCTTTTAATCTACGGTAAGCAGCATCATTACTAATATCTAAAGCATCTGCTATTGCTTCAACTAACAATACATTTTTAGGAAGTTCTTTTTGAATCTCTTCAAAAAGCTTAAAACTGGTCTTCTCCATAAATCATTTTACAAATTAAATTGCCTCAAAAAGTGCAATTATCTTTTACAAGTTTGCATTTTTCACAACAGGTATATGCACAGAAACAATTTTCTTTGTACATACCTATTACGGTGATGACTTATGGGGGGAACCTTTCGTGTTCAAAAAAAGTGAAAGGTTTTTACAGAAAGCCTTTTCTAATTAGAAAAGGCTTTCTTTTTACTAATATAAGTTTTAAATTCTAGATTTCAAAGAAGAATTAAACATGTTTTCCTTTATTCCATCCATGTTTACCAAGGTATTGCTCTCCAGATTCTACTGCTCCATCTTCAATACTTGTTCCCATTGAATCGTTCCATCTATTTAAATAACCAAATAAAGAAATAACTCCTAACATTTCAACAATTTCTCCTTCATTCCAATGTTCATACAACCTTTTTTTAATCTCTTCATCAACCATATTAGGAACCATAGATGCTGCTAATGAAAAATCTAACGCAGCTCTTTCTCCCTCTGAAAAAGCAGGATGTGTTTTATACTCCCAAATATTATCTAATTTTTCTTGCTCTGCTCCATAACGTTCAGCAGCTCTAATAGCATGTGCCTGACAATAACGGCAACCTGTAGCATTACTACTCACCCAAGCAATCATTCTTTTTAAAGCAGATGTTACCCTACCATGATTAGCCATTACAGCTTTGTTTAAATTGATAAATGCTTTTGATATTTCTGGACGACGCTGCATTGTTAAAACAGAATTAGGACAAAACCCTAATGTTTCATTATAAAAATCGGCTAATCTTCTTGTTTCTTCATCATGATTAGGATCTAATGGCGTTACTAATGGCATAGTTTTATTTTTATATTTTTAATACTAATTTTTTACTGTAAGTTTGTGTAATGAACCGGCTTTATAAGTCGACTTTAACAACAAACAACTTACGCAAGAAACAAAAAAATATTTACATATGGCTTCTCATAAAATAACAACTAGTTGGAAAGAAAACATGCTATTTGAATCTGACAATCCTAGTGGACACACTGTTTTAATGGATACTTCTGAAGAAAACGGAGGAACAAACAAAGGTTTAGGCCCAAAAGCAATGATGCTTTCTGGTTTAGCAGGTTGCTCTGGTTTAGATTTAGTTTCTCTATTAAATAAAATGAGAGTGTCTTTTGACGACTACAAAATGGAAGTTGAAGGAGAGTTAACAGAAGAACATCCTAAAACATATCATACTGTAACATTAGATTATCATTTTTACGGAACTGATTTAGACGAAAAGAAAATTACTAAAGCCGTAAACTTATCTATTGAAAAATACTGTGGTGTTATGGAAATGTTCCGTCAATTTGCCAAAGTAAACACCAATATTCATTTTCATAACAAGTAAAAAATGCGTTGGACTTTAAAAGAACAACCCAATACCGAAACAACATTATCATTAGCCAAAGCTTTAAACATAGACAAAACTTTGGCTATACTTTTAGTTCAACGAGGTATTACTACTTTTAATGAAGCTAAAAAATATTTTCGCCCTTCGTTAAACGATTTACACGATCCATATTTGATGAAAGATATGGAACTCGCTGTAAAACGAATAGAAACCGCTATTACCAACAACGAAAACATCCTTGTTTATGGTGATTATGATGTTGATGGAACCACAGCAGTTTCTTTAATGGCTTCTTACTTAAGAACTATTCACCCAAACATTGCAACCTATATTCCAGATAGATACGATGAAGGTTATGGGGTTTCTTACAAAGGAATTGATTTTGCACATGACAATGACTTTACACTTATTATAGCTTTAGATTGTGGCATCAAAGCAATAGAAAAGGTAGCCTACGCAAAAGAAAAAGGAGTTGATTTTATTATTTGCGATCATCACAAACCAGGAAAAGAAATTCCGAAAGCTGTAGCTATTCTTAATCCCAAAAGAGTTGATTGCGATTATCCTTACAAAGAACTTTGCGGTTGTGGAGTTGGTTTTAAACTAATTCAATCTTTGGGTTTAAAATACAATCAAACTATTGAAGATTTGGCTGAATATTTAGACCTAGTTGCTACTGCCATTGCTGCAGATATTGTTCCTATTACTGGTGAAAACAGAATTCTTACCTATTACGGTTTAGAGGTAATTAACTCTAATCCTCGAAACGGAATTAAAGCCCTTATAAACAAACTTAACAAGAAACAACTTACAGTTACAGATGTTGTCTTTACTATTGCTCCAAGAATTAATGCTGCAGGCAGAATTAAACATGGTAATTATGCCGTAGAATTATTAACTGAATTTGATTTTGATACAGCAATTGAAGTTGCAAACAATATCGAACAATTTAATTCCGACAGAAAAGTTCTTGACAAATCAATAACCGAAGAAGCTTTACAACAAATCAAAAACAACAAAGAAGAAGATAATTACACAACCATCGTTTATGATGAAAATTGGCATAAAGGGGTTATTGGTATTGTTGCTTCTCGCTTAATTGAAACTTACTACAGACCTACTTTAGTTTTCACAAAAAGCGGTGATAAACTAGCTGCTTCTGCAAGATCTGTAAAAGGGTTTGATGTTTATAATGCTTTAGAGCAATGTTCAGATTTTATTGAACAATTTGGAGGCCATAAATATGCAGCTGGACTTACACTTACCAAAGAAAACTACCTTCCTTTTAAACAAAAATTTGAAGAAGTAGTAAAATCAACCATAGACAAAGAGTTACTTATTCCAGAAATCTCCATTGATGCAGAGTTAAACTTAATGAATATCACTCCTAAGTTTTATAGAATTCTAAAACAAATGGAGCCTTTTGGGCCTCAAAACATGAAACCCGTTTTTAAAGCTACAGACGTCAGAGATAATGGTTTCGGAAAACAAGTTGGCACAGATAAATCTCATTTAAAACTCAATATTATTTATGGCTCTGACCGTAAAACATATAATGCAATAGGTTTTGGACTTGGAGACAAGCTACATTCAATTCAAAATGAATTCAATATTGCTTATTCTTTAGATGAGAATACATGGAACGGTTATACATCACTTCAATTAGTATTAAAAGACATTCAATAAGATTTTATTTAGACTTAATCTAAATAAATTATATATTTGTCCATATTTACATAAATTATGGATAGTATCACTCGAATATATGATAACATCATCGGAATTTCATTTCGATGGACACATACTAAAACCGATTTAACTCAAATTATATTTAGAGACACTGGTTTTCATTTATTAGAAGATGAAATTGAAGAGTTTTTAGAAAAAATAGAAGATTCTAAAAACCAAAAAAAATGTGCTACTTGTAGTAAAGGAAAAGACTGTAAATCTATTTTATTACAAACTCCATCTAACAAAGTAAGCATGGCAGTTTCTTTAGTTGAATTAGGTCAAATTGAAGACTTATTAAAAGGAACACTTTTTCAACTAAGAATGAACAATTACTTAGAAGACTTATGTAAAAATTAAAAGGTTAGCAAATTTGCTAACCTTTTAATTTTATTAATTCTTTTCTTTAATTAAGTACATATATACTGGATAATGATCACTATATCCGCCAGTAAATCTCCCGTTACTAAAACTTCTAAAAGGATACCCTTTATAACGCCCTTTCTTTTGAGTTAAGAAACGCTTATTAAAAATACCTGATTTAAACATTTTATAATCAGAGAAATCCTTCCCTCCTTTATCTAATAATGGAGATGTAATTAATATTTGATCGAATAAATTAATATTATCTCTATACCCTAATGTATTAAAACCTCTACGGAACATGTCTTCATAAGGATTATAAATTTCTCCTTTATCAACATTCTTTTTCTTAGTTTTAGTTTTAAGCACCTTTTTAAAACTAGAATTGATTGGGTCATCATTAAAGTCTCCCATAATTATCACCTTAGCGTTTGGATCATTCTCCTTAATTTTTTCAATAATTTGCCCAACTTTATAAGCTGCTTTTTCTCTTAAAGGTCTGCTCTTAGCTTCACCTCCTCTTCTTGAAGGCCAGTGGTTAACAATAATATGTACTAACTCATCATCTAAATATCCAGACACTAACAAAATATCACGAGTATAAACTTTTCTATTTTTATCATAAATATTCGGGTTAAAAGCCTCATAATGAACAGGCTTAAAATACCTTTTTTGATATAATAATGCTACATCAATTCCTCTTTTATCTGGAGAATCAAAATGGATAATTCCATAATGCTTCTTTTTCAATTTTTCAGTTTTGATTAAATCTTCTAAAACTTTTTTATTTTCTATCTCAGCAACACCTAATATAGCCGGACTCGTTTTAGCTTTCTCAGAACCCAATTGAGAAATAACATCACTCAATTTCTCTAATTTTTTCTGATATACTTCCTCTCTATTTCCTTCCATTTCCATAATTGGACTTTTTTCATCATCTTTTTCTGGATCATTAATAGGATCAAAAAGGTTTTCTAAATTATAAAAAGCTACAGTTCTTATTTTATATTTCTTTTGAGCGTATCCTGTTGATACAATAAAAGATAAAACTAAAAGGTATACTAATTTTCTCATTAAATAAATTTTACGCGGCAAAAATAAAACAAATTTCAAGCCAAAACTTATTAAAGAGAATAAAAAGCAAACAATAATGTTAATTTAACATTGACCGAGTTAATTTTTTCTTAATTTTGCGTGCATTTTTCACAAAGCTTTTTTTGTGAAAACTTAACAAATTAAATATTTTATAAACAAACATTTATGAGAAATTTTACGGTAGCAATGTTGTTTACTATTTTAGGTTTCATTAACCTAAATGCGCAAAACATTGTAAAAGGAATCGTAATAAATGGCGATTCTGAACAACCACTTCAAGGAGTTTCTGTAAAAGTAAACAACAGCAACATTAGTACTATTTCTGATGCTGGTGGTGCATTTACTTTACAAGGTCTAACTGACGGACGACAAATTATTGTGGTTTCTTTAAACGGGTACGAAACCCAAAACTTCCCAGTTCAATTATCTGGAAAAACAGTAGACTTAGGTACTATAATGATGTTCGAAGACGTTTCAGAAGATCAAGATTTAAGTACCATTACAATTACTGATGATGAATTGAATGACGACACAAGTGCAGCAGATAATATATCTGGGCTTTTACAAGCATCTAGAGACATCTATTCTAGAACAGCTGCTTTTGAATGGAGTGGATCTTTTTATAGAATTAAAGGTTTAGATTCTGAAAATGGTAAAGTTTTAATTAACGGTATCGAAATGAATAAACTATACAACGGTCGTCCTCAATGGAGCAACTGGGGTGGTTTAAACGACGTATTACGTAACCAAGAATTTAGCAATGGACTAACTCCTTCTAACTATACATTTGGTGGTGTTTTAGGTTCTACTAATATTAGTACTCGTGCCTCTGCCTATAGAAAAGGAGGAAGAATTTCTTATGCTAGCTCAAACAGAAGTTACTCACACCGTTTAATGGCTACTTATGCTACTGGTTTAATGAAAAACGGTTGGGCATTAACTGCCTCTGGAAGTAGAAGAGCTGGAAATGAAGGATATGTAGACGGAACATTTTATGATGCTAACTCTATTTTCTTAGCTATCGAAAAACAATTAAGTAACAAACACGCTTTAAACTTAACTGTAATCGCTGCTGAAAACGAAAGAGGTAAATCTGCTCCTCATACTCAAGAAGTATATGACTTAAAAGGTATTAGATATAATGAATACTGGGGTTATCAAAACGGAAAAATGAGAAACTCTAGAGTTAGAAGAATTTATGAACCAATAGTTATGTTAAATCATTATTGGAATATTTCTGACAACACTTCATTAAACACAAATGTTTCTTACCAATTTGGAGAAATAGGAAACAGTAGAATAGATTTTAACGCTGGTAACAACCCAAGTCCTACATACTACCAAAACTTACCAAGTTACGAAGTAGATCGTGGAAACTTAGGTCTTGCTTATGAAAAGCAACAAGCCTTCATAAATAACGGACAATTAAATTGGAATGCTTTATACGACGCAAACATTACCAATGCAAATGCAGGTTTAAATAATGCTTACGTTTTATATGAAGATAGAAATGATGATAAACAATTTACTATTAACACTATCTTAAATTCAGAGTTAAACGACAATATTACCCTTAACGGTAAATTACAATATTCTAAATTTAACTCAGACAACTTCGCTAATATTTTAGATTTATTAGGAGGTAATGGATATTTAGACATCAACAGATTTTCAAATGTTGATGATCCAGGAAGACAAAATGATTTATTAAATCCAAACAGAGTTGTTACAGTAGGCGATAAATTTAGATATAACTATGAATTAGAATCAGAAATTTATGGCGGATTCGCACAAGCTCAATTCAAATATAATAAAGTTGATTTTTATGTAGCTGGAGACGTTTCTAGAACAACTCACCAAAGAAATGGTTTATACCAGAACGGAAGATTTGTAGACAATTCTTTAGGAAAATCTGAAAAATTAAACTTCACAAACTTTGGTGTTAAAGCCGGAGCTACATATAAAATATCTGGTCGTCATTTATTAGATTTTAACGGTGCTTATTTAACCAAAGCACCTACAATTAGAAACACTTTTTCTAACCCTAGAGAAAGTAATGCTGTAGTTATTGGTTTAACTGATGAAAAGATTTTATCTACAGATGCTAGCTATATATTCAGAAGCCCATTATTACAAGCAAAAGTTACGGGTTACTATACCAAAGTACAAGATGCTACCGATATAGGTTTCTTCTTCTTACAATCTTCAACAGCTGAAGCATTTATTCAAGAAGTAGTTACAGGCATAGATAAAAAACATTTTGGTGCAGAAATTGGTTTAGAATATCAAGTAACTCCAACAATAAAGTTAAAAGGTGCTGCAAATATTGGTCAATATACATACGACAACAATCCAAATGTATATTTAGCTACTGAAAACACTCAAGACGCTCAACAACAAGGATTTGTTAATGGTGTTTTAGACTTAGGAAAATCTAACTTAAAAGATTACCGATTAGCTTCTGGACCACAAAAAGCATATTCTTTTGGTTTTGAATATAGAGACCCAGATTATTGGTGGGTAGGTGCTACGGCAAACTATTTAGACGAAACATTTATAGATGTTGGTCCAATTACAAGAACTAGTGCATTTTTTAAAGATTCTGATGGATTACCATTCAATAACTACGACCCAGCTGTTGCAAGAGAATTATTACAACAAGAAGAGTTTGATAGCTATTTAACAGTAAATGTTGTTGGAGGTAAATCTTGGAAAATTGGAGATTATTACGTAGGTTTATTTGCAAGTGTAACAAACTTATTCGATAAAGAGTTTAAAACAGGAGGTTTTGAACAAACCAGAAGAGGAGACTTTAACAGTTTATCTGCAGAAGCACAAAGAGAAACACCTCTTTTTGGTTCTAAATATTGGTACGGAAGAGGTACTTCTTATTTCTTAAATGTTTATTTCAGATTTTAATTAAAAACAAAAACTTATTACAATGAAAATTATAAATAAATTCAATATCATATTAGCTGCGGTTGTAGCTAGTATCGTATTTACTTCATGTGTAGACAATAACGATTACACAGTTCCAACAATTATTGGAGATGAAGAAAACACAAGTTTAAACGCAATTTTAGATAGCATTGCAACTAAAGATACTTGGAACCTAATTAGTATTGCAGATGTAAAAGCTAAATACAACTCTGGAGATGCTCCTGTAAAAATTGAAACTAATGACGTGGTAAAAGGTTACGTTGTTTCTTCAGATCAATCTGGTAACTTTTATAGAGAATTTTATATTCAAGATGCTCCAGAGAATCCTACTGCAGGACTTAAAGTAATTGTTAATTTAACCAACAATTACTCTAAATTTAACTTTGGTAGAGAAGTATACATATCATTAAAAGATTTATATTTAGGAGAAACTAACTCTCGTGATGGAATAACTACAGTTGCTGGTAGAGTTAAAACTTCTGACACAAATGAGGTAGATGTTATTTCAGAAAACCAAATGGTTAATCATATTTTTAGAGCAGCTACTACTGCAACTATTGTTCCTAAAACTATCTCTTTATCAGAATTAAGCAGTACACCAGTAGGAACGTATGTAAGAGTTAACAATGCTTTCTTTAGCGACGCTTTAGTAGGAGAACCAATTGTAGATCCAAATGAAGATTTCGATACTCAAAGAACTGTAATGAGTTGTAGTGGATTCGATTTTTCTGAAGGAATCATTGAAACAAGTTCATTCGCTTCTTTTGCTTCATCTAAATTACCTGCTGATGGTGGTTACATCGAGGCTGTAGTAAGTAAAGATTTTAGAGGAGATAATGCAGTATTAGTTTTAAATAGCTTTAGCGATATTGTTTTCAATGAAACTAAGTGTCAACCATTAAATATTGATGATTTTGAGGCTGTTTTTAATGAAGATTTTCAAGTTATCACAAGAGACAATACTAGCTTAAGTGTATTACCAAATTGGGTTAATTTTGCACAAGAAGGTGGTGAAGTATGGTTAGGACAAGAGCACAGAGGGAATGGTTATGTAGAATTTAGTGGATTCAGAACTGGAGATGATTCCAATATAGGTTGGTTAATTACTCCTGGTATCGATATGGATGCTCAAACTAACGAGTTTTTAAACTTTAAAGCTGCTCAACATCACGTTGACAACTCTAGTGAAAACACATTAGAAGTTTTAGTTTCTACAGATTTTGACGGTACTAATGTAGCTGCAGCTACTTGGACTAAAGTTAGCGCTAGTTTACCAACCCAAGACTCTAGCTGGTATCAATTCCAAGATTCAGGCTTAATTGATATCTCAGAATATACAGGTACTTTATATGTAGCCTTTAAATCAGTAGCTTCAGGAAACAACACAAGTTTAGACGGAGCTTACATGATTGACGATGTTCAAATTTTAGCTAAAAAATAATTAGCCATTAAATAATTACAAAAAACCCAAGTTTTAAAACTTGGGTTTTTTTATGCATATTTATGCCGTAAAACAAACAGTACATGTCATCAGATAATCGAATTTCGAGAGCTTTTAAAAATGCTAAAAAACTTCCTTTAAGTAAGGAATCTAAATATGTATTGTTCTCCGATTGTCATAGAGGAGACAATAGTTTTGCTGATGACTTTGCGCATAACAGAAAAATATATCATTATGCATTAAGTCAGTACCTCCAAAAAGGTTTTACATATATTGAATTAGGAGATGGTGATGAATTATGGGAAAATAAATTCAAAAACATCTTTAACGCTAACAAATACATTTATCTCTTATTAAAAGAGTTTCATGATGATAATCGACTGCATTTTATCTGGGGAAATCATGACATGGATTATAAAAACCCAAAAAACATTAAGAAAAATCTCAATTATTATCATGACACTGTTGATGGAAAAGATAAAGAGTTAATGATTAATGTATCATTTTCTGAAGCTATTCGATTAGAACAAGAAGATGGAAAATCCGTTTTTTTATTGCACGGTCATCAAGCCGATTGGTTTAACTACAACTTCTGGAGACTTAGTAAATTTTTAGTTCAAGTACTATGGAGACCACTACAAATTATAGGTATTAAAGACCCCACGAGTCCTGCTCAAAACTTTAAAGAACTCATAAAAGTTGAAAAAAGATTGGAAGATTGGATTAAGAAAAACAACAACCAAATGATTGTTACTGGTCATACACACAGACCTCGTTTCCCTTCTCATAACGAACTTCCACATTTTAACGATGGTAGTTGTGTTCACCCTAGATGTATTACAGGTTTAGAAATTGAAAACAATGAAATCACCCTCATAAAATGGCATGTTTTAACCAATGAAAATGGGATAATGCAAATTTCCAGAACCATTCTTGAAGGACCTGAAAATCTTGATAAATACATTTAACAAAACCCTGTATTAATAACGTTAAAATAACATTATTCATCAAGGTTCTTTTTGTAAATTTGTCGGGTTAATTTAAAATCAACAAATGGGAGATCCGTTTATTTTAATGCTAGTAGCTTTAGCAGCTTTAGCAATTTTAGATTTAGTCGTTGGAGTAAGTAACGACGCTGTAAACTTTTTAAATTCAGCAATAGGTTCTAAAGCCATTCCTATTAAAACTATTATGATTATTGCTAGTGTTGGAGTATTCTTCGGAGCTGTTACTTCTAGTGGTATGATGGAAGTTGCCAGAAAAGGAATCTTCAATCCGAATATGTTTATGTTTGAAGAAATCATGTACATCTTCATGGCAGTAATGATTACCGATATACTCCTACTCGATGTCTTTAATTCCTTAGGAATGCCTACATCAACCACAGTATCTATTGTTTTTGAATTATTAGGATCTGCTGTAGCCATTGCATTGATAAAGATTTCGGCAAGTGACACACAAACCATTACTGACTTATCGAACTACATAAATACTGAGAAAGCTTCAGAAATTATCTTTGGTATTGTAATATCCGTCGTTGTTGCCTTTACTGTCGGTGCTATAGTTCAATATTTTTCTAGACTTATTTATTCTTTTGATTTTGAAAAAAGACCAGCATATATTAATGCTTTGTTTGGCGGTTTTGCAATTACCGCTATTACCTATTTCATTATTATTAAAGGATTAAAAGGAACTCCTTTCTACGGAAATTTAAAAGATATTTTAGAAGGAAACACTTCAGCTATTATAGCAGGAAGCTTTGTTTTATGGAGTTCTATTTCTTATACTTTAATAAAGTTTTTCAAAGCCAATATATTAGTAATAATTATTGCAGTCGGTACGTTTTCTTTAGCCATGGCATTTGCTGGTAACGATCTAGTAAACTTTATTGGAGTACCAATTGCTGCCTTAAATTCTTACGATGCGTGGCAAGCTTCGGGTATAGCAGCAAATGAGTTTACAATGGGAGTTTTAGCTAACAAAGTTCCATCTAACACATGGTTACTATTATTGGCTGGTTTAATTATGGTTATTACTTTATGGACATCTAAAAAAGCAAGAGCTGTAATTGAAACTGGTATTAATCTATCTCGTCAAGGAGAAGGACAAGAAAAATTTCAACCTAATAACATATCGAGAGTTGTTGTACGTATGGCAATGTTTGCTAATCAAGGTTTCAACTTATTAATACCACAAAAAACTCAAGTATATTTAAATTCTAAGTTTGAAAAACCAGTAATTAAATTACCTAAAGACAAAACATACGAACTACCTGCTTTTGATTTAGTAAGAGCCTCTGTAAACTTAATTATGGCTAGTGTTTTAATTTCTATTGCTACCTCAATGAAACTACCACTATCTACAACTTATGTAACTTTTATGGTTGCAATGGGTACCTCTTTAGCCGATAGAGCTTGGGGTAGAGAAAGTGCTGTATATAGAGTAGCTGGAGTTATTAATGTTGTTGGAGGTTGGTTTTTAACCGCTATTGTTGCCTTTACAGCAGCTGGTATTGTAGCCTATTTAATAAGCTGGGACAAAGCAATGATTCCTGTTTTATTATTAGTAGTAATTGGAATGCTAGTAAGAACTAGCATCATGTACTCTAAAAAAGCAAAAGAAGAAAAGAAACAATTGTTTGTTGAGCGTGCTGAGTTAATTTCTATCAACGGAGTTATTGATGAAAGCTCTGATCATATTGCTGGAGTTGCACACAGAATTAACAAATTATACTCAAGTGTTGTAAACGATTTAGCTACACACGATTTAATAAAATTGAGAAAAACCGATAAGCACGTAACAAAGCTTAATGATGAAATCGATAGTTTAAAAGATGGTGTTTTCTACTTTATAAAATCTTTAGACGACACTTCTGTGCAAGCAAGTAGATTCTATATTTTAATTTTAGGCTATTTACAAGATGTAGCACAATCTATTAGCTACATTTCTCGTGCTACATACAAACACGTAAACAACAACCACAAAAACCTAAAAAAAGGACAAATAAAAGATTTAAAACATATAGACAATACCCTTTCTAAATTACTTGGAGACATTGGTAATACTTTTGAAGATAAGTCTTTTGATAATTTATCTCAAATTATCGAAGAGAAGAAAGAATTATTATCTGATGTTTCAGCTTCTATAGAAAAACAAGTAGATCGTATTAGAACAGATGAAACGAGTCCTAAAAACACAACATTGTATTTTAGTATTTTAATAGAAACACAAGATTTAGTTTCTGGGTTAATGAGTTTACTAGAAACTTATGAAGAATTTTATGTAAGTACTAAAAATGTACGATAATAAGAATAAGTAATATATCCAAAACAAAAAGCTCCGAAATTTAATTTCGGAGCTTTTTGTTTTAGTTTAACAGAAATATTATTTCTTGTTAACTTCTTTAATATATTTTTCTAAAGCCATTGTCATTGATGGAGTTTCTGGTGTTGGAGCAGCAATATCTACTCTTAAACCTCTATCTTCAACAGCTTTAATAGTTGTATTACCAAATACTGCAATACGTGTATTATTTTGTTTAAACTCAGGGAAGTTTTTAAATAAACTATCAATTCCTGAAGGACTAAAGAAAACTAATACATCATAGAATACATCTTCTAAATCCGATAAATCACTAACGACTGTTCTGTATAAATCAGCACGTTTCCAATCTACACCTAACTTATCTAATTCTGCAGGAATTAATGGCTTTAATTTATCTGAACTTGGTAATAAAAACTTTTCATCTTTGTGCTTTTTAATTAACTTAGTTAATTCAGGAAAAGTACGATTACCAACATAAATTTTACGCTTTCTGTATACTACATATTTTTGTAAGTAAAAAGCAACTGCTTCAGATTGACAGAAATACTTCATATCATCTGGCACTGTAAAACGCATTTCTTCAGCAATTCTAAAGAAATGATCTACTGCATTTCTACTTGTTAAAATAATAGCAGTGTAATTGTTTAAATCTACTTTTTGAGTTCTAACTTCTTTTACAGGGATTCCTTCTACATGAATAAAGGAACGGAAGTCGACTTTTACTTTGTGCTTATCAGCCAAATCAAAGTATGGGGAAGTTTCACTTTTAGGAGCTGGTTGAGATACTAAAATAGTTTTCACTTTCATAAACTTTCTCTTTAAGTAGTTGTTATTTTATAGAGTATTAATAGCGGAGCTATTTCAAGTGTGCAAAAGTACAAAATAAAATAAAACAACTTGCTTACTACCAGCTTTTTGTTATTATAAATTAATAAAAAGCCTCTTATAGCAAACAAAAGCAGAAAACTAATCAGTAAAAAATAGTTGTTTCTAAACGCATAAATATAAAAAATTAACACAGGAAACATCCATAATGAAACTGTATACAAATATCCTCTTTTAGAGAACATAAAATAATTAAGAACATCAATAACTCCAGTAGCGTTTATAACCAAAAAGTCTATTATAAATCTAATAAGCACATAAACTATAATACCAATAAAAAACACTCCAAATTCAAAAAAATCTCTTTCAAAAGCAAAAGGATTTAAAGCAAAAAAGCAAAACAACGACAAAATTATTAAGCTAAATAAAAACATTACACCGTTAAAAGGAGTAAAAAATGAAGCATTCTCTTCAGCTCTCTTTTGAAAAAACCCTGGACTAAAAAAAGCAATACTATACCCTAATAACCTTGATGGCTTTATAACTTTCATTACAGCCAACAAAACCACAGAAATTAAAATTAAAACTGTAATCCAACTATTAGTAAAATCTAATCTATCTAAGGCTTGCAATACTTTAAAATTTGCATTCGTAATTAACACAAATTTAGTAATAATTTAGTGTATCTTTGCTCAACAAAGTTGAAAATAACAGTATGTCCGACGCATTAGTTATCATACCTACTTATAACGAAAAAGAGAATATCGAAGCTATTATAAAAGCAGTTTTTAGTCAAAAAAAAGCTTTCCATATTCTTATTGTTGACGACAATTCTCCCGATGGAACTGCAAGTATTGTAAAAAAATTACAATCCCAATATTCCGATTCTTTATTTTTAGAACAACGAAAAGGAAAGAATGGTATAGGCACCGCTTACATTCACGGATTTAAATGGGCGATTAAAAACGGATATGATTATGTTATTGAAATGGATGCTGATTTTTCTCACGATCCAGCTGATTTAATCAGATTATATAACACTTGTACTAATGATGAAGCCGATATTTCTGTAGGTTCAAGATATGTGAACAACAAAGTAAATGTTGTTAATTGGGACATTAAACGAGTTTTGCTATCGTATTTTGCATCTCGTTATGTTCGATTTATAACAAAAATTCCTGTACATGATACTACCGCAGGATTTGTATGTTACAAACGAAAAGTTTTAGAGACAATTCAACTAGATAAAATTAAATTTGTAGGATATGCTTTTCAAATTGAAATGAAATTTAAAGCATGGAAACACAAATTCAACATAAAAGAAGTTCCAATAATTTTTACCGATAGAGTTTTAGGAGAATCTAAATTAAGTCCTGGGATAATAAAAGAAGCTGTTTTCGGTGTAATAAAAATGCGTTTAAGCGGTTTACCTAAGTAATTATGAAGTACCTTATTAAAAATGCTCAAATAGTAAACGAAGGAAAAACCTTTGTAAGTGATCTTTTAATCGAGAATGAGATTATTTCAAAAATTTCAGAAAACATTACTGATACAGATACTGAAATAATTGATGCAACAGGAAAAATTTTAATTCCTGGTATGATTGATGATCAAGTGCATTTTCGCGAACCAGGATTAACTCACAAAGCAAACATTGCTACAGAAAGTAAAGCAGCTATTGCAGGAGGTATTACTTCTTTTATTGAAATGCCCAATACAGTTCCGCAAGCA
This sequence comes from Tenacibaculum holothuriorum, assembly GCF_002120225.1. GTDB lineage: Bacteria > Bacteroidota > Bacteroidia > Flavobacteriales > Flavobacteriaceae > Polaribacter > Polaribacter holothuriorum. The sequence continues at coordinate 94,134 of NZ_LAPZ01000014.1, read as the reverse complement.
ACAACACAAAAATTATTAGAAGAGAAGTTTGAAATTGCTAGTAAAACCTCCTATGCAAACTATTCTTTTATGTTTGGTGGCACTAACGATAACTTAGAAGAATTACTAAAAACCGATTCAAAGAATGTAGCTGGAATTAAATTATTCTTAGGTTCATCGACAGGAAATATGTTGGTTGACAATGAAGAGGTTTTAAAGAAGATATTCTCATCAACCAAAATGCTTATTTCTGTGCATTGTGAAGATGAGCAAACCATTAGAAAAAATACTCAAAAATATAAAGATCAATTTGGCGATGATATTCCTATTAAGTATCATCCAATTATTAGAAGTGAAGAAGCGTGTTATTTATCATCTTCTAAAGCTATTGAATTAGCAAAAGAAACAGGAGCTCGCTTACATGTTTTTCATCTTTCTACTGAAAAAGAAACTCATTTATTTAGAAATGATATTCCGTTAGAAGAAAAACAAATCACTGCCGAAGTTTGTGTACATCATTTATGGTTTACTGATAAAGATTACGAACAAAAAGGGACACATATAAAATGGAATCCTGCAGTAAAAACACAAAAAGACAGAGATGGTTTATGGAAAGCTTTGTTAGATGATAGAATTGATATTATTGCAACAGATCACGCTCCTCATACTTTAGATGAAAAAGCAAATGTGTATACAAAAGCTCCAAGTGGCGGACCGTTAGTTCAACATGCTGTTATTGCTCTTTTAGAAAAAGTAAAAGAAGGAGTAGTTTCAATAGAAAAAGTGGTTGAGAAAGCATGCCATAATCCTGCAAAAATTTTCAAAATTGAAAATCGAGGATATATCAAAGAAGGTTACTTTGCTGATTTAGTTTTAATCGACCCAAAAGATTCTTGGACGGTTAATAAAGATAATGTTTTATACAAATGTGGTTGGTCTCCATTTGAAGGCGAAGAATTTTCTAACAAAATCACCCATACTTTTGTAAATGGAAACTTAATGTATAATAACGGAGATTTTAACGAAGAAATTAAAGGAAAACGTTTAGTTTTTAATAGATAAATGAAGAAGCAAGTCACATATCTTTTAGCATTAATTCTCACTTTTGTTTCATGCACTAGTAATACAATTTATGAGAAACCTAAAGACCTTATACCAAAGGATTCTATGATTTCTTTATTAACCGATATGTACATAGCAGTTTCAGCAAAAAACATTAAAGATTCTTTAGACAAGAAAAGAAGTAATTATACCTTATACATTTACGAAAAGTATAAAATTGATTCAACTCGTTTTATTAATAGTAATACTTATTACACTTCTGAAATAGATGAGTATACAAAAATGATTAAAGAAGTGAAAAATAAAATTGAGGAACTAGAAAGAGAATCATCTGAAATAATAAGGAAAATGGACTCTTTAATCAAAGTAAACAAAAAACGTAAACCTCCTTTAAATAACTTAGACCTTAATACAAGTAAAAAAAATAGTTTTATTGTTAATTAGTTGTAAATTTTTCACAAAGATTGTTAACTAGACTACCAATTTTTCTAAAATTAAACTGCAAGCTCTCTTCAATTTTCTTAGAAGAATATGTAGAAATAGTATGAGAAGATTTTGCAGAGTTTTTAGTCAACAAAGGAATTTTTCCTGTTAATTTAGTCTGTATCCAATCTAATCTCCAAAACAGCTCTGTTATTAATTTTCCTATTTTTATGGATGGTCGTTTTTTATCAAAAGCATCTGCTATCGCAAATAACACTTCCTTAAAGGATTTGTTTTCAGAAACTAAAATAAAACGCTCATTTTTTATTGAAGAGTTCATTAACTCTATCATAGCTTTTACTACATCTTCCACTCCAACAAAGCCAGTAACTCCTTCAGTATAAAACTTAAATCCGTTATAAACTTGAGTAAATAATTTACCAGAACCTTCATTCCAAAAACCACCTCCTAAAATTACCCCTGGATTTACGATAACAACATCTAATCCTTCTTGACTTCCTCTCCAAACTTCCATTTCTGCACCATACTTCGTTATAGAATATCCATGGTTTTCAGTAGTATCATTCCATTCATTTTCTTCGGTAATCACACCTACATTAATAGCCTCACCTACTGCAGCAATAGAACTTACAAAACAAAACTTTTTAATTCCGTAGGCTATACTAAGGTTTACCATATTGGCAGTACCTTCAATATTTACCTGACGCATTCTTACATAATCTTTCGGATCAAACGAAACCAATGCAGCAGCATGATATACATGAGTTATCCCAACAAAAACCTCATCTAACTTTGGAACATCAGTTATATCTCCTTTAACCCATTCTATTTTCTGAAAATATTCATCGACATTATCTGTAAAAAAAGAAAATACATTTTTTACTGCTTCAAGCTTTTTTTCTGTTCGATAAATTGCTCTTACTCTGTGATGAGTTTGCGTTAATTCATACAACAAATGTGAACCCACTAAACCTGTTCCGCCTGTAACTAAAATCATACAGCGAATTTAGTTTTTTTTGACTGATAAACTTATCTTTGTCTGCTGATAAATTAACAGACAATGAAGAATTTTATTGAAGAATTACAATGGAGAGGAATGTTACACGATAGCATGCCTGGAACAGAAGAACATCTTTTAGAAGAAATGCGTAGTGCATATGTAGGTTTTGATCCTACTGCCGATTCATTACACATTGGTAACCTAGTTCCTATTATGTTATTAGCACATTATCAACGTTGTGGTCATAGACCTATTGCTCTTGTTGGTGGTGCAACAGGAATGATTGGTGATCCTTCTGGTAAATCTTCTGAACGTAATTTATTAGATGAAAAAACCTTACGCCATAATCAAGAATGTGTAAAGAAACAATTAGGTCATTTTTTAGATTTTGAATCTAAAGCTCCTAACGCTGCTCTTTTAGTGAACAACTACGATTGGATGAAAGAGTTTTCTTTCTTAGAGTTTATTCGCGATGTTGGTAAACACATTACCGTAAATTACATGATGGCAAAAGATTCTGTAAAAAATCGTATTGGTTCAGAATCTAAAGAAGGAATGTCGTTTACAGAATTCACTTATCAAATGGTACAAGGATATGATTTCTTACACTTGTATCGTGAAAGTTCAGCAACATTACAAATGGGAGGTTCTGATCAATGGGGAAATATTACTACAGGAACAGAATTAATTAGAAGAATTGGTGGTGGAAAAGGATATGCGATTACTTGTCCGTTAATCACAAAATCTGATGGCTCTAAATTTGGTAAGTCAGAAGGAGGAAATGTTTGGCTAGATGCAAAAAGAACTTCTCCGTATAAATTCTATCAATATTGGTTAAACACTTCTGATGAAGATGCTGAAAAGTATATTAAAATCTTTACGTTCTTAGACAAAGAAACTATTGATGCTTTAGTAGAAGAGCATAAAGAAGCACCACATGTTCGTGTATTACAAAAACGTTTAGGAGAAGAGGTTACTGTATTAGTTCACGGAAGAGAAGAATATGAAAAAGCTATTGCTGCTTCTAATATTTTATTCGGAAAATCGACTTCGGAAGATTTAAAATCATTAGATGAACAAACATTTTTAGATGTATTCGATGGAGTACCGCAAGCAGAAGTAACACAACAAGACATTACTGAAGGATTGGATATGATTGGTGCTTTAGCAGCTAAAACAAATTTCTTAAAATCGAATGGAGATGCACGAAGAGCTTTAAAAGAAAACTCAATCTCAGTAAACAAACAAAAGGTAAAGGAAGATTATACAATTAGTCAAGACGACTTAATTGCTAACAAATACGTATTATTACAAAGAGGTAAAAAGAACTACTTTTTAATAAAAGTTGCTTAATTAAGAAGCAATTTTTACATCAAAAGTTAAAGGGCATCGCTTACAGTTGATGCCTTTCTTTTTATACTTATTACAGCATTTATTCTTAGGCTTTATACAATTACTTGTACAAGCTGTTGAACAAACTGAGGCTTCTTTTATAGAAACCACCTCTTTAACCTTCTTATTTTCAGTATAAAAAACTATCATCTTCAAAAAATCCGATGCAAATATAGTGTTTTATTTAGAATAAATTAAAATTAATTTTCATCCTATAAATATTGGGTATCAAATCTTTGGGTAGTATCTTTGTAATCCCAATAAAACAGGAGCTTTGCTAAAAAAATTAGCCATATACTTTTTTGTATTTCTATACGGTGTAGCCATGTTACGCCCAATAGCTCCTTTTGTAGAATATGCCATTAATTACGATTACATAGCTAAAGTTTTATGTATTAACAAAGACAAACCAGAAATGAACTGTAAGGGGAAATGTCAGTTAATGAAAAAACTAGAACAGCAACAAGAAGACGATTTTAAATCACTTCGAATTGCTATGGAAGAATATCCTATCGGATTCGTACAATTAATACAGGTAGAAACGCCTACTCTTATAGAATATCAAAAAAATAGCTTTTCGTATAAGCAATCATATACATATCAATATTCACCTTCAGTATTTCACCCTCCTACTGTTTAAATTTTACATACAGAATTAACACAAATTTTGAGCTAATCTTAAGATTAGCTCTATGTACTACTATGTAAAATTTTAAATAAAAACACTACTGATGAATTCAATTAAAATCATCTTTATAGGAATACTTGTATTCTTATCACAGACAATAAACGCACAAGAAAAAGAACACCACACAAACGAATGGAAATCTAACAGACCCGATGGTCATGCACCAATAAGTGTAATGGGAGATCATTACCACCACAAAGGAGAAGTTATGTTTTCTTACAGATTCATGTATATGAACATGAAAGGTCTTTTACAAGGAGATAATGCTATTTCAAATTTAGCTACTCATCAAAAAGGATATATGGTTACGCCACTTTCAATGCCAATGAAAATGCATATGTTGGGTGCTATGTATGCTCCATCAGATAAGATAACCTTAATAGCAATGGTAAACTACATTCAAAACGATATGGCCCTACAAATGCGTATGCCTAACGGAATGACAAGAGCTTTCTCTACATCATCATCTGGTTTAGGAGATATAAAGTTAGGAATGCTATATAAATTCATTAATAAAAATAAGGAATCGTTACACGCAAATGTGGGAATCTCTATTCCAACAGGTGAATTAAACGCAAAAGATGTAACACCAATGTCAGCACCAAATAAAATTCAATTGCCATACCCAATGCAAATAGGTAGTGGAACCTACGATGCAGATTTAGGATTAACCTATTTAGGTCAAGCAGAAACATTTTCTTGGGGAAGTCAATTAAAAGGAACCTATCGTTTTGGAAAGAATAGCTATGATTATTCTTTAGGAAATCGTTACAGTTTAAATTCTTGGTTTGCAGTAAAAACACATCAATGGTTAAGTTTCTCTGCTCGTTTGGAAGGATTGATAGTGAGTCCTATTAATGGAAAAAATCCAAATTTAAATCCAATGATGGTTACTACTGCAAATACCGAAAACTCTGGAGGGAAGTTTATCAATGGAGGTTTAGGTTTTAGTGTATATGCTTTTAAAGGTTCTCTAAAAAACCTACGATTTGGTTTTGAATTTAGCACACCACTTTACCAAAACCTTAATGGGATTCAACTTAAAAACAAGGAAACAATTACAGCTGGGTTACAGTATTCTTTATAGTTTTCACATAATTTTAATATTTATTCTTGTAAGGTTATCTAATTTCATTGACCAAGGAATAATAAATAATTCAAAACACGAAATCATGAAAAAATCAATTTTAACAATAGTATTTTTTGCATTCGCTTTAATATTCTCTTCTGAAGCTACTGCTCAAGAATTTGCTGAATTAGACAAAAGTCCAATGGATGCTGCTACGTACCCTTCTAGCTACCGTAATTCAGACAAATTAGTAAAAGTAGTATACAGTCGTCCTCAGTTAAAAAAGAGATCTTTATCTAAATTAGCTCCTAATGGAAAAGTATGGAGAACGGGAGCAAATGAAGCTGCAGAAATTACTTTTTATAAAGACGTTACTTTTGGCGATAAAAAGGTAAAAGCAGGTACGTATTCTTTATTTACGATCCCTGGAGATAAAGAATGGACTGTAATTATTAGTTCAGCTTTAAACGTATGGGGTTCGTATTTCTATAAAGAAAATGAAGATGTTGCTAGAGTTACTGCTCCAGTAACAAAATCTAAAAAGTCAATCGAAGAATTTTCTGTTGCTTTTGATGGAGAAGACAACAATGCAACCATGTATTTAGGATGGGGAAATGTTATCGTGTCTGTGCCTATTAAAGGATAATTCAAAAAAAACATAACCTTAAAAACCTGATAGTAATAATCTATCAGGTTTTTTATTTTATTTAATTTTACAAAAAACAAAACCTATGAATATTGTAGTTTACGGAACAGGAGGCGTTGGAGGATATTTTGGAATTCGCTTAGCGCAGTCGGGGCAAAATGTAACTTTTATTGCAAGAGGGAAACACCTTGAGGCTATTCAAAAAAATGGTTTGCAATTAAAAAGTATCAAAGGAGACTTCACCTTAAAAAATGTAAATGCCACCGATGATGTTTCTACAGTCTCAAATCCAGATTTGATTTTAATTGCAACTAAAACGTGGCAATTAGAAGAAGTGGCAAACAAAATTCAACCTATATTAAATGACAATACAGTTGTTATTTCATTATTGAATGGAGCAGACAATGCAGAAAAGCTTGCCAATATTCTTGGGGAGAAACATGTGTTAGGTGGTTTGTGTAAAATTGTTAGTAAAATAGAAGAATACGGAGTTATCAATCATATGGCAATTGAACCATATATTGCCTTTGGCGAATTAAATAATAGCCAATCAACGAGGATAAAAGAAATCAAAGATGCTTTTGATAAAGCTGAAATCTTCAATCAAGTTCCAGACAATATACAAGTGGCCATTTGGTCTAAGTTTTTATTTATCACCACCATTAGTGCCCTTGGCGGACTTACAAAAGCTACTTTAGGAGAAATGAGAACGCAGCCAGAAGTCAGAAATCTGATGTTACAAACAGCAGAAGAAATTGTAGCTGTTGCAAATGCTAAAGGAATTCCTTTAAATAAAGAAAATATTCAAAAAGTGTTTCATTTTATAGACAAACTTCCTTACGAAACAACGGCTTCCTTACAGCGAGACATCATGGAAGGACGTCCTTCTGAATTAGATGCCCAAGTAGGAACTATTCATAAAATGGGTCAAGAACTAAACATCTCTACGCCTATCAATTCGTTTATTTATCACTCCCTAATAATTGCTGAAAAAAGAAACAGAAAAGAATCTTTAAGCTAATTAAAATCAGGTTTTCTTCTTCCAAACAAGAATTGTAAATTTGCAGCTTCAAAATCACGTCATTGCGAACAACGTGAAGTAATCTCATAAAAAGATTACCACGTTATTTCATTCCTCGTAATGACAGGAATAAATTTAAAGAATGCAATACAATCATCAAGAAATAGAAAAAAAGTGGCAAGAGTATTGGGCAAAGAACCAAACTTTTAAGGCCAGTAATAATTCTGATAAGCCTAAATACTATGTGTTAGATATGTTTCCTTATCCATCTGGAGCAGGATTACATGTTGGACATCCATTAGGATATATCGCAAGTGATATTTATGCGCGTTACAAGCGTCATAAAGGGTTTAATGTATTGCATCCACAAGGATATGATAGCTTCGGATTACCAGCTGAACAATATGCGATTCAAACTGGACAGCATCCAGCAATCACTACCGAAACAAATATTAAAACATATAGAGGACAGTTAGATAAAATCGGATTCTCATTCGATTGGTCTCGTGAAGTTCGTACTTCAAATCCAGAATATTATAAATGGACACAATGGATCTTTATCCAGTTGTTCAATTCTTGGTATAATAAAGATACAGACAAAGCAGAGGATGTAAGTACACTTGTAGGGATGTTTGAAGCAGAAGGAAATGCTAATGTAAATGCTGTAGCCGATGAAGATATCAAACAATTTTCTGCAGATGAGTGGAAGAACTTTAGCTCAAAAGAGCAACAAGAGATATTATTACAATATCGTTTAACTTATTTATCAGATACTGAGGTAAACTGGTGTCCAGCTTTAGGAACTGTATTAGCCAATGATGAAATTGTAAACGGAGTTTCAGAACGTGGAGGACATCCAGTAGTACGTAAAAAAATGACCCAATGGTCTATGCGTATTTCTGCATATGCACAACGTTTATTAGATGGATTAAATGGAATTGATTGGCCACAGCCTTTAAAAGATATTCAAACCAACTGGATTGGTAGAAGTCAAGGAGCCATGGTTACTTTTGATGTAGATGGACATGATGCAAATATTGAAGTATTTACTACAAGGCCTGATACTATTTTTGGGGTGTCTTTTATGACCTTAGCACCAGAACATGATTTAGTAGCTAAAATTACTACTGATGCACAACGTGAAGCGGTAGAGGCATATGTGGAAGCTACAGCAAAACGTTCAGAGCGTGATAGAATGGCTGATGTAAAAACCATTTCAGGAGTGTTTACAGGAGCGTATGCATTACATCCATTTACAGGAAAGCAAGTACCAATTTGGATTGGAGATTATGTATTAGCAAGCTACGGAACAGGAGCTGTAATGGCAGTACCATGTGGAGATCAACGTGATTATGATTTTGCAAAGCATTTCGGATTGGAAATTCCAAATATTTTTGAAGGAGTAGACATTTCAGAACAAGCAAATGATACCAAAGAAGGAATTAAGTTAGCAAACTCTGATTTCTTAGATGGATTGAATTATAAAAAAGGAATGAAAACCGTAATCTATGAAATGGAAAAACGCGGTTTTGGTTTCGGAAAAATAAACTATCGTTTACGTGATGCAGTATTTAGCCGTCAACGTTATTGGGGAGAACCATTCCCAGTATATTACAAAGACGGAATGCCACAAATGATAGCAAATGAACATTTACCTATCGAATTACCAGAGGTAGAAAAGTATTTACCAACAGAAGATGGTAAACCACCATTAGGAAATTCAACAGAATGGGCTTGGTCTACAGAGACAAATTCAGTTGTTTCGAATGATCAAATTAATAATGAAACTGTATTTCCATTAGAGCTAAATACCATGCCAGGTTGGGCAGGAAGTTCTTGGTATTTTAACCGTTATATGGATGCTACAAATGATGGAGAATTTGTAAGCAAGGAAGCAGTTGAGTACTGGAAAGAAGTAGATTTATATATTGGAGGTTCTGAGCACGCAACAGGACATTTATTATATGCACGTTTTTGGCAAAAATTCTTATTTGATAGAGGATTCTTACCAGTTGATGAATTTGCAAAAAAATTAATCAACCAAGGAATGATCTTAGGAACTTCTGCAATTGTATACAGAGTTTCTGGAACAAATAAATATGTTTCATTAGGATTAAAAGATCAATATCAAACAGAAGAATTACGTGTAGATGTAAAGTTAATTAACTCTTCAGATGAATTAGATTTAGATGGTTTAAAGAATTGGCAACCTCAATTTGCGGATGCAGAGTTTGAGTTAGAAGAGGGTAAATATATCGTTGGAAGAGAGGTTGAGAAAATGTCTAAGCGTTGGTTTAATGTGGTAAATCCAGATGATATTTGTGAAGAATACGGAGCTGATAGTTTACGTTTGTTTGAGATGTTCTTAGGACCTTTAGAGCAATTTAAGCCATGGAAAACATCAGGTATTTCTGGAGTGTACTCTTTCTTAAAGAAACTATGGAAGTTATTCCACAACGGAGAAAATTTTGAAGTTTCAGAAGGAGAAGCTACAAAAGACAACTTAAAAACTTTACACAAAACCATTAAGAAAGTAGAAGAAGATATTGAGAATTTCTCATTCAACACATCGGTTTCTACCTTTATGATTGCTGTAAATGAGCTAACAGCTCAAAAGTGTAATAACAAAGTTATTTTAGAACAATTATTAGTATTAATTTCTCCTTATGCGCCTCACATCGCTGAAGAATTATGGAATAAGTTAGGTCACGAAGAATCAATTTCTACAGCAGCTTTCCCAGTATTTGATGAAAAACACTTGGTAGAAAGTTCTAAGAATTACCCAGTTTCTTTCAATGGTAAGATGCGTTTTACACTTGAATTACCATTAGACATGAGTAAAGAAGATATCGAAAAAACGGTAATGGCTCATGAGAAAACACAACAACAATTACAAGGAAGAGAGCCTAAAAAGGTAATTATTGTTCCTGGTAAGATTATCAATATTGTAGGATAAAAAACAATCCTATTTAAATAGAACTCCTTTGTTAATTTTTACAAAGGAGTTTTTTTTATTATTAACTTTTTCTCAAATTTGTGATTCACCCTCCAAAAAACCTATGAACAAAATCAACGTAAATAGCTCTTGGCTATTCTTTTTAATTCCTGTAGGAGTAGTTGTCTTTATTGTAATTCCAGAATTAAAAGACTCTTATACTGTCTTTCAAAATCAAGAAATTAAACATCAACAAAATATTGCTCAATTAGACTCATTAAAATTGCTTGAAAACCCAACGACAAGAATTAAAAATAAAATTAAACGCTTAGAAATTTCTGTTCCAATATCAGAAAGAGGAATTGAAAGACAACGTTACACATATTATAAAACTGGTGGAATGTTAGCAGTTTTAGCCTTTATGTTCACAGGAATGTTCGGTTCTAGTTATTTAGCTAAACTAAAAAAAACATCTCCGAAAAATAAAGTTATTGAATTTAATTATGGAGATCCAAATCACGATGTTATTGGAAGAGAAATATCTTGGAGTGCGGTAGAAAATTCAGGAAGCAACTTTTTAAGTGAACGTTTAAAAAAAACAGCTTTAGGATATAAAATAGCATCTAGCGGAGCTATGAAATTTATATCATGGAGTTTTTTCTTAATGGGACTCAACTATGTTGCATGGAGCTTTATAGAGCATTATAAATTTAGTAACAAACCTCTTGATTTTATGCAAGGTGGTAAACTGTTTTTTACTTCAGGAGGAGTGTTTATGCTTGTTGGTTTTTTCTTCTTTTTATCGAAAGGTACCAAAGTGTTTTTCCATAATCGAAAAAGAAAAATGGTTATTGGTGAAAAAATTCTACCTTTTCAACAAGCTTATGCCTTACAGGTATTAGAGAAGTTTATTGAAGGAAATTCTTCAGGAAGTTATTTTTGTTACGAACTAAACCTAATTACCAAAGAAGGAGATCGTTATAATTTACTAAATCATGGAGACAAGCAATATTTGTTAAGTGATATGGTAAAGATTAGCAAATTCTTAAACGTTCCTGTATGGAATAAAGGAGTTGTGTAGCTTAATATTTCCTAAACTTTTAGTAATTTACCCTCAAACTATACTTAGCTAAGTGAATATTTTATCTTGTACTACACATTCGAATAATTATCAGCTTTATACTTCTATAAAAGAGGTTCCAAAAGAAGTTTGGACTACATTACAATGTGAAGATAGTATTTATCTAAGTCCAGACTATTTAGAAGCTCTAGAAAACCATAATCCAAATATTACTTTTGCGTATTTGGTATTACTCGACGAAGCTAATACACCAACTGCATTTACTACCATACAAATTGTAGATTTTTACTTAGAAAGCGTTCAAAACGACATGCAATCTATTGTAGATTGGGTAAAATGTATGGGAAGAAAATTACGAATCATTTCACCAGAAACACCTTTTAAAGTACTTACTAGCGGTAATATTTTTGTAAGTGGCGAACACGGAATTTTCATCAAACAAGACCAAGACAAACAGCAAATTATTAAAGATGTTGCCAAAGCATTGGTAGCATATTCAAACTCACATTACAAAGGCAGTATTGATGCTTATATGCTAAAAGATTTTTTAACCGAATCTTTGTATATAACTGATGAATTAAAAGACGATCACTTCAATTCTTTTCAAGTAGAACCCAACATGATATTATCTCTTGATAAAAGCTGGAACACTTTTGACGATTATTTAGCTGCCATGAGAACCAAGTTTAGGGTTAAGGCTAAAAAAGCCATGAAACAAAGTGATAGTTTACGAATAGAAGATATTTCTATTGAAATGTTAGATGAGTTGTTACCACAAATGACAACTCTATACAAAACCGTAACTAATAAAGCTGGATTTAACTTAGGAGATTTTGATTTAGAAACCTATAAATGTTTAAAACAAAATTTAGAAGATCAATATTTATTAAAAGGTTACTGGTTAGAAAATAAGTTAGTAGGTTTTATGTCGGGTATTATTAACCAAGATACTTTAGACGCACATTTTGTTGGTATAGATTACAAGTTCAATAAATCGTATGCAATTTATCAACGAATGTTGTACGATTACATTATTTTAGGAATAGAGCAAAACGTAAATTATATCAACTTCGGAAGAACTGCAAGCGAAATTAAAAGTTCGGTAGGCGCAGTTCCTCAAGACTTAACCATCTATTTACGTCATAAAAAAACAATCCCAAATAAAATTTTAAGCCTATTTTTAAATAAGATTAAACCAACTGCGTTTAAACAAAAACTACCTTTTAAAGAGGTTATACAAGTACTAAAAACAAATTAAAATGAAAGACACTCAAGAGTTATTAAACATTTTAACTTTAGAAGATATAGGAAATAACAATTTCAATGGTGATAGCAGAGATATTGGGAGTCCAAACGTATTTGGAGGTCAGGTATTAGCACAATCATTAAATGCAGCATATAGAACAGTTCCTAAAGAACGAATTTTACATTCGTTACATTCTTATTTCTTAGAAGCTGGTAATTTAGAACTTCCCATTACATATAATGTGCAGTCTATTAGAGATGGAGGTAGTTTTTCTACCCGAAGAGTTACAGCACATCAAGGTGAAAAAACAATTTTCATTTTAGCCTGTTCTTTTCATAAAAGAGAAGATGGTCATGAACACCAAATGCCTATAAAAAAAGATATAAAACAACCAGAAGAATTATTGAGCTGGACAGATATGCTAGATCAATTCGGAACTTTTTTACCAAAGAAAATGAAAGCTTTTTTGAGTATTGAACGTCCTATTGATTTTAAACCTGTTCAAATTGTAAATCCGTTGGATGCAAAAGATTTACCTCCTGTAGTAGATGTTTGGTTCAAGTTAAAAGGAGACTCTTCTAACCTTGAATTAGCAATTAAACAACAAATATTAACCTATATTTCAGATTATAATATTCTTACTGCTTGTTTAAACCCAAATGCAAGTGTAGCTAATTTTGGAAATACACAAATGGCAAGTTTAGATCATTCGATGTGGTTTTATCGTGATTTTGATTTTAATGATTGGATGTTATTTTCTGTAGAAAGTCCAAATACTTATGGAGCAAGAGGGTTTGCCTGCGGAAATATATATACCAGAGATGGAAAGTTAGTAGCTTCAGTTGCTCAAGAAGGCTTAATGCGACCAATGAAAAGATAAAACTATCTAAATCAAATATAAAAACTCAAAACACCTTTTTAGGTGTTTTTTTTATGAAAAACTGTAATGACATCAGCCTTTTCTCGACTTTAAAATCTTTACAAAACTGTGTTTTTATTTAAATGACTGATTACCAAAAACAAACTACTATTCTATTATTTGCCAATTCTGCTGAAGAAGAAGCAAATAATAAAACGTTTGTTCATAGTAAAGAGGTTTTTGATACACTGAATACAAAAACACAGCGATTAGCTGAAAAAACAGGTTTAAGAGTTCTTCTATCTACAGAAAAAGAACAAATAGGAACTACTTTTGGTGAACGATTTGCAAATGCAATTCAATCAGCATTTAATCAAGGTTTTAGTCAAGTAATAACTATTGGAAATGACAGCCCTGATTTAAAAAGCTCACACCTAAAAAATGCTTTAGAAAATTTAATTTTAGGAAAAGCTACTTTAGGTCCTTCTTACGACGGTGGAACTTATTTAATTGCCTTTCAAAAAGAACAATTTTCAAAACAAGCATTCGCTAATTTACCTTGGCAAACATCAAAAGTTTTTAGTTCTTTAAAAGCTTATTTTGAACATCAACAAATCGAAGTAAGTCAACTCAATTACTTATCGGATATTGATGTTTACAATGATCTTTTAACTTTTGTTAATCGTATAAAAAACACCTACCAGTTTTTACGAGATTTAATAACTACCTTAATTCAAAATGCGTTTGATCTTCTTCATATAACTTTTAAACCTCAACAATACACCTATAACTTTTTTAATAAAGGCTCTCCAATTAGACTCTAATCGATTAAACATTTAAATCTTTCTTCATCAAGATTTATTATACATGAACATTTATCAATTAAAGTCAATACATAATTCACGTGAAAACTACAATTAATGTAATTATACTGCTACTTTTTGCAGTTAGTATTTATGCTCAAGAAACAACTGGTAATTTAGAAGGGAAAATAGTTGACAACATAAAACAAGCTATTCCTTTTGCAACCGTAATAATTAAAGATACTGAAACCAATTTTACCTATGGCACCACCTCTCAAGAAAGTGGTCATTATGTAATTGCTAATATTCCTCCAGGAAACCAATACACTGTAGAGGTTAGTTTTGTTGGATTTCATACCTATAAGGTAAATAATGTAACTATTAATTTAGGAAAAACATCTTTGTTAGACATTGTATTAAAAGAAGAAAGTACTTCTTTAGAAGAGGTCGTAATTACTGGAACTTCTTCTAGAAAAAATGGGACGGTAATTAGTTCTCAAAAACTACTAAAAACACCTACAATTAGCAGAAGTGTTCAAGATTTAACAAGAAATTTACCAGAGGCCAACTTAAACTCTTTTGGAGGAGCAAGTAATCGCTTTAACAACTTTAATATTGATGGTATTGCAAGTAATGACGTAGTTGGTTTCCAAGAACCTGCCAGCGGAGCCGCTGGTTCATCTGCAAACGGAACACCAGGGAGTTTATCTCGCAGTCAACCTATTAGTTTTGGAGCCATTAAAGAGCTTTCTGTAAAAACCTCTCCTTTTGACGTAAGCGTAGGAAATTTTACTGGAGCAAATATCAATGTGGTTACAAAAAATGGTACAAACACCACTAAAACGGAAATCTATGGATATGGTAATAATCAAGCATTGGTAGGTTCTTATGCAAACGGAATTAAACAAGATGTTGATAGTTTTTATGATATTCAATTAGGAGCAGGTATAGGCGGAGCATTAAAGAAAGATAAGTTATTCTACTATTTCAATATAGAACAAGCCTTGAGTAAAACCCCATTAATTGGTGCACCAGGAACAAATGCCTCTAATATTAGTCAACAAACTGTAATTGATATTGCTAACAAACTTCAAAATGACTACAATTATGATCCAGGTGCTTATGAAAACAGTGGTATAAAAACAGCTTCTACTAAAGTATTTGCTCGTTTAGATTATAATATTTCAAACAAACACAAACTCACCTTTAGAAACAATTTTGTAAAAAGTTTCGCCGACAATTTAGAGTGGAATCAGGCAGTTTTTAACTTTGGTAACCAAGGGTATCGACACAATAGTATTTTAAATAGTACTACTATTGAACTAAACTCAACCTTATCAGAAAATACTTCTAATATCTTAACCATTGGTTATAATAAAGTTAAAGAAGATAGAAGCTATGATGGTAGAGTATTTCCTCATATTGAAATTACTGATACTTCTAATAGAATTTTTGCTGGGACCTATAGAGAAGCTTCCATATACAATACCAACCTAAACACTTTTCAATTAACAGATAAGTTTACCTTTTACAAAAACAACCATACTATTACAGCCGGATTATTATTACAATATAACGATATAGATTACGGTTTTTTAACTGCTTGGAATGGACGTTGGGCATATAAATCAGTAGATGATTTTTTAAATGATAGACCTTCTCGAATTCGTGGTGTGTATCACGTAACAAACAACTCTTTTGATTTTGTAAACAATCGCCCATCAGCTACTATTGATGTGTTAACCTCAGCTGCATATATCCAAGACAAAATTCGTTTAAACGATAAACTAACTGTAAATGTAGGATTGCGTTTAGATAATCAATTGTTATTAGATGAACTACCTTTAAGTCCATTAGTAAAAAGTACTCCTGAATTTAGCGAGTTTACCAATAAGATTAGTGCAAAACCTCATGTAAATCCAAGACTTAATTTTAAGTATGTATTGGATGAGGATAGAAAATATACAATTGAAGGAGGAAGTGGTTTATTTACTGGGCGTATTCCCTATTTATGGTTTGCTTATGCTGAATATATTTCTGGAACAGATTATTTTAATGTAGATATTAGACCAGGAGGAAATACAGTACAATTAGTTGAAAACTTAGGATCTTTAGCTAGCCAACAACCAGGTTTAACTGAAATCAATTTAATTGACAATGACTTTGAGCTACCCAGAGAATGGAAAACACGTTTGAGTTTTGAAGCAAAGCTTCCCGAAAATTTCCGATTTACAACACAGGCGACCTATACCGAAGTTTTAAAAGGAATTTATTTCCAATCAATCAATCGTCGTTTAGAGTTTAGCAATTATTCCGGGGCAGATACGCGTCAGTTTTATAATGGAACTCGCATAAACAATAATTTCACCAATGTTTTCTTACTGCGAAATACAAATAAGGGATATCGATATAATCTAACTTTCGGATTGTACAAAGAAGATAAAAACTACAACGGTTTTATTGGATATACTTATGGAAAAAGTAAAGACATTTCAAGTACTGTAAGAAACTCATCGGCAGCTAACTTTGAATGGAATCAAGCTGTTAACTCTCACAGTCCTGATGTCTCTTTTTCAAATTTCGATTTACGTCACAAGTTAGTTTCCTCACATGGATATAACTTCAACTTTAAAAATAAGCATCAACTACAAACTTCTTTATTATACACCGGAACCTCAGGTAGCCCTTATTCTATCGTATATCAAGGAGATGTAAACAGAGATGGTTCTTCTAGAAACGATTTGGTATATATTCCTGCAAATCAAAATGAAATTCAATTGCAAGATATTACAGACGGAACAGGAAACGTACTTGTTTCTTCTCAAGAGCAATGGGATCGATTGAATAGTTTTATTAATAACAATGACTATTTAAGAAACAATAGAGGTTCTTATGCAGAAAGAAATGGAGCAAGAACTCCCTGGAACCATCAATTAGATGCAAAGTTTTTATATAATATTCCTTTTAAAAACAAGCACAACTTACAAGTTAGTTTAGATATATTTAATGTGCTCAACTTAATAAACAATGATTGGGGACGTTTAGTGTATGTACCAAATGTGGTGAATTCTAGCTTTAATTTATTAGAATTTAAAGGAGTAGAAAACAACCAACCTGTATATCAATTTACCATTGACGAAAATGCAAAACCTTGGGTAACCGACGCTATTAATTCACGCTGGAAAGCGCAATTAGGATTAAAATATCAGTTTTAGTTTTTTGTAACCCCTGTAACAATTTAAAAACGTTTATTTCAGTAACTTTGAAGTAAACGTTTTTTGCTATGGAAAGAATTTTTGGAGAAATCGAAGGAATTAAAGAAGGACATATTTTTTCTAACCGAATGGAGGTTTCTTTAGCTAAAGTTCATAGACCTACTCAAGCTGGAATTAGTGGAAGTCAAAATGAAGGAGCTGATTCCATTGTTATTTCAGGAGGATATGAAGATGATAAGGACTTTGGAGACATTATAATTTACACTGGACATGGAGGTAGAAGTAATGAAACAGGTAAACAAGTTGCCGATCAGCAATTAAAAAGACAAAATTTAGCATTAGCCAAGAGTTGTTTAGAAGGATTACCTGTAAGAGTAATTAGAGGGAAGCACAAAGGATCTATTTATAGTCCAAATGAAGGCTATAGATATGATGGTCTTTTCTTAATTGAGGAATACTGGAGAAAAAAAGGAAAAAGTGGTTTTTATGTTTGGTTGTTTAGACTGAGAAAAATTAAAAACCTCAAACTTATTGTTGAGGAATCAGAGGAAGAATATAAAAGTAAAAGAGTGCCAACTCAAATTCAGAGGATAATCAGAAACACCAACTTAAGTAGAAAAATAAAAGAAATGTATAGGTACAAATGTCAGGTATGTGATATCCAAATCGAAACTTCATCAGGATATTATGCTGAAGCATCACATATTAAGCCATTAGGTACTCCTCATAATGGGCCTGATTCATTGGACAACCTTTTATGTTTATGTCCAAATCATCATGTAATGTTTGATTTTGGAGGATTTTCAATAATGGAAAACTTTGAAATATTGGGAATAGATGCTAAACTTACTATTCACAAAGACCATACGATAAACCCTAAGTATACAAAATATCATTTTGAACACTTTTATAGCGAACAAAATAGAACAGATTTAAAATGAACAAATACCTTGATATTATAAAAAGCTCTTATTCCGATTATTGGAATTATTTAAAACAATCTGTTTTATTAGAATTGAATTGGGAGAATTATTTTTATGGTTTAATTATAATTTCTTTGGTTGTTTGGGTTTTAGAAATGCTATTTCCTTGGCGTAAAAATCAATCGCTTTTTCGAAAAGATTTTTGGTTAGACACTTTTTATATGTTCTTCAATTTCTTTCTACTTAATTTGATTGTTTTTATAGCACTTTCAAATACAGCTGCTCAAGTTTTTAACGATATTCTTGGAATTGTAGGTTTGTCGATTACCAATTTTCAAGTATTCGACATCAATACTTTTCCTTATTGGGCTAGATTACTTGTCTTTTTTACCGTTATTGATTTTGTGCAATGGTTTACCCATACGTTATTACACAAATACGAGTTTTTATGGAACTTCCACAAAGTACATCACTCTGTAAAACAAATGGGATTTGCAGCACATTTACGTTACCATTGGATGGAACCCGTAGTGTATAATTCTATGAAATATATTCCGCTGGCAATTATGGGCGGATTTACAGCACAAGATGTAGCTATTGTTCATTTTTTCAATATTACCATCGGTCATCTAAACCATGCAAATATTAATTGGGATTATGGTTGGTTAAAGTATATTTTAAACAACCCAAGAATGCATATTTGGCATCATGCTAAAGAATTGCCAAAAGAAAGACGTAAAGGTGTTAACTTCGGCATTACTTTAAGTATTTGGGATTATATTTTTAAAACCAATTACATTCCTTACAACGGAAGGGACATTGAAATTGGTTTTGAAGGAGATGAGCATTTCCCAAAAGACTTTATTGGTCAAGAAATATATCCTCTTAACAAAAAATAATTTAGAGAATTGTACCTTTATCCGATAAATTATAAAATCAGATGAAGTATATAAAAATTCTATTCTTATTTCTTTTTGTTCAAGTATTTGCTCAGCAAGGTGGAATGTGGATTCCTTCACTTTTAGAAGGCATGAATGAACAAGAAATGAAATCGTTAGGTAGTAAACTTACTGCTAAAGACATTTACGATGTAAACAATTCAAGTTTAAAAGATGCTATTGGTCATTTTAATGGAGGTTGTACTAGTGAGGTAATTTCTCCTAAAGGATTAATTTTAACCAATCACCATTGTGGTTTCGGACAAATTCAATCACATTCTTCTTTAGAAAATGATTATTTAAAAGATGGTTTTTGGGCTATGACTCAAAAAGAAGAACTTCCCAATAAAGGTTTGTATGTAGAATTTATTGTACGCATTGACGATATTACCAAGCAAGCTTTAGCTGGAGTTAATGATGCTATGACTGAGCGTGAAAAGCAATCTGCCATTGATAAAAACATCAACCAACTTACTAAAACAGCAAAGAAAGAAGATTGGCAACTTGCAAAAGTGCGTCCTTTTTATAAAGGAAATCAGTATTTCTTATTTGTTACTGAAAAGTTTGAAGATGTACGTTTAGTTGGAGCTCCTCCAAGCAGTATTGGTAAATTTGGTAGTGATACCGATAACTGGGTGTTTCCGCGTCATACAGGAGATTTTTCTTTATTCAGAATTTATGCTGATAAAAACAATCGTCCTGCAAAATATAGCAAAGACAATGTTCCTTATACTCCTAAACACTTTTTACCAGTGTCTTTAGATGGTGTAGAAGAAGGTGATTTTACCATGGTATTTGGTTTCCCTGGTCGTACCAATGAGTATTTACCAGCAGCAGCCATTAAACATATAACCCAAGAGTTTAATCCAAGTAATATTGCCATTAGAGAAGCAGCATTAAAAGAAATTGATGCACAAATGAAAGCTAGTGATGCCATTAGAATTAAATACGCATCTAAACAAGCACGTATTGCCAATGCTTGGAAAAAATGGATTGGTGAAAACTTAGGAATTCAGAAAAGTAATGCTATTGAAAAGCGCAAAGCTTTTGAAGCAACTTTTGAAAAGGCTTTAAAAGAAAAAGGTTTAGAAAGTAAGTATGGTAACATCTTACCTGAGTTCGAGACACTATATAAAGATTTCGCCAACATTAATATTAAAAGAAGAAACTTTATTGAAGTATTCTTGGTTACAAATGAGTTAATGCAAATGGCATTTAGAGCTTATCAATTAGAGCAAACGGCTTTAAATAAACCAGAAGACTTTGAAAAAGCAAAAGCATCTTATATTGGTCGTTTAAAAGGAATTCATAAGAATTATGATGTTAATGTAGATAAAGGAGTTTTTAATAATGTAATGCCTCTATATACTAAAAACGTTGATGCTTCTATTTATAACAAAACTAGTTTAACTGATTTAGACAAAGCTCTAAAATTATTAGAAGGAAATGCTAAACAAGTAGTTGAAAACTTAAATAAAGATGCTGCTTACCAATACGCTAAACCAATGGTTTCGGAATTTTATTCTAAGATCAATCCAGAATTCCAACAAAAGAATCAAGCAATAGCAGCTTTACAGAAAAAATATATGAAAGCTTTAATGGAAGCGTTGCCAAATGCTCGCTATTTCCCTGATGCGAATAGTACTTTACGGGTTACGTATGGACAGGTTAGAGGATATGCTCCAAGAGATGCGGTATACTATAATCCTGTGAGTTATTTAGACGGAGTCATTGAAAAGTATGTTCCTGGAGACTATGAGTTTGATGTTCCTAAAAAGCTTCGCGATTTATACGATGCTAAAGATTATGGGCAATATGCTGATAAAAACGGAAAAGTACCGGTGTGTTTCTTAGGAACCAACCATACTACTGGAGGAAACTCAGGAAGTCCTGCTATTGATGCTGAAGGAAATTTAGTTGGATTAAACTTCGACCGTGTATGGGAAGGAACGATGAGTGATATTAATTACGATCCAGAAATTTGTAGAAACATCATGGTAGATCTTCGTTATGTATTATTTATCGTAGATAAATATGCTGGAGCAAAGCATTTAATTGATGAAATGAAATTGGTACATCCAAAGAAAAAATAATACTAAAAAGGCGAGGTAAATTCCTCGCCTTTTTTATTAGAAATATTGTCCTATTCCAAACACAAAACCTTTAGATGCATTTTTGGTTAAACCATAACCATAATCAATTCTAAAAATTGCATTGAATATTTTTTTATTGATAAAACGTAGCCCAACTCCCGAATATACACGCACATTATCACTATCTAAAAAGTCGCTTAAACTTCCTCCAGGGTTTCTCCATGTACCAAAATCATTAAAAACATTACCTTGTATTGCCAACCAGTTATTTTCGTACAATGTGTGTCTATATTCAGTATTCCAAACAATACTTCCTGTACCTCTATCTACTAAAATTCCAACCCCTCTAAGATTTACATTATTATCCAATGCAAAAGGAGCAAAAGGCGTATTATTATTAGAAGATAAACCTACACGTAATCGGTTTGCCCAATTTCCTTTTTCTCCTAATCGTTTGTAATAAAAAAAGTCGTTCCAAAAAATTAAAAAATCATCTTGATATTGATTTTCTGAAGTTACAAACTGTCCATAAAACTGACTCTTAAAGCCGCTTATATATTGATAATAATAATCTAGATTATCATATGAATATACAAACTTTAATAATCGTTTACTCACATTTAAAGACCTTGGGACATTAGGAGATGTACTTCCGCTTAAATAATCATACTTTTCTTTAAAAAAATTAACTCCAAATTGTAATTGATGTTTGAAATTAATTTGATACAAACCGAGTACTTCGTATGATATATTTTGATATCTATAATTTGCTGTTTGGTCATCAAAATAAAGTGGTTCTTCACTTACCCAATTTTGATGATGTAATGCAATTCCCCATTTACCAGAAAACAAAGTTGGAGCACGAAAATTAATTCCATAAGAATCAAATCCGTTATTTTGATAAAAACCTCCAAAAGCAATATTTCTTCCTAAAAAATTGAAGTCATTGAGTCCTATTTTATACGCAAATCTTCTGTTTGTAGTTGTCCAAAAATTCAATTCAGGAATTATCGTAAAGTTCTCTTCTATATTTACAAATACATTGTATTTATTCTCATGTGAATGAAATACTTGAAAATATGCATGAGAAATTGCAGGTAATCGTTTTAGTCTAATGATATCTTCTGCTAACAATACCGAATCTAATTTCTTACCTTTTTTAGATTCTAATATTTTTTTTAGCTCATAAATCTTTGTTTTTTTGGCCCCTCTAATAGTGATTTCTTCAATATTCTTTTCTTGTGAAAAAAGATTGAAAATGATAAAATAACATAAAACAGAAACAACTAATCTCATTCGACTTTGAAGCTTTTTTGAATTACTAAATTTACCCAATTATCTTCACTTACTCCCATCATTGTAAAATGATATTCATTATTAGCGATTAAGTTTGGCGGCTCATTTCTAGTTACATTTAGCACAACATTTGAAGTATTATAATATTGAAAACACTTTTCGTACGTATAAGTTCCTGATAAAAGATTGTTTGAAGCATCCGTTAAAACCTGAAAATAAATAGCATTTTCTTTTACTGTTCCATCTTCCCAATAAAATTTTGAAGATAAAGAACTGTTCGAATCTATAGTAACATTATCGGTCCATTCAGTTGGTTTATTTTGATGTTTTAATAAAATAGGATTTGATTTATGAAACTTACCATTAGACATGTAAGTGACTATACACCAAGTTTCTTTGTTATTATCTCTTACAAATCTTCCTAAATATCCATTAAAAACATCTTCTTTTGGTAAATCTATCGGCTTATATAGTGAAAAGTTATTTTTATCAACCTGTGTGTTTTCTGTTTCGAAATATTGAATATTAGTAGCCGTTGGAATAGGGTAATAAAAAACATAAGCTATTTGATTATTATCTTTTTTACTAGCTGCACAAGCAATTACTTCGTCTTGTTGTAAATGGGAATTTACTTGAATTAAATCTTGTAATGTATGTATAGTAGGGTCATCAGAAGAACAAGCTCCCAATACCAAAAATACGATTATATAACACCAAGATTTAAAGTCCATAATTTTGTTTTATTGTTTCTTCAGCAGGTTTATTTTGAGGTGTAAAACGATTGTTTTTCATCCCTCCTACTTTTTCATAATTATGAAACCACTTCCAAACAAAACCACCAGCAAACCAATCTTCTTTCCAAAACTGATTGTAAAGAGCTTGTAGTCCATTTTTTTGATTTTCATGATTTATTTGCCCTTCTACTCTATTGGAGTCCCATGGTTCTTTTCCAGTAAAATGAACACTTCTATATCCGTATTCTGTAAATAAAATTGGTTTTTGATATTGTTGCTGAACCTTTTCTATTTCTGTTTTATGAGGCAACCAGCCTTTTTCAAACTCTTCTAAAGTAGGTTGTTGTTTTGTACTTAATGGAAAATAGGCATCAACCCCAATATAGTCGAGAAGATTCCAAAAAGGAACTCGTTTAAACTCATCCCAATTGGCAGCATAGGTCAGTTTTCCTGAATATACCTTTCGAATTTTTCCTATTAATTGCTTCCAATATTCTGGTCTGTGTAGAATGAACTTTTCCAACTCAGTACCAATACAAAATATTTCTGCTTTTAATTCTTCTGAAGTTTTAGCAAAACTTACAATAAATTTCTCGTATGAAGTTTCTAATTGCTTCCAGTCTTCTTCAGACTTCATTTCAATTTTACCAGTATACGTTCCGTTCCAAACCCAAATTTGAGGTTTTACCATTACCTTTATTTTTTCCTTACGAAACTCGCTACTGTATTGTTTTAATCCTTCATTAGTTTCTCCAAACCATTGCCTTTTTGCATTGTATTGAACTTCGGGAGAAGAAATACTTCTAATAAAACCAAAAGGCATCAACGCCACGTAGTTCGCTGATACCTTTTTTACGGGTTGGATATGTTTATTGTTTATTGCCTCAGAAGAAGCTACAAAACTAACTCCGTTTATTTTTTGAGTTTGACTAGAGCATGAGAAGCACACTAAACTTAGTAAAAGAAGTTTAAATATTTTCATACTCTAAATTAGTTATAATTTTAAAATAATGCTCTTAACCCTAAATTAAAACTTTGTCCTAACCCATTATTATTACCTCTAACAAAGTTACTATACAGTGCTTCTAAATTTAAAACCCTAGTAATTTGATATTTTCCTCCAAAACCTAACGCTGTATAATCTTGTGTAAAATCTCCAAATCGTTGTGCGTGCTGAACAAAACCTAACACCGTAGATTTACTACTTGGGAAATAACTTAAAAAAGCCCCAGGTACTAATAAAAATGTATTGTTAGCAAAACTTGTTTCTTCTCCAAAACTATATTCTGTGTTTAACTCGGTAAATAATTGCCATTTTCCTCCAGAAAAAGTGTAATCATAAAAGAATCTATTCTGAAAAATCCAACTACTTTGATCTAAGAATATTCTATTCTCTGTTTCGTTTTTCACTAATGGAATATGAACTGCTGTTTGAACAGAAAAATTACCAATATTTTCTAGTGGTTGCCACTTAATTGCTGGTGCAATCGAAGTAATTCCTTTTCTATCTGTATTTGTATCTTCTAAACTAAACACCGATAAAGCCTGTCTACCTCCAATAGTGTTAGAACGAAATTCAATAATAGCACCAATATTTATTCTATTATTTTCAGAAACTCCAGTAAAAGCCTCAACTGTAGATGTAAAGAAATTTTCTCTTAGTTTATTTTGAGTATTTCCATTACTATCTGCAAATTTAGTTTCAGTATATAAATTATTGAAAAACTTAATATCCCACTGACCTTTATTTAATAATTTGGAAGGAGTATATGTTTGAATATTTGATTGTTCTTCTTCATTTTCTTGAGAAAAACCATTACTAAAGCTTAATGATAAAGCAATTACTAAAATACTGGCTAATTTATTTTTCATTGGTTATTTTTTAACAAATTAGTACATGAGTCGTTACTAATCTACAACTCTTACAATCACATTTTATTTATACTCATTCTAAATTTAAAACCTTTATTAAGTTCTTAACTTTAACAACGACCTAATTTGCAAATCAACTTATATGGAACACGTTGTTATAATTGGTAATGGAATTTCTGGTGTTACTGCCGCAAGACACATCAGAAAATTATCTGATAAGAAAATTACCATTGTTTCTGGAGAAACTGACTATTTCTTTTCACGAACTGCTCTTATGTATATTTATATGGGGCACATGAAATTTGAACACACACAACCTTACGAACCTTGGTTTTGGAAGAAAAATAGGATTGAACTTAAAAAAGGATATGTTTCTGAAATAAATATCGATACTAAAGAACTACTATTTGTTGAAGGAGATACATTGTCTTACGACAAATTGATTATAGCTACAGGTTCTAAACCCAACAAATTTGGTTGGCCAGGGCAAGATTTAGATGGAGTTATGGGAATGTACCACAAAAAAGATTTAGAGAATCTTGAAAAGTATGCTCCAGATAATAAAACGTGTAAAAGAGCTGTAATTGTTGGTGGTGGATTAATTGGTATCGAATTAGCAGAAATGCTTCATAGTAGAAATATTCCTGTTACATTTTTAGTAAGAGAACAAAGTTTTTGGAATGGTGTTTTACCAGCACAAGAATCAGCTATGATTAATCGTGAGATTATAGAAAATCATATAGATTTGCGATTAGGTGTAAACTTAAAAGAAATAAAAGCCGATGCTAACGGTAAAGCAAAATCGGTAGTAATTGCTGAAACAGGAGAAGAAATTGAATGCGATGTAGTTGGATTAACCGCTGGAGTTTCACCTAACATTGGTTTTATAAAAGATTCTGATATAGAAACTGGTAGAGGTGTAAAAGTAAATCGATTTTTAGAAACCAATATCAAAGACGTTTATGCTATTGGCGATTGTGCAGAACAGTACGAAGCTATCGGTCAACGTAGGCCTATTGAAGCTGTTTGGTACACAGGAAGAATGATGGGAGAAACAGTTGCACAAACCATTTGTGGTAACCGAATTGAATACAAACCAGGACATTGGTTTAACTCAGCAAAATTTATTGATATAGAATATCAAACGTATGGATGGGTTTGGGCACAACCTAAAGAAAACGAAGCTCGTTTTTATTGGGAACACGAAAGCGGAAAGAAGTGTATTCATATAAATTATGATAAAAATTCAAGAGAATTTATTGGTATAAATACTTTCGGAATTAGAATGCGTCACGAGTTTTTTGATAGAGCTTTAACTCAAAAACAATCTGTAGATTATGTTTTAGAACATTTAGCTGATGCCAATTTCGATCCAGAATTTTATAAGCTTCATGAACCAGAAATTGTTTCAAAATTCAATAAAGAAAATAATACCAATATTCAATTAAAAAAGAAAAGCTGGAAGCGAATCTTTAGCGCATAAATAGTATATGAAAGCAATAAAACAAACAGGGCTAATCATTTTTTTAATTGCCTTATCCATATTTACAGGAAGCATTTTTCTTGGTTCGTTTAGTTTAACTTCAAGCGAATTAGATGCTTTTATAAAAGAGAAAAACTATAAAAGTGAAATCATAAAAGAAGAACTTACCAAAGCTGTAGTTACTTCTGAATCACTTAACATTTTCGAATTCTCAAGTCGTGTTCGTGGTGCGTATAAAGCTTCAAACGATCATTACGATGCTTTAATTGCTAAATACGATGCAGAAAAAAACTGGGATGCAAAAGGACAACAATATCAATATAAAATCTACGGAAAACCTCATACCCTAAGTTTTGAATTAGCAAAAAAAGCGGGTAAAGGATTCGTTAAAGAAAACCAAGGATTGTTATGGTGGTTAACATTTGGTTTGGGTATTTTAGGAGCGTTATTGTTCATTCTACCTAACTACAAGTTATTAGGACCTGCAGGTATAAAAAACAACGGAGTTTATTTAGAATCTGCCACGAATAAAGGACTCATAGCTTGGTTAGTTTTAATCTATTTAGTTGTATTCTATCTACTACTATACTTTATGCCAGATTATGTAGTAAACTGGACATACATTTTAGACCCAATTAGTAAAGCATTAAATGGTGGAGCTGCCTCTCAATGGTTTGTATATGGTTTCTTGTACTGTGTTATCATGGTAGTAATGGCGACAAGAATGTACATTAAATACAGACATAACAAATATCAAATTATAAGAACAACTTCGGTATTATTCTTCCAAATTGTATTTGCATTCTTAATTCCTGAAATTATGACCAGCTTAAACATGCCTGGGTACGATTTTAAAAATGCATTCCCGTTAGATTATGATTTCTTTTTTGAATGGAATTTAGACAGTTTACGAAATAGTGGAGCCATTGGGTTGTTTATTTTAGTTTGGGGAATTGTTCTTACCTTAATAATTGTACCTGTAATGGTGTACTTCTTCGGAAAAAGATGGTACTGTTCTTGGGTTTGTGGTTGTGGTGGATTAGCAGAAACTTTAGGAGACCCATACAGACAACATTCTAACAAAAGTTTAAACGCATGGAAATTAGAGCGCTGGTTAATCCATTCAGTTTTGGTATTTTCTTTAGTAATGACTTTAGTTACTTTATACTGTTATTTTACAGGAACTCAATCATTTTTAGGAATCAATTCTCAATGGATTAAAGACACTTACAGTTTCTTAATTGGTGCTTGGTTTGCTGGAGTTATTGGTACAGGATTTTATCCAATTTTTGGAAACCGTGTTTGGTGTCGTTTCGGATGTCCGTTAGCAGCTTACTTAGGTTTAGTACAACGTTTTAAATCTCGTTTTAGAATTACTACTAATGGAGGTCAATGTATTTCTTGTGGAAACTGTTCTACGTATTGTGAGCAAGGAATTGATGTTAGAGCTTATGCTCAAAAAGGAGAAAACATTGTTCGTTCTAGTTGTGTTGGTTGTGGAATTTGTTCAGCAGTATGTCCACGTGGAGTTTTAAAATTAGAAAATGGTCCAGAAAAAGGACGTATAAATCCGACAGAGGTTTTATTAGGAAACGATGTAGACTTGATGAAATTAGTAAATGAAAAGTAAGAAGCCCATCCCTACCCCTTCCCTTTGGGAAGGGAATTTTGTGACTCTGCGACTTTACATGATATTAATTTTCGTAATATCATTAGGGTTTTCTACTTCACTTTTTTCACAAAAAAAATATCATAAATCTTATTTTTCAAACGGAAATCTAAAAGAAGAAGGTTGGCTAAAAAACGATCAAAAAGTTAACTATTGGAAGTTTTATCATGAAAACGGACTTGTTAAAAAAGAAGGGCATTATAAAAACAATCTTCCTACAAAATATTGGTACTTTTACCGCAACGATGCATCAAAAGAAAAAGAAGGGCATTTTGTAAAAGGTAAACAAAACAAATGGTGGTTGTATTATGACAATGACGGAAATGTAAACCACAAATGCCAATTAAAAGACAATCAAAAAAATGGGTATTGCTTGCTGTACAAGAAGCAAAAACTCATCAAAGCCGTTAAGTTTAAAAACGGAAAAAAGATAAACGAATGGACAGATTTTTCCTCTTTTAGAAAGGAAAATAGTTTGAAGGATTTAAGATAATGAAGCCAATTATTAAGGTTATTATACCTGCTTATAATGAAGAAGACTCAATAGCAAATGTTATTAACGACATCCCGTCTATTGTAAATGAAGTAATCGTTGTTAGTAACAATTCTACCGACAACACGGAAGAAAATGCAAAAAATGCAGGAGCAACTGTTTTAAAAGAAAACAGAAGAGGTTATGGATATGCTTGTTTAAAAGGAATGGATTATGTAGCTAAACAAGAAACCAAACCAGATATTATTGTATTCTTAGATGGAGATTATTCTGATTATCCTGAACAATTAACTGAAATTGTAAATCCGATTATAAATGATAATCTAGATTTTGTAATTGGAGCACGTGTACAACGACTACGTGAACAAGGTTCTATGACTCCGCAACAAATTTTCGGAAATTGGTTAGCTACCTTTTTAATGAAATTATTTTTTGGAGCTAAGTTTACCGATTTAGGTCCGTTTAGAGCTATTAAATATGATAAATTATTAGCTTTAAATATGGAAGATAAAACTTATGGTTGGACTGTTGAAATGCAATTAAAAGCATTAAAACAAAAGTTATCATATGTAGAAATTCCTGTAAAATACAGAAACAGAATTGGAGTTTCAAAAGTTTCAGGAACCGTAAAAGGTAGTATATTAGCGGGCGTTAAAATTTTAGGTTGGATCTTTAAATACAGTTTTAAATAATGGTTTTAGAATACATTATCATCACCATTTATTCAGTATCATTAATATTAATTTTCATGTATGCTTTAGCACAGTTAAACCTACTGTTTAACTACTTAAAAGCTCGTAAAATAAAAGATGATTCTCCTAAATTCGATTTAACGAATCCAGATGAAGTTCCTTATGTAACGATTCAACTTCCTGTATTTAATGAACTTTATGTTATGGAGCGATTGTTAAACAACATCGCCAAAATAAAATACCCAAGAGAAAAGTTAGAAATTCAAGTTTTAGACGATTCTACCGACGAATCTGTTATAGCCACAGCAAAACATATTGAAGAACTTCAAAAAACAGGCTTAGATATTCAACATATAAGACGTGAAAATAGAGTTGGTTTTAAGGCTGGTGCTTTAAAAGAAGGATTAAAAATTGCCAAAGGTGAATTTATTGCCATTTTCGATGCCGACTTTTTACCGCAAGAAGATTGGTTAGAAAGAACAGTTCCTTACTTTAAAAACTCAGAAATTGGAGTTGTTCAAACTCGTTGGGGACACATTAATAGAAATTATTCAACCTTAACTAAAATTCAAGCTTTTGCTTTAGATGCCCATTTTACTTTAGAGCAAGTAGGACGAAATAGCCAAGGTCATTTCATTAACTTTAACGGTACTGCGGGTATTTGGCGTAAAGAATGTATTTACGATGCTGGTAACTGGGAAGGAGATACTTTAACTGAAGATTTAGATTTAAGCTACAGAGCACAATTAAAAAAGTGGAAGTTTAAGTACTTAGAAAATGTAGTAACTCCTGCTGAATTGCCTGTAATTATTAGTGCTGCTCGTTCTCAACAATTTCGTTGGAATAAAGGTGGAGCTGAGAACTTTCAAAAAATGTTAAAACGAATTATTTCAAGTAAAAACATTTCGTTTAAAACAAAAGTACACGGAGTTTTACACCTATTGAACAGCTCTATGTTTACCTGTATTTTCTTAGTTGCTATTTTAAGTATCCCAATGCTGTATATTAAGAACGAATACACTCATTTAAAAATGTACTTTTTGGTAATGAGTTTTTTCGTGATTAGTACGCTTATTTTCTTTGTTTGCTATTGGTTTATGTACAAACGAACTTACGGAGGTGGCTTTTTAAATTTCCTAAAATATATTGGAGCATTTTTCTCTTTTTTCTCTATTGCCATGGGCTTCTCTTTACACAATACAATTGCTGTTTTAGAAGGTCATATTGGTAAAAAAAGTGAATTTGTTCGTACACCAAAATTCAATATAAAATCGCTTACAGATAGTTGGAAAAACAACAAATACATTAAAAAGAAACCTTCTTTAAATGTTATTATTGAAGGACTTTTAGCCTTGTATTTTGCTTTCGGAATGTACAGTGCTTTTATTGTTGGAGATCAAGGTGGAGATTTTGGTTTATTCCCATTTCACTTCATGTTATTTATTGGTTTTGGATACGTGTTTTATAAATCAATATTCTCAAAAGCTTAATGGCCTTTTTGAAAAAATACAGCAATCTACTTTTAGTTTTTGTTAGTATTTTATTGTACTTTTTTATTGGTTATTTCTTAGTACGCACAAACTTTAGTCAACTGGTTTTTTTATGGTTTTCTATATTTACATGTGCCTATTTTCTATGGAAAAACAATCAAGATAACTTTAGTTTTTTAGCA
The DNA here is from genome assembly GCF_002120225.1 of Tenacibaculum holothuriorum. Taxonomy (GTDB): domain Bacteria; phylum Bacteroidota; class Bacteroidia; order Flavobacteriales; family Flavobacteriaceae; genus Polaribacter; species Polaribacter holothuriorum. The sequence goes on along the minus strand of NZ_LAPZ01000014.1, from coordinate 62,829 downwards.
GGAATATCTTTACTGTTTAGATTAGTTTTTCTGTTCTCTATTCCGAATTTATCACAAGACTTTTATCGTTTTATCTGGGACGGAAGAATGATTTTTGAAGGATTCAATCCATACTTATCTTTACCTGAAACATTTATTGAACAACGAAACTATCCAGTAAATCAAGCAGTCGAATTATATAACGGAATGGGTGAAATGAATGGTAGTCATTATACCAATTATCCGCCTATAAATCAATTATGTTTTTTAATCGCTGCTCTATTTGCTAATAAGAGTATTTTAGGAAGTGTTGTTGTAATGAGAACTCTAATTATTCTTGCAGACATTGGTATTCTTTACTTTGGAAAAAAACTATTAGAAAAATTACAATTACCCGTACAGAACATTTTCTTATACATTCTAAATCCGTTTGTGATTATTGAATTAACTGGGAATTTACATTTTGAACCTGTAATGTTGTTTTTCTTAGTATGGTCTTTGTATCTACTACATCAACGAAAATGGATTTTTGCTGCTATTTTATTAGCGTGTTCTGTTTCTGTAAAATTAATTCCGTTGCTGTTTTTACCACTGTTTTTTCAGTGGTTTGTTAAACGAGATAAAAAACTCTTCTTAAAAGTTTTTTTACAACTAACTAGCTTTTACATAATTGTTCTCAGTACAGTCATCTTATTATTTCTTCCTTTCTTTTCTTCTACATTAATTGACAATTATTCCAACTCAGTTGGTTTATGGTTTAGAAACTTTGAGTTTAATGCTAGTTTTTACTACTTAGCAAGAGAAATAGGCTATTTATTTAGAGGATATAACGAAATAGCAGTTATCGGAAAAGTAATGCCTGTATTGACTATTATTTTTCTTTTAATACTTACATTTTTTAGAAAGAATATTCTTTTCAAGAATTTAATAACAGCCATGTTATTCGGATTATCTTTTTATTATTTTACAACCACCACCATGCATCCTTGGTACATTGCAACCTTATTAATATTAGCTGTTTTTACTAAATATAGATTTCCGGTTATTTGGAGTGTGGTAATTATTTTAAGCTACCAAGCTTATGCAAACACTCCTTGGAAAGAAAACTTATGGTTTGTAGCTTTAGAATATTTAATTGTGTATTGTTTTCTAGGATATGAACTTCTTCAACCTAAAAAAGATTAACATTCGTTTAATCCATAATCTTTTAGTAAGCTTATTTTTGTTTCTTAAATATATCTTTTATGGATTTTTCTAAAGTAAAAATGGTAGTGACAGATATGGATGGAACTTTATTAGATTCTAACCATAATGTGAGCGATGAGTTTTGGAATCTTTTTCCAAAGTTAAAAGCAAATAATATACATTTTGTTGCCGCTAGTGGGCGTCAATATCATAGCATGGTTCATAAGCTTCAAGCTATAAAAGATGACATTCATATTATTGCTGAAAACGGAGGAATAACTCAGTTTAGAGATCAACTTTTAGACACAGAATCCTTAGATTTTAAATATGTTAAAGAGATACTTCCTGTTTTAAGAAAAGTAGAAAATGTTTTAATCGTTCTATGCGCTAAAGACAAAGCATATATTGATACTAAAAATGAAGAATTTATTGCTTTCTTTAAACAGTATTACACACAATATGAAATTGTTGAAGACTTAACAAAACTAGAAAATGTAGAAGTTTTTAAAATTGCAGTAAGGCATATGGAAAGCTCAGAAACATATATTCTTCCTTTTATTAAAGAATTACATAATCATAAGGATATTTTATTGAAAATATCTGGACAACATTGGCTAGACATTTCTAGTATAAAAACTAACAAAGGAAATGCGTTAGAAAAACTACAAAAAAGGCTAGGAGTTACTATAGAAGGGACCATGGCTTTTGGTGATTATAATAATGACTTAGAAATGCTTCAAAAAGCATATTTTAGTTTTGCTATGGAAAACGCACATCCTAATGTAAAAGAAACAGCACGTTTTTCTACTAAAACAAACGATGAAAATGGCGTTGAATATATTTTAGAAAAGGTAATTAAAGCTAAAGAAAACAGTTAATTATTCATATAACGTAACTCTTGTTATATGCATGAAAATATTGAATTTTTCCTAAAAGAAAAGATATAAAAAAACCCACTCAAAAAATTGAGTGGGAAAAATTGCTATGAAAAAGAAAAAGAAAGTGGTTTTTCAACCACGACTCAAATATAAACATATTTTTCTTTTTCAACAAAAAGATTAAGAAAATATTATGAAAAGTTAAAATTTCACTATTCACTAACCTTCTTAACTATGCCTTCTTCAAATTTATAAACTTGTTTGCTCTCTTTACAAATGGCTTTTCCTACTTCATCAAACTCCAATCTATGTCCGTATTCACTAACCCAACCTATTTGTTTAGACGGGTTTCCTACAACTAAGGCATAAGGAAGTACTTCTTTAGTCACCACCGCTCCAGCTCCAACAAAAGCATATGCACCTATATCATTACCACATACAATAGTTGCATTAGCCCCAATACTAGCTCCTTTTTTAACTAGAGTTTGTTTGTATTCGTTTTTACGTTGAATAGCACTTCTTGGGTTGATAACATTCGTAAAAACCATAGATGGTCCTAAAAACACATCGTCTTCACACAAGACTCCAGTATATATGGAAACATTGTTTTGTACTTTAACATTATTACCTAAAACTACTTGGGGAGAAATAACCACATTTTGACCAATATTACAGTTTTCTCCAACTTCACAATTAGACATTATATGACTAAAGTGCCATATTTTGGTTCCTTTTTTTATAATACAGCCTTCGTCTATTACAGCTGTTTCGTGTGCAAAATATTCTTTATCTGTACTCATTGAAACAAAAATAAAAAACTCAGTCGTAATTGACTGAGCTTATTCTTTAATTTACCATAAAGGTTATAGGTAATGTATATTTAACTTTTACTGGTTTGTTATTTTGTTTTCCTGGAGTAAACTTCGGAATTTTATTTACTACTCTTTCAGCTTCTTTCTTTAATTTTGGACTTGTAGCACTCACTTTAATATTTACCACTTCTCCTTTTTTATCAATAACAAACTGGGTAAAGATTCTATGCTTTCCTGATCTTAATCCAATTTCTTGCGCTAAATCAGAATTAAAGTTTCGTTGAACATGTTTCATCATTTTCTTTTCGAAACATTGTTTTGTAGCATCCTCAGATAAATTTTCACACCCTTTAAACACAGGCACATTTTGAAGGTTCACGAACAGTTTAGGTTCATCATCATCTTCAATAATATCTCCTTCTGGAATTTCGTCGATTACATCTATATCAATTACATCTTCGTCATCTTTATCGATTACTGTTTCTACCGTTTCTTTATCGTCATCCCTTTTATCTATTTCAGAAAAATTGGAAACTGGTTTTCTTTTTTTAGGCTTGGGCTTTGTTCTTTTCTCTACTTCTTTTATAAAAATCTTTGGTTTATCATCTAAGTTATAAATAGTTTCATTTGCTTTAGAAATATCTGTAATTTTAATTGCAACAACTTCAGACTTATGCTCAAGTGTAATTAGCACGATGAATAAGGTAATTACTAAGCCTAGTTGCATAAAGATGTTAGAAAATTTTTCTAGCTGTTTTCTTGGTGACTTTTTTTGCTGTTTCATAGTATTAAATTTTAAATGTTAATGCTTTGTTAAAATCAAGAAACGTGCCAATAAAAAAAGCATCGATAAATCGATGCTTTTAAAAATTTATATAAAGTTAAAAACTATTCTACATTAAATGTAATTGGTAGTGTATAACCTACTCTTACAGCTTTTCCTCTTTGTCTACCTGGTTTCATCTTAGGTAATTTTTTAGCAATACGCATTGCTTCTTTCTTTAATCTTGGGTGAGGTGCTCTTGCATTAATTTGCGTAATAGAACCGTCTTTATCAATCTTAAATTGTAAATAAATTCTTTTTCTACCAGGAGCTAATCCTAACTCATTTGCTAATTCAGCATCAAAATAACGTTGAACGTGCTTTTGCATTTTTTTATTTAAACATGCTTTCTTTTGGGCTTTAGTTCCTTTACATCCTGGGAATACTGGCACTTCTTCAATAATAGCAAAAGGTACATCTTCTACTACTTCTTCCTCTTCTTCTACTTCTTCTACCTCATCAACTTCTACAGCTTCAGATTCATCAGTTTCAGTAGATTCAATTACAGTTTCTTCTACCTCTTTCTCATCTTCTACTACTTCGATTTTTTCTGGTGCTGGTGGTGGTGGAGTTTTAGGTTTTGGTGGCTCTGGTTGTTGTTGAAACTCGATAGTTTCTTCTTCAATATTCGAAGCCATATCAGCCGATCCTAAATCACCATACTCTTTATCGTATGTTTTGTTTTCAATTGCAATGTATGTTACAAACAATGCTAAAACCAAACCTAGTTGCATAAACAACTTGCTGTAATTTTCTAAGTTTGATTTTGGATTTTTCTTAATTTCCATCCTAAGAGTTTTTAATAGGTTGCTAATTTAACTAATTTATTTCAACTTTTACAAGCTAAAATGTTATATGGACTCACTTTTTTTGTTAAAAAAGCAAAAAATTAAGTAAGCCAATAAAATTCCAGTAGAATTTGCAAGAATATCGTAATAGTCTCCAGTTCTATAAGTGGTTATCGTAGCTTGTAATACCTCAATAATTATACCATAAAAAAGACAGCTTATTATTATAAGTATCTTATTCTTATGGTGTATAAAGGCAAATAACCATGTAATGGTTAAAACAAAATAAGCTATAGCGTGTTCAATTTTATCTAAATGTGAAATATTAATAGGCTGTTTACCTATTTTTATTAGACTTAAACAAGCTATAGCTAATGTTATTGTTAAGGCAAATAGTATTCTACTAACCTTCGATGATCTCTTTATAAGCTTCAGCACTTAATAAACCTTCTATTTGAGAATCATCAGAAATTTTAACTTTAATCATCCAACCTTCTCCATAAGGATCAGTGTTTACTAATTCTGGTTCATCTTCTAACGTTTCATTAAACTCAATTACTTCTCCTGTTAAAGGCATAAATAAATCTGATACTGTTTTTACAGCTTCTACCGAACCAAATACTTCTTCGATTTCTACTGTATCATCTAACGTATCTACATCTACATAAACGATGTCTCCTAATTCTCCTTGAGCAAAATCTGTAATACCAATTGTAGCTACATCTCCTTCTATTTTAATCCACTCGTGGTCTTTAGTGTATTTTAATTCTGATGGAATATTCATTGTACTGTTTTTTTATATTGTTTGTTTTTAATTTCCTAAATTATATACCAAATTAAATCCTGCATTAATTGCTTGTCTTGGAAACGTGGTAGAAACTGCATAGTTAAATGTTTGATGATTGTAATAAAACGATGCTGTTAAATTTCTACTCAAGTTATAATCGGCAAGAAACTTTATACCGAATAAACGCTCACCTCCTGTAATTTGATTGTTATCTTCATCGATACTTCTAATAAGAGTTAAGTTATCTCGTAACGAAATATCTGCTCTTAAATTTATATCTCCTTTTAGGGTTTCTTTTTTCCCTGTAAATCGGGTTACAAATTTAACATCTCTTATCTTATATCCAAATCCAATTACATATTCTGTTCCTTTAATATCTGTTAATGTATTGTTATTAAAGTTAAGTGTTAAACTTCTATCTTTTCTAATTTCTCCTTTTACCGAGAATGAATTTTTCATTCTAAAATCTACTTTAACTAATGGCGAAAATTCATCAATTAAAGTAGCAGAAGTAATTAATGTTTCTGGTTGATAATTGCCTGAAGCATTCGTTACAGTAGAAGTTGGACCTTCATATTGTAAATTACTAGAATAATTACCAATAGTGTAAGAAGACTTGTATCCATGCGTTAACGTGAACGAAGAGAAGTTCTTTTTAAACCACTTATACTTCATAAATCCGTTGTAACGTAAGGTCCAATTAGGAATAGGAATATTTCTAAAAATACCAGTACTTATTGAATTAGGACTTGTACCAGAATATGCAGCTAAAAATGCAGGTAACATTGCTTGTTGACCAGAAACTTTATACCCCGTTTGATCTAACCCAGTTTCAGCAGATAATCTACCAGCAATGATCTCTCTATAACTTCTAAATTTGGCAAATAAATCATCACTATTCGTAAATATAGTACCTAACATAAAATGGCTAATGCTATAATCTCCCGTTTCAAAAGCTCTTAAATTTCTGTTTTGTTCATAATTACTGTTATCTAATGGATCAGTTGCTCCATCTTTTAACACAACATCTAATTGTTGTGTTATTCTACTTGTTTGAATACGATTAGCTCTTAAATCAATTGTTAAACTTCTTAATGGCTTAACAGAAATGTTATAATCTAGTTTTTTATAACGTGTTTTTCCATATTCCTTATTATAATAAATATCATCAGGGTTATTCCTATCTCTGGTTACTAACCATCCATTTTGAATTGCTCTTTGTAAAATATCAGATTGACTTCCGAAAACAAAACCAAAAGTAGGTGCTAATCCTCCTCCAATATTATCTCTTCCTAAAAATCCTACTGAAGGTTTATATCCTTGTAATAAAGTACCATTGTTTTGCGTATAACTAATCTTTGCTCTTTTTACAGAAGTCAATACATCATACACACCTTTTAATGCTTTTTGACCAAAAGAAGCATTCTTTTTAAGTTTTGTCTTTTGATTTACTTGCTTGCTTCCTAAAGCCACCGATCCTTTTTGAGTTGGTTTCTTTCTTGTTCCTTTCAACATTAGCTTATCTAAACCTAATGTTTTGTAGAAACGCCCAAAATCTATATTAGTATTCAAATTATGCGTATTCGCATTTTGAATCATATTCCCTACTTTATCAGCAACAGTACCATTTTCTACACCTGCTTCGTTAAATACAGGTCCTTGAGAAGCTGCTTGCCAATCGAAATCGGCTGTATATCCATAATCTGCAGTTAAGAATCCTAAATACGGTAATTTATTAATCGGAATCTTGTAAGTAGCATTTAATTTTTGATGATAATTATTTGGTCTACCAATATTGAAGAATTTATCAAAAATTTCTAATTCTTCATCTCTACCAAAGCTATCATAAATATAATTGTTAGTAGCTTTAAAATTTAACTGTAATGATTTTGTTAAATCAAATCCAATAGTATAATCCCAATCAAACAAAAATCTCCTTTGAGTTAATGTTGGTTGCTCGTTAGGTAATTCAATTAAATTCCTAGACTGTTGTAAATTATAATTTCTAGTAATTCGAGAATTTATAGCTATTGTTTTAGGAACCGGATTAATATTTAAATCTCTTATAAAACGTAAATACTTATTATTTAATGTTTTTGATTTTTTAAATGGCTCTAAAACCCAAGGTTGAAAATTAAAATTATAACTCGCCCCTGCCATTAAATTTTGATTAACATATCTTTTGATATTATAATCTTTATGGAATTCTTCACTAAATGAATACGAAACTGCAAAGTTTTCAACATCGTAAAACTTAGGCTTTTCTTTACTTTCTGGGTTTCTATTCTTCTTAACATTAATAAAGCTTATACTCTTTCTACGTGTATAATCTTGTGCATTACTGATATTTTCTAAATCTTTAGCTTTCTTAATTGGATCATTTTCTCTATCCGCGGCAGCTCTAGCTTGTTCTAAAGTTACATCTTGACGTTGAGGATCATACTTAGGATCTTTAAACTCTTCTCCGTAACTAAAACTCATAGGTACTTGCATATTCCATTTTTTAGGCATCATTTTACCTAATTGAACATTGGTAGCGACACTATATTGTTTACGCTCTTCAAGACTTCTTTGTTGTACTCTATCTTCTACATTTCCAAAACCAATGGTAGACATGCTTCCTGCTAAAGCAATATCTGCTACATCTGCAAAATTAGCATCGGCATTTACCACTGCTGCCCACCCTCCTTTGTTATCGAAACCAACTGCACGTAATTCGTTAAACCAAACTTCTACCGATTTGTTTGGGTCTGCAGTCGTATTTTTAACTCCTAACATCACTGTTCTTACTTGAGCTAATGTTGGGTTTCCTTTTACAGATATTTTTAATCCGTTAGTACTTTGTCCTGAAAAAACATCTGAAATAGAACCCGTTGTAGGTCTAATCAACTTTAAATTAGCTAATTCTTCTAACGGAACATCTAAATCATTTTCAGTTGGCCAAATATCAGTATCTGTAGCACTCGAGGTTGATAAGGTTAATGGTTTTTCTACTTCGTAATAGTTATCGTTTAAATCTGTACCTAAACGAATAACCGCAGCCATATCTCCACTTTGTGTACTTGAGTTATTTTCATTTTGAGCGTGTAAAAACATTCGTAGTGTTTTATATCTACGCATATCTACACTAATATTTTTATAAATTGTTCTCGATTCTCCTGCTGGTAAATCGGTAACTTTTAAGGTAACAGATTGTTCATTTTGTCGTTGAATTCTGTTTGTACCTTGCAATTGCTCTCTTACAATTCCTGGAGGTAACTTATAAATCTGAGGGTTTTGCTCTACACTTACAACCCCAACTTCAAACTTGTTTAACTCATCAGAATCTAATGGTTGTGGCTGTCCTGTGGTTGGTAATGTGTTTGTATATCTTCTCCAATCTCCTCTTACTAATTCTAATTCTCCTAAACGTAAAACAACAGGCATTTTAAATCCTTTCATGAACATTCTTATAAAACGAATGCTATTAAAATCGGTAATTCCTCCAATCTTTTGAGCATCGGTTACATTTCTTACAGGAATTCTAAACTGATACCACGTAGTACTTCTTGTTTCACCGTTTGCTAATGTAATTGGTTCTGATTTTACGTCAACAATATTGTTTTGCCCTCGAACTAAATCAGCTCTATTTAACGATACTCTATATTCAAAATAACTATTAACAGTATTCATTGTTTGATCTCTGTTAATATCTTCTGTATCTGGATAAGTAGTTGATGATGTTGGAAATGCCTCACCAGATTGCCCTGGTGTCGGAGAGTTCCCTTCAGTTCCATTATAATTCTTATAACGAGAAAGAATAGATGCATTGGCAGCGTCTAACTCTGCTCCTCTAAAAAACTGGAAATTATCTCCTGCTGGGTCATTAGTATTAATCTTACTAAAGTCTATATTGTATATCGGCTTTCGATTATTTAACTCTTGTAAAAACGTTAATTCGTCATCATTTTTAACTCCATCAAGCCCAATATCTTGATTATTTCTCTCATCTAAACTATTTCCGAAAGCATATAAAATAGAAGGTGCAAATGGTGTATAACCCCAATCTGACAAACGAGTATTTACAGAACCTGTAAGTACAGGAGTTCCATCTCCTGGCAAACCATTTTCGTACTGTTTATTCTTATCTCTTAAAATATCTTCGGAGATGTTTCCTAAGTTAAAGAATAATTCTCCTACTTGATTCATTGGTAAATTTGGGTCAACTCCTGCTGGCAAACCTTCATCCTCTCTTATAGAGTAATTTTCATACGGATCCATTAACCAAAACTGAATATACTCCACATTGGCTTGTTCAAAATTACTTGTAGTTAAACTACGCATAATTCCACCCCAATTTTCTTCTGGTCTTATTAATTTCCCTTCGCTATCTACATCAGCCGATGTATCAAAGTTATAAGGACCTTTTTCGTGAGGATAATATGCTAAATCCAAAGTACGCACAATATTTTGTTGTGTAATATCTAAGTCTGTAGCTGGGAATAATTCTTCATAACGAATTTGACGAACTTCATTTCTTGATAATTCTGTTTCATTAATACTTCCTGGTCTATTACTTACACCATAAAATAATTGATCTACATTATACCAAGCTAGTTTCGCTCTCTTATAATTATAACGTAAATCATCATTATCATCTCCGTTTAAAGTCTGTGATATTGGCGTACTTGCTAAAAACCATTGTTGTGGTGAACTTAAATTGATTGGTATTTGAGAAGCTTCAAAATCATCTACATACGAAGTTGCTGTTCCATTAACATCGATACCACTTGGTGAACCTGGTAATAAATATGCCATATCTGCACGCACCGATAAGTTTGAAGGTGCATCAGTTTCTACAAACGGTAACTTATTCGCTAACTTGGTAAAATACGGTACTTCTGTAGAATAATCTACATTTAAACCTAACATTACATTATCAATAGGTTCAGCTCCATAGTTTACTTTTGGAGTAATTGGTCTTTCACTTACATTTAAAAATGTACCTCCTAAAATAAACTTATCAGAAAAACGATGCTCAACATCTATTCCTATAAATGTTTTACGTTGTTGATTGAAAAAGGTATTATTTTCAACTGTTGCATTAATTGGTACTCCTGATGCTTCTAAACCTGGATCTAAAATTTGTACACGCCCTAATTGATAATCTACTACATAATCTACTCCTTCTACTAATTGACGTCCTCCTGCTGTTACATTAACCGATCCTCTAGGAATATTAAATGCTCCTAAAGAAATTCCTCTACTAGATTCTGATTTAAAATATCCTTTTAAGAAGAATTTATCTTTGTCTTGATATTCGTTTTTTGCTTGAATTTTAGTTGTTAAGTATAATTCTTCAAAGACATATTTATCTCTATCCGACGGATTTGTTAACTCATCAGCTAAATCATTTCCAAATGGTTCTGGCTCAGGAAAAATCACATATCCTCTTTCTGAGTTTACCGTAATTCCTTCTACATAATCAAAGAAACCATCTCCATCAGGAACTGCATATTGACTTTGGTCTAACTTATCTAAATTAAAAATTCTCAGTAATGGTTTATTCTTCAAGTCTGCATTTGAGGCGTTTTGTAATGTGTTTTGTAATGTTCCTGTTTGATCATCACGATATAATAGCTCAAAACGAAAGCCTTCTCTTTGTAACGGAAATGCTCCTAAAGCATATACGTTTTTCATCATTAAGTTCCATGTAGGAAATCCTTCAACTGCATTAGTTATTGGGTTTTGTCTTGTGGTCGTTAAAATTTCACTACGTAATAATTTTACAACGATATTGTTTGGTGCTGCTACTCCATCGTTAGAAAATTCTCCAACTCTAAAAACTGTTTCAGTTCCTGTAGCTCCAACTACCGAATATTCATAGGCAATTGCTAAAACTTCTCCGTCATTTAATCTTCTGTTTAAAGATATATATCCTAATTGCGGATGTAAACGAAACTCATTCGGTTGTAATTTTCTTGCGTTTTGCAAGTAAGAATATCCTAAACCTTCTTTAATATTGAATGGATTTAAAGCATCATCAATAGTAGTTGCTTGTCTTATTTGACCATTCGGGTCGGTTAAAAGTCCATCTAAATTATTTGCCCCATTATACGGTATTACTTTTGCCATACCGCTTGAACTTACTGTTACAGCTCCAGGGGTTGTTGTTACCGTAGTAGGGTTCACCTTATTAGCATCTGCTCCTTCTCCAATATCGGCAAGTGCTACTATACTACGATAGTCAGTAACATTTTGATTTCTGTTAGTAACCCAAACTTCAACTCGAGTAATATTTATTGGACTGTTGATTAATGGATAATTGGTTAAGGCAGCTTTATAGTTCTCTCTAAAATATTGAGATAAGAAAAAGTGACGATCGTTATCATAGTCTGTTGCACGAAGTTCAAATTCTTCAACAGTAGCTCCTCCTTCAGCAACTACAGTTCTACTTTGTGAGTTTTGTTGAGAGAATGCTGTACGAATTGTAGTTTTTCCAAACTGAAAATCGGCACGAACACCAAATAATGACTGAGCACCATTAATTAACGAGTTTTTAATTGGAAGATTTATGTTACCTGCATCAATTTTTCTAATGATATCATCCTCTGTTGGTGTATACTCTAACTTTATAATGTTTTGAAAATCGAAAGTAGATTGTGTGTCGTAATTTGCCGTTACTTGTAATCTCTTACCTACTTTAGCTTGTAAACTTGCACTAATTTGCTGGTCGAAATCAAATGTAAAACTACTTTGGTTTTCAATAGAAACTTGAGGGTTTTCGTTACGTTGGTATATTCCTCCTAGCTTAATATTTATTTGACCTGATGGAATTACCTCAACAGTATTTCCTCCAAAAACAGATTCGAAAAACTTTGAGTTAACATAGTATTTAGGCAATAAGTTTTTTCTTGCATTTCTATTACCGTTTTTCTTACCGCTAGTAGCATCTACTTTTTCTTTAAAATAAGCTTTCATATCGTTCTTTAAACGATACTTATTATACTCTTCTGGAGTTAAAAAAATTGGAGTTCCAACATAATAGTTCCCTATTTTTTCAACAATTATAAATTTATTTAAAGCCTTATCGTAAGTGATTTGAGTTTGCGATGGGTTGTTTAAAAATAAACTTCCTTTTTGGTTAGCATTAAAATTATACTTAAGCGGAATTGTGTCTCTTTTTACAACATTTGTAGAATCTTGAGAAGTATTTTGTGAAAACGAAACAACACTTACCATAACAGTAAGTGCTGTAATTATGTGTTTAATAAACGATCTTTCCAACCTTATTTATAAGTTTTTCAGCGCCTTTTTTATAAGCTCTTCAACCGTAGCTTGTGGCGTTTCTTTTAATATATTACTAACTACTTTATCGGCTTGTTTACGTGCAAAACCTAAAACCTCTAATGCAGATAACGCTTCTTCCTTACGAGTATTGTCTTCAACAATCGAAACCTCATCAATATCAAACGTTTTAAGCATTTTGTCTTTTAAATCGACTATAACACGTTGCGCCGTTTTAGCACCAATACCTTTTACCGATTGAATTAACTTTACATTTTCAGAGGCTATTCCTTGTTGAATATCTTGGGTAGTCATAGAAGACAGCATTGTTCTTGCTGTACTAGGTCCTACACCCGATACAGAAATTAAAAGTTTAAAAACTTCTCTTTCGACCTTGTTAATAAATCCGTAAAGTGTATGGGCATCTTCTCGAATAGAAAGATGAGTATATAACACAACATTTTCATCACTTGGTAATGCGGAATATGTATTTAGAGAAATATGAAGTAAGTATCCTACACCATTGCAATCTACCACTACTTCTGTTGGATTTTTCTCAACAAGTCTTCCCCTAATTTGTGTTATCATCCCTAATTTATTTCGAGTTGTCTAAAGTAGAAAAAAATATTTGTCTTTGAAAACCTATTATTTTGCTTGATTTTTTTGTTTTGCTCGACGTTTTTTCTCTTTATTTTGAGCATCTACAACAGCAACAGCAGCCATATTTACCATCTCATCTACACTAGCTCCTAATTGTAAAATATGAACTGGCTTACTCATACCTAATAAAATTGGACCGATAGACTCAACTCCATCTACCTGTTTCATTAATTTATAAGTAATATTTGCAGATTCAAGATTAGGAAAAATAAGTACGTTCACTTTCTTTCCATTTAACTTTGAAAAAGGAAATTCTTTCGCTAACAAGCTTGGGTTTAATGCGAAATCTGCTTGTAATTCTCCATCAACCACTACATTTGGATGGTTTCTATGGATATAAGACACCGCTTCTCTTATTTTTTGAGAAGTTTCAGTTTTCGATGACCCAAAATTTGAAAATCCTAACATGGCAATATTAGGTTTCATTCCAAACATTTTTGCTAATACTGAAGTTAACTGTGTGATTTTAGCTAAGTCTTTTGCTGTCGGATTAATGTTTATCGTTGTATCAGATAAGAACATTGGTCCTTGTTTGGTAAGCATTAAGTTTGTTGCAGCCACTCTAGTTACTCCATGATCTTTTTCAATAAGCTCTAACATTGGTTTTACAACTGCAGGATACGGTCTTGAATATCCAGTTATTAAAGCATCTGCCTCACCACAATTCACCATCATTGCAGCAAAATAATTACGCTCACGCATCCATTTTTTAGCTTCAAAAAATGTTACTCCTTTACGCTGACGAGAAGCCCAAAATATTTCAGCAAAACGACGACGTCTTTCTTTTTCTTCTGGAGTTTTAGGGTCAATAATTGGCACATCTGCATCAAAACCTAATTCTTCTTTTAGCTCTAAAATTATCTCTTTATTTCCTAAAAGAATTGGCTTTCCTAATCGTTCATCATGAACTCGTTGTGCAGCTTTTAACACATCTAAATGATCTGCTTCAGCAAAAATTACTCGTTTAGGGTTTTTCTTAGCACGGTTGTGAATTAATCTAATTTCTTTACTACCAGTACCCGAACGATCCATTAATTCTTCTCGGTATTTATCCCAATCGGTAATTGGTTCTTGAGCAACTCCAGAGTCCATCGCAGCTTTAGCAATTGCTGGTGGAATTTCATATATTAATCTTGGATCAAATGGCTTCGGAATAATATAATCTTTACCGAATGAAAGACTTACCTCATCATAAACAATATTTACTTGCTCTGGCACTGTTTTCTTTGCTAAATCTGCAATTGCATGAACAGCAGCCATCTTCATTTCTTCATTAATTGCTGTTGCTCTTACATCTAATGCCCCTCTAAAGATAAATGGAAAACCTAATACATTATTTACTTGATTAGGGTGATCTGACCTTCCTGTTGCCATGATAATATCTTCTCTTGAAGCTACTGCTTCTTCATAAGAAATTTCAGGAACCGGATTTGCCATTGCAAATACAATAGGGTTTTTAGCCATAGACTGCACCATTTCTTTTGTTACCAATCCACCAACAGAAAGCCCAAGAAAAACATCAGCAGCTACCATTGCTTCAGCAAGGTTTTTATAGTTTTTATCTGTTGTAAATTTCTGTTGATTTGGTGCTAAATCGGTTCTGTTTTTATCTAACAATCCGTTTACATCAAACATTGTAATATTTTCTGCTCTGGCTCCAAGTGCTAGATATAATGTAGCACAAGACACTGCTGCAGAACCCGCTCCGCTTACTACGATTCTTACATCTTCAATATTCTTTTCTGCAATTTCTAATGCATTTTTTAATGCCGCAGCAGAAATAATTGCTGTACCATGTTGATCGTCGTGCATTACTGGAATATCTAATTCCTCTTTTAATCGACGTTCTATTTCAAAAGCTTCAGGAGCTTTAATATCTTCAAGATTTATCCCTCCAAAAGTAGGAGCTATTGCTTTTACTGTTTCTACAAATCTATCTACATCGGTAGCATCAACTTCAATATCAAAAACATCAATATCAGCAAAAATTTTAAATAATAAACCTTTACCTTCCATTACTGGTTTTGAAGCTTCAGGACCAATATCTCCTAAACCTAAAACGGCAGTTCCGTTAGATATTACTGCCACTAAATTACCTTTAGCGGTATATTTATATACGTTATTTTTATCTTTTGCAATTTCTAAACAAGGCTCTGCTACTCCTGGGGAATACGCCAATGCTAAATCGCGCTGGGTAGCATATTTTTTAGTTGGTACCACAGCTATCTTACCTGGTTTTGGTTTAGCGTGATACAATAAAGCCTCGCGTCTTTTTCGAGAATTACTCATAGATCTTCGGTTGTTTGTTTGAACCTGCAAATATACGGTTTGTTATTTAGTTTAAATAATATTGCTAAACTGACAAATATCATTTTCGCTTCTCCTTAAACTCATGATTTTTGTAAAACATAATTTAATAAATACGCTAAAATGAAAACAATTACTCCCCCAACTATTATTTTAGATGAAGAAGTTAAATGGGACAAATCTCAAACTATTGTAAGTAAAACAGATGTTCACGGTACTATTTTGTATGCTAATGATGCATTTACAAAAACTTGTGAATACAACGCTATTGAATTAATAGGTGAACCCCACAATGTTATTCGACACCCAGATATGCCTAAAGTTGCCTTTAAAGCCTTATGGGATGCATTAAAAAAAGGCAACAACTTTCATGCTATTGTAAAAAACTTAACTCGTTCAGGTAGGTATTATTGGGTGATTACCGACTTTACAATTGACAAAAACGAAAAAGGAGAAGTTACTGGTTATACCGGAAGGAGAAAAGCAGTGCCTAATAGTGTTATTGAAAAAATTGAACCTTTATACAAAACACTTTTAGACATTGAAAAAATTAAAGGAGAAAAGGCAAGTGAACTTTATTTCGAAGCTTATTTAAAAGAAGAAATAGGTAAGAGTTATGATGAGTTTGTTATTGACTTATTTGCACAAGAAACTATGAAAGAGAATAGTAAAGAACCAGCAGAAGAAACTAACAAATTTAAAAAAGGCTTAAATTGGTTTTTCTTCGGAGAAACCAACCCTAAATAAAAAGTACCTAATGAAAAACAGAGCAAATTTGCTCTGTTTTATTTTTTTAAAAAAGAAATATTTCGCTGCAAGCCTGCATATTTAGTTCTCTTTACAGCAGATTTTTTAAACACTTTACTAAAAGTTTCTTGTGTTATTTCCTCCCAATCTCTTTTAGTCATTTCTAACAAATCTTCTTGAGGTGCAAAAAGTGGCTCTGAATGTGGTTTAGAAAAACGATTCCAAGGACAAACATCTTGACAAACATCACAACCGAACATCCAATTATCTGTTTTGTCTTTAAATTCTGATGGAATCGCATCTCTTAATTCTATCGTTAAGTATGAAATGCATTTACTACCATCAACTGTATTATTGGGTAAAATGGCTTCTGTAGGACAAGCATCAATACATCGTCTACATTTTCCGCAGTGATCTGTAGCAAACGGATTGTCGTATGCTAATTCTAAATCAATTATTAATTCTGCTAAAAAGAAAAAAGATCCCTGTTGTTTTTGAATGAGTAATGTGTGTTTTCCGTTCCAACCTAAACCTGCTTTTTCTGCCCATGCTCTTTCTAATACTGGAGCTGAATCTACAAAACATCTTCCTGAAACTTCTCCAATTTCATCATTTATCAACGAAAGCAATTCTCTTAGTTTCGCTTTAATTATGTGGTGATAATCTTGTCCGTATGCATACTTAGAAATTTTATAATCTTGGTTTTTCTGAACTTCTTTTGGAAAATAATTGTACGACAACGAAACAACCGATTTTGCTCCTTCTACCAATAATCTCGGGTCTAAACGCTTATCGAAATGATTTTCCATATAGCGCATTTCTCCATGATAATTATTCTGCAACCAATTTTCTAATCTTGGTGCTTCTTCTTCTAAAAAATCGGCTTTGGCAATACCGCATTCTAAAAATCCCAAACGTTTTGCTTGGGCTTTTATAAATTGTGAATATTGTTCTTTTATTTTCAACTTAAATGCAAAACTACCAAAAGTTTTAATTTTATAGTTTTATTAGCGGTTTCTTAACAAATAATCAAGAACTTTGAACGTTATTAAGTTTTAAGTGTTTCTTTCTATGAAAAAAGTTTTCAAAATAGTCGCAGGTATCGTAGTATTTGGTTTAATAGTACTAATCACCATTCCTTTATTATTTCAAGACAAAATTATAAATCTTGTAAAAGAAACTATTAATAATAATGTAAATGCTCAGGTTGATTTTTCTAACGCGAACTTAAGTTTACTTAGTAATTTCCCTAACGCTTCAGTAAATTTAGAAAATATTACTGTTATTAATTTTGAACCTTTTAAAGGTGACACTTTATTCTACGGAAAAGAAATTAGTCTAAACCTAAGTTTATCAGAATTACTAAAAAACAGTAGTGAACAACTGAATGTTAAATCTTTTTCTATTAAAAATGCTTTAGTTGATGTGAAAGTTAATAAAAATGGAAAAGCTAATTACGACATTTCTAAAACGAAAACGACACAAACATCTTCTTCAGAAACTCCTGTTAGCTCAAGTAGTTTTGGAGTTTCTATAAAAAACTACAGTATTGAAAACAGTACAATAAAATATAACGATCTACAAACTAAAACTGAATTAGCATTAACAGATTTCAATCATTCTGGAAGTGGAGATTTCTCTCAATCTAACTCAGAGTTAGATACCAAAACCTCAACAACAATTTCTTTTGGTAAAAACGGAACTTTATATGCGAATAATCAAAAAGTTTCTTTAGATGCTGTTATTGGAATGGATTTAGAAAACAAAAAATTCACTTTTAAAGAGAATGAATTGTTACTAAACAAACTTCCTTTAAAATTTGACGGTTCTGTTAAAGTTAACGATAAAAATCAAGAAATTGCTTTAACTTTTGAAACCCCTTCTTCTGATTTTAAAAACTTTTTAGGGTTAATTCCTGAAGCTTACGCAAAGAACTTAAACGGAGTTACAACTACTGGTAACTTTTCGGTAAAAGGAAATATAAATGGAATTATAGATGATAAGCATATTCCAAAAATGGCAATTAATGTTGCTTCTAGCAATGCTTCTTTTAAATATCCTGATTTACCTAAAAGTGTGCAAAACATTCATATAGATGCTCAACTTAAAAACACTACTGGACTTTTAAAAAACACCTTTGTAAACATTCATAATTTCGCTTTTCAAATTGATAAAGACAAATTCTCTGGAAAAGGAAATATTTTTAACCTAACAACAAACCCGAAAGTAGATGGAACTGTAAATGGAACTCTTAACTTAGGAAATATTAACAAAGCATATCCTGTTACTTTTAAAAATGAATTGAGTGGTATTTTAAAAGCAAACTTAAACACTCAGTTTGATGTTGAAGCTATTCAAAAAAACATTGTTAATAGAATTAAAAATAGTGGACATATTGAAATTAACGATTTTGTTTTTTCTTCAAAAGACATTGTTAATCCGCTAACTATTAACAGTGCAAAAGTTGCTTTTACACCAAGCACTGTCAAGCTAACTAAGTTTGATGCTTTGTCTGGGAAAAGTGATTTTAAAGCTACAGGGAAAATTGATAATCTTCTAGGTTTTTTACTATCAAACAAAAAACTTAAAGGAAACTTTAATGCAAAATCAAACAATTTTTATGTGAGCGATTTTATGCAAGCTAAACCCGAGAATAAAGAACCTGAAACACCAACAAAAGAAGAAGCTCCTAAAACTGAAGAAGCATTGAAAATACCTGCATTTTTAGATTGCTCTGTGTATGCAGATGCTGCAAATGTATATTATGATAATCTTACTTTAAAAAATGTAAAAGGTCGCTTATTATTAAAAGACGAAAAAGCTGTTTTACAAAATGTAAACGCTAATATTTTTAACGGAGCTATTGCTTTAAATGGAGAAATAAACACTCAGAAAAAAGAGCCAACTTTTGCCATGAAATTAGGCATTAAATCTTTCAATATTGGGCAATCTTTTAACAGTTTAGAATTGTTACAAAACCTAAGCCCAATTGCCTCTGCTATGGACGGAAAGCTAAACTCAGACATTGACTTATCTGGAAGCTTAAACAAAGATTTTACACCAAATTTAACATCAGTTTCGGGAGATGCATTAGCAGAGTTACTTACAACTAAAATCAATCCTGAAAAAACAAAAGCTTTAAGCTTGTTAAACGACAAACTTTCTTTTATTGATTTAACTAAATTAGACTTGTCTGATATTAAAACAAAACTTTCTTTTAAAGATGGTAAAGTTGCAGTAAAACCTTTCAAAATAAAATATCAAGATATCGGAATTAATATTGGTGGAACTCATGGTTTCGATCAAACAATGAACTACAATGTTACCTTCGATGTTCCTGCAAAATACTTAGGTAACGAGGTACAGGGTTTATTATCTAAACTAAGTGCTAACGACCAAAACATTACTGTACCTGTAACTGCGAATATCACAGGAAACATGTCGAGTCCGAGTGTTAAAACAGATTTATCTTCATCAGTAACAAAACTTACTCAAACCTTAATTCAAAAGCAAAAAGACAAGTTAGTAAACAATACTCTTAATAGTTTGTTAGGCGGAGGTACTAAGAAAGATTCTACCAACAAAAAGAACGATGTTGTTAAAGACGTAAAAGACGTTTTAGGTGGCTTATTCGGAAAGAAGAAAAAGAAAAAAGATCAATAGAAGCAACCTTTTACAAAAATTAGTAGTCTATCTTTTTTAAGAGTTCTTTGTAACTTATTTAACTTTTTGTATACATATTTACTAACGGTTATTAAATAGGTTTGCCACCTATAAATCAACAATTAAACTATGAAAAAAATTACATTGCTACTTTTTTTATGTTGCTATTCTTTTAAGTTTTCTGCTCAAATAAAGGGAACTGTAAGTGACAAAAACAACAAACCAATCTCTTTTGTAAGCATTTATTTAGACGGAACGGTTACTGGTACATCTTCTAACAATAATGGTGAATATGAGTTATCGTTATCTAAAACAGGAAAACACACTGTAGTTTTTCAAATGTTAGGTTTTAAAACCTTACGAAAAGAAATTTCAGTAAACGAATTTCCTTATAAGCTTAATGTTCAACTTTCGGAAGAACAAGTTACTTTAGACGAAGCTGTGGTTAACAGCAAAGACAATCCTGCTATTAGAATTATCAGAAATGCAATTAATAATAAAGATCGAAATACCAATAAAACTGCTGAATACAACGCTAACTTTTATTCTCGTGGATTGATTAAAATAAAGAATGCGCCGAAACAAATTCTAGGTCAAAAAATAGGTGATTTAGGAGGCGGTTTAGATTCTACAAGAAGTGGAATAATTTATCTTTCAGAAACTGTTTCTAAAATTTCTTATCAAAAAAAACCTAAAAACTTTAAGGAGCATATTATAGCTTCAAAGGTTAGTGGACAAGACAACGGAATTTCTTTCAATCAAGCAGAAGAAGTTAACTTCAACTTTTATAATAATACAATTAACATTGTTGAAACTGATATTGTTTCTCCAATTGCAAACTATGCTTTTAGCTATTACAACTACAAATTAGCGGGTACTTTTTATACCAAAAGCGGTATTTTAATTAATAAAATTAAAGTTACACCTAAGCGCAAAAACGATAGAGTAGTAGAAGGTTTTATTTACATTATTGAAGATACTTGGGCTTTATACGGAACAGACATTACTGTTACTGGAGAACAGGTAAACAGCCCAATGATAAAGAATTTACATTTCAAACAGAACTATAATTACTCTAAAGATAACGATGCTTGGGTTATTATTTCTCAAACTATCGATTTTAAAGCTGGTATGTTAGGAATTAACGTTAATGGTCGTTTTACTGCTGCGTATTCTGACTATAATTTTACACCTAGTTTTACTAAAAAATCTTTTGGAAATGAGATTTTATCTTTTGAAAAAAATGCAACCAAAAAAGACTCCGCATATTGGAATACATTAAGACCAATTCCGCTTACAAAAGAAGAACACAAAGACTATATTGTAAAAGATGCTATTAAATTGGTTAGAAAATCTGAAAAGTATTTAGATTCTGTAGATCAAACTCGTAATAAACTTTCTTGGGCTACTCCTTTAGTTGGTTATACTTATAGAGACTCTTACGAAAAATGGAGTTTTAATATTGATTCTCCTATTCTAAACACTAATTTCAACACGGTTCAAGGATTCAACACATCGTTAAACATGTCTTATTTTAAACGTTTAAATGATAAAGGAAAATGGTATAGAATTGGTACTGATTTTAACTACGGTTTTTCTGACAAACGCTTAAGACCTACTGCTAGCTTCACGTATAAATGGAATAATATAAACAAACCGATATTGCGTATTTCTGGAGGTGTAACTACGAGTCAATTTAACAATAGAAATCCTATACCAAAACTATTCAACTCAATTAGCTCGTTGTTTTACGAAAGAAACTATATAAAGCTTTACGAGAAAAAGTTTGCTAAAGTTAGTTTTGATAATGATATTTTAAATGGAGTTCGTTTGTATTCTTCTTTAGAATTTGCAGATAGAAAACCACTTACAAATACTACCGATTATAGTTTTGTAAATAGAGATAATGTGGAATACACTTCAAACGATCCAAGAAATCCATTGAACACAAACCCTTCATTTACTCCACATCACATATGGACTGCAACTATTGGAGCTTCTATTAGTTTTGGAAATAAGTTTTTATCGTATCCAGATGCAAAATGGAACGTTCGTAACAAAAACTATCCTTCTTTATTTGTGGGATATAAAAAGACTTTTGGTTCAGGAAATAGTCAATTACATTCTGATTTAGTTTTCACAAGAATAAATCAAGATATTTCTTTAGGAAACATTGGTGATTTTAAATATAATATTCGTTCGGGAATTTTCCTTGAAAAGAACAATATTCCATTTATGGATTATCAACATTTTAATGGAAACCAAACCTCAGTAGCTCCTTCTAATGATTACACAAATCATTTTAACTTATTAGGGTATTATGATTTAAGCACAAATGATAAGTTTTCTGAAATGCATGCAGAGCACAATTTTAAAGGGTTCATTTTAAATAAAATCCCGTTATTAAATAAACTAAACTTTCATTTAGTTGCTGGTGCAAAAGGATTGTTTACTGGAGATACAAAACCTTATTCAGAACTTTCTTTAGGATTAGACAATATTGGCTGGGGTAAATGGCGTTTTTTACGAGTAGACTATGTTCGCTCTAGCTTTAATGGTAATCACAAAAACGGAGTCGTTTTTGGTATAAAACTGTTAGATTAATTTACCTTTGTTGTATGAGAATACAAATCCTATTATTTGGTATTGCTTCAGATTTAGTTGGAGAATCTTCAATAACAGTAGAGTTTCCTGAAAATATCTCTGTTTTAGAGTTTAAAACATTCTTTTCAGAAAAATTTCCGAAGTTAAAAACAGTAAGTTCTTATGCTATCGCCGTAAATGAGAGTTATGCGCAAGACGATTATATTATTAAAAGCAATGATGTAATAGCAATTATACCACCTGTGAGTGGTGGATAAAATAAAAAGTCGGGTTTAAAACCCGACTTTTTATTTTAAATATTTTCCTACAAAGAAAGTTCCGAAAGGTAATATGGAAAGTAAACATACAATTCCGAATGTTTTACCGTTCCAATTCAATTCATACTTTAACATTATTGCCATTATTATATAGGCAACAAATAATAATCCGTGTGGCATTCCTAACATTTTTACATATTCAGGATTTCCTTGTAAATACTTTATTGGCACTGCAATAAACAGTAATAAAATATATGATATTCCTTCTAAAAGACTTACGAGTTTAAACGCGTTGATCATGTTTTTGTGTTTATAAATTAATCATAAGAGAAACTGATAAATTTCTACCTGGAGCAGATACCCCAGATGCAAATTCTTTATAGTGAACATCAAACAAATTTGTTAATTGTCCTTGAACTGCTACACTAGAGTTTAGCTTGTATTTTCCGTACAAACCTACAGTTATCCAACTAGGTGTACCATAATACTTTTCTCTAGCATCTGTAGCATTTTCGTTAACTATTGGAGTTTGTTGATGATTATCAATTCCTTCTTCTATATTGTAATCTTCTATATCTTTTCGAGCATTAAAAACTAGGTTAGCTCCTGCTTCAATTTTATCGTCAGAATACCCTAATTCAAACCTACCAAATAATGGAGGAATAGATGATAATGGTTTATTAGTATCGTATGCCCTTCCTTTGGTATAGGTTATAAATCCTTCAGTTTTAAAATTATTAAACAACTTACCTAAATAACTTATTGTAAACCCAGTAACATAGGCAGACCCTTTGTTTACATTCGAAACAGTTGCTAATGATTGACCATCATAATTAATGTTCGTATTTCCATCTAACTGAAAAGCTTCACGATAAATATAATTATCTAATAAGGTATAGTATATATTAGCTCCTACTCTAAATTTTCTTTCATTAAAATACTTCTGAATACCAATTTCTGCATTATAAGCATACTCTGGTTTCAAATTAATGTTCGGCACTGTTACCAAGTCGTTTTTCTCTCTAACTTTACCTACATCGTCAATATTTGGAGATCTAAACCCTGATGAAACTACCGCATTTAATTGCCAGTTTTTTGTTGGTTTATAAACGTAACCAACGGTAGCAGTAACAGCAGTATTATTTAACTGAATATCATTATTTGGTAATTGAATAAAAGTCTCATCATTCCATTTAGCTTTAAGAACTGTGTTTGTTAATCGAATTCCAGTATTTAAAGTTGATTTACTATTAATATCTTGCCTATAATCTGTATAAATCGCAGTACTTAAATAGCTACTTCCGCCATCGGCATAACGAGATTGCACAGGAAAACTTCCACTAAAACCAATAATTTCACCATTGTTAATATTTAAAATTTTTCCTTCTGGTGTAGAATCTACATCATTGTAAGACATTTCAAAACCATATCCTAAATTTCTTTTTTCTGCCAATGGCACAGAAAAATCTCCATTTATACTAAAGATATTTACTTTTTCAGTTCTATAAGTTCTATTCAAACTACCAAATTTTCTATTTATTCGGCTTTCTTTAATATTTTGATATGCCAATGTTAACGTTCCTTTTTCCATCCATTTTTTGTTTGGAGAAAATAGTAACTGTGGAGAAATTAACAATCTGCTTTGAGGGCCATAATACCATTCTGCAAATTTTAAACTACCTCCTTTTAATTCGGTTAATCGATCAAACCTTGGTATGTCTGAAGATGTTGAATATTGAAAATTTAATTTTAAATCTGTTTTTTTAGAAAGAGGAATATAGAATTTCTGTAAAACATCCGTTTGTTTGTATCCTGTATTTCTTTGCAAGTTTACATCAGAATTTGCTGTTGGAGTTTCTTTATAATTTCCGTTTAAATTTTCTGAATAAAAGAATACTTTTCCCCAATCGTTAAAACCATGAGTTCTATTTTCTCCCATTTTTAAATCTCCAAAATTACTATGCGCTACCGAAGTAAATGAAGCCCATTTTTTAAATCGAAGTTCTGCAGAAAACACATTAGTGGTCTCTTGATTTACGGTGCTATATCTTGAAAACAAAGAGCTTCTTACTTCGTTTTTCTCAGATAATTTTGGTGTTTTGGTATAATAGTGAATAACCCCTCCTAAAGCATCTGAACCATAAATAACCGATGATGGTCCAAAAACAACCTCAGTTCTATCTAATAAATTCGGAGCAACGGTAATAGCGTTTTGTAAATGCCCTTTTCTGTAAATAGCATTATTCAATCGAACTCCATCTACCACCAATAAAACCCTGTTACTTTCCATTCCTCTTAACACTGGGCTTCCTCCTCCAAACTGAGATTTTTGAACTTTAATACCAGGAATATTTGCTAATAAATCTGCAGAAGTTTGCGGTGAAACCCGTTCTATTTCTTTTTGAGAAACAATAGCTATTTGTTCCGCTATTCTATTAGTTTTGGCTTTGTTCTTAAACATAGAAACCACTACCTCATCCAATTGTTCAGATTGTTTAGATAAAAAAACTTCGTTATAATTTGCTACAACTGTAGCTTTACTTAACTGTAATTCGGCATAAGAAACATGTGTAAAAATCAACAATTCTTTATCGGAAAAATCACTGACATCTATAACTCCATCTGAATTTGTTACCCCAGATTTAGACTTGTCTTTATTAAAAACCGCCACTGCTTCAATCGGCTTGCCTGTTTCACCATCGAATACAGTAACTTCTTGAGAAAAAATACTAATTGAAAAAAATAATATAAGTACTATAAATAAAGCCTTCTTCATGAGTTAACTAAACACCGTTTCTAATACATCTAACGATTTAGGTTGTTTAAAACCGTCCAAATGTAGTTCAAAATATTGAATTATAATTCTTAATACAGTTTGTCTTTCATTCTTACTAAATGAAATTTTATCTATTGCATCAAAATTTATGCCTAAAAGCCTTTTAAAAAGACCTAATTCGGGGTTTATTACTAAAAACTTTTCGTACTGATTATCTACAAATGCTCCCTCCAACAAATTAAAGGCTTCTTTGTGATGTTCACTTACATCTGGATAAAAACCTAAATACTTTGAAAAATTCAACAAAAACAGCAGATGAAAGTTTGAAACATTGTCATGAGTATCAATCCAAAGTAATGACGTTTCTATATATTCGTACAAAGGCTTATTCTGTTCTTCTTCTCTAATAATACCAGACAATACTTCAGACAAAAACAGTATAATAGTTTGTTTTATGACTGAAACTGGAATTGAATTATACGGATGAATAACTTCCACTTCTTTAATAGAATTTAAACTTCCTTTGGTATTGTGATTTACTAATAATTTTAATTGTGTTAATGGTTGAAAATACCCAGGCTTTATCTTACCTTTTTTAGATTTTAAAACACCTCGAAGCATGTACGATTTTACACCTTCTTCTTCAGTAAAACATTTTACAATTAAGCTTGTGTCTCCGTATTTTATCGCATTTAAAACAATTGCTTTTGTTGCAACTATAGCCATTAATTTACGATTGCTATTTTAGTTGTTGAAGTTTCGGAACCATCTTCATTTGAAAGTAATACGATATATATTCCTGAAGCTACTTTAGTACCTGCTAAGTTCTTTTTATTCCAAACTACTCTTCCTCCCAATAATTGCTGACCTTCTACCACATTTGTTTCATACACTAAATTACCAGCAACATCTAATATTTTAACGTTGGTTCCTTTTGGTAAATGCTTACCATTTCTACCATCAATTGTTACGGTCTCATGATTTTTTAATACAGGATTTGGATATGCATATACTTCCCCCAATTCTTCGCCAAACGGAGCTACTTTACTGTTATAAGCTACCATTCCTTTATTGGTAGCAAAGTATACTTTTCCTGTAATATCGTCTACCTTAATTTTTGCTATTTTGTTTGAAGGTAAAGGTGAATTGTCTTTATCAAACCTTGCTAATGTATTTTGCCCTGACGGATTTGTGTATACAACTCCACCATTATCGGTGCCAAACCATTTATTATCAGCTCCGTCAATTTCTATGCTATTTACTGTTTGATCTCCTAATAATCTTCTCGCAGCGCCATCATCTAAAATAATTACAGGTTCTGCATTGGTTATATCAGCATCAAAAACCCCCAACGCATTATTATAAACTACTAAGCCTGTTAAAGTTCCTAACCAAACTCTATTATTTCTATCTACAGCTACAGTTCTTACATTTAAATTTGGCAAATTTCCTTTATTAGGTTCAGTAACTAGAGATTTTTTTCGATTTCCGTTTTCATTATAAATAAACACTCCGTTTCTACGAGTTCCTACCCAAACTGTATTAGCTCTATCTACCACAACCTCGTTCATACCATTTCTTCTTGAAAGATCTAAAACATTTAAATCGATACTAGTCCATTGTCCGTTTGGTGATAATTTCTTTAGTTTATTTGGAACTCCAACATTAGTCACCCATAAATTCCCTTGTCCATCGAATGCGGTTCCACTTATTCTAATTGTGGTAAACGGAACACCCGCAATAGGTTCTAACAAACTATTGTTTTGATTAAAATAATTGGTAATTACATCATTTTCAACTTCCATTAAACCTCCCGTAGTTACTGAATTAGGATTCGTTGTTCCTCCCATAGTACTTATGTATGCTTTATTTTCTAGGGTTTTATCAATAGTAACATGTACTAAATCAGGATAAGGATATGAATTTGTATATCTAGAATTTAACCAATTAGCTCCATTAAAATGACTAAACCCTTTTCTAAAACCTAAAGGTGTATAGGCTGCATCGTAACCACCATAAACCACCCAAAGATTATTATTATGAACATCTATGGAAAAGATATCATTGAATAATGGACCTTCTGGATGAATTTCTTCAAAAGTTTGCGGAGAAGCTATTTGCGTTTTTAAAATTCCGAAGGTTTTAGTTGCTAAGTAAATTTCTCCATTTTCTTCATAAGATTGATTTAGTGTAAAACCAAAATTAGTAGTAGGTTGAACTTGTACTCTTGTATTTAAAGAAGTATTTAATACAAATGCCTCACTATTTAAGGAAACAGATAAACTCGATGGTGAACTTTTTAAAGCTACTACATCTTGAGAAAAACTCCTAACAACTGAACTCATAGTTCCATTAATTCGCAATAAATCTCTTCCTCTACCAGCAAACAACTGAGTATTAAAACTTGTTATACTTTTAAAATCTCCTGTAATCTGTCTTGTCCAATTACTAAAATCTATGAGGTTAGGATTATTTATATCAGCACTATACAATCCGCTTCTTGTAGCTGCATAAATTCTGTTTTGAAATACTGTCATTTCATTAACCCATTCATCTGAAGATCCTGCTCCAATAAAATATGTATCTCCAAACTCTAAATTATCTATATCGTAAACGACAATTGCAAATGACGTAGAAATATATAGCTTGTTTTGATATTCGTAAATATGATTTACTCTCTTCTCTCCGGTTTGATTAAAGTTGGTAATTTCTGGAGATGTTGTTATTTTTCCATCTCTATCTACAACTTCAATTAAGCCATTTTCATACCCTAAAACTAATCGTTCGTTGCTTTTATTGTAGTGAATTGATGTTGTAGTTTCTCCAGAAAGCCCCTGTATTGATGATAATTTTCTGGTACTTTTAGTTTGGGTGTCATAAATAAACACCGCATTATCGGTTACCGCATAAATTGTGTTACCTTCTTTTACAAAATCTTTTACGTTTGTATACGAAAATAAATCTTCCCAACGATTACTATAATCTGTTTGAGAAACAGCTATAAAACTCCAAAAAAACAGTAAAAACGTATGTATCCTTCTCATCTAAACATCAAAGATATTTATTATTAACGATAAAAAATGATACATTCGTACAAATCATCTTTTATGGCTACAGAAATCGAACGTAAATTCTTGGTAAACTCAAACAAGTACAAAGAAACTTCACACAAAAAAAACTATATAAAACAAGGTTTTTTAAACTCTAATAAAGAACGAGTTGTTAGGGTTAGAATTAAAGATGATACAGGATTTTTAACTATAAAAGGACCATCTAATAAAGAAGGGACTACTCGTTATGAGTGGGAAAAAGAAATTAGTTTAACAGAGGCTAAGGAACTTTTTGCTCTTTGTGAAAAAGGAATTATAGAAAAGTATCGTTATTTGGTAGAGGTAGAAAATCATCTTTTTGAAGTTGATGAGTTCTTAGGAGATAATAACGGACTAATCATTGCTGAAGTAGAACTTAATTCAGAAAACGAGTCTTTTATAAAGCCCAATTGGTTAGACCAAGAAGTTACTGGAGATGAAAAATACTACAACTCAAACTTAAGTAAGTTACCTTTTAAAGATTGGTAAAAACAAAAAGGTTAAAGTTTTTACACTTCAACCTTTCCTTTCCCTAATAATTAAAAGACTATGGGTTCCCCCCAGACACCACATATCTTTATTAATACAGCTAAATTATAACTTAATACCTTGTGATTACTGAGTTTTTAACATTTGGTAGTAAAAAAACAATATTTTGCTACGTTTTTTAAATATTTGGATTTATTCTACATAAGGAAAAGTTATAGTAACCATAGTGCCTGAGCTCGCATTCTCATTAATTTCTTTAATCTTTATAAACGTTTTTTGTGGTTGATACATAATTCTCAACCTTTCTTTTACAATACTTATTCCGTAAGATTTTCTTTTAACATTGCTTTTCTGTTTTCTCTTTTTACTTTCTTCAACTCCAATTCCGTTATCTATAATTTTAACTTCTATAGCATCATTCTTTTTCGAAATAGAAACATCTAATTTTTTATCTCCCTCTTTTAATGTTAACCCATGCCAAATAGCATTTTCTACAAAAGGTTGTAAAAACAATGGGACCACTTTTAACGATTCTACATTAATATTTTCATCTATCTTCTTAGTAAAAATAAAGTTATTTTTTAATCGCATTTGTTCTAGTTTCACATAAATAGCTAGCATATCTAATTCTTCTTGTAGGGTAATAGAATTCTTATTTGTAGCTTGTAAAACTTTTCTTACTAGAGATGAAAATTTGGTAATAAAATCTGAAGCTAATTCAATTTTATTTTGAATTACATA
Organism: Tenacibaculum holothuriorum; assembly: GCF_002120225.1. Taxonomy (GTDB): domain Bacteria; phylum Bacteroidota; class Bacteroidia; order Flavobacteriales; family Flavobacteriaceae; genus Polaribacter; species Polaribacter holothuriorum. The sequence continues at coordinate 32,978 of NZ_LAPZ01000014.1, read as the reverse complement.
ATTATTGATTGAGTTTAATGAATTGAATAAAAAGTGAGGGTTCATTTGACTCTTGAGAGCCGTTAATTTTAATTCAGAAATTTGATGTTCTTTACGAAGTAAACTTACTTCCATTTCTCTTTTCTTTTCAGCAATTTCACTAAAATAATTTCCTGTTAAAACTGCAAAAATGGTACTTTGTATTAAAGCCCCTACAAAGTAATAAAACATTCTATGTACTTTAAAATCGATTAAATAGTACTCTCCTTTAATCATTTTTATAGAACTGATATTAGCAAAAATTAAAAACAAAATTGATCCAAGGAGTAAGTAAAAAACCTCGGTTGTTCTTTTTTTAGAGATTAAATAAAAAACAACTAAACCACATATTGATGAAAACGGAACCGAATATGCTACTACTTTCTTTTGCACCTCATATCCATAAACAAATTGAACTCCAACTAAAATAGCCGCAAAAAGTAACATTACCTGTGACAAACGAACTACCCAAAAATCTAACTTCGGAAAATCAACTTTACTATTTACCAAACTTCTTGCAAAGTGAATAAAATAAACATATCCTACATACTGAATTGAAAAGCTAATGTATTTATAGAACTCTTGAACAGTAGGGTTAGGAAAAGCATCTCTTACCAAATAAACAGTTAAACAGAATAAATAACCAGTATAATACTTATGAATTTTGTCTCTACTTTGTAAATAGATTATGAAATGGTAAACGAATAACATTACCAAGCCTCCTCTAATCCATGAGTAAAATGCTGATGTAATATCTAATAACTGCATTATCTATCTAAATACAACTTTTCTATAAGTTCGTTCTTTTTAGTTCTACTAATACTTACCACAGTACCATCTTTCATAGTTAATTCACTTGCCCCTTTATTATATTCAGTTACATATTTCAGGTTAATCACATATGAATTATGAACTCTAAAAAACTCAGGACAGATAAATTTTTTCTGAACTTCTTTTAAAGTTTTTGTAGCTACTATCTTTTTCCCATTTTCTAAACTGATTGTTGTATAACTTTTGTCTGACTTTAGATAGAGAACTTCATCTTTATGAATTAAATATACCTTACCATCAGCAGCTATATTAATTTTAGCATCAATGTTTTGAGCAGATTCAATTTTAACTTCGTTTTTAATTTTGGTAATTGCCAAGGTTAATTCATCAATATCTATTGGCTTTAGCAAATAATCAAAAGCTTTAACTTTTACCGCTTTAACCCCGTATTCATCATAAGCAGTGGTAAATACTACTTTAAATTTTCTTTCAGGAAAATGTTCTATAAATGAAAAGCCATCCATTTCAGGCATTTGAATGTCTAGAAATACAATGTCTGGTTGAATTTCTTTAACAAGTTCAATACCTATTATTGGCGAACTACATTTGGTTATCGAAACATTTTCTTCACACCTATTAATTTTCCATTCTAATGCTTCTAAGGCATCCTTTTCATCGTCAATTAAAACAATTTTCAACATAAATCTTTTCTTATACTTTAAACTCTTTAGGAAATAAAACTGATACTCTAGTTCCCTTTCCTCTTTTCATTTTTGTTAAATCTTCAATAATAATTTGAACGTTTTCTTTTTTATAGATTAACTCCATACGGTTTTTTACCGTTTTTATTCCGTATGATTTTCGTTCTAAATTATCTTTCTTATTAATAGAATTGCTTAATCCTACTCCATTATCTTCTATTTCGGTAAGAATAAACTCACCGTTATCTTCTATTTTAACATGTAAAATACTTTTTCCTTCATTTAAACTTAGTCCATGCCATATTGCATTTTCTAAAAACGGCTGCATATATAGTGGCACAACTTCTAAATTAGAGTTTCGTAAGCTTTCATCTACTTCAATCTTATAAGTAAAAGAATTTCGTAATCGTACTTGTTCTATTTTTATGTATAGTTCAGCAATTCTAAGTTCTTCTTCTAATGGTATTGATACTTTTTCAGTTGTTTGAAGCACTTTTCTTATTAATCTTGAAAACTTTGTTATATAATCTGAAGCTACCTCTTTTTTGTTCTGAATAACAAAATTGTTAATTGAATTTAATGAATTGAACAAAAAATGCGGATTCATTTGATTTTTAAAAGCTGTCATTTTCAACTCATATAATTGAGATGATTTTTTCAATAAATTCAACTCTACTTTACTTTTCTCCTCTTCAATTCTCTTAAAAGTATCTGCCAACAACATTGCATATATAATCGTTTGAATTAAGATTCCTATAAAATAGTAAAACATGCTATGTACAGGAAATGAGAACAAATAATCTGTACCTCTAGCTAATTTCATTACTGTTACATTTGCTAATAACAAGAAAATTATAGAACCAATCATAAGGTATATTCCTTCAACAGTTTCTACAATTGTAATAAACATTAATGTTAAAAGCATAGTAACTGAAAAAACAGGAGCTATGTAAGACATAATTTCTAACTGATATTCAAACCCGTATAAAATTTGAACTCCTAGTAAGAACACAGCTAATACTAGTAGAATTATATTTGAATACCCAGCAGCTTTATCCCACAGCTGAAAAAACTTACGTGTATTAATAACTGCTCTTGTAAACTGTATATAAAAAACAAAAGCTATAAATTGAACTGGAAAGAAAAGATATTCATAAACCTTAGCCACACAAGGATTGTCAATGAATACATCTCTCATTAAAAACACAAAAACTCCTAAAAGATAAATGGAGTAAAATAGGTATATTTTCTCTCTATTTTTTAGATAAAAAATAAAATGATACAGTAGTAATAATAAAATTCCACCTCTTATCCATGAATAAAAAATAGAATGAATGTCTTGCAGCATTTTTCGTTTTTAAGCATAATAATATATGGATATAAAATGACTTATGCTACCTAACAGTACAAAAACATGAAAAATTGCGTGATTATAAGCTATTTTTCCTATGGAATAAAATATAGCCCCAACCGTATAAAAAATACCACCAGCAATTAAATAATATAATCCTTCGATCGGTAAACTTGCTATTAATGGTTTTATAAAAAACACTACCTGCCATCCCATTAGTAAATACATAGCGGTTGATATTCTATCGAATTTACCTGTAAAAAATAGTTTTAAAACAACTCCAACTAAAGCGAACAACCAAACAAAAACAAACATGTACCACCCTAATTCCGAATCCAATACCACTAAACAAAAAGGAGAGTAACTTCCTGCTATTAAAACATAAATAGCTGCATGGTCAAAAATATTGAGTTTTCTTCTTAAAACAGGATCTTTTGCCGCATGATAAAAAGTAGACGCAGCATATAACACAATCATACTTACCCCATAAATCACAAAACTCGCTTGTTTCCAAAAACCAGTGTATTCAAACGATTTGGTAATTAAAAAGTATAAACCTATGATACTCATCAGTAAACCAAAACCATGAGTAAGAACATTTAGTCGTTCTTCTTTTTCGCTATAACGGTGATTTAAACTCTCGCTCATTATTAGGTCTATTAGTGTCTTTCATATACAACTCATCATTAATTAATTCATTGTATATTAAATCGAAAGTTTGTCGTTTTAGTTGCTCTTTATCATCCATTGTTAAACCTTCTGTTTTAATAAAAGGTTTCTGTTTAACTCTAAACGTTCCTGGGTGACCTTTAAAGAAATCCCAAGAAAACAAACGTTTTGCATCGTAATAAATTTGAGGCACAATTTCCATTTGATACTCTATTGATAAACTAAAAGCTCCATTGGTAAATGGTGCTAAAGTTACATTTTCGGTAGGCACTAATCCTTCTGGAAAAATACCAATGCTCAATCCATCATCTAAACGTTTCTTAACTCTGGTATATACTTCTTTTCTACTTTTAGGATCTTTTCTATCGACCATTACGACCGCTTTTTTGTAGAAATATCCAAAAACAGGAAGCTTTACCAATTCCTTTTTCCCAACAAATAAGATCGGATTTTTACTCATTGCAATCATAATCCAAGGATCTAATAAAGAAGCATGATTCGCAATTATCATATAGCTTTTTCCGTATTCTAATTTTTGTTCAACAACTTTCTTTAGTCTAAACCCCATTCCGTAAATAAGGAAGAAAGACCAAAGTCGCATCAACTTCCAAAAAACTCCATAATATTTTTCTTTAGATAATAATATTAATACTAATGGAGACATGGCTAGTACAGAAACTATTACGAGAAGATAAAACCAAATTCTCCATATAAGTCGAAAAGGAAATACTAAATATTTAATCATAGTTTGCTAAAGTAGTAATTTCTTTTGTTTGATAAATTTTAACCTTACTTTTGCTTACTATTTTAAGATTATTACAAATAAATAACACTTTAAAATGCCAAGAGTTTTAACAGGAGTACAAAGTACAGGAACCCCACATTTAGGGAATTTATTAGGAGCAATTTTACCAGCTATTGAAATGGCTAACGACCCTAATAACGAATCGTTTTTATTTATTGCCGATATGCATTCTTTAACGCAAATTAAAGACGGAAAGCAATTACGAGAAAACACCTACAGTACTGCTGCTACTTGGCTTGCTTGTGGAATTGATATTAACAAAACAGTATTTTATCGTCAAAGTGATATTCCAGAAGTTACTGAATTAACTTGGTATTTAAGTTGTTTCTTTCCTTACCAACGCTTAACATTAGCGCATAGTTTTAAGGACAAAGCAGATCGTTTAGCTGATGTAAATGCTGGTTTATTTACCTACCCAATGTTAATGGCTGCTGATATTTTATTATACGATGCCGAAGTTGTACCAGTAGGAAAAGATCAATTACAACATTTAGAAATGACGCGTGATGTTGCTAATAGGTTTAATAATATTGTTGGAGACATTTTAATTCCACCAAAGGAAAAAATTAATGAAAACACAAAATTAGTTCCTGGTACCGATGGTGAAAAAATGAGTAAGTCGAGAAATAATTTTATCGATATTTTCTTGCCAGAAAAGAAGCTTCGTAAGCAAATTATGGGAATTCAAACCGATAGTAAAGCTTTAGAAGAGCCGAAAGACCCAGATACCGATAATGTTTTCGCCTTATATAAATTATTAGCTTCTGATGAGCAAATTGCTGAAATGAGAGCTAATTACGAAAATGGAGGTTACGGTTACGGACATGCAAAACAAGCTTTATATGAATTAATTTTAGAAAAGTTTAGTGATGTACGTGCAAAATACAATCATTATATGGAAAATCGACATGAGATTGATGAAGCCTTAGCTATTGGAGCAGAAAAAGCTCATTCGGTTGCTAAAGATGTTTTACAAAGAGTTCGTGAAAAAGTTGGTTACTAAAAAAGACTTTATGAATAAAATCTTATTCCTTTTATTTTTAGGATTAATGGCTTGTTCAAAGCCTGTTTCTAAAGAAAAAGAACAAATTGTTGAAGCTTCTTGTGGTCAATGTCAATTCGGGTTAAAAACTCAAAAAGGTTGTGATTTAGCCGTAAGAATTGATGGAGAAGTTTATTTCGTTGATGGCGCTCATATAGATGATTATGGCGATGCCCACGATGAAAACATTGGTTTATGTAACGCAATAAGAAAAGCCAAAGTAAAAGGAAAAATTGAAGACAATAAGTATAAAGCATCTTCTTTTGAAATTATAGAATAACAAAAAACTCCAATGAAATTTCATTGGAGTTTTTGTTTAAATTTTAGTTTATTTATGGTGCTGGATTCGGCATTGCTTTATGTACAGCTTCAATTTCGCTTAAAACTTCATCTGACAATTCAATATTAATAGAATCAATATTTTCTTTTAATTGACTCATTTTTGTAGCTCCAATAATGTTACTGGTTACAAATGGTAATTGATTGATATACGCTAATGACAATTGCGCTAACGTTAATCCGTGTTTTTCTGCAATTTTTAAATATTCTGCTACTGCTTTTTGAGAACCTTCGGTCATGTAACGAGCAATAAATCTTGGAAATAACGTTCCTCTTGCCCCTTCTGGTTGACCTCCATTTAAATACTTACCAGATAATACTCCTTGTGCTAAAGGAGAATATGCTAACAATCCAATATTCTCTCTCATAGAAACTTCACTCATTCCAACCTCATATCCTCTATGGATTAATGAATAAGAGTTTTGAATCGTTGCCATTCTAGGTAAATTATGCTGTTCTGCAGTTTGTAAATACTTCATCGTTCCCCATGGAGTTTCATTTGACAAACCAACATGTTTTATTTTTCCTTGTTTAATAAAATCGTTTAAAGTTTCTAAAATCTCTAAATGATTTTCAGCTTCTTTTGTAGACGTTTTATAAGGATAGTCACGAACTCCAAAACAATTCACTCCACGATCTGGCCAATGCAACTGGTATAAGTCAATATAATCGGTTTGTAAACGTTTTAAACTACCTTCAATTGCTTCTGAAATATTCTTTCTTCCAAACTTGCCCGAACGAATGTGAGCTGTATAATCACCTCCTCCAGCAATTTTAGACGCTAAAACTACTTCTTCTCTTTTACCTGTTTTTTTAAACCAGTTTCCTATAATTTTTTCGGTAGCCCCATACGTTTCTGGAGTTGCTGGCACTGAATATAATTCTGCAGTATCCCAAAAATTTACGCCTTTTTCTAAAGCATAATCCATTTGTTCAAAAGCATCTTCTTGAGTATTTTGTCTTCCCCATGTCATGGTTCCTAAACATATTTTAGAAACCTTAATATCTGTATTTGGTAAAGTTGTGTATTTCATAATTTAGTTAATCGTGTATTTATATGTAAAAATACGTCGTTTAAGTTCTGGATTCCTTAAAATTAGCATAAAAAAATCCCGCTTATAGCGGGATTTTCAATTTATATCTTTCTAAACCTATTTTAAAATAGCTTCAATTCCTGGCAATGTTTTTCCTTCTAAGCTTTCTAACATTGCTCCACCACCTGTAGAAACATAACTTACTTTATCTGCAAATCCGAATTGTTTTACAGCCGCAACAGAATCTCCTCCTCCAACTAAAGAGAAAGCTCCATTTTCAGTTGCTTTAGCAATTGCATTTCCTAACTCAATAGTTCCTTTTGAAAAGTTTTCCATTTCAAAAACACCTAAAGGTCCGTTCCATAAAATGGTTTTAGATTCAGCAATAACTTGCGCAAAATTCTCTGAAGTTTTTGGTCCAACATCTAGCCCCATCCATCCATCAGGAATTTCTTTTGTATCTACTATTTGCGTATTAGCATCGTTTGAAAAGACATCAGCAATTACAGCGTCTACTGGTAAATGAATTTTTGTGTTCTTTTCTTCTGCTAATTTTAAAATATCTAAGGCTAATTGTAATTTATCGTCTTCAACTAACGAATTACCAATTTTTCCTCCTAAAGCTTTCACAAAAGTAAAAGTCATACCACCACCAATAATAATATGATCTACTTTCTCGATAATGTTTTCTACAATTCCGATTTTTGATGAAACTTTAGCGCCTCCTAAAATTGCTGTTACTGGTTTTTGAGAATCGTTTAAAACCTTATTGATACTTTCAATTTCTTTTGCTAATAAACTTCCGAAGCATTTATTTCCTTCAAAAAACTGGGCAATAACAGCAGTTGATGCATGAGCTCTGTGTGCTGTACCAAAAGCATCATTTACGTAAATATCTCCCCATTGAGAAAGTTGTTTTGCAAATGCTTCGTCTCCTGCTTTTTCTTCTGAATGAAAACGTAAATTTTCTAATAATAACACTTCCCCGTTTTCTAAATTAGCTACAGCTTCTGCAACTTTATCGCCAATACAGTCCTCAACAAATTTTATTTTAACCCCAATTACTTCAGTAACTTTATCAACTATATGACGTAGAGAGAATTTATCTTCTACTCCTTTCGGACGCCCTAAATGCGACATTAACACACAGCTTCCACCGTCTTCTAATACTTTAATAATAGTTGGTTTTGCAGCTTGTATACGCGTATTGTCTGTTACTTGAAACTCGTCATTTAAAGGCACATTAAAATCTACTCTTATTAGTGCTTTTTTATTATCGAAGTTAAAATTGTTAAGTGTTTTCATTCTATTATTCTAGTTGATTGTTATTTTAATTAATTGTTTTTTCTTCTTTTTCTGACCATACAAAATTAACTCATTTTCAGACACTTGCTCTACATACCTACAATTAAAAATAGTTTCTTCATTTTTATTATGTAAAATTGTCTTATAAATAAAGTCACCATCATCATCAATTTTAACCATATATAAGTTTGTATTTCTTTTGGTAGCTTTCCATAGAAAACTTTCTCTAAACTTTATTCTACCTCCAGATAATTCTCCCATATTTTTATGGGCATTCAAAATCAAATATTCATGATTATTATATTGAGCTGTACCAAAAGACATTAATGGATCTGAAAAATACCCAGACGTTTGAGCTTTATTAATATTTCTAGCCCAAATTAACTTACCTTCTTTATTCAACTTTAACACCATTATATCGTCAAAATTATAAGAAGTAGTTGTATAACCTCCATATTGTGTGTACACGTAATTTGTAGTAATAAAGAATTCTTCCGCAGTAATAATCATATTTCCATCATTATCGTAAGAAACATTTTTAAAAGTAACGTTGGATAATTCTTTATCTTTTTTCTTCCCATATTTATCAGTAATAAATTGTTCTGTAAAAGGAGAAAAGTAAGTATTCGTTTTTTCTAAGTTTTCTGAGTTAATTAAAAAAGAACAAACTCCTTTGAATTGAAAATCATTCTTATTAGAATAAAAACCTATTAAACTAACATTACCTTTTGTGTCAAAATCTAACTCTAAAGTAGCAACAAAATGTTCTTCTACTGATATTTTAGATGACATAACTTTGTCTTTAGTAAGTTTAAATAATTCATAATTATATTTTCCTCCCTTCTTCTTTTTCTTTTTCTTAATTATTACTTTTCCTAAAACAAACACCTCTCCTTCATTAGAAACAATAACATCTTGCAATTGAAATTTTCTATCTTCGTATGGTAATTGAAAGTCTTTTTCCCATAGTTTATTGAATTCTTTATCAAATACAAGTATGGTATGTTTTTCGTTTTTTTTATCAAATGAATCAATATTAAAAACATAATAATTTCCTGACTTAGAAAAGGACATGTTCCCTTTAAAATTTCTATCAATCTTAGAAGAAGAAAACAAGCTTTCAAAAAAAGTTGGATAACTATCTATTCCTACTTCAAATATTTTTCTAGAAACAAATTCAAAATTATCTTTATTCGAAGTATGCAAAAAAGCTTCTACTTTATCTTCTTTTTTATTTCTATAATACTCTATAAACCCTATTTTATTTCCATCTAAAAAACCTCCAGATATTTGATGTCTCTTTTTTAATTTATGCTCATAAGAATTAATTTTTTCAAAGTCTTTTGTAAAAACATCTATTAGTAAACTTTTACCATTTTCGAGTGTTCTTATAACATATAAATTATTGTTTTTATCCTTAAAAATAGTATTTAAAACACTTTCTTTTTTCTCTTTAAAAACTTTACTCTTCACTATGTCTATATCAATAGTTTCTTGAGCTTTCATTGAAGAAAATACGAACGTAAATATTAATAAGTAAATTAGGTTTTTCATAGTAATTATTCTGGTTATATTTTAGCTGCGAAAAATACTATATTTTCGTAGAATATTAATCTATTTTTCATTTAAGTTTTATGGAAAAAATTGCCATTAAAATAACCGAAGAAAAACTGAATTTACAAGAATGTATTAATTTTGTAACCGAAGATAATTGCGGCGGAATTGTACCTTTTATTGGTACTGTGAGAAATGCTACTAAAAACAAAACAGTTACTCAACTTGAGTTTTCTAGTTATGTACCTATGGCTATAAAAGAAATGGAAAAAATTGCATTGAAAGCCTTGGAGAAGTTTGCTGTTGAAAAAATTGCGATTCATCATGCTATTGGGACTTTAAAAGTTGGCGATATTCCTGTAATTATTACTGTTTCTGCTCCTCATAGAAGAGCTGCTTTTGAAGCTTGCGAATACGCTATTGATACTTTAAAAGAAACCGTGCCTATTTGGAAAAAAGAGTTTTTCGAAGATGGTGAAGTGTGGGTAAATGCACATCCTTAAAAACTTATTTCAGGGCATTAGCTCAGTTGGCTAGAGCGTTTGACTGGCAGTCAAAAAGTCATCGGTTCGATTCCTATATGCTCCACTTTTAAAAAGGTAAATCTAAAGGTTCTTTAAATGTAACTTCAGGATTATACATTTCTAGAATAATACTTTTAATTTCTTCCATAAAAGTTACTATTCTTTCAGCTGTAACTTCGTTATCTGCAGTTCTTGAAGAAGAAAAATTCACAGGCATAAAACCACTTTTTAAATTCTTAAAAGAAATGATTCCTGTTTGAATAGGTGTGTTTTCTGGAATATGATTTGAACTCGTATATAAAAACGAATACAACATAACCTGAATAGCTTTATGATATTTGTAGGCTCTTATTTCTTCGTCAAACTCAGTAACTTTTAAATTACTTGCTTCTACTTTTCCTGTTTTATAATCAATAATTCGTAAGGTACCGTTTAGCTCATCAATTCTGTCTACGATTCCTCTAATTTTTATTGGATAATCAATCCCGTCAACTTTAATATCAGCTTCTAATTTTTGTTCAGTCGCTATAATTCTAAGTGTGTTTTTCGGATCCTTTAAGATTTTCTTTTCATGATTTAGATAGTTTTGAACATAACGTTTAGCTACTTCAAAAATAAGTCGGTTTTTACCCGTAGTTATACCTCCATTTTTAAAGTGTTTTTTGAAATAAACTGTTACCAAATCTTGAACTTCCTTCTCCATTCCAAGAATATCATTATACACAATATTCTTTCTTTCAAAAGGTTTGAATAGCTGCTCTAAAGTATCGTGAACCACAGTTCCCATAGTGTTTACTGCTACCGTTTCTTCAACATCTTCTAGTTCTTTTATCTTTAAAACTTTTTGCTTGTAAAATGCTATCGGATTGTACAAATAGTTGGTTAATGTCGAGGGAGAAATTCCTTTTTCCGCTAACTCTTTTAGTTTTTCTAAAACAGCTTCATTTTTATGAATTTCTTTTAGCTCTTCTTTTGAAGAAATTCCTTTTGGCACTACAATTTGTTCCAAAGCATTTTCTTTCATCATTTGTAACTGCGTAACAAAACGGCTTTTTTCTCCACTACCATAAACATCATGCTCGGTATTGTATAAAATGGAAATATTTTTAGCACGTTGCAACAACCTAAAGAAGTGATATGAAAATAACGCGTCTTTCTCTTTATACGTTGGTAATTCAAAAGCTAATTTTACATCAAAAGGAATGAAAGTATTTTGTGAATTACTCGCTGGTAAAATTCCCTCGTTTACCGAAGTTAGAATTACATTTTCAAAATCTAATACACGTGTTTCTAACAATCCCATTAATTGCAAACCTTTTAAAGGCTCACCTTGAAAGGATAAATTTTCTGACGAAATTAATTGTTTAAAAAACTGATTTAGCGTTTTTAAATCTTTTATATAACCGAATTCTTTGTCTAAGTTTTGTAGTTGGGTAAACGTAGTATAAAAACGGAATAAGTATTCTTTTTCTAACTCATTTGCTCCTTCTTTTAGATAGAATAGTAGACTTAAAATTCGTTCAATAAATTCAGAAACTGTAGTAATTCTATTAAAAATATTTACTATTATTTCTTTGGTTTCTGTTGGAAGTTTTCCAAGGCATTCTTCAAGAAACTTTTGATTAACAAATGTGTTATTCTCTTTTACTATTTTCTGTGAAATACTATCGGTTAGTGATTCTTCATTTACTAATAAAACTTTATAAATAGAAGCATCTTTTAACAATCGAAGCACATCCTTGTAATAGAAATTATTTTCTTCTTTCTGATTTAATTTTTCCTGTGAAAGAAACAATTGAAAAATAGACAGTACCAAATTTGTAGTCGGAATATTTTTTAACGGATATCCCATAGTAATGTTTACCGCTTCTACTTTTTTAGGTAACGAATTCAGTGTTATTGGCAACAATGTTTCGTCTGCTAGTACTAATGCTGTATTCTCAAAATTGTCTTGTTTTTCTAGTAATTCACCAGCATATTTTAGTTGCGTAATGTTTTTTGACGCCCCAATTACCTGAATGGTTTTATCTTTTGAAAACCAACCCTCTACAGTTTTTATTTCGTTAGATTGATAATACTTCCAACGTGTTTTGTATTTTCTGATAAAAAAACCTGCTTGATGATTACTTTCATAAAAAGCCTTATCTATATCCCAATAGGCGTCAGCAATTTCAGCTTCTAACATTCTTTGAAACAAGAATTCTTCTGCTTTATTTAAGGCGTTAAATCCAATAAAATAGTATTTCTTGTTTTTATTAGCATCAATAAAATCAGTTACTTTTTTTACAGCTTCTCTATATAAAACTCCTTGATAGCCTACTTGTTTTTCAATCAAAAAACTATAAAACGCATCGTAATATTCGTTTAGCTTTTCAATAAACGAGAAATAGTCTTTAATCAATTCTGTTTCTTGAAAAGTGCCTTTAACCGACCATTTTCTTAATCGATGAATATCTCTTAAATAAATAAAAATGTCTTTTGTATTTACTAAGTGCTGATCTAATTCATTAAAGTCTTGCAATACTGTAATTGCCCATGAAGAAAACACATCGAAGCTATCAGGATTTTCTTCAATTGATGTATAAATCGAATAAAAGTGGAATAATAACTGTACAGAATCTATTTTATTTACTCCAGAAACTTGTTCTACAAAAGACTCAATATTTACTATTTCTGGTAAAAATCCTTGTTGAATTTCTTCTTTTAAAGCGTCTTTTACAAATACACGTGCTCTTTGAGAAGGCAAGACTAAAACTACATTTTCAAATGACTTTTGTGTTTTAGCAATAGCTTTTATAGTTTCTGAAATAAAGGTTTGCATGTATCTTGTTTACTCTTAGATTTATGATTTATAGCTGTCTAAATTTCCAAAAATAGATTTCAACCAACAAACCTAAAGTACAATATTTATCTTATTTTTAGTCATTATTTAATTTTAATCGAACGTGAAAAATTCATCAAAATTACAAGTAGCTTTAGTTCAAGCAGATTTAGTTTGGGAAGCCATTGATTTGAATAAAAAACATCTTGAAGAAAAGATTAATTCAATCCAAAACAATGTGGATTTAATTATACTTCCGGAGTTATTCACTACTGGTTTTACCATGAACACTTTGTTAGCTGAAACTATGAACGGTACTACCATTTCTTGGATGCAAGAATTAGCAAAATCAAATAATACTGCGATTACTGGAAGTATTATTATTGAAGAAAATAGTTCTTTTTACAATCGATTATTATTCGTTCATCCTACTGGAAAAATTGACTTTTACGACAAACACCATACCTTTACACTTGCCAAAGAACACAAAGCTTTTAACGCTGGAAAAGAACAAGTAATTATTGAGTACAAAGGTTGGAAAATTAGGCCTTTAGTTTGTTATGATTTACGATTTCCTGTTTGGGCAAGAAATACCGAAAACTACGATATATTATTTTACGTTGCTAGTTGGCCAAAAACAAGAATTGCTGCTTGGGATACTTTATTAAAAGCTAGAGCAATTGAAAACATGAGTTATACCATTGGCGTTAATAGAGTAGGTGTTGATGCTAAAAATTTAGAATACACAGGAAACTCCGCTTGTTATGATAGTCTTGGTAATTGTGTAACTAAAAATAATACAGGAGAAGAAACTATTTTATACTGCACTTTAGAGAAAGAAAAGCAGCAAGCTATACGAGATAAGTTTCAATTTTTAGAAGATCGAGATTCTTTTATATTTCAATAAAAAAAGCAACCTTGTTTAGGTTGCTTTTTTATTATACTGGAATCATCCATTTAAAATTATATTTAGTATCTGGAATAACAATTCTCTCTGTTATTCGAGCCATTCTATCTGGCAACTTCATTAAAAAATCTCTTGCTTTTTCTGCTTCAGCAGTTAAATCGGTAATTTTATCTATTTCCCAAGCAGCATTCAACTTTCTTAAAATATCTACATAATCAAATCCTGTATAAACTCCTGCTCTTTGTGCAGATGTTGAGAATTGGTCGAACAAACTACCTTTTTCTCCATAAGATTCACGTAAATGCATCGCAGGCATTACTATTTTATGCTTCATCATATGCTGAAAAGCGAGCATCATTTCAGAAGGGTCTATTTTAAAAATTTCCTTTACAAACTCGGTATATGCTAAATGATGTCTCATTTCATCCCCTGCAATTATACGTGACATTTTTGCCAAAGCTTTGTGTCCTTGTTTCTTTGCTATTTTAGCAACATTAATATGTGAAATATACGTAGCTAATTCTTGAAAACTTGTATACACAAAGTTTTTGTATGGATCAGTAGAAGTACCAATATCAAATCCATCTGAAATTAAATGCTGTGTTGTAATTTCTACCTCACGCATATTTACTCTTCCTGATAAATACAAATATTTATTTAAAACATCTCCATGTCTGTTTTCTTCTGCAGTCCACGCACGTACCCATTTTGCCCAACCATTATCTGGTTGTTGAGTGACTCCATCTAAATCTAATAACCAAGACTCGTAAGTTGGTAAAGCTTCTTCAGTAATTGTATCACCTACTAAGCTCACCCAAAAATCGTCATCTAATTCTTTAGAAATTTCTTGAATTTCTTTTATTTCCTCAATAAAATTATCGCTTTGTGAGTTTGGAAGGAAATCAGTTGGTTGCCATATCTTTTCAATAGGCACCAAAAATTTATCTACAAAACTATCGATATTTTTCTCGAGTGTTTTCATTACTTCCTTTCGGATGTTTTGTATTGACATGTATATAGATTTTAAGCTGTTATACAACAGCATTTTTAATAGTTGTTTCTACTTGTGTTATAAGTTCATCAAACGGTAAAGCATCTACTTTTATTGGCTCGTGAGTCATAATTTTTATTGGACTCATAATTCCTAGTGGAAATTTTCCGTACTTGAATACTTTCCAAGAGTTATTAATTGTTAAAGGAACTATATAACTATTTGGATTGAACTTAATAATAGTCTTTAATCCGTTTACTGAAAAAGATTTTGGCTTACCAGTTCTGCTTCGAGTTCCTTCAGGAAAAATTACTGCAGACCAATTATTATCGTTTACTCTTTTTGAATAGGTAATTAACTCCGATATTGCTTGCTTTGGGTCTTTTCTATCGATTAAAGCAGCTCCTCCATGTTGAAGGTTAAACGAAATACTCGGTATTCCTTTTCCTAGTTCTTTTTTTGAAACAAATTTTGGATAGTATTTTCTGAAGTACCAAATTATTGGTGGAATATCGAACATACTTTGGTGATTTGCTACAAATATTAAACTTGTATTTTCGGGAAGTTTCTGTTTGTTTTCAAGTTTTACACGCACTCCTAAAATCAATAGTGATTTTATAAGAAACCAGTTCATTACATTTACTACTGGTTGATGTCCTTTTTGCTGTCCAAATAATTTTAGACCTAACCATTGTAATGGATGAAAAATTAATAATAGTAAGAAAAATACTACCGCAAATATTGTAGATAAAACGTAGCTTAAGGCTTTCATTTTTAGTTATAAGTTTGTTGAAAACAAATGTAAAAAAAATCCTGCCGAAGCAGGATAAATATTTTAATTAAACCAATTGTTCCAAGGTATTCTTGCTAATATCAATAATAGTGCTAAACCATAGAAAATTGCGAATGTTTTAAACTTAGATTCGCTCTTTACAACTTTTTTGTGTTTAGACCATCCGATTGTAATTAATACAATAGCTACTATCATCATAATGGGATGTTCAATAGCCAATAATCTTGCTGCAGGTTCTCCCATAACTTCACTTCCGTTAGCTTTTAAAGCTTTGTACCAAGGCGACATAAAATACCATCCTAAACCTATTAATAATTGAATATGAGCCGTAATTAAAGCGAATAAGCCTAAACGAAAGTCTTTATGAGTAAACTCTTTCTTTTGAGTTAAGCCAATAATTGCATTTATCACTGTAAATACTAATACTGCTAATACTATATACGCCCAATAAGAGTGTAATGTTTTTATCATGATTTGTTAGTTTTAATACGATGTAAAGGTACTGAATTTTGGGTATAAAAAAACCACCTCGATTGAGAGGTGGATTTTATTTCATTTGTCTTTATTAAGTTGCTTAGAAGTTAAATCTAATTGATCCATTCCAAGTTCTTCCAAATCCAAAGTAAACTCTGTTTCTTACATCAATTCCATTATAAGTAGGATTACTTCCATCAGCATGGATATTTGTAAATCCATCAGAAATATATGTTTCATTAGTAAGGTTATTCACATTAAATCTAAAGTTAATAGATTTTTTATCTCCTAATTTCCACTTATAAGAAACTCCAGCATCCATTAATGAATGACCAGGTAACTGTAAAGATCCTTTTGCATTATCAGCTAAAGTAGTAAAATCAGATGGATTGATTCTTGAATATAACCTTGAAGCATAGAATTGGCTAATATCAAACTTTAACCCTTCAGATACTTTATACGTAAATCCAATTCTAGCAGTAGTTTGAGCTGCATCTCCAACTTTTACTCCATCTAAATAGAAAGGAACATTACTTCTAACTAAAGTATTATCTTGATCATATTCTGTTCCTACTGCAGTACCTTTATATTCATAGTCTCCAATAGATAACATACTTTCAATTGTTAAGTTACCAAATCTAGCAGTAGTCTCTAATTCAGCTCCCATATGCACTTGCTCTACTCCACTTACTTGAATAAAGTTATTTCTTGCACTACCATTAGCTCTTAAGAATCTATCTTTCCAAGAAGTTCTATATAAGTTAAGCTTCACGTTGTAGTTTTCACTCTTGAAACCATATCCTGCTTCAATACCTAAAATCTTTTCGTTAGATAAGAATGGGTTAATTCTATTATCTCTAAAGCTTGTGTAAACACCATCAAATAACGGTTGTTTTGAGTAATATCCTGCATTACCAAACACATTATGCTTTTCGTTGATATTCCAGTTGATACCACCTTTAACATTTCCTCCCCAGATATTTTTAAATCCTGATTTTTGATCAGCTGGAGCTAAGTTAAAGTAATCCACTCTTTGAAATCCTTGACGAGAAACTCCTGCTTGAATAAAAGTAGAAATATCATCATTTTTATACTCTACTTGACCAAAAGCTCCTAACCAATTTACATCACCGTCATTATAATACTCTATCTTTTGTTGATCAGCAATACTTTGCCAAGGGTTGAAGCTTGGAGAAGCTTCAACAAAATCAGTAATATTTCTATTTGGATTATTACTATCTCTATTATCAGTATACCCTGTTGCTCCTAAGATATTATTAACAACTCTGTAGTGAATACCTTTATAAGTTCTTAAATCAACTCCTAAGTCCCAGCTTAAATTTTCATTAGCATCGTTATGGAAGTTAGCGATAATACCGTACCAGTTATGAGAGTTCATCGAAGCTCTTCTAGTTAAACCATTCCTTCTATCATTAACTGTTCCTCCAGTTCTATCAGGAATTCCAAAACCATGTCCTGACTGACCAGAGTTCCACTTTACAATATCATCAAAACGAACAATTCCATTAGCATCCCTTAATCTTGAATCAAAATCTCTAATTCCTCCAACACTACCAATAGGACCTGTTCCTCCTCCACGTCCCCATGAAGCATATAATATAGAAGATAATTTAGAAGACTCATTGATCTTCCAATCATAATTTAAAGACATTACAGGTTTATGATAGAAGTTTCTTCTGAAAGAAAACTCTTCTCCATTTAAATAACCCCAAGCTGCGTTGTATTTAATATTTGGCACTCCCCCTTCTCCGTATCTCTGATACGTAGATATAGTTTCAGCCCATGATCTTTGGTGGTGCCATTGAGGTGCTCCAGTAAAAGTAAACTCTAAAGAGTGTGCATCATTAATTTCATACCCAAAAGCAAGGAAATAATTATGTCCTAAAAATTTAGTCCCATCAACATATCCGTCACCTTGAGTTCTACTTAATAAAACAGAAGCTGACAATCCATTATCTAACTTTCCAGTAGAATAAGATGCTTTATATTTCATATAACCGTCATTACCAAAACTAGCAGCAACAGCCCCTCCTTCTTTTTGATTTGCCGTTCTTGTAATTACGTTAATCGTTCCACCAACAGAAGAAATTGCTAATTTAGAAGAACCTAAACCTCTTTGAACTTGCATTGCTGAAGTTACATCAGATAAACCAGCCCAGTTAGACCAATATACCCAACCATTTTCCATATCATTTACAGGCACACCATTAATTAGCACAGCTGTATTTCTTTGGTCGAAACCACGAATATTAATTCTAGCATCTCCAAATCCACCTCCTGATTTAGTAGCATAAACTGACGGCGTAGATTTTAAAACCTCTGGAAATTCTTGAGACCCTAACTTCTCTTGAATAACAGCAGCTTTAATAGTAGAAGCTGCAACTGGAGTTTGTCTATCTTTAGCAACATCAATCACCCCTTGAATAACTACTTCTCCTAATAAGTTAGACATTTCTAACTGAATAGTTCCTAAGTTAGTTTTTGCAGAAGTATAAGCTACTTCTTTACTAGTGTATCCAACAAAAGAAACTACAACTATACCCGAGTTTGAATTCGAGTTTAACATAAACTCTCCATTGAAGTCACTCGCAGCACCATTACTAGTACCCTTTACTAAAACACTTGCTCCTGGTAATGGCTCACCCATTTCGTCAACCACTGTACCAGTAAGTTTAGTTTGACCTAAAACTGTAGCAGAAATAAAAAATAACGCTACAAGTAATAAATTGTTAAATTTTCTCATTTTTAAATTTAATAGTTATTAAATGCAGGTGCAAAAATCCCCTTTTTGTAGCGTTCTAATATTAACTTAATGTTAAGTTTTTAACATTGTTTTAAGAAGACAAAACATATAAACAACTGTTTTACAGATACTAAAGCGTTTTTAATGTTAAAATTTTAACTATTCAAAAGTTTTTTTGCTAATTCTTTCCCTAATTCTACACCAAACTGGTCATAAGAATAAATATTCCATAAAATTCCTTGGGTAAAAATTTTATGTTCATACATAGCAATTAACATTCCCAATGAGTTAGGTGTTAGTTTTTCAAACAAAACAGCATTACTTGGTCTGTTTCCCTTAAACACTTTAAATGGGAGTAATTGATTCACTTTACCTAACGAACCAGAAGTTTTCAATTCAAGATGAACTTCTTCTTTTGTTTTGCCAAAAGCCAAGGCTTCCATTTGAGCATAATAATTAGCCATTAATTTTTCATGATGGTCTTTAAAATCATGTAATGATTCTCCATAACCAATAAAATCTGCTGGAATTAATTTTGTTCCTTGATGTACTAATTGCATAAATGCATGTTGCATATTGGTTCCTGTACTTCCCCAAACAATAGTGCCAGTTTGGTAAGTAACTTCTTTACCCTTTCTATCAACTCCTTTTCCATTACTTTCCATAATAGCTTGCTGGAGATAATCTGGTAATTTTGATAAATATTGAGTGTATGGTAAAATTGCTTCAGTTTCGGCATTAAAGAAATTGTTATACCAAACACTTAATAAAGCTAAAACTACTGGTATATTTTTATCAAAAGATTGTGTTCTAAAATGAATATCCATTTCTTCTGCTCCATCTAATAGGGCTTTAAAATTATCGTATCCAACAGATAACGATATGGATAATCCTACAGCAGACCATAGAGAAAAACGACCACCAACCCAATTCCACATTGGAAAGATATTTTTCTTATCTATTCCAAAATTAGTAACCGCTTCTATATTTGTAGATACAGCTACAAAGTGTTTTGGAATATCAAATAAAGTTCCTGATTTTAAAAACCAATCTCTTATTGTATTTGCATTAGTTAGCGTTTCTTGTGTTGTAAACGTTTTAGAAACAATAATAAACAATGTTGTTTCTGGGTTCACCTTCTTTAAAACTTCAGCAACGTGATCTCCATCTACATTCGAAACAAAATGTGTATTCAGTTTATTTTTATAAAACTGTAAAGCTTCCACCACCATACTTGGTCCTAAATCAGACCCACCAATTCCTATATTAACAACATCAGTAATTGATTTTCCAGAATACCCTTTCCATTTTCCTGAAATAACTTTATTACTAAAAGCTTTTATTTTACGAAGAGCTGTTTGAATTTTTGGCTTAATATCTTTTCCGTCTACCAAAATCTCATCTTCACTGTTGCTTCGTAATGCAGTATGCAAAACTGCTCTTTCTTCAGTAGCATTAATTACATCTCCTGAAAAATATTTTTCAATAGCATCTTTTAAATCAACTTCATTGGCTAACTCAAGTAATAAATCAACTGTTTGCTTAGTAATAAGGTTTTTAGAATAATCTAATTTTAAATCAGAAACAGTAAGACTAAAATCTTCTTTTCTACATTTATTCTCTCTAAACAATTGTTTTAACTGAAAACCTTTTGCTTCTGAATAATGTTCAGCAAGTTTTTTCCAAGCATCTGTTTGAGTTGGATTGATATTTTTTAAAGCCATAGTTAATTTAGTGATTTTCGATTATTTCTAGTTTCTTAGCTAAAATAGGTTTCTTTTTAGGAAACGGAATACTATCTAATTGATTTTTTAGAGGTTTGATAAACTCTAAATATGCTGGTTTAATTTCTGGATCTAAAGGTTCTGCCGACGGTAATTCTTCTCTAAAAGGATCTACTTGTCTACCATTTTTCCAAAAACGATAACAAACATGTGGCCCGCTTGTATTACCTGTCATACCTACCCAACCTATTATATCGCCTTGTTTTACATAGTCCCCTACCTTAACTTTTCTTCTTCTCATATGTAAATATTGAGTAGAATAAGTACTGTTATGTTTTACTTTTACGTAATTACCATTTCCTCCTCTTCGAGCAGATTCAACAACAGTACCACTGGCTGTTGTCATAATTGGTGTTTTTTCCGGAGCAGCAAAATCAGTTCCTCTATGAGGTCTAACTCTATTTCCGTATAACTTAATTCTTCTTCTTAAATTATATCTAGAAGAAATTCTATACTGAAATTTAATTGGTGATTTAAGAAATGCTCTTCGTAGCATATTTCCTTTTTCATCGTAGTATTCAGCAATATTTTTAACAGAATCTGCAATAAATCTGTACGCTTGTAAATCTTTTCCTTTATGATTAAAAACCGCTGCTTTTATTTTACCATAGCCTACTAAAGTCGTGTCGTTTATATAACGCTCTTCAAAAATCAATTTGAATTTATCTCCTTTTTGTAACCTTAAAGGATCTAAAGTCCAAGCATAAATATCAGCTACTCTAATTGCCATTGTTGGATGTAGACCTAAACTATCCATTGTCATGGATATATTCGAATAAATTTCACCAGCAATTTCTTTTTCTACAATCTTTACAGGTTCTTTGTAATTATATGCTGACACAATAGAGTCTTTAAAGTTGATAATTGTTGCATCTACTTTATTTCGTTTGTAAATAAAAATTTGAGCTTGTTCTAAAGAATCTTTTGAAGCTAAAATAATATAAGGTTTACCTGCTCTAACTCTCCTTACATCAAACGTATCTTTAATTGTAGTAGCAATTTGGTTTATTTTTGGATACATTACATGGTGTCTATCCATAATAATTCCAAAGCTTTCTCCATTCTTTATTGTATCGTTTATTACTTTGTATTTATCTAAGTTAAATCCGTAAGCATACACTGGTTTTGGTTTTTCAACCTTTTTTTCTACAATTACAGGTTCTTTTTTTTCTTCCTTACAAGAAAAAAGTATTGACAAAACAACAAAAGGGAGAATGAATTTCTTCAAAAAATAAGTGTTTAAATTGAAAATAATCGCAAAAATACAAATTAAAAGAGTTTCTTATAACACTTTAACAATATGTAAACACTTACATCAAAATAATTAGGGCATCCCATTTATTTTAAAATCTGAAGATTTCTTTTTGTCAAGATTTATATTTATTTTCCAATAACATTCTCCTCCATCATTTACACTCATGTAATTCTCTTTCCAAGAAAACATAACCTCATCAGGCGAATCTAAGATTTTACAAAAAGCATTTACGTGAAGTATTCTGTCTCCTTGATTATTTATAAAAGGTAATATCTGCTTATAATAGTTTCTTAAATATTTGTTTCTAGGTCTCTTTAAAAAAGAAAAGTTACTCTTTTCAAGTTCTTTTTTTAAGATTTCATCATAAAGTTTAAAATCTCTTTGACTAGGTATCCAACCTTTATACCCACTATTTTCATAAGGAGTATTCTTATAATCTGAACTTAATAAGATTACAGTTTTATCATCACACAGCGATTTTTCTTTTCTACAAGAAGAAAATACAACTACAAAAAAACAAAGAGTTATTGTATTTATAAATAGTTTATACACTTTAAAAAGAAAATATTTTATTTAGTAAAAGTAATTTCAAATGGATTTGCTAATCCTTTGTAAGCTTCTAATTCTGCTCTTAATGAACCGACTGATAAAGATGCTTTCATTTTGATTGGTATTTTATTGTCGTCGGCAGTAATCCAAACTGTTACACTTTCTTGAGCTTTAAACACTCTACCGGCTTGTACTAACGGACGAAACATTTGTGTTTTTACTTTACCAAACTTTGTTTTTATAGTTTCAAAACCTAAACACCTCAACTTAAAAGGATATATCTTATCGTCCATAAACATATCTACTTTTATTTCATCTCCTTTTTTAAGCTTCTTGGTATCATGATTTCTTAAAAAATAAAATGTAGATATCATGTCTTGAGGACTTTTTACCGATATAACGCTATCTTTTTGCTTTATAAAATCCTGAACATGGGCGGTATTATTCGTGTAATTAAATGTAGTATGACGATGTTTTTTGTAACCACCTTCATCAATCTTTCTTTTAAACAAGTAAGGTTTTATGTCATTCGGATCAAAATAACTTTCGTAAGTATCATCAACTTTAAAAAACCAACTTATCACTCCGCTAGTCCAACCTTTACCTGTAGCATGAATTACTTTCTTTCCATTTAACTCTTCTTCGTTAAGTTGTAAAACTGCAGTACCCGCTTTTAAAAAACCACTATAACTCATTCTATATCTCAACCATTCTCCTCCTTTAAATGCAGGAGGCATTTTTTCTTGAGAACTCATATTGGTGATTACAAAAACTACTACTAAAAGGGATATAATTCGTTTCATACTCTTCAAACTTATGAAATTAGAAAGACAATTACCATTCCAAAATAAAAAAAGAGGTTAAAATTAACCTCTTCTTAAACTTATATTTTCTTAAAAAATTAGAATGTTCCCCAGTTTTTAAGTTCTTCTTCACTCCATAAATACGGGAAGAAAATTCTTCTTTGATACTTAGGATGCAAGTATTTTCTCCAATTACTTCCTCCTGTGGCTTCCAACTCTTTGTCGCTTCCACCTAAATATTTACCTGCAGCATTATAATGTGCCATCACCCATTTTACATTTACCGTATAATCGTAATGACGCATTGCTTTTATTAATTCTTCATCTTTTTGAACAGCTTCTGGAAGTTGCTTAAATTTCTTAGATAAATTACAGTCATTGTAATCTTCCATAAAATCTATAAACTCACCCATATACTTTTTCTCAAATAACTTTAATAATGTCGTTTTTTGACCTGTAGAATAATTTTTTCCTGCGGCTTGCCAATACAAATGATCATAGGCATTTTTGAAAGAAGAGTTTCTATCAATAGTATCTCTAAAACGAGCATCGATTAAATTGATTAACTCGGTAGATGCAAATTCTATTTTACGGTATTGAGCGCTTTGAAATCCACTAGCAGGTGTCAAAGTATTTCTGAATTTTAAATATTGATCTACATCCATACCATCACCCATCACCGAAAAAGAACTACTTAAAACATCAAAATAACGACTAATTCTCATTAAGTGTTTGGTGAATTTTTCAGCAGAAATTTCAGTTGATTTTGCTACCTGATCTATTTCCCAAAGAATCATTTTAAACAACAATTCGTTTACTTGATGATACATGATAAATACCATTTCGTCAGGTTGCGTTGTTCTTGGTATTTGCAACCCTAAAAGTGCATCGGTTTGAATATAATCCCAATACGTTATAGGCTTACTCCAAAGTAAACCTTCTAACATAGCTTCTACAGGAACACCTAATTTTTCGTATTTATCTTCTATTGATTTTAATATATCTTCTTTACTCATTTTTCTATTTTATATAAACATTATTATAATTAATCACCATCTCCATAAGTAATTGAACCTATGAAAATGGTGATTTAATGTTTCTATAATTATCCATTAGGATTATAAAGTTCCTCTTTTTGCTTGTTCTCTTTCTATAGATTCGAACAATGCTTTAAAGTTTCCTGCTCCAAAACCTCGAGCTCCCATTCTTTGAATAATTTCGAAAAATAATGTTGGACGGTCTTCTACTGGTTTTGTAAAGATTTGTAATAAGTACCCTTCTTCATCGGCATCAATCATAATACCTAAAGCTTTTAACTTTTCGATATCTTCTCTTAAATCATGATCGAATTCTTGTAAGCGCTCTGGAACTGCTTTATAATATTCTTCTGGTGGGGTTGATAAAAACTCTACTCCATTGTCTCGTAATTGCGATACTGTTTTTAATATATCATCTGTAGCAACTGCTATATGCTGTACACCTGCTCCTTCATAAAAATCTAAATACTCTTCAATTTGAGAACGTTTTTTTCCTTTAGCTGGCTCATTAATTGGGAACTTAATTCTTCCATTTCCATTCGACATTACTTTACTCATTAATGCTGAATACTCTGTATGGATTTGCTTGTCATCAAAAGACAAGAAGTTTTCAAACCCCATAACATCTTCATACCATTTTACCCAAACATCCATTTGGTTCCAACCAACATTACCAACCATATGGTCAATATATTTAAGTCCTGCTGTTGGTGGATTATAATCTGATTCCCATTTTTGAAAACCTGGTAAAAATGCTCCGTTATAATTTTTGCGCTCCACAAACATATGAACGGTTTCTCCATAGGTATAAATTCCAGCTCTTACTACCTCTCCATCTTCATCAGTTTCAACCGTTGGTTCCATGTATGATTTTGCTCCACGCGAAGTTGTTTCTTTATATGCTTGCCTCGCATCATCCACCCAAAGTGCTACTATTTTTACACCATCACCATGTTTTACAATATGGTCATTAATTGGTGATTTACTATTTAATGGAGTCGTTAGCATTAACTTGATTTTGTCTTGTGTTAATACATAACTTACAGAGTCTGTAGCACCCGTTTCTAATCCACGATACGCGTGTGATTGAAAACCAAATGCTGTTTTGTAGAAATGAGCTGCTTGTTTTGCATTTCCTACATAAAACTCTACATAATCTGTTCCTAAAAGTGGTAAGAAGTCTTGCGCTCCTTCAAATATTTTTTCTAAACCGTAGTTTACTGATTTTATTTCTTTACTCATGATGTTGTTTGTTGTTTTTGTTACTCTAACCAAGATTTGTAATAATCTTCATCAGCTATTTTCATTGCTTCCTCTGTTACCTTTAATGGTTTGAATGTATCTACCATTACTGCTAACTCTTCTGTTACTGTTTCTCCAATACTTCTTTCAGTAGCTCCAGGGTGTGGACCATGTGGAATTCCAGCTGGGTGTAACGAGATATGTCCTGCATCTATATCATTTCGACTCATAAAATCTCCATCTACATAATACAGTACCTCATCCGAATCAATATTACTATGATTGTATGGAGCAGGAATTGCTTGAGGGTGATAATCGTACAGCCTTGGCACAAAACTACAGATTACAAAAGCATCTGTTTCAAAAGTTTGGTGTACCGGTGGCGGTTGATGTATACGTCCTGTAATAGGCTCAAAATCATGAATAGAAAAAGCATATGGATAGTTGTAACCATCATAACCAACGACATCAAATGGATGTGATGCATATACCATTTCTATGATTTCATCTTGTTTTTTTACTTTAATAAGAAAATCACCTTTCTCATTGTATGTTTCCAGCTCTTCTGGCCTTCGAATATCACGCTCACAAAATGGAGAATGTTCTAACAACTGCCCAAACCAGTTTCTATAACGTTTTGGTGTATATACTGGACGGTACGATTCAACAATAAATAATCTATTATTTTCATCGTCAAAATCTAGTTTATAAATCATTCCTCGTGGAATAACTAAATAATCTCCGTATTTAAAATCAAGATTACCATACATGGTACGAAGTTTCCCCGTTCCTTTATGAACAAAAATTACTTCATCCGCATCAGTGTTCTTATAAAAATAATCTTTAGTTGATTGTTTTGGAGCTGAAAGAATAATGTTACAATCAGAGTTTGTTAAAACTACTTTTCTACTTTCTAAATAATCGTTTTCTGGTGGAACTTGAAATCCTCTAAAACGATACGATTGTATATTATTAGCTTTTGCAACCTTTGGTGCAACAGAATATTGCTTACGAATTTCTTTAACCATTGTAGGTCTAAATTCATGGTAAGAGTTGGTTGACATTCCGTCGAAACCAATAGTACCAAACAGTTGCTCATAATATAAGCTTCCGTCTTCTTTACGGAATTGTGTGTGTCTTTTTGGTGGTATGTTACCTAACTTATGATAAAAAGGCATTTTATTAATGTATTAATTGTTAATGTATCAACGTAACAATGAAGTGCTACATTTTCTCAATTGATAAATTGTTACACTAGTTACTCCGGATTGCGTTTTATCATGAATTTTAAGTGCGCTAAAAGACCTTCCCAATACATCTTTTCTAGATTTAGTTGTGTACTTACAAATATACAGATTTTAAAAATGGTTATTCTCTTTTTAATTTTCTTTAGAAATTTATTTAAAATTAATCTAAATAAATTTTGTAACTTTAGTTTTGCTTTCTACATTTGCTGAAAATTATTTTTAACAAATCTAAATAAATACAAATGAAAAGAGTTTTACTAGCCATGTTTTTACTTATTACCTTGGCAATAACAGCTCAAAAATCGCAAATAAGCGGAAAAGTATTAGATAACAACAACAATCCATTGGTAGGAGTTAACGTTATACTAAAAAATTCAAAAATTGGTACTCAGACTGATATTGATGGAAATTTTGAAATTTCAAATTTAACTGAAGGTAAGCAAGAATCTATTGTTATATCCTACGTGGGGTTTAAAACCCAAACAGTAGCTATTACTGTACCACAACAAAACATTTCTATTACTTTATTTGAAGGAAACGAGTTGTTACAAGAAGTAATTGTTGATACTAACAGAAAAAATAAATTTTCTAGAAAAAAGACAGCATATGTTGCTAAACTTCCTTTAAGAAGCATCGAAAATTCTCAGGTATATAGCACAATTACCAATCAACTTTTAGTTTCTCAAAATGTAACTAACTTTTCAGATGCTTTAAAAAATGCTGTTGGTGTCGATCAGCTATGGCCATCAACTGGTAGAAGTGGAGATGGTGCAGGATATTATTCTGTTAGAGGTTTCTCTGTGCAACCTCAATTAGTAAATGGAATGCCAGGTATTACTAACGGATTCATTAATCCTTCTAATGTTGAACGTGTAGAGGTAATTAAAGGACCATCTGCTACTTTATTTGGTAGTACTGTAACCTCTTATGGTGGTTTAATTAACATAGTTACTAAAAAACCTTACAAAGGTACTGGCGGTAATATTACTGTTGGTGCTGGTTCTTTTGGCTTTAAAAAACTTACTGCAGATATCAACACAACAGATGAAAGTCAAAAGTTTTCATTACGCTTAAACGCAGGTTTTCAATCTGAAGATAGTTTTCAAGATGCCGGATTTAGAAAATCTCACTTCATAGCTCCTGCAATTTCATACCAAGCAAATGACAAATTAACTTTTAATTTAAGTTATGAGTTATCATCAACCGATCAAACAAATCAAGTTTTCTTATTCTTAAACAGAGCAGCTCCATTAACCTTTAAGAATATTACAGAGTTAAATTATAATACAGACTTATCATTAACAAATGATGATGTTTCTATTAAAAATCCAACTCAAAACTATCGTGGAGAAATTGCATATAAAATAACTGACAATTGGTCTTCTCAAACAATTATTGCAGGAGGAAATGCAAAATCGCAAGGATACTACACGTACTTGTACAACTTACGAGCTAACATGTTTGGTTTATATGCTCAAAACACTAATGCTGAGACTAACACTTTCAACTTACAACAAAACTTTACAGGTGATTTTAAAATCGGAACAATTAGAAATAGGCTGGTAGTTGGTGTAGATTACTTAAAGTCACAAACAATTGATAATAGCTCTAATTGGAGGGGAATACACGTTGTAAATCCTCAAGGGCAAGTAATTCCTGTTCCTGCTAATTTTGGTTTTGCCAATTTACCTATTAACAAAGCTAATATTAATTCAGTATTAGCAAGTGCTGGTAATGTAAATACAGATGTAAATCAAAACATCTTTGGAGCATACATCTCTGATGTAGTAAATATTTTACCAGAATTATCAGTGATGGCTGGTGTTCGTTATGATCGTTTTAATTATAAAGGAGATGAAAACAATCCTTTAGATGATGCAACTGCATATACCAAGTCTACATTATCACCCAAATTTGGAGTAGTATACCAACCAATTTTAAATAAAGTGTCTGTTTTTGCGAATTACCAAAATGGTTTTTCGTACGTGAACCCAGAATTGACATTGATAGATCCTAATAATCCAGCAGTTGGAACACAATTACTATCATTTGACTTAGAAAGAGCTAATCAATTTGAAACAGGAATAAAAACCAATCTTTTCAACAATAAATTGGAAACTACCATTAGTTATTACAATATCTTGGTAAGTGATAAAATTATTGGTTTTGGTCCTTCTAAAGTACAAGATGGAAAAGTAAAGAGTCAAGGAATCGAAATAGAAGCTAATGCAAATCCAATTGACGGATTAAATGTTAGAGGTGGTTTTAGCTACAATGACTCTAAAGTATTAGAATCTGCTTCTAACCCGGCAATAATTGGTAATAGATTTGGAGAAGCCGGAGCAAAGTTTAACTATAACTTTTGGGCTGATTATAAGTTTGGACAGGGTACTCTTAAAAACTTTGGAATTTCAGGAGGATTTAATGGAGCAAGCGATTTTAACACTATGGAAAACTACCCTATCTCTGGAGAATTTATTCTACCAGCATATACAGTATTTAATGCTGCTGTTTTTTATGAAAACAATACTATTAGGGCTAGTGTAAACGTAAACAATTTAACAAATGAAACCTATTATAAAGGATGGAGTACTGTTACACCTCAACAACCAAGAGCTATTTATGGTGCATTAACTTATAAGTTTTAATAACGTTCGTTTGAATTATTTAACACTACAAAGCTCTATAATCAGAGCTTTGTAGTTTCTTTTTAAAAATGATTACAAGTATTCTTTTTTTACTTTTAACAGGTTCTATTTTCCTGTATAGTACTTCTAGCAAAACAATGTTAAATAACCTAACTTCAAGCATAAAATTATCAAATTTTATAGGAGTTTCTTTATTAATAATAGCATTATACATCGCTACGATTTATCTAGGAACTTTTTCAGGTTTTTTGTTTTGGTTAATTTCATTTATAGTTTTTCTAAGCTTAGTTATTATTATCTATCCTTTAAAAATTATCAACTACAAATACCTTATTGTTCTAGTACTTTTTTCTCTTTCTTTCGAAATAATTTCATCTTTTTAAAATGCCCGCTAACCCAAAATATTTAACACAATCAAATTCTCAAAAGCTCGCAAAACTTTCAGCAGGAATTTTTGGAGGATATATAGTTTCTGCATTACTCCACATATGCTTAGTTGTATGGCTACCTAATTCAAAAGAGATTTTAATCACAATTATATACACTCACTTTATTATTTGGGGACTTTTATTAATTATTCCTTACTTATTTGATAATGGTTGGAAAGCTTGGGGAATTTATATTCTTTCAGCCATTCTTCTTTTTACAATTTATCAATTTGGCAACCAACAAAATCCATTCGTCTAATGAGTAACAGAAACTACAACGTGTTTTTTAACACACATACTGTTAGTGGAATTATTATTAGTGTTGCTTTATATGTGATTTTCTTTGCAGGGGCTTTTGCTTTATTTAAAGATGAAATTGAAGCATGGGAAGAAGGAAAACACTCAAAACACATTGCTAGAGAAAATATAGATTTTGACTCTTTATTAAAGAATTTATCAAAAGAAAAACATTTAACAAGTAGAGATTTACGATTTTATTTAGATAATACTAGAAACGACATCTACCTATTATCTTCTCCTGCAAAAGACACTCTAAATATTCCCGAAGAAGCTAAATATCAAAACTATGAAGCAATTAACATTCATACTTTAAAAACTGCAACTTACACTGAAAAATATAGCTTAGGAGAATTTTTATATCGCTTACATTTCTTTGCCCAAATCCCAATCTTTGGTGTTTATCTTGCTGGTTTTGTTTCCTTATTTTTCTTATTTGCTATAGTTACTGGGGTAATCGTTCATTGGAAAAAAATTATTTCAAATTTTTATCAATTTAACCCTAAAAATGCACTCAAGCGAGTTTGGACAGATGCGCATACTGCTTTAGGAATTATTGGCTTGCCTTTTCAATTTATGTATGCTATAACTGGAGCTTACTTTTGCTTAAGTATTTTTGTTTTAATTCCAGCTAATTTTTTATACAATGGAAATCAAAAGAAATTAATGGAAGACCTACGTCCTGACCAAAAAACTTACGGATGGACAGGTAGTACTCAAAAAGAATTACCCAGCATAAATCAATTCATCCAAAAGAACTCTTCTCGTTGGAATTATTTTAATCCTACATTTTTACTCATAAAAAATTATGGAGGAGAAAGCATGAAATATGAATTAATCGGAGAACTAAACGAAAAAGAACAATTTTTAAGTATCGGTTATATTTCCTATGATTTGAAAAGTAATCATACAACAGTATTAAGAAACCCTACTAAGGCAAAATATACTGACGATATTCAACAATCTATGTATCGTTTACACTTTGGGAATTTTAACGGAAAATTATCTAAAGTAATATATTTCATTCTTGCTTTAATTACCTGTTTTGTAATTATTACTGGGGTTTTAATTTGGATTGAAGCCCGTAACAAAAAAAGTATGACGTTAAAACAACGTTTATATACTGCTAAAGTAGGTCATATTTATTTAGCTATTTGCCTGTCTTTATTTCCTGTAATAGCATTATTCTTTTTAGTTGTAAAACTATTACCAGAGGCATACCAAACCCAAAAAATGGGAATTCTATATAATTATTTCTTCGGAATTTGGCTTTTAGCCACCTTATTCTTCAGGTTTAAGCGTGATAATTATTTCACAAACAAAATTACTTTATTAATAGGAGCTGTTCTAGGTTTTTTAATACCAATTGTTAACGGAATTGTATCAAATAACTGGATATGGAATACCTATAAAAATAAACAATACGACATTTTAACCATAGATTTATTATGGATTTCACTTTCAACAATAGCACTTTGGGTCTACTTTAAAATTAAACCAAAACCCGAAATGCAAAGTGCCTTTAACAAACACCCTATAGACTATAAAAATCGAAAACAATTATTAGCTACAGAAAGAGAATTGAATCAATCGGAGTTGAAAACAAATCAATTAGAAACAGAAAAAATAGAAGATCAAAATTACATACCTATGAGAACAAAAATAGTTATCCTTTGGATATTTTTAGGAATTGGATGGATTGTACACCACATGTACGGTTTATTTAATATTTATTATAACGAAACTTTAGTAATGGAAGGAGCTACAGGAGAAGCCCCTTTAATACATCATATTTATCGAATCTTATTTGAGGGAATGTGCTTACTATTTGGGCTATTAACCTTAGAAATTTCTGAGAAATGGTTTAAAATAACCTCATTAATTTGGGCTAGTATTGCTGCATTATACAATGTATATCATTTTATTGAGGCCATCTTACACGAAAGTAGTAATATTTCAGAAATTTTTATGCTAATACTAGTTACCATAGCAAGTATCTTTTTAGTTAAAAATTTAAACTCTTGGCGAAAAGAAAACATATAAAATCTATGCCTAAAAATGTTAAGTGTCCTTTAATTTTAAATTGATGAATAAAATTGCATTAATCTACGGTTCAGATACTGGAATGACAGAAGAAATAGTTAGCTCAATTGTTGACGATTGGACACTTACCGATTTAGAGGTAATAGAAGTATCTAACGTTACAAAAGATGATTTTAAACGTTTTGATTACTTTATTTTAGGGCTTTCTACTTGGTACGATGGTGATTTACAAAGCGACTGGGAAACTTATTTTGACAAAGAATTTCAACAGATTGATTTTACAGGAAAAACTATAGCTATTTTCGGATTAGGAGATCAATATGGTTATGCTGAGTATTTTATTGATGGCGTAGGAATTTTAGCCAAAGTTATTTTACAAAACGGGGGAAATCTTATAGGATCATGGTCAATCAAAGAATACGATTTTGCCGAATCTAAAGCAGAAATAGATGGTAAAAATTTATTTTATGGTTTAGCTATTGATGAAGATAATGAGCCAGAAAAAACACCCGAACGTTTAGCCAATTGGCTACAGCAAATAGAAAAAGAGTTTCAACAAGTAGATTAGCTCTCAGGAGCTAATTCTACTTCTAAGCCATCCATTTCTGGTGTCATTTGTATTTGACATCCTAAACGACTGTTATCTTCTACATAAAATGCTTCCGCCAACATCGCATCTTCATCATCAGTCATTTCAGGCAATTCATGGTCTGATTTCACATAACATTGGCAAGATGCACACATAGCCATACCTCCACAAATACCAATGGTTCCTTCTGGAG
>NZ_LAPZ01000013.1 GCF_002120225.1 Tenacibaculum holothuriorum | reverse complement strand
GCAGTGACTGTATCTTGAACTGTGACTGTAATTACTGGAGAATATACTGTACCAAATATTCCGTAATTTATTACTGCTCTGAAATAAGTTGTAGTTGTAAGGCTTCCAATAGTAATTCCAGATAATGTAGTAGTTGCAGCCATAATATCAGTAATGCCACTAGCAAATGTTGGACTTTCTGATTTCTGCCATTTCTCTACACTTCCTCCAACTACACCAAAAACACTAATATCAGCAGGTAAGTCTCCATCACATATTATTTGATTAGAGCTTACACTTACTCCACATAAAAAATCTATCTGAACCTCTATAGGTGCAGATGTTACAGTTCCACAAAGTTGAGAATCTTGAACTTCAACTTTATAGAAACCTGGTTGCAAACCTGTATAACTTCCATCTGTATCTCCATCTGTTTGAGGCGAGTTAATATATGTTCCTCCAGCCGTAGTTGAATACAATAAATTATATGTATATGGAGCTACTCCTGCAGAAGCTACAGTTGTTAATGTTCCATTGTTAAGTCCAAAACAACTATTGGTCGTTATTAAAGGTGATAAAACAGTTGCTGTAGCTGCATTAACTTCTATATTCACCGTATCGGTAGCATTACATGTAGATGCTACTCCATTTATATCTGGAAAATTTAACACCCATTGCAGCGTTATTACATCATTATCTAAAACATTTGAACTAAAAGTTATATTTGATTTTGGGTTTTTATTATTAGAAAAAGTCACATCACTTGCGTTTAAAGCAGCATTAGTACTACTTACAAAACTCCAAGTTCCTGTTCCTGATGTAGGAGTTTCAGCATCTAAAGTTCCTCCTACAATACACATTGAAGTATCTGTACCAGCATTAGATTCTGGTCTTACAATAATCACCATATCATCAGATTTCCTACAAGTATTAGTACCATTATCTGTTTCCCATCTAAAGTAATAGGTTCCTGGCTGTGTTAATCCATTTACTTGTGTTGTTGCTAATTGGTTATTATCAAATGTTGGTGTAGGTACTCCAGACGTACTTAATGATGAAATGAAACGCCATCTACCTCTATTTGGAGAAGTAACTGACGTTGCTGCCATATTAGGAGTAGTTGTTAAATTACACACCTCAATATCAGAACCAGCAATAGCATCTGGAGCTTCAAAATTTCTTACAGTCACTGTATCGTCAACATCTAAACTAGGACAAGCTGGGTCTGAGGGTAATCTATATTCAAAAATATACTCATAATTTGGTTCTATTACAGCAGAAGCTATATTACCAGATGTACCTCCATTTGGATAAGTTATTGTTGGAGTTGTAGCTCCAGCAGGTGAAGAGCTAATGTAATGCCATGTTCCATTTGAACCTAAAGTTCCTTCCAGTAATACTTGTGTTACTCCACATAAGTTAATTACCCCACTATTATTACCTCCTGCGTTTGCGGGAGCAACTACAGTGATAGTTACCAAATCTGAATTCACCAAATTATTACAATTCGGTTTACTTGGATCTCTAGGTGGTTCATTAGGTGATGTTGTCCATTTAAAAACATAAGTACCCGTTACTAATCCTCTAATTTCTGTTGTAGGATCTGAAATGTCAGTTATTGATGGATTATTAGGTCCCGATTCAAAAGACCAAACTCCCATTCCTTGAACTACTGGAGTAGCCTCTAAATTTCCACTATTAGCACAAATCGTTTTATCTGCCCCTGCATTTGGAGCAGTAGGTTGATTAGCTATGGAAAAACTCATTTTGTCATTGGTAGCACAACTGGCTGTTGAAACCCTCCATTCAAACTCATAAATCCCATCACTTAAATTTTGTATTGTTGCATTAGGATTATTGACATCTGAAACCATAGCAAAATTCCATCCTCCTGAGCCATAAGTTTGCACCCATTCTCCTTGGCTAACCGGTGTAGCAGCAGATAACGTTATTGTATTTGACCCACAAATATCTTGATCAGCTCCAGCGTTATAAGGTGTATTTGGTACTATAGAAACAATTACAGTATCAGAAGTTGTGTTATTAGGACAAGCTGCTCCTCCATCTACCGACCATCTATATACATAATTTCCTTCTTGTAAACTAGTTATCGAAGTAGTTGGATCGTTAATATTAGTTATATTTCCTCCTATAGGACCACTAACTTTCACCCATTCTCCAGTACCGCCTGTAACTATAGTAGCTGCTAAATTTACAGTACTTGCAGTTGTACAGATATCATCTCCCGCATTTGCTGCTGAGGGACCATCATTATTATTAACAGTTAGCGTAACTGTATCTGTTAAATTAGTACATCCATTGGTTAATTCGTATTGAAAAGTGTATTGTATATTTTTTTGTAATCCATTTACAATTGCTTTAGGGTCTGTTTCTGAAGAGAAAGTCACTCCAGCTTCATTTCCTGCTGGATTGGTAGAAATTAATGACCATTTTCCTCTTTCATTTTCTAATAAATCTCTTCCATCTAACTGGTAAGCACCTGCACAAATAGTTACATCACTACCAGCTATATTAGTATATGTTAATGTTGAATTAGAAACAACTACTTTAACCTCATCTGAATTTGAAGAAAGCAACTCACCTTGAGGACCCGAAGAAATTGACCATCTGAAATAATAAACTCCATTAGATAAATTAGTAACTTTAGTAGAAGCACTATTAGGATTCTCTATAATTTCTGATGATCCAGTTGGACCACTAACTTTAGACCAAGTACCAACTCCTTGAATTACCGTATTACCAGCTAAACTTACTTCATTTGGTGGAAAAGAACTAGAACAAATAAATTGGTCTGTTCCTGCATTTGCACCCTCGGCAGTTCCTGAAATTTTAACCATAATATCATCAGACGCTGTGGTACAACCTATATCAGTTGATCCTCTAGGTTCTCTATATGCTCTTACAACATAGGTTCCTATTCTTGTAAATTTTCTCGTAAAACTATTTCTAGTTCCTAAATTTATAATACCAGTTGTAATTGGTCCTGAAACTATTTGATATCTTGTTGGGACATTAATTCTAGGATTTTCTTTGGTTATTCCAAAAGTCACATCTACTTCATTTTGAGCATTTAAAGTAGCAAAAATGCATTCAGATGGAGTTCCATCATCAGTTAACTCGACAGATAATGTATTTTTTACAAATCTAACTCTAACTATATCAGAATCTGTGCAAAGCCCGTTAGCACTTGTTACTGTATATCTAAACCTATATGTTGCATTATTTCCTCCTGCAGTATTACTTAACCCATAAACAGTTGGAGTAAACAATGTACTTGTAGTTACAGTAGAAGAACTACTAAAACTAGCTGTATTTCCTGGGTTATTTACTATTTCCCATTGCACTGTTTCACCTGGCTTTAGAGGAGGTTCACCATCTAAATTTAATTGAGTTACAGAAGGATCACATATTCTAATATTTCTATTTGGTAATAATGTAGTTGCATTAGTTACGCTTCCTGCTGGATCGGGTACTGTTATTGTTACTGTATCTTCTCCATTTACACAAGGACCACTAACTTTCCATTTAAATTCATACACTCCTTCTATTAAACCACTTACTGTTGCCTGATTATTATTAACATTATTAAACGTTGGTGTACTAGGCCCACTTACCAATTCCCATTGCCCTAACTGTCCTCCTATATTAATTCCTCCAAAAGATGCATTAAATGTATGAGATGTATTTACATCAAAACAAGAAGATTTAGTAACATCAGGACCCGCTTCTACAGGATCTACTCCTCCTATATTTGTAACTGTAATTCTTGAAACACCGTCACAAGTTGATGAATCACCATCACTAACTCTCCATTCTAAAGTTGTTTGCCCTGCATTTCCTT
Organism: Tenacibaculum holothuriorum; assembly: GCF_002120225.1. Taxonomy (GTDB): domain Bacteria; phylum Bacteroidota; class Bacteroidia; order Flavobacteriales; family Flavobacteriaceae; genus Polaribacter; species Polaribacter holothuriorum. The sequence continues at coordinate 108,151 of NZ_LAPZ01000013.1, read as the reverse complement.
CTCCTAAATTTATCGTAGTAGAGGCAGAAGAAGGATCAGTGATTGACACTCCTGCATTATTGTTTCCTATAATACTCCAAGTACCTGTAAAAGTAGGAGGACCAGTAGGAATTGTTCCTGAAATTGGATAATTTCCTGGACAGCCTAAAATATCAACTCCAGCAGAAGCAGTAGGAGCATTTCTTACTGTTATAGAAACATCTTGAGAAGTTGGTAATCCATTATTACAAGTAACAGTTAGCCTAAAAACATACGTATTTCCTCCAGTAGCTCCAATTATTAAAGGTTTATATATAGTAGAGTCACTAAAATTGATGGGAGGCCCAGATACTTGAGTCCATTGAATTGTAGATTCATTAACTCTATTATTTCCAGATCCATTTAATTCAATTTCTTCACCTTCACAATAAGTTGTAGCTGCTCCAGCGTTTACACTACAATTTGGGCTCGTTTGCCCAAATAATTTGTTAGGAACACTATAGAGTATTAGTGCAATTAAAATTAACAGGTATTTTTTTTTCATGGGAGATTAGTTGGTTGATTTCATATTTAAATACACTTCAAAAAAGAAAATATCCTAAAAACCCTTTAGCTATATGCTAATCAGTGATAACTAGATATAGTTATCCACCTATTTAAGTTTATATATTTAGAAACAGTTCCTTTTAAAAAGTCACTTTTCTTTATTTTTTTCTCAAAAAAATTATCGATTCCTCAATAAACCTTAACTTCGAGATACTTTTCAATAAACTTAATTCAATAATAATTTTACGTTTCATAAATTTCGGGGGGGGTGCTTTTTTCTTTAAAAATATGTTTTTTTTTTGAAGTACCTTCTGATTTTCAGGAGTTTTTTTCCTAAAAATAGAAAAGACCTTAAACTTATGTCTAAGGCCTTTTCGTCTAACCAAACTTAGTATAAAAACTAACTACTACTATTTTTAAAAACTATTCTTTTATAAGAGGAGTTCTCCTTTGGGAAAAAATCTGTTCAGATTTAAGGGGTAAAACCTACTCAGAGAACTTTTAAGGGAAAATATTATAAGGGGTATAATATTTCTTTATTTACACAATGAACTTTTAAACTCAACTAATTACTTATTGTTTTGTTTACACTATTATGACACTCTCTTTTTTAAAAAGTCACTTCAAAACAAAAAAAAACTCAAAAAAAATATTTTTTTGAGTTTTCTAGTATAAATATTGCCTTAAAACTACTCTATGTTCGGGAATTGATTTATCGTACTCTTCTATCAACATCTCCAGTATTTCTGGGGGATTAACTCCTATTTCTTTTTTTGAATTAAATTTAGAAACATATAAATTATACGTTTCAGAATTACTGTTTATTTTTTTTTCAAAAATTAAAAAATGTTGCGAATTTAACTCTGAAAAACATATTTGGTTACCCGAAAAAGCTTCAGATTTATCTTCTATGAAATCTGAAAACTCATAATACTTAAAAACATTTTCCATTTTAAACGATTTCTGCTGAGAGTCCTAATTGTAGTAATTTAGAACAACGTGGTTCTAAATCTTTATACTCACCAGTTTTGACTGTACATTTTCCTTTATAATGTACCAAAATTGTGCATTGTTCTGCTTGCTCTAAAGTATGATCGCAAACACTTACTAAACTATCTATTACAAAATCGAATGTATTTACATCATCGTTATGTAATACAATTTCGTGTTTTTTTGTTTCTTGTATTAAGACGTCTAACTCTTCTTGTATCTTTTCTATCGTACTCATTGTCTTTATTTTTTATAACGTAAAGCTACCCAATTATTACGTTCGATAGTTTTTTGCAAAGATAATCCATATTTTTCAACCTCTTCGTTTATAATAGGGATATCTTCTGTGTAGAAACCACTTAGCAACAATACTCCATTTGAATTTAAACACGAAGTATACGTTTTCATATCATTCAATAAAATATTACGGTTTATATTGGCTATAATAATATCGTATTTTCTTCCTTCTAACAATGAAGCTTCTCCTTTATATGCTGTAATATGTTTACAGTTATTTCTTTCTACATTTTCTTTAGTATTCTCATAGCACCATTCATCTATATCAATAGCGTCTAAAGGTTGTGCTCCTTTCATCTCAGCAAAAATGGCTAAGATACCTGTACCGCAACCCATATCTAGAACTTTTTTCCCATCAACATCTAAATCTATTAAATGTTGTACCATCATGTGTGTAGTTTCATGATGTCCAGTTCCAAAGCTCATTTTTGGTTCTATAACAATATCGTATGGTAAGTTTGGATTTTCATGAAAAGGTGCTCTTATGCTTACCGTTTCATCTACTTGAATTGGATTAAAATTCTTTTCCCACTCTGCATTCCAATTGGTTTGTTCTATTTCAGAAAATTCGAATTTAATATCAAATTCTTCTGATTTTAAAATAAAAACATCATCTAGAATACTATCATTCCATTCATTTTTTTGAATATATGCTACTACTCCATTTTCATTTTCTACAAAACTTTCAAAACCAACACCACCTAACTCAGCAATTAAAATCTCAGTAGCAGGTTCTTTAGGTGCTACAGTAAAGTTATATTCAATATATATGTTATCCATTTTTGCTCTCTAACTAACTTAAATTGCTTTAATGATTTGGGTAAAATCGTCTACTTTTAATGAAGCTCCTCCTATTAAACCTCCATCTACATCTGGTTTAGAAAAAATTTCTTTGGCATTATTTGGTTTTACGCTTCCTCCATAAAGTATAGAAATAGAATTTGCTACATCTTCTCCATATTCTTTTACAAAAAGATTACGGATAAACGCATGCATTTCTTGAGCTTGCTCTGGACTTGCAGTTTCTCCTGTACCAATTGCCCATACTGGTTCATAAGCCAAAACTACATTAGTAAAACTTGTTTTATCTAAATGAAAAAGTGCTTTTTTAATTTGATCTTCAACAACTTTAAAATGACTATTACTTTTTCTATCTTCTAACAATTCACCAAAACAAAAGATAGCTTCTAATCCTTTACCTAAAACTGTGTTTACTTTTTCGGCTAGTAACTCATCAGTTTCTCCAAAATAGGTTCTTCTTTCTGAATGCCCTAAAATTGCAGTTTTTACTCCTACACTTTCTAACATATCTACAGAAACTTCTCCTGTAAAAGCACCTCTCTTTTCTTGATGTACATTTTGAGCAGCAACTTCTATTTTAGATTTTTTAGTTCGATTTACAGCTGCTCTTAAGTTGATAAAACTCGGAGCTATAATTACTCGAGTGTCGTCTTTTAACTTAAGCTTTTTTACTTCTTTTTTTAATCCTTTGATTAGCTCTTTAGCTTCATCAAGATTTTTATTCATCTTCCAGTTACCTGCAACTATCTTTTTTCTCACTAAATTTAAGTTTTAAGTTTTTATTTATCAAGGTTATAAACTCACTATTAACCTTCTTTTATTGAAAAGCTAAAATACGTTATTTTTCTAAGCTTTGTTTAATTAATTTATCGGTTGGTCTCGTAGCTTTAAAGAGTACTATTTTCCCTTTTTCATTTATTACCATGTATCTAGGAATCCATCCTAAATTTAAGAAATTTCCAAAAGCACCTTTCCACCCCGATTGTATTAAATAATGCTCGCCTTTTACCTCTAATCTTTTTATTCCTTTCAACCAAGAATCGAAACTTCTGTCTAAAGACAAATGAAGATAAATTACATCTTTAAATTCTTGTTGAAGTTTCTCTTCTTCAGGTAAAGCTTCTATACAATCTGGACACCAAGACGCCCAAACACTTATTAAGATTTTCTTCCCTTTATATTTTGATAAGATTTCTTTAAACTCAATATTCTTTTTTTGAGTAGTAATAAAAACATCGTGAAGTGCTTCTTTTGAAAACTGATTTGGCACTTCTCTTGAACACGCTAAAAAAAGAAATGGTAATAGTAAAAACAGAACTCGGTTCATTAATCTATTTTTTTCTGAATAGTTTCTGAAACCTTAGACGTTTTATATACCAAAATATTACCACTTTCATCAACTACTAAAAACCTAGGAATTGTCTTTAACTTTAAAAACTTCCCCAAAGCTCCTTTTCCTTTCTTAGGAATGTAGTAATGTTTTCCTTTCACTTTTAGGTCTTTCAAGCCTCTTTTCCAATCATGATAAGAATGATCTACCGACAAGAAAATATATTCTACATTTTTATTTTTTTGCTGAAATTTTATAACATCATCAAAACTATCTTGACTCACTGGACAGTAGCTAGCATAGACCTGAATAAACTTTTTCTGTTTTTTGTTTTGATTAATTACATCCTCAAATGAAATTTCTTTTCTATCTTCAGTTAACAAAATTTCATTATTCGCATTTACATCAAAATTTTTAGGTTGAAAAATTGCACAACTTGTAAATAACAAGAGGCTTGCTATAATTATAATTACTCTCATTTTATTCTAATCTTATTCTAGGGTCTAACCAACTATACAGAACATCAACAATAATATTTATCAAAATAAATAATGTTGCCACTACCAATACGCTTCCCATAATAACTGGTAAATCGAGTGTATTTAACGAGTTTACGATTTCTTTTCCTAATCCGTTCCAGTTAAAAATATACTCTACAAAAACTGCTCCTGCCAACATTGATGCAAACCAACCCGAAATTGCTGTTATTACAGGATTCAATGCATTTTTTAGCGCATGTATTTTTATTATTTGAAATGTAGACAGTCCTTTGGCTTTTGCTGTTCGTATATAATCTTGATTAAAAACTTCTAACAACGAGTTTCTCATTAATTGAATTACTACTGCCAACGGACGAATTCCCAACACCAATGCTGGTAAAATTAAATTCTTCCATTTTATATAGGTTCCTTTTCCAAAATCATCTACTTCATATAAGCTTCCTGTCATTTCTAACCCTGTATAGTTATGCAATACAAATCCGAAAAACCATGCGAATAGTATTGCTGAAAAAAACGATGGAACACTCATACCAAACGTACTGAGAACAGCGATAATCCTATCGAAAAAAGTGTCTTTAAAAACTGCTGAAATAATTCCCAAAACAATTCCTAATGCCAACGCAATACTAATAGCTGCTATCGCTAAAACTGCTGTGTTGGGTAAGGTTTCTTTAATTACTTCTGACACACTTTTTCCGTTCTTTTGAAAAGACTGTCTTAAATATGGATATTTAAACACCATATCATAATTACCCACTGTAAAAAGTTTAGTTCCGCTATATTTTTCTAACGAGAAAAAAGTGTAATTATTAGCATCAGTACTATGAAAAGATATTGGAGAGACATCATTTACATAATACGCATACTGGGTTAGTAAAGGTTTATCGAAACCATATTTCTTACGAATATTTTGAAGTTGCTCTGTATCTTCTCGTTGATCTAGCATCATTCGAGCAGGATCTCCTGGTAAAATATTGAACAATAAAAAAATTACGGTTACTACCCCGAACAAGGTTAAAAATCCGTAAAATATTTTGCTAAGTATATACTGAAACATATCTAACAAAGATAACAGAAAGTGTTAAAAAAGTGTACTTTTGTACAACTTTTACAACAACACATGACAACACAACAACTCGTTACTCAAATCAAAAAAAAGAAATCTTTTTTATGCATTGGTTTAGATGTAGATTTAGATAAAATTCCTCAACATTTATTACAAGAAGAAGATCCTATTTTTGCATTTAACAAAGCTATTATAGATGCCACACATCATTTATGTATTGCTTACAAACCCAACACTGCTTTTTACGAAGCCTACGGAATTAAAGGTTGGAAAGCTTTAGAAAAAACGATTAATTATTTAAACGAAAAGCATCCAGAAATTTTTACAATTGCTGATGCAAAACGTGGTGATATTGGGAACACCTCAACTATGTACGCCAAAGCTTTTTTTGAAGATTTAGCATTCGATTCGGTTACTGTAGCTCCTTATATGGGGAAAGATTCTGTAGAACCTTTTTTAGCTTTTGAAAACAAACATACTATTATGCTAGCTCTAACTTCTAATCAAGGAGCTTTCGATTTTCAAACACTAAGTGTAAATAATCAAGAATTGTATAAACAAGTTCTAGAAACTTCAAAAACTTGGAACAATGCTCAGAATTTAATGTATGTAGTAGGTGCTACTAAAGCAGAATACTTAGCAGATATAAGAAAAATTATTCCTGAAAGTTTTTTATTAGTTCCTGGTGTAGGTGCTCAAGGTGGAAACTTACAAGATGTTTGTAAATACGGAATGACAGACACTGTTGGTTTATTAATCAATTCATCTCGTGGAATTATTTACGCTTCAAAAGAGAATAATTTTGCTGAAGCTGCTGCTAAAAAAGCTAGCGAGCTTCAACAGCAAATGGAAGCAATTTTATCCGCTTAATGATATTTAAAGATCAAATAAATAGAGTTTTTGAACTTCATAAAACTCCCAAAAGAATCATCTCTCTAGTTCCAAGTCAAACAGAATTATTAGTTGACTTGGGATTGGAAGAACAACTTGTAGGAATTACGAAGTTTTGTGTTCATCCTATTCATTTACGAAAAACTAAAACCATTGTTGGAGGAACAAAAAACATTAAAATTGATACAATAAAAGAGCTTCAACCCGATATTATTCTTTGTAACAAAGAAGAAAACACCAAAGAAATTGTTGACGCTTGCGAACAAATAGCTCCTGTGCATGTTGCAGACATTTATACTTTAAATGATGCCAAAGAATTAATATCTCAATATGGAGAGTTATTTTCACGTAGAACAGAAGCTTCAAAAATCAACATAAAGCTAGATTTTAAACTCAACGATTTTAAAAACTTCATTAAAGATAAAGAAGAAAAAAAAGTGGCATACTTTATTTGGAGAAAACCATGGATGGTTGCTGCGAACAATACCTTTATCAATCATATTTTAGAATTGAACAAATTCAAAAATATTTACGCAAATAAAGAGCGTTACCCAGAAGTTGAGTTGAAAAAAATTAGTTTAGAAGGCGACCCAGATTTGGTATTCCTTTCTTCTGAACCTTATCCTTTTAAAGATGAACATGCTTTCGAAATAGACAGGCACAGTCACCACGCCAAAACAGTATATGTTGACGGGGAACTCTTTTCTTGGTACGGAAGTAGATTGTTAAAGTCTTTTGATTATTTTAAACAGCTACGCAATAGAATTTGATGTAATGTCTTTATCAAGATATTTTAATCTGTTCAGTTTTTCTAAAACTTTCATTGCTTTAAAAGCCGAACGATCGCTCTTGCATTCGTCTTCATACTTATAATCATTAGCTCTTTCAATCAATTTCCTGTATCTCTCTTCAAGATGCTTACGGTATTTAAATAATTGACTGACTCTTGACATTTTTACTTTGGTTAAACGACAACATAAATATACATAATTATTTGATTTTCAGTAAAATATTTAACTCATTATTTATAATTGGGGATTTTTCCTATAAAAAAAGCTTCCTACTAATAGAAAGCTCTTGTAATATTTTAAAATAAAAATAAATTATCTGTTATCCTGTAATGCAAATACTTTACGTAAAAGAGCTGTATTTCTTAGTCCTACTTTTTCACGTATTCCTTTTTCTTCAACAGCAATCATAGTAAACACTCCTTTTAAAGCTTCGGTAGTTACATAATCTGTTAAATCTGGATTCACTTTTTTTACAAATGGAATACTATTGTATTTTGTAATTAAATCTCCCCAAATCTTATCAGCTCCAACTTTAGCAAATGAATTCTTAATCACAGGATTAAACTGATTGTATAACGCTGTATTTGTTTTTCCTTCTAAATACATTGTAGCTGCATTTTGTTCTCCTAATAAAATGTTTTTAGCATCGTTAAAAGTAATTTCTTTTACTGCATTAACAAAAATAGGAGTTGCCGTCTTTACAGCATCCTCTGCAGTTCTGTTAATAGCTCTTAGCCCTTCATCTGCTAATGAACTTAAACCTATTTTACGTAATCCTTCATCTACAACACGTAACTCTTTTGGTAATAAAATTTTCACCAAATTGTTTTTATAAAATCCGTCTTTAGCTGTTAACTTAGATACTTGGTTTTGAATACCATTATCTAATGCTTGTCGTAAACCACTACCTATTTGTTCTTGGGTTAAAACTCCTCCTTGATTTGGTAATTGATTTACTACTTTTTGTAATTCTGCACAACCAATAAATTGTAATGCTACTATAAAAATTAATACTCTTTTTATCATTGTTGTTTTATTTACTTCTTTAGATACAATAACGTTATAATAGTCACTTATTTTTTAAAACTATCTGTTTTTTTATCATAACCATATGGACAGTGTTTACATCCACTCTTACAGCAATACCCTCTTCTTAAATGAAATTGTTCTGTAAACACTTTATAACCTTGCTCATTAAGATAATAATCTCCTTCTTCTAATTCTATACGTTGCCTATACATAACTGCAAAAGTAATAGTTTTTATACACAAAAAAAGACTGCCTTTACAGACAGTCTTTTAAAATCAAAATACTAAATAAACTAATTTATAACTTTCTTCTATTATCGTCGGATTGAGTATCTATTAATTTGTTGTAAGGATCTACACCAACTTCAATAGGTTTTTCATCAACAATAATTGAAATCTTGTTATGAATTTGAGTAATCTTATGTTTCTTTAAATACAGTTCTTTTTCTTTTTTCTTACCATCTACTTCGGTTTCTCCAAAAATTCCTATATCTATATAATCAGCTAATGGAACCGAAAGAATAGGTTTTTTCATTTTTTCAGTTTTATACGAAATTGTATCTCCTACTTTTTCTCCGTAAAAGCGTTTTCCTTTATCATCATTACGATATTTAGATACGTCGAACTCAATATCTACCTGATATTTTCCGTTGTCTAACTTTTTAGAATCTACCTTAGTGATACGGTTTCTGTACAATGTAATTGTTTCAAACATGTCTTTAATTACGTATTGTAAACTATCGGGAGTAACTTCACGTATTTTATCTACCATTTCGATAGAAGTTGTATACGGAGCGTTTTGAAACTTTACTTTTTCTACATACTCTTTTAAAGCATTATTCAATTTTTCTTCACCGATATAATCACTTAATGCATAAAAAACTAACGATCCTTTTTGGTAATGAATATATCCTTGTCCATCATTATACATTAATGGCTTTTCACGTTTACGCTCGAAAGTACGTTGTGTTAAATATCCATCTAAAGCTTTCTTTAAAAACTTACGCATTTCCGATTTTCCTTCTGCATGTTCTAAGACTTTTAAAGAAACGTATTCTGACATACTTTCAGACATCATTGTTGCTCCTAAAACATCAGCACCAATTACCTGATGTGCAAACCATTGATGCGCTAGTTCGTGTACAGTAATTGCAAACGGATAATCTACTCCTGTATCTTCTTTATTCACCTCAGCAATAAACCCAACACTTTCTGAATATGGAATAGTATTCGGGAACGATTGTGCAAAACTTCCTCCTGTTTTAGGGAACTCAATAATACGAACTTGTTTGTGCTGATATGGACTAAAGTTTTTAGAGTTATAATCTAAAGAAGCTTTAATTCCTTTCATCATTCGATCTAAGTTATATTCGTGTCCTTTTTGATAGTAGATTTCTAAATTTACATCATTCCACTTATCTTTCTTAACTTGGTACTTTGCTGAATTAAATGCATAGAAATTTAAGATCTTACTATCCATTTTATAATGGAAATAACGACGTCCATCTTTAATCCATTCCTTTTGCAAATACCCTGGAGCAATAGCTATTTGATCTTCTGAAGTAGATACTGTTGCTTCAAAATCTATCCAATCTGCATCTTTAGAAATATAGGTATTTCCTAAAGCTGTACTATCTGACGGATGTGGTTTTAAATCGTTCTTTGGTAATCCGTATTTCTTACGAGTTTTATTATCGGTAAGTTCGCTTCCGTCTTGATATCCAAATCTTGGAAATAATTGGAAGTTATTAATAAACGTACCATTGTAACGCACTGGTGAATTCTTTCTAAAGAAGGTATTCTCTTTGTTTTTAACCGTAAAATTTAGTTCTAAACTATCACCAGGTTGTAACGATTTTTCTAACTGATAAATATCAAAGTTTTGAATCGTATCTTCATGAACTAAGGTTACTGGTTTATTAAATTCAAAAGTACTTGGATATGAGTTATGATCTAAGAATAAACTATCAATAGCTTCATTCGTTTTATTAATCATTTTATACGTTCCTGAAGCATTAAAATCTAATTTCTTCGGAAAAATATTCACATCTACGTTTACAGCAACAATTCTTGGTTGTGCTTTTCCTTCGTACTTTTTATAATCCTTTTCCCATTGTACTCTTTGCTCTTCTCGTTCTTTTCTTGAAGTACGTTTGTTTTTAATATTATTTTCATAGTAAAGATTTCCTCCTATTCCTAAGAAACCAATTAATAAAACAGCTATTACCCCTCCTGTTTTTACATTAAAACGTTCCTTAAATATTGATAATCTTTCTTTGAATGAATGTGGAATTCCACGTACCCAAAACAAACTTGTAAATACTAATAATATTAATCCACCTAGTAACCAATATGTTTTATAGATTAAATAGCTTCTTAAAGAAGAACCATAACCATTCATGTCTGAATATCTGAAAGATGGTCCTTGGTTATATTTAAAAATAGATTGTTCTACTCCAGCTAAAGTTAACAATGGTAAACCAATGTTTAATACTAATAAGATGAACAATCCTAAATAAGCATTTCCTACTAAAGTTTGAATAAACAATGCCATTAACGCCCAAATAGCAAAATGTAAAAACTGTAGTACAAACAATTCGTACATATAGTGCGTAATTTCAAAATTATAAAACCCTTTATAAGTTTGATAAATTACCCCTGACAACATTACTACTGCTAATAAAATTAATTGTACTTTTAATAAAGCGATTAATTTAGATAACCATAAAACCCAGTTTGGTGTTGGTGTAACATCTACTAAATGATTCGCTTTTGCCATTTTTCCCCTATGCACCAACATACCTGCATATAAAAAAGTAATTAAGTTAATTGGTAACACAAATGCACCTGTTGCACTTTGTAATGTTTTCCAAGTTACAGGTAATGTTTTAGTTCCTAAAATATTACCTACTTCAGACAAGGTTATTAACGCTAAAATTAAACCTACTAAAACAATAGCTATAAACGGTAAAGCTTTAACTATATATTTAAAATCTACTTTTGCTAATTTCCAAGCAGCTTTTAAATTTTCAACAAAAGAAAAATTATAATTTACCTTTGGTAATTGAACTCTAGTAATTCCTCCAAAATTTTTCTTTGTTACTCTTTCTCCTTTTTCCTTTTTAAAGAATGATAATGAAATTGCACTTTGACTAAATGAAAAATACTTGTAAACTAAACCAAAAACTACACCTGCAACTCCCAACCAAAGTAATCTGTTGTAAATAATTAAGCCTTTAAATGGTAGTGATAAATCATTTTGTTCAGCCAGCGTCCAATATCTTGTATAATATTGAAGTGATGCATTTCCGTAAGGGTCAATTAAACCTGCTAAAAATCGGTTTTCTTCTTCTGACAATAGTCCTTGCGTTAATCCTTGAATAAACATTAATGCAATTACAGTAATAAATCCTGCTGCAATATTTCTTGTAAAAGTTACTACTGCAAAAACAATAGCTCCAAATAAGATTAAATTCGGAATTATATATACTAAATACGAGTGTAAATATGATCCGAAATTAAAAGCTCCAACAATTTCAGAATTGGTTCCTGGTAATCTAAAACCAATCATTACTGCTAACCCAATTACAAAAACAAGTAAGGTAACAATTATCAATCCGCTTAAAAATTTTGCGAATAAATAACTTGCTTTCGTAAATGGATAAGAATATAATATCGAGTGCATTTCACTCTTATAATCTCTAAAAATAGTTACCCCAATAATTGATGGTAATAAAAAGAAAATAAGCTGCGACATTCCGTTAAACATTCCATAAATTCCCATAGGTGAATTTACAATCTTGTTACCTCCAACAGAAACTGTAATACTATCAAAAATTCCTGCAGAAGCTGCAGAGAAAAATATAGAAATTATAAAAAGTATGGCTGCATAAATATAAAACGCTGGTTTCTTAAACCAGTATTTAAGTTCGTGTGTAAATATTGTAGAAAACATAATTTTATCTTTTTAAATTCAACGTTACCTTTTACTTACGCAGTAACAGGTTCATCTTGTTTTAAAGCAATAAAATACACATCATCTAACTGAGGTTTTGTAGCTATAAAATCTTCAGAAGGTTGTGTTTCAGAAAACACTCGAATGTTTAATGAATTATCTTCATTATAGTTTGAAGAAAGCACATTATACTCGGCTTCGTGTTTTTCTAAATCGTCTCGATCAATACTTTTTGTCCAGATTTGTCCTTCAATTTCTTTGGTTGATTCTAACGGAGTTGTATGTTTTAAAATTCTACCTCCGTTTAAAATTGCCATTTCATTACACAATTCCTTTACATCTTCTACTATATGTGTAGAAAATATTACTGTTGAATTGGTTCCTACTTCTCTAAGAACATTTAAGAACCGTCTTCTTTCTGCTGGGTCTAATCCTGCAGTTGGCTCATCTACAATAATTAATTTCGGATTATTTAATAATAACTGAGCAATTCCAAAACGTTGTTTCATTCCTCCAGAATAACCAGCTACATACTTTTTTCTTACTTCATATAAGTTAGTTATTTCTAAAACTTCTTTGATAATTTTTTGACGATCGGCTTTTGAAGAAATTCCTTTTAAAGTAGCAAAGTAGTCTAATAAATCTTCTGCTGACATTTTTGGGTACACTCCAAACGATTGTGGTAAATACCCTAATGTTTTTCTAAATTCCATCGGATTTTTTAATACGTTGATTCCATCAAAAGTAATAGATCCTCCATCTGGACTTTGTAAAGTTGCAATGGTACGCATTAAAGACGATTTACCTGCTCCATTAGGTCCTAATAACCCAAACATTCCTGTACCAATTTCTAAATTTAAATTATCAATAGCTTTTACACCATTTTTGTAAGTTTTAGTTAAATTCTCTATAACTAATCTCATAGTATTTTGGTTTTGTTGATTTTATTAATTTCCTATCAGAAGAAAAAAAAGTTGATTTGTTACATTTTCTTTAACATTTTTTTATAAAAAAACGTCAAGCTAAAATTTAGCTTGACGTTTTTAAAGTTTTAAAACTTCTTTATGTTTACTTCTTTTCGCTACCTGGAGGGTATTTTGCCATAATTTCTTTAACAAATTCTTTGATACGAGCTTCTCTTTTTTCCATATTACTCATTTTCAAAGCTCCACTACCAATTCCTTGCCATACCAATTCTTTCTTTTTAGCATCAATAATATCTAAAAATAAAGTACCCTCAGTATACTGATTTACATTGATACGGTTTGGACCTCCCCACATCCATGGATGCCAACCCCAGCCGTAACCGAAGTTATTTTCATTTATATTAATTCGTTCTCTTGATTTTGTAAATAAACTAACCAGCACATCTGGATTAGATGATTTTGTCATTCCTTTGGCTATTAATTCAGCCTCAACAGCACGCATAATTCTCTTTTTATCTAAATCAGAAATTGGTGCTTTATCAATACCTGTTTTGTAAAAAGCAAAGGTTTTATATTCATTGAAATTTACTTTGGTATCGTAATCAGTTGCTACTTTAACTGAACTACATGCAGTAAATAAACTAAGTGTAAGAAATAAGAGTAGTGGTTTTACTAATTTCATTTTAAAAGGCTTTAAATTAAACATTTAAAATGTACAACAACCACTACTCTTAAGGTATTTAAGGGTAAAGATTATTCTACATTATTTAACAAAGCATCATCTACTATATTAGGAAGTGTAACTTTTAAATTAGGTTCTACTTCCATAGCACGTTTTATTGCAAAAACAGCTTCTTCATTTCGTGCCCAACTTCTTCGTGCAATTCCGTTATTAACATCCCAGAAAAGCATTGATTTTAAGCGTCTTGATGCATCTAAAGAACCATCAAGAAGCATGCCAAATCCTCCGTTCATAACTTCACCCCATCCTACTCCACCTCCATTGTGGATTGAGACCCAAGTTGCACCTCTAAAACTATCTCCAATTACATTATGAATAGCCATATCTGCTGTAAAACGAGAACCGTCGTAAATATTCGAAGTTTCTCTATAAGGTGAATCAGTTCCAGATACATCATGATGATCACGACCTAATACTACTGGACCAATTTCTCCCCTTTCGATAGCTTCATTAAATGCTTGCGCTATTTTCATACGTCCTTCAGCATCTGCATATAAAATACGTGCTTGAGACCCTACTACTAATTTATTCTCTTGAGCTCCTTTAATCCACTGAATATTATCGGCCATTTGTTGCTGAATTTCTTCTGGTGAATTTTTCATGATTTCTTCTAAAACTTCGCAAGCAATTGCATCTGTTTTAGCTAAATCTTCTGGCTTACCTGAAGCACATACCCAACGGAATGGTCCAAAACCATAATCAAAACACATTGGTCCCATAATATCTTGTACGTAACTTGGGTATTTAAATTCTCTTCCTAAAGTTGGATTTGGATTCATTACATCTGCTCCTGCTCTACTTGCTTCTAATAAGAAGGCATTTCCATAATCGAAGAAGTAGGTTCCTTTTGCTGTATGCTTATTAATTGCTTTTGCATGACGACGTAAAGTTTCTTGCACTTTCTCCTTAAATAACTCAGGATTATTCGCCATCATTTCATTTGATTCTTCAAACGAAATATCCGCTGGATAATATCCTCCTGCCCAAGGATTGTGTAACGAAGTTTGATCTGACCCTAAATCAATATGAATATCTTCTTCTGCAAACTTCTCCCAAACGTCTACAACATTTCCTAAGTATGCTAAAGAAACAACTTCTTTGCTTTCTTTTGCCTTGCGAACACGCGCTACTAATTCATCTAAATCAGTAATCTTTTCATCGATCCATTTTTGATCTAAACGCACTTGTGTAATCTTCGGATTCACCTCAGCACAAACGGTAATACATCCTGCAATGTTTCCAGCTTTCGGTTGTGCTCCACTCATTCCTCCTAAACCAGCAGTCACAAATAAGTTTCCTTTTGGAGACTTCCCTATTTTTCTAAATCCGTTTAATACGGTAATAGTTGTTCCATGAACAATCCCTTGTGGACCAATATACATATAACTACCAGCTGTCATTTGACCGTACTGAGTTACTCCCAATGCATTGAATTTTTCCCAATCGTCTGGCTTAGAATAATTAGGAATCATCATTCCATTAGTTACAACTACTCTCGGTGCATCTTTATGTGAAGGGAATAATCCCATTGGGTGTCCTGAATACATTACCAAAGTTTGCTCATCTGTCATTTCAGATAAGTACTTCATGGTTAATAAATACTGTGCCCAGTTAGAAAATACAGCTCCATTACCTCCATACGTAATTAGTTCATGTGGGTGTTGTGCAACGGCATAGTCTAAGTTATTTTGAATCATTACCATGATAGATCTTGCTTGTAAAGAATTCCCAGGATATTCTTCAATTGGACGGGCATACATTCTGTAATCTGGTCTAAAACGATACATGTAAATACGTCCGTATTTTTCTAATTCCTCTTTAAACTCAGGTAATAATTCTGCATGATCCTTTTTATCAAAATAACGTAAAGCATTTCTTAATGCTAACTTCTTTTCTTCATCTGTTAGTATTTCTTTACGTTTTGGAGCATGATTTATAGTGGTATCATATTCCTTTTTTGGAGGTAATATATTCGGTATTCCTTGTTGAATTTGTTCTTTAAATGTCATACTACTTTCTTTTTAAAACTATAAATTATGCTACCTTAAAATCTTGATTTTTAACCATTGTTACCAATATGTTGATATCGTCTTTTAACACACGATCTTCTTCTAACTTAGCTACTTTACTTCTAACTATTGAGAAGTTTTCTTCAATAATTTCTGAAAATGTATTAGGTCTTCTAAATTCCATGGCTTGTGCAGCATACATCAACTCAATGGCAAAAATTTTGTCTAAGTTTCCTAAAATCTGATTGAATTTTCTTCCTGAAATACTTCCCATAGACACATGATCTTCTTGTCCTAATGAAGTTGGAACACTATCTGCTGATGGAGGAAAACATAATGATTTGTTTTCAGTAACCAAAGCTGCTGTGGTATACTGTGGAATCATAAACCCAGAGTTTAACCCTCCTGCAGTAGTTAACAATCTTGGTAATCCGTATTTTCCTTCTAATAATAAATAACAACGCCTGTCAGAAATATTTCCTAATTCGGCTGCTGCTATAGAAGCATAATCTAAAGCCATGGCTAAAGGTTGTCCGTGGAAATTCCCTCCTGAAATTGCTTCTGTTTCACTTAATACAATCGGGTTGTCTGTTACAGAGTTCATCTCTATCTCTGCCAATTCATTCAAATGATTAAAAGCATTTCTCGAAGCTCCATGAACTTGAGGCATACAACGAATTGAATATGGGTCTTGCACCCTTGGGAAACTCGTATCTTCTACATTTTGTGAACCTTTTAGTAATATACGCATACGTTCTGCTACTTTTAAATTTCCTTTAAACGGACGAATTTTATGCAATTCTTCTTTAAATGGTGAAACATTTCCTGAATACCCCTCTAAAGTCATCGCTCCTGCAACATCTGCTAGGTCTAATAAATACTCCATCTTTTTCAATCCTACGATTGCATGTGATAAAATAAACTGAGTACCATTAATTAAACCTAACCCTTCTTTTGCCATTAAAGTTAATGGTTCTAAACCATGGTTTGCCAATACTTCTTTTGCAGGTAATATCTCATCCTTTACCCAAAATTCACCTTCACCTAGCAACGGTAAAAATAAATGTGATAACGGAGCTAAATCACCTGAGGCACCGACCGAACCTTGCTCTGGAACTACTGGTAAAATATTGTTTTCAATAAAATAAACAATACGTTCTATCATTTCTAAACGAACTCCTGAAAATCCTTGACATAAAGCATGTACTTTACAAATCATCATAATTTTAGACAAGGTTTTATCAATTGGATTCCCAACTCCAACGGCATGGGTTATCAATAAGTTCTCTTGTAATTTACTCGTTTCTTCTGGAGTAATTTGTACATCACACAAAGGTCCAAACCCTGTATTAATTCCGTATACCGCAGCATCAGAATTTGCCATGGTTTCTACCTTTGCTCTACAAACATTTACTTTTTCTTTAACAGCTTCTGTAATAACTGCTTTTAACTCACCCTTAGCAATTGCAATTACTTTATCTACTGTTAAATGATCTATTCCGTATTTAAACATATTCTTTACTTCGTTTTTTACAAAATTACTTGTATTTTTGATGCTTAACAAGACTAATTTTGTCGTCAATTAATAATTATGAGTTATCAGATAGAATTAAGACATTTACGTTATTTTTTAGCAGTTGCTGAAGATTTGCATTTTAGAAAAGCTGCCGAACGTTTGTTTATTTCACAACCTGGTTTGAGTAGACAGATCAAGCAAATGGAAGATGATTTGGGTATTCAATTATTTGAAAGACACAATAGAAAAGTCTTATTAACAACTGCTGGAACTTTCTTAAAAAATGAATTAACTCAAAACTTAAAAAAACTTGACAACATCTTAGATTACGCAAAACTATTACATGAAGGAAAGCATGGTAAATTAGATTTTGGTTATGTGGGTTCTGCAATGCAAGAAATTATACCTAATCTACTGCTTCACTTTAAAAAAGAACATCCTGATGTACAATTTGGTTTTCAAGAAATGGATAATCAACAACAAATAGACAATTTATTATCTTATCATATTGACATAGGTTTTATTCGTTTAGATCGTATCCCCAGAGGACTTAGGTTACAACCTATTTTAGAAGAAACTTTTTGTCTTGTTCTTCCTAAAAATCATCCGATTGATGAACATAATTTTAAAAATTTACAACAGTTAAAAGATGAGTCTTTTATTCTATTCGACCCTTCTTATAGTCCTTCTTATTACGAAAAAGTAATGCAAATTTTTACTGATAGCGGGTTTACCCCCATTGTATCTCATAATACCATTCACGCTGCATCTATTTACAAATTAGTAGAAAATAATTTCGGACTATCAATCGTTCCAAAATCATTACAATATGGTTATAATATGAATGTAAAATTTATTGAACTCACAAAGATTAAACAACGTACTACTTTATCTGTTGTTTGGAACGAACAGAATCGAAATCCGATGGTAAAGTCTTTGATAGAAAAATTAGGATAATCAAAAGTATCCATTTAATTTAACTATCTTTACCACAACCAAATAGACTACTATTTAACTATGATATTAATCTCAAAACATATCATCCCTAAAGGTTTTGTTGGCTTAACTTTATATCCTTTCATTTTTTTAAAAAGAAAAGATTTAAAACTTAATTATGAACTTGTAAATCACGAAAAAATCCATTTAAAGCAGCAACAAGAGTTACTCATTATTTTCTTCTATCTGTTTTATGGCTTAGAATGGTTTATTAAGCTTTTAAAGTATAAAAACGGATTCTTAGCTTATAAAAATTTAAGTTTTGAACGTGAAGCCTATTTAAATGAATCTAATTTATATTATTTAGAGAAAAGAAAATTATTCTCTTTTTTAAAGTATCTATAAGTAGAATCGTTAAAAAAAGAGAATTTACTACTGTAAATTCTCTTTTTTAAATTCAAATAATCTTTAAAATTATTGCTTAGGTGAGAAACCATCTTTGTCATAAAATAATCTTCCAGTATTGTTATCAATATATACATTATCTGGATCTCCTTTATCATCTAACATAACTGAAATAGATATTAAGTTTTTTATCCCTGTATCTGTATACTCTCCTGATAAAGCTTCAACAGTAATAGCTTCTACTGAATTATTAATTCGAGTTTTAGTTTTTAAATAAATAGAAAATTTATTTCCTTCACCTGAAATAAATGAACCTTTTCCTTCTGATATTTGACTTCCTTGTTTCGATTTAAAATCTAAATTAACACCATTTTGGTTAGAAAAAGTATAAAGAATATTTGTGAATCTAAACCCTGGAATATAATCAGGAACTACAGTTGTTTTTTTCAAAATATTCTCACTCATGAGATAACTACCTTCAATATTAGGAGGTGTGTTACCTGTATTGAAAACAAACCCTAAATTTTTCATAGCGTTAACTGTTTCTGGTGATATAAAACTCTCAATTGATTCTATTGAACCATCAAACTCCTTTAAATCTTCTGAACTATCTGAACAACCGATAAAGGCTAAAAAAAATAAAATAAAACAAAAATGTAAAATTCTTTTCATCTGTAAAGTTTTTAATTTGTCAAATATCACTACATTCTACAGACTATAACATACCTAAAATTAGGTATTTTTGATTTTCAAAAACTACATATTCTTTATTATTTCCGTAAATTGCGTACCCGAAAATCAAGACAATTTACGAATGGAACAAATAGCTCCTTATAAACCAAAACATAAAGTAAGAATTGTTACTGCAGCCTCATTATTCGACGGGCATGATGCAGCAATCAATATTATGCGTAGAATTATTCAATCTACTGGGGTTGAAGTAATTCACTTAGGACACGACAGAAGTGTAGAAGAAGTTGTAAACTGTGCTATACAGGAAGATGCCAATGCTATTGCAATGACCTCTTACCAAGGAGGACACAATGAATATTTTAAATATATGTACGACCTTCTTCAAGAAAAAGGTGCTGGACATATTAAAATATTTGGTGGCGGTGGTGGAGTAATACTTCCTGAAGAAATTAAGGAATTAATGGATTATGGAATTACTCGTATTTATTCTCCAGATGATGGTCGTGAATTAGGGTTGCAAGGAATGATCAATGATTTAGTTGAAAAATCAGATTTTGCAATTGGTGATACCCTAAATGGTGAAGTAAATAATTTAGCAGACAAAGAAATTGGAAGTATTGCTCGTGTTATTTCTTCAGCAGAAAACTTCCCAGAAGTTGCTAAAGAAAGTTTAGATATTATCCATGAAAAAAATAAAGATTCTAAAACTCCTGTTTTAGGAATTACAGGTACTGGAGGTGCTGGTAAATCGAGTTTAGTTGACGAATTAGTACGTCGTTTTTTAATTGATTTCCCAAATAAAACTATCGGATTAATTTCTGTAGATCCCTCTAAAAGAAAAACGGGAGGAGCTTTATTAGGAGACCGTATTCGTATGAATGCAATTAACAATGAACGAGTATATATGCGTTCGTTGGCAACTCGTCAATCTAATTTAGCGTTATCAAAATATGTAAACGAAGCTGTTGAAGTATTAAAAGCTGCTGAATTTGATTTAATCATCTTAGAAACTTCTGGTATTGGACAATCAGATACCGAAATTATTGAACACTCAGATACGTCATTGTATGTAATGACTCCTGAATTTGGTGCTGCAACTCAGTTAGAAAAAATTGACATGCTAGATTTTGCCGATTTGGTAGCAATTAACAAATTTGATAAAAGAGGTGCATTAGATGCTTTACGTGATGTAAAAAAACAATACATGCGTAATAACAATTTATGGGATGTTCATATGGATGACATGCCTGTATTTGGTACGATTGCATCTCAATTTAACGATCCAGGAATGAACTCGCTTTACAAAGCGATTATGGACAAACTGGTTGAAAAAACTGGATCTGATTTACAGTCGACTTTTGAAATTACAAAAGAAATGTCTGAAAAGATATTTGTAATTCCACCAGCAAGAACTCGTTATTTATCTGAAATTTCAGAAAATAATAGAGCCTACGACAAAAAAGTAGATGCTCAGGAAAAAGTAGCTCAAAAATTATATGGGATTTATAAAACAATCGAAAGTGTTTCTGAAGCTACTATTAGTTTAGATAAATCAGGAATTGACGAAAATTCTATTAATACTACTGAAGAAAACAAAGACTTTTTAAAGCTATTAGTAGCCGAGTTTGACAGAGTTAAAATGGATTTAGACCCGCATAACTGGGAAATCATTTTAAACTGGGATACTAAAGTTAAGAAATATAAAGATCCTATTTATACGTTTAAAGTACGTGATAAGGAAATTAAAATTGAAACACATACAAAATCATTATCTCACTCAGATATTCCTAAAGTAGCTTTACCAAAGTATCAAGCTTGGGGTGATTTGCTACGTTGGAACTTACAGGAAAATGTTCCTGGAGAATTCCCGTATGCTTCAGGATTATACCCTTTCAAACGTACAGGTGAAGATCCTACAAGAATGTTTGCAGGTGAAGGAGGTCCAGAAAGAACCAACAGACGTTTTCACTATGTAAGTTTAGGAATGCCTGCAAAACGTTTATCTACGGCATTTGATTCGGTTACTTTATATGGTAATGACCCTGGACATAGACCAGATATTTATGGAAAAATTGGTAATGCTGGAGTTTCTATTTGTTGTTTAGATGATGCTAAGAAACTATACTCTGGTTTTGATTTAAGTCATGCCATGACTTCTGTTTCGATGACTATTAATGGTCCCGCCCCAATGTTACTTGGATTCTTTATGAATGCCGCAATTGATCAGAATTGTGAGAAGTACATCAAAGAACACGGTTTAGAAAGCAAAGTAGAAGCTAAGTTAAAAGAACTATATGATGATAAAGGAATTGATCGTCCAAAATATAATGGAGATTTACCTGAAGGAAACGATGGTTTAGGTTTATTACTATTAGGAGTTACTGGTGATCAAATTTTACCAGCTGATGTATACGCAGAAATTAAAGCAACTACTTTAGCACAGGTTCGTGGTACGGTTCAGGCAGATATTTTAAAGGAAGATCAAGCACAAAATACTTGTATTTTCTCTACAGAATTTGCTTTACGCTTAATGGGAGATGTTCAAGAATATTTTATTGAGAAAAATGTTAGAAACTTCTATTCGGTTTCTATCTCTGGATATCATATTGCTGAAGCAGGTGCAAATCCTATCACACAGTTAGCTTTAACATTGGCAAATGGTTTTACTTATGTGGAGTATTATTTATCTCGTGGAATGGATATTAATAAGTTTGGTCCAAACTTATCATTCTTCTTCTCTAATGGTATTGACCCTGAATATGCAGTTATTGGTCGTGTTGCTCGTAAAATTTGGGCTAAAGCATTAAAATATAAATATGCTGCAAACCCTAGAGCTCAAATGTTAAAGTATCATATTCAGACTTCAGGACGTTCATTACATGCTCAGGAGATTGATTTTAATGATATCCGCACAACCTTACAAGCGTTATATGCTATTTACGATAACTGTAATTCTTTACATACAAATGCTTATGATGAAGCTATTACGACTCCTACAGAAGAAAGTGTACGTAGAGCCATGGCAATTCAGTTAATCATTAATAAGGAATTAGGATTAGCGAAAAACGAAAACCCAATACAAGGTTCATTTATTATTGAAGAATTAACAGATTTAGTAGAAGAGGCAGTACTAACAGAATTTGATAGAATTACAGAGCGTGGTGGAGTTTTAGGAGCAATGGAAACAATGTATCAGCGTTCTAAAATTCAAGAAGAAAGTTTATACTATGAAACCTTAAAGCATACGGGTGAATTCCCAATTATTGGAGTTAACACCTTCTTAAGTTCTAAAGGGTCTCCAACGGTTACTCCACAGGAGGTAATTAGAGCAACTGAAGAAGAAAAACAATTCCAAATAAAAACTAAAGAAAACTTAAATCAAGCTAACGAAGCTAAAGTTGCTGAGGAATTAGCAAAAATTCAAACAGCAGCTATTCAGAATGAAAATATTTTTGAAAAGTTAATGGAAGCTTCTAAAGTATGTTCTTTAGGTCAAATTACGGCTGCTTTATTTGAAGTAGGTGGTCAGTACAGACGCAATATGTAAAAGGTTTAGCCTTTTGATAAATATTTATAAACCCTCACTCTTACGTGAGGGTTTTCTTATTTTATAATTGTTTTATTTTCTACACTAATTTCTGAACCTTCTAATAAAAATACTGAACTTGGTTTTAGAGTTTCTAAAAAAGAAAAAACGTTTCCGTAAGTACTTTTAAAGTCTATGTCAATCATAAAACTTCTAACGGGATAATAGTTCCAAGTAGGATGTTTTACCTCATACTCGGTTGTTCTATTTTTATTCTTTGCATATCCCCAATAATGTTCTGCAATAAACTCAATTTCAGTATTTTGTTGAATCGGTTTTATGTTTACTCCACTTTCAACAGAAATTGTATTCCATTTTTTATTTGTTTTCCATTGATATGAAGCTGAAAATGTATCATTTTCCTCTGTCCAACTATGCTTCATAGGAAATGTTTGATAATTTTCATTATATACTGTATTAGCTACAAATGTAATTGCCGATTTTGGAACAATTTCTTTGATAAACACAACTCCCCTTTTATAAGTATCTACTTCTTTTCTTTTTACATAAAATCTTAGATTTACCTCTTCAAAATTAATATGAAATGGAACCTTAACTCCTAATAGTTTTGTATTCAAAAACATAAACCCAACGACACTAACATAACAGGTGTCTTTATAAAAATCGAGTTCTGTCCCTTTTGGTACAAAGGGCATTAACTCTTTAGGGGCTACTTTATAGTTTATCATGATTAGCTTTCGCCATTCTGCTTTTAAAAAACTCATATCATTCTATTTTAAAATAATTCACAAACCTCATAGGTAATATACTTATGAGGTTTACTTTCTCTTTTTCTATTATATTAAGCAATCTTCCCTAACTACTTTTTTTCAATTTTAAGTTTGCTTCTTTACTCGCTTTTCTTCCTTTTAAGAAGAATATGATAAAAAATATCATAATTACTCCAAGATAAATTGAAAATCCCCCAATTTTAGCACTTAAAGCTTCTACCAAATCTTTATAATTTGATAAGGTATATACCTGAATAATCCTCAAAGCAAAACCTATATTCAATAAGTAAAAACCTATTTTGAATAGTTTGTTCGTAGCAAATGCTATTTCTTCTTTTTGATGAAAAATATCTAACATAAAAATCTTACTGTTTTTAAATAGATGTTGTGACACAAAAGTTGTTAAGCCAATACTTATTGGTAAATAAATCAGATACGCGATTAACTCTAAATTTCCATTCATAATATTACTTTTTAAAATGTTTGTGAATTAAATGAACTATATAAATATTACTAAAATGTAGTATTCCAATAATCAATAATATGGTGCTGAACTTTGAACTGAGTTCAACTAGTACTTCTGATAAACTGTGAATTCTTTTAATCGAATGTAAACTCCATATAGCCAAACCGATATTTAAACAGTAGTAAGCTACCAATAGTGAATTGTTTAATGCATTGCCAATAGATAAATTATTCGGAAAATAATTTTGGATATACACTTTTCCGTTTTGAAAACAGAAATTTCCTACATATAAAACAACCGTAACAGAAAAAACTAAATACAATATATAAGTGGCTTGAATCATTTTAATCTATCTTTTATTTTTTCTAATATAAATGTTAAGTAAAAAGCCAATGACATTGGGATTAATACCATCCAAAATAACACTTCGTATATTTCATTTAAATTGTCTAGAAATCCGATAATTCCCCAAAAAATAAAATAAGCTACAGTCATTAAACTGTATATACCAATTCTTTTCTTTTCAATTTTATTCAAATGATTCCAAAATGTAAATAGAATTAATACTGTTATGATATGAAACCCTCCTAACAAAATTTCTGCAAGCACTGCGATATAGCACAAAACGATTGTAACAAAAAATAAACTAATGAGAACCATTAAGATTCTATTTATAGAAACTAATAAATTAATTGTTTTTTTCATATTTTCAGAAATTATTGAAAGTTTGTGTTTAAATTTTTTTACTTTTTTATCATTTTGGTAAAATTAGATAACAACCAATGCTCATCGGCTTTAATTGCTTTATCTAAAATACCATTAACTGTATTGGTTACCGAAGATAAATCGCCCATTAACTTTTTAAAATTCTTCACATCTTCTCCTTCTCCTTCAACATTTTCTTGCAATTCATCTAAAACCTTTAACACAGGTTCTACTTCTCTTTTCTTACGCTCTTTGGTAACTTGTTTAAACAATTCCCAAATATCTTTATCAGCCACAAAAAACTCTTTACGCTCCCCTACTACAAATTCCTTACGAACAATTCCCCAATCAATCAACGCACGTACATTCATATTTACATTGCCTCTTGAAATTTTCAAAGCTTCCATAATTTCATCCGCAGACATTGGTTTAGTCGTAACTAATAACAAGGCATGTACTTGTGCCATGGTTTTATTAATTCCCCAACTTGTAGCCAAACTACCCCAAGTATGAATATATTTTATTTTTGCGTCTTCTAATTGCATGGGTCAAATATACAACTATTTTTAATACTTTCAATAATTATTGAAAATAAAATATTTTAAAATTATTCTATTATCTTGTAATAATTTTAATTCTAAGATTACTTACCAAGAAAATACAATTTTGAGTAACGATTTTTATACGTCATCTATTTTACCACATTCTGGAATTATCATCAAAATATGTAGAGCCTATACAGATTCTCAAGAAGATTTTGAAGATTTTTATCAAGAGGTTTGTTTACAAATTTGGAAAAGTAGAAATGCTTTTCAGAATAAATCAAAATGGTCTACTTGGATTTATAGGATTACCTTGAATGTTTGTTTAACCTTATCTAAAAAGAATAACAGAAAGGGCTATACTATGGAAAAGTTACCAGAAATTCCAGAAGAAAGCAAAGCTTTTGAAAATGAAAATTTGAATTTATTATACGATGCTATTAAGAAATTATCTGAAGTCGACAGAGCGATAATCTTACTGCATTTAGAAGAAAATCCTTACAAAGAAATTGCTACAATTATTGGAACTAGCGCTAACAATATTGCAGTACGTATTAACAGAATTAAAAAACAATTAAAAATATTATTAGATGGAAAAATCAATTGAGAAAATATGGAATGATGCTTTTATCGATGAACAATCTCTTATTGCTCCAAAAGTTATTGATATATATAATCAAAAGTCAAAATCAATTATCAATAAAATTAAAAGAACTTACGAGTTTGACAACAAAGGATTGCTTCCTATAGCAGGAATTACTGTAATTGGTGGTATACTTTTATCTGAAACCATTATTGGAGCCTATGGAGCCTTTTTAATCTTATGCTTATACGTTTTCAATACAAGATTATTAAATAGATTTAATACTATCGATGTTAAATCTGACAACTTAACTTATCTAAAAAGCTATAGAAATATTATAACTAGCGTAACAAATGCTACAAAAAAGCTATTTCTGTTTGCGATTCCTTTAGCTGTATTATCAATTTTTATACTGGCTTATACTATTAAAGAAACTAGTTTTCTTTCAAAGTTTATTTCTGAAGAGACAACCTTAGTTCAAATGACAGGTATTGGGTTTTTAGTTGCTGTTGCTGTAGGAGTTATTGGTATGATTGTTTTTAAAATCTCTACCAAACTTTTATACGGAACATTAATATCAAAACTTGATGATATCATTAACGAACTAGAAACACTAAAAGAGTAAAACAAAAATCCCGAGTTAATAACTCGGGATTTTCTTATTAATAAAAAACTTCTAGTTTATTTCTTGTAACAATACCTCAACTGCTTTCTTCAATTGAGCATCTTCTCCTCTTTCTTTCCATCCTGGAGCATTCTTCACTAAATAATCTGGTACAGCTGGAGCATCATTTTCCATATTCTCACCAGTCTTTTTTACAAACCATGCTCTAAATGGCATACGAATATATCCGTTTTGCAATCTTTTCCCTCCTGTAGAAATAACCGCTCCGAAAGTAGGTTGACCAACTAACTTCCCTAATCCTAAATTCTTAAAGGCATGTGAGAAAATCTCAGCATTCGAATAACTATTTTCATTACATAAAGCCACAACTGGTTTTGTATTAACTGATAAAATTGCACGCTCGTTAAACGGATAGTTCTTGCTATACTTCTTATGATTTTTCAAGCTTTTAGTAGCTCCCCTTGGAACAGTATACGCATGTTGATCTACATTTAAAACTGCCATTAAACGATCGGTAGTCCAACCACCACCGTTATAACGTACGTCGATTACAATTCCTTTTTTACCATAACCACTCGCTTTTAATTCGCGTTCGAAACGCTCAAAACTTGGCATACTCATACCTTGAATATGAATATAGCCTAATTGACCGTTTGAATACTCATCTACCAGCTTTTTACGAGAAGTAACCCAAGCTTCATATTGTGCTGTTCTTAATGAATTTTGCGGACGAATAATTACATCTTTTCCATTCTTTAAACTTAACAATACCTCATTTTCTCTAGTATTTTTAAGTAAACTATAAAAGTTTGTATTCTTATTAATTTCTTGTCCGTTTACTGAAGTAATTACATCTCCAACTTTTAATTTACTCTTCGATTTATCTGCTACAGTATTTTCTAATACATACACTACTTTAGCTCCATCTGAAGTGTTTTCAACCTCTAATCCTAATAAACCTACTTTATCACTCGTATTTCTTGGAGCAGTTCCTCTATATCCCATGTGACTAGCATTTAATTGCCCTAGTAACAGGTTATACATATATGAATAATCTTGATGCGTAGTTGCAGATAATACCCAAGGCTTGTATTTCTTTACTAATCCGTCCCAATCATATCCATGGAACTCTGGATCATAGAAACCAGCTGTTAATGCTCTAATTCCTTCATCAAATATTTGAGCGTATTCCTTTTCTTTATTCTTTGTGTACGTTGCTGAATGTGGCAATCCAGTAATTTTATCAGACTTTGTATCTAGTTGTTTTAACCTTCCACCAGAAACAAAATAAACTTTCCCTTTATTTACATCAAAACCTCCTGCTCTTGATACTCCTTTTATAGCTTTTGACTTTGTTCCATCCCACTTTATTTTATATAAACCTCTTTTCTTAGTTGCAGGATTGGTAGCCGAAAAATAGATAAATTTACTATCTGCACTAAATGTTGGACTGTACTCATTGTCTTGTAATGAAGTTACTTGTACTAAGCGATCATAAATTTTATCTGAATCTATTTTTACCTTCACTTTCTTTTTCTTGCTTGATTTCTTCTTATCCTTTTTATCAGATTTCTTTTCATCTTTTTTCTCAGGATAATAAGAACCTTCACTATGATCTAATTTAGATTTTTCCCAATCTTCTTTTTGTAACCAAACCATCCACACATCATAATTGATTCCGTTTCTATTTGAAATAAATGCTAACTTTTTTCCATCGGCACTCCAAACCGGACTTCTATCACTTCTTGGATGCATCGAAACATTCATTTTCTTAGATTTATAGGCTACAGATTGGATAAATATTTCACTATCAAAATTTAAATCTTCTTGAGAATACGCAATATACTTACTATCTGGGCTCCAAGAAAAATCTTCAGCAGCAGCCCAAGAATCTGAATATACTTTTGGTTTTACAATTTTTCCATCCTTAATATCAGCAATCATTAATGTTCCTCTTCCTACTTGGTAAGCAATCTTCTTTCCGTCAGGTGATACTATAGGATTCTCAACATCTTCTTTACTATTGGTTAATTTAGAAACCTTAGTTTTTAAGCTTCTATGTAACCCTACCAAAGTATCTGTTGAAACTGCACTGTATAATTCAAAATGTCCATCTCTATCAGAAGTAAAAACCACTGTTTTATTATCTAACCACTGTGGACTACGATCTCTATACGGATGCTTACTTACATTGTTTGAACGTTTTTTCTCTTTGTTGTTTTCTTTTACAAAGATTTCTCCGTTAATTTCTAAAGCCACTTTCTTTCCATCAGGAGAAACTGCATATCCTTGTACTCCATTAGAAACTGTTTTTGTTTCTTCGGTTTCAAAACGATTATCAGAAGGAATGTTTAACTTAATCTTCTTAGCAGTTCCGTTTTCTACTTTGTACGTATCAACTCCACTTAAATAAACGATCGTTCCATTATTACTTACAGAATATGTACGAACTCCATCTTTTTTATGTGATGTTAATTGAGAAGCAGTTCCGTTAGCGGTTCCGTTTGCAGAAATTGATTGTTTATAAATGTTATAGCGTCCACTTTTTGCTCCGATATAATATAAATTCCCCGATGCATCCCATCTTGGAGAATGGTCATTCTTATTACTTGTTGTTATTTGATTATACTTTTTTGTGGTAGTATTATAAATCCAAATATCACGTTGTGCAGAACCTGAATAATCTTCACGAGCAATTCTACATGCTCCTTTTGTAAAAGCAATAAATTTACCATTTGGAGATAACTGAGCATCTTCTCCATAAGCTGTAAGTAAACGTTTTGGAGTTCCTCCGTTTTGATTTACTGAGTACATTTGACGGTCCCATTCTGGACCTCTATACACCCTTCCTGTAGAGAATAAAATTTCTCCTTTAGACGTCCAATCAGAAGGAATGTTTGCTGTAGGGTAATAAGTTAATTGTTTTGGAACTCCTCCATTTAATCCAGTAGTAAAAATATTGTCATTTCCTTTTCTGTTAGAAGAAAAAGCAATTTCTGTTCCTTTTGTGTTCCAAACCGGATTACTTTCATATCCTTTATGAATTGTTAGTCGGTTGGCTTGTTGGGTTCTAAAATTATAAGTCCAAATATCTCCATGATAACTAAACGCCATTTGAGATGCATCTGGGCTTATTGCTGGTTTTCGAATTAAAGTGTGTTGTGCTAATAATACATTACTTATAGTAAAAGCAAACAATAATAATATTTTATTTACCATCCTTATATTGTAGTTTTTGACATTAAAAATACTTAATTATATAAATTATAAAAGAACTTATATGTTCATTAACATAATTATAACTTTATTTTTTTTACTTTTATACAATATTTTCTCCTATGAAATCAGATTTTCTTTTTAAAATAATTTTCTTTTTATGTCTTTCATTTTCTAATTTTTCTTTTTCACAAACTGAAAAAGAAATCTTTATAATAGTTAAAGATGATAATAATAGACCTATTGAAGGAGCTGTAATTTTATTAGATGATATAAAACAGGATAAAAAAACGAACTATAAAGGAATTTTTTCTATTAAAACATTTTCCTTACCTCAAAAAATAAGTGCCTTCTCTCCTTATCATGGAATAAATATAATTAAATATAATGGTAAAAAATTTAATCGTATTATTATAAAAAAGAAGAAAGACATTACCCCTCAATTGATAACTAAATTAAAAAATAAAAAATTCGGTATTGAAAATGCTGAACAATATAGGAATATCTACCATTATCTTAGAGGACAAGTTCCTGGAGTACAAATATCCAGAGATAACAACATAAAAATCAGAGGCATTGGTTCTGTTAATGGTTCAACAACACCCTTATTTATTCTTAATGGTGTTCAAATTGGAAAAACAACATTTGAAAATATAATACCTACAAATGTTAAACACATAAATATTTTAAAAGGCCCTGAAACTGCTATTTATGGCGCTAGAGGAGCTAATGGAGTTATAAAAATAACTACCTATTAATCTAAAGACATAAAGGATGTTTATTTTAGAATTAATTATTCCCTACAAAGACAGCAATATTCAAAGTTGATAACTTTGAACCTTATTTATAGATAATTATAAAAATTAGTAATTATGAAGCCCCAAAAATAGAGCTTAAAAAATCACCTACTCCTTCCACACTGTTTTTATCCAATTCCATAATAAACGCAGATCCCATAATAGCTCCATTCATATATTCACAAGCAGTTGCAAATGTTTTATAATCAGAAATTCCAAAACCAACAATCAATTTACTTTGTAAATTCATTCCTTTTATTCGATTAAAATAATCGATTTGTTGTTGAGAGATTTCTCCTTTTGCTCCAGTAATAGAAGCTGAAGCTACTACATAAATAAAAGCATCTGTTAAGTTATCTATTTTACGAATACGTTCATCTGAAGTATGAGGTGTGATTAAAAACACATTGGTAATTCCATATTTTTCAAACAATTGTTGATAATGAGTTTCATACTCAACCATCGGTAAATCAGGAATAATCACAGTATCAATGCCACAATCTTTTACTTTTTGACAAAAAGCATCTTCCCCATATTTTATAATCTGATTCAAATACCCCATTAGAACTAAAGGTGTTTTATTCGTTTCTTTAATGGAAGCTAACTGTTCAAAAACCACATCTAAATTCATCCCATTACGGAGGGCTACAGAACTACTATATTGAATGGTAGGACCATCCGCTAACGGATCTGAATATGGCAACCCTACTTCTATAAAATCTACTCCATTCGAACTTAATTCTGAAATAATTGTAGTGGTATCTTCTAATTTTGGGAAACCCGCTGTAAAGAAAATAGACAATAAATCTTTATCCTTTTTTTTAAATATTTGTTGAACTGAATTCATTTTAGTCTTCTAAATGTTTGATATACGTTTCTAAGTCTTTATCTCCTCTACCAGATAAGTTGATGATAATTGTTTGATCTTTTTGCAAATCCATTTTTGGTAAAACTGCCAGTGCATGTGCACTTTCTAGCGCTGGAATAATTCCTTCTATTTTTGTTAGTTCATAGGCTGCTTCTAGAGCTTCTTTATCTGTTGCATTCATAAATGTCGCTCGTTTTTCATTAAACAAAAATGCGTGTAACGGTCCCACTCCTGGATAATCTAACCCTGCTGAGATTGAATAAGGTTCTACGATTTGTCCATATTCGTCTTGCATTAAAATAGTTTTGCTCCCGTGAATTACACCTACCTCTCCTAATTGTGATGTTGCAGCACTTTCTCCAGAATGAACACCTAAACCAGCAGCTTCAACAGCAATTAGCTCTACATCTTCATCATCTAAATAATGATAAAAAGCACCTGCTGCATTACTTCCTCCACCAACACAAGCGATTACTGCATCTGGATTTTCTTTTCCTGTATGCTCTTTTAATTGCCATTTCATTTCTTCAGATATAATTGCTTGCAATCTCGCCACCATATCTGGATAAGGGTGTGGTCCCACAACAGATCCTATGAGATAATAAGTATCTGGATGTTGAATCCAATACCTAATCGCTTCATTCGTTGCATCTTTTAAGGTCTTACTACCACTGGTAGCTGCTATTACCTTAGCTCCTAACATTTTCATACGAGCTACATTGGGTGCTTGACGTTCAATATCAACTTCTCCCATAAACACAATACATTCCAATCCCATTAATGCACAAACTGTAGCTGTAGCTACTCCATGTTGTCCTGCTCCTGTTTCCGCTATAATTTTAGTTTTCCCTAATTGTTTTGCAATTAAAATTTGTCCAATTGTATTGTTTACTTTATGTGCTCCTGTATGATTTAAATCTTCTCGTTTTAAATAAATAGTAGCTCCGTATTTTTCAGACAATCGTTTTGCTAAATATAATGGACTTGGACGTCCAACATAATCTTTTAACAAACTCTTATACTCTTTCTGAAATGCTTCGGATTCAATAATCTGAATATAATTATCTTCTAATTCTTTTACATTAGGATATAACAACTCTGGAATAAATGCTCCTCCAAATTGTCCGTAATATCCATTATGATCTGGTTGAAATTTCATTTGTTTTTGTTGTGTGTTTTATACTGTTTTTTCTGAGATTTCTCGCTTCGTTCGAAATGACTACTTGGTTTTTTTATCTACATGTCATTCTGAACTTGTTTTAGAATGAATCTCTTTATCAAAAAATAAATCCTACTTCACAAATAACTATTTATTTTCCTCTATTACTCTTTTAAATTTCTTTAACTCTCCTACCGATTTTAATCCTGCTTTCGTTTCAAATTTGCTATTTACATCCAATGCATGAATCGGTAATTTTGTTTTTAAAACATCTTTTACTTTTTCTAGTTCTTCTAAACCTATTCCACCACTAAGAAAAAAAGGTTTCTTTGAAGGGTATTCTTTTAATACCTCCCAATTAAAGGTTACTCCATTACCTCCTCTTTCCTTTCCTTTTGTATCAAATAAGAAATAATCTACGACCTCCTCATAAGATTCTAAAATTGTAAAATTGAACGTATCTTTAATTCCAAATACCTTAACAATTTCCAACTTAGGCACGTGTGTTTTTAATTCTTTGATATAAGCTACAGATTCGTCTCCATGCAATTGTACAACGTCTAATTTATACTCTTCCATCATGGAAACTACTATCTCCATGTACTCATTTACAAAGACCCCAACTTTTTGTATTCCTTTAGGTAATTGAGGAATGATTCCTTCAAAATTTCTTGGTGATTTTTCATAGAAAATAAACCCTAAGTAATCTGGATTTAATTCAGCTACTTGCTGAATATTTTCTATGTATTTCATTCCACAAACTTTTAGTTTCATTTTTACCGAATTTGTGCAATAAACTCTTTACAAGCCTCCCCTGGATTTTCTGTTTTCATAAAATTTTCCCCAATTAAAAAACCTTGAAAACCATACTCCTTTAAACCTGTAATAATTCTTGGATCTGAAATTCCACTCTCTGAAACTTTCAATGCTGAATCTGGAATTTGATTTGCTAATTTTATGGAATGCTCTAAATCTACTTCGAAAGTCTTTAAATTACGATTATTGATTCCAATGATCTTATTATCTAAATCTCCTATTTTATCTAAATCTTCTTGAGAATGTACTTCATACAATACCTCTAAACCAAGATCATTTGCTAACTGTCCATATTTTTTTAATTGCTCAGCAGTTAAACAAGTAGCAATTAACAATATTACATCAGCTCCAATAGCTTTTGCTTCCACAATTTGAAAGCCATCTACAATAAAATCTTTTCTAAGAATCGGTTTTATTTCATTAATACTTCTAGCCTCCATTAGATCAGCCATCGTTCCTCCAAAAAATGACGTATCTGTTAATATGGACTGTGCCGCTACATTTGCATCTAAATAGCCATTGGTTACCTCGGTAATTGTTGCTTTTTCGTTAATAATTCCTTTAGAAGGTGATTGTCTTTTAAACTCCGCAATAATCCCTGTTGAATAAGGTTCTAATAATGATTTTTTTAACGATAATGCTTCTCTTTTAAAATTAGGACTCTCTACTAACTTCTTAACCGCTACTTCTGCCTTAATCTTTGCTACCTCTTGCTTTTTAAAAGCTATTATTTTATCTAAAATTGTCATGTTTTATTCTTTCTGTCACTTCGAGTAATTTTCGACTCTGGAAGAAAATTGTATCGAGAAGTATTTTATTCTCAACAACAATTCATTCCTCACAAATTCACTCAAACTGACATTTATTTTACTAATTTTTCTAACGATTTCTTTGCCTTTAATCCTAACAACGAATCTTTTGCTTCTTCAAAAGCAGTTTCAAAAGATTTGTTCTCATCAAAAGTTTTTAAAGCAAACGCTGCATTGGTTAATACTACATTATTTTGCGCTTCTGTTCCTTTTCCATTAATAATATCCACAAATATTTTTGCTGCTTCAGCCACGGTATCTCCTCCAAATATATCGGATTGTAACAATTGCTTTTGTCCTAAATCTGATGGAGAAATTTGTTGCTCCGATTCTTTAGTAAATAATTTAAAATCGCCTGTCAAAGATATTTCATCATAACCATCTAAAGCATGAACAACTCCATAATTTACATTCGATTGTTGCAACATATAGTTGTATACTCTTGCTACTTCCAAATTAAACACCCCTACTAACTGGTTTTGCGGTGAACTTGGATTTACCAATGGACCTAACATATTGAAAAATGTTTTCACTCCTAATTCCCTACGAATAGGTGCTACTACTTTCATTGCTGGGTGGAATAAAGGTGCGTGTAAAAAACAAATATTAGCTTCTTCCAATTGTCTTTTTAAAGTACTTTCATCATTGGTAAATTGGTATCCTAAAAACTCCAACATATTTGAAGATCCAGAGGCTGAAGAAACCCCATAATTACCATGTTTTGCCACTTTGTTTCCAGTTCCTGCTACAATAAAAGACGTTAATGTAGAAATGTTAAAAGTATTTTTTCCATCTCCTCCCGTTCCACATAAATCAATTGTATTAAAATCTGATAAGTCTACTTTAATAGCCAACTCTAACAAAGCCTCTCTAAACCCAGACAATTCATCTACAGACACTGGGCGCATTAAAAATACTGTGATAAATGCCGCTATTTGAGAAGCATTGTATTTTTCTTGAGCGATATTGATTAAGACTTCTTTTGATTGTTCCTTCGTCAATCGCTTCTGCTCAAATAAAGTGTTTAATATTTTTTTCATTGCAAAGACTTTAGGCTTTAATTTTGAGATTTTCTACTGAATTGATAAAGTTTTCGATCATCTTTTTTCCTTCAGGTGTTAAGATACTTTCTGGGTGAAATTGTACAGCTTCAACCAAATATTCTTTATGACGTAACGCCATAATACTTCCCACATCATCAATTGCAGTAATCTCTAATTCAGAAGGAAAATTAGTATGAGAAGCAATCCAAGAATGATAACGAGCAGCTTCAAACGTTTCTGGAATATCTTTAAATGTGATGGTGTTTTCTTTGGTGACTTTCATTTCTGTAGCTACTCCATGAAATACATCGTGTAAATTTTCCAACTCCCCACCGAACACTTCAGTAATTGCTTGTAACCCTAAACACACCCCAAAAATTGGAATTCTTCCAGCATAGGTTTTAATTGTTTCTTTTAAAACACCTGCTTCATCAGGAATTCCAGGTCCTGGTGAAAGAATGATTGCATCGTAATTTTGAATTTCCTCTATAGAAATTTCATCGTTACGATACACATCTGGCAAGGTACCCGTAATATCTTCTACATAATGCACCAAATTATAGGTGAATGAATCGTAATTATCTAGTATTAATATTTTCATCTGTTATGCTTTTGACTTTTAGCTATTAGCTACGGCTAATTACTAAAAGCAGTTTTATATTTCTTCTGCCAACACTAATGCTTTTTTTAATGCTGCTAATTTGTTATTAACTTCCTGTAACTCGTTCTCTTCTTTAGAATTGATAACTATTCCTGCTCCCGCTTGATAGTAAAGTATATTGTTTTTACTTACAAAAGAGCGAATAGCAATTGCCTGATTTACATTACCGTTCAATCCAATAAACCCTACACATCCTCCATAAAATCCACGAGTCTGATTTTCATATCTATCTATTAACTCCATGGCTTTGTATTTTGGTGCACCACTTAACGTTCCTGCGGGAAAAGTATCCCCTACAATTTCAATCGGATTTCCAGTAATCTCACCTATCACGGTAGATACCAAATGAATAACATGACTAAAGTACTGTACTTCTTTATAGGTTTCTACGGTTACATTAGTAGCATGCTTGCTCAAATCATTACGCGCCAAATCTACTAACATAACATGCTCTGCATTTTCTTTAGGGTCATTTGCTAGTTCTTTTGCTAACTCTCTGTCCTTTTCATCATCTCCTGTCCTTCTAAAAGTCCCTGCAATTGGATTGATGATAGCTTGCTTATCTTCTATTTTAATTTGTGCTTCTGGTGAAGATCCCATTAACTTAAAACTACCATAATCGAAATAAAACAAATACGGTGATGGGTTTATTGAACGTAAAGCTCTATAAACATTAAACTCATCTCCTTTAAATTTTTGTTGAAATTGACGAGACAACACCAATTGAAAAACATCTCCTCTTTTACAATGTTCTTTTGCCTTAGCTACATTTTCCTTAAACTCTGTATCGGTAACATTGGAGGTTTCTTCACCTTCAAAATGAAACTGATATTTCGCAAAGGATTGTGAGTTGACTAAATTTTCAATTTCAGATAATCTTGAAGTTTCTCCTTCTGGAATGTTTTCAATTAAAATTAATTCATTCTTAAAATGGTTAATCGCAACTATAAATCTAAAAAAACTGTATTGCAACATAGGAATTGCAGATGGTGCTTTTTGCGAATTGAATTGTATCGTTTCAAAATATTGAACCGCATCAAAAGTGGTATACCCATACAATCCATTAAATGATTTAATTTCATCAGAGCAATCAACTTTTATTAACTTGCTATATTTCTCAAACTTTTGATAAAAATCTCTTTCTATCTGTTCAGTTTCAAGAAGTTCTTTTTGATACGACACCGATATATTATTCTCTTCTGCTTTTATAGTAACCATTGGCTCTATACATAAAAAAGAATAACTATTTTCTTTACTATGATAATCTGAACTTTCCAACAATAAACTACTCGCATACTTATCGCGAGTACGTAAATACAAACTTACTGGAGTAATGGTATCTGCTAATTGTTGTTTAGAAATTGTTGTAAACTTTATTTTATTCATTCTTAAGTTTATTATAACAAAAAAGGCTTATCATGAGATAAGCCTTTTCGTTGTATTATAGATATAACAGTACGGTCTCACTAACGTAAGTTACGAGATTTCCACCACCAGTTATTTAATAATTGTTTCATCATTGAGCTACAAATGTATAAAGTGTTTTTGATTTTGCAAACTTTTTCTTTTGAATTATTTCTTCAAACTAAAAATCATTAAGTTATTTAACCAATTACACTACAAACACATTACAATTTACAATAAAAACAAATAAATTAGTTTGATTTTTAAATCAAAAACAAAAAATAAGTTAAAATTAAAACACAATAATCGGTTATTTGTAACAGAAATAAACAATTAGATAAGTATAGACTTTAAAATATAAAATTATGTGTGGAATTGTATGTGCATTTGACTTAAAACAAACTTCAGATAAGTTAAGACCTCAAATACTAGAAATGGCAAAAAAGATTCGTCATCGTGGTCCAGACTGGAGTGGTATTTATAGTGACGACAAAGCTATTATGGCTCATGAACGTTTAGCTATTGTAGATCCTGCTTCAGGACAACAACCTCTATTTAGTCATGATAAAAGATTTGTATTAGCTGCAAATGGAGAAATATACAATCACAAAGAAATTAGAGATAAATACGAAAGTTCGCATCCTTTTTTAACAAAATCAGATTGTGAAGTTATCATAGCTTTATACAAAGAAAAAGGAGTAGAATTTTTAGACGATTTAAACGGTATCTTCGGTTTTGCAATATATGATGCAAAAACAGATGAATATTTAATTGCTCGAGATCATATGGGAATTATTCCTTTATATATGGGATGGGATAAATTCGGAACATTCTATGTTGCTTCAGAATTAAAAGCCTTAGAAGGTCACTGTAATAAAATAGAAGTATTTCCTCCAGGTCACTATTATACTCGTGAAGATGGATTACAAAAATGGTATCAGAGAGATTGGATGGAATATGAAGCTGTGAAAGAGAATCAAACTTCAATAGATGAAATTAAAGATGCATTAGAAGCTGCTGTTCATAGACAATTAATGAGTGATGTTCCTTATGGAGTATTATTATCGGGTGGTTTAGATTCTTCTATTACATCGGCAATTGCAAAAAAATATGCAGCAAAACGTGTAGAATCAGATGATAAAGACGAAGCCTGGTACCCTCAACTTCATTCTTTTTCTATTGGTTTAGAAGGTTCTCCAGATTTAGCTGCAGCAAAAAAAGTATCAGATCATATTGGTACAATTCATCATGAAATAACATTTACAATACAAGAAGGGTTAGATGCAATTCGTGATGTAATTTACAACTTAGAAACCTACGACATCACAACGGTACGTGCTTCTACACCTATGTATTTAATGGCACGTGTTATTAAGTCAATGGGAATTAAGATGGTGTTATCGGGAGAAGGAGCAGATGAAATATTTGGAGGGTACCTTTATTTCCACAAAGCTCCTAATGCAGAGGAATTCCACAAAGAAACCGTTCGTAAATTAGATAAATTGTACCAATATGATTGTTTAAGAGCTAACAAAAGTTTAATGGCTTGGGGAATTGAAGGAAGAGTTCCTTTCTTAGACAAAGAGTTTATGGATGTAGCAATGCGTATTAACCCAGAAGACAAAATGATTAACGGTGAACGTATGGAGAAATGGGTATTACGTAAAGCTTTTGAAAGCTATTTACCAAAAGAAGTAGCTTGGAGACAAAAAGAACAATTCTCAGACGGTGTTGGTTATAGTTGGATTGATACTTTAAAAGAATTAGTTGAGAAAGAAGTTAGTGATGAAATGATGACTAATGCGGCTCACCGTTTCCCGATTCAAACACCAAGAGCTAAAGAAGAGTATTATTACCGCTCTATTTTCGAAGAGCATTTCCCAAGTGAAACTGCTGCGTTAACTGTACCTTCAGTTCCATCAATTGCATGTAGCACACCTACAGCTTTAGCATGGGACGCTAGTTTCCAAAACCAAAACGAACCTAGTGGTAGAGCTATTAAAATGGTACATGAAGATGCTTATTAAGAATATTTTTAGTTATTTCTAAATATTAGTTGTGTTAAAAAATCTCGCTTTTGCGAGGTTTTTTGTTTAATAAAACGCTAAACAAATACATTTTAACATTTCCTTTTGTTAATCAATTATTAAAAAGAACCCTATGAACTAATTTTAACAAAAGTTGGATTATTTTTAATACTAACCTTATTCTTTTGAATCTAATTTTGAGCAACTAAGAACAACTAATCACCTCATTTTATTAACCACTAAACTCAGTATTATGAAAAATTTAGTAATTGGTTTTCTTTTTTTAGGTCTAACCAGCCTTAGCTTCTCTCAAAACGGAGGTAATCAAAATATTACTTTAGAAGCAGTAACTATTAAGCCCTTAAACTTAACCTATTTAAAAAAAGTCCATACAAAAGAAACCCCCGAAGTTGCTCTTGCTCTAGAAAATGAAGCCGCTCGCTATGACATTACAGAAGACCCTATTTTTGACAAAGAATTTGAAGCCTATGAAGTTGTTTTTAGAGCAAAAACTGAAGGAGGAAGTACAGGTAGAATAACTGCAACTTATGACTCTGATGGCAAAATACTTAAATCAGTAGAGAGATATAAAAACATTTTACTTCCCAAAAAACTTATTAACTTACTTTATAAAAAATATCCTGGATGGAGAATTCATAAAGATGTTTACTTAGTAAATTACAGAGACAATAAAGAAACTAGAAAGGTTTTTAGAGTACAAATTAGAAAAGATGGTAAAAGGAAAAACCTAAAACTTGATTATAACGGATTTGTTGATTAATAAATCATTTTCCAATTAAAAAAATAGCTGTTTGGTTATACTAAACGGCTATTTTACACAAAAACAGTAAAAACAAGAGTTTTCCCTATTAACAAGCTCTTAACATCTATTCAAAAATCAAATTATTAAATTTAGAGGTGTCTGTTTATTTAGTTCAACATATAACCAATAACTCAACAACAGCTAATCAAATCTTATCATTTTACTTTACCCTTCAAAACAAGTATTATAGTAAGTGTATTAATTGCTGGGTAGATTCAAATAAGAATAGTGTCTTCTTTCTCCTTAAGGCACTTAACAAAAAAACAATTAAAAAACTCTATCATTCTTCTTTAAATATTACCCCATACAAAGTAACCTTAGTCAATAATAATCTAGCTTACGCACTTATAAACAGTCAAAGAAAAAACACTAATACTATAAATCATAAGAATGAAAACATTACTGTTATTATAAAAAAACAAAATAATCTTATACCTGAGTTTAATAACGATATCTACTCTATAATAAAGAATCGAATTATATGCTATAACGCTCAAGTTTTAGTGGAAGAGAAAAAATATATGCTTCTAGATTTTCCTTCATTAAAAAATGCCGAAAACTTTTTAAACTCTATTTACTTCCAAATAAACGAGGAAGATTTAATCAAAAAAAATCATTTAATAACTGTAATAGTAAAAAAAGCTAAAAACGATTGCAAGAGTTTACTAAAACTAATACCATTCATTCATGATAATAAACCAATTTATCTTTCCCAAAAACAAGAAAAATTTTTACAACTCCTATTTATAACACTAGAAAAATCATATGATAATACTGATTTAAACTTAACGCAACTTTGCAAAATGATGATGATGAGTAAGACCAAACTCTATAGAAACTGTAAAGCATACACTGGCAAATCTTTAAATGAATTATTAAAAAACTTTAGGCTTAATAAAGCTTTGAAAAAAATAAAAGAAAATAATAACAGTATTTCTCAAATATCTATCGAAACTGGTTTTAGTAGCAACTCCTATTTTTCAAATTGCTTCAAGAAAAAATTTGGAGTTTCTCCAAGCACACTACTTAAAACGAACGGAATAATGCTTAAAAATTAAATACCATATTATTTTTCAAGTTGAATAAATCCTTTTTAAGCTACTTTACCTCACTCTTTACTTATCAATCATTAAAATAGAAAACACTTTCTCATTTAAACACGTTTTTAAGCGATTTAAGACATTTTTACAAAATCAATAATTGTTGATAATTTTATAATTACTTTGCTTAAAAACTTTATTTTAAGGTTAAAAAATCGTAAATTTGTAAGACAACAAAAGTCGCTTTCGAGCGATTTTTTTATGAAATGATTTTAATTTAATTCACTTTTTATGAGCGAAGAAAAAAAACATAATTATTCCGCCGATAGTATTCAGGCACTAGAAGGAATGGAGCACGTACGTATGCGTCCTTCCATGTATATTGGTGATGTTGGTGTTCGTGGTTTACACCACTTAGTGTATGAGGTTGTAGATAACTCGATTGATGAAGCTTTAGCAGGTCATTGTGATGTTATTTCGGTAGACATTAATGAAAATAACTCTATTACCGTTCGTGATAACGGACGTGGTATCCCTGTAGGTTTACACAAAAAAGAAGGAGTTTCTGCTCTTGAAGTAGTAATGACTAAGATTGGTGCTGGTGGTAAATTCGACAAAGATTCTTATAAAGTTTCTGGAGGGTTACACGGTGTTGGTGTTTCTTGTGTGAATGCACTTTCAGATCACTTAATAGCTACTGTACATAGAGACGGAAAAATTTGGCAACAAGAATACGAAAGAGGTAAAACTTTATATCCTGTAAAAACAGTTGGAGAAACTGATATTACTGGTACTGAAGTTACTTTTTTACCAGATACTTCTATCTTTCAACAAACTACAGAATATAACTACGATACTTTAGCTACTCGTATGCGTGAATTGGCATACTTAAATAAAGGTATTACAGTTACATTAACTGATAAAAGGAATAAAGACGACGAAGGAAACTTCATTTCTGAAACTTTCCATTCAACTGAAGGACTATCAGAATTCGTTAAATACTTAGATTCTACTCGTGAGCAGTTAACTGCTGGAGTAATTTCTATGGAAGGTGAGAAAAACGGAATTCCTGTTGAAGTTGCCATGGTATATAACACGTCATATGCTGA
Source organism: Tenacibaculum holothuriorum (assembly GCF_002120225.1). Taxonomy (GTDB): domain Bacteria; phylum Bacteroidota; class Bacteroidia; order Flavobacteriales; family Flavobacteriaceae; genus Polaribacter; species Polaribacter holothuriorum. Next base: position 65,740 of record NZ_LAPZ01000013.1, on the reverse strand, counting down.
AAACTTACATTCGTATGTAAACAATATCAATACACACGAAGGAGGTACACACCTATCTGGTTTTCGTAGAGGATTAACCCATACTTTAAAGAAATATGCTGACGAGTCTGGATTATTAAAAAACGTTAAGTTCGATATTTCAGGTGATGATTTCCGTGAAGGATTAACAGCAATCGTTTCGGTAAAAGTTGCAGAACCACAATTCGAAGGACAAACAAAAACTAAATTAGGAAACCGTGAAGTAACCTCAGCAGTATCACAAGCAGTTGCTGAAATGCTTACAGATTACTTAGAGGAAAATCCTAATGATGCTAAGACGATTGTTCAAAAGGTAATTTTAGCAGCACAAGCACGTCACGCAGCTCGTAAAGCTCGTGAAATGGTACAACGTAAAACTGTCATGAGTATTGGTGGTTTACCTGGTAAATTATCAGACTGTTCTGAGACTGATCCAGCAGCTTGTGAAATATTCTTAGTCGAGGGAGACTCGGCAGGTGGAACTGCAAAACAAGGTCGTGATCGTAACTTCCAAGCTATTCTTCCTTTAAGAGGTAAAATCTTAAACGTTGAAAAAGCAATGCAGCACAAAGTTTTTGAAAACGAAGAAATCAAAAACATGTTTACCGCATTAGGTGTTACTATTGGTACCGAAGAAGATCCAAGAGCCTTAAACTTATCAAAATTACGTTACCATAAGGTAGTTATTATGTGTGATGCCGATGTAGATGGGTCTCACATTGCAACACTAATCTTAACATTCTTCTTCCGTTATATGAAAGAAATGGTAGAACAAGGATATGTTTATATTGCTACTCCTCCTTTGTATTTAGTTAAAAAAGGACAAAAGCGTGAGTATGCTTGGGATGATAACCAACGTGATTTAATTGCTCAAAAAATGGGTGGCTCAGTAACTATACAACGTTATAAGGGTCTTGGAGAGATGAACGCAGAACAGTTATGGGACACAACTATGAACCCTGAATTCAGAACATTACGTCAAGTAACTATTGATAATGGTACTGAAGCAGATAGAGTATTCTCTATGTTAATGGGAGATGAAGTTCCTCCTCGTAGAGAGTTCATTGAAAAGAATGCTAAATACGCAAATATTGATGCATAACTTAATTTTTACTTCATAAAAAATCACTACCTAAAAGTAGTGATTTTTTAGTTTTTACACCCTAAAAGCACATTATATTACTTTCATTTACATATCTTTACTTAAAGAAAACTTACTATTAAATTATGAAAAAAATTACACTACTAGCTGCTACTTTTTTTGCTTTTTCAACTAGTATGAAAGCACAAGATGGTTTTGAACAAGCTTTATTAGGTACAACCCAAGATGCAGGAAAATTAGTTCAAGGTTATTTTAATCCAGGTATAGAAGGATTGATTAATAGTATGAATAACGGTTGGTATCATACAGCTAAAGTTCACAAAAAATTTGGATTCGATTTATCTATTGCTTTAAATGGGGCTTTTATTCCTTCATCAAAAGAAACATTTAACATTCAAGAGACTTTAGGGCCTAACTCTTCAATTACTTCAAACTCCACCATTGCCTCTACTTTTGCAGGCCCAGACACACCTACAACTTTTACTGTTACAAGGCAATTAAATGTTCCTGGTGCAGGAACACAAACTGTTACTGCTAATTTTGAATTACCAGGTGGTATTACTGATGATTTACCTATTAAAGCCGTACCTGCTCCAGCAGTACAATTAACTTTAGGACTCCCGTTTAAAATGGAAGTAATGGGACGTTTTTTTCCTGAAACAAAAATTGGAGATGATGGTGGTAAAATTAGCATGTATGGTATTGGTTTAAAGAAAGAAATTACAAGCTGGTTCGGACCTTTGGATAAAACTCCATTACATGTATCATTATTAGCTGCTTACACTTCTCTAGATTTAAGCTATGGTTTAGGATCTACTACTTCTGGAGCTTTACAAGTTCAAGATGGAGCTGCAGAATTTGGTTTATCCGCTTTTACAATTCAAGCAATTGCCTCTTTAAACTTTCCAATTATTAACTTTTATGGTGGTGTAGGTTTTAATACTGGTAGTGCAGATTTAAAGATGACTGGTAATTACACAGGTACTTATCAATACACTCCAGCTGGCGGGGGAACATCTATTCCAGTAACTGAAAACTTATCCCCCCCAAGTTTGAGTTTTAACTCTAGTGGGCTTAAAGCTACAATAGGAACAAGATTAAGCTTAGGCTTCTTTAAAATTTTTGCTGATTATTCTTTACAAGAATATAACACTGTAAATGCTGGTATCGCTTTTAGTTTTAGATAAAACATATTTTATAAATAACAAATAATAAGCACGTTGAAATTCAGCGTGCTTTTGTTTTTTTATCCTTAGGCAAATCGCTATTTTTGTGCATCTTAAAATTAATCATCACAATTAAAATATAATAAAATGAAAGTAACAGTTGTAGGAGCAGGTGCTGTAGGTGCAAGTTGTGCAGAGTACATTGCTATTAAAAACTTCGCTTCTGAAGTAGTATTAGTAGACATTAAAGAAGGTTTTGCAGAAGGTAAAGCAATGGATTTAATGCAAACCGCTTCTTTAAACGGATTTGATACTAAAATCGTAGGAACTACTGGAGATTATAGCAAAACTGCAGGATCTGATATTTGTGTTATTACTTCTGGTATTGCTCGTAAACCTGGTATGTCTCGTGACGAATTATTAGGCATTAATGCAGGAATCGTAAAGTCTGTTTCTGCTAGCTTAATTGAGCATTCTCCAAACACAATTATCATCGTGGTATCTAACCCAATGGATACTATGACATACTTAGTTCACAAAGCAACTGGTTTACCTAAGAATAGAATTATTGGTATGGGTGGAGCTTTAGATTCCGCTCGTTTCAAATACAGATTAGCAGAAGCTTTAGAAGCTCCAATTTCTGATGTAGACGGAATGGTTATCGGTGGACACTCTGATAAAGGAATGGTTCCTTTAACTCGTTTAGCTACTCGTAACTCTGTACCAGTTTCTGAATTCTTATCAGAAGAAAGATTAGAACAAGTGAAGCAAGATACTAAAGTTGGTGGAGCTACTTTAACTGGTTTATTAGGAACTTCTGCTTGGTATGCTCCAGGTGCTGCTGTTTCAGGATTAGTCCAAGCTATTGCTTGTGACCAAAAGAAAATTTACCCATGTTCTGCTTTATTAGAAGGAGAATACGGATTAAACGATTTATGTATCGGTGTACCAGTAGTATTAGGTAAAAATGGTATCGAAAAGATTGTTGAAATTAACTTAAGCGAAGATGAAAAAACTCAATTAACTTCATCTGCTGAAGCTGTTAAGAAAAATAACGAATCGTTATCTTTCTAAGTTTCCTTAACAAATAATTCACAAAAAGGCTGAAAAACTTAGTTTTTCAGCCTTTTTTATGTAAAATAGTGTTAAATAGTTTATAGAATGTAAGATTTCGAGAAATCATACGTCTATATATATGAAGAAACATAGTAGAGTTTCTTTTTCATAGTTTTTCATAGCAATTTTCCCACTTCATCTTTGAAGTGGGTTTTCTTTTTTATCTTCGTTTTAAATCCTTGTTTTTTTGAAGAGAATAATTCTTTCTGTAACTAATGATTTAACAAACGACCAACGAGTAGAAAAAGTTTGTAATACACTTTTACAACAAAACTATACTATTCTTTTAGTTGGTCGTTTATTAAAAAATAGCCCCCCTATTCAAAGAGAATATGAAACAAAAAGATTTCGACTTTTTTTCAACAAAGGAATTTTATTTTATGTGGAATATAACATTAGGCTATTCTTCTTTTTACTTTTCTCAAAAAAAGACATTGTATTAGCTAATGATTTAGACACTTTATTACCCAACTACTTAATCAGTAAACTCCAAAAAACTCCTCTTGTTTTTGATAGTCATGAACTATTTTCTGAAATACCAGAATTAGTAAACAAACCTTTCAAAAAAAGAGTTTGGAAGTCTTTAGAAAATTATATAATTCCAAAATTAAAAAACACGTACACTGTTTGTAATAGTATTGCAAAACATTATGACTCATTGTACCACACAAACTTTAGAGTACTACGAAATGTACCTCATCAAAAAAGGGGAATTGTAAAATCTGATATTACATCAATTACAAAAGGAAAGAAAATAATTCTATATCAAGGTGCGGTAAACATTGGTCGTGGTATTGAATTAATGATGGAGACAGTTAAACTTTTAGACGATTATATTTTATTAATCGTTGGAAGCGGAGATATCATCAAAACTTTACAAGAAAAAACGATGATTGAAAACCTACAAAACAAAGTGGTGTTTTTAGGTAAAATTACTCCTAACGAATTGCAAAAAATAACACCAAACGCAACCGTAGGTTTAAGCTTGGAAGAAGATTTAGGTCTTAACTATAGATACGCTTTACCTAACAAACTCTTTGATTATATTCAAGCAGAAGTGCCTGTAATTACTTCGAACTTGCCTGAGATGAAGCAAATTGTTACTAAATATAATGTTGGAGAGATTTTAACAGAAAGAACTCCAGAAAAGCTATCTTCATTAATAGAAAAAGTAGCCAATACAGATTATTCTAAAAACTTAGAAAAAGCTAAATCAGAATTGATTTGGAAAAATGAAGAAAAGGTTTTAATTGATATTTTTAAAAACCTTGTGTAAATATCCTAATCGAAACAAGTTAAAGAAAAACAACGACGAATGTTGAGTTGCAAACTTCTCAAACTGTTTTGTAAACAACGATAAAAAACTTCTCAAACCAAACTTCTTTAATCGCTTATACATTTTTAATAAACCAATATTTCCTGTTAGGTTTTTATCTTTATTTTCCAACGAAACCAAATTAACAATGGCTTGCTTTGTTTTATTTACAAAAGATTGGTTGGTGTCAATTCCTAAATGAAATACTTCGTTTTGTATCTGATGAATTTCTATTCCTTTATGCTCTAATTCTCTTCCAAAAACTACATCTTCATATCCGTATTTTGTAAAATTTTCATCAAACTGAATAGAAGAAAACAATTTCTTTTCAATTAAAAAATTCGCTGTAAAAAAATACTTAGACGGATTCTTTTCTCGTATCTCTAAACTTACTTGCTCATATTTCTTTCCATATTTCCAACGAAGTAATTTAGTAGAAGTTTCATTTTTATAAGCAATTCCTCCAACTATTACTTTGTTAGAATCAGAAATTCTTTTTGCATAATCATCAACAAAGTTTTTATGAGTAGGAATTACATCAGCATCTAAAAAAAGTAAGTATTTATATTTTGCTTTCGAAGCTAATAAATTTCTGATAGCACTTCTACCAATATTTTCTTCTAATTCAACAAAAGAACAGTTTCCTAAGGTATTAATTTTCTCGTTTTCAGAATTCAATTCCGATTGAGAAGCATCATCAACAACTAAAATTTCAAATGGAATGTTTGTACTATTAAATTGAGATTGTAACTCAGCAACAAGCGAATAGGCATTCCAATTATATGTTGGAATTAAAACAGAAATCATTACACGGCTTGTTGTACAACTTCAAACAACTCTCCTCCTTCACATTTAATGGTTTTTTGTTTGAACTTAACAATTAACTGATAATCGTGAGTTGCCATTAAAATTGTTTTTCCGCTTTGGTGAATTTCATTCAATAATTCCATTACCTCTAATGACGTTTTCGGATCTAAATTCCCTGTAGGCTCATCAGCAAGAATTAATTCAGGATCGTTCAATAAAGCTCTAGCTATAGCTACACGTTGCTGTTCTCCTCCTGAAAGTTCAAAGGTTTTCTTGTAGTACTTTTCCTTCATCCCCACTTTATCTAAAACTTCATGAATTTTATTTTTCATGTCGTTTTTATTCTTCCAACCTGTTGCTTTTAAAACAAACTCTAAGTTTTCGAAGACATTTCTATCGTTAAGCAATTTAAAATCTTGAAAAACAATTCCCAATTTTCTTCTTAAATACGGAATTTCTTTCTCTTTCATCTTCTTTAAATCGAATCCAACTATAGAACCTAAACCACGTTGCAAACGCAAATCTCCGTACAATGTTTTTAACAAACTACTTTTTCCACTACCTGTTTTACCAATTAGGTAATAAAAGTCTCCTTTTTCTAAAGTGAAGTTAACCTTTTTTAAAACCAAAGTATCTCTTTGATAAATATCAGCATTTTCAAGGTGTAAAACAGATTGACTCATAAATAAAATAGTTTTTACAAAGCTAAAATTTTATTACGAATTTATACAACATTTCTTACTTTTGGCATTAAAGTCCCCAACAATTTAAAAAAATAAACGTTATAGTTTGTAGCTAAATAAAAAACATGCATATGATTCAGCTAAAACAGCACCTAATTTTCTTTTTATTTTTCTCTTTAACCCTTTCTTTATCAGCACAACAATCTGTTATAAACACAACTACAATTGCTGATTTTGAAAACGCAAAACGCTTATACAACAACAAAGCCTACGCTGCTGCCCAACAACTTTTTGCTAAAGTTTCTAAAGAAAATAAACAGTATAAAAATGTTAAAGTTGATGCAGATTATTACGATGCTATTTGTGCGATTAAACTGAATCAAGAAAATGCAAATAATAAGGTGTTAGATTTTGCTAAGAACTATCCGTACAACAATAAAAAAGATCGCATATTTTTAAAAGTTGGTAATCATTATTTTGCAAACAGAAAAGCGGCACATTCTTTACGTTGGTACAAAAAAGTAAATGACAAACTATTAACCCAAGACGAAAAGAATGAGTTAAATTATAAAATGGGATATGCTTTATTGGCTTCAAATTATTTAAAAGATGCTAAAGCAAAATTTCAAACATTATTAGGAAATCCTGTCTATGGTAACGATGCTCGTTACTACTACGGATATGTTGCTTACAAACAAGAAAACTTTGGTGAGGCTGAAGATAATTTGAGTCAGTTAGCAGATGATGCAACTTATCAAGCAAAAGCAAATTATTACATTTTAGACATTAGTTTTAAAGCTGGAAGATTTGATAAATCGGTTCAAATTGGAGAAAAATTATTAGCGACTACCAAAGACAAAAAAGAAAGATCTGAAATATCAAAAATCATTGGTGAAAGTTATTTCAATCTTAAAAAATATAAAGAAGCAATTCCGTATTTAAAAGCATATAAAGGTAAACGAGGGAGATGGACGAATACCGATTATTACTACTTAGGATATGCGTACTATAAGCAAAATGATTACGAAAATGCTGTAAATTACTTCAATAAAATTATTGGTTCAACAAATAAAGTCGCTCAAAACGCATACTATCATTTAGGAGAATGTTATTTAAAACTTGATAAAAAATTAGAAGCCTTAAACGCTTTTAAAAATGCAAGTGAAATGGATTTTGATGCTAAAATCTCAGAAAACGCAGCATTACATTATGCTAAATTAAGTTATGAAGAAGGGAACCCGTATAAAAGTGTTCCTGAAGTTTTACAAGCTTTTTTACAAAAATATCCTACGTCACCGAACAAAAAAGAAGTTAGCGATTTATTAATTACTTCTTACTTACACCAAGGAGATTATCAAGGAGCTTTAGAGTATTTAAATGCTAACAAAACTCCAGAAAATGAAGATATAAATAATGAAGTTTCTTTGTATAGAGGAATTCAATTATTTAACGAGCAAAAACTTGAAGAAGCTGTACCTTATTTTTTCACTGCAACTAAAGCTAACGATGAAAAAGTGAGCAATAAAGCTACTTTTTGGTTAGCGGAAACCAACTATTTATTAGGAAAATATGACGATGCTTTGTCTTCTTTCTTATTAATTACGAACAAAGATTTTCCTGAAGCAAAAACATTAGATTATCAAATTGCCTACAGCTATTTTAAACAGAAAAAATACGATCTAGCTGCTAATCACTTTCAAAAATTCTTAGACAGTAAGATTGATAATGTTGACTTAAACGATGATGCTGCCAACAGGTTAGGAGATTCATACTATGCAACAAAACAATACGACAAAGCCATAAAAGCCTTTGATAAAGTAATTCAAGAAGGTGGTGTTGGCTCTGATTATGCCACTTATCAAACTGCAATGAGTTATGGATTAGCAGGTAACAATGATGAAAAAATCAAACAATTAAACGAGTTAATTAACAACTTCGAAACCTCTCAATTAAACGACGATGCACTTTTTCAATTAGCAACAACATATACTGCAAAAGGAAACTCACAAAAAGCCCAAAGCACATATAATAAACTTCTAACGACTCATAAAAAGAGTAGTTATATTCCGAATGTATTATTACGCCAAGGGTTATTGTATTATAATAATGATAATAGTGAAAAAGCTTTATCAAAATACAAAGAAGTGGTTAGTAAATTTCCTAACTCCAACGAAGCTAAACAGGCGGTTACCAATGTTAAAAACGTGTATATCGATTTAGGTCGTGTAGATGAATATGCCACCTGGGTAAAAGGAGTAAAGTTTGTAAATGTTTCTGATGCCGAATTAGACAATGCAACGTATGAGTCTGCCGAAAATCAGTTCTTAGAAAACAACACCCAAAAAGCCATTACTGGTTTCAATAAATATCTAAAAGCTTTTCCAAACGGATTAAACGCTTTAAAAGCTAATTTCTATTTAGCGCAATCGTATTACAACAACAAACAATATGCAGAGGCTATTCCTCATTATAAATTTGTTGTAAGTCAAGAAAAAAATGAGTTTAGTGAAGAATCGCTTTCTAAACTTGCCAAATTATATCTCGAAAAAGAAGATTGGACAAATGGTATTGCAATTCTTGAGCAATTAGAAACGGAAGCAAATTATCCTCAAAACATCATTTTTGCTCAAAGTAATTTAATGAAAGGATATTATGATAAAGAAGCATACACTAAAGCTGTAGAATATGCCGAAAAAGTATTAGCAAATGCAAAAGTAGACAATACCATTGCAGAGGACGCTAGAGTTATTTTAGCTCGATCTGCAATTAAAACAAAAGACTTTACTACTGCAGAAGATTACTATATGGAAATTAGTAAAAAAGCTACAGGTGAAGTAAAAGCCGAAAGCTTGTACTACAATGCTATGTTTGCTCACGAAAACGAGCTTTACGAAGATTCAAACAAAACAATTCAAAACCTTATTGCCAATTATTCAAACTATAAATATTGGGGAGTTAAGAGTTATATAATAATGGCGAAGAACTTTTATGCTTTAAAAGACGCATACCAAGCCACTTATATTTTAGAAAATATCATTAAAAACTTTACTCAGTTTAAAGACATTATTGAAGAAGCTAAAAATGAACTTCGAACTATAAAGAATAAAGAAGCTAAAACCAACGAATCGATTAACAACTCTCAAAACTAACCTAACGAACACTGGTTTTAATTTAAGATTTTACTACATGAAAAAGTTTATAACATCACTTTTAATACTTTTTACTGCATTTGTAAATGCACAAGAAAAAAATCCAACAAAAAAAGCAAACGACAGTATAAAAACTGAAGTTGTTAATGTTGTTACTTCTTACGTACCAAAAGTTACCGATGCTTTTAAAATTAAGCAAAAGCCACAAGTAACACATACCAAACAAACTAAAAAGAAAGAACTAGAATATAGTATTTTCTCGGTTCCTGTAGCATCTACATTTATTCCTAAAAGTGGAACAATGAAAAAGATCGATTTAGGAAAAAGAGAACGTCTTTTTGCTAATTATTTATCAATTGGTTTTGGTAATAACGTAGCACCTTCTTTCGAAACATTTATCCGTCAAAGTGAATATTACAATAGTGAATTAGGAGCTTATGCTAAGTTTAACTTATCGATAGATCCTGTTGCAAACACACAACTTAGCAGTACTTTTTACAATGCTAAATTAAATCTATTCTACAAACAAACCGATCGTTATTTTGATTGGAAAATAGGATTAAACATTGATAGAGATAAATACAATTGGTACGGACTCCCAACCAATATTACCTATTCAAACATAGCTATTGACGCTATTGAAGAAGCACAAACCTATGGTTTTTACAACGTAACTGGTCAAATTAATTTTGAAGAGTCATATATAAACGAAGGAAATATTTCTATCGGATTTTTTGCTGATGCTTTAGAAAGCAGTGAATTTTCTGCTGATGCTAACGTACAATTTACATTTCCTTTAGATGGAATACACAGAGATTTAAATGACTTACACTTAAATACTGCGATTAATTTTGTGGGAGGTAAATTTGTACAAGCTTATGAAAATACTGACGAAATCAAACATCGTTTTTTAACATTAGGAGCACATCCAACCTATTCTTTTTTGGCGAAAAATTTCTTGGTAAAATTAGGAGCTAAAGCGTATTTTTCATTAGACCTGCAAAATAGTGTAAATCAATTTTTCATCTATCCAGATGTAGAAGTTTCCTATCCAGTAGTAAAAGATTTTGCTAATGTTTTTGTTGGTGCTACTGGTGATTTAACTACCAACAGTTACCGTAGTTTAGCTAAAGAAAATCCTTTTGTTTCTCCTACGCTAAATGTAGTACAAACAAATCAAAAACATGCAGCATTTGGTGGTATTCGTGGTAAATTAAGCCAACAACTTAGCTATAATGTAAAAGCAAGTTATAGCGATACTGAAGATAATCCGTTTTATTCTTTAAACTATTCAAAATCTGATGGGAACTCAGTGTCTAATGGTGGTTTCACATTCTTTGGTTACGAATTCGGAAACTCGTTTAGAGTACTTTACGACGATATGAAAACCATTTCAGTATTTGGAGAAGTTGAATACGACTTTGACAAAAATACTGTCTTAGGAGCCAATTTCGAATTCAATAAATATACATTAACCAATCAACAACATCCTTGGAATTTACCAGAAGTAAAAGCAGAAGTTTTTGGAACATATAAAGCTAAAAAGTGGTATGCTGGCGGAAATTTATTTTTCGTTGGGTCTAGGAAAGGAGTTCAATATGTGGGTAATGCTCCTGCTCCGTTCAATGTTGTTAGCTTAAAAAGTTATGTTGACCTAAACTTAAACGGAGGCTATAATTTTAGTGATTCTTTTTCTGCATATCTTAATTTAAACAATGTGTTAAACAACAACTATCAACGTTTTACGAATTTTAATGTACAAGGTTTTCAAGCGATGGCAGGTTTAACTTGGAAGTTTGATTCTCTTTTCTAAAGTTAACAGAAAAGTCTTACATTCGAAGAATGTTTGTCTTAGTATCTAATTATATTACAGCCATAGTTTGTTTGGTTACTGCCTTTGTAATTCAACGAATTTATGTAAAAGAAAAAAATAGAAGTACCAATATTAAATCGGTACAAGGAATTCAGTGGTTTTCTTTAGCTATTTTTTCTTGGGGATTAGGCGCTTTTTTAAACATTGTGTTAATATCTATTTTTGGTTTCGATAACCAGCATAAAATTATTGTTAGCTTAGGAGTTTTATTCTCATTACTAAACTCTTTGTTTATTCTAATGTCAATTCCTTCCATAAAACATTATGAAAAAAGGAATTTAGTAATTCGAATTATAGAACGATTTTCTAACAAAGAAGTCTTTATGATTTTCGGTGGAATCCTACTCATGATTGCCTCTGTATTCTTAATATCGTTTTATGGCGGAAATCAAGAAAACTCAAGCAACAATGTTATTTGGCTGATAGATATTCCTATTTCTCTCGTAGTGGCTTTTGCTCTTCTACAAGAATTAAACAAAGCATTTAAAAATAGAGGAATGCAATTTATGTATCTTCCAACATTTATACTTTTTGTTTTAATCATTATTGCAGTTACACATCGAATTTTTCCTACCGAAAATGTACAAAATTGGATGAACCTCAACTCATGGAATACATTAGGAATAGTTACAGCACTTTCATTTAAATTTTTGTTCATCTTGTTATTTACCATCTTATTATATAGCTGGAAATTATTGGCGGAAAAAGAAGAACAACAATCTGAATTCGTCAAAATAAAAGAACGAAAAAATAAGCTAGAAAAAGATAAAGAAACTCTATTAATAGCGAACGAAAGTCATTTAGACACTATTAAACACCTCAAATCTGAAATTCAACAGCAAAAAAAGAAATATAAAAAGCTAAAAAAATCATCAAAAGTTGAATTATCAGATCGACAAAAAGAAGTTTTAGCCAACTTAGGTGTTTGTGGTACTAAAAAATCTTATACTGAAATTGCAGAAGCAATGAACATTAGTGTAGACGGATTTCAAGCACACATTTATCAAATTAAAAAAGCATTAAATGTTTCTGGTTCTGGTGGAAAAGAGCAATTAATCACCTATGCTGTAAATAATGATTTATTACAGTTTGCAACGATAAAATGTGATTAAAACTACATACTTAATCATATACTTAAGCACTAAAAACTAAAAAAACACCACTACGTAACCTTTCATTTAAAACTGATTGTAAGCAATTTAGCAACCATCAATTTTAATTTCCAAATAATGAAACGGTTTATCTCATTCTTCATCATTTTCTTGTCTTTTTCAATAAATGCGCAAGAAAATCAACAAACACTAGATCAAAAAATCAATCAATCATTTCACAATGCTACCAGTTGGTTTACCGATACTATTTTATATCAAATTCCAATTACTGAAAACATTTCAATTCCTTGGGTTCTTATTATTCTTGTGGGTGGAGCAACCTATTTTTCTATCTATTTCAAAGGAATAAATTTTAGCGGATTTACAACTGCTATCAATGTAGTTCGAGGTAAATATGATAGTGTAGACAAACCTGAAAATAAAAGTGATATTCCTGAAACTATTAAGGTGGAAGGAGACGGAGAAGTTTCACACTTTCAAGCTTTAACTGCTGCACTCTCTGCTACTGTTGGATTAGGAAATATTGCTGGAGTTGCCATTGCTTTATCCATTGGAGGAGCTGGTGCTACTTTTTGGATGATTGTCGTTGGACTCTTAGGAATGGCTTCTAAATTTGTAGAATGTACTTTAGGAGTTAAATACCGAGAAATTGAAACAGACGGAACCGTTTTTGGCGGACCTATGTATTATTTAAAAAACGGTCTAAAAGAAATTGGATATAGTAAAATAGGAAAAGGACTTTCTATTCTATTTGCCATCATGTGTGTTGGGGGTTCTTTTGGAGGAGGAAATATGTTTCAAGTAAACCAAGCTTTTAAATTGTTTGAATATGTAACTGGAGGTGAACAGAGTTTTATCTATGGAAAAGGATGGTTATTTGGTTTAGTCATGGCAATTTTTGCAGGAATTGTAATTATTGGCGGTATTAAGAAAATAGCCAAAGTAACCGATAAAGTTGTACCTGTAATGGTTGTGGTTTACATTCTTGCGGTAGTTACTATTTTAGTAATGAATTATACTCAAATACCATATGCAATAAACGAAATTATACAAGGTGCATTTAATCCGACAGGAATTGCAGGCGGAATTATAGGGGTGATGATTCAAGGATTTCGTAGAGGAGCATTTTCTAATGAGGCGGGTATCGGCTCTTCATCAATTGCCCATGCTGCTGTAAAAACGAACTATGCAGCAAGTGAAGGTTTAGTTGCTTTATTGGAACCATTTATTGATACAGTAATTGTTTGTACCATGACAGCCTTAGCCTTAATTATTACTGGACAAATAACAGCTGGTAACGAAGTATCTTTTGAACAAGGCGCTATTTTAACCTCAAAAGCTTTAGAAAGCGGTATTTCTTGGTTTCCTTATGTACTTACAGTTGCAGTAATTTTATTTGCCTTTTCTTCAATGATTTCTTGGTCTTATTATGGTTACCAAGCGTGGTCTTATCTCTTCGGAAGAGAAAAAAGAACAGGAAATATTTATAAAATCATCTTTTGCATTTTCACTGTTATAGGAGCTGCAGCTACATTAAACGCTGTTATCGATTTTTCAGACGCAATGGTTTTTTCTATGATGGTTCCTAATATGATTGGGCTTATTCTACTTGCTCCTAAGGTCATTAAAGAATTAAAAAGATATAAAACAGCTATTCATAAAAATTCTTAATTCTATTTTGTAGTTTTATAACTTACCTATAAGTAGAAATTCAATGGAGGATAACAATAAAATAATAGACTTAGTTACTTATAACTTATGGGCCAATAAACGTATCATTACTTGGCTTGAATCAAATGATCAAGAATTAATTACTAAAGATTGTCAATCAAGTTTCTCAAGTATCTTAAAAACGGTCAAACACATATTAGATGGCCAAATACTATATTATTCTATTCTAAATCAGTCTCCTTATAACGAATCATCAGAAAATTCAGTTCAAGATAAGTATAGACAACTAATAGAGCAATCAATTGCTTTTCTTGAATATGTGAAAAAGCAAAAAAACTTTAACGAATCTAGATTAGTAAAAACTAAATTTTTAAGCGGTGAATTTCCACAATTTGAATTAATTAAACATTGCATGAATCATAGCACTTTTCATCGTGGTCAAATAATTACAATCGGCCATCAATTAAAATTAACAAAAGCACCTTCAACAGATATGTTATTTTACTTTATTGAACGAAATAAACATTAACTACAAAATCTTAATTCTATTTTGTAGTTTTATGTCCTAATAAATTTCTGAAATGAAAAAAACACTTGCACTTATAGCTTTTAGTTTTCTTGCTTTTTCTTGTAAAACAGAATCAAAAGAAACTACAAAAAGCTCAATTTCAACTACTGAATTCAAAAAAGATTCAACCCAAATAAAACATATTTTCAACGCCGCTTTAACCGAAGGTAAATCCTATGAATGGTTACGAGATTTAACACAAAATATTGGTAGTAGGTTATCTGGTTCAGAAGGTGCTGCCAAATCAGTTATCTGGGGAGAGCAACTAATGAAAGAAGTTGGACTAGATTCTGTTTGGCTACAACCAGTAATGGTTCCGCATTGGGTACGTGGAGAAAAAGAAGTTGCAAATTATGAGTTTAACGGAGAAAAAATCAATGTTCCTATCTGTGCTTTAGGAGGTTCTATCGCAACTCCTAAAGAAGGTATTACAGCAGAACTTATTGAAGTAAAAAGCTTAAATGAAGCTAAAAAACTAGGAGAGAAAGCAAAAGGTAAAATTGTATTCTTCAACGGTGCTTTCGACAACACATTAATCAACACTTTTAAAGCCTATGGAGGTTGTGTAGGACAACGTTATGGAGGTGCTGCAACAGTAGGTAAATTTGGTGCTAAAGCTGTAATTGTTCGTTCTATGACTAATGGAATTGACGATTATCCGCACACAGGATCTATGGGTTATGGAGAAATTCCGAAATCAGAATATATCCCAACAGCGGCAATTAGTTCAAGAGCAGCAGAAAATTTAAGCAAGCATTTAAAAGAGAATCCAAACTTAAAATTCTATTTCAAACAAAATTGTAAAAACTTACCTGACGCTCCTTCTCATAACGTAGTTGGGGAAATAAAAGGAAGTGAATATCCAAATAAAATTATGGTAATTGGAGGTCATTTAGATTCTTGGGATTTAGGTGAGGGAGCACATGACGATGGTACTGGAATTGTACAATCACTAGAAGTAGCTTATTTATTAAAAAAGAATAATATTCAACCTAAAAACACCATCCGTATTGTATTTTTTATGAATGAAGAAAACGGATTAAGAGGAGCTACAGAATACGCTCGTTTAGCAAAAGAAAATGGAGAGTTACATATTGGAGCCTTAGAATCGGATGCTGGCGGACATACTCCAAGAGGTTTTTCAATTGATGCAAATGAAAAGAACAGAAAACTTTTACAAAGTTGGAAAAAATTGTTAGCGCCTTATGGCTTACATGACATTACAGCTGGAGGTAGTGGTGCAGACATAGGTCCTTTAAAAGATGAACATGTAACCTTAGTAGGATATCGACCAGATTCACAACGATATTTTGATTACCATCATGCTGCAACCGATACTTTTGATAAAGTAAACAAAAGAGAGTTAGAATTAGGAAGTGCCTCAATGGCTAGTATTGTGTATTTAATGGATAAATACCTTTACAACAACGAAACTTTAAAGCCTTAAATTCACTTTTTAATAATCATTGATTAAACTAATCGTCTTTTAATAATTTAAAACATGCAACCTTACACAAAAAAAGCAATAAAAGCAGGTGTTTTTTCGGCAATAGGATATGGAACCTTTACAGCTGCATTAACATATTATGACAACGGTAATTTTGAAATATGGAAACTACTTTTTAAAATTATTTTTTTTGGAATTTTTATGGGGCTTTATTTTAATTACAGCTTTAGAAAACAATTTGAAAAAAATCTAAACAACAATTAAAATTACATCTACATAATAGTAAAACATTATAAATGAAATACATCTTACTAATATTAAAAATACTATTAGCAATCTTTTTAATATATGGAGGTTTTAATCACTTTAATAATCCAGAATTTTACAACGGATTTATTCCTAATTTCTTACCAAAATTAGCTGTAAACTATATTTCTGGAATTATAGAAATTCTCTTAGGAATTGGTTTATTTATAAAAGGATATGAGAAAAAATCTGCTTACGGTATTTTCTTATTAATGATAGCTTTTATGCCTATTCATATTTGGGATGCCTTTAAAGAGATTCCTGCTATTGGGTCAAAAACCGCAGCATATATTAGAATAATTGTTCAATTATTATTCATTGGTTGGACATTAGTTATTTATAAAAATGAATCAAAATAAATATGAAAAAAACTATATTCCTCCTACTCTTTTCAGTTGCTTTAATCTCTTGTAAACAACAAGAAAAAGCCGACCTTATTGTTATTAATGCCAATGCATATACCGTAAACGACAACTTTGACAAAGCAGAAAGTTTTGCTATTAAAGACGGTAAATTTATTGCTGTTGGCACCAATAAAGAAATCCAAAACAAATACACCACTTTAAAAACGATAGATGCCCAAAATAATGCTGTATACCCAGGATTTATTGATGGACATTGTCATTTTTATGGATTAGGATTACAACAACAAAAAGTAAACTTGGTAGGTACTAAAAGTTATGATGATGTATTACAGCGTTTGGTGGCTTTTCAAAAAGAAAAAAACACCACTTTTATAACAGGACGCGGATGGGATCAAAATGATTGGGAAGTAAAAGAATTCCCTACAAAAGAAAAACTAGACAGTGTTTTCCCTAACACACCTGTAGCTATTCGTAGAATAGACGGACACGCGATACTTGTAAATCAAAAAGCAATTGATTTAGCAGGAATTTCTACGGAATCAAAAATTGATGGTGGAGAATTTATTCAAAAAGATGGTAAACTAACAGGGGTTTTAATTGACAATGCAATGAACTTCATCAAAATACCTAAACCATCTAAAAGAGAACAAATTCAGGCATTAAAAGATGCTCAGAAAATATGTTTTGATTTAGGGTTAACTACGGTTGATGATGCTGGTTTAGACAAACAAGTTATTGAGTTAGTAGATAGCCTACAACAAACAGGAGATTTAAAAATGCGTATTTATGCTATGATTTCCAACAATAAAGAAAATCTTGATTATTATTTAAACAAAGGAGTTGTTAAAACAGATCGTTTGCATGTACGCTCTGTAAAAGTATATTCAGATGGAGCTTTAGGTTCACGTGGGGCTACCTTAAAAGATGAATATTCCGACAAAAAAGGACACTTTGGAGCCTTAGTGAATTCATATGAAGATTTACAAAACTTAGCACAACGAATTGCAAATTCAGAATATCAAATGAATACACATGCCATAGGTGATTCAGCAAATTATGTAATGTTAAAAACATATGACGAGGTCTTAAAAAACAAAAAAGACCGTCGTTGGAGAATAGAACATGCACAAGTCGTAGATTTAAAAGACTTTCATTTCTTTAAAAATGTATTACCATCTATACAACCAACACATGCTACTTCCGATATGTATTGGGCAGAAGAACGTGTTGGAGCTGAAAGAATCAAAGGAGCCTATGCTTATAACGATTTACTTAAACAATATGGTAAAGTCGCTTTAGGAACAGATTTTCCAATTGAACATGTGAGTCCGCTTTACACCTTTTATGCAGCAAGTATCCGTAAAGATTTAAAAGGATATCCAGAAAACGGTTATCAAATGAATAATGCTTTATCTAGAGAGAATACCTTAAAAGGAATGACTATTTGGAATGCCTATGCTAATTTTGAAGAAGCTGAAAAAGGAAGTATTGAAATTGGAAAAGTAGCTGATTTTATCATTTTAGAAAATGATATCATGACTGTTGATGAAAAAAAGATTCCACACACAAAAGTTTTAGAAACCTATGTTAATGGAGAAAAAGTTAACTAAATAAATGCATCTTTTTTGTTTTTTAAATGTCTGATTGTAAAAAATCATGACACAACAATTACGAAAGCAAGCATTTAAAGAACAACTAACATTGGGTAAAGTGGCACTTAAAAACAAACGTTTTAAAGTGTCATTTTATCATTTTGAAAACGCTCATATTTTAGGACAAAAACATTGGTATAGACATACAATTTCTCATTACTGGATGCTCTTGCATGGAATTCAATCAAAAAATATTAAAGAAACCCTAGGACAATTTACTCGTATTCTAGCTTCAATCATTTTTACAAACATCTGGGTACCAAAAGGAAATACTGGTGGTGTTAACATCTCTCCTATCAAATCGATTCCTATTAGAAAAGAACTTCAAAAATATTTTTTAAATTAAATGCATCTTTTTAAAGATTACAAAGTCTATTATATGAAACTTTAAAAAAGAATAATATGAAATATAAAAATCAATGTACTTGCAACTGTGAAGGATGTAAAAATGGAAACTGTAACAGTTGTACTTGTGAAAACTGCACATGCAACAACTGCAATTGCTAATAAATTAATTTGTTAACTATCGATTCGATTCATTTTCGAATTGAAAAAGAAAATGTATCGAAGCACTTATGTTTCGATACATTTTTAAAACCACTCAATAAAACATTTTTTGTAAATTTATAATATGACTACACATGAAGTTTGGACAAAATATGCCGATGATATCAAGTACTTTATCTTAAGTAAAGTAAAAGATAAAGATGTTACCGAAGATCTATTACAAGACACTTTTATAAAAGTACATACGAAGCTTCATACTCTTAAAGATATTACCAAACTAAAACCTTGGATTTTTACCATTGCTCGAAATTCTATTATGGATTATTTCAAAAGCACCAATCAAACCTTTGAATTAGCAAATTTCGAGACAGAAACTAAAATAGAAGAGTATAAACACACGGAAAAAGATTGTTTACGAGGTATTTTAGAAAGTCTTCCTAAAAAATATAGAGACCCTTTGTTTCTATCGGACATTAAAGGTTTAAAACAACAAGAGGTTGCCCAACAACTCAATCAAAGCTTACCAACTACAAAATCTCAAATACAACGTGCTCGCAAACTAATTGCCAAAGGATTTATGGATTGTTGTGGATTTGTATTAAACGAACAAGGAAAACTGGTAGGTGAAATTCAAGATAAAGACGATTGTAAAGTTTGTAATTAATTCTTTTTTCAAGTATGTTTGAGCAAGAATTAACCAAACTATGCAAACCAACCTCTCCCGCTTTGAAATTTTACAAGAAGAAATTGTAAAAATGATAGAATTTAGCTCTTGTCGTACCAAACAAAACAAAAAAAAATCATTCAGAATTTATATTAGTATTGCTATCTCTTCTGCTTTAATAACCTTCTTGGTTGCTGTTGGAGACGATTTCCCTGACCATAAAACTATCATTAAAATACTAACCCTTTTCTTTAGTGCTATGAGCACTATTTTTGCTGCTTGGGATGGTTTTTATAATCATAAAGATTTATGGGTCATTTATGGAGAAACTCGAGACCGTTTAAAAGAGCTTCATTTAAAAACTAAATTAGCTTCTATAGAAGAAAAAAACGATTCAGAATATATTACCCAAATACATAAAGATTTTCAAGCCATCGTAAACAAAGGAAGTTTTAAATGGAAAGAGCTTCGTATGGAAGAAAACGGGAATTAATTACGGTATAAAAATTGCAGTTAATTCATTGATTTTGTATCTTTGGTAAGATGGTAAGTGAGAGAGTAAATAACAGAAAAGAAAACTTAAGCGATAAGTTTAGAGAAGCCGGTTCTTCTGGAGAAAAGCTACACGTTATGCACCGTAGAGGGCAATGGGTAGTTTTTAAGGAAAGAAGCGAAAAAGTTATTTCTCAACATACTACCAGAAGAAGTGCTATTTTAAAAGGAAAAAAAATCATACAACTGCAAGATGCCGAAGCTTTAGTAATTCACAAAACGGATGGTTCGGTAGATAGAGTTCAATATGCAGGCTAATTTCTATGGCTTTCGAAAGTAACCTCTTTATTAATTGTCCTTTCGACAACGAATACAAACCTATACTCAAAGCAATTGTTTTTAGTGCTGTTTACTTAGGGTTTAACCCATTATTATCAGAAACTGTAAATTCTGCAGACTCTAGAGTTTCAGGAATTCAAAACCTCATCGCTCAAGCTCAATTTAGTATTCACGATTTATCGAGAATGGAATCTACTAAAAAAAATCAATTAGCTCGTTTTAATATGCCTTTTGAACTAGGTATGGATATAGGTTGCAAAGTTTATGGTGAAGAAAAAATGCGCAATAAATATCTATTAATTCTCGACAAAGAGCGTTACCGTTACCAAAGAGCAATTTCTGATTTATCAGGCAATGATATTGAAATTCATAATAATTCTCCTGAAGTTGCTATTCGTAAGTTTAGAAACTGGGTTCGTAAAATAAAAAACGAACAAATTGATAGTGCCAATAAAATTTGGCGTTTATACAATGAGTTTAATGGCGATTTTTACTTTATAGCACAAGAATATGAATTAAGTAAAGAAGATATTGATGAAATGCCTTGGGAAGAACTCTGCCATCATATCAACGAATGGTTAACTAGTAGAGAAAATAATTAATTATATCATCATTTAAATAATATTTAATCTAAATTCAAGATTAATATGAGTTCTAATTTAATTTATCATTATTGTGATCCTATTGCCTTTATAAATATTATTCAAAACAAAAAACTTTGGTTATCTAAGATAAACTATATGAATGATTATCTGGAAATAGATTGGTTTTTAAATTTAATAAACAAAGAGGTAGACAAAGTTAAAGATGAAGAAAACTCGGGGCTATTGAATAGCTTCAAAGAAAGAGTTTATAATGCAAACATTGGCCCTTATATTTGCTGTTTTTCCAATGCTAAAGATAAATTGAGCCAATGGCGAGCTTATGCTTCGGATGGAAAAGGTGTTGCAATTGGTATAGACAGAGGCTCCTTGAATATAAACAATACCTCAACAGTTTCTTCGCTAGATAATAATATAGATTTAAGACTTCTTGATGTCTGTTATGATAAAACTAAACAAAATATGGAAGCAAAATCTATTGTAGAGCTAATTTGTAACGAAAAAAATGCAGAGGGAGAACTCGTGCGCCCCGGTTCTGCTTATCATCATAATAAATCTATTGAAGCATTAATTATAGCTTCAATGCATAAAAATCCTGCATTTATTGAAGAAGAAGAAGTCAGGATTGTTTACACTCCACATTTCTCTATAAATCAAGACAATTATACCGCTACAAATAATTCTCTTGACCCTATTAAGTTTAGAATGACAGGCAATAAACTAACATCATACTTTGAATTTCCAATAAAAAGCAATTCTATTAAAGAGGTTGTCTTGGGACCTAAATGTGAAATTAATTCTTCTGAACTTAAAACTCTTTTAAATATTGAAACTCTAAACCATGTTGAAATCAATCAATCAAAAGCCTCATATAGATAAACACTAATAATAAAAAAGGGTTTAAAATAATTTAAACTCTTTTTATTTCTTTATTATCTTCTTTTTTTCTTAAACCCTTTATTCTTTCTTCTCGATGGTTTATCTTTAAAAGTTACCGCATCGTTAAATGTATTTTTAGCCTTACCTGGTTTGTTTTTTCTCCAAGAATTATCTGGCGGCAATAACTTTTGCAATAAATCTGTACGACCTACTTTAGTAAGTTTATCTTTAATCCACTGCCTATTTTCCTTCTTATACCAAAAGAAAAACTTATGTTGATCTAGTTTCTCCTTTTTTGTCTTTGGAGTTTTTACTTCTTTTAAAGTATACGGATGATAACCGCTATAATAAATCACTGTAGCAACCGTCATAGGCGTAGGTGTAAAATCTTGTACCTGCTCTAATTGAAATCCCATATCTTTAGTTTCAGCTGCTAAATTTGCCATATCTTCTGGCTCACAGGCTGGGTGACTAGAAATAAAATACGGTATTAACTGAAGATTTAATTTCCTACGCTTATTAATCTTATCGAAACGTTCCTTAAACTTATGAAAATACGTAAATGATGGCTTACGCATTAGCTTCAATACGGGATCTGATGTATGCTCTGGAGCTACTTTTAAACGCCCAGAAACATGCTTTGTCATTACCTCTTCAGTATATGCATCTAATTCTTTAGGATCAGCATTTTTATTGAATTCAGGCACCAACATATCATGTCGAATTCCACTACCTATAAAAGATTTTTTAATCTTCGGATGTTTATCAACTGCCTGATATAATTCTGTTAATGGTTTATGAGAAGTATCTAAATTACTACAAATCACTGGCGAAATACAAGAAGGCGCAACACATTTATCGCAAATAGCCTGAACCTTTCCTTTCATTTGATACATATTTGCCGAAGGTCCACCAATATCAGATAGATACCCTTTAAAATCATCCATCTTTGTCAGTTCATCAACTTCCTTTAAAACAGATTCCTGACTTCTACTCGCAATAAACTTTCCTTGATGTGCTGAAATGGTACAAAAACTACATCCTCCAAAACATCCTCGGTGAATATTTACCGAGAACTTAATCATTTCATAAGCAGGA
Organism: Tenacibaculum holothuriorum; assembly: GCF_002120225.1. Classification (GTDB taxonomy): domain Bacteria; phylum Bacteroidota; class Bacteroidia; order Flavobacteriales; family Flavobacteriaceae; genus Polaribacter; species Polaribacter holothuriorum. The sequence goes on along the minus strand of NZ_LAPZ01000013.1, from coordinate 42,809 downwards.
ATAGCTCCACGCTTATTGTACTTTGGATGTGGCATTCTTGTGTAGGGTAAATCGAAAGAACCATCAATCTCCTTTTCCGTCATGGTTGGATAAGGCGGATTAATCATTAACTTTTTACTTCCTACATCTTGAAAAATTCTACGAGCATATAATTTATTAGACTCTTGCTCTATTACTTTAAAATTAGAAGCGTAGGCTTTCTTATTCTTTAAACAAACTTCATGTGAAGAAATTTCAACATCTTGCCAGTTCTTATTCTTAGGTACCTTCTCTCCTTCTTCTAATAAAACTGCTGTTTGCTTAATGGTTTTTAAACTAGAAAACGGAATTCCTTTTTGTAAAAGTTCTACAACTTCACGTAAGGGTTGTTCTCCCATTCCATACACCAACATATCAGCTCCCGAAGTTTCTAAGATAGAAGGCATCAATTTATTAGACCAATAATCGTAATGCGTTACACGACGTAACGAAGCTTCTATACCTCCAATTAATACAGGCACCTCTGGAAATTTTTCTTTTAGAATTTTAGTATAAACCGTAGTAGCATAATCGGGTCTAAAACCTTTGTCTCCATTCGGTGTATAGGCATCTTTATCTCTACGACGTTTACTTGCCGTATAGTTACTTACCATAGAATCCATACAACCTGCAGTTACACCAAAAAATAAACGAGGTGTACCTAACTTTGTAAAGTCTTGTAAATTATCATGCACACTAGGTTGTGGTACAATAGCTACACGCAATCCGTAACTCTCTAAAATACGCCCAATTACTGCAGGACCAAATGCTGGATGATCTACATATGCATCTCCACTAAATAGGATTACGTCTAATTCATCCCATCCTCTTAACTTCACCTCCTTGTTCGTAGTAGGTAACCAATCTGAAAGTCGTCTAATTCTCATGCCGTTGCAAAGGTACAACGTTTTCACTTAGGTTGTATCTCTTAATAAGATGTTAAAAATGTAACATAGTTTGTAACATATCGTCTTTTGTAGATACAAATCAACTATAACAAAATACAATCATGAAAAAAATCATACTCGGACTAGCTTCTTTAGCACTTTTAGCTAGCTGTTCTTCAACCAAAAATTTAACAGACACTAACCCTTTAATAGAGGCAACTATTGATATTAATAATGTAGTTGACGATAAGGTACAAGTAGAAATAGATCCTCAAAAACTTAAAGAATCTACTGTCGTATATCAAATCCCAGCAATTGTTCCTGGTACTTATGCTATGAGTAACTATGGTCAATTCGTATCTAATTTTAAAGCTTTTGATTACGATGGAAAAGAGTTAGCAGTAAAACAACTTGATGAAAATTCTTGGGAAATTACCAATGCTACGAAAATGGATAAGTTATCTTATCAAGTAGATGATACTTTCGATTCAAAAGCTAAACATGGTATTTATGTAATGGCAGGAACTAACATTGAAAAAGGGAAAAACTTTTTCTTAAACCTACCTGGTTTTATTGGTTATTTTAAAGGAAAGAAAGAAACTCCATATGAAATTACCGTTTTACATCCGTCAAACTTATATGAAACAACTTCTTTAATTAATAAAAACACAACGAAAGAAGAAAATACTAAAGATGTATTTACTGCTTCTCGTTATGATGAAGTTTCTGATAACCCAATTATGTATGCGCCATTAAATTCTATTAGTTTTAATGTTGACGGAATTGATGTTACACTTGCTGTATATTCTCCAAACGGTGTTCATTCTGCAAAGGACATGGAAGCTGATTTAAAGAAAATGGTACAAGCTCAAAGTAACTTTTTAAAAGGATTTAAAACTACAAAAGAGTATAACATCTTATTGTATTTATTTGATCCTAAAGTATACAACTGGCAAAGTTTTGGGGCATTAGAGCATCTTTCTTCTACCACGGTTGTATATCCTGAAACTTATTCAAAAAAACAATTAGCTGACGGAATGATTAACGGAACAGTTTCTCACGAGTTTTTCCATATTGTATCTCCGTTATCGGTTCACTCAGAAGAGATTCATAACTTTAACTTTAACGAGCCTAATATGTCTAAACATTTATGGATGTATGAAGGAATTACTGAATACTTTGCTAACTTATTTCAAGTAAATCAAGGTTTAATTACTCCGGAGCAGTTTATTACAAAAATGCAAGGTAAAATTGCTACTTCTAAGCGCTTTAAAGATGATATGTCTTTTACTAAAATGAGTAAAAATATTTTAGATAAAAAATATGCTTCTAACTACTCAAATGTATATATGAAAGGAGCATTGATAGGAATGTGTTTAGATATTATTTTACGTGAAGAAACTAACGGAAAGTATGGTTTACGTGATTTGATGAGAGATTTATCTAATAAATATGGAGCGCATAAACCATTTAAAGACGATGAAATTATTGCTGAAATTGTAAAAATGACTAACCCTAAAGTTGGTGAGTTCTTTGCTACACATGTAGAAGGAGCTACTCCGATTAATTATGATATATATTTTGATAAAGTTGGAATTAAAAAGAAAACTGAAACTAAAAATTCAGCGTATTTTATTGACGCAAAAGGACAACCTTTTATTTCTGTAAATAGTGATAAAAAAATCTTCTTTACTCCAAGAACAAATACCGCTTTAACTGCTTTAGGTATTAAAGCTGGTGATGTTTTAGAATCTGTAAATGGAGAAAAAGTATCTTTAGCAAATGCTCGTCCAATCATAGGAAAAACAATGCAATGGAAAGCTGGAGATAAAATTACTATGGAAGTTACTAGAGATGGGCAATTAGTAAAACTAGAAGGTGATTATGCACAACCTACTTATGAAAGTTCTGGTTTAGTATTAGAAGAATTACCAGCTAACGATTCTAAAGTAATTTTAAGAAATGCTTGGTTAAAAAACTAAACTATTTTAGTATAAAAACGAGAAAGGCAACCAAAATGGTTGCCTTTTTTATTAATCGTTCAAAATTAAATGCGGAACTTTTTCTACATACCAATCAATTACTAAACCTCCTGCTAAAGATTTAGCAATTTCTTTTCCGTATAAATATTCACATAAATATAATGCTGCTTCAAAAGATTTTGCTCCACCTGCTGATGTTATGTATTTTCCATCATGAACAAATAAAACATCTTTACGAATATCTAATTCAGGAAACATCGTTCTCATTTTATCAATATCACTTGGAAATGTTGTAGAAACCTTTCCGTTTAAAACTCCTGCTTTTGCCAATACAAAAGCACCATCACAATGAGTAGTTACAAATTGTGCTTCTTTATCTATTTTCTTTACAAAATCAATCATTGCGGTATTCTCTAAATCAGTATCTAAATGATGTTCCGCAGACGGAACTACCAAAATATCAATCTTAGGCAATGAATCTTTTAGATAATTAAAATCTGGTAGAATTCTCATTCCTTCAAAAGTTGTAATCGGTTTGTCAGTATCTGCAACCGTAAAAACATTCATCGGTTTAATTCCCTCTCTAAAAATCGTATGCTGAAAAATATCAAACGGAGCCGTTAATTCTGTATTAAATGTTCCATCCATTATTAAAAAAGCAACATTGTATCGATTTGGTTTTAATTCTGGAAATACTTTTTTAGCTACTACTTCTTTAGCTTTTGTTTTAGGCTCCTTAACACAAGAAACGCTTATTATCAATAAAAGAAGGATGATTATTTTTTTCATGATTTACTTTTTGAGTATCTAAAAATAAATACTATTAACTAAATTTTCGACTAATTGCTTCTTTATATTTTCTACTAGAAATAATTACATCTTCATTTTCTATTGTTAAAGAATATGTACTATTATTTAAATACTTAACTTTTTTAACAAAATCTGTATTTAAAATAAATGATCGATGTACTCTAATAAAATTAGAAGGTAATTGCTGCTCCAATAAATTTATAGCTGTTCTGTATAGTATATTTTTATCTTTTAAATGAATTAACACATACACAGAGCTAGCTTCTATATACAAAACTTCATCAGTATGAATTTTATATTCAAAACCTTTATCTTTAATTACAAACTCTGATAAATGCGGTGTTAAAGAATTATTATATTCTTTATACAAACTAGCAAATCTTTGACTAAAACTTGCTTGTTTCTCTTTTTCTATTGAAGTTTTCGCTCTCTGTAAAACATCATAAAAACGTTGGTCTTCAAAAGGTTTTAGTAAATAATCAAATGCTTCAAGTTCAAATGCTTTTAATGCGTATTGATCGTAAGCGGTTGAGAAAATAATTAATGACTCAGTATTTTTTAATTTATCTGCTACTTCTACTCCACTAATTCCAGGCATATTAATATCTAAAAAAATAATATCTGGAATTTTATTTTTCAAAAAATTCAATACTTCCTTTCCGTTTTTGCATTCGTATACAATTGCTACCTCATCATCTTTAGAAAGTAAGTTCTTTATATGCCTTCTTGCGTGTGGTTCATCATCAACAACTAAAACTGATAATCTCATACTTTTTGAATTTCATTAATTTTAATAGTTACCGAAAACATGTCGTTCTTCTTTTTTGTAGAAAACTTAAAATCATCTCCATAAACTTGTTGTAATCTGCTTTGTAAATTTGTCAATCCAACTCTAGTTGAATTAATTACTGAAGAATGATTCTTTTTAGGAATTGAGTTTGATAAATTTATAACAAGAAATCTTTCTTGAAGTTTTACTTCTAAACTGATTTTTCCTTTGTCTTCAATTTGAGATATTCCATGTTTAAATGCATTTTCTATTAAAGGTTGTAAAATTAATGTGGGAACCATAACAGATAAAGTTCTATCTTCAACATCAATTGTTACTTCTAACCTGTCGTGAAAGCGTTCTTCTTCAATATCTAAATAACTTGTAAAGTACTCTAATTCTTCTTCAAAAGTTATTAAATGTTTTTCTCTTTTATCTAGAATTTTACGTAACAAGTTGGTTACCTTAACTACCATAGATCTTGCCTTTTTATCATCATAACCAATCAGCGTATTTAAAGTATGTAACGTATTAAATAAAAAATGTGGGTCTAATTGATTTCTTAAAGCTTCCAGTTGAGATAAATGTAATTTATTTTCAAGTGAAACTACTTTTAATTTTTGCTTTTGAACAATTTGATAGGCTTCAATAATTTTTAAAACAGCACCAATAATTATTACATCTAAAAACCTGATTAAAATTGATTTTAGTAAATACGGCGAAAAATCATCATAAACTTCAGCAAAAGTAAAATTGGTAAAGATTATAAGGATAGTATAATACAATACATTGGTAACAATTAGATTTAAAAGTACCAATATAGTTGCAGAAATAAAACGTTCTAAAAACTGAGTGAATTTCGGTTTGTTCTCATCAAAAGGTTTTACTACACCGCAAAGATAATCTATAGTTAAAGCCCAAAATAAATATACAGCTGTAAATAAAGTAATATGTCTAATATAAACTAGCGCATTTATTTCTGGTTCTGCATTTACTACTTGTAAAATGACAGCAAAACTGAAAAGTAAAGCAGATATAAAAACATACTTTTTAGGAACCTCTAATTTATATTTAGATAAGATAGCCATAGTGTAAAAGTACTAAAATTAATTACCGAAATACTACTTTACACTGTTGCTTACATCTTTAATTGCCATTCACAACAAAAGGCTTCTTTTCAGGTGATTAGTGTTCTAATTTTGACCCAATAATTATTTAAAAATCAGAAATTATGAAAACAAAAATTATAGGATTATTAGTCGTTTTTTTAGTTGTAGGAAATAGTTTTGGACAACAAAAATACGCTTCAAAAGAAACCAAAGATGTTATTGAAAAAATGATGGAAGCTCATGGTGGTTATGAGAAATGGAAAAACCTTAAAACATTCAGTTTTACAACTGCAATGTATAGTAAATCTCTTGGCTTTTTAAGATTTTGGATTAATGACCAAACCGTAGATATGAAAACTAGACGTTCTTATCAAGATTGGCCATTAGTAGGCTCTCAAATGTCTTACGATGGTAAAGAGGCTTGGGGTGTAAATTGGCGAGTTGGTAATCCTCCAAATCATCAACATTCTGTGTTTTTTTACTATTTGAATCTTCCTTGGTTAACACAAGATGCTAATGTAAAATTGGGAGAAGTAAAAAAATTAAAACATCCTGCTTTTAAAAATGAAGTCTATAAAATTAAAATGACTTATACTAAAATTCCAATATTAGGAAAATCAATAAGAGATACTTATACACTTTATATTGATGCTCAAAATTACATCTTAAGCGGATATGAATACACGGTTGGTTATGGTCCTTTGTTAGATATTTTAAAATTGCCTAAAGACAAGAAAGTTTTTGGTCCTCTTTTAAGAATCAACAATTATACGGCAGACATTAATGGATTAAAATATCCTGTTTTAATGACCACTAATAGTTTAGATTTAAAAGAACAATACGGAGATCACGCCATTTATAATTTTAAAATGAATGAAAAGTTTGATGAAAGCAGAATGATAAAACCTAAAAATGCAGTGGTTGATACTTCAACAGATGTTAGAAAATAATCTATATTAAAATGACAAAGAAGATTTACATAAACATTGTAGTTTTAAGCATTGTATTAGGTTTAATTATTCTAATAAACAATCCTTATGTAAATCTTCTTTTGGCTTTTTTAGTTATTGTAGTATTTGTATTCTCAAATCTCAATAGCGATTTTAATGATTTATTCCAAAACAATAAATCGCACTTAAAGCTTTTACCGATTTCTTTGGGGTATGCTATTTTAATTCAAATTGCTGCTCATTTTGTGTTATACCCAGTTATCGTTTGGTTTACAAATGCTCCAATAAATTTAGGCCCTTTTGATTTGGTTCGTGGAAACTTAAAAGCCTTTACCATCAGTTTAGCTATTGGATGGTTTGTTGGTGGATTGTTAGAAGAAACAATCTTTAGAGGCTTTTTATTGAAAACCTTCGAAAGTTTATTTCCTAAAAAAATTGGATTGATTATCGGGGTTCTATTTTCATCATTTTTATTTGGATTTCTTCATAGTTATCAAGGAATTTCAGGACAATTATTAACAGGAACAGCAGGAGTGTTTTTAGCCATTATTTATTTAGCAAATAATAGAAATTTATGGCTAAATATCTATGTGCATGGAATGATGAATTCAATTAGCATGTTACTTATTTACTTTAAAATTGTTTAAACAAAAAATCATGAAAAACATATTTATTAATCAACAAGAAAATCGATTTAAAGCTGGATGGAGAATATTTTTCTTCTTGTTAATTTTTTGGGTTTTTGCCGCATCAACTTTTATTATAAAACCTTTATTAGGTGATATTACAAAAAAAGAATTTTTAGAAAATTACAGTTTATTAATTGTAAGTATTTTGGCAATTGGAAGCACAATAGCTGTGTTTTTGTCAAGGAAATTTTTTGATAAAAAGAGTTTTGTTTCACTTGGACTTTCACTAAAAAAACAATCCTTCTTTGATGTAATATTTGGCTTTTTACTTAGTGGAGCAATGGCTTTTTTGTTTTGCATTTTATTAATTTCTTTTAATCTGATAGAAATTAATGGTATCAACTTTTCGTTAAATAATCCTTTAGAATTAAATGCTGAAAACTGGGGAAATTATATAAAAACGATGTCATTAATTACTTTACTAATTGTTTTAGTAGAGCATATTTTAGTTGGCTATTGGGAAGAATTAGTGTTTAGAGGTTATGTTTTTCAAAATATGATTGAAGGATTGGGATTAAAATTATCAATCATCATTTCTTGCATTATTTATGGATTAATCCATGCTTTAAATCCTAATGCAGGTATAGTATCAACCTTAATTATTGTATTGTTTGGTTATTTAAGAATCTACGGATATTTATCAACCAAAATGTTATGGCTTTCTATAGGAATGCACATTGGATGGAACTTTTTTCAAGGACCTATTTTTGGATTTGCAGCAAGCGGACATAAAAAAGCAACCTTACTAGATATTTCAATTAACTCAAATAAAGATTGGTTAACAGGTGGTGAATTTGGACCAGAAGGAAGTATTTTAATAATTCTGATAATTATTTTCGCTTTACTTATCATGAAATGGCGTGCAAAAAAAACAGTAACTAAAAACCTAAAAAAGCAATGAGTAAATTAATTGTAACTCTTTTTCTTTTGGCGATTTTTGTTTCTTGCACTCAACCAAAAAAAGAAAACAGAAAAGTAATTGTTGTACATGCAAGAGGAATTTCTTACCCAGAAATGCAAGAATATTTAACCGCAACAAAATCTGATCTTTTTTTTAAAAGGAATGAAAAGAATATCACAAAATTAACACCAATTACAAATGCCGTAACTATAAGCAATATTGCTTCTTTTGAGACTGGTGAATCTCCAAGTGAACACGGAATTGTTGGACATTTATATGTGAAAAAAGAAAATGAAAAGTTAAGTTTGGTAAGTGGCTTTAGTCAACCTTTTGAAACTGAAACTTTTTGGGAAAAAGCAGATTTAAAAGGCAAAAAAGTACTCAATATTGGCTCACTTACTTTACACGGAAAATATATAACCCACAAAAATGTTGATGCATTATCTCAAGGAACTCAAATTGGAAAACCAATCATTTTAGAGTTAAAACAAATTTCGAGTAACGATAATTCATTGGTGAAATACAGAAACTCAAATGATGAATTTAAAATCCCAGAATTGCAAAACTTAGTAGTTTATAAAACCAAAGATTCTCAATTAATTTTTGATAACGATTATAATTTTGATAATGGATTTGTTAAAGAAGCAACTCTTGGAAATTGGTTTGAATTAGATAATAATCTTAAAGGAAAATGGCTAAATAAATCTTCAGATTCAATTCAAATTTACGTAAGACCACAGTACAAAAATAAAGGATATCCTAAAGAGTTTATACAATCTATCAATGAGAATATTGGAAACCCAACTGGTTGGCCAAATATTGGATATTACACTTCAAAAAAGATTGATTCAAAAACACTTTTAGAAGAAATTTACAGCGAATTAAATCATATTATGAAAGTGTTTACATCAACCTCTCAAAAAAAAGAATACGATTTAATTATGATTGATTATCCGTTGATGGACAGAATTGGGCATTCTTTTTTAGGGTTGAAAAAATCATCAAAAGAAATTCAATTAGAATACAAAAATGCATTCAGTCAAATGGATAAAGATTTCAATACTATTGAGGCTTTTGCTAAAAAAAATAATTACGATTTAATTATCACTTCTGGTCATGGGTTTTCTCCTATTCACACTTCTATTGATATAAATAAGTTTTTAACTAAAAATAGTGTCAACACAAATTTCAATAGTAAAGATTGGGAAGCAATTGGAATTCCAGCTAAAGTTTCGTCTCATATTTACATAAACGATAACTTATCTATAGAAAACAAACAGAAAACTCTTAAGAAAATAGAGGATGCTTTTAGTTATCTAAAATATAAAGACGAGTTAGTAGTTGATGAAATATATAGACGAGAGGATTTAAATAAAATTGGGCTCGATCATAAAAACTCAGGCGATTTATTTGTTCTATTAAACCCAGGATATCTTTTTGAAAATAATAGTAATGAAAAAACTTTTTGGGGAGTTCCAAAATTTAGAGGTGATCACGGTTATTCTTTAAAGCACAAAGAATCGTATGGTATTTTCATTTCTAAAATAAAATGTCATGATTGTCATAGCATTGATATTTCTAAAACAATTGAAAAGAGACTTTTTACAGATTATAGCTCAAATTAAACTATTAAAATAAAAAGCATAATTAGTTATATTCTTCATTTGATTATATTTACTCATCTTTATAATCAACACTATGAAATCACTTTTCAAACTTGCTTGCTTAATTATATTAATTTTAAGTTGTACTAAACAAGAAACTAAAATAAAAGAAAAAAAAGAAGACACTTTTGTTCAAGATAACTACTCAAAAAAAGAAGTAGCAATTACAATGCGCGATGGTGTAAAATTACACACAACTATCTATACACCGAAAGATACTAGTAAAGTTTATCCGATTTTATTACAACGTACTCCGTATAGTTGTAGACCTTATGGAGAGGATAAATTCAGAAAGAAAATTGGGCCGAATCCAATTTTAATGAAAGAAGGAAATATTATCGTATATCAAGATGTTCGTGGTCGTTGGATGAGTGAAGGAGTTTACGATAACATGCGTGCGTATGTTCCGAATAAAAAAGAAAAACAATCTGACGAAACTACAGATACATATGATACTATAGATTGGTTAGTAAAAAATACTAAACACAATAACGGTAAAGTAGGTACTTGGGGAATTTCATATCCTGGACATTATGCTACGGTTTCTACAATTGATGCACACCCAGCCTTAAAAGCAGCTTCACCACAAGCGTGTATTGGTGACTTCTTTTTTGATGATTTTCATCATAACGGAGCATTTTTACTAAGCTATTTTAAAGCCATTTCTTTATTCGGAACCTATAAAGATCAACCAACCGATACGGCTTGGTATTCTTTTCCTGATATGAAAACACAAGATCAATATCAGTTCTTTTTAGACAAAGGTCCTTTAAAGAATTTAAACAGCTATTTTCAGTATGATAAATTAGATACAAAAACAGCAAACAACACCAATAAAATTGATGATTTCTTCTGGAAAGAGATTACTGAACATCCTAATTATGATTCTGTTTGGAAGAGCAAAGGAATAATTCAGTATTTAGATAGAGTTCCTTCAACTGTGGCAACTATGGTCGTTGGTGGTTGGTTTGATGCGGAGGATTTATATGGACCTTTAGAAACATATAAAAACATTGAAAAACACCAACCAAATAATTATAATACGTTAGTTTTTGGTCCTTGGGATCACGGAGGATGGTCGAGAAACAAAGTAAAAAACACTGTTGGTAATTATTACTTCGGAGATTCAATCTCTTTAAACTTTCAAAAGAATATTGAAACAAAATTCTTTAATCATTTCTTAAAAGGTAATGGCTCTAAAAACTCAAAATTAGCTGAAGCTCATGTTTTTGACACTGGTAAAAGAGAATGGAAAGATTACTATGTTTGGCCACCAAAGAATATCAAAAAACAAACATTTTATTTATCAGAAAATCAAGAATTAACAGCAGCTAAAAAATCAGATTCAAAAGTTGATTTTGTAAGTGATGTAAAACATCCTGTTCCGTATTCTGAAGATATTAAAACCGTTTTTACGCCTCGTAAGTATATGACCGACGATCAGCGATTTGCTGCGCGTAGACCAGACGTTTTAGTTTTTGAAACAGATATTTTAACTGAAGATTTAACCTTAGCGGGAGATATTTTAGCAAAACTAAATGTAGCTACCACTGGAACTGCTGCAGATTGGATTGTTAAAGTTATTGATGTACATCCTGCAGAATTAAAGAATGATAATAAAGAAATGCAAACGCATCAAAAATTAAGCAATTATCATATGATGGTTCGTAGTGAAGTAATGCGTGGACGTTTTAGAAATGATTTTTCAAAACCAGAACCTTTTACACCAAACAAAAAAACTGCTGTAAATATTAAGTTACAAGATGTTTTTCATACTATAAAAAAAGGACACAAATTGCAAATACAAGTACAAAGTACTTGGTTTCCTTTAATCGATTTGAATCCACAAACCTATGTGCCTAATATTTACAAAGCCGATAAAAAGGACTTTAAGACACAAACACATTCTGTTTTTACAGATTCGAGTATTGAGTTTAATGTGTTGAAGTAATTTATGAAAAAGATTATTGTTTGTTTTTTATTGATAGTTAATACTATTTGCTTTGGGCAATCTTCTTATTCAGGTACTTTAGGAGAATACCCAATTACTTTAGTAACCTATCATTATAGTGATGGTGTTTCTTTAGCTTACTATTCTTATAATAAATATGATACTCCTATTACTATTAATGGTAATTTAAAAGGACGAGAATTAACACTCTACGAAAAAAAATCAAAAAATCAGGTTATAGCTACATTAACTTTTTCAAACTTTGAAATAGATGATACAGTGATTAGAGGTAAATGGGTAAATACAAAAACTAAAAAAGAGCTTAATATTTATCTAAAAAAGGACTTTGATATTAATTATGGAGATGATTTAGAATGGGATACCAAAGAACTTTTACAATCTAAGTCTACAAAAAAACACTATTTCAAGACTATCATCTCTAAGAAGAAAAGGCAATTTTATGGACGAGTGATTGGAGTTAAAGTTTTTGAAAAAAGAACCGATCGATTAATTCAAAAAATCAATTTAGATTGTCAGTTATTTGGAATTGATAATGTCTCAGTTGATGATTATAACTTCGATGGAATTCAAGACTTCTCTGTCTTTGAAGCTAGCTATACCGGACCAAACACTTCTAGTATTTATATCTTAAAAGAACCTAAATCTGAAAACTATTTTGTCAGTGATTTTAGTGGAACCTCTTTAGAATTTAATTCAAAAGAAAAGCTAATCTATGAGCATAATCAATGCTGTGGAGGTTCTAGGCATACTAATGCTACTTATAAAGTAATAGATAATAAAATGGTTTTAATAGAAAGAAAATGTATTGAATATGATAAAGAAAAAGAAGATTATGTTAATGTTAAATGTGAATAGTTATCATCTATAATTATAATAAACCTAAAAACTCACTCCTATCAATTTCTCTTGCTCCCAAACTTGCTAGATGCTCGTTGTATACTTGGCAATCTATTAGTTTATAACCACAGTTTTGAGCTAAGTGTATAAAAGCAAGCTTGCTCATATTACTTGCTTTACTAAACATACTTTCGCCGCAGAAAACTCCATTTCCTAAATCAACTCCGTATAAACCACCAACTAACACATTTTTACTTTGAGCTGAGTCGAAGTGCCAAACTTCAATAGATTTTGCAAAACCCTCTTTGTGTAAATTAATGTAAGCTTGTTCCATATCATCAGTAATCCAAGTTCCGAATTGATCATTTCTATTAATATGTTTACAATTAAAAATTACTTGTTCAAAAGCCTGGTTTTCGGTAATTGTAAAATCTTTTTTACGAAGTACTTGTTTCATCGATTTTGAAACTTTCACCTCATCAGGAAACAATACCATACGTTCCCAAGGTGAATACCATACAATTGGCTCACCTTCATTAAACCATGGAAATATTCCGTTTTGGTATGCAAGCTTTAATCGCGCTACACTTAAATCACCTCCTATGGCTAAAACTCCATCTTCCGTGGCTAACTCTAACGGAGGAAACACCAATTCTTCACCTAACCAAATCATCTAAAAAACTAATAACCCTAATAAATAAACTGCACTACCAACTACCATAGCGATTAATGTATAGGGCAAAATTTCTTTTGCTTTTAACTTGGTAATTCCTAATAACGGTAACGCCCAAAAAGGCTGTAACATATTGGTTATTTGATCTCCATATGCTAATGCCATAATTGCTTTAGGTAATGGTACTCCTAATTGCAATGCACTTTCAACTACAATAGGTCCTTGTACTACCCATTGCCCTCCTCCACTCGGCACAAAAATGTTTACCAATCCTGCGCTAAAAAATGTAAAAATTGGCAAAGTGGTAGCGGTAGAAACGGATACGAAAAAATCAGATATTAACGTTACCATTCCTGCGCTTTTCATTATTCCCATAATACCAAAATATAAGGGGAACTGAATTAAAATTCCAGATACATCACTAATTGACTCTCCAACTGCATTGGTAAACTTTTTAAAACTTCCATGTAATAGAATTCCTAAACCGAACATAAAAAAATTGATTAAGTTCGGAGTAATTTTAAGTGCTAATACATCGTCAGAATATTGATAAAAAAAAGCAACAAGAATTAATACTCCAAAAATGATAGACAATACCTTAGAGTTATCAAGTTTTTCGGCCTGTGTAGTCGATTTTTCTTTATCTTCCATTATATATTCTGGAAGGTTTAGATTTGTAGGCTTTGCCTTCCTCCCTAAGAAATAAAAAGTTACTGAAACCGTTAAAAGAACTAGTACAAAAATTAACAAATTCCACCAGCTAAATACCGTTTGAGAATAATCTATTAATGACGGAATTTTAGCCAAGGTTTCTTCAGAAGAAACTGAACTCATAATACTTTTAATATGCCCTTCTTCATTTATTTTTATAGGAGCAGAACCTGAAATTCCTCCATGCCACACCATTAACCCTACATAACCTGCAGCTCCAATTATCGGGTAATTCAGTTTTATATTTTCCCTTTGAGCATGTTCTCCTACTTTTCTGGCTAACAATGCGCCAAAAATGAGCCCCAATCCCCAATTAAAAAACGAGACTAACATCGTAGTTACACTAACAATTACTGCACTATTCGCCGTATTTGTACAGTATTTTGTCACTCGTAATATTAAACTACTAACAGGTTTACTTAATACCAAAACATGACCTAACACTAAAATTAGCATCATTTGATATGCAAACACTAACAAACCATTACTCCAAATTCCGTTTTCCCAAAACCTCAAAACTTCTAAGGAGTAATTTCCAATGGAAACATCAACTGGTTTTGTAAAAACTAACGCTAATAAAATAGTTATAAAAGTGAGTAAAATAGCAATGGTAAAAGGTGATGGTAGGTATTTCTTAAATACATTTTCAATAACCTGAGTAATCTTCATACAGCTAAGTTTGTTTTGCTAAAATAAACAAATCAGATAAACTACTTCAGTCAAAATTACCTAGCTTTGCAGCATGGTAAAAGAACTTCAACTACGTGTAAATTTAATCGAAGAAAGAAAAGAAGATATTCTAAAAAAGAAAGCTTCTAAAAAGTTAGATATCAATATATCAGATATCACTGCTATAAAAGTACTTCGTAAATCGATTGATGCTCGTAAAAAAGATGTTGTTTTTAACTATAAAGTAGCCGTTTATATTAACGAACCGTTACCTGATACTCCTGATTATATCTTCGACTATAAGGATGTTTCTAATGCCAAAGAAATACACATTGTTGGTTTTGGTCCTGCAGGTATGTATGCTGCACTTCGTTGTATTGAATTAGGATACAAACCTATTGTTTTAGAACGAGGAAAAAATGTACAAGATCGTCGTAGAGATTTACGTGCTATTAATCAGTTTCACGATGTTAATGAAGATTCTAACTATTGTTTTGGAGAAGGTGGAGCTGGAACCTATTCTGACGGAAAATTATACACACGCAGTTTAAAACGTGGTGACGTTCGTAGAATCTTTGAAAACTTAGTGTTTCATGGAGCTACAGAGCAAATTTTAATTGATGCTCATCCGCATATCGGGACTAATAAGCTACCTAAGATTATTAAAAATATTCGAGAAACTATTTTAGAATATGGTGGTGAAGTTCATTTTGATACTCGTGTTACCGATTTTGTAATTAAAGACAATAAGTTAAAAGCGATACAGTTACAAAACGGAACTGAAATGACTGTGAATTCAGTTATTTTAGCAACAGGACATTCTGCAAGAGATATTTACGAACTTCTTCATAAAAAAGACATCTTATTAAAAGCCAAATCGTTTGCTATGGGAGTTCGTGTAGAACACCCTCAACAAATTATAGATCAAATTCAATATAGTTGTGCTGATGAGCGTGATGAATTATTACCTGCTGCAGCATATAGTTTGGTACATCAAGTTGGTAACAGAGGTGTATATTCTTTTTGTATGTGCCCTGGTGGATTTATAGTTCCTGCTGCAACAGCTAATGGAGAGGTTGTTGTTAACGGAATGTCTCCTTCTCGTAGAAATAATAAGTTTGCTAATTCTGGAATTGTAGTTGAAATTAATGTAGATAAAGACTTACCTAAATATGAACAATATGGAGTTTTAAAAGGGCTTCAATTTCAAAAAGATTTAGAAAGATTAGCTTTTAATGCTGGAGGAAGAAGTCAGGTTGCTCCTGCTCAGAGATTAACCGATTTTGTTGAAGGACGATTATCGTCTTCTTTAAATGAAACTTCATATCAACCAGGATTAAATTCATCACCAATGCATTCTTTACTTCCAAAATTAATTGGAAGTAGATTACGTAAAGGGTTTGCTGCTTTTGGTAGAAAAATGCACGGATATTATACTTCGGAAGCAAATATTATTGGTGTAGAATCTCGTACCTCGTCTCCTGTAAATATTCCAAGAAAAGAGAACTTAGAGCACCCACAAATTGAAGGTTTATTTCCTTGTGGAGAAGGTGGTGGTTATGCTGGTGGAATTATTTCTGCCGCAATGGATGGTGAACGTTGTGCTGAAGCTGCTGTTGCTCAACTGTAATTCATAGTTAATAATTAGCGTATTTTGTAATTACCTCGTATTTTTGCATCTCCTAAAAAATTATCTTTTGATATTATTAAGAATCAATGAGTAAAGAGAAAAAAAAGAAAAAAGGAAATAAGCAACCACACGTAAAACGTTTGCACAATTATTATCAACGTACGGGGTTTTACATGTTTATTTGGGAAAGCTTAAAAAAAGCTTTTTGGCCAATTGTAATTGCTGTGGTTGGGTTATTACTTTTTAACAAATATGTATACAATATTGGTGATGGTTTACAAGCTATGACCGAAACCTTTTCGAGAACAGGAGTTTTAATTACCTTCTTTATTTCTGAAACAATCTTAGGATTGATTCCACCAGAAATTTTTATTGGTTGGTCTAAAAAAACTGCTGATCCTATTTTAAATCTAACACTTTTAGCAACTTTATCTTACTTCGGTGGTTTAACTGCTTATTTTATAGGAAGAGCTTCCTTAAAAATTGATGCTGTTAGAAACTATTTAGAAGTTAAAATGGCTAAAAACTTAAAAAACACTAGCAAATGGGGAGGTTTTTTAATCTTAGTAGGTGCTTTATTACCATTGCCTTTTGCTATTAGTTGTTTAACAGCTGGTATGATTAAATACCCTTTTAAAAATGTAGTTTTCTTTGGTTTATTCCGTTTTCTACGTTTTGCTTTATATGCTTGGGCTATATTTTCAGCTCTTAATTAAAATCTTATACTATGGGACTTACAAACAATGATATTTTCAAAAAGCTTAGAGTAGCTCATAAATTAAGAGATACTGATATAATTGAAATCTGTGCTTTGGTAGATTTTAAAGTTTCTAAAGGTGAAATTAATGCTATTTTTAGAAATGAAAACCACCCTAAATATATGCCCTGTGGCGATCAGTTTTTAAGAAATTTCTTAAATGGATTAATTATTCATTTAAGAGGTCCGATGCCTGAGAAAAAATAACCTTTTTAAATAATAATAATATTTATATAAAAACGAATCCTTCTAGGTTACCCTAGAAGGATTACTTTTTTCCCCTTAAATTCCTCTCCCATTTTACTGGGTGATGATGATACAAATATATATACCCTTTTTAGTTTTATAAAAGGGATATCCGCAATTTGAAATGTAGATTTCCGCAAAACATAAAAAAACGGAGCCAATTTTAAAAATTAACTCCGTTTAATATTATTATCTATCCTCTTTTTTAGAAAGGTAAATCGTCTGGTTCTTCAGTATTTAAATCTGGTGCTGGTTGAAACTGATCTACTGGCGGCATATTTTGAGGTGCTGCTTGTTGTAAGTTTTCAATTCTCCAACCTTGAATCGCGTTAAAATACTTAGCTTCTCCTTGTGGGTTAATCCACTCTCTTCCTCTTAAGTTAATAGAAACTTTTACGTCTTGACCTACTTGATAGTTATTTAATAAATCTACTTTATCTTGAATAAACTCTATTAAAATCATTTGCGGATATTGCTCATCGGTAGTTATTACCATTTCACGCTTTCTAAATCCGTTAGATCCAAATGTTTGTGTTTCGTTAATTAATTTAATTTTCCCTATAACTTCCATAATCTTAACTATTTAATTAAAAGTACTTTCCATGCACTTTCAACATCATTCTTTTGTAAATACTCTTGTGCAAATGTATGCTTTTTTTCAGTTGAAATTCCCACAAACTCAGCATGTTCTTTAGCAAAGTTATTAACAGTTTCTTGGTTAGGTAATTCTTCTACATTTCCTAACATTCCTAAATTATTTCCTGTTAAAATGGTACTATTTCTAATTTCATATGGGATTTGATCTACTCCAATTCCTAATGTTGAAATTGGTTTCGGGATTTCGAAAAATCCATCTCTTGCTCTTGAGTAATAGCTTCCTCCTGCTCTGGCTACTAAATCTATTTTATGCTGATCTATACTTCCGTCTTCTGCTAAAACATCTTCATTAATATGTAGTTTAACTACTTCACAAACGATTAAATTTCCTGCACCTCCTTCTCTTCCTGTATAAATAATGTCTTTTACTTTACACTCAAACTGTACTGGAGATTCTGCAACTCTAAAAGGTTTTACTTCATCAGAAGGCAACATCGTTAATCCTGCTTTTTCAAACTCATTCACTCCTTTCGGATACATTGTACTACTCAATGACATTTGCTGTACAATATCATAATTAACCACATTAATTACTACTTCTTTGACTTCTTCTGAATTGTCTAATGTATGTTTTGTGGTATTCGCTCGTACGCTTCGAGCTGGAGAAAATATCATAATTGGTGGATTTGCCCCAAAAACATTAAAAAAACTAAATGGTGATAAGTTAGGGTTTCCTTCTTTATCTATGGTACTAGCAAAGGCAATAGGTCTCGGAGCAATAGCTCCTAATAAATAACCATGTAATTTACCAACAGGTATTTCTTTAGGATTTATAGATAACATGTTTCTATTTTTTAATAGGTAAATATACTACGGTTTTAGAAATTAAGTTATAGTACAGAATAGTTATATTTGACTTATGAGTTTTTTTAACAATACTTTTTGGTTAAAGCGTATAGCAATTGGTATTTCTTTAATTATTGTTTCTTTTATTTTATGGAACACGTATGTTTTCTTTCAAAAATTTAAACAAGAAGAACGAATAAAAGTTGAAACATATGCTGATGCTATAGAAGAATTGAATACAACTTCTGTTCAAGATTTAGACAAAGAACTCTCTCCTTTAGTTTTAAAAATAATAACCGAAAAAACTAAAGACATCCCTTTTATACTTGTTAATGCAAAGGGAGAAATTACTGAAAGTTTCAATTTAGATTCTATTAAAGCTAAAGACCCTCAGTTTTTAAAAGAGCAATTAGCTATAATGAAAAATCAAAATAAACCGATTTCTATAAATTATTTAGGAAAAACTGATTTCATTTACTATAAAGATTCATCTTTAATTGATAAACTTACCTATTACCCATTAGCTTTACTTTTAATTTTAGGCTTGTTCTTATCTGTAATCTATTTATTTTTTAGCTCTAATAAAATTGCTGAACAGAATAAATTATGGACAGGTATGGCAAAGGAGACTGCTCATCAAATTGGTACTCCTTTATCATCTTTATTAGGTTGGATTGAAATTTTAAAAACTGAAAACATCGATCAATCGTATGTTGGAGAGATGCAAAAAGATGTTGATAGACTTAGTACCATTGCAAATCGTTTTTCTAAAATAGGCTCGACACCTAAACTAGAAAAACAAAACATTGTAACGGTTACTAAAAGTACTTTTGATTATTTAGAATCTCGAAGTTCTAAACAAGTTTCATTTGCTTTTTCAAGTCAAAACAATGAATTGTTCAGTAATATAAATTCCGAATTATTTGGTTGGGTTATTGAAAATTTAGTAAAAAATGCTATTGATGCAATGCAAGGAAAAGGGAATATTTCTTTAGAGATTAACAATACTGTAAAACATATTAAAATCCTTATTTCTGATACAGGAAAAGGAATTCCGAAATCTAAGTTTAAACAAATTTTCAAACCTGGGTTTACCACCAAAAAACGCGGTTGGGGATTAGGCCTTTCACTTTCTAAAAGAATTATTGAAGACTATCATGATGGTAAAATTCAAGTGTTAAAATCTGAACTTGGTAAAGGAACAAGCTTTGAGATTGTTTTAAACAAAACTAATTAAGAGTGTAGAAAACTACACTCTTAATTATTCTTTTATTTTTTATCCATTTCAAAAATTGGCTTACTTGCTTTAGAATTAGATATTAAAATTGCATAATCCATAAAATCAAGAGTGCTCATTTCTTTTACCTTTTCTCCATTTGACTTTTTATCAGGCATTATAACCTCTATTAAATCTGGTTCAGAATTATAAGGAGAATTGTTTTTATTCAAACGAAATAATGTTTTATCAGAAATTTTAGTGTTTTTTAAATTCTGAATTCCTCTAAAAAATTCTTTTTCGTAATCACCAATTCCAAAACCTGCTTCGATAGTAAATCCTTTATAGGTATCATTTTCATAAAGTTCATCCCAAACTACTTCGCTATTTGTATAATATCCTATCACCGATATTACTTCTTCTTTTTTATAGATCTTATTCTCTATAAGTCTAGCAAAAAATGACGGATAACTTTTTTCTCCTTCTCTAGATTTTTCAAGATGAAAAAAACCAATTCTAATAAACTGTGGATTTTCTTTGAAGTTATAAATCTTATCTAAGTTTACATAATTATTAAACATCATCTTTTCACGATCTTGATCTTTAGGAAATGACTCTTCAATCGTTTTTATTAAATGATTTAATATTTTAGGATTCGACGTATTGTCTTGATAAACAGTTTTATTTTCTTTAAAATCTTTTACAAGATTTTGCATTTTAGAATAAGCGAAACTTAAATCTCCTAAAGCGAAATGAGTAGTGTCTTTTTTAACCATATCTCTGATTTCTTCAACAGGCTTAAAATCAACTTTCGATGAATCTAGTAACTCCAATAAGTACTTAGAAGTATTTTTGTAATTCTGAATCCATTCTAAACCAACTACTTTAAATCTTTTTTCTTTGGGCAGCTTGTCGTATAATGCTTTTAAGTTTTTCCATTTCTCATAAACTTCAATAGTTCTTTCTTGCTCACAGTAAAAACCTATAGAAACTACTAATTCCTTTAACAAATCTTCGTTACCTGTTTTTAAATATCTATTAAAAAAATGAGCTGTACTGTAATCTAATTCAGGAAAATAATACTTGATCTTTCCCTCTTTAGTTAATGATTCTAACATCTTAATTTCTACATCTTCTATTTTCGCACTTCCATGATAAGCTCCTAAACCTAAAATTTTAAAATCTTTTTGAGGGAAATTAAATGCTGAAGAGTTTAAATCGAATCTGTTTTTTTCTAAGTATGCAATTTTTTCGTCAGATGTACTTGTAAACTCTTTTGTTGATTTTTTACACCCGATGCTTATTAAGATTAATAAGAAAAGTACCTTTTTCATATGTTTATAGTTTTATTTTCTACAAACATACAATGGCTTTGTTTTTAAAAATTGTAAGATTGAGACATTACTTTTTAAGAGTCCAATAAGTATCTTCTTCTCCTAATTTTTCAATATTCTTAAATAATGATTTAGGAGTTTTCCCTATAATTGACTTGAAGTGGTTTGTTAAGCTTGCTTGATCGCAAAAATGTGTATCATAAGCAATATCAGATAACTTTAATTCATCTTTCGATTCTTGAGAGTGATTTAAAGCAACTCTAAAACGAACTAATTTTTTATAATCTTCTACAGAACAATTAAGGTGAGTTTTAAACAATCGTAAAACAGTTTTTCTACTTACTTTAAGAATATCGGCTATTTCTAGTGATGTTGTTAGTCCTTTAGAACTTATTATTTCTTTGACCGCTAATTGAATCCTTTCATCTAAATTCGGATTATACTTTGATTCAAAAAAGGCATCTAACAACGTTACTTTATCTTCAAATTTGGCTGCTTGATAAACTTTATATATTTCAGTTACAAATTCATTTCCGAAGTAATTAAAATCAAATTCTACCTGAGAAGAAATTTTAGACAAAGCACACTCTAAAAAATAATTCAACCCTAACGGAGTAAATACAATTCCTATTTTATTAAACTTACCTTTTAAAACTACTTCTTTTCTTAGGTTTAAGTTACTAGAATAATACACTTCTAAATTATCTTTTTTAAAGGTGTATACTCCAGAAGTTTTTGTTCTGCTCGCCACAGAATCTTTATGAATGGTAATTGTATTTTTAAAATTCGGATAATACACAAAACTTCGTTCAAAATTCTCATTAAATGATTGATGAAAATAATAGTACGAAATATGTTTTGCTACAATTTCATTTTTAGGCTTATATGTAAGAAACTGTTCTTCCAATAAAGATTACTCAAAATTCTCGGCAATTCGTTTTGCGACAGCTAAAAATTCTTCTTCAGTTAATTTTTCTTTTTTCATAAACTGCATATCTGCCATTGTGTTTATAGGAATTAAGTGTACATGCACATGAGGTACTTCTAAACCAATAACACTCATACCTATTCTTTCACAAGGAACAGCTTTCTCTAATGCTTTTGCTACTCTGTAAGAAAACGACATTAGGCCATCATATTCTTCTTTCGATAAATCAAATATTTTGTTTTCTTCTCTTTTAGGTATCACTAATGTGTGCCCTTTTGCATTCGGGTTAATATCTAAAAAAGCAAAATAATTATCATCTTCTGCTATTTTATATGACGGAATTTCTCCGCTTACAATCTTAGTAAAAATACTTGCCATAGTAGTTCGTTTTTAATCTTTAGTAAAAATAAAAAAAGCGTTGCTTAGAGCAACGCTTCAATATCATTTATTTTAATTTCTTATCTCGAAATTTCTACAACTTCAAATTTCATAATACCATTAGGCACTTGAATTTCGGCCATATCGCCTACTTCTTTTCCTAACAAACCTTTTCCTATTGGAGAGTTCACAGAAAGTTTTCCATTTCTAACATCCGATTCAGAATCAGCAACTAACGTATATGTAAACTCCATGTTATTAGTTGTATTCTTTATTTTAACGATAGAGTGAATTAAAACCTTAGAAGTATCTAACTGACTTTCATCAATAATACGAGCACTTGCAACAACATTTTTAAGTTTTGCAATCTTCGTTTCTAATAAAGATTGTTCTTCTTTTGCTGCATGATATTCTGCATTTTCACTTAAATCTCCTTTATCACGAGCATCAGCAATTTCTTGGGAAACTCTTGGTCTTTCAACTTGTTCTAAATGTGCTAGCTCGTCTTTTAATTTCTTTAATCCTTCTACTGTATAATATGATACGTTACTCATCTTTCTTCTTTTTAAATCAACAAATTATTTCTTTTCTTCTTCAAGAGTACAAAGAAATATCTATTTTAATTCTTTTATGTTCTATCTAGAACTTTTAAAAGTCAAAAATCTCAAACCGTTAGGAATGAGATTCCCTACAAATGTACAAAATATTTGTAAATTCGTGGCGTTTGTTTTTAAGTATCAATTCAATTAAATGAAGAAAGTATTTTATTTTTTACTATGTGTAAGTGTTTTAAGCTGTGGTAGTGACATAACAACAAACAGTTGTTTTCAAAATACAATTGCACCAATTACATTAGATTTAAGCAATCCTCAACTAAATGGTTTAATTACACCTAACGGAACTGCTACAATAGCTGGCGGATTAAAAGGAATTGTTCTTTTTAATAAAGGTACTGGGGGTTCATTTACTCCTTATGTTGCTTTAGATAGAGAATGCCCTAATAGAGATTGTGCTGCACCAATGATTGTTAATGCCCCTATTTTAGAATGCTCTTGCGACGGTAGTAAATATAGTTTATTAAATGGTAGTTTAGTTTCTGGAGAAAGCGATTGTAGTGGTGGTGCAAGACGATACACAGTGATTCAAAATGGTAACTCAATACAAATAACTAATTAAAATTAAGAATCTAAGAAATAGATTATTATTTTTGCGGTAACAACAACACACACTAACAACTTTTATCGTGAAAAATTATTTTTCTTCCCCCTTTAAATTGGGTGTCTTAGGTGGCGGTCAATTAGGGAGGATGTTATTAGCAGAAACTCAAAAATTTGATGTTTACACTGCTATTTTAGACAAATCTTTAGAAGCACCTTGTGCTAAAAAATGTGACGAATTTCATCAAGGTGATTTATTAGACTTTGATACTGTTTACAACTTCGGAAAAAAAGTAGATTTACTTACCATTGAAATTGAAAATGTAAACATTGATGCTTTAGATAAATTAGAAAAAGAAGGATTAACCATTTATCCTAAACCATCTAATTTAAGAGTCATTCAAAACAAAGCTTCACAAAAAAAATTCTACAAAGACAACAATATTCCAACAGCAGATTTTAATCATTACGCTTATTTAGAAGAATTAAAACATTCGTATGAAAATGATATAATTGATTTTCCTCTTGTTTGGAAAGCTGCCCGTTTTGGTTATGATGGCAATGGAGTAAAAGTAGTTCGTACTATCGACGATTTAGAAAGTTTACCTGCTGGAGAATGTATTACTGAAAGTTTAATTCCATTTAAAAATGAATTAGCTGTAATCGTTGCTAGAAATACTAATGGAGAAAGTACTACCTACCCTGTTGTAGAAATGGAGTTTCATCCAGAAGCAAACCAAGTTGAATATGTAATTTGTCCTGCTCGTATAAATGATACTGTAGCAAAAAAAGCGCAAGAGATAGCTATTAAAGTGGCTGATGCTTTTGACTTTGTTGGTTTACTCGCTGTTGAAATGTTTCAAACCGAAAATGATGAAATTTTAGTAAACGAAGTTGCTCCAAGAACACACAATTCTGGGCATTATTCAATCGAAGCAAGTTATACCAATCAGTTTGAACAACATGTTCGAAGCATTTTAAATCTTCCGTTAGGAAATACAGAAAGTAAAGTTGCAGGGATCATGGTAAATCTTGTAGGAGCTGAAGGATATACTGGAAATGTATTTTACGAAAACCTAGAAGACATCCTGAGAATTGATGGTGTTACTCCTCATATTTACGGTAAAAAGACAACAAAACCTTTCCGTAAAATGGGACACGTAACTATTGTACATGAAGACGTTAATAAAGCTAGAGAAATAGCACAACAAGTAAAAGAAACAGTAAAAGTAATAAGCAAATAGTATGGTAGGAATTATCATGGGAAGCGATTCAGATCTTCCAATAATGCAAGAAGCAGTAAATATTTTAGAAAGTTTTGATATTCAAGTTGAAGTAGATATCGTATCTGCACACAGAACTCCTGAGAAATTATTCGACTATGCTAACAATGCACACAAAAGAGGTGTTAAAGTAATTGTTGCGGGTGCTGGTGGTGCTGCTCATTTACCAGGAATGGTAGCAAGCCTGAGTCCTCTACCAGTAATTGGGGTTCCTGTAAAAAGTAGAAATTCTATTGATGGATGGGATTCTGTTTTATCAATCTTACAAATGCCTGGTGGTGTTCCTGTAGCAACTGTTGCTTTAGATGGAGCCAAAAATGCAGGTATCCTTGCTGCTCAAATTATTGGTGCTTCAGACAAATGTGTTTTAGATAAGATTATTGCTTATAAAGAAGGCTTAAAACTTAAGGTTGAAAAAGCTTCTGAAAGAGTAAAAAAATAAGTACTTTAGTACTCCAATTATAAGAACCTCACAGATTCACCTTTGTGAGGTTTCTTCAATTTTAAAAGAGAATTTTATGACTAAAAATCCTTTATTACAAGATTTTAACACAGCTCCTTTTTCTCAAATAAAAGAGGAAAATTATAAACCCGCAATACAAAAAGCTATTGAGTTAGCGAAAGAAGAAATTAATACTATCGTAGAAAATACGGAAGCTCCGACTTTTAAAAATACTACAGAAGCTTTAGACAATGTTGGAGATAAATTAAATAGAATTACTTCAATCTTTTTCAATTTAAATTCTGCGGAAACTAATGAAGAAATTCAAAAAATAGCGAAAGAAATTTCACCTTGGCTAAGCGAGTTTAAAAACGATATGATTTTGAACAAAGCTTTATTTAAAAGAGTAAAAACTGTTTACGATCAAAAGGATAATTTAGAATTAACTCCAGAACAATCTATGTTGTTAGAAAAACAATACAAAAGTTTTGCTAGGAACGGAGCTAATTTAAACGATACTGATAAAACTGAACTTCGTAAACTAGATGCTGAATTATCAAAATTGTCTTTGCAGTTTGGAGAAAATGTTTTGGCTGAAACCAATGCTTATGAGCTTTTATTAACCAATGAAGAAGATGTTGCTGGATTACCAGAAGGAGCAAAAGAAGCTGCCAAATCAATGGCACAACAAAAAGGACATGAAGGCTGGTTAATCACATTAGATTATCCTAGTTATATTCCATTTATGACCTATGCAGAAAATAGAGAATTACGTAAAAAGCTTTCTATTGCTATGGGTAAAAAAGGGTTTCAGCAAAATGAATTTAATAATGAACAAATTGTTTTAGACATTGTAAACCTTCGTCATAAACGAGCAAATTTATTAGGGTACAAAACCCATGCTCATTTTGTGTTAGAAGAACGAATGGCAGAAACTCCAGAGAAAGTTTTAGATTTTTTAAACGAATTATTAGAAAAAGCGAAACCAGCTGCTAAAAAAGAATTTGAAAACTTAGAAAACTATGCTAAAAAATTAGACGGAATTGACCAACTACAGAAATGGGATTCTGCCTATTATTCAGAAAAACTAAAAAAGGAATTATTTAGCTTAGATCAAGAGTTGTTAAAACCTTATTTCAAACTAGAGAACGTTATTGATGGAGTTTTTGAAGTTTCAAGTAAATTATTTGATTTGCAATTTGAAGAAATTGATTCTATCGATAAATATCACGAAGATGTTAAAACGTATAGCGTAACAAATAGCCAAGGAGAATTTATCTCTTATTTATATGCTGACTTTCACCCAAGACCAGGAAAAAGGAATGGTGCGTGGATGACATCATATAAATCTCAGCAAATTAAGGATAATGTAAATGAGCGTCCGCAAGTTTCTATTGTGTGTAATTTTACCAAACCGACTGAAACTAAGCCTTCTTTATTAACTTTCAATGAGGTTACTACACTATTCCACGAATTTGGTCATGCGTTACACGGAATGTTAGCCAACACTACATACGGAAGCTTATCAGGGACTTCTGTTTCTTGGGATTTTGTAGAATTACCTAGTCAAGTTTTAGAGAATTGGTGTTACGAAAAAGAAGCGTTAGAACTGTTTGCTAAACATTATGAAACAGGAGAAGTAATTCCGATGGAATATGTCCAGAAAATAAAAGAATCTGCAAGTTTTCACGAAGGTATGCAGACGTTACGTCAGTTAAGTTTTGGGTTATTAGATATGTCTTGGCACGGTGGTGAGTTGCCACAGACAATTTCTTCTGTAAAAGATTTTGAACTAAACGCTTTTGAAAGCACAAAACTATATCCAGATGTTTCAGAAAATTGCATGAGTACAGCTTTTTCTCATATTTTTCAAGGAGGATATTCTGCAGGATACTATTCATACAAATGGGCAGAAGTTTTAGACGCAGATGCTTTTGAGTATTTTAAAGAAGAAGGAATCTTCAATAAAGATGTTGCCGATAAATTTAAAAACAATGTCTTATCAAAAGGTGGAACTGAAAAACCTATGGATTTGTACAAACGTTTTAGAGGTAAAAAACCTAACTCAGATGCTTTGTTAAAACGTGCTGGATTAATTAACAGTAATTAACACTCAAAAGGTCAAAAACATAAAATTAAGTCCCTATTTTTATTGAAAATTTTACAATGAAAAAGGGACTTGTTATTTTACTGCTATTCTTTTCTACATTTTCGTTTTCTCAAATTTATATTAAAGGGAAAGTAACCTCTAGTGCTAATGAGCCTTTAGAAGGAGCTTCAGTTTATTTTAATAATACTACTATAGGTTCTATTACTAATTCAAAAGGTGAGTTTGAATTAAAAATTAGTAAAGGTAATTATACTTTAGTCGTTTCTTTTTTAGGTTTCAAAACAAAACAATTTCCTATTAATGTTGAAGAAACCCCTCTTAATTTAACTATTAAGCTTCAAGAAGAAAATGACATACTAAATGAAGTTGTAATTCATAAAACAGTTTATGATGAAGATTGGAAATACAATTTAAAACGATTTAAACAAGCTTTCTTAGGCAGGACTAAACTAGCTTCTACATGTAAGATTTTAAACGAAAAAGATTTACACTTCAATTTTAACAGAAAAACAAATACTCTTACTGCTATTGCTAAAAAAACTTTAATAATTAAACATAATGGATTAGGGTACTTAATAACTTATGATTTAATTGATTTTTCAATACAAAAAAATCGGTTATTCTTTAGTGGTTATGCACAATACAAAAACTTACGAAAGAAAATTAAATCTAAATGGAAGAAAAATAGACTTGAAGCTTTTAATGGTTCTAGAATGCATTTTTTACGAAGTTTAATTAATAAAAACATTGACAAAGAAGGTTTTCTGGTTAATCAATTTAAAAGAGTTCCAAATCCTGATAGGCCTTCAGAACAAAAAATTGAAATTTCTAGGCAATTAATTCAATTACATAAAGGAAAAATTAATTTTAACAAACAAATTATAGAGCCTAAAACTACTATTGATAGTGCAATTATTGTTCTTAGAAAAGCTTCACTCCCTAAGTACCAAGATTATTTATATAAAAGAAATGTAATTTATTCAGACATGATTTCTTTCGAAAAGAATAAACCTTTTTTGAATTTTCAAGACTACTTATCAATTATCTATAAAAATGAGTCAGAAGAAAACAACTATTTGTTAGGTCTTTTTGGCAAAAGAAAAAAAGCTTCTGGAGTTCAAACATCTAATATCATTTTATTAGAAGGGAAATCACAAATAGATAATACTGGAATTCTAATTAATCCTAATGCAATATTTAACGAAGGTTATTGGGCTTTTGAAGCTTTTGCTAATATGTTACCATTAGATTATCAACCACCTAAAGACTAGTTTTTATTCTTCTTTTCAATCCATTTACCCACCTATGTTGTAATGTACTCCCTGAAATCATTTTTAACATTTTAATATATCAATATTCTTCAATAATCTTTTTTACATCAATAATATTTCCGTTATTAGAAACTCCTTTAATCAATACAACATACTTTTTTATCGTTTTGGGTATACTAGCTTTAAATGAATACGAACTCGAATCAAGCTTTACACCTGGTTCCCAATGTAACACGCCATATTTATTAAAAAGGCTCTCCCCTGGAAAAAAAGTATAATTAGGCATAAAAAACATAGGCTCTTTTTTATAACCTAAGTTCTTAAATATATAATACGGTTTATTCTTTTTTTCAACTATTTTATTTTTAATTTTTGGCTTTATATATTTGGTATTCAAATAAATTGAAATCGCTCCATAAGGATCATTCCCCCCTCTTCCTATTCCAGATTTATTAATACTTATTCTCTTAACAGAGTTAATATCTATATATTCTAAGTAAGTTAATTCTAATCCATTCAACCTATCATTATTTATGTAAACATTCATTGGGATACCTTCATGTGTAAGAGACGTATTATGAGCTCTAGATGAAAAAATTCTAATCATTCCTTGAGCACTTTTAACAAGCACACCTGATTGAGAATCGAGATAATCTAACACAGATTTAAAATCATTCACATTCTCACTATTAATTTCAAAGTTTTTCACAAAACTTGTTCTATCTACAGGTGAAATGAACTCATCGTCTATCTTTTTTTCTTTTATTAATCTTCCTTTAACTTTTACTTCATCTAAAATTTCGTTTTTATTACCAAAAATGAATGTTCCTCCTTTTGATTTACTAATTTTATTCTTTCTTATTTTTAATGCGCCTTTTTTATAAAAATCATTTAATATTTTTATTCTTACATCTTTTTTATTATTAAAAAAAAGCTTTAGTGAATCACCTTTATAAAAAGAAAGGTTATAAATCTTAAAAAAGCCTGAAGAATCTGTCTCAGTCATTAAAATATTTCCTTTTTCTGTATAATAACCAAAAACATAGTTTTTTAATAGGACACCACTTCTTCTGTTAAATAACTTCCCCTTAACTGTAAAACCTTTCTCAAAAAATTTTTTTATAGTACTCTTTTTTCCTAGCAAAATCTCATTCCAAGGATATATATTCTTTTTTTCAAATACCACATCCCCCTCTCTGAAACCTTCTGGGAAATTATTAAAGTATTTTTTATTATTTAGTAATCCATCTTCAAACTTCCTTTTCTTTTCATAGGGGAGTATAGATATCGATAAATTCAATAAAGAATCTTTATGAAACTTGTGTAGAGTAAAATTAATAGAATCTTTATTTATTCTTTTTTTTATTAATGTTACTGGTTTTAAAACTAATTTAGGTTTGTTATAGAAACTCCTTTCGGCTATCAGAGAATCTCTTTTAAATAAAGAAATAGTTATCAAGCCTTTCCCGACACTATCCTTATGAAACCAATTATTTCTCTTATTATCTTTAAAAATTATTTTATTAGAATAATAAATATGTCCATTTTGGTGAATCAAATAACTGTAACTATCTTTTTTTAAATCTGTAGTGTTTGATCTAAACATTAAATGACAAATATTATTTCTCTCTATCAAATTAAAAACCACCCCTTTTTCAATAGATTTTTTGATTTTAATTTTATTAAACCCTTTATTTTCTATTTCTACATAATAGCTCTCTCCTTTTTGAGGTTTTAGATAAATTTTACCAATACCTAAATTATCTGTTTTAAAAAATGATACCTCTTCCTTTTTACTATTCTTTATTACACCTCTATATTTTTGTTGTTTCTTTCCTTGTATAACTTTAACCCAAAGGACGTTAATAATATTGTTTACTAAAGAATTAGACTCATAATATAACTCTACTTTTTTTTCCGGCTTAACTATTTCATCTAATTCATAAAAACCTTGTAGTACTTTTAGTTCTCTTATCTCTTTTTCTTTAAAATTCTTACTCCAATTGGTTTCTATTTTAAAATATATTTTTTTAAAACCATAATCATAAGGAATTTTTATATATGAATGAACAACACCGTCTTCAAACTTTAAAAAAAAACTTTTTATTAGTTTTCCATTCGCATTATAAATAAACAAAGTCCCCTTTTTAGTTTTTTTAAATAGTCTCTTAGTTTTGTCATCTAAAACAAAACACGAAAACCATGCTTCTTCCCCAGGGAAAAAAGATGTTTTATTAAATTGAAAAACAAATTGTTCTTTAGCTAACTTATGGTAATTAACATATTTTTTATTTATACTATCAAGCCAATTTTGGCTAAAAACAGCAGTAAAAGACAACATAAAAATAATGCTGGTAGTAATTATTTTTTTCATAGTACTCAAATATAATAAAAAAACCAACACTATTATATTAGTTTTCAGCTACCTTTATTATTCTTCTCTTCAATCCATTTACTCATATACTTAGTGGCTTGAAGTGTTTGATGTTGTAACAAACTCCCAAGAAAGTTGTATGTTCGATGTGTTTCAAGGTCTTCTTGAATTTCCGAAAATCTATTCATAAAAGACACTGACAACTTTTTTTTGTCGTATAACTGATTGATTATTTCAACTCCATTTTTTTGGAATTCTTTCCATAGGTTTTTGTTAGAGTATAACTCAACTGCTCTTTTAGAAAATTCCTCAAAATCATTTTCTACAAAACCATTCCAAGATAAATCAGCACGCATACCTTCTACTCCAATATTGGTTGTTACCGATGGTGTTCCACAAATCATAGCTTCAGTTAACTTACCTTTTATTCCTGCTCCAAAACGTAATGGAGCCAAAACTACTCTTGATTTTTGCACTACCTCCATCGCATCGTTTGCAAATCCTTTTACAAAAAATCGTTCTTGTGGTTTATGTAATTGCCGAATTTGCTGTGTGGTATATGCCCCATAAATATGCATTTCTGCATTGGGCAACTGTTTTCTAATATGATTCCAAATTGTTTTTAACTGAAGCGCAGCATCAACATTCGGTGCATGAAAAAAGTTCCCTATAAACACAAAATGACTTCGGTCTTCAAAAGTATTCCATGCTTGAATAGTTTTATCAGTAATATTCTTCAACAAGAAAGGAAGATGACACAGTATCTGCTTATCAATTTTAAATATCTTTTGGAGTAAATTCATTTCATAAGAAGAAATTATCAAACTTAAATCACAACGTAAAATGGAAGCTATTTCTCTTTTTGCTTCTTCAGATTTTAATAACCCTTCATTAGAAAACGCTTCTCCTTTTTTCAATTGTTTGTGACGAACCTTGCGCAAAAAATGTAGATCTTCCGTGTCTAAAACTCGAATTGCTTTTGGAACATACTCCGCCACTCGCCAACCAAATTGTTCTTCCATCATAAAACGATCAAATAACACCGCTTCTGGCTGTAAGTTTGATACAAATTCATCAAATGAAGAGCTATTTAATTCAATTGAAACTTCTTCTACTCCTAGAGTAGTTAAATCTAAAGAGTTTTCTGTTTTATGAGCTGGTGAAGCAAATGTTATTTGATAATTATCTCCTAAAAACAACTCAATTAATTGTAGCATTCTATTTCCTGCACCAGTTGTTTTTTCAACCCAAACGTACCCTATTATTAAAAGTTTCTTCATATAAAAATCAAAGGTAAAATAAATCGATTAAAACAAATCTACAATCCATTATTTCAAGTCAGTTAGATTGTGTAATTTTGTAGTTATTATTCTGAAAAACACAAAACAAACATAACTCATGAAATACGATGTTATCGTTATTGGTTCTGGACCTGGTGGATATATTTCTGCTATCAGAGCTGCACAATTAGGTTCTAAAGTTGCTATTATAGAAAAATACCCAACTTTAGGTGGAACTTGTTTAAATGTTGGATGTATCCCATCTAAGGCTTTATTAGATTCTTCTCACCATTATTACGATGCTGTTCATCATTTTGAAGAGCACGGAATTTCTGTTGAGAAACCTTCGTTCGATTTTGGTAAAATGGTAGATCGTAAAGCTAAAGTAGTTGAAACTACTACAGGAGGTATTAAATATTTAATGGACAAAAACAGCATTGATGTTTTTGAAGGTGTTGGTTCTTTTGAAGATGCTACACATATAAAAGTTACTAAAAATGATGGTTCTTCTGAAGTTATTGAAGGAACAAACATTATTATAGCAACAGGTTCTAAACCATCTACGTTACCATTTATTTCAATTGATAAAGAACGTGTAATCACTTCTACTGAAGCTTTAAAGCTAAAAGAAGTT
This sequence comes from Tenacibaculum holothuriorum, assembly GCF_002120225.1. Taxonomy (GTDB): domain Bacteria; phylum Bacteroidota; class Bacteroidia; order Flavobacteriales; family Flavobacteriaceae; genus Polaribacter; species Polaribacter holothuriorum. The sequence goes on along the minus strand of NZ_LAPZ01000013.1, from coordinate 9,685 downwards.
CCTAAGCATTTATTAGTAATTGGTGGTGGAGTTATCGGATTAGAGTTAGGTTCTGTGTACAAGCGTTTAGGTGCTGATGTAACTGTAATTGAATACGCTCCTACAATTACCCCTGCGATGGATAAAGATGTTTCTAAAGAACTTACTAAAGTTTTAAAGAAGCAAGGAATGAAGTTCAATGTAAGTCACGGAGTTACTTCTGTTGAAAGAAATGGAGATGAAGTAGTGGTAAAAGCTACTAACAAAAAAGGAGAAGAAGTTACGTTTACTGGTGATTACTGTTTAGTATCTGTAGGACGTCGTCCTTATACTGACGGATTAGCTTTAGACAAAGCTGGTGTAAAAGTTACAGAAAGAGGAATGGTAGAAGTAAATGATCATTTACAAACGAATGTTTCTAATATTTATGCTATTGGTGATGTTGTACGTGGTGCTATGTTAGCTCATAAAGCTGAAGAAGAAGGTGTTGTTGTTGCTGAATATTTAGCTGGACAAAAACCTCATATTGATTACAACTTAATTCCTGGTATTGTTTATACTTGGCCAGAAGTTGCTGCTGTAGGTAAAACTGAGCAAGAACTTAAAGATGCTGATATTGATTATAAAGCAGGAAAATTCTCAATGCGTGCTTTAGGACGTTCTCGTGCTAGTGGAGATATTGATGGATTTGTAAAAGTTTTAGCTGATAAAAACACGGATGAAGTATTAGGTGTACATATGGTAGGTGCTCGTGTAGCTGATTTAATCATGGAAGCGGCTGTAGCAATGGAATACAGAGCTTCTGCGGAAGATTTAGCTCGTATCTGTCATGGACATCCAACCTACTCTGAAGCGGTAAAAGAAGCGGCTAAAGCTGCTTGGGATGGAAAACCATTAAATGCTTAATTAAAAGCTCTAATATATTTAAAAAAAAGCAATCTCAAATGAGGTTGCTTTTTTTTGTTTGATTCTTTCCTTTTTTAAATTAACTTCGTTAACATTGAATATAAATCATTAAAATGGATTCATATTCGTAAACGAGTTATAAAAAATTTTATGAAAAGGACATTAAAATTTATTATTGTTGGACTTGGACTACTTTGTCTATATTCCTTAATAAGTATGTTTGTTGATATGGGAAATAGTATGGCAAATACTAAAAGAATAAAACAACCTGAGGACTTTAAATTAATTTTAGACATTGACAATCCTGAATTGAACTATAAATATAGTTTTTCAAAATTTTCAACTAATATAACATCTATATATACCTATAAGGAAAATATTATTACACTTCTGAGATTCCCCAAAAAAAGTAAAAATATTGTAGATAATATTATTATTGAGAATAAAAACATCAATTACAACAATGATAATATCCAAACAACTTTTTTAGGATTTGACAATTTGATATGTTTTTTAAACAATAAAAAAATTAACATTAATCAAATTATATTATCCATCAAAAATTTTTCTGAAGAATATATCAAAGAAAGAAAAGCTAATGAAATCTACTTATCATTTCCTATTCATAATACTTTCTACCTAAGTTTTAATACCCCTGATAACGTTAAGATTCATTGTAAAAAAAATAAATCTTTTAATAATGAATTAGAGTTAAATGAATTTATGATTATAGAAAAAAATGAGTTTATTTATATTATTTATTTAAAACCATTTAATTCATACATAAACAAAGGTTTGTTATTAAAGGAAATAGTAATAGGGTAACCAAACCATTTTACAACATTAGCTAAAAAACATTGCTCACGGATTTTCCCGTTAGGAAAATACCGAAGCAAACCAAATGTTTAAGTATATTTATAAACTAAACGCAAAAACAACGCAACGTTTCCTAGTTGAAACCGTTAACGAAGTTAATTTTCATTTTTAATACAGAACAATAAAAAAATCCCGAACTAAAATAGTTCGGGATTTTTTTTATGTATGGTTTTCTATCTTTATTGAATTCCGTAGAAAGAGCTTACATTATCTTCAATATTAGAAGCTTTTTTAATTGCTTCGTACATTTGATATGTTTTGTTTTTTCTATTATTAGCAATACGCTTTCTAAACGTATCGTAGTTATCTAATTTCGTTGGTAATTCTCTCTTTGTTACTACAAACGCAAATACACCTCTATCACCAGCTACTTTATTATATAACTCGTTTTCTTTTGCATTTACCATAGCACCAATCGCTTTAGGAGCATATCCTACACCAGAAATAGTTGGTGATTGCATGTTTAAGTTATCTGCATTACGAACTGATTGCTTAGCTGCTTTTGCAATTTCATCTAAATTAGCTCCGTTCATCTTAGCTTCGATTAACTCAGCTTTTTTCTCGTTTAATAAAATTGGACGAACTCTGTTAATTGCTTTTTCAACTGGCATTAACCCTTTTTCTGTTTTACCAGTTAACACAGCAACTACGTAACCACCATCAACATCAAAACGCTTGTAATCTCCTTCATTTACATCAGCACCAAATGCCCAAGTAATAATTTCTCTTTCGTTTCCTACTCCTGGTACGTTTTCGTCTAATGCTTTTAAACCAACTGCTGGTTGAGAAGATAAATTCTTAGCTTTTGCAGCATCATCAAACTTAGTTCCTTTTGATAATTCTTGAGCAAAAGTTTCAGCATTTTGGAATATGTTATTTTCAGTTTCTTCTGAAGCTTCAATCTTACGTCCGAAAGTTGCTAACTTAACAACTGGTTGAAAGTTCTTTTGTCCGTCTACTTTAATTACGTGGAAACCAAATGGAGTTCTTACAACTCCCATATCTCCTTCTTTACCTTCGAAAACGAAATCTCTAAACGCTGGTACCATTCTGTTATATGGGAACCAATCATAGAATCCTCCTTTTTCAGCAGAACCTTTATCAGATGATAATTCTTTAGCTAAATCAGCAAATTTAGATCTGTTAGCTTTAACCACAGTTAATAAGCTGTCTGCCATTTTCTTTGCTTCATCTTCTGTTCTAGTAACATCTGCACCTGCACTAGAAGCTCCAATAAAAGGAATTAAAATATGACTTGCTTGGGCTGAATCTGGCATTTGAGCAACTTCAGTAATTTTTGATAATTTAAAGAACTCCCCGTCTTTATATGGTCCGAAAGTATCACCTTCTTTACCTTCAAAAATTTGATCAGCAATAATTTGTGGTACTTGAACTTTGTATTGAATATTATCGTTTAATGCTAAATCTGATTCGTTTTCTTCGAAGAACTCTGCATAATCAGTAGCATTTCTTAATCCTTTTACTTCGATACCAGCATCATTTTTAGCATCTACTAATAATTTTGCTAATTCAATTTTAATAGCAGCTTCGTCTTCTGGAGTAGCAGCAATATCAAACTTTACAAAACGAATATCTCTTGAAGCATCTACTTGGAAACTTCCTTCGTGATTTTTAATATAATTTTCTACCTCACTTCTCTTAATAGTTACTAAACTATCTGCAATAGAAGTATAAGGAACGTATACATACTTAGCGTTAACTTTTGTGTTTTCGTTTAAGTATTGTAATTCTCCTTCTTTTAAAGAAGCACTTAAACCAGCAGCTACTAAGTTATCGTAAGTAGTTTTTTCTAACCCGCTTTGTAACGAAGTCATAAAGTTTTGCCATAACTTCCAAGTTTGACCATTCTCTTCCTTGATAGTAGCTAAAAACTCTTTTAATTTATTTTTATCGAAAATTCCTGAAGTTTGGAATCTTGGATCATTTTGAATTGATGGATTATCACAAACAGCTTTAAAAATATCTTCATCTCCAACAGTAATTCCTGCTTCTTTTAATTGAGTTTGATAAATTTTTTGCCTTACTAAGTTATTCCAAACAGTTTTTGCAGCTTGCATTTCTGAAACTCTGTTACCTGTTTGTGCTTTGTAAGCGTCTAAAGCCTCAGCAAACTCTTGACGAGAAATAGTTTCTCCGTTTACTTCACCTATTTCATTCACCTTACTTGCATTAAAAAAATCTGAAATTGTAGAAGGGTCTAATACAAATGCAAATAGTGCTAAACCAATTACAAGAATTAAGAACATTGAGCGTTCTCTAATTTTCGATAAAATTGCCATACGTCATTTATTTTATTAACAGTGTGCGAAAATACAATTTCATAGTTAATAATGCAACGTTTTTTTAGCTGTTTTAGAGGGAGTTCTCTCTTAAGTTACAGAAAGTGTATTTACTCTTCTTTATCTAAGACTTTAAAGTAAATATCATCAATTTTTGTAGCCTTTGCAGTAAGTATTTTAATATAGAAATTTTCTATATGAACTACATCATTTTCTGTAGGAATAGTTTCGGTATGATTAATAATAAATCCGCCTAAAGTTTCATAAGCTTCTTCTTTAGGAATATCTAAATTGTATTGTTCGTTTAAATAATCTACTTCTAAACGTGCCGAAAACTTATATTCTTTATCGTTAATTTTTTCGTCTAGTAATTCATGAATATCATGTTCATCTTCAATTTCACCAAACAATTCTTCAACAACATCTTCTACAGTAATAATTCCTGATGTTCCTCCATATTCATCTACAACCACAGCTATACTTTTTCTTTTTTTCATTAAAGCATTTAGTACATCGTTAATAATCATAGATTCAGGCACAAACTCTACAGGTAATAATATTGATTTTATTGTACGTGGTTTTTTAAAAAGTTCAAAAGCGTTTACATACCCAAGGATATCATCTAAAGAGTTTTTATACACTAATATTTTAGAATATCCAGTTTCTATAAATGCATTTCTAAGATTTGGCACTGTTTCATGAATATCAACCGCCATAATCTCTGTACGAGGAACCATAATTTCTCGTGCTTTTACTTTATGAAATTCTAATGCATTTTGAAAAATTTGAATCTCAGAATCTACTTCTTCTTCATTATTTCCTCCATCGAGTTGTTCGGAGATATAATTACCTAATTCTTCTTTACTAAACTCAGTTTGTGCTTCGTCTTCTTTCGTTTTGAAAAACACGTATAGAAAGAAATCAGAAATTTTAGTGATAAATCCTGTTAACAAATAAAATAATAAATAGAAAAAATATGCTGGAACTACAAAGAGTTTCAACATTTCATTGGCATAAATTCTGAAGATTGCTTTTGGCAAAAATTCAGCAGTAACTAAAATGATTATGGTTGAAATTGTAGTTTGAGTTATTAAGCTAACATCTTTCAATAAATAATCGAAGATGAAAACATTTGTCGGTAATAATGACTGAAACCAAGTCATTAGCAACTCACCCATAAAGTAACTATAAATTACTAAGGCGATGTTATTACCAACCAACATGGTAGTAATAAATTTGGAAGATTTTTGAGTAAGAATCCCTAGTATTTTAGGGATAATTCCTTCTCTCTTCTTCTCTAATTCTATATGAAGTTTATTTGCTGATACAAAGGCGATTTCCATACCTGAGAAAAAGGCTGAAAATAATATAGAAACAAAAATTATAATGAGTTCGGTTTGCATTACTGCTTTTTATTACGTTCTTCTATTTTTCTCCTAAACTTTCTTTTAAAGAAGAAAATTACCGTAATAAATATAGCAAAACCAAACATAATAAATGCTTGTTCTTTATCAGAATTCCATTTTAAAATTCCTTCAATTAAAAATATTACTCCAACTACTAAGTAACCGTATTGTAAATATTTCCAAAGTGTATTCATTAAATATCTTTTTGTTTGGTGTATAAATCACCTGTTATATCTTTAGCTATATGCTTGCTTAAATCTTGTCTTGATTCGAAACCAAAGCCGTTAATTGTATCGGTTGGATTTGTGTATCTAAAACCATCTTCAGTAAAAAAGTATTTTTCTTTTTGATCCCAAAACAACTGGTTGGTTTCTAATTTAGATTTACTTTTATGATTGAATATAACAACGTTTCCTTTTATTTCAGAAACACGAGTTTTATTGAATGACAAAGCATAATTTCCTGTAATAGTTGTTGAGTCTCCTTCTTCTGAAATAGTTACAATTTTAATTCCTTTAGGGAATTCGTTGTACGGATGCTCTTTTCTATTCGTAAAATCATTTAAAAAAGGAGTAATCAATCTAGATGTTATTCTTCCTGAGTCTTTGTACACATGATTTACTTCTTTAGCAGTTGCTATTGGTAAATTTTTATTTGCCAGAAAATCTTGCACTTCTTTTTTACTGTTGACACAAGAAAAAAACATTGCTATCAAACCAATGATAGCAATGTTTTTAAATATATATTTTGTACTATTCTTCATAGAAAACTACTATGGTACACGAACTGTTTCTCCAATCCAACATCCAACTCTATATGAAGAACCAGAAGCTAAACCTTTTTGGAAAACTAATTTCTTAGAAGGAACATTTTTTCTATAGCTTGCAATGTATCTTCCTGCTCCACAACCTGGATCTACTCTTTGCGCTTTTTGAGCTTTGTTTAAAGCAGCAACATATACCATTCTCTTTTCAAACTCGTCACTACCACAAGAGTTTGCACTTTTTTGGTATAAACTAGCAATAAATAAATATGCTTTACCTAAGTTAGGGTTATATTTTAATGCTTCGTAAGCTAATGCTCTTGCTCTACTTCCGCTAGCACTTTGAGCTTCAATTAGCTTATATCTAGCCTTTTTGTTAGGATCTGTTTCTAAATCAAATGCTTTCTTTCTCATTTGAGCAGCTCCACTTCTATCTCCGTTTTTAGCTAAAACTCCTGCTAAGAAGTTATATGCATCAGCAGACTGAGTAGCTTCAGCATAAGCATTTGCTAACTTTTCAAATAAAGGATCAGTTTGACATCCTTTGTTATACATTCTTGATACTGCTCTTTTTAACCAAACCCCATCATTTTTGTTAGTATCAAAATCTCTAGTATAAATTGGAATTAATCTATCACAAGTTGCTATCTTAGAAATCATAGCGTCTAATCCTCCTTCAACTTTACCTAAAGATGTTGAATTAATAGTATATGCATTTAATCTTTTCTTTTCTTTAGAATCGATTGTTCCTGATGAATCTTTAGCTTGTAAAGCAGCAATCTTCTTGTTATAATCATCTAATTTAATTTGTACAGATTCCATTACATCATCATAAGTATCAAATACTTTTTGAGGATTAGTATCTTTATTTTTCTCTGTAACAGCTTTAAAATATCTAAAGATATTCTTAACCCCCATATCTTTTGGAGAAATTGCATATGCTTTTTCTAAGATTGAGAAAACTTCACCATCAGTTCCTATCTTATTTTTGATAATATACGTTGCATAGTCACTATGTGCTTTTGCAGGATCTTTATCTGGAAAGTTAGCTAATCTCATTTCATAAATCTTCTTAGCTAATGCATGATCTTTAATACCAGATGCTACCTTAACACCGTACTTATAAATGTTAACTGATAATTTAGGGCAATTATTTAATAAATAATCTAAATCTGGTTTAGCTTCAGCATATTTTTTACTTAATGCATTTTGCTTAAAAAGATTATACTTAATGTTACATTCTTGACTTGCTTGCGCTTTTACCCCATTTACGGCTACAAACAAAAATAATCCTGTTAGTAAATACGTAATTTTTTTCATCACTTTATAAGTTTTTGTTAATCTATTCTACTTTTTCGGAACCATTGAATATCGTTCAAAGATAAACTTAATCTAACATTAAAATAATTTTCTTTAATTAAATTATTGTTAGTTGTACCTCTTTGACCATACTCAAAACCTAAGTTAAGAGTTGATATTTGTCTTGGTAACGGTAATGCTACACCAACATTTATGCCATAATCGTTAATTGCAGTAAAATTTGTTGAATTTGGATCTCCTTTTACTAACAAACCTGTATCTTCAAAACGAACACCAGCTCTATAGGTAACTCTATCCCAATAACTTGAAATTGAGTTTACTTTCGGAATATAATATCCTCCTATAGAAAATCTTTGAGCATTATCATACCTATAAGCAGTTTCTAAATCTTCAAACACCCTTTCTCCAGATGCTTTTCCTGAAAATTCTGAGTTAAACCCTACATACCATTTATTCTCTTTACCTAATCCGAAACCAACAACTGTTCTTAAAGGAATTGTAACTGAACCATCTATTCCTCTGTTATAAGCTTCATCTTTCGGAATTTCTTGACCAGAACCGCTAAAGATTAAAGAAAATAAACGTTCACTTCCTCTAGCACTTAAGTCACTACTTAATGTTAAGGCTGCTCCTGTATGTAAATTCATTTTGTCGGTTAACTTAGTTTTATATTGTGTTCCAAACTTAAACTGACCTCCACGAATATTTAAATCTTGATTATATTTAGTCGCAAATGCAACATTTCTAACTTGGTTTAATATTGAGTTCTCAATATTTCCAAAAATAAATCCTGCTTCAAAACCTACAGAAAAACCTTCAAATAAATAAGAACCAAAACTTGCATAAATTCTGTTAGTTCCTCCTGTTCCTGAAAATTTATTAACCTCTTCAATTACATCTCCATTTCTTGTTTGATTCAATAAAGAATATCCTACAGACGATAATGGCTGTAACCCTACAGAAAGTCCTGCTTTTTTACCAATAGGAAAACCTAAAGCAATATACCTTAAACTTGTAATATTTCCTGATTGTGTAGCATCAGTTTCTTTTAACGTTACAAAAGATAATTTACCGGCAAGAGCATAGGTTGCTATTCGAAGATCTGCATTTGCTGCTGGATTTATAAAATTTAAATATTGGTTTTCTTTTTGAGCTACTCCTATTCCTCCCATAGAAGATTGTTCTACCGTTTTCGGATTAAACTCATCACCGATTCCAAAGAAAGAATATGGTGATGCACTGTTTCTTTGTGCTAATATAGTACCTGAAATTAATACAAATGCAACGGCTAAAAATCTCTTAATCATTCGCTAAATTATAATTCAAAATTGTATGTAATCCTTCCAAAACAAAATTTGGATGGGCAAATATGACACTTTTTAATTGTTTAGCCAAGAAATTTGTATCTCCTCCTGTTAAAACAACTGTTAAATCTTGAAACTTTTTTGAATATTGATTAATAACTCCATCTATTTCATTGCAAACTCCATTTAAAACTCCTGAATGCATTGACGATTCTGTATCAAAACCTATAAAATCGGTAAATTCCCCTGATTCTAACAACGGTAGTTTCGCTGTAAAATTATGTAAAGCTTTGTAACGCATTTGTATACCTGGTGAAATAGCTCCTCCTAAGTACTCATCTTGTTTACTTATAAAATCGAAAGTTATGCATGTACCTGCATCGATTACCAAAACATTTTGTTTAGAATATTTTTGAATAGCTGCAGAAGCCAATGCAATTCTATCAACTCCTAACGTTTTTGGAGTTTTGTATAAATTGGTAAAAGGAACTTTTGTTTGATTCGTTAGGAATATAGGATTGTATAATTCTCTGATTTCTTTCTCTTCTTCTATTGATAAATTACCTACTGAAGATACAATACAATGTGTTATCTTCTTTTTAAAAGAAAAACTTTTTATTTTTTCTAAAAATTCTTCTTTACTAAACACAAAAAACTGTTCTAAATTATCTTCCTCAAAAACAGCAACTTTAACTCGAGTATTTCCTAAATCTATGATTAATTTCATCAGCTATTTCATAAAAAAACAAAGTTACAATACATTTTTTTAAATGTTTTGTTTTGTAAAATTAAAAATCGGTTATATATTTGCATCCGCTTAACGAAAGCTAC
>NZ_LAPZ01000012.1 GCF_002120225.1 Tenacibaculum holothuriorum | reverse complement strand
ATATATTTGCATCCGCTTAACGAAAGCTACTGGTGCCTTAGCTCAGTTGGTAGAGCAAAGGACTGAAAATCCTTGTGTCCCTGGTTCGATTCCTGGAGGCACCACCACTAAAACTCGCGGTTAACGCTGCGAGTTTTATTTAAAGTTTTCGAAAAGCACACCAATGGTGCCTTAGCTCAGTTGGTAGAGCAAAGGACTGAAAATCCTTGTGTCCCTGGTTCGATTCCTGGAGGCACCACATAAAAAATCCGAACGTAATGTTCGGATTTTTTGTTTATTATCTCTTCAATTTGAATTTCATTTCTACTGGTAAATGGTCTGAAGCTTGCCCTAATTCATTTAAAACTCTTCCGTTTATATATTCAATAGAGTTTTTGGTGTAGAAAATATAATCTATTCTTTCGTACAAATCTTTAGTATCAAATGTGTTCTCTGGATTAGCTTTTGTAAAACTAGCATTTCCTACATCTTCCATATTAAACATTTCTTGCACAATAGCCTCTTTATCTCGAGCCCTAGAATTAAAATCTCCTAACAATATTGTTGGATACTCTTTTCTATATTTATTGAATAAATTTCCTACCACATAATTAAATTGTCTAACTCTTGTTGGTTTATCAAAAGCTTCTAAATGAATATTTATTACTACAAGTTCTTTATCTTCAATTTTCACTTTAACAACCTGTGCTAGTCTTTCTAAATATAGTGCATCTCTATAAAACGGACTTGTAGGAACTCTTTCTAAAACGATACGCTCATAGTCTTTTAATTCATATTTTGAAAGTATTGATTGTCCAGAATTCATCTTTCCAAAATGCATTGATGGTGGCCAATACGGAAAGGGAACATAAGTTTCATCCCAATTAATTCCTTTAGCAACATATTTATAGCCAAGTTTGGCTATTTCATCTTCTTGGTTTACCTCATACGAACGAGCTGAGTTATAATCTATTTCTTGAAAAGCAATTATATCAGCATTTATTTTAGTAAACTCTTTTTTTACTTTTTCTAAATTCTTTTGAAACAACTCTAAAGGTTTTTCTATCGATTTATTATTTGTCATTCCACTTAAATAACCAATATTATACGTTACTATGCTATAAATAGAATCGTTATCAATTTCTGTTTTATAAGAAGTTTCATATAACTTTTCGTACTCAGACTTATCTAAAAGTGGTGAAGAAGCCCAAAAGAAAAACACTGCAATTAGTACTAAAACTAGGACAACTATAACAGAAAGAGGTTTAATTATTCTTTTCATAAAATGCAAATAAAATGTTAAAGTCAATCCTCAAATTTAAACCTTTTTAAAAATGATTAGTCATAGAAGTGTAAATAATTTTAAAAGTAAAAAATTAATATCATGAAAAAAATAGTAAGCACTTTAGTTATTCTTTTAGCCTTTGTATTTTCTACTCAAGCTCAAAAAAGAAATAAAAAAGAGAACCACGAGCCTTTATCGGTTGAACAAAAAACAAATTTAGCTGTTAAAAAAATGACGTTAGCACTAGATTTAACTGCAAATCAACAACGAAGAATTAAGCCTCTTTTAGCTCAGAAAATTGAAAAAAGACAAAAAATGCGCGAAGAGTTTAAAGCTAGAAAAAAGAATAATCAAAAACTTTCTGCAGATGAGCGTTATGCAAAAATGAATGCTAAATTAGATAGTCAAATAGCTTTTAAAGCAGAAATGAAGCAAATTTTAAATAAAGAACAATTTGAAAAGTTTGAAAAAATAGCTTTAAAAAGAAAGCATAAGATGAAAAAGCGAATGAAGAAACACTCGAAAAAAAGAAAGCATAAAAAAGAACACAAAGAATAATTAACAGTAGTTAGTTTAGGTTGATTTTGATATGAAAATCCAATTCAGTTTATTGAATTGGATTTTCTTTTTATTCTTTAAACCAACTTGAATACTTTACATAGTTATTCGCTATTCGGTCTATTTCTCCTGAAATTAATTCTTCAGATATATCTTTTACTTTTTTTGCTGGTACACCTGCATAAATACTTCCGCTTTCTACTTTGGTATTTTTAGTTACTACAGCCCCAGCAGCAATAATAGAATTTGATTCTATTACACAATCATCCATAATAATACTTCCCATTCCGACCAAAACATTATCATGAATCGTGCAACCATGTACAATTGCATTGTGACCAATAGATACATTATCACCAATAGTTGTAGGTGATTTTTGATAGGTAGCATGTATCACTGCCCCGTCTTGGATATTTACTTTATCTCCCATTTTAATAAAATGCACATCACCACGAATTACAGCATTAAACCACACACTACATTCTTTACCCATAGTTACCTCTCCTACAATTGTTGCATTTTCAGCGATATAACAATCTTCTGATATTTGTGGATGTTTTCCATTTACTGGCTTTATTATTGGCATAATTTTTCCATTTAATATATACTTTTAAAATCTATTGAATCCTTTTCTATTCTTATAACCATCTTTTTCTCAACTGGCATTCCGTTTGAAAAATAACCAAATCCTTTCTCTATTAATTTATCGTTAGATTTATAACTTAACAAATAGCTCCCATCTCTTTTTGGAATAGAACTTAAATCTAAAATATAATTAATCGATTTTCCCTTTTCTATAAATACTTTTTTAGAATTAGCATTTGGAATTATAACTAACGATTCGATTTTATGATTTGTATTATTTACAATTTCTACAGAGATTGTTCTAAAAATATAATTACAAGAGGTAAATACAAAAATCAGAATTAACCAATAAACTCTTTTCATTTTATTTAAAATAAGATAACAAATTAGCTTTTTTAGAAGAAGAAACCATAATCTCTTTTCCGTTTGATAATACTACACTCCCTCCTTTTCCTTTCTTATATTTTACAATTTCATTTACATTTACTAAAAATGATTTGTGCACTCTTACAAACGACGATTCTTTTAAAATATCTTCAAAATATTTAAGTGTTTTACTTACTAGTTTTTTAGTATTTTCAAAATACAGTTCTGTATAATTATCATCGGCTTTACAAAATAAAATATCACAGGTGTTTATTACTTCAAAACCATCTTGTAGTGGAATGGTTATTTTTCCGTTTATAGTTTTTGTTTTTGGTGTTAAAACCGAACTTTCTAGCGCCACTTCCTTTTCTTTAATTTCAGTAACCAAATTCACAGCTTGTATTAATTCATCTATAGAAATTGGTTTTAATAAATAATAAGTTGCTTGTGTATTTAAAGCTTCAATAGCATAATGATCATACGCAGTAACAAACACCACTTCAAAAGTTCTGTTTTCTATTTTCTCTAATAAATCAAAAGCATTACCAAAAGGCATTTCTACGTCGAGAAAAACCAAATCTAAATCGTGTTTTTTAATAAGCTCTTCTCCTTCTTTTATATTACTTGCTTCTCCCAATAACTCAACATTCGGACAATATTTTGCAATATAATTTCGTAAAATATCTCTGCTTATCGCTTCGTCTTCTACAATAATTGTTTTTAACTTCATAGCTTAATCCTTTTTTAATATCAACTCTACTCTTGTTCCGCTTTCATCTTCAAAAACATCAGTTACCAAAACTGAAATTTTATCTTGATACATATCATTTAAAATAGCAATTCTATTCTGAATCGTACTCATTCCTTTCGATTTTTGCTTTAACTGATTTTTTGTTTTCATTTCCTTAGACTTCTTCCTTCCAACTCCATCATCTTCTATTAGAATTACAATAGAATCTTCATTTTTTTGATTCATAGAAATTTTCAAACTCCCTTTTTCTTCTTTGTATCGAAGCCCATGCCAGATAGCATTTTCTATATAAGGTTGTAACAACATTGGCGGAATTGAATATTCTTCTAATCGGATTTGTTCGTCGATTTTAATCGTATAATCAAACTTATCCTTAAATCGATTATGCTCTAACTTTACATACAATTCTAACAGTTCAATTTCCTTAGAAAGTGGAATAAAATCTTCATCTGAATTTTCTAAAACCGATCGCATTAGCACCGAAAATTCTGACAAATATCTATTAGCACTTCGCTCGTCATTTACTGCTATGAAGCTATTCACTGAATTTAATGCATTAAAAATAAAATGCGGATTCATTTGAGATCGCATCGATTTTAATGCCAATAAATTATTTGCTAATTTTTGCTCTCTATTCGTTCTGAACATAAAATATGCTAGTAAACTCATTAATAAAATTCCAGCAACAAGAGAATAAATTATAATCTGTTGCCTCATATAGCTTTCCTCTGCAAGTTGTTGATCTTTATATGCTAAGTTTATTTTACTATCGTTTAAAGCCTTGTCTTTTTCTAAACTCGTAATTCTATTTTGATTTTCTGATATTCGCTTGCTAAACCTTTTTACTTGTTGAATTTCTTGCTCTTTTTTTGAATACAAAGTATCAACCAACTTCACATAATCTTGATAACTCTTTAATGCTTCGGAATAATTACCTACAGTAGCATAAACCTCAGACAATTTTCTAGTAGCATCTTTTTGAATAATTAAATCTTCGTTTTTATCAGCTTCAGAAATACTTTTCTTTAAAAACGGAATTGCTTCTTTATAATCTTCTTTAAGTACATAGGCATTTCCTATTTTATAATTTATTTTTTGAGAAGTAATAGAATCTACTATAGATTCTTGTTTTTCCATTTCAGTAACAACAATATCATCGGTATTTTTTAAACTTTCTTTCCTTAACTGAATCTCCTCATCGTAACGTTGTGATTGATTGTAAAAATCGGCAACCTTTTCTTGCTCTTTTAAAGAACGTTTTGCATTTTCTTTTGATGCTAAATCTAAAGAATTATTAAAGTATTTATTCGCCTTTTCCGTTTCCCCTTGTAATGCAAAAACACCTGCTAACTTTGAGTTTAAATCGGTAATTTTTGGAGTGATTAAATTCTCTTTTGCTATAACAAGAGCCTTGTTATAACTTTCTTTTGCCTTAGTATATTCTTTTTCCTTGGTATAAACATCCCCTAAACCTTCATGAACTGTTAGCTTTTCATAAACACTCAATTTCCCTTTTAAAAGAGATAAATAGGTTTGTTTACTTTCTTTAAATTCTCCCAAAAAGTATTGAGATTTTGCTAACGACAATCTTACACTTTGAGTATTCATATATTTTAGCGATTCTCTATAATTTTGAACTGCTAAATCATATTGTTTCCAATAAAAATATATGTCTGCTAATGTTTTGTATGAACTTGCTTTTCTTTGTCTACTTGGATTCGTTTTTAATGTTTTCTCAATAAACGATATACTTTTATCAATATCCTTATTCTTAAAGAAGTTAGCAGAATCTAAATATGTAGGATATAAATCGACTTTAGCTCTTTTAGAAATTATACTTTTAGAAGTTTTTCTGGGCTTTGATTTCCTTACAAAACCTTCTACTTTAATTTTTATATCCTCGTCGTCTTTAATCGTGTAATAAACCGTTTCAAAATCTGGATGACGTACAATTAACTCATCTCCTGCTCTTGCTTTTATATTATATCTTCTATCTATAAAAGAATAGTTATAATTTCTTGAATTTACCGAAACTTGAGCATCTGTAATTGGTTCACTATTATTACTACTTTCTACTTTAACCTTAACAAGAAACTCATTTCTTTCTTGAGAAGTTATTTGAGAGAACATTTGAAATGTTCCTAATAGAAATAGTATTAAATATATTTTTTTCATTATTAATTTAATGGAAAGTATTCAGTCACTTTAATCTCTTTATCATTAAAGTCAATATAAAAATAGTGAATATCAACTTTAGCTTTTTCAGATTTCTTAATTAGAGTTTTAAAATACAATCTATTAAGCTCTTTAACTATTTTAGACATTAATACTTTATGATTAGGTTTCGTTATTTTTATAAAATCATCTCCATTTACTTTACTTAAATACAAACCCTCTATATCTTCTAGTGTTATTTTACCGTCTTTATTACTATCTGTATCAACTATTTCGTACAACAACATTTTCTTTTTAAGATTATTAAAAATATCTCGAAGAAACCTAACCGATTTAACTTTTATATGATTTTTAGTCAATAATTTTAATTCATTTGAATTCTTTTTTTGAAATTTCAAATTATTCATATTACCAGTTATCTCATCTCTATAATTATTCGATAAATGAAAACCATCATTTTTACCTCTTGATGATTTATAAATATACCCAATACCTTTTCTACTTTTATTTACAAATCCTATCGGATGAATTAAATATTCAGTGCTATCAATATAAACTGGTAAATCTGCAATTTCCAATAAAGTTGTATCAACTTTTACTTCCTTATTTTCATTATCTAAAACTTCTACTGTATTAATATTAGCATGTTTCTTATTATTACATCCAATAATTAATATTAAAACTGTCGTAATTACTAAACCTATTTTTTTCATAAAACCTCTGATTTTTTCAGTAAACATACACACAAAAAACGGGTTCAAAAAATCAGATTCTAGTAACAAACAACGAAAAAATAATAAAATATACCACTTTACTCATTTTAATTTCTAGTTCACTCAATCAATTATTGCATTCACTCATTCTACTTTTTTTACCAATTAAGTTCATTATAGTTTTAGGGTATCAAAATCAACACAAACTTTCATAATCTGTACAAACCATTTAAAATTAAAAATTATGAAATCGTATGTTTTAAAAGCTCTAATTGTTTCGTTTCTGTTCATTAATAGTTTTGGTTACTCCAATAACTCACCTAAAAAACAAACCGTAAAAGTTGCACTATTATTAGACACTAGTAATAGCATGGACGGACTTATTAATCAGGCAAAAGCACAATTATGGGAAATCGTGAATGAATTATCGTATGCTAAGTACAATGGAGTAACTCCGAATTTAGAAATTGCATTATATGAATACGGAAACGATCGTTTATCTGCTAAAAACGGATACATTAGAAAAGTTTTACACTTTACGAATGATCTTGACGATATTTCTGAACGTTTATTTTCGCTGACCACCAATGGAGGAAGCGAATATTGCGGAGAAGTTATTCAAACTTCATTAAATGAATTGGAATGGGGAAAAGAAAGAAATGATTTAAAAATGATTTTTATTGCCGGAAACGAACCTTTTACCCAAGGAAATACCTATTATAAAGACGCTATTACCAATGCTAAAGAAAAAGGAATTGTAGTAAACACAATTTTTTGTGGAGATTATCAAAACGGAATTTCGGGTAGTTGGAAAGATGGAGCAGTTTTAGGCAATGGAGATTACATGACGATTAATCACAATAAAAACATTGTTCACATTGTAACTCCTTATGATAAGGATATTCTAATCTTGAACAAGAAATTAAATGGAACTTATATTTACTACGGAAATAAAGGTTTTTCTAAATACAACAAACAATCGTTGCAAGATGATAATGCAGCCGCTTTGAATGAAGAAGTAGTAGTGAAACGTGCGGTAACAAAAAGTTCAAAGTTATACAGCAATGCTGAATGGGATTTGGTCGATGCTTCGTCTAATAAAAAGATGGATTACAGAAAGCTTAAGAAGAGTAAATTACCTAAACATTTACAAAATAAATCTGAAAAAGAACTGAAAGCTTATGTAGAAAAAAAACGAACTGAGCGAGCTAGAATTCAGAAGAAAATTCAAGAGTTAAATAAAAAAAGAAAGATTTATGTAGCTACAAAACGTAGTAAAAATGACAAAAAAAATGAATTAGAAAGTGTAATGATTAAAGCTATTAAAAAACAAGCAAAAAAGAAAAATTACACATGGTAGTTTTTGTTGATTGGTTGATTAAAGTAGGAAAAACAGGAGTGTAATACTCCTGTTTTTTTTAGTTTATTAATAAGTGCTGACCAATGCTTAACGCATTACTTTTTAATCCGTTTACCTCTTTTAATTGATCAACAGAAATTTTAAACTTTCTAGAAATAGAATACAACGTATCTCCTTTTTGTACTTTATAATAATTCCCTGTTGAATACGTAGGCTTACTCACTTTATTCTTTTTTGTTTTAACTCTATCATATCGAGTTAAATTATATTTTTTAATAATTCCTATTAATTTTTGCGGATATCTTCTGTCGGTAGCATATCCTGCTCTTTTTAATCCATATGCCCAACCTTTATAGTCAGTTTTTCGTAAACGGAATAAACCAGCGTATCTTTTTCTTGATACTAAAAATTTAGAATGATCTTCATAAGAAGTTTCTGGGTATTTATACTTTCTAAAGCATTCTCCTTTTTCATCATCGTCATGAGTAACGCTTTTTCCTTTCCAACCTCGGTGACATTTAATTCCAAAATGATTGTTAGATCGAATTGCTAACGGACTTCTCCCACTCCCCGACTCTAAAACTCCTTGAGCCAAAGTAATACTTGCAGGGATTCCGTATTCATTCATTTCGCGAACAGCTATTGGTGCAAATTTATGAATGTACGCTAAGGTATGATTTCCGTTTGTTTTTAACGGTTTTTCTATTTGTTCTAACTGTGGTACATCTGGCTTTTTTTCTTCATGCTCAATAATCACATTTTTATTGGTGTTATTAACCACTTTTTTACTCGACCCACAACTTACTAAAAGTAACGAAGTAACTATACTTGCTATAAGTAATCTTAAATTCATTAAACTTTAATTATTTCTTGATTTTTATTTTTTAACTTCTCATTAAACCCGTCAATTCCTTGTAATCCACCAGTATGAATTGCTAAAATCTTGCTTCTTTTTTTAAACTGATTTTTCTCAATCATATCTAAAATCCCAAACAACATTTTACCTGTATAAATAGGATCTAATTGAATATTGGTTTCTTTTTTAAACTCGTTAATAAAACGAATTAATGTTGGATTGTATTTTCCGTAACCACCAAAATGATATGCTAATTCTAACTCCCAATTATCATTCCTTTTTGATAAATCAGATATTTCTTGCTGAAGAAAATCTCCTTTTAATGCTGGAAAACCTATTACCTTTTGATGTTCTTTTACTGAATTTATCAATCCAGAAATAGTACCACCAGTACCAACAGCGCAACAAATATAATCGAATTTTTCATCTTCGATAGTTACGATTTCTTCGCAGCCTTTTATGGCTAAATTATTAGTACCTCCTTCTGGAATTAGATAAAAATCTCCAAACTCTTTTTTAAGTTCTTCAATAAAGTTTTCATCGGTTTTATTTCTATAAAGACTTCTAGAAATAAAATGAAACTGCATTCCGTTTTTATGAGCTTCTTTTAATGTAGTATTTTGAGAAAGAGTTTTTTCTAAGTCTTTTCCGAGTTCGTCTCCACGAATAACTCCAATAGTTTGTAATCCTGCTAATTTGCCAGCAGAAGCTGTAGCTGCAATATGATTAGAATATGCGCCACCAAAGGTTAATATTGTTTTTTTTTGAAGCTTTAACGCTTCTTCAACATTATACTTTAATTTTCTATACTTATTCCCCGAAACAAAAGGGTGAATGGCATCTTCTCTTTTAATCCATAACTCAACTTCCTTATCTTGTAAGACAGAAAGATGAACTTGTTGATTTTTAGGTGTAGGTATTTCTAACTGAAAGAGCATTTTGCGCTAGTTAAAAATTAGATACTTGTTCTTCTACCAACTCCCATTCTTCCATTAATTCTTCTAGCTTAGCTTTTTTAGTCTTATAGTTTTCAAAGAAATTAGGACGAGCAGATACTTCTGCATAGTTTTCTGCTAATTCTAAATCAATCTTTTCAATTTCAACTTCTAAATCAGCGATTTGATTTTCTATTTTATTAAGCTTATTCTTTAGTTTTTTTAATTCCTTTTCTTGTTCTTTTGAAAGTTTATAAGCTTCTTTTTTAGAAGTATCTTTAGTTGTTTGTACTACAGTTCTTTTCTCTGCTTCTCGTAAACTTTCAATTTTGTGTTGCTCTAAGAAATAATCTATATCTCCTAAATATTCTTTAATCTCACGGTCTTTAAATCCGTAAACTGTAGTAGTTAATCCTTGTAAGAAATCACGATCGTGAGAAACGATAATTAAAGTTCCATCAAAGTTTTGCAAAGCCTTTTTTAATACATTTTTAGAAGCTATATCTAAGTGATTGGTAGGCTCATCCATGATTAAGACATTGAACGGAGAAAGTAATAATTTACATAACGCCAATCTATTACGTTCACCTCCAGAAAGTACTTTTGCTTTTTTATCTACAGCCTCACCACTAAATAAAAACGCACCTAACATATCTCTAACACGAGCTCTATTGGTATCGGTTGCAGCATCTTCCATCACTTCTAAAACCGTTTTTTCTGGTGGTAAATATTCCGATTGGTTTTGAGCAAAATATCCAACTTCAACATTATGACCTAATTTTAAATGACCATCGAAAGGAATTTCTCCAACCATCATTTTTGCTAAGGTTGATTTTCCTTGTCCATTTTGTCCCACAAAAGCAATTTTGCTATTGCGTTCAATTAATAAATCGACATCTTTTAAAACTTCTTTTTCTCCGTAACTCTTACATAGGTTTTCTGCTTCTACTACAATCTTTCCTGGTTCTTTTGAAACCTGAAAGCGAATGTTCATCACCGCATTATCATCTTGATCTACTTCAATACGTTCTACTCTATCGAGCTTTTTAATTAACGATTGTGCCATTGCTGCTTTATTAGCTTTGGCTCTAAATTTTTCGATTAATTTTTCGGTATGTTCAATTTCTTTTTGTTGATTTTTCTGTGCTTGTAATTGTTTTTCTTTTATTTCTGCTCTAAGCTTTAAAAATTCAGAATACGGTTTTTTGTAATCGTAAATTTGACCTAAAGAAATCTCAATAGTTCTATTAGTTACATTATCTAAGAACATTTTATCATGCGACACTAACACAATAGCTCCCGAATAGTTTTTTAAGAAATTTTCTAACCAAATAATCGATTCAATATCTAAGTGGTTCGTAGGCTCATCGAGTAAAAGAATATCATTATTTTGAAGTAATAATTTTGCAAGCTCTATACGCATACGCCAACCTCCAGAGAAAGTATCGGTAAGTTTGTCAAAATCTTCTCGCTGGAAACCTAAACCTTGTAATATTTTTTCTGTTTCTCCTTGGTAATTGTATCCTCCTAACAGTTCGTAACGTTCAGTTTTTTCGTTTAAATCTACAATTAACTGATTATAACTTTCACTTTCATAATCGGTTCTTTCTGCTAATTGCTCATTGATTTCTTCTAATTCTTTTTCAATAGCTTTAATCTCTGTAAATGCTTGATAAGCTTCTTCGAGAATAGTTCTCCCATGAACAAAATCTATATCTTGTCGTAAGAAACCTACTTGAATATCTTTATCAAATGCTAAAGTACCACCGCTACTTTCGATGTCTTTAGAAAGTACTTTTAATAAAGTAGACTTTCCTGCTCCATTTTTCCCAATCAATCCAATTCGATCTCCTTTAGTTAACTTAAAGGTTATTCCAGAGAATAAATCAGACCCCATAAAAGAAACCGATAAATTATGTACGTTTAGCATATTTCTTGATTAATTACTGTAACTTTGTAACACTTGTTACAAGCTATTTTTCGTTTTGTTATATTTTTGCACAAACTTACAAAAACGAAGTAGTTATTTTATTTTTAATTTAGTAGATATGTTAGGCAAAGGATCAAAATTATATAGTATTTTCAGAAATAAATGTCCACGTTGCCATGAGGGAGATTTTTACAAATACAAATTAAACTTAAATCCTAAAAAAATAACTCAATTATATGAAAACTGCCCTAGCTGTGGTTTAAAGTACATGATGGAACCATCATTTTTCTTTGGTGCTATGTATGTAAATTATGCTTTAGCTGTAGCTTTATTTGTAGCTATTTTTATTATTGCTAAGGTATTTTTAGGTTTGAGTATTTTTCATAGTTTTATCGCTATTGTAGTCATTTCTTTCTTACTTATTCCTGTAACGTTAAGACTTTCGAGAATTATTTGGATAAACTTTTTTGTTAGCTATGATAAAGATGCTAAGAAAAAATTAAGTTAACATCGCTTCAAACCTCGTTATATTTATATCATTATCCAGTTTTTCGTTATTTTCAATGTGATTAAATAAGTTTTTAGCTACTGTTGGAGCAATCATAACTCCACGTGTTCCTAAACCGTTTAAAACTGCTAATTTATTCTTTTGAGGATGAATTCCTACTAATGGTCTTCTATCTTTTACTGTAGGTCTAATTCCTGCAGATTGATCAACAATAGTATAAGGTACAGCGATTACTTTTTTTAGTTTTTCAACTAGTTCTTCTTTTCCTTCTTTAGTTGGGATAGATGTTTTATCTGTCCAATTAAACGTTGCTCCTACTTTATAATAATCATCTCCTAAAGGCAATACAAAAACAGTAGATTTTAACAAGAAATCTATTTTTAATTCTGGAGCGTGTATTGTTAAAATTTCTCCTTTTGTTCCATTCAATGGTAAATAATTAAAAAACGGATTTTTCTTTAATCCAAAGCCTTCACAAAATATAATATGATTAGCTCTTATGGTTTGATATGAAACTGTTTCTTCTTCAAAAGTAATAGTATCATACTCAAAATTTTCTTCAACTAGAACTTCTTTTTCTTTTAGATATTCTTTGTACGATTTTAATAAAACACCAGTATCTATTCTTCCGGTTCCTTTTAATTCTCCAAAACCAAATTCTCCAACAACTCCATCAATCTTTTCTTTAGATATTTCAGACTTCATATACAACGAAAGCATAGGTTTGTCTAAAGCAGTAAACCAATTATTTTCATCTCCTATAGAATTGAATACTTTTTTAGTTATAAACTTAGCATCTAACTTTACACTAAGTTTCTCTTCTAACTCTTTATAAAAAGGCAATGCTAATTCTAATTGCTGATGACCATTCCATACTGGAGTAAATCTTTTTAAAATAACAGGATTATAAGTTCCACCTGCAACTAAAGATGAAACTTGTGAGGAATTTTCAAAAACCAAAAAGGTTTTATTTCCCTTTATCAACTCTTCAACAAAAGCAATACCTGCTAAACCAAGACCAACAACTATATAATCTACCTTTTTATTCATAGCGCAAAATTAGTAAGTTTATTCATAAAAAAAAGGCGTTTGTAGTAACAAACGCCTTTTTAAATATAGTGATAGAATTTTAGTAATTCCACATATCCATTTCACGGTTACGTATTCCTTCTTTAATTCTATTAGCTTCTAATAATTGGAAAAGTGAATTTCCGCGAACATAATCTTTAATTGCTCTATCTCCGTATAAGTTCTCTTCTTTCATTACAGTTGAATTAAACCTACGAGCATTTAATAAGTTATCGTAAGAAATAGGTTGCGCTGAGTTTTGTGGATTGAAAACCTTAGCATTGTGTAACGTATTTCTTGCGTCTGGATAGAATACCCAGAATAACTCATACATATTGTCTTTATCAGAGTCTTCAAGTTCTTCTACTCCAAAAACCTGTACATCTGGTCCCATTGGAGCAATACCTAATAAACGGTATTTTAACTCTCCTTGCCTTTTGTCGAAATACCAAAGACCTTTTAACATGAATCCCTTAATATCAGCAGATTGCACTGTATACACATCAGGCTCTTCACCTTCTACTCCAGTATCAACCTCTTTACGAGTCATATTATCAATCTCTTGTTCTCCAACTTTAGTTGTAAAATAAGAATCAGCATATACTTCTTTTATTTCACCATTCTTAACACCTCTTAATAAAGTATCAAATAAAGATCTACGATTATTTGCTGCACTAGCAGTATCAATTGGATAATAGTAAGGCAAATTTATTTTTTGGTTGATGTCTACAAACTCCCAAACTACCTTAGACCATAATACATCTCTATCACTTATATAACCATAAGGAAGAGGTTTATCGTCTTCTGAAGCAATTTGCGCCTCAGACTTCTTTCCAATGTCATCTACCTTTTTAGCATTTAAAAGGTTGGCTTGTGCATTAACTAATCCACTAGTTGCTAATGCTATAATAACCACATAAAAACGCTTCCAATTCATACTAAATATGTTTTTTTATTAATTTGAAACTTGTATAGATACAGGTAACACTTCTTTAATTTTGTAATTAGAACCTGAAACTGAAGCTTTAATATCAAATATTACAACTTGGTCATTTCTTCTTGCTCTAGCTACTGCCTGTTTTGCTCTAGCATTTAAACGAGTTCCTGTAACTGGTATTGCTACTTGACCAGGAACTTTAATTTTAAAGCTAGATACATTTAATTTTAAATCAAATAAGAAATCTGGTAAACCTGCTGCTACTGTTACTTTTTGTAAACTAGACTTAGGCATTTTTACAGTACCATATCTTCCTCTTACCATTCCTACCGCTGGTGGAATATCTTTGATTCTGAATTTCTTATTAGATGTAATTTTCTTACCATCTAAAGTACCACTAACTCTAATAGTTACTTCACCACTTCCTGTTGGTCTCATTACATAACTATTTCCTTTTACTCTACGTAAACCTGGAGCAGAAGCTGTTACTTTATTTCCTGGTATACCTGGAATAGAAATTGTTAATGGATTCGATAATCCTTTATAAACCACATTCATCTTATCTGCAGAAATAACTGCATCATTTGGCTTAGGAATTACTGAATAAGAACTTTCGAATGGTACTGGTACTTCTTCACCATTCTCTGTGAAGAAAATTGTACCTTTTATTGTTTTATCACCTACTCCACCAGCAGCCATGTCTACAACAACTCTACCGTCTTTAAAGTTCTTATAATCTTTATTTCCATTAAACTCAACTTTTGTTGGTTTTAATGTAGCATCATAACGCCCTAAGATTACAGATCCTGTAACTTTTTCACCAGGATAAAATGCATTTTTATCTAATGCTACAATACCTGTATAGTTCTTTAAAGATACATCAGATTCTAACTGACCTCCTACTAAAGCTGAATAAATTTCAGATTCTGTAGTTTTGATATCTCCTTGAATTTGACTAACATTTGCTACCGAAGTAATTAAAGGCATTCCTTCGTAACGACTCTTTAACCAAGGAATATCTTGTCCTTCTGCAGATTTATCTGGATTTGTATTAAAACGCTTATCAATATTTTTAAGAATTTCAGCAGATGCTTTATCTCCTAACACCTCTTTTAATTTAGCGCTGTAGTTATTAATTTCAGCAACAAACTTATCTCCTTCTGGAGTAAATTTATCTCCTGCAAATAATAATTCGTCTACTTTGTCTGGACTTTTTTGAGACTCGTAATTAGTCTTATCCTCTTCACTAACATCAGCAGTCATTTTATCTTTTAAACCTGCTAAGTAATCGTAAAGAGCTGTAGAAGCTTCGCTAATTTGCTTTGCTTTATCGTTTAATTCTCCAAACTTTTCTGGTTGTTCGCTAGCTTTTGTAGCTAAACCTTGTAATGAAGCTGTATTGTTAGCTGTTGCTACAATATTTGCATCTTCAATTTTTTCCTTCATGAAACCAAAAGATGATAAAACCTTTTTATCCATCTGCATTGCTAGCATTGCTAAGAATACTAGATACATCAGGTTAATCATCTTCTGCCTTGGTGATTGTTTACCTCCTGCCATATTTAATTAGTTTTAAATATTAGTATAAAACTAATTACTTGTTAGACATTGCAGATAACATTCCACCGTACACTCCGTTTAAAGAAGATAAATTCGTTGCCAAAGAATCCATTTGCTCTTGTAAACGTTGAGAGTTTTGAACTAAAGCAGAGTTTAAGTCAGCTTGCTTACTTGCATTTTCTACTTGAGTAGAATATAAGCTATTTAATGACTCTAACTTAGCAGCAGCCATAGCCATTTGCTCGTTATATTGATTCGTTGATGAAATAGTTGCTGAAGTAGACGTTAATCCTTCTGCAGCTCCTTGGAAATTTTTGATACTATCTCCTAAACTAGAGATTAAACCAGCATCTAACTTTGCTTCTTTTAAAATATCATCTAACTTTTGAGATAACATACTTTGAGCTTCTACAGGTGATGCTTCTTTTTTACCTTTTCCTGAAGATTGCCCATCTGCCAATTCTGGGTAAACTTTTGTCCAGTCTAATTCATCTTCAATAGGTTCAAAAGCTGAAAGTGCGAATACTCCTGCTTCTACCGCCATACCAATTGTTAACATTAAACCTCCTGTTAATGGACCAATTTTAAAGTGCATAATTTTGAATAATGCTCCTAGAATTACAATTGCTGCTCCAAGACCATAGGCCATGTTAAATAATCTCTTAGTCGATTTTGATTGTGCCATAATTTTTACTTTTTTAAGGGAATTTAATTAATTTATTGTTATTTACTTTTACTTGTTCCTAAGAAGTCTTGTACTGTTCTAAATCCAATATAACTTCTTGCTGTATCGGCATATTCCCAATCACGAGAACTTACTTCTAAGAAATATGCTACATCTTTCCATGAGCCACCACGGATAATTTTACGTTGATTTTCTCTGTTTTCTACATTCGGGTTCATTGTTGATCCCATATAGTAAGACATTTGGTTATATGCAGTATTTGTCCACTCTGCTACGTTACCTGCCATGTTATATAAACCGTATTCGTTTGCGTTGTACGAAACTGCCTCTACAGTATATAAAGCACCATCTGCAGCATAATCACCACGAACTGGTTTAAAGTTAGCTAAGAAACATCCTCTATCACTTGTAGTGTTAGGACCTCCCCAAGGGTATTTAGCGTAGTTCAATCCTCCACGAGCTGCATACTCCCACTCTGCTTCAGTTGGTAATCTGAACGCTGGTACTAAACCTAAATTCTTTTTAGAACGTTGGTATCTGTTTTTATTTTGTGTTCTCCAGTGACAAAATGCTCTTGCTTGGTACCAATTTACTCCAACTACTGGGTAGTCTTCGTATGCCTTATGTGCAAAATATTCTTGGTGCATTGGATCGTTGTACGAGTAGTTAAAATCTTTAATCCAAACAGTTGTATCTGGATAGATGTTTAACACTTCATCTCTCATAAAGTCTTTTCTGTTTTTACCAGTTCTTGCAGCTTGTTCGTTATCGAACCAGTAATACCTGTAGTTTAATAACTTCGTATTAAATGTTCTAATTCCATTTAATGCTTCTTCTTTTTTAATAAATAAAGAATCCATTACCTCTACATAGTCCTCATCTGGGTACTCTTCTTTTTCCCAAATAATTTCTTCTTCCCAGTTTAATGGTTTTAAAGAATCTAAACCTTCACCTACTTCATAGTAGTTCTCTCTCATATACTTTTGATATGCAGATTCATTAACTGTATCTTTTGAAGCAAATGCGTATAATTGGATTCCTTCTGCTCTACTTCCTTCAACAGGTTCTTCACCTCCATCAGCAAATTCAGCTTGATATGCTAATTTGGTACGTACAATCGAATCTCTTACCCAATTAACAAATTGCTTATATTCACTATTAGTAATCTCTGTTTCATCCATATAAAATGGTTGAACAGTAACTGTTTTGGTTGGTGCATTCATCGCTCCTAACGGGTCTTCATCTTGTTTACCCATAGTAAATGATCCTCCTGGTATTTTCACCATTCCGTAAGGCTTTTCAGCAAACCATTTTCTTTTCGACTTTGCTCCTACCAACTCTCCTCTATCTCCACTTGAACCACAAGCGTACACGATAGATACTAATAATGCAAATGCTGCTATTTTCTTCATACTATATTCTTTCTATAAAAGAGGCGTAAACCTATTATTTTTTTTATTAAAAAACAATTACCTACTATATTTTTTTGAACACAATAATATAAGACTACTATACTATTTTTTGCATTGCTTTATACCATCTATTAGGTATCTTTTGCTGCAATGCTTGCTCATAATCTTGATAGTTACAAGGTATTAACGCATGTCTTTTATGTTTATTATTCGATATTAAATTTATTTCCATCCACCAACGACCACTTCTATTACTTTTATAGAAGTTTATTGGGTCATCGTCGTCTAGTATCACTGTAAACTTTTGATAATTTTCTTTTGTTGTATACGGATAATCTTTTGCTCTACTATTTATTCCTTCAATAAAATACCATATCATTTGAGCTATTAAATGAGCTGTTTGTCCGTCTTCATCTTTCGCTCCGTTGTATTCATAAATACCAAAAGATGTTACTTTATCACTTATCCCTGCATAACGTGCTATAGCACAAACTTCTTCTCCATAAAATCCGTTAGGAGAACTATTATTGTTTGCAGGTGCATCACTATTTCGTATGCTTCCAATATCTATACTTACAATATCGGCATCTCTCATTATTGGTTCAACCAATGTAATATTTTTCACTTCACCAAGGCGATATGCATCGAAATACATTTTGTGTATTAGGTCAATTTCTTCTTGAGAGTTAAAATAGGTTTGATACCCTATATTACTATAATTGAAAAGATTATTAGGCTGTTCTAAAAGTATTTTACTTAAAAACGAAGTCGAAGTTAATTCATCATCAATAGTCCCTAAATCGAAACGACTATCTACTGACACCAAATTTACAGTCTGCTCTAAAGCATCGTAAGCTCTATAATTGGCATAAGTTATGTCTTGACCGCCACCAATAATTAAAGGAATAATGTTTTTCTTTAAGAGCGAAGTTACTATTGAAGATACTGCGAAGTAAGTATCAGATAAACTACTTCCCATTTGAACATCTCCTAAATCTGCTATTTCAGCTTGCCAATTACCAGGAAATAATTGGTATAAATACTTTCTTATACCTTCTAAGTTTTGACCACAACCAAAATTTTCTTCAGATCCTCTACCGTCTTTAACTCCCACTATTGCTACAGCAACAGAAGTCAGGTCGGGAAAATTATTCGTAGTGTGTAAACGAACTTTTTTTCCTAACACATTGTTAGAGCGAGATATAATATCTGCTACTACAGAGTCTTTTATTGGAGTTAAAAAATCGATATTCATTTTAGGGGAAAATATCTTTGGCGCAAGATACTAACAATTTTATTACACCTCCAACTTTATTTCTTTTTTGTTGATTTCTTTTTTGTCGTCTTCTTTTTAGGTGTCTTTGCCTCAATTAATTTTACAGCTTCTTCTTGCGTCATTTTCTCTATCTCTGTAGTTTTTGGCAATTCTACCTTTATTTTACCTTTTATAACATTAAACCTACCCCAACGTGCTTTTTCAACTCGAATTCCTACTTCTTCGAAATTGTGAATTAATTTTTCACGTTCTTTTCGTTTCTTATCTTCAATTAATTCTTCTAAATCTTCTTGAGATAAGTTATCGAAATCATATTTCTTGTTTACGTTGATAAAAATTGAATTCCATTTTATAAAAGGGCCAAAACGACCAACACCTTTTTGAATTGGCATTCCTTCATATTCACCAATTGGAGCATCTGCTTTTCTCTTTGCTTCAATTAATTCTATAGCTCTATCCATGTCTACAGACATTGGATTTTCTCCTTTATCTAAAGACACATATTTACCATCAAACTTTATATAAGGCCCAAAACGACCATTTGCTACAACTACTTCTTTACTTTCATAATCACCTAATGTTTTAGGTAATTTGAATAAATCCATAGCCTCTTCATAAGTAATCGAACTTAATGTTTGATCTCCTTGTAAGCTTGCAAACTTTGGCTTTTCTTCATCAGTAGCTTCTCCTATTTGCACCATAGCTCCAAAGCGACCTAAACGCACATATACATTCTTTCCGCTTTCAGGGTCTATTCCTAATAATCTTTGACCACTAGCTCTTTCCGCATTAGCTGCAACATCCTCTACAACCACGTGAAAATTATTATAGAATTCTTTTATCATTGCTGTCCAGTCTTCTTTACCTTCAGCAATTTCATCAAACTCATTTTCTACTTTAGCCGTAAATCCATAATCTAAAATAGAATCGAAATTCGCTACTAAGAAATCGTTTACAATATTTCCTATATCTGTCGGAACTAATTTTCCTTTATCTGACCCAACTCTTTCGGTTAGTTCTTTTTCTGAAAGTTTATTATTTGTCAATTTTAATTGCGCATAATTTCTTTCTAAACCTTCTACTGTTCCTTTTTCTATGTACTGTCTTCTTTGAATCGTAGAAATCGTAGGTGCATACGTAGACGGACGACCAATTCCTAATTCCTCTAAACGTTTTACCAAAACAGCTTCGGTAAATCTTGCTGGCGGACGTGTATAACGTTCAGTAGCTGTGATAAACTCATTCTCTAAGTTTTCACCTACTTTCATCTTAGGCAACATTCCTGCTTGCTCTTCCTCTTCATGATCAGTTCCTTCTAAATACACTTTAAGGAATCCTTCAAAAGTAATTACCTCTCCGTTTGCATTGAACTGCTTATCATTCTTATTGTTATCAATCTTTACAGCAGTTCTTTCTAATTTCGCATCGCTCATTTGAGAAGCTATGGTACGCTTCCAGATTAAACTATATAAGCGATCTTGATCATAATCTACTGAAACTTCATGACGCGTCATATTCGTAGGACGAATCGCTTCGTGCGCTTCTTGCGCTCCTTTAGATTTTGTTGAGAAATTTCTTGGCTTACTATATTCTGCTCCATAAGAATCTGTTATTTCTTCTTGAGCTGCATTTTTTGCATCGTCAGATAAGTTTACACTATCTGTTCTCATATACGTAATCAATCCCGCTTCATATAAACGTTGTGCCATCATCATTGTCTTTGCTACTGGAAAACCTAATTTCCTTGAAGCTTCCTGCTGCAATGTTGATGTTGTAAATGGCGGTGCAGGGGATTTTTTTGCTGGTTTTTTTTGCAAATCTGCTACAGAGAAATCAGCATTTATACAAGAGTTTAAAAATTCTTCTGCTTCTTTCTTTGTTTCAAAATTCTTTCCAAGCTTTGCTTTAAACTTCTTTCCTTCTGCATTAATAAACTCAGCATCTACTCTGTAAGAAGCTACAGGCGTAAATTCTTCAATTGAACGCTCACGTTCTACAATTAAACGTACCGCAACCGATTGTACTCTACCCGCTGATAATCCTCCTTTTACTTTCCTCCATAAAACAGGGGAAAGTTCATAACCAACTAATCTATCTAAAACCCTACGTGCTTGTTGCGCGTTAACTAAATTGTAGTTAATATCTCTTGGATTCTCTACTGCTTTTAAAATGGCTTTTTTAGTAATTTCATGAAAAACAATACGCTTGGTTTTATTTTCATCTAATTTTAATTGCTCAGCTAAGTGCCATGCAATAGCTTCTCCCTCACGATCCTCATCGGAAGCTAACCAAACTGTTTCTGCTTTCTTTGCTAAATCTTTTAATTTTTTTACCACCGCTTTTTTGTCGGTAGATACTATATATTTAGGTTTAAAGTCTCCTTCTACATTTACACCTAATTCTTTAGATGGTAAATCTGCAATGTGTCCAAAACTCGATTCTACTTGAAAATCTTTTCCTAAAAACTTCTCAATGGTTTTTGCCTTTGCAGGTGACTCTACTATTACTAAATTCTTTGCCATATGTTTATTTCAATTCACATTTACACCATATTATATATAGTGCTCTTCGATTTGCAAAAGTAGTATGTTTTTTTTTTAATAATTATTGAATTGAAAAAAAATCCATTTTTAAACTTTATTTAACCTTAAATAAAAAACTCCTAATCGTTTAAGAAAAGGAGTTTTTATATATTTTTTTATGATGATACACTATTCTGAATCTACAGTTTCTATAGCTTCTGGTTTATCATCACTTTCAAAACCTATAACATTTTTATAAATTACATATACAGGTAAGTATGATAAAGATATTAGGAATAAGTTACCTATCCCACAAGTTAAGAAACTTAATATCATTACCGATATTCCTATTAAAAGCATCAGTCCAAATGAAATTCCCCACTTCTTTGTTCCTAATTGAAATCCTATTTTAACAATATCTCCCACTGATTCTTCTGGATTAAATGCAAAAATTATTGAGAAAAATGAAATCGGTACCATTGTATAAAACAAAGGAAGATAACACAATAATGCAGACCCTACAGCTATTAATATTGTTATTAAACTTAGCAATAACATTTTAGTTAAATGTTCAAGATTGAAAAAACAGAAAAAGTCTGATACACTTACGCTTCCTTCTTCATCTAAAGTTTTTACAATTCTATAAAATCCTGCTATTAAAGCAGTACTTGTTGCTGCCAAAGCTAAAAACAAAACCACTAATAATAAGACATACATAATTGAAGCACCTGCAAACATTTCAGAAAACACCTCAGTATCAACACTTCCATTCTGAGAATGCATTAGCGATACACTTATTAAGGGTACATAAACAAGAATTATAATAGGTAACATAACAATCATTGAAAACAGGAATAACAATATTCCTTGAACCCAAACTTTTTTAAACGTTTCAATAATTTCATTTAAAACAGTTCCAAAATCTAAATACTTTGCATTTCTAATCTTCTCAGATAACATTAAAATTTTACTCATTTCTTTTTTTATAGTTGATTGCCACAAATATATCAACTTTAAAAAAGTATTCTTTTTCGCAACAGCTATTTTTAATGACAATTTGTCATCAAATATATTTTTTGGTTGTATCTTTGCACACTATTTATCACGATTTTAGAATTTCATGGAACAAGTAGAGAAAGTAATAGACGAGAAAATACAAGGAAAA
This sequence comes from Tenacibaculum holothuriorum, assembly GCF_002120225.1. Taxonomy (GTDB): domain Bacteria; phylum Bacteroidota; class Bacteroidia; order Flavobacteriales; family Flavobacteriaceae; genus Polaribacter; species Polaribacter holothuriorum. The sequence continues at coordinate 66,813 of NZ_LAPZ01000012.1, read as the reverse complement.
CCCTTGTTAACTGAAAAGAAGGAAGGTAACAGCAAGAAACTTTTTATCGAAAGTTATGGTTGTCAAATGAATATGAACGATAGTGAAATTGTAGCTTCAATTCTTTCTGAAGAAGGTTTTAATACGACCAACAACATGGAAGAGGCTGACTTAGTTTTAGTAAATACTTGCTCTATTCGTGAAAAGGCAGAAACAACAGTTCGTAATCGCCTAAAAAAATACAATGCCGTAAAAAAGGTAAATCCTAAAATGAAAGTTGGAGTTTTAGGTTGTATGGCAGAACGATTAAAAGCAAAATTCTTAGAAGAGGAAAAAATTGTAGACTTAGTTGTTGGGCCTGATGCATATAGAGATTTACCTAATTTAGTTGAGGAAGTTGAAGCTGGAAGAGATGCAGTAAACGTAATCTTATCTAAAGAAGAAACTTATGCAGATGTTTCTCCAGTTCGTTTAAATTCTAACGGAGTTTCTGCATTCGTATCTATTACACGTGGATGTGACAATATGTGTACTTTCTGTGTAGTACCTTTTACTAGAGGACGTGAGCGTAGTCGTGACCCAAAAAGTATTATTGAAGAAATTCGTTCTATGCACGACAAAAACTTCAAGGAAATTACTTTATTAGGTCAAAACGTAGATTCATATTTATGGTATGGAGGCGGATTGAAAAAAGATTTCAAAAAAGCTTCTGAAATGGCACAAGCAACTGCAGTAGATTTCGCACAATTATTAGACATGTGTGCAACTGAGTTCCCTAAGATGCGTTTTAGATTCTCTACATCGAATCCTCAAGACATGACCTTAGATGTAATTCATGTCATGGCAAAACATAAAAACATTTGTAAATACATTCATTTACCAATTCAAAGCGGAAGTAATGCAATGTTAAAAGCCATGAATAGATTACATACTCGTGAAGAATATTTAGAATTAGTAGAAAACATCTATAAAATCATCCCTGAGATGAATTTAAGTCAAGATATGATTGCTGGTTTCTGTGGAGAGACTGAACAAGATCATAAAGATACACTTGACTTAATGGAAAAGGTTAAATATAGTTTTGGTTTTATGTTTGCATACTCTGAACGCCCAGGAACCTTAGCTGCTAAGAAAATGGAAGATGACATTCCGTTAGAAACAAAAAAACGTCGTTTACAAGAAATCATTAATTTACAACAAGAGCATAGTTTATTTAGAACTAGGGAGCAGGTTGGAAAAATTCAAGAAGTTTTAATTGAAGGAACTTCTAAGAAGAATGAAAACGAGTGGAAAGGACGTAATACACAAAACACCGTAGTAGTATTCCCAAAAGAACATTATAAAATGGGAGAATTTGTGAATGTAAAAATTGAAGATTGTACTTCAACCACATTAAAAGGAACTGCTGTAGGATACTCAGAAAATAATTAACTTTAGAAACGAGAATCAAGAGAAAAGAATAAAGACACAATCTTTTCTCTTAATTCTTTTTTCTCTATTCTAGAAAAGGAAATGGAAAGTTTACAAGCTATAAAACAACGATTTGGAATTATTGGAAACGATGTGCAATTAAACCGCGCTATCGAAAAAGCAATCCGAGTTGCTCCTACCGATATTTCTGTTTTAGTTGTTGGTGAAAGTGGTGTTGGTAAAGAGAATGTGCCTAAGATTATTCATCAATTATCTCACCGAAAACACGCCAAATACATTGCTGTAAACTGTGGTGCTATTCCAGAAGGAACGATTGACAGTGAATTATTTGGTCATGAAAAAGGAGCCTTTACTGGAGCTACTTCTGCAAGAAAAGGATACTTTGAAGTTGCCGATGGCGGTACAATTTTCTTAGATGAAGTAGGTGAATTACCACTTACCACACAAGTACGTTTGTTACGTGTTCTTGAAAATGGAGAGTTTATTAAAGTAGGTTCTTCTCAAGTGCAAAAAACCAATGTTCGAATCGTAGCTGCTACCAATGTAAATATGCACGATGCTATTGCCAAAGGTAAGTTTCGTGAAGATTTATACTATCGTTTAAGCACTATTGAAATTCCTCTTCCTCCATTACGAGAAAGAGGTGAAGATATTCATTTGTTATTCAGAAAATTTGCAGCAGATTTTGCTCAAAAATACCGAATGCCTACCATTCGTTTAGACGAAGACGCTACCAAAATTCTTTTGAATTACAACTTTCCTGGTAACATTCGTCAGTTAAGAAATATTGCTGAACAAATCTCTGTTGTAGAGGAAAACAGAACTATTACTACCGATAAATTAATTCAGTATTTACCAAATATTAAAGGGAATTTACCCGCTGTTCTTGGTAATACAACTTCCAATCAATCCGATTTTGCAAACGAACGAGATATTATGTATAAAATCTTGTTTGATATGCGAAATGATATTAACGACTTAAAAAAGTTAACACTAGACTTGATGAAAAACGGAAATTCTAAACAAGTGCAAGAAGCAAATCACGGACTTATTCAACGGATTTACCAAGAGCAACCAACACCAACTACAGAAACTTCTAATATCGAAGTGGTTCAAATTCCTCAATCTTCATCAACAGTAACTAATAGTTTTGACTTTGCTGAAACTATTGAAGAAGATGAAAACTTGTCGTTACAAGAAAAAGAAATCGAGATGATTAAAAAATCTCTGGAAAAAAACAATGGTAAGCGTAAACTTGCCGCTCAAGAATTAGGAATTTCTGAACGTACACTTTATAGAAAAATAAAGCAGTACGATTTATAAATTATATTTTAACAGAACTTTTTCATTACAATTTTCTATCTTTCAAAAAGTTCTAAAGAAGCAAAAAAACAACATGAAGAAGCTTTTATATTTTCTTTTTTCAATAGTCACAATTTCAACAATTATTGGTTGCGGTGCTTATTCTTTTTCAGGAGGAAGTACAGGTAATGCGGAAACAATTCAAATTGATTTTTTCCCAAATCAAGCACCTTTAGTAGAACCTACTTTAAGCCAAAATTTCACACAAACTTTACAAGATTTATTCACTCGTCAAACGAATTTAACACTGGTTAATTCGAACGGAGATTTGCATTTTGAAGGAGAAATTACTGGATATAGAATCACTCCAATGAGTGCAACTGCACAACAAACCGCAGCACAAAACCGTTTAACAATTACTGTAAATGTTCGTTATACAAACAAGGAAAAAGAAAAAGATAATTTTGAAAAACAGTTCTCTTTTTATTATGATTTTCCTGCTGACCAACAATTAATTGGTGGTACTCTAGAAACCGCTTTAGAAGAAATTTTAGAACGTATTACACAAGATATTTTTAATGCTTCGGTAGCTAACTGGTAATGATTAAAAAAGAAGAATACATAAAATCTCTAGAGCAGCCACATTTAATAACTTCAAATAAAACAATAGAAGTTAAACAAATCGTTGAAAAGCATCCGTATTTTCAATCGGCTAGAGCTTTGTATTTAAAAGCATTAAAAAATCAAGAAAGTTATAAATACAACAATGAGCTAAAAATTACCGCAGCCCACACAAGTAACAGAACTGTTCTTTTCGATTTTATCACTTCAAAATCTTTTAAAGATCACCAAGAAAAGGAAGAAAAACTGAGTTTAAAGGAAGTTCTTTTTTCTAAAAAGAAAGCTACTGAAAAATCAATTATCGAAAAAGAATTAGCGATTGGTAAACCATTAGCTTTCGATAGAAATGAATCTTTTTCTTTTAATCAGTGGTTACAACTTTCAACTCAAAAGATAATTGATAGAACTGAGAATTCAACAGAAAAAATAGTTCCAGAAAAAGAACAACCTGTCTCAGAACAAGACGACATTATCAATCGATTTATAGAAAATAGTCCGAAAATTAGTCGTCCAAATAAAAACGCTAGTAATGACTTTAAAGTTAAAGAAACACAACAATCATCGCAGTTGATGACCGAAACTTTAGCCAAAGTTTACCTAGAGCAAAAGAAGTACGATAGTGCAATTCAAGCTTATAAAATATTAAGTTTGAAATATCCAGAAAAAAGTGGTTTCTTTGCAGACCAAATTAAGAGAATACAAATTTTACAAAAAAACTAGATATTATGTATTTACCTATTTTAATACTAATTTTAATTGTTGCAATAGCATTAATATTAATCGTTATGGTTCAGAATCCTAAAGGAGGAGGTTTATCATCTTCTTTCGGTGGTGGTGCTGGACAAAGTATTGGAGGTGTTCAAAATACTAATAGCTTTTTAGACCGTACTACATGGACTTTAGCTATTGCGATGTTCGCTTTAATCTTATTAGCTAACTTTGCAATTGATAGAGGTAACGGAGACAACGCTCCTCAATTAGATAGTACTTTAGAAAATGTAGAAACTACTACGCAGACTCCTGCAACTACAAATACTACAAAAGATAGCGTTCAATAATAGAACACTCTATATAATTTAAAATGCCAACGTAATGACACGTTGGCATTTTTTTTTGACTCAACTAAAATCTCATAGTAAATTTGACAGTAATCTTTTGTTGGCATAATTTCTGACAAAATCAAAACAGTTAAACTAAAAATTAATCATACAAAATATATAAAATGGGATTAAACATTAAACCTTTAGCAGATAGAGTTCTTGTAGAACCAGCTGCAGCAGAAACTACTACCGCTTCTGGAATTATCATTCCAGATAACGCTAAAGAAAAGCCACAAAAAGGTACTGTTGTTGCCATAGGAAACGGTAAAAAAGACGAACCTTTAACAGTTAAAGTTGGTGACACTGTTTTATACGGAAAATACTCTGGTACTGAATTAAAATTAGAAGGAAAGGATTATTTAATGATGCGTGAGGCTGATATTATGGCTATCGTATAATTAATGTAATAATTTTTCAATATAACAATTAAGCAATTTTCCAAGTAAAACTTGGAACTTTAAACTAAATAAAAATGGCAAAAGATATAAAATTTGATGTTGAAGCTCGCGAAGGTTTAAAACGTGGAGTTGATGCATTAGCAAACGCAGTAAAAGTAACTTTAGGTCCAAAAGGTCGTAACGTAATTATTTCTAAGTCTTTCGGCGCTCCTCACGTAACTAAAGATGGAGTTTCTGTAGCGAAAGAAGTTGAGTTAGATGATGAGTTAGAAAACATGGGAGCTCAAATGGTAAAAGAAGTAGCTTCTAAAACTAACGACTTAGCTGGTGACGGTACTACTACTGCAACTGTTTTAGCGCAAGCTATCGTAAAAGAAGGATTAAAGAACGTTGCTGCAGGTGCAAATCCAATGGATTTAAAACGTGGAATTGATAAAGCTGTTGCTGCTATTACTGAAGATTTAGCAAAACAATCTAAAGAAGTTGGAGATTCTTCAGAAAAAATTAAACAAGTAGCTTCTATTTCTGCTAACAACGATGGAGTAATTGGTGATTTAATTGCTACTGCTTTTGGTAAAGTTGGTAAAGAAGGAGTTATTACTGTTGAAGAAGCTAAAGGAACAGACACATATGTAGACGTTGTTGAAGGAATGCAATTCGATAGAGGATATTTATCTCCTTACTTCGTAACTAACGCTGATAAAATGATTGCTGAGTTAGAGAATCCATATATCTTATTATTTGATAAAAAGATTTCTAACTTACAAGAAATTTTACCAATCTTAGAACCTGTAGCTCAATCTGGTCGTCCGTTATTAATTATCGCTGAAGATGTAGACGGACAAGCATTAGCTACTTTAGTTGTAAACAAATTAAGAGGTGGATTAAAAATTGCTGCTGTTAAAGCTCCTGGATTCGGAGATAGAAGAAAAGCAATGTTAGAAGACATTTCTATCTTAACTGGAGGAACTGTAATTTCTGAAGAAAGAGGTTTTTCTTTAGAAAACGCGACTCTAGATTTATTAGGAACTGCTGAAACTGTAACTATCGATAAAGATAACACTACAATTGTAAACGGTTCTGGAGACGAAACTCAAATTAAAGCTAGAGTAAATCAAATTAAAGCTCAAATTGAAACTACTACTTCTGATTACGATCGTGAGAAGTTACAAGAGCGTTTAGCGAAGTTAGCTGGTGGAGTTGCTGTATTATATGTTGGTGCTGCTTCTGAAGTAGAAATGAAAGAAAAGAAGGACCGTGTTGATGATGCTTTACATGCTACTCGTGCTGCAGTAGAAGAAGGTATCGTAGCTGGTGGTGGTGTAGCTTTAGTACGTGCTAAAAAAGTATTAGAAACTATTACTACTGATAATTTAGACGAAACTACAGGTATTCAAATTGTAAACAGAGCTATTGAGGCTCCTTTAAGAACAATTGTTGAAAATGCTGGAGGTGAAGGTTCTGTAGTTATCAATAAAGTTTTAGAAGGTGATAAAGATTTTGGTTATGATGCGAAATCTGAAGCTTATGTAGATATGTTAGAAGCTGGTATTATTGATCCTAAGAAAGTAACTCGTGTTGCTTTAGAAAACGCTGCTTCTGTGTCTGGAATGATTTTAACTACTGAATGTGCTTTAGTAGATATTAAAGAAGATGCTCCTGCTGGTGGTGGAATGCCTCCAATGGGTGGTGGAATGCCAGGAATGATGTAGTGGCGAGTCGCCACAGACAATTATAAAAAACCTCGAGAATAATTCTCGAGGTTTTTTGTTTAATTAAGTTTTTTGAAAAATAAATTACTTACTCCATCTGTATTGATGTAAAAACCATTTCTTTCTAATGTAATACTAGATAACATAAAAGTATTGCTCCTAAAAATATTATTTGTTATTGGATAAAACGTAGTATCTCCATTTTTAAAGTTTTTTGCTATCAACTTATCATCTTTAATTTTTAACTCAAATCCAATGCCTAATTCTTCGTTGTAGTAGAATCCTAAGTATTTTTTTAAATCGGAATTAGTTAATTCTACTGGTGTAAACTTTCTGTAAATACTTGCGTCACCTACCCCTGATTTTATTGAAAAACTACCATCTTTAAAAGTTATTATTACCTCATCGTCACTATTAACCACAAACTGAAACTTATTATCATTTAAAGGAACCAAAGCTGTCTCTCTATTACTTTCCAATCGTTTATATCGAAGTGTGTCATTCTTCAGATATATTTGTCTTGTTAATCCATTATTTTCTTTCCAATAATATCCTTCAAATTTCTGTAATTCCTTTTTAGAAAGTTTTTTAGTTTTTATTTCTTTAAAATCTACAATTCGAGCTTTAGGAAAATCTTCTTTTAACTCTTCGTATGCCATATTCATCGCTGGCATTCCGTTATATCTATTATTATTTCCTAAAACAAACGAAACAAAGTTTTTAGTATAGAATCGAAACATATTACTTGCATAGCCCGCGTTTATACCAAACTGCCAGATAGATTCTAAGCCTCTTTCTAAATGATCAAAATAACGACCATAACTCATTGTTCCCCATGAGGAATTATATCTTTTACCGCTATCCAATACGACAAAATCATCTAATTTTTTAACTAACTCATACATCGGATTTGTTGAACTTGTATATACTTGGAACCATTTTGCTAAATCTTCACCTGTTGTATACAAATTTGTTGCTCCTAAAGTCAAATCATTCACAGGGTTATTGTGAGTTTCTTCTCCTACTCGATAAGAGACAGCTGTATTACTTAATAACTTCCTTTCATTATTAAAAGCTGTATTTAACATTCCTAAAGGTTTAAAGACTCTCTCTGATGTAAACTCAGAAAATGATTTTTGAGATACTTTAACTATAATTTCCGACAATAAAATAACCTCTGTATCTGATCTTAAATACGAAAACTGAGTTCCAGGAATAAAATTCAATTCTTTTTGAGTGTATATTATCTTAAGCGCATCTTCTTGTGTAAAAACATCGAAAGGTCTAATTCCCAACAACTCTTTTAGTGGGTCTAAATTATGTAGTCCGCTAGAATGATTTAACAAGTGTTTAATTTTTATTTGATGTTTATATTTTGGAAGTTTAGGTAGATATTTTCTAACATCATCTTCTAAAGAAAGTTCCCCTTCCTCTACTAATAACAATGTAGCTAAAACAGTAAATTGTTTCGCTAAATCATCAACCTGAAACTTAGTTTTTATAGTATTATTTTTCTTGTTTTTTACATCTGCACTTCCAAAGGCTTTTAAAAAAATTATTTTACCATCTTTAATTACTCCACCTACTACTCCTGGTTTATTTTCATCTTTCCAATTTTCAAAAAACTTATTAAATTTTGAATTCTCTACTTGTGCGCTAGCTTTAATAATCAATAGGAATAAGAGTACACTTAACTTTATTTTTTTCATTGAGGATAATTTTTAAAAGTGAATGATTTATGAATGATTTTCCATTGATTTTTTATTTTCAAAAGCAATAAATAATCTGTATAAATACGTTTTCTTGCTGGCATTAATATTTCAATTTTAGCTACAGCAGCATCTCCTTCATAATCTATAGATAACACCTTACCTATGCGGTTACTTTTTCTACCTTCTTTTACATTATTAATATATTGTTTACCAGACCATGTTCTTAACGTATCATTAGCTACAAAATACAGGTTGAAATTTTCATCGAAAGCACGTTTTAATCTATCAGGTTGTCCATTTGCAGTTCCCTCTATATAGTCATACAAAACTTTGTTTATCTTTTCAATTTCTGTTTGAGCGTTTACTGTTACTAGTCCTGTAAAAAGAAATAGTATTAAAATTTTTGTTTTCATCTTTATCGTTTTGTCTTATTTAATTATTGTTCTTTTTTAAAAATTACTGGTTCTTGTTGAAAATTAATTACCAATTCTAATATCTTTCCTTTATCACTTTCTATGAATTTAAAATTAAAAGAAGGTGTATTTTGATGTGTCTCTACAATTCTATAACTGTTAAATACATCATTTTTTTCAGATTTTAATCCCATCTTTAATGCTGGAAAAATTACTTGAAGTTTATTATCTGAGGATTCAGTAATTTCTAATGTACCATATCCTTTATTAGTATATTTTCCAACATACTTTGAATATGATTGGTTTCTTTTTAAAGTAGTACGCTCAGAGAATACATCTGATTCTATTCCGTAATTCACAGTGTATTCATCCCACCTTTTTCTTTTAAGGTTAAGGATTCTATTTGTAATAATATCTGTAATTGCTTTAGTTAATAAATTAGCTGATCCTTGATTAGTTAGTATAACAATTCCTAACTCTTTATAAGGATATAAAGTAATACTTGAGGTAAAACCAGAAACGTTACCTTCATGATTTACTCGATATAAATTTTTATAATTATGAGTAAACCAACCATAGCCATAAGCATCATTCAATAAATTGTATTTCTTTTTAAATGAAAAACTTCCTTGAATAATGTTATGCTCACTGAATGATTCTTCTAAAAATTTTTCAGGAATAATTTGAGTTCCTTTGTATTTCCCTTTGTTAAGTAACATTAACATCCAGTTTGTCATATCATTTAAGGTACTATTAATGGCTCCTGAAGCTATCGACTCAAATTGATTTTCATATAAAACTTTAACTATTTTTCCCTTTCTATTTACACTATAACCTAATGAGACATTTCTTGCGTTTTCTAAATCTCTTAAATTAGTATTAGAACGGTTCATTTCTAATGGTTTAAAAATTTCGTCAGATAAATTTTTCTCCCATTTTTTACCTGTAATAGTTTCTCCTATTGCGCCCAGAATTGCATATCCCATATTACTATAATCGAATTTTTCTCGAACCTGACTATTAGGAGTTAAATATTGTACCCGTTGTATATGTGCTTTAATACTCTTGGTAGGAAAAAATACATGAGTACCGTCTACATTTCCTATTCCTGATCGATGTGCAAGTAAATCTTCTATCGTTATTAGATTATTCATCTCGTTAGAATTAAATTGTAAATAGCTTATATGCTTTTTAGGCTTATCATATACCGATAGTTTTCCTTTACCTTGATAAATACCAATTAAAGCTGATGTAAATTGTTTGGTAACTGATCCTATGGGAAATAGAGTATTAGCATTAACTTTTACTTTATTTTTTAAATCACTATACCCAAAACTTTTAGCATATATAACTTTATGATTTTTAGCTATAGATACAGTTAGTCCTACAGTTTTATATGCTTTCATTAAACTTTCTATTTCAGTATCTAGCCCTTTTAAATTATTATAAATTCCTTTTTGCTGACTGTTAACTTTTAAAACAAAAACAAAAAGAAGAGCTAAAAAAGACTTCTTTTTCATTTATCTAATTCATTTAGGACCTTTACAATTTCTTTTGCTACAGAAGCAGCTGCAGTTGGATCTTGACCTGTAATCAGTCTTCCGTCTACTTTGTAATAATTATCCCAACCTTCTTTTGAATAACTAAACCTACCACCTCTTTTTTCAATAATTTTTTCAATGGAAAAAGGAAATGTTTTGTAATACTCCCTATCTGTTCTTTCAAAAAGATCTGGAAAGCCATTTACTTCTTTATTCTCATATAAATACTTACCGTTTGTTGTTTTAAGGTTTACTATTCCTGCAGTTCCATGACAAATAGCAGAAACAATTCCGTTATTTTTCTCGTAAATATTAATGGCTAAATCTTGAATTTCTTTATTTTCAGGAACTCCAAACATTGCTGCTCCTCCTCCAACATAATAGATCGCCTTGTAGTTTGAAAAATTAACTTCACTAGGAGTTTTTGTAGTTTTAAGCTTTTCTAAAAAATCACTATTTTCTAAATACTTTTGCTGAACTTTATTAGCTTTATCAATATATCCTAATGCAACTTCACCTCCTTTTGGGCTTACAAAATCTATCGTATAACCTGCATTAGCCAACACATCATATGCATAGACAATTTCTCCGAAATGATTTGATGTTTTTAAAGAAGTATCTCCATAAGTTTTTTGATTAGACACAACGAACAGAATTTTGTTAGAAGATTTCTGTTCTCTCTTATCTGTTATACTTTTTGAGACTTCCTTTTTAGCTGTTGATGATTGGCATCCGACACAGACAATTACTACCAATAATAGTCTTAATATTTTTTGCATGAATTATGATTTTCCTGCAAATTCAAATATTAAGTCTAAAAAAAGTTTTTATGCTATAAAGTAGAAGTTCTAATTTATAAAATAGAACTCTTAAATTGCGAAGGAGTTTTACCTACTAACTTTTTAAAAGTCGTATAAAAAGTTGATTTTGAATTAAATCCATTTTCATAACCAATAGCTTCAATGGTTATACTATTGTTTTTAAGAATCATTTGTTTTGCCGACTCAATTCTATATTCATTTATAAAAACGGGAAAACTTTTTCCTAAATTATCGTTTAATAGCTGAGAAAATTGATGTGTTGTTAATTGCATTTTTTGAGCAACTTCCGAAGATTTTAAATTTGCATTTTTATACAATTCTTCTTCATTCATTAGTTGATCTAACTTTGTTAATAAACTTTCTGCCTTAGTAGTTTCAATTTTTTTATCTGCATATTTAACTTCATTATTCAATAATCTTATTTCTTTTCCTTTTTTAGAAAACAAAAACATGATTAATAAATACAGTAAAAATGTAAATGTTAAGGCTCCAGAGATATAATTTGAAAAGCTAACAACATTATAAGATGTTAATATTGCTAGGTTCCCTATTAATATACTGATAAACCACACATCTAAAGTTGTGATTTTTTCTGTTCTACGAAGTAATTTTTTAAATCGATTTCTTAATACATATATTGACCCTAGAATATATACAAACCAAATGAAGTAGATAAATTTTATAATATAAGGTCTCCACAAATCTATATTTGTTTTAAACGGATATAAATATCCAACAACTAAAATTAAAGGGAGTAGAATAGCAATATGATATTTCCATTCCTTTTTTATCTTCTCTTTAGATTCTTCTGCAGATTTGATATAGAAATATAAAAAAGGACCTATAAAAAAACAAGCTGTTAAACCAAACTGTAAAAAGTGAAATGATAAACTAGGGTTAAAATAAAAGAAAACTGACTTCCCCACCCTAATACTTAACATTAAAATAAAAACTCCTAAAAATTTATTAGATATGTTTTGAGGTTTTATAAAAAAGATAAAATAAAAGCTAAGTATTAAACCATTAAAAGCTCCCAATGCACTAAAGAAAAACAATAACTCTCTACTAAATTCCATCTTTTAGTTTTAATTAATCTCTACAGTCTAAAAGTATTAGATAATGTGTTTTTAAAGATAATTATTTTTAGGTTAAATCTTACGTTCAACCACATAATCAATCATTTGAAGTAGTGAGTTTTTATATTCAGATTCTGGATAATTGTTAAGTATTGCCAATGCTTTATTCTTATAATCATGCATTTTAGCCGTCGTATATTCTAATCCACCATTTTCTTTTACAAATGCAATAACTTCTTTAACTCGTTTTTTGTTTTTATTATGCTTTTTTACTGAGTTAATTAACCACTTTTTGTCTTTTGGGGAACAGTTGTTCAGCGTGTAAATAAGTGGTAAAGTCATTTTTTGTTCTTTTATATCGATACCCGTTGGTTTACCGATTTTATCTTCTGTATAATCGAACAAATCATCTTTAATTTGAAAAGCAACTCCTATATACTCTCCAAATTTTCGCATTTGCTGAACAGTTTCATTATTAGCTCCTACTGAAGCTGCTCCAATTCCACAACAAGCTGCAATTAAAGTTGCTGTCTTCTGACGAATAATTTCAAAATAAACTTCTTCTGTAATATCTAATCGACGTGCTTTTTCTATCTGTAACAACTCGCCTTCACTCATTTCTCTTACAGCAATCGAAATTAATTTTAGCAAGTCGAAATCTTCATTATCGATTGAAAGTAACAATCCTTTTGACAATAAAAAATCTCCTACTAAAACAGCAATTTTATTTTTCCAAAGTGCATTTATAGAGAAAAATCCTCGACGACGATTACTATCATCAACCACATCGTCATGTACTAAAGTTGCCGTATGAATTAATTCTACTACAGAAGCTCCTCGATAGGTACGCTCGTCAAAACCTCCATCGGATACCATTTTTGCGACTAAGAACACAAACATCGGTCTCATTTGTTTTCCTTTACGACGAACAATGTAATAAGTAATTCTGTTTAATAATGGAACTTTAGACAACATTGAATCTTTGAACTTACTTTCAAAGAGTTCCATTTCATTAGCAATCGGAAGTTTTATTTGCTCTACTCGTTTCATTTAAATTTGATTTCAAAAATCAAAACTCAAAAATACAGAATTCTTAAGAATTAACACTTCTTATATTTTTTAATCTATTCCACGCTTTTTTATGCCTTCTCTTATAAATTGACATCGTTCCTCTATCTAAACCAAAATAAAACAAACTTATACCTATTGGAGGATTAGCGCTAGGTAAAAATTCAAAATTATTAAATGCTATTGTTGGCCATTTCCAGCACTCTAAACCTGTACCCACAAACTCAAGTACAGCCACCACACAATACATTACTAAATAAAACATCCTCTCTTTGGGATATTTACGCAAAAATAAAAACACTAAAAGTGTACAAATAAATCCAAAAACATCATTTTTAAATAATAAAAAATAAAAGGAAATAGGAATTATTAAGAAAACACAAAGCTTTTCTATCTTAGTACGATTTTTTTTCACTTTAGGTTTTCTAGAAAAATAATATACCAACACAAAAACTATCGCGTGTCCAAAAGGCACATAATGAGGTATATTCTTCAATCTATATGTATACATTCCGAAACCTACCGAAAAAATATATTCACCTACCACTCCAATAATCAACGCATACAAAAGCATTTCTTTTGTTCGAGAAGTAGATTTAAAATATAATAATGAAAAAACAAACACTACGATTAAATTATTTAACCATTGTGCATGCTCATAAAAATTATCCGCTATAAATTTACTATCTATAAAAAGTCCAGTAACAATAATTAAAAACAATAAACCTAAGGTAGCTATACTTTGCCCTAAAAGTGTTTTAGAAAAGCTCATTTAACTTTTATTAGCCAATTGCCCACAAGCAGCATCAATATCTTTTCCTCTAGAACGACGAACGTTTACTACAATATCATGCATTTCTAAATTCGAAATATAATTGTTTAATGCTCTTTCTGATGCTTGTTGAAACTCACCATCGTCAATAGGATTGTATTCAATTAAATTTACTTTACATGGAATATAGCTACAGAATTTAATCAAAGCATCTATATCTTCTTTTCTATCGTTAATTCCATTCCAAACTACATATTCATAAGTTACTTTACGTTTGGTTTTTTCATACCAATATTCTAAAGATTCTTTTAAATCTTTTAGTGGAAAAGTTGCATTAAATGGCATAATTGACGTTCGAACCTCATCTATTGCAGAGTGTAAAGAAACGGCTAAGTTAAATCTTACCTCGTCATCAGCCATTTTTTTTATCATTTTAGGAACTCCAGAAGTTGATAAAGTAATTCTTCTAGCTGCCATACCTAAACCTTCAGGAGATGTTATCTTATCAATAGCTTTAATAACGTTATTGTAATTCATTAAAGGTTCTCCCATTCCCATGAACACAATGTTCGACAATTTGTGATTATGATATAATCTGCTTTGTTTATCAATAGCAACTACTTGATCGTAAATTTCATCGGCGTTTAGGTTACGCATACGTTTTAAACGTGCTGTAGCGCAAAACTTACAATCTAAACTACAACCAACTTGACTAGAAACACAAGCTGTTGTTCTCGTTTCCGTAGGAATTAAAACCGATTCTACAATTTTACCATCGTGCAATTTAATGGCATTTTTAATTGTACCATCCTTACTACGCTGCATTGTATCGACTTCTATATGATTAATGACAAAATTTTCATCTAACATTTCTCTTGTTTTTTTAGAAACGTTAGTCATATCATCAAAAGAATGTGCCGCCTTACTCCATAACCATTCATAAACTTGATTTCCTCTAAAGGCTTTATCTCCATGATTTACAAAAAACTCTCGGAGTTGCTCTTTAGTTAATGCGCGTATGTCTCTCTTCTTTGTTGCCATTAATTCAAAAATACATAAAACCTCACAGCTTTAAAAGTCTGTGAGGTTTGTAGTTAATTATTTTAAATAAGTTCTTCTCTTTATAAGATTAACATTGCATCTCCGTAAGAGTAGAATTTATATTTTTCTTTTACTGCTTCTTCGTATGCTTCCATCATAAAATCATGACCAGCAAATGCAGAAACCATCATTAATAATGTTGATTTTGGTGTATGAAAATTTGTAACCATACAATTAGCTATACTAAAGTCATATGGAGGAAAAATGAACTTATTTGTCCATCCGTTATAAGCATTTAATCTTTTACTTGCCGATACAGAAGATTCTACTGTTCTCATTACTGTAGTACCAACAGCACAAATTTTACGTTTAGTTTCTATAGCGTTGTTTACTATATCACAAGAGTTTTGTGGTATAATAATTTGTTCAGAATCCATTTTGTGTTTTGATAAATCTTCTACTTCAACAGGATTAAATGTTCCTAATCCTACGTGTAAAGTCATTTCAGCAAAATCAATTCCTTTAATCTCTAAACGTTTCATTAAATGCTTAGAAAAGTGTAATCCAGCAGTTGGAGCAGCTACTGCACCTTCATTCTTTGCGAAAATTGTTTGGTAACGTTCTTCGTCTGATGGTTCAACATCTCTCTTAATATACTTTGGTAATGGAGTTTCTCCTAATTCGATTAATTTACGACGAAACTCTTCATAAGGTCCATCAAATAAGAAACGTAAAGTTCTACCACGAGAAGTTGTATTATCAATTACTTCTGCAACTAAACTTTCATCTTCTCCGAAGAATAATTTATTTCCAATTCTGATTTTACGCGCAGGATCTACTAATACATCCCATAAACGATTTTCAGCATTTAACTCACGTAATAAAAACACTTCGATTCTAGCACCTGTTTTTTCCTTGTTTCCGAACATACGAGCAGGAAAAACTTTCGTGTTATTCAACATCATCACATCTCCCTCATCGAAATAATTAATTAAATCTTTGAATAATTTGTGTTCTATTTTTTGAGTATCGCGGTGTAATACCATTAACCTAGCCTCATCTCTGTGCTCTGATGGGTATTCTGCTAATAACTCTTGTGGTAAATCAAAATTAAAGTTTGATAATTTCATCTGTAAAATTTTCTTAACGGTGGCAAATATACAATATCGAAATAGGGGTTGTCAAGCAATTAGTATTTTATTTTACTTCTTGAACCGTTATTCCTATCTCTTTCATATCGTCCCAGAAGCTTTGGTATGATTTTGTTACTACCATAGCATCTAATATTTGAATAGGAACTCTCAATGCTAACGGAGCAAATGCCATTGCCATACGATGATCGTTATAGGTTTCTATTTCAATATTTTCATGGATAACTTCTGAAGTTTTTAAGTGTAATGAATCGTTAGTTACCTCAATTTTAGCACCTAATTTTGTTAACTCATTTTTTAATGCTTCTAAACGATCAGTTTCTTTTATTTTTAAAGTATGTAACCCAGTTAAATCGCAAGTAATCCCTAAACCAAAACATGTAACTGCTATGGTTTGCGCAATATCTGGAGCACTTTTTAAATCTTGAATCAATATGTTTGGATTATGTTCTTGCTCTTTAGTTAATACAATCGTATTTTCTAAAAACTCAGTTTTCACTCCAAAATGCTCATAAATTTTCGCTAAACAGCTATCTCCTTGTAAGCTATCTTCTTTATATGCAGAAAGCTTAATATTAGAACTAACTTCACTCAAAGCTATCAAGGAATAAAAATATGATGCAGAGCTCCAATCAGATTCTACAACTATTGTTTTATTTTCTACCTCTTTTTTAGGTTGAACTTTTATTTTATTTTCAGAAAATGTGGCTTCAATTCCTAATTGAGATAATAACTGTAAGGTCATTTCTATATATGGAACAGAAGTAATTTCTCCTACTAACTCAATTTCTAATCCGTTTGGTAAACTTGGTGCCATTAATATTAAAGCAGAAATATATTGACTACTTACATTGCCCTTAATAGCTACTTTATCTTTACTTATTGCTGATTTTTTTATTCTTAACGGTGGATAACCTTCTTGTTCTTCATAAGAAATATTAGCTCCAATACTTTGTAAAGCATCAACCAAAATTGCAATAGGTCTTTCTTTCATTCTTTGAGAACCCGTTAGTACTATTTCATCAGAAACATTGGCAGCAAAATATGCTGTTAAAAAGCGCATCGCAGTACCTGCATGATGAATATCTGCAACGTTATCATTACTCCTTAATGCTTTTTGCATTACTTGTGTATCGTCTGAAGTTGAAAGGTTTTCAATAGTTATATTTGGAAAAGCTTGTTGTAAAATTAACAAACGATTTGATTCACTTTTTGATCCAGAAATGATTAAATCTGCCTTTAAAGACGTATTGGGTTTGTGAAGTTTAATCTTCATTATTTGTGTAGTTACCTAGTTCTTATTTATTAACTTTCTTATTCCATGAAAAATTCTGAAGAATATAGAAAAAGCTATTGCTTGTACTCCTATTAGCCACCAATCGAAAACAACATTTTTAAACAACATGCTCCCTATTAAATTAGTAGCAGCAAACATTAAAAACAATAGTGGAACATATAAAATAACATATTTAAATAGTGATATTTTATTAACTAGTTCAGTTTCCTCCTCTATACTTTTATTTAGATTATCTTCAATGTTTTTCATTTAAAGGCAATAAGCTATTTCATATTTTTATTTACTGTATACATAGCGTAAATCAATGCAATTACAATTTTACTCAACCAAAATCGTATCCATTGATTGTTTGCAAAATGCACTTTATTTATTGTTTCAAAATCTCCAGAAAACAACGCACCTCCTGTTTTAAAAACTAAAGAAAATAGTGCTACAACAATTAAAAACACAACCGCTACTCTAAACACATGTTTCCAAAATAAACCTCTTTTAATATTGTTTTGTAAACCCATTATTTTAGTTTTTCGTTGTTATGATGACGATCGTGATCTCTCTTTGTTTTTATATCTAACTTTTTATCGAAAGCTTCTTGTAAATTCACTCCTGTTTGATTTGCTAAACACAGTACCACAAACATAACATCCGCCAGTTCTTCTCCTAAATCTTTGTTTTTATCGCTCTCTTTTTCACTTTGCTCTCCATAACGACGGGCAATTATACGAGCAACCTCACCTACTTCTTCTGTTAATTGCGCCATATTGGTAAGCTCATTAAAGTAACGAACTCCATGATTTTTAATCCAATCGTCTACTTGCTTTTGAGCATCTTGTATATTCATTTTTGTGCTTTTAAAGTCTAAAAAAATCAAAGATAGAATTTCCTTAGTTTTAATTGATTCTCCAAGGCGGATTTTTTCTATTCTCACCTGCTTTAAACAAAATAAGTTTATTTCCATCAGGATCTAACAAGTGAGCTTCTCTCCATAACCAAGTTTGATCTTTTGGTAACTGGGTAAATTCTATTCCTTTTTGTTGAAGTTGTTTTACCAACTCATCTAAATTATCATCTTCAAAATAAATAGTAGTTCCATCACCTTTAGGCAATTCTTCTACTTGATGAATGGATAAAGTACTATCTCCGTCAGGTAATTCAAAACGAACATATCTAGGGCTTGCATCTACAATAAGATGCAAGCCTAGTTTTTTATAAAATAGCACTGATTCTTCAACATTAATCGATGGTAATGTGACTTGATTTAACCTCATACTTTTAGTTTTTCTTTTTTAGTTACTCTTATTAATACTGATAAGAAAAATAATCCTACTAAAGATAGTACCGTAATTATCCACCAAGTATTATCAAATCCTAAAATATCTACCATTTGCATTCCTGAGTTGTGTCCGAAAATATGGGCAGCAGAAAAGGCAATACTGTAGTACGCCATATATTCTCCTTGGTTTCCTCTTTTAGCTCTTTCCATTACAAATGCATTTGAAAACGGAAAAGCTATCATTTCTCCAATGGTCATAAATAACATTCCTACTATTAAAACGCCAACCCACCCAGTTAAGTTCAATACCAAAAAGCTGATTCCTGTTAATAACAAACCAACAAACATTAATCGCTCTTTTGAATATTTACTTTCTTCTAACCATTTAATTAATGGCATTTCTAATAGAAAAATTAAAAATCCGTTCATTCCCATTATTAATCCTATTTCTAGTTCTGATAAATGGTGAGCGTCTTTATAGTATAATGGCATTGTAGAGAAGTATTGTAAGAATACAAATCCGAAAATAAACATCGAGATAAAGAACACCCAAAAGGCTTTATCTGAAAAGATTGAAATTGGATTTTCGTTTTTAACCTCATCTAATGTTTTTGCCTTTTTAGGATTCAATACAATTACCAATAAAATAGTAGCTAAAATACAAGTAACTCCATCTACCCAAAACAATCCGCTATAACCTAACGAAGTAATGATTAAACCTCCTACTGCAGGTCCAGCTGAAAAACCTAAATTGATTGCCAAACGTATTAGGGTTACCGATCTTGTTTTGTTTTCTGGTTTACTATACGCACTTAAAGCCACAAACATTGCTGGTCTAAAGGTATCTGCAACTAACATTACCAAAAATATTCCTAGACAAAACCCAACGAATGTTGTTACAAATTGTAAAGCAATAAATAATACTCCTGTCAAAAACAAGCTTATTTTCATCACTTTATAAAATCCTATTTTATCAGTTAATTTTCCTCCTAACCAAGAACCAACAACAGAACCTAATCCGAAGCAAGTCATAATCCAACCTACGTCTTTTAAAGTAAAATCTAAGCTTTTTGTTAAGTACAATGATAAAAAAGGAATTACCATTGTTCCTGCTCTATTTATTAATGTTATTAAAGAAAGCCACCAAACTTCTTTTGAGAGGCCTTTAAATGTGTTTACATAATTAGTATACAGTTTTTTCATAGTGTTTAGTTTTAGTTGTTTTTGTGTATATAAAATTAAAAAGTCCGACTGTGCAGTCGGACTTTTTATAATAGTTATATCTTATTTAAAAATAATTATAATACATAAGTAGCCCGACATCGCCTGTATCTAACAGTCGATTTACATTGCTTATATGTATTAAAAATTGTCATGTTTATTCTTTAATGAGGTGTAAAACTATAAAAAAATAACTTAGGTTTTACATTTTCTTTTATTTCATACTGATTCTAAATAAGTTTAAAACCTATTCTTTAATCTTGTATAAAATAGGTTTACTAGGTGAAGCATCGTTTTCAAACGGAGCTATCATTAAATTTAAAAAATAGGTTCCGTCTTTTATTTTATTAGGTACGTAAATAAATTCTGTAATAGTAGCATTCTTTCTTATATCTCCTTCAGTATTCCAAAAAGCATTATGCGACAATAACTTTCCTTCATCTTTTTCTTTGTCTACCGAAGGTAAGTCAACCAATAAATGTTGAATGTTCTTTTCTCTCAAATATTCTGCAGCTTCTTCTAACATGTACGTTGGATTCGTATTAGAATATTGCATCTGTTTCTTGTCAGATAAATTAGGTAATGTTCTTATTACAACCGCATCTCTTTTTTTATTTCCGAGAGCATGTTGCAACTGTTTTTTCGAAATCACAAAATCTTTGTTTTCTAATTGTTCTGGTGCAATTGTAATTACTTCAGCTAAAAAGAAAAATTTAGATAACTCTTTATTTACCGAAAAAACTTCTTCGGTAATATGTCCAACACATTCGGTATGTGTAATATGTGAATGCGGATTGAATTGAATATTATTGAAATTAACATCAGCTCCCTGAGCTACACTTCCTGTCCATTCTCCGTCTGAAACAGGAAAAATTTTAGGATCATCTAAATACCAAGCATTGATGTTTTGTTTTGTAGTGTCAATAGCTATTGAAATATCAATAGGTTGAGTTAAATCGATTATATATTTACGATTATTATATTCAATAGTAGCAATCATACTCAAAGATACTTAAATTATAAATAATTCTGATGCGAGTCCATCTGCTAAGAACTTCCCTTTAGGTGTTGTTATAAGCACATTATCTTTAACGGTTAACAAATCTTGATTGATAAATCTTTCAGCATTCTTTAGTAATTGAACTTTAAAACCTTCTCCAAATTCTTGCTGGATTCTATGTAAAGAAACTCCCCAAATGGTTCTTAATCCTGTCATTAAATACTCGTTAAACCTATCTTCTTTAGAGAGTTTTTCTATTTCTAATGGGAGCTTTTCCTCCTGAATAGCTTTTATATACCTTGCATTATTAGCAATATTCCAACTTCTATGTGTGGTGTTAAAAGAATGTGCTGATGGTCCAATACCTAAATACTTTTTACCTAACCAATATGAAGTGTTGTGTTTAGAAAAGTAATCAGGTTTTCCAAAGTTAGAAATCTCGTAATGTACAAATCCGTTTTTATGAGTTTCTTCTACCAAAATATCAAAATGCTCCTTGGCTTCTTTTTCATCTGGAGCTGGATATTTACCATTTCTTACAAAAGAATCTAACACAGTCTTAGGTTCAATTGTTAGCGCATAGCTTGAAATGTGATTGATTCCAAAATCGAACGCAATTTGTAAGTTTTCTCTCCAACGTTCATTGCCCATATTTGGAACGCCGTAGATTAAATCAATCGTAATATTATCAAAGTGGCGAGTTGCCACTGACAAACAATTCATTGCTTCCTTAGCATTATGAGCGCGGTTCATACTTTTTAAATCTTCTTCAAAAAATGATTGAACTCCGATACTTAATCTGTTAACTGAAGATTTTGCTAACTCTAAAATTTTAGCTTCGTTTAAATCATCTGGGTTGGCTTCTAAGGTTATTTCTGGAGCGTCAATTACTTTAAAGTTCTTACGAATGATATTCAGTAATAATTCTATTTCATCTATAGATAATAAACTTGGTGTTCCCCCTCCAAAATAAATGGTCTCCACTATTTCATTTTGTAATTCATCTTCTCGTAATTCTAGCTCTTTTACTAAACACACAACTAACTCTTCTTTCCTTTTTAAGGATGTAGAAAAATGAAAATCGCAATAATAACATGCTTGCTTACAAAACGGTATGTGTAGATATATTCCTGCCAATTAACTTTTTCTTTTAGGTTCATTAGGTGCTCTTCTCATGGCATCATGCCTTTTTATATCTAATTTTTCTTTTTTAGACTTAAGAAGCCTAATATTCTCTTCAGTTATAATTTCTTGGTCTACATACAACAAAGATAAATTGGGAATATTTACTACATCTAAAGGAATTGACGGAATAGCATTATTATGAATTTTTAATAATCTTAACCTCTTAAGTTCTAAAAGTTGATTTGGAAATGTTTTAAATCGGTTATATTCTAACCCAATTGCATCTAGACTTCTTAGGCTTGAAATTGAACTTGGCAATATCTCTATTTCATTAGATCCAAGCGATAAATCTTCTAAACTCAATAAATTCCCAATTGAATTAGGTAAAGCTTTAATTTCATTTGCTGCAAGATTTAAGTTTCTAAGCTTATTTAATTTCCCAATATAACTTGTTATTGTTTTTATTTTAGATGCATTAGCAATAATACTTTTCAACTGTTTACACTCGGATAGCTCATCTCTTAAATATGTTATACTAGTGTCCGAAATATTTAATACTTCTAAACACTTTAGTTCTTTAATTGTGGGAGGCAACTCCTTTAATTCTTCATTACTTCTTAGAATTAAATATTTTAAATTAGTTAAAAAACCAATGTTATTAATATCACTTAATTTATTACCTCTAAAAGAAATCGCTTCAACATTATTCAATACTCCTATATTATTAGGTAACCTTTCTAATCCACAAAAAGTAAAGTTTAGTACTTTTAATTTCTTAAATCTACTTAAATCATCAATTAATTTTTCAATATTTTCAAAATGATTATTAGATATATCTAATTCTTCTAAGTTCTTAAATTCAAATAAAACTTCTGGTATTTTTTTTAAATTGCTTGAATTTATGTTAATCCTTTTTACTTCATCCTTCTTAGATAGAAGTCTTTCTATATTTTTATTCTTTTTAGATGAATTTAACTTCCAAAAAACTTGAGATATTGAAGTATTATATAACCATTTCATATCAAAACTGGAACATTCATTTTTATTTATTTGTCCATAAGTTTTTAAACTTGAAAAAAGTATTATTAAAAATAAGCTATAGTAATTCCTCATAATTTTATTTTACTTTACCTGGATTCTGCTTTACAAATGCTGCCCAACCTGTATAGTTCTTTCCTCCTATTTTTTTTCCTGAATTATAATAATGACAAACTGCAGCTGCTAATCCGTCTGTTGCATCTAGGTTTTTAGGCAATTCTTTTAAATTCAATAAAGATTTCAACATTAAAGCAACTTGTTCTTTACTCGACGTTCCTTTACCAGTAATTGCCATTTTAATTTTTTTAGGCGCATATTCTGTTACTGGAATTTCTCTCGACAATCCTGCTGCCATAGCTACTCCTTGTGCTCTTCCTAACTTTAACATCGATTGTACATTTTTTCCATAAAAAGGTGCTTCTAAGGCAATTTCATCTGGATTATAAGTATCTATCAATTCAATGGTTCTATCGAAAATAATTTTCAATTTTAAATAATGATCATCGTACTTTTTTAGGAGTAATTCATTCATTTGAACAAATTCCATTTTTTTACCAATAACCTTTATAATTCCGAACCCCATTATGGTAGTTCCTGGATCGATACCTAATATGATTTTTTCTGTCTTCAAATTTTATTGTACTTTGTACAAAGACAAAACTAATCAATTAAATTGTTTATGAGCGTATTTGGATTGCGAACATCGAACCCTGCTTTTACAAATTATTTTTGGAGAAAATCTTCTCGATACTCAAAAGCAAAAATGTCTTTAAGCGGAATTATTTTCAAGTCGCTCTTTATGTTGGTTTTGGTTAGTTGTACTGCGTTTTATACCTGGCACTTATTTTTTGCTGGTGTAAATACCAAATGGTATACGGCAATTGGAGCTTTGGTTGCTATATTTTGTAGCGTCTTTATTTCATATAGAAACAATGCCGCTAAATATTTATTACCAATCTATGCTTTAGCAAAAGGATTTTTCTTGGGAGGAATAAGTGCTTATGCTCATAAACGATTTCCTGGTTTGCCTTTTCAAGCCATTGGAGTTACGTTACTCACTTTTTTTGTAATGCTTTTTCTATATCAATGGAAATTAATTAGAGTTACACGAGAATTTAGAGCAATTGTTATTTCTGCTTCGGCAACAATTTTTATGCTTTATTTTATTGGATGGATTTTATGGCTTTTTGATATTCGTGTTCCTTTTTTATGGGGAGCATCTTGGTACGCTATAGGTTTTAATGTGATAACTGCAATAGTTGCTTCGTTAAGTCTTCTATTAGATTTTGATTACATAAATAGATATATAGGAAAAGCCCCAAAAGAACGTGAATGGGTTGCTACTTGGGGCTTTTTAATTACCTTAATTTGGTTATATGTGGAAGTTTTACGCTTGCTTAAAAAGTTGGCGATACGGTTTTAGTCAACTATTTTTAAATTTTCTAATTTTAGAATCTCATTATTAAAACTATCTTCTGTTTCCTTTCCTACTTTGGAAGAATGAATACTCCATGATTTATTTCTCTTTTTTCCCATCTCAACAATTAAATCAGCTAAATCGTTTCCTTCTTTTACTTTCAAAATTAAATCGTTAACAACTATACTATTTGTATCCTCAATTAACTCAAAATAATATTTAGGATAATCATCTTCATATACAATCCATTGATTATATTCTAATTCATAAAATGGATAGAATTTCTCCTTTGTTTCTTTTTCAAGATAAGCTTCGGTTTCAAGTACAATATATTTGTTTTCAATCTTCATTGAGTTTTATTTAATTTCCAAGGAAGTAAACTGAAAAGAGTTTCCATCAAACAAACCTTTGTCTGATAATTTTAAGGATGGAATTACCAACAGCGCCATAAAAGACAAAGTCATATACGGAGCTCTTAATTTGCTACCCATATTTTTTGCCATTATATCTAATTCAGCATACGCTTTACCTATTTCTTCTGCGGGTTTATCACTCATAATACCTGCTACAGGAAGCGGCACTACTTTTTCTTCAGAAGAAGTTACTCCACAAACTCCTCCTTTGTTTTCGATTAGTAAATTCACTGCTTTACAAATCATTTCATCAGATGCACCTACAGCAATAATATTATGTGAATCGTGTCCTACTGAACTTGCAATTGCTCCTTCTTTTAATCCGAAGTTTTTGATGAATGCAATAGAAGGCTCTGCATTTTTATAACGATTTACCACCGTCATTTTTAGCACATCATTTTCAGTATTTGAAATTAAATTTCCGTCTTTAATTAATGAAGACGCTTCGATTTCATTCGTAACCAATTCACCATCTAAAGCTTCAATAACTCTAATCTTATCGGAAGCAGAATGAAATTCAAAATCTTCAACTTTTTTCTTATTTGTATCAAAATTGTTTAATACTTCAAAATCTACGTGTTTTACAAACGATTGTCCGTTTTCAGCAACTAATTCTCCATTGATATAAGTTTGTAAAACGTTGAACTTTTCTAAATCTTCTACTACAATAAAATCTGCGAAATCACTCTTATTTAGCAATCCTACATCTAAATTATAATGCTTTACAGGATTCACACAAGCTGCTTGTAGCACTTTAAAAACATCCATTCCTTTTGCTACTGCTCTTTCACAAAGTTGGTTTAAATGTCCTACTAACAAATCATCTGGATGCTTATCATCAGAACAAAACATCATGTTTTCGTAATGCTCAGGAAGTAAATCAATCAACGCTTCGAAATTCTTTGCAGCACTTCCTTCACGAACAATAACTTTCATTCCTTTTTGCAACTTCTCTAAAGCTTCTTCATAAGTAAAACATTCGTGATCGGTGTAAATACCCGCTGCAATATACTTGTCTAAATCTTCTCCTCTAACTCCAGGTGCATGACCATCTACTGGTTTGTTATAATGTTTCGCCCAAGCTATTTTTTTTAGCACTTCTTCATCTTGAAAAATAACTCCAGGATAATTCATCATTTCTGCTAGATATTTGATATCTGGATTTTCCATCATCTTTTTAATATCATCCGAATCTATGACTGCCCCTGCACTTTCAAAAGAAGTTGCGGGTACACAAGAAGGTGCTCCAAAATTGAATTTTAACGGAACTTTCTTTCCATTTTCAATCATAAACTCAACTCCTTTAACTCCTAAAACATTGGCTATTTCATGCGGATCGGAAACTGTACCTACTGTACCGTGAATCACTGCTATTTTGGCAAACTCAGAAGGCACCAACATCGAACTTTCAATATGAATATGAGCATCTACAAAACCAGGAAGTATATAATTTTCTACCGAATGATTTGCTTCTCTAACCGCTACAATCTTATCATTTTCAACCTCTACTTCTCCTTTAAAAATTCGTTTGTTTAGTATATCTACAATGTTTCCTTGTACAATCATTTGTTATTTTTTAGGAAAACAAATCTACAAAGAAAGTCTTGTTTTAGTTTTTATAGAGCGGATATATTTTTACTTCGTCTCCCAACCAACGCTGTAATGTTTTGTATATTTTTTGTTGATCTTCTTTAGAAAAATCTTTTATACGAGTTGCATGACTTCCTTTTGCTAAAGTCATTTTTAATGCATCTACATTAGGTTTTGGTATTGGTGCACAAGCTCCCCAAGGATCATAAGCTCCATTAATGTACAAGATTTTATTTCCTTTATTTTCTATAAACTCTCTAACCTTTTTTATATAATTAGCGTCATACGTTAAATCTGTATTTTTAGGTGCAAATCGGTCATTAGAAGAACGTTTTACTACTTTTAAAAGATCTTTCACTGGTTCTAAATCGAAACCATAATACCCTAACTCTTTAATATGCTGGTAAAATGACGGTAAGTAATAATTAAATCCGTTATCGTTGTACAAACCAAACCCTGATACTTTTTCTAAGTAATTAAAAAGTTCTTGAACTGAAGCTTTTTCGTTAGGAATCTCCTCACACTTTCCTCCCCATTGCCAAAATGAAAACGGAAGTTCAAGTACAGAATACTCTAATGCTTCTTCTTGAGGAACTTCAGTAAAACTCATCTTCTTTTCTTCAGCATAATCCGATAATAATTTTAAAATAGCTTTTCTATTTTCTAAGACTGCTCTTTGAAACTTTTTAATGTTATTTCGACATTCTTCTGTTCCTACCGAATTGATTAATTCATTCGTTCGTGTATCTTCTAATCCATTAATTAACGGTGCTACATAAGGAACAGCAACATCTACATCTTCTGGATATTTCGACTTGTATATTAATGTAGTTTCTCCCCCTTTACTAATTCCAGATGATAACCATTTTCCTGTATATATCTTCTTTAATTTTGATACAATAGAATGATAATCTTCAATAGCATTGTCATTCGTTAAGTATTTCCATGGAATAGAATCTGGTCGCGATTTACCATACATTCTATACTCCACAATTACCTGATTTGCTTTTAACAATTTACTCAATTCTGTAGTTCTGTTCCTAGAAGCATATCCATCAGTAATTAATACTGTGGGATTTTTATAATCAACATTATTTATATACATATAGTGCTTGAATGTTCCTTCTTCTTTGTTTTTCGGATTTAAGTTTTGCTCTAAAACTACTTGATAAGCTTCTTTAAAATGGTCATTTGTTTGTATAGAAGTAACTTCAGATTTTGGGAACAACACTTCTAACTTTGCTTTTAAACTTAATTCTTCAAATGTTTTGTAATTGGTTTTACATGAAATAAGAAATAACAGTAATAATGAGTAGGAAAATCTTTGCATCTTAATTAGTTTATTCTCTATAAAAATACAGCTTTCAAAAACCAATAATGATACTTTTTTAGCTATGATAGATTGAATTTTAATTTCTTCAATGATAGAATTGCATTACAAAAATTGATTTTTCTATTTTTAAACTATGGAAACTATTCTTCAAATTGATGAAAATTTTATTGAAACTCACACCAACTTTATCGAGTTAGTATCAGTTTTAAAAGATGCTTTTAAAAACAACAAAACGATTGTTCCTTTAAGACATCATCACGATTTTCCGAATCCATCAGTAAATGCAGATTCTACTTTGTTATTAATGCCTGCATGGAACCCGAGTGAAGATGCTGGAGTAAAATTAGTTACTGTAAGTCCTAAAAATGGCGACTTTAATCTTCCTTCAATAAATGGAACTTATCTCTATTTAGATGCTATTAAAGGTACTATAAAAGCAATTCTTGAAGCAAAAAGCTTAACTGCAAAACGAACCGCAGCAGCTTCTGCCCTTGCAAGTTCTTTTCTCTCTAAAAAAAATGCCAATTCATTATTAATGATAGGAACTGGAGCATTGTCATCTAACTTAATTAAAGCACACGCAAGTGTACGACCTATTAACGAAGTTTTTATTTGGGGACGCTCATTAGAAAAAACTCAAAAAGTTTGTAATCTTTTAAAAAATGAAGCTTTTAATATTGCTCCTATAAATACTATTGAAGAAAAAATTAGTGATGTAGATATTATTTCTTCTGCAACACTTTCTGAAGTTCCGCTTGTATTAGGTAAACACCTCAAAAAAGGACAACATATAGATTTAGTTGGTGCTTATAAAACCAATATGAGAGAAGCAGATGATGAAACTATAATTAAATCTTCTGTTTTTGTAGATACTTTTCAAGGTGGACTTAAAGAAAGTGGAGATATTGTACAACCGCTACAAAATGGGAGTATTCAACAGCAAGATATACAAGCAGATTTATTTGACTTATGTTCAGGGAATCATTTAGGGAGAAACCACCATGAAGAAATCACTGTATTCAAATCTGTAGGTCATGCGTTAGAAGATTTAGTTGCCGCTAATTATTACTATAAAAAATTCACCAATGTCTAAAAACACTTATAACAACATACTTAATAACGCAACTTTTGTTCCGAATAAAGATTGGTTACAAATCAAAACGATCGATATGCACACAGGTGGAGAACCACTTCGTGTTATTTTAGATGGTTTTCCTGAATTAAAAGGAAAATCAGTTTTAGAATATCGAAGATATTGCAAGGAAAATTTCGATTATTTACGTACTGCTCTTATGTTTGAACCAAGAGGTCATGCCGATATGTATGGCTGTATTTTAACTCCTCCAAACGATGATGATGGAGATTTTGGAATAATCTTTTTACACAACGAAGGCTACTCTACCATGTGTGGTCATGCAATTATTGCCATTTCTACTTTAGCCATAGAAATGAATTGGATTACTGTAAAAGAAGGCGATAATATTCTAAAAATTGATGCTCCTTGTGGTAGAATAACTTCTTATGCTCATGTTAAAAACGGAAAGGTTACTGGTGTTCGTTTTCATTGTGTTCCTAGTTTTGTAGTCGATTTAGATAAAACTATAAACATCAACGGACTTGGAAATGTTACTTACGATTTAGCTTACGGCGGAGCTTTTTACGCATACGTAGACATGGCGAAAAACAATTTCAATTTTGATTTAACTCCAAACTCTTACAGACAATTAATTTCTACAGGAATGGATATAAAACATGCTGTTATGAAATCTAATCAAGATATCACACATCCTTTTGAAGAAGATTTAAGCTTTTTATACGGAACTATTTTTATAGACAATACCAAACAACCTTCTGGAAACGACAGTAGAAATGTATGTATTTTTGCTGAAGGTGAAGTAGATCGTTGCCCAACAGGATCGGGGGTTTCAGGTAGAATGGCAATTCATAAAGCTCGAAAAGAAATTGATTTTGGTAATACTATGACCATTGAAAGCATTACCAATTCGGTTTTTAAAGGAAGTATTGTTGAAGAAGTTGATTATGGCTCGTACAAAGCTGTAATTCCTCAAGTAGAAGGAACTGCTCATATCATTGGAATGCAAACATTTGTTATAGATCCTAACGATCCTATGAAAAATGGATTTATCTTGCGATAAGATTCTTAAATTACGATTTGCTATAAAACACAATATAAATGAAATATATTCTTACACTTTTAGTAGCCCTATTTTTAATTTCTTGTAACAATTCTGTTTCAACAGAGAAAGAAGAAAAGCAGCAAATATTGTCTGTAATGAAAGCTCAAGAAAAAGCATGGTCTAATCACGATTTAGAAGGTTTTATGAAGGGATACTGGAAATCTGATTCCTTAAAATTTTATGGAAGTAGTGGTTTAACTTATGGTTGGAATAAAACTTTAGCAAATTATAAAAGAGGATACCCTACCAAAGATCATTCTGGAACTTTAAAATTTAAAGTAAATGATATTTCTAAAGTAGGTAAAGAATCATATTTCGTTATGGGAGAATATCATCTCACCAGAAAAGTTGGTAATGCGAATGGAGTTTTTATGATTATTTTCAAAAAGATTAATGGTGAATGGAAAATTATAGCTGATACTTCTTGTTAGACTATATTTTCTTACACTTTTCTTTTAACCATTCACATTCTTCTTTATTTAGAAGACCAGACAGTGTGTCATAAACTTTTTGATGATACTCATTTAACCATTGTATTTCTTTTTCAGAAAGTTTGTCCACAAGGATCAATTGTGTATCGATTGGGGATAATGTAAGTGGTTCAAATTTTAAAAACGTTCCGAATTGAGTTTTTTTACTGAATTTAGACAGTACTATATTTTCTATACGAATACCAAATTCACCAGCTACATAACAACCTGGTTCAATCGTTGTTAACTGATTTTCTTTATGAATTGCTGTTCCACGAGAAGTGACTCCACTTGTTGCAAAACCTTGCTCAGGTTCGTGTACCATTCCAAAGCTCCCTATTCCATGTCCTGTTCCATGTGGATAACTCAACCCTTCTTGCCACAAATGCATTCTTGCTAATACGTCAAGTTGTACTCCTATGGTTCCTTCTGGAAATGAAATTTGTTCTAAAGAAATATACCCTTTTAACACCGCTGTGTAAGCTTGTTTAATAGCTTCAGAAGGTTCTCCTCCTAACCAAAGTGTTCGGGTTATATCTGTAGTTCCGTCTTTGTATTGCGCTCCACTATCAATTAATAGAATTCCTTTTTTTTCTACTAAAGCAGATTTTTCTTTTGGTGCGGTATAATGAATAATTGCTCCATTTCCTTTATAACCAACAATTGCTGCAAACGATTCACCAGAGTAACGCTCTTGTTCTGCTCTAAAAGATTCTAATTTTCTTCCTATTTCATATTCAGAAAGCTTTTTATGTTGTAAACTTTCTTCTAACCACATAAAAAACTTAGTGAGTGCTACTCCGTCTTTTTTCATACAAGAAATGGCACCGTTGATTTCAGTAGTATTCTTAATAGATTTCCATTCTTTTACAACTGAATTTTGATGAACAATGCTCCCCTGTATTGCATTGTAACAAGCATAATTTAAACTAAAAACATCGGTTACAATTACAGTTTCTTTAGACAGTTTGGGCAACTCTACTGCGACCTCATCATAATCTAAAACCGAAACTCCGATGCTCTTTAACTCTTCAAGATGTTCTTGACTAAATCTTTCACAATTACAAAATAAAATAGTTTCTTCTACTCCTACCAAGGCATAACTGGTTACCAAAGGAGTAAAATCAACATCAGTAGCACGAATATTAAACAACCATGCAATTTCATCTAAAGAAGAGAAAAAATAATAATCTGCTTTTTGTTTTTTTAATTCTAATTGAACTTTAGCAAGTTTTGATTTTGCGCTTTCTCCTGAAAATTCTAACGAATGATTTGAAACTTTTCCTTTAGGCAAACTCGGTCTATCTAACCAAATCTCTTTAGTAAAATGAGGATGATTTTTTAGTTGAATTTCTTTATCTCCTATACAATCTTTTAAATAGTCTATTTGCGATTTAGAAAACTGTCTAAAGTCAATTCCGATTGTATCTTTTTTATTCAGTAAATTACATAACCAAGGAATATGTTCTGGTGCATGTGGTATTGATTGTTTATACAATTCTATTTCTGAATTACCACATTCATCTTCAAATTGTAAGAAATAACGAGAATCTGTCCATAAAGCAGCGACTTTTTGAGTGATTATCAAAATTCCTGCTGAGCCTGTAAATCCTGAAAAATAAGTTCTAACTTTCCAATGGTCTGCTACATATTCTGATTGATGCGGATCGGTAGAAGGTATGATAAAAGTATCTAAATTATGATGATTCATATAATTCCTTAGTGCTGCAATTCTATTTAAAATCATAACTTCTATTTTTATTTACTTAAATCGTTCTACTTTAAAAGGAGCTAAATTCAAACTTGTTTTTTGTTCAGAAATTAGCTCAGAAACTAACTTACCAGTAGCTGGTCCTAAGCTCCATCCCATCATTGCATGACCAGTTGCAATGGTTAAGTTTTTAATTTTAGATGCTCTACCAATATACGGCAATCCGTCAGGAGAACAAGGTCTTAAGCCACATTTCGCTTCAGCAATTTCTTGAGGCGAAATTTTTACATTATCATAATATTTTTCAGCTGCTCTTGCTATTGATTTTACTCGAATAGGATTTACTGAATGGTTAATTCCTCCCAATTCCATTGTTCCTGCAAATCTTGTAAATCCATCCATTGGTGTTACAGCAACTTTAGCTTCCATTAAAATAGATGGAATTGTAATTCCTGTGTCTTTATTTGTATTTATACAATATCCTTTACCAGCTTGTAACGGAATTGTTATTCCCAACTTTTTAACCAATTCAGAAGACCAAGCTCCCGAAGCTAATATTACTTCATCTGCTAAATAAGCCTCTCCTTTTTCTGTCACCACAGAAGACACTGTATCGTTTAACAAGTTTATATCTTTTATCGCAGTGTTTGCTATAAAATTAACTCCTACTTTCTCTAAATATAACTTTAGTTGTCTCATAAAGTTTTGTGGAGTCATATGTGCATCAGAACGATAATACACAGCTCCTTTAACATTGAGGTTGGCAGTCGATTCTATTTTTGTTACTTCTTCTTTAGTTAGCAATTCTACATTTAATCCTTCTTTCAGCGCTCTTTTACCAACATTCCATTCTTCTTCTCCAGCTTTATCTGTTTGATAACACATTAACAAACCTTTGTGCTGATAAAAGAAATCAAAATCCTTAGAGTTTTTTAAATCTTCATATAATCCTCTACTAAAAATATTGATATCTTTAATAATAGGGATTGATGCTTCAACCTTTTTCTGAGTAGCTGATTGTTTAAATAACCAAGACCATTTTAGAAAATCTGCATCTAATCTTGGTTTTACATAAAACGGACTTGATTGATTGAACATCCATTTTATTCCTTTAGAAATCATTCCAGGAGCAGCTAAAGAAATAATATGACTAGGAGTTATATAACCTGCATTTACATATGAAGCTCCTTTTGAAAAATCTGATTTATCGATAACAGTAACCGAGTGCCCTTCTTTCTGTAAGTAATATGCAGAACACAATCCTATAATTCCACCACCTATTATGAGTACTTTCTTTTCCATCACTATTAAATTACTTGAAATCCGTGTGCATAAGGATCGTCTTCATCATCAATTATAATAGTGTTGTACCCGTATATTTTTGCCCAACCTTTTATGCTTGGTATAATTGCGGATTTTCCATCTAGTTCAACCTCTTCTTCTACACAACCTACAAACTTGCTACCAATAAAACTTTCATGAATAAACTCTTCTCTTTTTTTTAGTTTTCCTTTAGCATGTAATTGTGCTAATCGTGCCGAAGTTCCTGTTCCGCAAGGACTCCTATCTATTGCTTTATCTCCATAAAAAACAGCATTTCTTCCTGAAGAAGTTTCATCAATAGGATTTCCTGTCCATAACATATGCGAAACATCTCTAATCGTTTCGTTTTCTGGATGAATAAACATATCTGGATATTTCTCATTAATTCTAGCACGAACTATTTGAGAATATTGAATAATTTTTGAAGCTGTAAACTCATGTACTCCAACAAAGTTTTTTTGCGGATCGACAATAGCGTAGTAATTTCCTCCATAAGCAACATCGAATGTAATTTCACCCAATTCAGGACAATCGACAGTTAATCCTTCTGCAGCTAAATAACTTTTTACATTAATCAGCTTTACCCACTCAACTTTATTATTTGTTTGTTTGTATTCAATTTCAACCAAACCAGCAGGAGCTTCCATTCTTATTTTACCTGGAATTCTCGGGGTAATCAACCCCTCTTCAATGGCAATGGTTATTGTTCCAATAGTTCCATGCCCGCACATTGGCAAACATCCAGAAGTCTCAACAAATAGTATTGCAAAATCATTTTCTGGATTATGAGGTGGATAAATTATAGCACCACTCATCATATCGTGACCTCTCGGTTCAAACATTAATCCTTTACGAATCCAATCGTATTCTTGTAAAAAATGTTGGCGTTTTTCACTCATGTTTTGTCCAATAAGATTTGGACCTCCTCCGGCGATAACTCTAACCGGATTTCCACAAGTATGGGCGTCTATACAGAAGAAAGTTTTTCTCATGCTAAAAATTGAATTACCAACTAGTTCTCCGTCTTAGAAAAACCCCTTCATTATTTAACTATTCAAGAGAAACGTAGTTGGCTTTATTGTCAATTTCTTTAGCGCTGCCAAAAGTAATCGTTTTTATTCAAACAGAGTCTAAAGAAATTCTTAATTTTTGTTAATTGATTTTGTCTTTTGTTAAGCTACCATCAACTAATCGTAAAATTTGTAATGGGTTGCTATTTTTTAATTCATCAGGCAATAAACTGTCAGGAAAATCTTGATAACTAAAAGGTCTTACCCATCTATTTATTGAATTAACTCCTACCGCAGTAAATCTACTATCACTCGATGCAGGAAACGGCCCTCCATGAGTCATTGCAGCACAGACCTCTACACCTGTTGGCACTCCATTAAAAATAATTCTCCCAACTCTATTTTGTAACGCTTGTAGTACATCATTCATAGTAGACAGTTCTGATTCTTCTGCTAAAATTGTTCCTGTTAATTGCCCTTCTAATCCATTAACAACTTCTATCAGTTCTTCTTTAGAATCACACACAACCACTAAAGAAAAAGGACCAAAAACCTCTTGATGTAGTTTATTATTTTCTAAGAATTGCTCTCCAGAAACTTTTACAATCTTAGTAGGAGCATTATTTTCAGCTACGGCTTCAATAATTTCTGAAACTACTTCTACTCCAGCTTGAGCAGAAACACTATTTCCATTAGCAACAAAATCTCTTTTTATATTAGGGTGCAGCATGCATTGCGATTCAATTTCCGCAGCTTTTTTACCTAAATCATTTATAAAATCATCCGTTTTATCACTTTTAATGGTTAATAACAATCCTGGATTGGTACAAAATTGTCCTGCTCCTAATGTTATTGAACCTGCATAAGTACTTGCTATATTTTCTCCTCTAGCTGCAATTGCTTCTGGAGTTATAATTACAGGATTGATACTTCCCATTTCTGCAAAAACAGGAATTGGTTCTTCTCTATTTGCTGCTAAACTACATAAGGCTTTACCTCCTGAAATACTTCCAGTAAACCCAACCGCTTTTACCTTAGGATGTTTTACTAAAGCTGCACCAACAACTCTACCACTACCTGTAATGTTTGAAAAAATTCCATTTGGCATTCCAGTTTTTTCAGCAGCTTTTATTATTGCTGAAGCAACTAATTCACTAGTTCCCGCATGCATTGAATGTGCTTTCATAATAACAGGACAACCTGCAGCTAATGCACTTGCAGTATCCCCTCCTGCTGTTGAAAATGCTAAAGGAAAATTACTTGCTGCAAAAACCACTACAGGACCTAAAGGGATATTTATTCTTCGAATATCTGGTTTTGGTGCTGGTTCACGTGAAGCATCTGCAGTGTCAATAACACTATTATTCCAAGTTCCTTCTTCTAATAAATTAGCAAAGGCTCTTAATTGATTCATCGTACGACCTCGCTCACCCATAGCTCTTCCTTCTGGTAAACCAGACTCTGAAGTATAGGTTTGGATTAGTTCATCTCCTAGTGCTAAAATTTCATCAGCAATAGTATTTAAGAAAATAGCTTTCTTTTTGCCTGAATAGTTTTTATATTCTTGAAATGCTTTTTCAGATAATGCTACAGCTTCTTCAACTTCTTCTTCTGTTGCTTGAACAAACTCGTACGGATTTTCAATATTTAACTTAGGGTTTATGGTTCTATGTGTAATAGTTCCTTTACCGGATAGTTTGTTTCCTATATAATTTTTACCTGTAATCATTCTCCTAAATTTAATGTACTAATTGTAAACTCTTATAATCTGGTAAAGCTGGACGATTTTTCAATCCGCTTTCTATTACTTGCTCAACATGAGATCTTTCATCTCCTATTAAAGGTAATCGTGGTGCTCTTACATTTTCTGTTCCTATACCAGTAGCAACTTCAGCAAGCTTGATATTTTGCACTAATTTTGCGTTGATATCTAACTCTAACAATGGTAAAAACCATCTGTAAATTTCTAAAGCTTCTTTAATTCTTCCTGCTTTTTGCAACTCGTAAATAGCAACTGTCTCTTTTGGAAAAGCACATACCAAACCAGCAATCCAACCATCTGCTCCCATTAATAAACTTTCTAAAGCTAGTGTATCTACTCCAGTCATTATCTTTAGTCTATCTCCAAAATTATTTTTGATTCGAGTCACGTTAGAAATATCTCTTGTAGATTCTTTTACAGCTTCTATATTACCACATTTTAACAATTCATCGAACATTGACAAGGTAACCTCAATTCCATAATCTACTGGATTGTTATACACCATAATTGGTAATGATGTATTGTTAGCCACAGCTTTAAAGTATTCAACAGTTTCTCTACCATCTGCTTTATACCTCATTGGTGGCAACATCATTAAACCTCTAGCTCCATCTTTCTCAGCTTTTTGAGCTGCCTCTATAGCCGCTTTCGTAGTTTGTTCTGCTATATTAATAAGTACAGGAACTTTACTTTTAACAATATCAACCGTTTTTTGAGTTAATATACTTTTCTCTTCATTCGTTAAAGTACTTGCCTCTCCTAATGTTCCTCCTAAAACAATTCCGTGAACTCCTGCTTCTAATTGTGCCTTAATATTTACTTCAAACATATTTAAGTCTAAAGTATCATCATTGGTAAATTTAGTTGTTACTGCAGGCATTACACCTTTCCATTCTATGCTCATTGTGTTTTATTTTTCTATACAAAATTACCTAGCAAGTTGTCTTTTTGGTTTATCTATATTAACACACACTAATATTATATTATCTTTTTAAACAACACAACAGTTATTAAAAGGTATTATTTGCATATTTTTACATAGTCATGATAATTAAGTATTACATATAAAATGAAAGTTTTTCCCTTTAAAATTCCGAAGACTCAAAATATTGGACTCATTTATCAAGAAGATAAAGAAGAAGTTTTTTATGATAAATTACATCAGCATGAAGAGATTCAAATATGTGCTATTATTAAAGGTGAAGGAACTTTAATTGTTGCTGATACTGTTAGTGATTATAAAACTGGAGATATTTTAGTTATTGGAAGTAATTTACCCCATGTTTTTAAAAGTGATACGACAGCTATTAAAGAGTCATTTATGATTTCTCTTTTTTTTACTAAAAAATCATTTGGTAAGTCTTTTTTTGAACTTGACGATTTTAAAGAGCTTCAAAACTTTTTTTCTAAATCTATATCCGGATTAAGAATTATGAATAATCAAACTAAAATTATAAATCAGTTTTTATTACTTCAACATCAAAATAATTTAGAACGTTTTATTAACTTTTTTAAAATACTAAATATCATTAATAAATCTAAAAGTAGTTCTCTTTCAAACTTTATTTACCCTCGAAAATATACAGATAATGAAGGTAAAAGAATGAGAAATATAATGGATTATACTATTCATAACTTTGATAAGAATATTGATTTAGATACCATAGCCAATGAAGCAAACATGACTCCTAATGCGTTTTGTAGGTATTTTAAGCAGAGAACCAACAAAACCTATTTTACTTTTTTAAACGAACTAAGAATTGAAAATGCTTGCAAGCTTTTAGGTAATAATAATGAATTAACAATTAGCGAAATTGCATATCAAAGTGGTTTTAAAAACCTTTCTAATTTCAATAGAAAATTTAAAGATTATAAAAAAGTAGCTCCCAGAGATTATAGAAAAGTTATCGCATAAAAAAAGCACTCAGTATTTGAGTGCTTTTTTATTATATCTATTTTCGATTATTTAGTTGGAGGTCCTCCCGCTAAAATTTCATCATTTGCATATTCTTCAAACTTCTTAAAGTTCTCTCTAAATGAATCTGCTAATTTGTGTGCAGTTTCATAATAACCTTCATCATTGTTCCAAGCTTGACGCTGGCTTAATAATTCTGAAGGAACCCCAGGACATTGTCTTGGTTGTGCCAATCCAAATACTGAATGAATATGGTAATCTTCGTGTGTAATTTCTTCAGGTAAACCACCAGTTAAAGCTGCATTAATCATTGCACGTGTATACTTTAACTTCATTCTATCTCCAACTCCGTAAGGACCAGCAAACCAACCTGTGTTTACTAACCAAACGTTTACACCAGTTTCTTTCATTTTTTTGCTTAACATCTCAGCGTATTTTGTTGGATGTAATGGCATAAATGGTGCACCGAAACAAGCTGAAAAACTTGGTTGCGGCTCTGTAACTCCTGCTTCTGTACCCGCTACTTTAGCAGTATATCCTGAAATAAAGTGGTACGCGGCTTGACCTGGTGTTAATTTAGATATTGGAGGCAATACTCCAAAAGCATCAGCAGTTAAGAAAAATATATTCTTAGGATTTTTACCGATTGATGGAGTTTGAATATTTTCAATATGATAAATAGGATAGCTTACACGAGTATTTTGCGTAATAGAAGTGTCTGCAAAATCTACATTTCCTTTATCATCCATAATTATGTTTTCTAAGATCGCTCCTCTCTTTATAGCTCCATAAATTTCTGGTTCTTTTTCTTGAGAAAGATCAATTACTTTAGCGTAACATCCACCTTCAAAATTAAAAACAGTGTTTTCGTTAGTCCATCCGTGTTCGTCATCTCCAATTAAACTACGGTTAGGATCTGTAGATAAAGTCGTTTTTCCTGTTCCTGATAATCCGAAGAAAATAGCGGTATCTCCATCTTTACCAACATTTGCAGAACAGTGCATTGGTAACGTATTTTTAAATACTGGTAAAATAAAGTTTAATGCAGAAAAGATTCCTTTTTTAATCTCTCCTGTATAACCTGTACCACCAATTAATGCTACTTTTTTAGTAAAGTTTAAAATAGCAAAGTTGTGTTGACGAGTTCCGTCAACTTCTGGATTAGCCATAAAACCTGGAGCATTTACAACTGTCCATTCTGGTGAGAAGTTTTTTAACTCTTCTTCAGTAGGACGTAAAAACATGTTATAAGCAAACATATTGCTCCAAGGATATTCGTTTACAACACGAATATTTAATTTATAATTTTCATCAGCACATGCATAAGAATCTCTAACAAACACTTCTTTGTTAGATAAATATGCTGTTACTTTATCGTATAATTTATCGAATTTTTCTGAATCAAAAGGAATATTGATGTCTCCCCACCAAATCTCATCTTTAGTTATGTCGTCTTTTACAATAAAACGATCCATTGGTGAACGTCCTGTAAACTCTCCTGTTCTTACAGCTAAAGCACCAAAACTAGTATTCTCTCCTTGTCCTTTTTCAATTGTGATATCGTGTAACTCATCAGAAGTCAGTTGGTAACGCACCGTAGCTCCTTCAATTCCTAAGTCATCTAACGAAATCGTTTTCGTATCAAGATTTGTCATCTTAAATGATTTTAGTTGTGTTTTATTTTAGACAAAAATAGTTCTTTTTGTCTAAACTCATCTATCATTAAAAAATTTTATTAACTAAGTGTTTTTAATAACTTTTTTAACAAACTCAATAGTTAGTATTAACCATCCTATAATAAAGAATACTCCTCCTAATGGTGTAATAAACCAAATTGATTTTGCTGACACACCTAATAAATAAATGCAATAGATTGAGCCCGAAAACAAGAGAATTCCTACAATAAATAAGTAGCTAATTCTATTCTTCATTTTTTCTGAAAAACCTTCATACATATTTACAAATAGCAACACCAACACATGATACATTTGATATCGAATTGCAGTTTCAAAACTATTTAAAGCTTCAGGACTTAGTTTTGTTTTTAAAGCATGAGCACCAAAAGCTCCTAAGATTACTGCTAACATTCCTAAAAAAGCAGCTATTGTTAAATTTTTATACAT
Organism: Tenacibaculum holothuriorum; assembly: GCF_002120225.1. Lineage (GTDB taxonomy): Bacteria > Bacteroidota > Bacteroidia > Flavobacteriales > Flavobacteriaceae > Polaribacter > Polaribacter holothuriorum. Next base: position 26,459 of record NZ_LAPZ01000012.1, on the reverse strand, counting down.
TTTTATTGTTTTTGTTTAATTTTAAACTTTTTTAACGATATTGTCGCCTCAAAATTCAGACAACAAAAGTACAGTATAATGAGAAAAATATTGATAATTGGAGCTGGTAGATCTAGCTCTTCTCTTATAAAATATTTATTAGATAAATCTTCAACAGAAAACTTACATATAACTATTGGTGATGTATCTGTTGAAAACGCACAATCAAAAATTAATAATCACTCAAATGCATCTGCTATACAATTAGATGTATTTAATGCAGATCAAAGAGTAGAAGCTATTAAAAATGCAGACATTGTTATTTCTATGCTTCCAGCTCGTTTTCATATTGAAGTTGCTAAAGATTGTGTTACTTACAACAAGCATATGGTCACGGCTTCATACGTTTCTAAAGAAATGCAAGAGCTAGACGAAGCTGTAAAAGAAAAAGGTCTTGTTTTTATGAACGAGATTGGTTTAGATCCTGGTATTGATCACATGAGTGCAATGCAAATTATAGATCGCATTCATGACCATGGAGCTAAAATGCTATTATTTGAATCGTTTTGTGGGGGATTAGTAGCTCCTGAAAGTGACACCAACTTATGGAATTATAAATTCACATGGAATCCAAGAAATGTGGTTTTAGCGGGTCAAGGTGGTGCAGCTATGTTTATTCAAGAAGATACTTACAAATACATCCCTTATCATAAATTATTTAGAAGAACAGAGTTTTTAGATATTGATGGACATGGAAAATTTGAAGCATACGCTAATAGAGATTCTTTAAAATACAGAAGCGTTTATAACTTAGATGATGTACCAACAATGTATCGTGGTACAATTAGAAAAGTAGGTTTTTCAAGAGCTTGGAATGTTTTTGTTCAATTAGGAATGACTGATGATTCTTATACTATTGAAGATTCAGAAAACATGAGCTATCGTGACTTTACAAACTTATTCTTAGCCTATTCTCCTACTGATTCTGTGGAATTAAAATTCCGTTCGTATCTAAAAATTGATCAAGATGATATTATGTGGGATAAATTCTTAGAATTAGACATTTTTAATCCGAATAAAAAAGTTGGTTTGAAAAATGCTACTCCTGCCCAAATATTACAAAAAATATTATCTGAAAGGTGGACTTTAGAGCAAGAGGATAAAGATATGATTGTAATGCATCATAAATTTGGTTATCAATACAAAGAAGAAAAACGCCAAATTGAAAGTAGTATGGTCATTAAAGGAGATGATCAAACATACACTGCAATGGCAAAAACGGTTGGTTTACCAGTTGCTATGGCTGCATTACGTATCTTAAACGGAGAGATTAAAACTCCAGGAGTACAACTACCTATTAAAAAAGAAGTTTATGAGCCTATCTTAAAAGAACTAGAAGAATACGGAATTACCTTTGTAGAGAAAAAAGTTCCTTATTTAGGATATAATCCTGACAGTTTAAGAGGTTAAAATATTTTCAACGCCAATAAAAAAAAGACACTAACTATTTAGTGTCTTTTTTTGTTTTTACAATCTTCTTCGCAACATCTAAAAAAAGAATAAATTCTTTCTTGATTCTTAATAAGATTCCTATTAGTTTTGCTGGCTTTTAATACAACTATCATAAACAAAACCATAACATTAGCATAATGAAAGCATCAATACTTTATAAAGCAATTTTATTTCTTTTTGTATTTCAATTTAGCATTATTAATGCACAAAAAAAGTTTAGTACTCCTTACGGAAATAATAAAGAAGAAGGGAAGTTTGCAAAGGTAAACGGAACTAAAATTTATTATGAAGAATACGGTACTGGAGAACCTTTATTAATTATTCATAGCTGTGGTACAGATATTAAAGCTATGGAATATCAAATCGACTATTTTAAGAGCAAGTACAGAGTTATAGCTGCTGATAGTAGAGGTCAAGGAAAATCAGAATTAAACACTAAAGAATTAACTTATAACCAAATGGCTACCGATATGGAAGCTTTGGTTAAACATTTAAAATTAGACACTATTAATATTCTTGGGTGGAGCGACGGTGGAATTATTGCGCTAAAAATGGGTATTAACAACAATGTAAAAATCAACAAGATTATTACAATGGGTGCTAATTTAAGACCAGACACTACTGCAATTAATAAATGGGCGCATAAACAGGTTAGAGAAATGCATTCTCAATCTATAAAAATGATTAAAAAAGGTGATAAATCTAAAAACTGGGAAACCGAATTACTTTTAGACAAGTTATTATTAAATCAACCAAATATTACTCATACTGAATTACAAAAAATCACTGCACCTGTACTACTTATGATTGGAGATAGAGATATTATTAAAAACGAACATGCTGTTGAAATTTTTGACAATATTAAAAAATCTCAATTATGTATTATGCCAGGTACAAACCACGGAGCACCTCGTAATAATGCCAAAATGTTCAATGAAATTGCCAATATCTTTTTAACAAATAAGTTTGATTATAACGAAGAGAATTAAGACTACATTTTTAAATAAAAATCTTTCGTAAGGTTTATATAGGCATCAGTATACTGGTGCCTTTCTTTTTCTATAATAAGTTCTTCTGTAGATATTTCTTTTTCTTGGAACGAAAAAGTTAGCATACTTCTTTTTACATCAGAGTTTTCGTTTCCTTTTACTCTACAAACTTTACTCAAGAATAAACCTTGTTCTTTAGCTAGAACACTAAAACTCTCTTCTTCTTGAAACGGAATAATAACTGAAAACATTCCATCTCTAGACAGTATTTTTGAAACTCCAGTTAACAACTCTTCAAAAGACAATGAGGAAGTAAAACGTGCTTTATTTCGAGATTCATCTTCAGTTTCAAAAGCATTTGTGTAAAACGGAGGGTTCGAAACAATAATATCGTATTCTTCTTCCTCTTCTTGCATTTCTTCAGCAAACTCAACAAAGGAAGCATTGTAGCAAAATAAACGATCTCCCCAATCAGATTGCTCAAAATTTTCTACCGTTTGTTCATACGCATTTTCATCTATTTCTACTGCATCAATAGTCATTGCATCACTACGTTGGGCTAACATTAATGAAATAATTCCTGTGCCCGAACCAACATCTAAAATTGCATCTGGGTATTCGCCTAAATCACACCATGCTCCTAACAAAACTGCATCGGTACCTATTTTCATTGCTGTTTTGTCTTGATGAACTGTAAATTGTTTAAACTGAAACGGTTTCATTATAGAATTTTATCTAAGATTTTTTCAGCATTAAAAAACAAATACAACACCAAAATTAAAAGTGCTATTAAAAACAATCCTTTCTTTGGGTTACTCTTTCTTCGTTTACCAAAACGTCTTTCAAACTTCATTCTCTACATTATTATTAGGCTTCGAAGATATATATTCTATTTCTAACTCTGTTAAAAAAGTAAGGTTTTCCGTTTTAGTTCGCCTAAATGCACAAACCATTTTGAATGAACAAACTACTTCTTTTTACATTTCTTATAAGCTTGTCTATTTTTTCTCAAAAAGAAATTACTAAAAATCAAGATTCTTTTTTAGTCTTCCAATTATTTACCTCTCAAGGATGCAGTAGCTGTCCTCCAGCTGATTATTTATTAGAACAGGTTAAAAAAGAAACTGCTAATAAAAATGTAATTGTTATGTCGTACCATGTAGATTATTGGAATCGTTTAGGTTGGGTAGATCCATTTAGTTCAAGAGAATTTACAAAGTTGCAATATACCTACGGAAAAAAATTTAATAGTAATAGTGTGTATACTCCTCAACTTGTTATTAATGGAGCTGAACATTTTGTGGGTTCTAATAAAACGAAAATAAAACAACGATTAAATAAATATGATACTTTTAAAAGCTCTAATAAAATTATTTTAAAGAATACTAAATCAAAAAATAATTCTATCTCTACTTCTTACGAGGTCTTAGGAAGTACTGAAGGAAAGAGTATTGTTTTTGCATTGGTTTTAGAAAGAAAATCAACCTTTGTAAAAAGAGGCGAAAACTCTAATAAAAGTATTACCAATAGTAATATTGTTATCAAACAAATTTCAAGTTCTATCAATAATGAGGATGGTAATTTTGATATAGAAATTCCTAAAGATTACTTACAAGAAAACAATTTACGTTTAATAGCTTTTACTCAAAAAGAAAATTTAGAAATTACAGGAGCAACTCAACAAATATTAAAGTAAAATTATGAGTTACTCCTGATTTATTTTACAAAGTTTTTGTTGCTCTTAGCATTTCTCTTTTTCCTGGAGGCCCTGGTAAACGTTCAACCAAAAAACCAGCGGCTTGCATTGCTCTTCTTACACTACCTTTTGCAGAATAAGTAACTAAAACTCCATTCTCTTTTAGAGCTTCGTACATGATTTTAAAAATAGCTTCTGTCCATAAATCAGGTTGAACTCTAGCTCCAAATGCATCAAAATAAATAATGTCGTAACATTCTTTATCATCAATTTCTTTAAAGAATTGCTGACGCTTTGTTAGCCAAAAACTATCATTTATTTCATGTTTTTCTCCCCAAGAAGCTGCATGCATTTTATTGAAAAATGTTCTATTCTCTTCAGCATTTAATTCAGCAACATAATTCAATTTTGTTACTTCTTCTACCGCTACAGGATACGCTTCTACTCCAACATAATTAGTTAAAATATCATTTTCAATAAACGTAATAAAACTATTTAAACCTGTACCGAATCCTATTTCTAAAATTGAAATTTCATTAAGTTCTTTATGAGTTTCTTTGAAATACTCTAACCCGTTTTTAATAAAAACATGATACGCTTCTTGAATAGCTCCATGTTTAGAATGGTATTGTTCATTCCATTCTGGTAAATGAATTGTCGTAGAACCGTCGGACGTTATGATTATTTCTCTCTTCAAATTATTGAATTGCTAACTTTTGTATTCTTGGTATTGGACCTGAACATCTGTTTGTATGACATGCCACACAAGCATTTACAACATTATTAAATTGTTCTTTTCTTTTTTCTTTTGCAACAGTAAAAACTGCTTTTTGCATTTGTTCGAAATGCTTAGCATAGGTAGGATAAGTATCATCGTATTTATCGCTACTTGTTAGTTTCGCCGTATGAATCTTTAAAAAAGCTTCGTTAAAATCACCTATATCTTCTTTGTCAGCAATTATTTTTTCTCTTAATTCTTGATTACTTTTTAACATTTCCCTCATTAACATTGACATTTCTGAAGGCTGATATATGTTAAATTTCTCAGGAACTTTGGTAGTAATGGTAACTTTATCTTTAGATGGAAACTGTTTGCATTGCAGCAACAGTCCCGCTAAAGTTATAATTATTGATAATTTGAAATTACTTTTCATTAACTGAAGACTCTAATAAAACTCCATCAGCTAAAAAAGAGTAAGTAGTTTTTGGTTTCGTTATTTTAGCAATTTCTTCTTCAGATTTCCCTGCATCTTTTGCATAGTGTTGTAATTCTTCTACAGAAACTTCATTTTTAAATGCTTTCCCATTTAAAACTACTTTACTACCAGCAGAATTCATTGGTAAGAAAAACGCATAATCTTTAAATTTCACAAAAGACTTCTTATCCTTATTTAAAGGTACTTTAATCCAACATCCTTTTTTCTGACATACGGCATCAATTGTACTTACAAACTTAACATCAATTGTGTCTCCAACATTCATTTCTTCAAACTTTTTTGTCATTGCTTCTTTATCTATAGCATTGTCATTAGAAATTTTTTCTCCAAAAGACACATATTCAACTTTTACCTCTTCTTGTTTTTTATTTTCTTCTTTCTTACCCACCTTACAAGCTGTAAGTAAAACACTTAACAACAGACCAAGACATAGTATTCTTTTCATTTTTAAAAGTTTAAAATTAATAGCATTACAAAGATAAAGATATTTACGAAAGTCATTGGTTTAAAACCATGATTATAAGGCGACTTTTTGTATCTTCGTAGCACTTCAAAAACAGGGGAAATATGGATATTGACATTCAATTAATAGAACAATCAAAAATTGATTCAGTAGATTTTAATAACTTAAATTTTGGACGCACTTTTTCTGATCATATGTTTACGTGTGATTTTAAAAACGGAGAATGGACGAATCCAAGAATTACACCATATGCTCCTTTTACATTAGAGCCTTCTGCAAGAGTTTTTCATTACGGACAAGCAGTTTTTGAAGGAATGAAAGCTTATAAAGACGATAATGATGATATTTTCTTGTTTAGACCAGATGAAAACTTTGATCGTATAAACAAATCAGCAGAACGTTTAGCAATGCCCCCTGTAGCAGAAGATGTATTTTTTGAAGGATTAAAAAAGTTATTACATTTAGAAAAAAAATGGATTAAAAAAGGATTAGGTAATTCTCTTTATTTACGTCCTTTTATTATCGCCACAGAAGGTGCAATTGCTGCTTCTCCTGCTGAAGAATATAAATTTATGATTATATGTTCTCCTGCTCAATCGTATTACGGAGGAGATGTTCGTGTAATTATTGCTGAAAAATACAGTCGTTCTGCAGATGGCGGAGTTGGTTATGCTAAAGCTGCTGGTAATTATGCTGCACAATTTTACCCAACAAGTCTAGCTCACAAAGAAGGTTACCAACAAATTATTTGGACAGATGCTAGCACGCACGAATATTTAGAGGAAGCGGGTACCATGAATATTTTCTTCAGAATTGGAGATAAACTTATTACAGCTCCTAATAACGATAGAATTTTAGATGGTGTTACAAGAAAATCAATCATTCAATTGGCAAAAGACAATAATATTGATATTGAAGTAAGACGTGTTACTGTTTCTGAAATTAAAGACGCTGCAAGAGTTGGTGAATTAAAAGAAATTTTTGGTTCTGGTACTGCTGCAGTAATTAATCCTATAAAAGGTTTTAAACACGATAAAGATTCATTTGAATTAGCTGATCAAGAAAATTCATACGCACGTTTTTTCAAAGAAAAATTACTAAACATTCAATACAACAAATCAGAAGATAAACACGGTTGGCGTGTTAAAATTTGATAAATTCATAATTTTTAGTACTTTAGTATTATCATCCCCCTTAATTAACATAAAAAACTAGCAGATGAAAGACGTCATGCCAGCAATCCTCTCAGTAGTTCTTAGCTATGCTATTTCTACATTTGGGTTAAACATGTATTTAGAAAAAGCGGGAACAAGCACCTCAAACTCTAAAGAAAAAGTAGTAGCAGTAAAAAAGAAAACTGAAACTCCAATCAAGAAAAAAAAGGTAGAGATTGCTAAAAAAACACCTACCAAAACTCCATCTAAAATAGAAAAAAACATTTCTGTTGATAGTAAAGACATTCAGAAAAGCTATGAAAACTGGAATACTTACAACAAAGAAAACATAGACTTAATGTCTAGCTTCACAGCTATTGACGATAGCGGTAAAAAAGTTGGAAAAGAACTTTTCTTAAACTTACTTAGAACTGGACTTTACATTCCTATAAAAACTGACAAACCATACAACTATCAATTGGTAGAAATTAATGCTGATGCCGATTCTAAAATCAAAAAAACTATTAGAAGTGCTGCAAAAATTGCAGTAAAATATCACAATATGGAAGGAAAAAAACTTCCTGAATATGATTTTGTAGATATAAATGGAGTTTCATACAATAAGAAAGACACAGAAGGTAAGTTACTTGTTTTAAAATGCTGGTTTATTACTTGTAAAATTTGTGTTGAAGAATTTCCTGAATTAAACGCATTGGTAGATCGTTATAAAGATGAGAACGTTGAGTTTGTAAGTTTAGCTTTTGACAAAGGAGATAAACTAACAGAGTTTTTAAAAACAAAGCCTTTTAAATATTCTGTTATTCCAGAACAAAAAGACTACATGAATAAAAAACTGAAAGTAAAACAATATCCAACCCACGTAATTGTAGATACTGACGGAACTATTTTAAAAATGACTAACAATGTTCGTTCGCTTACTCACGAACTTGATAAGATAACAGGCAAGAACAACTCATAAAATAACAAAAACCGCAAAATTACTTTTGCGGTTTTTGTTATCATTCATTCAAAATTTCTTCAATATTTGGTTTAAAGTAATTAGGGCCTTTTAACACTTTACCATCTTCTCTGTAAATTGGTTTTCCATCTTCTCCTAACTTACTCATATTACTTCGTTGAATCTCATTAAAAACCTCTTCTATCTTATGCTGCATACCGTGTTCTATAATGGTTCCACATAAAATATATAGCATATCTCCTAAAGCATCTGCTACCTCAACCAAATCATTATTTTGAGCTGCTTCAAAATATTCTTCATTTTCTTCTTTCATTAAATTGAAGCGAAGTAGATTTCTATCTTCTCCGATATGAGCAGTTGGTTCGTTTTTAATTCCTAATCCGAATGCTGTATGAAATTCGTGTACTGCGTTTATTTTGTTTTTCATATTTAGTTTATGTTGAATATTTTTTCCATTTTTTGTAGACTAAATTCAGTCCAATCATTTATATGATATTGTACATTTTGCTTTTTGAAATCGGATACATTTTTTGTATTCACACCAACAAAATGTAAATTTAAGTTTCTTGCTGTAGTTACATCCCACAAGCCATCTCCAAAAGAAATAATAGATTCAAATTGTGCTACTCCATAATAATCTTGGGCTTTCTTTATAGAGGCTTTTACAATTTCTTCTCTTGTAAAATAATTATTACATGATGACAATACATTTGGAATAAAATTAATTCCTACTTGTTCTAACTTTAATAATGCTGGCTTATGAATTGACCCTGTTGCAAAACAAATTGCATAATCAGTTTCTTTTAATAAAAAATCTATTGTTTTTTGAGCTCCTCTTACTTCATGAGTTTGTGGATAACTCATAAATTTCTCTGTCATTACCTTTTCAAATTCATCAATAAGGTCTAAGCTAAATTCTTTTTTATGAGTTTGTTCATAATTTTCTTTAAAAATGTAACTATCAGTAGCATGGGTGTATTCTTTCCAATCGGTATTTACTCTATCAATTCCAAAATGCTTCATTGCAAATAGTAAAGAATCGGTATGCTTTTCTTCACTTTTGGTTAAGGTATCATCTATATCAAGAATTATTAATTTATTCTTTTCCATATTATGTTGCCATTTTTAATAATTGAGCTGGAACTATTTTAAGTACCCAAGCTATTAACCTCCATCTTTTCGAAATATAAGCTACTCTTCTTTTCTTTTTTATTGCTGAATAAATTTGCTTTGTTGCCTTTTCTAAAGGAACCATCCAAAAGATTCCATCTCCTAGTGCCATAGCAGTATCAACAAAACCTGGGCGAATGTCGGTTACAAAAACCTTCTTAGATTTTATTGTTTTAGTTTTTATATACAAGCCTTCTAAATAGGCTTTTTGATAAGCTTTTGAAGCAAAATACGCCGGAGCTGCTCTGCTTCCTCTTAATGATGCTATTGAAGAAATTCCAACTAAATGTCCGAATTGCTGTTCTCTAAAAAGATTATATGCTAAATCATATAATTTTGTAACTCCAACAACATTCGTTTGTATGGTTTCATTTTCCTTTTCCCATTCTAATTTAGAATTTACAAAACCTACACCCGATGATTGAATAATTAAATGTACCTCTCCTAATTCAGAAACAATTTCTTTAAAAACTTTTTCAACTTCATCTATTTGTTGGATATCGTTTTGTTTTATAATGATTTGATTTGGATTTTGCGCTTTAATCTTTTTTAATTCTTCTAATCTTCTTCCAGTAATTGCAACAATATATCCGTCTTTAACTAATAATTCTGCCAAACGTTTTCCTATGCCTGAAGTAGCTCCAAAAACAATTGCTGTTTTAGTTTTTCTCATTATAAAATCATTCTTTAACTTTGCTAAAAATACAACTTTATGTTTATACTTATTGCTGCTAAAATGTTTACCACTGGTAGAATTATCTTTGCTAGTTTTTTTGTTATTGCTTTCTTAGCTTTAATGATTTTTAGCTATAAAAAAGATGCTAAGAATAATAAAAAATATTATCAAAATGGTGCTTTATATGTAGCTATAGGTATTATTACTGTTATTGCGCTTTTATTTCTTTCTAAATTTTTAATTAAAGGTTAATTCATTCTCGTTACCTCATCTAAATTATCGTGGTCTAAAACTGTAAAACCTTCTTCATCAAAACTAAACGAAGGTGTATATTTTACTCCCGATTTAAGGTCTTCTGAAAAATCATAAGAAGTTATTTGATATACTTTTTGTCCGAATGATTCTTCATGATATTGAATAAGCGCATAGAGCTTTGCTTCTAAGTTCTCTATTTCTTTATCTGAATATTTAAACAACGGACTTTTGTCATCTATCTCATGAACTATTGTCCAAACCGTAGGTAAATACATTATTTTATCACGCTCTAGTTTTAATCGATAGAACTCTCTCTTATATTCACCTTCTTTATTTTTTTCATTTATTGAAAGTGTTACCGTAATTTCTGGTTCTATCATAACCGTTTTTCTACTATTCATTAAACGAAACATAATTGCTCTGTGCTCTTTAAAATCTCTCAAGAGCACATTATCACTAAAGTGAATTGCTGCTTTTGCCTTAGAAAATCTTCCATACAACAACCCTGTTATAAATGAAAAGCTCAACAGCCCTATCATGGCTTCAAAAGCTGCTATTAAATTGGCTGTCACTCCTTGGGGTGCTATTCCCCCATACCCTACAGTAGTTAAGGTTTGTGCACTAAAAAAGAATCCGTTTAAAAAATCATCTAAAAAATTACCTCTTGAAGGTGTTATTTCTTCAATACCAATTGCCATATATACAAAACCGAATACAATATTTAACAAAGTATATCCTAGAAGCACAAATAGAAAAAATTGCCACCAAGTAAGTTCGATAAAGAACGTATATAAATCGTCAATATTGAATTTTTTATTCAGGTGAATTACGTTAGAACTTCCATCTTTATTTACAATTCCTTTGATATTTTTCTTTGAATTATGTCCTAACCCAGGATCTTTAATCTTCTTTGCCATACTACTTACTTTCTGCTTTAAAAATACAAAAAACCGACACTTTTAAAGCATCGGTTTTTAAATTCAATTATCGCTAGCCTTTATGTGATTCTGAAATAGATTCAGAATGACATTTTTCGAGGCAAAGCTTAGTTCTTTGTTGGTAAGAAACTATAGTTTTTAGCGTAAAACTTCATTTGTTCTTCAAAAGTTTTAGGCTGCGCAATGGTAATATCTGTAATATTTCCTTCTGCATCTACTACAGGCTCTAAAACTGGATTTACAAATCCACTATATGGAGCTGATGTAAATTGTTTGTTACGATCTAATACCTCTTTATGTATTGCTTGATCTACTTTTACACCATAACCTTCTACCAATGCTTTCGCTGCGTCAAAATCTCCTTCTGACTTGATTCTCTGTGTTTCTTTTAATAAGCGTCCGAAAATATCGCGTAACTTCATATAATCGTTTACCACAAAAAATGTTTTACCATCCTTCACTACTTTTTCAATTACGTTGTCTTTCTTTCCTTGCTCAAAAGCCCAAGCAGATACCCATTGACGGTTTACCATGTGATCTTCTTCAATATCATCACCTAAATTGATACGAATTAATTGTGTCATTAATCCATTTCTAATATATCCGTCATAAGCAGCCTTTCCTACTTTTTGCCAATCATCTACTAATCCTAACTCTTGTAATTTTGGATCCATTAAATAGTACAATCCTACTAAATCTGCTCTACCTTCTTCCATAGTAGACGCGTAATTTTTTAAAGTCTCTTTTGGTTGTCCTATTCCGTCATTAATTTTTCCTGAAGCATGACCAATCACCTCATGTAAAGCCGTGTGTAATTTATCTGCTAACTTTCCGTATTTAATCTCTAAATCAATTTCTTCTTGATCGTGTGCAAACTCTTTTAAACGTCCGGTACCACCTGCATTGTTATAAGAACCTATAATGTTTCCTAAAGACACTGATTTAGACCCATGTTCTTGACGAATCCAGTTATTATTTGGTAAATTCACTCCAATTGGTGTACTAGGTGATGCGTCTCCTGCCTCTCCTGCAACGTTTACCGTTTTATAAGAGACTCCTACTACATTTTCTTTTTTATGTGCTGGGTCTAAAGGTGAATTATCTTCAAACCATTGTGCATTGTCTGATAATACTTTCATCTTTTTAGACATGTCAAAATCTTTGATTTCAACAATAGTTTCATACGAACCACGGTATCCTTTTGGATCATTATATACTTCAATAAATCCGTTTATCCAGTCAATATTTCCTTCGGTAGATTCAACCCAAGCAATTGCATATTGGTCCCAAGTATCTAAACTTCCTGTTTTATAATACTCAATTAATAACCCTAAAGCTTTTGCTTGCTTTTCATTCTCTGCTACTCCTTGTGCTTTTTCTAACCAATAAATAATTTTATCGATTGCAGCTCCGTACATTCCTCCAGACTTCCATACTTTTTCAACAAGCTTTCCGTCTTCTTTTACTAATTTAGAGTTTAAACCTGCTTCTACTGGCTTTCCTTCTGGTCCTTTGTATGCAGTTGCGTAAAATGTTTCAACATCTTTATTAGTAATATCTGGTCCGTAAAAATTAACCGCAGATGCCAATACATTATCAACTCCTGCTTTTTTGTTTACTTTTTTATTGTCTTTATTGTTAAAGATTACCGCTAAAGCATCTGCTGATAATTCGGTATTTGTTTCTTTTAGCAAACTTTCTAAATACTCTTTAGAAAATTCAGCTTTGATTTTATCGTTTGAATAGTGATGGTGAATTCCGTTTGAAAACCAAACACGCTTCAAATACGTAGTAAACTTTTTAAAGTCTTCCGAATTTCTATCTCCTTTAAACTCATCATTTATTTTTTCTAAAGTTCTTCTAATCTCTAAGTTATGACGATAGTTTTGGTCCCACATAATATCACGTCCAGCTAAACCTGCTTGTGTTAGATAGTACACTAATTTCTTTTCTTTTAGTGTTAACTCATCAAAACCAGGTATTTGGTAACGTAATACTTTAATATCTGCAAATTGTTCAACTTCGTATTCAAAAGCTTTTTCTGTTTTTGTTTCTACCTGTGGTTCTTTTTTATTTTCTACACCACAAGAAACTAATAAGCTCGCTGCTATTGCAGTACAAAGCATGTATCTTAATTTCATTGTATAAATATTTAAATTGATTTTTTTTGTTGGAGGCTAAAGGTACAAATTATACTTCGTTATAGCAGAAACAATCGGTTGTGTGATCATTTACCATACCAGTGGCTTGCATGAAAGCATAGATTACCGTTGACCCCACAAACTTAAACCCTCGCTTTTTTAAATCTTTGGATATTTTATCAGACAGTTCTGTTGTTGCAGGTACCTCTTCTCTTTTTTCAAAAGCATTTTTGATTGGTTTTCCGTCTACAAATCCCCAAATATATTTTGAAAAAGAACCAAACTCTTCTTGCACTTTCATAAAGGCTTGGGCATTGCTAATAGTTGCTTTTATTTTCAATTTATTCCTAATGATTCCAGCATTTTGTAGTAGTTCATTAAATTTATCCTCTTCATATTTGGCTATCTTTTTATAATCAAAACCATTAAAGGCTTTTCTAAAGTTTTCTCGCTTTTTAAGTACTGTAATCCAACTTAATCCTGCTTGAAATGTTTCTAAAATTAAAAATTCAAACAGCATATCATCATCATATACGGGTACTCCCCATTCAGCATCGTGATATTCTACATATAGTGGATCAGCACTTACCCAAAAACATCTTTTTTTCTCCATTTTTATTAATTTATTGGCTGAAATTACTGTTAAATAGCTTAAGAATCAATGAAAAATGGAATAATTTTTGCAACTTTATAAGTACTAATGTAAGTAATACAATTATGAAGTTTCTAAAATATATACCAATATTAATTATTACAACAATCGTTTCTTTATCCTGCAGCTCTTCTAACATAAAAAAAGGCAATACTAAAGAAGAGCCTGTTGTTATAAAAAATGATTCTTTAGAATACGAAATAATTATAATCGACCCAGGGTTTACCGCTTATTTAAATTCTATTGCGAGACCTGTTGGATTTTATTCTCAATCTTTTTTAGAAACAAGAAACCGTATGATGGTTCCTATTTGGAATATGCGAGTTCAAAACCCTACTCAATTTAATCCTAATATTTATGAGAATATTATTGATTATTCTCCTCATATAGATTATGGTTACGATGTAAATTATAAGCTTTTTAATTACTTTATGTTTGCACAACGAAAATACAATATGCGATTAGGTAATTTTTCTAACCGTAATCTATAATATTTCTGCATCTTAAAAAATGTATATTTGCCCCTTAAAATAACATAACTCATGAAATTTCTAAGAAATTTAATCGCCTCTATTTTAGGCTTTTTTATTGCCATATTTTTACTCTTTATTTTCTTTATTGGTATTGCAGCTTTAATGAATACTGAAGAAGCTATTATTGTAAAACCTAACTCTATTTTAGAATTAGATTTATCAACTTCTATAAAAGATTATGCCCCGAAAGAAGACAACCCTATTGCTGAAGCCTTAGATTTAGTTGATGAAAAACTAGCTTTAAATAAAATTTTAAACGCTATTGAAAATGCCAAATCAGATTCAAATATTAAAGGAATAAGTATTAATACAACTTATATTAGTGCTGGTATCGCTCAAACCCAAGCTATTCGTAACAAACTTGAGGAATTTAAAGAAAGTGGAAAATTTATTTATGCATACAACGATGTATATGATCAAAAAAATTACTACTTAAGTTCTGTAGCCGATAGTCTTTTCCTAAATCCAGTTGGAGCTATCGATTTTAAAGGTCTTTCTACTGAAATTTTATATTATAAAGATTTCGAAGATAAGTATGGTGTAAAAATGGAAGTAATCCGTCACGGAAAATACAAAAGTGCTGTAGAGCCATACTTAACCAATAAAATGAGTGAAGCAAACAGAGAACAAACTACTTCTTTCTTAAAATCAATTTGGTCAGAAATTACTGATGATATTTTTAAAAGTAGAAATATTCCTGTTGAGCAATTAAACATTATTGCTGACAATGCTTTTGGTAGAAATGCTGAACTTGCTTTCAACAATAAATTAACAGATGGTTCAATTTACCAAGATGAATATACGGTAAAACTTAATAATGCTGCCGAAGTAAAAAAAGCAAACACTATTACTCTAGAAGATTACATTTCTACAGGAAAAGGTAGAATCTTTACTTCATCTAAAAGTAAAATTGCCGTTATTTATGCACAAGGGCAAATACTTTATGGTGAAGGTAACGAAGATATTATTGGACAAGGTTTAATTAATAGCGCTATTAAAAAAGCTAGAAAAGACAAAAACGTTAAAGCAATTGTTTTACGAGTAAACTCTCCAGGAGGTTCTGCCTTAGCTTCTGAATTAATTTGGCGTGAATTAGAGTTAACCAAAAAAGAAAAACCATTAGTGGTTTCTATGGGTAATGTAGCAGCTTCTGGTGGTTATTACATAGCTTGTAATGCCGATAAAATTATAGCTGAACCAACTACAATAACAGGTTCTATTGGAGTTTTTGGAGCAGTTCCGAACTTTAACAAAGTTGCAGGAAATATCGGAATTAATGCTGAACAAGTTTCAACAAACAACAGTCCTAACTACAGTGTTTTTGAACCTATGAATCAAAAGTTTTACGATGTAACTAAAGAAGGAGTTGAGCAAATTTACACCACATTTGTAAATAGAGTTGCAAAAGGTAGAAATATGACTTTTGAGCAAGTAAATGAAGTTGCTCAAGGAAGAGTTTGGACTGGTAAAGAAGCTATTGAAAAAGGATTAGTAGACACTTTAGGTGGTTTAGAAGACGCAATACAAATTGCTGCGGAACTTGCTGAAGTTTCAGATTATAGAGTTAGAAACTATCCTAATTATAAAAAAGATTTAAAAGAAACTTTAAAATTCTCGCCTTTTGGTTCAATATCTAAAGAAGAAGTTTTAAAAGAAGCTTTAGGTAATGAGAACTATCAATTGTATAACAACATCAACCAAATGAAAAACTTAAAAGGAATTCAAGCAAGAATGCCTTTTATTTTCAACATAAAATAGTATCTCTAAGAACAAAATACCAAAAGTCCCAAAGTAAAACTTTGGGACTTTTTATTTAAAAATAAATCAAATTCTCTTTATTTAAACTAACTGTTTTTTGCTGTTTAAGTAGTGAAAACACTTTAGAAAATTCATTTTCATTAAGAACATTAATCAATATAAAAACCTGTCCGTTTTCTTTAATGTGAGTTAACACAAAATTTCTATTCGTATTTAATGTATATTTTTTCAAGAATGGAAAAGTAATTTCTAAACTCTCTAATTCCGCCTGATTATTTTCTACAACCCCTACTACTTGTGTTTTTATATTTTTTAAAAAACTCTCTAACTTATCTCCACAAGGAAAAGGAGTATGTAGCCCATAACTTCGAGTTCTAAAGTTAGAAAACACCCCATCCATCACTTTACCTTCTAAAGCTCCATCTTTACTTTCTTTGTTCAACATCATTTCGGTGTATGTAATTAAATTATCATACGCATATGTTTTATCTGCCAATACTTTTTTATAGGCTAAAATTGCTTTATTAATAAAATCTTCGTCTATTTTTTTATTTCTCTCTAAATAATCTTTCACCATAGGATAAATAGCTTTGGAAAAAGTGTTGATATAAATATCATTATACCAATCTAACGGATCTAACTCTCCTTTCAATTTTTCATAAACCCACCCATTTCCAACAGCTGTTGCCAAAGTTTCATTAATCCAATTGTAAGCAAATGTTTTATATTTTGAAGGTGAATTTAAAAACCATTTTTCTAATTCAAATTGAAATGATTTCTCTTGTTCAGCATATAAAATATGTGCAATTTCATGTAACATTACTCCAAAATACACTTCAAAATAATCCATATCTAAAGGCAAACCACTTACTATAATATTTCCTTGAGGTGTCGCAGTAAATCCTGTTTTCTCAGGATATGGAATTACCGAAATAATTAATGGTAAATCCGATTCCCACGAACTGTTATAAAACTTAGTCATAGCATTGTACAATTTATTTAAATTGTGTTTTTCTGCATATGCTTTTAACTCAGTAATTTTTTGTTGAATTACTGGTAGGTTTTTCTTCCAGAAAAGTTGATCATAAATTGGTTCGATGGTTTTTAGAATATCAAATAATTTTTGATGATCACGAAGTGGAAATAAACTAACCGAATGTTTCTTTAATTCTTCCAAATCATCTGAATTAGCAGCCATTACTGTAAAAATCTCATCAGTACCTTTTCTACTTCTTCTTGTTTCTGGATATCCTTGATATTTAATACTCTCTCTTAAAGGTAGTTTTTTATATGTTGCTAAAAGCTTTTGAACTGATTTAGTATTAAACTTACTTTTCTCAAAATGATTTTTTAAAATACTCTTCCTTGGACTAGAAATGGTATTTACATATTGTACTAATGCCAAAGTCTTATTTGCTTGAATTTCTATTTTTGGCAGTTTCTCTTGAGCATTAATCATACCGAAACTCAACAAAAAAACGAGGCTGTAAAAATATTTTTTCATCTCACTAAATTTATTGTTTCTCTTTTGTTCTTTTTACATTTTTCAAAGCTCTATCATAAGCTTTCTTCGCTCGTTCTAAATTTCTCTCTGCATTTAACAAGGCTTTCTTTTTATTTTCTTCTGGGTTTTCACCAGATATCAAATACTTTATTTCTTCTCCTAACTTCTCAATTCTTAATTGAAATTTTTCTGAAGTCATTTCTTTATCTACATACATTTTTAAACGTCCTTCATCTAATTTACACTCAAATACATTTTTATCGTTTTTTTCAATTTTCCAGAAATAAGCATTGTATGGTTTTGAGAAATTCTTACCCGAAAACTCTTTTTCTAAACGATTTTTAACACGTTCAGTTAAAGCGTCATTAAAACGTGCTCTAAATCGATATGCTGAGTTATGATTTTTAACAGCAATGGAATGGGAACTGTACTTTCCATTATCATCAACACTATAAGATCTTGACGTAGTTGAACTTGTTGAGACTGTAGTACTGCTTGAATTTGGTGGTGTAGGTGTAACTGGTGTTGTTTGTGCTACTACACTTGTTAAAGAAAACACTACTAATGTGAATGTGAATACTAATTTTTTCATGATTACTTTTTTTAATTTTAGACAATAATTTCCTATTCCCTAGAATGAAACATTCTGGATTTTTTATTTTTGATTATGTTGTTATGATTATTTTTTAGGCTAGCTTATTATTTTAAATTCTAAGCCAACTCCTCGTATACTTTCTATTTTAATGGAGGAATCTTCAGCAAAATATTTTCGCAATCGACTAATAAAGACGTCCATACTTCTTCCTGAAAAGAAATCATCACTCCCCCAAACAGCGTTCAATATTTGCTCTCTTTTTACTAGCTGATTTTTATGCTCGTATAAAAACTGTATCAGTAATGCTTCTTTTTCTGTTACTCTTTGTGTTTTTTGTAAATGTGTTAATTGTAAAGCTTTAACATCAAAATCATATTCTCCAATTTTTATAAGTGAGTGTTGATTTTTGGTAATTGTTTTTTGACTTCGCTTTATAATATTTTGCAATCGAAGGATTAATTCGTCTGCCTCAAAAGGTTTTACAATATAGTCGTCTGCACCAAGTTTTAATCCTTTAATTTTATCTTCTTTTTGACTTCTTGCTGTTAGGAAAACAAACGGCATTTCTGGATTTAAAGCAATTACTTTTTCTGCTAATGAAAAACCATCTAACTTAGGCATCATCACATCGAAAACACAAATTTCAAAATCGTTTTTTTGAAAAACTTCAAAAGCTTCTACTCCGTTTTTTGCCCAAGTAACTTGAAAATTATGCAACTGTAAATACTGTTGTAAAATACTTCCAAAGTCTAAATCATCTTCTGCTAACAATATCTTTTTCATAACTATAGTGGTAAATTAATAATTATTGTTGTTCCTTTATTTTCTTTACTATTCAACTCTATAGTTCCGTTATGAGCTTTTATAATTTGATGCACATAAAAAAGCCCTAGTCCTAATCCTTTTACATTATGAATATTGGTATTTTCTACTCTATAAAATTTATCAAACACCTTTTTCTGATGTTCTTTAGCAATTCCAATTCCATTATCTTCAATCGTAATTTGAAAAGAATTATCAATAATTTTAGTTCTAATTTTTAGTTGATCGCTTCCGTATTTTACAGCATTGTCTGACACATTTAAAATAGCCGTAGTAATATGAAATTTATCAATAAATAATTGTGTGTTACTTTCATCTAAATGAGTTTCAACTGAAATTGATTCTTTAGATAATTTATAATCATTTATCAAGTTTTGAAAAAACTGCTTACCAAATACTGTATTCTTATTTAACGTTATCTCTTGAAATCCTAAAGAATTATTCAATACCTGATCTATAAGATTCTGCAATCTATTTCTTTGTCTATCTATAGTTTTTACAGTTGACAATGCAATTTCTTTATTCTGTAAAATAGTATCTTGCTGTAATGTTTTTGTTGCAATACTTAATGTTGCCAAAGGAGTTTTTAATTCGTGTGTAATGTTATTGATAAAATCTGTTTTTATATCAGCTATTTTCTTTTGTTTTATAAAAGACGACAACGCATAAATAAACAATCCGATTACTGTCAAAACTGATAAAATAGATAAGGCTAAAAGTCCTGTCATTTCTTGGAATACTGCTGTTCTCCACTCAGGAATATCAATATAACTATTCGATCGTATCTCTAAATGGATTCTTTCTTCTGTTACTAAGACACTATCTTTATCGTGCTTAGAAGTACTTTCACTATTCCATTTCCCACTATTAAACCCAATTCTTGTTTTTGGATTCAATTCATCTCCAAACAATAAAAAACCATCTCCTTTTGGTGAAACAATTGTATCGTTATTTATATTTCCTAATAGGACAACTCCTGTTATTTGCTGTTGATATTTTACTGGAAATTTTAAACTCGTTTTTTTTAGCTCTTCATTAAAATAGTTCATAAAACTACTATTCAAACTATCTCTAAATTTTGAGAATTTAAAAATCATTTCCTCTTTAGATAGCAATCCTTTTTGGTAGCTTTTAATTAAGTTTTGTGTTTTTGATAAATAAGTATTATCCCAGTCATCTTCTCGTTCATTCATTTCAATAAACTTCAACTCTTTCTTAACCCTCTTTAAATACGCATCTTTTTGTAATTGAAATGTATTAGAAATCAAATAATACTGAATAGCAGATAGTGTAAGAATTGCTATTACCGAAGTGATAATTAATATGTTTATTTTGGTTTTCATGCGTCTACAATTTTATTTTTTAAGATGACACATGGAACTCGTTTAGTACAATTCCGTTGTCTGTTATATGCTTTACATACTCGTTTCATTACTCCAAATGTACAGTAAAAAGGAAAGAAAAAAGCAGTTTTAAACTATGTTAACCTTGCATTAACCGTTAAAGAGTTTCAACCCTTTAATATTACTAGAATCTATCTTATTTGTTAATGAATACGCTTAGAGTTAATTTTCACATTAACCTTGCATTAACTTTCGGTTAACCATTATTCTTACTGAGTTTATTGAGATTTGTCACATCAAAACTCATAACTATGAAGACAATTTTCACACTTTTAACTGTGCTATTATCTACTCAATTAGTTGCTCAATTTTCTTTAACAGGAAAAGTAGTAGACAGCAATAGCGAACCTATTTCTTTTGCTAACGTAACTTTATTAAACACAAAAACGAAAAGTATTTATAAAGGAAGTATTACTGAGGATGACGGAACCTTTATAATAAAAAATATCTCATCTAATAATTATGAATTACAAATCAGTTTTATTGGATATAAGGAAGTGATTAAAACTCTAAAGATAGATAAGACATTAAATCTAAAAAATATTGTTTTAATAGAAGACACAGAGACATTAAACGAAATTGAAATTACAGCTAAAAAACCTACTATAAAACGAAAAGTAGATCGTTTAGTATTTAATATTGAAAATACCGTATTATCTACAGGAAATGCTTGGGATGTATTAAAGAAAACTCCTGGGGTATTAGAACGAAATGGTAATTTAACTATACGAAACTCCAACAATATTATCATTTTAATTAATGACAAACGAGTATACTTATCTAACACTGAGTTAAAAGATTTACTTGAAGGAACTTCTGCTCAAGATATTACTTCTATAGAAGTTATTACCAATCCGCCAGCAAAATATGAAGCTGCTGGAAATTCAGTTTTAAATATTAAAATGAAAAAGAATTTGGTAACTGGATATAAAGGAAAAGTTGGCACTTCATATCGTAAAGCCCGTTTTTCTTCAGGAAATATTAATACTTCTCACTATTTTAAAAACAAAGATATAAACTTATATGCAAGCTATTCTCATAGCCGAGGCAGAGGAAATCGATTAGAAGAAGAAGTAATAAGTTTTAATCGTGGAAGTTCTAGCGAAAAATATCATTCTTTTTTAGATAGAAATTCATGGTATCGTACCCATAACTTCCGATTGACTTCAGATTTTTATCTTAATAAGAAAAGTAGTTTAACTTTAGGTGGTCAGCTATATTACAATCCTGATTGGAGAGCAAAAAACAATACTAGTTCAGACGTATTGAATGCTATGGATGCAATTCAATCTTCTTTTTTCACATTAAATCAATCTGGTAGTTCTACAAAAAATATGGGTTTAGATGCTACTTATGAATGGCAACTTTCAGATGCCGAAAAACTAAGTATTAGTGGTCATTTTACTGATTACAAAAAAACAGGAAATCAAGAAGTAAAAACTGATTTCTTTGATGTAGATCAAAATCCTACAAACAATACAACATTTGAAACATTTACTGAACAAAAGACAAAAATCTACAACTCTCAACTAGATTATGAATATAAAATTAATGATAATTCTAAATTTGAAACTGGTTTTAAGTATTCTCAAATTAACTCTACAAGTGATTTAAAACATTATAATTTACTAAACAATCAACTAGAAATAGACAATTCAAAATCTAATATGTTTATGTATGATGAAGACAATGTTTCTGGATATCTAAGTTATCAAACCAACTTAGGAAAATTAAGCTTAAAAGCAGGGTTACGAGGAGAATACACTTCATTAACAGGAAATTCAGTTACTTTAAATCAAATAAATAAAGACCATTATTTTAAATTATTTCCAACTTTGTATGTACAATATTCTCCTAACGACAACAATCAATTAGGTTTCACTTACGGAAAACGAATTAGTAGACCTAACTATTCCTCTTTAAATCCGTTTAAATTTTATTATAGCGATTATTCTTTTTATGAAGGAAATCCTAAATTAAAACCTTCAATTACTCACAATGTAGAGTTTCAATATACTTTTAACAAAAAATATAATTTCGACATCTATTATAGTTTTGTTTCAGATTATATTACTGAAATTAACTTCCAAAATAACAATACAAATACTTTACGATATTCATTTGTTAATATTCCTAAAAACACAGATTATGGTTTTAGTTTTAACACAAATCAAAATATCTCTGATAGATGGAGTTTCTATACACAACATAATGTATATTATAACGAAGATCGATTTACCGCTTTAGAAAACAACAATCAATTAGTAAAAAATAGTATTTGGGGATATTATGGTTATATATCTACGAGCTATCAATTTTTAAAAGACAAAAGTTTATCTGCTGAATTAAGTTTTTATATGGTTACCGATGGAATTCAAGGTTCTTTAACTATAGAAGGAAGTGAAGATTTATCTTTCGGAATTACTAAAAAATTATTCAATGAAAGAGCAAAACTATCAGTTCAAGTATCTGATATTTTAAAGTCTCAAATCGTAAAAGTGTCTACAGACTATTTAAATCAAAATAACTATTTCATTGATAACATGGAAACTCAACATATTCGGGTAGGATTCACTTACAACTTCGGAAATCAATCTTTAAAAAAGAAAAATACTCGAAAAAGAATAGACGAAAAAAATAGATTATAAAACAAAAACTCGCGGTTTTAGCCACGAGTTTTTACTTAATATACTTAACTATACTACCTTTTATAAACCAAAGCTTTCTTTCACTTTTGCTACATAATCTAACTTCTCCCAAGTAAATAATTCAACATCCATTGTTTTACTTTCTCCGTTAGGTTGTGTAAATGTTTTACTTACTACTTCATTTTTACGCCCCATATGTCCATAAGCAGCAGTTTCACTATACATTGGTGTACGTAATTGTAAACGAGTTTCTATTGCGTGCGGACGCATATCGAAAATCTCAGAAACTTTTTGAGCGATTTCACCATCGGTTAAATCAACCTTAGCTGTACCGTAAGTATCTACAAAAATTCCCATTGGTTCTACTACTCCAATAGCATAAGACACTTGCACTAAAACCTCATCTGCAACACCAGCTGCTACTAAGTTTTTAGCAATATGACGCGTTGCATACGCAGCACTCCTATCTACTTTACTTGGATCTTTTCCTGAAAAAGCTCCACCTCCGTGTGCTCCTTTTCCTCCATAAGTATCAACAATAATCTTACGACCTGTTAAACCTGTATCTCCATGAGGTCCACCAATTACAAATTTCCCTGTTGGATTGATATGGTACTTAATATCATCATTAAATAACGCTTGAATTTCTGGAGATAATTGAGCGATTACACGTGGCATTAAAATTTCTTTAATGTCTTTTCTAATTTTAGCTAACATTTCATCGTCAGAACCAAAGTCATCGTGCTGTGTAGAAACTACTACTGCTTCAACTCGTTGTGGCACATTATCATCAGAATATTCAATAGTTACCTGACTTTTTGCATCTGGTCTTAAATACGTAATTTCTTTATTCTCTCTTCTTAAAACAGCTAACTCTTTTAAAATTAGGTGAGATAAATCTAACGCCAATGGCATATAGTTTTCTGTTTCGTTAGTTGCGTAACCAAACATCATTCCTTGATCTCCTGCTCCCTGCTCTTCCTTAGTAGCTCTATCTACACCTCTATTAATATCATCTGACTGCTCGTGAATTGCTGATAATACTCCACATGAATTACCATCAAACATGTACTCACCTTTAGTATAACCAATTCTGTTAATTACATCTCTTGCAATTTTTTGAACATCTAAATAAGTATTAGACTTCACTTCTCCAGCTAACACAACTTGTCCTGTCGTTACTAAAGTTTCACAAGCTACTTTACTATCGGCATCAAATGCTAAAAAATTATCGATTAATGCATCTGAAATTTGATCTGCTACTTTATCTGGATGTCCTTCTGAAACACTTTCAGAGGTAAAAAAATATGACATATCTTACTTCTTTTTAAATTAAATTATGAAGAGTTCTTGAGCCGATTGGTCGCGTAAAGAAGTAAATAATTACTGCTTTAGCATTTTTTAACGAGGTTGCAATCAGATCAAATTTCTCCTCAGAAATCAGTTCGCAAATTTATAGATTTTTTTCTATTGAAAAAACAAAGTTTGTAAAATAAAAAGTATTGATAGTGTGATAATAAAAAGTAATTTTTTAAAAATTGCTTTGGTAAAATATTTGCTTACTTTTGTAATGAATAAAACACAAAAAAGACAAATCAATAAAATATAATAAAATGGCATTAGAAATTACAGATGCTTCTTTTGAAGAAGTTGTATTAAAATCAGACAAACCAGTTTTAGTTGATTTTTGGGCTGCATGGTGTGGACCTTGTAGAATGGTAGCTCCTATCGTAGATGAGATTAGTAATGAATATGACGGTAAAGCTGTAGTTGGTAAAGTTGATGTTGATAACAACCAAGAGTTTGCTGCAAAATACGGTGTAAGAAATATTCCTACTGTTTTAATTTTCAAGAACGGAGAAGTTGTTGATAAGCAAGTAGGTGCTGCTCCTAAAAAAACATATACTGATAAAATTGATGCTGCTTTATAATAAACAGTAATCATTTATAAATAAAAAAGGTTTGGCGTTTGCCAAACCTTTTTTATTTTGCATCTATGAGTTTTAAGAAAAAGCAAAGAAAAAGAGAAAGTAGTGTTTGGTGGTCTGAAAAGAGAAGTGAATATAACTTCGGATTATTTTTAAGTGGCATTTTTGCTTTTATACTCTATGCACTTGTTGTTGAATTCATTGTTTTTAAAAGTGATAAAGTTAATTCCTCAGAAATAGAGATAACTTTGTTTCACATTTTCTTCCAAGGAATGAGCTACCTTGTTATGATGGGTTTTGCAAACATTATTTACTATGGAATTTCTGGTACTGAACTTTTAAGTAAAAAAGAAAATGTATTGGAGATAAGAATAAAAATTTATAAAACATTTTTTTGGATTTCATGCGGTATACCTTTTTTAATTCCTTTATTTTTATTCTTTTATTACATTTAATTTGAACTTATCCCAAATACAATCATCAGAAATTAAAAACCTCGATTTGTTAGCAAAACAAGTAGTAGAAGGTTTTATTACTGGTATGCATAAAAGTCCGTTTCATGGATTTTCTGTAGAATTTTCTGAACATAAACTTTATAATAAAGGAGAAAGCACAAGACATATAGACTGGAAGCTTTTTGCGAAAACCGAAAAGTTATACACCAAAAAGTACGAAGAAGAAACGAACCTAAGGTGTCATATAATTATCGACAACTCTGCGTCAATGCATTATCCTGAGCGTAAAAATAATTCCATAGAACAATTAAACAAAATCGGATTTTCTGCAGTAGCAGCAGCTTCTCTTATTGAAATTTTAAAAAGACAACGAGATGCAGTTGGCTTAAGTATTTATGCTAATTCTTATGAATATTACGCTCCTGAAAAAGGAAGTGAAAGACATCGTAAAATGATTATTCATGAATTAGAAAAGCTATTAACTCATAAAAATTCATCTACTACAGAAACCTATCAATTTTTACATGAAATAGCAGAGAAAATTCATCGTAGATCTTTAATTTTTCTATTTACCGATATGTTTCAAACATCCGTAGAACAAGAAAAACTCTTTGAAGCATTGCATCATTTAAAATACAACAAACACGAGTTAGTTTTATTTCACACCTATGATGCCAACACTGAATTCAATCTGAATTTTAGTGACAATCCTAAAAAATTAGTTGATGTTGAAACTGGGGAAGAAATAAATCTATACACCGAAAACATACAAAAAGACTACAAAAAAGCTATTGAGAACTATTTTGACGAATTAAAAAACAAATGCATGCAATATAAAATAGATTATGTTCCTGTAGATATTAACCTAGGAATGAACCAAATACTTACAAGCTATTTAATTTCTCGTCAAAAACTTGTTTAATTATTTTTCTCATTCTAAAAAAACATATATATTTGCATCCGCTTAACGCAACGGTCTGGTAGTTCAGCTG
>NZ_LAPZ01000011.1 GCF_002120225.1 Tenacibaculum holothuriorum | reverse complement strand
TTAATCTTTTTCACAACCCCTTATTTATCAAATAAATAAAAATGAAGTTTTTTAGCAACACCCTATTTTAAACCTAAAACACACTAAAACATCACTAATTAAAGCTATTTACCCCCCTTCTTTATTATATACTATATATATTGTATACAATATGGTTTTGCAATATCTTTGCAAACTCAAATTTCCAATTGTAGGGGAATTAAGTATAACACATATTATATAGTATAATGATTAAAATTACATTACCTGACGGAAGCGTCAAAGAGTTTGAAGTAAACAGCACACCTATAGATGTTGCTAAAAGTATTAGTGAAGGTTTAGCTAGAAATGTTATTTCTGCAAGTTTTAATGGCACAACCGTTGAAACCACAACACCACTTACCACAGATGGCTCTTTAGTACTATATACATTTAATGATGCTGAGGGTAAAAAAGCTTTTTGGCATTCATCTGCTCACGTTTTAGCTCAAACTATTCAAGATTTTTATCCGAATGCAAAACTAACTATAGGACCTGCTATTGAAAATGGTTTCTATTACGATGTTGACTTTGGAAATGAAGTTATTTCTGAAAAAGATTTTGCTAAGATTGAAAAGCAATTTTTAGAAAGAGCTCGTGAAAAAGCTGAATTCAAAATGCGTTCTGTTTCTAAAGCAGATGCTTTAACTTATTATAAAAAGCAAAACAACGAGTATAAAGTAGAACTAATTGAGGGGTTAGAAGACGGAGATATTACTTTTTGTGACCATAGTGACTTTACCGACTTATGTCGTGGTGGACATATTCCTAACACAGGAATCATAAAAGCTGTTAAAATAATGAATGTTGCTGGCGCATATTGGCGTGGTGATGAAAAGAACAATCAGTTAACTCGTGTTTATGGAATCTCTTTCCCTAAACAAAAAGAACTAAAACAATATTTAGAGCTTTTAGAAGAAGCAAAAAAACGTGATCACAGAAAACTTGGTAAGGAATTAGAATTATTCACTTTTTCTCAAAGAGTAGGTCAAGGTTTACCTTTATGGTTACCTAAAGGTGCTGCTCTTAGAGGACGTTTAGAAGATTTCTTAAAAGCTGCACAGAAAAAGGCAGGTTACGAAATGGTGATGACTCCTCATATTGGGCAGAAAGAATTATACGAAACATCTGGTCACTATGCTAAATATGGAGAAGATAGCTTTCAACCTATCACTACACCAAAACAAGATGAAGAGTTTTTATTAAAACCTATGAACTGTCCTCATCATTGTGAAGTATACAATCATAAACCTTATTCATATAAAGATTTACCAAAACGTTTTGCAGAATTCGGAACCGTTTATCGTTATGAACAAAGTGGTGAGTTACATGGATTAACTCGTGTTCGTGGATTCACTCAAGATGATGCTCATATTTTCTGTACTCCAGATCAATTAGACACTGAATTTAAAAATGTAATAGACCTTGTATTATATGTGTTTGGTTCTTTAGGTTTTGAAAACTTTAAAGCCCAGGTTTCTATCAGAGACATGGAGAATCCAGACAAATATATTGGATCTACTGAAAACTGGGAGAAAGCAGAACAAGCAATTATCAATGCAGCAAAAGATAAAGGTTTAGATTATGTTATAGAAGAAGGTGAAGCTGCCTTTTATGGACCTAAGTTAGACTTTATGGTAAAAGATGCGCTTGGAAGAAGTTGGCAGTTAGGAACAATTCAAGTAGATTATAATTTACCAGAACGTTTCGATTTACATTATAAGGGTGCAGACAATCAGTTACACCGACCAGTAATGATTCATAGAGCACCATTTGGTTCTATGGAACGTTTTATAGCTGTTTTACTAGAGCATACAGGAGGAAATTTCCCACTTTGGTTAACACCAGAACAAGTTATTGTACTGCCAATCAGTGAGAAATATCAAAAATATACCGAAAAAGTTTTAACTTTGTTAGAAAATTCCGAAATTCGCGCCCTCGTAGACAACCGTAACGAGAAGACAGGTAGAAAGATACGTGACGCCGAAGTAAGCAAAATTCCATTTATGGTAATTGTAGGAGAAAAGGAAGAACAAGATGGCACGGTATCTGTAAGGAAACATGGTGAAGGAGATTTAGGAACATTTACAATTGAAGAGTTTATTTCTCTAATACAGAAAGAAGTTAGTAAAACATTGGTTCCTTTTAACACAAAGAATTAGATAGTAATTTTAAATTTATAAGTCATAGCAATTAGAAGAAGAGGCGGACGTAGACCCGCAAGAATTATTAAAGAAGATCAACACAGAATTAACGAAAAAATCAAATATGTTGATGAAGTACGTTTAGTTGGTGAAGGTATTGAACAAGGAGTTTATCCTATCTCTAAAGCAAGAGCTTTAGCAGAAGAGCAAGGATTAGATTTAGTAGAAATTTCACCAAAAGCTAAACCTCCTGTTTGTAAGATTATTGATTACAAAAAATTCTTGTACGAACAAAAGAAGCGTGAAAAAGCTTTAAAAGCTAAAGCTACTAAAGTAGTTGTTAAAGAAATTCGTTTCGGACCTCAAACTGATGAGCACGATTATGAATTCAAGAAAAAACACGCTATTAAATTCTTACAAGACGGAGCTAAGTTAAAAGCTTTCGTATTCTTTAAAGGACGTTCTATTATCTTTAAAGAACAAGGGCAAATTTTACTTTTAAAATTAGCTCAAGAATTAGAAGAATATGGTAAGGTTGAACAAATGCCTAAATTAGAAGGTAAACGTATGATTATGTTTATTGCTCCTAAAAAGACGAAATAAATTTAAGAAACGTATTATAAGCAAGATTAAAAACGAAAAACAAAGATGCCTAAAATCAAAACTAAATCTAGTGCCAAGAAACGTTTTAAGTTAACTGGTTCTGGAAAGATTAAAAGAAAGCACGCGTTTAAAAGCCACATCTTAACAAAGAAGTCTAAAAAACGTAAGCTTGCATTAACACACGCTACATTAGTACACAAGTCTGATGAAGCTAATATTAAGCAACAATTAGTTTTAAAATAATTGTTAGCTAGGTAGTAAAATTAATTATTAACCATGGAGTTAGGCTCATAAAGAACTTTTAAATAAGTCGCCTACTACAAAAACATTTGAATTATGCCAAGATCAGTAAATTCAGTAGCTTCAAGAAATAGAAGAAAGAAAATCTTGAAGCAAGCAAAAGGTTACTTTGGACGTAGAAAGAACGTTTATACAGTAGCAAAAAATGCGGTTGAAAAGGCAATGCAATATGCATACCGTGACCGTAAAAACAATAAGAGAAACTTCCGTTCATTATGGATTCAACGTATCAACGCTGGAGCTCGTCAGTACGGAATGTCTTACTCACAGTTTATGGGTAAAGTAAAAGCTAACAATATCGAATTAAACCGTAAGGTTTTAGCTGATTTAGCTATGAACAACCCAGAAGCTTTTAAGGCCATTGTAGAAAAAGTAAAATAAGTTTAATACACTTGCTTATATACTAAAAACCCAAACTTTTACGTTTGGGTTTTTTTAAATAAAAACTTTAACAAGAGACAGAAGATGAAGACTATAAAAACACTAGCGTTCGCATTAACTTTAATAGGAACAAGTATTAATGCTCAAGAAGTAACTCAACTACCAAATACTGTTGAAAATCAGTTTAAAGAATTATATAAAAAATCGAATAACTATCAGATTTATAAAGTTGTAAAAAAGAACGAATTTTTAACACTTCAAAAAAATGTAACCGATAGTATTTCTGTTCTAAAAAAAGATATTGTTACCAAGCAGAAACATATAGATACACATTTAAATAGCATAAAAAGTCTTCAAGCTAAAATCTCTACTTTAAATACAGATTTAACCACTTCTATTGAAAAAGAAGATGCTATTTCATTTGTAGGAATTCCGTTACAAAAAGGTACATATAACACAATTATGTGGAGTGCCATTTTAGGATTATTTGCTGCTTTAGCTTTTTTCATTTATAAATTCAATAATAGTAACTCAGTAACAAAAGAAACAAAAGATGCGTTAGTAGATGTAGAAAATGAATTTGAAGCTCACAAGAAAAAAGCTTTAGAGAGAGAACAAAAACTGCGTAGACAATTACAGGATGAAATTAACAAACAACGTGGTGTATAAACTTCAGTTTTAATTTATAACAAAAAAGGAACTCTAACTTAGAGTTCCTTTTTGTATTTTTAGATATTATGAATTCAAAAGAAATTTCTAAAAACTGGTTTAATAAATGGGAAAATGGAGATTTTTACAGCCTACCAATAACAGAAAACTTTGAACATGTTAGCCCTTTTGGAATAATTAAAAGCAAAAAAGACTATATAAATTTAGTTGAGAGTAATAAAGATAAGTTTCTAAATTACCAATTTAACATTCTTGATGAAGTTTACACTGAAAATAAATCTTGTATCAGATACACTGCTATACAAAACGATTTTAAACTAGACGTAAGCGAATGGCACTATATAAAAAATGGATTAATTGAAAAAGTAGTAGCTTATTATCATATAGGAGAAATAAAAGAAGACAGAAAACTTAAATAAGCTTTCTCTATTTTTCTAAATACGATTTCAAATTATCAGAAAAATAACTCCAACCTCCTTCACAACTCTCTCTTTTGAATTCTGGAATATTAAAACTTTCAAAATACTCAATACCTAAAGCTTCTACTTTAAATTCTGTAGAATTAGTTGATATTTTTTTTAGCTCAAAAGTTACCCATAAACTTTTATCAACATATTCAGGATATTTCCATTCACAAACAATTTTATTTTGAGGATTTACTTCAGTAACTCTCCATACATGTAAAAAATTTCTTTCACCAGAATTCACATTAAATTCTGTTGTAAATCCTACTTCGGGTTTAAAATCAGGTATATTATTAAAAAACCATTGAATCATTTTCGAATGATTGGTTATTGTATTCCAAACTTCACTTTTCGATTTATTAATTATTCTTGTTACAATTACTGGTTTCATTATTTTTTTATTAAAACAAAAAGAGGTTGCTTAAAATAACAACCTCTTGAATTAAGTATAATTTATGACAATCCAGAAATTACTCCTTCATTATCAATTGTCATTCCTTCGGATGCTGGTGTAGCTGGTAACCCAGGCATTCGCATCATTTTCCCTAAAATTGGGATTATAAACTGTGCTCCTGCTGCAATTTCAATTTCTCTTACAGTTACCGTGAATCCTTCTGGTCTTCCAATTAATTTATCATTATCTGAAAAAGATTTTTGGGTTTTTGCCATACACACAGCAAAATCGTTAAATCCAAGACGATCAATTCTTCTTAAATTCAACTGAGCTTTTTTGCTATACTCTACTTTTATAGCACCATAAATTTCCTTTGCAATAGTTTCTATCTTTTCCTTAACAGGACTTTTCCAATTATATAATGGTTTAAATTGAGTTGCTTTATTTTCAACAACATCAACAACCGCTTTTGCTAAATTTTGAGTTCCTTCTCCTCCTTTAGCCCAACCTTCAGAAACGACAGCTTTAACTCCTAATTTATTACACGCTTCAATAACAAAATTCACTTCTTCTTCAGTATCAGAAATAAATGAATTAATCGCTACAACTGGTTCTATATTATATTTACGAATATTTTCAATGTGCTTTTCAAGGTTTTTAAATCCTTTTTGAACTCTTTCTAGGCTAGCTGTATTATACTCTTCTTTCGGTGAACCTCCATGATGACGTAACGCTCTTACAGTTGCAACTAATACTACACACTTCGGATTCAATCCTGCATATTGAGATTTAATATTTAAGAATTTTTCAGCACCTAAATCTGCACCAAAACCTGCTTCTGTAACCACATAATCAGATAAAGACAATCCCATTTTAGTTGCAAGTATCGTATTAGTTCCTTGAGCAATATTAGCAAACGGTCCTCCGTGAATAATCGCTGGATTCTCTTCTAAAGTTTGAACAAGATTAGGCTTTACTGCATCTTTTAATAAAATTGCCATAGCATCTTGTGCTTTTAAATCACGAGCAAATACTGGTTGCTTATCAAAAGTAAATCCGATAAAAATATTACCAAGGCGTTCTTTTAAATCGTCAAAACTTGTAGCCATGCATAAAATAGCCATTACTTCAGATGCTGGTGTAATGTTAAATCCATCTTCACGAGGAATTCCATTTGCTGTTCCACCAAGACCAATCGTGATTTGACGCAAAGAACGATCATTCATATCAATCACACGTTTCCACAAAATAGTTCGAGGATCAATATTTAAATTGTTCGTTTTACTTTGAATATTATTATCAATTAACGCAGCTAATAAGTTATTCGCTTTTTCTACAGCGTTAAAATCTCCCGTAAAATGAAGATTTATATCTTCCATTGGTACTACTTGAGAATAACCTCCACCTGCTGCACCACCTTTAATTCCGAATACTGGCCCCAAAGAAGGTTCTCTTAATACAACAGTAGCTTGTTTACCTATTTTGTTAAGTCCTTCTGTTAATCCGATAGAAACTGTAGTTTTTCCTTCACCTGCTGGTGTAGGAGTTAATGCTGTAACCAACACTAAGTTATTCTGTTTAATCTTATCCTCATTAATTAAATCAAGAGGCAATTTAGCTTTGTATTTCCCATACATTTCCAAATCATCTTCTTGTACATTTAATTTCTGAGCAATATTCTTTATATGTTGTAATTCTTTTGCCTGAGCAATTTCAATATCTGTTAAATGTGACATTATATAAAGTTAAGTTGTTTGTTTAAAAAAAGCAGGTAAATATACATAATATAATTGCTAAAGAAACTGTGTTTTATTAGCAAGTATTCTTTAAATATATACTACAGAGATAAATATGATAAAAGAATTGGCTTTTCTTTGTGTGAAACACTATATTTGCACGTTTTTAAAATAAAGTCGATTTAAATTATTTAAAATGCAAAACAAAGGATTAATTAAATTATTTGCTATTCTATTTGGATTAGTAAGTGTTTACCAATTGTCGTTTACGTTTTTTGCCAACAAGGTAGAAGATAGCGCCAAGGAGTATGCGAAGAACAATGTAAAAGACAACAATGGTAGAGCATTAGCTAAATTCGAAAGAAGATATTTAGATAGTGTAGCAAATAAAGAGGTTGTAAATCTAGGATTTACAGAGTACACCTACAATGACATTAAAAACCGAGAAATGAACCTTGGTTTAGATTTAAAAGGTGGTATTAACGCAATTTTACAAGTATCTGTAAAAGATATCTTGATTGGTTTGTCTAACGATTCACAAAACACAACGTTTAGACAAGCTTTAGCCAAGGCTGACGAGGCTCAAAAAGACAGCCAAGACAATTACTTAGATTTATTCTATAACAATTTTGTAGAATTAGCTGGAACATCTGTTAAGTTAAGTGACCCAACTATTTTCGGAACAAAAGCGTTACGAGATAAAATCGACTTCAACAAAACCAACGAACAAGTAAAATCGACTTTACAAGAAGAAATAAACACATCTATTAACACTGCTTTTGAAGTATTACGTAGCCGTATTGATAAATTCGGTGTAGTACAACCAAGTATTCAACGTATTGGAACTTCAGGAAGAATTCAAGTAGAATTACCAGGAGCAAAAGATATTGATCGTGTTGAAAAATTATTACAAAGTACAGCAGAATTACAATTCTGGGAAGTACATACAAATGCTGATATTCAAAACTTTTTCTTTGCTGCAAATGCAAAGGTTGCTGAATTATTAAAAGATGATTCTGCTACTGAGCAAGCTAAAGATTCAGCAAAAAAACCTGGAGATAGTATTGATGATTTATTAGGAGAATCAGCAGATTCTACTAACGTTGAAAATCAAAAAAATCTTTTCACATATTTATTTCCAAATATAGCTCAAGGACCGCAACAAGTAACTTCTTTAGTTGCTCAAGCTAGAGTTTCTGATACTGCAAGAGTTAACAGTTTATTAGCGAATAAAGAAGTTAGAGCTTTACTTCCAAATAACTTAAGGTATACTAAATTCTTATGGGAGTATAAAGCACAACCAAGTGCTGATGGTACTACTGAAATTATTGGTTTATACGCAATCAAATCTAATAGAAAAGACCAACCAGCTATTGATGGTGATGTAATTGCTGATGCAAAACAAGACTACGATCAATTAAGTAAGCCTATTGTATCTATGACAATGAACGCAGTAGGAACTAAGAAATGGTCTAAACTAACAGGAGAAAACATCGGAAAACATGTTGCCATTGTATTAGATAACTATGTTTATACTGCTCCAATTATTAATGGACAATTAGGTAGTAACTCTTCTATTTCTGGTGGTTCTATGACCGTTAACGAAGCACAAGATATTGCAACTATTTTAAAAGCTGGTAAATTACCTGCTCCCGCTCGTATTATTCAAGCAGAAGTTGTTGGACCATCTTTAGGTAAAGAATCTATTAACGCAAGTATGTGGTCTTTCGGATTAGCGATTGTTTTAGTATTAGTCTGGATGTACTTATATTATGGTAAAGCTGGTTTATACGCAGATGTTGCTTTATTAGTAAACATCTTATTTATTTTCGGAATTTTAGCATCTTTCAACTCGGTATTAACATTACCAGGTATCGCAGGTATTATCTTAACCATTGGTATGTCGGTAGATGCGAACGTAATTATTTTCGAAAGAATTAAGGAAGCCTTAGGTGGAGGTAAATCTTTACGTGAAGCAGTAGATGAAGGTTTTAGTATTAAAGGAGCATTATCTGCAATTATTGATGCTAACATTACTACTTTATTAACAGGTATCATCTTATATTCTTTCGGTACAGGACCAATTAAAGGTTTCGCTTTAACATTAATGATTGGTATTGCTACTTCATTATTTACAGCAGTATTTATTACTCGTTTATTTATTGACGGAGCTGTAGAAAAAGGAACAGCTTTACCATTTAATACAAACCTTTCTAAGAATTGGTTTAAAAATATCAACATCGAATTCTTAAAGAAACGTAAGTTAGCCTATATCATTTCAGGATTCTTTATTGCTGTTGGTTTAGTTTCTATGATTACTTTAGGATTAAAGCAAGGTGTAGATTTTAAAGGAGGTCGTTCTTACTTAGTTCGTTTCGACCAACCTATGAAAGCTAACGAAGTTGCTTCAAACTTAAAAGCTGTTTTAGGAAACAATGCTCCAGAAGTTAAAACTTACGGTTCAGATAATCAATTAAAAATCACTACTGCTTTTAAAATTGACGAAGATGGTAAAGAAGTAGATAATGAAGTACAAACTGCTTTATATAATGGATTAAAGCAATATTTAGGAGATACTTCTTACGAAGATTTCAAACCAGGTTTCGAAAAAGCTGGTAACGGAATTATGAGTTATATGAAAGTAGAACCTACAATTGCCGATGATATTAAACAAGCTGCAATTTGGGCTGTAATATTAGCATTAGCTGTTGTATTCTTATACATCTTATTACGATTCAGAAGAATGTCTTATTCTATTGGTGCAGTAGTAGCTGTATTCCACGATGTATTAGTTGTATTAGGAGTTTTCTCTTTATTATACAAAGTAATGCCTTTCGACATGGAAATCGGTCAATCGTTCATTGCAGCAATCTTAACAGTAGTAGGATACTCATTAAATGATACCGTGGTAATTTTCGATAGAATTCGTGAATATACTGGTAACAGCAAAACGTTTACAGCTAGCTTAGTAGACAAAGCATTAAGCAGCACATTAGGTAGAACAATTAATACCTCTTTAACTACATTATTAGTAATGTTAGCTATATTCTTCTTTGGAGGAGACTCTATTAAAGGATTTATGTTTGCATTAATTGTAGGTGTATTAGTAGGTACATACTCTTCATTATTCGTAGCAACTCCAATTATGTTTGATGCTACTAAAAAAGAAGACAAAGAATAAATAAAAAAACTTACTGTTTTAACCGTTTTGAATATATTCAAAACGGTTTTTTCATTTCATAACAACAAGTTATCTTTGCAATTTCCAAAACTGATGAAAATAGTTAAACTTCACGATTTATACTTTAAGGAATTCGTTACTAAAAGCGAAATCGACACCATCGTACAATCATTAGCAGAACAAGTACAAAACGATTTACCTGAAGATGAAATTCCTCTTTTTATAGGAATTTTAAACGGGTGTTTTGTTTTCGCTGCCGATTTTTTACGTCAATATAAAGGTAAATGTGAAATGACCTTTGTTAAGTTAGCTTCTTACGAAGGAACCAATTCATCAGAAACTGTAAAAAAACTAATTGGTATAAACGAAGATTTAACAAATCGAACTGTAATTATTCTAGAAGATATTATTGATACAGGAACAACATTACAAGAGATTTATAAAATCTTTCAAAATAAAAACGTAAAAGAATTAAAAATAGCAACCTTATTCTTTAAACCAGATGTTTATAAAAAAGAACTAAACATAAATTACATCGGTAAAAGTATCGAAGACAAATTTATTGTTGGTTACGGATTAGACTATGATGGTTTCGGAAGAAATTTACCCGCTGTTTATCAATTAACATCACAACCCAAAATGAAAAACATTGTATTGTTCGGACCTCCAGGTGCAGGAAAAGGAACACAAGCTGAAATTTTAAAAGACAAGTACGATTTAGTTCACATTTCTACAGGAGATGTATTTCGTTACAACATTAAAAACGAAACAGAATTAGGTGTATTAGCTAAAAAATATATTGATGCTGGTGATTTAGTACCTGATGAAGTAACTATTAGTATGTTACAAGCCGAAGTAAACAAGAATGACGGAGTAGCTGGATTTATTTTTGATGGTTTTCCTCGTACCGAATCTCAAGCAGAAGCTTTAGATACTTTTTTAGCTGAAAAAGGTGAACGTATTAACGGAATGGTAGCTTTAGAAGTACCAGAAGATTTATTGGTAGAGCGTATCTTAGAAAGAGGAAAAACAAGTGGTCGTTCTGATGATACTGATGAAAGTAAAATCAGAAATCGTTTTAACGAGTACAATACAAAAACAGCTATTTTAAAAGACTTCTACGAAGCACAAGGTAATTACTTTGGTGTAGATGGAGTTGGTAGTATAGATGATATTACCAATCGCTTATCGGAAGTTTTTGACAAATTATAAAACTTAAAAATTCCCGCTACTAAGTGGGAATTTTAATCTAAAATCCATTCTGTAATAAGAATTAAATATTGAAAAAATGACTGAAGGGAATTTTGTTGACTATATAAAAATATACGCTTCTTCTGGTAAAGGAGGACGTGGTTCTGCACACTTACATCGAGAAAAATTTGTTGCCAAAGGAGGACCTGATGGTGGTGATGGTGGTCGTGGCGGACACGTAATTATACGTGGAGATAAAAATATGTGGACACTTTTCCATTTAAAATTCAAACGTCATTTTAAAGCAGAACATGGTGGAGATGGAGGATCTAGCCGAAGCACTGGTAGCGATGGGAAAGATGTAATAATTCCAGTTCCGTTAGGTACAATTTTTAAAGATGCAGATACCGATGAAGTATTATTTGAAGTTACCGAAGACGGTCAAGATGTTATTTTATTAGAAGGTGGAAAAGGAGGAAAAGGAAACTGGCACTTTAAATCACCAACAAATCAAACTCCTCGTTATGCCCAACCTGGTATCGAAGGGCAAGAAGCTTGGTACAGAATAGAGTTGAAAGTTTTAGCAGATGTTGGATTGGTAGGGTTTCCTAATGCAGGAAAATCAACCTTACTTTCAGTATTAACAGCTGCAAAACCTAAAATTGCTGATTATGCTTTCACAACCCTAAAACCTAACTTAGGGATTGTAGAATACCGCAATCATCAAAGTTTTGTAATGGCTGATATTCCTGGGATTATCGAAGGAGCTTCTGAAGGAAAAGGATTAGGTCATTACTTTTTACGTCATATAGAACGTAATTCTGCTTTATTATTCTTAATTCCAGCAGATAGCGATGATATTAAAAAAGAATACGAGATTTTATTAAATGAACTTCGTAAACACAATCCAGAATTGTTAGATAAACAACGTTTGTTGGCTATTTCTAAAGCTGATATGTTAGACGATGAGTTAAAAGAAGAAATTAAGCAAGATTTACCAGAAGGTGTTGATGCTTTATTTATTTCTTCAGTAGCTCAATTAGGATTGATGGAGTTAAAAGATAAACTTTGGAAAATGTTGAATTAACATTTAGTTACCGTAAATAAAAAAGCAATCTATTAATAGATTGCTTTTTTATTATACAAGTTTATTATTAGTTGCATAGCGAACAGCTTCACTAATATTAGCTACATCGAGTTTTTCAAAAAGTTTCTTTCTATGAAATTTAACTGTATCTGGAGATACAAATATTTTTTCTGCAATTTCTTTAATAGCATATCCTCGTATTGAATATTGTATTATTTCTTTTTCTCTATTCGTCAATTTAATTTCTTCTATTGTTTTCCAATAGTCTCCTTCTAAATCATATTTATAAACAATACCTTTTCCTTTTTTATAAACAGTAATGTTTCCAGAATTTAGTTTAGTAGATAATGAAACTACGCATAATGCTTTCCATACTTTACCCTCTTCGTTTAAAAAAATTGGTGTTAGTTTTTGATTAATCAAAATCGATTTTCCTTCTTCCGTTTTTAAAAGAAAATCATACGATATAGTATAGTCTTTTCTTTCCTCTAACGGTTTCGTTTCATAAAGATCAAAACCAATAGTATTTATTTTTAATAATAAGTCTATATCTTCTGGTGGAACATGCTTAAAATAAAATTCATACCCCATTTCTTTTACTTCATTAGGGGTTAGTCCACATAAAAACAAAGGATTGTCAGATACATAATCAAATCCTTTTTTCTCATAATCAATTACATAAATACTACTATAAGTGGTTCTTGAAAAAGCCTTTATAGCTTCTATATAATTTTTTGTTTGATCTAATATATCTTCCGTTAAATTATTAACTGTGTTTTTAGAATTAAAAAAAGAATTAACGTTAGTCATAAAAATAAAGAATACTGCTTAGCACGTAAATATAGCATTAAAAAACTACCCCACAGAGTAGTGATAAAAATAAAATAAATTACTAGGAGCTATTCTTAGAATTCTAAAAACTACCCATAAGTGTAATACTAAAGATTTATTCATCAATTAATTTTGAAGCTATAAAAACGAACACAATGGCTTTAATGATAAAATTAGTACTAATGTTAATTTTAAGTATTATTCAATTTTTAATACTGTATTTAGCTTAAGTACTATAAAATATTCAATCATCTAATTAACTTTTAAGAACACAGAAACATTATTAATAACTACTAACATGAAGAAAACACTATTAATACTTAGTTTATTATCTTTCTTTCAACTCTCAGCACAAGAAAACATAACTACTAAACAATGGCAACAGGATGTACGTTTTTTAAAGAAAACAGTAAATGAAAAATATCCTTTTTTATTTAAAAAAGTAACCGCTGATGATTTTAATGCTTCAGCTGATGAATTGTACAAGCAAATACCAAAACTACAAGAACATGAAGTTATTGTTGGACTTTCTCGACTTGTATCTTTATTCAAATACGGACATAGCTATGTTTCTTTTCATCAAAAACCTTTTGAATTTTCAGGGCTTCCATTTCGTATATACCAATTTAATGATGGTGTTTATATTCAAGGAACACACAAAAATTATCCTAAAGCAGTAGGAGCAAAAGTTATAGCAGTAGAAGGAAAACCTATTTCTGAAGTTCTTAAAGCAATAGAACCTACAGTTGAAGCAGAAAACTCACAATATTTTAAAGCTTATGGAATTAATAATATTCGATACCCCGAAATATTACATGCGCAAGGAATTACTGACAACCTACAATCAACTATAACACTTACTTTAGAGAAAAATGGGCGTCAATTTCAACAAAGTTTTATCGTTTTACCTAATAAGAAAAGAATTCCTTTAACATATAGATTTGTACAGCAAAAAAACGATTGGTTAAGTGCAAGAAACCAAGATAAAACACCTTTATATCTTAAAAATTTAGATAAAATATATTTCTACGAATATTTGCCAAAACAAAAAGCAGTATACGTAAGACATAGCCGTATTAGAGATGACAAGTCAGAAAGTATAGAAGCATTTTACAAACGTGTTTTTGAATTTATTGAAAACAATGATGTAGAAAAATTAATTTTAGATGTTCGTTTAAATGGAGGTGGAAATAATTATTTGCTCAAGCCTATAATCACAGGGATTATTGAAACTAAGAAAATCAACCAAGAAGGTAAATTATTTGTCATCTTAGGAAGAAATACATTTTCAGCTTGTCAAAACTTAGTAAATCGTTTAGACAGTTATACCAACGCCATATTTGTTGGTGAACCTACAAGTGAAAATGTTAATTTTTATGGTGATGCTTCTGCAGTTGAACTACCTAATAGTAAACTTAAAGTACAATTATCGTTCGCATGGTGGCAAGATAAAGCTCCTTGGGAAAACGATCCTTGGTTAGCACCTCAGTTATCTGTTGATATGAATTTTAACCAGTATAAAAACAATGAAGATCCTGTTTTAGATGCAATCTTCAACTTTAACCCTGAAGGTTATATTTTAAGACCTATGGAATACATCAGAACCTTATTTATGAAAGGAGATATGCAAGTACTACAAAAAGAGGTTATTAAAATGGCACAAGATCCACGCTATAAGTTTTTTGATTTTGAAAGAAAGTTTATTGACACAGGAAATTTATTATTACAACAAGGTCAATATCAACCTGCTATTGGTATATTTTCATTAGTAACACAACTTTTTCCAAACTCAGCAAATGCTTATAAAAGCTTGGGAGAAGCTTATTTAAAAATTGGAGATAAAGAAAAAGCTAAAGCTTTACTTAATAAATCTATATCAATAGATTCTGTCGGAGAAGTGGGAAAACTTGCTATGAAAACCCTAAATACTATTAAGTAAAAATTCTATGAAAAAGATTTTAAAATTTGCAAAATGGTTAGCACTCGTAATTTTTTCATTATTAGTGTTAATCATTTTATTTCTTAGATTTTCAAGGTTTTCAGATAAAATGATTTATCAAATGAATGGAACCGATTATGCTGAATTTACATCAGAACTAAATCATCAAGAATTTTATTTCGATGTAGATAAAGATATAAAATTACATGGAGTTCTTTTCAAACCAGATTCACTAGAACCAATAGGAACAATTTTTCATTATTCTGGTAAAGGAATGCATTTAATGTCTTCTATTCAAAAATCTTATAAACCACTTTTAAAAAAAGGTTTTCAGGTATTTTGTTTTGAGCGTAGAGATTTTGGAAAGTCAACAGGCGAAGCAAATAATTCATTGGTTTTAAAAAAGGATGCCTTATTTGTTTTTGATAAAGTTACAAAAATGAATGAGATTAAAGGAAAACCTATTGTAATTTGGGGACAATCTTTAGGCGGAACTTTTGCTACTATGACTGCTAGTGAAAGACAAGAAAAAATAAAAGGATTAATATTAGAAGGAACTTTTAGTTCATTTCCTGATATTGGAAAAGTATACGCAAGAATACTAAAGTTAGAAAA
Source organism: Tenacibaculum holothuriorum (assembly GCF_002120225.1). Lineage (GTDB taxonomy): Bacteria > Bacteroidota > Bacteroidia > Flavobacteriales > Flavobacteriaceae > Polaribacter > Polaribacter holothuriorum. The sequence goes on along the minus strand of NZ_LAPZ01000011.1, from coordinate 137,684 downwards.
CTTTAAATGGATAGTCCCTCTAATAATGAACAACGATTTTCCTGCAGAAGAAGAGATAAAAAAACTAAACATCCCTACGCTAATTTTACATAGTAAATCTGACGTTCAAGTTCCATATAAATTAGGACGAAACATTTACGATGCATCAAATAAAGCCAATACTCAATTTTGGGATATTAACAGTAAACATATTATGGCTATTTATGATTATGAAGATCAATATGTAAACGAATTTATTAAAATGATAAAATCATAAAAACACCCCTCTGTAAAAGCGAAATAAATCACAAAATACGTTTCGCTTTTACAAACTCTTTTTTCCAATATGCTTCATTCATAGAAGATACAATAACTCCTTTTGAAGTTGTTGAATGAATAAATTGAATATTTCCATTAGACGTTGAAGTAACTAGCCCAACATGATTGACACCTCCTTTTAACCGAGCTATATCAAAAAAAAGTAAATCACCTATTTGTACTTCGTTCAAATCTATTGCTTTACCATGAGTACTCATAGCTTTAGAAGAACGAGGTAAACTTACATTAATTTGTTTAAATGAAGTATTTACTAAACCAGAGCAATCCATTCCTTTTCGTGAAGTTCCTCCTGCTCTATAAGCAACTCCTTTATAAGAATTCGCAACCTTTAGGAGTTTATCAACTTTTAAGACTTGACTATTCTCAGAAACATTTTCTTTTGAATTTTCACTTTTTCCTTGAGTACAATAACGAAAAGTAATAAAACTTAAAATAAGAATTAAAAGTAGTAGTTTTCTATTCATACTACAACACTCTTTTTGCCTTTATAAATGCTTTTCTCCAATAATTACTATATAGAGATGTAACGATAACCCCTCTTGAACTTGTTGAGTGTATAAACCGAATATCACCGTTTTTTACTGAAGTAACCAAACCAACATGATTTACACGTCCTCTTTTTCTAGAAGTTTTAAAAAACAACAAATCTCCCCTTTGCACTTTTCTTAAAGGTATTTCATACCCTTGTGTATACATTTCCTTCGATGTTCTAGGTAAAGTTACATTTCGTTGTTTAAAAGAAGTGTGTATTAAGCCCGAACAATCCATCCCTCTACGATTCATTCCACCGAAACGATACGGAACACCTTTGTAAGTAACCGCAGTCCAAACAACTTTATCAGCTAAAGAGGATGAATTTGAATTCTGTTTTACTTCACCCTGCTCTTTCTTCGGAATATTTGTTTTATGCTTTGTTGCTACTTTTTTTGAAGATCCACAAGAAATCATCAAAAGAGAAACTGTTAAAATGTAGAGTAGTTTTTTTATCATTTCTTTGTCAAATCGAGCGCAGTCGAGATTTAATTCTATTCATTTATCTTATATCTCTCGACTGCACTCGAGAAGACATACTTACTGGATTCCTTCAACAATAAGTTTCGCAGTTTTTTCAGAAGCTCCCTTACCTCCTAGCTTTTGTTCTAACTCAAAATAGTCTAAAAACAATTGTTCTCTATGCTTTTCGTCTAAGATTTTATCGAGTTCCTTTTTTAAATTTTCTTTGGTAAAATCATTCTGAATTAACTCTGTAACCACAGGTTTATCCATAATTAAATTCACTAAAGAAATATATTTCAACGTGATTATTCTTTTCGCTATTTGATACGAAATATTACTTCCTTTATAACAAACTACTTGAGGTACTTTAAACAGAGCTGTTTCTAAAGTTGCAGTTCCTGAAGCTACCAAAGCAGCAAAAGAAATACTTAACAAATCATAGGTTTTATTACTAATAAATTTTACATTTTTTTGCTGAATAAACTCTTGATAAAACTCATTTGTTTGACTTGGAGCTCCTGCAACCACAAATTGATATTGTGGATATTCTTCTACCAAAGAAAGCATTACCGAAAGCATTTTTGTTATTTCTTGTTTTCTACTCCCAGGCAATAAAGCTATAATCTCTTTATCTCCTAAATTATGTTTTTTTCTAAAAACTTCTTCATCAACTTGTTTTCTACCTGCAATTCCGTCAATTAACGGGTGACCAACAAAATGCACATCGTAATCATACTTCTTGTAAAATTCTTTTTCAAAAGGAAGTATAACAAACATCTCGTCAATATCTCTCTTAATACTTTTAACTCTGCTTGCTCTACTTGCCCAAACTTGAGGTGAGATATAATAATTGGTTTTAAATCCTTTTTCTTTTGCCCATTTAGCTATGCGGAGATTAAATCCTGAATTGTCAATAAATACAATTACATCTGGATTAAATTCTTCAATATCTTTCTTACAAAAAGATATCATTCCTAGAATCTTTCTAAGATTCATTAACACCTCAACAAACCCCATAAAAGCACGTTCTTTGTAGTGCTTTACAAGTGTTCCTCCTTGAGCTTGCATTAAATCTCCTCCCCAAAAACGAATATTTGCTTTAGGATCTTCTTTGTAAAGAGCCTTCATTAAATTAGCTCCATGTAAGTCTCCCGATGCTTCACCTGCAAGAATATAATACTTCATAAAATGCAGTTATAAAACTTTAAGTGCAAAAGTTAATAGTGTTATTAAAATGGTTCCTATTAAAACACCTCGCGCTCTATAATCTTGGTTTTTCTTTAAGAATATAAAAAACACAAATAAGTTAGGAATTGCTGCAATAGCTATGGCCGTACCTAAGGCTCCTCCTTCTCTTATCACTTTAATAGTATTGACAAAACCAGAATCCGATACATATTCTAAATATAAAAACAGACCGCAAAAGGTTGCCAATAATGAAATCAATACTCCTATGGCTATTTCTTTTTTTATAACTCCCATGTATTTAATTTTTGAATGGCATGATGTGCTGTCATATCAAATTGAACTGGCACTACAGAAACATATCCGTTTTCCAAAGCCCAAATATCAGTGTCTTGACCTTTGTCTTTGTTTACAAACTCACCAGATAACCAATAATATTCTTTACCGTACGGACTTTTACGTTTGTCAAAATCTTCTTTCCAATAACCATTGGCTTGTCTACAAACTCGTATTCCTTTAATCTCGTTTTCTTTTAACTTCGGAATATTAACATTCAACACAACACCATCTGGCAATCCGTTTAACAAAACGTTTAATGTAATTTTTTCTATAAACTTTTTAGCTGCTCTAAAATCGGCATGCCAATCGAAATCTAACAGTGAAAAACCAATAGCAGGTATCCCTTCAATTCCAGCTTCAACGGCAGCACTCATCGTACCAGAATAAATTACATTTATTGAAGAATTAGAACCATGATTAATTCCTGAAACACATAAATCTGGTGTTCTATTTAAAATTTTATTCTTTGCCATTTTAACACAATCCGCTGGCGTACCAGAGCAACTGTATTCAATTTGCGGACCATCATCAATTGTAATCGGATTGCAATGTAAAACGTTATTTACGGTTATTGCATGTCCCATTCCACTTTGGGGGCTATCAGGTGCAACTACAACAACGTCTCCTATTTTATTCATTATTTCTATCAACATTCGAATACCTGGAGCGGTAATTCCATCATCGTTAGTTACCAGAATTAGTGGTTTCTCTTGCATACTCGGTAAGTTTTACAACAAATGTAAGATAAAAAAAGCATTAATTTTTAACATTTTGTAAAGACAGAAAGCTTGTTTTTATGTGTAAACTTGTGGTAATCAAAACTCAACTGCCTTATGATACGTTCTCTTTTATTTTTGCTATTCTTTTTAATTAGCACTTTTTTCTCAATTATTTGGGGACAATCGGACAGTAAAATTCCATGTAGTTCTAAAGAATATAAGCAATTTGATTTTTGGATTGGTGATTGGAATGTTTATAATACTGACGGCAAGCTAATAGGAAACAACAAAATTGTAAAAATGCCTAATGCTTGTACTATTCAAGAAAATTGGAGTTCTAAAACTTCTAAAAATCAAGGAACAAGTTATAACTATTACAATAAGGCAGATAAAAGTTGGAATCAAGTTTGGGTAGATAATTCAGGATTTTCACTCAACCTAAAAGGAAACTTTAAAAATAATTCTATGGTATTGAGTAGTGATGTTGTTAAAACTCCCAAAGGAAATTATTACAATCAAATTACTTGGACAAAAAATAACGACGGATCCGTAACCCAGGTTTGGGATTATATGGGTTTAGATAACAAAAAAATAAGAGAAGTTTTTAAAGGCATTTACAAAAAAAAGAAAAACTAAAAATATTGGCATTATTTTAGTAGCTTAGCCAAAGGTGTAACCTAATCTATAAAACAACGACTGAAGATTTATGAAGACGAAATTTTTTATTCCTCTATTAGCACTTAGTATTTTATTTAGCAATACTGTTTCTGCAAATGAAACAGTAACAAAAGACCCAAACAAAGACCGTATAATTATATACGTTTTAAAAAACATTTTAAGTCGCTTTCATTATGTTCAAAAAGAATTAAATGACGATTTTTCTGAACATGTTTACAAAAACTTTATTGATGGTTTAGACCCAAACAAACGTTATTTTACGCAAGAAGATTTAAAAGAATTTTCTCAATACAAATATTCTATCGATGATCAATTACAAAAATCTAACATCGATTTTTACAAGTTGGTTTATGGCCGTTTTTTAGAAAAAATGAAATCAGCAAAAAACACCTATAGAGCTGTTTTAGCAAACCCTTTCGATTATAACAAAAAGGAAAAAATAAATATTGATTACGATAAAGTTCCTTTTGCAAAAAACGAAGTTGAATTAGTTGATTACTGGCGTAAGCAATTAAAACTTTCGGTATTAAGTAGAATTGAAGATGCCGAAGATCAACAAAACGAAAAGGCTAAAAAAGACAAAAAATTCAAGAAAAAAACTTTTGAAGAATTAGAGTATGAGGCAAGAACTGAGGTTCTTAAAAACATGGATGATCTATATTTACGTATCGAAGAATTAGAAAATTCTGATTGGTATTCAACTTTCTTAAATAGTGTTGTAAGTGGCTTCGATCCGCATACTACATATATGTCTCCAAGAATAAAATCTCGTTTTGACCAAGACATGTCTGGTAAATTAGAAGGTATTGGAGCTCGTTTACAAAAAGATGGAATTTACACTAAAGTAGTTGAGTTAATTTCTGGTGGTCCTGCATGGAAACAAGGAGAATTAGAAGCTGGTGATATTATTTTAAAAGTAGCTCAAGGAGACGAAGAACCTTTAGATATTGTAGGTATGAGATTAGATGATGCTATTACTTTTATCAAAGGAAAAAAAGGGAGTGAGGTTCGTTTAACTGTAAAGAAAAAATTAGACGGTTCTACCAAAATAGTTCCTATTATTCGTGATATTGTTGAGTTAGAAGAAACTTTTGTAAAATCGAGTGTAGTAGAAAAAGATGGTAAAAAATATGGTATTATTAACTTACCTAAATTCTATATTGACTTTAACGATTTAGCTCGTAGAGATGCGGCTAAAGATATGGAAAAAGAAATTTCTCGTCTTAAAAAAGAAGGTGTAGAAGGTTTAATTGTTGATTTACGTGATAATGGTGGAGGTTCTTTAAAGACTGCCATTGAAATTGGTGGATTATTCATTAACCAAGGACCAATTGTTCAAGTAAAATATAGAGGTGAAGATCCTATCGTTAAAAAAGATACTGATCCTAAAATTCAATGGGATGGACCATTAGTAGTAATGGTGAATGAATTATCTGCTTCTGCTTCAGAAATTTTTGCTGCTGCAATGCAAGATTATAAACGAGGAGTTGTAATTGGTGGTAAACAAACGTACGGTAAAGGAACAGTTCAAAACATTTTACCTATCAATCGTTTTTACCAACAACTTCCAGATGATATGGGAGCTATAAAAATGACCATTCAAAAATTCTATAGAATTAACGGAGGTTCTACTCAAATTGAAGGAGTATACTCTGATATTTCATTACCAAGTCGTTTTAGTTATATGGATTTTGGTGAGCGTGATTTAGACGGTGCTTTAAAATGGGATAAAGTTCCGCAAGCTAAATACACAGCTACGAACTCTTACAGCAACTTTGGTGATGTAGTTTACAACAGTAAGCAAAGAGTTATGAACGATACGAAGTTTCAAAAAATAAATGAATATGCTAAGTGGTTACGAAAAAACCAAGATGAAAAAGAGTATTCATTAAACTATAATGCGTTTAAAAAAGAAAGTGAAAAACGTACTGAAGAGGGTAAACGCTTTAAAGATGTATTTAAGTTTAAATCTAACTTAGATTTTTTATCGCCAACTTATGAAATGAGTTTACTTAAAAAAGACACCGTCTTAAAAGATAAAAGAGTGGCGTGGCACAAAAACCTTAAGAAAGACATTTATATGAACGAAGCTTTAAATGTATTAAGCGAACTTCAAATGAAAAAACATTATGTTGCTGTAAAGCACTAAAATAAAAAAGCAGATTCTTAAGAATCTGCTTTTTTTATTATTTACTAAACGTCATTGCGTACAAAGTGAAGCAATCTCTCTATTTAAAACTCTTCGTAATGATTATTCTTTTTTAAACCACACCAATCTTTACCACCAAACCTTCATTAGCACGAACGTTAAAAACTGTTTGATCTTCAAAAATGAAATACTGCCCTTTAATCCCTACTAACTTTCCTTGATAGGTTGGCGTTTTAGATAAATTCAAACTTTTAGGTTTTTCAGGATACTTTTCTACAGGAAAATTCAACTCAGTTTCCTTATTGTTTTCTATAAAATATTCTTGTACCTCTTCAGGAATAAAAGCTCTTAATCTTTCTTGCCATTTGCTTAAATCTTCTTCTTCAATATCGTTCTTAAGCATCTTTCTCCAATTGGTTTTATCTGCCACATGTTCTTTTAAGGCAACTTCAGTAATTCCTGCTAAATACCTATTAGGAACCTCAACAATTTCTATGGCTTCATGAGCTCCTTGGTCTATCCAACGTGTTGGCACTTGACTTTTTCTTGTCACCCCAACTTTTACATTACTAGAATTTGCTAAATACACAATATGAGGTTGTAACTGTGCTTTCTTTTCGTATTCTAAATCCCTATCTTCTATTCCTAAATGCGCCTTACTTAATTCAGGACGCATAATCCAATCACCAGCATTCGGATTTTCAAAAAAACAACTCTTACAAAAACCTTGTCTATAAATTTGTTTTTCTTTTCCGCAACTCAAACATTCATAGGTTACAAATGAAATTTCTAGCTCTTTATTCAACAACTGATTCATGTTTAAAAAATCAGAATTCATATCTAAATAATACTGAATTACATCTCCGTTTTCAGTTGTCATTTTTTTTAAGACTCCTTGGTATTCCATTTGTTAAAATTTATTACTTTTAGCTAAAATTTTAGCATTACATTTTTTCTAAACTGAATAGTAATTGCTAAAACAAACTTAAAAAAATCTATGCCATTTCCGTTTATAAATTCGATAATTTCTTGGTTTTTAAAGAAACGAAAACATCAAATGGAGCTCTTTTTAAAATATCCGAATGATGTTCAAGAAGAATTATTACAAAAATTAGTGCATACTGCTAAGAGTACTGAATTTGGAAAGCAATACGATTTTAAAAACATTACTAACTACAAAGATTTTGCGAGCAAAGTTCCTATTCAAAAATACGAAAGCATAGAACCTTTAATAGAAAGAACTCGTAAAGGAGAGCAAAACGTATTTTGGCCAACTCACATAAAATGGTTTGCAAAATCTAGCGGAACTACCAATGCAAAAAGCAAGTTTATTCCTGTAAGTGACGAAGCTTTAGAATATTGCCATTTTAAAGCGGGAAAAGATATGTTGTGCATGTATATAAACAACAATCCCGAAGCACAATTATTCACAGGTAAAAGTTTACGTTTAGGAGGAAGTTCTGCAGTTTATGAAGATAATAATTCTTACTTCGGAGATTTATCAGCAATTATTATTGAAAACATGCCTTTTTGGGCTGATTTTAGTTCGGCTCCTAAACCTGAAGTTGCATTAATGGGCGAATGGGAAACCAAAATGGAAGCCATTATTGATGAAACTATTAATGAAAATATTACAAGTTTAGCAGGTGTTCCGTCATGGATGTTGGTTTTATTAAACAGAGTTTTAGAAAAGACAGGAAAAGATAATATTCTTGAAGTATGGCCTAATTTAGAAGTATACTTTCATGGGGGTGTAAACTTTAACCCATACCGTGAGCAATACAAAAAGCTTATTCCAAAAGACAATTTTAAATACTATGAAACCTATAATGCATCTGAAGGTTTTTTTGCGATTCAAGACAAAAACAATTCTGATGAATTATTATTAATGCTCGATTATGGAATCTTCTATGAATTCATTCCTATGGATCAATATGATAGAGAGAATTCAACTGCAATTCCATTATCAGAAGTTAAAAAAGATGTTAACTACGCTATTGTAATTACAACGAATGGTGGTTTATGGCGCTATTTAATTGGTGATACCGTAAAGTTTACTTCTACCAAACCTCATCGTGTAAAAATAACTGGTCGAACTAAACATTTTATTAATGTGTTTGGCGAAGAATTAATTATTGAAAACGCAGAAGATGCATTAAAAATGGCTAGTGAAAAAACTGGGGCTTCTATCAAAGAATATACAGTAGGACCAATTTTTATGGGCTCTAATAAAAATGGTGCTCATGAATGGATTATTGAATTTACCAAAGCACCCGATAATATTGATTTGTTTACCGAACTTTTAGACAATGCTTTAAAATCTATCAACTCTGATTACGAGGCGAAACGCTACAATAATATGACATTAGCAATGCCAAAAGTAAACATCGCTAGAACTGGTTTGTTTTACGATTGGTTAAAAACAAAAGGTAAATTAGGGGGACAACATAAAGTACCTCGTTTATCAAATTCTCGTTGGTTTTTAGATGAACTTTTAACATTGTAAAAGCTAAAATGCAAAATAACGATACTTTTAATGCTGCTTTACTTCTTCAAAATCCTGAATTTTATGAAGCGTTGCAACAAGTAATGGAGTATAAAAAATTCCCTAAACATCATATACTTCATGAAGCTGGAACTATTTGCAATCATTTTTACATTATAACTTCTGGTTTAGCAAGAGTCTTTTACTACAAAGAAGACAAAGATATTACGGTTCATTTTTCAGTAGAACAAGAAAGTATTACTACGATTGATAGTTTGATTCAACGCAAAAAAAGCAAATACAATATTGAGGCTTTAGAAGACTTAGAAGTTTTTGCTGTTCATATAAATGATATGGAACAACTTTTTGAACAAAACCCGAAGTTTGAACATTTTGGGAGACTGTTTATGCAACAAATTTATATTGAATTAGTAGAACGTATTGATGATTTACAATTACATTCTGCACACGAGCGTTATGAAATTCTGCTACAAAAAAAGCCATATTTATTTCAACGAGTATCTGCAAAACATATCGCTTCTTTTTTAGGAATGACTCCAGAAACTTTTAGTAGAATTCGAGGGAAATAGTTTTCTTGACAATTGTCAAGATTTACCATTTAAACAAAAAATATCTTTGTAGTATAAACAACTACAACATGACTATTTCAAAAGAACTACAACAGTTTTATAAAGACAATAATTTCGCCAATGATGGTGGTTTTAATGAAAAATATTTTGATTTAAAGTTTAAATTATTTTCTATAAAAATCCCTAATTCCCAATTTAGAAAAGATGTAATTCATATTCACGATATACAACATATTTTATATAATTGTGACACTTCTTGGAAAGGTGAAGCATTCATAGCAGGTTATGAAATTTCATCGGGAATGTGGAAACATTTACCTATTGGTTTTATGAGCTTGTGGGCAATGGGATTTTCATTGTTAAATTATCCGAAAGATGTTTTGAAAGGTTATAAAGCAGGATCAAAATCTAAAAATCTATTAGAAATAACATTATCCAAAGAAGAGCTATTAAGCTTAACAAAAAAAGAAGTCTTTGATTTACTTTCTAAAAAAGATTCTTTCTGTTGGATTGATTTTATATTTTGGGGAATTTTAAGCTTATTTAGTTTCCTATTCCTTTTTCTTGTTCCGCTGTTGTTATTGTTATAGGTAACATATATTCTGTAGCAACTGGAATATCTTTTTTATATGCTGGGTGTAGTACTGGAATTCTTTTTACAGCTATATGTAAAAGACTATCTATACTAGGTATAGCTTCTAATATAAATTCTGAAGCATTAATGTCTTTTATAGATACTTTTCCTTGATTGCTTATCAATAGCCTTACTTCTATTTTCTCATTAATAGATTCATCTAATATTTGTAATTCTTTTGATTGTAATACCCTATTTATTCTTTTATAAATGCCATCTCTAAAACACTTAATTTTTTGAACATTTTCATAATCTTTACATCTATAGAAAGTAGGAGAAATATCGACTTTAGAAAAATCAATTATAGTAGTTAATTCAGGTTTAGCTTTCTTTTTTGAAGAAGAAAATTTATCGCACGAAGAAGTAGTTATTAAAATTATGAATATTAAAAAACGTACTTTCATCTATCTAACTGATTTTTAGATGAAAATACGAAATTTAGTTTTATTCTAAAACTTCTCCTTTTAAGAAGTATAGCTTTTTAATGTCTTTAATTCTTGTTTTAACATGATCGGTTAAAATAGAGTCTTTCTTTTCAAACTTTTCTAAATATTTCTGATAATGTTTAAAAGCAATCTTTTTGTCTTGATAATAATCATCACTGGTAGTTGCCAATTGATATAAGGCTCGGTAATTCTTACCATTTTCTTCAATTGCATCTTTAAAAAATCGGATTGCTAATTTCTTCTTTCCTGTTTCTAAATTAACACGTCCCATTCCGTAAAAACCTTTATCTCTTGGTTCTCTACCTGTATAAATTGACCATAAATAACGGTACTCCGCCTCTCTATAATTCTTCTTTTCAACCGCAATATCTCCTAAGTATTCTAATGATTTATGATCCGATTTATCTAACTTAAAAGCTTTATTAAAATACTTTTTAGCACTATCTAATTTCTTTAGTTGAAAAAAGCTTCTACCTAACATTTTTTGAACGTAAAACTCTTTTGGCTTTAACGTATCTAACTTCTTTAATCTTTGAATAGCTTTTGAATATTTTTTATCTAAATACAATCGGTTTACTTTAAGTTTATTGAGTTCAAAATGGTTTGGACTTACCTCTAAACCTCTATTAATAAATATTCTTGCTGAATCTTTATCTCGTAATTTTGTGAAACTTTTTGCTAATTGATGTATAGATTTTAAATGCTCTTTATCTTTCTTATAGGCATCTAAATAACTATTAATTTTTAAGTTTCTTTTTTTGAAAAGAGCATATACATTACCCAATTGATATGAGTAATTAGCATTTTGAGAATCGCTTTTAATGAGTTCTTTAAAAATTGTTTTCGCTTTCTTTAACTGATGTGTTTTTAAATAAAGTTTACCTAATTGGTATTTTACTAATAAATTATCAACGTCATTATTTATGATTGATTCATATAAGTCAATTGCTTTCTTATTAGCTCCTTGTTTTTTATATATAGTCGCCAACTTAAGTTTCGTAGCATAATCTTGTTTATAGGTTATTGCTTTTGCATAATTCTTTGCAGCTTTTTTATAATTATCTAATGCATCATAAATTCTCGCTGTTTTATATAAATTATGAAATGATTCTGGCTGTGATTTCAGTAAACCTAAAGCTTGTTTATATCTACCTCTAAAAACTAAACTATCTATAGAAGTAAAAGTAGAAGTTTGTGCTTCTACTTTTACAAATAACAAAATACTAACTACTAATATTATTTTCTTTTTCATTTATTTCTATTGAATATTAAAAGTAATCGGTAACGTGTAACCTACATTTACTTTTTTTCCGTCTTTTTCTCCTGGTAACATTTTTGGTAGCTTTTTTGCTATCCTTATTGCCTCTAATTTTAATTCTGGGTGAGGAGCTCTTGCTTTAATGTCTTTTACAACACCATTTTTGCCTATTTTAAACTGAAGATAAATTCGTTTTTTTCCAGATGGTAAACCTAATTCATTTGCTACATTAATATTAAAGTTTTCAGCTACAAAACGTTGCATACTTTTATTAAAACATGTCTTGTCCCCTTCTGGACAACCGGGGAAAGTTGGAACCTTATCTATAATTGCAAATGGTACATCTTCAACTACTTCTTGAATTTCGCTACTTGTTTTATCTTTTGACAAACTTTTTATTTGCTCAGAGTCAGCAATCAAACTTATTGCATTTCTACCATTGGGCATTTTTAAAACTTTGACTTTAAATAAACTCTTTCCAGAATAATTTTTTCCAGCAATACTTTCAAATTTACTTTTTTTATTATCATATTCTTCCTTCTCTTGTTTTGTCAAGTCTTCATAAGGCACTTCTTTATATTTTTCAGCATCTCCAAATCCAAAAAAAGTATCCATATATGTTTCTTTCTCTGTTACCGATGATTTTAAACCTTCTTTAGTTTCTATATACCTTGTCATCTGTTCCTTTTTAATCGCTATTTGTTCAGATTTTTCATCATTACACGAAGTATAAAATAGCATACTTCCCAATAGTGGAATTAACAGCAAATATTTAAGCTGTTTAATTTGTTTTGATTTGTTTTTAGTCATCATAATAATTCGTTTTTTGATTAATGAATGTTTATAAAATTGATTAATGAATGAAATACTCTCTACCTGAAAAACATCGGAGAGTAAATTGTTTATATAGTTTTCTTTTGGAGTTGATTTACTCACCACTTCATCAGAAATATATTCATGGACTAACGAAATTCTATTTTGATACACATACACCATCGGATTAAACCACATTACTATTTTTAGTAGTTCAAAAAATAGTAAATCAAATGAGTGCTTTTGTTCACTATGTACCAACTCATGTTTTATAATTTTTTCTCTTTTTTCTTTTGCAATTCCCTCACCTAAAAAGATATAATTGAAAAATGAGAATGCTTTTGAATTCTTAGAAAGCAATACAAGTTTATAACGTTGCTTTTGCTCAACTTTATTTACACTAATTAGTCTAACTATCTTTATCAGTTTGATTATAAAAACTATAAGAAACAATAAACATCCTAGGTAAAACAATACATCTAAGTAATCTATAGATTGGTACCATGCTGCTTTTTCAATTACTTTTTGAGGGGATAAGACTACTTCTGGCAACCAAATAGTATATTCAGCAGGAACAGCTTTTTGCAACCTCGGTATTTTAATTAACGGTAACAAAAATGACATTACTGCTGTGCTCAATAAATACCACCGGTTTTTTGTAAAAAAAGTTTCTTTACTTAAAAAGAAATCATACACCGCTAAAAACAGTACTTGAAATAGTATAACTTGAATAATATAGTTTATCATGATTTCTTGTTTTTATTTACTTCTTTCAAAACACTTTCAAGTTCAGTGATATCCATTTTATTTTCTTTCATAAAAAAGGATACCATACTTTTAAACGATCCGCCAAAATATCCATTCATTAATTTGTGTATACTTTGATTACTATAATCTTCTTTTGCTATTAAAGGATAATACACATAACCTCTTCCTTTAGGTTCATGCCCAACAAATTCTTTAGTTTCTAAAATCCTTATAATTGTAGAAACAGTATTATATGCTGGTTTTGGCACTGGTAATTTTTCAATCACTTCTTTTACAGATGCTTTATTTAACCTCCATAAAACCTGCATTATTTGTTCCTCTGCCTTTGTTAATTGTTTGCTCATTATCCTATGGTTAAGAAATTTCTTTTCACAAATATAACTAAAAAATTAGTTTAAACTAATTTCTTAGTTAATTAAGTTGTAACAAATAGATGCTCAAAACGTCTTATTAGCAGTAAGATCAATACTTTCAACTATTATATATGGATATTTTTTTGCTAATTGTAGGTTTCTTATTTGTTTTTTTAGGACTAATAGGCTCTTTTCTACCAATACTGCCTGGACCATTAACAGGATGGATAGGGCTCCTACTATTACATATAACCAAAGTAATTCCTCAAGATTGGACTTTTTTAGGAATAACATTAGCCATAGCCATCTTTATTTTTATTATTGATTATTTTATCCCAGCAATAGGAACAAAACGTTTTGGTGGAAGTAAGTACGGAATTTACGGAACTACAATTGGGTTGATTATAGGTTTATTATCTCCTATTCCTTTCGGGATATTAATTGGTGCATTCTTTGGTGCGCTTATTGGTGAACTAATCTATGACAGTAAAGATACTTCTAGAGCTATAAAAGCTTCCTTCGGTGCTTTCTTAGGTTTTTTAGTTTCTGCAACAATTAAATTTTCAGTTGCTGTTGTGTATTTTGTGTTTTTTATAAATATCTTTTGGAAAAACAGAACTGCCTTCTTTAGTTAAAAAGGCACTTGATATAGATACAAAAAAAAAGCAACCCATCTCAGGGAAGCTTTCCATTGGTTAACAAAACCATGGTGTATTTAAACACCTTAACAACACAACTAAATGCTACTTTACAAAAAAGCAGCCTGCAAATATACAACCTTTTTTATTTTTACCAAATATTTTTAAGTTTTTTACAAAAAAAGTGATTTCGTTAAGCATTGCTTAATTCTGCAATTGATTGTATCTTTGCCCCTTCATTAAAAATACAAAAAGCAAGAATCCATGCAATTATCAGAGCAAGAAGTTGTACGTAGAGAAAAATTAGCAAAATTACGCGAGTTGGGTATCAATCCTTATCCAGCAGATTTATTTCCATTAGATTCAAATTCTAAACAAATAAAACAGGAGTTTGAGGAAGGAAAAAAAGTGGTAATTGCTGGTAGATTAATGAGTAGAAGAATACAAGGTAAAGCTTCTTTCGCTGAATTACAAGATAGTGAAGGTCGTATACAAGTATACTTTAATCGTGATGAAATTTGTACTGGTGAAGACAAAACATTATACAACGAAGTTTACAAAAAATTACTAGACATAGGTGATTTTGTTGGAATTGAAGGAGAGTTATTTAAAACTCAAGTTGGAGAAATTACTGTAATGGTTAAAGATTTTAAATTATTAAGTAAATCTTTAAAACCATTGCCATTACCTAAGGTTGATGCTGAAGGAAATACTTTTGATGGATTTACTGATCCTGAAATGCGTTACCGTCAACGTTATGCTGATTTAGTGGTAAATCCACACGTAAAAGACGTTTTTGTAAAACGTACGAAGTTATTCAACGCAATGCGTCAGTTTTTTAACGATGCTGGTTACTTTGAAGTAGAAACTCCAATTTTACAACCAATTCCTGGTGGAGCTGCTGCAAGACCATTCATTACACACCACAACGCATTAGACATTCCATTATACATGCGTATTGCTAACGAATTATACTTAAAGCGTTTAATTGTTGGTGGTTTTGATGGAGTTTATGAATTTTCTAAAAACTTCCGTAACGAAGGAATGGATAGAACTCACAATCCAGAATTTACAGCAATGGAAATTTATGTGGCCTACAAAGACTACAACTGGATGATGGACTTTACTGAAAAATTATTAGAACATTGTGCTATTGCTGTAAACGGAACTACTGAAGCTACTTTTGGTGAGCATAAAGTAGATTTTAAGGCGCCTTATGCACGTGTTACCATGGCAGATTCTATAAAACATTTTACTGGATTTGACATTACTGGTAAAACAGAAGACGAAATCCGTAAAGCTGCTGAAAGTATGGGTATTGAAGTAGATGACACGATGGGTAAAGGAAAGTTAATTGATGAAATTTTCGGTGAGAAATGTGAAGGAAACTACATTCAACCTACATTTATTACTGATTATCCGAAGGAAATGTCTCCTTTATGTAAAGAACATAGAGAAAACCCTGAATTAACAGAGCGTTTTGAATTAATGGTTTGCGGTAAAGAAATTGCCAATGCATATTCTGAATTAAATGATCCGATTGATCAACGTGAGCGTTTTGAAGCTCAATTAAAATTAGCAGAAAGAGGTGATGATGAAGCTGGTGAGTTTATCGATCAAGATTTCTTACGTGCTTTAGAGTATGGTATGCCTCCAACATCTGGATTAGGAATTGGAATGGATCGCTTAATCATGTATTTAACAAACAATCCTTCTATTCAAGAAGTATTATTCTTCCCACAGATGAAACCTGAGAAGAAGGCTCCAGCAATTGAATTAAACGATGATGAAAAAGCAGTTTTAGCGTTAATTGAAAAAGCTGAAAAAATAGATTTAAATGAATTAAAATCTCAAAGTGGTTTATCTAACAAAAAGTGGGACAAAACCATTAAAGGGTTAACTAAAAATAAACTAGCTAAAGTTGAAAAAACTGAAGAAGGTTTGTTTGTAGAAGTAATTTAACTTAACAAAATATAATAGTATTAAAAGCAACTCGATTTGAGTTGCTTTTTTTATTACGCTTATTTTCATAACTTTAAGTAGTTATGAAAAAGCTATTAAATTACAAACCAACATTTTTGCTTTTTAGTTTAATTCTAGGAATTATTCTTCAATTTTATTTTCCTTATTCAAGACTGAATATTCTATCTCTTTTTTCAATACTTATAGTATTTAGTATCGTTTTATTCTTGTTAAAACATTTTAAACTGAAGAAAAGTTTTACTCTAATAGTTACCATAACCTTTGTTCTAATTGGTATTAGTGCGGTAAAAATTCAAAACCCTAAGAGTTATTCTAACTTTTATTTCAATAAGAATATAGAAAACAAATCTGTTATTTTAGAAATTCAGAAAGTTTTAAAACCAGGGAATTACTACACCAAACATGTAGCTAAAGTTATTCAAGTCAACAATAAAGAAACACAAGGGAAAATATTACTTAATATAAAAAAAGAAGACACTCTTACTCCACTAAAAGTTGGTCAACTTTTGTATTTAGCTCCGAATTTTAAAGAGCTAATCCCTCCACTGAACCCTCATCAATTTGATTACAAAAATTATTTAGCAAAACAACATATTTACCATCAAATTTTCACGGAGGATAATCAGTATAAAATAGTTGGCTATAATCATTCTGTATTCAGTTATATAGCTGAGATTCGAAATACAATTCAATTTTCATTAAAACAATATCACTTTTCTAAAAATGAATTAGCAGTTATTAACGCTTTATTACTAGGACAACGACAAGATATTTCTAAAGAACTATTGCAAGATTACACAAATGCAGGAGCTATACATATTTTAGCTATCTCAGGTCTGCATATTGGAATTATTTTACTAATTCTAAGCTACTTATTCAAACCGCTTGAAAAGCTTCCTAGAGGAAAAATTATATCAACTTTTTTAATTGTATTCTTACTATGGTTATTTGCGTTGTTAGCAGGCTTAAACGCCTCTGTAGTTAGAGCAGTTACTATGTTTACTTTTGTAGCTATCGGACAATCTTTCCAACAAAAACAACCTATTGAACATTCTTTAGTAACTTCTATGTTTATTTTACTCTTAGTAAATCCGATTTTTCTATTTGATGTCGGGTTTCAGTTAAGTTATTTAGCCGTTTTTGGAATTGTTTGGACGCGACCTTTACTCTACAACCTTTGGAAGCCAAAATGGAAAATTATTGATAAATTTTGGCAATTATTAACAGTATCAATTGCAGCACAAGCAGGAATATTACCTATTAGCTTATACTACTTTCATCAATTTCCAAGTTTATTTATTTTTTCAAACTTATTAATCATTCCGTTTCTTGGTGGAATACTGATTGGAGGAATATTAATTATCCTTTTAGCGATCACAAATTTACTTCCTCAGTTTCTTGCTAATATTTATGGATTTGTCATTTATTTAATGAATTCAACAGTAAATTTCATTGCTAAAAAGGAAGATTTCTTACTTAAAGAAATACCCATGTCGTTTATAGAAATGATAGCGTGGTATCTAGTTATTATTTCAATAATTCAACTTGTAACTACTAAAAGGATAAAACAATTTTCGTTTGTTTTACTCTCAATAATTTGTTTGCAAGTCGTATTAATTTCTGAAAAAAATCTGCGAAAGAAGAAAAGTGAATTTATCGTTTTTCATAAAAGTAGAAAAACTCTTATTGGGAACAGAATTAGTAGTAGGATTGACTTATTTCACAATTTAGACAAATCTATTACAACAGATAAACTAATAGTTTCATACAGAACTAACGAGAATGTTACAACACATTTTACAGAAAGAACTCCTAATATATTCTTCTTAAAAAAAGACACTATAATTGCAGTAGATAGTTTAGGAGTTTACAATTTTGGAATTCAAAATCCGATAGTAGTTTTACAACATTCTCCAAAAATTAATTTGAATAGATTGTTACGAACTATTTCTCCTAAGAAAATTATTGCAGACGGGAGTAATTACAAAAGTTACATCAATCGATGGGAAAGTACTTGTAAAAAACAACAAACGCCATTTTACTATACAGGGCAAAATGGCGCTTTTGTTATCTATTAATATTTTTACATAGAACTTTTAAAGTTCTTTGAAAAATCTTTCCAAGGTGTGTTTTTGTATGCGTCTCCACTAAAATATGCAAGAATCTTTTCGAAACGCTCTTTAGTTAAATATCCAGGAACTGTTTGAATTAATTGTTCATCTGCATTAAAAAAAGCTGTTGATGGATAACTCATTTTTCCTTTCATAATAGCTGCCGCTAATTCATGATATTTACTTCTTCCTTGTTGAACAAATTTAAACGTTTTACCTTTAAAACTAATATCGTTCTTTCCTTCACCATCCATTTTTACAGCGTAATAGTTATCATTAATAAACTTAACTATTGTACCATCTTTATAGGTTGTAGCGTCCATTTTTTTACACCAACCACACCAATCTGTATATAAATCTACTAAAATTGGTTTCGGATTTTCTTTGTTTTTAGCCAAAGCTTCTTCAAAAGTTAACCAATTTACTTCTGCTTGCGCATAAGATTGAACCGATGCCAATAATACAACTGCTAATAAAATAATTTTTCTCATGCCTCTTTAGTCTCAATAAGTGTTCCAAATTTACAAAAAAACCTATCAAGTTTTTACTCTTGATAGGCTTTTAGTATATTTTAACGTTTGTAAACTATTACTTTACTCCGTGCATTAATTTTTTAATTACAGGGTATAAGACAGCCGATAATACAGCTAATCCTAAAGAAACAAAAGTTAACAACCAGAAGAAGCTACTTAATCCTTGTTCTTGTGCAATTGCCTCAGAAGACTCTGCAAAAACACCCGCTAGCTTCATACCAATTGCAACTGCTAAATACCAAATACCAAACATAAATGCAATCATACGTCCTGGCACCAATTTAGACACATAAGACAACGCTACTGGAGAGACACACAATTCACCCATTGTATGGAAAAGGTATACTAAAATTAACCAAATCATACTTACCGATGCTGTTTTAGCCCCTGGTTCAATTCCTGCAGATCCTACAGCAACACAAGCCATACCTAATGCTAATAATCCCATACCAATTGCCCACTTCATATTTGCATTTGGATTATACTTACTCTCCCACCATTTTGAAAATAATGGTGCTAGTGTGATAATAAATAATGAATTTAATATTGAGAACCAAGATGCTGGAACTTCAGTTGTATCTTTTTGAAATTCTGTAGAAAGCATCCATAATGCAATTGCCCAAACAATAACAAAACTTAATGCTAAGAAAATATTAGACCACGCATACTTTGCAAAAGTCTTTTTAAATAATAAGTATAATACCCAAGTAATGATACCTAAAGGTACTATGGTCATTAAAGAGTTTACTATTTTAAAGATCATTCCTGCACTACCTTCTAAAGTTCTTTGTGTATAATCTTTAGCAAATACTGTTAACGAACTTGGTGACTGTTCAAAAATTGCCCAGAAGAAGATAGTAACAAAAGCAAAGAAAATTACCGCTAACATTCTATCTCTTAAAACTGGTGTATACTTTGGAATTCTAATTACTAATAAAGCAACAAAAAGCGCTAAGGCGGTTAAAATAGCAAAAGTTGATCCTGATAATCCACCTACTTCAAATGGTAATAAATTATATTTTCCTTCAGATATTTTTGATACTGGATCATTAAAGATGTAAATCAATCCTAATAAAGAAGAAATTGCAATCATTACTTTTTGAACTCCTGTAAAAGGGTTTCTTCCTTCTTCAGTTGATTCTTCAGCTGTAACATCATCAATTAAATCTACATTTTTATTCTTAGGTCCATCACCTATCTTTCCAAAAATTCCTTGAGCGAACCAGAATTGTAACATTCCGAATAGCATAAAAATACCTGCTACTCCGAATCCCCAAGACCATCCTACTTTTTCTCCTAAGTAACCACAAAGTAAAATTCCTAAGAATGCTCCTGCATTTACTCCCATATAGAAAATCGTATAGGCTCCATCTTTCTTCTCTTCTTTACCTTTGTACATTTCAGAAATAATAGAAGTCATGTTTGGCTTAAAAAAACCACTACCTATTACTAAAAATCCTAAACCTGCATAAATAAAGAAAGGAGTTTCTACTGCCATACATCCATGACCAACAGTCATTAATACAGCTCCCCAAACTACGGCTTTTCGAATACCAATAACATTATCTGCAAAATAACCTCCAACCATAGTAGATAAATATACTAAAGCTGTATACGTACCAAAGATTGCGTAAGCCCATTCTCTTGGCCACCCCCAACCTTCATCCATTAATGATGCGGTAAAAAATAAGATTAATAGTGCACGCATTCCATAGTAAGAAAAACGCTCCCACATTTCAGTAAAAAACAATACAAACAATCCTGCTGGATGCCCTAAAACTTTGTCTTTAAATAGATTCTCTATATCTGTATTCATATTATAAGTATATATAATTTAACATAACAAACCTCGTAATAGAAGTATTACGAGGTTTGGTTTTTATTATTCTAGTTTTGATCTGCTAATTCAAATCCTTCAGCTTCTTCATTCTTAGTTCCCTTAATATCTTCTGCTCCATGCGTTAAACGCTTTAATGGCTTTAAGATTAAAAGGATTAAAATTCCAAATATTGTACAGAAAATAGCAATACCTGTAAATACTTGAAATTCTCCTGCTCCTTCTGAAAGTTCTCCTACAAGACCCGCTACTTTATTTCCTAGTCCAGTAGCAGCAAAATATGCTCCCATCATAAATGATGCATACTTAACTGGTGCTAATTTTGTGATAAAAGATAGTGCTACCGGAGAAGCACATAATTCACCAATAGTATGGAATAAATATGCTAATACTAACCAAATCATTGCTGACTTTTGAACTATTTCATCTCCTTCCATTACTACTTCCATACTAGCTTTACTCATAAAAAAGAATCCAAATGCCATTATAATAACACCCACTGCCATTTTAAACAACGATGAAGACTCTTTACCTTTTCTCCCCCATTTATACCAAAAATTTGCTACAAAGGTTCCTAAGGTAATTATAAAAAAAGCGTTAATTGACTGAAAAACAGCCGCAGGTACTTCATTACCAATTAAAGGCAACGAAAAAGACAGCATTCTATCGGTCTTTTGTTCTGTATATAAACTCATTAACCCTCCTGCTTGCTCAAATGCTCCCCAGAAAACTATGATAATTAAGAATGATAGGAACATTACTAACATTCTATCTTTTTCAATGCTAGTCAATGGTTTTTTCATTAATTCTTTATCTGGTGAATCTTTTTTCCCTAAAAAATCACCTACTCCTTCTAAGTATTTTAAACCGTACATATATACAATTTGACCTAAAGCCATACCTATACCTGCTAAACCAAATCCGTAGTGCCATCCCCATTTAGCAGCAACAGCTCCAACAAGAAGCGCTCCTAAAAATGCCCCTAAGTTAATTCCTATGTAAAAAATATAAAATCCTTTATCTCTTCTGTCATCTCCAGGTTTGTATAACCCTCCTACCATTGTTGAAATGTTAGGCTTTAAAAACCCTACACCAACAACGATTAGAATTAAACCAGTAAAAAATGCCCATTGTGCATCTATTGCTAAAATACCATGTCCTAAACACAACAATAAACCTCCAAGCATTACAGCTTTCTTCTGTCCTATAAACTTATCAGCAATCCAACCTCCTGGGATAGACATTAAATAAACAAACATTGTATATGTTCCATAAAATGAAAGTGTTTCTGCATTTGACCAACCATACCCCGATTGAGGATCTCCTAATAGGATTGGTGCTGCTAAAAATAACGTTAGAATTGCTCTCATACCATAGTATGAAAAACGTTCCCACATTTCTACAAAGAATAATACATAAAGACCTTTAGGATGTCCCCAAAGTTCTTCTTTATTTGCTTGTTTAATTGTACTCATGGTAAATTATTATAAGTTGTTTTTAATAAAGTTTGTCATTTTAGTATACAAGTGTAAACGTGTATTTCCACCGTAAATTCCGTGATTCTTATCTGGATACATACCCCATTCGAATTGCTTGTTAGCCTGAATTAATGCTTCTGCCATTCGATATGCATTTTGCACGTGTACATTATCATCTCCAGTACCGTGAATTAACAGGTATTTTCCTTTTAATAATTCTGGGTAATTTAATGGCGAATTATCATCGTATCCTGAAGGGTTTTCTTCTGGCGTACGCATATAACGTTCTGTATAAATTGTATCGTAAAACCTCCAAGTAGTTACTGGTGCTACAGCTATAGCAGTTGAGAAAACATCGTTTCCTTTTAGTAAGCAATTTGTACTCATATGACCTCCAAAAGACCAACCCCAAATTCCAATTCTCTTTGCATCTACATATGGTAATTCAGCTAATTTCTTCGCTACTGCTATTTGATCTTCAGTTTCATGTTTCACTAAGTTCATATAGGTTACTTTCTTAAAATCGCGCCCCTTATAACCTGTTCCCCTACCATCAACACACACAATGATATATCCATCTTGTGCTAACATTTGGTGCCAATAATCGTTAGAGCCATTCCAACGGTTCGCTACTTGCTGAGACCCTGGTCCAGAATATTGATACATCAATACTGGGTATTTTTTATTAGGGTCGAAGTTAATAGGTTTTATGGTATACATATTTAACTCTTCACCATTAACATTAATAGTAGAGAATTCTTTTTTACTTAAGTTATACTGAGCAATTGTTTCTTTTAAAGCTGCGTTATCTTTAATAGTTTTCAACACTTTTCCGTCAGCATTTCTTAAAGTGTATACGTTTGGTGTATTAGCATCAGAAAATGTATTGATAAAATAGTGCATATTCTTACTGAACGAAGCTCTATTTGTCCCATCTGGATTACTTAACAACTTCTTATTTTTTCCTTTTAAAGAAATACTATACACTCCTCTATTAATAGAACCATTTTCTACAGACTGGTAATAAATAGTCTTCTTCTTTGGGTTGATTCCGTAATAAGAAGTTACTTCCCAATTACCTTTAGTAACTTGATTGATTAATTTACCATCTTTCGCATAATGATAAATGTGATTATATCCATCTTTTTCACTAGTCCAAATAAAACTATTATCATCTAAGAAGGTTAAATCATCAGTAACATCTACATATGCTTTATCAGTTTCGTTTAAAATTAAAGAACTATTAAAAGTTGTAGCATTTACGAAATACATTTTTAAATCATTTTGATGACGATTTAATGTACGAACTGCTAATGTATTTGCTTCTTTTGTCCAATTAATTCTAGGGATATATTCGTAATCTCCTACTCTAATCTCAGCAGTTTTATTAGTATTTAATGAAAAAATATGCAACGTTACTTTTGCATTTTCTTCACCTGCTTTTGGATACTTGAATACATGTTGACTTGGGTATTTATCTTTCCCGTAAACATCCATCGAAAAAGTTTTCACTTTACTTTCATCAAAACGTAAATACGCTAAATTCTTACTATCTGCACTCCAATCGAAAGCTTTTACAAAACCAAATTCTTCTTCATACACCCAATCTGTAATACCGTTAATAATTTCGTTCTTTTTACCGCTATTTGTAATTTGGTAAATAGTTTCGTCTTTAGAATAATCCTTAATATATAAGTTATTCTCTTTAGCGTATGCTATTTTCTTACTATCTGGAGAAAATGTTGGTTCTTGAATATTTTCCCCAATTAACGACAGTGACTTTGAGGCAATATCATACACATAAAAAGTCCCAGTGTATGAATGACGAAATATTTGCTTAAAGTTAGTTCCTAAAATTAACTTTGTTTCGTCATTGTTAAATGAATATGACTGAATATACTGTATTCCGTTTAAGTCTTTACTATTTACAATAGTTGCTACTTTTTCTAACGTTTTATAACTGTATTTATCTACAGTTGAACCCTCTTTACTATAATTGAGAAGTGAATAAAAATCTCCGTTCATGGAGTTTAAGGAGTTCATATAATCGGCTCTAAATGTGCCTTTTTTCCAAATATCTTCTAGAGTGATGTCTTTTTTCTGAGCTTGTAAAAGTGAAGTAATACTCAAAAAAAAGATTAACAATTTCTTCATTTATCGTTGTTGTTTAAATAAAAAGTTTGCCAAGTTTACGGAAAAATCATCAAAAATCGCACCTAAAAAGTTAGAAATCCAGAATATGAAAGCGATTTTAACAGGATTCATTTATCTTTGAACCACCAAAAATGATGATAGAATGTCGAAAATTATTTCAGGATTTTCAAAACTCACCAAAGAAGAAAAAATTGATTGGTTAGCAAAAACTTACTTTGACAACCAACCCGAAATTATACAAACACTAAAACAATATTGGAATGTAGATGCTTCTTTACAACAATTACACGATGATTTTATTGAAAATACTATCACCAATTTTTACATGCCGTATGGTATTGCTCCAAACTTTGTAATTAATGGTCGTGATTATGTAATACCAATGGTGGTTGAAGAAAGCTCAGTGGTAGCCGCAGCTTCTTTAGTTGCTAAATATTGGAGTACGCGAGGTGGTTTTAAAACAGAAGTTATTTCTACCACTAAAATTGGTCAAGTACATTTTATGTATGCTGGTAATAAAAAGGAATTAGAGACATATTTCAATCAACAAAAAACTGAATTATATGCTGCGACTGCTTCCATCACAAAAAACATGGAAAAACGTGGTGGTGGAATTTTAGACATTCAATTAGTTGACAAAACTGATAAGCTTGCTAATTATTATCAGCTTCATGTAACGTTTGAAACCAAAGATTCTATGGGTGCGAATTTCATCAATTCGTGCTTAGAAGCTATGGCTAAACAATTTCAAAAAGACGATATTGAAATTGTAATGAGCATCCTTTCTAACTATGTTCCAAAATGTTTAGTAAGAGCAGAAGTTAGTTGTAAAGTAGAAGAATTAGGTGGTGAAAATCCAGAGAAATTTGCTCAAAAATTCGAGCAGGCAGTTAAAATTGCAGAAATTGAACCTTATCGTGCTGTTACTCATAATAAAGGAATTATGAACGGTATTGACGCTGTGGTTTTAGCAACAGGAAACGATTTTAGAGCTATTGAAGCTGGAGCACACGCCTATGCTTCGAAAGATGGACAGTATAAAAGTTTAACACATTGCGAAGTTAAAGACGGAATTTTCAGATTTTGGATTGAAATCCCATTAGCTTTAGGAACCGTTGGTGGATTAACCGCTTTACACCCTATGGCTAAATTATCTTTAGATATGATGGGGTGTCCATCAGCAAGAACTTTAATGCAAATTATGGCAACTGCTGGTTTAGCACAAAATTTTGCTGCTTTACGTGCTTTAACTACCAAAGGAATTCAGCACGGACATATGAAAATGCATTTACAAAACATCTTAAATCAGCACAATGCAACAGCTGAAGAAAAAGAAGCGATTTCAAAATATTTTGAAAACCGAACAGTTTCTCACAGCGCAGTAGTTGAAAAGATAAATTCTTTACGTAAACCCAAAGTAAACTGGATAGATTTTCTAAATAAAGAAGAACTTTCAGAAAAACTCACAAAACTAAATGCTGATTCTAAACCATTATTTGGTAAAATGAATGGACAACAAATGATTGAGCACTTAGGTTTTTTACTAAGAATTTCTAACGGAAGAATTGATACTGGAATTTTTGTTTCTGATGAAAAGTCTGCAAGAAGAAAACCTTTCTTAGATACTGATGGTGAAATTCAAGCAGGTTTTAAAGCACCAATGTTATCAGAAGAACCTTACCCTGCAAAATATAGTTCTATTGAAGAATCTATAAATGATTTGTTTACTCAAATAGATACTTTTGAAACTTATTTCAAAGAAAACCCAAACAATAGTATAACACATCCTTTCTTCGGAGAGTTAGATTATGAATACTGGAAAAAGTTTCATGTAAAACATTTTACACATCACTTTAAACAATTTGGATTAGTATAATGCAGTTTTACAGTAACGGAAAACTTTTACTTACAGGTGAATATGTAGTTTTAGACGGAGCTACATCTTTGGCTGTACCCACAAAATTTGGTCAAGATTTAGTAATTGAACCTATTAAAGAACCTCAACTAATTTGGGGAAGTTTTACACATACTGGCGATTGTTGGTTTGAAGCTAGTTTCGATTTACCTAAACTACGTTTAACTTCAGCTACATTTAATTCAGACAAAGAAGGAAGTGCTGAATTTATTGCTGAAACACTTCGCGATTTATTACAAGAAGCCAAACGTTTAAATCCAGATTTTTTAAGTAACAATAATGGTTATATTGTAAAAACTAACTTAACCTTCCCTAGAGATTGGGGATTAGGAAGTTCTTCTACTTTAATCAATAATATAGCTACATGGGCAGAAGTAAATCCGTTTACACTTTTATGGAATGCTTTTTCTGGAAGTGGTTATGATATTGCTTGTGCTAAACATAATACACCTATTTTTTATCAATTGGAAAAGACTTCGACTACGCTCAGTCAACCAATCGTTACACCTCTTGAATTTAAACCAAGTTTTTCAGACGAATTATTTTTTGTGTATTTAAATCAGAAACAAAACAGTAGAGATGGAATTGCTCAATACAGAAAAAACAATTCAAATATCCAGCAAGAGATAAAAGATATTTCAGAATTATCTCAAGAATTTATCAATGCAACTTCTTCTAAAGACATTGATAAAATTATTGTTGAACATGAAAGAATAATTAGTTCAATAATCAAATTGAATCCTGTAAAAAACTCATTATTTTTTGGCTATTTCGGGGAAATAAAAAGTCTTGGTGCTTGGGGTGGCGATTTTGTTCTAGCAACTGGTAACGAAGACACTCCGAAATATTTTCGACAAAAAGGATTTGATACAATTATCCCTTATTCTAAAATGGTTATATAATGAAAAAAGTAGTTATAATTGGTGGTGGTGCAGCTGGTTTTTTCACAGCGATAAACGCTAAAGAACAAAACCCTGACTTAGACATTACTATTCTTGAAAAGGGAAAGGAAGTTTTACAAAAAGTAAAAATTTCTGGTGGAGGTCGTTGTAATGTTACTCATGCTTGCTTTGAACCTAAAGAACTAACAAAATTCTACCCTCGTGGAGAAAAAGAGTTATTAGGTCCTTTTCATCAATTTATGACTGGAGATACTTTTGAATGGTTCGAAAACAAAGGTGTCCCTCTTAAAATTGAAAGTGATAATCGTGTTTTTCCAGAAGCAAACACTTCACAAGCTATTATTGATTGTTTTCAAAACGCTGTAAAAGACCTCGGCATTAAAGTATTAAAAAATCATGGTGTACTTTCTATTGAAAAACAAAATGAACAATGGGTAGTTAACACTAAAGAAAAAACTTTTAAAGCCGATTATTTAGTAGTTGCAGCTGGTAGTAGTAAAAAAGTTTGGGATTTAGCTAAAACCTTAGATCATTCTATCATTAATCCAGTTCCATCGCTATTTACTTTCAACATAAAAGATAAAAGAATTTTAGATTTAGGTGGGATTTCAGTTCCAAATGCAACGGTTAAAATCTTAGATGCAAAATTAGAAAACTATGGTCCTTTATTAATCACTCATTGGGGATTAAGCGGGCCCGCTGTTTTGAAACTATCTGCTTTCGGGGCTCGAATTTTAGCAGAGAAAAGTTACCAATACAACGTTGAAGTAAATTGGTTGGGAAGTGATACCTCTGACACATTAGAAGAACTTCAGCAATTAAAAAAGCAACAGGCTAAAAAACAAGCGAGTTTAAAATCTCCTTTTACAGAAATACCAAGAAGATTGTGGGAACGCTTTGTTGAAGCATCAGGAATAAAACAAAACCAGAATTGGGGAGATTTAAACAATAAGCAATTACAAAACTTAGCAAGTCAACTAACAAAATCGGTTTTTGAAGCTAACGGAAAATCTACTTTTAAAGAAGAGTTTGTTACCGCTGGTGGTGTAGATTTAAAAGAAATCAATTTTAAACGTTTTGAAAGCAAGTTTCATAAAAACTTATTCTTTGTGGGTGAAGTTTTAAACATTGATGCCGTTACTGGTGGGTTTAACTTTCAAAACGCTTGGACTGGTGGATGGATTTGTGCTAAAGCAATTGCTGAAGATTAAGCTAGTTCTCCTCTATGGGGCTTTAAGGCATCTCTAAACGTTTTCATATAAGTTTCGTCAACTGTAATAAAAGCATACGTATGCATTGGGTTTACTTCTTTATAATCTACTTCATGGTATGGTAAGTTATCTATTTGCGTGAATTCTTTTAAGTGAATACAGTGATGTTTTGCTATCTCTAAACCTTCTGGACCTTTAAAATCCCAAATTAATTTTATCTTTCTACTCATATAACAAAAATACCCAATTCTGTTGAGAACTGAGTATTGAAAATTAACTAAGTAAAATTAGTATTTAATTCTTTTTAAGAGTTAAGCCTATAATTCCTAAACGAGCAATTAAGAAAATAAACATTCCATAAGTAGGGCACAATAACGCTACTTTTAATCCTCCTGCCAATACTTGTGGACTGACATCATTAGCAATAGATATTGAATCAAAAGCTCCTATTAATCCTATCATTTGTCCCAAAAAACCCCAAACCAAAGCAAACAACCCAACATGGTGTACAATTTTTTGAAGTTTCCCAGAAGCATCTCCTTTTACGAAAGAAAATATTATTAAACCTATACAAATAAGCATCATTAAAAACAATGGATACATAAAAACTGGACCTCCTTCGTTTAATCTATCGAAAAACTGACCAAAAAATAAAAAATTCATAGTTGTAAAATTTTAATGTTAATATGCTTCAAATGTATTTTAGATTATAACTCAATTAGTTTTATTTCGATGTCTTACAATATAGATTCCTAAATCTACAGTTTTTTATCGACAACCAGTAAAATTGTAATTCGTCTTGTGTTTTTTGAATTTTATCGCAAAATATGCTGTGTTTTTAAAAAAAGAAAGATATTGCACTAAAGATTATTTAGCGTGGTAAAAACATCATCAATATTAAAGTGGTTAATTACTGCTGCGGTTCATATTATTTTTTGGATTGGAGTCTATTTTTTCTACACTTATTTTTTAGGTTACGGAACTAACAATACAAACTATGTAAATAAGTTTTCCTTATTTCTAATGCCAATTACTATTTGCACTAGTTATTTCTTTTTATTCTTTTTAATTCCCAAATATTTACTGCAAAAAAAACAAGTTTTATTCATTCTGTATACTGTATACACGTTTATTATTTCTTCTTTTTTTATAATACTATCAATCTTATACGGGCTTATTTTTTCATACGATTTAACAACCAACGATGCTTCTCCTTTAACTAAAACATTACCATTTATAGTCTTTGGAGTATATTTTATAGTCCTTGTGGTAATTATGCTGGGTATGGTCATGCATAATTATCAATCGGCATTAAAAAGCGAGGATTTAAGAAGTAAGTTTTTAGCTACTCAGCTACAACTAAAAGAACAAGAATTAAAGTTTTTAAAAATGCAGATTCATCCTCATTTTTTATTCAACACTTTAAATACTTTGTATGGATTTGCTCTTAAGAAATCAGACACAACTCCAAACATGATTTTAAAACTTTCTAATCTTCTCGACTATATTCTCTATCAAGTTGACAAACCTTTTGTTTTATTATCAGACGAAATAAAACATATTGACGATTATATTTCTCTTGAAAAAATGAGATTTCAAGATAGTTTATCTGTGAAATTTGAGAAAGAATTTCATCAGCAAAACATAAAAATTGCCCCCATGTTATTGCTACCTTTTGTTGAAAATGCTTTTAAACATGGAACATATCAAGATGATGTTTTAACCATTAATATTGATTTAGTAACTCAAGAAGATAAATTGTTTTTTTCGATAACAAATTCTGCAAAAACCAATACAAATACTAAAAAAGGAATTGGTTTAGAAAACATTAAAAAACGCCTAGAAATGTTATATAAAGAACAATCTTCTCTAACAATTAATCAAACCGAAAATAAATTTTTGGTTAACTTAATTATACCTTTACAAAATGAGTAATAAACTAAACTGTGTAATTGTTGATGACGAGCCTATCGCAAGAGAAATTTTAACTTCTTTTGTCGAAAAAACGCCAAATCTTAATTTAATTGCTACTTGTAAAAATGCAATTGAAGCACTACAAATTGCGCAAAATAATCTTGTCGATTTATTTTTCTTAGATATTAATATGCCAGAAATTACAGGTTTAAGTTTAGCAAAAATCATCAATAAAAAATCGCATATAATTTTTACAACAGCGTATAGAGAATATGCTGTTGATGGTTTTGACTTACAAGCTACCGACTATTTATTAAAGCCAATTTCTTTTGATCGTTTTTTACAAGCCATTCAACGAATTACACAAAAAGATCAAATTCAACAAAATAATAATTCTGAAAAAGAAAACACTAAAGACTTTATTTTTGTGAGAGTTGAGAGAAAAATGGTTAAGGTTAACTTTTCAGACATTCTTTACATAGAAAGTTTAAGTGACTACATAAAAATTCATACGCAAAAAGAAACTTTTGTAACCAGAGAAACCATTAGTAATATTGAAACAAAACTGCCTAACAACAAATTCATAAGAGTTCATAGATCTTTTATTGTTTCATTATCTAAAATTTCATCTTACACTACAGAAACTATTGAAATTGAAAACAAAGCAATTCCCATTAGTAGAAGCTATAAAGACTGTGTTATACAAAAATTAGCAGAAGTATAAGTGATATGCTATCTTTACACCAAAATTTTTAGCATTGAATACGCAAAACTTCATTCCGAATACATTCACAAACACAGTAGAAAAAGTAACTTTTTCATGGCAAACACCAAGTAATATTGCATTGGTAAAATATTGGGGAAAAACAGATCCTCAATTACCTAAAAATGCATCTATAAGTTTTACACTAAACAATTGCCATACAAAAACTTCTATTGAGTTTACTAAAACAGAAAAAAACTCAACTGTTGAGTTTGAATTATTCTTTGAAGGAAAAAAGAAAGACGATTTTAAACCTAAAATCGCAAAGTTTTTTGATAGAATTAAAGAGTACTGTCCATACATTTTTGAGTATAAAATGGTTATTAATTCTGAAAACTCTTTTCCTCACAGTAGCGGAATTGCTTCTTCCGCAAGCGGAATGAGCGCCATTGCTATGTGCTTATTAAGTTTAGAAAAAGAACTAAACCCTACTATTACTGAAGACTACTTCAATCAAAAAGCCTCATTTTTAGCTCGTTTAGGATCAGGAAGTGCTAGTAGAAGTATTGAGGGACCATTAATAGTTTGGGGAGAACATCCAGAAATTGAAGGAAGTTCAGATTTGTATGGGGTTCAATTTCCTTATAAAGTTCATCCTATTTTTGAGAATTATCAAGACGCGATATTGTTAGTAGACAAAGGTGAAAAGCAAGTTTCTTCAACCGTTGGTCATAATTTAATGCATAATCATCCATATGCAGAAAATCGTTTTAAACAAGCAAACGATAATCTTGGAAAGCTTTCAACAATTCTTCAAAACGGAGATATTAAAGAATTCATTAACCTAATTGAAAGTGAAGCTTTAACATTACATGCAATGATGCTAACAAGTAATCCGTATTTTATTTTAATGAAACCAAATACTTTAGAAATCATTAATAAAATATGGGAGTATAGAGCAGAAACAAATAGTAACATTTGCTTTACTTTAGATGCAGGAGCAAATGTTCACGTACTGTATCCAAACAATGAAAAAGAGTCTGTAAACGAGTTTATTAAGAATCATTTAGCACTTTACTGCCAGAAAAATCAGTATATTTGTGATAATGCGGGTTTTGGCGCGCAAAAACAATAACTTAAAACTCCCTTTAAATTATGAAAACTTCAACATTAATATTACTAATGTTTGTTGGGTTTTTAACATATAATGTAACGGCTCAAGAAACTATTTGGTTCGACGCAAATTGGAAAGAAACCAATAAAGAAAATGCAGAATACTACAGACCTACTCCTAAAAAACAAGACAACGGTTTTTGGATTATAGATTACTACAAAAATGGTAATGTGCAAATGGAAGGCTTTAGTAAAACCAATGTACCACACGAAGAAAAATTTGATGGATTGGTTTTATACTACCACAAAAATGGAAAACCTTTTCATAAAGCCAACTACAAAAATGGAGTTTTAGACGGAGTACGAAAAGTTTTTTACGAAAGTGGTGATTTAAAAGAGCAAGGAAAATACAAAGAAGGAAAACGCGACGGCATATGGAAAACCTTCTATAAAAACGGAAAAATAGAAACAAAAGGAAAATATAGAAATGGTGAAAAAGTAGGGGTTTGGAAAACCTTTTACAAAAATGTTTATTAAACCTCTTTTAACTAACATTTTATATATATTTGTCGAGTAATTAAAACACTATGAAAGGACCTTTATTTTACGCCAAAATACTTCTATTTGGAGAATACGGAATCATTAAAGATTCTAAAGGGCTTGCTATACCTTTTAATTCTTACAAAGGAGCGTTAAAATCAGCAAAAAACTTATCAGGAGAAGCATTAAAATCAAACCAAAGTTTAGCTAATTTCTATAATTATTTAGAAAACTTAGATACCGAAATTGTATCGTTTGATTTAAAAACTCTTAAAGAAGACGTTGAGGCTGGGTTATACTTTGAATCATCAATTCCTCAAGGTTATGGTGTAGGTAGTTCTGGAGCTTTAGTTGCTTCTATTTATGAGCAATATGCAAACGATAAGATTACTGTTTTAGAAAACCTAACTAGAGATAAGCTTTTAAAATTAAAAGAAATCTTCTCTTTAATGGAATCTTTTTTCCATGGAAAGAGTTCTGGATTAGATCCATTAAATTCATATTTAAGCTTACCGATATTAATCAACTCAAAAGAAAACATAGAACCTGCTGGAATTCCATCTCAAAAAGAAGGAAAAGGAGCTGTATTTTTATTAGACTCTGAACAAATAGGGGAAACTGAACCTATGGTTAACATCTTTATGAATAAGATGAAAAACGAAGGGTTTAGAAAAATGTTGAGTGAAGAATTCGTTACCCATACAGACGCTTGTATAGATGATTTCTTAAAAGGTAATGTTTCATCTTTATTTGGTAACGTAAAGAAATTATCTAAAGTAGTTTTAGCTAATTTTAAACCAATGATTCCTACAGCATTTCATAAGGTTTGGGAAAAAGGCATTCAAACAAACGATTATTATTTAAAGCTTTGCGGATCTGGTGGTGGAGGCTATATTTTAGGCTTTACTGAAGACTTTGAAAAAGCTAAAAACAGCTTAAAAGATTATAAATTAGAAGTAGTTTATCGTTTTTAAAACTTGATTACTTTGCGCTATGGAAGTAACAAAAAGAAAATCGTTTTTTTTTAAACTATTCAGTCTTTTATCTGTAGTAAGAGGATACAATATATTAGTATTAATAGCAGCTCAATATTTAGCTGCTATTTTTATTTTCTCACCTGAAAAGTCTATCAAATCTGTAATTTTTGATTTAGACTTACTCTATTTAGTACTCGCCACAGTAAGTGTAATTGCTGCGGGTTATATCATCAATAATTTTTACGATAAAAAATCTGATAGAATTAATCGCCCTCTAAAAACAGGAATAGATTCACATGTAAAACAAGAAACCAAACTCTCTTTATATTTTCTATTAAACTTTATCGGATTCACTTTCGGGTGGTTTGTTTCTTGGAGAGCAGGCATATTTTTTGCCACTTATATCTTTGGAATTTGGCTGTACTCACATAAACTTAAACGCTATCCTTTGGTAGGTTTACTAAGTGCTTCTGTTTTAACTATACTTCCTTTTTTTGTAGTTTTTATTCATTATAAAAATTTTTCAAAAGTAATTTTTGTACATGCTACTTTTCTATTCTTAGTTATTATGGTTAGAGAACTTGTAAAAGATTTAGAGAACATTAAAGGAGCAATAGCCAATAATTACAATACGTTTCCTGTTCAATACGGAGAAAAGAATACTAAAAAAACAATACTACTTCTTTTAACACTTACTTTAATTCCTGTTGCAGTTTTATTTAATTATCCTGCAATACAATACATGAAGTATTATTTTTATTTTGCTACCGTTGTTTTATTATTTACTGGTTTTTACATTTTTAAAGCAGAGCATAAAAAGCAATACACCTTACTTCATAACATCTTAAAAATCTTATTATTAATAGGAGTTTTTAGTTTACTTTTTATCGATCCTTCTTTAATTTTAAATAAAGTAGTAAAGGTTTTACATTAAAAATCAAATATTTAGCATACCTTTGCACGCATTTTTTAATAAACATTCATAATGAATAGAAAAAACTCGTCGAGAGGACGACAAGCTGATCGAAACAGCAATCCTCAAGGAAAGAAAAACTTCAAAAGAGATTTTAGAAAACCTAAGAGCACCCCAAAACCTGCTGAAAAGGAAAATACAGGAGTTCGTTTAAATAAGTTCATTTCTAATTCTGGTATTTGTTCTCGTCGTGAAGCTGATACTTACATTGAACACGGTAGTGTTTCTGTAAACGGTAAGTTGGTTACTGAAATGGGATACAAAGTACAACCTACAGATGAAGTTCGTTTCGATGGAACTTTAATTTCAATGGAACAAAAGCGTTATGTTTTATTGAATAAACCTAAAAACTACATTACTACTATGGAAGATGATCGTGGTAGAAAAACGGTAATGGAGTTGGTACAAAACGCTACAAAAGAACGTATTTATCCTGTTGGTCGTTTAGATAGAAATACCACTGGATTATTACTATTTACCAATGATGGCGAATTAGCTAAAAAACTTACACATCCAAAACATAATGTACGTAAATTATATCATGCTTCTTTAGATAAAAAATTATCATTAGCAGATTTAGAAAAGTTGCGTGGTGATGTAATTATTGAAGGTCGCAAGGTTTTTATTGATGCCGTTTCTTATGTAGAAGGTGAAAGAAAAACAGAAGTTGGAATTGAAATTCACTCAGGTAGAAACAGAATTGTTCGTAAAATATTTGAACATTTCGGATACCATGTTGTAAAATTAGATCGTGTGATTTTTGCTGGTTTAACTAAGAAAAATTTACCTCGCGGCAGATGGAGAGAGTTAACAAATCAAGAAATTAACACACTACAAATGTTATAATAAAAAAACCGAGCTATTTGCTCGGTTTTTTTATGGATTTAATCTGGTAAACGATCTCTATCTTTTTTTGTTCTATTAAATCTATATGTAAAAGTTATGGATGAAAAACGCCCTATTGGTCTTTCGTATCTATAAGCAGTATAATCTTCACCTGTAATTAATCTTTTTCTAATATTAGAATCAAAAATATTATTCATGTTAAGGGTTACAGTAGCTTTATCATTCCAAAAATCTTTACTTATACCTAAATCTGCTCTGTACTGACCTTCAGTAAACACTTGTCCACTTTGTCTTTCTCCTTGATAGTTAAAACTGTATTGTATCGTTAGCTTAGAGAACTTCATTCTTGAATTCAATCGTGTAGACCACGCATTATCATCTACAGTATAAATACCTCTTTGGCTAAACCCAAAGTAATTAAACTCACTCGATAAACGCCACCATTTGTATGGAGAAAATCTAACTGCTAGTTCTGCTCCGTATCTTTTTTCTGTTCCTGAATTGATTGGTTTTGAAACTAATGCTCCAAAAGAGTTAGCTGTAATCAACGTTTCGAACACATTAGTTGTTCTCTGATAATATATAGAAGGATTAATTGTAAATCTTTTCCATCGTTTTAAAAATCCTAATTCATAAGAATTGGTATACATAGGGTTTAAATCAGGATTCCCAACTCTTATATTCCTTCTATCTGAAATTCCGCCAAACGGATTTAAATGCCAAAAACTAGGGCGACGAATTCTTCTACTATAGCTTAACTGTAAATTAGTTGCATCGGTAAAATTATACGTTAAGTGAGCTGTTGGAAATAAATCGGTATAACTTTTATCTGTTTTAAATTGATTCTTTCTGTCTGTACTTCCTGTATTAGCGTGTTCAGCACGTAAACCTACTAAATACTGTAATTTATTTTTACGATTTCCGTATTGAATATAAGCCCCATAAATACGTTCGTTATATTTTAATAAGTTATCTAAACTATCAACTAAAACTGTATTATCCCAAACTTTATAATCACTATCAATATTTCTAATTTCACCTTTAACCCCCATTTCTACATGCGATTTTTTGGTAATTGGTAATTTAAAATCCGATTGAAACAAGAAATCTTTACTACTCTCAACATCTCTACTTTGCAAGGTTTTAATTGCTGTGTTCGTTGGAAATACTTGTTGCTCTTTTACAAACTCATTTTCATCATCATTCCAAAAATCATATTGGAGATTCAAAGTGAATTTTTGTCCTTTTTTGTCAAAGGTTTTTACGTAGTTAAATTCAATTTGATTTGCTTTTTGGGGTTCTCTATAACTTTCTTGTGTTACAACTCTACTGTCTACTTGTTGTGAACTATTTAAAAAATCAAAAGCATAATCTACAGTGTTTCTACTCAAATTATTTCTGTAGTAATAACTTAATGTTAGAGTATTTTTATCGTTAATATAATAATCGCTTCCAAAATAAAGGTTTAGAGTATTCATTCTACGCGTTCTATTGGTGGTTCTGTTAGAAAATGAAATAACGTTCTTATTATTATCAAAATTTGTTCGGTTTAAAAAACCATTTCCACTAAAACTTATATAACGATAACCGATATTAGAAAACAAATTAAACTTTTCCTTTTTATAATTTACATTATAATTAATCCTATGGTTATCTGGTATCCCTGTAGTTAATTGAAGTGAGCTTCCAAAACGACCTTTTGTATTTTTCTTTAAAACAATATTGATAATTCCTGCTGTACCTTCAGCATCGTATTTTGCAGATGGATTTGTAATAACTTCTACTTTCTCTATCGTTTCTGAGGGAATAGATTCTAATCCATTATTTGCTGTTAAAACAGAAGGTCTTCCATTAATTAAAACACGTACGTTAGGATTCCCTCTTAAACTCACTCCGCCTTCAATATCTACATTTACAGAAGGAACATTATTTAATACATCTGTAACTGAACCTCCTTTAGAAATTAAATCTTTCCCTACATTAAAAACACGTTTATCTAATTTATATTCTGTAGTAGATTTTTCAGCAGTTACTTCAACTTCATCTAACTTTTCAGCATCTTCTACTAAGAAAAAAGTTGGAATAGTTTGATTATTACTTAACGTAATATTTTCAATTGATTTATTCTTAAAACCAATAAACTCTACTTTAATAGTATATGTTCCTTTTTTAGTTTTTATGGTGTATTGTCCGTTTTCATTTGTAGTTTCTCCAGCTATAATTTTGTTAGTTTTTGAATCTGTTAAAATAACAGTTGCAAACTCTAAAGGTTGGTTAGAGGTTTGCTCTAGCACTTTTCCTTTAATAGTTACCTGAGCACTTATAACTATTGAGCTTAACACCATAAATATGTAGCATATTGTTTTCATTTTCTTAAATTTAAATTATACCACAAATGTGAGTTATTGTATTAAGGCATATTTTTCAAATAGATAAACTGGCAAGAAAAATCGACGTTTATAACTCTTTTTACAGATCGAATTAGTTAAGGAGTAAAAAAGCTGTGTTTAGGTGTAAAAAATTAAGTTTCGTCTACTTATACTAGTATATGAAGGAATAGCTTTTATTTTTGTAAGAGCATGGACACATTGAATAAACTTTCAGTACAAATTAAGAACAACAGAGTTTTACGTCATATTTTATTTTGGACTATACTCTTTTCCTTAGATTTATTTAGGGACATTATTATAAATGAGAAAAATCAGCATTTTACTATTGTTGAGGGCTTAATTTTTAACGCCATAGGTTTTTCAACACAAATAATTTCCTCATATTTTATAGCCTATTTTTGGATACCTAAATTTGTTAAAACTAAAAAGTATATTCTATCAATTCTAGTATTTGTTATTGCTATATATCTTTTAGGAGTTTTAAGTAGAATTTTAGTAGTGCATGTAGGTGAACCTTTAGTAAGAATTCCTCCTTTTGAACAAGAATCAATAAGAGAAATTTTTACAGATTACAGATGGTTATTAGCGAAATACATTCCTAATATCTTGTTGAATTCTTTGGTGTTTGTTGCTGTAAAATATTATTTTGAAGATGAAAGAGAAAAATCAAACAAATTAGCTTTAGCAAAAGAAAAATCTGAGATAGAATTAAGAACGTTGAAAGGTCAATTAAATCCACATTTTTTATTCAATACTTTAAATAATATTTATTCGCTTTCTATTATAAACTCACCTAAAACATCAACTTCTATAAGTAAATTATCAGAAATTTTAGATCATGTTTTATATAGATGCAACGGAAAATACGTATTACTATCGAGCGAAATAGAATTGTTAAAGAACTTTATTGAATTAGAAAAGTTACGATACGATGACCGATTAAAAGTTACTTTTACTGAAGATATTGAAAACGACACTGAAATTCCTCCTTTAATTTTATTGTCTTTGGTAGAAAACGCTTTTAAGCATGGAGCTGGAGAAGACAGTGGTTCACCCCAAATTAATATCCATGTATCTAATAAAGATGCTAAATTTACTTTTAAGATAATGAATACTGTTTCTAAAGATTATCAACCAGACAATAAAGGAAATATAGGTTTACTAAATGTTAGAAAGCAATTGGATTTAATTTATAATGTTAATTATACTTTAAATATCGTAGAAACAGACAATAAATTTGAAGTAACTTTAATAGTGAAGCAATAATATGGCTACAAAAATAAAATGCTTATTAGTAGACGACGAACCTTTAGCAATTAAACTTTTAGAAAAACACATCGCTAAAATTGAAAGTTTAGAGGTAGTTGCAACTTGCAATAATGCCATTAAAGCTTTTGAAATATTAAATACCAAACAAGTAGATTTATTGTTTTTAGATATAAAAATGCCCAATTTAACTGGTATTGATTTTTTAAAAACATTAAAAAATCCACCTAAAACAATTTTCACAACAGCATATAGAGATTATGCCATAGAAAGTTATGACTTGGGAGTGATAGATTATTTACTCAAACCTATAACTTTCGAACGTTTTTTTAAAGCTATAGATCGCTTTTTAAAAGACAACACTACTCAAACTGAAGTCATTTCAAAGAAGAATACTCCCGATGATTTTATGCTGATAAAATCTGGCAGCAAGTTTCATAAAGTAGTTGTAGAAGATATTTTGTTTATAGAAAGTTTAAAAGACTACATAAAAATTCATACAGTTAACGACAAAAGAATTGTTTCAAAATATCGAATAAGTGAAATAGAAGAAGAATTAAAAGATAAAAGCTTTCTACGAGTACATCGCTCATACATTATTAATATCGACAAAATATCTGCTTTTACTGTAAATGATATTGAAGTAGATTCAACAGAAATTCCTATTGGAGCTAGTTACAAAGAAAAGGTTGTTTCTTTTTTAAAAGAATGGAAATAAAAAACCGAGCAAATTGCTCGGTTTCTTTTTTACTTTACTGTTTATGATCACCTACAATCTCTTCGTCTCTATATTTACAACAAGGATGTAAAGCATCATACGCCTCTTTAGTAGCTTTTACCGCTTTTGTATCATGTCCTACATCAGCCATTTTTTGCTGAACTGTTTTCAAATCTGTTTTACGTTCATCAATAATTAAATTTAACTGATGCGTTTTCACATTCCAATTTGCAAACTTTACACCCTTAGTATTTAAAGCAGCTTTTTCTATACGCTTTTTACACATCATACAAACACCATCTACTTCAAAAGAAACTTTAGCGTTCTTCTTTTTTTTCTGAGCTGACACACTAACAGTTAACAGCATTACTAATACAACTAATATTTTTTTCATTTGACTAATTTTAATTAATTTTTTATTTTCTGATTCTCTCAACGAGAGTTCTTATTTTATTTTAAATCGCAAACCTGCATAAAAAT
Organism: Tenacibaculum holothuriorum; assembly: GCF_002120225.1. GTDB lineage: Bacteria > Bacteroidota > Bacteroidia > Flavobacteriales > Flavobacteriaceae > Polaribacter > Polaribacter holothuriorum. Next base: position 97,271 of record NZ_LAPZ01000011.1, on the reverse strand, counting down.
TGGCTCCAAAAATTGGTGCGTATACTATCGAAGTATCAAAATTTGAACCAAACGGATTATCACTTCCTAAAATAGGATTCTTCTGTTTATAATTGGTTAAGTTTTCACTTCCTGCATACACTTCAAACTTGTTTGAAAAAACTTTTGTTATCTGCGCATTTAACAAATTATAACTTTTAGAATATACTGAATTAAGATTTGGTAATCGTTGTTCTCCAATCCAATTATAAGTAAGATCAAACTTCCAAGGAAAAGAATTTAATGTTATTGGAGTTTCATACGATATATTCGCAAAAAAACGATGTTGTGCTTGCAACGGTTTTTGTTTTCTTCCTGATTTATAATCCGTATAAACATCATAAAACTTATACGCAAATCGAGTATTTAACCTTTTAACTATTTTCTGATTAATTTCTATTTGAAAACTCTTGGCAACACTTTTTCCATCTAAATTATAAAATGAGATTTCTTGTGGATTCTCCCAATCAACAACTACTTGATTTGTGAAGTTTGTTTGATAAAAATCTACCGTTATATCTCCTTTCTTTTCAAACAACTTATACCCTTGTAAGAATGACACACCAAAATTCCATGCTTTTTCAGGATTCAGTCCATAAATTTTTCCTCCCGAATTTTGAATATTCAATTGTCTTGATGAAGCAAAAAACTGTTGATTTTCAGCAAATATATTGGCACTACGTCTACCCGATCCTACAGAAGCTCTTAATACTCCCTTTTCCCAAGGAGCATATCTAAGATGAAATCTTGGAGTAACAAAAGTTCCTAATAAGTTATGAGTATCTACTCTTGCTCCAGCCGTAAAACTGAAATTATCTAAGTTATCGTAAGAGTACTCAAAAAATGCTCCTACAGATTTTTCATTTCTATTATAGTTTTCTTCTTGAGTTACTTTTACCAATTCATCATAACTATCGTAAGAAACATTAATTCCTGTTTTAAACTTATTACGGGTATCTCCTATTATCGAGTTAAAAATTGCACTTCCATAAACACTTTGATGTTCAATATTATAATTTCTTAACCCAAAGTAAGAATCTTGTTTATGATTGCTATACGACAACTGTACACCTATGCTTTGAAAAGGTAATTCAGGAAATACATATCCTACTTTAGCAGACGTTTCAAAACGCCTTGTTTTAATTTCACTTCCCCAAATAGTATTCGAGCCTTTATGAATATCTGGATTAAACTCTAGCTGCCCTAATTGCTTATTATCATTTACAAAATGAACATTAAAAAAGCTTACCCAACCTTTTTCCGCATTGGTATATTGCCAACGGTTCATTACATTAATTTGGTCTGCTAACGGATTGTCTAAAAACCCATCGTTATTTACATCAAACTTACTTCCTCTATAATTCCCATGTAAATAAATACCTGTATGCCATTTTTCATTAATTTTTTGATTGAAATGCGTATTCAATTCTAATCTTCCCATTCGAGAAGCATAAGTATTTACAAACAATTTATTATCTGAAAACGGTTTTACCAATTCGGTATTTATTTGTCCCGAGATACTTTCAAAACCATTTACTACACTTCCAGCTCCTTTGGTAATTTGAATACTTTCCACCCAAGTCCCTGGTGTAAATGTGAGTCCAAATGCTTGAGCTGCTCCTCGAATTGATGGTATATTTTCTTGAGTAATTAATAAATAAGGACTCGTTAAACCTAACATTTGAATTTGCTTAGTTCCAGTAATTGCATCAGAAAAATTCACATCTATTGACGGATTTGTTTCAAAACTCTCTGAAAGATTACAACAAGCCGCTTTTAATAATTCTTCACTATTAATCGTTGCTACGTTTTGTGTTTGTAAGTATGATTTTTGAGTTGCTTCTTTTTTTGCGTTTATCGATACTTCATCTAACGTATTTTCTTCAGTTAAAAAGTAATGAATTGGTTTATTATTTTTAATAGTAATTGTATCGGTTTTATAACCTACAAAACTTACTACTAACTTTTTATATTCTTTTTTATAAGGAAGCTCAAACCATCCTTTTTCATTTGTGGTAGTACCTATAGAAGTATTTAGCCAATAAACATTAGCTCCGTAAACTCCTAAATTATCTTTCGGATTGTTCTTATCCATTATCATTCCCTTGTAAGTATTTTGAGAGAATGAGAGTAAACTAAGTAGCATAAAAAAGCTACTGATATATTTTTTCATTTATTATCATATTAATCATTAAACATTTTTATAGCGTTTTGCTTTAAAAACATTTAAAATCATATGATAAATACCTCATGTAAAACTTGAAAATTAAAGTATAAGCTGGGGGGCGAATAATTCTTGTGCGGAATTATTAATCGCTGAAGTTTTTTAAACATCAATTTGTATGAAACTGCATAAGCAATTACAAACTTTTGAAGTTTAAATGTAATTTTATCTATTGACGTTTTTTGAAAATCGTCCTGTCCATCAATTTGCTGAACTTCATCTTTACAGCATTTTTTCTTTTTCTCTACTCTTTTTTCTTCACAACTGTCTTTTTCTACTTCACCAGAACAAGATTGTGCTTCACCAAAATAAGAAATATCCACTAAAAAATCACCACAAAAATGCTTTTCTACAGTAAATGAGAATGTAGAAAACAAAACCAAAAAGGCTAAAGTTAATGACGATATTTTTAAGAAAAATGATTTCATTAGAGGGCAAATGTACAAAAACAAAATTTCTTCTTTTTTAAAACATCTGTTAAAACTATTTTTGTAAGCTTATATATTCTTTTTCGAACTAGTTAAGAAAGATTAAAAAATGAACTTAGATCAACATAAAAATAAAGTAAACACTATTATAAATAGTGTTATTTCAAAAGAAGAAAAATTACAACAAATTTGTGATTATCTAGAAGCTCAAATTAGCTATTACGATTGGGTAGGTTTTTATTTTAAAAACGGAAACAAAGAAGAACTTAAATTAGCTCAATTTACAGGAGAGCCAACGGATCATACAATTATTCCTTTTGGTAAAGGTATTTGTGGTCAAGTTGCTGTAAGCAATGAAAACTTTGTTGTACAAGACGTAAGTGAACAAGACAACTATATTTCTTGCGGATGGAAGGTAAAATCTGAAATTGTAATTCCAATTTTTGTAAACGGAGAAAACATCGGACAAATAGACATTGATTCTCACACAGTTAACCCATTCACCCCACAAGATGAGGAGTTATTAGAGCATGTTTGTAGTAAAGTTGCAACGATTTTGTAATTTTTTTCGCAATTGCTTGATTATTAATATATTTTTTCTTTTATTTGAAAACTATTAGTAATAATTAACTTCATTTAATCCCCTTAAAATGAGCAACAAACAAATCCCCACGTATGCTGCGCTTGGAAATAGTTCACATACACAAACAAAACAATCACTTTACGAAAAATTTGCTACTTGGTTCCGCAATTTCTTAGAAACTGCAGAATAATAGTTTTTTACTTTTTCGTTTTTGTTAGATAAAACACCATCAAGCTTTAATTTGATGGTGTTTTATTTTGCTTTAAAATCCGAAAAACTTTATTGTATAAACTTGTGGGTTTTAGTAGTTTTGTTCGCTTAACAACACAACAACAAATGAACACTACAAAAACGATTAAATCGGCATTAATCTCTGTATTTCACAAAGACGGATTAGAGCCTATTGTTAAGAAGCTAAATGAGCTTAATGTTACTATTTATTCTACTGGAGGTACCGAAAAATTCATCAAAGATTTAGGTATTAATGTAGTACCTGTAGAAGATGTAACTTCTTATCCATCTATTTTAGGAGGTAGAGTAAAAACACTACACCCAAAAGTATTTGGCGGAATTCTAAATCGTCAAAATCATGAAGGAGATGTTGCTGAATTAGAGGAATATGAAATTCCGCAGATAGATTTAGTAATTGTTGATTTATATCCTTTTGAAAAAACAGTTGCTTCTGGAGCTGCAGAACAAGATATTATTGAAAAAATTGATATTGGAGGAATTTCTCTTATTAGAGCAGCTGCTAAAAACTTTAAAGACACATTTATTGTTTCTTCAATGGAACAATATGATGAGTTTTTAAACATCATTTCAGAAAATAACGGAGAAACAAATATTAATGATAGGAAGAAATTTGCTGCTAAAGCATTTAACATTTCATCCCATTACGATACAGCTATTTTCAATTATTTCAACGAAGAGGAAATCGTTTATAAAGCAAGCGAAACTACTTCTAAAACATTACGTTATGGAGAGAATCCACACCAACAAGGATATTTCTTTGGAGATTTAGACGCAATGTTCGACAAATTACACGGTAAAGAACTAAGTTATAACAATTTATTAGATGTAGATGCTGCTGTTAACTTAATGAACGAATTTAAAGACGAAGCACCAACATTTGCTATTTTAAAACATAACAATGCTTGTGGTTTTGCTCAAAGAGAAACAGTTTACCAAGCCTATGTAGATGCTTTAGCTGGAGATCCTGTTTCTGCTTTTGGAGGTATTTTAATTAGTAATACTACTATTGACAAAGCTACTGCTGAAGAAATTCATAAACTTTTCTGCGAAGTAGTAATTGCTCCGGCATTTAACGATGACGCTTTAGAAATTTTAAAAGGAAAGAAAAACAGAGTTTTATTAGTTCAAAAAGAAGTTGAATTACCAGCTCAAAATGTAAGAACTGCTTTAAACGGATTGTTAATTCAAGATAAAGACAATAAAACCGATCGTTTAGAGGATTTATCGTACGCAACTAACAATAAACCAACCGAAAGTGAGTTAGAGGATTTACTATTTGCCTCTAAAATTTGTAAGCACACAAAATCTAATACAATTGTTTTGACTAAAAACAAACAATTATGTGCTAGTGGAACTGGACAAACAAGTAGAGTTGATGCTTTAAGACAAGCTATTGAAAAAGCTAAAAACTTCAACTTCAATTTGGAAAATGCTGTTATGGCAAGTGATGCATTTTTTCCTTTTCCTGATTGTGTAGAAATTGCAGATAAAGCAGGTATAAAAAGCGTAATTCAACCAGGAGGTTCAATTAAAGATCAATTAAGCATTGACTATTGTAACAACAATAACGTTGCTATGGTTTTTACTGGAACCAGACATTTTAAACATTAATAATTTTAGTTGTAGAATCAAAGCAGATTTTTAGTAGATTTGTAAGATTCCACTTAAATTTAGATAACATAATACCATATGGGTTTTTTTGATTTCATGACTGAAGACATTGCGGTAGATTTAGGAACCGCAAATACCTTAATCATTCACAACGGAAAAGTTGTAATAGACAGTCCTTCTATTGTTGCAAGAAACAGACTAACTGGAAAAATTATTGCCACTGGTCATGAAGCCAATAGAATGCAAGGAAAAACTCATGAAAACATAAAAACTATTCGTCCATTAAAAGACGGAGTTATCGCAGATTTTCAAGCTTCAGAAGAAATGATTAAAGAATTTGTTAAGCAAATTCCTGCAATTAAAAAGAAGCTTTTCCCACCATCATTACGAATGGTTATTTGTATTCCGTCTGGTATTACAGAAGTAGAAAAACGTGCGGTTATTGACTCTGGTCGTCATATGAATGCTAAAGAAATCTATTTGATTTACGAACCAATGGCAGCTGCAATTGGGGTTGGTATTGATATTATGGAACCTAAAGGAAATATGATTATTGACATAGGTGGAGGAACTACAGAAATTGCTGTTATTGCTTTGGCAGGTATTGTATGCGATCAATCGGTAAAAGTTGCTGGTGATTTATTTACAAGTGATATTATGTATTACATGCGTACGCAACACAACTTACATGTTGGAGAAACTACTGCTGAAAAAATCAAAATTCAAATAGGCTCTGCTACTGAAGATTTAGACACGCCACCAGACGATATGATGGTTCAAGGACGTGATTTATTAAGTGGTAAACCTAAACAAGTACAAGTATCGTATCGTGAAATTGCGAAAGCATTAGATAAATCTATTTTACGTATCGAAGATGCAGTTATGGAAACCTTATCTAAAACTCCACCAGAATTAGCTGCCGATATTTACAATACTGGTATTTATTTAGCAGGTGGTGGTTCTATGTTACGTGGTTTAGACAAGCGTTTATCTAGAAAAACAGACCTACCTGTTTATGTAGCCGAAGATCCATTACGTGCAGTGGTTAGAGGTACTGGAATTGCACTTAAAAATATTGAGAAATACAAAACAGTATTACTTAAATAAAACACAATGATAATTTATGCAACAGCTTATTTATTTCTTTCAGAAGTATAAGTATTTTCTTTTTTTCTTATTTCTCGAAATAATCGCTGTTGCATTAATTATTAACAATCATTCTTTTCATAGAAGTAAATTTATTAGTTCAACAAATTTTATTACTGGAGGTATTCAAGAAAAAACTTCTAATATTTCTGAATACATGAACTTAAAAAGTCAGAACAAATTACTTTCTGAAGAAAATACTCGACTTAAAAACTTACTTCAACAATACAATACTATAATTGATTCTGTAACATTAACACAGAAAAACGACTCTATTTTCAAACAGAAATTTTCTTTTGTAAATGGAAAAATCACAAGTAATAATTACACTACTCCATTCAACTTTCTAACAGTTAACAGAGGAAGTAAAAACGGGCTAAAAAAAGAAATGGCTGTTGTAAACAGCAAAGGAATTATTGGAATTACCGATAATGTTTCTGGAAGTTATGCCAGAGTTCAATCCATTTTAAATAAAAACAGTAAAATTAATGCTCGTTTTAAAAACGGATTCCACTTCGGAACTTTAATTTGGGACGGAAAGAACACTAATATTGTTCAGTTAACCGATATTCCAAGACAAGCTACTTACAATGTTGGAGATACTATAATTACTGGAGGAAAATCAACTATTTTTCCTGAAGGAATTTTAATTGGTACTGTTGCTAACGTTCCTGATAAAATAACAGCATCAAACACCATTGATATTAAATTATTTAACGACATGACTAACCTAGGCTATGTCGATATAATAATAAGTTTAGATAAAGAAGAAATAAAAACGTTGCAAAACAAACCGAATGAATAAAACCTTATACATAGCTTTTTTATTTTTCTTTTTGCTTTTTTTGCAAGTATTAGTCTTAAACAATGTATTGTTTTTAGGGTATATTAATCCGTATCTCTATATAGCATTTGTATTTTTGTATCCAGTAAGAAACAACAGGTTTCCATTTTTATTTCTATCTTTTTTATTAGGTCTTTGTGTTGATGCTTTTTCTAATCTAGGTGGAGTAAATGCATTTTCAATCTTATTTATAGCATACATTCGTGTGTTTTTTATAAGAACTATTTTTAGAAAGACTTCATCAGAGCTTTCTACTTTCAATTTAAAATTAGAAACTTTCGATAAAGTTTTTAACTATGTAGCTTTACTCACATTAATACATCATTTTCTTTTATTTACACTAATTAACTTCGGGTTTTCAAATTTTACTAATGTATTGTTAAATACAATTTTTTCGACTGTATTTACGTTAATTTTGTATTTTTTAGGAAGTTTTATTTTCAGTAAAAAAGATTCATGAAACGTAGTTTTTTACTCATCTTTTTAATCGCTTTAGTTAGCTTAATATATATTATTAGGTTATTTCAACTACAAATTGTTCGTGGTGGAAATCAAAACCCAATATATGGCGCTACCGTAAAAATTGAATACGATTACCCAGAAAGAGGTTATGTATACGATCGTAATGGAGAATTATTAGTTGCCAATCAACTTTCTTACGATGTAATGGTAGTTCCTAAAGAAGTTAAACAAATTGACACTTTAGAGTTTTGCAAACTATTAAAAATAGACAAGAAGAGCTTTGTAAAGCGATTCAAAAAAGCTGAAAGATATGCAAGATGGCTTCCTTCAGTATTCTTAAAACAGCTAGCAAAAGAAGATTTCGCTTACTTGCAAGAAAAACTACCTAAATACAAAGGGTTCTATATTCAGAAACGTATTATTAGAGATTACCCAATTAAATCCGCTGCCAATGTCTTAGGATATATTAGTGAAGTAAACGAACAAAAAGCACGAACCAGTAACTACTACGAACAAGGGGAACTAATTGGAAAGATGGGGGTTGAAGCCCAATACGAAAACGAACTTCGTGGTGTTAAAGGAAAAAAACACTTTAAAAGAAATAACCTAAATAAAATAACTGGTTCATATAAAAAAGGCAAATATGATACCTTAGCGTTAGCTGGTAACGACTTAACATTAACTATAGATTCTAAACTTCAACAGTATGGAGAAAAGTTAATGCGAGGTAAACGAGGAGGAATTGTTGCAATTGAGCCTGCTACTGGCGAAATACTAGCTTTAATTACAGCTCCTTCTTACGATCCTAATTTATTAGTAGGAAGAAAACGTTCACCCAATTCTGTGAGACTTTTTAATGACACCATTAATACACCTACATTCGACAGAGGTTTACAAGCAATGTACCCTCCAGGTTCTCCTTTTAAAATCATAAATGGATTAATTGGTTTACAAGAAAATGTTATTGACGAAAGCACATACGTCTACTGCAAGCATGGTTACAAGTACGGAAAACGTAAAAATGAGTTTATGGGTTGTCACTGTGGAATTGTAGGTAGACCCATTCGTTTAAAAACAGCAATCGCTAAATCTTGTAATAGTTTTTTTGCAACGACTTACAAAAGAATTTTAGATAAAGCTGATAATCCAAATATCGGAATAGAAGCTTGGAACAAACATGCGGAAAGTTTTGGACTTGGAAATTATCTAGGCTATGATTTACCCTCAGGAAGAAAAGGTGTAATTCCAGATGCAAAATTCTATAATAGATGGTATAAAAATCGATGGAGATCGACCTACACCATATCTAACGCTATCGGTCAAGGTGAAATTTTAACAACACCAATGCAGTTAGCAAATATGACTGCAGCTATTGCCAACAAAGGTTTTTTCTACACACCACACATTGTTAAAAAAATAAATAACCAATCCATAACAGACTCTACATATACAGTAAAAAGACACACAACTATTGATAAAGAACATTTTCCAATTGCCATTGATGCTATGCACGATGTTTTTACTTACGGAACCGCTAAATGGTATCAAGTAGATGGGTTAGACATTTGTGGAAAAACGGGTACTGCAGAAAACAAAATTAAAATTGTTGATGGTAAAAAAGTACAAGCTCCCGACCACTCTATTCTAATTGCTTTTGCTCCAAAAGATAATCCTAAAATTGCCATGGCTGTTTTTGTTGAAAACGGAGGTTATGGTTCAACAATTGCTGCACCAGTTACTAGTTTAATGATTGAAAAATATCTTACGGGTACAACCACTAGAAAAAATTTAGAAGACAGAATGGTTAATTTTAGTCTTCAAAAAGAATACGATAAACTAATAAAAAAGCACGATACCATTGCGTCAGGAACGAAATAACATATTTGCTAGTATAGACTGGGTATTAATACTAATCTATTTTATTCTTGTTGGTTTTGGATGGATGAATATTTACGCTGCCTCATCTACAGATACTGCTACTCAATTATTTGATTTTTCCACTAAATATGGTAAGCAATTAATATTTATTTGCGCAAGTGTTCCTTTAATGGTTTTTATTCTCTTTTTTAACTCTAAATTCTATGAACAATTTGCAAGTGTTCTCTATATATTCTCACTAGTTTTATTAGCTGGAGTATTAGTTATAGGAAAGAAAATTAACGGAGCCACCTCTTGGTATAACTTTGGCGGAATAGGATTACAACCTTCAGAATTTGCAAAAGCTTTTACAGCTCTAGCTTTAGCAAAATTAATGAGTGATCGACAGTACAATCTAAAGCTTTTAAAAAATCAAGTTAAGGCATTTATTGTAATGTTTTTACCTGCATTTTTTATAGCATTACAACCAGATATGGGATCTGTTCTTATCTATTTCTCTTTCTTTTTTGTATTAAACAGAGAAGGGTTAACATTAAACTATTTCATTTTAGGAGTAACAGCAATCGTATTGTTCTTACTTACCGTTTATTTTGGTACAAAATGGGTATTAATTACTGTAATTTCAATCCTAACTATAGCTATAATTTATAACGTATATAAAAACAAACAGTTTATTCGCTTTAATTGGCCCATAGTAGTAGGTGCATATTTAGCTTTAAGCACATTTATTTTTGCTGTAGGATACACCTACACTAATGTATTTGAACAACATCAAAAAGATCGTTTCGATATCTTATTAGGAAAAATTAAAGACACAAGAGGCATTGGTTACAACTCACATCAATCAGAATTAACAGTAAGCTCTGGAGGTTTTTTTGGAAAAGGTTTTTTACAAGGAGACAGAACTCAGGGAGATTTTGTACCAGAACAGCATACAGACTATATATTCAGCACTGTTGGTGAAGAGTGGGGATTCTTAGGAAGTAGCTTAGTTATTATTCTTTTTATGATTTTATTATATCGAATCATATACCTCGCAGAAACGCATACTAATAAATTTGGAAGAATATATGGTTACGGAGTAGCATCAATAATTTTCTTTCACGTAATTGTAAATATTGGTATGGTAATAGGTCTTTTACCTACAATTGGAATACCTCTTCCTTTCTTTAGCTATGGAGGATCTTCCTTATGGGGCTTTACTTTATTACTCTTCATTTTCATAAGACTTGATGCTCATAAAAAATATGACTGGTAAACAAGAAGCACAAATCCCTTATTGAATAAAAAGTCCTTTTACGAAGTATCATCTCTTTCTCAGCAATTTTAACCACTAATACTTTAGCTATTTATTCATCATTATTATCTTCAGTATTAATCTTCTTTCTATTAATTAACTAAATCTAATTTTAGCACTAACCTTAATTCATTTTCTCCTTTAACTTCAATAACACATTTAAGTACTATTAATATCTATAGCTCAATGATTATCATTTTTACACACTTCATACTGGTGTAGTAATATTCAATGAAAACAACATAAAGCATAGGATAAAAACTATTTTTATTTGATTAACATTTAAAAATCAAACTATTAGTACTTTTCTAATTCATTAACTTTCTTATTAAAAAATAGTTTAACAGAATTTTAGATAAAATAATGCATAAAAAAAAAGCATCTCATACGAGATGCTTTTTTATTAACTAACCTTAAAACTCTTATAAAGCTGCAACATGCTTAGCCAACTTTGACTTTAAGTTTGCCGCTTTATTCTTATGAATAATGTTGTTCTTTGCTAATTTATCTAACATAGAAACAACTGACGAAAACATTCCTTCTGCTTCCTTCTTATCTGTAGTAGCCCTTAATTTTCTAACAGCATTACGTGTAGTTTTATGCTGATATTTATTTCTTAAGCGCTTCGCTTCGTTACTTCTTATTCTCTTTAATGCTGACTTATGATTTGCCATTATACTAAACGTTAAATGTTTATAAAAAAACTTTTGTACTCCGTACGGGATTCGAACCCGTGTTACCAGGATGAAAACCTGGCGTCCTAACCCCTAGACGAACGGAGCATTACAATCTCTAATTGATTGCGGGTGCAAATATAGAAACTTCTTTTTATATCTGCAATAAAAAATATTTCTATTTTTTGATAAAAAAAGCTTCGAAATAAATTCGAAGCTTTGTACTCCGTACGGGATTCGAACCCGTGTTACCAGGATGAAAACCTGGCGTCCTAACCCCTAGACGAACGGAGCAAAACAATCAATTTCTTGTTTGCGGGTGCAAATATATAAACTCTTTTGAATTGCACCAAAACTTTTTTAAGTTTTTTTAATACGCTTTTGCAAACAGTACTCTTTTAGTAGATGGCTTACCTGTAAAAACACATACTCCTGCTTCTTCAACAGCATCGTTTGGTATACACCTAATCGTTGCTTTTGTTAATTCTTTAATCTTATCTTCAGTTTCAATTGTTCCATCCCAGTGAGCAGAAATAAATCCTCCTTTATTTTCAATTACATCTTTAAATTCATCAAAAGTATTTACCTCTGTTGTATGTTCACTTCTATAATTTAAAGCTTTCGTATAAAGACTCTCTTGAATATCATTTAATAATTGTTCAACAGTAGTTACCACATCATCTTGAGCAACGGTTTGTTTTTCAAAAGTATCTCTACGAGCAACCTCAACAGTACCGTTTTCTAAATCTCTTTTACCCATTGCAATTCTTACAGGAACACCTTTTAATTCGTATTCTGCAAATTTTGCTCCTGGACGCATCGTATCTCTATCATCAAACTTAACCGAAACTCCCTTTGCTTTTAATTCCTTAATAATAGGATCTACTTTATCGAAAATAGCACTCAATTGTTCTTCTCCTTTATATATAGGAACAATCACTACTTGAATTGGCGCTAACTTAGGAGGTAATACTAATCCAGCATCATCAGAGTGCGTCATAATTAAACCACCAATTAAACGTGTTGAAACTCCCCAAGAAGTAGCCCAAACATATTCTTGTTTCCCTTCTCTAGACGTATACTTTACATCAAAAGCTTTCGCAAAATTTTGCCCTAAGAAGTGAGAAGTACCAGCTTGTAAAGCTTTACCATCTTGCATTAAAGCTTCAATAGTTAATGTATCATCTGCACCAGCAAAACGTTCACTTTCAGATTTTGCTCCCTTTACTACTGGCATTGCCATAAATTGTTCTGCAAACGTTGCATACACTTCTTGCATTTGTTTTGCTTCTGCTATAGCCTCAGCTTTTGTTGCGTGAGCTGTATGACCTTCTTGCCATAAAAACTCTGCAGTACGTAAAAATAAACGTGTACGCATTTCCCAACGAACAACGTTAGCCCATTGGTTAATTAATAATGGTAAATCTCTATGTGATTGAATCCATCCTTTATAGGTATTCCATATAATAGCTTCTGAAGTTGGTCTTACCACTAATTCTTCTTCTAGTTTTGCTTCAGGATCTACACGTAACTTCCCTTCATTATCAGGGTCATTTTGCAAACGATAATGAGTTACTACTGCACACTCTTTAGCAAAACCTTCTGCATTTTTCTCCTCAGCTTCGAACAAACTTTTAGGAACAAAAAGTGGAAAATATGCATTTTGATGTCCTGTTTCTTTAAACATTCTATCTAACTCTGCTTGCATTTTTTCCCAGATTGCAAATCCGTAGGGTTTAATCACCATACAACCTCTTACAGCTGAGTTTTCAGCCATATCAGCCTTTACAATCAATTCGTTATACCACTTTGAGTAATCTTCTGCTCTTTTCGTTAAATGTTTGCTCATATTCAAAAGTTTGGCATAAAAATTGTTACTTTTTATGCGTAAATTGTGTTTGCAAAACTACATTAAAAAGAGAATTTTGCCCAAATAATAACTCGTTTTTTGCAAATATTTAAAATTAACTAAAAAGCATAGACATGAAGTTACATTACACTAAAACCAAACTCCCTTTATATTTTCTATCATTATTTATGGTGGCTACCTTAGTTTCTTGCGGAAGTACACAAACGGTTACTGGTAATGATGACGGAATTTATGCCGACGATACAGAACAACCTCAACGACGAGTTGTGGAAGTAGATGAAGAGGAGTTTAAAAAACATGAAGAAAATTATTTTAGAAAAGAAGTAGAACGTATAGGTGCTTTAAAAGGAAACGATATTTTTACTGAAATAGAAGAATACAGTTCTGAAGATTTTGACGTTGAAGAAGAAATTATAGACGAAGAAAGACCAAAAACTAGAATTACTTATAACTACAATGAACCTTGGGGTTATAGCTCTGATGCTGATGTGGTAATTAACATTAATACAGCTCCTCGTTGGGGATTCAACGGATTTTACGATCCATATTGGGATACCCCTTGGGGATGGAATAGATGGGGTTGGAATCGTTGGGGATGGAGAACCGGATGGAACAGATGGGGCTACAATCCTTATTGGCATCCTTACCACTGGAACACAGGAATCTATGTAGGCATTGGTGTTGGAGGTTTTTACGACCCTTTTTACTGCCCTCCTTATTATAGACCATTTAGAAACGGATACTATTACGGAAACAGATATTATCGTCCAATTAGAAGAGGTGCAAACCCTTACCGTAGAGGTTACGGAGTTGCTTCTAACTCAAGAAGAGGTTATTCTACTAATAGAAGAGCTACAAGTTCTAGAAGATCTTCTGATGTTTATAGAAGAAACGGCAGATCTACTCGAAGTACAAGAAGCACTAGAGGATATAACTCTACTCGTTCTACAAGAGGAATAAGTAAAACTAGAAGAAATACTAGAGGTTATACTACTGGAGGACATAAACCTAGCAGCACAAATAGAAGTACTCGTTCTACTCGAAGAAGCTACAACACTGGCGGAAGCAGGTCATCTAGAAACATTAGAAGTAATGGAAGATCTACACGTAGTACACGAAGTTATTCAAACAATTCTAGTAATCGATCGTCTAGAAATTATTCTTCAAATAGAAATTCAAGATCTACTCGTAGCTACACTCCTTCTCGATCTTCGAGATCTTCAAGAAGCTACTCTTCATCAAGAGGATTCTCTAGCAGTAGAGGAACATCTAGTAGAAGTTCAAGCGGAAGAAGCTCTAGAGGTAGAAGATAAAAACACCAAACTACACAGTATAAGTTAAACGAATTATCAAGAAAAACATGAAACGATTTTTTATAATAGCGACTTTAGTCGCAGGAACGTTAACGTCCTTTTCTCAATCTTTAGGCTACAATGATTTAGGCATCATTTTTAGCCAAGACAACAACAACGGTACAGCACGATTTAACGCAATGAGCGGAGCTTTTGGAGCTCTTGGTGGAGATGTGTCTTCTATAGGAATAAACCCCGCAGGTGGTGCTGTAGCAAGAAAAAGTAAACTTTCTTTTACTATGGGTAATAGAAATACCGACATAGCTGCAAGTTACTACGGAAATACTTTAAACAATCAAGATGATTTTTTTAATGTAACACAAGCTGGTGCAATTTTATCATTTGATTCAGCTTACGATAGTGATTGGAATCGTTTTGCTTTAAGTTTTAACTATAGACTTAAAAATGATTTTGATGGAAGTTTTTCTGTAAGGGGTAATAGTGGTCAAGCATTTTTCAATGAACATCCAGATGATCCAGCTACTCCAAGAACTCAATTTACAAATGCTCGAGAACAAAGTTTCACAAGCACTTTAAATGGAGAATCGAGTGTATTTAGTTTTGGATTTTCTGCAGTACATCAAAACAAATTATTTGTAGGTGCTACAGTAAATTTACACGATGTAAGATTAGGTCAAAGAGCTACTCTTAATGAGATTAATGAAGATGGAAATGGTAATACACTTACCGCGTTTAATGAACAAATTAGCAGATTCGAAGGACAAGGTTTTTCTTTAGGTGTTGGTTTTATTTATAAAATGCATCAAAATTTAAGACTTGGACTTTCTTACGAAACTCCGACTTGGTATACTGAAGTTTTAGAGGAAAGTAATTTAGCTGTTTTTGATCCTAATGACTCTACTTACGATCATTGGTTAGGCTACACTAGAATTAGCGCTACCAACATTACTCCTAATGTAGACAGCGGTGAAGAGTTTAATACATATGCTTTTAGATTAAAAACTCCAGGTAAACTAACCGCTAGTGGAGCTATATTATTCGACAAAAAAGGTTTAATCAGTATTGATTATACGTTTAAAGATTATAAAAACACTAATTTTTCAAACGGTAACTTTACAGATGTAAACAACAACTTCAACAACGATTTTAGAAGTACACATGCTGTTAACATTGGTACCGAATGGAGGTTTGATAAAATGAGTATTCGAGGAGGTTATCACTATGAGCAAAGTCCATATAAAGATGCTTTAGACTCTGACAATTTAAAAGGCTTCTCTGCTGGATTAGGTTATAATTTCGGAAACATGAATTTTGGCTTATCATATAGTAAAACAGAAAGCACTTCTCCTTACCGATTATATAATACAGATAGAGTTAATGTAAACCCTGCAGAATTAAACATTAATACTGCAAGAATTATGGGTACACTTACAATAAATCTATAGTAGACATACAATTAATAAAAAGCTCCGTTAGGTTTTATAAATCTAACGGAGCTTTTTTATTTTTTTACCGTAATTTTGCACCTCATTATAATTTTATGAGCACAATAAAAATTAACATTCAAGAAACTGCAAACGAAACCATTATAAAATTTGTAAGCAATACTATTTTAATTAATGGAGGTAGTTATGAATACAACAATATAGACGAAGCTAAAAACTCACCTTTAGCACAACAATTATTCTACTTACCTTTTGTAAAAAAGGTTTTTGTAACGGCAAATTTTATTGCTATTCAACGTTACGACATTGTTCAATGGAATGATGTGGAAGAAGAAGTAAAAGAGCAAATAGAAGCTTATTTAACAGAAGGTAATCCTGTAGTAAAAGAAGAAGTTACTTCAAAAAAAGAACCTATTGAAGTATATGCTGAAGTTACTCCTAACCCAGCAGTAATGAAGTTTGGGACTAACAAAGCCTTAACTCAAACAGATGTGGAGTATCACAATATTGATGAAGCTAGCAAGTCATCTCCGTTAGCACAAGAGTTATTCAACTTTCCTTTTGTAAAAGAAATATTTATTTCTCAAAATTATGTTTCTATTACAAAATATGATATGGTTGAATGGAATGATGTTTTTCAAGATGTTCGTTCATTCATTAGAAACTTCCTGTTAGATGGTAAAACCATTATTAGAGAATTGCCGAAACAAGAAACAAAACAAAATGTAGAAATTCCGAAAGAAAACCTTACCGACACCGAGGCTAAAATTGTTGATATTCTAGATGAATATATTAAACCTGCTGTAGCGTCTGACGGAGGAAATATTGCTTTTAAATCGTACAATAAAGATAGTAAAGTTGTTAGCGTTGTTTTACAAGGAGCATGCAGCGGATGTCCTTCATCAACAGTAACGTTAAAGAACGGAATTGAAACAATGTTAAAAGAAATGCTTCCTAATCAAATTAGTGAAGTTGTTGCAATTAACGGATAAAACCTACTACTAAAAATGAGTAAAATCGTAAAACCATATAAAGATTCTGACTTAGGTAAAAAAGAACAAGTAGCTAAAATGTTCGATAATATTTCTGAAAATTACGACGGATTAAACCGCGTTATTTCTTTAGGAATAGATGTAAGTTGGCGTAAAAAAGTAGTAAAGTTAGTTGGAGAAAATAATCCGAAGCAAATTTTAGATATTGCCACAGGAACAGGAGACTTAGCCTTAATGATGTCTGAATTAAAACCAGATAGAATTGTTGGTTTAGATATTTCTGAAGGAATGCTTAATGTTGGTAAGCAAAAAGTAGCCAAAGCAAATTTATCAGACACTATTGAAATGGTTGTTGGTGACAGCGAAAATATTCCTTTTGAAGACAATACTTTCGATGCTATTACAGTTTCTTTTGGTGTTCGTAATTTTGAAAACTTAGACAAAGGTCTTACGGAAATTTTACGCGTTTTAAAACCAGGCGGTAAATTTGTGGTTTTAGAAACTTCGAATCCAACAAAATTCCCTTTTAAGCAAGGGTATAAATTATACACTAATTTATTCTTGCCAATAGTAGGAAAACTGTTCTCTAAAGACAAAGTAGCCTATTCATATTTATCTGAAAGTGCAAATTCTTTTCCTTTTGGTAAGGCATTCAACAATATTTTAGAAAAAAATGGGTTTAAGAATGCAAAGGATTTACCAGTAACTTTTGGAGTTGCTTCAATTTATACAGCTAGTAAATAATATGTTAAAAAAACTTTTAATTTTAAGTTTGCTTTTAGTAGCAAGTATTTCTTACGGTCAAAAAGAAAAGGTATTAAACCTTCCTAGTTTTGACAAACCTTTATTTCATTACGGTTTTTATTTAGGGCTAAACACCAATGGCTATAAAATAGCTTACAGACCTAATAACGCTACAAGTACACCTAATATTGAAGTAGAATCATCTATAGGTTTTAATGTTGGTTTAATTGGTGATTTACGTTTACACAACAATGTTAATTTACGTTTTGAGCCTGGTTTAATATCAAACACTAAAACGTTACGTTTTAAACATATTAACTCTACTAACGAAAACATTACAACTAGAGAGGTTGATGCTACTTTCTTACACTTACCTTTTATTTTAAAAGTTAGTGCAAATAGACTAAACAATATTAGACCATATGTTTTAGCTGGAGTTTCTTATGATTATAATTTTTCTAGTAACGAGAATAATAGTGATGATAATGCAGCTGGAAAATTTAGAACCAAAACAAGTAACTTTATGTATGAAGTAGGTATTGGTATGGATTTTTATTTAACCTATTTTAAATTCTCTCCTTCAATTAGAGGTATTTTTGCATTAAACAACGAAGTAACTTATGATAATTCTATTGACAGCCAATGGACAGCTCCTATAGATTTCTTAGGAACTCGAGGTATATTTTTACACTTGTCTTTCGAGTAAACCCTATAACAATATAAAAAACAAGCGGTTAACTTATTAAAGTTAGCCGCTTTTTATTTGCAAAGTAATTACTTTACGAACTTTGATAGAAATCCCCCAAAATCTATCTATCATTAAGACACATTATTTTTTAAAAGGTCACATATTTTTCAAAAAAAAGACCATCAAAAAATGATGGTCTAATCATGGTAAAGATTACTCTTTACTATTTGATAGAAGTCCCCCGAAATCTATCATACAATTATCTTTAATATATATTTCCTAGTAATAGTATAGGCAAATATATAAAATGTTATTAACATATGTTAATTTTTTATAACTATTTTACTGTTTACCACATCTTTAATAGGCAATACTACTTTGCCATCTGCAGTTTGTATAGTAAAACAAATATTGTCAATAGCAATTACAACACCTTCAATATCATTAATTTTTATCTTCTCCCCTATACCAATATTTTTTCTTGAATAGTAACCAAATAACAATCTAGACACAGCATCTCTAGCCCCTAAACCAAAAGCAATAGTAAAAGCTAATAAAATAGAACCTATTAATAATGTTAAATTACTTTTAATTACTGAAGTATCAACTCCTGCTTGATCTAACGCTGTAATCGATAAGAAAATTACGATTAAGTAAAAAGCAATATTCCCGACTAAATTACCTCCAGAAATCTCTAAAGACTTAAACATAGACTGAATAGCTTTTTTAACTATTGTACCTAAATACGCTCCAGCTACAAAAATTCCTAAGGCAGTTAATAATTTTGGTAAGTAGGCAAAGAAGCTCCTAATTCCATCAGAAACAACTGTTAACCCGAACATTTCTGCTCCAACCATTACAAACATAAAAATCAAGAACCATTTTAATACCGCTAGTATTACATTAGTTAATACAATGTTTATGGTAGAATTCCCAAAAATTTCTGTTTTACTTAATTTTTTAGACCATTCATCAATCTTAGTTTTTGCCAAAGCTTTTCTAACAACGTACAAAAACAATTTAATCGCTAACCACGATACAAGAACAAATGCTATAAAACCAGCAACGGTAGGTAACGATTCTATTATATCGTCAAAAATCTTACGAAAAGGACCTAAAATATCTATTTCTAGAGGGTACATAATATTAGTTGTATTTAGTTTTTATCTTCTTTTGCTTCATTATTCTCTTCTTCTGACTGCTTTTTTTCTGATGATTCTGGCGCATTAATTAAATCGGCAATTGTATTCGGATATTTTACCACAAACAAATCAGCCATATCTATAGATAGCTTTATCATTGCCACATCATTAAGCACTTTGTCTTTTAGTACTTCTGGCAATTCTTCGTTATGTAATATTTTCTTAAATGGATTATCCATACTAATTACAATTCATTATACGCTTTAACGACTTTTTCTTTTGCTCGTTTTAAGCGCATTTTTATGGCGCTGTCACCTAACTCTAAGGCTCCTGAAATTTCTTTAATACTCATATCGTCTTGATATTTCATTAAAAGAATCATTTTATCAGAAGCTGAAATCATTTCGAGTGCTTTAGCCAGTTTATCTGACTTTAACTCGAATAAAGTGCTATCATCAATTTCTTCAAATTCGGAATCTTCTTCTTTTATTTGATCGGTTACTACAGTAACCTTTTCTTTCTTTTTCTCACTATTTCTTTGCACGTAATTTACGCAGAAATTGTAGGTAAAAGAATACAACCATGTAGAAAACTTAGATTTACCTTTAAAAGTTCTTAGCTTAACAAATAAACGAACAAATACATCGTGGGTTAAATCTTGGGCTTCTTCTTTGTTTTTAGAAAACCCATAGCATTTATTATAAACCACACCTGCATAACGGTCGTACAAAACAGCAAATAAATGAGTATCATTCTTTTCTACTATTTTACGTACCAATTCTTCGTCGCTTAATTTTGTAGCTTCTATATCTTTCAAAGACTAAGTTTGGTTCTTTTTAAATTAAGACTTGTAGCTTATTAGACACAATTTTTTATAACAAGTCACCGCTATACAATTCAAAAGTAAAATTAACAATTCTTTAACTAATTCAAATAATTTTCAAAAAAAATATCTTTTTTGTAACATTTACTTTAAATGCTACGTATAAGTAATTGAGAACAGAGTGTTAATCATTAAAAATTTTACTTAGAATAGATGAGACAACTTAAAATTACAAAGCAGGTTACCAATAGAGAAACAGCATCTTTAGACAAGTACTTGCAAGAAATTGGAAAAGTAGATTTAATTACTGCAGATGAAGAAGTAGAATTAGCACAGCGCATTAAAGCTGGAGATCAAAGAGCATTAGAAAAATTAACAAAAGCTAACTTACGTTTCGTAGTATCGGTAGCTAAACAATATCAAAATCAAGGATTAACATTACCTGATTTAATTAACGAAGGAAACTTAGGATTAATTAAAGCTGCTAAACGTTTCGATGAAACTCGTGGTTTTAAATTTATTTCATATGCAGTATGGTGGATTCGTCAATCTATTTTACAAGCGTTGGCAGAGCAATCTCGTATTGTACGTTTACCTTTAAATAAAATTGGTTCTATTAACAAGATTAATAAAATGTATGCTTTCTTAGAACAAGAAAATGAGCGCCCACCAAGTGCTGAGGAAATTGCTAAGAAGTTAGACATGACTGTTAATGATGTAAAAGAATCAATGAAAAATTCTGGTCGTCACGTATCTATGGATGCACCATTGATTGAAGGAGAAGATTCTAACTTATACGATGTATTAAATTCAGGAGAATCTCCAAATCCAGATAAAACATTATTACACGAGTCTTTAAGAATAGAAATTAATCGTGCTTTAGAAACATTAACTCCTCGTGAGGCAGATGTTGTAAAACTATACTTTGGTTTAGGTGAACACCAACCAATGACTTTAGAAGAAATTGGTGAAACTTTCGATTTAACTCGTGAACGTGTTCGTCAAATTAAAGAAAAAGCAATTCGTAGATTAAAGCACACTTCTCGCAGTAAAATTTTAATGACCTATTTAGGTTAAACAATATATAAAACAACAAATAGTTATCATAACTATTCGTTTTTTGATTAATGAATGGAAAACTCTCAATTTTTTGAGAGTTTTCTTTTTTATGAATCCTCTATGTGTTTTAGTTATATTTGCCCAACTTAACAACACAACAAAAACAAAAGATGAAAAAACTTGTAGCTCCTTCAGTATTAGCAGCCGATTTTGCTAACTTACAGCGAGACATAGAAATGGTAAACAACAGTGATGCCGATTGGTTTCATATTGATATTATGGACGGTGTATTTGTTCCTAATATTTCATTTGGAATGCCAGTTTTAAAAGCTATTTCTACACACGCTAAAAAAACAATTGATGTACATTTAATGATTGTTGACCCTGATCGTTACATTCAAACTTTTGCAGATTTAGGTGCTGATATTTTAACGGTACATTACGAAGCTTGCACACATTTACACAGAACTATCCAAGCTATTAAAGCTGCTGGAATGAAAGCTGGAGTAGCTTTAAATCCGCATACTCCTATTGCTGTTTTAGAAGACATTATTAAAGACTTAGATTTAGTTTGTATAATGAGTGTAAATCCTGGTTTTGGAGGGCAATCATTCATTGAAAACACTTACAAAAAAGTGCAACAATTAAAAAATTTAATTGAGTTTAGTGGAGCTTCAACATTAATAGAAATTGATGGTGGTGTAACCGATCAAAATGCTAACAAACTTATTGAAGTTGGAGCTGATGTTTTAGTTGCAGGAAGTTTTGTTTTTAAAAGCGAAAATCCAGCCTCAACGATAGAAAATCTAAAAGCAATCATTAATTAATTTTGTATTTTTAGCAAATGCAAAGTTTCATAGATTATATAAAGTATTTCATAAATCTTTCAGAAAAAGCTGAGAATGACATCAAAAGATTAGCTATTAGAGAGTCTATTGAAAAAGGTCATGAAGTTTTAGCTGAGGGAAAAACTTGTAAAAGAATTTACTTTCTTGAAGAAGGTACTTTAAGAGCTTTTTTCTACCTAAAAGGTAAAGACATTACTCACTGGGTATACCCGAATAATTCAATGGTTACCTCATGGCATAGTTATATTAATGAAAGTCCTTCATCGGAATATATAGAAGCTACAGAAGATTCAATTCTAGTTTCATTAACTTATGAAGATTGGCAATATTTATTTAAAACATATCCTGAATTAGATCGATTTGTAAGAATTGTGATGGAATATCAAATTGCAACTTTAGATGAATTTTATAAAGGATACTACTTTTTATCTGCTAAAGAAAAATACGAGTTATTAATAAATAATTACCCTAGTATTGTACAAAGAGCCAATTTAGGACACATAGCTTCTATGCTTGGAATATCACAAGAAACTTTAAGTAGAATTAGAGGAAAATAAAAAAGGATGAGTTAAAACTCATCCTTTTTTAGCTTTACGCTTTTAACAAATTAAAATACTCGGACAACATTAAACCCGAATGAAATATCTCCTGCAAAGAAATCTCCTGTTGTTCTAGATAAATATCCAGAATCATTACTTCCTCTAGCATTCGTAAATAATAACTGAAATACGTGTCCTCCAGTTTCGATATCAACTCCTAAAGTGATTGGATCAAAAGTTTTTGCTCCTGTAGCTCTACTAAGGTTTAAAGCATAATCTAAATTAATGCTCATTCTTTTACTAACCTTCACACGGCCTCCTAATCCCATTATAAATTGATTATGAGTTCTACCTCCAGTTACACTAATATCTTGTAAGTTTTGTCTTACATAGGTTGGAGCAATTTCTAACGATAAGTTTTTATCAATTCTTCTTGAAACTAATGCTTGAGCTACATAACTAAAACGGTCTCCAAATTTAAAATCAGCAAAATTTGCAGATTTTAAAATCGTATTAATGTCAATTGCTCCGTAAGCAACAATATTTACTGGAAACTTAGATGATTGCCTTTTAATTCTAACTTTAGAAGTTAACGAATAGGTTTTTTCAAAAGAATCTCTACTTAAACCAAATTGAACACCATCAAAAAAGCTATAGGTTAATTGAATTTTAGTATTAGCTTCATCTAAACCAAAGAAGTTATCAATTCCATCTTTTAACGATCCAAATCTATGAGCTACATTTAAATATAAATCTCCTTTGTC
This sequence comes from Tenacibaculum holothuriorum, assembly GCF_002120225.1. Lineage (GTDB taxonomy): Bacteria > Bacteroidota > Bacteroidia > Flavobacteriales > Flavobacteriaceae > Polaribacter > Polaribacter holothuriorum. The sequence goes on along the minus strand of NZ_LAPZ01000011.1, from coordinate 73,627 downwards.
TCCTATTTTTGTTGACTGTAAATTACCTATTTGCATTGCTTTAAAAGCAGGCAATTCATATTGGTCTTGATTTCCTGTTTCTTCATTTAATTCTGCTAACAAATCATCTTGCGCATTTACTGAAAATACTAACAGAAATAAAGTTGGGTATATAAATATTTTTTTTATCATTTTAGTTGTTTTTTAAAATGCAGTTATTAATTTTTAGTTCCTCTAACAAATCGTCGTAACCTATAACTACACCTTTTACTGTTATCTCATCATTTACTTTAGCTGTAACTTTTTCTTCTTTATTGAATTGACAAAAGATTTGATCATTTAAAACAACCCCTTCATTATCAACAGAAGTTATTTTTCCAGATAAAACCACAGCTTTGTTTAACCATTCTTCTGAATTCGATGAAACTTTAGTTAAAAAATTAGAAGCATCACCTTTAAAAGAAGCGGATAAACTTTCGGTAGTTGCATGAGGTTTATATGCATATTTATAAGCAGAAAACCCTCCTACAGCTAATAGTAATATCACTATTGACCACCATTTATTTTTTAGAAAGTTCATAATGTAAATTAATATTGATTTTCTCTGCTATTTTTTTTCTTACGATGCTAGGAATCTTAATTCCAAACTCTTGAGGTGTTACCGAAAACTTAGAAGCTATTCTAAGTTTATTTTCTCCTTTAACAATATTTGCTTTGGTTTTTATTTCCTTTTTAACACCTCTTACAGTTAGTGTACCTTTTAATATGTATTCTTTATTTGATGATACGCTTTCAAAATCAAAGTCTTGAATTTTACCTTTAAAAGTCGCTTTAGGGTACTTATCAGAATCCATATAATTTTCATTAAAATGCTCTTGCATTAAGGCTACTTCAAAATGAAATGCTTTCATTAACAACAAAGCAGCTAACTCTCCTGTATCAGTTTTAAAAACTACCGAAGTACTTTTATTTATAGCTTCTACAGGTTCAAAAGCTTCTACAGATGCTTTAAACTCTGTTATTCCTGTTCTTGTAAAATATTTTTGTGCATTAATTCCTTGTACCAAAAACAATAATGCTACTATTGAAAATATGTGTTTTTTCATAATTTCTTAATTTTCTAAAAAGCCATCAGCTTTCCATTTATCAATTAATGTTAATGATGATTGTACTAATTTTCCATTAGGTGGCATTGGGTTTGCCGCATCATTCATTCTTGCTATTAAATTTCCGTTTTGTGCTGAATTTTTAACTTGATTGTAGTTTACCAATATTAAACCAGCTCTTGGATTTACAGTACTATGGCATGTTAAACAGTTATTAAAAATGATGTCTTTAACATCTTTTTCATAAGTTACTTTTGCTTCTCCCGGTGGAGTTGGATCTACTGTATCAGGAACAGGAATTTCTGCTGTTGTACAACTAGCTATTAATCCTATAATCAGTCCAAGTGATACTATTTTAATCTGCTTCATCTTCTTAATTTTGAACATTTATGTTAGTTACGTTTATTACTTTATCCTCTTTAACTCCAATCGTTATTTTTTGAGAAATACTAGTAATATCTCCAGCACCTGGACTTCCATCTTTGTCTTTATCTGCAATAACATTTACGTAATACTCTCCTGGATGTAAGTAAGTGAATAATGTAAAGTCTTCTTTATTTTCTAGGGTTGGAAAATGCAACATTGTATCAAATACACTTGCATCAGAACTTAAAAAACCAGAAGCATCAGTTAACGGTTCTTTCGACAACCATACTAATAAATTATCATCAGCAATATTAGAATTAGACCCTCTAGTTAAGTTAACCACTAAACTTCCTAACCTTGGATGATCGGTAATGATATAAGGATCTCCTGATTGTGGAGCTAACTCATATACATCATTACTATTTTGTTGTGCCAAAAACGTAGTTGACTTTGCTTTTTCTTGTCCTTGTTGCTTATATAAATTATCTTCTACAAATCCATTTGCAAAATCTAATCCTGCATCAATTTCGTTTACAGGAAACCCTGTAGCGTCTTTAGCCGCTTGTGCCAACTCAAAATGCATTCTCTTTCCTTTAAAAGTCATATGCCTTGACGGAACTCTATTTCCTAAATTACTTGTATAAGAATTAAAGTATAAACTATCATTCTTAAAGCGAAGCTCCATATGCATAATACCTGTTCCTCCTCTAGCATCAACTAATCTATAGTATTTATCATTTGCTCCGTTTTGTTTTACGCTATCCATTACAAAGTAACTTGTACGGTAAATTCCATTTAACAAACCTCCGTTACGCGCCATAATAGTTCGCTTACCTTTAAAGTTGGTTACAAAGAATGAAGTTAATAGGTTACCTAGAGTACCTCCTTCGTGAATTCCATGTATGTGAGATTTAGAAATAGCTCTATAATCCCAAGCAAACCAAGGAAATTCATCATTAATAACTTTATTAGTTCCTACCCAATGGCCTTGCATTTTTTCTAAAAAGTCAAAACCATCTTGAGTAATATCTACTGGCACAACTTCTACCACTGGGTTTGGATTTGGATCGGGATCAGGGTTTGGGTTAGAACCTACTCCACCAGTAACGTCTCTAACTCCGCTTTCACATCCTATTAAAGTTACTATACCAACAAATAGTAACAGTAATTTAAATTGAGTATTCATATGTTTGAATTTATTGGGGTTTTGTTATTGTTTTACGTGTCCATATTTCAATTGAAGGTTTATGCATTACATAACTTGTTACCTTAAGAGTATCTTTATGTTTTACCTCAATTGTTATAGCTTCTTTATTTGTTTTTGTTGCGCCAGAAATAGCATCAACAAATTTGTTTTCTTTAAATTTTAAGTTCTTTAGGAATATATCTTTATCGGTACCTGTTTCGTGTAAAACTGTAGTATCATCATTATAATACAACACTTTACCAACTATCTTACTGCTTTGTTTTTCAATTTTATATGTAGCTCTGTAAAAGTTACTTTGCACATTCCATTCTCCGAATATTCTATCATCTATTTTAGTTGTACAGGAAAATATTAAAACTGAAAACACCATAAGTATTTTCTTCAAAATCTTGTTCAATTTAGTTACGATGCAAAAATTGTAGCTTTTTTGAGAAGCTTTTTTGACCTATGTCAAAAAATTAGTACAGGCACATTTTAGTATCTTTGAAGTTACACAAAACTAATAGTAATGAACAATTCTGAACGCTTAAGAAAACTTTCTCAAAGAACTGAAAACCAAAGCCATTCACAATCAAAAACACCTTTTCAGTGGAGACCTTTTATTGCGCTAATTGGAGTGATTTTAATCTTTATTTTAAACTGGCAATGGGCTTGGGGAATTCTATTCTTATACTGGGTTATACCAGATATATTTAGAGGAGTAACCTATTTTATAGAACCTGTAGAAAGAGAAAGAAATCCTCTTTTATTTTGGAGCATCGTAATTAGCTGGATTATTATGTCTTTATTCTCCTTATCAACTTTATTCATTACTTATAATTAAACTAAGAATTATGACTGATTTTTCAATAAAATCTATCTTTAAAAGATACAGGTGGAGAATCTCATTTACTTTTATTCTTCTAATTTTAGAAAATGTAGCAAAAGTATTACAACCATTAGTTTTGGGTATAGCTATAAACGACCTAATAAAAAGTAAAAATGATGGGCTTTGGTTATTCTGCGGACTATATGGAATCGGTTTTTTAATTGGAACCATTAGAAGATATTACGACACTAGAGCTTATACTTTTATATACACTAATGTAGCTTCTGAAATAGCAGAACTGCAAAATGAAAAAGGTATAGAAGTTTCTGCAATTGCAGCTAGAAGTGCTTTGGTAAAAGAATTAGTAGATTTTTTTGAACACGATATTACACAAGGATTTACCTCGGCAATTAGCGTAATAGGAGCATTAGTTATGTTAGCTGTATTTGATTTATGGATTTTTGCTGGATGCTTATTTTCTATCATAATCATTATTCTAATTTACACACTAAGTACAAAAAGAATTTATAACTACAACATTGGTTTAAATGATGAATTAGAACATCGAATAAATGTTTTAGAATCTAGAAATCAAACCGGAATTTTTACTCACTTTAAAAACATTGCTAAATGGTTAATAAAAATGAGTGATTTAGAAACCGTTAATTTTTCAATAATAGAAATTGTACTATTTGCACTAGCAATTTTTGCTTTGTATGCCTCTGCAAGCGCAGCAAACGCAACAGCAGGAGGTATTTTTTCTGTACTAACTTATGTTTTAGAATTCTCTGGCGGAGTATTTATGCTTCCAATTATTTTTCAACAAATAATTAGATTAAAAGAAATTAGTTCTCGACTTAAAACAATTTAAACCAAATGAAATATTGGAAAACAAGTTTAGCTCTTATACTTACTTTTTTAGCTATTTTATTTAATTGGCAATGGTTTTGGGCTTTACTCTTATTTTTAGGGCTACTAAACATTATTATTAGTAAAGAAATTCATTTCGTTGAAGCAGTTACACAAAAAGATGCACCAAAACTATATTGGTTTATGACCATATTTTGGTCTATATTAACGTTTTTAGCTATTGCTAATCACTTAAACTTATTATGATAATAAATACAATTTCATTAATTGGAACTATAACTGGTTTGTTACTAACCTTTCTAGTCTTTTTCAAAAAAACAGGATTAGGAGTAAACAAAAAACTAAAATATACATTAAGCTTTTTAATTTTTATTTTTAGTTATACGTGTTTAGACTACTTCCTTTATAGTACTGTAGGAGAAGACAATGTTTATGTTGGCGGTTCTTATCTTCTCTACCATTTAATAGGGTTTATTTTATATTACTTTATCTCGCAATTCTTAAACAATAGACTATTAATAAAAAAATGGTTTATATACATTATAGTTTATTCAATCTTTAAAATAGTATTCTTACTCTACTTTTTTCAATACAATAGTATTAATGAATTTTTAATTAAGGAGAATTACTATAATTTTTTGTATTGGGTTTCTTGGGAATATTTTTGGGCTAGTTTAATAAACATTTATTTAAGTTTCTCTGCATATAAAGCTTTTATTAAAACACCATTAACTATTGATTTAACTCCTGAGAAAAGAACTCAATTTAAATGGATTAAGATTATAATTTTATCTACAATCATATTTCAAATAATAATGTTTATTAACAATATGATTGCTTTGTATGATGAACAATATTTCGATTTTCATATAAAATTAGACACCACCATATTGGCTATGTTCTTCTTTTTATTTGCTTACAGCATTATGCATTTTCCTGTTTTTGCATTTACAGGAAATTTCAAAGACTTACCTAAAAACATCCAGAAAAAATATGCTAAATCTTCTTTAACAGATGCTACAGGTTTATTTAATGAAATAGAAAAATTAGTTACTTCAGAAAAATTGTATTTAGAGTTTGACTTAAAACTAAACACAATAGCAGAGAAATTAAACAAATCGATACATCATATTTCGCAAGCTATAAACCAAACTGCAAATATGAGTTTTACTGACTATATTAATGCACACAGAATAGAAGCAGCAAAAACAAAATTACTAGCAAACAAACCCGATACAATTTATGCTATATCTTTAGATGTTGGCTTTAATAGTAAGGCTGCTTTTTATGCAGCTTTTAAAAAATCCACCAATAAAACGCCTTCTCAATTCAAAAAAGAAAACAAAATATAAAAACTTCAAAAACAACAACTTAAATACACTCCCGATAATACAAGACACTTTTTTTCGTCTCGTTTTATAGGGAAAAACGTTTAATCCTTTTTACTAAAATAGATTTGCCTCAGAATTTAAACCCAAAAATTATGAGAACTTATAAAATCTTTTTTTTAGCAATTATTACACTATCAATTTTCAGTTGTTCAAATAGAGACGAAATTGTAAAACCTGTTAATCTAAACATACTAAATAGAATAGCAGAAGCTAAAACTATTATTTCTGACATTGATGATTTAATATTCGATGTTGATAATATTTCTAAAGATCCAAAACTAGACACTAAATTCTGCGGTTCTTACACAACCAAAGAAACCAGCAATTCAAAAACAATAACCTTTAATTTTAAAGAAAAGTGTTCAAGAAAAAATGGAGAAATCAAAGGTAAGATGATCTTAGAATACATTTACAATAACGAAATACCTAAGCGATTAATTGAGATAAAAACCAACTTTAACGAATTAATAATTAATGGCATTAAAGTAAAAGGAAGTGAGTTAAGAGAAATTGTTAATCGAAATAACACTCGTACTATTACTACAAACGCTAATGTTAATATTATTTGGAAAGATAATTCTAACTCTACATATAGAAGCACTAGAATTATTAAAATTAATAAAGATGAACATTATACAGAAACTACTGGTTCAGTAAATGCCAAATTACGAGACAATAAAGAATATGTATTAGAAATCACAACTCCTTTAATTAAAAAACTAAACTGTAGATTTTATTCTGAAGGAAAACTAAAAATTATAGACGGAGACAATAGTGGCACATTAGATTACGGAGATGGAAAATGTGATAACAAAGCCATCTTTACTGATAAAAATGGAAATAGAGAAACGATAACTTTAAAGTAAAAGTTATGATGAGACTTCATATAACTATTGTTTTTTTAGTAATAATTTCATCATCTGCTACCTCACAAATCACTGGAAAGTGGAAATATAAAAACTCCAAAACAACCCTGGTTGCTCAGATACAAGAACAAGACGAATTATTTTATGGAGAAATTATTGAAGCTACTCCTAAAAAATACGAAAAACAGTACTTAGGTATTTTCATGACCAATTTCAAGAAAAAAAAACCTAATAAGTATACAGGAAACTTTGTTATTGATAAAAAACAACAATACAAAGGAACCTTAAAAATAATTAATAAAAACACGATAGAACTTTCCTATAAATGGGGAATGTTAACTCAAAAAGACACTTGGACAAAAATTAAATAAATCAATTATGAAAACATTTAAAACAATTTTCACAATCATAATCATTGCATTTATAAGCATCAAAACAACAGCACAAAACAAGCAAGATAAAATTCGTTATGCTATTGAAATGGCAGATAAAGAATATAAAGACATCATTAGATATAACATGAATTTTACCGAATCTGAAACCAATGCTTTTTGGCCTATTTTAAATGAATATTTAACTAAAAAGGATGAAGTTTTTGCTAAAGAAGTAAATATTTTCTTAACAGATTATAGCAAACTATCAGCCAGAGGAGCAGAAAACATCTTAAAAAGAATGAATAAATCTGAGAAAGAATTAAGAGCTTTAAAAAACAAATACTTCAAAAAAATAAAAAAGCATTTACCTATAAAAAAGTACCTGCGTTTTTTACAAATAGATCATTATATTGAAGTTGCTAGAGATTTTAAACTTTCAAGTCAAATGCCTTTAGTAAGAGAATAAACTTATTCGTACTAAACTTGTTTCAGAATTTAACACATTAAATTACTCTAAAACAAGTTTAGTATTTAACAATACATTCTTTATTTTTATAAACGTAACACCTATACAATGAGCAAAATAAGATTAATTACTTACAGTATTGTAATTCTAGCTACTATAATTGGAATACCTCACTATGTAGCAGATAATTTTAACATACCAGAATACAGTAACGAAACCGTAGATACTTTTTTTTACATCTTCAATAGCTTAAGTATTTTGTATATCATTATACCATTTTTTATTCTTGAGTTAGCACGTTACTTTTTCACAAAACGACTAAATAAAAATTTAGTACTAGACTCTGTTGCTAACTTAATAACTGTAGGTGCATTTGGAGTTATCAACTATATTTTAGGACTTTTATTTGCCTTAAAACTATATGCTTGGGCATGGGAATATCGCTTTTTTGATGAATTACCACTAACTTGGGTAACCATTGCTTCATGTATTTTATTAGCAGACTTTCTTTATTATTGGGAACATCGTTTAATGCACGAATTAGCTGCTGGTTGGGTAACTCATACAGTACACCACAGCTCACCACATTTTAATATGTCAGTAGCATATCGTTTTGGTCCTTTAGATGGGTTTTTCCCTTTATTCTTCTCAATCCCAGCCGTAATGTTCGGTTTTAATCCGTTTTTAATGCTAGCAGCCGAATTATTTGTACAAACCTTTCAAGCTGTATTACACACCGAGATTATTGGTAAACTTTTAAAACCAATCGAATATATTTTTAACACACCATCTCACCATCGTGTACATCACGGTTCTAATCGTCAATATTGGGATAAAAATTACGCTGGAATTTTAATTATTTGGGATAGAATGTTAGGTACTTTTGAACCAGAAGAGGAAAAAGTAGTTTATGGAATTTCAGAAGCACTAGATAGTGTAAACCCAGTAAAAGTATTCTTTCATGGAATTACACGTTTTTACCATAAATTAAAACACACCAAAGGATTTAGCAACAAACTTTTATCTTTTATAAAACGACCTCATTGGATGCCAGATGGACAAACTTATCCACCCCAAACCGATAAAAACTAAAAAATCAGCATATGAAAACATCAAACGTAATATTTAAGATTTTAGGATATTTTATCATACTAGGAGGTTTAGCATTGTTGATATTTTATGCGTTATATCCATCAGAAATAGATTGGGAAATTAATTCTGAAAAGAATGATTATCCTACAGAAATATACGAGTATAAAGAACCTCAATCTAAGAGTAATAAACCCACAACCAGCAATTCTAAAGTAATGCTTTCTGGTAAATGGAAAGTAGCATACAAAGACCTTGGTGGCGCTATGGTTTACAACATCAAAAAAGAAGGAACAATATTTAATGCTTACACATACGAAGTTCAAGACGAAAATGGATATGGCGAAAAAGTTTCTCCTTTAAAAACATTGATCATTAAATCCTTTAACAAAAAGAACGGAAAAGGCATTTACAAAATATCCTATGAAGGCAAAAAGTACGATGTACCTTGTAAAATCAAGTTTCTTAATAAAAGTACCTTCGAATTAAGCTACGATTATTATGGTCAAAGTGGCGTTGAAACTTGGAAAAAACAAAAATAACAAACCTTAAACTTAAAAACGTTTTTTTGACCTGTGTCAAATAAAAAATGACAAACAATTTAGACTTTAGCATAGTCTAAATTTGTCTTTCAAAAAATCAGATTTAAGACTTCTGGTAAGGAAATCTCTCACCCAATATTTAAAATGTTTATACATGAAAAATCAATTCAATAAATCACTTTTTTTAATTTCCCTAATTGCTTTGTCATTTGTCATTTTTGGTTTTGTTAAAAATGACAAAACCAGAAACTACAAGAATATTAATTCTTCTTTTGAACCTGTTAATATTGAAAAAAAAGGTTTCGATTTACTTGATAAAATTCAAGGTCAATGGATAGGGATTAATAGTGTTGCAGGAATTAACTTTAACTGGTTTGGTTGGGATTATAGAGCTATTTCTAAATCACACGTGCACGGTATTCACGAAGGGGGTTCTATGGGAAATTTATTCAACTCCTTTTTCGTAGCAGACTTTAAAGGAACCAAAACTATTATGGCTCGTAACGGAGGTGTTTTAAACGGAATTTACCGTACAAGTTATTTTGTATTAGATAAAGCAGATAGCACCGAAAACGGAAGCTACTATAGATTGGTAGATGCTGTTGGTGGAGAAAACACAATGTATATGGAACTTCGTTTTAAAAACGATAGCTTATACTGGAACTCTTATACAAGTAAACTAGGAGCAAATCCTGCTGCTAAAAGACACATGACCTTTAAAGGTAAGAAATATGCCAACGATTTAGCTAAAGAAACTTCTACAAAGTTTAATTTCCCTCAAAAGGAGATTGCTTATAGTTTTCCAAGTGGGTTTGATGATTCGTATTTATACATGAAAAAATCGGCATCTTTCCTTTGGCAATCAGAAACTAACGACAATGTTTACAAAATGGCAAAGGCGGCTTTGGATCCAGTAACTATTAAAGATTACCCATACCTTTCAACTCTAAAAGTTAAATTTAAAAGACCATTTAAAGCAAATAACAAACAAATTGCATTGTATGTTTCTACCAAACCGTTTGTAGACAAAAGAGGAAAAATCGTAAAAAATAGAGATGATTTTAACACCACAATTTTATATCCTTTTTTAACAAATAATGAAGATGAATTTTTATTTACCTACGTACATCCAGGCACATATTATGTAACAGTAGTTGCAGATATGAATCATGATTTCATAATCTCAAAAGGAGATTTAATAAACAAAAGCGTTATGGTTGAAGTATCTCCTGAAGAAGATACCGAAATAATGATTAATGACATGAACAACGTTAGTAACGACTATTTTTACAACAGTTTAGGAACCGATTTTTATTCACCTAAAATTAAAGATGATAGCAAAGAAGAAGTTCCTGTAATCGATTGGGAAGTAACCTACGACAGTGATGTTAAAAAAATAATTTTTAACAACTGTATTACATGTCATGGCGGACCAGACCCAAGCGCTAACTTAGACTTAACAAATTTTAAAAACGTTAAAAAAGCCATCGAAAAAAGAGGTTTAATTAAACGTATGAATAGTAAAACTAAACCAATGCCACCAACAGAACCTCTTTCTTTAAAAGATCGTTTAATTGTTTTTAAGTGGAAAAAAGACGGTTTAATTGAAAATTAGTAAATTACTTAACAAAGAAATTCAGTAACTAATGAAACTTTTATTAACAACAATAATCTCGATAATTGCCTACTTTATCATGGCACAATATGGTACTAGCTCCTTAATAATTTGGGTAGCTTTAATAATACTTTGGTCAGTTATCGACTATTTTACATACAATAATCCATTTAGTTGGAAAGACTATTTAATCCTTGTAATTATTTTAACTGTCGTAGAAATTGGCGCTTGGTATAATTACTTCGGATTATTATAAAAACACACAACGTAACTAACAATATTAAACACTAAAAGTTTATGGCTAACAAAAAAACCATGATGCATGCGCTTCCCGTAGAAGCATATACATCTCAAGAGTGGTTTGATTTAGAAATGAAACACGTTTTTAGCAAAACATGGCAATTTGCTGGTTTGGTTGAAGATGTAGCAAACCCAGGAGACTATATTTCTGTTCAAGCAGGATTAAACAATATTTTTATTATTAAAGGAAGAGACAATCGTTTACGTGCTTTCCATAATATGTGTCGTCATAGAGGAACGCAATTATTACGTGCAGTAGGTAAAGCTAAAAAAGCAATTACCTGTCCGTACCACGATTGGACGTATGATTTAGAAGGAAAACTAGTAAGTATTCCTAAAAAAGAAGAAGAATTCCCTGATTTATGTAATAAGGAATTACACGATTGCGGATTAAATCTTCACGAAGCATCAGTTGATATTTTTAAAGGAATGTTATTCGTACATCCAGAAAAAAATGCTCCAAGTTTAATGGAATATTTTAAAGGAGTTGAACCTCATTTAGGTCCTCACATTCCAGAGGAATTAGTAGAATACCAAGAAGGATATTACGAAAAAGAAATAAAAGCTAACTGGAAGATTGTAGTTGAAAATAATATTGATCATTATCACTTAGCACACCTACATGAAGGTACATTAAATATGTACGATCACGATAAAGCTCAATTTGGTTGGGTAGGTCCTCACTACTGGTTTTACGAACCGTTAGTAGAAGATTATAGAAAAGATCTTAAAAACGCATCTTTAACTCCAGTTATAGATCATGTTCCTGAAGATAAAATCGGAGCCTACGTTCCATGGTTTTTTCCAAATATTGGACTTGCAGAAAGTGAAGGAACATGGAGTACATTCCACGTAACTCCATTAGCACCAGACAGGACTTTAGTTTCTTTCCGAACTAAGGTTATGAACTCAAGCGAATGGGAATTTACCAAACAAGCGGCAAAATCTTCAATGAGTAAAATTTGGACTAAATACGGAGCTAAAGGAAAGTACGAAGGAGATCCAAATACAGATCCGATGGCTTCTGGAGATTTTATGGAAGAAGATGTATATGCTTGTGAGCAACAACAAAAATCGTTACAATCTCCTATGTTTAGTATTGGTGCGCAAGCGCAAAGAGGAGAATACGCAATGGAAAAATTCCAAAGTGTAGTAAAAGAATGGATTGAAAAATACAAAGATTAAATGGTAGCAGAAGCTAAAATACCCATGATGCATAACTTACCAGTTAGTGCATACACATCGCAAAAGTGGTTCGATTTAGAACAAAAACACATTTTTAGCACTACATGGCAATTTCTTGGTTTTATTGAAGAATTCAAAAAACCTGGAAATTATATGTGCTTAGATATTGGGTATAATAGCTTTTTGGTAGTAATGGATAATAATTATGAAGTAAAAGCATTTCATAATTATTGTTCTACCTGTAAAACACCAATTTTAAAAAACTTTGGTCGATTAGGAAAATACATTTATTGCCCTACAAAAAATGTTACTTATGATTTAGAAGGAAATTCCACAAATGCGAATTTCCCTTCTTTAACAATAGCATCTATTGGGGTTTTTAAAGGAATGTATTTTATACATCCAAATCCAAATGAAGATATTAACGATTTCTTCGGAGAAGTTTTACCTTATTTAGGTCCACATAAAGTTGAAAAACTAGTAGAATATAGCAAACCCGAAGAAATTTATGTAAAAGAAGTAAATTGTAACTGGAAAATTATTGTTGAAAATTATATCGACCAATATCATTTAGCACATTTACATTCAGGGACATTAAATATGTATCAACATGATAAAGCTGAGTTTGGATGGGTAGGTCCGCATTATTGGTTTTATGAACCTTTAGAAGAAGAATATCACGAAAAGTTAGATAGCGTTTCAGAATATCCTTTAATAGATTCAGTTCCAAAAGAAGCAATAGGAGGTTATGTACCTTGGTTATTTCCTAATATAGGATTAAGTGAAGAAGAAAATTCTTGGACAGCATTTCATGTTACACCAATTTCTCCTTCAAAAACCTTAGTAACCTTACGATCTAAACTAATGAATTTACCTACTAAGGAATTCACTAAACAAGCTAACAAATCGTATGCTGAAGAAGAGTTTTGGAACAGGAGAATTTTTCCTAAATACGAAGCTCATTTTGAAGGTGACCCTATGGCAACTGCAGATTTTATGGAAGAAGATGTTTATGTGTGCGAGCAACAGCAAAAATCTTTACAATCACCTAAATTTAGTGTAGGTGCTCAAGCAGAAAAAGGAGAATTTGCTGTAGCTAAATTTCAGCAGGTTGTAAAAGAATGGATTGAAAAACAAAGAACTCTTCCTAAATAAAAGTTTGGCGTAAAGCTTGTTTTATCAAATAAAAAAGAAATAAAATGAAAAAAATATTTTTAATCATGTTAGTTGTTTTTACAGCTTGTAATTCAACAAAAAACAAAAAAGATAACAGCCATTCTATAGTTAATGATATGGGCAAAGAAAATATTAAAAGCAAAACAATTGTAGTGTTAAAAGTGAATGCTGAAGAGGTAGAATGTTATGGAGCACATGGGAAACAAAATTGCTTACAAATTAAAGAGCTAGGTGAAGACAAAGAATGGAAAAATCAATATGAAGGTATTGAAGGGTTTGATTTTAAACCAGGATTTGTATACAACTTACAAGTTGAGAAGATTGTATTAAAAAACCCACCGCAAGATGTTGGTGATACTTTTTATAAATTATTAAAAATCATTAAAAAAGAAAAACCAATCACTGATGAAATGATGTCTGACTACGCAACCTTAACTGTTACCAAAATAGAAAACGGAAGAGATGGTTATTTGGCAACATTAAAAAATGATAAAGAAAACCTATACACTACTACTATTAGCATTCCAAATCTTGAAGACAATTATATAAGACTTAATGTTGGTGATAAAGTAAAAATTGCGGGAGAATATGCAGAAAGTGATCCTGTACAAATCTTTGCCAAAAAAATAAAAATTATAGAAAAGGAATCCCTAAAAAAACTGCCCGAACTTACAGTTACTAAAATAATACCAGGAAAGGATGGAGAAACAATTCATCTTTCAGACAAAAACAAAAAAGCATATAACATGATTGCTAGTATTCCAAATCTTGGTGACAATTATGTGAGTTTAAAAGTTGGAGATAAAGTAAAAGTAGAAGGTGAGTATGTAGATAGTTTTCCAACGCAAATTTTAGCAACAAAAATTAACAAAATAAAGTAATATGAATAAGAAGGCCATCACCTATATTTTAATAACAATATTCAGCTTACCTATTTTATTGCATGTTTATAATCCATCATTAAAATTAGAGGCTTTTGGTTTTTTACTAGGTGTAATAGGGTATTATATATCACCTATTTTAATTTTTGGAACTCTTATTTTTTTAATAAAAAAATCATTAAAAAATGGCTAAATTTCATTCTTTAAAAGTACTTGAAGTAAAAGAAGAAACCGCTAATGCAAAATCAGTTGCGTTCGATGTTCCTTATGAACTTTACGAAGCATATAACTACAAACCAGGTCAATACCTTACTTTAAAGTTTAATTTAAATGGAGAAGAAGTAAGAAGATCCTATTCTTTATGTAGTTCTCCTGTTATTGAAGAGCCGTTAAAAGTAGGTGTAAAACGTGTTAAAGGAGGTTTGGTATCTAATCATATAAATGACAACATAAAACCAGGAGATATTGTTGAAGTAATGCAACCAGATGGTCGTTTTTTTGCCGATGTAAAAGAAGACAATTACAAAACTTATTACCTTTTTGCTGCAGGTAGTGGAATAACGCCTATTTTATCGATTTTAAGAACCGTTTTATATACTGAAGAAAGAAGTTATGTTCACATGATTTATGGTAACAGTAACCAAGAAACTGTGATGTTTAAAGAGGAATTAGATAAGCTACAAGAAGAATTTCCAGAGAGACTTATTTTAGTGTATACATTAAGTAGACCTAAAAGTAGCTGGAGTGATTTATGGAAGAGTTCTTCTGATAAAGAATTTAGAAAAGGGCGCGTAGATGAAGAAGCTGTAAAATGGTTTATTAATGAATATCCTCCATATGCACAAAATGTAGAATATTACATTTGTGGTCCAGGATCAATGATTGAAAACACCAAAAAAACCTTACAAAATATTGACGTACCTAATGAACGTATTTTTATTGAAAGTTTTGGAGGTGGAGCATCAAAAGACACTACCGAAGCAATTGCGAATGCAAAACTTACAGCTAAGTTACACGGAGAAACTATTACGACCACAATACCACAAGGAAAAACAATTTTAAGAACTTTAATTACTGAAGGAAAAGAACCTCCATATTCTTGTGAAGGAGGTGTATGTTCTACTTGTTTATGTAAAGTAACTAAAGGTAAGGTTCACATGAAAAACAACCTTGCTTTAGAAGAAAAAGAAGTTGCTAAAGGCTACGCTTTAAGTTGCCAAAGTATACCACTTACCGAGGAAGTTGAAGTAGTTTATGAATAAAACAAAAAAACCTCGAAGTATAATACTTCGAGGTTTTGTGTTTTAATAGCTTTAATTAATCGAAATCAAAGAAATCATCATCTTCATTATCATATAAATCATCAACAAAATCAATATCATCAGATTTCTTTTTATCAATTATAATTAAAATCATAACCAATACTATTAACGTACCAAAAACTATGTATTCATAAATGGTATTCATAAAATAACGGTATCTAATTTATTATAAATCATTCCTTTTCTTTTTTAAATACCTTGTCAAACAAAGAGCAATTATCAATACCGTAAGAGATATTAAAATAGATTTCATCTCAATCATATAATTTTGTGACCCTAGGAGGATTCGAACCCCCAACCCTCAGAGCCGAAATCTGATATTCTATCCAGTTGAACTATAGAGTCAATTTAAAACTACGCTAATTTAGCTTTTACAATAGTAGAAATAGTTTTACCATCTGCTTGTCCTGCCAATTGCTTAGACACCATTCCCATAACCTTACCCATATCTTTCATTCCAGCTGCACCAACTTGGTTAATAACAGCTACTACTACATCTTCTATTTCTTTTTCCGATAAAGGCTCTGGTAAAAACTGTTCTAAAACTGTAGCTTCTGCTAATTCAGGATCAGCTAAGTCTTGTCTACCTTGTTCAATAAAAACCTGTGCGCTGTCTTTACGTTGTTTTACTTGCTTTTGAATAATCTTTAATTCTTGATCTGCAGTTAAGTCTTCACTAGCTCCAGCCTCAGTTTTTGCCAACATAAAAGCCGATTTTAATGCTCTTAATGCTGTTAAAGCTACAGTATCTTTAGACTTCATAGCTTCTTTCATCTTATCCATTACTTGTTTTTGAATACTCATAAGATTTATTTTATCGTTTTGTATGAATTTTAAATGTTTTAGTCATCAACTTGTATACTAAAACTTGGTCTTCCTTTTAAATGATTCTCAACAAACATATAATCGCCATTAGACATTCTTCCAGCTTCATTTTCAATACTTATAATTTTTTCAATTTGTTTAAAGTATTCTTCTGGTGCGTGTCTAAATATCAACACAGGCGGAACAGCTTTATCACACTTCAATTCTTTCTTATCAATCCAACCTCGTTCTTTTATTATTTCTATTAAGATCTCAATATTCTTTTTATCTTTTCTTTTCTGAATATTCCACAAAGAATCTTTTTGTTTCTTCGTTCCTGTATCTAACAGAGGCATTTTTCTTATTTTCTGATCGTCTTCAGCCATTTTAGTTAATAGCTTACATAATTCGGAATCATCATGATAATTTATTTTTGTTTTACAACTAAATACTAAGAATAAAACGAATAATAAAAATGTGTTTCTTTTCATATTTTTTTTAATAACTATCAAATATACAACAAAAAATTCCCGACGAATCGGGAATTTAATTGTAGTTATATAATTCTATGTATTAATCTACATTGTCGTGTAAAAACGAATTGTTTGAGCGTAATTGCACATCGCCATTTTCAGTATTCAACGCTGTGTCTGATTTACTAATATCTGCTCCGGCATCAATATCTACACCTAAGCGTTTATAAGCTGGTTGACGCTCAATATCATCGATATTTTTATTTACCTGATCGTTGAACTTATAGTTAAAGTTCTTCATAGTTTCAATTCTGTTTCTGCTTCTTTTTTGCAATTCAGAAATGGTTAAACTCAAAGGAGAAACTTCTTCACTGGTCGTTTCTATATCGTTGATTTCTTCTTGAGTTTTTGTACGAACTTCAAACTGTAATTCTTCTTCAGCTGCTTCGTTTTTAATATCTGGAGTTGAACTTTTACCAATTGTTGGTTCAACATTAAAATCGTCTAAAATGTAACGTTTTTTCTCCTCGATTCTAGGATTTACCTCTTCAGCCTCAACTCTCATATTTCTAATAGAATTGGTTGTTTTAATCAATCCTGCTTCTGGCTTTATTTCTTCGTAAGAATTGATTGGTAAATCGAACAATAAATCTTGCTGAACTGCTTTAGGCTTTTCCTCTTCAATTTTTTGTTCAGTAACATTGGTAATAATGAAATCTTCAGTAGCAACTTTTTCTAACGCAATTTCTTCATACGTTACATCAATGTTTTTAATCAAATCGGTTGTAGGAACCAAATCCAATGTTATTTGTTGCTTAGGTTTCGGTTGAATTTCTTCAATTACCTCTTCCTCTAAAACATGTACAACTTTTTCCTCTTTTGCTTTTGGCAAAGGTTGATTGATACTCGGAGAAGTTTCTAACGTTGGTTCATTGAAATTATACGTTGCTTTTTGTTCATCCTCTAAAGTATGGACAATCTTTTTAACCTCTGTATTAGTAATTGTACTTTGTTGATCTACTGCAAAACCAGTCGCTACAACAGTTACTGCAATTCCGTCTTCTAAAGACTCATCTTCACCGATACCCATAATAATATTGGCATCGTATCCTGCTTCATCTTGAATATAGTCGTTAATTTCTCCTATTTCATCTAAAGTAACTTCGTTAGCTCCAGACACAATTAGTAATAATACGTTCTTTGCTCCCGTAATTTTATTGTCGTTTAACAACGGAGAATCTAAGGCTTTTACAATAGCATTTTTAGCTCTATTTGCACCTGTTTCTTTTGCAGACCCCATAATAGCAGTTCCACTATTAGAAAGTACTGTTTTAGCATCGTGTAAATCGATATTTTGCTTATAGTGATGTGTAATTACTTCTGCAATACCTTTTGCTGCTGTTGCTAACACTTCATCTGCCTTAGAGAAACCTGCTTTAAAACCTAAGTTTCCGTAAACTTCTCTAAGTTTATTGTTATTGATTACAATTAATGAATCTACATTATCACGAAGCTCATCAACTCCTTTTTGAGCCTGTTTTGAGCGCATTCTACCTTCGAACTGAAATGGCATTGTTACGATACCTACCGTAAGAATATCCATATCTTTTGCAATTTTTGCAATAATAGGAGCAGCTCCTGTACCAGTACCACCACCCATACCAGCAGTAATAAATACCATTTTGGTATGTGTACTTAGCATTTGCTGTATTTCTTGAATACTTTCTGCTGCAGCTTGTGCACCAACTTCGGGGTTTGCTCCTGCACCTAACCCAGAGGTTAAGTGAGCTCCTAATTGAATTTTGTTCGGTATAGGACTGTTTTCTAATGCTTGTGCATCTGTATTACAAATTACGAAATCTACTCCGTGAATTTGTTTACTATACATGTGGTTTACAGCATTACTACCACCCCCTCCAACACCAATTACTTTAATAGCATTCGATTGTGTTTTTGGCATGTCGAATGAAATGTTATCAAATTCTGCGCTCATAATAACTTTTCGTTTTAACTTTTTTCTTATTCTAAATGAACTCTCTTTAGGGGACGAGAGAGTTTTACTTTAACTTAATTATACTTTACTCTGCATTATCTAAAAATTCTTTGAAACGTTCTGTAAATTTTTCAAAAAACGATTTAGATTTAGGTCTATGTTCTTGTTCTTTTTGAACAACTTTTGGTTCTATTTCTTCTTCAATAGGCTCTTCTGTAATCGGAGGCAATTCTTCCTCAACAACAACTTCTTCTACCACTGCTTCTTTTTCTTGCCTTTCCAAACCTTCCATTAACAATCCTACTGCGGTTGCATATGCTGGACTCGAAAGAACATCATCAGAATCTCCTGCTAAATGTTCATTAGGATACCCAATTCTTACATCCATTCCTGTAATATATTCTACTAGTTGACGTAAGTGTTTTAATTGAGACCCACCTCCTGTTAACACGATACCTGCAATTAATTTTCCTTTTTGAGTTTCGTGTCCGTAATTTTTTATTTCTAAATACACATGTTCAATAATTTCTTGAACACGTGCATGAATTATTTTTGATAAGTTTTTAAGCGTAATTTCTTTAGGTTCTCTTCCTCGTAATCCAGGAATAGAAACAATTTCGGTTTCTTTATTTTCTCCTGGCCACGCGCTACCGAACTTAATTTTTAATAATTCTGCTTGCTTCTCAATAATTGAGCAACCTTCTTTTATATCTTCAGTAATTACATTACCTCCAAACGGAATTACTGCTGTATGACGAATAATTCCATCTTTAAAAATTGCTAAATCTGTTGTTCCACCACCTATATCAATCAATGCTACTCCCGCTTCTTTTTCTTCCTGACTCAATACTGCTGAAGCTGAAGCTAAAGGTTCTAAAGTGATATCTGATAAATCTAACCCAGCACTTTTTACACATCTACCAATATTTCTGATTGATGATACCTGACCAACCACAACATGGAAATTAGCTTCAAGCCTTCCTCCATACATTCCTATTGGCTCTTTAATTTCTGGTTGACTATCTACTTTAAACTCTTGAGGCAATACATGAATAATTTCTTCACCAGGAAGCATTACTAATTTATGTACTTGACCTACCAAGTTTTCGATATCTAACTCATCAATTACTTCGTCTGATTTATCTCTTGTTATATAATCACTGTGGTGCAAACTACGAATGTGTTGACCCGCAATACCAACCACAACATTTTCTATCTTTTGACCAGAAACACTTTCTGCTTCATCTACCGCTTGTTGAATAGACTGAATTGTTTGGGTAATGTTATTTACCACACCTCGTTTTACACCTAAACTTTTGGCTTTACCAATACCTAAAACTTCTAGCTTACCGTATTCGTTTTTACGACCAATCATGGCAACAATCTTGGTTGTACCAATATCTAAACCAACTGCTATTTTATTGTTTTCCATCTTTAGTTTGTTTTGTGCACACAACTTGATTGTGATACTTTAAATTAATTACCTTATACTTTTTAATAGTTGCATCTACAAACGCTTTGTTATAAAAAGCTTTTAACTTTTTAAACTTATTCTCCACATTTGTAAACTTGCCAAAAAGAATTTTATACCTTCCACTTCTTACAGAGAAACTATATTCGTTATTAGCCAGTTTATGTATGGCAACGATTTCTTTTTTTAAAAAATCGTCACTTACAATTATATTTATTAAATCAGTAACTTCATTTAATTCTTCTGGATTCCCCACACCAGAAATCAACGGGACCCTTGCCGAAAAATTTGTTGACAATGGCATCTTAACTCCATACTTATCAACATAATATGAACTATCTTTATTAACAATGCGAGCTAGTGGTTTACGCTGTTTAATAATCGTTTTTAAATCACCGTCGATTGTTAAAAAAACAGTAGCTTTCTCTACATAAGGGTTAGACGAAACTTTAGTTTCTAGCAGGTGTAAATCTACTACTCTTTTCGCTTGGTTTTTCACAAAATCGTTATTTTGTATTAACAATTTATCAACCAAACTGTGTGTCAGGAAATTATTATCTCCTGAAGTAAACTCCACTACTGTATTTTTCACCTTTTTCGCCTCATTTCTATGTGACGAAAAGCTATATAAAAACGTTAAAAACGCTAGCAGCACTAAAAACCCTATGTAAGTTAACGTCTTCTTCATTTTTTATAACTGATATTTTTCTTCTACTATTTTCTTCACATCATCTACAAGCAATCCTATGTCTCCTGCACCAATCATCACAATTACTTTTGAATCTGATTTTTTAATCTCAACAGCCAACTCATTTTTTTGAATTAACTTTTTATTTTTATTTGAAATTTTATCTAACAACCATTTAGAAGTAACACCTTCAATTGGCAATTCTCTTGCTGGATAAATATCTAACAACAATAATTCGTCAAATTTTGAAAGTGCCTTTGCAAACTCATCAACAAAATCTCTTGTTCTACTAAACAAGTGCGGTTGAAAAACAGCCAATACTTTTTGATTCGGATACATTTCTCTTACCGATTGCTCTACCGCTAAAATCTCTGTTGGATGATGTGCATAATCATCTATTAACACAACATCATCGGTTTTAACCTTGTAAGAAAACCTTCTTTGTACTCCTTTAAAACTTCCTAATCTTTCTTTTATCACTTCCAACGAAACTCCGTATGAATCTGCCATAGCCAATGCCGCTAGTGCATTCATCACATTGTGTTTTCCTGGTAAATGAAATTCAATATTCTCACAAGAAGCTGTTGGTGTTTTTACATCAAACACATAAGTCCCATTCGACACTCTAAGATTTGAGGCTTCATAATCTGCAACTTCATCAATTGCATAAGTTAAACCTTTCAACGGAAGTCCTTTTGCTACAATTAATGTTTCACTCACTTTAGCCACAAACTCTTGAAACGATTGTAATAAGGCTTCATGTTCTCCGTAAATATCTAAATGATCCGCATCCATATTAGTTACACATGCAATATTGGGTGCTAATTGTAAAAACGAACGATCAAACTCATCTGCTTCTACTACAGAAATTTTATCTTCTCCTAGAATTAGATTTGAATTATAGTTCTCGGTAACTCCACCTAAAAAAGACGTGGCTTTTTCCGACTCCATAATATGACCTAAAATAGACGATGTTGTCGTTTTTCCATGAGTTCCAGCAACACCAAAACAAAATGTATTTTTAGTAATAAGCCCTAAAATCTCCGCTCTTTTGAATACTTGAAATTGATTCTGTTGAAAATAATTTAACTCCTCATGCTCTTTAGGAATAGCAGGGGTATAAACTACCAAAGTAGTATCCTTATTTAAAAAATTAATCGGAATATTCTTAACACTATCTTCAAAATGAATTGAAACTCCTGCAGAACTTAACGATTCAGTAATTAGAGATGGAGTTTTATCATAACCCGCCACATTTTTACCATTCTCAACAAAATATCGAGCAATAGCACTCATTCCGATCCCACCAATTCCTACAAAATAAATATTATGTATCGTCTTTAAATTCACTAACTAATTAATTTTTCAATTTCGTTTACAATATCACCAGTTGCATTAGGTAACGCTAACTTTTTGATATTCTCACTTAACTTCTGTTGTTTCTCCTCATCTTTCAATAAACGTTCAAACACCTCAGAAAACGTTTCAAGCTCAGATTCTTTTACCATAATAGCCCCATCTTTTTCTTGAATTGCTTTTGCGTTTTTAGTTTGATGATCTTCTGCTACATTTGGAGAAGGAATAAATACAGTAGGCTTTCCTACAATACACAACTCAGATACCGAACTTGCTCCCGCTCTCGACACTACAAAATCTGCTGATGCATAAGCAAAATCCATTCGATTTAAAAACTGATGCACTTGCACATTTTCTAAATCATTGTACTTTTTATATTGTTCAAAATATAACTTACCACACTGCCAAATCAACTGAATTTCTTGCTCTTTAAAGAACTCTAAATTTGCCTCGATTAATTCATTAATTCTTCTTGCTCCTAAACTTCCCCCCAATACCAAAAGTATTTTCTTTTCAGTATTTAACTCAAAGAACTTTTTCCCTTCTTGACCTTTATCTTTAAGAAACAACAAATCTTGACGAACAGGGTTGCCAGTTTTCTTTATTTTATCTTTAGGAAAAAATCGTTCCAAATTATCATAAGCAACACAAATTTTATTGGCTTTTTTTCCTAATAACTTATTTGTGATTCCTGGAAAAGAATTCTGCTCTTGAATTACAGTTGGGATTCCTCTTCTACTTGCCATCATCAAGGTTGGTCCGCTTGCGAAACCACCAGTTCCAATTGCTATATCTGGCTGAAACTTTTTTATAATTCTACCTGCTTTCCATAAACTACTTAATAGTTTAAACGGAAAACTTAAATTTTTCAACGTTAACTTACGCTGTATACCTGAAATCCATAATCCTTTGATATCATATCCCGCTTGCGGAACTTTTTCCATTTCCATTTTGTCCTTAGCTCCTACAAACAAAATATTCGCTTTTGGATATCGTGCTTTTATTTCGTTTGCAATAGCTATTGCTGGATAAATATGACCTCCAGTTCCTCCTCCACTTATGACTACATTAATCGATTGTTTCATGTAATATATCTAACGGATTATCATCTAAAATTGTTTCTTCAGTTTCGTTTTTAGATGCACTTACACTTAAGATCATTCCTAAAGCAAAACATGTCATCCAAATCGAAGTACCTCCACTACTTATTAGTGGTAAAGTTTGTCCGGTAACAGGAAATAAATTCACCGCTACTGCCATATTAATAATGGCTTGAAATATGATAGGCAACCCTACTCCGATTACCAATAATGTTGCAAAAATTGTAGTTGCTTTTTTAGCTGCTATAAGGATTCTGAATAACAATAAGAAATAAATAAAAATAACAGACAACGCTCCTACTAAACCAAACTCTTCAACAATTATTGCATAAATAAAATCGGATGATGATTGTGGTAAAAAATTCTTTTGAATGCTTTTTCCTGCTCCTTTACCTACAACTCCTCCTGTAGCAATTGCGATTTTCGCTTTTTCAACTTGATAGTTTTCCTTTTTTTCTCCAGACAAAAAACCATCTATCCTACTTTCCCAAGTTTGCACACGGTTAGGCATAGCATCTGGAAAAGCTTTGGCTACCAAGATAAAAAACAACAATCCGAAAAGCCCCATTCCTAAAACATATAAAATATATTTGATAGGGTATCCGCCAATAAATGACAGCAACAATACCATACTAAACACCATTGCCGTAGTAGAAAAATTGGCTGGTAATATCAACATTAAAACCACACCCACTGGTAACCATAATTGCAATAAACTATCTTTAAAAGCAATTACTTTTTCTTTGTTCTTTGCCAAATATCTAGCCACGTACACCATCAATACCAATGCCGCTAATGTAGATGTTTGAAAACCAATTCCCACAAAAGGAATACGAATCCATCTACTTGCATTTGCTCCTCCTATAACAGTTCCTTGCGCTAAGGTTATTACCAAAAGTAACACCACAATAGGTAGCATTAAAACTGAACCTCCACTAAAATATCTATAAGGTACTTTGTGTACACCATAAATAATGGCAAATCCTGCAATTAATAACACAATGTGTTTTATTAAATGCCCTAAAGTAGAACCATTTCCTACTACATATACCAAATTGGTACTTGCGCTATATACCGGCATGAATGAAAATATTGCTAAAATGGCAACAATCGCCCAAATAGCTCTATCTCCTTTGATATGTTGAAACAATTGTTTCATCCACTTCTTTTATAATCTAAGATAAATTTTTAACCGCAACTTTAAACTTATTACCACGATCTTCGTAACTTTCAAATAGATCGAAACTAGCACAAGCAGGTGACAACAACACTGTATCTCCCTTTGATGCTAATTTAAACGCAACTTTTACAGCTTCTTCAGCCCCGGCAGTTTCTACTAAATCTTCTACTACGTTACCAAAAACAGCTTTTATTTTTTCATTATCTAAACCTAAACAAACTATTGCCTTTACTTTTTCTCTCACTAAAGGCATTAAATCTGAATAATCATTTCCTTTGTCTACTCCTCCAACAATCCAAATAGTTTCAGAAGTCATACATTCTAAAGCATAATAGGTAGCGTTTACATTGGTTGCTTTACTATCATTAACAAACTGTACTCCATTAACTTTCTGAACATTTTCTAATCGATGCTCTGCTCCTTCAAAACCAGATAGACTCTCTACAATCGTTTGGTTTCTCACCTTTAACAATTGCGCTGTCAATGAAGCTGCCATAGCATTTTTAGTATTATGTTTTCCTTTTATTGATAATTTCGAAACACTCATTATAATTTCGTCTGTTTTTAATCTTATTGTTATTTTTTCATCTTTTAAAAACGCACCATATTCTAATTCTTTAATTACTGAAAAAGGTACTAATTGCGCTTTCGTTATATTTTCTTTTAACCATCCCAAAATAGCTTCGTCATCTGCATCGTAGATTAGAAAATCTTCTTCGGTTTGATTTTTTGTTATTCTAAATTTTGAAGCTATGTACTTATTAAAATCATACTCATATCTATCGAGATGGTCTGGAGTAATATTCGTTATCACAGCAATATGAGGTTTGAATTCCTCTATACCATCTAACTGAAAACTACTCAATTCTAACACATAACTATCGTAGGATTGTTCTGCTACTTGTTGCGCAAAACTATCTCCTATATTTCCTCCTATACCAACATTTAATCCACCATTTTTTAAAATATGATGCGTTAACATAGTTGTGGTTGTTTTTCCGTTTGAACCTGTAATTCCAACTACAGTTGCATTGGTATATTTAGAAGCAAATTCTATTTCTGATACTACAGGAATGTCCTTTGTAATCAACTCTTGAACCAACGTTACCTTATCTGGAATACCAGGGCTTTTCATTACCAAACTGGCATTGAAAATTTTTTCTTCTGTGTGCTGATTCTCTTCAAAATCAACAGCATGTTTTTTAAGAACTTCTTTATACTTTTCTGCAATATTTCCTTTATCAGAAACAAAAACTTCATGTCCTTTTTGCTTTCCTAGAATTGCAGTTCCAACACCACTTTCTCCTCCTCCAAGAATTACCAATCGCTTCATTTATCTTAACTTCAAGGTTACAATTGCTAATACTGCTAGTAAAATTCCTACAATCCAAAAACGAGTTACTATTTTACTTTCGTGATATCCTGATTTTTGATAATGATGATGCAATGGAGACATCTTAAAAATTCGTCTTCCTTCTCCATATTTTTTCTTAGTGTACTTGAAATAAGACACCTGTAACATTACCGATAAATTCTCCGCTAAAAAGACTCCTGCTAATACTGGAATCAACAACTCTTTACGAATAGCAATTGCAATTACCGCAATGATTCCTCCTATAGTCAAACTTCCAGTATCCCCCATAAATACTTGAGCTGGGTATGTATTGTACCACAAGAATCCGATTAAAGCACCAGCAAAAGCAAGTATAAATACCGTCATTTCACCCGACTTAGGGATATACATTACATCTAAATAATCAGCAAAAATTATATTACCCGACACCCATGCAAAAATCGCCAAAGCAATGACTATTATTGCGGAAGATCCTGCTGCTAGCCCATCAATTCCATCTGTTAAATTTGCTCCATTAGAAACTGCTGTGATGATAAATATTACGAAAGGAATAAAAATTAACCACGCATATTTTTTATAATCATCTCCTAAAAAACTTAATGCCTTTGCATAGTCTAACTCGTTATCTTTTAAAAACGGAACTGTTGTTTTTGTTGATTTATGCGCATCTCCAAAAACTTGTTTCCTCTCATTAGCTTGTACTACTTGTTGATTTTCTGGTAACTGTTCTTTAATAGTTACATCTGGATGAAAATATAACATTGAGCCCACTATAACTCCCAAACCAACTTGACCAAGTACTTTAAATCTCCCTTTAAGTCCTTCCTTATCTTTCTTGAATACTTTTATATAATCATCAGCAAAACCAATTAACCCCATCCACACAGTAGTAATTAATAAAATGATGATGTAAATATTTTCTAGCTTTGCGAATAACAATACAGGAACTAGTGTAGCTAAAATAATGATTATACCTCCCATCGTTGGAGTTCCTGCTTTTTGAATTTGTCCTTCTAACCCTAAATCTCTTACAGTTTCACCAACCTGCTGTCTTCTTAAAAAATTAATGATTCGCTTACCGAAAATGGTAGATATTAACAGAGAAATAATAAACGCTGCTGCCGAACGGAACGTAATAAACTGAAACACACTCGCCCCTGTTAAATTGAATTCACTTTCTAAATATTCAAATAAATAATACAGCATTTTCTTAGTTTTTTAGTTGATTAAAGCATTCGGTTACTACTTCGAAATCATCAAAATGGAATCGTTCTCCATTAATTTCTTGGTAGTTTTCGTGTCCTTTTCCTGCAATCAAAATAATATCTCCACTTTCAGATAACTTGCATGCAGTTTTAATTGCTTGCTTTCTATCTTCAATGGTAAGTGTCTTTTTATAATTTTCTGGAGTTACTCCTTCTTCCATCTGATTTAAAATATCTTGCGGATCTTCTGTTCTTGGATTATCAGAAGTAAAAATTGCTTGTGTACTTAGTTGAGAAGCAATATGTGCCATTTTGGGTCTTTTGGTAGCATCTCTATCTCCACCACAACCAACAACAGTCAATACATTTTCGTTACCAGTTCTTATATCATTAATAGTTTCTAATACATTTTTTAATGCATCTGGAGTATGAGCATAATCTACAATTGCTGTAACTCCGTCTTTTGAAACCGTGTATTGAAAACGACCACTTACACTTTCTAACTCACTTACTATTCGTAAAACTTCTAATTTCTCTAACCCTAACAATTCAGCAGTGCCAATAATTGCTAATAAGTTATACGCATTAAATTGTCCTATTAATTTCGTCCACACCTCAACGTTATTTACCGTTAATAAAGTTCCCGAAAAGCGCTTCTCCAAAACCTTAGCTTTATAATCTGCTATAGTTTTTAATGCATATGTTTGTTTTGTTGCTTTGGTGTTTTGCAACATGATGTTTCCATTCTTATCATCAATATTTACCAATGCAAAAGCTGATTTTGGCAAGGAATCAAAAAACGATTTTTTTACATCTCTATATTCTGCAAAAGTGTTGTGATAATCTAAATGATCATGGGATAAATTGGTAAAAATCCCTCCAGCAAACTCTAAGCCTTCTGTTCTTTTTTGATGAACCCCATGCGAGCTTACTTCCATAAAACAAAACTCAACTCCTTCGTTAACCATTTCAGATAAATACTGATTGATCGCTACTGAATTTGGTGTTGTATGTGTTGCTTTGTATTCTTTTTCATCAACCAAAACCTTAACAGTAGACAGCAACCCCACTTTGTATCCTGCTTTTTTAAACAACTGATATAATAAGGTTGCAATAGTTGTTTTACCATTGGTTCCAGTTACTCCAACTAACTTTATTTCAGATGATGGATTTTCATAATAATTTGAAGCTATAATTGCTAGCGCTGTATCAGAATCATCAACTTGCACATAAGTTATTCCTTCTTTTAAATCTTCTGGAAACACTTCACAAACAATTGTTGTTGCTCCAAGACTTAAAGCTTTGCCTATATACTTATGCCCATCTACAGTCACTCCTTTTTGAGCTACAAACAGGCTATTGCTTTCGACTTTTCTAGAATCGAAAACAATATTTTTAACCTCAACATCTGTCGAGCCAATTACTGAGTTAACAGCTACTTTATATAATATGTCTTTTAAAACTTTCAATTATGATAATTTTAAATATACAGTTGCTCCTTTTTTTACTTTATTTCCTTTTTCAATAGATTGCTCAACTACTTTTCCTGAACCAGAAAACTTAACTTTAAGTCCCATATTTTCTAACAATGAAATAGCATCCATAGCCACCATACCAGTTACTTTAGGCATAATTGTTTTATACTTTCTTAGCTTAGTATAGTAGTTTTCATAACTCTTGTTGATACTCGCAAACTCTTTCTCTTCTGAAATCGATTGGTTATCAACCGGTGTACTTGTATAAATCTTTTGCGCAATTTCTTTAAACACTGGTGCCGCTACAGTTGCTCCATAATATCCTTTCTCTTTCTTTGGTTTGTGAATCACTACGATGCAAGAATATTTTGGCTCTTTAGCTGGAAAGAAACCCGCAAATGAAGAGGTATAATATTTACTAGAATAATGCCCGTAAACAGTTTTTCCATTTTCATCTTTATGCTTCGGAATCCATTTTTTTGCAGTACCTGTTTTTCCTGCCATAGAAAAGTTAGGTGAATAAATGTTTTTTGCAGTTCCTCTTTTCACTACATTTTCCATTATTTTTCTCACTTTATTAATGGTAGTTTGAGAAGCTATTTTTTCCTTCAGAACAATCTTATCGAAACTTTTTTCAACTTTATTCCCAACTCGCAACTCTTTAACAAACCTTGGTTTTACTACTGTACCATTGTTTGCTACTGCATTGTAAAATGTTAATTGTTGTAACGGAGTTAATGAAACACCATAACCCCAAGCCATCCATTCTAAAGAAATCGGGCTCCAACTTTTATCTTTAGGATCTCGAATAAAAGGTTTTCCTTCACCTTTTATTTTAACGCCCGTCATTTCACCTAAACCAAATGAGTTTATTTTATCAGTAAATTTTTTCGGACTCTTGTCATAGTGCTTCTGAATTACTTTTACAATCCCAACGTTAGAAGATACTTCAAAAACTCGAGCTAAAGAGATTTTCCCATAACCTCCTCTTTTACTATCTTCTACTTTTTTATTGTTTACAAATATTTTCCCTTTTCCACAATCAACCACCAAAGAAGTATCTACTTTTTTATCTTCTAAAGCCACCATTAAACTTGCTAACTTAAATGTAGACCCTGGTTCGTGACTCTCCCAAACAGCATAGTTCCTTTTTTCGTAATATTTTCCATTTTTAGTTCTGCCTAAGTTAGAAATTGCCTTTACTTCACCAGTTTCAACCTCCATTACAACCGCACAACCATGATCTGCATCAAAATATTCTAATTGCTTTAAAAGTGCATGATGTGTTATATCTTGAATATTTACATCAATCGTTGTGATTACATCTCTACCATCAATAGGTTCTTTTTCATTTACATCATTAATAGGTTTCCATTGCCCCTTTGCAATTTTCTGTTTCAATCTTCTTCCATTTTCTCCCTGCATATATTCAGCAAAAGCTCCTTCAATACCCGCTCCTCCTCTATGGTTATCGTAACCAACTGTTCTTTCTGCTATTTTACCAATAGGATGAACTCTCACTGTTTTTTGTTCAGCAATAAAACCACCTCTAAAAACTCCCAACTTAAAAATCGGGAAGGTTTTCATTTTTGCATAGTCGTTATACCCAACATTCCGTGCAATTAATAAGTATCTGTTTTTTCGTTTACGAGCATCACGTAATTTTTTTTGAAAATAACTACTCGGTTTTTTAAACATTTTAGACAACTCATTAGACAACGCTTTAATATCTCGCTCAAAAACACTTGATTTCACCGCCATCACATCCATTCTAATATTGAACTTAGACATTGATGTTGCCAATAAGTTTCCGTCTGCAGCATACACATTACCTCGATTAGCAAAAATTGTATCGTTTCTATGTGTTTTTTCTAAAGAAAGTTTTCGGTATTTATCACCTTCTATGTATTGAAGATTGAAGATTTTAAAAACAACAACTATAAAAGAAAGCGCCATTAAAACAACAACTATATAGAGTTTATTTAATATGCCTTTTTTTACAACCATTTATTTTAATCTTTTTTTACTGTTACTTTTATTTTTTGCGGGGGAGTTTTTGAAGGATTCAATCCCTTTGTTTTCACTTTATCTCGAATACTCGATTCTAACTTCATTCTCATTAGCGTTGTTCCTGTATCTACAAACTCCGCCCTCAATTGTCTTTTCAATCGATTTAACTCAGCTATTTTCAATACTTTTTGGTCTGCTCTATGCGCACTTGTAATCATTATCAACAACAAGACAACCACAAACAGAATCAACCTCCAATTTTTAAAGGAAGATTCATCAGTTAAAAACCGCCCTTTTAAAACATCGTATATCTTAGACTTTGTACTATTCATTTAAAGTGGCAATTCTCAACTTAGCACTTCGAGCTCTGTTATTTTGTTTAATTTCTTCTTGAGCTGGAACTATCATCTTTCCAACCTTTTTTAGCGGAACACTTATATTTCCATAGAAATCTTTTTCTGGTTCACCACTAAACAAACCAGTTCTAATAAAACGCTTCACCAATCTATCCTCTAATGAATGATATGAAATCACACTCAACCTTCCTTCTGGATTTAACAAATCAGGAATTTGCTGTAAAAATTCTTTTAACACCTCCAACTCTTGATTCACCTCAATTCTTAAAGCTTGAAATATTTGAGCTAGTATTTTATGCTCTTTGGCTTTTGGTAAAAAACGCTTCAATACTTCTTTCAATTCAAAACTTGTTTCAATTTGCTTTTCAGCTCTCGCAGCAACTATTGTTCTTGCTAAAGCCCTTGCATTTCTCAACTCCCCGTATAAGTACAACACATCAGCTAAATCATTTTCTTCATAAGTATTCACTACTTCTTTTGCTGACAATACTGCTTTTTGATCCATTCTCATATCCAACTCACCATCAAAACGAATTGAAAAACCTCTTTCAGCAGCATCGAATTGATGAGAAGAAACTCCTAAATCTCCTAAAACACCATCAACTTTTCGCACTCCATGAAATCTTAAAAATCTTGAAACAAACCTGAAGTTTTCTTGAATCAACACAAACCTTTCATCATCAATTGTATTCTCCCAAGCATCAGGATCTTGATCAAAAGCAAACAATCGTCCGTTCTCACCTAACCTATTCAATATCTCTCTCGAATGCCCACCTCCACCAAAGGTTACATCAACATACACTCCATCTTCTTTTATATCGAGTGCATCTATACTTTCTTTTAATAAAACTGGACTATGATAATTCATCTACATCAAAATTTCCCATTACCTCTTCAGCTAAATCTGCAAAATCCACCGCAGCATCATCAATAGCTTTTTCGTAACGATTCTTATCCCACACTTCAATTATATTTACTGCAGAAGAAAGCACCACTTGCTTTTCTACCCCAGCAAACTGACACAAATCTTTTGGTATCAACAACCTCCCCGAAGCATCGAGCTCAACCATTTTCACACCTGCAGTGAATCTTCTTATAAAATCGTTATGTTTCTTTACAAACGGATTCAATTTTCCTACTCTCTGCATCATCTTATTCCATTCTTGCATTGGATACAATTCTAAACACGGTTGAAAAACAGCTCTCTTAATAACAAACCCTTCTTGCAACACAGGAGCCAACTGCTTTTTAAGCGCCGATGAAAACATCACCCGCCCTTTTGCATCAGCTTTACACTCATATGTTCCAATTAAATTTATCACTCACTTCATTTTCTGGATTCATTTTCAAAAATATAAATTTTTACCCACTTTTTACCACTTTTTACCACTTTGTTAATAAATTTCCTTAAAACCCTTAAAAAACTGATTAACTGAGGGTTTACACCCGCTTAATTCATTAAAATTTTAAATCTTAAAAAGTGATAAAAAAGAATTACATTTGTCGTTAAGTCAAATCAAACTTATAATGACTGAATTTTTAAAGACAGAAGGCAAATTTACATACGCAGAAGCAGGTGAAGGAAGACCCTTAATTGTACTTCACGGACTCATGGGAGCATTGAGTAATTTTGACGAAACGTTTAAATATTTTTCTAAAAAAGGTTATAAAGTTTTCATTCCAGAATTACCTTTATACACCTTACCTTTACTAAAAACCAATGTTAAAAACTTAGCAAAGTTTTTACACGATTTTATAGAACACAAAAACCTAGAAGACGTAGTTTTACTAGGAAATTCCTTAGGAGGACACATTGCTTTATACTACATAAAACAATACCCAAAAGACGTAGCAGCCTTGGTATTAACAGGAAGCTCTGGTCTTTACGAAAACTCAATGGGTAACAATTACCCTAGAAGAGGAGACAAGGAATTTGTTAGAAATAAAACACGTGAAGTTTTTTACAATCCAGAAATAGCAACCGACGAACTTGTAGATCAAGTTTACGACGTTATAAATGATAGAAATACACTCGTTAAAACTTTAGCAATTGCGAAAAGTGCTGTAAGACACAACATGGCTAAAGATTTACCTAACATGCAACAACCCACCTGTTTAATTTGGGGAAAACAAGACACAGTTACTCCACCTGAAGTAGCAGTAGATTTTCATAAATTCTTGCCAGATTCAGATTTATTTTGGATAGATAATTGTGGGCATGCTGCCATGATGGAAACCCCAGAAGAATTTAACAATATTCTTGAGGGTTGGTTTACTAAAAGAAACTTATAATCAAACACATAAAACAGATGAAAATTTCTTCAGCAGAGTTTGTTATGAGTAACTCCAATGTTACTAAAGCGCCTAAAGAAAATATTCCAGAATATGCTTTTATAGGTCGATCTAACGTTGGTAAATCTTCATTAATTAACATGTTAATGGAGCGTAAAAATTTAGCAAAAACTTCAGGAAAACCAGGAAAAACACAATTAATCAATCATTTTAAGATAAATGATTCTTGGTTTTTGGTAGATTTACCAGGTTATGGTTATGCTAAAGTTTCTAAAAAGAAGCGTCAAATATTTCAATTTTTCATTGAAAACTATTTTAAAGAACGTGAACAACTAGTTTGCACTTTTGTTTTGATTGACTCACGTCATGATCCGCAAAAAATAGATTTAGAGTTCATGCGTTTCTTAGGTGAAAATCAAATTCCGTTTTGTATTGTTTTCACAAAAGCAGACAAATTAGGAAGCTCTAAATTGAACAAGCAAATTACTTCTTACAAAAAGAAACTACTAAATCACTGGGAAGAATTACCTATGTCATTTATTACTTCTTCTGAAACAGGAATGGGAAGAGATGAGTTTTTGAGATTTATTGATCAAGTAAACGAAGATGTTGCTGACAACTTTAAATAACCTCTCGACTTTTCTCGAGATGACATTTTAAAAAAATGCATTCTACAAAAGACAATTTACAAGTAATTTATGAAGACAATCATATTATTATTGTAAATAAACGTGCGGGTGATATTGTTCAAGGTGACAAAACTGGTGATATTCCTTTGAGCGATGTAGTTAAAGCATACATTAAGGATAAATACAACAAACCAGGAAATGTTTTTCTTGGTACGGTTCATCGTTTAGACAGACCTACAAGTGGAATTGTAATTTTTGCCAGAACTTCGAAAGCTTTAGAGCGTTTAAATAAAATGCTTCGTGATAAAACAATTCAAAAAACGTATTGGGCTGTTGTAAAAGGTCATCCTAAAAAAGAAAAAAACACTCTAATTAACTTCTTAAAAAAGAATCCAAAAAACAACAAATCTTTTGCTCATAGTAAAGAAATTGATGGAAGCAAAAAAGCAATTCTTCACTACTCAGTAATTAAGAAGTTAGACAATTATTCATTATTAGAAATAGACTTAGAAACAGGACGTCATCATCAAATTAGAGTTCAACTTTCGAACATTGGCTCTATTATAAAAGGGGATTTAAAATACGGAGCAAAACGAAGTAATAAAGACGGTAGTATTCACTTACATGCTCGCAAAATACAGTTTACACACCCTGTAAGCAAAGAAGTTATAAATGTTATTGCACCTATTCCCAAAGATCCTATTTGGGATGCTTGTTTATAAATTTTCAATTAATTTAACATTCTTGCTTTAATTCATTTTCCTTAATTGTAAACTTCTGTTAAAAAGGAAATTTCTTTAGTAATAGTTTTTATTATTGACACAAAAACTAAACTTTATGAGAAAAACTATTATTCTACTCTACCTAATTTCTATTTGTTTTCAAACATTAAATGCTCAAACTAAATCTAATTTCTTTGTAGGGCAAGTCCTCGATAAAGAAACCAAAGAACCCATACCTTTTGCAACTATAATCGCTAAAAAAATGGTATTTATAGAGTAGCAGATGAAAATGGTTATTATAAATTTCCTACAAGAAAAAACACAAACAACTCTCACATAGAAATCTCTTCAATAGGTTATAAACCTTATAATACTCTTTTAAAAAACTTAAACAAAAAAGTATTCTTAACATCTGATATAGAAGAATTAGATGAAGTTGTTGTTTCAGGATTTTTATCTCCAAAGACAATATTAGAAAGAGCTATAAAAAACAAGAAAAACAATCACCCAACAGAGCCTTTTAATTTTTACAGATACGGAAATATTATCGTTAACAACAACGACGAAACAAAAGTAGACTTAGAACTCATCACTAAAGATTGCGATTACGGTTATCTATCAGAATATGTAATTTCTCAGAGAGTAGAGCAAATAAAATGGAATAATACTATTAATAAGAAAAAGTATCAAAATTCAGCACAATTCTTTTCTTATAGGCAAAATGCCATTCGATACTCTAATACTCTACATAAAAGAAAATATAAAAAATTCAATTTAGAGTTTGTAAAAACTAATGATGATAAAGACAAAAGTTTCTATATAATTTCTTTTAAAACTGAAAAAGACAATTGGAAATACAACAATAAAGGTTACCCTACTATTTACTCTGGCTTCATATATATTAACAAAGAAAATTATGCCATTGTAAAAGTAATAGAAAACTGGGCAAGTAGCTTTACAAAAGAAGAAGTTAAAATGTATTTCTCAAACTACAAACCCAACAAAAACAATATAAATACTGAAAGTGAACTTACTCAAATTACTATAAAAGAAGAAAACATCTGTGAATATTCAAACATTTTGAAAGATGGTAAATATTACGCTACTAGATATTTCAATCGAATAATAAATGAGTCAATAGATACTGACGAAAACAAAAATATTAGAACTTACGAAAGTGATTCAAAACTATTTGATTTCGAAACGAAAGATGTTGAAGAAATTGAATATTATCAATATAACGATAAAAAAGAAAACTCACTTCACAGAGTCGAATACAATAAGGAGTACTGGGATTCTTTCTATAAAAAGAACATTTAATCTAAAATAAGCATCTTAACTATCAGTTTGTGATGCTTGTTTATAATTTGTATTTTTAGCTTTCTAAACCCTTACTCTTTTGAAAGCTCTAAAATATTTATTGGTATTTACCATACCTTTAGTAACTGCTATTTCTTTTACATCTAAAGGATGGATAACCTTTTTACCACTAATTTATGTTTTTGGAATCGTTCCTTTATCAGAGTTTTTCTTTAAACCCGACGCTTCAAACTTCGATAAAGAACAAGAAGAAATAGAAAAAAACAACAAACTTTATACATACATATTATATTTAACACTTCCTATACAGATCATATTTCTTATATGGTTTTTAATCATCATTCAAAATGAAAACTTATTATCAGTAGATGCTATCGGAAAATTTTCTGCAATGGGAATTATGTGTGGAGTAATAGGAATTAATGTAGGGCATGAACTCGGGCACAGAAACAATCGATTTGATGAATTTTTAGGAGAAGTTTTATTACTAACTTCTTTAAACACTCATTTTTTACCATATCATAATGCGGGGCATCATTTAAACGTTGCTACTCCTAATGATGCTGCAACAGCTAGAAAAAATGAAATTATTTATTGGTTTTGGATACGTTCACACTTCCAAAGTTATTATCAAGCATGGGAATTAGAAAATAAGAGACTTAGATTATCAAACAGATCTTGGCTTCATTATCAAAACAGAATGATTGTTTATACTATATTTAACATCATTCTTATAGCAACCATCTATTTTTTAATAGGGCTTAATGCATTAATTGCATTTTTAGCTGTGGCTATCATTGGAATTTTACTCCTAGAAACCGTAAATTATATTGAACATTACGGACTCTTAAGAACAAAAAATAAACATGGGCGATACGAACGCGTAAAACGAACACATTCGTGGAACTCAAATCATATTATCGGTAAATTGGTTTTATTTAATTTATCGAGACATTCCGACCATCATTACAACGGAAGCAAACACTACCAAATTTTAAAATCATTACCCGAAAGCCCACAAATGCCAACTGGTTACCCAGGAATGATGCTTTTAGCACTATTTCCACCATTGTGGTTTTTATTAATGAACAAAAAACTAAAAGAACTCGTTTAACATGAACATTCCTCAGCTTTTAAAGGCTCAAAAAGACTTTTTTACTACTCAAAAAACAAAAGATAT
Source organism: Tenacibaculum holothuriorum (assembly GCF_002120225.1). Classification (GTDB taxonomy): domain Bacteria; phylum Bacteroidota; class Bacteroidia; order Flavobacteriales; family Flavobacteriaceae; genus Polaribacter; species Polaribacter holothuriorum. Next base: position 36,476 of record NZ_LAPZ01000011.1, on the reverse strand, counting down.
TAGTTTTAGAAAAGCAGTATTAAAAAAACTACTTTCTGAATTAATTTCAAGAGAAAAAGACATTACCGATGCACTTTATAATGATTTTAAAAAATCGGAATACGAAGCAGTAATGACAGAAACTTCTATCGTTATTTCTGAATTAAAAATGACGATAAGTAAATTAAGCACATGGGCAAAACCACAACGAGTAACTCCATCAATTTTAAACTTTCCATCCTCAGCAAAAATCTATAAAGAACCTTACGGAAGTGTTTTAGTTATTGCTCCTTGGAATTATCCTTATCAACTTGCAATGAACCCAATAATAGGTGCAATTGCAGCAGGAAACACTGTAGTTTTAAAACCTTCAGAACTTACTCCAAACACTAGTAAAATACTTACTGAAATAGTTGAGAAAGTTTTTGATAAAAATCACGTAACTGTTGTTGAAGGTGGAGTTCCGGTTGCGCAAGAATTATTAGCACAACGTTGGGATTATATTTTCTTTACTGGAAGTGTTCCTGTAGGAAAAATTGTTGCCAAAGCAGCTGCAGAATTTTTAACCCCAGTTACTTTAGAATTAGGAGGAAAAAGCCCTTGTATTGTTGATGAAACTGCCAACTTAAAACTAACAGCAAAGCGACTTGTTTGGGGTAAATTCATAAATGGAGGACAAACCTGTATTGCTCCCGATTATTTATTAATTCACAAATCGGTAAAAGATCAATTCGTTACATATTTTAAAGAGGAAATCTTTAGAGCTTATGGCGAAAACCCACAAGCTTCAGAAGATTATCCAAGAATTGTGAATACTCGTAATTTCGACAGATTAGCAGTTATGCTAGAAAATGAAAACTGTTTAATTGGCGGCACCATCGATAGAGAAGACAGATATATTGCCCCTACTTTAATTGATGAACCTAGTTTAGATAGCGAAGTAATGAAAGGTGAAATTTTCGGACCTATCTTTCCGATGATTTCCTACGAAACAGAAGTAGATATAGAAAGCATCACTTCTAGATACGACAAGCCACTTGCTTTATATGTTTTTACTTCAAAAAAACAATTTGCTAAGACAATAATTCAACGATACTCTTTTGGTGGCGGAACCATAAACGATACTACCGTTCATTTTGCTAATCATAGATTACCTTTTGGGGGCGTTGGAGAAAGTGGAATTGGAGGCTACCACGGAAAACAAACTTTTGATACTTTTTCACATAAAAAAGGAGTGGTTACTAGAGGAACTTGGTTAGATATCCCTACTCGTTATGCTCCGTACAAAGGAAAATTAGCTCAATTAAAATCTCTTATGAAGTTCGGATAATTTTTTATCTGAGAATCAAAATTTAAAAATTAAAGAAACAAAACACATGAGTGAAAAATCTGTATCAGAAGCAGTAGCATATCGTAGATCGGTAAGAGTTTACGATGCTGAAAAATCAATAGATAGTAGTGTTGTAAAAAAATGTTTAGAGCAAGCTAGTTTAGCACCTACAAGTAGTAATATGCAATTGTGGGAATTTTACCATATAACAAACAAAGACATTATTAAAAAACTTGCTCCGATGTGTTTTAATCAGAATGCAGCAAGAACCGCTCAGCAATTGGTAGTTTTTGTTACTCGAAAAGATTTATGGCGTAAGCGAGCCAAGGCTAATCTAGAAATGCTAGATACTACTTTCGGAAAAGACAACCCAAAATCTGAGTGGAGCAGCAGAGAAAAAGTAGCACGCAATTACTATGGAAATATTATTCCGTTTGCTTATGCTGATTTCTTTGGAATATTAGGTTTCTTTAAATATTTAATGATTTTAATCACTGGATTATTTAGACCAATTTATCGTGAAGTTCGCAACAGCGATATGCGCATTGTAGCTCATAAAACCTGCGGACTAGCAGCACAAACTTTTATGCTTTCTATGGCAGCAGAAGGTTACGACACTTGCCCAATGGAAGGTTCTGATACTTGGCGTGTAAAACGTTTATTAGGATTACCACGCGGAGCAGAAATAAACATGATTATTTCTTGCGGAATTAGAAAACCTGAAGGCGTTTATGGAGAACGTTTTAGAATTCCTTTTAAGGAGGTTTATAAGGAAGTATAATTTTTTTACTTTTCCACAAAAACCTATTTATCCCAAAACATCTTCTTCAACAAAATCACATATTAACGAATAGAATATTGGTACCGCAAATTTAACCCTTCGATAAAAATTTGCCAATTGAACTCCAGTAACTCCTTCTTGAGAATATTTTGACAGCTCAGGTATTAATTTTGTTGACCTACCATACGCCTCTAAATTATGTTTGATTGCATTATTAACCACCCTCAATTCATTAACATCATTATATCCGCAAAGTTTTTTTAAATCTAATTCTTTATCTTTAAAAAACTCTAACAGATTCCTCCATTTATAAATATTACCACTTGCCTTAGCTGGATAAAATGTTTTTATTAGGTTTTTAAGACACGACTCAAATTGCTTATAGGTAAACATTATCTGAATTTCAGAAACTATTAAAAGTTGTTTTTTCAAAGAATTCAACTCAGCCTCGATAGGTAAATAAACCCCTTCTTGATTACTATACCATTCCTTTTTAGGGTTATCCTTAAGTGACTCATGAAATAAGTCTATCATATATTGAGCTTCATCATTACTCCCTACAACATAAGAATCAAAAGTATAAACATCCAAACTACTTCTAATATAAGACATAGACTCTTTATTAATCGGAAGACCAATAAATCTGTTTCTTCCAAAATACTTCTTTTCCATTATTCAATAAACTTATCTCTTTAAAATTATTTTTTAGGCAAAAACACTAACTTATTTTCACTCTTTTCAATATCTGACTGATTCAGTTTCATTTTTACAAACTCTCCTTTGTTGTATTTTTCAGCTTGATCTTTATAATGTTCACTAAATACATTTCCTGACTGCCCAGTTGGAATTACAGTGATACTATTTTCTACATCAGAAAAATCTACAATTCTTCTAGTTGATGGACCAGCATGAATTTTATAATATCCAGTACTATCTATCTTATAAATTTGATTGTTAATTACCTGATCTCCTCCATTGGTTGTAAATGGTCCCACATTAAAAAACTCTCGTAATAATCCACCTGCTTTTCCAATAGGATGCTCATACTCTACCGTAGCAACTCGCTCCCATGTCCAATCATCAATATTTTCTCCTAACTGTTTCTGTAAAAAAGCAATTGTTTTTTGAAATGATTTTGTAACAATATCTCGTTTAGTTTCTTTTTCTAGAGTTGAAACATCATCCCACCAAACAGATTTCTCTTTTTTTACTTGATTTGCTACCGTTTTTTCTTCAAAAGGTGTATTTACAAATTGTTCGAACGCTGCACCCATTTCATCTTTGAATGTATTCTTTACAAACTCATACCATAAACGATTATAAATTACTGGTGCAATTTCATTTTTATTATAATTTCCATCCCAATTTCTTAAAACATGCATTGCTTTTTTCTCACTTGCTGTAAGTTCGTTTTTATTCACATTCTTAAGTAAATTTCTGCTTATTTCTGGAGCTACAGGTGAAGTAACATCATTAATCATTTCAGCAAAATCTTCCTTCGTAAAATCACTTTTAGCTTCTAATAAATCAACAATTCTTTTCGCTCTATCTTCTGGTAAATAATATCCAGGATACAATTTACCTGCAATAGAATCGGGTTGATTATTAGCTGAATACACATACTTCCAATCTGGATTTATAGCTTGCGGATTTTCTTCAAAATCTAAATATTCTAAAATTTCATCTTTACCAGAGGCGCCATCTAAAATGAGCTTTGTTTGTAAGCTATCTCTGTATTTATATAGTTTACCAGAAGCAAACCACGCAATATTATCTTTTGCGTCTCCGTACATAATATTTAAACCTGGTGCATGTAATTTTTTAGCTCCGTTTTTAAAGTCTGATAACGATAATGCGTGCGACATTTCATAAGAAACATCTAACAACTGGTTTTCTAATTTTGTGAAAATCCATTGCATTGCAATAGGTCTTTCATCTTTCATAAAATCAATTAAACCATTCATTACAGGTCCATGTTTACTTACCTTTACTTGATAAGTAGTATCTGGTTCTCCTTTAATTTTAATGGTTTTATCTATCAACTTATATTTTTTATATCCGTTAGGCGTTTTATATTCCATTGGATTATTCGGATTATTTTGCTCGTAATAAAAATCTACATCATCATTTTCAAACATTGTTAATCCGTACGCATAATTTCTATTGTGTCCTAACAACGGAAACGGAGTTAACGCAAGATTGAATCCGTACATTTCATAGTTTGGAGTTTTGATATGATTTTGATACCAAACTGAAGGCTGAGAAAATGCAATATGTGGATCATTAGCAAAAAGAACTTTTCCATTCTTAGTTTTCTCTGGAGCTACAACCCAAGAATTACTTCCTATAAATAGTGGCAGTGGTAACTTATCTATTAACGTATTAATTGCTGTAGAAAACTCCGCTTCTACTTCTGCATTCTTTTGATTTTTAATTAAAGTTAGATTTTTAAAATCGCTTTCTAACAATTCATTAATATACTCCTCTCCTAACTTTTCTTTGATTTCTGTTAACAACGGATCGGTTTTATGCGCAATTGCAAAGCTAAATGCCATATAACCAAAAACATTATACACATCTTTAATTGAGTATTTTTCTTTTTCTAAACCGACTAAATAAAACTCTAAAGGAGTTGCTCCTTCTTCAATAAACTGGTTAATTCCATTAAGATATGCCTCCGCTAATCGATATGATTTTGAGTTTTTATCTAGTTTACTAATAGTTTTTTCAGCAGCTTCTTCAATTCCTAAACCAGAGAAAAACTTATCAGTTCTTACTAAGTCTTTTCCGAAGACTTCTGCTAATCTACCAGCAGCAATTCTTCTAATCAATTCCATTTGCCACAGTCTATCTTGGGCGTGTACATACCCTAAAGCTGTATAGGCATCTTTTTGATTTTGAGCGTTGATATGTGGCACACCAACATCATCAAAATACACGGTTACTTTATCAGATAATGATTTAAGTTTTAACTCTCCATTATAAGTTGGGTGCAAGGTTCTCGAGAATAACCATCCGCCAACAAATAACAAAACAAACAATACAGCAACTACTTTAAGAACAATTTTTAAAAGCTTCATTAGAATTGATTTTTCTCAAAGATAACAGATTTATGTCGTATTTTTGAACAGCAAAATTTTCAGACAATGAGAAAAATTCAAATGGTTGACTTACAAAGTCAATATCAAAAAATAAAAGATGTCGTAGATACTTCTATTCAAGAAGTTTTAAACTCATCTGCTTATATAAATGGTCCTTACGTAAAAGAATTTCAAGCTGATTTAGAAAAATATTTAGGTGTAAAACATGTAATTCCTTGTGCCAATGGTACCGATGCTTTGCAAATAGCAATGATGGGATTAGGGCTAGAACCAGGTGATGAAGTTATTACTGCCGATTTTACATTTGCTGCAACTGTTGAAGTTATTGGTTTATTAAAATTAACTCCAGTTTTAGTTGATGTAGAACCAGATACTTTTAACATAGATATCGAAGCACTTAAAAAAGCAATTACTCCGAAAACAAAAGCAATTGTTCCTGTACATTTATTTGGTCAATGTGCTAATATGGAAGCTATTTTAGAAGTTGCCAAAGAACACAACTTGTTTGTAATTGAAGATAATGCGCAAGCTATTGGAGCAGATTATACATTCGCTAACGGAACTAAAAAGAAAGCAGGAACAATGGGGAATGTAGGAACTACATCATTTTTCCCATCTAAAAACTTAGGCTGCTATGGTGATGGTGGAGCTATTTTCACGAATGATGATGATTTAGCCCACACACTTCGTGGAATGGTAAACCACGGAATGTACAAACGTTATTACCATGATGTGGTTGGCGTAAATTCTCGTTTAGACTCTATACAAGCAGCTGTATTAAAAGCTAAGTTACCTTTATTAGATTCATATTGCGATGCTCGTAGAAAAGCTGCTATGTATTACACTGAAGCTTTTTCTACAAACCCTAATATTGTAACTCCAGCAATTAGTGTTTTTACCACACATGTTTTCCATCAGTATACATTAAAAATAACGAATGGAAAACGTGATGAGTTACATCAACATTTATTAGATAATGGAATTGCAAATGCTATTTATTACCCAGTTCCGTTACACGCTCAAAAAGCATATCAAGATGATAGATATAATGAAGATGATTTTGAAATAACCAACCAGTTAATTGACGAAGTTATTTCATTACCAATGCATACAGAGTTAGATGAAGAACAATTAGCCTTCATTACAAAAACTATTAATGACTTTTTACAATAATAAAAATTCATTTAGATGATTTTACAAACTGTATTGAGGTTTTATCCTGAACTTCAATACAGCTTTTATTTTTATCTTCACTAACAAATAAAAAAACATGAAAAGAATACTCGTTACTGGCGGATTAGGTTTTATTGGATCACATACTGTGGTTGAATTACAAAACTCAGGTTTTGAAGTAGTTATTATTGATGATTTGTCCAACTCAAAAATTGATGTTTTAGACAATATTACTGCTATTACTGGTACAAAACCAGCTTTCTTTCAGTTAGACTTACGTAATAAACAAGAAGTAAAAAACTTTTTTGACAACATTTTAGTTGATGGAATTATTCATTTTGCTGCTTTTAAAGCTGTAGGTGAAAGTGTTGAAAAGCCTTTAGATTATTACGAAAACAACATTGGTAGTTTAGTGTACTTATTACAGGAAATGAGAGATAGAAATATGGACAATTTTATTTTCAGTTCCTCATGTACTGTATACGGACAAGCAGACGAATTACCAATTACCGAAAACGCTCCTATAAAACCTGCGGAATCTCCTTACGGAAACACAAAACAAATCGGTGAAGAAATAATCAAAGAAAGTTGTGCTGCTCATAATTTGAACGCTATTGCTTTACGCTACTTCAACCCTATTGGCGCACATGATTCTATTAAAATTGGAGAACTTCCTTTAGGTGTTCCTCAAAATTTAATTCCATATGTAACACAAACTGCGGCGGGTATTAGAGAACAACTTTCAGTTTTTGGTGATGATTATCCAACTCCAGACGGAACAGCAATTCGAGATTATATTCACGTGGTAGATTTAGCCAAGGCGCATATAGCTGCCTTACAACGTTTATTAAACAAAAAGAATAAAACTAATTTTGAATTTTTTAATGTTGGAACTGGAAAAGGAAGTTCAGTTTTAGAGGTAATCAATTCTTTTGAAAAAGTAACCAACAAAAAATTGAACTATAAAATTGTAGGTCGTCGTGCAGGAGATATTACTGCTGCTTATGCCGATACTACTATTGCCAATAAAGAATTAAACTGGAAAACTGAAAAAACACTAGATGAAGCCTTACTTTCCTCTTGGAAATGGCAAGAAAGTCAAAAATAAACACAAAAAAAGCGAACTTAATTAAGTTCGCTTTTTTATCATTTTATCTGTTCAATTACGCTTCAATAGTAGCTCCGCTTGCAGTAACGCTCCTATCAATCTTACGCATTAATCCTTGTAAAACTTTACCTGGACCTACTTCTACAAACTCAGTTCCTCCGTCTGCAATCATTGCTTGAATACATTGCGTCCATTTTACAGGAGCTGTTAATTGAGCAATTAAGTTCTCTTTAATTTCAGCAGGATTTGTTATCGCTTTTGCAGCTACATTTTGATACACAGGACATTTTGGTTCGTTAAATGTAGTTTCTTCAATTGCTTTTGCTAATTCCTCACGAGCAGGTTCCATCATTGGCGAATGAAAAGCTCCCCCAACTGGTAACACTAATGCTCTACGAGCTCCTTTCTCGGTTAAAACTTCACATGCTTTATTAATTGCTTCAATTTCACCAGAAATTACTAATTGTCCTGGACAGTTATAGTTTGCAGCAACTACCACTCCGTCAATTTCAGCACAAACATCTTCTACAACTTTATCTTCTAATCCTAAAACTGCAGCCATTGTTGATGGTTGAATTTCACATGCTTTTTGCATTGCCATCGCTCTTTTAGAAACTAATGTTAATCCATCTTCAAAAGATAACACACCATTTGCAACTAAAGCTGATAACTCTCCTAACGAATGACCTGCTACCATTTCTGGTTTAAAATCATCATCTAAAACTTTTGCTAAAATTACTGAGTGTAAAAATATAGCTGGTTGTGTTACTTTTGTTTGTTTTAATTCTTCAGCAGTACCTTCAAACATTACGTCGGTAATACTAAAACCTAATATATTATTCGCTTTTTCAAATAGTTCTTGAGCTAAAGGAGAGTTTTCATATAAATCTAACCCCATTCCTGTAAATTGAGCTCCTTGACCTGGAAAAATGTACGCTTTCATTCTTTATTTGTTGTTTGTTATACTGGGCAAAAATAAACATTTTAATTAGACACCATCTAAAACTCTAACAATCTATCTATCTAATCATCTAAAATTACTATTTTCGTTTTATGACTGAGCAACAAAAATCTCAAGCCTTATTAATATACTTAATCCTTGCTGCTTTATTTATTGCTTCGTTGGTTACTTCTAATTTAATTTTTCAAAAGTTTTTTTATTGGTATCCAATTGATATTGAAATCTTAGATGTAAAATTGTTTGAAATTTCTGTAGGATTACTTCCATACCCTATCACTTTCTTAATCACCGATGTATTATCAGAAATTTATGGTAAAAAGAAAGCTAATCTAGTTGTAATTGCTGGTATTTTTGCATCTTTCTTTTCTTTAGGCATTATTTATGTTTCTAAAAATGTTCCTGCAACTTCGTGGTCTTCTGTAGATGACACTATGTTTGTAAACGTTTTTGGAGCAGCTCCTCTTGCAGTTTTGGCTTCAATGTTAGCCTATTTATCGGCTCAGTTTATCGATATTAAGGTCTACCATTTTTGGAAAACATTTACCAAGGGAAAACATTTATGGTTACGAAATAATTTTTCGACTTTCACTTCACAATTAGTAGACACTGCCACTGTTTTAATACTACTTTGCTCATTTGGAGTTATTCAATGGAATTTATTTTGGGGCTTATTAATTAGTGGCGTTTTATTTAAAATAATGATAGCTGCTTTAGACACGCCTATCTTATACCTAATTGTATACTGGTTTCGAAAAAAATTCAATTTAAAACTAGGTGAAGAAATAGCTGATTTCTAATTTTACTGTATGAGTGACTCTAATTCTCTTTGGCAAATAGCTATTCAAAAATTCAAGCAAAGTAAAACAGGGATGTTTAGCTTTTGGTTTATTATTTTTTGCGGATTGATTGCTTCTTTTTGCTACATATTAGCTCCAGACAATAGTAATAATGCAAACCAAATGCATTTAGAAATTCATTCAAAACCACCAGGTTTCACAGTAGATATATTAACAATTCCTAACAAAGAACAACAATCTCAATCTTGGATTTCTACTTTTATTAATGGTAGAAAAAACACTCATACCGAAATTCCTATTAAATCTTATAGTACAAAAAACAATTCTTTAGAAATTATTAAGTTTTCAGACGGACTTTCTAAGAGTTATCCAAAGCCATACGTAAAAAACATTCAGAAAAAAACATTTTTATTCGGAACCGATAAATACGGAAGAGATCTTTTAAGTAGATTATTAATTGGAGCAAGAATTTCGTTTTCTATCGGATTTATTGCCGTTTTAATTTCACTTTTAATTGGAATTCCGATAGGAGCTATCGCAGGATATTATGGTGGTAAAATTGATAATTTTATTATGTGGATTATCAATATTACTTGGTCTATTCCAACACTTCTTCTTGTAATAGCTATCACACTAGCTTTAGGTAAAGGATTTTGGCAAGTATTTATCGCAGTAGGTTTAACTATGTGGGTAGAAGTTGCTAGAATTGTAAGAGGTCAAGTAATCACTACCAAACAACAACAATACGTAGAAGCAGCACGTGCTTTAGGCTACAATGATTTTAGAATTATTTTCAAACATATTTTACCTAATATTTGGGCTCCTATTATTGTAATTTCTGCAGCAAATTTTGCTGCTGCCATTTTAATTGAAAGTGGCTTAAGCTTTCTTGGAATTGGCGCGCAACCTCCAACCCCTTCTTGGGGAGCTATCATTAAAAATCATTACAATTATATTATTTTAGGAAAACCTTTTTTAGCTTTAATTCCTGGTCTAGCAATAATGAGTTTAGTCATGGCTTTTATGTTGTTAGGAAACACGCTTCGCGATGCTTTAGATGTAAAATCTTAGAACTTAAAACTACTTGTTAATAGCCTAGTTTTGTACATTTGTTCTAAAATATTTTAAATGAGTTTTACTGTACAATTTACCACTCGTTGGGCAGATTTTGATGCTAACGTTCATATGCGTCATACAGCTTATAATGATTATGCTGCTGAAGTTAGATTACGTTATTTTAAAAAATTCGATATTACCACTGTTGATTTTGCTAAAGAAACTATTGGCCCTATAATTTTTGAAGAAAACACTAAGTTTTTAAAAGAAATACATTTAGGAGAAAATATTACAGCCAACTTAAAAGTTCTTGCTTTATCTAACAAAGGAGAACGCTGGAAGGTACAGCACGAAATTTTTAATGAAGCAGGAAAACTATCAGCAATAATTACAGTTTACGGAGCTTGGTTAGACCTCAAAAAACGTAAATTAACGGTACCTCCAACACGTTTTTATGAAGCTTTTGCTACTGGTGAAAAAACTGAAGATTTTCAAGAAATTGAATTAAAAAGTAAATAAATGAATACTAAAAAATGGACTTCAGTAATTGGAATTGTTGTTCTTGTCATAGCCTATATTATTAAAAATTATAATGGTGATACTTCAACTATAGAAGTTACAGACAGACATCATAATGTATCATTTAATTATTTACCTAGCTCTACAACAGGACAAGTAATTAAACACAATGCTTACACTTTATCGTATAATGAAAAGCACGAACAAGCCGAATGGGTAGCCTATTCATTAGATAAAAAAGATATTGTTTACACCAATAGAGAACGTCCATTTTTTATTAGAGATCCGAAAGTAAAAAGCAAATCTGCCGATTGGAGAAATTACAAAAGATCGGGTTATGATAGAGGTCATTTATGCCCTGCAGGAGATAGAAAATATTCTAAAAAAGATTTTGATGAAACGTTTTATACATCCAACATCTCACCTCAAAGGCACAATTTTAACGCTGGTATTTGGAATAGGTTAGAACAAAAAACTCGTTATTGGGCTAAAAAGTACAATCATTTATATGTGGTTACTGGCGGAATATTATCTTCAAACCTAAATAGTATTGGAAAAGAAAAAGTATCTATTCCAAACTATTTTTATAAGATTTTATTAGACTATACTGAACCAGAGATTAAAGCGATTGCTTTTTTATTACCTCATCAAGATAGTAACAAACCTTTATATGATTTTGTTGTTTCAATTGATGAATTAGAAGAGTTAACAGGTATTGATTTTTTTAAAAATTTACCAGACGAAATTGAAAACAAGTTAGAAGCAAATAAAAGTTATAAGGGATGGAGTTTTAGGTAAACAAAAAATCGTCTTGATATTACTACCAAAACGATTTCGATTAACTAAAATCAATAAAAATTGATCATTACCCTATTCTTCTATATTTTAATACTTTTTCATTTTCAAGGTTAAAAAAAGAGCCTCAACTATATTGAGCAGAGGCTCATTACACGTAACTAATTTATTGAACAATGTTCAAAATTTTAGCAAGAAAACAACTAAGAACTTGCTAAAGCCTTCTTCTGTTTATTAAGGAGCATTTTAAATGCCCACACTGGAATTTTTCGAACTGTTTTTAAATTCACAAATTCTTCAATTCCCATTTTTGCTAACTCACGTCCGTAACCTGAGTTTTTAACTCCACCAAACGGAGTTTCAGGTTCTGTAATACTAGGGCAGTTTATAAATGTCATACCCGCTTCTAATTGAGAAGCTACATTATTAGCTCTACTATTGTTTTTAGACATTACTACAGATGATAATCCATATTGTGAATCATTTGCCAAAGCGACTGCATCTGCATCGTTTTTAGCTTTATAAAACACTGCTACAGGACCAAATAATTCTTGTGAATAAATGTCCATATCTTTTGTTACATTCGATAAAATTGTTGGTTCATACCAAGCTCCTGGTAATCCTTCAATTCTTTTACCTCCTGCTTCTAAAACGGCTCCTTGTTCAATTGCTTTTTGAACCAAGCCATCTAAATATTCTAATTCATCCATGCTACTCATTGGTGCGTACATGGTTTTATATTCCATAGGATCACCTGGAACATACATTTGTAATGCTCCTTTAAATTTTGCTAAATACTCGTCATAAACCTTCTCATGGATTACAAATCGTTTAGAGGCAATACAGGTTTGTCCTGAGTTGAAAAAACGCCCTAAAAGACCAACTTCAACCGAATAATCCATATCGGCATCGTCTAACATTACAAAAGGATCACTTCCACCTAATTCCATTACTACCTTTTTAAGATGTTTTCCTGCTAATTCAGCAACTTTTGCTCCAGCAGTTTCACTTCCTGTTAAAGAAATTCCTTTAACTCTTGGGTCTTCAATTATCTGAGCTGTATTTCGCCCCGATACTAAAACATTGGTATAAACTCCTTCTGGAAAACCAGCTTCTTTAAACATTTCTTCAACTGCAATGGCACATTGAGGAACATTAGATGCATGTTTCAGTATAATCGTATTTCCTGCTATGATATTTGGAACTGCAAACCTGAAAATTTGATAATATGGATAGTTCCATGGCATGATTCCAAACAAAACTCCTATAGAATGTTTTTCTACTACAGTTGAACCTGTAAATAGATTTCTTTTCAATACTTCTGGGGCTAAAAACTTCTTACCGTTTTTGGCATAATATGTTGCAATTTGTGCACAAATATCAATTTCCCAATCTTTACTTTCTCTAAAAAGTTTACCCATTTCTATAACAGGAAACTTAGCCCAATGATCTGCTTTTTCTCTTAATACTTTTGCTAAATTGTGCATCAATTCGCATCGTTTTGCTACTGAAGTGTTCTTCCAACTTTTATGCGCTTCATCTGCTTTAGCAATTATAGTCTCAATTTGTTCTGAAGAGAACTCTTCAAAAGTTTTTTCAACTTTGTTCGTATAAGGATTTAAAGTTTGAATTGGCATTTTTACTAAGAGTTTTAAGGTTAGTTCAAATATCTTAAGGTTATTGTTTTTTATTTTTGATATAAGTCAAAAACTACTTTACTTTTTTCCAGATTTCTGTGTTTTTATATCCGTAATAATTATAAAATACTTCTATTGTATTCATACTTTTAAGCTTAACATCAGCTTTTATATCGTATTTCTTTCCTTCGTATTCAATAACATAATCACTTTTTTTACCTAATTGAATATTTGGCATTACTAAAGTGTTATCTGGTTGCGCTTCTCCTTTCTCATTTTTTAACAAAACACTATACGCTTTGTATTTACCCATTTCTTTTTTTATTTCATAAACCACAAATACTTTTTCCCCTTCCATATCGTAAGAAGTTTCCCACTTCCCTACTAATTCAGAGGATGTTATATTAGTTTTATTAACCTCAACAGTTCCCATACCAAACAACTCTACTGTAGTTTGACTAAAAACTGTAATTGCTCCTAAAATTACTACTGCGAATACTAAAATTGATTTCTTTGTTACATTCATTTTCTTTTGCTTTTTATAATTCTACGTTTTCAACTATTTCTAATCCATAGCCAATAAGTCCTACTCTTCGTTTCGGATTATTGGTTATTAATTTTATCTTTCTTATTTCTAAATCTCTAATAATTTGAGCGCCGATACCATAATCTCTTTGGTTTTTAGCTTCCTTTTTTTCTTTAAGCTCTTCTTTTTTTAATGTGAGGTTAGATAACTGAGTTAAAATGTTTTCTTCTTTTTCTTTATGACGCATAAAAACAATAGCACCTTTTCCTTCTTCTACAATCTTTTGCATTGATTTTTGTAACACTGTTTTTTCGTTAGAATAGAATAATTGAGAAAACTCTATTGTTTCACTACTTGAATGTACTCTTACCAAAACAGGCTCTTCTTCATTCCAGCCTCCTTTTTTAATAACAATATGAATGTCTCCATTAGTAATTTGTTCATAAGCAATTAAATCAAGTTCTCCATAAACTGAATCTATTTTAGTCACTTGAATTTGATTTACCAATCGCTCACTCTTTAATCTGTATGCTACTAAGTCGTCTATTGAAATCAGCTTCATATTTAACTTTTGAGCTAGCTCATATAGCTCTGGTAATCGAGCCATAGTGCCATCTTCATTCATAATTTCAACCAAAACTCCTGAAGGATGTAACCCTGCTAATGTTGCCAAATCAACTGCAGCTTCTGTATGCCCTACTCTTCGTAATACACCTCCTTCTTTAGCTACTAAAGGAAATACATGTCCTGGTCTTGAAAAATCCGAAGGCTTAAAACTTGAGTTTGTTAAAGCTTTGATACAGGTTGCCCTGTCATAAGCAGAAATTCCTGTGGTACAACCATGACCAATTAAATCTACTGATACTGTAAAAGCTGTTTGATTTTTATCGGTATTCGTAGCAACCATCATGTTCAAACCTAATTCATCGGCTCTGACTTTTTCAATTGCCGTACATATAAGACCTCTTCCTAAAGAGGCCATTTTATTTATAATTTCTGGAGTAATTAATTCTGCGGCACAAATAAAGTCTCCTTCATTTTCTCTATTCTCATTATCTACTACAATAACAATTTCTCCTCTCCTTATTGCTTCAATCCCCTCATCTATAGTATTTAGGGTAATTTTAGTGTTGTTTTTTGCTTTCATTTAGTACAAATGTACAAAAAATTACTAAAAAAATTGTTCAAATGATTTTTTTATATAAATTTGTCAAAAAACACGTACTATTTTTACCCAATAAACAAAAAATAACAACCTAAAATGTCAAAAGCGCAAAAGACAAAAAACAGAATAATTGAAGGAGCAATAGCCCTCTATAATGACAAGGGTTATACCAATGTTAAAATTAGAGATATTGCAGAAAGACTCGATATAAGCCCAGGAAATATCACTTATCATTTTTCAACAAATAAAATTTTGATGAATGCTATTTACGATTATATGATCACAAATATTAAAGAGATTTCTTTAGGCGATCAAATATTAATTAGTAGAGGAAAAGGTATGGAAGCTCCAAGACTATATCTAGAGCAAGTAAGTAGATTTCGTTTTTTCTATAAAGACATTATTTCAATAATAAATAGTTATCCAGAAATAGCAACTAAACATCAACGTATGGTTAACCGTCAAATAGAAGTTATAGAAAGCTTACTATTTATAAGTGTTGGCAAAGGATATTTTAGACCAGAAGAAATTGAAGGAATGTATAAAACGCTTTCCGAAGCAATTACAAACACACTTCATTTCTGGTTAACAAGACAAGCTACTAAAGGAAAAAAAGAAGACGATTTAGAAGGCGCTCTAGATCATATATCAAAACTCATTTATCCGTATTACACTCAAAAAGGACTTGAAGTTTATTTCCCTGACTTAAAGCGGATAAACTAAACAAATAATTAATAACTATAAACCTTAAACGTAATGAAACACAATTTCCTATCTTTAAGAAAAACCTTGTTCTTACTTACTTTTTTAAGTAGTTTTTCTTTACTTGCTCAAACAACCTTAAAAGGGAAGGTATTAGACAAAACCACTAACGAACCTCTTCCTGGAGCAAGCGTAATGGTAAAAGGAAGTTATTCAGGGTCTACAACCGATTTTGATGGAAACTTCACCTTTTCAACTAAACATCCATTACCACTAACTTTAAACGTAACATTTGTTGGTTATAACTCAAAAGAATTAACAGTTACAAATGCTAACGAAGAAATTGTTGTTGCATTAGAATACGGAAACACATTAAATGAAGTAGTAGTTACCTCACAATTACGTGAACAAAAATTACAAGAAGTACCTATTGCCGTTAGTGTTTTCGACGCCTCTAGAGTTGAAGCTAAACCAAATATTAACAACGTAGAAGGTATAATGAACGAAATTCCTGGTCTTACAGGAGGTATTACACCAGGAGCAGTAGTATACAACATTAGAGGTATAAGCTCTAACATTTTCCATAATTCAATCGAAAATAGTGTGGGTATTTTTACTGATGGTTTTTTCTCAGGAAGACTTACTGCTGGCGGAAATGAATTTTTTGATATCGAACGAATTGAAGTTTTAAAAGGACCTCAAGGAACATTATTTGGTCGTAACACCTCTGCAGGTGCTATTAGCATTAACACCAATAGCGCAAAATTTTACGAAGATGCCAAATTAGCTTTTACTTTTGGAAACGAAGGACAGTTTACTGCAGACTATATGATAAATCTCCCATTATCTGATAAATTTACTTTTAGATTTTCTGGTAGAAAACAAACAAGAAACGGACTTATTGAAGCAACTAACATAAAAGACAACTCTATTACTCAATTAGGAAAAGTAGACCTAAAAGCTAACAGGTTAGGTTTAAATTATGTTTCTGAATTTTTCTCAGCAGATTTAAAAGTTACACATACAGATTCTGACAGAGGTGGTGCACCATTCGTATCTATTGCTGATAATGATATTATGAAAACTCAAATTACAGCTTTAAACATTGCAAACGGGCAATTTTCCACCTTTTCATTTGCTCCAGATGGCATTAGCGTTATAGCTCCTAACACCGATAAATTTAGAAGAAAAACAAAAATTAGCGCACCGTCGGCAGATAATTCACAAAACACAACAGCTACCTTAAAATTAGTAGGATTTTTATCAGAAAACCTTTCTTTAGAATCTATTTCTGCATACAACAATAATAAATTAACTTTTATTACTGATATCGATCAAACCGCATTTGACTTTACATCAATAGAATCTATCGATGAATTCGAAACTTATAACCAAGAAATCCGTTTAAAAGGTTCTAATGATAAATTAGATTGGTTAGCTGCTGTGAATGTATTCTACCAAACATCAGACCAACAAAATAATTTATTTGGTAATGATGCTCAATTCGATAAATTCATCTCATATTCATTAGGTCCAGTGCCTTTAGGAGGTGGTTTTTCTGCAAACATTTTAAATGGGTGGACATCAAATGATTGGAAAGAAAACACTTTACATACTTCAAAAATTTTCAGTTCATCTGTTTTTGCCGATGCTACATGGCATGCTACAGAAAAAATTGACGTAACGGCAGGTTTTAGAGTTTCTTACGACAAGAAAAAATTACGCTATTTTGCTAAATTAGGTACTGGTCAATATCATCAAAACAACGGTGCTTTTAACCCTCCAACTAACACACCTTTTAACTTTTTAACTTTTGGTGAAAGATTAGGTGCTGCTGACAATAACACTGAACAAACTTGGGTAGCTTTTCAACCAAGACTTAATGTAGCCTACAAATTCACTAAAGATTTAATGGTATTTGGAGGATATTCTAGAGGTTACAAACCTGGTGGATTCGGATACTATATTTTAGAAGAAGTAAAACCAGAAACTAATAATGCTTTTGAAATAGGAACTAAATACAACTTCCCAGAAGGAAGAGGATTTATAAATGTTTCTGCTTATTATTACGATTATAACAACTTACAAGTTGAAGATATTAGTGGACCTAGAACAGCTATTATAAACGCTAGTAAATCAACATCAAAAGGTATCGAAATCGAAACTGCATATAACATCCTTCAAGAATTAACAATTGGTGGTAGTCTTTCATACGTAGATGCTAAATTTAAAGATTTTACAACTGTTGAAACTATCTTCCCTCCAACGGGCGGTCCTGCTATTGTTAATAATATTGATTATAGCGGTAACAGATTAGCTTATACTCCAGAATTAACTTTCAATGCATTTTTAGCCTACGAAAAATATTTTAGCAACCAAACTACATCGTTCTTTGTACAAGCAGATTATTACCATCAAGGTGATCAATTCTTCCATCAAAGAAATGACCCTAACTTAAAGGGAGAGGCTTACGGTTTATTAAATGGTAGCATTGGTTTTAACGGTTTGGCAAACGGAAGATTTAATGTTTCAGTATTTGCAAATAACATTTTAGACAAAGAATACTTAACAGTGGCTAGAGCAAATGGCGCTTTAGGAGCTGGAGCTGAGTTTCCATACGTATCTAGAGGTCTTCCTTTAATTGCTGGAGTTCGATTAAAAATAAACAACATTTTTCAATAAAAAAAACACAACAACAAAGGTTGAATTTAATTTCAGCCTTTGTTGTTATAACAAATAAATTATACACATGAAAAAAATTAATTTAATAGCTATTATTGTTGGGTTTGCTAGTTTCTTCATTCCTTTTATTTACCCAGAAACCAACAAATGGTTTAGTATTGGTTGGGGATTATTGTTTTTATCTTGGGTTTTTCAAGCTGTAAATAGTGGTTCTACACAATTCTTATCAATTGCAACTAAAGAAAATGAGCCTTTAGAATTTTGGCTAACCAATGTACTATGGTTCTTATTTAGTATGGTATTTATTTTACGTCCTTTTTTTCCTGAATACCTGGGTGCATAACCTTAGTTTTTGACCTATGTCAAAAGAAAAAACTAGGGTTTAAAATAAATTTGAAGAGACTAATATTTTTACCATGAAAACCACTACCGAAGAACAAAAACTAATGCCTGTTTTACCAGTAGAAGCATATACTTCTCAAGAATGGTACAATTTAGAAATGGAACATATTTTTGGTAACACATGGCAATTTGCTGGTCTTATAGAAGACGTAGCTAACCCAGGAGATTTTGTTACCGTTCAATGTGGTAGTCAAAACATTATGGTTGTAAAAGGAAAAGACCAACGCTTACGTGCTTTTCATAACATTTGTCGTCATAAAGGAACACAATTATTACGTTCTGCCGGTAAAGCTAAAACAGCAATAACCTGCCCTTATCATGCTTGGACTTATAGTTTACAAGGTGAGTTACAATCAGTTCCAGACGAAGAAAAACAATTTCCTAATCTAGATAAAAAGAAATTCTGTTTGCATAAAGCTCAAGTTGAAACTTGGCGAGGAATGGTATTTGTTCATCCTGATCCTAAAGCAGAACCTTTACATGAATTTTTATGTGGATTTGAAAATTATATTAGTCCCTATCACAAACCAGAAGAACTACAAGAATTAACAGCTTTTAAACAAGAACACGTTATTCATGCAAACTGGAAATTAGTTGCTGAAAACTACATGGATGTATACCATCTAAATCACTTACACAGTAAAACACTTTTCATGTTTAACCACGATAAAGCTAGTTTTGGTTATGCCGGACCTCATTATACATTTGTAGAACCAGTGCATGAAAAAGATTATGAAAAAAGAATTAACAATCAACCCATTTCTAAAATAAAAGGAGTTGATAGTACTTTGGTATATGTACCTATGATTTTCCCAAACATCGGTTTAGCAGAAAGTCAAACGAACTGGTCTACCTTTCATATTATTCCATTAGCTCCAAACAAATGTAAAGTGGTTTTGCGAACTAAAGTACAACCAATGTCCACTTCAGAAACTATTAAGAATATTCCAAAATTTATCCGTTCATATTTTGGTTTTTTACAACTTCAAAAACTAAAAGATGGCGACCCAATGGAGTCTTATGATTTTGTTTTAGAAGACAATTATGCTTGCGAACAACAACAAAAAGCATTGCAATCTAAAATGTTTTCAGTAGGTGCATCTGCAGAAGTTACCGAAGCTCAGTGCAGACAATATCAACAAATAATCAAAGATTTTGTTGAAGGTAATAGACATCTTCACAAAGAAAGAATAGTAATGAGAGAATTTCAATACTAAAACACTAATAATCAAGAAATAAAATAATTCAAAAATACATTTTATCATGGCAGATATGTATGCTCAAAAATACATTGACTTGGACGACTTACGCTTTATTTTAGAAGAAACGTTAGATATAAGTCCTATTATTTCAAATGAAAAATACCAAGATTACGATATAGAAAACATCAATATGATGTTAGATGCTTTTAAGGAATTTGCAGATCGTGAACTCTTTCCTTGTGCAACAGAAATGGATAGCGAACCGGTATATTTTAAAGATGGACAAATTTATGTGCATCCTAAAATTGAAGGAATCAACAAAGGTTTAGCAGAATTAGGTTGGTTCGGTGCAATGTTCGATTACGACAAGAATGGTATTCAAATGCCAATGATTGTATACAGAACTATCGATTTAATTATGAACGCAGCCAATAACAGTGCACCAGGTTATGCATTATTAACTGGTGGGGCTGCTAAATTAATTACTTCTTTTGGTAACGAAGAATTAAACGAAAAGTATGCTCAAAAAATGATTTCTGGAGAATGGATGGGGTCTATGTGTTTAACAGAGCCACAAGCAGGAAGTTCATTATCAGACATCACAACATCAGCAAAAGATAATGGTGACGGAAGCTATAATATCGACGGGCAAAAAATATTTATCTCTGGTGGAGATATGCAATTTACTGACAATATCGTGCACTTAACGCTAGCACGTATTGAAGGAGCACCAGCAGGTACAAGAGGAATTTCATTATTCGTAGTTCCAAAAAATAGAATTACTGCTGATGGTTCTTTAGAACCAAATGATGTACAATCTATTGCTGAATTCGAAAAAGTAGGACAACAAGGTTTTGCTACTGTTCACTTAGGTTTCGGAGGAAAAGACAATTGTAAAGGATGGTTAGTTGGTGAACCAGGAAAAGGATTAAACTACATGTTCCAAATGATGAACGGTGCTCGTATTGGTACTGGAGTTATGGGAGCAGCAATTTGTTCAGCATCTTACCAAGCATCATTACAATATGCAAATGAGCGTAACCAAGGTAGAAAATTAAATAAATCTGGAGCTAAAGACGCTACTACAGAGCAGATTTCAATTATGAACCACGCAGATGTTCGTAGAATGTTATTATTACAAAGAGCAATAACTGAAGGTTCATTCGCATTAATTCTAGAGTGCTCTCGTTTCTTTGACCTTGAGCATTTATCTGAAGGAGAAGCTAAAGAAGATGCCGAATTATTAATGGAATTGTTAACTCCAATTGTAAAAACATATCCTGCAGAGCAAGGACAAATGTCTGTAAGCAACGGATTACAAGTATTAGGAGGTTATGGTTTCACCATGGATTTCCCATTACAACAATACTATAGAGATATTAGAATTATGTCTTTATACGAAGGAACTACAGGAATCCAATCTCAAGATTTATTAGGTCGTAAAATGACCATGAATAAAGGAAAAGCATTAAAACTTTTCAACGGAATTGTAGCTAAAGATATCGAAGCTGCAAATCAATTTGAAGATTTAAAACCACACGCTGCTACTTTAGGCAAATCATTAGAAACATTACAAAAAGTATTAGGTCACTTATTCCCTAACGCTGCAAAAGGTGATTTTGAAACCTTCTTAGCAGATGCTAACTATATGATGGAACTATTTAGTAACATCGTAATAGGATGGCAATGGTTAAAAATGGGAACTGCTGCTAAAAAAGCATTAGAAAGTGGTAGTACAAAACGTTCTCAAGAATTCTACGAAGGTAAATTATTAACTATGCGTTATTTCTACAAATACGAAATGCCTCGTATAGATTCTTGTGCAACAACTTTAATGGATACCGATATGTTAACCATTAAAACAGGAGATAAAGAATTAATTCTTTAAGATCAAATTATAATACAGATTTTAGACATTAACAGATGAAACAAATAAAAAACGTAACTGTTTTAGGTTCAGGAACCATGGGAATGGGTATTGCTGCTCAGTTCGCCAATATTGGTTGTGAAGTACTATTATTAGATATCGTTCCACCAAATTTAGACGAGAAACAAAAATCGAAAAAATCAGCTCGTAATTCTTTTGCTGCTGGTGCTTTAAAAGCAGCAACAAAATCGAGAATGAATCCTTTCTATAGCAAAGATTTTGCTGCAAGAATTGCGGTTGGAAATTTTGAAGACGATTTTGAAAAAATTGCCAATAGCGATATTATTATTGAAGTTGTTATTGAAAACTTAGCTATTAAAAAGCAAGTTTTTGAAAAAGTAGATAAGTACCGTAAAGAAGGAAGTATTGTAGCTTCAAACACATCAAGTATTCCTATTTCATTAATGAAAGAAGGACGTAGCGATGATTTTAGAAAGAATTTCTTAGGATTACATTTCTTCAATCCAGTACGTCATATGGATTTATTAGAAGTAATTCCTACTGATGAAACCAGTGCTAGTTTAGTTTCTGACTTAATGGTT
This sequence comes from Tenacibaculum holothuriorum, assembly GCF_002120225.1. Classification (GTDB taxonomy): domain Bacteria; phylum Bacteroidota; class Bacteroidia; order Flavobacteriales; family Flavobacteriaceae; genus Polaribacter; species Polaribacter holothuriorum. The sequence continues at coordinate 14,091 of NZ_LAPZ01000011.1, read as the reverse complement.
TACGGAAGAAAAACATTAGGTAAAGTAACTGTTCTATGTAAAGATACACCAGCATTTATAGCAAACAGATTTAGCGTTGCTTCAGGAATCATCATTGAAAAACTTACTGAGGAATTAGATCTTACAATCGAAGAAGTAGATGCTATTTTAGGAAAACCTATCGGTCGTCCAAAAACAGGATTCTACCGCTTACAAGATTTAATTGGTATTGACGTAAACGAAAAAGTGATGGATTTTATGGTAGAAGCTTGTCCAAAAGACGAGTTAATCGTAGAGTTTGCAAACAGAGAGCGCCAAGACTATATTAAGTGGTTGTTAGAAAACAAAGCATTAGGAGATAAAACCAAAAAAGGATATTACCAAAAAACGGTAACTCCAGAAGGTAAAAAGCAATTATTAGCGTTCAACTTAAAAACGCAAGAATATGCTCCAGTAAAAGAGGTTACTATTGCTAGTTTAGCTACTAAAGGAAGCTTAAAAGACCGTTTAGCAAGCTTATTAGCTGCCGACGATAAAGGAGGAGAATTTGCACGTCGCTATTTCGGTGAATTCTTCGCATATATTTCAAACAGAATTCCAGAAGTATCAGACAATATTTACAGTATTGATGATGCTATGAAAGCAGGATATGCTTGGGAAGTTGGCCCTTTTGAATACTGGGATTTAATCGGTGGAGAAAAAGGATTAGCATTAGCCAAAGCAGAAGGTAAAGAAGTAGCTTCTTGGGCAGCTGATTTAATTTCAAGCGGAAAAACATTCTACAATAACAACGGTGCAGACTACTTCAATTCAGAAGATAAAAACTATCAAAAAGTTGAAGGACGTAGTGCCTTTGCTTCTTTAGGTGCCGACAAAGCTCCGGTATATCAAAATGAAGGTGTTAAATTACACGACATTGGTGATGGTGTTTTATGTTTAGAATTCATTTCTAAAGCTAACGCTATCTCTGTAGAAGTTACTGCTGGAATTTTAGAAGCTATCCGTATCGCAGAAGAAAATGGTTGGAAAGGAATTGTAATTGGTAACAATACAAAATCATTCTCTGTAGGTGCCAACTTAGTAGGTGTTGCAGAAAGTATTGAGAAAAAAGATTTCAAAGCTATTGAATTAGCTTGCGGAACTTTCCAAAAAATGACCTCAGCTATTCGTTTAGCAAAAGTACCTGTTGTAGCAGCTGTTAAAGGTTATGCCTTAGGTGGAGGAGCAGAAATTATGATGCATTCAGATGCTGCTGTTGCTGCTTACGAATCATATATTGGTTTACCAGAAGCAAGTGTAGGTCTATTACCTGGTGGTGGTGGAACCAAAGAAATGGCAGTTCAATTATCAGACGGATTCTTCTTTGAAGATGTAAAAGTACCTAAGTTAATTGCGAAGTTCAATCAATTAGCAATGTCTAAAGTTGCAGGTTCGGCTTTCGATGCGCAAAACATGGGGTATATCGTAAAGAATCAAGATATGGTTGTGGGTAGACCAGAATCAACAATCGAAGCTGCAAAACAAAAAGTATTAGCCTTATCATACAACTACGTTGCTCCAGTATTAAGAGAACGTATTTCTGTAATGGGTCAAGGTGGTTTAGCGGCAATCTACACATTTATTAATACCTATCAATTAGGAAACTATTTTTCTGAGCACGATGCTTTAGTAGCAAAGAAAATTGCTTGGATTTTATGTGGTGGAGATTTATCTGGTGCTCAAGAAGTTTCAGAAAAATACTTATTAGAGTTAGAATTAGAAGGTTTTGTGAGTTTAGCTACAGAGCCAAAAACATTCGAGCGTATTAAACACATGTTAAAAACTGGTAAACCTTTAAGAAACTAACAAATGGAAGCATATATAATAAAAGGATATAGAACAGCGGTTGGAAAATCGCATAGAGGTGGATTCAAATTTCACCGTTCAGATGAATTAGGAGCAAAAGTGGTAAAACACATGATGGCAGAAGTGCCAGAAATTACTCCGGAAATGGTTGATGATGTAATTGTAGGATGTTCAGTACCAGAAGCAGAACAAGCTTTTCAAATTGGTCGTCAAGTCTCAATGATGTCTATGGGAAAAGTTGTTCCGGGAGTAACCGTAAATCGTTTTTGCGCTTCAGGTTTAGAAGCTATCGATATTGCTACAACTAAAATTAAAGCTGGTCACGGACATTGTTATATTGCTGGTGGTGCAGAAAGTATGAGTATGCTACCAATGTTAGGTAACAAATACGCACCAAGTTATAACGTAGCATCTACAACTCCAAATTATTATGTTGGAATGGGAAATACTGCGGAAGCTGTAGCAGAAAAATACAATATTTCTCGTGAGGATATGGATGAGTTTGCAACACGTTCTCACAAGTTAGCAGCACAAGCCATTGCCGACGGAAAATTCAAAGATGAAATTGTTCCTATTGATGTTGAAGAAACACATTATGTAGACGGAAAGCGTGTAAAGAAAAACTTTGTAGTAGATACTGATGAAGGAGTTCGTCCAGGAACAAATCCGCAAGTATTATCAAAATTACGTCCAGTATTTAAAGCAGGAGGTTCTGTAACTGCAGGAAATTCATCACAAACTTCAGACGGAGCAGCATTTGTATTAGTAGTAAGCGGCGAGTTAGTTGAAAAATTAAACTTAAAACCTATTGCACGTTTAATTACTTGTGCCGTTGCAGGTGTTGATCCGTTATACATGGGAATCGGACCTATTGCTGCGATTCCGAAAGCATTAAAAAATGCGAATTTAAAGTTAGAAGATATTGACCTAATCGAATTAAACGAAGCTTTCGCATCACAAGCATTAGCTGTAGTTAGAGAATTAGGCATCAATCCAGATATCGTAAACGTAAATGGTGGAGCCATTGCTTTAGGACACCCATTAGGTTGTACAGGAGCAAAATTATCGGTTCAGTTATTCAACGAAATGCGTCGTAGAGGAGCTAAATACGGTATGGTAACCGCCTGTGTAGGTGGTGGTCAAGGTATCGCAGGTATCTACGAATTATTAAACTAATACAATAACCTCACAGCCTATGTTGTGAGGTTATCAATTATAAAAAACAACACGATGAAATTTAAAATATTAGCCATTCCTTTTATGCGTGAATACGGAGAAAACACGCAATTAGCAGGTAGAGATCCACATCGTTTCCAAGTAATGATGGAAAAGATGAAAGATCAGATGGTATATGCTGAAGAATTAGGATACGATGGTTTCTGTTTAACAGAACACCACATGCAAGTTGAAGGAGTTGAAGCAACTACCAATCCATTATTATGGAACTTATACGTTGCACAACACACTAAAAACTTTAAAGTAGGTCAGTTAGGTATGAACCTAACGGCTAAAAACCCAATTCAAGTCGCAGAAGACATTGCCATGTTAGATCATATGACTGGTGGACGTGCTTTCGCAGGTTTCTCTAGAGGAAATACTGCTCGTTGGACAGCTGCTATGGGGCAACACTTAGATATTACTTCAGCAGAATCTGATAAATCTGAAGCAGATCAACGTAACAGACGTGCTTTATATGAAAACTGGAAGTTAGTAAAATCGTTATGGACTGATGATTTAACAGAACACGATGGTGAGTTTTGGAAGTTCCCAGCAAAAGTGCCATGGGAATTTAATCCTACAAAAGATTGGAGCCCCGAAGGAACTGTAGACTCAAGAGGAATATTACAAAAAGGAGGAATTACTCCTCGCCCATTACAGCAACCTTATCCAAAAGTATATGCACCATTTTCATACTCTATGGCAACCGCTAAATTTTGGGCTGGTGAAGGAGCTAAAATGGTATCGTTTGTTACTGCCGATAAAGAAGAGTTTATGCCAGTTATTCTAGATAACTGTTTACAAGCAGCTCACGAAAACGGATTAACACATACTACCAATAACGATATTCTTGCTTTAGGAGCTCACTTATTAACAGGGCATACAGAAGCTGATAGAAAGAAGTACAAGCAAATGTTTACAGAAACATTTAACTATGCTTACAATGCACCTCCTTACCATGTGCCAATGGGACGTGTTTGGAATGGTGGACATCAAGAAACACTAGATCAGGTAATGATGCTCGCCGAAAAATATAACATCGATGAGTTCTTCGTATGGCATCACGTTGGTTTCTTTGGAGACGATATTGAGCGTGGAGCTTTAGAAGCGTTCTCTGAGGGTGTAATTAAAAAAGTAAACGGATAAGATGCCAATTACTCAAGACGAATTTAAAAAAGGAATGCAGCAATTAGCTGCTACCGTAACGATAATCACTGCTCGTCATAGTGGAGTTCGATCAGGACTTACAGCTACTGCTGTAAGTTCGGTTTCGAACGATCCGCCATCATTATTAGTTTGTGTAAACAAAAGTGCAGGAACACACGATTTAATTGCCAATAGTGGTAAGTTTTCGGTAAATCTTTTAAACAAAGAACAAGTTCATATTTCAAACAGATTTGCAAGTTCTGTAAACCATCCAGAAGAAAAATTTGAAAGTGGTAATTGGAGCGAAAGCTCTATTGAAACACCCATTTTAAAGGAAGCGAATACCGCTTTTTCTTGTACAGTAGCCCAAACTGTGGATACTAATACACATACCATTTTTATTGGAACTATTGAAGATATTCAACACAACGAGCAACAACCTTTAATCTATGGAGGCAAAGGTTATAAAACACTAACTGACATTTAATATGTACAACAATATTGCTTACATGACCGCGCTTCAACTACTAGAAGCCTATCGAAGACAAGAACTTTCTCCTGTAGAAGTTACTAAATTCATGTTGGCACGTATTGAAGAAGTTAATCCGAAAATTAATGCTGTGTATTATGTTGTTGCAGAAAACGCATTAAAGGAAGCCTTAGCATCTGAGAAAAGATGGAAAGAAGGAAATCCAATCGGATTATTAGACGGAATTCCTACTACAGTAAAAGATGCTTTAGGTACTATAGGAATGCCAATGTACAGAGGTTCGGCAGCTAATGAAGCTGAAATTGCAACTACCGATCATTCTACGGTAGCAAGATTAAAAGAACACGGTGCCATTATCCTTGGTAAAAATACCATGTGTGACTACGGAATTTTAGGCGCTGGCGTAAGCTCAAAACACGGAGTAACTAGAAATCCGTGGAATTTAGCTCACAACACAGGTGCATCGTCTTCGGGTGCAGCAGCTACAGTTGCAGCGGGTATTGGTCCAATATCCATAGGAACCGATATTGTAGGCTCTATTCGTTTACCTGCCTCGTTTTGTGGTTTATACGGATTAAAACCAAGCCAAGGTCGTGTACCGTATTATTTTCCAAATAGTCCATCGTTAGTTGCAGGTCCTATGACCAGAACTGTAGACGATGCTGCGTTGATGCTGACCGTTTTAGCGCAACCAGATAAACGAGATTATACTGCGTTACCTTTTGATAATATTCAATATCATAAAGAATTAAAACCTTTAGACTTGTTGAATAAAAAAGCACTGTTTATACCAAGCTTAGGATTTGGACCTACCTTAGATTTAGAGGTAGATTTACATATAAGAGATGCTGTTAAAGATTTAAAATACGAAGGTTTAAATGTTGATATTTTAGATACTCCTCCGTTTAAAAAAGACGAATACGAAGCTGCAGAAGCTTTTTATAAAATAAGGACCTTAACAGAGTTTCAAAAATTACCTACTGAGGATTTATCAAAATCTAACACTATTTATAATTGGACACGAGATGGTGTAGATATGAAAGCAACGGATTTATACGATGCTTTTAACATCATACAAAAACTACGAGAACGTGCTATGCAATTAATTCATGGTTACGACTTTGTATTATTACCCTCTACTCCAATTCCTTCATTTGAAGCAGAAAAAGCAGCGCCAGACGAAACAAGGTTATTTGACCCTTGGTGCTATACATTTCTATTCAACTTAACTGAACAACCAGCAGCATCTATCAATTGTGGATTTACCAAAAAAGGGTTACCAATTGGTTTGCAAATTGTTGGTAATAGATTTGACGATTTAGGAGTTTTACAGCTCTCTAAAATGTATGAAAATTTACGATCTGAACCTATTGTATATCCTAAATTCTAATTTAAAATGACAAAAGAATTTGTGGTTTTAGATTTTATGGATGCATGGAACAAACACGACATGGATAAAATAATGTCGTACATGCATACAGACTGTGTGTTTTTGGAAGCTCGAGGAACTGAAGTTACCGGGAAAAAACACAAAGGTTATGAAGATGTAAAAAAAGCTTTTCAAAATGTAATAAACAATTTTAAAGATGCACAATGGAAAAACCCTGTGTGTATTGTTTATGAGAACAAAGCTTATTCTGAATGGACCTTTGAAGCGTCTATTAATCAAGATAAAAAAATAGAAGTGAGAGGTGTAGATGTTTTCACTTTTAAAAACGATAAAATTTTAATTAAAGATTCTTACTTAAAAAGTAGACCTACCATATTAAAATGACCAAAAAAACATTAGCATACAAAGGAGCTGTTAGCATTAACCAAAGCGACACAAATGGGCATATGAATGTAATGCATTACATTAACAAATATGAACTTGCCGCTATGAATATGTTTACAGATGTAGGCTATACCCGCCTATATGCTAAAGAAAATAACTTAGGCATTATTATTTTAGAACAACAAATAAAATATTACAAAGAACTATTCGAAGACGACACCATTTATATAGAATCTCACATTAGTTCTTTGGCTAGAAAAGTAGTACAAATAACTCATGAGTTATACAATGGAGACACCAAAGAATTATCGGGAACAGCAGTAATAACCTATGCTTTTTTAAACAAAGAAATTAGAAAAACAGTACTAATACCCGATAGTATTAAAAATAAGTTAGAAGATTTATTAATGCCCCAAAAAGTAGAAAAGTAAAAAATATGACACATCAAGAAAAAATAGATTTGTTAAAAAAGTTTGCACAAGCTTTTAACAATCACGACATAGATACATTAATGGATTGTATGACCGACGATTGTATATACGATGCTTCTTCAGGAGCATTTGAATTTGGTACTCGTTTCGAAGGTCAACAAGCAGTAAGAGAAAGTTTTTTAGGCATTTTTAAAGTTTTTCCAGATGCACAATGGAACAACGACATCCATTTTGTTGATGGAAATCGTGGTGCTTCACAATGGTATTTTACAGGAACTTTAGAAGACGGAAAAAAAGTAGAAGTTAATGGAAATGATTTATTCCACTTTAAAGATGGAAAAATCTACATTAAAGATTCTTACAGAAAAAACCGTGTTTAAAACACTCACACTAACTAACAGTAAAACAAGCTAACAATGAAACCAGAAAGATTATTCGACTTTATATATTATCAACAAGAACACCATCCAATGGAAAAATCGGTTACCTATAAAAATGGTAACGATTGGATTTCGTTCAGTACCCAAGAAATTATAGACAAAGCCAATGCACTTAGTAGAGGTTTGTTAAAAATAGGAGTACAAAAAGGTGATAAAATAGCCATGGTTGTATATCAAAATAGAGCCGAATGGGTTATTGCAGATATTGCTATTTCACAAATAGGAGCTATTAATGTTCCTGTATATCCTACTATTAGTCCGAAAGATTACAAATATATTTTTAACGATGCAGGAGTATCATATGTTTTTGCAGGAAAATTAGACTTAGTAAGTAAAGTTTTAGAAGCACAAAAAGAAGTTCCTACACTTAAAAAAGTATACTCTTTTGACCAAAGAGAAGATGTACCTTTTTGGGAAGAACTATTCGAAATTGACACCACATTACAACCTAAAGTAGAAGAATTAAAAAGCAGTATTAAAAAAGAGGAATTAGCTACTTTAATCTATACTTCAGGAACCACAGGAAACCCAAAAGGAGTAATGTTATCTCATTGGAATATTGCAAGTAATGTTACCAGTATGGTAGATGATTTAGAAACCCAAAAAGGAGATACTGTATTAAGTTTCTTACCAGTATGTCATGTTTTTGAACGTAACGTTACCTACAGTTATATTTATCAAGGTTGTTCTATTTACCAAGCAGGAACTCAAAATTTAGCAGGACCAGATGGTGATATCTTAGCCGTTAAACCAGCCTATTTTACAACCGTACCTCGTTTATTAGAAAAAGTATACGAAAGTATTTATAATAAAGGTTTAGCCTTAGAAGGTCAAGCCAAAGAAGCTTTCTTTTGGGCATTAAGTTTAGCTGAAAATTTTGAATTCGACAAAGAATATTCTGAAGAAGAAAAAGCTGCTTTAGCCAAAGCCGATGAATTTGTATTTAGTAAATGGAGAGCCGCTTTAGGCGGTAATATTCGTGCAATGGCAATTGGTGCAGCACCATGTTCTGCTAACATTATTAGAACATTTTCTACCGCAGGAATTCGTATTAGAGAAGGATACGGATTAACCGAAACATCACCAACAATTACTATTAATTCTACAAAATCTCATCAATCTAAAGTAGGTACCGTAGGAAAATTTGTTGATGGTGTAGATGTAATGATTGAAGAAGATGACAACTACGGAGACGGTGAAGGAGAAATATTAACTTCTGGACCTCATGTAATGATGGGCTATTACAATAAACCAGAAGTAACAGCAGAAAACTTCGTAGAACTTAACGGTAAACGCTGGTTTAGAACTGGCGATGTTGGTAAGATTATTACCAATGAACATGGAACTAAATTCTTAAAAATTACCGATCGTAAAAAAGAACTTTTAAAAACTTCTGGAGGAAAATATGTAGCTCCTGCTCCTATCGAAGGACGTTTAAAAGAAGATTTTTTGGTAGAACAAGCTATGGTAGTTGGTGAAAAAAAGAAATTTGTTTCAGCAATTATTTTACCAGCAACCGAAGCATTAACAAAATGGTGTGATGAAAATGGAATTGATTCATCTAACCTTTCCGAAGCTTGTAAAAATCAAAAAGTAATCACACGTTATCAAGAAGCGGTAGATAAAGCAAATATTGGTTCGAGTCATACAGCAAAAATCAAAAAGTTTATTATTATTTTAGATACTTGGGATTTTATGAAAGCAGATGGTAGCGAAACAGAACTAACACCAACCATGAAGCCTAAACGTAGAGTTATTCGTAAAAAATACGAATCGCAAATTGACAGTATGTATCTGTAAATAATAGTTATATGATTAAAACATATCAAGGAGTTGTATATCCATGGCAATGCGATCATATGAATCATATGAACGTACAATTTTACACCAGTAAGTTCGACGAAGCTGCTTGGAATCTTTTCACCCTTATTGGTTTAACACCAAAATATTTAAAAGAAAACCATTGTGGTATGGCAGCATTAGAGCAAAACATAAAGTACAAAAGCGAGGTCTTAGCAGGAGAAAGTATTTATGTTGAATCTGAAATTGTAGAGTTAAAAAATAAAATTCTAAAAATGAAACATGTTATGAAGTCCTTAGAAACTTCAAAAACAGTAGCAGAAACAGAAATAATAACATGCCATATCGATACTGAGAAAAGAAAAGGAAAAACAATTCCTCAATTTGTGATTGATAATATAAAAAAGATGTAACATGGAATTAAAGAACAAAGCTTTGTTTAAAGAGCAAGCTTATATAAATGGAAAGTGGATTTCTTCAAAAGATCAAACAACGTTTACTGTTGAAAATCCTTTTAACAACGAAGTTATTGCAAACATTGCAAATTGTGGAGCCGAAGAAACTGAAGAAGCCATTAACATTGCTAGCGAAGCGTTTAAACTTTGGAAAAAAGAAACTGCAGGTAATCGTTCAAAAATCATTCGCAAATGGTACGATTTAATTGTAGAAAATGCCGATGATTTAGCATATATTTTAACGGTAGAACAAGGAAAACCATTAAAAGAAGCTAAAGGAGAAATTTTATACGGAGCTTCGTTTGTAGAATGGTTTGCAGAAGAAGCAAAACGTACTTACGGAGATACCATTCCTGCACATATGGCAAATGCAAGAATTACAACCATTAAACAACCTATTGGTGTGGTTGCTGCCATAACTCCATGGAATTTCCCTAACGCAATGATCACCCGTAAAGTTGCTCCGGCACTAGCAGCAGGATGTACTGTTGTTATAAAACCAGCAGCAAACACACCTTTATCGGCATTAGCTTTAATGGAATTAGCACAACAAGCAGGATTTCCTCCAGGAGTCGTTAACGTAATTACTGGTAGAAACTCACGAGCAATTGGTGGTGTTATGACCTCGAGTCCTATTGTGAGAAAATTATCATTTACAGGATCTACTCCAATCGGAAAAACCTTAATGAAACAAAGTGCCGATACGGTTAAAAAACTTTCGTTAGAATTAGGAGGAAATGCACCCTTTATTGTATTTGACGATGCAGATATTGATGCCGCAGTAGAAGGTGCTTTATTAGCAAAATATAGAAATGCAGGACAAACTTGTGTTTGTGCCAATCGTCTTTTTGTTCAAGAAGGAATTTACGATGCCTTTATTGAAAAATTCTCAAAAGCTGTTGCAGCACTTCCTGTTGGTAATGGATTAAACGAAGATACCGTTATTGGTCCGTTAATTAATCAAGGAGCAGTTGAAGATGTAAACAACTTAGTAATAGATGCTGTTGAAAATGGAGCTACTATAGCACTTGGTGGTGTTAAAGGAACTGCTAATATTTATCAACCAACGGTATTAGCCAATGTAAATACAAGCATGAAAATTCATAGAGAAGAAATTTTTGGTCCAGTGGCACCTGTTTTTAAATTCTCTACCGAAGAAGAAGTTGTTGAACTAGCCAACAATACCGAATACGGATTAGCAGCTTATTTCTACGGAAAAGACTACGCAAAATTATGGCGTGTTGCCGAGGAATTAGAATACGGAATGGTAGGTATTAACACCGCAGCTATTTCTACCACTGTGGCACCTTTTGGAGGAATTAAAGAAAGTGGTTTCGGACGCGAAGGTTCTAAATACGGTATTAGTGAATTTATGGAAATAAAATATATGTGTTGGGGTAACGTCTAACATCTTCTTACTACATAAAATAAAAAAGCACATCGTAACGATGTGTTTTTTTTATGTTTTAAAATTATTACGGAAAAACCTTATTAAAATTACGGATTTCCGCAATAATAAAACCTCTAATATCTATACATTTATAACTCATTAAAAAAAAAGTATAAAACACACTTTTATATCGATTATCTACCTAATTGGATATATAACGATGTATTTTGTGTCTATATAAACAAGTTGGGCATAATTAAAAAACTGAATGAATAAAGAAGAAAACCTAGAGACTGAACTTAAAGATTATCAGTTATTTGAATACGCTATCGATAGATTCACACTTGAAATTGATTCACTTGCAGAATCTTTACCTTTAGTAATGGGATTAGTAGAATATAAGTTAAAAAATCATCAAAAAAAACTTGATAAATTCATTGATGAACACGAGGATAAAGATGAAAATGGTGAGAAATTATATAGAATACCATTAGATAGATTTAATGAATTTAATAAGCTTGATAAACATGCAAAAACTTCAAGAGCAGCATATGATATTTTGCCGAGAAATTTCGTGGTTTCATTAGTTAGTCAGTATGATGCCTATTTAGCAGACCTTTGCCGTTCTTTATTTCAAATTAAGCCAGAACTTGCTTTTTTGCTAGAAAAAGAGTTTACATTTCAAGATATCCTAAAATATGAAGATTTAGATGAATTAAAAGAATATGTAATAGAAAAAGATGTTGAATCTCTATTACGTAAAAGCCATTATGAACAGCTAAGAACACTAGAAAAAAGAATTTCTAAACACACAAAAAAAGAATTTACTTTAACAACTAATCTTCCTGTTTTACCAACATTCATAGAATTAACAGAAAGAAGAAATCTATTTGTTCATTGTAATGGTTTGGTATCAAGAAACTACATTGAAAATTGTAAAAAGCATAATGTCAAAACAATAGAAAACATAGAACTTAATGATGTTTTAGATGTTGCCCCAGAATATTTCAATGATGGTTTCCAAGCTGTATTTGAAATAGGAGTTAAATTAGGACAAGTATTATGGAGAAAGTTCCTTCCTACCAAAATAAATGAAGCTGATGGTAATTTAAACAATATTTCTTTTGACTTGATTATTAACGGTTATTATGATTTAGCTATTAATTTACTCAAATTCGCAACAGAAACTTTACCTAAAAAGGGTACAGAAAAAATGCGAAAAACGATGATTATTAATAAAGCATTGTCGTTTTATTTAAAAGGAGAAAAAGAAACAAGCAATAAAATACTTGATTCGGAAGATTGGTCTGTTGGTCTAGTATTTCAATTAGCTGTTTCCGTATTAAAAGAAGATTATGACTTATCAACTTCGTTAATGAAAAAAATTGGACCTGAACACGATGACATAAATGCTTCAAGTTATCAGGAATGGCCTCTTTTTAGGGATTTTAGAGACACTGATAAATTTAAAGATACATTTAAAGAGATTTTCGATAAAGAGTTCGTCGTAGTTGAAAGAGAGAAAAAGTCTTTTGTAAAACTAATGAACGATATTAAAGACAAAAAAAAGACCACAAAAAAAAGTAAGAAAAAATAACTATGCCCAACAATGGCTATAAGTAATTGCTTGTTCTCGCTTACTTCTGAAAATCCTCGCGGATTTTCAGCTTGGTGTGTACTTGCTAAGTTTAAGCACTAAACCACGCAACTACTCATAGCCGAGACCGTTATTCTCTCAGTAGGAATACTAATCAGTTTCACAAAAAAACAAATTCATCCCCCTATAATACTTCTTCTTTTTAAAAACCTTCACCTGGAGCTTCAGGGCTACTAGCTTGAGCTTTTTGAGGATTTAAAATTAAATATGTTCCGATAGCTGTTAATACTGAATACTTACTATAGTTACCTATCTTTTTTAAAGCTTCTTTTCTTGATATATTTTTATCAGATTTTTTCATCTTATGCTTAAATTAGGGATTAATTGATAACTATCTTTTTAGTTTTGTTAATATTATCTTCTGTATTTAATCTTACAATATAAATTCCGACCGACAAACTAGTTGGTAAATCAATCGAATTATTTTGAAAGTATAAACAAAATAAGGCAGTCTTGTTAACAAGACTGCCTTATTTTAATTTTAAAACGAGTAACTATTCCTTATTTTGAAAGTATTATCCTTCTACTAACAAAACCATTATCCTTTTTAATTTTCATTAAATAAATTCCATTTGAAATATTAGTAAAATTTATTCTTTGAATAAAGTCCTGACCATTTTTGTCGTACTCTTTTTTAAGTATAGATTTTCCTAATAAATCATAAACTTCAACAGTAAGTTTACCAGAGTAATTGTTATTTATTTTTAAATTAATAGCTCCTTGAGATGGATTAGGAAATAAGCTTACATCTTTATCAAAAACTAAATCTTCGTTTCCTGCTTTTTCAGATATCTCAACAGTTAATTTATTTCTTTCTAACTCTAAATTTGTAACTACACTATTATTAACTTTTAAAATATAATCTCCAGCGTCAGTTTCTTTTGCGTCGGTTATCATATAATTAGCACTTGTAGCTCCGCTAATAGCATTTCCATCTTTATACCATTGATAACTATTATTAGGACTAGATGGATTAGAAGCAAAAAACGAGGTTAAAGTGATATTTTCTCCTTCTTCATGAGTTAATATACTTTCCTCATCAAATTTATCTTGAGGTGAATAAGTAAATGTATCTAAGCTATTATATTGATTGAACTGATCTTCAAAATCTCCAAAAATAAAATTGTTATTCTCTATTTTTAAAAGTTTTAAATTTGGGAGTCCTGAGAAATTTGGAAGCTTCCCTGAAAACTTATTTCTATAAAGATAAATATTTTCAAGATTCATTAATCCTTCAAATTCTGTAGGTATTTCTCCTGATAATTGATTATTATTAAAACTTAATGTTTTTAGTTCAGTTAATTTACTTAACTCAACAGGTATAGTTCCTGTTAATTGATTATCAAAAAACCTTAATTCAATCACTTTAGTTAAATTCCCTAACTCACTAGGAATATTTCCTGTCAATTGATTTTTATAAAAATATAAAGCTATTAAATCAACCAAGTTTCCTAATTCACTAGGAA
>NZ_LAPZ01000010.1 GCF_002120225.1 Tenacibaculum holothuriorum | reverse complement strand
ATACTACCTGATAATTGATTATCATGAAAGTACAATTGCTTAAGGTTAATTAAACTACCAAAACTAAGTGGAATACTACCTGATAATTGATTCTCATTTAAAGCTAAAAACTCAAGTTTAGTCAAATTACTCAACTCACTAGGTATAGTACCTGTTAAACTGTTTCTACTTACTGATAAATGAGTTAAATCTACCAACGCCCCA
>NZ_LAPZ01000001.1 GCF_002120225.1 Tenacibaculum holothuriorum | reverse complement strand
AGCAGATACTTATACGGTAAGAGTTTACGATATAGATTCGACACCGAACTGTTCAGAAGTTAAGACTATTGATATCTTAGACGCTGTAAGACCAAACTTTACAGCAACTCCAGTGAATAGTATTTGTAGTGGTAGTGATTCAGGTATTATTCGTATTGTAACAAATGACAATGGTATTTTACCAGTTACTTATACAATAACGCCAGTAGCAGGAACTTGGAACGCAGCTACTAATAGCTTTGAAGGATTACCACCAAACACATATTCAGTAGTTGGTAGAGGAGCTAATGAATGTACTACAACTGTAACTAATTTAGTGATTACAGAGTTTAATCCTATTGTAGTTCCAACTCCAGTAGTAAATGAATTTGGATGTACAACTGCAAATAATACAAATAATGCAACAATTACAATTCCAAATTCAGGAGCAAACTTAATTGCAGGTGGAAGTGGTAACTATGTTCGTATTGTATTTACAGATACTAAAGGAACACCAGCTACAGGAGATGATGAAATTGTTCAAGATGGAACAAGTTTAATATTTACATCTACTGAAAAAGCAGGAAGTAGTTACCTAATTACTGTATACGATGATGCGGGTTGTACAGGAACAGCAACAGCTACTATTGCACCATTTGCTGAATTAACAGCTGTTAATATTGTAGTAAATAAAGAAATTGATTGTGCAACAGGAGAAGATATTACTGTGACTTATACTTCAACAAATCCAATAGTAGCACCAGCAACAATTACGTATACAGTAAGTAGAGCCGGAGGTGGATTTACACCACAAACTAATGGGACAGGAGTATTTACTAATTTACCAACAGGAACATATACAGTAGCAGTAACAAATACTGGTACAGGTTGTGTGCTTGAAACTTCTCATCTAGTAGATGATGCACCGACATTTAACTTAAATATTAATAAGTTAAGCAATGTTACTTGTTTAGGAAGTAATACAGGAAGCCTTTCATTTGAATTTGCGAGTGCTACTCCATATATAGGTAATTACGATTATGAAGTATTCTTGTCTAACGGAACAAGTGCAGGAATTACTGGTAACGATGTAAGTGGATTAACTACAGTTACAGGATTAGCGGCAGGAACATACTACGTTCGTTTAACGATGGATGATAGCCCATTCTGTCCAGTTCAATCTACAGAAATAACTATTGATGCACCAGCAACTGCATTAACTGTAAGTACAGATACAACTTTAATTAGCTGTGTTGGACCAAATACAGGAGAAGTAGTAATTACAGCAGCAGGTGGTTGGGGTAGTTATCAATATCGATTAGAAAAAGTAGGAAATGCTACTCCAATTCAAGACTTTGGTAATAACAGAACTATTACAGGTTTAGATGCAGGAGATTATATTGCAAGTGTACAAGATGCTAACGGATGTATTGTTACAGATAATTTTACCTTATCTGATCCAACACCAATAGTGGCTACACATTCTGTGGTAACTAATATGTGTAATGGGCAAGCATTAGCAACCATTACAGTTGATACAGTTACAGGAGGTCAAGGTACACCACCTACATATACTTATGTATTGGTTTATCCTGATGGAACAGAATCAGCAAATCAATCATCTAATCAGTTTACAGATTTATCAGAAGGAACTTATTCAGTAATAATTTACGACGGATATTCTTGTAGAGGAAATATCAATGATATTATAATAACTGATCCAACTAAAGTTATAGCAACTGCAGCAATAACAAGTGGAATCACTTGTACTGCTCCACAAGCTACGATTGAAGTTACAGGAGCTGGAGGTTCAGGAGTTTACGAATTCAGTAACGATGGAACTAATTGGCAAACAAGTAATACATTTAACGCAGGGGCAGGTCAACACCAATTCTATGTTAGAGATAACAGATTATGTGTTTCTGAATCAACAGTAGTAACAGTAGATCCGCTAGTACCATTAACAGCTACATTAAATGTTATTTCAGGATTCATTACTTGTAACGGAGATACAAACGGAGTACTTTCTGCTACAGCTCAAGGAGGACTAGGAAACTATCAATATGAATTACTTGATGCTGCGGGTACAGTAGTACAACCAATTCAAAGTGATAATACGTTTACTAATATTGGAGCAGGTACTTATAGAATTAGAGTAACTAGTAGAGATTGTACTTTTGAAACAAGTGAACATACACTTACAGAACCAGATGCTTTACAGTTACGTTATACAAGTACACCAATATCTTGTAACGGTTCTAGAGATGCAACAATTACATTAGATGCTGAAGGAGGTACAGGAAATTATGTATATAGAATTAGTACTGAACCTATTAAATTCCAAAGAGATCCAGTATTTAGAGGAATTGCACCTGGTACATATCAATTGAGGGTTCAAGATGAGAACGGATGTTTTGAAGATATAGAAGTATCAATTATAGAACCACCATTATTAGAAGCTTCTGTAGGAACTATAACGCAACAAGTATGTATTTCAAATCCAAGTCCAACATTTACGTTAGATATTCAAGGAGGTACAGCACCTTACTTTACAAGTATTAATGGAGGACCATTTGTACAAGATAAAGTTAGTTTTGGAGCTGCTGATGGAATACAACATGGAACTACCTATGTAATATTAGTTCGTGACGATAGAGGATGTACAACAACTCCAGTAGTAGTATCGTTAGATAGAGCAGTAGATTTACAATTAGCGGTAGAAACAACTTACGAATGTTCTGGAGAAGCAGTTGTAACAGCAACAGTTGCTGATGAATATAAAGATGAAGTTGTGTATACAATTTACGGAGCTACTTCAGGAAGTAACGATACAGGTATATTCAGAAATGTAACTCCAGGTCAAGGTTATAGAATTGAAGTAACTCATGTACCATCAAATTGTGAGTCTATAAGCAATAGTTTTGATGTTGATGACGTTAGACCATTAGAAATGACTATTGATGATTCTCAAAAGAACTTATTAATAGCGAATGTATCAGAAGGAATACCTCCATATGAGTTTAGTGTTGATGGTGGTGACTTTGGTCCAGAAAATGAATTTACAATCTTAGAAACTAGAGATTATACAATAACAGCAAGAGATTCTAGAGGATGTGAAATTACATTAACAGTAAGAGGTGTATATGTTTCTATTGAAATACCTAATTACTTTACACCAGACGGTGATGGAGAAAATGATTACTGGTATCCAACAGAAGTAGAAAGTTACCATGAGTTAGAAGTGTTTATTTATGATAGATATGGAAGACAATTGGCAAATTTCAAAGGAAATCAACAAGGATGGGATGGACTTTACGAAGGTAAACCATTACCAACAGGAGATTATTGGTATACTCTTTATTACAAAGAGTTATCTGGACAAAGAAAGAAGTTGATGGGTCATTTCACATTATATAGATAATTCCCCCAAATATGAAGAGAGTAATTTTTTTAATAATAATATGTTTAAGCAGTGTAAAACTGCATTCACAAGAGGTTGAATTACCTCAATATGTAAGTCATTTAGCAGACAATCCATTCCTAATATCTCCAACATATGCAGGTATTGGGTCTGGACTCCAAATAAGACTAAATGGAGTAAGCCAATGGATAGGTGTAAAAAACGCACCAAACACGCAGTCGTTAACTGTTGAAGCACGATTAGCAGAAAGATTTGGAGGTGGTATTACTGTTTTTAATGATAAAAATGGATTTACATCTCAAAGAGGAGCAAGACTTTCGTTAGCAAGTCACTTAATTTTAAGTGATTTTCATGATAGCTTTTTATCATTTGCATTAACCTATAGTTTTACACAATTTGGAGTTGATACTAGTGAGTTTTCTAATAACACAAATCCTACAGGAAGTCCAATAGGATCACCACAAAATTTACCAAGTATTTCTAGTAATACATCTAATTTTGATGTTGGTATGTTATACCGTTATGAAAAATTTAGTATTAGTGCAAACGTGTTAAATTTATTAGATAGAAAAATCGAAAGATTTGATCCTTCAGAGCCAACTACATTAAGAAAGTATACGTTATTTACATCGTATATTTTTAGAAAAATAAGTAGAGAGGTAGAAGTAGAACCGTCTATGTTTGTTGAATATCGTGAATTTGATAAACGTTCTAGAACCGATATGAATGTTAAAGTTCGTAAGGGAATTAGAGATGGTTATATTTGGGCTGGTGTTAGTTATACTTTCTTAAATGATCAGTTTTTTCAACCAAATGCTATCGCACCTTTATTTGGTTTGAAGAAAAGAAATTTATATGTTTCGTACGGATTTAGTATAACAACTAATAAGATTCAAGACTTCAACTACGGAACACATATGATTACCTTAGGTTTTGATTATGATCGTAGACCAAGTTTAGCAAGATGTACTCAAAAAATGATGATGTTCTAAGAGCAATTAAATAAAATGTAGAAAATCCTCAAGTGAATGCTTGAGGATTTTCTTTTCTTTGTACCAATGGAAAAAGTAAACAATCAATCTATAAACCTTAACAAGTACATAAGTAGTACAGGCATTTGTTCTCGTAGAGAAGCAGAACGGTTTATTACTGAAGGGAGAGTAACGATAAATGGAAAACCAACTCAATTAGGTAATAGAGTTTACGAAGGAGATGTTGTTAAAATAGATGGAAAACCACTAAGAGCGAAACCAAAAACAATTTACATAGCATTGAATAAACCTGTAGGAATTGTTTGTACTACCGATAATAAAGAGCGAAAAAATATTGTAAAATTTGTTGGCCATCCACAACGTTTATTTCCAATTGGTAGATTAGATAAACCTTCCGAAGGATTGATTTTTTTAACCAATGATGGAGATATCGTCAACAAAATTTTACGAGCAGGAAACAACCACGAAAAAGAATATATTGTAAGTGTAGATAAACCCATTACCGAACGATTTATAAAAAGAATGAGTAACGGAATTCCTATTTTAGGAACTGTTACTAAGAAGTGTAAAGTTGAAAAACTATCTGAAAAAACGTTTAAAATAATTTTAGTTCAAGGATTGAATCGACAAATTCGAAGAATGTGTGAATATTTAGATTACGAAGTAACTAAATTAAAACGTACTCGAATTATGAATGTTTCTTTAGGAAAATTAAAAATAGGTGAATGGCGTGAGTTAACAGAACAAGAAATGAAGGAAATTAACCGATTAGTTTCTAGTTCATCGAAAACAGAAGAAGCTTCAAAAACTTCAACAAAACCTAAAGAAAACAAACCTAAAAGAACTGATTTTCGTTCAAAATTCGGAAGAAAAAGAAGATCATAAGAGCTAATTATAAGAAACTTTTAACGCTCAGTTTTTATACATTAAACATACATACGTATCTTTGCCAACTATGCAATTTGAATTAAAAACGAACGACCCAAAAAGTAAAGCAAGAGCTGGGGTTATTACTACAGATCATGGTACAATAGAAACACCTATTTTTATGCCAGTAGGTACTGTAGGTACTGTAAAAGGAGTACATCAATCAGAATTAAAAGATGAGATCAATCCAGATATCATCTTAGGAAATACATATCACTTATACTTACGTCCTCAAACCAAAATTCTAGAAGAAGCTGGTGGTTTACACAAGTTTATGAATTGGGATCGTAATATTTTAACCGATAGTGGAGGTTATCAAGTATACTCATTATCCGGTAGAAGAAAAATTAACGAAGAAGGAGTAAAATTCAAGAGTCATATCGACGGTTCTACACATTTTTTTACACCAGAAAATGTAATGGAAATTCAACGTTCTATTGGAGCTGATATTATTATGGCTTTTGATGAATGTACGCCATATCCATGTGACTACGGATACGCAAAGCGTTCTATGCATATGACACATCGTTGGTTAAAACGTTGTGTAAATCATTTAGAAAAGGTACCACCTAAATATGGATATAATCAAACTTTATTTCCAATTGTACAAGGTAGTACGTATACTGACTTAAGAAAAGAATCAGCAGAATTTATTGCTTCAGTAGGAGCAGAAGGAAATGCTATCGGAGGACTTTCTGTAGGTGAACCAGCAGAAGAAATGTATGCTATGACCGATGTTGTTTGTAGCATTTTACCAGAAGATAAACCAAGATATTTAATGGGAGTAGGAACCCCAATTAATATTTTAGAAAATATAGCTTTAGGAGTAGATATGTTCGATTGTGTAATGCCAACGCGTAATGCACGTAACGGAATGTTATTTACCGCTCATGGAAGCATCAATATTAAAAATAAAAAGTGGGAAAACGATTTTTCTCCAATTGATGAAATGGGAATTACTTGGGTAGACACTATGTACTCGAAAGCCTATTTACGTCATTTATTTGCTGCAAGAGAAATGTTAGGTAAGCAAATAGCTTCAATTCATAACTTAGGATTTTATTTATGGCTAACTCGTGAAGCAAGAAAGCATATTATTGCTGGTGATTTTGCTGAGTGGAAAGATAAGATGGTAAAACAAATGAATAAACGTTTATAATTTAATATAGTTTAGTTTTTTGAAAATACTAGATTGGTACATATTAAAGAGATACTTAACAACGTTTTTATTTACGTTACTTATCTTAATACCTATTGCGGTAGCTATTGATATTTCTGAAAAAATTGATAAGTTTTTACGTCACGAAAATTTAACTTTTTATGAAGTAGCAGTAGATTATTACGTAAACTTCATAATTTATTATGCCAATACATTTATGCCTTTGGCATTATTTATAGCGGTAATTTTATTCACCTCTAAATTGGCAAATAATACTGAAGTAGTAGCTATAAATAGTTCTCAAGTTTCGTTTACTCGTTTTTTGTATCCTTATTTCTTGGGTGCTACAATTGTTGCTTCGATAGCTTTACTTATGAATCATTTAGTAGTACCCAATAGTAGTAAAACTCGTAAAGCTTTTGAAAAAAAATATCTTTCAAGAAAAACCTATGAAGATACTACGGTAAGAGATTTTAGCTTACAATTGAATGATAGTACCTATATGCATGTTCAAAATTTTGATACAAAAAGAAGATCAGGATATAATTTTTCTATTGAAACATATAAAGGATTACAACTTAAAAACAAACTTACTGCAGATAATATAAACTGGATAGTAAAAGATAGTGTATTTAGACTGTATAATTGGAAAGAACGTAAGGTTTTCAATAAACGAGACAGTATTTTTCAAGGAAATAGTAAAGACACAACATTTGCTTTTACTCCCAAAGATTTTAATTATAAATCTACTCAAGCACAAGAAATGCCTTCGGGTGAATTGATGGAGTTTATAGAGTTATCAAGAAAAAGGGGGGTTAAAAATTTAAACTCATTTTTAGTAGAACTTTATAAAAGAACCAGTTTACCAATTGCTTCATTTATTTTAACATTAATAGCGGTTGTATTAGCACATAAGAAAAAAAGAGGAGGTTTAGGAGTTAATCTAGCTCTAGGTATGGCAATGATGTTTGTATACGTTTTCTTCTTAAAAGTAGCAGAAGTTTTAGGAGCTGTTGCAGGTGCAAATCCTTTATTAAATGTATGGATGCCTAATGTAGTATTTGGTATGTATGCAATTTATCTCTACATCAATGCAAGGAAATAAGTTAAAAAACTATCTTCACTTACATTTTATAGTATTTATTTGGGGTTTTACAGCAATTTTAGGAGCCTTAATATCTATAGATGCTGTTCCGTTAGTTTGGTATAGAATGCTACTAGCAGTAGTGTTTATTGCGATATATTTTTTAATCAAAAAGAAATCATTTACTGTTGATAGAAAGGGAATTTTAAAATTTGCTTTTTCTGGAATTATCATAGCGATACATTGGATAACCTTTTTCAAAGCAATTAAAGTATCAAATGTATCGGTAGCATTAGTAACAATGAGCACAGGTGCTTTTTTTGCCTCATTAATAGAGCCTTTCTTTTTTAAGAGGAAAATTAAAATGATTGAAATTTTCTTGGGCTTATTAGTTGTTTTAGGACTGTATATTATCTTCAATTTTGAAAGTCAATATACCTTAGGAATAGTTTATGCATTGATTTCAGCATTTTTATCAGCCTTATTCTCTGTTTTAAATGGATTATACGTAAAAGAATATAATGCCAATACAATTTCTTTTTATCAGTTATTGTTTGGTGTTTTAGGAGTCACAATTTTTCTATTATATACAGGAAGTTTTACTACAGATTTTTTTCAATTACAAACCTATGATTGGTTGTATCTTTTCATCTTAAGCAGTTTTTGTACTGCTTACGCATTTATCGCTTCAGTATATGTAATGAAGTACTTAACTCCATATACCGTAATGCTAACGATTAATTTAGAACCCATTTATGCAATCGTTTTAGCCTTGTTAATATTTGGAGAAAAAGAACAGATGAATCCTGAGTTTTATTACGGTGCATTAATAGTGTTATGTGTCGTATTATTAAACGGAATTCTAAAAAATGCGGCAACAATTCAACAAAAAATAAAATCGAAGAAGATTAAATAATAGTTAAAACTGTATAATTTTTTAGTATGTTTGCTTTTACAAACAACCAAATAACTAAGTTATACTATAACAAGAAACAAAGCTATATAAAATGGAATATTTAGATTTTGAAATGCCAATTAAAGAACTAGAAGATCAATTGGCAAAATGTTATGATATAGGAAAAGAGAGCGAGGTAGATGTTACCGAAACATGTAAAAAAATAGAAAAGAAATTAGCAAAAGCTAAGAAAGATATATATAAAAATTTAACTCCTTGGCAACGTGTACAATTATCACGTCACCCAAACAGACCGTATACTTTAGATTATATCAAAGCATTATGTGGAGATACTTTTATGGAGTTACACGGAGATCGTAGCGTAAAAGATGATAAAGCTATGATTGGTGGTTTAGGTAAAATAGGAGATCAATCTTTTATGTTTATCGGTCAACAAAAAGGATACAATACAAAGACACGTCAGTATCGTAATTTTGGTATGGCAAATCCAGAAGGATATCGTAAAGCTTTACGTTTAATGCGTATGGCAGAAAAATTTGGAATTCCTGTAGTTACTTTATTAGATACTCCAGGGGCTTACCCAGGATTGGAAGCTGAAGAACGTGGACAAGGAGAAGCGATTGCTCGTAACATTTTTGAAATGACACGTTTAAAAACTCCAATCATTACAATTGTAATTGGTGAAGGAGCTTCTGGTGGAGCTTTAGGTATTGGAGTAGGAGATAGAGTATATATGATGGAAAACACATGGTATACAGTAATTTCTCCTGAATCTTGTTCATCAATCTTATGGCGTAGTTGGGAGTATAAAGAGCAAGCAGCTGAAGCTTTAAAATTAACTGCTGATGACATGAAAAAATTAGCATTAGTAGATGAAATTATTGAAGAGCCTTTAGGGGGAGCGCATTCTGATAGAGAAGGAGCTTTTAATGCGGTAAAAGATCAAATTTTAAAAGCATTTGATGAATTAAAAGATTTATCAGAAGTTGATTTAGTAGCACAACGTATGGATAAATATGCAAACATGGGAGTTTATAAAGAATAGACTTTTTAAAGAATATAAAATAAAAAACTCGCCAATTGGCGAGTTTTTTATTTTGATTACTTTTGGTAAGTATGAGAGTGAAAAAATATGTTTTTGCATTTATTTTGTTTACAATTTTATCATGTAAATCTGATTATGTAATTGAAGATGATAAAGTTTATTATAAATATTGGAGTTTCTCTCAAGGAGGTTGGAATAAGATGTTGCTAAAATCGGTTGATTATAAAACATTTTCAAAGATAAATACTGATGAAAATATTTATGGAAAAGATAAAAACTTTGTTTTTTTTAAAGAGAAAATTATCAAAGGAGCAGATCCCAATACATTTAAGGTTTTAATTAAAGGTTATGCTATAGATCAAACTAAAGCTTTTTACTATACAGATTCTATAACCAATTCCAGTTCTAAAGGCTTTGAGGTAATAGACGATTACTATTCAAAAGACTTAAAAGATGTCTTTTACAAAACAGAAGGATTAAATGTTTGTTCAGTAGATTCGTTTAAACTTATGTTTTTAGATGAAGAAAAATGGAGTCGTTGGTCTACAGATGGATGTAGTTACTATAAGGAAAATTTTAAAGTACCAACCTTAGATTATAAAAACTTAAAAGTTTATAAAAATTTTAATGTTTCAACTGATAAGTACTTTTTGTACTATCTTAATAAAAAGATTACATATGAAAAAAAATGGGAAAAATATATTGATACAATTGATGTAAATACCTTTAAAGTTTTAGGATTTAATCATTATAAAGATAAACATGGTTGTATTAATATGAATGGTAGAATAATGCATAGTAGATTAGAATGTAAATAGTATTCCATAAAAAAAGCAACCTAATTAGGTTGCTTTTTTTATGGAATGTTTAAATACTTATGTGTTTGTAAAGAAATTCTCCATTTAGGATTTTCCATTACGTAATCAATAATCATCGGTGTCATTTTTTCTTTTTTACTCCACTCAGGTTGCAAAAAAAGTTTACATTTTTTACCCACTTTGGCAGCTTGTTCTTCAGCAAATTGGAAATCATTTTTATTATGAATAATCATTTTTAATTCATCTGCTTCTTCATATGCTCTATCTAAAGGTAATTTTGTTTTTTTAGGAGATAAACAAAACCAATCCCATTTTCCAGAGAAATCATAAGCTCCAGAAGTTTCTATGTGAGTTTTAATTCCGTTTTCTTGTAATAGATTTGTAATATAATCTAAAGACCACATTAAAGGTTCACCACCAGTAATCACTACAGTTTCGGCATACTTCTTAGCATTAGCAACAATAATGTCTGTATCTGTAGGAGGGTGTAAATTAGCATCCCAACTTTCTTTAACATCACACCAATGGCATCCCACATCACAACCACCAATTCGTATAAAATAAGCAGCAGTACCAGTATGTGCACCTTCACCTTGAATCGTATAAAACTCTTCCATTAACGGAAGCATTTCTCCTTTATTAATTAATTCTTGCGTCTTTAAATCCATCTACTTTTACGGCTATTACATCAATTTCGATTTTAGCACCTACTAATAAATCGGCTGCAAAGGTAGTTCTTGCAGGTTTATTTTTAGGAAAATATTTACGAAAAATTGTATTGAATGCTTTAAAATCGTTTACATCACTTAAAATAACGGTACATTTTACAACATGTTCTAAGTCAGAACCATGATGCTCTAATACTTCTTTTATATTTTGTAATGTTTGTTCGGTTTGAGATTCAATGGTGTTTCCTGCAAGTTGTTTAGTATCAGGATTTATCCCAACTTGTCCTGCCAAATAAAGTGTATTTCCAGCTTCAACAGCATCAGAAAACTGAGCATTTTTCTTACGTTCTAACTTAGATTTATGAAAAATTAAACTAGGTTTTTCAGCGGTAGTTTTACACGATACAAATGCCAAAAGAATTGAAAAAGAAATAAGATGTATGTATTTCATAATTGCTTGATTAAGTTTGGTTATAGGTAAATTTAGTGAAATACTTGATAAATTAAATCGAACGAGTTTTTGAAATGCTAATTTTAATAGTATTTTTATCGAAATTTTGTTGAAAAATGAGCAATAAGGAAACTTTTTTTAATTACATAAATGAAGGTTATGCTTGTAAAGGAGATTTTATCACTTTAGGGGCAGCTATGTTAGGAGAAGAAACTGTAACAAACGCTTTGGTAAATGTGCCGTTAAAAACCTTAAATCGTCACGGATTAATAGCTGGTGCTACAGGTACAGGTAAAACCAAAACGTTACAGG
The DNA here is from genome assembly GCF_002120225.1 of Tenacibaculum holothuriorum. Taxonomy (GTDB): domain Bacteria; phylum Bacteroidota; class Bacteroidia; order Flavobacteriales; family Flavobacteriaceae; genus Polaribacter; species Polaribacter holothuriorum. Next base: position 583,932 of record NZ_LAPZ01000001.1, on the reverse strand, counting down.
TAATGGCAGAGAATTTATCTGAAAAAGGAATTCCTGTGTTGTTAATGGACATTAAAGGAGACTTGAGTGGATTAGCACAACCGAGTCCTGGACACCCTAAAATAGATGAGCGTCACGAGAAAATTGGTATTCCGTTTGATGCTAAAAAATTTCCTATTGAAGTCTTATCAATTTCTGAACAAGATGGTGTTCGTTTAAGAGCTACAGTTTCAGAATTTGGTCCTGTATTATTATCTAGAATTTTAGATTTAACCGAAACTCAAGCAGGTATTGTTGCTATTATTTTTAAGTATTGTGATGATAATCAACTACCATTATTAGACTTAAAAGACTTTAAAAAACTTCTTCAGTTTATTACTAACGAAGGTAAAACTGAGATTCAAGAAGAATACGGAAGAATTTCAACAGCAAGTACGGGAGCAATCTTAAGAAAGATTATCGAGATTGAACAACAAGGAGGAGACTTATTTTTTGGAGAAAAATCGTTTGATGTAGATGATTTAACTCGTATTGATGAAAATGGTAGAGGAGTAATTTCTGTATTAAGATTAACTGATATTCAAGATAAACCTAAGTTGTTTTCAACATTCATGCTTCAATTATTAGCAGAGGTTTATGAAACTTTTCCAGAGCAAGGAGATAGTGGAAGACCTGAGTTAATTATTTTTATTGATGAAGCGCATTTAGTATTTGACGAAGCTTCAAAAGCATTATTGAGTCAAATAGAAAGTATTGTAAAGTTGATTCGTTCTAAAGGAATAGGATTGTATTTTGTAACCCAAAATCCTAAAGATGTTCCAGAGGATGTTTTAGCGCAGTTAGGACTAAAGATTCAGCATGCATTAAGAGCTTTTACAGCGAAAGATAGAAAAGCTATTAAGTTAGCTGCAGAAAATTATCCAGATTCAGAATATTATGATACAAAAGAGGTATTAACACAATTAGGAATTGGAGAAGCATTAGTTTCTGTATTAAATGAAAAAGGAATTCCAACTCCGTTGGCAAGAACTATGTTGCGAGCTCCGATGAGTAGAATGGATGTGTTAACGGATAAAGAGTTAAAAGAAGTTTTAGAAAATTCTAACTTAATTTCTAAATACAACAAAGAAGTAGACCGTGAGAGTGCTTACGAATTGTTAAACGAGAAGATAGACAAAATTAACAAAGAAAAATCTGAAGAGGAAGAAAGAAAGGAAAAAGAAAAAACAAAGAGAAGAACTTCTTCAAAAAGAAGTAGAAGTACTCGAATGAATCCAGTAGTAAAAGTATTGACTAGTGCTACGTTTATTAGAGCTGCCTTCGGAATATTAAAAAAAGTATTAAAATAAATATAAGTAATTCTTAAAAGTTACGTTTAAACTAAAAAACAGATTAATGAAGCATTTTTATAAAGCTATTTTGGTAGGACTAATGTCAGTATTATTTGTACAATGTGGTAAAAGTAAATACGATATAGCCAAAGGAAAAATTGGTCAGTTAACTACCAAAACTACAGTACAAGATTTTGATAAGATTTTTGAAAACGACTCTGTAGTAAAAGTGTTAAGTGAAGGAGCTAAAGGAAATAGCTATTTTCAAGAAGATGATAAGTATTTAATTTACGAAAAAGGAGGGAAGCACTTGCTTACCATTGTACCAAAAGAGCAATTAGACTCTACATCTACCATTAAAAGTGTTGAAGTTTTTGATGATAGATTTAAAACAAAATCTGGATTAAATATTAATTCTACTTTTGAAGAGATTAATGCAAATAATAAGATTGATAAGGTTGAAACCTCATTTACATCTGCTACTTTATTTATTGATGAGTTAAACGCAACAGTAACTATTGACAAAGAAGATTTAGGCTTAAAGGAATTTAGTACTCAAAAAGTGAGTTTAGAACAAATTCCTGATTTAGCAAAAATTAAATCATTTACAGTTTGGTTTAACTAAAAAGTCATTGAAATCCGAAATTATAAATTTCGGATTTTTTTATCTCTATAAAATGAAGAAATATACCATTCAAAAATCACCTTTTGTTGTTCCAACTACCGATGGAAAGTTAATTGAAGAGCATTTTGGTAATGCAACTACCAAAGATTCTAAAATAAGTATTGCACATATGGTTGCTCCTGCTGGTTGGAGTGAGCCTTTTCAAGCTCCAGAATTTGAGGAATACACCTACATTATTAAAGGAAAGAAACAGTTTAATATAGATGGTGAAATTGTTGTTTTAGAAGCTGGTCAGTCTATTAAAATTGAAAAGAATGTAAGAATTCAGTATTCAAATCCATTTGAAGAAGAATGTGAATATTTAGCCATTTGTTTACCAGCATTTTCTATTGATTTGGTGAATAGAGAAGAGGATTAAAAACTATACTTTTTGTCAATAGCGTATTTAACCAATTCGTTTCCGTTAGTAAGTTTTAGTTTACGAATCATATTTTTACGGTGAGTATCAACAGTAGTTTTGGCAATAAAAAGTGCTTCACTAATTTCTTTAGAAGTTTTTCCTTCTGCAATAAGTTGTAAAATTTCTTTTTCTCTATTCGAAAGAATTACTTTTTCTGATTTTCCAATAGTTACATTTTCATCTATATAACTATTCATAAAATTAAAAGCAACATTTGGGTCAAAAAATGTTTCTCCGTTAGCAACAGTTACAATGGCTTTAGAAAGCATTTTAATGCCTGAGTTTTTAAGTAAATATCCAGAAGCACCTGCATCTAACATTTGCTTTATAGCGTCAGGTTGATCAAACATAGTAAGTGCTAAAACTCGTATATGAGGAAATTGCTTTTTTATATGTTTGGTAGCATTAATACCATCCATTCTAGGCATTCTAATGTCAGTAATAACTAATTTTGGTTGTTTTAAGCTAACGAGTTTTACTAAATCTTCACCATTATTTACAGTGCCAATAATTTGGATTTCATCGTCATATTCGAAAAAAGATTTTACACCATCTATAAGCATTTGATGATCTTCTGCCATAGCAATAGTTATCATAATTTTTGTCTTTTAACAAATATAATGATAACAGATTTGAAATAAAATACTTAGGTTTAGGTATTCGTTTCAGGAAAATTAATGATAATTGTTGTTCCTTTATTTAGAGTAGAATCTACTTCAAAAGTTCCGTTTAAATGTTTAACTTTTCTTTGAATAGCATGTAAACCCATACCATTATTAAGGTTAGTTTCTTTAAAGTTGAAGCCTTTACCATTATCTTCAATAATAATGTTTAAAACTTTATCAAATAATGAAATGTTTATGGTTGCTTTAGTAGCATTTGCGTGCTTAATAATGTTGGTTGTAAGTTCTTGGATTACTCTGAATGCGGTTAATTCAATTGTGTTTTCTATGCGTTTCTCTAAACCATAATCTAAAACTTCTATTTGAGTTTTATTAGCAGATGATATTTTTTCAGCCATTAATTTTACTGCGACCAAAAGTCCTTGATTAGCTATTACTCCTGCATTTTTTGCATGGGCAATGCTTCGTACTTTTAAATAAGTTTCGTCAATTAATTTTTCAGTTTTTTCGTATAGTTCTTCTTGATTAAAATGTTTCTTTTTACGGTTTAACTTTAAATTTTCAAAATGAAGTTTTAGTGTTGCTAAAACACTACCGATATTATCGTGTAAATCTTCGGCAATTATCTGACGCTCTTTTTCTTGACCTTCTATCATAGCATTTATAGCCATAATTTCTTGTTCTTTAATGAGTGTAATATTTTTTTGTTGCTCTAGTTCTTGTTGTTGTTCTGCTAATAGACGTTTTTTACGTGAATTTTTGAGAGAAAGGAAAGTTATAACACCTCCTAAAACTAAAAAAGATAAAGCACCATAAAAGAGATTTTGGTTTTGTTTTCTTTTTTGTTCACTAACTAAATTATCTTGTTTAAGTTGTAGGTTCTCTTTTTCTTTTTTTTCGGTTTGATATTTAGTTTGAAATTCCTCAGTTGCAATGGCATATTTATTTCTTTTAATTATAGCGTCAAGTTTTTTACTTTTAGATAAGTAGTTAAATGCTCTTTTATAATTCTGTAAAGAAAAATAATTATTTGAAATTAATTCATAAGCATTAACAAACCCTTTATATTGTTTGTTTGGAATATCTATCTTAAGAGCTTTGAACAATATTTCATTAGACTTTATATAATTTCTTTTTTGATTATAAACAAAGCTTTTGTTAACAAGTACATCAAATATTTTATGTTTAAAAAAAGAAAGTTCTTTTCTCGTAGAATATATTTCTTCAGCTTTTTTAAAATGAAAAATGGCTTCATCTAAATTTTTATAATTAACATCAAATGAAACGCCAAGTAAATTGTGAAAATCGGCAGCTAAGAAAATATTTTTATTACGATTACAAATGGTTATTTGTTCTTTTATATCGTCAGTGACTTTTTCAATTAGAAAAGGCTTTTTTTCTAAATAAGCTTGTTGGAGTTTAAAAGATAATAAAAAGAACATTGCTTGAGATTGTTCAAATTTATTATAAGCATGCTTGAGATAATTGTTAGAATAAAATTTAAAAGATTTTATGTTTTTTTCAGTGTCTAAACAATAGTTGTTAATTCTCTTAAGTGTTTCACAGATTAATACAGAATCTTTTAAATTTATTGATTTTTGATATGCTAAATTGAAAAAATTAAAAGCAGTATTATAGTGTTTGTTTTTTTTGATAATACAAGAGTCTCCTTTGGCTATATATAATAAAATCGTGTCTTTTTTTAATTGAGCATTTTTGTTTAATTTCTTTATTAATAGAGTGTCAACTTTTTTTAATTCTAAAACTTTCTTTTGATAAAGTAAGTATTGATTTTCTACATTATCGTTTGTGAAATTAAAACTAAAATCAAACTGATTTAATTTATATACATTATCAGAAAAACTTTGTGGGTATATTTTTAGTATACCCACAAAAAATAAAATCAATTGAATTTTTTTTATCAAAGAAATTAATTAAGATAGTTAAACTTACATTGTCTACCACAACAAAAACTTTGTGGTTCTTTTATATTTAGAATATCTCTTTCATTTATTCTTGTTCCCCAAGGTGTCTCGATATAAATATGATTATCATAATCTGATGATCTATTGGCTTCTATGATATAATTAACATCAGATTTTTCGTAAACGCTATTTTCTGGTTTAAAAAAAGTAGGTTTTAAATCAAATTCGAAATCATAATTATCTAATATTTTGACATTTTTTATTTTATAATGAATTGGACCACCAAAATTAGTTAATTTAAAACTTAATTTTTTTACAGTATCTCTCTCCATTTTATCAAACTTCACCAAGATAGCATAATTTGTTCCTAATAATTTTGAATTATGTATTACTTGAAATATATTCTTTTTTATATTTAAATGATAAGTAACTTCTTTATCAGGAATATTATCAGCATCTTCAAAAGTCGAATGACAAAAAAAGAACATTAAAGAAGTTGTGAATAATAAAACAATATTTTTGATTTTATTGGTGTTCATAGTAGATTAATTAGTTTATATAAATTTCAATAAAAGTAATTTGATTTAACTACCTATAAATAGGTAATTTTAACTCACTAAATATAGGTAAACAAATTATAAACTAAAAATAGTCAACAAAATACCGAGAAGGATAGCAGAGAATTTTTGTAAGTTGAATTTATGATTCTCAGAACTTTCAAAAAGAATAACGGTAGAAATGTGTAAGAATACACCAATAATCAAAGCAGTAATCTCTGTGTGATATTTTATAAACAAGTCAACTTTTTCAGCTAACAACTTTCCTAATGGTGTCATTAAGGCAAAAACTGTTAGAAATAAAGCAACTGTTTTTTTAGGGTATTTTGCTTGTTGTAAAAAAGTAGTTAATACAATAGCAATCGGAATTTTATGTATCACGATTGCCCAAAGTAAATTGTCTTGTTCAGAATGATCATGATTTATAGGCAAACCTTCAGAAAAAGCATGTAAGCATAAACTAAAAAAAAGCAACCAAAAGAACTTCTTTTCATCAGAATGTATATGGATATGCCCATGTTCAGCACCTTTTGAAAAAGATTCTAAAACAGATTGGATTAAAATTCCAGCTAAAATTAAAATCCCGAAACGTTTCGTATTTCCATGCGCATGTTCATATACCTCAGGAATTAAATGTAAAACAGTAACTGATAATAAATAAGCACCACTAAAAGCTAATAACAATCTAACTATTTTGTTAGACGGTTTTAGTAATAAAACAATGATAGCACCAATAAGTACAGAAGCAATTAGTAGTAGGTAACTCATTTATTTAGCAATTAATATTAATCTGTCGGAAGTTTCTTTATCAAAAGAATCTAAAGCATAATTTCCAAAAATGTTGGTGATTTTTAGATCTACTTTTTCAAAATATGATTGCATTTTTTCTAAATCTAAAAACTTTACTCTTTCGGTAAATGAATATTCTTTTTCTTCAAAAGTAAAAGAAATATGTTTCAAGATAAAACCGTCTTTAATTTCTCGGTTGATATGAAAATCAATACTATCTATCGATTTTATTTCATTCTTAACTAACGTATTTTTTACTTTTTCTACATTTAAAAAATCCAGCACTAAGGTTCCGTCTTCTTTTAAACCATTTTTCATGTTTTGTAGAATAAGTATATCTTCTTTATCATCTTCAAAATAACCAAAACTTGTAAAAAGATTGAATATTGCATCATACTTATTTTCATAAGGTTTACGCATATCCCATACTTCAAACTTTAACGTCTCGTTTTCAAATTGTTGTGCGTGTATAATACTATTCTCGCTTAAATCTCCACCAGTTACCGTATATCCTAAAGAATTTAAGTATACCGAATGTCTACCTTTGCCACAAGGTAAATCTACAATATGAGCTGTAGTTGGTAATTTTAAAAATGAAGTAATGTTACGCATAAAGAATTGCGCATCTTTATCATTTCTGTTTTTGTACAGTATATGATAAAACGGTGTGTTAAACCACGAAGAAAACCAGTCTGTTTTTATATTCATACCCATAAGGTCTGCAAAAATAAAGAAATCTTACATTTTGTAACCACTCTATGTTGTACTTTTGCATTTCAATTTATTCGTTAATGGAAAGAGATTTTAAAATGACTGCCATAACCATGGCTGGTTTAGAAGAAGTTTTAGCTGATGAATTACGTTTATTAGGAGCTCAAGATGTAAAAGAAGGAGTTCGTAATGTGTCGTTTAGAGGTGATAAAGGTTTTATGTACAAAGCTAATATTGCTCTAAGAACAGCTATTAGAATTTTAAAACCTATTAAACGAAGTAAAATTTTTGATGAAGAAGATTTATACGAAGCAATACAACGTGTAAAATGGGAACGTTTTTTAGAAGTTGACGGAACTTTCGCTGTTGCGGCGGTAGTAAACTCTAGAAACTTTACAACAAATTCGCACTATATTAGTTTAAAATCAAAAGATGCCATTGCCGATTATTTTAGACATAAATTCGGTAAACGACCGAATGTTGATTTAAAATATCCCGACGTAAAAATTCATATTCACATTCATAAAGAATGGTTGACAATTTCGTTAGATTCTTCTGGTGAATCATTGCATAAAAGAGGATATAGAAGTGCCACTAACATAGCACCAATTAACGAGGTGTTGGCGGCAGGATTAGTTTTACTTTCAGGATATAAAGGAGAAGAAAACTTTATAGATCCAATGTGTGGTTCTGGAACGATTTTAATTGAAGCAGCGATGATTGCCAATCATATTCCGGCAAATATTAATCGTAAACATTTTGCTTTTGAAAATTGGAATGATTATGATGAAGATTTATATTTCACTATTCAAGATTCATTATTAAAAAAGATAAAAAGTTCTCATTTTAAAATAATGGGATTTGATAAAGCGCCTTCAGCAGTAAGAAAGGCGCAACAAAATATAATTAATGCTAATTTAGAAGAGTTTATAGGAGTGCACCATGTAAATTTCTTTAATTCTAAAAAAGAGGTTTTTGGTAAAACGACTATTCTGTTTAATCCGCCTTATGGTGAACGATTAAATATTGATACTAATGAGTTTTACAGAAAGATAGGAGATACATTAAAACACAATTATTCTAACTCTACAGCTTGGTTAATTACTTCGGATATTCAAGCACTAAAAAATGTTGGATTAAGAACCTCAAAAAGAATTCCGCTTAAAAATGGTGATTTAGATTGCCGATTTGTAAAATATGAACTTTATGAAGGAAGTAAAAAAATGAAAAAACAATTTGATGTTGAAGAATAAAAAAAATCCGCTTTAAAGTGGATTTTTTTTATTCTTCTTTTTGTAGTTTTTTTAAAGAAATAATACTAATTAAAAGAAGTAGTATTAATAAACATACTTGTCCAATAATATCAATTGTTTTTGTTGGTATTCCCATTGCTGTATGTCCTGATACTATTAATCTTCGAAGACCAAACCAGCCATAAGTTAATATTGCTCCTGTAGCTGCCATCAATATATGTTTTGCCTTCCAATTTTTTTGAGCTGCCCAAGTTGTAAATATTATAATAGCTAAAATATCAAGGACCATAAACCCCAATAATCCAAATAAATAAGAAAATTTGTGGTTTGGTGCATAATGAAACCATAATTGGAATGTACTAGATAAGACAAATGAAATAATAAGAACTAACCAAATAGAAAGAGTTTTATCTTTTTCTATTACCGACTTTTTAAAAGGTTTCTTTATCACCTTAAAGGCTATAAAGATGATTAAAAAAATACTTAGAACTATAGAAATATATTGAGGAATAGATGCGATAAAGTCAAATCGTTTTATAGTTGAAATAGCTGTTCCAGCCAATCCAAGTATACTGAATATTCCAACTACTATGAGTTCTGATGTGTGTAACCAAGGTTCACGAGAACGTTTTCCAGCAAAACCTTCAGCTATAGCAATAGGAGCACTCATACTCCAAACTGTGTGAAGAGTTATTATGAAGATTGCATAATTAAATGAAGTACCTAATTGAGGAATAAAACCATATTTTAAAAGTGTTGTTCCTGCATAGTTCGGATTAAATAAGGTTAAATTCACTAAACCTTCAGCAATTAAACCAAATACTGCGCCTAATAAAATCATAGTTATTCAACCTCTTCTAGTTCTTCTTACAATTTCTCGAATAAAAAGTGCAGATGCTCCATATAAAGGAATGAAAATTCCTAAATACCCAAGCTGCCGAATATTAAAATCGCCTAATAAAAATTCTGCTATAAGAGGAGAGATAAAAAGTAATATTAGAGCAGGTATAATTCTTTGTAGTGTATTCATAAACTATTTCTTATCTAAAGTTATATTCACTTGATTAAAGAAAATTAACTTAAACTTTATGCATAAAAAAACTCGTTACGATTAAGTAACGAGTTTAAACTTACGAAAAGTTATATTATTTCTTACTATTCAAAAGATACTTACTAAAGCTTTTTCCATTAATTCGTGTGTATTTAGAATCGATATCGTAGGCTACATCCATATTAGTAATATCAAACTTACCATGTACTTTGGTGTATTTAATGTTTAAATCTTCTTCGAATTTTACATTTCTAAAAGAAACTCCGTCTTTAAATTCTGTGTATTTAAAAATAGCAGTGTCTTTAAAAATAGCATTTTCAAAACTTACATATTGCTTAAACTTAGAGTATTTAAATGTAGATGGTTCGTCAAATAAAGTATCTTCAAAAGTAATATCTCTTTCAAATTTTGCATATTTAAAGGTAGAATCTCCATTGAATTTAGATCCAGAGAAATCGGTATTTCTTTCAAAATCTGAATATTTAAACATTGCTTTTTCTTCAAACGTACAATCCTTAAAAACTACTACGTCTTCAAAGTTAGCCACAAATGTATACCCGCTATCTTCATGCGGTATATATGCTAAAACGTGATCTTGAAAAGTACAGTTTGTAAATTGCACTTTTCCAGCAATTTGTTTTTCAACAGTATTCGATCCACCATTATTCCACCAACGTCTTCTTTTGGGTAATTTAGGTAAGGCATCGTCCATAAAAGTAAAGTCTAATACTCCATTAATAGTTGCATTAGATATTTGTACGTTTTTACCTTCTTTAAGGTCTTTCATAATATCTGATGCATCAACAGTTTTTTGTGCTATAGAAGTGCTTACACAAATAATAAAGCTAAAAATTGTAATTATATGTCTCATAAGGTTCATTAGTTATTAATTTACTTTAAAGACATCTTTAAAAAGAAGTTTGTTACAGTTTTATAAAAATAAAAAACAGCATTTAGAATTTCTAAATGCTGTTTTGTATATGTTTATAAAGTAAATCTTAGTTTACAGAGTCACTTAAACCAGCTCCTGCTTTAAACTTAACAACGTTTTTAGCAGCGATTTGAATTTCTTTACCAGTTTGTGGGTTTCTTCCTGTTCTAGCAGCTCTTTTAGATACAGACCAAGTTCCCCATCCAACTAAAGCAACTTTATCACCTTTCTTTAAAGAGTTAGTTACGTTAGAAGTTAAAGAATCTAATGCAGCTTTAGCAGCAGCTTTTGAAATTCCTGCGTCAGCAGCCATAGCATCGATTAAATCTGATTTGTTCATAATTTTAATAGATTTTAAAAAATTAATTAATGTTATTTTGCTTAATAGCTCAACAAATATAGACGGAATGCGGGATTGCGCAAGTTTTACCCCTAAAAAAATGCTGTTTTGTTAATAAATACCCCTAAATTGTTAATAACCTAGGGTTCTTTTAGTTGAAAAACTCATAAAGCCTTATGTACTGTGGCTTAGAGCACTTTAGCGTTTTCAGAAAAAGTAAATCCATTTAATAAACTTTTAGCATCCATTTTCTTTTTGCCAGAAAGTTTAATTTCAAGAATATTTAAGTAACCTTCTTTTACGGCTACTTTTAATTCTTTTTTGGTCGCTACAATTGTTCCTGTTTCTAGTTGATGTTCTTCAAATTGTTTTGAAACTTTATAGATTTTAGCAGCTAGCTCTTCTTCATTATTAATAATTGATGTCCAAGCAGTTGGATAAGGATCTAAACCGCGAATATGATTGTAGATATTATTTAAAGGTAAAGACCAATCTATTTTACAATTATGAGGGTATAATTTTGGCGCAGATTTTTCTTCTAAATCGGGTTGTTTGGTTGTGATAACATCTCCTTTAGTAATTAAATCAACAGTTTCTGCAACTAAATCGGCTCCTAAATACATTAAAGTATCGTGTAATTCGCCAACAGTTTCATCATCTTTAATAGAAGTTTCCTTTTGTAAAATGATTTCTCCAGTATCTATTTTTTCATCAATAAAAAAGGTAGTAACACCTGTTTTGGTTTCTCCATTTATAATTGCCCAATTAATTGGTGCAGCACCTCTATATTCTGGTAATAGAGAAGCATGAAGATTAAAAGTACCATATTGTGGCATTGCCCAAACCGATTTAGGTAACATTCTAAAGGCAACGACTATTTGTAAGTTTGCATTCCACTGTTTTAAATCTTCTTGAAAATCTTCGTTTTTTAAATTTTTAGGTTGAAGAATAGGTAAGTCTTGAGACAACGCATATTTCTTTACTGCTGATTGATTTAACTTACGTCCTCTACCAGCAGGTTTATCGGGAGCAGTAATTACTCCAACCACGTTATAGTTATTTTCTACTAAATGTTTTAAAATGGTAACCGCAAAATCTGGCGTTCCCATAAAAACGATGCGTAAATCTCTCATTGTCTTATTCTATTGTATATTTATTGTACGAATTACAGCTAATTTTTTCTTCTGCTAATAGCTCTCGCAAAAGTATTAAAATGTTTGTTTCGTTTTCGTTTAGAAGTTCACAGATTTCTTTTGAACTTAATTCGTTATGTTTTCTTAAAAGGTTTAAAATACTAGTTGCGTTTATTGAAGTTTTGTTTTGCAAACAAACATCACAAATTCCGCAATTATTAGTTATGGTTTCATCAAAGTAATGTAACAATTGTTTGCTTCTACAAACAGAATCATTTTCTACGAACTTTAATAAACTGGCAGTTTTTTCTTTTTTCTGCTTTAAGTAAACTTCAATATTCTTTGAAATTCTATTAATAGTTTTATCATCTTCTCGTGGATGTAAAAAGAATAAATCACTATTAGAATTTACTTTTTTATAGTTTATCATTTCTTTTTCGGCAAGTTTTTCTAATTCTTCAATAACAAACCAAGAAGTAGTATTGAGTTTTTTGGCTAGATAAAACTCGTCAATTTTTATAGGTTGTTCAAAAATACCTCCATACATTCTTAATAGTAGTTGAACGATATTTTTTGCTGAATGATTTTTTTCAGTCAGATACAAAACTTGCTTTGGACTACTTATGAATTGAACTTCAGATTTTTTATGATAATTATTTTCTAGTTGAATAATTCCGTTATTGATTAAAATTTGAAGTGCAGTATAGGTTTTATTGGGAACAAATTTGTACTTATTACAAAATTCTAAAAAGTTAAATTCAAACGGAGTTTCAATAAAATCACCTAAAGCAATTTGAAATTGCTGATACAATTTTTGATGAACAACTTTAATATCTTTTATTGTTGGTAGCGATTTTTGTAACAATTCTTGCGTGAGTAGAATATCACTCTTATTAGTAAGTACAACTGAAAATGCTTTTTTACCATTTCTTCCACCTCTACCAGCTTCTTGAATATAATTTTCGATAGAAGAAGGAAGGTTTAAGTGAACAACAACTTTTACATTCGCTTTGTCAATTCCCATTCCAAAAGCATTGGTAGCAACCATAATGGGTGTTTTTTCTGTCATCCAATTATCAAAAGCTATTTCTTTTTCTACTGATGACATTCCTCCGTGGTAAAAAGAACTTTTAAATCCGTTAGCATTTAAGTAATTACTAATATCTTTTGTTTTATTCCTAGAATTCACATAAACAATAGAAGGAGTGTTATTTTTCTTAAATATTTGCTGAAGTTTATAGAGTTTATCTTCAGTGTAAAATATTTGATAGGCTAAATTCTCTCTATAAAATGATTGTCTAAAAATTTGTGGATTGGTAAATTGTAAACTTTCAGAGATATCGTCAATTACTTTTTTAGTTGCTGAAGCGGTAACAGCAATTATAGGAGTAGAAAGCAAATGCTCTTTTAAAATATTAATGTTTCTGTAGGATGGACGAAAATCATGACCCCATTCAGAAATACAATGTGCTTCATCAATAGCAATTAATGAAACGTTTAACTGCTTAATTTTCTCTTGAATAAATTTAGATTGTAATCTTTCAGGAGAAATGTATAAAAACTTAGTTTTACCAAAACGAATATTATCAAACAAAGTAATGAGTTCATCTTGTGTACTACCCGAAGGTAAAAGAGTAGCTTTAATTCCTTTGTTAGTTAAGTTTTTAACTTGGTCTTGCATTAATGCAATTAGTGGAGAAATAACAATACAAATACCTTCAAAACAAAGTGCTGGTATTTGATAACAAATAGATTTTCCTCCACCAGTAGGTAATAAAGCAATCGTATTTTGTTGCTCAAAAACCGATTTAATAATTGGTTTTTGAGCTTCTCTAAAATCAGAATAACCCCAGTGTTCTTGTAATATTTTAAGTGCTTTATTGTACATCGTTTTGTAACGAATGTAAAATATAATCGCATCTTTCTTTTACAGTTCCAAACGGAACGTTTATAATTTTATAACCTATTTCTTGGTACGCGTCTCGTAAAAAAGTATCAATTTTTACGGCTTGTTCAAACGTTTCGTAGCGCTCGTTGTCCGATTGATAAATCTCTTCCCAAGGAGCTAACATAAATACCTTGTCGTAAATATATTGACTACTTTTTTCTTTGTAAACAGGTGGGTATTCGTTTCCTAAATAGTTCATATAGGCATGTACATCTGGAATTCCTCTGTCAAAAAAAACAATTTCAGAAGTACTATTTTTTGCATCAATATATTGTTGTTCACGTCCTTCTAAAAGCATTTGACTAAATAATAAAGGTTGTGTTAAGAATAATTGATCTATTCCTTCTTTTTGTGCTTTTAATGTAACCTCTCTCGAAATTTCGGGCATACATTCAAATCCTCTGTTAATCAATTCATTTAAAACGGTTGATTTTCCAGTTCCAGGTCCTCCTATTAAAACTATTTTTTGTTGCATTTTGCAAAAATAGAAGTTTCAATTTATAAATTTAATAAATAGTGTAATTTTGTATTTCGACGATTGTTTAAATCGTCAATTAAAAGAATATTGAAGAAAACAAGATAACGAATGTCGAAAAGAGAAGAATTTTACAAGAAATTAAAAACACAATTAGACGATACGTCTACATTTCCAACCGACTATTTATACAAGTTCATAGTACCTGCAGAAGGAGATAAGGTAGAATCGGTACAAAATTTGTTTAATAAAGGAGGAGCTATTATAAATACAAAGAAATCTAAAACAGGAAAATATATTAGCGTTTCTATTCGTTTAAAGGTAGCAAGTTCAGATGAAGTTATTTCATATTACAAAGAAGCAGAATCAATAGAAGGTATTATATCATTATAAACAAATGAAGAAAAGTATTTTAACCGCTTTAATAGCATTATCGAGTTTTTCAACTTTTAGTCAACAGTCTGATGTTTTATTAACTATAAACGATAAACCCGTTTATGTTGATGAGTTTAAAAGAGTTTATGAAAAGAATTTAGACATTGTTGAAGATGAAGATTCAAAAGACATTGATAAATATTTACAATTATATATTGATTATAAGTTAAAAGTAAATGAAGCTTTTGATAAAAAGTTAGATACAGCTAAAGCTTATAAAAGAGAATTAGATGGCTATAAAAGGCAGTTAATGACGCCTTATTTACAAGATCAAGAATTTGTAAATAAATTAATAAAAGAAGCTTATAATAGAACAAAAACTGAAGTTAAAGCGGCTCATGTTTTAGTTCGTTTTCCTAAGCACATGAATCCAAATGATACGTTACAGTATTATGACAAGATTCTAAAAGCAAGAAATAGAATTGTAGCAGGAGAAGATTTTGCTATAGTTGCTAGAGAAATGTCTGAAGATCCGTCAGTGAAAGTTAATGGAGGAAATTTAGGGTATTTTAAAGTTTTTAGAATGGTGTATCCTTTTGAAGACGCTGCATATAAAACAAAAAAAGGAGAGGTGTCAATGCCTTTTAAAACTCGTTTTGGTTATCATATTGTAAAAGTTTTAGATAAAAGAGAATCTAAAGGAGATTTTGAAGCGGCTCATATTTTAGTAAGAGATAAATCGATTATAGGAAAGGTTAAAATTGATTCTGCTTACCAAAAATTAAAAGAAGGAAAATCTTTTGAAGAACTAGCTAAAATTTATTCAGAAGATAAAGGAACGTCTAATATTGGTGGTAAATTACCAAAATTTGGGACAGGAATGATGGTAGAACCATTTGAAACAGCTGTTCAAAATCTTAAAAACATTAATGATTATAGTGCTCCTTTTAGAACAAAATATGGTTGGCATATTGTTAAATTACTAAAGAAATATCCAATAGAATCTTTCGAAAAGACAAAGCCATATTTAACTAAAAAAGTTAAAAGCTCTAATCGTATTAGACTTTCAGATCAAGTTGTTCTTAACAAATTAAAAGATAAGTATAAAATTAAGGTAAATGCTAAGGCATTTAAAGTTTTTGAAGATAAGAATTTTAAAAACTTACCTAAAAGTAATTTCCAAAATGATTTGCTAAGTATTAACGATAAAAAAATTAAGCAAGAAGATTTTTACAAGTATGTAAAAAATAGACATCATCATTCTATTGAAGATGAATTTGAAAAGTTTAAAGACAAAGAGATTTTAAATTATTTTAAAGAGAACTTAATTAATTCTGAATCAGATTTTAGAAATACATTTTTAGAGTATAAAGAAGGGTTGTTGCTTTTTGAATTAATGCAACAAAAAGTTTGGAACAAATCGTCTAAAGATACCTTAGGATTAAAAAGTTTCTTTGCTAAGAACAATTCAAAGTATAAAGGAAAAGAGCTTGATAAAATTAAAGGACAAGTAATTAGTGATTATCAAAAAGAATTAGAAGAAAATTGGTTAAAAGAATTAAGAAATAATAACAAAGTGAGAATTAGAAAAAAGACACTTAAAAAACTTAAGAAAACTTATAATCAATCATAGTGAAAAAACTTTTTTTAGCAATACTAACTACTACATTATTGGTTTCTTGCGATTTAATTTCTTTAAAAAAAGAACAAGTAAAGGAAGAAAAACCAATAGCTTCTGTTTATGAAGTGAATTTATATTTAAAAGATATAGCTTCTTTAATTCCTAGCAATATTTCAAAAAAAGATAGTGTTGTATTGGTCAAAGGACTTATTAATTCTTGGGCTAAACAGCAACTTTTATTAAGAAAGGCAGAGGAAAATATATCTTCTGTAAACAACGAAAAGATTAATAATTTAGTGAATGATTACCGAGAAAGTTTATATGTAAACGGATATAAAGAACGATTGGTAAAACAACAGTTAGATACAATTGTTTCTGATAATGAAATTGCAAATTATTATAGTAAACACAAAGAGAATTTTAAGTTAAATGACGATGTTTTACAGTTTGATTATGTTTATTTTGGACAAGATTTTTTAGATAAAAAAGAAACTATTGATCGATTTAAGTCCGAAAAAGAAGAAGACAAAATAGCCATAGAAGATCAAACCATAAATTTCAAATCATATCGATTAAGAGATTCTGCTTGGGTTTCGGTTGATTATTTACAAGAAAAAATTCCTCCTTTTAGAGCAGAACCTAAAGAAAAACTGTTAAAAATATCAAAATTCATACAAAAAGAAGATAGTTTAGGAGTATATTTGGTCGCTGTAAAAAATATTCTAGGAAAAACACAAACAGCTCCTTTAAGCTATGTAGGTCCTAGAATTAAGCAAATCATTTTACACAAGAGAAAAATAGAATTAATTAGAGAGATTGAAAAAACGCTGATAAATGATGCAATTCAAAACAAAAACTTTAAAGAATACTAGTACTTTAATAGCTTTATTATTTGCTTCGGTACTTGCTGCTCAAACTAACCCAAATAAAATTGACGGTGTTGCGGTAGTAGTAGGTAAGAATATTGTATTAGATTCTGATATTGATAAGTTTAAGCAAGAAGTAGAAAATCGTAGTGAAGGAAAAGTTAAGTTTTCAGACTGCGAAATGTTAGAAGAGCTAATGCAACAAAAATTATTAGCACATCATGCAATTGTTGATAGTGTTACAGTTTCTCAGGCAGAAGTAGATGGTGGTGTTAAAAGAAGTATAGCTTTTTTTACAAATGAATATGGAAGCCAAGAAAAAGCTATAAAAGCGTATGGTTTTAATGATATAGAAGATTTTAGAAAAGAGTTAGAGCGTGTTCAAAAAGAAAATCTTTTAATTAAAAAAGAGCAAGAAAAAATTACTGAAGATGTAGACGTTACTCCAGAAGAAGTTCGTGTTTATTTTAATGGATTAAAAGATAAAAACAATTTACCAGAGTTTCCTGCTGAGGTAGAAATAGCGCAGTTAGTATTACAAGCAGAAGCAACAAAAGAAGAAGAGCAACGTGTTGTTGATAAGTTAAATCAAATAAAAAAAGAGGTTGAAGGAGGAGCAAGTTTTAAGTTAAAAGCTATTATTAATTCTGATGAGCCATCTGTAGGACAAACAGGAGGAAATTTAGGAGCTATTACCAAAGACTCTCCATTCATTAAAGAATTTAAAGAAGTTGTTTTTACTTTAGATGAAGGTCAAATTTCAGAACCTTTTAAAACAGACTTTGGATATCATATTGCTTTATTACATAAAATTAGAGGTAGAGAACGTATAGTTTCACATATTTTAATGCAACCAGAAATTTCTGATGAAAAGTTAAATGAAACTAAGAAAGAAATAGAAGATGTAATAAAAGACATTAAAGACGGTAAGCTAACTTTTGAAGAAGCTGTAAAAAAATACTCAGAAGATAAAGACACTAAAAATAGTGGAGGTCTAATTGTAAATCCATATACAGGAGAATCTACTTTTGAATTAACACGTATGCCACCAGATTTATTTGGTAGAATTAGTGAACTTAAAAAAGGAGAACTGTCTGATGTCTTTTATGATGAAACAAGAGGAGGTGAAAAAATGTATAAAGTTCTTATAATGAAAGAAAGAACAGATACTCACACAGCTGATTTAGTAAAAGACTATGTAAAGGTACAACAGTTGGCACTTCAAAAGAAAAAAGAAGAAACAATTACCAAGTGGGTAAAAGATAAAATTGCAGAAACTTACATAAAGTTAGGAGACGGATATAAAAAATGTGAGTTTAAAGAAGATTGGAAAAAAGAGAATAAATAAAACCCAATAATTTACTATATTGTCATTCCCGCTACGGCGGGAATCTTTATTTATAAAAATATTAATATTAGAACATACTATGTCTGATGTAACTGCGGTAAACAATTTAGTAGTTAAATATAAAGAGCTACAAAAAGAAATAGGAAAAGTAATAATAGGTCAAGAAGAAGCAGTAAATTTTACCTTGTTATCTGTTTTTTGTGGAGGACATTCATTGTTAATTGGTGTACCTGGACTTGCAAAAACCTTATTAGTAAACACAATTTCTAATGTTTTAGGATTAGACTTTAAAAGAATTCAGTTTACGCCAGATTTAATGCCATCAGATATTTTAGGAAGTGAGATTTTAGATGAAAATAGAAAGTTTAAATTCATAAAAGGACCTATTTTTTCTAATATCATATTGGCAGATGAAATTAACAGAACGCCTCCGAAAACACAAGCAGCTTTATTAGAAGCAATGCAAGAACGTTCGGTAACAGTAGCAGGTCATCATTATAAATTAGATTTGCCATTTTTTGTATTAGCAACTCAAAATCCAATTGAACAAGAAGGAACTTATCCTTTGCCAGAAGCTCAATTAGATCGTTTTATGTTTTCGATAAATTTAGAATATCCTAGTTTTGAAGAAGAAGTTCAAGTGGTAAAAAATACCACTTCTGAAGTTCAACAAACTGTGTCATCTGTGTTCTCTGCTCAAGGAATAATTAATACTCAAAAGTTAATTCGAAAAATACCTGTAACAGATAATGTTATAGAATACGCAGTTGGTTTGGTAGCAAAAACCAGACCTAATTCAGATAAAGCTACAGAACTAATTAAAAAATATATCGATTGGGGTGCGGGCCCTCGTGCATCACAAAATTTAATTTTAGCGGCAAAAGCTAACGCAGCTATTAACGGAAAATACTCACCAGATATTGAAGATGTACAAGCGGTTGCAGTTCCTATTTTATCGCATAGAATTGTAAAGAACTATAAGGCAGAAGCAGAAGGAATTACTGTTAAGCAAATTATAGAATCATTATTTTAATTAAGAAGCAATAATTGTCATTCCCGTCAAAAAGGGAATCCAAAGTATTAGTTTGCTTTTACATACACCCAATGACCATTTTCTTTACTAAAAAATGAGTTTTCATGAATTATGTCAATTGAGCCATTTTCCATAAAATAGGCTTTAAATTCTACAGTTCCTTTGGTATCGCTTGTTGTTCCTTTTGTAGTATGTAAAACTTCTAATTTTAACCATTGTACAGATTTTGTCCAAGACAAAATTTCTCTTTTTTCTTTTTTTGAAGGTCGAGTTGTACTATGATGACTTTTTTGTAAATAATCTACATTAGCCAATACAAAAGCGCTATATCTAGAACGCATAAGTTGTTCAGCAGTAAATGCTTTTTGAATGTCTTCATGAATGGGCTTACAACATTCACTATACTTTTTTGATGGATTACAAGGACAATTCATTTTTTAATTTAAATCTATTTGAGATTCTTTAACTCTAAAACAACGTTCTTCTCCAAGAAATAAAGGATTTCCGAAATCTTCAGACCAAAATCCATCTAATATATCTTTAGTTAAACATTGGTAAACAACCACTCCTTTATATGTACTATTATCTTCTCCCAGATAATTAAAGTTAATTACTAAGATATTATTCTTAAAAAAACCAGAGCCAAATTGTTCTTGCTCATTATTAATAAGCCACTTAGCAAGAATTCGTTCATGTTCATCAAGAGTTAAATTTAAAGTACCTCGATAGTTTATATTACTATCGTTTTGATTACTTCCTATTATAGTATAGTCTCCAACTAAATCTCTTACAGTTATTGTTTTCATTGTAAAAACAAAACTACATTATAATTATGAAATCATTGATAGGTATACAGAAGCAAAAGATTCTTTTCCTTTTTTAGTTAAAGATGATTGAATCATGGAAAAAAGGAGTTTTATGTAATAGGTAGATTCTACTTCATCTTTATCAAGAGTCTCTTCATAAAAAACAGCATAATCTACAATCCAAGAGTTGAAAATGATTAGTAAACCATGAATTTTCTTTCTAAGCAATTTATCATCGTTTGTTGGATGCATATATCCATTTTCAACCAAGAAAATAGCAATTCGGTAAATAACAGTATTATATGCCTTGGAGCGTTCTATAGTTTTTTCCTTTATATTGGGGTAACGAGTAATAATATCATAGCTATTCAATAGAAAAAAACGATACTTAAAAGTTAAATCCATAAGTTGTTTTAAACTACGAAGCATAAAATCAAATTCAAAAATTTCTCCTTCTAAATTTTCGAGAGTTTCATCCATTTCATCTAGGAAATTTTGATGTAAACGAAGAACAATATCATCTTTTTTAGGAAAATGATAGCATAAATTACCATAACTAATTCCCATTTCTTCACTAATCGACTTACTAGAAACATTTGTATAACCTTCTTTGTTAAAAAGGATTAGAGCAGCATTTAAAATTCGATCTTTTGTATTCATGAATCAAAATTAGGCATTTTTGCCTATTGTATAAAATTAATTTCTATATTTGTCTAGGCATTTTTGCCTAATTAAATAAATATTTATGAATACAGAAACATTAGTAATGAATATTGGCGGTTCTTTTTTAGTAAAAAATGAATCTTTAGCTACTTTTTATACAACAGAACTAAAGACAGAAGAATCAATTATGATTCAAGAAGCAGCCACTCAGTTTTTAGAAACAGAAATAGAATCTAATTTAGAAGAGTTAGAGTCGGTAGCAGGGATAGATAAAACTCCAGATTTACTAAAAAAATGCGGAGATTTAGGTTTCTTAAGTTTAGAAGTTTCTGAAAAGTATGGTGGTGTAAATCTTTCTTTAAAAGATGTACTTCATTATGTAGAATCTATGAGTAAAGGGTATTCGTTTGCTGGTGCATTAGGCGTTCAAACAAGTATAGGTATTGCGCCAGTTTTATTATATGGAAGCGAGTATTTAAAAGAACAATATATTCCTAAAATGACTGACGGTTCTTTTATTTCAGCTTTTGCTTTAACAGAACCTAATGCGGGTAGCGATGCCAATGCAGGTAAAACAAAAGCAACAATTAATACAGAAGGTAATTATGTTATTAATGGGCAGAAAGCGTGGATATCTAATGCAGGTATTGCTAATATGTTTATTGTTTTTGCTAAGATTGAAGATGACAAAAATCTTTCAGCTTTTATAGTAGATAGAGATTTTGGAGGAATAAGTTTTGGACCAGAAGAGAAAAAAATGGGACTTTCTGGATGGAGTACTCGTCAAGTATTTTTTGAAAATACGATAGTTCCATCAACACATTTATTAGGAGAAAGAAATAGAGGACTTAAAATAGCTTTAAATACCTTAAACACAGGTAGAATTAAATTAGGAGCGGCTTGTTTAGGAGTTAGTAAATTAGCTTTAGAACATTCGGTAAATTATGCTATTGAAAGAGAACAGTTTGGTAAATCGATTCTTGAATTTGGGGCAATGAAAGATAAAATTGCTAAAATGACGAGTAAAATATTTACGAATGAAGCAATAGTGTATAGAGTGGCTAATTCTATTGATGAAAACTGTGAAGCATTATCTCAATCTGGTATGCCTTTTTCAGAAGCAAAAATTGAAGCTTTAAAAGAATTTAGTATTGAATGCGCTATTGCTAAAGTTTATGGTTCAGAAGCACAAGATTTTATTGTAGATGAAAGTATTCAAATTTACGGTGGAATGGGATTTTCTGCAGAATCTCCTGTAGAAAGATTGTATAGAGGAGCTCGTATTAGTAGAATTTTTGAAGGTACAAATGAAATTAACCGATTAGTTATTATTAAAGAATTCCTTAAAAAAGGAATGAAAGGAGAAATAGATTTCTTTAGTCCTTATACAAAATTAATGTCTGATTTATCAGAACCAATTGCTGCCTTTTCTGAAGATACAATTGAAAGATACGAACAACTTGTTGATAATTTAAGATTTTTATGTGTTTTAGTAACTGGAGTTTGTGCACAACAATATATGACTCAGTTAACCGAAG
Organism: Tenacibaculum holothuriorum; assembly: GCF_002120225.1. GTDB lineage: Bacteria > Bacteroidota > Bacteroidia > Flavobacteriales > Flavobacteriaceae > Polaribacter > Polaribacter holothuriorum. The sequence goes on along the minus strand of NZ_LAPZ01000001.1, from coordinate 561,551 downwards.
AACAGGAGATAGCAATGCATATTTCTGATATGTTAATTACTGTGTATGCGATTGAAAGTGTTGCACTTCGTATTAAAAAACTTAAAGAAGTAGATAAGTTAAATCCTGAAATTCATTATCCGATATTAAAAACAATTGGATTTGATTGTTTTAATGAAATGGAAAACACGGTTAAAAACTTAATAGCATGTTTTGACAAAAAAGAAGATGCAAAAATTATAGAGCAAGCATTTACAAAATATGCTCAACTTCCTCATAATAATATAAAGGAAGCTCGTAGAAAAATTTGTGCTTATGTTGAAGAATCTAAAGGAGTTTATAATTTAAGTAATTAATAAAAATGTATACTGAAGAGAATTTCTATTTTGATTATTCCGATAAAATTATTCAAGAAACTATACAAAAGATAACTGAGGGAGAAGGAGAGTTAACTTCAGAAGAATATGCCATAAAAGCATACAACTATGTTAGAGATTCTTGGGAGTATTATCCGTATCATTTTAGTTTGAATGAAAAAGATTGGAAAGCATCAAACTTAATGCAACGAAAAACAGGACATTGCTTAGAGAAAGCAACAATATTAATTACACTTCTTAGAGCAAAAAATATTCCTAGTCGTTTAGGATTAGCTAAAGTAAAAAATCATTTGGCTGTAGATAAAATAGTAGAAACTTTACAAAGCGATGAATTAGTTCCTCATGGCTATGTAGAAGTTTATTTGCATGATAAATGGGTAAAAGCTACACCAGCGTTTAATAAATCATTATGTAATTTGTTAGGAGTAAATGTATTAGAATTTAATGGAAAAGAAGATTCTATTTTTCATGAATATGATAAAAGTGAAGAAAAAATGTTCATGGAGTATTTAGATGATTATGGTGCTTTTGATGAAGTTCCCCTTTTGTATATGTTTGAACTTATGAAGCAGCATTATCCAATAATTAGTGAAAAAAGAATTGAAAAAGGAGAAGTATTAGATTTATCTAATTTATAACTCGAAAAGGCTTCATAAACATGAAGCCTTTTTTATTTACTGATACTAAAAAGAATGTATTGATAGATTTTAAAGATCATTTAGTGTTTTGTTTTCTTAGAATTAAATTTTTTGACGATATTGTACATATACTATTAACCTAAATTTTTTTGTTTTATGACTCAGAAGAAAGATCAAGAAAAAATGATTCGGAATTTACCGTTTACATTGAGTCAGAAAATTATTGAAAACTCAGTAATTGAAAGTGTAACTAAAGTAAACTATAACATTGATATTAGAAATGAACAAATGTTTGGTTTTACGAACAGTTATATTGTTTTTGATTATGGGGGCTGCGACATTACAGAACAAAACGGAAAGTACATAGAGAGCCCTAAAATTTATATAAAACCAGCTAGATGGTACTATTTTAATTATAATAAGAATAAAAGTTCTTCTTATGTGGTTGTACGATTAAACCCTTGTAGTTTTTACAATATAACTGGGCTTAATGCTTTTGAAAATAGTTTTAATTATATTGATTTATCTAGATATATCGATAATACCATTTTAGAAGACTTATACAATAAGTTTGAGTCTTTACAAACAGCGGAAGAAATAACAGAATATATATATCAAAAATTAGATAGTACTATAAGAAAATGGGAAAAATCTACGCCGATAGATGCAATTATGAATGATATTTTTAAAGTAAGCGGTATGTTAACTGTTGAAGATATTTTAAGTAAATATCCTCATTCTATGAGTACATTAAATCGTTATTTTAAGAAATATGTAGGTATGACTGTTGGTTTGTATATTCGATTGGTAAAGTTTAATACATTAATTGCTGGATTGTATTCTAATCATGTGAATTTGCAAGATATTATAGCGCAGTATAATTTTTACGATCAAACTCATCTAACAAAAGATTTCAAGAAATTTTCGGGTATTACACCTGCTAAATATAAAGGGCCAAATCATGAAATTTTACATCAAGCAATAGGATAATATTAACTCGCTAATTTTACAGGTTTTACTCCAAAGCGCTGTTCATACAATTTTGAAAAATATGAGGTATGTAAATATCCAACTTCTAGAGCCAAAGATTTTAATAATATAGCTGGGTTTTGTTCTAGTAAAAATCGTGCTTTTTGTAATTTAACTTCTGTAATAAATGCATTAGGGGTTAAACCTGTTTCACTTTTAAGTTTACGATGCAATGAACTCTTAGAAAGATTAAAATGTAAAGCTACATCTTCTTGTGTCATAGAAGTATTACTACATTCTTTATAAATGTATTCTTTTACTTTTTCTATCCATTGATTATTTACTTCTAATTCTGTTTTTTTAACAGCTTCATCAGTAATAAAGCGATTTCTATTTTTATGATTGTATAGTGCATTTTCTATTCGTATAAGAAGTTCTTCCTTTTCAAAAGGTTTGTTTAAATAATCATCAATTCCTAAACGTAAAACATTCAATTTACTGTTAGAATCTGTACGAGCAGTTAACATTAATATAGGAACATTAATTTCTTTCTTTTTAATTTGCTCTATAAGTGTTAACCCGTTCATTACAGGCATCATATAGTCGGTTAAAACAAAGTCTATAGAGTTTTTTGATAAGATTGTTAAAGCTTCTTGTCCGTTTTCGGCTTCTATACAGTTATAACTTTTTAATAACTCTTTTAAATAAGTTCTCATATCATAATTATCATCAACAATAAGAATAGTATAAGCTTTGGTATTTGTTATTTTTGTATGATTTGTTATTTCTATAGTAGTTTCAGTAGGTTGAATATTAACTTCTTTAGAATTATGTTCGGAAGCTTTAGTTAGCGGAAATGTAAGTGTAAAAGTACTTCCTTTATCTAGATCACTTTCAATAGTTAGAGAACCTTTGTGTAATTCTATAATTTCTTTACTAAAAGCTAATCCAATACCACTACCTCCAGCTTTATTAATATCATTGTTAGCTTGGTAAAAGCGGTTGCAAATTAAATCAATATCTTTTTTAGAAATTCCTATTCCGGTATCGGTAATAGCTAAAGAAACTTGATCATTCTTTTTACTAAAATTTAAAGTAATATTTCCTTTTTTAGGCGTATATTTAATAGCGTTTACAATAATATTGTTAATAGCTCTTTCTAAAAATAAAGAATCTGCTTTTATCCAATAATCAGCAGTATTGGCGTTTGTAATTTTAAAGCAAATCTCTTTTTGATTGCAAAGAGGCTCAAAAGAAAGATATAGTTTATGAATTAATTCATTTAAAAGTACTTTTTCTGTATTGATTTTAAAATTAGCGTCTTTCATTTTTGCTAAATCTAATACATCATCTACAATCGTTTTAATTTTTGAAACTTGTTTATCTAATCCTTCACTAATTTTTTCACTCTCGTAGGCATACGAAGTATTTTTAAACAAATTTAGTTTGTCTATTTCCCCTTTAATTAGCGTAAGCGGGGTTCTAATTTCATGAGATACATTAATAAAAAACTGAGATTGAAATTCATTTAATTCCTCTAATTGTTTTCGTTGGTTTTCAAGAATTTTTTCACTTCTAATATTTGCGTTTTTAAAGTACTGTACTAGAAAGAAAAAAATAACAAATTGAATAAGAATAAGTACAGGAGAACCAAAAGTGCCTTCTGGATAGATGTCAAAATAATTAATAGGAATTACAAAAAGTAAATATGAAATTATAAATATGCTATAAATTAAGTATTTATTATTGGTAAATAATAATAAGAATACAGGAACTACTATATAAAAATATTCAATATATCCACCTCTTTCAGCAAAATTACAGAACATAAAATTACTGTATAAAATGAGTGAAAAAAAGAGAATTCTAGCCAGTTGATACTTTTTACTTTTTTGTAGAAAAACAGTAATAAAAAGTCCAATTACAGTACCAGAGTGTATTAAAAGCTGTAAAGTAGGATCAGGTTTATTAATAGCATCTTCAGTCATTAATACGAGTTCAATAACAAACCAATTACTACAAAATATATTTAATAAGCGAATTCTTTTTTGCTCTAGTTTAGATAAGTTATTGTGAATACCAATATTTTTAAACTGATTGTAGTAGTGTTTTATCTTCATTTAAATATTCCCCTTAATTTTTCAAATATAGATAACCCAAAGATTTAATTTGATATAAAAATTAACATATGTTAATTTTTGACGATTTTTTACATTACACTGTTCAATATAGTCAAAATACTGGTTTTGACACGATTTTGATTACGATTGACACGATTTTGCGACTTCATATTTTCAGTTTTGTATCAGTATTTAAAAATACAAAAAAGCTTTTTTGACGATTTTTTACATATGCTATAGCTATTTGAAAATTAAATTTATAAACCAATTTAAACCAAACAAATATGTATACACTAAGTATCCTAAACAATTACACTCATGATTGTACTATCAAAGTTGCAACAGATAAAGGAGCATCTCCTGTATATCAAGGACAGAAAAATACTTTCGAAAATTTAGGAAATGCTATTTTAAAAGTTCCAGGAATGGGTGTTGTTAATTTTATTGATTTAGCTGCAACTAAAATTAAAGGACATGAAGAATACCCTAAAGAGCATTGGGGAGTATTAGTAAGAACTCATACTGTAGAGGGGTATTATCGTTACGAAGGAGGGGGAGAGTTAACTCTTACCATTGATGAGTTAGGAAGTTATACACTTACTACTCAAAATGGAACAATGATTATGATAAGCTTACCAGAATTAACTATTAATTAAAAAACTAAATTACTATGGAACCATTTTTAGGACAAATTATATTATTTGCAGGAAATTTTGCACCAAGAGGTTGGGCACTATGTGACGGACAATTATTGGCAATAAATCAAAATTCAGCTCTTTTTTCAATTTTAGGAACTATGTATGGAGGGGATGGTAGAACTACCTTCGGATTACCAGATTTAAGAGGAAGACTGCCAATTCATGTTGGACAAGGTCCAGGGTTAACTCCTGTAAGTCAGGGACAAAAGGGGGGAAGTGAACATGTAACTTTAACTATACCTAATTTACCACCTCATTCACATGATGTAGAGATAGCAGTTAATAATGGTAATGGAGATGCTGCATCTCCAGATAAACTTAATATTAGTAGTATAACAAATGGATTTTCAGAAGATAAAACAAATGGTGCGTTTTTAGGAGGTGTTGTAAACCCAAATCCAGTTGGAGAAGGTAAATCAATAGATATAAGAAATCCTCATTTAGGGTTGAATTATATTATTGCTTTACAAGGATTATTCCCTTCAAGAAGTTAAATGAAAAAATAACCGGTAGTTGTTCAACGACTATCGGTTTATTATTATAAAATTGATAGTTATGAAAAAACTACTGTTATATTTATTTATATGTATTAGTGCTTCGGTAATGGCTCAAAAAGTAGCTGTTATAGGACTAAACCACGTATCAAGTCCTGATGGATTTACTTTTTTAGCTACTGAAAATTTAGCGGTTAACGAAGTTATCTATTTTACCGAAAACGAGTACGATAACGTCAATAATAAATTTAATGATTTAGGCGAAAGTGTTGTCAAGTTTACGGTAACATCAGCAATAAGTAAAGGAAATGTGGTTTATGTAGCTGAAACAGGCGTTACTACAGACGTATTTACAGTAACTACAAGCGAAGGAGCAGGAGCAGCCATAAAGACAAGTGGAAGTGGTAATTTTTCTATAGCAACAGCAGGAGAGTCATTATATGCTTATACCGATACAGATGATAATCCTACAAATGGTATTACCGAAATATATGCTGTACTATATACAGGTACTTCATCAGTTTCTGGAGGAAATATTCCAGCAATTGAAAATCCTGTGCCAGATTTTGCTAACGCTATAGTAGTACATGGTTTTCCTGCTACTGCACCTAGCAGAGTAGAGTATAAAACTTCTGTAGCAGATAGAACAAATGTTAGTAAGGCTAAATTAGAAAATATAAACAATTATGTATATGCACAAGCTCATCAAGCCTTATCAACTACAGTATTTACTAATTTAAATTTATCAGGAGTTAATCCTGTACTTACTGTAAATGCTACAGGAAGTCCTGTGGCTGAAAATAGTGGCAATTCAATAACCTATACTTTTTCGTTAAATACTCCAGCAACAAGTAATATTACAGTTAATTTTAGTGTAGGTGGTACAGCAGTATTTGGATCAGATTATTCACAGTCTGGTGCAAATTCTTTTAGTACTACTTCGGGTTCTGTAATTATTTCAAATGGAAATAGTTCAGCATCGGTAACTATAACACCTATTAACGAAATAAGTTTAGAAGCTAATGAGAGTATTGTTTTAACAGCAACATCTGGTACAGGTTACGATGTTGGTAGTCCAAGTAATGCAGTAGGGCAAATTACTAATGACGATACTTTAGCAGTTACACCTTTAGTTGCTGTAACAGGAATGAATCATCAGTCTGGAGGGCCTAAAGGCTTTTCATTTGTAGTTTTAAAAGATTTAACCGCAGGTCAAGTTATTTATTTTACAGAAAATTCATTTGTAAATACAGCTTTAGCTTTTACAGGAACAGAAGCTGTAATAAAATGGACAGTTCCAGCGGGGGGGATAAGTAGAGGTAAAGTCGTAGCAGTTAAAGAAACTACAGCTAATACTTATGTTGTTAGTTGTAGTGCAGGAAGTTCTTGTGGGGCTATAAATCATATTTCAGGAAGTTTTTCACCATCATCTGAAGGAGAAAGTTTTTTCGCTTATACAGATTCTGATAATAATCATACGAACGGAGTTACTGAAGTTCATAGTGTATTAGTAACTGGTCGTTCTGCTATTGCTGGACCAGGTGGGGCTATTGCAACTTCAGAAAATATCGCCTTATTATATACAGGGGCAGTTGTTGTAGATAATTTTCCTACAATAAACCCTAATAGAGTAGAGTATAATCCTGCATTAAGAAACACTACAGTAGATCAAGCCAACTTTCAAAATACTGCAAACTGGTTACATGCACAGGTAAATCAAGACTTATCTACAACACCGTTTAGCAGTATTATTATCAGTGAAGGAGCTAGTAATCCTACAGTATCAGTCACTGTATCACCAAGTTCAGTAGAAGAATTAAACACGTCTAATTTAACTTATACGTTTACCTTAAGTACACCAGCAACATCAAATATAACTATTAATTTTGATGTTAGTGGTAGTGCAGCATTTACAACAGATTATACTGTAGCTAATGCTAATACTTTTTCAGCATCCTCAGGAAGTATTGTTATTGCTAATGGAGCATCCTCAGCAAGTCTTACTGTTACTCCTGTAAATGATACTGTATTAGAACCAGAGGAAGAAGTCATACTTACGTTAAGTTCAGGGACGGGATATAATGGAGGAAGTCCTCATACCGCAACAGGAAAAATAACAAATAATGATATCAATAACACTAAATCGTCAATTGCTATTTTAGGATTGAATCATGACACACCAGATGGATTTTCATTTGTAGCTACAGAAGATATAGCGCCTAGTACTAGATTTTATTTTACAGACAATGATTTTAACAATACCTCACTTACTTTTTCAAGTACTGAAGCCGTAATAACATATACGTCTCCAGCAACATGTGTTGCAAAAGGAACCGTGTTTACAGTAAAAGAAACCGCTACTGATGTATTAAGTTTAGCTTGTACATCAGGAAATTGTGGGGCTGTGTCGTTAACAGGTAACTTTTCAGTATCCTCAACAGGAGAGGCATTTTATGTTTATCAAGATACTGATAATAATCCAAGTAATGGTATAACTCAAGTACACGGAGTTTTATATACTAAAGGAGGAAATATACCTTCTGTAAACAACCCAAAGAATATTTATACTAAAGCTGTAGTAATTGATGGATTTCCTACTACAGCACCTAATAAAACTGAGTTTAAAGTTTCTAATAGAAATGCAGAAGTAACTACAGCTCTTTTAGAAAATGTTTCTAATTGGGATCATGCCCAAACGAATACAGATTTATCAACTGCTAACTTTACAACACAACCTTTTGTAGCTAAAACTATCTATGTAGATGACAATGCTACTTCTGGAGGTGATGGAAAAACTTGGGGAACAGCTTATAATACATTGCAAGATGCATTGGCAAATACAAACCCTTGTGTTACAGATAAAATATGGGTGGCTACAGGTATATACAAACCAACAGCAGAAACCAGTAGTTTTAATATACCAGCTAATGTGGAAATCTATGGAGGATTTTTAGGAAATGAAACAAATTTAGCTGATCGTAATTGGAGTACTTATCCTACTGTTTTATCGGGAGATTTAAACAACAATTATACAGCTGAAGCTGGTGATGCTCATACTATTGTTACCATTACTAATAGTAATATTACTTTAGATGGTTTTATTATTGAGTATTCTTTTGCTGATGATAGTAGTGTGCTTCCTGGGCGTACAGGAGCAGGTATGTATATTAATGCTTCCCCACGACCTGATAACATTAATATAAATAACACCACTTTTAGATATAATAATGCAGTAGGAAATAATGCTACTACCCCCGATGGTGTAGGAGGTGCTGTTATTTCTTATGGTACCAATATTAGCTTTACCAACTGCTTGTTTCATAATAATGAGGTAACCAATGCAGGTGGCGCTATTTCACCACAATTAGGAAGTAATTTAAAAATTACGAACTGTACTTTTGCATCAAATAGCGCGGTTACTGGAGTGCCTAATCCATCAGGAGGTGCTATACATATTTTTAATGTTGATAATGTAGATATTACCAATACTATTTTTTCTGGTAATGTAGCGAATACTAATCCAGATATAAATAATCATCAAGGGACTAATGTAAACTTATCCTATAGTGTATTAACAACTAATAGCCTACCAACAACTCCAGGAGGTGGTAGTGGTGTGGTTACAGTAGGAGCAGAAGTTTTAATCAATACCAATCCATTGTTTATTGATGAAGGTAATAAAGATTATCGCTTACAAAATAGTTCACAAGCTAAAGATAAAGGAAGCAATGCTGCAAATACAAAAACTAAAGATTTGGCAGGTAATGATAGGATTTTTGATACAACAATAGATATTGGGGCTTATGAAAATATATGCTCAGGTTTGGGTACAATATTTTATGTAAATATTAATGCTGGAGTAAATGGTGATGGAAAAACTTGGGGAACTGCGTTTAAGACCCTGCAACAGGCTTTAACACAAGCACAAGCCTGTAACAATATTACTGAAATATGGGTAGCAAAGGGTACTTATAAGCCTACGACTACAGATAATAGGACTATAGCCTTTACACCACGTACTAACCTAAAAATTTATGGAGGCTTTGCAGGAGGAGAAGCTAATTTAGTAGATAGAAACTGGACAACTAATCCAACTATTTTAAGTGGTGATATTGGTACTGAAAGTGTAATTACCGATAACAGTAGTACAGTAGTACACTTGCAAAACGGCAATATTGTTATTGATGGTTTTATTATTGAAAATGGAAATGCAGATCATGCAAGCATTCAAGCAGAACGTTTTGGGGCAGGTGTGTATATGAGTGGAGACGCTAACAACAACCAAATAACGAACTGTATTATTCGCAATAACAACGGTGTTAGTGGTATCGGGTTAGCTAACTTTGCAACAACTATTACCAATAAAGTTATATTAACCAATACATTAATTCACAATAACATAGCAACACATTCAGGAGGTGCAATTGGTGCAGAAGGTGGAACTACTAACTTGGTAAACTGTACTGTAGTGAATAATACAGCACCCGTTGGAGAAGCCTTGCGAGCATTTAATGGAAATTTTGATGCTGTTAATACTATTTTCGCTTCCAATAACGGTAATACTGTGTTTAGTGTATTAGGAGGAGGAACAGGAAATATGACTTATTCGTACTGTTCGTTTGATGTCGCTTTTCCAACAACAGCTAAAACTACTAATAATGGTAACTCATTAGAAAGTACTAATCCGAGATTTACTAATTCGGGAGCGAGTGATTTTAGTTTACAGGTAATTTCACCTTTGATAAACATAGGAAATGACGCTGTAAATACTGAAACTAAAGATTTTATTGGAAATACTCGTGAAGTAGGAATCATTGATATTGGAGCTTACGAATATAAAGATGAAACTACAAGATGGAAAGGTACTGATACAAACTGGTCAACTGCTTCAAACTGGAGTAATAACGAACCAACAGAAACAAAAACCGCTATAATACCAAACGGAGCAGCTAACATGCCTATAATTACAACGGGTGCTAAAAAGGTATTGGGATTATTTATAGATACTAATGCTAGTTTAGCGTTACAGTCTCAAACGAGTTTAACTGCGGAAGATGATGTTACAACTAATAATAAGTTAACTATAAATTCAGATGCTACTTTTATAGCTAAAGGAAATGTTTTAGGTACTATTACTTACAAACGCGCAGTAAGTGATAAATGGCACTTAATAGGAGCACCTGTAGAAAATCAATCTATACAAACATTTGTTCAGAATGTTGATAATAAGGTAGATATAAACACTGCAGGAGATAAATACGGAATTGCACCTTATAACAATAACAAACCTTCAGACCAAGTAGGATGGGATTATGTTTTGGTGGCAAATCTTGCTACTTCTGGTGATTTTATCAGTGGAAAAGGCTATTCTATGTTAAGATCAGAAGCAGGAGATTATACATTTACTGGAAATTATAAAACAACAGATGCTTCCATAAGTATTAATGAAGGAACTAAGAATAGTTGGAATTTGATTGCAAATCCGTATCCAGCCTTTTTACCAATAAGTAATGCAGCGGCAGTGAGTAATTTTCTTACAGAAAACCAAGGAGTGTTATCGTCTAATTTAGCAGTGTATTTGTGGGACGGTACGCAATATCAACCTTACAATCATTTAAATACAAGTACAGCGTATTTAGCACCAGGTCAAGGATTTTTTGTGAAGTCAAATGTAGGCGGAGGTACAATTTCTATTCCTAAGAGTTTTATGAGTCATCAAACTACAAATGTTTTTCATAGAAGCTCAGATACTCGTTTTCAAATTATATTACAACTTGAGCAGGATGAGAAATCTAAAAAAACAAGTAAATCTACTACCATAATTTACGTTAATGGTACAACTACTGGTTTAGATATAGGTTATGATGCTGAGGTATTTAGTGCGGAATCTAAACAACTAGATATATATTCTAGTTTAGTAGAAGAGAATGGTAAGAGATACGCTTTACAAGGATTACCTCCTAGCAATTTTGAAGAAATGATTGTTCCGATAGGAGTAATAGCAAAAGCAAATAAAAAACTTTCTTTTAAATTACAAGCAAAGAATGTTCCTAGTAACTTACGTATATATCTTGAAGATAAAGAAACAAAAACATTTACTCGTTTAGATAAAGAAGGTAGTGAATATATAATTGAAACAACTACAGATTTAGATGAGGTGGGTAGGTTTTATTTACATACAACAAGTAAAACCTTATCGATAGATGACAACTTTACAAATGCAAACATACAAATGTATGTATCTGGTAAGCGCACATTGACAATTAAAGGACTCAACGGAGAAACTTCTACATTAAAGCTATACGATTTATTAGGTAAAGAGATATTTAAAGAAACATTTAGAAGTGTAAACACAAAAGAAATTACGCTACCAAATTCGTTGTCTCAATCTATGTACATTGCTAAACTAAGAACAGCATCAGGCAATAAAACTATCAAATTAATTCTAGAATAGGGGTATGAAAAAAGATGATAAAATAAACAGGAAAGATGCTTTAAAAAAAATAGGTTCTTACAGTAAATATGCAGCTTTAACAGCATTAGGAACATATTTAATATTAAATCCACAAAAAGCACAGGCGCAAAGTCCAGAAGATCCAGGGGGAGGCTATGATTAACCAAGAGAGGTTAATTAATTGCGAAAAAACCAGCTAGTTTTAGCTGGTTTTTTATTGAATAAATTTCATCTTATTTATTTTATAGATATAATTTGTAAATTTAGTCGATAACTATATTTCTGAAAAACAAATTGAAACCGCTCTTAAAACTTTTATTACTTATTTCTTTGTTTCACTATTCTTGCTTAATATTATTTAATTAATTCACTAGGACTAATACCAAAACGTTCTTTAAATTTTTTATTAAAGTATGAAGCGTGGTTTATTCCAACTTGATACTGAACTTCACTAACTCTTGCTGTACTATGTTCTTTTAATAGTAGATAAGCTTTTTTTAGTCGTTGTTCTAAAATAAATTTAACAGGACTTAAGCCAACTGTTTTTGAGAATATTCTAGAGAGTTGCCTAGTACTATAATTTAGCTCTTTAGCTAATTCTTCTACACTAAAATTTTCTTTAGTTAAGTTTTTTGAGATAATTTTTATGGCTTTCTCAATAATTGGGTCTAAATTATCATCAACAATACTTTCTGTTTCTTCAGGATTATCAATTTTCCATTGTTTTCTATTTTTATTAAGTAGTAAAGAGTTGTTTATTCTAGCCAATAATTCATCTATATGAAAAGGTTTGGTTATATAATCGTCTACACCAAGGTTTAAAGCATTTATTTTATCAGAAAGGTTATTTTTTGCAGAGACGAATATAAATGGAGTATAAGCATGATTAGGTAATTCTTTGATTAATTCTCTAAATTTAAAACCATCAATTTTAGGCATCATAATATCAGAGATGATTAAATCAAAGTTTTGTTTTTTAGCTAGTTTTATTCCCTCTAAACCATTTGCAGCATAAAAACACTCGTACTCAATTGGTAAAATTTGTTTATAAAAGTTTAAAATATCTAAATTATCATCAACAATTAAAAGTTTAAACTTTTTATTTTCTATTAAATTAATTAAAGATGTATTAGAGTTTATTTTTTGAACAGTATTATCAACAGCTTTCTGCTGTTCTGTAATTAGTACAGGAATTTGTAAGGTAAATGAAGTTTGTTTATTAGGTTGACTATTTAAAACGATTTTGCCTCCTAAAAATTCAGCCAATTTTTTTGCTAAAGACAAACCAATACCAAATCCACCAATATTATTCCCAGATCCTTGATAAAACCTCTCAAAAACTTTTTCTTGTTCTTCTTTTGAAATACCAATACCAAAATCTACAACAGAAATAGATAAAAGGTTTGTATTAATATTTAAATCGCTCTTTAAGATGATTTCTTTACTGTTAGAATACTTTATAGCATTTGTAATAAAGTTAGAAACAATTTGCTGCACTTTATCGCTATCAAACTTTAAATAGGTGTTTTTAGTAATAGTTGTTTGTTCTTTTAAAGCAATACCATTTTGTAGAGCATGTGAAATAAAAGAATTTTGAAGATCTTTAGTAAAAGAGTTTACATTAACTGTGGTTAAGTTAATAGTATAATATCCTTCTTTATTGTTAAAAGAGTTTACTATATCATTAATGTCTTTATCTATATTTATTGCGTTAGAAACAATAGGTAATAACAAATGAGTTTGTTCTTTGGTTAAATTACTGTCTTTTAATATTTTTTCAATATTTCCTTTAATAATAGTTAAAGGAGTTTTTATTTCATGAGCTACATTTTCTATAAACTCACTTCGTTGTGAAAAGAGTTTGTTTTGTTCTTTTAATAATTTTTCTGAATAGATTTTTTTGTTCTTAACTTTAAATAATCGATAGGTAAAGAAAAATATTGTAATTAAAAGAATTAGAAAGCCAAGAAAAATATATAAATTTTGCTGTGTTTTTTGTTTCTCTAATAGCAAAGATTTTTCAGCAATTTCTTTGTCTTTTTCTATGTTTTTTATTCTATCTGTTAGCTCAATAGATAATTTTTTCTCTTCTTCTTTATAGGTTTCTTTAATGTTCTTTTGGTATAACTTGTAATAGTCAGAAGCTTTTTTATAATTACCTAAAGTATAAAAACCATCAGCTAGAGCTTTCGTATAATAATCGAAGTTATCAAATTCACTAAAGGTAACTTTATTATTCCCAGATTTGGCAATAGAATCAAAATAAATGCTTGCTTTTTTAATATCATTATTGCTAAAATATAGGTCAGTTAAGTTAATCCAAACAGGTAACTTTCTAACATTTTTTTCTTTTCCAGATATTTTGTTAGAAACAGTGAGTGCTTTTTTATAATAGTATTCAGCTGAATCTCGTTTCTTTTTTTCATAATGATAACGTATTCCTAAAGAGTTAAAAGTATAAGCTTTCCCAATTGGAGTGGGGTTAAGTTTTAACATTTTATGTAAATAGTTAATTTTTTGATTACTATTAACAATAGTTGTATCACTGGTAACAGCCGATTCATAAAACGCTATTTTTTGATCTTTGGTAAATAGATTAGGTACAGAATCAAGTAAATTACCAAGAGATTCTAAGTTTTTATTACGGAAATCATCATGACCTTTAAAAAGAAAAGAGTTGCTTCCTATAGATAAAAGCGCTACTAAATAGTTTGTTTTATTTAGTTTATTACTTTGTGTATAAGTCTTCTCATAATGATGAAAAGATTTAGAAAAGTCTTTTTTTATTCTAGAATAAAAAAGGAACAAACAATAATTCGCTTTAAGTGTATGCAAAGAATCATTTATTCTTTTTGTCTTGCTTAAAAAAGCAAGAAGATTATTTTCGAATTTATTAACTTTTTCTGAATTAAGTTTGCCTCCTAAAAAGTATTTATAATAATACATACTATGTTCGTATTTGAATAAAAACTTAATATCAATTTTTAAAGAATCTTTAAGAGTATTAATTAGTGTATTCTTTTTTACTTTTTTATAATAATAAGGAATAGAGTCAAAGAATGTAGAGTCTATTACATTGTGTGTTTGCATTTTATTTAGAAAATATTTTCCTCTTTTTTTACTTTCTGATAAAATACTATCATTAATATTTTCTTTTTCTTGTGATATACTTGTATAAGTACACATTAATAAAAATAGGAGGCTTAATAATTTCTTCATAGGAAAATAGCTGGGATTAAATTCAAAGAAAGGAAAAAGAATCTTTACTTCTTAATTTAATATTCAAAATATAATTATAGAGTCTTTTTTGTGCTATCAAATGTCTTTTTTATGATAATTAAATGTCTTAAAAGAGTTACTTATTGTCTTTTATACGCTTCCTTCTGTCTGGTTCTTTCTCAAAATTTGTAAGTGTCTGTTGGTCTATAATTTTGGGAAAGAGTTATCGTCCCCCGTCCCCCCTAATAAGAGTTTAAAAACTCGTTCACTTTCCTCTAAGATTTAATTAATCAACATTAAAAGGATTATTAATTAAAATTTTTAGAACATGAAAAAAATTACGTTGCTATTTTTATTTCTATGTAGCAGTATTGCATTTGGTCAGGTGGGAATAGGAACCACTACACCAGATTCGTCAGCACAACTAGATGTTGTGTCTGCAAACAAAGGAATTTTAATTCCGAGAGTAGATATTACAAACTTATCTACGGCTGCCCCAGTTGCAGTTGCTGATATTAAAGAAAGTGTATTGGTATATAATACGAATACAACTACAGGTAAGGGATATTATTATTGGTCGGGTACCGAATGGGTACAAATGACCAACGTACAACAAGTAACTACAATGATTAATTCTATAGCAGATGATCAAAAGTTAACCGATTTTTCAATTGCAGGTAGAATGTTAACCATTACTTTAGAAAATGGTGGAACCCGAACAGTTGATTTATCTGGAATTCAAGGAGACACTGGAGCCGATGGAAAATCCGCTTATCAGGTCTGGTTAAATGCAGGAAATACGGGTACAGAAGCCGATTTTTTAGCATCTCTTAAAGGAGCTGATGGTACAGACGGAGCAGCAGGAGCAAACGGTGCTGATGGGAAATCAGCTTACCAATTATGGTTAGACGCAGGAAACACAGGAACCGAAGCAGATTTTTTAAATGGCTTAAAAGGTGCTGATGGAGCAACAGGAGCAAACGGTGCTGATGGGAAATCAGCCTACCAATTATGGTTAGACGCAGGAAATACAGGAACTGAGGCAGACTTTTTAAACGCATTAAAGGGTGCTGATGGAGCCGCAGGAGCGAATGGAACTGATGGAAAATCAGCTTACCAAGAATGGTTAGATGCAGGAAATACAGGAACCGAAGCAGATTTCTTAAATGCACTAAAGGGTGCTGACGGAGCAACAGGAGCAAACGGAGCAGATGGAAAATCCGCCTATCAAGAATGGATAGATGCAGGAAATACAGGAACTGAGGCAGACTTTTTAAACGGATTAAAAGGTGCAGATGGAGCAAACGGAACTGATGGAAAATCGGCTTACCAATTATGGTTAGACGTAGGAAACACAGGAACCGAAGCAGATTTCTTAAACGCATTAAAAGGAGCTGACGGAGCAACAGGAGCAAACGGAGCTGATGGAAAATCAGCTTACCAAGAATGGTTAGATGCAGGAAATACAGGAACCGAAGCAGATTTCTTAAATGCACTAAAGGGTGCTGACGGAGCAACAGGAGCAAACGGAGCAGATGGAAAATCCGCCTATCAAGAATGGATAGATGCAGGAAATACAGGAACTGAGGCAGACTTTTTAAACGGATTAAAAGGTGCAGATGGAGCAAACGGAACTGATGGAAAATCGGCTTACCAATTATGGTTAGACGTAGGAAACACAGGAACCGAAGCAGATTTCTTAAACGCATTAAAAGGAGCTGACGGAGCAACAGGAGCAAACGGAGCTGATGGAAAATCAGCTTACCAAGAATGGTTAGATGCAGGAAATACAGGAACCGAAGCAGATTTCTTAAATGCACTAAAGGGTGCTGACGGAGCAACAGGAGCAAACGGAGCAGATGGAAAATCCGCCTATCAAGAATGGATAGATGCAGGAAATACAGGAACTGAGGCAGACTTTTTAAACGGATTAAAAGGTGCAGATGGAGCAAACGGAACTGATGGAAAATCGGCTTACCAATTATGGTTAGACGTAGGAAACACAGGAACCGAAGCAGATTTTTTAAATGGCTTAAAAGGTGCTGATGGAGCAACAGGAGCAAACGGTGCTGATGGGAAATCAGCCTACCAATTATGGTTAGACGCAGGAAATACAGGAACTGAGGCAGACTTTTTAAACGCATTAAAGGGTGCTGATGGAGCCGCAGGAGCGAATGGAACTGATGGAAAATCAGCTTACCAAGAATGGTTAGATGCAGGAAATACAGGAACCGAAGCAGATTTCTTAAATGCACTAAAGGGTGCTGACGGAGCAACAGGAGCAAACGGAGCAGATGGAAAATCCGCCTATCAAGAATGGATAGATGCAGGAAATACAGGAACTGAGGCAGACTTTTTAAACGCATTAAAGGGTGCTGATGGAGCCGCAGGAGCGAATGGAACTGATGGAAAATCAGCTTACCAAGAATGGTTAGATGCAGGAAATACAGGAACCGAAGCAGATTTCTTAAATGCACTAAAGGGTGCTGACGGAGCAACAGGAGCAAACGGAGCAGATGGAAAATCCGCCTATCAAGAATGGATAGATGCAGGAAATACAGGAACTGAGGCAGACTTTTTAAACGGATTAAAAGGTGCAGATGGAGCAAACGGAACTGATGGAAAATCGGCTTACCAATTATGGTTAGACGTAGGAAACACAGGAACCGAAGCAGATTTCTTAAACGCATTAAAAGGAGCTGACGGAGCAACAGGAGCAAACGGAGCAGATGGAAAATCAGCTTACCAAGAATGGTTAGATGCAGGAAATACAGGAACCGAAGCCGACTTTTTAAATGGATTAAAAGGTGCTGACGGAGCCGCAGGAGCGAATGGTATTGATGGGAAATCTGCTTACCAAGCGTGGTTAGATGCTGGTAATAGCGGAACCGAAGCAGATTTTTTAGCATCTCTTAAAGGAGCTGACGGAGCAACAGGAGCTAATGGTGCTGACGGAAAATCAGCATACCAAGCATGGTTAGATGCTGGTAATAGCGGAACCGAAGCAGATTTTTTAGCGTCTCTTAAAGGAGCTGATGGAGCAACAGGAGTTAATGGTACTGATGGAAAATCAGCTTATCAAGAATGGTTAGACGCAGGAAATACAGGAACCGAAGCAGACTTTTTAAACGCATTAAAAGGAGCTGACGGAGCAACAGGAGCAAACGGAGCAGATGGAAAATCAGCTTATCAAGCATGGTTAGACGCTGGTAATAGTGGAACCGAAGCAGATTTTTTAGCTTCTCTTAAAGGAGCTGACGGAGCAGCAGGAGCAAATGGAATTGATGGAAAATCAGCTTACCAAGCGTGGTTAGATGCAGGAAATACGGGTACAGAAGCCGATTTTTTAGCATCTCTTAAAGGAGCTGATGGTACAGACGGTGCAAACGGAACTGATGGAAAATCCGCCTATCAAGAATGGTTAGATGCAGGAAATACAGGTACTGAGGCAGATTTCTTAAACGCATTAAAAGGTGCAGATGGAGCCGCAGGAGCTGACGGAACTAATGGAGTAGATGGTAAATCAGTATTAAATGGTACAACAGCACCAGCAGCAGCTACAGGAGAAGATGGAGATTTTTACTACGACACCGCTACACAAACCATGTACGGACCAAAAACTGGAGGTGCTTGGGGAGCAGGAACCTCTTTAAAAGGAGCCGATGGCGCAGACGGTGCCGATGCAGTTGCCTTAACAGGAGCAGGAGCACCAACAGATGGTACTGGTACTGCAGGTAATATATATGTAGACACTACAACAGGAGATGTATACACTGCTACAGGAGATCCAACAGTGTGGGCAAAAGCAGATAAAAATGCAGACGAAACCAAAGATGCTTGGGTAGACAATGCAGCCGATACACGTATAGAGTTAGGAACAAAAGCAGACGGTACTACAGCACGTGATGCTGGTACAGAAATGGTAGTAACCGATACAGGTAATGTAGGTATTGGTACAACCACACCAGCATTTTTTCTAGATGTTTTGAGTAATAGTGTGTTAGCAGCACGATTTCAAACAGCTAATAATTCAGATTCAAATTTTGTAGAAATAAAAGGAGGTCTTAGTACCTCTGGAAATGCGGGGCCAAATTTACAGTTTACAGCAAATGATTTTGCATCTTCAGGAGCATTAAGAGATAGAACAGTAATATCTCGTTATCCAGAAAATCATACAACTCCTAATTATCAAAATGGTTTTTCTATCTACCATGAAGTAGATGCTGTACCAGTAGGTATGGTATTACTAAACAAATTAGGAAATGTGTATATGGGAATACCCCAGACAATACCTACTAGTACGAACAGACTTCATGTAGTAGATACTGCAGATCCATTACGTTTAGAAGGTTTACAAGCAGGTACAACACCAGCAACTGATGAGGTATTATTAACAGACGTTAATGGAGTCGTAAAAAAAGGTGGTACGATTACTTCTTTATTAAGTGGCGCAAGCGCAGATACTACCAATGATGCATGGGTAAACAATACTACAGATGGAAGAATAGAACTAGGAACACAATCGGATGGTACTACAGCACGTAATGCTAAAAGTTATTTTAATATTACAGATGATGGTAAAGTTGAAATGGGAGTCAATGATGCTTTAGGAGATATTGCTTTAGAAGCAAAAAGTACATCGGGTGATTATAAATTTTTTGGAGACACACGTGCACAAATTCTTATAGAAGACACTGATGCTACCAAAGATGCAGATGCACAATATACTGCTGTAAGTTTTACTGCTGGTACAGCTGATGGAACTGGAAATAACCAATTAGGTTATGTAGGTTTTAAAACTGGAGGGCAAACTATGGGGATAGTTAACTTAAATGATGGTGCAGACGCTGGTGTTCAATTAACAACAAAAGGAGGTCTTACATTTTTGGGTAGAAATGGTAATCTAGGTATTGGCACTACTACGCCAGCACAAAAATTACATGTTTCTGGTGTTATGCGTTTAGAACCACAAGCTACACCACCAACAGGAGCATTAGGAGATTTATATGTAGGTACAGATAACAAGTTATATTTTCACAATGGTACTACTTGGAAAGAAGTACAGTTAGTACCATAGTATATAAGAGACAAATTAATTTAAACTCCCCCAGCGATATAGTTACTAACGGCTATATGTGTAGTTGTTAGCTAACTATATCAAAAAAGAAGGAAGGAGTTTTAATTAAGGAAAAAGAATAAAGAAATATTGAGAAGTGGAGTCAGATCCCCCTTACGAGATGCTGAAGTGATGTGGTCAATTTTAGGGGTTGCTGCATACAGAACACTTTTTCTGCCAACAGACAGAAGCTCTACTTCTCTTCTTAAAATCTATAGCATATTATGAAACCTACTATGGTTAAATCATACAAGGTTACATGTGGCAATTATAAAAACAAATAAAGAAACACATGAAAACATATATATTAAAAAAATATAGTTTGCTCTTATATGTTCTGTTAGCTTTTAGTCCAAGTATTTTACAAGCACAAATTAGTAATACAGGTACAATGCATATTATATCTAATACAGATGTAAGTATGTTAAACGATGTAATTAATACAACCTCAGGTACTATTACTAACAATGGTAATTTGCATTTGCATAGAAGTTTAACAAATAATGGAGTTATAAACTATAGTGATGGAATACAAACTGGCGTCACACTTTTTAAAGGTGTAACCCAACAAAATATAGAGGGGTCGGGTACTACATGGTTTTACAATGTAGTGGTTACCAATCCAGACACCGATGCCTCAGTAAGTTTACAAAAGGAAATTCAAATTTATGGAACTGCAAATTTTACAGATGGCGTTATACAAGAATTAGGTAACGGACTAGCAGTTTTTCAAAAAGGAGCAAATCACAGCAATACAAGCGATGCTAGTTTTGTAGATGGTAAAGTACACAAGGTAGGAAATGAAGCTTTTGTATTTCCTATAGGCGATGAAAACTCAGGAACTTTTTTATACCGTATGGCAGCAATTAGTGCCCCAAGTAATGCGAACACTATTTTTTCAGGAGAATATATTTGGGAAAATCCAGACAATACTTATTCACATGCTAATAAAGAAGAAACTATAGTTAATATAAATGCCAACGAATATTGGATTATAGAACCGACAAATAACAACGATTTTGCAGATGTAACTTTAAGTTGGAATGTACAAACGACACCCAATACATTAATGACAGATACAAGTAGGTTAATTATTGTACGTTGGAACGGAACAGAATGGATAGATGAAGGAGGTGTCGTAAATACCGCTACCAATACAATAACAACTCGCCCAAGTGGCTATGGAGTGTTTACACTAGCGCATAAGTTAAATACAGTAAATACTGTTGGTTTCCCCAATTCCTTTTCACCCAACGGAGATGGAATTAACGACACTTTTGTAATTCCAAACTTAGCAGTACAGTACCCAAATTTTATTATGACAATTTATAATAGATACGGAAATGTGGTGTACAAGTTAGAGAATAACGGGAGTAAAAGTCCAGCATGGTGGGATGGTAAATCTAACGGAAGATTAAACGTATTTGAATCTGAAGTAGTACCAGCAGCAACCTATTGGTATGTGATAGATTTTAATGACGGAAAGAGAAAACCAATACAAAAGTGGTTGTATCTAAATAAATAAAAAGAAAGAAGGCACCAAGGTACTTTAGGGGTATGTTTTTTTGATATTCTGGCTTGGGAGGTTTCAGAATTCACTTCAAGAAAAACTAACCTTGGGTCTTCTTTTAACAGCACAAATAAAAAATAAAGAAGGTTTTAGCTATATCTATCGTAGGTTTTCTAAAGGGGGCAATTTTAGATTCGCACTACACACATTTATTAGTTAGGCCTTCTTTTCAAAAAAGAATTACATGAGAGTATATAAAATCATAATAATATCAGTCTTGTTGAGCTTTATTTGTTTAGAGATGAGCGGTCAACAAGATCCAGAATATACCCAATATATGTACAATATGAACATCATTAATCCTGCTTATGCGGGTTCTAAGGATGCATTGAGTATTGGCGTGTTGGGAAGAAGACAATGGGTTGGTGTAAGTGGTGCACCAAGAACCTTTACAGCGGCTATTCATAGCCCAGTTGGAAAAAATGTAGGATTAGGATTATCGTTTATTTCAGATAGAGTAGGGCCTGTAGAAGAAACTACTGCTTATGCCGATTTTTCGTACACGATAAAAACCTCAGAAGAAGGTAAGTTAGCCTTTGGATTAAAAGCAGGATTTACCTTTCAAAGCATTGGTTTATTGCGTTTAACACAGGTAGATCCAAACGATCCGTTGTTTCAAGAAAACATTAACAATACCTACCCGAACATAGGAGCAGGATTGTATTACTATACCGATAGGTTTTACTTAGGATTATCGGTACCGAACATCTTAGAATCTACCCATTTTGATGATGGTAATGGTATTGTAAGTTCAGCTTCCGAAGAGATGCATACTTTTTTTACAGGAGGTTATGTATTCGATGTATCAGACAAGGTAAAGTTTAAACCCTCAGCAATGTTAAAGTTTGCGTTTAACACGCCTTTATCGGTAGATGTTTCAGCTAACTTTTTATTTAATGAGAAGTTTGAATTAGGAGCAGCCTACAGATGGGACGATTCATTTATAGGAATGGCAAATTTTTTAATAGACGACAGTTTACGAATAGGCTATGCTTATGATCATACAACATCAAATTTGGGGCAGTTTAATTCAGGGACTCATGAGGTATTTATTTTGTTTGATTTTGCTTTTGAACGAGCAAAATACAGATCACCAAGATTCTTTTAAAAGCGTGTAATTATGAAGAGATATATTTTACTATTAGCAGTATTAGGAGTTTTGGCGCAAGGATACGCACAAGATGCAACCTATGAGATAAAGAACTTAGCTATAAATACGAAGAACTCGGATTTTGGAGCAACGTATTACGATGGCAATCGAGTAGTTTTTTCAAGTCCAAGGGCAGAAGGAAATTTTGTAAAAAGAATTTGGAAGCCGAATGAACAACCGTATTTAGACTTTTACGAAAGTACGATTGGTGGAGCGGGAGATGAGTTAACAGATAAGGTTCCTTTTTCAAAAGAAATCAATACCAAATTACACGAAGGAACTTTAGCCTTTACCAAAGATTATCAAACAGTATACTTTACCAGGGATAATTATTTAGATGGAAAAGTAGGAAAATCGGATGCAGAAGGCAAGATTGTATTAAAACTTTACAAAGCAACAGTAACAAATGGAAAGTGGGGAAATATTGTTGAATTACCCTTTAACTCTCACGATTATTCAGTAGGTCACCCTTCTTTGAGTAAAGACGATAAGCAGCTGTATTTTGTATCTAACATGCCAGGGAGTATGGGAGCAACCGATGTGTTTGTGGTAGATATTTTAGGCGATAATGAGTATTCTACTCCGAGAAATTTAGGACCAACGATTAATACAGTAGGAAAAGAAATGTTTCCATTTATCGATGAAGACGATGTGTTGTATTTTTCATCGAATGGAAGAGCAGACTGTTTAGGAGGCTTAGATATTTATTACAGTGAAAAGCAAGACGATAATACATATACAATTCCAAAAAATTTAGGAAGTAGTATAAACAGTGTTTCAGATGATTTTTCTTTTGTGAAGAAAAAAGGAGCAGACAAAGGCTATTTTGCTTCGAACCGATATGGAGGCAAAGGCGATGATGATATTTATGCCTTTACAAGAACACCAATGCCAAAGAAGTGTGAGAGTATTGTAAAAGGACTCACCAAAGAAAAAGGAACAGGAGTAATTGTACCAAATGCAACAGTAAATATTTACGATGCTACAGGTAAGATAGTCCATCAAACAACTTCTAATACACAAGGAGCGTTTAGTTATTCGAGTACGTGTAATAAGAATTTTAAGGTAGAAGCCTTAAAAGGGAATTATACCAAGGCAGTAGAAAACGTAACAACGTCATTAGGAGCAGTAGAATTAGCAATGTCTTTAACCAAAGAAGTCGTACAACCAGCAATTTTACAAGAACAAGATGTAAGTTATGATACTAGCGGAAGATTGCTTATTGATATTGAAGACATTTACTACAATCTTAATAAATCAAACATCCGCCCATCAGAACAACCCAAAATGAACCGATTGGTAGAGTTGATGAACAAATATCCGAGCATACAAGTTGAAATAGGTTCTCATACCGATTGTAGAGGAACAGCATCATACAACATGCGATTATCAGATAGAAGAGCACAAGCAGCAATGCGATATGTAGTATCAAGAGGTATAAGTTCAAGTAGAATACAAGGAAGAGGTTACGGAGAGTCGAATCCTATAAACGGATGTGATTGTAGGTATAAATGTACCGAGGAAGAATATCAACAAAATCGAAGAACAGAGTTTGTTATCACAAACCAATAATCAAATAGAAAAAGCACATAATTAAGGTAGATTTTTAACATACAGAGTTTCTTTAAGTAATAAAAAGAACATCGAAATGTTTAAGGGGAAAATTAAGTGAGCATAAGTTCTTACTGTTACCTTAAGTGCTTTTTCTTCATCAATTATTAATAACTAAAATAGAAAAGGCACATCGATTAAAGAAGGAGTTCGTTTTGTTCTTCCCCCTATGAAGAACAGTGGTATAGATTGGTTAATAGCTGCACACTCTTAACTTGGTTACAACATGTGTCTTTTCTTCTTTAAAAATTAAATTTAGAATTAAAGGGAAAAGAAAAAAATAGAAAAAGCACATTATTATGAATAAAAAAGATTGAATTCTGATTTTGATTGAGGGGTTAATTAATTTAAAAATCAATACTTATTATTCATAGTGCTTTTTCTTCTTAATCAAATTGAGTAGAAAACCCTAATAATTAGATTAAATGTTAAAGTTAGTTATCTTATTTATACTTGTCGTTTTAATATTTTATTTACTAGCATTTGTAATTAATTTGTTGTTTTATAATTATGAACATAAAACTTTTAATAAAAAAAAATGGTTAGTAAATAGAGAAGAACGTTATTTATATGTAAAAGATTTAATTAAGAGCAAACATTTAATGGGGCTCACTAAGATAGAGGTCATAGATTTTCTAGGATATGAGTTTAACGATATGAACTCAAACAAGTGGACTTATTTTATAGGAAGAACACCTGATTTTTTTCGGATAAGAAAGCGTAAACTATTAATTTACTTTAGTAAAGAAAATAAAGTAATAAGAGTCTCTGATTAGGAAAAATTTATAGTAAAGTACTAAAAACTTAATTTATTTTAGATTACTTCCCGATACAGAAAGTAATAACTCTAGTAAAATCATTGTGTATAGCTATTCAAGGTGTAGTAAAGGTGGAAGATTTTGTTTTCTTTTGTTTGACTTAATGAGGTTTTTGTAATTTAAAAGATCAGCTTTTATAGCTGATCTTTTAGAAATGTTATTTTTTTATAATTTTTTTAGAACAAATACCTCCTGTGTTGTTATTTATAATTTGAACTAAGTAAACACCAGATGTTAGTTGTGAAATATCAACTTTATTATTCATTAATCTTATTCTTTTTATTAAAGTACCTTGTAGTGAATAGATTTTAATTGTTACATCTTCATTTTGATTAATTGAAAAATAATTTGAAGTAGGATTAGGATAAATCATACACTTATTATTTTCAATATTAATATCTGAATTATTTAAAGTATTACTTAATAATTTACCTCCTAAAATCATTGGATGAGTAATAGCATTCGATGGAGTAATAACACCACCAAAAGAAGAACCAAATTCATTTTTTAATTGAGAATTACTCTTATTAAGATAAATGTTAGGTGTAACACGTTCTGGAAATAAATTTTCAGCTGGATATAGATATGGGGTTAACAAATCAGAAGTTGGTACAGGAATATAATTAGAATCTTGTTCATTAAAATAAAGCTTAGTATTATTAAACGATCCAAAATTTAGTCTAATATCATCTGGTAATAGAAAATAAGCAGTCATTTTAACCCCAGAACCATCAGGATGTAATAAAGCAAATGAATCTCCTGCATTGTTTACTAAATGCATTTGAGCATCTAAAACAATATTTTTATTTGAATTTTTAAATATAATATCACCTTTAATATTAATAGTTCTCCAAGGTGTAGTAAGATCTGTAGGTGTTGGATTGATATAATAAGGAGGATTGGTATTACTTTCAGTATTATTTACGATTTTTTCATCCCAACCTTTTGCCCAATTTACTTCTCTAATTAGAATGTCAGTTCCAGAATTATCAAAAGTGCCACCATTTACAACTACTTTTGCATTTATGGGTAAAGTTAATGCTTGTGATTCTCCATTCCACCCCGCAATAATGTTATTTTCAATTATCCAACTACGTGTATTATGGTAATTGTCTAAATCCACTCCAATAGAATGAGGTTCAGCTTCTAATCTACCAGGGTATGGGTTAGGATTTGGATTCCAAGGAGCCAAACCAGTATTAGCGCCATAACCATATACTTTATTGTTTTTAAGGGTAATTTGTGCACAAGTTTCAAATTGCATTCCTGTTCTTCTAATTCCCCAAAGTAAAGTGTTTTCTATTACTAGGTTCATAGAGTTTCTGTAATTTGGAGGCATCATATTGTATTCATTACTGGCTGAATTTCCGTTTTCATGAAATTCAGTCATAATATAATCTCCTCTAAAGCCTTGAGCAACTGTATATCCTATATTATTTTTAAAAGGTCTTGGAAAAACATACCAAACATCAAATAACCAAGTAGGATTAGCAGCAACATGAGCTGTAAGTTCAGCGTGTTGTTCTGGATACTTTGATTGAGGAACATACTCATCAATATAATGTTGCATTTGCGGGCGTCCAAGTAAACTTTCCCATAAACCTTCTGTCCAATAAATATAAGCATGACCACTAGCACCAGAAACTACATTTCCTTCTAAGGTAACCCCACAACTATGCAACCAAAAGCCATCTCCTTGATGTGCAAAATCTGAAATACCTTCTCTAGCATCAGTAAGACCATCTGTTCTTCCTCCATGAATACCTAAAGTACCACCAGCTGGTCTTCCTAAGTTTAAAGGTTCGTTTGGGTTATAGGTTCTAATAGCTATATTATTTCTAAAAATACCTAATTCATCACCAGCTTCTGTTGAATAAGCAGATCCAACAACATTGTAACTTACATTATTATTAAAATCTACATTAGAAGAATGATTAACATATGCCCAACCTGGATCATTATTAACAACACAGCCTTCAACTATAGCTTGAGTCATATTTAATGTTGTTGAACCATCGTTTTTACGTCCTAAAGATCTATGAAAATGAATTGAATATCTACCTCTAGGATTTCTACTTGCTCCAGCTGGGTAAGGTACAGTTGTACTAAATCTAGGATTTGGTTGTCCTTCTGCTCCTTCTTCTGGAACTGACCAATCGTCTAACTCAAGAGTTTTATCTGTTCTACCAAGGTTTTGAGTTTCTACATATCGTATTTGTACATTAGGATTATGCATAAACATAATATGACCTCTTGGTTTCCCATATCCATCTGTTCCATCAAGGGCTGTAACGCTTGGGTTTTCTGAAGAGATTACAATATTTCTTGTATTATTAGAAACATGAACATCTACACTATTTGCTAATTCAGTAGGAGGTTGATGACTTTTAGTAAGTGTATTTTTTAAAGTAACTGTATTTCCAGAAATACTATTGATAGTTACTAATTCATCACTTTTATAATCATTAATGTCTGTACCTGCAACTACTAATTTGTCATCAACTTTCCAACCAGTAGGAGTAGTGTCTAAAGTTAGTTGGTTAGTGCCTGCCGATGGATGAACACCTAATGTTGTCCAGCTAGTTTTAGTTGCACCTTGCATTCTAACAGGTCCCATTAATACTGCACCTGGTGCAAATCTATTATTATCTTGAGTTTTAGTAGTGCCGCCTCTCCAGGCAAATACTAAATTAGCTTTAACGTTAGAAGCTATAGGAGTAGCGCTTGTTCCAATTTCAAAAGAGGCTCCCATTTCACTTACTAAATATTCTGTTCTTAATTCGGTATTTACATTTGTAGCATATTGGAGTTTGCCTTGTGAAGCAATACGAATAGATTTAAATTCTTGAGAAATCTTTCCATCTACAGTTACAGTAATATTTGCAGGAATAAGTATACGAGCATCATCTTGCGGTAAATTACCGCCCCAAGTGCTAGGGTTACTCCAGCTTCCTGAAGTTGTGGCAGTGATTGTTGGTGAGCCTGCTACATGAATTGGACTTTGAGCTAAAACGAAACTGGTTATAAAAATTAAAGGGATTAATAATAGTTTTTTTAAACTGTAAAATGTCATGTTATTAGTCTTTTGGGGTTGTTATTTAATAACATACAAATCTATTTTATTTATATATGTCGTATAATTTTTTTGAAGATTAAGTATATATACTTTTTATATACATTGTTTTTAATTTATTGTTTATTAGATTTTTATGTTTGTTGTTTGGTGTTTTTTTAGCTTAAGTGTTAAGTTGTGTCTAATTATTAATGTTTAATGTATATACTATGTATACATAGATAATTTTATGTTATTAAATACCTAATGTACTTTTCGGGATAATTAAATATTATAAAATTTATTTTAATATGAAAATCCCTAAAATTAAGACAAGGTTATTAATTGTCTTTTGTTTAATGAGTGTTTTTTTACACGCCCAATCTACATTTACCGCCTATTATACAAAACTGAATACAGGGCAAGCTTGGGAAGCAGAATCTAGAACAGGAAAATATGCAGATTTAGTAGTTCGCTTAGATGCTAATAGTGAATTAATTTTTTGGAGAGGTAATAGTTATTTACCTTATTGGAAAACTAGTTTTGGAACATGGAATGTAGAAGAACTTGTGTCTCGTTCAGGTGATGGTACAGAATCTAGACCAGATAAGGTAAATACCTTTTCGCATGTTAAATTAATAGAGGTAAATTCAGAAAGAGCTATTGTTCATTGGAGGTATCTACCAACTTTTGGAGCAGGTAATCCAAAGAAGAATGTAGACCATAAAGCTATTGTAGATGAAATTTTTACAATACAAAGTAATGGTTATGTAAAAAGAGAAATTAGAAAGGGAGATTTGAGTTATGATAATTGGAGAGACCCTTTAAATATTACTGTTCAAACTTTTGAATTAACTCCAAATGGAATTTCAAATGTATCTATAACTGCTGCGACGTTATCAGCTTCATCAGAACCAGCTATAGGAAACCCGATAATAGGAACAAACCCAGTTACACCTATCGCTTGGTGGCGTTTTGATGAAGCCCAAGGTAATAGTGTATATGAAAATATTTCAGGATATAATCAAACACTATCAGGAAATAAAATAAATTGGAGAAAAGGAGTTTCTGGTACTTCTTTAGCACTAGATGGTTATAATAATTTTATTTCGCTACCTAATAATAGTCTTCCTCCTATAAATACAACATTTACTATAGAAGGTTGGATATCTTTAGGAGCACTTCCATGGATTAATCAAGCTATTGTTCATAAAGGAGATTCAGCTTTTGAATTAGATACAGCTACACAACCTACTAATGATTCTTTTGGTTTATATGTTGATGAAAATGGAGACATATTTGGACGTATAACACAAGGTACTACTGTAACTGATATTTACGGAGGAAAAGCTTTACCTTTCAGACAATGGAGACATGTTGCTATGGTAATAGATGCAAATTCAGGAGTAGCTAAAACATATATGAATGGTGAAGTTATAGGAAATGAAACTATTCTCAATACTCCAATTAACAATACGCCTAATGATATTACTTTAGGATCTGGAATAGCTGATGTAAATCCAATATGGCATTTTACTCTTGATGCTTTATTAGACGAATTTAAATTATATAATGTAGCATTGAGCGATGCTCAAATAGAACAATCTTATAATAGCTTTAATCCAGGGAATGAGATTATAACCAAGCCAGATATGGAAACGAGAGTTATTCCTGAAGGAACTTCTTCGGGTAGTTTTGGAGCTAAATACGAAAATTTAAAGTTTTATAATGTTTGGGATCAGTTGTTTAGAGATGGTCAATATTCAGACATTGTGGTAGAGTATGATAATTCGCCTGTTAAAACTATATTTTGGAAAGGAGCTAGCTATTCTCCATTTCATACCAATGGCAATAAAGTAAGATTTAATTCAGAATTTAATGAGAACTTTAGTACTGATGTTAACGGGCAATATGAATGTTGTTATGAACCCATGTCAGACAAACAACACATGTATAGTCATGCTAGAATTGTTGAAAGTAGTCCTGCTAGAGTTGTAATACATTGGAGGTATCCTCAAATTTTTCCTAATAAAAAAGTGAATCATTATAATGCTTCTTCGGGTTGGGGTGATTGGTCAGATTGGTATATGTATTGTTATCCAGATGGGATGAATGCTTATGAAATGATTTGGTGGACAACAAATAATACAGAAATAGCCGAATGGTGTGAACCAATGCTTTTATTAGGACCAGGTGAAATGCCATTAGATATTTTACCAAAAGATTTAAAAAATGTTGTGACTAGTTATACACAAAGCACAGCTGTTAATTGGGATTGGTCTTTTGATTGGAATACATTAGACAAGCTACATAATACAGGGGCAAAACCAGAAATACAAACTATTAACACAACTGGAAGCCCCTATAGACCTGTTCTTATATATGACAGTCCTAATCTAGAATTTTGGGGGCCTTACAACGATTTTAATAGATATAACCACTGGCCTGTTGGTCAAAAGCCTACAGCTGGGTCTGATGATTATTCTGCGGGAGGTTCTAGAACTGGACATACAGCCATGTTAAAGCCTATACCAGATGCTGATGGGTATCAAATGGGGACTATTACTAATGGAGGATGGAAAAAAAATCTTAGGTTAGAAGGAATATCAAATAGGAATGCAACAAGTTTAAGAAGATTATACAGATCTTGGCAACAAGCTCCAGAGTTGAGTAATATGATAAATGTAACAGGAGGTTATATATTAGAACAAAGAGCTTATCAATTATTAGCATCAGATAGTACATTATCTTATACAGTTAATGCTTCTAACGATAATCCATTAGATAATCCATGTTTTGTAATTAAAAATTGGTGTGGTAAAAATTTAGCTAATATTTTAGTGAATGGATCTATTCCAGCAAATTTAAAACAAGGTGTAATTACTGATACAGATGGAACTGACTCATTAGTAATTTATTTAGAGATGGTTGCCACTGCTGAAACAAATTTTAAAATATCGTGTTCGTCTTTAAGTACACCAGATGATTTAAATGAGAAATTCAATATTAAATTAATTCCTAATCCATCAAGTTTAGAGTTAAATGTTTTAACTAACAAAAATATAACAAGCTTTAGTATATATGATGTTTTAGGAAAGCATATAATGAATCTTAAATCTGATGGATCTAACAAAATAAATATCGAATCGTTAGCTTCAGGTTTATATATTTTAGAAGTTTTTACAACTGATAATAGTAAGATCTCATTGAAGTTTATAAAGAAATAAGTTAATTAGATGAAAGAAGAGTTCTGATGATTAAATCAGAATTCTTCTTAACTATATTTTTTTTAAAATATTATTTAGATTTTCATCTGAGTTTAATTTCATTTTTTTTCGCAATCTACTTCTATTTATATAAACAGATTGCAGCTCTATATTTTGAATTTGTGCTATTTCTTTAGAAGATAATTCCAACTTTAAAAGAGAGCAAAGTCTTAATTCATTTTTACTAAGATTTGGGTATTTATCTAATAAATTATTATAAAACTCATTATTTAAAATATCGATTTTACTCTGGTACTCTAACCTGTTTTTTTCAATGGAAGTTTTTACTTTGATTTCGTTAACTAATTCATTAAGATTTTTCTCTTTAGTTTTTCCTTTTGAATCTTTAATTTTTTTCAAAGAATTTAAAAGGTAATCTCTCCATTTTGTATTTTCAGATATAGTAGTCGCCAAATCAATTAAGTCTTTTTGTTTATAAGCAATTTCAGTTTCTAATAGTCGTTTTTCTAGTTTTGTATTTTCGTATTTCCTTAAACGATTAATCCTATTTTCTCTGAGTTTAATAATATAAAAAAGTAGAGAGCTAAAAGTGATAAAATAAAAGATGTAAGCAAAATTAGTTTTATACCAAGGCGGACTAATTTTGATATTGAGACTAGTAATATCATTACTCCAAATACCATCGTTATTACTGGATTTTAATTTAAAACTATAACTTCCAGGTTTTAAGTTCAAATAATTGGCAGTATTTTCATGTGAAACATGAGCCCATTCTTTTTCAGCATTTTCTAAATAATAACTGAATTTGTTTTTAAAAGGGGCAGTAAATTCTGTTGCAGCAAATTTTAAATTTATGTTGTTTTCATTATGATTTAAACTGATACTTTTTAAAAATTCTGAAGATAGCTCTTTTTTAATATGGCTATTATTGATTTTTAATTCAGTAATGAAAGCCTTTGGTGTATGGGTATTTTGTATTAAATCGTTTGGATTAAATGTATTTAAACCATTAATTCCGCCGAAATATAAAGTTCCTTTTTTACTCTTTTTATAAGCAAATGTATTGAATTCGTTCCCTTGAAAACCATCATCTTTTAAGAAGCTTTTAAATTGCTTTGTAGTTTTATTATAATTTAGAATTCCTTTGTTTGTACTTAACCAGAGATTATGATTATCGTCTTCTAAAATGCCATAAATAGTATGATCAGGAAATTTATTAGAAATTCCTATACGTTCAAAAATTGTACTTCCAATTTCGTGTTTGTGCAAACCACCTCCTTTGGTTCCAATCCATAAAGTATTAAAGTCACTATTGTCAATATGTAACGAAGAAACTCTATTGTTAGCCAAATTTGAATTCTTTGTAGAAAAGAACTTCTCATCAACTTGATTATCTGAAATTTTAAAGTGAACTAAACCTTGTTGAGTACCAATCCAGTATTCATTTTTGCTGATTACGAGGAAAGATAAAAACCCGTAGTTCTGACTAAGTGTGTACGTTTCTTCATTTCCATTATTTAAATCTATACGTTTAATTTTATCACCAATAAGGATGATTAAATGATTGGTTTTTTCATCAATTTCAAAGAAACGTTTATGAAACTCAAAATCGATTTTAACCTTTTTAAATAAGGTAAATTTATTTTGATTTTGCTTGTAAATTTCTAATCCTTCTGAATTAAATGTAACTCCCCAGATAGTATTTTTACTTTGAATAAATTCTACTTCTTTATATGTATTACAAAATGATTTGATTAAATGATTTTCTGAAGAATTAGTTCCTTCGATAATTAAGTTTTCTTCTGTAATCGGGTTATAAATATGAACAGTTTCGTTATTAGAAATAAAAGGGGTTGCATAAATTGATTTACCTTCAAAATAATGTTGGATTTTTAGTTGACGATTGTTGAACTTCATTAAACCGTAACCAGCGGTTCCCACCCAGATATTGTCTGAGTCATCTTCTAAAGTATTGTAAAATCTTGTCTTTTTTGTTTTAAAAATATAAGTAGCGTTATTAAAGTCGAGCCCGTTTTTAATTGCATCATATTCAAAAAACAAATATTCATTCAATGTACTAAAAACTACTAATCTATTGTTAGGAAGAGAAATTGCATTAAGTATTTTAAAGTTAATAGGAAGTTTCTTCCAGCTATTTTCATCCCCAATGTATATAGCATCATCGGTGTAAATTAGAATTTTATCATTAAAAACGGTATATCCTACTTTAGCATTTAATTTAAATTTTTGAGAGTTTATTTGAGGAAGTTCAATACTTCTTTCAGTTTCTATGTCAAAGAGTGTTGGGGTTTTAAAAAGACTATCTTGCTGAAAATAAAGAATTTTATTTTTAAAAGTAGTAAGTTTAAAGTAAGAGTTAACATTTATTTTTTGATGTGTTTCAATTTTAAAATACTTGTTAATTTTTATACTCTTGCTATCAATTTTTTTTAATTGTGTTAGTTTATGAAACTTACCATTAGTACCAACTAACCAAAAGGTATTGTTGTTTTGTTTGTAAATATCACCAATGCCAAAACCAAGGTTAAAAGTTTTGAAAGTGTTGTGTTTAGGTAAGTATAGGTGTAAATCTCCTTCGGTAGCAATGAGTATAAAATTGTTGTTTCCTTTTATACTTCTTATTTGATTATTTTGAAGTGAAGTGATATCAGTTTCGAAATGTTTAAATGTTCTTCCATTAAATCTATTTAACCCAGATTTTGTTCCAATCCATAGAAATCCATTATCATCTTGATGTAATGCAGAGATAAATCCTTGAGATAAGCCATTTTCATTGGTAAGCCAATTAGGAGTAATTTTCTTCTGACAGAAAAGTTCAAGACTGAAAAAAAATAATAAAATAAATCGAAAAGATAATTTATTATTTAAAGTCATATTGTGTTGCAC
This sequence comes from Tenacibaculum holothuriorum, assembly GCF_002120225.1. Lineage (GTDB taxonomy): Bacteria > Bacteroidota > Bacteroidia > Flavobacteriales > Flavobacteriaceae > Polaribacter > Polaribacter holothuriorum. Next base: position 527,152 of record NZ_LAPZ01000001.1, on the reverse strand, counting down.
TAAATAATTGAAATTTTATAAAAAACGTTAACTTTTTAAAAGTATTATAAAAATGTTATTTAATGTTAAAAGCAAAAACTTTATTTTCTCATAGTTCGCAGATGTTAAGTAAAAGAAAATAAAGTACTATCAAAGGAAAGAAAATCTATTTTCCGATACAAAAATTACCAAAAATATGCCCTAATATATCTTTATCTACATCATATTCACCAGTAATATTTCCTAAATGACGTAAGCATTCACGTATGTCAATAGCAAATAAATCAGAAGAAATATTAAGTTCAATTCCGTTTTTAACAGATTCTATACTTTCTAAAGCTAAAGTAAGCGCTTCGAAATGGCGAGAATTGGTAACTATGGTTTCATTATTACTTAAAGCTCCAGTGTTTACTAAAGAAGTCAATTCAGATTTTAATTCATCAATACCTACCTTTTGTTTTGCAGAAAGTAAAATTAAATTCTCAATTTCCGATTGCATGATAGAAGTGTCATGGCACGATAAAGTATCAATTTTATTAGCAATAACTAACAATCGTTTGTTTGGAAAACGCTCTTTAACAGCTGTGATTTCTTCTAGAAATAAGTCGCTTGAATAAATATATTTATTTGAATCAATTAAGAAAATAATTAATTGTGCATTTTCAGCCTTTTCATAGGCTTTTTTAATTCCAATACTTTCAACAATATCTTCAGTTTCTCTAATTCCAGCAGTATCAATAAATCTAAAAGCTACTCCGTTAATAATAACTTCATCTTCAATAGCATCACGGGTGGTACCCGCAATGTCTGAAACAATAGCTTTTTCTTCGTTTAATAAAGCATTTAGTAGTGTCGATTTACCAACATTAGGTTCACCAATAATTGCTACAGGAATTCCGTTTTTCATAGCATTTCCAAAAGCAAAAGAGTCAATCAATCTTTTCAATACAGAGGAAATCGTAGCAACTAACTGTTTGAATTTTGTTCTGTCTGCAAATTCAACATCTTCACCAGAAAAATCCAATTCTAACTCTATTAAAGCCGCAAAATCTAATAATTGCGCTCTTAATTCTTTTAGCTCATTAGTAATTCCACCACGCATTTGCTGAATTGCCATTTGATGCGAAGCAGCAGAGTTTGAAGCAATAACATCAGCAACGGCTTCAGCTTGACTTAAATCCATCTTTCCATTTAAAAACGCACGCATGGTAAATTCACCATTGTCTGCCATTCTACATCCATTTTGTAAAAACAACTGAATGATTTCTTGTTGAATAAAACTTGATCCGTGGCATGAAATTTCAACCACATTTTCACCTGTATACGAATGCGGATTTTTAAATATTGATACTAAAACTTGATCTAAAGTAATACCATTGTTCACAATATGACCTAAATGAAGTGTATGAGATTTCTGTTTAAGTAAAGATTTTTGCTTTTTTACAGATTGAAAAAAAGAGTCTACAATTTTTATAGCATCTTCACCAGAAAGTCTAATAACAGCAATAGCTCCAACACCTGCTGGAGTTGCCAAAGCAATAATAGTATCGTTTTGAATCATGCTGCAAATATACGTACTAAGTGTAACAAAATTGATTATTGAGCGTCTATTAAGTACTAACCTTTTTAATTATGACAAAGAACAAAGATTTATTAGTATTAACTCACTTGAGTCAGTTACTTGATTTTGTAACTGGAATTGGTGGATTTATAATCCCGTTAATTTTATGGGCTGTTAAGAAAGATGAAGTTTCAGGAATGGATGAGCATGGAAAAGCCATACTAAATTTTAGAATTTCTATGTTTTTGTATGTACTAATCTGTATTCCGTTAGTATTACTTTTCGGATTAGGATTATTAGGTTTTTTAGTTATTGGAGTGTTCTATTTTATTTTCCCAATAATTAATGCCATTAAAGCTAGTAATAATGAAACTCCAAGTTACCCAATGAGTATACAATTTTTATAATTTGTGTAATATTTGAATTGAAAAACGCCATTTACAAATTTGTAAGTGGCGTTTTTTTATATAGCTTGTTTTATAAAATCTTCGTACTCGTAGTAGAAAAGTTCAAACTTTTCCATGGTTTCAACAAAAAACTCATAACAATCTCTCCATGTATTTTTATTGTGAATACTGAATTTTTTATCGAAAGGAACGTAAATTCGTCTTATAAATTTACCGCTTTCTAACTCAAAAGCATCATCAAAAATAACTTCTGGTAATTCAGCTTCTAGTAATTTGCGAAGAGAAAGCATTTGATCGTACAACAGTTCATTTGCTATTTCTTCGGGATTTTCAAAGTCTAAACAAACTGAAGCTTTCTTTCTATCTGCCTGAAATTTAAAAGAAAATCCTTTTATTTTGGTATTGTATAATAACCACTTTCTTGGAAATGATTTTCCGAAGCTAGTCCAAAATTCTTTGCGTAAACGAGCTGATTCTTCTTTGCTAAACATAAATTAGAGTTTGTTATTCTTTAAGTAATTACTTTTACTACCATCCCAATAACATTTAACACATCTGCTTTGTTGAAATTTATGATTACAATTTTTATAACCATAGAGTTTAAAAGAGCATTCGGGACATAAATTATTTATTTCTGAACTATTTTTATAATATTCAGAATTACATTCAGAACAAATTGAAATTGTTTCTATTGGTTTAAAACTACCCATGCACTTTAGCAATTGTACCTCTGCTTTTCATCATTTCTGCTTCGAAAGCTAACAAATCACTCCATTTTTTATCAACAATCTCTCTGTCCATATACTTTCGAGCGTATCCTAAAAATAAAGTGTAATGATTTGCTTCAGAAATCATTAAATCTTTATAGAACTTAGAAAGTTGTTCGTCTTTCATATTATCAGAAAATACTTTAAATCGTTCACAACTACGAGCTTCAATTAAAGCAGCAACTAATAAACGATGAACTAAGGCTTCTTTTCTGTTAGATGATTTAGGAAAGAATTTTTGTAATTTTAAAGCATAGTCATTTTTTGTTGCTTGCCCTAAAGTCATATTTCTTTCTATCATCACATTATGAACCATTCTAAAGTGTTCCATTTCTTCTATAGCAATGTCACTCATATCTTTTACTAATTCAGTCTCTTCAGAATAGTTTATGATAATAGAAGTTGCATTTCCTGAAGCTTTAATTTCGGCAAAAGCATGATCGGTTAATAGTTGTTCTAAACCATTGGCGGCAACATCTACCCAAGAAGTTTCAGTTTCAAATTTTAATCCTAACATAATATGATTTTATTGGTGCAAATTTAAAAACAAAAATTCGTTTTAATTGCTAGTAGTTACTAGTTTGTTTGTACAAATAATATTCATTAGTCGCAGCCCAAAATCTGCCATAGATTTTATTTCTTTAATTCCTGCCAAACGTTCTTTTCCTATAATTAATAAACCTTGATTGTTTGCTTCAATATGATAATACTTATTACTTTTAAAGAATAAGATTAAGTCATCAGTAAAAAATGATTTTATTTCATTCTCATTTTTTCCTGTTAGATAAAATCGTTTAGAAAAATCTGGATGATTTTCAATAGTTACATCTTTAAACCCAGTAAAGTGATATATGTATTCGAAAATTCCTTCTTTATCTAAGGTAAACTCAGGTGCATTTTCACCTAAATTTATATGCAGCATCGTTGCTTTTATAATTTGTTTTGCAAACAATTCTCCTTCATGAAATTCTATATCAAATAAAGTACAGTTTTCATTGGATAAAATATTCGATACCTTGTTTATTTGTCGAGTTTTAAAGTATCCAAATTCAGGAATTTTACTAACTTCTTTGGCTGGTAATGATTGATATTTCCAACCTAATTCATTACTGATTTGTTGTAATGATTTTTGTCTTTTTGTTAAATTAGTTTTTACTGACGATTCATTTTTAGTAGGAATATTCTTACGCAGTGCAAACGGATGCTCACTGGTAGAATTATGACTGTCTAAACCAATTACTTCAAAATAACCACCTTTTCGTTTAAAAGATTCAGCATAATTATTTAAGTTTTCCATTACTGAATGATCTACAAAATCACATAATGTAAAATCGATAATTGCATCTTCGTTTTCTGGAATTTGATCTAGTTTAGCTTTTAACCTAGTATAATTTATAAAACTAGAAAAGTTTTTAACCGATACATAGTATTTCCCATCTTCTTTAAACATTAAAACGTTAGGTTTTAATAAGTTTCTGGTGAATAAAGAAAGGTTTTTATTAATAACTATATGTATAACAAATGTTGCAAAAATACCAACTAATATACCCGTGATTAAGCTTGTAGTGATTGTAGTTAATAAAGTGATTAAGAAAATTAGTAATTGCTCTTTTCCTATTTTAAAAACCTTTGCAATGTTTTCAGGAGAAGCTAACTTATATCCTGTGTATACTAAAATAGCTGCTAATGCTGAAAGTGGTATTTTTCTTAATTCTGAAGCAAATAATAATATAAAGATTACTAAAAATGAAGCATGAAAAAAGTTTGCTGAACGATTACTTCCTTTATTATTTACATTTACAGAGCTACGTGCAATTACAGTTACAACGTTTAATCCGCCTAAAAAACCACTAATTAAAGTAGCTAAACCAAGAGCTCTAATATCTTTATTAACATTAGATCTTCTTTTTAGCGGATCTAATTTATCTACAGCTTTAATACTTAATAAACTTTCAATACTTGCTATTAAGGTTATTGAAATTACAGCACTTATAAATTCAGTTTGGTATATTTTTCCAAAATCGGGGAAGTTAAAGTTTGAAACCACATCATCTGGAATATTAATTAAAAGTTTTGGATCTATTGGGTATGCATTACTCGAAAACATATCGAAGTAATAAAACATTCCAACACTTAACATAACAATCCACATTGGAGCAGGTATTAACTGAAAATACTTATTACGGATTTTTCCATAGAATATCATAATTAATAAACTAATGATACCAACTGCACCAGCATATAAAGTACTTTGAGAATTTGTCGTAACGTAATTGTATAAACCTTGTGGTGTTTTTAAAACTAATTCAACAATACTTCCTTTAGCATTTAAGTTACCTAGCATAACATGAACTTGTTTTGCAAAAATACCTATACCAATAGCTGCTAACATTCCTTGGATTGCAGATGATGGAAAAAAATCACCTAAAGAACCTAAACGTAAAAAACCTAGTATTATCATTATAATACCAGAAACTACTATTGCAGCGAGAGTATATAAAAAACCTTGATGCATATCACCAGCGCCTAAAGTTGTTATTGCGGCTAAAATTACCACTACTAAACCATTTCCAGGACCAGTAATTGTTACATTAGATCCTCCTAAGAGTGCAACTACAGAACCTCCAATTATAGCGGCTATAATTCCTGAAATAGGTGGTGCTCCAGAGGCAAGTGCTAAACCTAAGCCTAAGGGCAATGCTATTAGAGATACAACAAAACCAGAAAATAAGTTTTGAGGTATTTCACTCATAAATGTCTTAAAATTATTTTTCATAAATCGTTACTTAATTATTAAAACATCGGTTGGTAATTCAGATAGGATGTATTCTAAATCCTGAGGAAAAATTCGATCTAAAATGGTAGTTTTTGAAGGAGCATTCATCACTAATAAATCTGCACGTTTAATTTTTGCATAATGACCAATGCAATAACCTCTTCGTCCGAAAATACTTTGTTTTTTTACAATAATATCTTGAGTATCTATATCATTTAAAATAGAATTTACTCTAAGATCTTCTCGCTCTTTTAATTGTTCTTTAGCTAAGGTATTTTTGCGTAAAGTTTCGTCGTCATTTACCTTAACATTAAGTTCAGATTGACTTATTTCCTCAACAATAGTTATTCGTTTACAATCTAAGTTTTTGGCGAAGGTAAAAGCTGATTTTATAGTTTCTTCAGTTTTTTCATCTTGTAATCCGTTAACTACAATGTGTTTACAAGGAACTCTTTCTGTAGAAGGTTTAATTAACAGTAAAACAGAACAATGGGCTTTTCTAGTAAGTTTCCTAGCAATAGAGCCTACGTAATATTTATAAAGATTTTCTTTTTGAAGCGCACCAAGAACTAATAAATCTATTTTCTCTTTTTTTGAAGTATTTAGAATAACATCTACAGGGTTTCCTTCTTGCCATATGGTTTTAAAAGAATGTTCAGCTTCTGAACTTTCTAATAATAACTCTTGTAATTCAGTTTCTTTACTTGTTGTTTTTTCTCCAACATGTACACCAATTACTTGAGCACCAAACATATTTCCTAAGCGTAAAGCCTCAAATAAGTTGGCTTTTAAATTAGGGGAGAAAGCAATACCAATTAAAATTTTTTTAATCAAAATATTGTTTATTTTTAAGCTTTCGAAGATAGAATTTTATTCTTGTTTATTGAAACATATTTTTTGAATCAAAAACTAAACTATGGTAGAACTTGCAGGCATTATTATTTTAGGAATTTTAGCACAATGGGTAGCATGGAAATTTAAAATTCCAGCAATTTTACCACTAATTTTAATAGGTCTTTTAGTTGGTCCTGTAGCTGCTGAATTTTTTAGTGATGATGGTAGTAAATGGATAGAACCTGTTTGGAATGGAGAGAAAGGATTGTTCCCTGGTAATGGTCTGTTTTATTTCGTGTCCTTAGCGATTAGTATTATACTTTTTGAAGGAGGTTTAACGCTTAGACAGAGTGAAATTGCAAATGTAGGACCTGTAATTACTAAGTTAATTACACTTGGGTCTGCTGTTACTTTTGTAGTTTCGGCTGTATTTGCACACTATATTTTTGGTTTAGGTTGGGAAATTTCTATGCTATTTTCTGGATTAATAATTGTAACAGGACCTACAGTAATTTCTCCAATTTTAAGAAACATACCACTTAAAAAAGATGTTGCGGCGGTATTAAAATGGGAAGGAATTTTAATTGACCCAATTGGTGCTTTAGTTGCTGTACTAGTTTTTGAATTTATAAGTGTTGGAGGAGGTAGTGGATTTACAAAGACAGCTTTATTAGAATTTGCAAAAATTCTATTATTTGGATTAACGTTTGGTTTTGCTTTCGCACATGCATTAATTTTTATTGTAAATAGAAAATTAGTGCCTCACTATTTAATGAATGTGGTTTCATTATCTATGGTATTATTTGTTTTTGTATTATCAGATTTATTTGCACACGAATCTGGGTTACTTTCTGTAGTAGTTATGGGAATGGTAATAGCAAATAGTAAAATTCATAGTTTTGATGAGTTATTGTATTTTAAAGAATCACTTTCAGTTTTATTAATATCAATTTTATTCATTTTACTTGCAGCTAATATGAATATGAGTCAGTTACAGTTAATTTTTAATTGGAATGCTTTATTATTATTTGCAGCTGTAGTACTTGTAATTCGTCCGTTAGGAGTCTTCTTAAGTACTCAAGGTTCTACATTAAAACTCAATGAAAAACTGTTTATTAGCTGGGTAGGTCCTCGTGGTATAGTAGCTGCTGGTATTGCATCATTATTTGGAACTAAGTTAATGAAACAAGGAGTTGAAGGTGCAGAATACATTACTCCATTAGTATTTATGATTGTGTTAGGAACAGTATTATTAAATGCTACTACAGCGCGTTTGTTTGCAAAATTAGTAGGGGTTTTCTTAAAAGAATCTGAAGCGATTGTTATTATTGGAGCATCGGAAGCTGCCAGGGTAATTGCAAAATATTTAGTTGATAACGATAGGAGGGTTGTGCTTTTAGATCAAAATAAAGATTATATTCAAGAGGCTCGAAATAATGGAATTGAAGCAGTAGATATTGATATTTATAACGATAGTTTAGATGATAAGGTTGAATTGAATGATGTAGGATATTTAATAGCTATGACAGGAAGTGATGTAGTTAATAAATATGCAATTACACAATTGTCTGAATTATACGGGGAACATGGATCTTATCGTTTGGCTAGTTCTAATGAAGTAAAGGATAATAAAATTGAAAATGGAGATAAGGTATTTACCCAATTCGATGATTATTATAATTTGAATGAAAGTGCTAGAGATTATCCAGAAATTCATGAGCTGGATGTAAATTCAGAAAAAGATTTTGAAAACAAATTAGCAATGCTTAAAGGAGAGCTAAAATCTATTCCTTTATTTGTTAAAGTAGAAGGTAGACTAGAAGTATTACCTGCATTTAATGTAAATAATGTAAAAGAAAATAGTGCGATTGTTTACCTTGGAAAAAAACTAGAGGTCTAAACCGAAAGTATTTTTAAGCTTTTGAAGTAACGGATTTTTTTCTTTCAGTTTTTCAAACTTTTCGTGGTTGGTATAAGCGAATTTCTTTTCAATTTTTTCGTTTATACTAACTTTTATACTGATACCATAATTATTAAGATGCTCTCTTAAATATCTAAGCAACTTTGGCTGTGCCTTTTGTAACTGACTCGCCATTAATTTACTAGGTAATGTAAAAAGTATCTCAAAATTATTTGAAAGTTTAGGCTGACCAGCAGTTAAAATAGACGCTACACTACGCTCACCACCATCATATAATTTGAAATAGTATTTCTTCCAAATATTATCTAGCTGCTCTTGATTAAATGGTGTTCTTGGATGATTATCATAGTTCTCCTCTAAATCTACTTCTTTTTCAACCTGTTTTTCGTGAACACTCTTTAAGGTAAGTGAAGAAGATCTTCTACGAACTCCTTGTAAACGAGGTTTAGGAGTAGGCTTTTCTTCAGTTTTAACAACAGGTTTACTAACTTCTTTTTGTGGTTCAACTTTTACAGCTTCCTTTTTAATGGTTGGAGATAAGGCTGTGAAAAAAGTTGCAGGAATTATGTAGTTGCTAGATTTTTTTTTTGCTCCATCAAAAGTGATAGAGGCAATTTGCATTAAGGTTAATTCAACAAGTAAGCGTTGGTTTTTACTTCCTCTGTACTTTAAATCACAATCGTTTGCTTTGTCAATAGCGGGGAGTAAAAATTGCATGCTTGCTTTGGCAGCTTGTTCTAAATATTTCTTTTTAGTATTATCACCAACTTCTAAAAGCGGAATTGTAGCAGCATCTTTAGCGACTAATAAATCTCTAAAGTGACTTGCTAATCCGTTAATAAAATGATGTCCTTCAAATCCTTTAGATAATACAGTATTAAATGCCATTAATACTTCTGGTATTTTATTTTCTAACAATAAGTCAGTAATATTAAAATACACATCGTAGTCTAAAACATTTAAGTTTTGAGTAACAGCTTCTCTTGTTAAATTATTACCAGAAAAACTTACCACACGATCAAAGATAGAAAGTGCATCACGCATAGCACCATCGGCTTTTTGAGCTATAATATGTAATGCATCATCATCAGCAGTAATATTTTCTTTTTCACAAATAATTTTTAAATAGTTTTTAGCATCTAAAACTCCTATTCGTTTAAAATCAAATATTTGACAACGAGACAATATCGTTGGTATAATTTTATGCTTTTCGGTAGTTGCTAGTATAAAAATAGCATGAGCTGGTGGTTCTTCTAAAGTTTTTAAAAAAGCATTAAAAGCAGCTTGTGAAAGCATATGAACCTCATCAATAATATATACTTTATATTTTCCTGTTTGTGGCGGAATACGAACCTGATCGGTAAGATTACGAATATCATCAACCGAGTTGTTTGAAGCGGCATCTAATTCAAAAATGTTAAATGCAAAATCTTCATCACCATTGGTTGCATCTTCTTGATTAATTCTTTTAGCAAGAATACGAGCACAAGAAGTTTTACCAACTCCACGAGGTCCTGTAAACAATAAAGCTTGTGCTAAATGATTGTTTTTTATAGCATTTTCTAACGTATTGGTAATAGCTTGTTGTCCTACAACATCTTCAAAATTTTGAGGGCGATACTTACGTGCAGATACTATAAAGTGTTCCATTAATTTCTTTAAGTTTACAAGAGCAAATGTACATATATGCACTTTTTTTTACAAGCAATTATCTTAACGAATTCTTAAAGTTGTAAACAATTGTATGAATATAGATTTTGTTGCGACGAATTGAGCATAAAATCTAAAATCGATGAAATACATAAAGCCTATTTTCTTATTGTTAGTTGCTGCTGCATTTTTTTCTTTTACGAACTATTTTTCTAAAGATGGTTTTCAACCTAGTACAGATTCAGAATCCTTATTAATTAAGAATGAAAATTTAAAAGTAGCCTATTTCGCAAGTGGATGTTTTTGGTGTGTTGAAGCTATTTTTGAAAGCGTTAAAGGTGTAGAAGAAGCTGTTTCTGGTTATGCGGGTGGGCATACTAAAAACCCGACCTATCAAACAATAGGTAGAGGAACTACAGGACATGCAGAGACTGTTGCTGTGTATTATGATCCTAAAAAAGTAAGCTTTGAAACTTTGGTAGATGTTTTCTTCGGATCTCACAATCCGACTACAAAAAATGGGCAACATCCCGATTATGGAACTCAATATCGTTCAATTGCGTTTTATACAAATAATAAGGAAAAGCAAATAATAGATAACACAATTAAAAAGCTAAATAAAGAGATTTATAAAGGAAAAATAGTTACTGAAGTTAGTAAGTTAACTAAATTTTATCCTGCTGAGGAGTATCATCAAAATTACGAGCGTTTACACCCAAATAACCCATATGTACAAAACGTTTCGATACCAAGATTAAATAGATTTAAAAAGAAGTTTCCTAGTATATTAAAAAAGAATCATTAGAGGAAGTTAGGTTTATATAGTTATATTTATGCAAAAGCTCCTTAAACAGATTAGTTTAGGAGCTTTTCTATCTTAAATTTAATTCCATTTCATACTGATTTACTGTGTTTTGAAATCCAATTTCTTTAAGAAATTTTATTTTTTCTATGAGTCGATTATCTACATTATTAGTTTTGATATTAGAAGAAATTTGTTGAATCATAGAAAATAACCCATACCAATTCTCTGTTTTTTGAGGCTCATATGTATCAAACTGTGCTAAATAATTTAATTCTGAATTAATGATAAAATATCCAATCTCTTCATAATTTGACATTACAGAAAAACACTGATAATTACCGTTTATTATAGTTTCTTTTTGATTGTCCCATGAGTAAAATTCTTGATTAGGAAGTTTTTTCCAATCTATTTCGTTTAAAGGTTTTTCTGATAGTTGGTATTCAGTTTTAGTAGTTAAGTTTAGACTTCCTTTATAACAATAGAATGTTTTACAAACTTTAAATCCAATATTTTCATAGGTTTTTAGAGCTCTTGTATTTTCTGTAATTACTTCTAATGTACTTTTTTCAATATTATATTTTTGTAAATTTTCTAAAGCATATTTATAGAGGAGTTTTGTAATTCCTTTTCCGCGATAATTTGGTATTACTCCTGTACCAGTGTTATAGGCTATTTTAGTATTGTTTCTAACATCTACGGCATGTAAAATAAAACCAACGAGTTGATTTTTATCAAACATTCCGTAGGATAATTCAAAATTAACATTAGCAGCTTTCCAACGATTTCTATAGTAATTTTGATCATCTGTTGGCATCGGTACAAAATAATTAGAGAAAGCTTCTAAGAAACATTCTATAATATCTTCAAAGTTTGTATTAGATAAGTTTTGAATAATCATAGTTTAAGCTTCAGTAAATTCTTTAGGATAGACTACAGTTCCAGATATATTCTTTAAAGAATCATTTACCAATTCTATAGCCATAGCGTTTTCTTTAGGTACATCGAAAGGAAGCTTAATATTAAATGTGTGAAGTTGTTTATATCCGAATTTGGGATAATAATCTTCATGTCCTATTAAAATTATTGATTGATGTCTTAACTCTTTTGCTATTTCATGTGCTTTTTTAATTAATAAACTTCCAATTCCTTTTTTATGATATTCTGGTAATACAGAAACAGGGGCCAATGCTAAAGAATTAAATTCAGTTTTTTCATTTATAATTTTGATTTTGGTAAGTAAAATATGACCTATAACTGTTTCGTTATAAGTGGCTACCAAAGACAATTCTGGAATATAAGAAGTAGATTTTCGTAATCGTTCAACTAAAAAATGCTCTTTATGATCGCTAAAAGGTACAGTTTTAAAAGCTTGTTCAATTAGGTTAAAGACAGAAGTGTAATCAGTTTTATTTTCTTGTCTAATAAGAATATTCATAGGCTATTTCAATAAATAAAGCCTAAAGTTAAAGAATTAAGAGATAAATATTAAATATAAAATGGCAGATAAAGTAAAGATAATTGCCGCCCAAGCAGAAACACTTCTTAAGTTGGTGTAGAGCGCTATTTTATTTTCTAACTCTTGTAGTTGAGAGGTACTTGTTTGGTTTTTATTAGACTGCATCTTCATACTAATAACATTACGTAGTTTGGTTAACTCAAAGTTAAATGAACTTCATAAGCTATAGTTGCGGAGATACCATGTTTAAATTGCGGATTTCCGTAAACTTAAAAAGGAGTTGGTATTGTAAATTCTAGTTCTAATTTTGTTCTAGGGTGAAGAAACTGAATTTTTTCAGCATGTAAATACAATCTATCTAATTTTTTCCCATACAAATCATCACCTAAAATAGATGTATTTAACCCTAAATGATGTGCAGCATGCATCCTTAATTGATGTGTTCTTCCTGTAATAGGATAAAAGTTAATTTTAGTTTGATTGTTTTTAACTTCAATAACATTCCATTTGGTTAATGCTTTTTTTCCATTTATAAAGCAAACCATTTGTTTGGGTCTATGATGAAAATCAACTTTTAAAGGAAGGTTAATACTTCCTGAATTTTGATTTATAACACCATCCAAAATCGCTATATATTGTTTCTTTATAGTTTTGTTTTTGAATTGTTCTTGAAGATGTTTATGACTTTCTTTTGTTTTAGCAATGAGTAAAACTCCAGAGGTAGACATGTCTAAACGATGAACAATCATTGGTCCTGTTGCTTGTGGCCAAAGCTTTTTTACTCTAGTTTCTACCGAATCTTTTATTTCGGTTCCAGAAACAGTAAGTAAATCATAAGGTTTATTAATTACGGCTAGTTCCTCATCTTCATAAATTACTTCAATTGTTTTAGGAGTACTCAATTCTTTATACAAAGGATTTTCTTCTACACTCATTCCTTGTAGCATGTGCGTTAAAATAGGTTTGCATTTTCCTACACAAGCACCATAATAAAAACCATGTTTTCTTACGGAAGTTTGTAAAGGTTTTCCCCACCAAAATTCTGCCATACAAATAGGAGTGAAGTTATGCAAAAAAGCATATTGAAGTAATTTAGGAGCACAACAATCTCCTGCACCTGCTGGTATATTTTGTTTGGTATTCTTAAATATATCTAACAGATTTTTGGCTTCTCTCTTAGAATTTAAAAAATTATAATGCTTAAATATTTCCTGTTGAACCCAAGCCGATTTTTGAGCTCTTTCTTTTTTTAGTGTATCAATTTTTGATTGATAAAAATCTAATTGAACTTTTAGAGGATGTAACTTTTCATCTAAATAAATCTCATATTCTCTCAAATAGAAACTCTCGTTAATCTTTAATTGATTGTTTTTCTCCTGTAAAACTTTTATGTTTTGTTGATTCTTTTCTGAATTGAGTCTTGTTTTATATTCTTTTTTTCGAAGCTGTTGACGGTGTTTAATTTTGTCTTTTTCAACTTGTAGTAATTGTAAATATTCATTTTCTGTTGAAGAAAACTTTTCTTTTAATGATAAAAAGGAAGAGTTGTTTTCAAGAGTTTCTATTTCATGATTTATAGAATTTATCTTGTTTTCAGTAATTCTATAAAATCCTTTTTCATCTAAAACATCAAAAACTGGTGGTACAAAATTGTTGTGTTGAGTACTATCGGCTAATTTTCCGGAAAAAGCAGCTAAAAAACCAAGTTCATTTTGAGTGTTTTTTACAACTAGAACACCTAACATTTTGCCCAAAGCATTTTTGTTAGTAGGATTATTTATACCAAAGTTATGTTCAAAATCAGTTTGATTTTTTAAATATTCTTGAAGCTGTTTTACTGCTATTTCAGCTAAAGGATGTGGAGTATAGTTATAAGGAAATGTAAACTCTTTTGGAAGTTCAATTTCAGAAATATTGTGTTTGAATAGGTGAAATTTAGACATCTGTATAGAAAGAAAAAGTGCTGCTTACGCAACACTTTTTAGCTGATTAACAATCGTATATTTTATTGTATAGGTCTTTGTAAATTTCTTTGATGATTTTTCGTTTCATCTTCATAGTAGGAGTAAGATGACCTCCGTCAATAGACCATTCTTCAGGAGTTAACTCAAACTTTTTAATTTGTTCCCACTTACCAAACTTTTTGTTACAAGTATCTACTTCCTCCTGTAATCGTGCTATTACTTTAGGGTTGGCAGCAATATCTGCATTGTCTCCTAAAGAAATATTATGACGCTGTGCCCATTCTTTTACAAATTCAAAATTTGGTTGAATAATAGCAGCAGGCATTTTTTCTCCTTCACCAACAACCATTACTTGTTCTATAAAGCGAGATTGTTTTAATTCACCTTCTAATAATGGTGGTACTACATATTTTCCTCCTGATGTCTTAAACATTTCTTTAGTACGTCCTGTAATTTTTAAGAATCCATCTGCATCAACCTCTCCTTTATCTCCTGTATGGAAATAATCTCCACTCATTACTTCAGCAGTTTTTTCTGGATCTTTATAGTAACCCATTAATACATTAGGACCTTTTACTAAGATTTCACCGTCTTCTGCTATTTTCACTTCAACACCATCAATAATTCTACCAACAGTTCCAACTCTAAACCCTCCATTTCTTTGATCATTTACAGAAATAACAGGTGAAGTTTCAGTTAACCCATAACCTTCCATAACTGGCATACCGGCAGCAGCAAATACACGTGTAAGTCTTGCTTGTAAAGCGGCAGAACCTGATACCATTAACTTTAATTCTCCTCCTAAAGCAGCTTGCCATTTAGAGAAAATTAATTTACGAGCTATACCTAGTTTTTTCTCATACCACCATCCGTTTGCTCCATATGGTTCGTACTCTAATCCTAAATCAATTGCCCAAAAGAATAGTCTTTTCTTAATACCAGTTAAGTCAGTACCTTTTGCATAGATTTTATCATAAATCTTTTCGTACAAACGAGGTACAGCAGTCATTACATGAGGCTTAATTTCTTGTGCATTTTCACTTAACTTCTCAATAGATTCTGCAAAATAAATAGAAACTCCACAGTATTGATATAAGTATAAGATCATTCTTTCGAAAATATGGCAAACAGGTAAGAAACTTAATCCTCTTTCTTCACCATACACTAAAGGAACACGTTTATTACTACTTAAAACGTTAGAAACGATGTTGTTGTGAGAAAGCATCACCCCTTTTGGTCTACCAGTAGTCCCCGAAGTATAAATTAATGTAGCTAAATCTTCTGGTTTAACAGCATCTTTTCTAGCTTCTACTTCAGACTGATTACTTTCGTCTTTACCTAAATCTAAAACTTCTTGCCAGTTTTTTTCTCCTGAAATATCTTCAAAAGTAAAAACAGCTTTTAGTTTAGTATTTCCTTTAATTTGATTTAGTTTTTCTAAAATATCGGTATCAGAAACAAAACAATAAGTAGCCTCGGAGTGATTTAAAACGTATTCGTAATCTTCTTTTGAAATTGTCGGGTAAATAGGAACATTTTGAGCTCCTACTTGTAAAATACCTATATCACAAACATTCCATTCTGTACGGTTGTTTGTAGAAATTACAGCAATTTTGTCGTTTGGTTGAACACCTAAGCGCAATAAACCACGGCTAATTGCATTGGCTTGATTGATGTATTCTTGAGTAGATAAAGATTTCCACTCATCATTATATTTGGTGGTTAAAGCTTTATCTAAATTGTATTTTTCTAGTTGGTAATAGGGAAAGTCAAAAAGACGTTTAATTTCAATCGACATATTTCAAATTTTTGGGCTTTGCAAAGTATAAAAAATAGCTCGATTGTACAAGTCTTATCTTATGTGTTGATTTATTGTGAATTATATATTTTTTCGTACAAGTTTTGATATTTTTCTAAAATTATTTTGCGTCTCATTTTCATTGTGGGAGTTAAATGTCCATCTTCAATAGTCCATTCATCTGGAGTAATTTCAAAACGCTTAATTTGTTCCCACTTACCAAATTTCTTATTATAATAGTCTATTTCTTTTTGAACACGATCTATAAGCTTTTCATCAGAAGTAATATCTGTAATCGTATGATGATGTCTTTTTGCCCATTCTGAAATAAAATCGGGTGCGAGTTGAATAAGAGCTGCAGGCATTTTTTGACCTTCACCAATAACCATAACTTGTTCTATAAAGCGAGATTTTTTTAATTCGCTTTCTAATACAGCAGGAGCAATGTATTTACCTCCAGAAGTTTTAAAAATTTGTTTCTTTCTATCTGTAATTTTTAGGAAACCTTGATCATCAATTTCTCCAATATCACCTGTGTGTAAAAATCCGTTTTGTATGGTTTTATTGGTAAGTTCTTCATTTTTATAATAACCTTTCATTACAATTGAACCTTTTACAAGAATTTCCCCGTCTTCTGCAATTTTTACTTCTACATCATCTAAAACTCTTCCAACTGTTCCTATTTTAAAGCCATTGTTTCTTAGATCATTTACAGTAATTGCTGGTGATGTTTCTGTCATCCCATAACCTTCGTAAACAGGAATTCCAGCAGCTGTAAACATTCTAATTAAACGAGGTTGCATTGGGGCACTACCCGCAAGCATAAATTCTAAATGATTACCCAGAGCCTCTCTCCATTTTTTAAAGACTAACTTTCTAGCAATACTAAGTTTAAATTCATACCACCAACCTTTTTTTCTGTATGGTTCATATTGCTCTCCAAGATTCAATGACCAAAAGAAAAGTTGTTTTTTAATGCCTGATAAATTGCTTCCTTTGTCTACAATTTTGTCAAAAACCTTTTCTAAAAGCCTAGGAACTACTGCCATAAAATGAGGCTTGATTTCTTTTAAATTGTCTCCAATTTTTTCGATGCTTTCAGCAAAATGAATTTCAAAGCCCATTCCTTGACAATAATAAGAAGCTGCTCTTTCAAAAATATGACAAATAGGAAGATAACTAATTACTCTTTTATTATGTCCCTGCAAATCCAAACGATTGCTAACAGCTATAATATTATCAACTACATTTTTATGCGATAACATAACACCTTTTGGAGTTCCTGTTGTTCCAGAAGTATAAATTATAGTAGCCAAATCTTCTGGTTTTACTTTGTCTTTGTAAGAGTTTAATTGTGGAGGATATTCGTTATTTCTATCAGTGTCTAAGAAAGCATTCCAGTCGTAATCTGTATCAATTTCTTCAAAAGTAAAAACTCCTTTTAATTTCGTTTGCTCTTTTACATTGTTTACTTTTTCTAGTAATTCATTGTCAGAAACAAAACAATATATACTATCGGAATGATCTAAAATATATGCATAATCTTTTTCAGAAAAAGTAGGGTAGAGAGGTACATTTATAGCGCCAATTTGCATAACACCAATATCTAAAATATGCCATTTCGGATTGTTATTCGTAGTAATTACAGCAATTTTATCACCAGCTTTTACTCCTAGTTTTAATAAAGCACAACTTACTTTTTTGGCAGTATCTACATATTCTTTTGTAGATATACTGTGCCATTGATTATTATTTTTATAAACTAATGAATTTTGTTGCGGATGATTTTCTAACTGATAATAAGGGTAATCGAACAAACGACTAATTTTTCCAGATGTATGCATAAAGGGTTTGACTTTGGCATAAATCTAAAAAAAAATATTTAACTCTTATTTAAAATCTCTAATATGATATTGCATCCTTCTTGCAATTCTTCGTCAGAAATTGTTAATGGGGGAGTTATTCTAATCGCTTTTCCTTCAAATAGTAACCAGAAAAGAATTAATCCTTTGTCTAAAGATTCTAAAATAACTTTTGAAGATAATTCAGGAGACTCTACTATTAATGCAAGCATTAAACCTCTACCACGGATTTCTTTTATTTTAGGATGATTTTTAAAAGCATTACGAATAATTTTTTCTTTTCGTAATGTTTCTTGAATTAAGTTACTCGATGTAATTTCATTTACGGTAGCTAAACCAGCAGCAGCAATTACAGGGTGACCACCAAAAGTAGTTATATGACCCAATTTTGGATGCTCTTTCAAAGAATTCATAATTTCATAGGAACTGATAAACGCTCCAATAGGCATACCACCACCTAATCCTTTTCCTGTAATAACAATATTTGGAGAAACATTGTAGTTTTCGAATCCCCAAAATGTTCCTGTACGTCCAACACCTGTTTGTATTTCGTCAAGAATAAGTAATGCACCTACTTCTTCGCAACGTTGTTTTACTTTGTGTAAATAACTGTTTGTAGGTTCAATAAAACCAGCTCCTCCTTGAATAGTTTCTAAAATAACCGCAGCGGTTTTTGATGTTATTTTTTCTAGATGGTTTTCGTTATTGAAATCAATAAATTTTACACCAGGTAATAAAGGTCTAAAAGGACGATTTTGTTGTTCAGCACCACAAACACTCATAGCTCCTTGCGTATTCCCATGATAGGCGTTTTTAGCAGCAATAATTTCACTTTTACCAGTAAAACGTTTTGCTAATTTTAAAGCGCCTTCTGTAGCTTCAGTTCCTGAATTAACTAAATAAACGGAGTTTAAATTTTGTGGAGAATTTTTAATCAACGCTTTACACAAATCGAGTTGTGCTTGTTGAATAAACTCTCCATACACCATTACATGTGTATATTTTTCTAACTGATTTTTAATGGCTTCGTTTATTTTAGGGTGATTATGCCCTAAACTATTAGCCGATACGCCAGCAACGAAATCTAACATTTTTTTTCCGCTTGCATCATAAATATAACTTCCGTTAGCGTGAGAAATTTCTATAGCTAAAGGATGTGGAGTAGTTTGTCCTTGGTATTTTAAAAAATCAGTTTTCAAAGTAAAGTTTTATTTGTCTCCTAAATTTTTAATATCAAATTTAGCGCGAGGCTTTTTTTGAGTTTCGTCTATAAATTGCTGTTTAGCTTTTTTTACGACCTCAGGAATATTAGCTTTTTTTGATTTTGTCTTTGTATTGTCTTTAACAAAAATATCTTCCATCGTTAAAGGTTGTTCATCTCCTCGCCATAAAAAACCACGGAACTTTCGTTCTGTTTCTGGAAATTCAGAGGGAGGAAATGTTTTTCCCTCCGTTTTTTTGAAGTATTTAGTTTCTTCAATTTCATTGTCTTTTAGTGTAAACTCAATATCACTTGCTATCTCTTTGGTAATGGTCTCTAACTTTTGAGTATCTTCATTTCTGTTGAAATATAAAGACTCTGCATTACCTTTTACAAGCATTGTTTTTAAATCGTTTTTTTCGAACTTTCCGTAAATATTTCTACCTTTGATTTGATTAAAATTGTCTTTAGCTAAAGAATCTTTTTGAATAATAAAAGCGTTTAAAAGCACTTTTAGAGAATCTAATTTATTTGTTTCTTTATTATTTAATAGTTGAATGCTATCTCCTGTAATTTGACTTTTTCCAGACCATAAAATAGGATCCTTAAACATACGAGTAACTCCTGTTTCTTGGCTAGAATGAATAGAGTCACATTTTCCTTGTAAGTTTTCTTTAAAGATTTTTACATTGTTAAAAATGCGTACTATTCTTTTCTCAGGCTTTCCTGTAACCAAAATTTTATCACCATGAACGTACATAGAATCTTTATCCATTACAGAAATTGAAACAGCTCTTTTAATGATAAATAAAGAATCTTTTAATTCATATAATTCAGCATAATTACCTTTGGTAACCATATTTTGTACTGTGTCTATTACCTTAATTCTGTTAGTGGCTGAAGCAAAACCTTTTCGTTTGTCGTAGTATAAACTATCGGCAGATACGGTTCTATCTTTTAAAAATAGTTTTGCATTTTTTACAAAGTAAGAGACGTCGGTATTTGTATCGTAAAAACCTCTTTCGGAATATACTTTTGTACTATCTTTTAAATTAGTTACTGTACTTGGTCCGTATAAATATGCTAACTGAGAGTTTGTATAATAATCTAAATGATCTGATTCTAAAAAATTATCTGGGTTCACAACAGTAACATTGGTTGTAGCTGAGAATTTTTTGTCTTTTAAATAATAGGTTCCTTTGTTACTTTTTAAGGTGTTTTTTTTGTCTTTAATTGTTCCGTGGTTGGGGTAATACAAAATTTGTTCAGTTCTATTAAAATGCAAAGTATCCGTTTTTAATTGCATTTCTTTATCATTAACTTCAACATTTCCCCAAGAAGTTGCTTTTTTAGTATTACCATTATAATTAGCAAAATCACTGTATTGAATTATACTATCACCTTGCTCAATCACAACTTCGCCAACAGCTTTAAATAAGTTTTTGTCTTTGTAATACAACGCTTGCTTACAATCTAAAGTAACACCTTCGTGTCGCATTTTAACATTACCAATTAATATCTGAGCTCCTGGAAATTTTTCATCACCAAAAATGGTTTGCTCAGAAGAAAGAATTTTAATTTGCTTTGTTTGTGCTTGAAGAGTTATAAAACTTAGTAAAGAAATTAGTAACAAAAAATGCTTCAAAATAATATGTTTTAGAACGCAAAAATAAAGAAAAGAAAAAATTAAGTTCTTAATAAAAAAATAAAAAAAGAAGAGCAGCTAAACTAAAGCGAATCCGTAATTTTGCCGAATTAATTTTTTTAAATAAAGTATATGAGCGCTCATTTTGATTTACCGTTAGAAGAAATGAAAGCTTACGGTTATAAAATAGTAGATTTAATTGCTGAGCATTGGGCTACGATGGAAGAAAAGAAACCTGTAACTTCTGCAACAAGAGAAGAAATGGATTCTATTTTTTTACAAGAAGCTCCAGAAAAAGCAACTCCAGCAAATGAAGTATTAGATTTTGTAATGGATAATGTGATGAAGTATAGTAACGTTATTTCACATCCAAAATCATATTCGTTTGTTCCAGGACCAAGTAATTTTGTTAGTACAATGGCTGATAGTTTGGCTACTGGATTTAATATTTTTTCTGGAGGATGGATTGTATCTCCAGCTGCTGCAGAGTTAGAAATTGTTACCATGAACTGGTTATTAAAAATGTTCAATTTTCCTGTGAAAAAGGGAGGAGGAATCTTTACTAGTGGTGGTTCTATGGCTAACTTAACAGCTTTGGTTACTGCTAGGAGAATAAAGTGTGGAGACGACTTTTCGAAAGCTGTTATCTATTTATCTGACCAAGCGCATTCTTCGAATATTAAAGCGATTCGTGTTCTAGGATTCAAAAAAGAACAGATTCGTATTTTACCTACTGATATTGAATTCAGAATTAGTATCAACAAATTAAAAAATGCAATAGCTAAAGATCGGTTAGAAGGTTTACAACCTTTCTGTTTTATTGCTTCTGCAGGAACAACCAATACAGGTACTGTAGATCCGTTAGATGAAATTGCAGATATTTGTGAAGAAGAAAATTTATGGTTTCATGTTGATGGAGCTTATGGTGGAGCAGGAATCTTATCTAAAAAAGGAGCTAGAGCTTTAAGAGGAATAGAAAGAGCAGATTCATTAACTGTCGACCCTCATAAATGGTTTTTTCAACCTTATGAGATTGGATGTTTATTAGTGAAGGATTCTTCTTGGTTAAGTAATACTTTTAGTGAAAAACCTGAATATTTAAGAGATATTGAAGGGAATGAGTCTGAAATTAATTTTTACGATTATGGAATTCAGTTAACGCGTAGATTTAGAGCTTTAAAGTTTTATATGTCTATAAAAACATATGGATTAGAAACCTTTAAAAAAGCAGTTACTTATAATATTGATTTGGCTGAGGAAGTTGAAAGAATGTTACGTAAAAGTAGAAATTGGGAAATTATTTCTCCAGCGACTTTAGCGGTTATTAACTATCGATATAATCCGATTGGATTAAATTATTCTGAAAAAGAAATTGATGCGTTGAATCAAGAAATTTCAAAAAGAGTAATGGAGTCGAAAGAAGCGTTATTAGTAACTACCATTTTGAATAAACAAGTAGTTTTACGAATGTGTTTAATAAACCCAAAAACTACAATTGAAGATGTTAGAGAAACATTTTTACTATGCAATAAGTTTGCTGAAGAGATTTTAGCAGAAAAGAAATAAAGTTAAAAA
Source organism: Tenacibaculum holothuriorum (assembly GCF_002120225.1). Classification (GTDB taxonomy): domain Bacteria; phylum Bacteroidota; class Bacteroidia; order Flavobacteriales; family Flavobacteriaceae; genus Polaribacter; species Polaribacter holothuriorum. Next base: position 504,951 of record NZ_LAPZ01000001.1, on the reverse strand, counting down.
AAGGAACTCACATTAAAGAGTTCCTTTTTTATTTAGTTCAAATTGAGCTTGTATAAACTCTTTAGATTTTCCTTTTGCAATAGAAGCTGTTTGCCATTTATTGTTTAGAATCATTTTTCCAATATACGCTATTTGCCCGATATGATAAGGGTAATGAGCAATTTGTCTTGTAATACTCTCAATTAATTTGTGTTGCTTATTTCTAATATAAATAGGTTGGTCGAAATTACTTTCATTTAAAGAATTTAAAGCATTGAAAAGGCAGTTCCATCCGTTTTCCCATTTGTCAATTAATTCTTGCTTATTTAGTTTTTGAGGTTCAAATTCTTGATCTCTATTTCTCCATTCTTTTTCTCCATCAGAAATAAAAAAATCTGTCCAACGAGATAACATATTTTCAGAAACATGAATCATAATGGAAGCAATACTATTACTTTCTTCGTTATATTTCCAATGTAAATCTTGTTCTTCTAATTGAGTAATCGTTTTATCAGCTACTTCTTTGTACGATTTAAATTGTTTAACAATATTGTGTAAGTATTCTTTAACCATAATAAAAAAAGGAGCTATTTAAAGCTCCTTATTAATTTTTTATCTCATTATTGTTTGTTTCCTATCTGGACCTACCGAAACTATTTTTACAGGTACTCCTGTTTCTTTTTCAATAAAAGCTACATAGTCTAATAAGTTTTGAGGTAACTCATCGGCAGAAGTCATTTTAGTTAAATCATCTTCCCAACCTTTAAATTCAGTATAGTTTACTGACACATTTTCAGGTTCAATATTATAAGGTAAGTGATCTATTTCTTCTCCTTTATAGTTATAAGAAGTACATACTTTTAAGGTATCGAAACCAGAAAGTACATCACCTTTCATCATCATTAATTGGGTAACTCCGTTTACATCTACAGCATATTTTAAAGCCACTAAATCTAACCAACCACAGCGACGTGGACGACCAGTAGTTGCCCCAAATTCATGACCAACCTTTGCCATTGTAGCACCGTCTTCGTCAAATAATTCAGTAGGAAAAGGTCCAGAACCTACACGTGTAGTGTATGCTTTGAAAATTCCAAAAACCTCTCCAATTCTGTTGGGCGCAACTCCTAAACCAGTACAAGCACCAGCAGCAGTTGTATTAGATGAAGTTACGAAAGGATAGGTTCCAAAATCGATATCTAATAAAGAACCTTGTGCTCCTTCTGCTAAAATAGATTTTCCTTCTTTTATAGCTTTGTTTAAAAAGTCTTCAGAATCTATAAATTGTAATGTCTTTAATTTTTTAATTCCTTCAGAAAATTCAGCTTCTAATTCATCTAAATCATATTGAATGTCAACATCAAAAAAGTTTAACATTTTAATATGCTTTTCGGTCAATGCTCTGTATTTATCTTTCCAGTTATCTAATTCTAAATCACCGACACGCATTCCATTTCTACCGGTTTTGTCCATATACGTTGGACCAATTCCTTTTAAAGTAGAACCAATTTTGGCTTTTCCTTTAGAAGTTTCTGAAGCGGCATCTAACAATCTATGCGTTGGTAAAATTAAATGTGCTTTTCTTGAAATCAGAAGCTTAGAAGTGTAATCAATATTGTGTTTGTCTAAGTTTTCTAATTCTCTTTTGAAAATTACAGGATCTATTACGACACCGTTTCCTACTACGTTTAATGCAGTTTTATGAAAAATACCCGATGGTATGGTGTGTAATACATGTTTGTTTCCATCAAAAATTAATGTGTGACCTGCATTTGGACCTCCTTGAAAACGAGCAATAATGTCGTAATTTTTGGTAAGTACATCTACAATTTTACCTTTTCCCTCGTCTCCCCATTGAAGACCAAGTAATAAATCTACAGCCATTTAGTTGTGTTATTAATGTGTTATGTTGTTAGTTTAAAAAGAAAAATCAACTTGTGAAAAGTTGATTTTAGGGTGTTGTATTCTTATTGTTTTTTCTTTGTTCCGTAAAAGTAAAGAGAGTGGTTGTGTATGTCGATATCAAAAACCTCTTCAATTGTTTTTTTGATGATTTGAATTCGTGGGTCGCAGAATTCTTTTACTTCACCAGTATCTGTTAAAATTACGTGATCGTGATTTTTATCGAAGTAACTTTTTTCGTAACGAGCCATTGACTGACCATCGAATTGATGCTTACGAACCAAGCCACATTCTAATAATAAATCGATTGTATTATATAGTGTAGCACGACTTACTCGATAGTTTTTGTTCTTCATTTTTATGTATAAAGACTCAATATCAAAGTGATCTTCAGCATCATAAATCTCTTGTAGAATTGCGAAACGCTCTGGAGTTTTACGGTGTTTATTGTCTTCTAAAAAAGAAGTAAAAACTTTTTTTACAATTTCTTGATTATCGGCAGTACTGCTCATATTTAATTTTATTACGAAAACACAAATTTACGTTTATTTCTGAATATTGAAATAGTATTTTTAGAATGATATTTACAAAGTATTAACACGTTCTACTTTTCGTACTCCTTCTACCTTTTTAATACTATCAATTAGCTTAATTAATTGAGTTTTGTTTTTAACACTTAATGATAGTTTTCCGTCAAAAACCCCGTCAGTTCCAGAGATATTGATACTATGAATATTAACATCCATATTACTAGAAATAATTCTAGTTAAATTACTAACAATTCCTTTATTATCTATACCTGATAAATGTAAAATTGCGGTGAATTCTTGCTTGGTAGAGTCAATCCATTTAGCAAGCATAATTCTATAGGCATAGTTAGATTGCAACGAAATTGCGTTAGGGCAATCATTTTTATGCACTTTTATACCATCATTTATGGTTACAAAACCAAATACTTTATCTCCAGGAATTGGGCTACAACATTTAGCTAAAGTGTAGTCTAAAGTTTGTTCTTCTTTACCAAATACTAAAGAGTCGTATTTATCTGTTACCTCTTCGGTATTACTAATATTCTTATGGTTACCTCTTCTAAAAGGATTTTTAAAGAAGTTAACAATAGAGCTACTTCTCTGTGCAACAAATTCTTTTAGTTGTGTGTTATCTATTGCACCATTACCAATTCTGTAAAATAAATCGAAACTTGTTTTTAGGTTGAAATAGGAAGCTAATTCATGAATAGTTTTTTCATCAGTTCCTAATTTTAAATGACGAAGTTTACGCATTAAAATTGCTTTTCCTTCTTCGGCAATTTTCTTCTCTTCCGCTTTTAAAGCTGATTTTATTTTGGTTCTTGCTCGTGCAGTTAATACGAAATCTAACCAGCGTACATTAGGTTTGTTATTGTTTGCTGTTAATACTTCTACTTGATCTCCACTTTTAAGTTCGTAACTCAACGGAACTAACTTTCCGTTAACTTTAGCTCCTCTAGTTTTTAACCCAACATCAGTATGAACCGAGAAAGCAAAATCTAAAGCAGATGCACCTTTAGGTAACGACTTTAAATCTCCTTTCGGTGTAAAAACATAAATCTCTTTTGCGTAAAGATTTAGTTTAAAATCTTCAACAAAATCAACAGCGTTTAAACTTTGGTTTTCTAAGGTTTCTTTTAGTTTGTTCAACCAACCTTCTAAACCATTTTCTTGAATATTACCTTGCTTATACTTAAAGTGAGCAGCATATCCTTTTTCTGCAATTTCATCCATTCTTTCTGAACGAATTTGTACTTCTACCCATCGAGCTTCAGGACCAATTACTGTAATGTGTAAAGCTTCATAACCAGTAGATTTAGGCTGAGAAATCCAGTCTCGTAAACGAGCAGGGTTAGGTTTAAAGAAATCGGTTACTATTGAATAGATTTTCCAAGCATCGAATTTTTCATCTCCAGATTGTGGTTCGTATATAATTCTAATAGCAAACTTATCATATACTTCATCGAAGGTTACATTTTGCTTTCGCATTTTTCTACGAATAGAGAAAATAGACTTAAAACGACCTTTAATTTCGTATTTAAAATTTTCGTTATCTAAAGCTTCCTTAAGTACGCTAGTAAAACTATCAATATACGCTTGTTGCTCTTCTTTACTATCCTTTATTTTATTAAGAATATCATTGTAAACATCTGGCTCAGTATATTTTAATCCTAAGTCTTCTAGTTCTGTTTTAATGTTATATAAACCTAAGCGATGAGCTAGTGGTGCATAAATGTATAAGGTTTCTGAAGCAATTTTTACCTGCTTATGTGGTGGCATCGCATCCATAGTTTGCATGTTATGCAATCTATCAGCAACTTTAATTAAAATTACACGAACATCATCATGTAATGTAAGCAGCATTTTTCTGAAATTTTCTGCTTGAATAGAGTAATCTTGCTCTTTTTTTAAGTTCGAAATTTTTGTAAGACCACTAACAATTCTTGCAACTGTTTCACCAAATAAACGCTCCATGTCGTCTACTGTGTAATGGGTGTCTTCAACAACATCATGCAGTAGGGCAGCGGCAATAGAAGTAGCTCCTAAGCCAATTTCATAAGCTACAATTTTTGCTACTGCAATAGGATGATAAATATAAGGTTCACCAGTTTTTCTTCGTTGCTCAGAATGTGCTTCAACAGCAACATCAAAAGCTTTACGTATTAATTTTTTATCATCTTCAGAAAGTGTTTGATAAGTTCCTTTTAATAAATCTTTATAACGATTTGCAATCTCCTTTTTTTCCTCTTCTATCGTTGCTGTATACGCCATATGCCTTTCATTCTTAATTGTAGATTGAAAGTACTATAAAGAATTTTAATGTACAAATAATAGCTTATTTAAATGCTCTTTGTCTTTTGGCTTCGAATGTTAAGATAGCTGCAGCTACAGAAACATTCATAGAATCAATTACTCCTTGCATTGGAATATTGATGTTTTGAGTAGCTTTTTCTCTCCAAATTTTGGTAAGTCCAGTAGCTTCAGTACCAACGACTAAAGCTGTTGGTTGCGTATAATCGTTTTTATGGTATTCGTTAGAGTTTTGTAAGGTAGCGCTGTAAATATTGATGTTGTTTTTTTGTAGAAACTCAATAATTTCTTCTGATGTTCCAACCCCAATTTGATTGGTAAAGATACAACCAACACTAGAGCGAATAATATTAGGATTAAATATATCTGATTTAGGGTTTGCTATAAACACAGCATCAACATTTGCGGCATCTGCAGTTCTTAGCATTGCGCCAATATTACCAGGTTTTTCAATTCCTTCCATAACCAAAATTAGTGGGGCAGGAGAGTTGAGTTTAATTTCGCTGAAGGAAAAATCTTTTGTTTTTACAACAGCAATGATTCCTTCAGTAGATTCTCTATAAGCTATTTTTTTATAGACTTCTGAAGTAATTTCTATGTAATTAATGTTTTCTTCTATATTATCTAAACTATAAATTTCTGGATTAAATAAGATAGTGTCTATAGAGTAATTACCTGCTTTGGCTAAAGAAATCTCTCGTTCTCCTTCAATTAAGAATAATCCTTTTTTTCTTCGTTCTCTAGATTTCTCTTGAAGTTTTAATAGCTCTTTAATATAGCTGTTTTGAATACTGCTTATTTGTTTCATTGTAAAGCGAAAATACTTATTTATAAGGAGTTTTTATAATGTGTTTCATATTTAATTTTATTCAGTAAATTTTAAAATTTTTATTTATGAAAAAAGTGTTTTTAACAGGTTTTATTGCGTTATTATTAATGTCGTTTACTTTTAATGATGATTTACCAATTATTGATTCTAATACTATTGTATTAAAAATAGATATAGATGAGTCTAAAACAGGTTGGGGAAATTGGAATAGAACTGATTGTTTAAGAGGTTTAGATTTTAGAGTAAGAAATGATGGATATAATAAGTATGCTAAAAAATACAGATGGTCTATTCAATTTAGAAATAGATATAGAGATGATATTCATTTTAGTTATAAAGCGGTTGCACCGAATGAAAAATATGACATAAGAAGCTCTGGAAGAACCACAGATAGAGTTCATGTAGATTCTGGAGATACAAGAGGAAGCTATTATTTAGTAAGGTCAGGAAACTCAATCTATGTGTATATTAACAAAATTAGATTGGGTGAAAAAGATTATGGATATGGATATTATGATTGCGATAGGTAAAAATACCTAAATCTAGGTATTTTATAATTGAAGAATATTACAAATATTTGTAATGCAATTGCAAAAGTAGTTATTAAAAGAAAAGGAAAAGAGATGTCAGATAAATTGAAATTATAGTAAGGGGTGTGATTTTAACTTATTTGATTTAATTAAAAAGCTCGGTAATTACCGAGCTTTTTGTTTTTTAATTGTTTTTATATTTATTAGAATATCGTTTCCAAAGTTTTGTTTGATGTGTTTCTAAACTTAACTTTCTCCCTTGTATAAAAGCATCAGTTAAAATATTAGTTCTCATATCTAAAGCATCTCCTTTAGAAATAAATAATGTAGCATCTTTACCAACTTGTATAGTTCCTGTCACATTATCAATACCTAAAATTTTAGCATTATTCTCTGTAATGATTTGCAATGCTTTTTCTTTGTCAAGACCATAAGCAGCATAAGTACCTGCATAAAAAGGTAAGTTTCTTGTACTCATACGTTCCATATCACCTTCCATTCCTAGTCCAACTAAAATACCAGCATCAGATAAGATTTTAGCAGAACGGAAAGGTAAATCATAATCCTCATCTTCTAAATTAGGTAAACGATGAGCACGCTCTAAAACTACAGGAATGTTGTTTGATTTTAATAAATCTGCAACTTTTTCTGCTTCTTGCCCATGAACAATTACAATGTTTTTAATACCAGTTTCTTTCATAACAGTAATAGCATCTGTAATTGGTTTTTGCCCACCAACATGGATAAACATTTTTTGTTTTCCATTGAATAAACCTTCCATAGCTTCGTATGGTAAGCTTTTGCTATTTCTATTTCCGTTTAAATAGTTTTTAGCTTCCTTAATATAAGAGACTAACTTATCTACATTTTTCTGATAATTTTTATTTGGTTTTAAAGCAGGATCTTCACCTAGCCACCATCTTCCTCTCGATAAGGCATTTGGCCAATTTACATGAATTGCATCGTCTTTTTTCATTACTGCATCTTCCCAATTCCAAGCATCTAATTGAACTACAGATGAAGTTCCTGAAATACGACCACCTCTAGGAGTAACTTGTGCTATAAAAACTCCATTAGGTCGCATGGTTTCAACGACTCTACTTTCAGTATTGTAAGCAATAATGCTTCTAATATGAGGTAACATTGTTCCTATTTCATCAAAATCACGTGTTGCACGGACAGCATCAATTTCAGCTAACCCTAAAGAAGTATTTGCAGCAATTAATCCTGGGTAAATATGTTTTCCTGAAGCGTTAATTACTGTTCCACGACGTGCAATTTTTGAATTAGCGTTTCCTACGTGAGTTATTTTTCCATTAGAAAACATGATAAGAGCATTTTCTATTACTTTACCGTTTCCTAAATGTGCAGTTCCTCCTTCAATAGTAACATCGGATGTTTGTGAAGGAGCCGGTGTTTGTTGTGCAAAACTATTTCCTATGAATAAGAAACATAATGCGATATATAAATTTTTAATATTCATTTTTTGTCTTTTTAAGTTCTTATTCTGTATCACAGTGGAATAATTTTTTAACTTTCTTAGCAGGAGCTTGTGTTTTGGCACCTTTAATCTTTTCCTTTAACATCATGCTAATTAGTTTAGCACGTTCAGCTTTGATAGCTTTACGTTTTGCTAAATCTTTTTCTAAGTCGAAATAAATAGCACCGTCTATAATTGTTTTTTCTGCTTTAGAATATACCGATAATGGATTTCCGCTCCATAGAACAACATCGGCATCTTTACCTACTTTAATGCTTCCTGTGCGATCGTCTAAGTGTAATAATTTAGCAGGATTAATAGTTACTGTGTTCCAAGCTTCTTGCTCAGACATTCCACCATACTTTATAGTTTTTGCAGCTTCTTGGTTTAATCTACGAGACATTTCAGCATCATCAGAATTTATAGCTACAGTTACTCCTTGATTGTGCATAATAGCAGCATTGTAAGGAATAGCATCATTTACTTCATATTTATAAGCCCACCAATCTGAGAAAGTTGAACCACCAACACCATGTTTTTTCATTTTGTCAGCTACTTTATATCCTTCTAAAATATGAGTGAATGTATTTATATTGAAGTTGAATTTTTCTGCAACTTTCATTAACATATTAATTTCTGATTGTACATAAGAGTGACAAGAAATAAAACGCTCTTTATTAATGATTTCAGCTAATGTTTCTAACTCAATATCTTTACGATATGGTTTTCCGCTTTTTTTCTTCTCATCATATTCTTTAGCTCTTTGAAAATAGTCAATGTAAACTTGCTCAACTCCCATACGAGTTTGTGGAAAACGTACCGTTTGTAAATCACCCCAGTTAGATTGTTTTACATTTTCACCTAAAGCAAACTTGATGAACTTAGGAGTGTTTTTGTAAATCATTCCATCGGCATTTTCTCCCCATTTTAGTTTGATAATTGCTGAACGCCCACCAATTGGGTTTGCAGAACCGTGTAAAATTTGAATAGAAGTAACACCACCAGCTAAGTTTCTGTAAATATTAATGTCATTAGGATCAACAACATCTTCAATAGTAACTTCGGCAGTTGAATTATGACCTGCTTCGTTTACTGCTGAAGTAGCAATGTGAGAATGTTCATCGATAATTCCTGCTGTTAAAAACTTACCAGTTCCATCTATTACTTTAGCTCCTCTTTTAGAAAGTCCTTTTCCTATTTGAGCAATCTTACCATTTTTAAGTAATACATCGGTGTTTTCTAAAACTTTGTTATTGTCTGAAGTCCAAACTGTAGCATTTTGAATTAAAATTGTTTCTTGTTGTGGTTTTGTATGATTACCAAATCCGATGTTTGGATAACTTACTGCAACAACTTCTGGAGTTTCAGAATCTTTTTTCTTTTTGTCTTTCTTTTTATCAGATTTAACTACTTTCTTAGAAGCTGACCAAGTAGACTCGTTTCCGCTATTATCAATGGCAGTTCCTTGCATTACATTAGAAGCGTTGATAGTTTTACCTGTTAAACGTGTAAACTTACCATCTTCATTCATTGCAATTTGAATCCAACCATCTTTAAAAGAGAACTTAGAATTTACTTTTTTATCTCCTTTTTTAATAGTTCCAGTTTGTTTTGCTCCTTTACCAGTAATTTCTAAATCGTAATTATTACCGTTAATATATAACATATAATTACCCGTAATATCTTTAATATCCATTGGGTTGATAACATTCTTTTGTCCTTGTACCCAGTTTTCAAATAAAGTAGTTTTACTATCAAAAACATCGCCCGAAGTAATTAAAAAGTTAGCATAACTACCAGTGTTTAAGTTTCCTATTTTGTTGTTTTTTAATATTTTAGCAGGAAGGGTAGTTAAAGCTTCTAAAGCAGTGGTTTTGTCTAAACCAAACTTAATTGCTTTTTGTAAGTTTTTTGAAAAATCTTTTTTCGATTTTAAATCGTGAGTAGTTAATGCAAATGGGATATTATTTTTTGCTAAAATACCAGGATTTGAAGGCTCTTGATTCCATTTACGCATATCACTTAATGAAATATAATTAGCCAAAAACGGATTACTAACATCATAAGCTTTTCTAAAGTTTAAAGGAATAATATAGGTAGCATTCGTCTTTTTAATGTCATTAACTCTTTCGTATTCATCACCGCCACCAACGATAGTATATTGAATACCGAATTCGTCACCAACTTTATCGGCACGCATATCGTTTAAATAATCACCAGCATTAAAAATTTGAGGTAAATCTTTGTTCTTATTTAGTGCTTCTAGAGCTAAGTCCTTGTTCTTTGCATTTCCTTTTGCGTACCAATCGGCATCTAAATATGCTTGACGCAATAAAGCCATAGCTCCCATACGAGAAGTAGGGTATGCTTGACGAGATTTTCTACTTTTAGAAAAAGAAAGATAATTACCTGATCTTTCATTTAAAACTCTATAAGCAGCAGAAGAATTTGGGTTTAGAGCTACTAAAACTCCATTTCCTTGCATAATTCCATCATCTAAATGCGTGTTAACAACACCAAAGCCTAATTTTAATAATTCTTTAGCTTTTTTAGCATCAAATTTAAGTTCTTTGGAAGCATCAACATCAGGACGGATATGATCATTCCAGTAATAACCTTTTCTAGAAGCATCGTACTGTGGCGGTTTATTAAAACCACTTTCACGTTTAGGTTTTGCAATTCCAAATGTAGAATACACATCAACAAAAGAAGGATAAATAGTTTTTCCTTTTGCATCAATAACTTCAGTTCCTTTAGGAATAGAAACAGATTTACCTACATTAACAACTTTACCATCTTTAATGAGTAAAGTTCCTTTTTTAATTTTTTGTTTTGGAGTAACATAAATAGTTGCATTGGTAAAAGCATATGAACTATTTTTTGATGTTTTTACCCCAGAATTAGTGGGGAAGTATTCTTGTGCAGACATTGATGTTATGCACAAGGATACGAGAAATACGAAAATGTTTTTCATGTGTAAAGTGTTATTTTTAGTTACACGTAACCAAAGTTTAGTTATAGATTAATTGGGTAAACTATAAAAGTATTGAATTGCATTTGGGTTTACGATTTCTTTAACAAAAGATTAAGATTTATTTTAGAATTAGCTTTCCAAGTTTGTTATTACCACTTAACCAAGCAGTGTTACGATCTACAAAGCTTATTGAATAATAACTTTCATTAGAAATATCGTTCCATGTCATTCCTCCATCGTTAGAATAAGAAATACCTGTTTTTCCTACTGCGAATATTTCTTTTCCGTTTGAATTTGGTACGTATTGTACACAGCTTTTGTAATTAGGATTTACATTGTCGGCAACAATTGTCCAAGTTTTTCCTCCATCTTTTGTAATAGCTTTGTTAGCACAATTATCGTTTGGTTTTGCATAGTTTCCTCCAATAATAATTCCGTTGTTATCATCATAAAAATCAATAGAATAAATACCTTGAGGTCCATCGCCTTGAACTATTGGTGTATTAAAAACTTCCCAAGTTTTTCCATAATCGGCAGATTTTAAAATACGTGCTTTTTTCCCTCCCGAAGCAATCCATATAGTTCTGTTAACTATAGCAATATTGGTGTTACTAGCTGCAAAAAAGGCTTCGCCATCTTCAAATTTTGGTAATTGAGAACAAGGTAGTTTTGTCCAATTTTCTCCACCATTTTCAGTTGTAATTATAGACGGACAGTTTTCTGTAGGGTCACCAACAGCTATTCCGTGAATTCCATCTTCAAAGAACTTCATACTATCATAAAATACTTTCTCATGTTCTTCTGTATAAACAATTTTATCATCTTTAATTTCAGATATTTTATAGAGTAAAGCTGGATTAACTATTGATAAGGCAAATAAATCTTTATTATTTGTAGCTAAACTTCTAAAGTGTGGAGTAATTGAATCGTTAAACTTTATTTTTTTTAAATAGACAAAAGAACCATCATCTTTTAAAATTCCAACTTTTCCATGAGAACCAGCAAAAGCAACTTCTTTTTTACTTAAAGGGAGTATAGCTCTGATACTAGAACTATCAACTTTAAATTCTTGAATATTGATTTTTTCAATGACTTTAGGTGAATGTTTTATTAAGGTTTTCGAAGTATTTTCTTTTTTGCAAGAAAATAAGATAAATACGACCAAAATAATAAGTGAAAATCGTTTCATTTTTTGATATTTTTACAGAACTAAAATAGATAAATTCAATGAAAAAAGCCTTAGTTATTTCTGGAGGAGGAAGTAAAGGAGCCTTTGCAGGTGGAGTTGCCGAATATCTTATGAAAGAAAAACAAAAAGAATACGATTTGTTTTTAGGTACATCAACAGGCTCGTTAATGGTTACTCATTTGGCTAACCGTAAAATTGATGCCTTAAGAGAGTTGTATACGAATGTAAATCAAAAATCTATTTTTAGTAATAGTCCTTTTAGAATAAAAACAGTTCATGGTGAAAAAGTGGTTTCTATTCGACATAGAAATACGTTATGGAACTTTTTAAATGGACGAAAAACATTTGGTGAGAGTAAAAACCTTAGAAAATTAATAAAGAAGAAGATTACTCGAGAATTGTATGACGAAGCAAGAGCTATGAATAAAGAAGTTGTTGTTACCGTTTCTAATTTAACAGCGAATCAAATTGAGTACAAATCTATTTTAGAATGTGAATACGATGATTTTTGTGATTGGATATGGGGGTCGTGCAATTATGTACCTTTTATGAGTTTGTTAGAAAAAAATCATTGCCAATATGCTGATGGAGGATTTGGATGTTTAATTCCCATAAGAGAAGCGATAAAAAGAGGAGCTAAAGAAATTGATGCGATTATCTTAGAAACCGAAGTAACTCAGATTAATCGTTTACCTGCTAAAAATCCGTTTTCGTTAATGTTAGATGTTTTCGATTTTATGCTAGAGCATGTAGAGCGTCATAATGTTACTATAGGAAAACTCTCAGCAAAACATAACGATGTTCAATTGAATTTATATTATACCCCAACTGTTTTAACGACAAATTCATTAGTGTTTGATAAAAAATTAATGACTCGTTGGTGGAAGCAAGGATTCAACCATGCAAAGAATAAGAATGATATGATGATGAATGATTTTAGAACCGAATTAGTAGATAAATAATGAAGTTTGGAAAAGTACCACAGCCAGAGTTAATAGATTTTACACTACCAAAAACCCATGAAGATACAAGTAGCGTTTTATCAAAAGTTGAAGAAGATGATTTCTCGGTTTATGTAGGCTGTGCAAAGTGGAATAGAGCAGATTTAAAAGGTTTTTATCCAAGAGGAACAAAAGATGAATTGGTATATTATTCAAAACAATTTAATTGTATTGAGTTAAATGCTACTTTTTATAGACAATTCCCAGCAGAACAATTTTCAAAATGGAAAGATAAAACCCCTATGGGATTTAAGTTTTTTCCTAAGTTAGGACAAGAAATAAGTCATTGGAAACGTTTGCAAGGGGTTCAAGACGCTGTAAATTTATATTTAGATAATGCAGCTCATTTAGAAGATAAGTTAGGAACTATTTTTTTACAATTACATTCTAATTTTGGACCAAAGAATTTTGACAGGTTACAGAATTTTGTAATGAGTTGGCCAAAGGGAATTCCATTAGCAATTGAAGTTCGTCACCCAGATTGGTTTGAAGATAGAAGTGTATTTAATGAATATACGCATCTTTTAGAGACGAATAATATTACTAATGTATTAGTAGACACGGCAGGTAGAAGAGACATGATACATATGCGTTTGACTAATAATGAAGCATTTATTCGTTATGTTGGAGCGAATCATGTTTCAGATTATTCAAGGTTAGATGATTGGGTTGAAAGGCTGAAAGAATGGAAACAGTTAGGTTTAACAAATGTTCATTTTTTTGTACATCAAAATTTAGAAATTGAATCTCCTTTATTAGCTGCTTATTTCATTAAAAAGTTGAACAAAGAGTTTAATTTGAATTTAAAAATACCAAATGAAGATACTAATCAACAAATGAGTTTGTTGTAACAAAAAATCCGCTTTTTAAAGCGGATTTTTTTATTTAAAGTTAACGTACATATTGTTATAATCTGGCGAACTCATTTCGGTATTCCATTTAGAGTTGATATCAAAAGAATTCGTCTTCTGTAAACTACCTCTAGAACCCGTTGTTATGTATTGAATTGTTCTTTGTAGCAAAGGTTCATTTACATCTCCTAGTACACCTAAGTTTCCTGGATCTTCTTCTAAAGGAACTTCAGGAGTAAATCCGTCAGGTTTATTTTCTCCTTTTTTATTTTGAATTTCTAACACAATAGGTTGCATTGCCCAAGTATGAGAAGTATTAAAATTAGGACCGTTTCTTCTAAAATCATCAGAGTCGTATAAGGTAATAGAACCAACTTGTTTCCCAACAGTAGTTTCTCCAACTAATTTTACACTTATGTATGGTGCTAATCCGTTAATAACTAATTCTGAAGCAGAAGCAGTTCTATCAGAAACAATAAAATATACAGTACTTAAATTTAAACTATTAATGTTTTGAGTAACAACACCGTTGTCTATTTGATTGGTAAAGTTGTTTATAAAAGAGCTAACATCTCTACTAGATTGTACTTTATCGTTCCATACTTGTTTTGAAAATAATTCGCCATTAAACTGACCAGTAATCATACTCGCTAAATATATTGCTGATCTTACAGAACCTCCACCGTTGTAACGTAAATCAATAATTAAATCATCAATGTTTTCGCTTTTAAATTTAGCGAATTCAGCATTTAATTCATCATCGAAAGGAGTAGAGAATTGATTGTACATTAAATATCCTATTTTCTTACTTCCTTCATTAATAACCGAAGCAATCTTTACTGGATTTTCTTCTAATTCAGTTTTGGTTAAGTTAAAAACAGTAGCAGTACTTGCTGGATTTCCACCATTATAATTTGCTAAGGTTAATGAAAAAGAGTCATTACCTAATAGCTGATTTACATTTGCATTGGTTAACTGTTGTCCGTTAGCTTCACTAAAAATCATTCCTCTTTGAATTCCTTTTGCTTCAGCATCAGATCCTTTTGCTACATAACGAACATAAATAAAAATTCTATTTGTACCGTCTTGATAATTTACCGAAGTTGCTCTAATTCCACTAGTTTTACGAATACCTTGAAACGATTTTTCTAAAGCTATATAATCATCTACAATCCAAGAGAATTTATCTACTTGACCTTTTTGATATAAATGAGCATCAAAAAAATGAGCAGGATTTGGGAATCCTTCTAAATAAGAATATAATTGTTGATCGCTTGAAAAACGACGGTCAGATAAATCTGGTACATCACCTTGCCATAAGTAATAAGCATTTAATCCTTTCCAAATAAAATCTTGTACTTGAATTCCTTGAGGAGGAAAATCTTCTTTACTACATGATAGGATTAATAAACTAAAAATTAAAACAATGGATTTATTAAATATTCTCATAAAGGAGTGATTTTTATACTATTTAAATACAACGCAATTTAATTAATAATATTATTTTTTTCATTTTTGATGTAACAAAAATAATTTAGGGTCGTCGTAGAGATGTAAACCACTAATTAAGACGAAGTTTTTAAGTAAAATTTACATCAATTAATTAAACCAATGAACCAATCAGACTTTTTAAAAGCTGTATTACCTTTTAAAGACAAAGTTTTTCGTTTAGCAAAAAGGTTGTTAGTTTCTACCGAAGAAGCTGAAGACGCTACACAAGAACTTTACTTTAAGTTGTGGAGAAATAAAGAGAAGCTTTCTAATTATAAGAATGTTGAAGCTTTTGCTATGACAATGACTAAGAATTATTGTTTTGATAGGTTAAAATCTAAACAAGCAAGTAATTTAACGTTGGTTCATAGTAATTATAAAGAAAAAGAAACGTCTTTAGATAAGAAAGTAGAAAATAACGATACAGTAAACCAAGTACATAAGCTCATTGAAAAGTTACCAGAACAACAAAAAATAATTATTCAATTAAGAGATATTGAACAATATGATTTTGACGAAATCTGTAAAATGGTTGATATGAAACCAACTGCAGTAAGAGTAGCTTTATCAAGAGCAAGAAAAACAATAAGACAAGAACTCATAAAACAACATAACTATGGAGTTAGCTAACATAGAAAAGTTATTAGAGAAATATCTAAACGCAGAAACTTCTTTACAAGAAGAGCAAATATTACAAGACTATTTTACGTCTAACAATGTGGCATCGCATTTGCAAGACTATAGTGTAATGTTTAGTTATTTTAAACAAAGCAAAGACGAAACGTTTACCAAAACCATTCAGTTAAAACCTGAGAAAAATAGAAAGAGCTGGAAATGGGCATCGGTAGCAGCATCAGTAGTCTTATTATTTAGTGTTTTTATAGGAAAACAAAAGTACGATGAGCATGTTCAAAGACAACAATTTGCACAAATAAAGGAAGCTTTACAAATGGTATCCTCTAATTTAAATAGAGGAAACGAAGCACTTTACAGCGTGTCTAATAATTTAAACAAAGGGAACAATGCCGTAGCACAATTGTACACTTACGAAAATACAGTAAATAAGGTGTTAAATAAAATAAATTAAAACCAAAGTAAACTAATAAAACAAAACCAAGAATTTAAATAGTAAAATCATGAAAAAAGTAATATATCTATTCGCATTTTTATTCATATCTAACGTAGCATTTTCACAATCAATGTTCGATTCTTTAGAAGACTTAGATGAAGTATCGGCAGTGGTAGTAACTAAAGACGCTTTTGAATTATTACAAAAGTTTCCAGATGCAAAGTCTGATGATATGGAAGTGTTTAACGTAATTAAAGGATTAAACGAGTTAAAAGTATTTTCTACAGAAGATGAAGGAGTCGCTTCTAAAATGGATGGTATGGTTAATTCTGCTATCAAGAGATCTAATTTAACTCAATTAATGAGAGTTAAAGAAAAAGACTCTAAAGTTAAGATCTATGTAAAATCTACAAAGAATAAAGACTTAGTAAGTGAGGTGTTAATGTATGTAAAGAATAAGGAGAAGAATAACAAATCTAAAGCCACAGTAATTACATTAACAGGTAATATTGATGTTAACAAACTATCTAAGATTGCTCATAAGTATTCTGATAAAAAAGATAGCGACAAGTAAACAATATATTAAGCGAGGAATTTCTCCTCGCTTAATTCAATTAAAATTCAATTACAAATGAAACGATTTATAATTTTTACCATATCAATGGTTATGTTAACACTTATTTCGTGTAACAAACCATCATTACAAAAATATATAGTAGACAGTCAGAACGATTCTAAGTTTGTGACTGTAGATTTTTCTGCTAGTATTTTACCAATCTCAATGAAAGAGAATGCTTCAGAAGAAGATAAAAAAGCATTCGAAAGTATTCGTAAAGTGAATATTGCCTTTTTGCCAGAGAATAAATCAACCAAAGAAGAAGTTAAAGCAGAAGAGCAAAAGATAAAAACTATTTTAAAAGATTCTGAATACAAAACATTAATGAAGTTCAATGATAAAAAAGGAAAAGCAACTCTATATTATTCAGGAGATTTAGAAGCTATCAACGAAATAGTTGGTTTCGTTAATATTAAAGGAGCTGGAGTAGGAGTAGGAAGATTATTAGGAGAAAATATGAACCCGAATGCATTAATGAAAATGATGAGAAGTGTTAATGTAAATGATGATGAAGGAAAACTACAACAGTTTAAAGATATAATAGGCAACAAGATAGGTCCTATAAAATAATAATCAAACCACTGCAAATTGCGGTGGTTTTCTTTTTAACTCGCTATTAACAAGGCAGCGAACTTATTTTCTTATTTTTGAAGCTTTAAGAAAAGATTTTATGAAGTTTCAGAAAACCCTTACATTTTTTATTACTCTTTTTACAGTTGCATTATTTGCTCAAACATCTACTTACAGAGCAGAGAGAGATAAAATTCACGATTTAATTCACACCAAACTTAAAGTTGATTTTAACTTTAAAGAAAAACAGTTAAATGGTGAAGAATGGGTAACTCTAAAACCACACTTTTATAAAACTGATAAATTAACTTTAGATGCAAAAGGAATGATTATTCATAAAGTACTAATGAATAATTCACCCTTAAATTATAATTACGATGGAAATGAATTAATCATAAATTTACCACGTGCTTATAAAAGAAACGAAGAATTTACAATCTATATAAAATATACTGCACGACCAGAAAAAGTTAAGCAAAAAGGAAGTGCTGCAATCACATCTGCTAAAGGATTGTACTTTATTAATTCAACGGGATTAGATAAAAACAAACCCACTCAAATTTGGACTCAAGGAGAAACAGAAGCGAGTAGTTGTTGGTTTCCTACAATTGATGCCCCAAATCAAAAAACATCGCAAGAAATTTACATTACTGTACCTAAAAAGTATGTTACCTTATCTAACGGAAAACTAGAAAAACAAACCAATAATGCAAACGGAACAAGAACTGATTATTGGAACTTTATTCAAAAACATGCTCCGTATTTATTCTTTATGGGAGTAGGAGAGTATGAAATAATAAAAGACACATATAAAAATATTCCTGTAGAATATTATGTAGAAAAGAAGTATGCACCTTATGCAAGAGATATTTTTGGAAATACGCCAGAGATGTTAGCGTTTTTCTCAAAAATTACAGGAATTGAATATCCATGGAATAAGTATGCTCAAATTGTAGGTAGAGATTATGTAAGTGGAGCTATGGAAAATACTACAGCCGTTATTCATGGAGAAAAAGCCTACCAAATGCCAGGGCAGTTAATAGATGAAAACGTACAAGAAAACACAATTGCCCATGAAGCCTTTCATCATTGGTTTGGAGATTTAGTAACTACCGAAAGTTGGAGTAACTTAACAGTAAACGAAAGTTTTGCTAATTACAGTGAGTATTTATGGTTAGAACATAAATATGGAAAAGATGTAGCAGATGCTCATTTATTTGAAGATACACAAGCGTATAAAAACGGGCAAAACTATGACAAGCACTTAGTACGTTTTAACTATCAAGACAAAGAAGATATGTTCGATGCGGTTAGCTATAATAAAGGAGGAGCAATCTTACATATGTTACGAAATTATTTAGGTGATGAAGCTTTTTTTGAAGGATTAAAACAATACTTAACAAAACATAAGTATGGAACAGCAGAAGCACATCAATTACGCTTAGTACTAGAAGAAGTTACAGGTAAAGATTTAAACTGGTTTTTTAATCAATGGTATTTTGGTAGCGGACATCCTAAGTTAGATATTTCTTACGATTACAATACCCTAAGAAAAACAGTAACAGTCAATATTATCCAGACACAAGCTAAGGAATTTAAGTTTCCTTTAGCAATAGACATATTTGAAGGAAGTAAAGCTACAAGACATAATGTTTTTGTAAACGGAAAAGATGCTTCGTTTACCTTTCCGTATGTAAAACAACCAAGTTTAATTCAAGTTAATGCTGATGGAGTTTTATTATGTGATGTACATGAGAATAAGGTATTGAGCGATTATATTAATCAATTAAAATATGCTAAGAACTATCAGCATCAAAGAGAAGCGTTATTAGAAGTTGCCAAGAATCAAGATGATAAAAAAGCGTTTAATGCTATTGCCAATGCAATGAGTGATCCTTTTTATAAAATCAGAATTTTAGCCTTAGAGAATATTAACTTAATCAATAAATATTCTAAAAAGAGAGTTATTGATAAGATAAAACAAATTGCTATGAACGATCCTAAAACGTTGGTTCAAGCTGCAGCAATTGAAACCTTAGGGAAGTTAACTGATCCTGAATTAAAACCAGTTTTTGATAAAGGTTTACAAAGTAAATCGTATTCGGTTTTAGGAAAGTCTTTAGTAGGAATGTATTATGTAGATAAAGACTTAGCGATTAAAAAATCGAAAACATTGCCGTTAGAAGTTAAAAAGATTATTGCTACACCATTAACTCGAATTTATTTAGAAGAGAATGATGATTCTGAATTAACGTTTATTGGCGGAAATGTAATGTCTGGAATGTTTTTAAGTCAGAATAAAAAAATACAGAGTCTGTATAAAAAGGCTTTTGATAAAATTTCAAAAAGTAATAATACAGAAGCTATTAAGAACTTATCAGATGATATTGTAGCTAAAGGAATTCAGTATAAACAATATAATTTTGATAAAGTAGGAGTTAATTTAATGAGGCAGATGGTACAAATGCAAAAGAAAGCAAATCCTATAAATAAGAATAAGAATATTGAAGTTATTAAAACTGCTATGGCTAGATTGTTAGAATAGCTCTTGCATGTCATAAAAGTATAAACTATTAGGATGAAAAACTTAAAACTATTCTTCTTATTAGCTTTAATTATTTTCAGTAGTAAGACCTTTTCACAGAAAGTAATTGAAGATTATAAACCATTAAAAAATGATAGTTTAAGAATAGGTATAAAAGACAGTGATTTTTTACCGTTCATTCAAAGTGGTTATACATTGATGTTGCCAGAAAATAAATCTATCAATAGCACTCTTATTTTTTTAGAGGACTCTGGATTTGATAAAAAGAATAAAAATTCAAAAGAACTTTATAAGTTAGCGTCTTATAAAGGTTTTGCAGTGTTGTCAGTCTCAACAGAAATTCCCTTTGACTTTTACTTTACCAAAGCTTCTATGCGTTCTACTCATGACTTAATTAAAGAAGTCTTTACTAAATACAAATTACCTAATAAAAATGTATTCTTTTTAGGAGCAAGTTTAATAGGTCATAGAGCAATGAGGTATATTAAGTTTATGAAGGAAAATAATCAAAATTTTCAGCTTAATATAAAAGGTCTTGTTATTTGCAATTTCACCTTAGATTGGACAAGAAAGTGGCATCAACATGAACGTGAAATTCGAATCAAGCGAAATCACTTATGGGAACCAAAGTTTATAAACTACATGTTAGAAACATACTTGAAAGGTATACCAAAAACAGCTTCTGAGAATTACCATGACTTTTCATCATATAGTTATTTTGATGAAAAAAACAGAAATATTAAACTTTTTAAAAACTACGCTATTAGAGCATATATTGAGCCTGCTATAAAGTACAGGCTTACAAAAAAACTTCAGACTTTGTACGAGAATAATTCAACAGACATGGTTGGTTTTTTAGCAGAATTGGAGCTTGCAGGGAATAAAAATACATCGCTAATTGTTTTACAGCCTGAGGAAAATTCAACAAAAGAAAAAAGTGTACAAACAACTTGGGGAAGAATGAATAAAACTGAACTGCTAAATTGGATTCAAAAACAAATAGAATAAGCTTTTACTAAATGGATTTATTCTCACAATTTGATGATATACCTAAAAATTTGCTTCCAAAAGAAGGAACAGTAAATTATTATGGAATTGTATTATCAAAAGAACAATCTGATTTTTACTATGAGCATCTATTATCATCAATAGAATGGAGAAATGACGAGGCTATCATTTTTGGTAAATTAATGATTACTAAACGAAAAGTAGCTTGGTATGCCGAACTACCTTTTGAGTATTCGTATTCAAACACCACAAAAGTAGCCTTACCTTTTACTAAGGAGTTATTGACTTTAAAAGAATTGGTAGAAAAGGAAACAAAAGAAACCTATAACTCTTGCTTGTTAAATTTGTACCATGATGGTTCTGAGGGTATGGCGTGGCATAGTGATGGGGAAAAGGATTTGAAGAAAAACGGAGCAATTGCTTCATTAACTTTTGGTGCTGAAAGAAAGTTTGCATTTAAACATAAAGAAACCAAAGAAGTTGTTTCATTAATCTTACAGCATGGTTCTTTATTGGTTATGAAAGATGAAACACAAACACATTGGTTACATCGATTACCACCTACTAAAAAAGTACACAGACCTAGAATAAACTTAACTTTTAGAACAATAACAGCTATCTAGCTTAAGTAATATTTAATTCTAGCTAATAGTTTTCTGTAAATAATTGTTTTCTGTTTAAGAGGAGCTAAAGTTATTGGTGTATCTTTTTTAAAGGTAATTAACGCATAATCATTTTCTTTATTAAAGATAGAATATGATTTATAATTGATTAACTCAAAACCATGAGCATACGAAGTATCTATTAGTTCTTTTGCACTTATAGATTGGTCAATTACTTGAAGTTTTTCAGGAGAATGAATACGTAAATAATCTAATGCTTTAGGATGAGGTATGTTAATTAAAATTCTAGAATTATCATGCGTGTGTTCTGCAATAATTTTAAATAAATTATCATGCTGCTCAATAGGAATATGTTCTAAAACATCGGGTAATACTACAAAATCAAACTTTTCAGAATGATTAAAATCAGACATGTCAGAAACTAATAATTCAATATTGTTTTTTGAGTTTGGTATACGAGCTTTGGCAATTTCAATAGACTCATCACTAATATCGGTAGCAACCAAACTTCCTTTTTTTACATAATTGGCAATTAACTTAGTTAGCGTACCAATACCACAACCAATTTCTAAAACTTTATGATTTCGTTTTAATCCAGCTTCAGTTAATGAGTTAAAAATAGAATAATGGCGTAGGTTAGTTCCTGTATTTACTTGTTTTGAAGAAAAGGTATTATACCATTTTTGAATTTCTTGGCTAGATTTCATTTGTTTGATTTAAGTGGTTTGCTAAAATACTAATTACTTCATCTTTTCAAAGAAAGTTAATTTGTAATTAGGTAATAATTCAGGATGTGTGATTTTAATAATATCTTTTAAAACTAAATCTGGTCGAGTAGGGGCTAATTCAAAATATAATACACCACCAGTTTTGCCTTTTTTAAGGTTTGGGGTATAAATATTATCATTTTTAAAAGCTTTAAATTCGGCATAATGTTTATTGCTTTCTAACAACTGCTTTTTTGATGAAAAATATCCTGGAGAAATCCAAAAATCGGCATCTTTTCCTTTATCTAAAACACTTTCAAAACTTAAAGACAAACTACCTTTTCCTTTAGAGTTTTTCCATAAATAATCAAGGTTAGCATCCTTTAAATATTGAGCAACAAAACTCTCGCCAGCAGGTAAATTCCAAATATCTTTACTCATTATAGCGCCTGATAAAATAGTAGGTTTTGTGGTAGCTTTTTGAGCAATTTTTACAGCTTCTTCGTAGTTTTTCTTTATAGAGTTAAAAATACTATCAGCTTTTTGTTGTTCATTTAATATTGCTCCAAATAATTTAATCCATTCAGCTCTTCCTAAAGGAGTTTCTTCCAACCAATCGCCATTTAAAATAATAGGAATACCTGCTTGTTGAATAGTAGTTAATGTTTTATTCATTTTTCCCATTGAAAAACTTACTACTAAATCAGGATTAAGATCTAGTAAAATTTCTGTATTAAGAGAATGTTCTTTTCCTAGCTCTTTTATAAAACCACTATCAATTCTTGCACGTGTTTTTTCTGAAGAAATATATTTAGTATGTGGAAATCCTACTAACAAATGTTCTTTGTTTAATAATTCTAAGGCAGGAATATGCGTTGTTGAGGTAACAACTAGTTTACTAATGTTATTTTTAAGATCACTATTTTTTTTACCAAAACTATAAGTAAAAGTTTCTTCTGCTTTAGGGTAAGGAGATTTTATAATGATTTTATTTTCGTCAATATCAAACCCATCAGCATATTCAATTTTTTTAGTCTTTTTATCAATTGAAAATGTAGATTCTTTTTGTTCTTTCTTACAAGAAGTTATTGAAAGAAGTGTAAAAAAGAATACGATTTTAACTAATTTGTTAAGCATATTTGTTTTTTTAGCAAGTTTACGAAAGTATTTTATAATTGTTGATATATCTACTACTTCATTATCATTTTCAACTTTTATAAAATTATAGATTGTTAATTTGGTTGTTGATTCATAATTTTTCTTATACATTTGCGCCGATTTTGGTTTTCTAACAGATAATCTATCTATTAGAAATTAAAAGGGAATTTGGTGAAAATCCAAAACTGTTCCCGCAACTGTAAGCTATAAAGCTTGTAACTAAAACTTTAACCACTGTTTTTAACGGGAAGGTAAGTTACAAGACGCAAGTCAGGAGACCTGCCACAATCGAAATAAGTAAAACTTTCGGGATAAAAGTTTATGTACTTAAACCTATTACGTACAAAAATTTAACCTGATTAATTGTAAAATTAAATCATTACCAATGAAAAAACAATTACTAATTGTTGGTGCTTTGGCATTATCATTAGCTAGCACAAAAACTTTTGCTCAAGAGCAAGAGAAAACCGAAAAATTAGATGAAGTTGTAGTTACTGCAACTAAATTTAAGTTAAAGAAAGAACACACAGGTAAAGTAATTTATGAAATAACCAAAGAAGACATTAAAAATAATGCAGGTAGAACAGTAGTAGAATTACTTAACAACTTACCTGGAGTTGAAATTAATGCAGCCAACGCTACTAGGGGAAGAGTAAGAGGAGTTTATGTTAGAGGAGGAAGAAGCCGTCAGAACTTAATTTTAATTGATGGAATTCCTGTCTCTGATGCTTCAGGAATTAATCAAACATATGATTTAAGATTATTGTCCTTAACTCAAATAGAAAAAATTGAAGTGTTAAAAGGTGCTGCTTCATCATTATATGGTACTGGAGCAGCTACTGGAGTTATAAACATAATCTTAAATAAATCTTCTAAGAAAGAAATATCAGCTGTTTATGAAGCTAGTTTAGGTACCAATAATTCAAGTGCATCAAAAAGTTTAAGACCTAACGATAAAAATCAAAATGTAAGTATTAATGGTACTTTAGGTAAAGTTAATTATTTAGCTTATTTTAATTTAACAGGCTCTGAAGGATTATCAGCTGCAAGAAGTAAAAATGGAGCTAATTTTGAAGATGATTCTTTTTATGGGAGAAATGGGCTTGTAAAATTAGGATACCAAATTAATGATGCTATTAAAGTTGATGCATTTTTAAATTACGATGCATTTGATTCTGAATTCGATGCAGGTGCTTATAGAGATAATTCTGATAACAATTGGAAATATTCTCAAGTTCGTTATGGAATAAAACCAAGTTATAAATACAATAAAGGAGAAGTTTATGCTTTAGCATCTTTTAATGAAATAAAGAGAGATTTAACTCAATTTAATTCTTTTGCAAATAGAATAGATAATTCTGTATATGAAGGAACAGCAATTAATATTGATTTAGTAAATAAATATTCTGTTTTAGATGAACAACTTCAAATAATAGCTGGTTTAAATTATCAAAAACATACTAATAATACTCAAACTCCATTTGGAGCTATTGATAAGGATTTTAATACAATAGATCCTTACGTGTCTTTAGTTTACATATCAGACTTTGGTTTAAACGTTAATGCAGGAAGCCGTTTAAATATTCACAGCGTATATGGTAATCATTTTGTTTATGATGCTAATGTGTCTTATAATGTATTTAAAGATAGAAATTATAAATTAAAATTAATGTCTTCATATGGTACATCATTTATAGCACCAAGTTTGTATCAATTATATTCATCTGGAGGAAATTTAGATTTAAATCCTGAGGATAGTAAAACATTTGAAATAGGGTTTGATGCTGAATATAATAAGATAGTTAATTTCACAGCAGTTTATTTTAATAGAAAAGAAAATAACGCTATCGAATATGATTATACTACATTCAAATATTATAATGCTAATAAAACAGCGAATGGTATAGAAACAAATTTAACTCTTAATCCAATTAAAAAGTTAAAAGTTTTAGCTAATTATACTTATACAGATGTTGTTAGTACAGAACATTTTGATGATTATATACCTACTCATAAAATAGTAACTTCTATAGAAAGTACACATGTGAAAAATTTATTTATGTCTTTAGTTTATAAGAACGTAGGAGAAAGAGTATTATATGATAGATATGGAGGCTTTGGAGTTGCTGGAGAAAATGTAATATTACCAAATTATAGTTTGGTAGATTTTAATGCAAACTATAAAGTATTAAATGATAAAGTAACATTCTTTGGGGCTGTTTCTAATATTTTAAATGAAGATTATGAAGAAACATTAGGATTTAGTTCAAGAGGAAGAAACTATAAATTAGGAGTTCGTTTACAGTTTTAATTATGAATTAATCCCCCTTGAAAAATCTATAAAATAGATTTTTAAACTCACCTATTTAGGTGAGTTTTTTTATTCAATAAATTTAGCCCTAAGTTCTGGAGTAGGAATCATACACTCACTTTTTTTACCAAACCACTTATACCTGTTTTTAGCTATAATATCATAAACTAAATTGCGAATGATTTCAGGGAAGAGAAGGAAGATTTGTGAGAGTTTCCAAACACCACCAAAATCATTCATAACTTTAAGAGCAGCAGTAGATTTAATATCGTAAGAAACATTAGGTTCGTATAATATAATAGAGTCTACCTTATCGGTATCAATACCTAAATAGTTGGTTATTTCTTTTCCTTTTTTAGATTGAAGAGAAGTAAAAACAAAGGTGTTTTTGGTGTCGTATTTTATAACTTTTAAAATAGTATCATTACAAAAATTACAAACACCATCAAACAAAATAATTTTTTTATTACTAGGTAAATCAATCATTTAAAAAGGTTTTTACAAAATTACAATAAGTTTTTGTAACATTATTTTTATTTGTGCGTCTTGTAGTATATCATTCTAATTGTTTTAACATTTAATTAATAATGAAACTTACGAATGATAAATACCTTAGTATAAAAATTAACTAACTAATGATTCGAATAGAAAATCTACACAAATCCTATCCAATTGGAAAAGATTCACTTCACGTTTTAAAAGGATTAGACTTACATATAAAAGAAGGAGAGTTTGTTTCAATTATGGGGTCATCGGGTTCTGGTAAATCAACATTATTAAATATTGTTGGATTATTAGATTCTCACGATGAAGGAAATTACTACTTAAACGGTCAGTTAATAGAAAACTTAAATGAAAAAAAAGCTGCTATTTTAAGAAACAAGTTTTTAGGTTTTGTATTTCAATCGTTTAACCTTATTTCATACAAAACAGCGTTAGAAAATGTAGCACTTCCATTATACTATAAAGGAATTGGAAGAAAAGAACGCTTAAAAATTGCGTTAGATTACTTAGAAAAAGTAGGACTAAAAGATTGGGCAAACCATTTACCAAACGAACTTTCTGGAGGACAAAAACAACGTGTTGCAATTGCAAGAGCTTTAGCAACGAAGCCAAAAGTAGTTTTAGCCGATGAGCCAACAGGAGCATTAGATTCAACTACTACCGATTCGGTAATGGATTTATTGAAAGAAATTAACGATGAAGGAATGACTGTTTTTGTAATTACACACGAAGAAGATGTAGCTGAACAAACAGATAGAGTAGTACGTTTAAAAGACGGTGTTATTATTAGCGATGAATTAACGTCATCGGGTAAAGCTAAAGTTAAAATTGCTTAGTTATGTTTGATTTAGATCGTTGGAGAGAAATCTTCCAAAGTATTAATAAAAACAAGCTGCGTTCCGTTTTATCTGGTTTTACTGTAGCTTTCGCCATACTTCTTTTTACACTTTTATTTGGTATTGTATCGGGTTTACAAAATCAGTTTAAATCTGCTTTTGTAGATGATGCTAATAATTCAATGTTTGTTAGAGTTTGGAAAACTTCAAAACCATATAAAGGTCTTCAAACAGGAAGAAGAATTCAGTTAAAGAATAAGGATTATAACTATGTAAAAGATCAATACGAAGATAAAATTCAGCATTTAACAGCAAGAATTTATAGAAGTGTGAATATTGGTTATAAAAATAAGCAGAATAACTATAGGTTAAGAGCAGTACATCCAGATCATCAGTTTTTAGAAAAAACTATAATGGATGAAGGTAGATATATTAATGAGTTAGACCTTAAGAATAAATCGAAAGTAATTGTAATTGGTAGATTAGTTAAGAAAGATTTATTTGGAGAAAAACCAGCTTTAGGAAAACAAGTTAATGTAGATGGAATATCGTATAAAGTGATTGGGGTATTTTCTGATAAAGGAGGAGATAATGAAGAAAGACAGACGTATATGCCTGTTACTACTGCTCAAAAGTTATATGGTAATAACGATTATATAAGTCAGATAAATATTGGATATGATCCTAAATTAAGTTTAGATCAAGCAATTAAATTTGGAAACAAGTTAGAAAAAGATTTAAGAAAAAAGTTAGGTATCCATCCAGATGATCAAAGTGCATTATCTGTTAGAAACATGGCAGAGGCAAATAAAGGAATTAATCAGTTTATGTTTGCTTTGTATTTCATAGTAATTTTTGTTGGATCAGGAACTTTAATCGCAGGAATTATTGGAATTAGTAACATTATGATTTTTGCAATTAAAGAAAGAACTAAAGAATTCGGAATTAGAAAAGCTTTAGGAGCTAAACCAAGTTCAATTATTGCAATGGTAGTACAAGAATCTGTACTTATAACCACAATAGCAGGTTATTTAGGATTATCCTTAGGTACTTATATTCTAAGTTTTATTGGAGACGGATTAAAAGAGTATTTTATTAAAGATCCAAGTGTAAGCCCAGGAATTGTAATAGGAGCAACTATCATTTTAATTCTTTCAGGGTTAATTGCAGGGTATTTACCAGCAAAAAAAGCAGCTCAAATTAAACCAATTGTAGCATTAAGAGCAGACTAATTATGAAGTTTTTATTAGATTCAGACGTTTGGCAAGAAATTTACGGAAGTATTCGTAAAAATAAACTTAGAACTGGTATTACCATAGTTGGTGTATTATGGGGAATATTCATACTAGTTGTTTTACTTGGAGCAGCTAGAGGAATGGAAAATAATTTTAAAAGAATATTCGGAAACTTTGCTACCAATAGTGTTTTTATGTGGACGCAAAGAACAGATATTCCGTTTAAAGGTTTTCAAAAAGGCAGAAGATTTAGCTTGACTTTTAAAGACATTGAAGTTCTTAAGAAAGAATATGAAAATGAGATTAAATTATTAGCTCCAAGAAATCAAACTAACGGAAACGTTGTTAAAGATTTTAAATCTGGTTCATTTCAAGTTAGTGGAGATTATCCAGTATTAGATCAAGTTCAGAAGAAAAATTTAATTTACGGTCGTTTCATTAATAATAATGATATAAAATCAACAGCTAAAGTTTGTGTTATTTCAGAAGATATGTACAAACAACTGTTTGATAAAAATGAACAACCTATAGGTCAATATGTAAAAATTAGCAATATAAACTATAAAGTAGTTGGAGTTTACAAGCCTTCAAATACTATAGATATTGATGGAGACACGGCCTACATTCCATTCACAACTTTTCAAAAAGTATATAACACATCAAATACTATTGATTGGATGATGATTACAGCTAATGAAGGAGTAGATATTAAACAAATGGAAAAAGACATTCTTTTAACTTTAAAAGGTCTGCATAAAGTTCACCCAGATGACACAAGAGCATTTGGTAGTGTAAACTTAGGAGATCAAATAGGTAAGTTTATGGGATTCTTAAAAGGTATGCAATTCTTAACTTGGTTTGTAGGTATTGCAACCTTAATAGCAGGTGTTTTTGCAATCGGTAACATCTTATTAATTACAGTAAAAGAACGTACAAAAGAAATAGGAATTAGAAGAGCAATTGGTGCAACGCCAAGAAGTATAAGACGACAAGTAATATTAGAATCGGTATTCTTAACTACAATTGCAGGAATGTTAGGAATTATATTCGGAGGAATCGTATTATATATTATAGATATGGCAGTTGGTCAAGGACCAGATCCAACGCTTGTAAATCCAACAGTGAACATACCCATAGTAATGCTAGCATTTACAATATTAGTGTTCTTAGGAACATTAATAGGAATGATACCAGCATATATGGCAACAATTATAAAACCAATAGAAGCATTAAGAGAAGAATAAAATCAATCAATTAATCATGAGTAAAAGAGCAAAAATTATTTTAGCAATTGTAGCAGTGTTATTTGTAGCAATTCTAGTATGGCTAGGAAAGAAAAATCAAAAAAGCATTGTTACTTATGAAACAGAAAAGCCATTTAAGGCAACAATAGTAAAGAAAGCAGTTGCTACAGGAAAAGTTATTCCGTTAGAAGAAGTAGAAATTAAACCACAAATAGCAGGTATTATTAATAAAATAATGGTAGAAGAAGGTGCAATTGTAAAAGCGGGAGATCTAATTGCAACTATTAGAGTTGTACCAAACGAACAATCGTTACAAAGTGCTAAAGGTAGAATTAACTCAGTACAAATTCAATTAAACAATGCCAAAGTTCAATATGATAGAAATAAAAAATTATTTGATAAAGGAGTAATTTCTAGTCAAGCATTCGAAGCCTCTGAATTAGCATATAATCAAGCTAAAAATGATTTAAGAAATGCACAAAATGATTATCAAATCATAAAAAGAGGTTCTGCAGGTTCTTCTGGAGCAAATACAAATATTCGTGCAACAGCATCAGGAATGGTAGTTGAAATACCTGTTAAAAAGGGGTATCAAGTAATTGAAGCAAATAGTTTTAATGCAGGTACAACAGTTGCTACTATTGCAGATATGAGTAAAATGATTTTTGAAGGAAAAGTTGATGAGTCAGAAGTAGGAAAATTAGTTAAAGATTCAGATATTCAAGTTTCTTTAGGAGCTATTGAAGGAAAGAAGTTTCCTGCTAAATTAAATTTTATTGCACCAAAAGGAACTGAAGAAAATGGAGCGGTACAATTTAAAATTAAAGCAGATGTAACTTTAGATGATCAATATTTTGTAAGAGCAGGATATAGTGCAAATGCTGATATTGTTTTAGAGAAGAAAGACAGCGTATTATCTATCAAAGAATCGTTATTACGTTTTGACAAGAAGACTGAAGAGCCTTACGTAGAAATTAAAACAGGAGAAGAAGGTAAGTTCGAAAAGAAAACATTAAAGTTAGGTACTTCAGACGGTGTAAACGTAGAATTGTTAGAAGGTATTGGAGCTGAAGATGAAATTAAAATTTGGAACAAAGCATCTAAAGAAGAGAAGAAAAGTTAATTTAATAACAAAAATTAATAATAAAAAAAGGGAAGCTTTAAGCTTCCCTTTTTTATTGAATGATAATTTTTTTGGTTGTACTCGAATTTTTACTCGATATTTTTAAAAGATAAATACCACTATTTAAAGATTCAATAGTAAGTAAATTATTATCAAATACTGGTTTATTAGTAGAGAATACTTTTTTACCAATAACAGAATATAAAGTAATATTTATAATGCTAAGAGATGAATTAGGTGTTCTTATATTTATACTTCTTGTTGTTGATGGATTTGGAAAAATAGCAATTGAAGATAAAAGAACATTTTCTTCAGTACTAGCGGTAGCCCAACGATTTTCGGCAGTTGGACCTCCCCAAATTTGAGTAGCTAAATTCGGGTTGTCGATAAAAGGATTTCTATTACCTTGACCGTAAGTGTTACTAGAATTCTCAAGATAATTATTACGTTGATCTTCGGTAGCAGAAACAGGATCAGCTGCATTCCATTCAAGGAATAAATTCATCATATTACTATCAACAGAATTAGTAGCACCAGTTCCAACATTTTTTGGTAAACATTGATTTCCGTAGCGTAAATACATATACATAATAATTCTTGCTACATCACCACACCATTCATCTCCAGGATACCAACCACCAGATACACTTTTAGAATTACCAGAGCCATTGGTAAACAATAAATTTCCTCGTGAATTGTTTCTTTGTACATCACTAGCTCTAATATGATGTCCGTCTGCACCAGGTGTAGTATTATTACTAAAAGAAGGTGTTCCTAAAGATTTAGGATACACGTGTTCTCTATTCCAATCACAACTACTCCCTCCATTGTCATTAATTCCTCTTTTTAAATCATTTGTACAATCAGAGTCACTACCATCTTCCCAACCATAAATTAAAAATACTTTTGAAGCGTCATTAGGATCTACATCAGTAGCTTGATCTGCTTCCCATCCGTAACTCAATACTTTGGTGTGCGTATTAATAATTTTCGTTGCTAATTCATCACGTAATGCTGTGCCAGATTTGGTTAAATCTACATCATTATAATAGCTTTGCTGCGCAAAAAGAGAAAACGAAGCAAGAAAAATTAATAAGGGTAATTTTTTCATCATAATTATTTCTTTTCTAACAGTGCCATATAGAATCCGTCGAAACCAGATTCTGAAGCAAGCACTTTCTTATCTTCTACAAAGATAAAATCTTTTCCTTCATCAGAAGCTAAAAAGAATTCTATTTGTTGCTGATTTTCAGAAGGTAACACTGAGCAGGTAGCATAAACTAACTTTCCGCCAGGTTTAACCATTTTAGAATATTGTTGTAAAACCTCTTGTTGAACACCTCTAATTCTATCTAAAAACTCAGGTTGTAATTTCCATTTACTATCAGGATTTCTTCTGATTACTCCTAAACCAGAACATGGAGCATCAATTAAAACTCTATCTGCTTTTCCATGTAATTTCTTAATAACTTTGGTAGAATCGATAACTTTAGTATCGATGTTGTGAACTCCGTTTCTACGTGCACGAACTTTAAGCTTTTTTAATTTACTTTCGTAAATATCCATAGCTATAATTTGTCCTTTGTTTTCCATTAAAGATGCTAAGTGTAAGGTTTTTCCACCAGCACCAGCACAGGTATCAATAACTTTCATACCTGGTTTCACATCTAAAAAAGGAGCAACTAATTGCGAAGAAGCATCTTGAACTTCAAAAAAACCTTTCTTAAAAGCAGCAGTTTTAAAAACATTCGCTCTTTCTACAAGTTTTAAAGCATCATCATTTCCTTTGATGAATTCCGTATCTATATCTTCAGTGCGAAGCATTTTTTGTAACTGTTCTTTAGAAATATTTAAAGTATTGGTTCTTAAAATTACTTCAGCTTGCTTGTTTAACGCAGCTATTTCTTTAGTCCAAACTTTTTCACCTAATTCTCTAACGCCAACTTCATCAATCCAATCAGGAATAGCTTCTCTAAACTTTCTAATTTTAGATAATTCATCAAACTTTCCTTTAATTCTACGAGTTGGAGTAGGTTCAATTTGATTCCAATCTGGTAATTTAATTCCTTTTAAAACACACCAAACGGCAAATAAACGCCATAAATCTGGTCGAGAAAAAGGAGCTTTAACATTCGCAATTTCAGCATATAAACGTTTCCAACGAACAATTTCATAAATAGTTTCGGCAACGAACTTACGATCTCTTGCTCCCCAACGTTTGTCTCTTTTTAAAGCTTTTTCAACAGCTTTGTCTGCATAAACATCTTCATTAAAAATATCGCGTAGGCTATCGATAACCGCGAAAACTAAATTTCTATGTAGTCTCATTTGATGGATTTAAGGCTGCAAAGATAGTTGAATTTAATGGCTTTTTGTATTTTCGTTTTGCATGAATTTAAATCAACCCGTTACGTATATAAAAGGAGTAAGTGTTGCTAGGGCAGAATTGTTGTATTCTGAGCTAGGAATACGTACTTGTAGAGATTTATTACATTTATTTCCTTTTAGATATGTAGATAAAACGCAGTTTTATACGATAAATCAGTTGCAACAAAACTCATCTGAAGTTCAAATTGTTGGAAAAATAACAGGTATAAAAACGGTAAAACAAAAAAGAGGAAGCCGATTGGTTGCCACTTTTGCAGATGCTACAGGAACTATTGAATTGGTTTGGTTTAAAGGTGTAAAATGGATTCAAGATTCTCTTAAAGTAAATACACCTTATGTAGTGTACGGAAAATTGAATTGGTTTAATGGTAAAGCAAGCATGCCACATCCTGAAATGGAGACTGTGAGTGCTTATAAAAGTAAACTTCAAATGGCTATGCAGCCTGTGTATCCTTCGACAGAAAAGTTAAGTAATAAAGGAATTACCAATAAGGTCATGCGAACTATGATTCAAAACTTGTTACAGCAAGTTTATGGATCTATAGAAGAAACATTTCCGAAGTATTTTATTGATGAATATCAATTTTTTGGAAAGAAAGAAGCTTTGTTGAATATTCATTTTCCTAAGAGTCAAGAATTATTAGCAAAAGCTCAATACAGATTAAAGTTTGAAGAATTGTTTTTTATTCAAATTCAATTGTTGTTAAAAAAGCTGATTCGAAAATCTAAAATTAAAGGATATGTTTTTGAAAAAGTAGGAGAGGAGTTTACCAATTTTTACGAAAATTATCTACCGTTTGAATTAACCAATGCCCAAAAACGAGTTTTAAAAGAAATTCGAAAAGATGTTAGTACTGGAGCTCACATGAATCGCTTATTACAAGGAGATGTTGGTTCTGGTAAAACCATTGTTGCTTTATTAACGATGTTATTGGCAATTGATAACGGATATCAAGCAACAATAATGGCTCCTACTGAGATTTTGGCTACCCAGCATTACAACGGAATGGTAGAGTTGTTAAAAGGCACCAATGTTACTGTTAACTTGCTAACAGGCTCAACAAAAACCAAAAAGAGAAGAGAAATTCATCAAAATTTAGAAGACGGAACATTACATATTTTAGTAGGTACACATGCTTTGTTAGAGGATAAAGTACAGTTTAAAAACTTAGGAATTGCCATTATTGATGAACAACATCGTTTTGGAGTTGCTCAACGATCTAAAATGTGGCAAAAGAATGAATTGCCCCCTCATATTTTAGTAATGACTGCTACGCCAATACCAAGAACTTTGGCAATGTCTGTTTATGGAGATTTAGATATTTCTGTCATAGATGAATTACCACCAGGAAGAAAAGAAATAAAAACAGTACATCGTTATGATAGTAATAGATTAGCAGTTTTTAAGTTCTTAAAAGATGAGATAGAAAAAGGTAGACAAGTGTATGTGGTATATCCGTTAATTCAAGAATCGGAAGCAATGGATTATAAAGATTTGATGGATGGATACGAAAGTATTTCTCGTGAATTTCCTTCACCAAAATATCAAATAAGTATTGTTCATGGACAAATGAAACCTGCCGATAAAGATTATGAAATGGAGCGTTTTGCCAACGGTGAAACTCAAATAATGGTAGCAACAACTGTTATTGAAGTTGGAGTAAATGTTCCAAATGCATCGGTTATGGTTATTGAAAGTTCTGAACGCTTTGGATTAAGTCAATTACATCAGCTAAGAGGTAGAGTTGGTAGAGGAGCAGAACAGAGTTATTGTATTTTACTATCGAGTTACAAATTATCTTCCGATGGAAAAACCCGTTTACAAACCATGGTAGAAACTACTGACGGATTTAAAATAGCCGAAGTAGATTTAAAATTAAGAGGTCCAGGAAATATTATGGGAACTCAGCAAAGTGGTGTACTGAATTTAAAAATTGCCGATGTTGTTAAAGACAGTCCTATTTTGCATCAAGCACGTCAAATAGCTATTAAAACGTTAAACGAAGACCCTAATTTATCGAAACCAGAACATGAATTGTTTTTAAAAACATATACACAACTACAAAAGAAAACGGGTATTTGGAGTAACATCAGTTAATTTAAATAAAAAAAGAAAAAGCTGCCGATAATAAAATCAGTAGCTTTTTACTTATTTAATAATTAGAAGCCCCCCAGCTCGTAATTATTTACACTTCAAAGTTATATATTTTTTTAATTTATACAACTAAATGAAACAATTTGATGTGTGTTTAGTCGTAAAAAAAATAAATACTTACATTTTATATTGTAAAACGTAAACCTAGTACAATATTTCTACCTGCATTTAAAATACCATCAGATTTTAAGCGAGATAAATGATTAATATATTTCTTGTTAAATAAATTGTTTACAGATATAGAAGTATTGAACTTAGTTTTTCCAAATATTAAATCTCCACCAAAGCCTAAGTTAACTAAACTATAGCCATTTGTTTTAGTTTCAAAAGAACTAATATTATTTTGATCGAAAGTAGTATTTAAAGAAACTGAGGCATAACCACTTTGTAACCAGTTAGATACATTAAACTCTCCTCTAAAAGAGTTTTTCCATGTATTAGCAGGAATTAAAGGTAAATAACTTCCATTATTTTGTTTACCAATTACTGTTTCGAAACTACTTTCTAAATGTAACCAATCTAACGGGTGAGGGTGTAAGTGAAAACCAAATTCTCCTCCATATAATTTAGCATCTTCTTGAGTGAATCTAAAAACAGGTGCGCCATCTTCAACTTCACCAGTAGGAGCAATAAAAATATAATCGTTAATAGAATTATAAAAACCATTAGCAAATAATTCGAAATGCTCGGTATCATATTCAAAAGAAAGATCTACTTGAATGTTTTTTTCTGTAGATAAGTTGTTGTTTCCTACTTCAAAACGATTCGTTCCGTGATGTACTCCGTTTGAAGTTAACTCTGCTAAGTTAGGTGCTCTAAAACCAGTTGCGATATTTATTCTTGTATCTAAATGTTTAAATAAAAGAGTTTTAAATCCTAAAGAGGCTGTAAAACTATTGAAAGATTTGTCTATCGCATTAAAAATATGAGTTTCATCTTCATGTTGAACTTCATGTCTTTCGGTGGTTATTGCTCTATTATCAAAACGAACACCTGCTTGTAATGTGTTTATGTCATTCCATTCATAATTTGCAGTAACAAAAGCTCCAAAGTCATTTACTTTTGCGTTTGGAATAAGAAGTTCTTCTCCGAAGTTTTTATTAGTTTGATGCATTCCTTGTATACCCACAAGTGTTTCAAAATCACCAAATTTTGGTAAGTGGTATTTAAGATTATAGCTAAATGTTTTTAGTTTCATTCTTAAGGCAGCTTCATCACCATGCTCTTCATGTTCTTCTTCAGTTTCATCTTCATCATGATCTTCATGCTCTTCAAATTCACTTCTGTCGTTAATAATATAACCAAAGTCAGCATCTAATTTTGAATCTCCGAAGAAAATGTGGTTATGTAAACTAATAACGTGATTGTTAATTTTTTGATAAGGATTCTCTGGAGTAGTAGTTGTAGTTTGTTCTTTAATTCCTTCTTCAGGAATACCAACAACTGTGTTGTTAAAGTTATAACGTAATTCTGAAGTAAAATAATCTTTATTGAAACCTACACCTAATTTTAAATCTTTTTCTTTAAAACGAGTGTTTGTTACTCTTTGATTAGTTGGAATCTTATAATCTGAATGAAGAGCATATGTTCCTCTTGCTAAAAAATTCCATAAATTACCAGAGTGTTTTAAGCCTATCGTAGTATTACTACCTAAAGTATTACTAAAGTAACGTTGACCAAATAAGAGTTGAGATTTGTTCTCTGGAGCAAATTTTTCAGGATTAATATATAAAACACCTCCTAAAGCATCAGAACCGTATAATAAAGAAGCAGGACCTTTAATTACTTCAATACTTTGTATTCCATTATCACTTAACCCTAAACCATGCTCACTACCATATTGTTGATTTTCTAAACGTACCCCTTGAGTATATACTAAAACTCTGTTACCACTAAGCCCTCTAATAACTGGCTTTCCAATTCCAATTCCTGTAGAAATTTGAGATACACCAGCAATATTTGTAATTCCTTCTGCTAATGAACTAGCTCCAGTTTTTTGTAAAGATTTGGCTGTTAATCTATCAACTTTCATAACATTGTCTGATTGTAGTTTATTGAAAGGTGTAGAAACAATAACCTCGTCTATTTCAAAAATAGCTTCCTTAAGAGAAAAGTTGTCTGTAATACTATTATTCTTGAAAGAAAAAGTTTTAGTAATAGTTTTATAACCTAAAAAAGTTACATTAATTGTTATCTCTCCGTTAGGAATATTTTTTAAAGTGTATTCTCCTTTTTGATTTGTTGTTGTTCCTTTATGAAGCATAGGAGCATAAATCTCTACTCCTTCTAAAGGTTGATTATTAGTGTCGGTAATTTTTCCAGATAAACTGTTTTGTGCATATACAGCAACGAATCCTAATAAAAATAGGATTGTAAATAATTTTTTCATTAGTATTTACTATTTAATGATTTTAAATAAAATTGAGCTTGAAGTAGTTATACTCTCCAATAAAAACTGATTAAATAGTAAAGTAGGGTGGTGCTCTAGATGATTTTTTAGAAAAGTAAACAACCTTATCTTGTTGTGGTTGTTCGATAAAATTTTGTGAATAATAATCTTGAGGAATTACCTCGTAATTATTATTTATTTGAAAAGAAAAGAGCTCTAATTGTAAGTGTAACTCTGCACAATCATTTTCTAATTCATGTAAATGCTGATCTGTTTTAGAGGTACATACAACATGCTCATGCTCTTTGAAAGCATGCATAGACTGAATTGCTGTAGGTAATACTAAAGCGATGAAAAAAAGGGTTGCTATGAGTTTCTTAAACAGCTGCATTTGGGCAAAAATATAAAAAATAAAACACCTGATGATAATTTATCATCAGGTATTGAAGAAAAGTGTCATAAACTTTTCTTAATTATTTCTTAGAATTACCTCTCATTCTCATATTTAGCATTTCTACAACTAAAGAGAATGTAATAGCAAAATATAAATATCCTTTAGGAATTGTACCCATTTCTTCACCAAATAATACTGCATGTGATAAATGAGCACTTTCAGCAATTAACATGAACCCAATTAAGATTAAGAATGATAATCCTAACATTTGAATGGTTGGATGCTTATTTACAAATTTACCAACAGGATTAGCAAATAACATCATAATAATCATTGATAAAACTACAGATGTTATCATAATAATCATCGCACCTTCAACACCATTAGTCATACCCACAGCAGTTAAAATAGAATCGAATGAGAATACAATATTAATTAAGGTAATTTGAATGATAGCTTGAGTTAATGTATATCCTTTTTGAGGCTTGCCATTAGTTTCGTCGTCATCGTCACCTTCTACTTTATGGTGAATTTCTTTGGTACTTTTATATAGTAAAAATATTCCCCCAGCAAATAAAATTAATGCTTGACCAGTTACACCAGCTTTAAACCAAGATAAATCAATATGGAAAAGAGGAGAGTTCATAGCAATAAGCAATGAAATACCAAATAATAAAGCAATACGTAATAACATGGCTAAAACTAAACCAATGTTGGTTGCTTTTTTCTGTTGATTTTCAGGAAGTTTGTTTGCAGCAATCGATATAAATATAATGTTATCGATACCTAAAACAATTTCTAAAAAAGTTAACGTAACCAAGGCACCCCAAGTATCTGGTTGTAAAAATATTTCCATAGTTTATAGTTGATTTTTTTATTAGATCAGGCTAAAATACTTATTGTTTTTTAGAAATAAAAACGGTTCCTTTTTGTTTAAAATTTGAGTATCCAATTTTTGCAGTAAAACTATATGAAGTATCGGTAACCTTATTTATTTGAACAAAAATTGGATCTTTGTCTAATTTTGTTTTAGGATTTTTCATTCTAAGTGAATACGCAAAATTGTTTTTCCACTTTATAAAAAGTGTATCAATATGCTTTACCTTTTTTAAAGTAGCAACAGAATCTTTATATACACTAACCTCTTTAGTATATTCTTCAATTTGAAGGCTATCTACTCGAGTTATAAATGTTTTTCCGTAACCATCACCAGCAGGTATTTCAAACGTTCCTTTTTTAAAACGCTCTGGGTTGCCTTGTGGGGTATTGTTACATGAAACAAAAAATATGAATACAAATAAAAATCCTAAAAATGTTCTCATTAAATTCCTGTATAGTTAGATGGAGTAATTTGTTTTAATTCGGCTTTGATAGCATCTGAGACTTCTAACGTATCAATAAAATTAGCAATTGATTGTTGTGTTATTTTCTCATTAGTACGAGTTAATCCTTTTAAAGCTTCGTACGGATTTGGGTAACCTTCGCGACGTAAAATAGTTTGAATAGCTTCTGCTGCAACTGCCCAGTTATTTTCTAAATCTTCTTCAAACTTAGCTTGATTCAATAATAATTTATTCAATCCTTTTAAAGTGGCTTTAAAACCAATTACAGTATGTCCGAAAGGAACTCCAACATTACGTAAAACAGTACTATCTGTTAAATCACGCTGTAATCTTGAAACAGGAAGCTTAGCCGATAAATGCTCAAAAATAGCATTGGCAATACCTAAATTTCCTTCAGAATTTTCAAAATCAATCGGATTTACTTTATGAGGCATTGCCGAAGAACCAACTTCACCTTTTTTAATTTTTTGTTTGAAATAGTCCATAGAAATGTATGTCCACACATCACGGTCTAAATCGATTAAAATAGTATTGATTCTCTTTAAACCATCGAACAAAGCAGCCATATGGTCGTAATGTTCAATTTGAGTTGTTGGAAAAGAATGGTGTAATCCTAAAATATTTTCTACGAAATTGGTTCCGAAGTTTTTCCAATCAATATTTGGGTAGGCAACTTTGTGCGCATTGTAATTTCCTGTTGCTCCACCAAATTTAGCAGCATTTGGCGTGTTTTGAATAAATAGTACTTGCTGATTGATTCTCTCTACAAAAACAAACAACTCTTTTCCTAATCTTGTAGGAGAAGCTGGTTGCCCATGTGTTCTTGCTAACATTGGTATGTTTTCCCATTCTTCTGATAATTCTGCAAGTTTAGAAGTTAAACCATCTAAAGTTGGGTAATATACTTCTTCAATAGCATCTTTTATAGATAGAGGAATTGCCGTGTTGTTAATATCTTGAGAGGTTAGTCCGAAGTGAATAAATTCTTTATGTTTTTTTAAACCTAAAGCATCAAACTTTTCTTTAATGAAGTATTCAACTGCCTTAACATCGTGATTCGTTACGCTTTCAATCTCTTTAATTTTTAAAGCATCTTCGGCAGAAAAATCTTCATAAATTTTACGAAGGTCACCGTATAAATCAGTATTGAAATCGCTTAATTGTGGTAAAGGAATTTCGCATAAAGCAATAAAATATTCAATTTCTACTTTTACACGATATTTTATAAGTGCTTCTTCAGAAAAATATTGAGCTAAATCCGAAACTTTATTTCGGTATCTACCATCTATAGGAGAGATGGCGTTTAATTGAGTTAAGTTCATTTTTGTGTTGTTGTGTTGTAAAGCGCAAAAGTAAAAATAACTACAATTAATTTCTAAAAATCAGCAGTTTTTATCTGAAAACTTTTCGCTTAACGATTTTTACTTTTCCTTGTTTTTCTAAATTCTTAATTGCTCTAATGGTAGTTTCAACACGTAAACCTAAAGTATCGGCTATTTGCTGTCTTGTATAAGGCACTTCAAAAGCAAAAGAATTGGTGATATTGTATACATCGTTTTTTAAATAATCTAGAAATCGTAAGATCCTATGTGCGGGTTCTTGACTCGATATTTCTGAAGCAATAATGGCTTTGTAATATAAGCGTTTCGCCAAAGTTTTCGTGAAATAAAGATGAATATCAGGATTTTCTTGAAGTAACTTTAAAAATTCGTCTTTTGGAACAATAAATAATTGAGTCTCATCTAACGAAATAGCATGTGCAGGATATTTTACATCAATAAACAAAGGAGGTTCACCAAAGCTTTGTTCTTTATAAAATATACCTTGAATAAACTCTTTTCCTTCGTCATTAAAATTACTCATTTTTACTGCTCCAGAAAGAATTTGATAATAGTTTTTAGCATTATCATTTTCGTTAAAAATAAGCTCATCTTTCGCAAATGTTTTAACTTGCGAACCGATAGTATGAAGTAGTTGAGTTGGAATCATTATGATTAAGGTCATAAATTGTCAATAGTATAAAGATATACTTTTGAGGTAAATTAATATAGAGTAATGGCAACAAAAGAAATTGAAAACAGAGCAGATGTTTTTTTATTAGTAAATACGTTTTATAATAAAATTAAAAAAGATGATTTTATTGGTCCTATTTTCCTGAAATCAATTTCTGATGATGAGTGGGAACCTCACATAGAAAAATTAACAGACTTCTGGGAAACAAACTTGTTTTTTGTACGAAAGTTTAAAGGAAATCCAATGAAAGCGCATCAAGATGTAGATGCTAATTTTCAATACAGTATTCATCAAGAACATTTTGGTAAGTGGCTTGAATTGTGGTTTACTACAATCGATGAACTTTTTCATGGACAAAAAGCAAACGAAGCCAAAGAAAGAGCACGAAACATTGCCTCTATGCTCTTCTTTAAAATGTTTGAGAAAAAACCTAAATAGCTAATAAAGCTAATTGATAAATAATCATACCAATATTACCTACAATACTAATTATAAATGCCCAAGCTATATATTTAAAAGGGCGTTGGCTAATAGCTACTGCATTTGCCCCCATAGCAGAGATACATGTAAATGCCAAAGGAATAATATTAATTTGTTTGTGAATTGCTAAAGCGGCAGAAAAAGAAGCTATCATAGTACTTACCATTATCAAAATAACTGCGATTCCTATTCCGTTTTTTTCTTCTTGTTGAATTTTTTTGTTGATATAGTCTATTAAAGAAAAAGATCGTGGTTTTAGAGTGATGTCTGTGTTTATATTTTGTGTAGTAATCATAATTAAAATAATTTACTACAAAGTTACTTTAGCTACGAGTCTTGGTTTTATGACTCTAATCATAAACAAAGAATAAATTGGCTGTATTTTAAGTGAATTTTTAATAGTTATTTATATATTCACGGTTAAAAATATTTTTAGTGAGCGTTACTACAATAGTTTATTTGATACTTGCAGCTTTATTGAGTTTGTTAGTGGCATTTTTTCAATACTTCTACAAAGAAAAAATACAAACTGTTAGAAGAATAGTATTGTTTACATTAAAATTGTTAAGCTTTTTTTTACTGTTAGTTTTATTAATTAATCCGAAAATAAAATTAAATACTACTGAAAATAGCAAACCGATTTTAGCTGTTTTAAAAGATAAATCGTCTTCTATAAATTATTTTAAAAGTGAACAAACATTAGAAGAGGTTGTAAAAAAGATAGAATCAAATTCAGAACTCAATAATAAGTTTTCAATTAGAGCCTATTCATTTTCTGATAATATTTCATTGTCAGATTCTACGTTAAACTCTCAAAAACAAACTAACATTTCGAAAGCTATACAATCTGTAAATGAATTGTATAAAGATAAACTCGGAGCCATAGCTATACTTACCGATGGAAATCAAACTGTTGGAAATGATTATGAATTTGTACGTTCTAACAAGAAGATATTCCCAGTAGTTGTGGGAGATACAACGCAATATCAAGATGTTCGAATAAGTCAATTAAACGTAAACAAATACAATTATATAAAGAACAAGTTTCCTGTGGAAGCTTTGTTGCATTATAATGGTAAAAATTCGATTACCACAGAGTTTGCAATTTTTCATAAAGGAAGGAAAGTATTTACAAAAAAAGTACAATTATCACCAGATAAATCTACAGAAACAGTTGTTGCCAATTTAGAATCCACAGGAAAAGGAGTACAGTTTTATTCCGCTCAAATTACTAAAATAAATGGCGAAAAAAATACTAAAAACAATATAAAAAACTTCTCTGTAGAAGTTATAGATGAGCAGCAAAAAGGATTGATTTTAGCATCAGTTTTACATCCAGATTTAGGAGCATTAAAACGAGCTATTGAAAGTGATAAGAAAAGAAGTGTAACTATTGAAACGAATTTGAATAAACAGATAAACTATTCAAATTATCAATTTTTTATTCTATATCAACCCGATGCCAGTTTTAGTCGAGTATTGAATGCTATCAACTCTAATTTTTTAGTCGTAACAGGATTAAAAACCAATTGGAGTTTTCTAAATTCAAAATTCGATTTTTCTAAAAGTAGTATCAATCAATCAGAAGATTATTTAGCTGATTATAATAAGAATTTTATCACTTTTCAACAAAAAGATATAGATTTTAATAATTTTCCACCACTTAAAGGTCGTTTTGGTAGAATTACTATTCAAGGGAATTCACAAACATTATTACATCAAAAATTACAACGATTCGATACTAAACAACCATTATTATCAACTTTTGAAAAGAATGATATAAAATATGCTGCTCTATTTGGGGAAGGAATTTGGAAATGGCGAGCTGCTGTATACAGAGATAAAGAGTCATTTGAAGAATTTGATGCCTTTATAGGAAGCTTAATGCAGTATTTGGCTTCTAATAAAAAGAGAAAAAGGTTAGAAGTAACTTCAGAAAGATTGTACCAAGCCAATGAAATCATTACCATATCAGCCTTATATTTAGATAAGAATTATGTGTTTGATGATAGAGCTTCTTTATGGCTAACTTTAACTAATAAAGAGACCAAAGAAGTAAAAAGACTACCCATGTCTTTAAAAGGAAATTCTTATCAACTAAATATAGA
Source organism: Tenacibaculum holothuriorum (assembly GCF_002120225.1). GTDB lineage: Bacteria > Bacteroidota > Bacteroidia > Flavobacteriales > Flavobacteriaceae > Polaribacter > Polaribacter holothuriorum. The sequence continues at coordinate 461,066 of NZ_LAPZ01000001.1, read as the reverse complement.
AGATACTCCAGAAGGAGATTATTCTTATAAAGTTAGTGTTGATGGACAAGTTATTAACGCTTATGGTCGTTTTAAAGTTTCTGAATATAATGTAGAAGAGCAGTTTACGAATGCAAATGTTAAAAAGCTACAAAAGTTAGCCGATAACTCTGGAGGAAAATTATTCCATCTAAACCAAGAACAAGATTTAATATCGTTACTAAATAATGCTGAAGAGTATTATACAACTCAAAAGACTATTGTAAAAGAAAAGAATTTAATTGATTGGAAATGGATTTTATTTCTTGCTGTAGCATTATTGTCTTTAGAATGGTTTATCAGAAAATATTATGGTAAAATATAAATTACCAATTGTTTTTATTGGTTCAAAAGAGATAAAAACGTAAACTTTGTTGTAAAACAGATACTATGAGATTTCACACACGTAAATGGGTAAAACCAGAAGATTTGAATCCAAACGGAACTTTATTTGGAGGTCGTTTATTACAATGGATAGATGAAGAAGTAGCCTTATATGCTATTATTCAGTTAGAAATTCCGAAAACGGTAACTAAATTTATGTCTGAAATAGATTTCGTGAGTTCAGCAAAACAAGGAGACATTATTGAAATAGGAATTGAAGTTGTAAAGTTTGGAAGAAGCTCAATAACATTATCTTGTGAAGTACGAAATAAAATTACTCGTAAAACAATTATTTCAATCGATAAAATAATTATGGTAAGTTTAGATACTGAGGGTAAACCAGTAGCTCACGGAAAAACAAAGATTGAATACGTTAAAGACAGATTACAAGATATTGATGAATAAACTTATAAAAGCTGTATATTTGCAGTAGTTATGAGAAACCTAATCATCTTCATATTTACATTTGTTTTGTTATTGCCGCCTGCGCAAGCACATAACGATATTCTGGTATATGAAGATGTTTTGGAACATTTAGATGTTGATACTGAACATGAAGAAGAGCATCATAAAAATGATACTGAAGAAGAAAAAGAAACAGAACACCATCATCACTGCACTACAGTGAGTTTATCATTAGATTTTATTCCTGTTGAAAATAGTTTTGAAATTATTCCTTTTGTAGAAATACAAAAGCAAAATAGTTTTTACCAAATACCCCAATATACTTCTTATTTGAGTGGTGTTTTTCAACCACCAAAAAACTAATTAATTATTATTTGTCAGTTTGAGTACAGACTTGAACTTCTTAGATGCATCTTTTCATAGAAAAAGATGTCTATTAGCACACATTTTATAATTAATTAGATATCAATAATGATAAAAAATATAATTATAACCCTATTCTTTGGGTTATTAGCTATAAATACTATAGCACAAAACACAGTAACGATTAAAGTAATTTCTGATGAAAAAGAGCTATTACCAGGCGCATCAGTATTTATAAAAAACACAATTTTAGGAGGAGAAACGAATATAGATGGAGTAACTACAATTAATAACATACCTAATGGTAATCAAACTTTTATAGTCTCTTTTATAGGGTTTGAAACTGTGGAAAAAAATGTTAGTTTTCCAACTAATCAAACAGAGATAATAATTGAACTTCATGAAGATGAAGAGTCGTTAGATGAAGTAGTAATTCAATCTACTCGTAGTAAACGTTCTATTGCAGAAATACCAACAAGAATTGAAGTTGTAGGAGCTGAAGAGTTAGGAGAAAAAGCTGTGATGAATTCAGCAAATATAGCCATGGTATTAAGGGAAAGTACTGGGATTCAAATGCAGCAGACCTCTGCCAATTCGGCTAATCAATCTATAAGAATTCAGGGGTTAGACGGAAGATTTACACAATTATTAAAAGACGGATTCCCTGTGTTTGGAGGTTTTTCTAGCGGATTAAGTATCATGCAGATTCCACCATTAGATTTAAAACAAGTTGAGATTATAAAAGGAAGCTCTTCAACTTTGTACGGAGGAGGAGCTATAGCTGGTTTGGTAAACTTGGTGTCAAAACAACCAAAAGAAGAGCGAGAAGTAAGGTTAATGTTCGACCAAACGTCTAGAAGCGGAAGTACATTAAATGCTTTCTATAGTGAAAAATTTAATAAGTTCGGACTTACTTTGTATACTTCGGGAAACATGCAAAATGCAACCGATGTAAATGACGACCATTTTACTGATATTCCTAAAGTGAGAAGTTTTAGTTTAAATCCATCTTTATTTTATTATCCAAATGAAAAAGAAACTTGGCGATTAAACTTTAATACAACAATAGAAAATAGAATAGGAGGAGATGTAGATGTTATCAACAATAACCCAAGTCCACAGCATAGTTTTTCAGAAGAAAATAAATCACAACGTTATGGAACTCAATTAAGCTATACGAACGAAATTTCTGACGATAAATCGTTCAACTTTAAAAACAGTATTAGCTACTTTAAACGAGATTTATTACTACCAAATACTCAATTTAAAGGGAAACAATGGGCTACATTTACAGAAGCTACATTTAATCTTTATAAAGAAAAATCTGACTGGGTTTTTGGAGCTAATGTAATTACTGAAAAATTTATTGAAGACAAGACAGCTGTATTAGATCGTAGTTATAATCAATTTACAGCTGGAGCTTTTTCTCAAAATAATTGGGAATTTGCTGAAAAGATGACCTTAGAAAGTGGTTTAAGAGTAGATTATAATGAAAACTATGGGGTATTTGTGTTACCTAGGATTTCACTATTTATAAAATACAACGATGTAGTTTCAAGTAGAATTGGAGGTGGTTTAGGATATAAAATCCCTACAATTTTCACTGAAGATGCTGAGCAACGTTCGTATGAAAATGTATTAGGAATTAATCCAACTAATTTTGATGCAGAAACCTCGCTTGGTTTTAATGCAGATGTAAATTATAAAACCAAAATATTTAATGATAACGTATCGTTGTCATTTAATCAGTTGGTATTTTTTACACGTTTAAAAAACTCATTATTACTTCAACAAAATGGAACTAAATATGAATTTACAAATGCCTCTAATTCTTTAAATAGTTATGGAGCGGAAACGAATGTAAAACTGAAATACAAAGATTTTATATTATTTACCAATTATGCGTATAATAATGTAAAAATGAATGGAAATCAAAAAGCTCTAACACCAAAACATAGTATTGGTGGAGTATTAATGTATGAAGTTCATGATAAGTGGCGTATAGGTTATGAAGCGTACTATAAAAGTTCACAATTAAGAAATAATTTAACAACTACACCAAACTATTGGACTATGGGGTTTATGGTAATGCGTACTTTTGGAAAGGTTAGTATTTACATGAATTTTGAAAACTTTACAGATACTAAACAACAGAATTATCAATCCATGATAATGCCACCGCATCATAATCCTGGGTTTACAGATATTTGGGCTCCAACCGATGGATTTATTTTTAATACAGGAATTTTAATTACGCTATAATTTAACTCAGTTTATTTATTGACACATAAACGGTATTAGTCGTACATTTGATAAAAAATAAATTAAAATGGCAAGACAACAATTTGAATTACCAAAAGCAGGTCTATTAATTCCTGTAGCTATAGCGCTTATATTTTTTATCGCAAAATCAACAGAAACTATTGGCCCTGGTGAAGCTGGAGTATTGTTTGAGCGTTTCGGAGATGGTATTAATACGGATAAAACGTACGGAGAAGGATTTCATATCGTTGCTCCTTGGAATGAAATGATTGTTCAAAAAGTTCGTCAGCAATCTATTTCTGATAAAATGAATGTACTTTCTGTAAACGGATTAGAAGTAAATGTAGACGGAACAGTTTGGTTTAAACCAGAATACAATAAACTAGGTTTTTTAATTAAAACAAAAGGAGCTAATTATATATCAGAAATTTTAGACCCTGCAATTAATGCTGCTGCACGTAGTGTTGTAGGTCGTTATACACCAGAACAATTATATTCTAGTAAAAGAGATGTAATTGAACAAGAAATATTAGAAGCAGCTAGAGAAGAATTAAAAGATCAATATGTAGTTGTAGAACGTGTTTTAGTAGAAGATGTACAATTACCAAACACTATTCGTGATGCTATTGAGCGAAAATTAAAGCAAGAACAAGAGGCTTTAGAATATCAGTTTAGAATTGAAAAAGCTCAAAAAGAAGCTGAGCGTCAAAGGATTGAAGCAAAAGGTAAGGCAGATGCAAATAAAATTTTAAGTGCTTCATTAACTGATAAAATTTTACAAGATAAAGGTATTGAAGCAACAAATAAGTTGGCAGAATCTAACAATAGTAAAGTAGTTATTATTGGTTCAGGTAAAAACGGAATGCCTATTATTTTAGGAAATCAATAAAGGTAAAACTTTATAAGACTAAAAAGCTCCCAATAATTATTGGGAGCTTTTTTTATTTTTTAAATAAGAATCCAAATCCTAATCGGCTTAAAAATTTCTTTTCAAATTCCCAAAAGAAATCAAATTTTCCAAATACCCAACCAACTAAAGGAAGTGTGGTTTGATAGATAGGGAATATTAATAAAAATCTATAAAGAAAATATAAAAACCAATGTGTATTATCAGAAGTTACTCCGAAGTAAGATAAAATAGGACCACCTATTTTTGCTGCAAAAGAACCATTGATAGAAAAAACTAATAAGACTGCAATAACATCCCAAGTAGTTTTTAATCCCCAACGTTGTTTTAATTTTTCCATGGGGCAAAAGTAATTAAAAGAAAAAGGGTAAACAACCAATTTGCTTACCCTTTTTCAAAAAGAATGTGATGTTCTTTATCTTATTTCTTTCCAAATAAACCTCCTAAAAGACCTCCTAAAAGACCTCCCGATTTTTGGTTACTAGCTCCTCCTAAAACCATTCCAGCTACATCATCAACAACGCTACCATCACCATCAGCATCTAAAATTTGCTCTAAGAAACTTTGTTCTCTTTGAGTTGAGTTTCCTCCTAAAAGACCACCTAATAAACCACCTAAGTCACCAGAATTGCTTACATTGTTTTGACGAGATTGCTTACCTAAAACTCCCATTAAAATAGGAGCAGCAGTTTTTAAAATGTTAGCTACTGAACCAGCATCCATACCTGCTTTTTGTCCAATAACTTGTTCAACACCTTGTTGCTTGTTTCCTAATACGTGACCTAAAATTTTTCCACCATCTTGTAACACATCGGCATTAACTCCTCCTTTAAATAAATCACCTAAGTTATCTAAGATTCCGCCATCGTGTTTGTTTAAAGCTCCCATTAACCCTTCAGCACCTTGTTGTGAAGAAGCATTACGTTGCATAGCTTTCATTAAAACTGGTAATGCCATAGTTAAAACACTACTTGTTTTATTTGTATCTTGACCAGTAGAACCAGCTACACCAGAGATGATGGTTTTTCCTAAATCACTGTTTAATAAATCTAATATTCCTGCCATTTTTTATTTTTTGTTATAAGATTAGTAATCTGTTTTCATATATTGTGACACAATATACAAATTAAAAGTCACATTAATTTTAAATAATTATTTTTACGACTTAAACTATTAATACTACTTTTTATACATGAAAAAACTCGCTTTACACTGGAAAATTCTTATAGGAATGGTTCTAGGTATTTTATTTGGTTTAGCAATGACAATGATTGATGGAGGTGCAGGTTTTGTTGGAAATTGGATTAAACCTTTCGGAACAATCTTCGTTAAGTTATTAAAATTAATTGCAGTTCCTTTAATTATTGCTTCTCTTATAAAAGGTATTTCAGATTTAAAAGATATCTCAAAATTTAAAAATATTGGATTAAGAACAATTGGTATTTACGTTGGTACAACGGTTATAGCAATTACTATTGGTTTATTATTAGTAAATATTGTGAAACCTGGTGATGGAATTTCTGAAGAAACTATTAGCAGATTAACAGAAACCTATGCAAATAGCGGAAGTGTACAAGCAAAAATAGCTGAGGCTAGTAAGCAAAAATCTAGTGGACCTTTACAGTTTTTAGTAGATATGGTTCCTGATAATGCTATGAAAGCAATGAGTAACAATAAAGCTATGCTACAAGTTATTTTCTTTACTATTTTCTTAGGAATATCAATGTTATTGGTTGGAGAGAAAAAATCGAAACCATTAAAGAAGTTTTTCGATTCTTTGAATGAAGTAGTATTAAAAATGGTAGACTTAATCATGTTGTTTGCACCTTATGCAGTATTTGCATTATTGGCTAATGTGGTAGTATCATCAAATGATCCAGATTTATTGTTAGCCTTATTAAAATATGCGTTAACTGTTGTGGGAGGATTGTTGATTATGGTAGTTTTCTATATGATTTTAGTAAGTGTATTTACCAAGAAAAACCCATTATGGTTTTTACAACAAATTAGTCCTGCACAATTATTAGCTTTTTCAACAAGTAGTAGTGCTGCTACTTTACCAGTAACTATGGAACGTGTTGAAGAACACGTAGGAGTTGATAAAGAAGTATCGAGTTTTGTATTACCAGTTGGTGCAACTATAAATATGGATGGTACAAGTTTATATCAAGCTGTAGCTGCAGTATTTATTGCTCAAGCACTAAGTTTCGATTTAACTTTTGGAGATCAACTTACTATTATTTTAACAGCATTGTTAGCATCTATTGGTTCTGCAGCAGTACCAGGAGCAGGTATGGTAATGTTAGTAATTGTTTTAGAAGCAGTAGGTTTTCCTGCTGAAAAATTAGCAATTGGTTTAGCGTTAATTTTTGCTGTTGACAGACCGTTAGATATGTGTAGAACAGTTATTAATGTTACAGGAGATGCTACGGTATCTACTTTAGTAGCAAAATCAGTAGGAAAACTAGGAAAACCGAATCCTAAAAACTGGGATGATAACTACGATGAAGTAAAATAAAATTTTATTTTTTCAGTCTAAAAAAAGACTATATTTATAAACACCAAATACTGTAAAGTATTTGGTGTTTATAGTTCAAAATAACAACAACCAAAACATTATAAAAATTTTAAACATGAACATTTGTTTTTTAATGTATCCATGGGAAGAGATAGATGCAGAAAATGATTCTACATTAGCACTTATTCATGAATGTGCTAAAAGAGGACATGGTGTAGCGATGTGTACACCTTCTAATTTAACAATTCGTAATAGTGTTACAAGTGCATTTTGTTCCATTATAAACAGAATGGATAAAGTACCATCAAATATTAAATCATATTACAAAAAAGCAACTTTACGAGAAGAAATGCTTCCTTTAGCAGGATTTGATGCTATTTTTATGAGAGCAAATCCACCATTAGACCCACTGATGTTAAACTTTTTAGATTCAGTTAAAGACGATGTGTTTGTGATAAACTCTGTTCAAGGAATGCGAGAAGCAAATAACAAGTTATATACAGCTGTTTTTGATGATCCAAACAATGAGATTATTCCAGTAACTCATGTATCTAAGAACAAGAATTATTTGATAAAAACTATTGAAGAGTCTACTTCAGATAAAATGATTTTAAAACCATTAAATGGTTATGGTGGTTCTGGAGTAATTTTAATAGAAAAGTCTGCAATGGGAAATATTAATTCATTATTAGATTTTTATATTAGTAAAAGTGATGGTTCTTCAGATTATGTAATACTTCAAGAATATATTGAAGGTGCAGAAAAAGGTGATGTTCGTATCTTGTTGTTAAACGGTTTGCCAATTGGAGCAATGAAGCGTATACCAGGAGATAAAGATCATAGGTCTAATGTAACTGCAGGAGGTAGAGTAGAGAAACATAAATTAACTGCTGAAGAAAAGTTATTATGTAAAAAGATAGGTCCTAAATTAGTAAAAGACGGATTATACTTTGTAGGAATTGATGTAATTGGAGGTAAATTAGTAGAGGTTAATGTAATGAGTCCTGGAGGAATTACATACATAAACAAGGTTTCTAAAACAAAACTACAAGAAAAAGTAATAGATTTCTTAGAAAGTAAAGTTCTTGAAAAGAATGCTGCTTTTATAAGAATGACAAACCTTAAACGTACAGTTGATGAAGCTTAAAGTTCCATCTTCTTTAGTTTCTGTTAATTGGTTATACAACAATTTAGATTGTGAAAATTTAATTGTTTTAGATGCAACAATTCAAAAAGTTGGCACCAAAACTGAAAAGAAAATTGAAAAAAAGCAAATACCAACGGCTATATTTTTTGATTTAAAGAAAGTGTTTTTGAATGTAGAAGGAGAGTATCCAAATACAATTCCTACTGAAGAACATTTTCAAACTGAAGCTCAAAAACTAGGAATAAATCAGGATAGTTGTATTGTTGTTTATGACGATTTAGGAATTTATTCTTCACCCAGAGCTTGGTGGCTATTCAAGCTATTTGGTTTTGAAAATGTAGCCGTTTTAGACGGAGGTTTACCAGAATGGGAAAGACTAAATTTTCCAGTGGAAAAACCAAAGAAAAGGGCATTAGAAAGAGGAAACTTCCAAGCAAGTTTTCAAAAAGAGAAAATCAGTTTTACTAAAGAAGTTTTAGAACAAATAAATAAAGAAGAATATACAATTTTAGATGCTCGTTCTAGCGGAAGATTTTATGCAACTATCCCAGAACCAAGAGCAGATTTAAGAGGAGGACATATACCAACTTCTAAAAGTTTACCACATGCCGAAGTGCAATTAGATGGTAAAATGAAATCAAAAGAAGAGTTGAGGGCAATATTCAATGAGAAGAATGTACATAGCAAACCTTTAATTTTCTCTTGTGGATCTGGTATTACAGCTTGTATTTTAGCTTTAGCAGCCGAAGTTTCAGAACAGAAAAATTATAAAGTTTATGATGGCTCATGGACAGAATGGGCGAGTAGATTAGAATTACCAATAGAAAAATAATGAGTTTAGATTGGAGTAAAAGAGAGTTTGAAGTATACGTTTTATTATACGCGGCTCACTGTAATTTTATAGAAACAGAAGAAGAAAGAAACTATATTCTTTCTAAAGTAGACGAAGCTACTTATAATAAAATGCATACAGAAATTGTAGCAGAAAGCGATCATATTAATCTAGAAAAGATAAAACTGTATCTAAGAGACAATAAGTACTCAGAAGCTGAAAAAGAAAAATTAATAAGAGATATTAAAAAAGTATTTTTTGCTGATGGCACAGTAGATGTTATGGAGAAAAAAGTATTTGGTGTTTTACAAAAAATATTGAATTAAATGCTAAAGTTATCCGTTGAAGAAATAATTAAAAAAATACAAAACGAAGAAGTTTTTGAAGCTGTTAGTAATGATTATTCATTCACTTTAAAGATAGATTCGTATGTGCATTACGTTTGTGGAGCAGTACATGATGGACACCAATTTAGAAAAGAATTATGGACTAATTGCAAGCATACTGAATACGAACGTTGGTATGAGGAAGATCCAGAAACTAAAAACATGGTAATTTCTCATCCGATTGTTATTGCTGGGTTAGATTCTCGTTTTGAATATGACTTAAATAGAGCACCAGATACTGCAATTTACGAAGATGCTTGGGGGAAGCAATTATGGTACAAGCCACTTTCTGAAGAAATGAAAAATAAAAGTTTAGATAAACATAAAAACTTTTATAAAGTAGTGGAAGCTTTGATTAGTAAGATTGAAGAAAAATTTGGAATTTGTATCGTATACGATATGCATTCCTACAATTGGCAGCGTTGGGATAGGGAAGTACCAACATGGAATTTAGGAACCGCAAATGTTGATACTAATCGTTTTTCAGAAGTCATAGAATCTTGGAGGTTGACCTTAGAAAAAATGCCGTTGCCTAACGGAATTAAATCAACATCGAAGATTAACGATACTTTTCAAGGAAACGGGTACTTTTTAAAGTTCATTACTCAAAAGTTTAAGAATACATTGGTATTGGCTACAGAAATAGCCAAAGTGTATTGTGATGAATTAAATCAAATAATGTATCCAGAAGTGGTAAACGCTGTAGAAAACTACCTACAAACTGAATTGAAAAATCACGCAGAAACTTTTTATAAAGAACATAAATTGTAATTTTGCATACTTCAAAATCGAGAAATGATGAGTGAGACCAATGTGGCAACCAAAGCATTACTAAATATTGATTCTTACATAGATAAGCTTGTAAAAAAAATAGAGCTTTTAAGTTATGTGAATCCTACTAATATTGAAGAGGAAAAGGAGAAGTTTTTTGCATCAAAATACCTAACCGATCCTGTTTTTACGTATCCCAAAAGAGATTTTGATAAGTTTAAACTACACAGAGAATTTTTTACACTTCAATTAGAATTAATAGAAGATAATAAGATAAGAAATCTGTATGAAGAAATCATATACTTTTATTCAGGATTAATTCAGTGTATAGAAACTATTGGAGAAGGGAAGAAGTTTTATTACAATAGTTTGCGTTCTTTTGGTACGCCAACAGAAGAAGATGTTGAAAATGCAAAATTTATTCTTCATTTTGAAGATGAAGATTTAAAATCAGAAATATTTCAACCTAAATTTTCTCCAGACCAAGCCGAAGAAATTTTTAGAGAATATAGTAAAAAGTACGATTTCGATTTTAATATAAAACAATCGTCTACTATGAGTGCTATAGCTATGGTTTTAAATAATATTAAAACTTTGGTTATAAATGCAAATCATACTTTTTCTGAAAATGAAATGGCAGTGTTAACCAATCATGAGATAGGTGTTCATATGGTAACAACTATGAACGGTTTAGAGCATCCTTTAAAAATATTTTCTCACGGTTTTCCTAATAATGTAGAAACTCAAGAAGGATTGGCAGTTTTTAGTGAGTATATGTCGGGGAATTTAACGTTAAAAAGGTTAAAAGAATTAGCATATAGAGTTTTAGCAGTTAATGGATTAGCGAAAGGGTATTCGTTTTCTAAAACCTTTAGATCATTACATAATACCTACGATTTAAATAGAGAAGATGCTTTTTATATCACAGTAAGAGCCTATAGAGGAGGAGGTTTTACTAAGGATTACAGATACTTAACAGGCTTAAAGAAGATTTATAATTATTATAAAGAAGGAAAAGATTTAAGTATTTTGTTAACAGGAAAAGTCTCGTTAGACTTTATTGATGACATTCAATATTTAATAGATAATAAATACGCAGTTGAATCGAAATTTATTACCGATTCGTATGCCGAAAATAAAAACACAAATCAAACAATTAATTTTATTTTAGATAATTTAAAGAAGTAGTTAAGGGTAGTTATGAACTTATATGAAAAAGTATTAACATCTAGTTATTACTATAAAAGAAACTCTCTTTACCCTACAAAATATACTATACATATAATATCATTTATTCATATTATAAATATTTTTTGTATTTCTATTAAATTAGGATTTAATTTAAAAAACATTGATAGTTTTTTTGGGGGGATATTTTTAGTAGTAATTTTTTGGTTTTTAACATTGCTTCATGAAGAATTTCTTTTAAGTGAAGAATCATTTGATGATAGATTAAAATGCTTAAACCCACAATCAATTAAAAAGTATGATTATCTATATTTAATTTATAAATTATTAACTGGGGCATTTGTATTCTATGTATTTGATATTTATTGGGGTAATTATTTTTATGTGTGTTTAGCCTTAATAGGTTTCAATGCTATTTATAGAATAATATCTGAAATAAAATAAAAATCCCAATTCAAATTGAATTGGGATTTTTTTAATCTATTTAATTAATAGTTTCTTAACTGATGTTTTGTTGGTATCTGTTGTTATTTTTACCAAATACATTCCAGTTTTTAAATTAGAAACATCATAAACTTTTTCTTGTGCAAAATTCCCATTAAACTGTTTCACAACTTTACCTGATAAATCGTAAACAGTTAGCTTTTCTACATACGAGTTTACTTTAAAATTATTTTCAGCAGGATTTGGATACACAAATACTGAATTATCTTTAATTAACTCATCATTTGTAGATAGTGGATTTTCAAATGCTGCTGTACTATACAAACGATATTCACCAGGTTGTAAAGTTATCGGAGCTGTTGTATTGGTAACATTCATACTGCTATTCGTAAAATATTCGTACCAAGTACCTGTTTGTGAAAAATTAGGATTTACAGTTTTAGCAGTTACATCAAAATTTCCAACAACCACAACATTATTACTACTATGGTTTAAATTAATCCGTTTCACCAATCCGTTAACATCTAAAGTAACATTATCGGTAGAAAACACTTCGTGTTTCTTTTTAAAGGCAATTAAAGTGGCCCAAACATCGTAAATTTTCTTACGCTCTGCTACATCGTAATAATCCCATTTAACAGGTTTTTTTCCCGTTCTTCCGTTTTGGTCAATACTAATGTCGTAACCAAGTTCACCAAATTGCCAAATCATTTTTGGTCCTGGAATTGTGAAGAAAAACACTCCCGCTAATTCTTGTCTGCTTAAAGCTGTATTTAAATTCTTTACACTATAACTACCGTTAGAATTACCAAACTGAAGATTTTTATACATTAAACGCTCTTCATCATGACTTTCCATATAAGTAACTAAATTCGGAGTTGTATAATCTCTGTTTTTGTAATATCCCCAAGAAATATCAGCATCAGAACTATAACCCATGGTGTTTTGGTTATAATTATTGGTCATCTTTCCCCAAAGCATCATACCAGCTTCTGCCAAAGCTTTTTCTTCAGAGTTATCTGCTAAATGCTCTAAGATGAAGTAGAAGTCATTTCCGTGATTGCTCCAAACGTAATCTGCATAGTCTTTTAAACGATCAATTCTATTTTGATTGTATGCATTTCCCCATTGATCTCCTGAAGTAGGGTAAAAGGTGTTGGTAAATCCTTTAGTAAAATCTAGTCTAAATCCATCAATTTTATATTCATTAATCCAATAAGACATTACATCTTTAAAGTATTGTTGCGTGTAAGTAGATTCGTGATTAAAGTCGAAACCAAAACGTAATGCACCATTTTGAAAGTTATGATCGTCATTATAAAACGGATTGTTACTCGTTGTACCGTTTGAAATATTGAAATCATACATTTGTAAAAGAGGACACTGACTGTATGAGTGGTTGAAAACGACATCTACAATTACAGCAATTCCTTTTTGATGACATTTGTCGATTAATTCTTTAAACTTGTTTTTTGTCCCATAAGCTTTGTCTAAAGCGAAAAATTGAGATACGTTATACCCCCAGCTATCATTTCCTTCAAACTCATTTACTGGCATTAATTCAATAGCATTTATACCTAACTTTTCAAAATAGTCTAATTTATCAATTACAGCTTGGTAGCTATCGTTATCAGAAAAATCGCGAACAAGTAATTCGTAAATAACTAATTTATCTTTAGCTGGTTTCGTAAACGAAGTATTTTGCCAAGTATAATCAGTTTCGTTGATTTTAAATGTAGAAACGATTCCTGAAGCTCCTTCTGGAAAGCTTTTTAAATCAGGATAATTTGCAGCAGAAATATATTTATCATTCGCTTGATCTAATACTTTTTCGGTATAAGGATCAGCTATCTTTTTATTGTAATCAATAAAGTATTGATATGCATATTCTTTATTTTCATCAAGACCATTTACGGTAATCCAAAAATAGTCACCATCTTTTTTCATTTGGTAATCTTGATGTAAACTCCAATTGTTGAATTCACCAATTAGGAAAACATCATTTTTTTGTGGGGCTAATAAAACGAAGGTAACAGATTTATCAGCATTCACAGTTACACCGTTTTTTATTCCGTTTGGTTTTGTAGCTGTTTGTGTAGGAGTTTTTACATATACATTTACTTCAGAAGTTTTTACATTTGAATTTTCGGTAGCTTGAGCTTTTAAAGTATGCTGACCAGTGGTAGTAAATGTATAATTGTTTGAAATTGTTTTTGTGTTATTTGCTGTTTCAACAGAATTGTTATTTACAAATAATTCTAGGTTAGCATTTTTAGTAGCTTCAGCAGTAAAATTTACAGAGCTATTTGCATCAAAAACAGTATTGTTGGTTGGATTTGTAATTTGAATATTCAAATCTGCCGAAAATATTTTGATATGAATATCGGGTCTTGTTTGTTTAGAGCCATCTGCAGAACGAGCAACTAAATTAATTTCTGAGATCGTTTTAGAATTATCTACATTATAAAATGAGTAAACGTTCGTAGTTATCGTTAGGGTATACGTATTAGCAGCTGTTTTTGTAAATTTTGGTTGAGTACTATTATTTCCCCAACTTCCAATTACATTTTCCCATTGAGTGCCATCTACTGTAACTCCTGTATGTGCATAAATGTCGGTTGAAGAATTTTCTAATTCGGTACCAGTAGTATTTAAGGTAATAGTTATTTCATCTTGCACAGTTGGTGTACCAGGTGAAGTTATTACTTGCGCAAATAATGAGTAACTTATTATAAAACTAAAAAGGAGAAGAATTTTTTTCATAATTGAAAAGTTGCTATTTATAAAAGTTAAAACCTGTATATAAAAAATATACAGGTTTCTAACTCAAATAAAATATGATTTATAATGAAGTTATAGTATACTTAGGACTTGCAGAATCTGTTAAATCCATTACAATTCTGTACTTACCAGCTGTTGTAGCAATATTATCACCACCAGCATCTAAAGTACCATCTGCACCTGTATCTCCAAAGTTAGTTCCCCAATCTTCGTTTAAACGGAACTTAATTTCTCCGTTTAACAGCGTTACATTATTTGCAACAAAGATTCCAGGATTAACTTCTGTAAAGTTAAAGTCAGGACCTCCATTACCCCAATCGTTGTAACCAGAACCTACAATACCCCAAACATCTGAAGCTTCAATAGTGTAAGAGTTGTTTTTTAAATCTAAAGTAACTGTATAGAAACCAGCAGTAGTAGCAATATTATCTCCACCAGCATCTAAAGTTCCGTCAGCACCAGTGTCACCAAAGTTAGTTCCCCAGTCATTGTTTAATCTGAATTTAACTTCTCCATCTAATAATTTAACACCAGCTTTAAAAGTATCTGTAGTATAATCATAGTGGAATTCAGCATCTGGACCTCCATTACCCCAATCATTAAATCCTGAACCTACAATACCAAATGAGTATTCTTCAATTGTATATGTATTATCATTTAAGTTTAAAGTAACCTTATAATTACCTGCAGTAGATACTATATTGTCACCGCCAGCATCTAATGTACCGTCGGCACCAGTATCTCCAAAATTATTTGCCCAGTCGTTGTTTTCTCTGAATTTAATTTCTCCATTCAATAATGTAACGTAAGAAACAAAAACATTAGCTTCATCTGTAGTGTAAAAAGGAGCATCTGGTCCACCATTACCCCAATCGTTATAACCTGACCCTACAATTCCCCAAGAAGAAATTTGTACTCCTGAACCTCCTGAAGTTACTTCTGGAATAGTGATAGTTAATTCTTTAATTGAAGATAAGCTTTCTGGACCTCCATTAGTTCCAACTGAAGCTTTAACTCTAAAATAAATTTTTCCAGTATTAGGTTTATCATCAGTATTAGGGTCGTTATCTAAACCAGCCTCTGTAGCTAAACTTAAAAATTTACCTACACTAACTGGTAAGTTAGTTTGATTAGTAGTTCCTAAAGATTGTAAATCTGTAAAATCACTTTTTAAAGACACTTGTAATTCATATGTTACAGGTGTAGGTATACCATCAAAAACAACAGGATTCCAAACAAAACGTTCTGCAATGTTATTTGAAGTTTGTTGAGTAATTATATATTCGTCTAAAAAAGCATTGGTAAATTCAACACTATCTTTAGGAGGTTGTACTGTAAATTCTAAATTATCATTTTCTTGGCAGCCTACAAAGCTAAATATTAAAATGAATGATAATAATGATACTATTTTTTTCATTGTATTGTAGTATTATAAATAATTATTAATAACCTGTGTTTTGAGTTAAGTTTGGGTTTGCAGCTAAACTGTTTGCTGGAATAGGGAATACATTTAAATTTGTAGAAATAGGAATTCCACCACTTACATTACCTTTCCAAGCCCAATTAAAGTTACCGTTACTGTATTTTCCAAATCTAATTAAGTCTTGCCTTCTTTTAGCTTCCCAATATAATTCCCTAGCTCTTTCGTCTAAAATGAAGTCTAAAGTTAGGTCTCCAGTAGTTATGGTTTGAGAGTTATTAGCTCTACTTCTTAATTGGTTTACATAATTTACAGCTGTAGATGCTGTACCACCACCTCCTCTTAAATGAGCTTCAGCATACATTAAATAAACGTCCGCTAATCTAAATAATGGGAAATCTGTATCTACAAAAGTTTGGTCTTTTCCATTTTCTCCAGTTGAAGTTTTGTTGGAATATTTAGTAACGATATAACCAGAATTTCTATCTGAAATATCAGCAATTTCAATATCTCTATTAGCCGAAATTATTGTGTTTCTAGTATCATTAGTAAAATTAGCTCCATTAAATAATTCAGCAAATTGTTTTCTTATTCTTAAAGCTCCACCCCAGCCGCCGTCTCCAACACCTAAAGATGCACCATTCTTTTCGATACTACCAACTTCACCATTAATCATAACAGTGGTTGGTCCGTAGTTTTGAGTAACTACTCCATCAGAAATTATTGGAAAGATAATTTCGTTTCTTGCACTATTGGTATTGTTGTCAGCCATAAAATTGTGTAAATAATCAGTAGCCAAAGAATAACCACCATTAATAATTTTTTCACAATAGCTTAAACACTCAGCATATTTATTTTCTCCTATAAAAACTTCAGCATTTAAATATATTTTAGCTAATAACATCCATGCAGCTCCTTTATCTACTCTTCCGTATTCATTAGTTCTTGGGTCTAATAAATCATTTTCTATAGCTTTTACTTCTGTTTCTATGTATTCAAATAATCTAGCTCTATTTGCTGCTTCTGGTTGGCTATTTAGAGGTGTCGCTTCAGTTATAAAATTTGCTTGACCAAATAAATCCATCATATGATAGTATGATAAAGCTCTTAAGAAGCGTACTTCAGCTCTATAATTTGTAATTTTTGACCTTACATCGGCAGAAACATTACGTTCATCTAATTTTTCATTAGTAGTTTCTCTTAAAAAATTATTTGCTAAAGCAATAGACACGTGTGCTCTTCCAAACATACCAGTAATTAATGGATTTTGAGCGGTCCAAATATTACGTTGAATTTCTCTTACTCCTGGGTCATTCTCATAAGACCATACCATTTGATCTGTAGATAACGTTTGCAGATACAATAATACACGACCATATTGACTTGTTCCTGCATCTAACCCTTTTACTATAGAAGAACCAGCTCCATCTGTACCTGTTAAAGCTAAATTTCCATAGACTCCAGCTAACGCTTGTTTGTAAGAGTTTTCATTAGAAAAAAGTTGACTTGCTAGTAAGTTATCGTCATCTTGTGGATTTACGTTAAGATCTTTTGTACATGATGTTAATGCTAATGCAGATAATAAAACTGTACAAGTTATAGTTTTAATATTTTTTATATATTTTTTCATTTCTTAACTAATTTAAAACTTAATATTAGCTCCTAATAATATATTACGAGGTCTTGGATATATAGTGTTATCTATACCTCCAAATACTTCAGGGTCTAAACCACTATAATCAGTAATAATAAATACATTTTGCATACCTGCCCAAATACGTAAACTAGTGTTTGAGAATTTCTTAATAGGGTTAAATGTATAACCTAATGTAATATTATCCATTCTTACAAAAGAAGCATCTTCTAAATATATATCAGAAGTAATCACATCTGCAGTGGTTTGAAAGTTAGTATTCAAAACAGACGTAGGAATGTTTCCTAAAACTGCATTATCTTGTAATAAATCGAACTGAGCTCTTGCTGAATTTACATTGTTATAAACATAATTACCAATATTTGCTCTTAAGTTAAATGATAAATCGAAGTTTTTATAATTGAAGTTCGACTGAAAACCTAAAACTATATCTGCATCTGGATTCCCTTTTAAATATCTGTCGTCATCATTGATGATATTGTCTCCATTTAAATCAGCATAAGCTCCTTCTATTGGAGTACCATCAGCGTTATAAAGTTGTTTTAACACATAAAAAGAGTTTGGAGCAAATCCTTCTCTTAATAATTGAATATTGTTTCCAGTACCTCCAGCTATACCTCCAGTTCTAACATCTTGACCTAGAGCTAATTCTTTAATTTCTCTGTCAAAAATAATTCCATTAAAGTTAAAGTTCCAATCAAAATCTTCTGTTTTTAAAATATCTCCATTAATAGAAAATTCTAACCCTCTAATTTGTAATTCACCAATATTTCTAGTAATCGTATTTGAGAAGTTACTACCGTCAGCAACAGATACATCATTAAACAATAAATCTGTTGAATTTTTTTGAAATGCACTTACGGCTCCAGTAAATTTATTGTTAAATAACCCATAATCTACTCCAACTTCAATAGTACTAGTTGTTTCCCATTTAATATCAGGATTAATTGCTGATGGAATCGCGATAGTAATTGGATTACCACCAAGTATATATTGAGAGTTGTTATTTCCTAATCTGTACTTTTCTAAAAATAAACCTCTAGCGTCAATATCTTGTTGACCAGTAGTACCATAACTAGCTCTTAATTTTAAATCAGAAATTATTTTTGAATCTTTTAAAAAGCTTTCTTCACTAATTTTCCAAGCAATAGCTGCACCACCAAAGTTACCCCATCTATTAGCTTCTGAAAAACGAGATGTACCATCTCTCCTGTAATTTAGTGTAACTAAATATTTATCCCAAAAAGTTAAGTTAGCTCTTCCAAAGAAACCAATTAAAACTAATGGATCATCTGTATAGGGGTCAGCTTCACTATTCGGGTCTCTTCTGTTACCAGAATTTAATCCCTCATTAGTAAATTTTTGATAAGAATATCCAGCTGTAAAATCCCCTATAATGTTTTTAGTAAGATTGTTTTTATAATTTAAATAACCATCTAATAACCTATTTGTTCTTTTTTGATTACTAAAAGATTCATTGCCAATAAAATTAGGGTTTGAAGTAGTTACAGGTACAGTTTTAGTAGTTATATCTGTTCCCATACCATTAGTTTCATCATATCCTAAATTTAGAACAGCTTTTAACTCTGGTAAAAAATGGAATTTATAATCTAATTGAATATTTCCATAAGTTCTACTAGCTTGACCTAAGTTAGTTCTTTGTAATAAAGCTGCAACTGGGTTAGTAGTACCGTTTTCTACAATTGTAGTACCGTTACTAGTTGTTAAGTGTTGATAAAAACCACCAAACCTTGAACTAGAATCATAAACAGGATGTGTAGGATCATAACGTAATGCAGCACCTAATTGCCCTGAATCTCCAAATCTACTAAATTCATGAACTCTATTTACATTAAAATTAACTTTTAAATGATCTTCAAAGAAGCTAGGTGTTAATGATAATGAAGCATTATTTCGTTTAAAATCAGAAGTTATAATATTTCCTTCTTGATTTGTAAAACCTGCAGAAATTCTGAAAGGAACAGTATTAAAAATTGTACCTCTTAAAGATAAATTATGTAATGAAGAAACAGATTTTCTTAAAACCTCATTTTGCCAATTTGTATCAGAGTTCCCTAGTTGATTAATCATACTAGGTTGCTGTTGCTGTACAATGTTTCTAAAAGCATCTGCAGAAAACACATTTATACGATCTTTAATTTCTCCAAAGGTATACTGTACATCATAGTTAAAACTAAAAGTAGATTTTCCCTTTTTAGTAGTAATAATTATAACACCATTAGAAGCTCTAGAACCATAAATAGCTGTAGCAGAAGCATCTTTCAATACTGAAAAAGATTCGATATCATTAGGGTTAATATTTGCTAAAACACCTCTAGAACCTGTAGTTCCATTATTATCAATAGGTAAACCATCAATAATGATTAATGGAGAGTTTGAAGCAGATAATGATGAACCACCACGAATTCTAATTTCCGAACCTGAACCTGGTGCTCCACTTGTAGTAATACTTACACCTGATACTCTACCACTTAATAAGTTTTCAGGAGTAACAATGTTACCCTTTGTAAAACCTTTAGAGGTAATAGATTCCACTGAACCCGTGGCATCTTTTTTGGTCGTTGTACCATATCCTACAACTACAACTTCGTTAAGTAGTTGAGAATCTTCTTCCAAACTAACGGTAATGTTATAGCTATTACTGATGGTTACCTCTTTATTAATAAAACCAATAGAGGTAAAAATTAAAACATCTCCAGATTTAACGTCATTCAATTCGAATTTTCCGTTAAAGTCTGAAGATGTTCCTTTGGTAGTTCCTTTAATAACTACACTTGCTCCAGGCAAACCTTGGCCTGTAGATTTTTCAATCACTGTTCCTCTAAGAGTTTGTTGAGCAAACATTTGAGAGGAAATCAATAAAAGAATACTAAATAAAAATATTTTAAAATCTTTCATTATTTTAGATTAAATACATAAAGTTTTGATATAAAATTTATCAATAATTTCACTTTCCACGTTGTGAAGATAGAAATAAAAGTGACTCTGTAACTATTGAAAACACTACGAAAACGTTTTCGTGTTGATAACTTTTTAACTTTAACTTAACGTATTGATAAAATAAGATTAAAAAAATTATGAGTTTTGTAAAATATGAAACCAAAAATTACCATAAAGATAATAGCTAAGGAGCTTGGAGTGTCAACCTCCACAGTTTCAAAGGCTTTGAGAGATAGTCATGAAATAAGTCAGGAAACCAAAGATCGTATTAAGGCTTATGCTGATTATTATAATTATAGACCTAATAATTTAGCATTACAATTACGTAATCAAAAAACCAAGGTAATCGGTATTATTTTACCGAAGATTGTGCATCATTTTTTCTCTACTGTAATTAAAGGAGTGGAAAACGAGGCTTCTAATAGAGGATATAATATTATGGTTTGTTTCTCTAACAATGAAGAGCAAAAAGAAGCTGAAACTATTGATGTACTAACAAATGGAAGTGTAGATGGTTTATTAGTTTCAATTGCAAAGGAAACTCTTGAGAACGGAAAGTTTTCTCATTTTAATAGATTAATTGATAATGAAGTTCCATTAGTATTGTTTGATAGGACTCATAAATCAATAGATTGTGATAAAGTAATTGTAGATGATATTGGTGCAGGATATAAAGCTACAAAACACTTATTAAATAGTGGATGTGAGAATATAGGAATAATAACAACTCCAGAGCACGTTACTGTTGGGCTTCATAGAGAACAAGGTTATGAAAAAGCCTTGAAAGAAGAAGGGATAAAGGTTAATAGGAAGTTGATAATAGAAGTTGATGAAGACTGTAATATCAAAGATCAAATTGAGGAATTATTTGAAAATAAGATTGATGCAATTTTTGCAGTAAATGAAATTTATGCAGCTATTGCTATTCGAATAGCTAAAGAAAGAGGTCTAAGTATACCAGAAGATGTTTCAGTGATAGGTTTTACAGATGGACTAATTTCCGAATATTCTTCTCCTTCAATAACAACGGTTGTACAGCATGGATTTACTATGGGAAAACAAGCAGCAGAAATGTTAATTGATAGAATAGAAAACGAAGAAGAACGAAAAGAATCTCAAACTAAAGTAATTTCAAGTAATATTAAATCGAGAGAATCTACGAAATCGTAATAGTAGATTTTTATATTCTATAAGAAGAAAAATTATATATTTACACCAACAAACAGACTTATCAATAAATTTACTTTCCACAAAAAGAATAAGATAAGTCGTAGCGCTTATCGTATTATATATTAATTAATAATTACGATAATGAATAAGCGTAAGTTAAGTTTTTGGGAAATCTGGAACATGAGTTTCGGGTTCTTAGGAATTCAGTTTGGTTTTGCCTTACAAGGAGGCTTTATGTCTCGTATTTTTCAAACTCTTGGTGCTGCAAAAGATGATATTCCATTGTTATGGATAGCCGCTCCTTTAACAGGGTTAATTGTTCAACCAGTTATTGGATATTTAAGTGATAGAACTTGGAGTCCGAAATGGGGGAGAAGAAGACCTTACTTTCTAATTGGAGCTGTGTTAAGCTCATTAGCATTATTTTTTGTGCCCCACTCGCCAACGTTATGGGTAGCTGCAGGATTTTTATGGATTTTAGATGCTTCTATTAATATTTCGATGGAGCCATTTAGAGCTTTGGTAGCCGATAAACTTCCAGAATCTCAGCGTTCATATGGTTTTGTTGTGCAAACTTTAATTATTGGTATTGGTACTTGGGTAGCGAGTAATTTACCTTGGATGGTTTCTCAATTCGGAGTAAGTGACGCTGCTCCATCAGGTGTGGTTCCAATGTCGGTTAAAGTGGCTTTTGCAATTGGAGCTTTTGTATTTCTGTTGAGTATACTTTACACAGTATTTACAACTACTGAGTATCCTCCAGAAGACATGGAAGAGTTTGAAAGAGAAAAGGCAAAGAAGAATCAATTTATTCCAGATATAGTAAACAATATTGGTAGTATGCCAATGACCATGAAAAAACTAGGAGTAATTCAGTTTTTTAGTTGGTTCGCCTTTTTTACTATGTGGAGTATGGCAAATCCAGCACTTACTGAACATGTTTTCCAAACCCCAGCACCTATCGAGGCTAATTATGATATGACTGTAGCAGCACAGGCAGAAGCTTTTAATACTGCCAATACTGCCTTCCAGAAATCATCAAACTTGGTGGGGTCATATATGGGAACTTATGGTTTATCTTCAATGGCATTTGCGTTGCTTTTAGTATTATATACTTCAAAAAGAAGAATCAACAGAAAGTATGTACACATGGGATCTTTAATTTTAGGAGGAATCGGATTTCTAATGATGAAATTTATTCCATCTCATGAGTACTTAACAATTTCTTTCGTTCTAATCGGATTCTCTTGGGGTAGTATTTTATCAATGCCATATGCAATGCTATCAAGTTCAGTAGACCCTAAGAAAATGGGAGTTATCATGGGAATCTTTAACATGTTTATTGTAATTCCTCAAATTGTAGCTGCCTTAGGAGGAGTGAACTTTGTGTCAAACTTAATAGGAAGCGAAGCTATTAACGCAATGACCGTAGCAGGTATCAGCTTAATTATTGCAGGTATCGCTAATTTATTAATTACCAATCCAAAAGCAATTACTTACCAAACAGTAGAAGAGTAAAATGAAGAAGGGATTTATTTTCGATCTAGACGGTGTTATTGTAGACACTGCTAAATACCATTTCCTAGCTTGGAAAAAGCTAGCAAACGGTTTAGGAATTGATTTTACATCAGAACAAAACGAACAACTAAAAGGAGTGAGTCGTGTAAGATCATTAGAAAAAATATTAAGCTGGGGAAACAAAACCTTATCTCCAGAAGAATTTTCAGAATTAATGGCTAAAAAAAATGATGACTATTTAAGTTATATAGCCCAAATGGATGATTCTGAAATACTACCTGATGTACCTAAGATATTACACTATTTAATAGATAATGAACAAGGTATTGCATTGGGATCAGCAAGTAAAAACGCAAGAGCAATTTTGGAAAAGGTACACTTGATTGAAAAATTTCAAGCAATTGTAGATGGAACCAATGTATCTAAAGCAAAACCAGATCCAGAAGTGTTTTTAAATGCAGCAACGGAATTAGAAATACAGCCAAAAGATTGTGTTGTATTTGAAGATTCAGTTGCAGGAGTACAAGCGGCAAATGCGGCAAATATGATTTCAATAGGAATTGGAAGTAAAGAAGTATTACATGAAGCAGATTATGTTTTCAACGACTTTACAGAAATCTCAATAGAATTCATAGAAGACATTATCAAAAAATAAGAAAAAAGTATCATTTCAAATAATTGAAATGAATTAACCATAAAACAGATGTCATTGCCAGTGAAGTGAAGGAATCAGTATTCACTCAATGACAACAACTAACAAAAAGAATAAAGAATTTAAAGTAAAGAGGTATTCATCTTTACTTATATATCCAATAAGAAATGAATCAAGATTATATCATACCCAACGAATGGAGTGTTATTGAAGAAGGATTTGATAAAGAGCGTGTAAAATCGTCTGAAAGTCTTTTTAGTATTGGAAATGGTGCGATGGGACAACGTGCCAATTTTGAAGAGGATTACTCAGGAGCTACTTTTCAAGGTAGCTATATAGCAGGAGTGTATTATCCTGATAAAACAAGAGTAGGATGGTGGAAAAACGGATATCCAGAGTACTTTGCCAAAGTATTAAACGCACCCAATTGGATTGGTATTCATGTTAAAATTAACGAAGAGGTTTTCGATTTAAATACATGTAAAAAAGTTGAAAACTTTAAGCGAGAATTGAATATGAAAGAAGGGTGGTTGTCTAGAACATTTACAGCAATCTTATCTAATGGTATTGAATTAGAAGTAAGTTCTAAGCGTTTTTTAAGTTTAGAATTGGATGAAGTTGGTGCAATTGAGTATAAAGTAACCCCTTTAAATTCAGGCGCAACTATTACTTTTTCTCCGTATTTAGATGCTGGTATTACCAATGAAGATTCAAACTGGGATGATAAATTTTGGAATATCCTTAATGTAACATCAGAAGGAGATCAAGCATTCATAGAGTCACATACCATGAAAACAAATTTCCATACATGTACATTTATGGAATCTCGAGTGTTTGTTGATGGGAAAATGTTAGATGTAACAAAAGAAGAAGAAAAATCTGATAGTAAAATAGCATTCACATATAAGGTGGATGTTCAACAAAACCAAACAGCGACATTGCATAAATTTGCTGGATATACAGTAGATAGAAATCATCAAAAAGAAGCGTTAGTATCTGCAGCGAAAACAGCGTTAGATAAGGCGTTAAATATTGGTTTTGATGATTTATTGGCACTTCAAATTCAGGCATGGAAGCAAATTTGGGACATGTCAGATATTACCATTTCTGGTGATGTGAAGGCGCAACAAGGTATTCGATTCAATATTTTTCAATTAAATCAAACTTATTTAGGAACCGATGCTCGCTTGAACATTGGCCCTAAAGGATTTACTGGAGAAAAATATGGTGGAAGTACTTACTGGGATACTGAAGCATACTGTTTGCCATTTTACATGGCTACAAAAGACCAAAAAGTAGCGAGAAACTTATTAGAATATCGTTACCATCATTTAGATAGGGCCATTGAAAATGCTGAAAAATTAGGTTTTACGAACGGAGCAGCATTATACCCAATGGTAACTATGAATGGAGAAGAATGTCATAATGAATGGGAAATCACTTTTGAAGAAATTCATAGAAATGCTGCTATAGCATTTGCTATGTACAACTATGAAAGATATACTTCAGATGCATCCTACGTTCCAGAAAAGGGATTAGAAGTACTAATTGGTATTGCACGTTTTTGGCATCAAAGAGCAACCTTCTCTACGGCTAAGAATAAGTATGTAATTTTAGGTGTTACAGGACCAAATGAATACGAAAACAACGTAAATAACAACTGGTATACCAATTATGCTGCAAAATGGTGTATTGATTATGCCTTAGAAGCCATAGCAAAAGTAGAGTCAGATCATATTTCAGATTATATCAGAATCAAGGAAAAAGTAAAGTTTGATGCTGAAGAATTAGCTTCTTGGAAAAAAGTAGCAGATCATATGTTCTTCCCATATTCAGAAGAACACCAAGTGTTTTTACAACAAGATGGATTCTTAGATAAAGAATTAATCACCGTAGCTGATTTAGACAAAGCGCAACGTCCAATTAACCAAAAATGGAGTTGGGATCGTATTTTACGCTCGCCGTATATCAAACAGGCAGATACCTTACAAGGATTCTATTTTTTCGAAGATCAATTTAGTCAAGAAGAATTAGAACGTCATTTTGATTTTTATGAACCATTTACGGTACATGAAAGTTCATTATCTCCTTGTGTACATAGTATTCAGGCTGCTAAATTAGGTAGAATGGAACAAGCCTATACGTTTTATTTAAGAACTTCTCGTTTAGATTTAGATGACTATAATAAAGAAGTAGAAGAAGGATTGCATATTACCTCAATGGCAGGAACTTGGATGAGTATTGTAGAAGGATTTGGAGGAATGCGTGTAAAAAATGATACCTTAAGCTTTACACCGCAAATTCCAGAACAATGGGAAGCATATTCTTTCAAGGTAAACTTTAGAGGACAAATACTTAAAATTTCTGTTTGTAAGGATGATACCAAATTTGAGTTAGAAAATGGTAGCGCTTTAGAAATTTTAGTAAATGATAAATTAATAAAAATTTCCCCTAATAACTTAATAACCGTATAGTTAGAAGTTAGACACTAACCTCACATTTTTTGTGAGGTTTTTTATCTTATGAAGCACATTGGTTTATATATTGTTTTAATCATTTATATTTCGTGTAATACTACAACGAAACAGAAAAGTGATGCGAAAACCGAACATAAAGTTTCTAATACTTTTTTAGAAAGAGTAGAACCACCTAATTGGTGGGTTGGTTTTAAAAACAATACCCTTCAATTATTAGTTAAGGAAGAAAATATAGGAAATTCAACACCAAGCATTTCTTATGAAGGAGTACATATAAATAAAGTACATACAGGAAGAAGTCCGAATTATTTATTTATAGATCTAAAGATTGATAAAACGACCAAAGCAGGGAAGTTTGATATTGTATTTACTTTTAAAGATGGTACAAAGAAGACACATACATACGAATTAAAATCTAGAGAAAAGAAAGCTGATTCTTATGTTGGGTTTGATAGTTCAGATGCCATTTATTTAATCACTCCTGATCGATTTGCGAATGCGAATCCGAAAAACGATCGTTTTGAGAATTTAAAAGAAACAGAAGTTGATAGATCACACGATTATAAACGACATGGTGGAGATATAGAAGGAATTACTAAGCATTTAGATTATATAAAAGATTTAGGGTTTACTGCTATTTGGCCAACACCAGTTTTAACCAATGATATGCCTCGCGGTTCTTATCACGGATATGCAATGACCGATTTTTATCAAGTTGATCCTCGTTTTGGAAGCTTACAAGAGTATAAAAAACTCTCAGAAGAACTTTCTAAAAGAGGTATGAAGTTAATCATGGATCAAGTAGCCAATCATTGTGGATTGGAACACTGGTGGATGAAAGACTTGCCTTTTGAAGATTGGGTAAATGACCAAGCGTATTATGAAAAGAACAAAGAAAATTGGTCATGGAAAACGGTACATACTTCCAATCATAGAAGAACAACGAATCAAGATTTGTATGCTTCAGAAATAGATAAAAAAGGAAATGTAGAAGGTTGGTTTGTGACTACCATGCCCGATTTGAACCAACGAAATCCATTTATGGCTACCTATATTATTCAAAATTCAATTTGGTGGATAGAAACCATAGGTTTAGGAGGAATAAGGCAAGATACTTATCCATATCCAGATAAAGAATTTATGGCCAAATGGGTAGATGCTATTATGAATGAGTATCCAAAGTTTTCTATTGTAGGAGAAGAATGGAGTTATAATCCCTTGTTGATTGGATATTGGCAGAAAGGAGCTAAAAACAGAGATGATTTTGTGTCAAATCTAAAATCAACGATGGATTTTGGGATGCAAAAGAATGTGGTAGATGCTTTAAATGAACCAGAAAGTTGGAATAAAGGACTAGTAAAGATTTATGAAGGGTTGGCAAATGATTTTCATTATGCTTCACCGAAAGACATCTTAATTTTTCCAGATAATCATGATAAAAGCAGAATTTACACACAGCTCAAAGAAGATGTGGTAAATACAAAGATGGCATTAACCACCTATGCTGTTTTACCACGAATTTTACAAGTATACTACGGAACAGAAATCTTAATGGATGATTCTAAAAAACCAGGAGATCATGGTTTAATTAGAACCGATTTCCCTGGAGGTTGGGAAGGAGATACTGTAAATGCATTTACAGGAGAAGGATTAACTTCTGAACAAAAAGAAATGCAAGATTATACGCGAAAACTCTTAAATTATCGTAAGTCTAGTAAAGCAATTCATACAGGTAAAACCATACATTTTGCACCATTAAACGGAGTTTACATATTGGCTAGAATGGCTGAGAATGAAACCGTGGTGTTGATTTTAAATAAGAACGTAAAACCTGTTACGATTGATTTAAATCGTTTTAAAGAAATAGGTTTAGAAAATACAACACTTCAGAATATAATTTCTGGAGAAAAACTAAAGTGGAAGAAAAGCATAACGCTTAATGAAAAAGGAAGTTTGTTATTAACAACAAAGAAAAATAACTAAGTGAAAAACATACTAAACATAGCATTCCTATTTATAGGATTCACATTATTCGGACAAGTAACTATTATTGTTGAAGAATTACCAGAAGGTACACCTAAAAATGCACCAATTTATATTTCAGGTGATTTTGAAGGTTGGACTGGTGGAAATGAAAAATATCAGTTAACCCAGAAAGATGGAAAGTATAGCATAACACTTCCGCAAAAATCAAATAATGTATTATTTAAGTTCACACAAGGAACTTGGAAAACTGCTGAGTGTGATGCGAATGGAAAAAGTATAGACAACAGAATCCATAATTTTAACACTGGAAAGGATATCATAAAGGTTAAAATTGCGGGTTGGTCGCATTTATTTAGTCCAGAAGAAGCATCTACAGCTTCAAAAAACGTAACAGTTTTAACAAAGGAGTTTGAAATACCTCAATTAAACAGAAAACGCACGGTTCGATTGTATTTACCACCAAATTACAATGCTTCTAAAAAATCGTATCCAGTAGTGTACATGCATGATGCACAGAATTTATTTGATAAGAAAACATCTTTTTCTGGAGAGTGGGAAGTAGATGAAACACTAAATAAATTATTTAAAGACAAAAACTTAGAATTAATAGTTGTAGGAATTGATAATGGTGGTAAAAAACGCTTAGATGAATATTCTCCTTGGACCAACAGTAAATATGGAGGAGGGGAAGGAGATGTTTATTTAGATTTTGTAGTAAAAAACCTTAAGCCATATGTCGATCAAAACTATAGAACTTTAAAAGATAAAACTAATACTGGAATTATTGGAAGCTCAATGGGAGGGCTAATTTCTCATTATGCAGCATTAAAACACCCAAAAGTATTTGGAAAAGTAGGTGTGTTTTCTCCAGCATTTTGGTTTGCTCCAGAAGTAAAGGAATATTCTCAAACACATGGAAAACTAAACGATACTAAGATGTATTTTTTAGCAGGAGCTAAAGAAGGAAACAATGTTGCTTTTAACGAAATCAGCCAAACTGCACGAGATATGAATGCCATGGTTAAAACCTTAAAAGAAGAAGGTTTTAACTCAGAGAATATCAAATCTAAAGTAGTTCCAGAGGGAAAACATGATGAAAAACTTTGGAGAACCAATTTTGAAGAAGCTATTGCTTGGTTGTTTAAAGATAGCATGCAACCTAGAACATTCGTAGGAGCTACTTATGGAAATAATCAATTGAATATAAAGGTGTCTGATGGAACCTATAAAATGCAATTTTATGCTCCTGAGATTTCAGAAACAACCTTTATTCCGAAGGGAGAAAAAGAAACGACCAAAGCATCCCATGCAGTAGTATTAACATCAGCATATAGCAAGGCTAAGTTTGTGGAGAATGATAAACAAATTGAGTTTAAAACAAATCAATTATCCATTGTAATAAATAAGCAACCATTTAAAGTTTCGTATTGGTACAAGGGAAAAAAAGTAACAGAAGAAAAAAATGGGTACCAAAAAAATGATGATTACGAAACCTTACGATTTTCGTTAACTCCAGAAGAAGTTTTATATGGAGGAGGAGCAAGAGCTTTAGGGATGAACCGTAGAGGAAACCGTTTAGAATTGTATAACAAAGCACATTATGGATATGAAGATAGGTCTAAACTGATGAACTTTTCAATGCCATTGGTGTTATCGTCAAAGAAATATGCAATTCATTTTGACAACGCTCCTATAGGTTATTTAGACTTAGATAGTCATAAAGACAATGCCTTGACCTATGAAACAATCTCAGGAAGAAAAACTTATCAAGTAATTGTAGGAGACTCTTGGTTAGATTTAATAGGAAATTATACCCAGTTAACTGGAAAACAACCGATGTTACCTCGTTGGGCGCTTGGTAATTTTTCAAGTAGGTTTGGATATCACTCTCAAAAAGAAACCGAAAATACCATCGCAAAATTCAAAGAAGAGAAAATCCCAGTAGATGCTATCATCCTTGATTTATATTGGTTCGGAAAAGACTTAAAAGGAACCATGGGGAATTTAGAAGTCTATAAAGACTCATTTCCTGATATGAAGCAGATGGTACAAAACCTTAAAAACAAAGGAGTAAAAACAGTCTTAATAACAGAACCATTTGTGTTATCCACATCTAAAAAATGGAAAGAAGCTGTAGCGAAAGATGTGTTAGCAAAAGACTCTGTTGGAAAACCAGCGAGATACGACTTTTACTTCGGAAATACGGGTATTGTAGATATCTATAAAAAAGAAGGAAGAGCGTGGTTTTGGAACATCTATAAAGGAATCAAAAATAAGGGAGTGCAAGGTTTCTGGGGAGATTTAGGAGAACCAGAAGTGCACCCATCATGGGTACAACATGCTACAGGAACAGCCGATGAAGTACATAATATTTACGGACATGATTGGGCAAGATTAATTGCAGAAGGGTTTCAAAAAGAATATCCAAATGAAAGACCATTCATTCTAATGCGTGCAGGATATTCAGGTTCTCAACGTTTTGGTTTGGTGCCGTGGTCTGGAGATGTAAATAGAACTTGGGGAGGCTTACAAAGTCAGCCAGAAATATCATTGCAAATGGGAATGCAAGGAATAGGATATATGCATTCTGATTTAGGAGGTTTCGCAGGCGCAAACTTAGATGACGAATTGTATACACGATGGTTACAATATGGAGTATTTCAACCAATTTTTAGACCTCATGCACAAGAAGAAGTACCTAGTGAACCGGTGTTTCGTTCAGAAAAAGCAAAAGAACTTGCAAAGCAATCGATAGAACTACGTTATAAATTATTACCATATAACTATCACTTAGTATATGAAAATAGTCAGTTTGGAAACCCCTTAATGAGACCTTTGTTTTTTGAGAATTCATCCAATGAAGAATTACAAAAGTTAGCTTCGACCTATTTATGGGGAAATGATTTCTTAATTACACCTATCTTAAACTCAAAAGTGGATAAGCAAGAAGTACACTTTCCGAAAGATGCTGTATGGTTTGATTTTTATACTGATGATAAAGTTATCGGAGGACAGAAAAAACAAGTAGCGACTAAGGAGAATTCGATCCCTACTTATGTAAGAGCAGGTGCGTTTATACCGATGACCAAACTTGTACAATCTACAGATAGCTATAAAGGAAATAATTTAGAAGTACACTATTACCATGATGCATCTGTAGAGAAAAGTAAAAGAGACTTGTACAATGACGATGGTGTCACGGCAAATGCGATTCAGAAAAAGCAATATGAATTGTTAAGTTTTAATAGTCAATTTGAGAAGAATTGTTTAACTATTGAACTGAAAGATGTCATTGGAAAAGAATTCAAGGCATCAAAAAAGAGCATGAAGCTAATTGTACACAACGTACGAAAAGCGCCAAAAGAAGTAAAAATAGGAAGAAAGAAACAAGCAATTGTTTGGAATCAAACCAATAAAAGTCTTTTAGTATCTTTTGATTGGAATACAAAAAAGACCGAAAAAATTACCATAAAACTATAAAAATGAAGAAACTACTCATTGTTTTCATAGGATGTATTACCTTATTCTCTTGTAAAAAAGAAGAGAAAAAACCAAAACAGGAAGTTCCGTTTGTTTGGAATGGAGCAAACCTATACTTCTTACTTACTGACAGGTTTCACAATGGAGACACCTCCAATGATGTGAATTTTGATAGAACCCATGAACCATCAAAATACAGAGGTTTTGAAGGAGGAGACTTAAAAGGAATTACCCAAAAAATAAAAGAAGGATACTTTGATAAATTAGGAATCAATGCCATATGGATGTCGCCTATTGTAGAACAAATTCATGATGGAACCGATGAAGATACGGGGTATACCTATGGTTTTCATGGCTATTGGACAAAAGATTGGACACGATTAGACCCGAATTTTGGAACCGAAGAAGATCTTAAAGAACTTATCAAAACAGCACATGAACACAAAATTAGAATTTTGTTAGATGCCGTGGTAAACCACATAGGCCCAGTAACAGCCAAAGACAAGGTTTGGGAAGAAAATTGGGTACGTACAACTCCGCAATGTGTTTATAAAAACTATGAAACTACAGTAACCTGTACACTTGTAAGAAACTTACCAGATGTATTAACAGAAAGTAACGAAGAAGTGGCCTTGCCAGAAGAATTGGTAAAGAAATGGAAAGCAGAAGGACGTTATGAGCAAGAAGTAAAAGAACTAGACGAGTTTTTTAAGAAAACAGGATACCCAAGAGCACCACGATTTTATATTATGAAATGGTTGGCAGATTATGTCAAAGAATTCGGAATTGATGGGTATCGTGTGGATACTGTTAAGCATGTAGAAGAAAATGTATGGCAAGAGTTTAAAAGCATTTGTGATACCGCATACGAAGAGTTTAAATCAGCACATCCAACAGAATACTTAGGGAAAGACTTTTATCTAGTTGGAGAAGTATATGGATATGGAATTAGTGGCGGACAGTTCTATGATTTCGGAGATAAGAAAGTAAACTATTTCGACAAGGCATTCAACAGTTTAATTAACTTTGAGTTTAAATGGA
Organism: Tenacibaculum holothuriorum; assembly: GCF_002120225.1. Classification (GTDB taxonomy): domain Bacteria; phylum Bacteroidota; class Bacteroidia; order Flavobacteriales; family Flavobacteriaceae; genus Polaribacter; species Polaribacter holothuriorum. The sequence continues at coordinate 428,301 of NZ_LAPZ01000001.1, read as the reverse complement.
ATGCAAAGCAACTACCGAGTTACGAAGCTTTGTTTAGCAAATATGATAAAGCCTTGCATAATGAGTTAAAAGGTTTTGAAACCTTAAACTATATGACCTCTCATGATGATGGACAACCTTTTGATCCTAAAAGAGAAAAAGCTTATGAAACGGCTACAAAACTGTTATTATCACCAGGTACATCACAAATATACTATGGAGATGAAGTAGCACGTCCTTTAATCATAGAAGGAGCAGAAGGAGATGCTAATTTACGTTCTCCAATGGATTGGGAGCAGCTAAAAAATCAAGAGACCAAAGAATTGCTAGCACATTGGCAGAAGTTAGGAAAGTTTAGAAAGAATCACCCAGCGGTTGGAGCAGGAAAACATCAAATGATTTCTGAAACACCATATTTATTCAAAAGAAGCTTTGAGCAAGGCACTTTTAAAGAAGAAGTAGTAATCGGTTTAGACCTACCTAAAGGAGAGAAAATTCTTGATGTAGAAGCTGTATTTAAAGACGGAACTTTATTAAAAGACGCGTATTCAAATCAAGAAGTAAAAGTAACCAACGGAAAAATAGTTATAAACACCCCTTATACAATTGTATTATTAGAAAACAACTAAAGAGTATGAAGAAACTAACGTTAATTATTGCAAGTTTATGTATCGTTTTTGCATGTAAAACTGAAAAAAAGGAAGAAGCCAAAGTTACTACTCCAGTAGAGATAGCTAAAATAGCCCCTGTTTCAGATGACATGATGGAAAGTGCGGTTATTTATGAAGCAAATATTAGACAGTATTCAAAAGAAGGAACCTTTGATCAATTCACCAAAGACATTCCTCAATTAAAAGAATTAGGCGTAAAAATTATATGGTTAATGCCAATATTTCCAATTTCAGAAACGAAGAGAAAAGCAACAGGAGATAAGTTTGCTTCAGAGTTTCCAGAAGAGGAAAGAAAAAAATACTTAGGAAGTTACTATGCCGTAACAGATTTTACTAAGATCAATCCTGAATTTGGTACCATAGAAGATTTTAGAAAATTAGTAAAAAGAGCACATGAAAATGACATGTATGTAATTTTAGATTGGGTTCCAAACCATACAGGATGGGATCATACTTGGTTAACAAGCAATCCAGAATTTTATACAAAGAATGCAAAAGGAGAAATTACAGATCCTTTAAATGCAGATGGAACTCCAGTAGGTTGGGCAGATGTTGCTGACTTAAACTATGACAATAAAGAATTGCGTAAGGCAATGGTAAAAGACATGCAACATTGGATTACTAAAGAAAATGTAGATGGATTCCGTTGTGATGTTGCAGGATCGGTACCAACAGATTTCTGGCAAGAAGCAATTCCGCAATTAAGAGCTAAAAAAGACATTTTTATGTTAGCAGAAGCTTGGGAACCAGAATTATTAAAAGAAGGTTTATTTGATATGGCTTACGGATGGGATCGTCATCATACCATGAATCACATAGCGAAAGATGGTGGAGCAAAAGCTTGGGATGAAAACTATGCAAAAGATACTGCACGTTATGAAAATGATGATATTTTAATGACGTTTGTAACCAACCATGATGAAAACTCTTGGAACGGAACTATTGAAGAGCGCATGGGAGATGCTTGGGAAGCTATGACTGCTTTAAGTTATGTAGCACCGGGAATGCCATTAATTTATTCTGGACAAGAATACGGAATGAAACATCGATTAAAGTTTTTTGAAAAAGATGAAATACCACATGAAAAAGGAAAAGAGTGGGAAGTATTGCAGAAATTAGGAAAACTTAAAAAAACAAATACTGCTTTAAACGGAGGAAAAGAAGCAGCTTCATACGAGCGCTTAGAAACCGATAAAAACATATTGGCTTTTGTACGTAAAAAAGGAAATACGGAAGTTGTATTTATTGCAAACCTTTCTAAGGAAGGAACTAAGATAGCTGCACCAGTAGAAGGTACATTTAAAGATTATATGGCTAATTCGAACATCACATTAAATAAAGATGCTTTTGAACTAGCCCCTTGGGAATACAAAATCTTAATCAAAGAATAATAAACAATAAAAAAGCTCGCAATTGCGAGCTTTTTTTATATTAACTTTTTTACTTCTAATTTTAGAATTCCTACTGAAGTTTCCGTAGGACTCACTGTTTGAGAATAATCTATCAGAATGTTTTCTCTCATTTCTTTTGAAGTTTCAGATTTTTCAGCCACACTTCTAATTTTAGCAATAATTGCTAGTTTAGCTCCTAAAACAGCTTTCCAAGCCTCTTCCGAAATATATAACTGTTGTACCATGTTATGCTCAAACTCTTGTTCAATATTACCAATAAGTAATTGTAAATAATCACTCGGGCTATCATTTAAAGGTGTAACACGTAATAATAGTTTTGCAGGGTTAATACGTTCGCAAAAAAGTAACATACGCTCGTACGCTTGTAATTTAACAGGTAAGCTTTCTCGCTTTTTTTCAACTAAAGCATTAAACTTTTTTTCACTATTATCTTGATCTATAAATCGACTTAAAATTAAATACGCAACACCTCCGGTAATTAAAGCTGGTAGGGCATAAGCTAAGCCTTCAATAATTTTATCTTCCATATTTTTATACTGTGAAAACGAAATTAAGAATAAGATTTTCGTTACTAAAATAAAATGTGGATAAAATGTTTGGTAGAGTATTTATTTAACTTAAAAGAATCCGTAATTTTCCATTTTGTAAATTCTTCAATATATTTTTCATTGAATACTTATTTAGAGCAACTTAACGAACCACAAAGGGCTGCAGTTTTGCAAAAAGAAGGCCCAATGATAATCATTGCAGGAGCAGGATCGGGAAAGACAAGGGTATTAACCTACAGAATTGCACATTTAATGCAAGAAGGAGTTGATGCTTTTAACATATTATCGTTAACATTTACCAACAAAGCAGCACGCGAAATGAAAGAGCGTATTGCTTCTGTAGTTGGCTATAGTGAAGCGAAAAACTTATGGATGGGAACATTTCACTCTATTTTTGCACGTATTTTACGTTCTGAAGCAGATAGATTAGGCTATCCATCTAACTTTACCATTTACGATACACAAGATTCTGTGCGTTTGATAACGGCTATTATCAAAGAAATGCAGTTGGATAAAGATCGTTATAAGCCAAAGCAAATATTAAGTAGAATATCCTCTTTTAAAAATAGCTTAATTACCGTTAGAGCTTATTTTAATAATTCAGATTTACAACAAGCCGATTTAGAGGCAAGCAGACCTAAAACAGGTGATATTTACAAAGAGTACGTAGATAGATGTTTTAAGGCAGGAGCAATGGATTTTGACGATTTATTATTACGTACTAATGAATTGTTAGCCCGTTTTCCTGATGTGTTAGCAAAATATCAAGATCGTTTTCGATATATCATGGTAGATGAGTACCAAGATACCAACCACTCGCAATATTTAATTGTACGTGCATTGGCAGATCGTTTTCAAAATATTTGTGTAGTAGGAGACGATTCTCAAAGTATTTATGGTTTCCGTGGGGCGAACATTCAAAATATATTGAATTTCCAGAAGGATTATCCAGATGTAAAAACCTTTAAATTAGAACAAAATTATCGTTCGAGTAGTAATATAGTTCGTGCAGCAAATAGCGTAATTGATAAAAACAAAACCAAATTAGATAAGGAAATTTGGACAGCAAATGATGCTGGAGAGCAAGTAAAAGTGATGCGTACGATTTCTGAAGGAGAAGAAGGACGTTTCGTAGCGCAATCTATTTGGGAAAACCAAATGAATCATCAATTAACGAGTGATAAGTTTGCAATTTTATATCGTACCAATGCACAGTCGAGAGCTATTGAAGATGCGTTGCGTAAAAAGGATATTAAGTATAAAATTTACGGTGGAATATCATTCTATCAGCGTAAAGAAATAAAAGATTTATTATCGTATTTACGAATTTTAATCAACCCAAGTGATGAGGAAGCTTTAAAACGAATCATCAATTATCCAGCAAGAGGAATTGGAGCAACAACATTAGATAAGGTTGTAATTGCTGCCAATCATTATAAAAAATCAATTTTTGAAATACTGTTGAATCTTGACAAAATAGATATCAAGATAAACTCAGGAACAAAAACCAAGTTAGAGAATTTTGTTCGTATGATTCAGCGTTTTCAAATTGAAGCGCAAACAAAAAATGCTTTTGAAGTAGCCGATTTAGTCGTAAAACAAACACAATTAGTAAAAGATTTACAGAAAGACGGAACTCCAGAAGGAGTAAATAAAGTTGAAAATGTTCAGGAATTATTAAACGGAATTAAAGACTTTATTACCGATAAAATTGAAGAAGGTTTAGATGCTTCATTAACCGCATTTTTAGAAGATGTTGCTTTAGCTACCGATTTTGATTCTGAAAAAGGTGATGATGAACAAAGAGTTTCGTTAATGACGATTCACCTTTCAAAAGGATTAGAATACCCTTACGTGTATATTGTTGGTTTAGAAGAAAATTTATTTCCATCAGCAATGAGTATGAACACACGTAGTGAGTTAGAAGAAGAACGTCGTTTATTTTATGTAGCGTTAACCAGAGCCGAAAGTGTGGCTTATTTAACCTATGCGCAAACACGTTATCGTTGGGGTAAATTAACCGATGGTGAACCAAGTAGATTTTTAGAAGAAATAGACGATCAGTTTTTAGAATACTTAACACCTAAAACTCCAGAACCTTCTGTAAATAGGTTTATCGATGCTAGCTTATTTGACGATTCTCCTAAGAATATTCGCTTTCAAAAACCAATTCAAAAGAAGCGAAAAGAATTCATGGATAAGAAAGATAAATCAACTTTAATTCCATCGAAAAGCAGGTTGAAAAAAGTTTCAGAAGCAAGTTCTAAAACCAATTTATTCGACAGTGAAATTACAGTAGGCAATTTGGTAGAGCATAATCGTTTCGGAACAGGTAAAGTGTTAGCTTTAGAAGGGAAAGGACCTAATAAAAAAGCTGAAATTGAGTTTGGTACTGTAGGAAAAAAGAAGTTATTATTACAATTTGCTAAACTTAAAGTTATTGGTTAAATATTTAGTTTAATTGTAGCGTGCAAGTAAAAATAAATACTTAATTTGCAGTTTAGTAAAATCATATTGATTTGGGCGTAATTTCTATCTATGAATTACTTCAAAATTGCGCTCAAAAAATACTTATCATACGACAATGACATTTGATTTAGAATACAATTCAGAAAGACCTACTTTGATAATTCCAGAGTATGGTAGACATATACAAAAACTCGTAAATCATTGTATTTCATTAGAAAGCAAAGAAGAACGAAATACCATGGCAAAAGCTATTATTCAAGTGATGGGTAATTTGCAACCTCACTTACGTGATGTACCAGATTTTAAGCACAAATTGTGGGATCAGTTACATATCATGGCAGATTTTAAACTAGATGTAGAATCACCTTACGAAACGCCATCTAAAGAAGAATTAACAGAGAAGCCAGAGAAAATGGATTATCCTAAATCTGCATCAAAATATCGTTTTTACGGAACAAATATTCAAACGATGATAGATGTTGCTTTAACTTGGGATGATGGAGATATGAAAGAAGCATTAGTGTTTACAATAGCAAATCACATGAAAAAATGCTACTTAAACTGGAATAAAGATACTGTTGAAGATACTGTGATTTTTGATCATTTATACGAATTATCTGATGGGAAATTAGATATCAGAAATACAGAAGAAGCTTTAACAGAAAGCAAAGATTTACTGCGTAAAAGAAGTTCTCAAGGACAACACAAAAACAGTAAAAACAAAAACAATAAGCATAACAATAAATACAGAAAAAAATAAATGGCATCATTTAAAATAGAAGGAGGACATAAATTAAACGGTACTATTACACCACAAGGAGCAAAAAATGAAGCTTTACAAGTTATTTGTGCAGTTTTATTAACTCCAGAAAAAGTAATAATTAACAATATTCCTGATATTATTGATGTAAATAAACTGATATTTATATTAGGAGAATTAGGAGTTAAAATTGAAAAATTAGCACCAAATTCATATAGTTTTCAAGCAGATGAAATCAATTTAAAATATCTTGAAAGTGCTGAGTTTAAAAGAGACGGAAGTTCTTTAAGAGGTTCAATTATGATTGTTGGTCCGTTATTAGCTCGTTTTGGTAAAGGATATATTCCACGTCCAGGAGGAGATAAAATAGGCCGTCGTCGTTTAGATACACACTTCGAAGGGTTTATTAATTTGGGAGCAAAGTTCCGTTATAATAAAGAAGAATACTTTTACGGAGTAGAAACCGAAACAGGTTTAGTAGGAACCGATATGTTACTAGATGAAGCCTCAGTAACTGGTACAGCAAATATTATTATGGCTGCGGTTTTAGCAAAAGGAACAACAACAATTTATAATGCAGCTTGTGAACCTTATATTCAACAATTATCTAAAATGTTGAATTCTATGGGAGCAAAAATCTCTGGAGTTGGTTCTAATTTATTAACTATTGAAGGAGTTGAAAGCTTAGGAGGTTGCGAGCACCGAATTTTACCAGATATGATTGAAATAGGATCATGGGTTGGTATGGCAGCTATGACGCGTTCTGCATTAACTATTAAAGATGTTAGCTGGAAAGACTTAGGACAAATTCCAAATGTATTTAGAAAATTAGGAATTAAGTTAGAGAAAAAAGGTGATGATATTTTTATTCCAGAACAAGATTCTTACGAAATTCAAAATTATATTGACGGATCTGTATTAACAGTTGCCGATGCTCCTTGGCCTGGATTTACACCAGATTTATTAAGTATTGTATTAGTAGTAGCTACACAAGCAAAAGGTACGGTGTTAATTCACCAGAAAATGTTTGAAAGCCGCTTATTCTTTGTCGATAAATTAATCGATATGGGAGCTAAGGTAATCTTATGTGATCCGCATAGAGCAACAGTAATTGGTCATAATTTTGAAAGCCAATTAAAAGCAACTAAGATGACTTCGCCAGATATTAGAGCAGGTATTTCATTATTAATTGCGGCGCTTTCTGCTAAAGGAACCTCAATAATTAATAATATAGAACAGATAGATAGAGGATACGAAAATATCGAAGCTCGTTTAAAATCCATCGGAGCTAAGATTGAAAGAATTGAAGATTAAAACAAAAAAGGGTGACTTTAATAAGTCACCCTTTTTTGTAATTATCTAGTTCGATAAATTTTAATAATCATGATGCTCTTTTGATTTTTCTTCAGAAATCATTTTATGATCTTCTTTTTTAATAGTATTGTGTTCTCGTACTATTTTTTTATGATCCTCAATCATTTGTTTTTGTTCTTCTTGAATTTCTTTATGATCTTTCATCATTTGTTCTAAAGAAATTTTGCCCGTCATATGTTTTTCTTCAAGAGCTTTATGTTTTTTTATTAATGTATTATGCTTCTTAACTAAAGTATCATGAGATTTTAAAATAGCTTTATGTGCTTTTTCCATTTTTAAATGTAGTGAGTCGTTTTCTACATCTTTGTGAGCTTTCATCATATAAGAATGGTCATGATCCATATGAGCATGAGATTTCTCCATCTCGTCATGTATTTTTATCATCTTTTCATGCTCTATAACCACAGCTTTATGTTCATCAGAATCAGCAGGATTTTGTTTGCAAGACAACACTATTAAAACAAATAAAAACAATAAGGAATTTTGTAAGGGTGATTTCATAAGAGATTAAATTAGAATTACAATATAAAAAAATTATGTTTGCAAAAACTTAAAAACAAGAGTGTCATGTTGACACGATTATTGCATTGGCAATATTATTGATAAAAGAATGCTAAAGAAATTAAAGAAACGATTTACAATGAGTAAAGATCAATATACAAAAGAAGATGAACTAAAAGATGCTTTAGACAAGCAGAATTTAGATGAAAATAATGAAGAAACTCAAGAAAATAAAGAGGTTGAAGCTACTGAAGATAAAAAAGAAGAGCCAACAACTGAAGAGTTAATTCAGGTAGAAAAAGATAAGTATTTACGTTTATTTGCAGAATTTGAAAATTATAAAAAGCGCACCACTAAAGAACGTATGGAGCTTTTTAAAACGGCAGGACAAGAAGTAATGACAGTTTTACTGCCAATTTTAGACGACTTTGAACGTGCTTTGACACATATTGAAGAAGATAAAGAAGCAGAAGAATTACGTAAAGGAGTGTTATTAATTTATCAAAAAATGGTAAAAGCTCTTGAGCAAAAAGGGTTAAAAGAAATTGAAGTAAAGCAAGGTGATGTTTTCGATGCAGAAGTACACCAAGCAATTACACAAATTCCTGCTCCGTCTGACGATTTAAAAGGAAAAATAATCGACTGTGTAGAGAAAGGATATAAGTTAGGAGATAAAATTATTCGTCATCCAAAAGTAGTGGTGGCGCAAGCATAAACAATTAATAATTACCAATTACCAGTTATCAATTGTACATTGTTAATTGTTAATTGTCAATTGAAATAAAATGGCAAAACAAGATTATTACGAAATATTAGGAATTTCTAAATCTGCAACACAAGCAGAAATAAAGAAAGCATATCGTAAGATGGCTATTAAGTACCATCCTGATAAAAATCCTGATAATGCAGAAGCTGAAGAAAAATTCAAATTAGCTGCAGAAGCTTACGAAGTTTTAAGTGATGAGAATAAAAAAGCTCGTTATGATCAGTATGGTCATGCTGCATTTGAAGGCGGTCATGGTGGCTTCGGCGGTGGGGGTATGAACATGGATGATATTTTTAGTCAGTTTGGAGATATCTTTGGTGGAGCTTTCGGTGGAGGCTTTGGTGGTTTCGGTGGCGGAGGTCAGCGTCAAGCTAGAGTTAAAGGAAGTAACATGCGTATTCGTGTAAAACTTACTTTAGAAGAAATAGCCAAAGGAGTAGAGAAAAAGGTAAAAGTTCGTCGTAAAGTTCAAGCAGAAGGAGTTAGTTATAAAACCTGTACAACGTGTAACGGTTCAGGGCAGCAAATGCGTGTTACCAATACTATTTTAGGTAGAATGCAAACTGCTACAACTTGTAGCGCTTGTCATGGAGCTGGAGAAATAATTGATTCTAAACCTAACGGAGCAGATGCTCAAGGAATGGTTTCTAAAGAAGAAACAGTTTCTATTCAAATTCCAGCTGGAGTTACCGAAGGTGTTCAGTTAAAAGTAGCCGGAAAAGGAAATGAAGCTCCTGGTAAAAATTCAATTTCAGGAGATTTATTAGTCCTTATTGAAGAAATTCCACATGATAAATTAAAAAGAGAAGGAACCAATGTTCACTACGATTTATATATTAATTTTTCGGAAGCTGTTTTAGGAACAAGTAAAGAGATTGAAACAGTAACAGGAAAGGTTAAAATTAAAATTGACGGGGGTACACAATCTGGTAAAATCTTACGATTAAAAGGAAAAGGTTTACCAAGTATCGAACATTATGGTAACGGAGATTTCTTAATTCACATTAATGTTTGGACACCTCAAGAATTAACAAAAGAGCAGCGAAAATTCTTTGAAGAGATGCAGGCTGATGAAAATTTCAGCCCTAATCCGCAGAAGTCAGATAAATCTTTCTTTGATAAAGTTAAAGATATGTTTTCGTAAGAGAAAAAAAAATACTATATTTGTAGTGTCTAGACATCTTAGTCTAGGCACTTTTTCTTTTTCATAGCAATTTTCCCACTTAATTTTTTAAGTGGGTTTTTTATTTTGTAAAAAATCCAAGTTTTTTATTTTTTTTTGTAAAAACTGAAAAAAAGTTTTTATATTTGTACCATCTAGAAGACGTTCTAGATACTTTTTCTTTTTCATAGCAATTTTCCCACTCAATTTTTGAGTGGGTTTTTTTATGAATCAGAAATTATACAACATAAGCAGACCTTTCTTATCGACTTAAACTAGATTTAAGTAGGAAAGTCCGGACACCATAGAGTAGTATAGCGGATAACATCCGTCCGGTGAAAACCGAGGACAAGTGCAACAGAAAGTATGTACAGGTAATGCTGTAGTGAAATCAGGTAAACTCTATACGGTGCAATGCCACGTATATTAGAGCTTGAGTGTGCTCGCACGATTCTAAGGGGTAGGCAGATTGAAATTGAAAGTAATTTCAATTCTAGATAAATGATAAGACTTCAATTTATTGAAGAACAGAATCCGGCTTACTGGTCTGCTTTTTTCTTATTTATATTTATTCCAAATATTTATCGTGTTTTTATGCCTAAAAAACGAAAAGTATAATTATCATATTCGTAAAATTTAAATCTAAAACAAGACTGTTATTATTGAATTACTTTTAATGAGGTGTTATTTTAAAATTTATTTAATAATATCAGCATAAAGCTGGTTATTTTTTAATTTTTGATGAAAAATTGTACTTTTGCTCTGCAAAAATTAACATAACATATAGATGAGCATTTATAACGATTATTTAAAAGAGATAGAAGTTAGAAAAGGTCAAGGACTTCATCCAAAACCAATTGATGGTAGCGAATTATTAAACAGTATTATTTCTCAGATAAAAGATGTAAATAACGAGCACAGAAAAGAGTCTCTTAATTTTTTTATCTATAATGTTTTACCTGGTACTACTAGTGCTGCAGGTGTAAAAGCTAAGTTTTTAAAAGAAATTATTTTAGGAGAATCTGTTGTTGAAGAAATCACTCCAACATTTGCCTTCGAACAATTATCTCATATGAAGGGAGGACCTTCAATCGAAGTGTTGTTAGACCTAGCTTTAGGAAACGATAAAGCTATTGCAAATGAAGCAGCAAAAGTATTAAAGACGCAAGTGTTCTTATATGAAGCAGATACAGAGCGTTTAGAAGAAGCTATGAAAGCTGGAAGCGCAATTGCAAAAGATATTATTGAAAGCTATGCAAAAGCTGAATTCTTTACAAAGTTACCAGAGATTGAAGAAGAGATTGAAGTAGTAACGTATGTAGCTGGAGTTGGTGATATTTCTACAGATTTATTATCGCCAGGAGCTGATGCACATTCAAGATCTGATCGTGAATTACACGGACAATCTATGTTTGAGCATAATAAAGACATGCAAAACGAATTATTAGCATTACAAAAGCAACACCCAAACAAGCGTGTAATGTTAATTGCTGAGAAAGGAACCATGGGAGTAGGTTCTTCAAGAATGTCAGGAGTAAATAATGTGGCTTTATGGACAGGAATTCCTTCAAGCCCATATGTACCATTCATCAACATTGCTCCAGTAATTGCTGGAACGAATGGTATCGCACCAATCTTCTTAACTACGGTAGGAGTAACAGGAGGTATTGGAATCGATTTAAAGAATTGGGTAAAGCAGAAAGATGAGAACGGAAATACAATTGTAGATGAAGATGGAGATCCAATCTTAAAAGAAGTATACTCTGTTAAAACGGGTACAGTTCTAAAAATTAATACAAAAGAGAAAAAATTATATAACGGAACTCAAGAGTTAAAGGATATTTCTACAGCATTAACTCCTCAAAAAATGGAGTTTATCAAAGCAGGAGGTTCTTATGCAGTAGTATTTGGTAAGAAATTACAAACGTTTGCTTGTAAAGCGTTAGGAATGGATGTTCCTCAAGTATATGCTCCATCTAAAGAAATTTCAATAGAAGGACAAGGTTTAACAGCAGTAGAAAAGATCTTCAATAGAAATGCGGTAGGAAATACACCTGGAGTTACTTTACATGCTGGATCAAATACACGTGTAGAAGTAAACATTGTAGGGTCTCAAGATACTACAGGTTTAATGACTTCTCAGGAGTTAGAAATGATGGCAGCAACTGTTATTTCTCCAATCGTAGATGCTGGTTACCAATCAGGATGTCACACCGCTTCAGTTTGGGATGATAAGTCAAAAGCGAACATTCCAAGATTAATGAAGTTTATGAATGACTTTGGTTTAATTACAGGTCGTGATCCTAAAGGAAAATACCATCCAATGACAGATGTTATTCATAAAGTATTAAATGATTTAGCAGTTGATGATTGGGATGTAATTATCGGTGGAGATTCACATACACGTATGGCAAAAGGAGTTGCTTTTGGTGCTGATTCTGGTACTGTAGCTTTAGCCTTAGCTACTGGAGAAGCTACAATGCCAATTCCTCAGTCAGTTAAAGTAACCTTTAAAGGAAACATGGTTCCTTATATGGATTTCCGTGATGTGGTACATGCGACGCAACAGCAAATGTTAGAGCAGTTTGATGGTGAAAACGTATTCCAAGGAAGAATTATTGAAGTACACATTGGTACATTAACTTCAGATCAAGCGTTTACATTTACAGATTGGACAGCTGAAATGAAAGCAAAAGCTTCTATTTGTATTTCAGAGGACGAAACATTAATCGAATCATTAGAAATTTCAAGAGATCGTATTCAAATTATGATCGACAAAGGAATGGATAATGAGAAGCAAGTATTACAAGGGTTAGTAGATAAAGCGAACAATCGTATTGCTGAGCTTCAATCAGGTTCAAGATCTGCTTTAAGACCAGATGCTGATGCAAAATACCATGCAGAAGTAGTAATCGATTTAGATAAGATTGTAGAGCCAATGATTGCTGATCCTGATGTAAATAATGAGGACGTTTCAAAGCGTTATACGCACGATAATATTCAACCATTATCATTCTACGGAGGAACTAAAAAAGTAGATTTAGGTTTTGTAGGATCTTGTATGATTCACAAAGGAGATATGAAGATTTTAGCGCAAATGCTAAAGAATATCGAAGCACAACAAGGAGAAGTAGTATTCAACGCTCCATTAGTAGTAGCACCTCCAACTTATAATATTGTAGATGAATTAAAAGCCGAAGGAGATTGGGATGTGTTAGCGAAGTATTCAGGTTTTGTATTTGATGATGACGCGCCAAAAGCAGCAGCACGTACAAAATATGAAAACGTATTGTATTTAGAGCGTCCGGGTTGTAACTTATGTATGGGGAATCAAGAAAAAGCAGAGCCAGGAGATACCGTAATGGCTACTTCTACACGTTTATTCCAAGGTCGTGTGGTAAGAGATACCAATGAGAAAAAAGGAGAATCTTTATTATCATCAACACCAGTAGTGGTATTATCTTCAATTTTAGGAAGAACTCCAACTATAGAAGAGTATCAAGCTGCTGTTGAAGGAATTGAATTAACAAAGTTTAAGCCTTCTCAGAAGCAATTAGTAATGTAATAATTATAATGCTTTTAAGATAAATAGAAGTCCGAGTTAATAGCTCGGACTTTTTTTGTTTTAAAAGAATTTCAATCAATAAACCAGATACTAGTATTTGTATTAATTATAGCTGAGTAAAACAGGTTACACCTTTTTTTGCTAACTTTAGAGGGTAACAAAAACTAAACAGACACATGGCATTTGATATTGAAATGATTAAAGCGGTTTATAGTAAGTTTGAAGAGCGAGTAAATGCAGCCAAAAAACTTACAGGAAAACCACTTACACTAGCTGAAAAGATTTTATACGCACATCTTTGGGATGGAACTCCTGAAACTGCGTTCCAAAGAGGAAAGGACTATGTAGATTTTGCTCCTGATCGTATTGCTTGTCAAGATGCAACTGCACAAATGGCATTGCTGCAATTTATGCAAGCAGGAAAGAAAAAAGTAGCAGTACCAACCACAGTACATTGCGATCACTTAATTCAAGCCAAATTAGGAGCAGATAAAGATTTACAAGCAGCATTAAATAACTCTAATGAAGTATTCAACTTTTTAGAATCGGTTTCTAATAAATACGGAATTGGATTTTGGAAACCTGGCGCAGGAATTATTCATCAGGTAGTATTAGAAAACTATGCATTTCCTGGAGGAATGATGATTGGTACCGATTCTCACACCGTAAATGCAGGAGGATTAGGAATGGTAGCTATAGGTGTTGGAGGAGCAGATGCGGTAGATGTGATGGCAGGAATGCCTTGGGAATTAAAGTTTCCTAAATTAATAGGGGTAAAATTAACTGGAAAATTATCTGGGTGGACAGCTCCTAAAGACGTGATTTTAAAAGTAGCTGAAATTTTAACTGTAAAGGGAGGAACGGGTGCTATTGTAGAGTATTTTGGACCTGGTGCTACTGGAATGTCTTGTACTGGAAAAGGAACCATTTGTAATATGGGAGCAGAAATAGGAGCAACTACCTCTACTTTTGGTTACGACGATTCTATGGAACGTTACTTACGTGCAACGGATAGAAATGATGTAGCTGACGCAGCAAATACAATTAAAGAACACTTAACAGGAGATGCAGAAGTGTATGCAAATCCAGAGCAATATTTCGATCAAGTTATTGAGATCAATTTATCGGAATTAGGACCTTTATTAAACGGTCCTTTTACACCAGATTTATCGACTGCTGTAGGTAAAGATATGACGGAAAAAGCCAAAACAAATGAATGGCCTTTACAAGTAGAATGGGGATTGATTGGTTCTTGTACCAATTCATCGTACGAAGATTTGTCAAGAGCTTCTTCCGTAGCACAGCAAGCTTTGGACAAAGGGTTAAAGACCAAAGCCGAATTTGGAATTAACCCCGGATCTGAACAAGTACGTTATACAGCCGAAAGAGATGGTATTTTAGAAGTATTTGAAAAGTTAGATGCGACCATTTTTACCAATGCATGTGGACCTTGTATAGGTCAGTGGGGACGTTATGAAGATCCTAAAAATGCACCTAAAAACTCTATTGTACATTCTTTCAATAGAAACTTTGCAAAACGTGCTGATGGTAATCCGAATACCCATGCCTTTGTAGCTTCACCAGAATTAACCGCAGCGATTGCCATTGCTGGTCGTTTAGATTTTAATCCATTAACAGATACGTTGATCAACGAAAATGGAGAAGAAGTGATGTTAGACGAACCGACAGGATGGGAATTGCCACCAAAAGGATTTGAAGTAGACGATAATGGTTATTTAGAGCCTGTAGCCGATGGAAGTGGAATAGACGTAGTGGTAGATCCTAATTCGGAACGATTAGAATTGCTAACTCCTTTTGTACCCTTGGGAGATACGATAAAGGGAGCGAAGTTGTTGATTAAAGCCTTTGGAAAATGTACCACAGACCATATTTCTATGGCAGGACCTTGGCTGCGTTATCGTGGGCATTTAGATAATATTTCTAACAATATGCTAATTGGAGCTGTCAATGCATTCAATATGAAAACCAATTTTGTAAAGAGTCAATTGACAGGAGAATACGATGCTGTTCCAAAGACTGCTCGCGCTTATAAAGCAGCAGGAATTAAAACAATTGTGGTAGGAGATCATAATTATGGAGAAGGATCTTCTCGTGAACATGCAGCGATGGAACCACGTCACCTTGGAGTAGCAGCAGTTTTAGTAAAATCTTTTGCGCGTATTCACGAAACCAATCTAAAAAAACAAGGAATGTTAGGTTTAACCTTTGCTAATGAATCGGATTACGATTTAATTCAAGAAGACGATACCTTCAACTTTTTAGACTTACATGAGTTTACACCAGGAAAGCCTTTAACGATTGAAGCAGTACATGCCGATGGATCTAAGGACATCATTGTTGCAAATCATACTTATAATGAAGGACAGATAGAATGGTTTAAAGAAGGTTCTGCGTTGAATTTAATAAAGAAACAAAACGCTTAATATTCTTAAAATCAAATATTTTATAGATAAAGTGCAGTTTTTAACTGCACTTTTTTATTTTTGAAATTCATGGAACAATTCTTACACTCAATTTCTACGAAGCCTTTAAAGGTTATAGACAATTCAATAGGCTTATTAGAGTATATTCCAATTTCAATTTCATCAGACAATCCAGATTTAAATTTTGATATTTCTTCTTCCAAAGAATGGGAAGTTTATATTGATTCCTATTTAAAAAGGAATAATAAAAAAGTAGCCTTTGGAGGTTATCTTGAAAAGAGAGATATTTATAGTAGAAGTGATTATTTTGAAGGGAACGATAGAAACATTCACTTGGGTGTTGACTTTTGGTGTGATGCAGGTACGAATGTTTTAGCTGTATTAGAAGGCGAAGTACATAGTATTGGAAACAATCAGAATTATGGAGATTATGGCCCAACGCTTATTTTAAAGCATTTAATTGAAGGCAAAGAGTTTTATTCATTATATGGGCATTTATCAGCTAAATCTATAGAAAGTTTAAAAAAAGGGAAAAAGGTTCGTAGAGGAGAGGCGATTGCTAAGTTAGGAACTTCTAATGAAAATGGTGATTATGCTCCACATTTACATTTTCAAATTATCATAGATATAGAAAATTATAAAGGAGACTATCCAGGAGTTTGTAATATCCATGATTTAGATTTTTATAAAAAGAATTGTCCAAATCCGCTAAGCTTGTGTAAACTATGAATAAAATAAAAATACCACATGCCTTAACTTTATTATTTGTAATAATACTTCTTATAGCTGCATTAACACATGTAATTCCCGCAGGGAAATTTGAAAGAGTTTTGGTAGAAGGAAGAAATAGAGTAATCCCCAATTCGTATGCAGTAATTCAAAGTACTCCGGTAAGCTTTTTTGAGATATTTAAAGCAATTCCTTTGGGTTTTAAAACGGCTGTAAATATTATTTTCATTGTATTGACAGGTGGAATTATGTTTGGAATTATGGAAAAGACACAAGCCATAGAAAATGCAGCAGGAACTTTGGTGAAAAAACTAGGAAACGAAAAGAGATATCTCATTGTGTTTTTAATCACTTTCTTTTATGGTTTTTTAGGCGTCTTTGTGGGGTATGAACATAATATTGCGATGGTACCATTGGCAGCAGTATTGAGTATTGCAATTGGTGGTGATTTAATTTTAGCCGCAGGAATATCAGTTGCTGCAATTACTGTAGGTTTTGGTCTGTCTCCCATAAACCCTTATACTGTTGGAATTGGTCATAAAATAGCAGAATTACCTTTGTTTTCAGGTGCAGGATTACGAACATTTTTGTGTTTGTTAGCTTTGTGTATGTTGGCATTGTACAATATTCGATATCTAAAAAGAATATCGAATGATCCAGAAAAATCCTTAGGAAAAGGATTGGATGAAAAAGGTATTAAGTTGTCTAAAGAGATTTCAGAATATACCATAACTAAAGAAAACTATATGGTATTGGCTATTTTTATCATAGGATTAGGAGTTATACTATGGGGAGTGTTTACACATAGTTGGTACTTTACTGAGCTTTCTGCAATTTTTTTAATGATAGCCTTAGCTTGTGGTTCGGTATCAAGGATGAATCCAACAGTATTTAGTGAAACAGTACTAGAATCAGTAGCAAAAGCTGCTCCAGGAGCATTTATGGTAGGCTTTGCTACTTCTATTAAAGTATTGATGGATATGAGCAATATTAGCGATACTATATCTTTTGAAATGGCAAATGTTTTACAAGGTTTACCGCAGTATTTTGCAGCAGTAGGGATGTCTATTTCACAAGGAGTAATCAATTTATTCATTCCTTCTGGTAGTGGTCAAGCTTTGGCGACATTACCCGTAATGATTCCTTTAGGAGAAGTATTAGGATTGACCCGACAAACAACTATTTTAGCATTTCAGATAGGAGATGGAGTCACCAATTTGGTAAACCCAACTTTAGGTGGGCTTATAGCCATGTTGAGTATGTGTAGAGTACCTTTGAACAAATGGTTTAAATTTATTTTACCATTAGTTCTTATAATATTAGTACTTTCATGGACTGTTTTAACGATTGCTACTTTAATAAATTATTAGAATGACAGCCAAAGAGATTTTAGCAAAACTTGTGAGTTTTGATGTATTGAGTAAAGAAAATAATTTACATCTAGTTGATTGGATCAATAATTATATTAAGCAATATGGTGTAGAAACAGTATATGTGTATAATGAAGAAAAAACACAAGCTTCCTTACATTGTAGAATAGGTCCAGCAGTAGATGGAGGAATTATTTTATCAGGACACACAGATGTAGTTCCTGTGAAAGGACAACCATGGGATACCAATCCGTTTGAGTTGGTAGAAAAAAACGGAAAGTTATTTGGAAGAGGTGCTTGTGATATGAAAGGCTATTTGGCTTGTTTCTTATCTGTATTACCACAAATGGTCGAAGCTAATTTATCAATACCCATCTATTTTGCCATTTCCTATGATGAAGAAATAGGGTGTTTAAGGGCTCCTGAATTGGCTGAACATATCAAATCATATTATACAGAAAAACCAAAATATGCAATTATTGGAGAACCGTCAATGATGCAACCTATAGTGGGGCAAAAAGGGATATTATATGTAGAAACAGAGGTAAACGGAAGTCAAGGGCATAGCAGTAGAATAGAAAAGGAGGTAAGTGCAATTCATGAAAGTACTCGATTGATACTTTGGCTAGAAAATAAAATGAAGGAGTTGTCGGAACAAAGTAGAAATGAATCCTTTTTACCACCATATTCCACTATGCATGTAGGACAAATAAATGGAGGAATAGCAACCAATGTAGTTGCAGGAAAAACTACTTTTCAATGGGATGTTCGCTCAATTCCAGAAGACAGTATTATGGATATTGTAAATGAATATCAGGATTATTGCGATGAATTACAAGAAGAAAAAAGAAAACTATTTCCAGATTTTAAAATAGAAAATACTTTATTACACCCACCAGTTCCTGGATTACAAACCGATGAAAAAGCTTCTGTCGTAGATCTTATTTCCGAAGTAACTGGAAATAATAAACCTAGTTATGTAGCCTACGCAACTGAAGCAGGACAATTTGCTGAAGCTGGATTTGAGAGCATTATTTGCGGACCAGGTTCAATAGAACAGGCACATAGAGCAAATGAGTTTGTATCTATAGAACAATTAAACCTTGGAGTACAAATGATTGAAAATATTGTAAAGAAAATTAGTATTTAAACACTGTAAGGAAGTAGCTTACTTTTCGACTCTAAAGTAAAAGTAAACTATGTCTGCACTTTGGTTTTTAGAAGATATTAACCTTTACAAACTACTTTGTCCTCATAAATATCCTGAGTACAAGAAAAACCACGTGCTAAATTCCTACAAAAAGAGCGATTACATTTATTTTGAACAAGATGCAGCCAATAAAATTTATTTGATAGACAAAGGAAAAGTTAAAATAGGCTATTATACAGAAGAAGGAGAAGAAATGATAAAAGCCATTTTAACTAAAGGAGAATTGTTCGGGGAAAAGGCAATTTTAGGAATAGAAAAAAGAAGTGAATTTGCCCAGTCTATTGATAATTCTACTATAATATGTCCTGTTTCAAAAGATACTATGTATTCTTTAATGAGAGACAATGTTTCAGTAAGTTTCAAAATATATAAATTCATAGGTTTAAGAATTAAAAAATTAGAACGTCGTTTACAATTACTACTATTTAAAGATACTAGAACACGATTATTAGAGTTTTTTAATGAACTATGTGAAGATTATGGTTATGAATGTGATGAAACAGGAGATAATGTAATAAAACATCCATACACTCAAAAGGATATAGCTACATTAATTGGAACTTCTCGCCCTACTTTAAATGCAATTATGAATGAGTTAAAACAAGATCAAATAATTGATTTTAACAGAAAAGAAATTAGACTGCTCAAAAAAATTGCCTAAGTGTAAGCTAGCTGACATTTTAAAAAAAACATCCAAAATATCTTTGTTTTTGTAAAATCTAAAATACAAAAACAATGAAAAAAATAATTTTAAGTTTAGCTGTAATTAGTACGTTAATTTTTACAGCTTGTAGTGACGATAATGATAATTTACCAACTACAAAAACGGTTACTCAGTCTTTTCAAAATTTACCTGATTTAGGATCCAATTATGTATATGAAGGTTGGTTAATTGTTGGTAATGAGAAAATTTCTACAGGAAGATTTTCACATACAGAAGGAGCAAACCATACAAGTAGTGCTTTAGATATTGCAAAAGTATCAGCAGCTACAATGTATGTATTGACAATTGAGTCTACGAACGAAACAGGAGCAGATTTAGCAATCCCTAGTGGTTGGATTTTCTCAAAAGGTGCTTTTACAGGAAATAATGCAGCTCCTTCTACCGATGATGCATTATATAAAGGAGCTACTAATTTAGAAACAGCTACTGCTCAAGCATTTTTAAAAGCTCCATCAGTAGGAACAGTTGGTGGTGATGCAAACGGAATTTGGTTTATTAATGCATTACCACCAACTTCTGGAGGATTTACAAACTTACCAACTTTAGCAGATGGTTGGATTTATGAAGGTTGGGTAGTTGTAGATGGGAAAGATGGAAATAAAGTTCCAGTTTCTACAGGAAGATTTTCAGACCCGAATGCAGCTGATGTTAGTTTCTTCGGAGCTGCAAATAACAATGAGTTTAAAGGACCAAATGGGGTGCCACCATTTCCTGGAGAAGATTATATTGTGGATCCAAATAATAGATATCCGAATGTAACCTTCCCTATAGATTTGACGAGTGCTACGGTTGTTATTAGTATAGAACCAACAACGAATGACGCTCAAGCTCCTTTCGGATTAAAACCATTTGTACAAGCATTAAATAACCAAGCAGTAAGTACAGCCTTTACAGTTGATAATAATTATGCAGGTAAAGCAATATCAGGAAATGTATCTAGATAATTTTATATGAATTTTTGAATTCATTTAGAAATTCAGATATTTGAACCGCCTAAAAAGAGGCGGTTTTTTTATGAAATATAGACAGCTTACAAAAGAACAATTCGAAAGTTTGCACGAAGAATTTGCACGCTTTTTAGCTTCTCAAAGTATCGATAAAAAAGAATGGGAAGCATTGAAGAAAGAAAAGCCACACGTAGCTCAGGATGAAATGAATGTGTTTAGTGATGTTGTGTGGGATGACGTTTTAACAAGAACAGAATATTTAGAACATTTCTCTGAAAAAGTAGTAAACTTATTCAAATGTGAAGAAGATAAAATGCATCGTATTGTAATTGAAATTAATAAAGATATTAATGTTCAAGAGCAAGAAGGATACGAATGGTTATTGAAGAATCCAAAAGACAATGCTGTTGAATATTTAAGTGGTTCGAAAAAATATATTCAAGAAAGAAATACCGAAATATTCGATTTAATAGAGAAGGGGAGTAATATTTCAAAAGGAGAATTATACGAATATTTTAATCGATTAATAACTCAATAAGTTTGTCGGTTCCAGTACTAGCAATGTCTTCAATAATGGTTAAGTTATTGAAGGCATTTTTAGTTACACTTGGCTTAGGGTCTATAAAGTATATTGGAATGTTTGGCTGTATATAGTTTACCAAACTAGCAGCAGGATAAACTTGCATTGAAGTACCAATAACAACAAGAATATCGGCTTTTTCTACAATTTCTATGGCAGTCTCAATCATTGGGACATCTTCTCCAAACCAAACTATATGAGGGCGAATTTGTGCTCCATCTTCAGCTACATCTCCAAGTACAATATCTTTTTTCCAATCAAAAGTATCATTAATATTGTTGGTGCTTCTAGCTTTTAATAACTCACCATGCAAATGTGTTACGTTGTTACTTCCAGCACGTTCGTGTAAGTCATCAACATTTTGAGTAATGATTTCAACTTGAAAATGTTTTTCCAATTCAACTAAATTAAAATGAGCTTTATTTGGCTTTACAGTAAGTAATTGTCTTCTTCGTTGGTTATAAAAATCAAGAACTAATTCCGGATTCGCTTCAAAACCTTGAGGAGAAGCAACTTCATAAATATCATGTCCTTCCCATAACCCATCAGCATCTCTAAAAGTTTTTATACCGCTTTCGGCACTAATTCCCGCACCAGTAAGAACCACAAGTTTTTTCATTTTAAATAGTTAGTTTGAGTTGAATTTTTAAGGTTTCATTATAAAAACCGATGATTAAAAATAACAAATTTTAGTATGTTTGCTGTATGATGGATAAAGATTTGTTAACTTTTTTAGAAGACTATGTTACTGACGAACGTAAGCAAAAGTTTAAAGATGTTTTAGCAGAGCGTACAAGACATTTTACCGTAGTTTTAGAAAATATTTTTCAGCCGCATAATGCAAGTGCTGTGGTAAGAAGTTGTGATATTTTTGGAGTTCAAGATGTACATACTGTAGAAGATAATTATATACGTAAAGTATCGAGAAGAGTAGCTAAAGGAAGTCAAAAATGGATAACATTTCATCGTTATAAAGAAGGAACTAATAACATAAAAACTTGTGTTAAAGATTTAAAAGAGAAAGGGTATCAAATTGTGGGTACCACACCGCATACAGATTCTTGTATGTTAGCAGATTTTGATGTTACTAAAAAAACTGCTTTTGTTTTTGGAGAAGAAAAAGATGGAATTTCTGATTATGTAAAAGAAAATGCTGATGGATTTTTAAAAATACCCATGGTTGGTTTTACTGAAAGCTTAAATATATCTGTAGCAGCAGCGATTACTTTACAGGATGTTACCAATAGACTGAAAAAATCTAATATTGAATGGCAACTAACCAAAGATGAACAAACTGAATTGTATTCTGAATGGGTTGAAAGTACTATAAAAAATGTTGATAAATTAAAGCAATATTACGAAGCAGAGGTTAAATCTTAGATTGTAATATTTGTAACACCAGTTCTTTAGTCAATGGTTTTCCATTGGCTATTTTTTTGATGTTATCAAACGTAAAAACAAAATCACATCCGTTTTTATATTCAGAACAACCATAAGCCGATTTTCCTTTTAAAACACTACCTTTTTTACATTTTGGACACGTAATTTTATCACTGTCCTGAGCTGAACTTTGTTTGGGAGTTGAAGAGCCTTTTTTAGGTTCTAATTTCAATTTAAAATTATCGTCAAAACGTACCAAACCTTCAATTTTGTTATCTCCTTGTTTAAAGCCTTTTAGGTTGGTGGTACATCCTTTATCCAATAAACGGTTTAATTGGGTTTCTGAAATCTTTTTTCCTAAAAATTGGAAACTTAAAACGAAATCACATCCATTCTTATAGTTAGAACAACCATAAGCCGATTTTCCTTTTAACAATTGTCCTTTTTTACACTTCGGACATTCTTTACCAGCTACTTCTTTCTTTTTAGAAGTTTTTTTAGGTCTTGCTGAAGGAGTTTTCGTTGCAGTTTCAGCAGATAAACGAACCGTTTTTTTATTGGAACGAACTTCGTATACTAAGGTATCTACCATTCGTTTCATCTCCTTTATAAAAAGAGAGGCACTATATTCACCACGTTCAATTTCTTTTAAACGTTTTTCCCAAAGTCCAGTAAGTTCTGCAGATTTTAATAATTCATTATCTATTAAATCAATCAAGTCAATTCCAGTTTTGGTTGGAATGATTAATTTCTTTTGACGTTCTATATATTTTCTTCTAAATAAGGTTTCAATTATACTCGCACGAGTTGATGGTCGTCCAATTCCATTTTCTTTCATTAAATCCCGCATTTCGTCATCATCAACTTGTTTACCTGCGGTTTCCATAGCACGTAATAAGCTTGCTTCGGTATAATTGCGTGGAGGTTTGGTTTCTTTTTCTAAAAATGAAGGTTCATGTGGACCTTTTTCTCCCTTTTCAAAGGTAGGAAGTACGTCTTTTTCTTCATCTTTCTTTGAATCACTTCCAAACTCAAATACAGCACGCCAACCTTTGGTTAAAATTTCTTTTCCAGAAGTTCTAAAAGGTACTTTATCAGCTTCACCTTTTACTTCAGTTTTAGCAATATCGCTATCAGGATAAAACACTGCAATAAATCTACGCGCAATAATATCGTACACTTGTTGCTGATTGTATTGTAGATTAATTTCTACTCCTGTAGGAATAATTGCATGGTGATCTGTAACTTTTTTGTCGTTAAAAACTTTGGTTGATTTACGAATTTTCTTTCCTAATAAAGGCTGTGTTAAACTCGCAAATTGTTTCATTCCTTTTAAAATATTAGGAACTTTAGGATAAATATCATTCGGTAAGAAAGTAGTATCTACCCTAGGATAGGTAACCACTTTCATTTCATATAATTTCTGAACTATTTTTAAAGTTTCATCAGCAGAAAATCCAAATTTTGTATTGCAGTATACTTGTAATCCTGTTAAGTCAAAAAGCTTAGGGGCATATTCTTTTCCTTTCTTTTTGACAACAGAAGTTATTTCGAAATCGGCTTCTTTTACCTTATTGGCAAAAGCTTCTCCTTCTTCTTTTTTTAAGAATCTACCTTCTTCACAACTAAAGAGTGTGTTTCTATATAAAGTCTGTAGTTCCCAATAAGGTTGTGGCTTAAAATTTTGAATTTCTTTAAATCGATTCACTAACATGGCTAGGGTAGGAGTTTGCACCCTACCAATAGACAATACTTGCTTATATCCACCAAATTTTACTGTATACAAGCGAGTAGCATTTAAACCTAACAGCCAATCACCTATAGCACGAGAATATCCGGCATAGTAAAGGTTATTATAATCGTCGTTGGCTTTTAAATTATCAAACCCTTCTTTGATTGCTTCTTCAGTAAGTGAAGAAATCCATAATCGTTGAATTTCACCTGTATATCCAGCTTGGTTAATTACCCAACGTTGAATTAATTCTCCTTCTTGTCCGGCATCCCCACAATTAATAACTACATCAGCTTTTTCAAATAATCCTTTAACAATTTTAAACTGTTTCTGAATACCAGAATCGTCAGTTACTTTTGTATCAAACTTATCTGGAAGCATTGGGAGATTATTCAAATCCCAACTTTTCCAGTGAGGTTTGTAGTCTTTAGGCTCTAAAAGTGTACATAAATGACCAAAAGTATAGGTAACCGCATAGCCATTACCTTCGAAATATCCATCTCGTTTGGTATTGGCTCCTAAGATATTAGCAATTTCTCGGGCTACACTGGGCTTTTCGGCTATACAGACTTTCATTTAATGCGTTTAGAAAACCGAAATTAGTAAAATATTGTGGAACTTTTTAATGGTAATTTGAGAAAGGAAAATAAAGATTTTCGCTAATGGGTTTTTGACTATGCGTCGTTTTAATGACTTATAGTCACCGTTAGCGAATTTAATTTTTTAAATATTTAGAATCAAGTTAAATTCTATTCTTTCGTTAGTTGATTTACAAAACTTTTAAAGCTTGTTTTAAACTCTGTGTATTTGTTTCCTGTAGCTGGTCCATTAAAACCTGTATGTATTTTACGAACTTTTCCCTTTTTATCGATAAATATGGTAGTAGGATAGGAGAGAATATGATTTAACATAGGAAGTTTTTTTGCAGCTTCTTTTTTATCTGAACCTCCGTATTGCGCTAACAAAACAGGATAATTAATACCTATTTCTTCTTTTAATCTATTGATTTTTTGAAAGGCTTGTTTTGGAGTTCGGTCTAATTCAAAAGCTAAAGAAACAAATTCAAGATTAGGATTTGGATTGTTTTTTAAATATTCAACATAATATTTACTTTCATCTAAACAATTTGGGCACCAGCTTCCCATTATTTGAACAATGACTACCTTGTTTTTGAACTTCTCATCTGTATAAGAAACTAATTCCCCTTTTTCATTAGGAAAGGAGAAGTTAAATGTATCAAAACCTTCTTTTAGTTGTGTTAATTCTTCAGCTTTAGGTAATTCATAGGAATTATTAAGTTTTGCTGTAAAAGGTTCTTTCCAGTGATTTCCTGAGTAAAAGTTTCCATTTAAAGTAGAATCGGTAGCTTTAGCTACAAATAAAAAAGCATGAGCTCCATCGAAAGTTGAGAGTTTTAAAGAATCTCCATCCATAATTCCTTCTAAATATCGATAATCTCCAGTAGTTGTTCTAAATGTACCCGTTACGTTTCCTTCTTTATCTTGTGAGAAAATTCCTTTGGCAATATATTTATCCTTATCATTGTTAGGACTGAATACGGTTTCCCAATTTCCAGTTATGTTTACAGTTGTAGGATTGGTCTTTTCAAATCTATTTTTACTGTTTCTAAGAGCAGTAAAGGGAACTACTCTTTGTAGTGTTGGTTTGCTAAAATGACCATTTAAAAAATTATTAGAAATTTTAGCAGCAATAAATCCTTCAAATACTGGTGTTTGGATATAAACAGAATCATTTTTGTATGTAATATCCGTTACTTTTATTTTTTCTTCTGCATTGTATACTTCTAAAGAATCTTCTTTGAATACTTCAAACATAAAGGGTAAAACCTGATTGCCTTGAAGCGTTAATTCAGCTTTATAAATTCCTTTTGATAATTTGGTTTGTTGCTCTTCGTTACAAGAAACTAGGATAGTAACTAATAAGAATAAAATTGCTTTTTTCATGTAGAGTAAAAATAGAACACTAAAATACTGTTTTTAGAAAAGAAAAAAGCATCCAAATTTTTTGGATGCTTTTATATATGATATAAAATCTAATTTTATTTCTTAACCTTGTTTTTAAACTTGTTAAATTTAGATTCTTCTTTTTTAGGCCAACTATTGTTAGAAGTATCAATATCTGCAGTTTCTAAATCTGGATCTACAACAATACTCTTAACTTCTTTATCTGAAGTGAAAACTCTGTATACTTTGTTTTCATCTTTGTTCCAAATTTGAGCTGGGAAAGTTTCACGATCTTTAGTACCATCAGCATAAGTTAATTCAACAATAATAGGCATTACTAAACCACCTGGCTTTTCAAACTCTACTTGATACATATACTTTGGTAATTTCTTTAAGTTAGCTTTTTTATCAGCCGGTAAAGAGTTAATGTAATCTTCTACTTCAGAAGCATTAGCGTCTTCTTTTTTAGTAGTTAAGAAGATTAATTTACCTAAACTAGCAAAATAACCTGGATATTGTTTTTGTAATTTTTGAGTTCTTTCGTTTGGCTTATTTGTTAAGTAAATAGGCTTAACTTCTTTAATACCAATATCAGTATAATCAGTAGTATAGAACCATCCTCTCCAGAACCAATCTAAGTCCATACCAGAAGCATCTTCCATAGTTCTAAAGAAATCTGCCGGAGTTGGGTGCTTAAACATCCATCTTTTAGAATAAGTTCTAAAAGCATAGTCAAATAATTCAGGTCCCATAATAGTTTGACGTAACATGTATAAACCAGCAGCTGGTTTTGTATATGCATTAGGACCGAAGTTTTTAACATAATCTCCTTGCGCCATAATAGGAGTTAAGTTCTTTTGATCTAAACTCATGTAACGAACAATATCTTTAGGTAAATTACCTGTATTAAAATTAGGATCGTAGTCTAATTCAGCTAAAATTTCTACGAAAGAGTTTAATCCTTCATCCATCCAAGTCCATTGACGCTCATCAGAATTTACAATCATAGGGAAGAAGTTGTGACCAACCTCGTGAGTAATTACTCCAATCATTCCGTTTTTAACTCTGTCTGAATAAGTTCCGTCTTCGTTTGGACGACCATAGTTGAAACAAATCATTGGATATTCCATTCCTTGACGCTTAGCATGTACAGAAACTGCTTTTGGGTAAGGATAATCAAATGTCATTTTAGAATACTCTTCTAACGTATTTGCAACTACTCTTGTAGAATGCTCTTCCCATAAAGGATTTCCTTCTTTTGGATATAATGAAACAGCCATAACGTTTTTACCGTTAATGTTTACTGCCATAGCATCCCAAATATATTTTCTAGATGAAGCAAATGCGTAATCACGAACATTCTTCGCTTTGAAGTGCCAAGTTTTAGTTTTCGTAGTTCCTTCTTTTTCGTTTTCTTCAGCTTCTTTCTGAGTAACGATAAATACAGGATCTTTATATGATTTAGAAGCTTTTTCCATACGCTTACGTTGTTCACGTGTTAAAACTTCTTTAGGATTTTGTAAAGTACCCGTTGCATCTAAAATATGATCTGCAGGCACAGTAATTTTAACATCATAATCTCCAAATTCTAAAGCCCATTCACTACGTCCCCAGAATTGCATGTTTTGCCATCCTTCAACATTGTTGTATACAGCTAAACGTGGGAAAAATTGAGCAATTGTATATGCTTTAGTTCCGTCTTTAAATAATTCGAATCCAGAACGACCACCATCTTCAACAGAGTTATTGATTAAGTAGTTCCATTTAATTCTAAATTTAAAAATCTCACCTGGAGCTAAAGGTTTAGGTAAATTAATACGCATCATAGTACGATTAATTGTATGAGGAAGATCTCTACCATCTGCATATTTTACAGCCTCAATTTTATATCCAAAATCTTTAGCTTTGCCCATATTTTCCTCTACAAACTTAGCAGGTGTTTGCCATCCGCTAGCTCCTTTAGATTTTGCTAATGGAGTTTTAGAGTCTGGAGCACGCATATTTTGGTCTAATTGTACCCATAAATATTCTAAATTATCTTTAGAATTGTTATGATAGGTAATATGTTCATCACCATATAGTTTGTTATTGACTTCGTCTAAACGAATATCCATAACATAATCAACTTTTTGTTGCGTGTACTGATGTCCTGGTGCACCAGAAGCAGTTCTTTGATCATTTGGTGTTGGTAATACGTCTTTTAATTGACGGAATTTGTTTTGATCTGTGTGACCTTTTTGAGGTTCTTTTTTAGTTGTTTCTTGTGCAAATAATGATGCGGAAACAAAAAGAGCAGAAAATAATAGTGTAGTATACTTTCTCATTTTTTTGTTGGAAAATTGAATATTTAAAATTAGCGGAAATTTACAGAAATAATGTTACTAGAAACTAGTATTAGTTAAAAATTTAACAAACCTTTATCATTTTTTTTATCTAAAAATAAACTTTTACGCTTATTGTTAATTTTAGCTTTTACTAAATTCTGTTGATCAGGGAAGTGAAGTACTAAGATATCATTTTGAATTTCAATTGATTTGACTTCATTAACATCATCAATTTCTAGGTAAAAAAAGATGATGTTTCCATCGTACTCTTTACCAATAAACCTGTATGAATTCTCTTTATTATTAATTTTTACTTTAAAATGTTGCTTTAAGTATTTGAAGAAATGTTCATCAACATTTTTTGGTTCTTTGTTTGATGCTAATTCAAGATTTAAATTAAAGTCTTTATTAATAGCCAACTCGAAGTCATCCATAAAAACATTCATAATCATTTGTACAGATTTATTTTTTGCATCGTATTCAATCTCAGTTAATGCTAAATAATATTTGTGTACAGAAAAAGCAAATAAAGGAAGTAGTAAAAGTATAAAAACTGTTTTCTTCATAATTATCTTAAACCAATTACCGAGCCAAATTACTCTTTTTTAATTAGCTTTAAATAATTTTTATGTTCTTTTCTTAAAATGTTAATCACTTTTAGAACTTCATTGTTTTTATATAAATTTTCAATTCCTAACGGATTAGTATATTCTAAAAAGTGATAATAATTTTCTACAGGTATTTTTAATTCAACAAAGAAAAATTCTTCACCTAATTCATTTAATAATTTTGAAGGAAGACTTTCTTTAAAGTTAAGATCTTTACGTAACTGTTTGATTTGTTGTAGTTTCTTTGTACCTAAGCTAGTAGATACTCCAGCACCTTCGAATGTATTAGGAATCGTTTGAACTACATTAGGTTTTACATTTTTATCTATAAAATCGTCATTAACTTCATAAGACACTTTAACATCTGAAAAATTAGTAGCTTTAGCTACAGCATTCTCTAATTTATTTTTTTTAATTTTTGATAAATCGCTTGTTAAAACTCCAGAAAGTTGTTTTTGGATAAGAGCGACTTCATCTAGCTCATAGTTTTGTTTTTCTAAGGTTGTACGTTTTCTATATGTATTGAAATCTTTTTCGGTTAATATTTCATAAATGGATTTATAACCAATAGATGTATAGCGAATAGAATCTTGAGGTTTAGCAAAAAGACGATATTCTCCTTTTTCGTTAGAAAATGTTGCTTGATTCGTAGTAAAGTTTACAATATGTGCATTAGCTAATGGACCTTTTGCATTGTAAACAATACCGAATAAAGTTTTACGTTGATCTTGCGCATATGTAATTGAGGTGATTATTAATAACAGTAATAAAAAACGTTTTTTCATTTGGTTAGGTTTAGAGGAGATTACTCTTCTAATTTACAAAATATTTTACGTTTTTTAAAGACTATAAGATAATTTAACTTAATAGTTTTTTGGGTTTAACTTTTTAAACTCGTCTGCTTTTTTCTTTAAAAATTGTATCATGTCAATTTCACCAGCATAATACACACGATTAAATTCTTCATCAGAAGTACAGTATGAAATAAAGCGATGAATATCTGATTTTAAAATTTTAAAATCTTTTTCAATATGTAATGCAAAACGAGATTCTATTTGTTTAGTTCTATTCTCAGTAGTTTCTAGCTCTTTTAGTTTTTTTAATTTTTTAATTCTTCCAGAAATACTGTTTATAATTAAATCTAATGAAACAATGGTAGATAATTTAAATCCACCACCACGTGCAGTATGTAACCTTCTTTCTGCTGGCGTTAATTTTTTAGATCCAGCAAAAGGCAGTTTTAAGGTTTCTGCATTAATTAGTTTTTTGTCTTTTACTAGTTTACTATCAGAATAAATACTACCAATTAAATTGTTTTTCCCAACTTCAACTTCGTCTAACGTGTAATTTTCTTTGAGTAGCTCAATCCTATTTTTAGCAATTCCAAAATCGGTAACTTTTACATGTAAAATTTTAGTTTTATAACCTACAGAAGATATTTGTAATGAATCGTTGGCTTTAGCATATATTCTAAATTCACCATTTTCATTAGAGTAAGTTCCTTGTTTGGTTGTTAAATTTATAATGTGTGCATTTACAACGGCATCTACTTTATCGTATAATTCACCATAAAGATATATTCTCTTAGTTTGAGATATACTATTTAAGGAGATAAGTAATATTATAAACGATAAATACTTCACTATTGATTTTTAACAAGTTCTAAATACGGTTTGCTTTCTTGTTGAAGTATTTTTATCACTTCAATTGTCTTTCCTTCTTTATATAGACTTTCAATGTTTTTTGCGTTGCAATAATCTAAAAAATGATAATATTTTTCTTTTGGAATTTTTAACTCTGAGAAGAAAAAATACTGACCAAATTCAGATAGTAATAATACAGGAAAACGTTCTTTATACGAAACAGATTTTCTAGCTTTTTTTAATTTAAGAGAATATGCATCTGGACCGCTACTAATAGAACCTCCAACTCCTGCAAATTTAGCTGTAGGATCTGTTACTTTTCTCATATCTGGAGCTCTTGATCTATCAATTTCATCAATAGGTTTTATAACAGGCTCATTAAAATTTATATTAGAAAAATCTAAAGCGCTTTTCGATTTTACTATAGCAATATCTTCAGGAGTTTGTTTCATATCTCTTTCTAAAATACCATCTAGTAAATGCTTTTTTAGTTTTACTTCGTCTAAAGTATAATCGGTTTTTATAATTTCTATAAGATTATTACTTGCCGTAAAACTTTCTGGTTGAACGACCCAATCTTTTGTTTTATAACCAACAGATGATATTTTTATAGTGTCGTTTATTTCTGCTTTAATTCTAAATTCTCCATTTTCGTTGGTATAAGTTCCTAATTTATTATTTTGATTAATAACATGAGCATTTACAACAAAACCTATATCATCAAAAACTTTACCATACACAAACTTTTGTTTGGCTTGACTATAAATATTTAATGAGGTTAAGAGAAATAAGAATTTGAATGTTCTTTTTAAAGAGCAATAATTTTTGAGTAGTTGTTTATTCATATAGCTGATTTTTGATGTATTACAAATTAACTATGTGTTACTCTTAAAAATGTTTTAAGAAGCTCGTAAACTTTTGTTAAATAAAAAAGCAGAATCTGTTTGATTCTGCTTTTTTTAATAAATATTCTTAAATCTAAATTATTTCTTTTTTAGAGTAATAAAAAGGTCACCTTTAATTTTAAAATCTACTCCTTGTTGATCAACACTTTGGTTTAAATCAATTTTTAAAACTAAAACACCATTTTCATAACTTTTAACATAGGCTTTATCAGAAACACCATTAGAAGTAATGGTAATAACACCATTATCTTCTTTCCAATCTCCATTACCTAAACCTTCTACTAATGAAGTTGGTTGTTCAGTAGTTTGAGATTGACCGTTTACTTTAACTGTGGCTACAGTAGTAAAACTACCAGAAGCTGTTACCTTTTTAGGGCTATCTGTAAAAACATACTTAAAATCAAAATTCTTTCCATAACTGTTATAAGAACCAGCTATAGTTTGACCTGCAGCACTACCAGCAATTTCTCCATCAGAATTAAAAGCAGTAACGTCCCAAGTTCCAACTAAGTCAGCCTCAGGAATATCAATTGGAGTAAAAACTTCATTTTCGTTGTTTGAACATGATACAGCTAAAACAGCAACAAATAATAAATAAAATAATTTTTTCATAGTATTTAAAAAATTGAGTGGTTAATTTAGCGCAATATAGAAATAAATCTGTAATTGAATATGAATAAAAGATTAATAGTAGCAAGTACTTCTACAGTTCATGGTAGTACTTATTTAGAATATATACTCCCTACATTAAAGACATTTTTTAAAGAAGCTAAAGAAATTCTTTTTATTCCATATGCTCGTCCTGGTGGAATTAGTTATGAAGTATATACAGCAATAGCTAAAAAAGCATTTTTGACGATTGATAAAAATGTAAAAGGAGTTCATGAGTTTGAAAATCCGATTGAAGCTGTAAAAAATGCTAACGCAATTTTTACTGGAGGTGGAAATACTTTCGAGCTAGTAAATCAATTATACAAGAATAATCTTATTGAAGTTTTAAAGAAAACTTTAGAAAAGGGAACTCCGTATTTAGGTACAAGTGCAGGTAGTAATATTTGTGGTGTAACAATGATGAATACGAACGACATGCCAATTGTTTATCCACCAAGTTTTGATACTTTAGGAATGATTCCGTTTAATATTAATGCGCATTATTTAGATCCGAACCCAGATTCTACTCATATGGGGGAAACTAGAGAAACGCGAATTAAAGAGTTTCATGTATTTAATAAAACTTCGGTTTTAGGATTGCGAGAAGGAAGTTGGTTAGAAGTAATTGATAATGTAATTACTATAAGAGGAAAGTATACAGCAAGGTTATTTCAGCAAGGAAAAGATGCTATTGAATTGGAGAGTGATATAGAAATTCAATCATATTTTAAATAAAAAAGTAGCTTAATTAAGCTACTTTTTATGTTTTATGAATTTCTTCTTTCGCAAGCGAGTAAAGTGTTTTTTAACAACATTGCTATAGTCATAGGACCTACACCACCAGGAACAGGAGTAATATGAGAAGCTTTTTCAGAAACTTCATTAAAAGCGACATCCCCAACTAATCTAAATCCGTTTTTCTTAGAAGAATCTGCAACTCGGGTAATACCCACATCAACAATAACTACATTATCTTTTACCATTTCTCCTTTTAAAAATTCTGGAATACCAAGTGCAGCGATAATTATATCAGCTTTTTTAGTAATTTCTGATAAGTTTTGAGTTCTACTATGTGTTAATGTAACAGTAGCATTTCCTATTTTTCTTTTTTGAGCTAACAAGATACTCATAGGGCTTCCTACAATATGACTACGACCAATAACTACAACATTTTTACCAGAAGTTTCAATATTATAACGTTCTAATAGTTCTAGAATTCCAAAAGGTGTAGCAGAAATAAATGTAGGTAGGTTTAAAGCTAGCTTACCAACATTCATTGGGTGAAATCCATCAACATCTTTATCAGGATCAATAGCCATTAATATTTTTTGCTCATCGATATGGTCGGGTAGAGGTAGTTGAACTATAAATCCGTCAATATCTTTATCAATATTTAAAATAGCAATTTCGTTTAATAATTCTTCCTCAGTAGTTTCTTCAGAGAGTCTTATTAAAGAAGACTCAAAACCAACACGCTCACAAGCTTTAACTTTTGCGTTTACATAAGTTAAGCTAGCTCCGTCATTTCCAACAATAACAGCTGCTAAGTGTGGTGTTTTTTTGTCTTGTTTTTTTAATTCTGCTACCTCTAAAGCTATTTCAGCTTTAATATCTGCAGATGTTTTTTTACCGTCTAGTAAAATCATTTTTAGTGTGTTGTGTGTGTTTAGTGTTGTGTATAAATAAAAAGAGAAGCCGTAGCTTCTCCTTTGTTATTATCTCATGTTTTTCATCATTTGCATCATTTTTCTTCCGCCGCCTCCTTGCATCATCTTCATCATTTTGCTCATTTGATCAAATTGCTTCATCAACTGGTTTACTTCTTGTACCGAAGTACCAGAACCTTTTGCAATTCTTTTCTTTCGACTAGCGTTTATAATTGATGGTGAAGTTCTTTCGTCTGGAGTCATTGAATGAATAATAGCTTCAATTCCTTTAAAAGCATCATCATCAATATCTACATCTTTTAAAGCTTTTCCAGCACCAGGTATCATTCCAACTAAATCTTTCATGCTCCCCATTTTCTTAATCTGATTAATTTGAGTTAAGAAATCATCAAAACCAAATTGATTTTTAGCAATCTTCTTTTGAAGTTTACGTGCTTCTTGTTCATCGTATTGTTCTTGGGCACGTTCTACTAACGAGATAACGTCTCCCATTCCTAAAATACGATCTGCCATACGATCTGGGTGGAATACATCAATAGCATCCATTTTTTCACCCGTACCAATAAATTTAATTGGTTTGTTTACAACCGATTTAATTGATAATGCAGCACCACCTCGAGTATCACCATCTAACTTAGTAAGTACAACTCCATCGAAGTTTAATACATCATTAAAGGCTTTAGCAGTATTAACAGCATCTTGCCCTGTCATAGAATCCACCACGAATAATGTTTCTTGTGGATTTACAGCTTTATGGATGTTAGAAATTTCATTCATCATTTCTTCATCCACAGCTAAACGACCAGCAGTATCTATAATAACTACATTCTTACTATTTGCTTTTGCATGTTTAATTGCGTTTTGAGAGATCTCAACAGGATTTTGATTTCCTTCTTCAGCATAAACTTCAACACCAATTTGCTCTCCAACAACACGTAACTGATTAATAGCGGCAGGACGATATACATCACAACCTACTAATAATACTTGTTTTGCTTTTTTAGTTTTTAAGAAGTTAGCTAATTTACCAGAGAACGTTGTTTTACCCGAACCTTGTAAACCAGACATTAAAATTACAGTTGGTGAACCTCCTAAGTTGATACCTACCGTATCACCACCCATTAATTCAGTTAATTCATCTTTAACCAATTTAACCATTAATTGCCCTGGATTTAACGTAGTTAATACGTCTTGTCCAATCGCTTTTTCTTTTACTCTTTTAGTAAAATCTTTGGCAATTTTAAAGTTAACATCGGCATCTAATAAAGCTCTACGAACTTCTTTTAAAGTCTCAGCAACATTTACTTCGGTAATCTTTCCGTGTCCTTTCAGCGTATGTAACGCCTTATCTAACTTTTCACTTAAATTATTAAACATACTGTTTGTGTGCTTTTTTTGGAAGCACAAATATAGGAAATTTGGGTTAGATGTAGTACTAAGAACTTATGTTTTATAAGCTGCTGTTTATGAGTGGTTTTCTTCTAAAATCTTTGTGTGATGCTCTGTATGATAGGCTGTCCACATAATAATTTCGCGTACAGGCATTTTACCCATAAGAGGATGTGGTAAGATAATATTATCAAGATCTTTATCGTTCCACTTTTTTGTTTTATGCTGTAGTTTTTTGTTTTGTACTTGAAGTGTAAAAAGTAATTCTTTGTATTTTTTTTGTGAAGGTGTTTTTACATTACTATTAAACTCTTGAGCTTTTTCTTGATTTTTTGAAAGCTTTTCTTGATAGCGTTTTACAATTTCTTCATACGGTCTAACTTCTCGGTTAGCAACTCCAAATTTATATTTTAATAAAAACTTAGGATAGCTTAATGCAGTATTCACTTGCTTTATAGAATCAACTAAGTGAACGACATGTTGTCCTGTAGTCCATTTTCCTTCAGGACCTGTTTCATTGATAGCATCTGGTTGATTATTAGTCCAATCAAATAAATTTTTGTGTTTTTCTTCAAGTAAATCTGCAATCGCTTTTTTATCCATAGTTCTAAAATAATAACAGTTTAAAAATAGGAATTTAAAATTAATTACAATTGAATACATTAAAACTACAGTTCATTACATTCAATTTTTTTAAAGTGGGAAATGAAAATACATTTGAAGTATCAAAATCAAAAAAACGAATATTATGAAAGTAGCAATTAATTTATCAAAAATGTTTTATGTTAGAATTTTACTAGCATTGTTAGTTTTTCAAGGTCAAACAATGTTAGCACAATCTGTATCTGTTTCTAATTCAAAAAAGAATCAAACTTATACTTCAGTAGTTAATAATGGAGTTCATAAAATTCATGTTAAGAATAGTAAAACAGATTTTAAAGTAGAGTATGAAGGTGAAATTACGTTGTCTGATGATGATAAAGATATTGTAGATATTTCTAGAGGCGGATTTATTGAAATTAAAAAATCGAGCTTCGGAAAGAAGAGAAAAATTGTAATTGAAGCAGAAAGTGGAAAACTTAACAAACGTTATTATGTTGGGTGGAGTGAAAAAGATTATTACCCAGAAGGAAAAGCTTGGTTAGCAGAAATTTTACCAGAAATAGTAAGATCAACAACTATTGGTGCAGAGTCTAGAGTAAACAGGTTTTTTGATAAAGGAGGTGTTAATGCTGTTTTAGCAGAAATTAGAGAACTGAAAAGCGATTACGTTCAAGCGAAATATTTTGGGTATTTATTACAGAGAGATTTAAGCAATAGTGAGTTAACTAGAGTACTTCAATCTTCCGGGAAAAATATTAAATCTGATTATTACTTAGCTCAAATTTTAAAAAGTAATCAAAAAGCATTTTTATCGAGTCCAGAGACAATTTCAGCATA
This sequence comes from Tenacibaculum holothuriorum, assembly GCF_002120225.1. GTDB lineage: Bacteria > Bacteroidota > Bacteroidia > Flavobacteriales > Flavobacteriaceae > Polaribacter > Polaribacter holothuriorum. The sequence goes on along the minus strand of NZ_LAPZ01000001.1, from coordinate 391,387 downwards.
CATTACAGCTTCAAAAAATATTGGTTCAGATTATTATATGGCACAAGTTTTAAGAGAAGCTATTAAAACGGATGATATTAATGACAATCAACTAACAGATTTACTTCAAATTTCTGAAGATATAGGATCTGATTATTATTTATCTCAAGTATTAACCGATATTTTAAAGAATAGAGAGTTGAATAAATCGAACATGAATAAGATAATGAAGCTTTCAAACAATATAAATTCAGATTATTACAAGTCTCAAGTATTAAAAAAAGCGTTGAATAAGAAGAATTTATCTTCTGAAAATTACGAGACATTTATTTCTTCAATGGATGATATTGGTTCAGACTATTACGCTTCAGGAGTTATTAATGGATTGTTAAAGAAAGATTTAGACGATAAATCGTTAGATAAATTGTTGCAATTAATTACTAAAAATGTAAGTTCAGATTATTACGCATCTGGAATTTATAAACGATTAAGTAAAAAGAAACTTAATGATAATCAGTTAATAAAAGTAATGGATGCTATGAAGAGAAATATTAGTTCAAGTAATTATTTATCAAGTTCATTAATTTCTTTTGCTCCACAAGTAAAAAATAGTTCTCAGAGAGTAAAAGACGCTTATATGAAAGTTGCAAAATCAATAAGTTCAGATACTTATTTCGGTAGAGCTATGAAAGCTATTTACTAAAATAAAAAATTAAGGTAGTTAGATTTTCTATAGAGATATTTAACTACCTTAGTTTTATGCAGTCACTACATCAACTAATCAATCAACCTGTAATGAAAAAGCATTTGCTTATCATTTTAATAGGAGCAATACTTGGGCTGTCGTTAGGTTATTATATTTTAATTAGCGATCAAGAATTAGCTGCTATTGAAATTATGTCACTTATTTTATCTGCTTTAGGTGGTATTTTAATAGCGTACGTAAGTTATTTTTTATCCATACAATTAGATAGATTACTACCTTGGAAAAATCAAGTTGGAAATAGATTATTTGTTGGAATTATAGCACATTTTGTATTGATTTCGCTTTTGACTTTTTCAGCAGTTAAATTATATAATTCTATAATTTTTAATACTGAAGATGTTTTTAATAGTTATGAATCATCTTTTATAAAGTTGGCAATTTTGGTGTTTTTAATTTGTATACTATTTCAAGTAATATACTTCGCATTATATTCTTATTACTCATATGCAACCTTGCAGATTGAAACCGTTAAGCAAGAGCGAAAACAAATAGAATTACAGTTAAATGCTTTAAAATCTCAGTTAAGTCCCCATTTTTTATTCAACGGATTAAATACAATTTCGTCTTTAGTTTATAAAAACGAACAGAAAGCAAAACTTTTTATTAGGAAGTTAGCAACTATGTACGATTATACCTTAAAAAGTTATGACACAAAACTTATCACTTTACAAGAAGAGTTAGCGTTTGTGAATTCATATATTTTTTTAGTTGAAACACGTTTTGAAAATAAGTTTCATTGTACAATAATGATTCCTGAAGAATTACTTGAAACTAAAATTCCACCATTAACATTACAAATGCTTATTGAAAATGCAGTAAAGCATAATGTATTGAGTGATGAAAACCTTTTGGAAGTAAGAATTACTGTGGATGGAAAACATATTAAAGTTCATAACAATATAACTTCTGTAGCTAAAAAAGTAAGTTCTTTTAAAATAGGATTAAAAAATATAAACTCAAGATATTTATTATTATACGGTGAAGGTATTATTACTACAAACGGAAATGATTTTACGGTTAAAATACCCATTATTGTATGAGAAAATTATTTGTGCATCAACCGTTATTTCGTTTGTTAAGTCCTGTTTTTAGTGGGGTAGTGGTGTATTTGCTTATTTTGTTAGTAAACAATAATGTAGCACAATTACAAGAAGAATTTTTAGGAGAGGAATTATATGTATGTATAGGGTTGTCATATGTAATTCAAGAATTTTCTAGGTTGTTATTGGTACTTTATAAACGACTTCCGAAGGTTAAAAATGAAGTTATAAACTTTATTATCCAAATTGTAGTATCATTATTTTTATGTGTAGTTATAGTAAGTGTTTCAATCACTATTTATTATAAAAACGTTTTAGGCTTTTCTCCTAATACAGAAGAGTTATGGCTTTTTAATAGTATTTTTTGCGCTATTACATTCATTTATATTTTATTATACATTAGTCATGAGTATTTGTTTAAAATAAATACTGAAAGGTTAAAAAATGAAGCATTAATAAAGCAAAGTATTGAAGCCGATTTTCAAGATTTTAAACAAGGAATTAATCCCAAGTTGCTTTTTGAAAGCTTAGAAACATTGCTAATTCTTATTGAGCAAGACAAAAACAAAGCAGATGATTTTATAGATTATCTAGCAACGATTTACCGTTATATTTTATCAAGTAAAAACAAACAATTGATTGAAATAACTGATGAAATAAACACCAGTAAAGAATTGGTAAAACTTTTTAATTATTTACCGTATAGAAATATAGTTTTAGAGAATAATTTACAATCTAAGTTTTTAGTAGTACCCAAAAGTTTATTATTTATTATCGAATTAATTGTAAGAACAACGATAACTACATCAGCTTTAGAATTAAAAATTATAGTAACAGATTCTGATGAGTTTTTTAAAATTGAATATTCATCTAACGATAAAATAACAGAACCATTCAAGGCTAGTATGCTTGCTGAAATAGAAAGAGTATATACAATTTATAGTGATGATTTAATTCAAGTTGAAGAAGAGAATAATAAAAGAACTATTTCTTTACCCAAACTAACAACCAAACTTTAAAATGAAAATTGTAATTGTAGAAGACGAAAATTTAGCATCAGAAAAGCTAGAGCGCTACTTATTAAAGTTTAATAGAGAAATAAGTATAATTAAAGTTTTATCAAGTATAAAAGATGCTACATCATGGTTTCAAGAAAATGAAAACTATGATTTAGTTTTTATGGATATTCAATTAACCGACGGATTGAGTTTTGAAATTTTTAATAGAGCAACCATAAATAAACCTTTAATTTTTACAACAGCTTTTGATGAGTATGCGGTAGATGCATTTAAAGTAAATAGTATAGATTATATACTAAAACCCATAACATTTACCGATGTTTCTAAGGCAATGAATAAGTTTAAAAACATGCAAAATTTATTCACTCCTCAAGAAGTTATAAAAAAAGTGGTAGATGAGATAGCTACTAAAAAAACAAAAGATCGTTTTTTGGTTCGTTTAGGTAATCATATTCATTCTATTAAAACTACAGATATTTCTCTGTTTTATGCTGATGGTAGAACGGTTTATTTAGTAACGAACAATAATAAAAAGTTTATTCTAGATTATAAGTTAGAAGATCTTATGAATGTTCTTAACACAGATTCATTTTTTAGAGTAAACCGAACCTTTATTATATCAATTAATACCATAAAAGATGTGGTAGTTTACTCTAATAGTCGTTTAAAAATATCACCAAAAGTAAGTGTTGATAAAGAAATAATTGTAAGTCGAGAAAAAGTATCGTTGTTTAAAAAATGGTTTGAAGGTAATTAGTATAACTTTTTCCTTTTCCATCCAATAATCAATCCAATTATTCCAGTAATTAACAACAAAGGAAAACCTATTAAAACTGAATTTGGAGTTAATTCTAATCGAGAAAATATTGTTATTAAAACCATAATTAGTCCAATAATTTCCCAAGATTTATCATGTTCCCAACGTTTCTTGTTTTCTAAAACAGGAGTTTTATTGAATAATATTTTAAACGTGCTCCAATCCCAAATTATAAGTAAAATTGTAGCTAATAACATTGAACCTGTTATTACTGGAGTATAGTTAAAATCGTAGGAAATGGTGACAAAGAAAATATTAGCGATTACAGTTAAAAATAATAGAGCACCTAATTTTGCATAACGCTGAGTCATCAACAAAAAACCAGCTAAAAATTGACCAATTCCTATAAATTTCCAATATATTCCAGATTGATACATGGTTTCAAAATAATGCCACGCAGAATTTATAGGATTTGAAGCACCACTATCTGCAGTAAAACGTAATCCTTGAATTTTTACAATTGCAGCAAAAACAAATGCAAATCCAAGCATGTATCGTAGATAAATAATAAATAATTGCGGTAGAGTTTTGTCTTTCATAATAGGTTTTGGTTAGTTTACCTAAGTAAGACGAATAAACTTACATTGTGTTACTTTTTCTGTACAACACACACTTTTCTAAATTAGGAAACTCAGCTAAAAGCGGATGATTAAATTCGTTAACTTTTTCCATACCTATTTTATTCATTACCGAAATTGAAGGAGCGTTAATAATTGGTGCAACCGATACGATTTCTTTTAATTTTAATTGTTGAAAACCATATAATAAACTAGCTTTAGCACCTTCGGTAGCATAACCTTTATTCCAAAAATCAGGATGTAATCTCCAACCTATATCTATTGAAGGATTAAAATCGGCCTTATAAGTTTGTTCAGATAGGCCAATAAAACCAATACTTTTTTGTGTAGTTAGTTCTTCAACTAAAAAATAGCAAAACTTAGTTTTATAATATAAGTTTTGCATTCTATTCATAAATGCTTCGCATTGTTCTTTAGTTTGAGTAGAAGGGAAATATTTCATCACTTCTTTATTTGAGTTCAGTTCAAATAAGAAATCTATATCAGAGTTTTTCCAATTTCTAAAGCCTAACCTTTCTGAAGTAAAAATATAATTTTTCATAGGGTGCTAAAATACAACAGGGCTATAAATCATCAGTAAAATGTTTACGAGTTTTTTCTTTTGAAAACTTCTCGTTGTTGTATTGTTTTGAAGCGTTTTTAGGAATAGAAAGAGATTTCCATTCGTCATTAATTAGCATTTTACCTAAAAATACTATTTGTCCAATATGATATGGATAGTGACAAATTTGTCGATTAATAGCTTCTGTAACTGTATGTCCTTGATTCCTTATATAAATAATTCTTTCTAAATCATCTGGTTGTAAAGAATTGATTGCACCTAAAAAACAGTTCCATCCTTTTTCCCAATAAGCTAGCATTTCATCTTTATCCTTAAAAGTATTTACAAATTCATCATCACGATTTCGCCATGGTTTTTCTCCATCTTCTGTAAAAAAGTTTGTCCAACGAGATAACATGTTTCCTGCAATATGTTTTATAATAATAGCAATAGAATTACTTTGTTTATTTTTTTGCCAAAAAAGCTGTTCTTCAGTTAGTTGTTCAAATGTTTTATCTCCTAAACTTTTATAATATGTTATTTGTTTTTTTACACTTGTTAAGTAAGAATTGTCCATAAAAAAAGAGCTGATATTCAGCCCTAATTTACGATTTTTTGAAAGATTTTATCCTTTGGGAATAAATTTTAAAGCGACTCCATTTATACAATGTCTTTGTCCTGTTGTTTCTCTTGGTCCATCATTAAAAGCATGTCCTAAATGCCCGCCACAAGTGTTGCATTTTAGCTCTGTTCGAGCATATCCGATTTTATAATCTACATCTAATTCTAAATTCTTTGTAATTCCTTGATCAAAAGAAGGCCAACCAGTTCCTGAATCGAATTTATTTTCAGATTTGTAAAGCGGTGTTTCACAGGCAGCACAAACATAAGTTCCTTTTTTATAATTCTTATTTAGTGGACTAGAAAAAGGTCTTTCTGTACCAGCTTCTCTTAAAACATAATATTGTTTTGGAGTTAAGGCTTTTTTCCATTCAGCATTCGTTTTTTCGATTTTATAAGTTCGCTGAACTTTCTTTTTCTTTTGTCCGTAGCTTGTGCAGTTAGCAATAAATACTGTTAGAATTATTAAAAGGATTTTTTTCATGTGTTTAACTTTTTGATAAAACCCTTTGCGAGAGTTCTATTTAGGTATGTTCCGTTATAAATTTTACGATCTTATTAGAGACATTATTGTTACGTAAAATTTTAGTGTGTCCAAAACCGTGAGTAACTAATAATGTTCCATTCTGTAAATTTTGACGAATATTATAGGACGCCCTTACAGGCACATCTCCATCTTCACTATCGTGAACAACTAATGTTGGAATTTTAACATTTTTTGCAGCATTCATCGGAGCATAATCATTCAGTTTTACCGACCAATTTTTTTCATAAAATTGCTGCATCTTTTCAGCTAATATTGGTTTTACACCCAAGTTTTTTGAGAAGTTGGTTAATACATTGGTTACAGAATCTGCAGCTCCAATAGTTACTAAACATTCTAAATTGAACTCTTTTTTATCAAGCGTATTTATTAAAGACATTCCACCAAAAGAATGACCAATAGCAGCATTAAAAGGACCAAATTCTTTGGTGATTTCAATAATTGTATCCATAAATTCGGGCATGTAAGTTCTTTTTCCATCAGATTTTCCATGTGCTGGTCCGTCAAAAGAAATTACCATATAACCTTTTTCTAAAAGTTTATCAGCAAGCATAAAAAGTTGAGTACTTCTTCCTGCCCAACCATGAACTAATAGTACTTTTTTCTTTGAATAACCATAAGATAAAACATGAATATTCCTGTTTATAGAAGGAACAAAAATAGATTTCTTTTGAGCACTTTCTTCCATAGTTTGTTCTCTTTTAGGAGTAGGGTAACCTATAGGAGTTGTAAATAAAAAATCGGCAAATCGCACTAAAAACTTATAAGATATTGATTGTAAAACCTTAGCAGATATTTGAATGAACTTTGGAATTTTTATACTAGCATCAAATTTTTTATTTGAGTGTAATAGATTCATAATTGTAAAAAAATAATTTTAAAGATAACTACAGAATATGTAACTTTAAAGAATAATTAAGAGCTAAAATAGTTTAATGAATGTGACTTTTACAATTTTTTGGGTCTTAAAAAGTACAAACTATTACATATAAAAAACTAAATTAAAATGAAAAGACTTATAGCATTAGTAATTACTACGGTATTTTTTATTCAGTGTAGTACAGTGCCAATTACTGGTAGAAAGCGACTTAACTTTGTAAGTGATGCTCAGGTTTTACCTGCAAGTTTTGCTCAATATAAAGGGTTTTTAGAAAAAAATAAATTATCTAAAGATGTATCAAAAACCAATCAAATAAAAAGAGTTGGTAAAAAAATATCGGCAGCTGTAGATAGATTTATGCGTGCTAATGGTATGAAAGCTGAAGCTGATTCTTACAAATGGGAATTTAATTTAGTAGAAGACAAAACTGTAAATGCTTGGTGTTTACCAGGAGGAAAAGTAGTTTTTTACACAGGTATTATGCCTATTTGCGCAAATGAAGATGGTGTAGCTGCTGTAATGGGACATGAGATTGCACATGCATTTGCTAAACATGGTCAAGAACGTATGTCTACAGGACAATTACAACAATTAGGAGGAGTAGCAGTAGCTTTAGGAACAAGAAATAGTAAGAATGCTCAAATGTGGAATATGGCTTATGGTTTAGGAACTCAAGTAGGAATTATGTTGCCTTTTAGTAGAAGCCACGAAACTGAAGCAGATAAATTAGGATTAGTATTTATGTTAATGGCAGGTTATGATGGTAATGAAGCTGCTGAAGTTTGGGTAAGAATGAGTCAAAAAGCAGGAGGTAAAGCACCAGCAGAATTTTTAAGTACGCACCCTTCTAACCAAACTAGAATTCAAACTTTAAGGGCGTTTTTACCAGAAGCTAAGCGTTTAGCAGCTAAATATAATGTTCCTTCCAATAAATAAGAGGATAAATAAATTATAGTATATTGCAAACCGTTCATTTTTTTGAACGGTTTTTTTATTGAATTTATTTATATGTATAAAATAGGAGATAAGAAGTTAATTAATGCTTGGGCGTTTTACGATTGGGCAAATTCAGTATATTCTTTAGTAATTAGTACAGCAGTATTTCCGTTGTATTATAGTGCTGTTACCGATGGTAAAACAGTACAATTTTTAGGAATGGAGTGGGAACATCCAGATAGTTTATATAGTTATGCTTTATCCTTTTCATTTTTAGTAGTAGCTTTTATTTCTCCAATTTTATCAGGAATTGCTGATTATACCGGAAGTAAGAAAAAATTTATGAAATTTTTCTGTTGGATGGGAGGTTTATCTGTAATGAGTTTATTCTTTTTTGATGGAGTAGATACCGTTTGGATTGGAATATGGTTTACTATTTTGGCAAGCATTGGTTTTTGGGCAAGTTTAGTATTTTATAACGCTTATTTACCAGAAGTAGCACATCCAGAGCAACAAGATAGAGCAAGTGCAAAAGGCTTTATTTATGGATATATAGGTTCAGTAATTCTATTAATTATAAACCTTATTTTAATCCAGATGCCAGATTTATTTGGAATCACAGCGGGTATGGCTTCAAGAATATCATTTGTTATGGTAGGTATTTGGTGGATTGGTTTTGCACAAATTACTTTTAAAAGACTACCAGACGATATTTATAATAAAAAACCTGAAGCAGATTATATCTGGAAAGGTTTTAGAGAACTACAAATAGTTTTAAAAGAAGTATTAGAATATCCAACATTAAAACGTTTTTTAATATCCTTCTTTTTATTAAGTGTTGGTGTACAAACCATTATTTTAATGGCTGCTATTTTTGGTTCATCAGAATTAGGACTTTCGTCAACAAGTTTAATAGTTACTATTTTGGTAGTACAAATTGTAGCTATTGCAGGAGCAGCTATTTTTTCTAGATTGTCTGAAAGAATTGGTAATATTTCAGCTTTAAAAATAACATTAGGAATTTGGACATTGGTTTGTTTTTGTGCTTTTATGTTAGATAAAAACCAAGAGCATGTAGCGGTTTATTTTTACGGTTTAGGAGGTTTATTAGGTTTGGTACAAGGAGCTATTCAATCGTTAACAAGATCAACATATTCTAAATTATTACCAGAAACCGAAGACCATGCAACCTACTTTAGTTTTTATGATGTTACCGAAAAAATAGCTATCGTATTAGGTACATTTGTTTATGGTTTACTTTATGCTATAACTAACTCTATGCAATGGAGTGTATTATGTTTAGCGATTTTCTTTTTAGCGTCATTTATAATTTTAAGCACGTTAAAGAAAACCAAGTATGTAGAATAAAACAACATGATTTAAAAATAAGATTTACTGAAGCTCCACATTATTTTGTGGAGTTTTTTTGTATCTTGAAATTATTATTAAATAATCTATATAAATAATGAAATTAGAAAATACTTCGTATCAGTTTTTAAAAGATTTACATGAAAATAATAACCGTGATTGGTTTGCAGAACATAAAAAAGTATACGAAAATTCATTAGCTAATGCTAAAGAAGTATTTTCTAACATTCATCACAACTTAGAATTACACGACGAGATAGAAAAACAAAAAGTGTATCGTATATACAGAGATGTACGTTTTTCAAAAGATAAAACTCCCTACAATCCACGATTTGCAGTTTCTTATTCAAGAAAAGGAAAACATTTAAGGGGCGGATATTTCTTACAAATAAAACCAGGAGATACCGTATTAGGAGGTGGATTTTGGCAACCAGAAAAAGACGATTTATTTAGAATACGAAAAGAATTCGAATTAGATGATTCTGAGATTAGAGAAATCCTTTCAGAAGAAAAATTTGTCAAATATTTCGGAGGAGAGTTAGAAGGAGAAGAATTAAAATCTGCACCAAAAGGATTTGATAAAACTCATCCAGCAATAGATTTAATCAGAAAAAAAGGATTTATTGCAGTTAGAAAGTTTACGGATAAAGAGGTGCTTTCAGCAAATTTTGTACAAGAAATAGACGATTCATTTAAAGCACTTCGACCGTATTTCAATTTAATGAGTGATATTTTAACAACAAATCTAAACGGAGAGAGTTTAATTTAAGTTGATTTTAATTTCTTTCTTAAGAAACCAATAAGTTACTACTGTCGAAAGAATATCGGCAATAGGAAATGACATCCAAACACCATTTACACCAAAAAATTCAGGTAAAATATATACTAAGGGAATTAAGAAAAAACCTTGTTTTAATAGCGTTAATAATAGGGCGGGAGTTGCTTTACCAGCTGCTTGAAAATAAGCTGAACCAATTAATTGAATGGTAATTACTGGAGTAGCTAAAAAGGCGATAATTAAAGCATTTGGAGTAAGTAGCAATAATTCTTTATCGTTTGTAAATAAGTTTACCAATTGGTTTGGGAAAAGCATTATTAATACAAAAATTAAGGTTGCAATTGCAGTTCCAAACCAAATAGATGTCTTAATAGTTTCTCTCACTCTCATCGAGTTGTTAGCTCCATAATTATACCCCGCGATGGGTAAAAAACCTTGAGTTACACCTAAAACAGGAAATAAAGCAAACATCATAACTCTATTGATAATACCGTAAATAGCTATCGAAATTTCACCACCGTATTTATAAAGTGTATAGTTTAAAATGACAACAAGAATACTAATTACACCTTGTCTAATAACTGTAATTCCACCTAAAGAAACAATCTCTTTTAATATCGAAAAGTTGATAATAAAGTATTTAGGAATAATCTTTAATTCAGAATTTTTAGAAAGAAAAAACCATAAAATAAACAATCCGCTAACTCCATAAGATATTGAGGTTGCTAATCCTGCTCCGAACATTCCTAAATTCATTATTTTAATAAAAAGTATGTCTAAAATAATATTAGATATAGCAGGAAATATCAACGTAAACATTGCATAGTTGGGTTTTCCAACGGCTCTAATCACTGGGTTCCCCATCATAGCAAACGCTAAAAAAGGAACTCCCCAAATAATTACATGAAAATATTCTGTAGCAGGCTCTATGATGTTACCATTCGCACCAAAAAGCTGTAAGATTGGTAAGCAAAAAAATGTGCTGCCAAATACAAATAAAAAGGAAAGACCTAAGGTTAAACTTATCTGATTACCAAATACTTCAAAAGCTTTAGAAGATTGCTTTTTACCTAATGCTCTAGAGATAATAGAACTACCACCAACACCAATTCCCATTCCAATAGAAGAAATAAAGAAAGCTATTGGTAATACAACCGTAATAGCTGCAATAGCTAATACGCCAATCCATTTTCCAACAAAAATTGTATCTACAATCATGTTTAAAGACATGACTAAAATTCCTATGGAAGCAGGTATTGCTTGCTGTAAAAGAAGCTTACTTATTTTTTCAGTACCAAATTTGCTGGTAGTTTTATTCATAATTAAAATTGAGCATTCGAATATCTAAAATATTATCCGATTGGTATAAAATCTCTATCACATTTAAGTAATAATTAACATCAATACTGTAAGTTTGTTAAATGGAAGTTTATGAAACAACACGACTAGTAAAAGAAAATGAAATAGATATGCTTAATCACGTAAATAACGTGGTGTATTTACAATGGGTACAAGATGTAGCCGAAGAGCATTGGAACTATTTAACCAAAGATAAAGAGCAATTAACGGACTATATTTGGGTAGTTATTCGTCATGAAATAGACTATAAAAATCAGGCAGTATTGAATGATGAAGTTATTGTAAAAACCTGGGTTGGTACTACCGAAGGAATAAAATCTGAGCGTCATGTCGAATTTTTTAAAGAAGAAATTTTGTTAGCCAAAGCAAAAACTACTTGGTGTTTGTTAGATGCTAAATCGCATAGACCTAAACGAATTACTGAAGAAATTAAAAAGTTATTATTGCCTTAAATACTCCTATCTTTGCCCTTATAAAATTTTGAAATGACAACATTTACCGATTTAGGAGTACGAAAAGAATACATAAAAGGATTGAAAGAGTTAGGAATTAAAACTCCTACAGAGGTACAACAAGAAGCGATACCGTATTTACTTGAAAATAATTCAGATTTTATTGGATTGGCTCAAACTGGTACTGGTAAAACTGCCGCTTATGGGTTACCAATTTTACACAAAATTAATCCGAAGAAAGATCAAATTCAAGCATTAATTTTATCTCCAACAAGAGAATTGGTTCAGCAAATTAAAAAGCAATTATTTAAGTTTACTAAATATGTAGATGATAAAATTTTTGTTGAAGCTGTTTATGGAGGAGAAAAGATTGATCGACAAATCAAGAATTTAAAAAGAACTACTCATATTGTGGTGGCAACTCCAGGCAGATTAATAGATTTAATTGAAAGAGGAGAGGTTGATTTAAAAAACATTCACACGTTAGTTTTAGATGAAGCAGATGAAATGTTGAGTATGGGGTTCAAACTTGAATTGAATAGAATTTTAAAATACACGTCTGGATCAAGAAAAACATGGCTGTTTTCAGCAACTATGCCCGATGAAATTAGAAGTATTATTAATAAATATATGAATGCTTCAGCAAAACAAATTGAAGTAAATAAAAATGCCTTAGTAAATGCTAATATTACGCATCAGTTTGTTCAAACTACCATTCAAGAAAAGTTAGATGTAATTGTTAAGTTTTTAGAGAAAAGACATTCAGAAAGAGGAATTATTTTCTGTAGAACGAAAGCTGGAGCTAAAAAGTTAACGAAAGAATTACAAGAAGAAGGTTTTTCAGTTGAAGCTTTAGAGGGTGATATGCAGCAAAAAGAAAGAGATAAGGTAATGCGTGCTTTTAAAAATGAAAGTTTACAAGTATTAGTATCAACAGATGTTGCAGCAAGAGGAATTGATGTAAAAGATTTAGGTTTTGTATTGCATCATCAATTACCAGAAAAATTAGAATATTACACACATAGAAGTGGAAGAACAGCAAGAGCAGGAAAAAGAGGAGTGTCGTTATCTTTAATTCTTGAAAACGAAAGAAACAAGGTTAAAGAAGTTGAAAAGTCATTGCAAATAAACTTGTCAGAAATTACTATTTAATGAGTATTATTTACGCCATAGATATTGCAGGGACTTTTGCTTTTGCTATAAGCGGAGCCTTGGTTGCTATTAAAAAAGACTTTGATGTTTTTGGAGTTATAATAATAGCTTTTGTTACTGCGGTAGGTGGTGGAATGATACGTGATGTGTTAATTAATGCACATCCTATAAATTGGATTGGAGACATTAATTATATATGGACAATTTTATCAGCAGTTTTAGTGACATTTCTGTTCAAAAGTAAAATAGCTCCTCTGAGAAAAACCATGTTTTTATTCGATACAATTGGTATTAGCGTATTTACATTATTAGGTTTACAAAAAGGATTAAACTATGAATTACATCCATTCGTAGCTTTAGTAATGGGAATGGTTTCCGCAGTTTTTGGAGGCGTTATAAGAGATGTGTTAACTCGTAGAGTTCCTTTAATATTTAAAAAAGAAATTTATGCTTCGGCATGTTTAGCGGGTGGAGTTGTATATTTATTATTAGATCAACTACAATTAAATGCCGATTTACAATTTATATTAGCTGCTTTAGTAATTGTAACCATTAGAACTGTAGCAGTTGTATATGAATTAGAGCTACCGAAAATTAAAAATGATGTTTTAGGAAAATAAATGTTTATGGAAAAATTAGTGTTAAATAACCTTAGTGAGTTAGATAATTTAGTAGGTAAAGATTTACCAGTAGGAGAGTGGTTTACTATAACTCAGACCATGATTAACGATTTTGCTAATGCAACATTAGATAAACAATGGATTCATGTTGATGAAGAAAAGGCTGCAAAGTACTCACCAACAAAAACTACTATAGCTCATGGTTTTATGTCGGTTTCAATGCTATCGGAATTGATAGCGAACGTAATTGAAGTTAAAAGTGTAAAAATGGGATTGAATTACGGATTAAACAAAGTTCGTTTTCCAAATTCGGTACCCGTAAATAGCCAATTACGATTAAAAAGTTCACTTAAAAATATTGAAGATTTTTCCAAAGGAAAAAAATTAACAATAGATTGTTTGGTAGAAATTAAAGGGCAAGAAAAACCTGCGTGTATAGCAGAATTCATTTTTGTCTTAATAGAATAAAAAAGCTGATGTTTTTACATCAGCTTTTTTTATTTAGTTTATGAAAGCCACCCTTTTTGAGTTACTTTTTTAGAATAGAAATATAAAAATAGTCCTAAGGCTAATACCATTATAGGCATAATTACTGCTCCTGGTCCATAAACTTCTAATGCTTTACTAATAAATAAATTATAGAACATTTGAACTATAATCCCTATTAAAGACAAAAGAAAGATAGGAGTTGCTATTTTCTTTCTTAATAATAAGAAAATACAGCCTAACGTTCCACCAAAAACGGCAATAGCAAAAGCTGCCATAACCCAAGAAGGAGTATTTAGAACCATTTCTAAAACTTCTTTGTCAGGATACATAGCTTTAAAAGCATCTGTTTTATAGGCTTGTTGAATGTAAGCATTTACTCCCATGGCATTCCATAAGAGAGCTACAACACCAATTATCCAAAATAAAACTGAAGGTTTGTTAGTGTTTGTCATAGTTAAAAAGTTGAGTTAGTAGGTATCTAATTTAATAATAAACTACAATGAATCAAAGTAAAAGGTTTTTTACTGCTGTAAAGATTTATATATTTGATAGGAAATTTAACGAATCATGGCAAAAAATCGAATTTTAATTTTAGTGTTCTTTTTCATTAATCTTGTTTTATTTTCTCAAAAAAAAGAGTTGCCAGAAGGCTGGGATACAATATTGTTAGAAGGAAAAGAAGCTTATATGAATTTAATTACAGGTGATGTTGTTACTGAAAAACCAACAAAAGCAGCAAAGAAACCAAAAAAGGTTGTAGAATATGATCCTACAATTACTCATACAGTATCAAAAGGTGAAACCTTAAGTATTATAGCTAGAAAGTATAATTTAAACTTAGCACAATTATACAGATTAAATAGTTTAGAAGATTTTGATACAATTGAAGTAGGGCAGGAGATAGTTGTTGGTTATAAAGAAGAAAAAATACAGAAGAAAAGTTCTGTGAAGAAGAACGATGTTAAAGAAGAATCGAGATCAGTATCAGTTTATAAAATAAAAAATGGTGATACTTTATTTAGTATAGCTAGAAAACATAATATATCTGTGGCGGCTTTAAAAAAGTTAAATAGTTTAAATTCTAATATGATTAAAGTGGGACAAAAGTTGAGAATTAAATAAATGCTCTTAAAAAATTGTTAAAGATTATTAATTAGCGTAACTAACTTGGTTAAACATCGTCTTATAAGTGATTGCTTAACAATTAAGTTAGTGATTAGTTAGTTTTTAATAGTTGATGAAAGAAAGGCTCAAGTGAAACTTGGGCCTTTTTTATTTTAGTTGATAAGCAATACCAACTTCCATTCCTAAAATGTTGTATCCACTATTAGGGTTTGCAAAGTTAAAGTTAGATACATGTCCAAAATTACTTCCTAAATAAATATTTGTTTTAGCACTTGTTTTGTAGTTAAAACCTAAAGAAAAGTTCTCTATAAAAGTAAAACCTTTAGCTAATCTTTCTGTTGGTGTATCAATGTATGATAGCCCTAATCCTACAGAAAATTGTATGTCGAGTTTTTTTAATAGCGTTCTTCGAATACTTAAAGCTGTTTCAAAAGAGTATAAGTTCATGCTTTTTAGCAAAGCATAAGTTTCTCTTTTCAGCAAGTAATTTTCTTCTTCAGGTTGTACAAAGTGAATATTTAATAACTGATGTTTTAAAAATTGTACTTGAGGTTGAAAAATTAAATCAACTTTAAAATTATTAAACTGGGTGAGTTTATAAAATAGTTGCGCTTTGATAGTATTCGTTGTATAGTAATAATCTTTATCGTTAAAAAGGAAGTTTTCTTCATTTCCGTAGTTATATAAAACTCCAATTTTGTACGGAATTAACTTACTTTTTTCTTGAGCATTCATTGAGAATACAATAAGAAAGAATAAAATTGAAAGAAGTTGTTTCATAACATTTAATAATGTTGCAAAAATAAAATATCGATTAGAAAATCCTAATCGATATTTATAAATCTTATTTAAAAAGAAAACTATCTACGTCTACGTCTTCTACTAAAGTTTTCTACTTTTTTTCCTTTTTGAGAACTTGAGTTTGAATTAGAATCACTACGTCTTCTTCTTCCAAAACCTTTACTTGGGCTGTTGTTGTCGCTTCTTCTATCTCCTCCAGGACCTCTTCTTCTACGACGACCACCGCCACCTGATCTTCTGTCAGACTTAGTAATTTCTACATTTACTTTTCTACCACTAAATTCAGGTTTGTTTTGTTCGAAAGCAGCTAAAGTTTCAGCTTCAAAATTCTTGTCAATTTCAAAGAAAGAGAAGGTGTCTAAAATATCAATAGCTCCGATTTCAATTTTATCTCCAATGTTTTGATCGTTGATAACTCCAATTAATTTGGCTGGATTTAAACGATCTTTTCTACCAATATTAATAAAGAAACGAGTCATGTTCTCAGCTGTAGAACGTCCTCTTGAATTATCTCTCGAACCTAAATCATTTAAATCTGGTGCATTTTCATAGTACGATAAGAAGGTGTTAAATTCTAAAGAAACGAACTTCTGAATTAATTCTTCTCTCGATAAATCTTCTAACTTCTCATAAATATTAGGTAAAAATCCTTCTATTTGAGTTGTGTTAACTTCTGTATTTTTTACTTTATCGATTAAGTGGAATAATTGATTTTCGCAAATTTCTTTTCCTGAAGGAACAGGAGTTTGCTCAAACTTCTTTTTTAATATTCTTTCGATAGGTCGTAATCTACCTTGTTCTTTTTTAGTAACCAAAGCAATAGAAACTCCTTTGTTACCAGCTCTACCTGTTCTACCACTACGGTGGTTGTAATTTTCAATTTGATCTGGTAATTTATGGTTAATTACGTGTGTTAAGTTATTTACATCTAAACCACGAGCAGCAACATCTGTAGCCACTAAAATTTGAATATTCTTCTTACGGAATTTCTCCATAACAGAATCACGTTGTGCTTGCGATAAATCTCCATGTAGAGCATCTGCATTATATCCGTCTCTAATTAAATTATTAGCAACTTCTTGAGTTTCTCTACGAGTTCTACAGAAAACAATTGCGTAAATATTAGGATTTAAATCGGCAACTCTTTTTAAAGCAGGATAACGAGTTCTTTCGTTTACTAAATAATATTCGTGACTTACGTTATCTGAACCTTGGTTTTTCTGACCAGAAGTAATTTCTACCGGTTGCGTCATATAATTATTCGCAATTGCTTCAACTTCCTTTGGGAATGTAGCAGAGAATAATAAAGTCTGCTTGCTATCTGGAGTTGCTTCTAAAACTTGGTCTAATTCATCTTTGAATCCCATGTTCAGCATTTCATCAGCTTCATCTAAAACCAACCATCGAACATTACCCAATTTTAAAGCTCTTCTTTTAATTAAATCAACTGTTCTACCAGGAGTACCCACAACTATTTGTGCACCTCTTTTAAGCTTTCTTATTTGCTCATCGATATTAGCACCACCATAAACAGTTACAGTTTTTAAGTTAGGTAAATACTTAGAAAATTGTTCTATGTTTTTACCAATTTGAACTGCTAACTCTCTTGTTGGCGATAAAATAATTGCTTGAGTATTTACATTTGTTTGATCTGCTAACTCAATAATAGGTAAGCTAAAAGCTGCTGTTTTACCAGTACCAGTTTGTGCGAAAGCTTTTAAATCTTCTTCTGAAGAAATTATTTGTGGAATTGCTTTTTGTTGAATAACAGTTGGCGTTTCGTAACCTAAGTCTACTAACGCTCTAGTGATAGGTTCTTTTAAACCTAATTCTAAAAATGTCGACATGCTGTGAATTTTTCAGAACTCACAGATGCCCCTCTGCGAACTCTTATTAATTAAATTTATCTCTTAGTGAGATTTTGGACGGCGCAAAAGTACGGTAAATAAAACGATTAAGAACTACTTGATGAGTTATTTTTGTAAATCAGCTAATTGTTGGTTTAATTTATCAGAAGATAAACTACTATACCCGTTTTTTACAATTCCATTTTCATCTACTAAAATTAAACGAGAAAATTTACTAGTTAAAAATTCTTTTGCTTTACTATCGTCAGCTAATCTAAGTTGCCCTTTAATATCGATATTTTTTGTAAAACAATTTTTAGATTTTTTACAAGAATTAACTATTAAGAAGTTGATATTAGGGTTTTTCTTTTGAAGATATTTTATTCTAGAAGCAACCCATTCATCTGAAGTAGATTTATGATTTCTAAAGTATAAAACGGTTTTTTTACCTTTTACTAAGTTAGAAGCTTCAATCATTTCACCTGTAGCATCTACTAAATTAAATGAAGGCAATTTATCTCCTTTAGTAACATGCTTGGTATCGTTAATTAACCGCTGAATTTCTTTTTTATTATCAATATCAGAACTTAGTTTAAAAAAAGTATACAAAACTTTTTTGTTAGAACGATGACAAGTTTCGGTAAAGAAATGTTTAATAGTAGAATTAAATAAAAGCCTATTTTTCACTTTTTCATCTTTTATTTTACTTCCAATATTATTTAATAGTTCAATTACAAAAGCTTCAGTATTATGTTTAATTCCTTTTTGATGTACGTCGTTGTATAAACTTGTAATTACATATTCATTATAAGGATAGAAGAACATTAATGAATCTAGAGAGGTATTAATGTTTTCTTTATAATTAAAGTAATTATTATTTAATGAATCTTTTTTATGATGCGTAGCATTATTAATAGCATATTGCTCTAATTTAGTATATGCTTGATAGGTGAGAGCTATTTCTAATAAACTTAAAAAACGTTCAGATTCGTCTTCATTTTGATCTATATAAGAAGCTAATTTATCTTTTTTAAGACTTATGATAGAATCAAATGCTTTTTTGTAATCTTTAGAGTTTAATCCTTTAAACTGATAAAACTTTTTAAGGTCTTCTTCATTTTCTAAAAATACTTCAATTAAAGCATTATTTCTTTGCGCATTTGAACCACTAAAAACTAAAGATTCATCGAAAACTCCCCAAGTATTTAAACGTAGTAAAATACTGTCTTGTGGTTGAATATAAACATACTGATGCTCAGGACCATGCTTAAAGTAATATAAACCTTCTTTTATGTCTTTATATTTACCTAAAAAGCTATGATCGTCTTTTAAAGGAATTGTATCTGCAAAATTGTTATGATTTGTAAGAACTACAAACTTAGATTTTGGGTTAATTATTTTTCCGCCAAAATAAGTGTAATTCTCCTTTTGCTTAGAGTTACAACCAATAAACGTTAATAATATGAGAGGTAAAACGTATCTTATCATTCAATATACATGAGTTTAGCTCAATGTTCAAAAATAGATATCTCCTTATAATCTTGATGTTAACGCGTTGTTAAAAGAATTATAAAAGCCCAAATGTAATATGTTAAATATTTGTGTGCAAATTCTTAAAAAGTATTTAGTTTTTTTACTTTTGCACCGAATTTAAAAAATAAAGAATGTTATCAGTTTCTAATTTATCAGTTCAATTTGGTAAACGTGTTTTATTTGATGAAGTAAACACAAAATTTACGCAAGGAAATTGCTACGGGATCATTGGTGCTAACGGAGCAGGAAAATCTACTTTCTTAAAGATTTTATCTGGGAAAATGGATCCTACCTCTGGTCATGTACACTTAGAACCAGGAAAGCGTATGTCGGTACTTTCTCAAGACCACTATGCCTTTGATGAGTTTCCAGTTTTAGAAACTGTTATAATGGGTAATAAAGATTTATATGCTATTAAAAAAGAAATAGATGCTTTATATGCCGATTATACTGATGAAAATGCAGAGAAAATAGGTGAACTTCAAGTTAAGTTTGAAGAAATGAATGGTTGGAATGCCGATGCCGAAGCTGCAGCAATGTTATCTAACTTAGGTATTAAAGAAGATTTACATTATTCTTTAGTTAAAGATTTAGATGGTAAGCAAAAAGTACGTGTGTTATTAGCACAAGCATTATTTGGAAATCCTGATGTATTAATTATGGATGAGCCTACCAATGACCTTGACTTCGAAACTATTTCTTGGTTAGAAAATTTCTTAGCTAATTACGATAATACTGTAATTGTTGTATCTCACGATCGTCACTTTTTAGATGCTGTTTGTACGCATATTTCTGATATTGATTTTAGTAAGATTAACCATTTCTCAGGGAACTATACATTCTGGTATGAATCTTCTCAATTAGCGGCTAAACAGAGAGCTCAACAAAACAAGAAGGCAGAAGATAAGAAGAAAGAATTAGAAGAATTTATCCGTCGTTTTTCTGCAAACGTAGCAAAATCTAAGCAAGCTACATCTCGTAAGAAAATGATTGAGAAATTAAATGTTGAAGAAATTAAGCCATCAAGTCGTCGTTATCCTGCAATTATTTTTGAAAGAGATAGAGAAGCAGGTGATCAGATTTTAAATGTTGAAGGTTTATCTAAAACAGATGCTGAAGGAGAATTATTATTCTCAAACATCGATATAAACTTAAATAGAGGAGATAAAGTTGCTATTATTTCTAAAAATTCTAAAGCAACAACTGCTTTTTATCAAGCGATTACTGATAATGATCCTGCTGATGCTGGAAAAGTTAGTTGGGGTGTTACCACAACGCAATCATATTTACCAGCAGACAACTCTGATTTTTTCCAAAACGGAGAGTTAAACTTAGTAGATTGGTTACGTCAGTATGCAAAAACAGAGGAGGAGAGAGAAGAAGTTTTCTTAAGAGGTTTCTTAGGGAAAATGATTTTCTCTGGTGAAGAAGCATTAAAGAAAAGTAATGTATTGTCTGGAGGTGAGAAAGTACGTTGTATGTTATCTCGAATGATGATGACTCGTGCTAACATTCTTTTATTAGACGAACCAACAAACCACTTAGACTTAGAATCTATTCAAGCACTAAACAACTCCTTAATTAATTTTAAAGGAACTGTATTATTTACAACACACGATCATGAGTTTGCACAAACTGTAGCGAATAGAATTATTGAGATTACACCAAAAGGAGTAATTGATAAATATGCTACTTTCGATGAGTATTTAGACGATCCGAAAGTAAAAGAATTAAGAGAGAAAATGTATTTTTAAAATCGCAGAATACTTAATTTATAAAACAAAAAAGGAAGCAATTTTGCTTCCTTTTTTTATTTTTCTTCGTCAGTAATACTTTCATTTTCAAAAAAACTGAAAACATTACCACCATAACGTTTATCGTAACTGTGTTTTGGATGATCAGTTAAATCTGTATGTTTAGAGTGTTCAACAATTAACAATCCATCGTCATTTAAAAGGTTTCTTTCAAAAACTAAATCGACTATTTTTAAAAATTGACTTTCCTCAAAATCGTAAGGAGGATCAGCAAAAATAACATCGGTTTTTAAAGGAGTTTTTTCTAAGAATTTAAAAACATCGCTTTTAAAAGTATTAATTTCAGTATTTAAATTTTTTGCGGTTTCATTGATGAATTTAATACAATTATAATGTGTATCAATTGCATAAATTTCTTGTGTTCCTCGAGAAGCAAATTCGTAACTGATGTTACCAGTACCTGCAAATAAATCGATGACAGAAATTCCATCAAAATAATACAAGTTATTAAGTATATTAAATAGAGATTCCTTTGCCATATCTGTCGTTGGACGAACAGGTAAATTTTTTGGTGCAGAAATTCTTTTACTTTTATATTTTCCTGATATAATTCTCATTATCCTATTAAAATGTAGTTTGAGTGATTAGAAAACTCTTCACTTTCCTTAAAGAAAGTATTGTTGCTTTTTATAAAATCAACATTTCTTACATAATTGTAGGTTATGTTGTACAATTCTGATTCTTTTTCAATATCACCAATAAATGTTAAAGAAAACTCATTAGGATCCATTTGTAATTGTTCAGCTGTAAATAAAATATAATACAAGAAATCTTCTTTTGTTTCGTAAGAAAATGAATTGCTAAATAAAAGCTGCTTTCCTTTGGTTACAATAATGTCTATAGATTTTGAATTTACATAAACATAAAATTGTTGGTGTTCATTATTAAGATTCAAGAGTTTATCTACTAATACAGTTGAATGATGCTTGAATTCAAATTCCCCAAAATTTTGAAATAAGTAATTATTGATATTTACATAAGGAATGTAAACGGTATTAGCTTCAATATTGTCAAGAGTATCGTAAGTGATATAGTCGGTAGGTAAGGTTTTTACCGAATATTTTAAATACGGTTTAAGATTGTTTCTATCAAAATATTCTTCAGGAACTAGAGTCGCTAAATTATTTTGATGAACTGCAAAAACAGAGGTAAAGTCTCCTTGTAAGTCATTATCAGAAGCAAAAACATTCATTAAATTACTTAATAAAAGCTCAGGAGAAGAAACAGGTTTATCAAATTCGTATTTAGTGAAAGTGATGATTTCTTCAGTATCTGAATTTAGAATACAAAAAGAAAATCCATCCAAACTAAATTGGATGGATAATTTTTTATTCTGTGCTACTGCCTTATTATTTCTTCTCGTCTTTTTTTGCAAGTGCTTCAGCTTTATCGTAAGAAGGAGGCCAGTTACCACCAGTTGAAACTTCGTCTAATGATCCTACAGAAACAAATTCTCCTTTAATTTGATCATTTTCTACAGCTTCTAATTCTTGTTTTACTAAGTTAGGATTCATTCCTTTTAAGATTGAAGCTTTATCAACTTTAGCTTCGAATACAGGAACGTTTAATCCAGCTACTTTTTCTACCATTCCAGTAGCAATAGTAAATTCTTTATCAGTTCCAGGAACGTTAAACATTCCTTTATAATCTACATCTTTAAAGTAGTTCTTTGCTGGTTCAAAATCTACAGTATCAACAACTCTTACAGAAATCTTTTTAGTAATTCCACCACCTAATTCAACTTCTTTTTCAACGTTGTTTACTTGAGTGATAGCTAATGAATCTCCTTCGATGAAAGTAATTAATTCGTTTTTATCTTTAGCGTAAGTACCTTTAGCTTCGTTGTACTTAATTTGGGCATCACGAATTTGTTTTAAGTTATTAATAACTTTAGCGTAACGAACTTTTTTCTCTTTGTTAAAGTTAATAGGCTCCATAATAGCACCATAAATAAGGTATCCTAAATACCCTGCTGCCAGTAATAATAAAATAGATATTACAGGTCTTGCTTTTAATGGTACAAATTTTACTATTAAAAAAGCTAAAAGAAATGCAACCGCCACAGCTGCTAAAATCATTACTAATAAATTCATTTTTATTGTTTTTAATATATGATACTGGCAAATCTACAATTTTTTTTTAATCATAAAAATAAATATTGCAATTAGATTTATCTTTGCTCATATTTAAAAATATGTTAAAGACACCTTCTGAATTTTATAAAGAAATCCTTAAAAAATTTCCGTATTCACCTACTATAAAGCAAACCAAGTTGTTAGAAACTCTTTCTAGGTTTATTTATACCGATAATGATAGAGAATTATTTGTTTTAAAAGGATATGCAGGTACAGGAAAAACAACTGTAATTAGCGTATTTGTTAATAGTTTATGGAAAGCAGGTAAAAAAGGTGTTTTATTAGCTCCAACGGGTAGAGCCGCTAAAGTAATAGCCAATTATTCTAAAAAAGAAGCATTTACCGTACATAAAAAAATCTATTTTCCTAAAAAACAAAGTAATGGAGGTGTAAATTTTGTATTACAACCTAATAAGCATACGAATACAATATTTATAGTTGATGAAGCTTCCATGATTTCTGATCAACAGCAAAATGCGAAACTTTTTGAAAACGGATCGTTATTAAATGACTTAATGCAATATGTGTATTCTGGTAAAAATTGCAAACTTATTTTTATTGGAGATACAGCACAGTTACCACCAGTAAAGTTGAATGTGAGTCCAGCTTTAGAACCCGATGAACTTGCTTATCAATATAATAAGGATGTGTTAGACATCGAATTAGACGAAGTAGTTAGACAGCAAGAAGACTCTGGAATCTTATTCAATGCTACCGATTTACGTATCCTAATTCAAAATGAAGCAACTCATTTTATATTCGATTTGAATTTTCCTGACATTATTCGTTTAGAAGACGGTTACGATATTCAAGATGCTATAACATCGGCATATGATGGAGATATTGGTGTAGAAGATACCGCAATTATTGTTCGTTCTAATAAAAGAGCGAATCAATACAATCAGCAAATTAGAACAAAAATTAGAGGACAAGAAAACGAAATATCGGTTGGTGATTATGTAATGGTAGTTAAGAACAATTATTTCTGGTTAAAAAGTTCTTCATCTGCAGGATTTATTGCCAATGGAGATATTTGTGAAGTTCAACGAATTCATAACATTAAAGAATTATACGGATTTAAATTTGCTGAAGTAGAAATCCGTATGATTGATTATCCTGATATGCAACCTTTTGATACTGTATTGTTGTTAGATACGTTAACGAGTGAAAGTCCATCATTAACTTATGAAGAATCTAATAAACTTTACGAAGCTGTAAAAGAAGATTTTGCACACGAAAAATCGAAGTACAAACAGTTTATGGGTGTTAAAAAGAATAAATATTTCAATGCATTACAAGTTAAGTTTTCTTATGCAATGACCTGTCATAAATCTCAAGGAGGGCAATGGAAAACTATATTTATAGAGCAGCCTTATTTACCGGACGGACCATCTGTAGAATATTTACGTTGGTTATATACTGCTATAACACGTGCCCAAGAAAAACTGTATTTAATTGGTTTTAAAGAAGAGTATTTTTTAGAATAAAATGTTAGCATTTTGTTAATATAATTTAATCGCTATTTAAAAATAGTACATTTGTTTACCAATCAAACTATTAAGAATGCGTAAACGAATCTTATCTGTTGTAACACTATTGTTAGTTGTTACGAATATGAATGCTCAAAAACCTCAAAAGTTAACGTCAAATCAAATTTTTGAAAAAGTACAAAAGCTTAATTTTTTAGGATCAGCATTGTATATAGCAGCGCACCCTGATGATGAAAACACACGTTTAATTGCTTATTTGGCGAATCATGAAAAAGCAAGAACAGCTTATTTATCATTAACAAGAGGTGATGGAGGGCAAAACTTAATTGGTCCGGAAATTCGTGAGTTATTAGGAGTTATTCGTACGCAAGAATTGTTAGCGGCAAGAGGAGTTGATGGAGGCGAGCAACGTTTTAGTAGAGCCAATGATTTTGGATATTCTAAGCACCCAGATGAAACTTTAAAAATTTGGGATAAAGATAAAGTGCTAGCCGATGTAGTTTGGGCAATTAGAACTTTTAAACCTGATGTAATCATCAATCGTTTTAATCATAGAACTCCAGGAACTACGCATGGTCACCATACTTCATCAGCCATGTTAAGTGTTGAGGCTTTCGATTTAGCAGGAGATAAAACAAAATATCCAAATCAACTTAATAAAACATCTGTATGGCAACCCAACAGATTGTTTTTTAATACTTCTTGGTGGTTCTACGGAAGTAGAGAAAACTTTGCAAAAGCAGATAAGAGCAAAATGTTGAATGTTGATGTAGGAGTGTACTATCCTTTAAAAGGGTTGTCAAATAACGAACTAGCTTCTATTGCAAGTAGCCAGCATTTATGCCAAGGATTTGGTCGTTTAACTACTCGTGGAAGTCAAACTGAATGGGTGGAATTTTTAAAAGGAGATTTTCCGAAGGATAAAAAAGATCTTTTCTCAGGAATCAATACCACATGGAATCGTGTAAAAGGAGGAGGAGAAATAGGTGATATTTTATATGAAGTTGAAAAGAATTTCGATTTTGTAAATCCGTCAAAACATCTTCCTGCATTGATAAAAGCATATGGAAAGATTCAGAAATTAGAAGACCAACATTGGAAAAAAATCAAAACAAAAGAAATTAAAGATATTATTTTAGCTTGTAGCGGTTTGTATTTAGAAGCTTCGGCAAGTACCTCTAGCACTACACCAAATAGTAACGTAACGGTTTCTTTTGAAGCGCTGAATAGAAGCAATCAATCTATAGAATTAAGTTCAATTACGTTTTTACCAGAGCAACAAAAAATTAAAAAAGAGTTAGATTTATTACCAAACAAGAAGCAAAATTTCAAAGAAACGTTGTCGGTAGGAAATTTAGAATATTCTTCACCTTATTGGCTGAATGAAAAATCGAGTTTAGGTATGTACAAGGTAAAAGAATTGGGATTGATTGGGAAACCAGAAACTCCGAGACCAATTCAAGTTCAATACGATTTAATGATTGATAATGAAGCTATTTCATTTATCATTCCAGTAGTACATAGATATTCAAAAAGAGATAAAGGAGAAATTTACGAGCCTTTTGAAATTCTGCCGAAAGTAACAACAAAATTACTTCATAAAGTATTAATTTTCTCTAACGAACAATCGCAAAAAGTAATTGTTGAAGTTAAAGCAGGAGCTAAGAATACTAACGGAACAATTGCATTAAATATTCCTGATGGATGGAATGTATCTCCAAAAGAAGCATCTTTTTCTATTGAGCAAAAAGGAGATATTCAGTTAGTAGATTTTATGTTGAGCCCGTCTAAAAATCAATCAGAAGGAACTATTGAAGCAGTTGCAACTGTAAATGGAAAAAAGTTTGATAGAGAATTGATAGAAATTAATTACAATCATATTCCTAAGCAATCAGTTTTAATGCCTTCAGCAGCTAAAGTTGTACGTTTAGATATTCAAAAAGTAGGAAAAAAGATTGCGTATATTCAAGGTTCTGGTGATGCTGTCCCAGAAAGTTTACGACAGATAGGGTATAGCGTTATTGAGATTGATCCGAAAAATATAAACGATAAAAACTTAGAAGATTTCGATGCAGTTGTGGTTGGTATTAGAGCGTATAATACTTTACCAGAATTACAGTTTAAACAAAAGTATTTATTAGATTTTGTGAAAAATGGAGGTAATTTAATTGTACAGTACAACACCAATAGAAGAGTAGATGTAAAAGCTCCATTTAATTTAAAGTTATCGAGAGATAGAGTTACAGATGAGCATGCAAATGTAACGATGTTAGCTAAAGATCATTCGGTGCTAAATTATCCAAATAAAATATCAAACAAAGATTTTGAAGGTTGGGTTCAAGAACGTGGATTGTATTTTCCTAATCAATGGGCAAAAGAATTTACACCAATATTATCGATGAATGACAAAGGAGAATCTCCTAAAGAAGGAAGTTTACTGATTGCCAAATATGGTAAAGGAAACTATATTTATACTGGATTAAGTTTCTTTAGAGAATTGCCTGCTGGAGTTCCTGGAGCTTACAAATTATTCTCAAATATGTTATCTATAGGTAAAGAGAAGAAAGAGTCTAAAGAAAAAATGAAGCTTTAATTCAAAAATATTATCATATCTAAAAGCCTTAAAGATTTTAATCTTTAAGGCTTTATTTTTTAGACTTAAAAAGATTTACAGAAACTGTAGCTAATTCTGAATTTGGAAACTTTTTAAAAGTATTTTGATTAGAAACTAATCCGATTTCTTCCATAGTTTTCATGTACTCATCCAATTCTATAATATATTGATCTGAATATCCATGAGTTGCATCGTAGGCAGTAGCAGCAGTTTTTCCCATATTTTCTGAAACTAATTCGGGCTTTGATGTGTGTAATTCTATGAGTAACAAGCCAAATTTATTAATATAAGGAACCCAATTTTTAAAATGTTGTTTTAAAGATTCAATAACTAAGTTGTTATTTAAGCGTTTTCCTTTATAGGCATAAGCTCCTGTAGAAGTTGTTATCGGGATATTTCCATTAATAGTTGGTGGTTGCCAAATTCTATTATGATCTAAAAATGTTCTTACATTTAACAAATCCGATAAGTTGATTCCATATTTGTTTTGCAAGTCTTCAGACATCGCTTTTGGGTTCCCAATATCTCCCCAAATAACTTTAGCCCAAATATCTGCTTGCACTAGGTTTTTTCTAGTAATTTTTAAAGCAGCTTCATTATAATCTACACCAATCAATAATAGAGGATAATCTTCCAAAACTTTTCCTCGATTGGTTTGATTTTCAATCACATTGAAAAGATGTTTTAAAAAAGCACCGTTACCACAGCCTACATCTAAAATACCTTTAGGCTGTTCGTGAATAGGTTTGTTAAATAATTCGATGATTATTTCATCAATCACTCTAAAATAGGCTGCATGAGCACCGCCACTTCCCCAAACATTCATTTCTCTATCCACATGAATTTCTTCGTTATGAATACTCGGAGTATCAAACATAGTTGGATTTCCAAAAATGAGTTTGTCTAGCTTTCTTAAGGTTGGAATGTAAGAAACAGTAACTCCGTATGCACTAGCTCGTCTTGCAAAAAAGAGCCCTTTATCAGTAAATTCATAAGAATCATTGCTTTTTTCAAACCATTGTAATTCTGATAATATGTTTAATAATCGACTAAAAGTTTCAGCATCTTTATGAAATTCTTCTGCGGTAAATTTTGTTTGCATAAAATATTGATGAAACATACCACTCATACCTAAAAGTACGATGGTAGGCCCTACAATAATTCCTTCAATATGCGCTAGAATTTGGTTTAGAATTGCATTGTTTTCACTGGCAGTAATTCCGAATTTATTTTTGAAATTTAGATACAGACTTTCTAATTTTAAAAAAGGAGGTTTTTCGAATTTTCTAGAACTATACTCTTCAGAAAATTGTAATAATTCAAAAGCTTCTTTGTACAAATGAAAATAAGAAAAAGCACTTGCTGATTTTTCATTAAGCTCAAAAACAACAGTGTTTTTAGTATTGTCTACAATTTGAGTTAACCAGCCTTGAGAGCATAAAGTTCTTAACGCTACATTTAAATAACCATCATTAGCATTGAATTGAGTTGCTATTTCTGATAAAGTTACTGATGTATGTTCTAATAGATAATCTGTAATTCCTTTTTCATATAAGACGTAAGCCGAAGGACAAGTAACAATACCGTCTAAATGACGAAATAATTGGCTTCTTAGTAATGTTTTTTGTTGTTTGGTTAGCATGTAGAACTTTTAATCTTAAATATAAGTAATTAATATTAAAAGTTTTAGCTTTTTTAAATATGATAAACTATAGATTTTCTAAAATTGAATAATAAACAAAAGAATAATAATCGTGATACTGAGGAAGCAACACATTTTCTAAGTTTTTTGTATTGATTAAGGTATTGAGATCAAATAATTTTAACTCGTCTACTTCTTCTTTTTGTATTTTTAATTTTTTTATAGGAATGGTTAATTCGGCAATAAAAACATGATGAAACTCATTATCTATAATTCCATTTGGATGATTAATCATATGTTTTCTTGTGCCAATTTTCTGTAATTCTTTTTGGGAAATTGTAAATCCGATTTCTTCAGCAATTTCTCTAATAGCTGCATTTTCAATATTTTCTCCAGCTGCAATATGACCAGCAACAGAAATATCCCAAAGACCAGGAAAGACTTTTTTAGTGAGTGCTCTTTTTTGTAATAAAATTTGATGCTTTTTTGTATACAACCAAATATGAACAGTAGGATGGAAGTATCCTTTTTTATGAGCTACTGATTTTAAAGAACTTTTACCAGTATAATTTCCGTTTTCATCGAGAATATCTATTAGTTCATCCATAAGAAATAAAAATCCCGCAAAAAGCGGGATTCTAAATATTATTTAAAATAAGAGAAATCTTCTCCGTTTTCAATTTTTAATAAACTTTCGTAAATCATTTTAATTACGTTTTCTACATCTTCTCTGTGAACCATTTCAACTGTAGTGTGCATATAGCGTAGTGGTAATGATATTAATGCAGAGGCAACTCCACCGTTACTATAAGCAAAAGCATCGGTATCAGTTCCTGTAGCTCTAGATAATGCTGAACGTTGGAATGGAATTTCATTCTCTTCTGCAGCATCAATAATTAGATCACGTAATTTTTGTTGTACTGCAGGAGCATAAGCCACCACAGGACCTTTACCTAACTCTAAATGACCTTCTTTTTTCTTATCAATCATTGGAGTAGTGGTATCGTGAGTTACATCGGTAACGATAGCTACATTAGGTTTAATGGTCTCGGTAATCATTTCAGCACCACGTAAACCAATTTCTTCTTGTACAGAGTTAGTAACATATAGTCCGAAAGGTAATTTTTTGCCATTTTCGTGTAATAAACGAGCAACTTCGGCAATCATAAATCCTCCCATACGATTGTCTAATGCGCGACAAACAAACTTGTTTTCATTTAAAACATGAAACTCATCTGGATAGGTGATTACACAACCAACATGAACTCCTAATTTTTCAACTTCTTCTTTTGTTGAACAACCGACATCAATAAAAATATTATCTGGTTTAGGTGCTTCTTCTTTAGCTCTGTTACGTGTATGAATTGCTGGCCAACCAAATACACCTTTTACAATTCCGTTTTTAGTGTGAATGTTTACTACTTTACTTGGGGCTATCTGATGGTCGCTTCCTCCGTTACGAATTACATAGATTAATCCGTTGTCTGAAATATAATTCACATACCACGAAATTTCATCAGCATGTCCTTCAATAACTACTTTGTATGGAGCGTCTGGATTAATTACACCAACTGCAGAACCGTATGTATCTGTAATAAATTCATCTACATAAGGTTTAAGATAGTCCATCCAAATTTTTTGTCCTTCCCATTCATAACCGGTAGGAGCAGCATTATTTAAATATTTTTCTAAGAAGTCTAACGACTTTTTGTTTAGTATAGATTTTTTTTCAGCCATAATATTTTATGTTAATTATTCTTCTTCCTCAGTTATAGGTTCAGGTCCCCAAAAACGCCTTCTTTCACGATATTCTTGTTCTTCTTTAATCTGTTCTGGGGTTAACACTTTTAAGAAAGAAGAATGTTGTTCGATAGCATATTCAATTTTTTCTACAATACTTGCCACATCTTCATTTTCGTAATCAATTTCTAATGGTTCTTTTATCACCATAGATTGAAGTACGTTACGTTTTTTTATCATCAATCCTTTTTTATCAAAAGAACGTCTAAACCCATCAATAACTATAGGAACTACAACAGGTTTAAAGGTTTTTATAATGTGAGCTGTACCACGTCTAATAGGTTTAAATGGAGTAGTTGTACCTTGTGGAAAGGTAATTACCCAACCATCATCTAGGGCTTTACCAATATTCGAAATATCAGACATTTTTACTTGTCTTTTTACATCTTTACCAGCACTTCTCCATGTTCTTTCTACAGAAACTGAACCTACGTAAGCAAAGATTTTTGGTAATAAACCTGAGCGCATTGTTTCACCAGCAGCTACGTAATAAATGTTTAGTTTTGGTTTCCATAGGTAACCAATATTTCTAATGTGATTATCTCGCCCTTTTAAAGCAGCGTTAAACACATGAAACATAGCAGCTACATCTGCAAAATAAGTTTGATGATTTGAAATGAATAACACATTCTTATCAGGTAAGTTTCTTAAAGTTTCCATTCCTTCAATTTGAAGATCGTTAAATTTACGATACCTACCATGAGAAATTAACCCAAGTGTTTGTATTAAAAAACGTTTTATAAATAGTATGTGTCCGAAAGGATTCCTTTTAAATAAAGGCATTCTTAATTAGTTTTAATAGTTTTTAATTTAAGGGGTTTGTTTACCTGTTAAGATAAAACGAAATGCTAAGTTACGAAAACAAAGATTAAAATAATTCTCTTATTTCACTTAACATCATTGCTGTAGCACCCCAAACAATATAATCGTTTAGTTTAAAGCAAGGTACCTCTAAGTTTTTTGCGTAAGATGTTGTGATATTAATGGTAGTAATGTTGTTATCATTAAGTAAGTCTTCTAATTTTACTTCGATAATTTCAGCAACTTCTTCATTAGGAATAAAGTTGGGTTTACTATTTGAATATCCTATAAAAGGGGTTGCCAAAAAATTACTCGGAGGTATGTAAACATCTGTAATTTCTCTAACAATTTTTACTGTTTCATTAAGAATAGAAACCTCTTCAAAAGCTTCTCTCAAAGCGGTTTCTTGCAAGTTGTTGTCAACTTCATCATACTTGCCTCCAGGAAAACTAATTTGGGCAGAATGTGTACCGTTATAACTTGCTCTTTGTGTTAATAAAAAGCGTGTGTTATGTTCTTCATCTGGATAAAAGAAAGCCAATACAGCTGCTCTTCTTGGGTTTTGAGCTTTTATTTTTTCTTCATTATACTGCAAACGCATTTTAGGAGCAAATTTAAATTGAGCATCCAATCCGTTTAGAGCTTTACTTTGTAATGAAGGTATTTTGCTTATAAAAGTTTTAAAATCCATTGAAATAAACTAACTTTAAGATGTTTGAAACAAACATACTGTATTTAGATAAAATTAATATTGAATTTGGCTTAAAATTTGATTAAGAGCTAATGGAAATATCAAAAAACGGAAAAAACATGAATGACAAATACAAAAAATTAGCTTTGAGTTTACTCTTTGATGCTGTGGGATACGCCACTTTTTTAATTCCTGGAATAGGGGAGTTGTTTGACGTGATTTGGGCACCAGCATCTGCATATTTAATGACTAAATTATACAAAGGAAATAAAGGTAAAATTGCGGCAGCGATAACATTTATAGAAGAAGCAATGCCAGGGTTAGATGTTATACCAACTTTTACACTTATGTGGTTATATACTTATGTGTTTAAAGGAAAAGAAGCTAACGAGCCTAAAAAAACGATTGAAGTTTAAAAATGTATGAAATCAATAATTTCGATTATTTTAATTCTTTTTAGTTATCAAGCATTTTCTTGTAGTTGTATATGTGCAATTGAAAATCCTGTAGATGCTTATTTGAATTTTCCTGATGTTTATATAGGGAAAGTTGAAAGGATTGAAAAAGTAGATGGTTACAAACAGAAGTTAAAAATCAAAGTAGGAAAAATTTATAAAGGAAATCCATCTAAAACTATTTTAGTAGTAAAAGATTTTAATTATTCAGATTGTAATAAACCATTTTTTTACGAAGGAGATGATTGGTTGTTTTTTACATCTAAAGATAAAAATGGAGATCAAATAATTAATTATTGTAATCCATCCAAAAATTTTGAACCAAGTAATTATATCAAAAGAACTTCAGAAAAAAGAGCAAAAAAGTATAGAAATGATTTTAAAAGATATTTAAAAGTAATTGATTTTGCTTTAAAATCTGACGTTTTGAATAGTTTGTCTCTAAAAAAGATGAATCCGATACGTGGTGGTGGAATAACTTTTCAAAAAAGAGAAAAATTTAAAAGTTTACAAAGTAAGTTTGAAAATGACTTTGGGATATATTTAATAAAATTTAATAGTGATCGTTCGATAAATAGTATAAAAATAGTTCAAAGTTTAGGAGAAGTGGTAGATAGTTTTATTATTAAAAATACTAATGAAAGTAAAAATTGGCAAAACTTTGGAGATAAGATGAGAAGTGATTTTTTTGAAAAGAATCAATCAAAGATTTTATTTTTTTGGAAAAAAGGAATAAGCTATGGTCTTTAAAGTAAAAGAAAGTGAAGTTTTAAATTCAAACGCTTGAGTATAAAATAGGAACGCTCAAGACTTTTTATCTAAAAGAATAAAATAAAAATTAAATCTTTATAGTGCTCAATAAAAATTGAGTTTAACTTTTAGGGGTTAAAAAAATAAGGGGAAATGAAAAGCAGCTTTCGTAGAAAGCTGCTTTTTTATACTGTTATCCTTTGTAAAATGGAAGTTTTACCACTTTAGCAGGAATTTGCTTTTTACGCACTTGAATAAAAATTTCTGAATCTACTTTTGAAACTTCTTTAGGAACATACCCTAAACCAATTCCTTTACCTAAAGAAGGGCTCATAGTTCCTGATGTTACACGACCAATTTTGTCGCCATCTGCATTTACAATATCATAGTCTTTACGAGGAATACCACGTTCGGTTAATTCAAAAGCAACTAATTTTTTGGTAATTCCCGCTTCTTTTTGAGCTTTTAAGGCTTCTGCATTAACAAAATCTTTGGTGAATTTAGTAATCCAACCTAAACCTGCTTCTAAAGGAGAAGTAGTATCGTCAATATCATTACCATATAAACAATATCCCATTTCTAAACGAAGTGTATCACGAGCAGCTAAACCAATTGGTTTAATTCCCCAATCAGCACCAGCTTCGAAAACTTTTTTCCAAAGTTGTTCTACATCTTCATTTTTAACATATACTTCAAATCCACCAGAACCTGTATACCCTGTAGCAGAAACTACAACATTAGGAATTCCTGCAAAATCGGTAATTTCAAAAGTATAAAATTTAATAGTAGATAGATCTACCGAAGTTAATGATTGCATAGCTTCAGCAGCTTTTGGACCTTGAATAGCTAATAAAGACCAATCTTCTGAGCGATCTTCCATTTCTACACCAAAAGAATTGTGAGATTTAATCCAGTTCCAATCTTTTTCAATGTTAGATGCATTAACGACTAACATATATTCGTTTTCAGCAATCATGTAAATAATTAAATCATCTACAATTCCACCTTCAGCATTTGGCATACAACTGTATTGAGCTTTACCAGGAACTAATTTTGAAGCATCGTTAGAACTAATCTTTTGAATTAAGTCTAAAGCTTTTTCTCCTTTTAAGAAAAACTCTCCCATATGACTTACATCAAAAACACCAACTCCTTTTCTTACAGTTTCGTGTTCTATAGTTACACCTTCGTATTGTACAGGCATGTTATAACCTGCAAAAGGAACCATTTTTGCTCCTAAAGCTTCATGTATATGCGATAATGCAGTATTTTTCATTACGTATTGTTGTTTGTTAAAAGTGTTGCTAAAGTATTGAAAAAATGAGAAATATTTTATGCTAATTTGTTTTATATTTTACCTTTTTTAAATAGTATTTTGGTAAGGTATTATAACTTATTTCGATATATATTATAGAGACTCGCATTAGTAAATAGTATAAGGTTTAAATTTAAAGAATGAAACTCAGTAAAAGACAAATATCTAATCTCATCTTTTTAATAATTATAGGCTTATTAATATATCCACCAACTAAAATTCAGTTTATAAGACTTATTTCGTTTGCACCTTCTATCATAGAGAAAAATAAGCAACAAAAACTAAATAATTACAATTGGAGTTTAGAAGGATTGAATACAACAGAGGCAGTCAATTTTAATGAACTTAAAAATAAAGTAGTTTTCGTAAATTTTTGGGCTACTTGGTGTCCGCCTTGTGTGGCTGAAATGCCTAGTATTAAGAAGTTACATAAAGATTATAAAGACAAGGTAGTTTTTATATTCGTTTCTAATGAAAAGTGGCCAGTAATAAACAAGTTTTACAGAGAAAATGAATATGATTTTCCTACATATAATAATTTGTCAAATCCGCCGAAAGAGTTGAGTAGTAGTTCTATTCCAGCTACTTTTATTATAAATAAAGAAGGTAGCATTGTTATGAGTAAAAAAGGCGCTGCTAATTGGAATAGTGATAAAGTAAGAGTGCTTTTAGATAGTTCACTAAAAGAAGAAGTCCGAGTAAACTAATTTGTTTAAACGGACTCCAATCAACCAAAATTAATTGCTTTTAAGACGGTTTTTGTACTTTTAAATTGAATCTATACACTTCACCTTTTTTAGCTGTTTTAGTAAAAAGCTTTTTGTAATTAAGCCTGTTTTTAATAAAAGCGTCTAAATTTTCGTGATGAGAATCTACAGATACAATAACAACTTCGTTGTTCTTGTTTAATACAAAAGTAATTTCTGCATTAACTTCTTTGTTGATTTCTAAAGGAATGTTGTCACCAATAAGTGAAACAATTTCAGATCTTAGAATCTTTTTAGATTCAATTGGATTTGGGTTGTTAGCCATTGTGCTACCAACAGTAAATACACTTACTAAAAGAATACTTACAATCGTTTTTAAAGATTTCATAATTAGAGTTTTATAGGTTTAAGTTATCTAATAGACTCTTGCTTATGATAAAATGTTTCAGCCTTTAACACGATTTAATAAAAGCTTAACGAGAATTAACAGACTTTAAGAATTTTTGGCGTAAAAAATGAATTGTATTTACATTTAGTTAATCTTATTTTGAGATTGTAGCACTGAAGAACTCCAATTTTTTGGATTTTCGAGCATAGGGAAATGACCAGAATTTTCTAACCAGTACAATTTATTATTAGGTATTTCTTTTGAAAGTTGCATAGCAATTGCCTTAACAGCTATAGGGTCGTGAGTTGCCCAAATTATACTCGTAGGAATTGTAGTTTCTTTTAAAGCACCAATCCAACGATGCCAAAAAAAGTATCGCTCATTAATATAGTTACTTAATAAATGAATAACAGATCTACCATTATTGTTGTTAATTTGAAACCACATTTCGTCTAGTTCTTGCTGAGTGACTTTACTCTTGTCAAAATATATTTTTCGAATATTTCTATTGAAAATAAATTGATTAGCAAGTTTACCAACCCATTTTCCTGTAATCTTATTCTTTAAAAGCTTTTGAATTGTTCTAAGCTTAGCCAATTCAATATGCATACTTCCGTTGCAAAGGATTAGTTGGCCTATTTCTATATCGATTAGTTCTTTGTTGTGTCGAGCTATAATTTCGGTAGCTACACTTGTTCCGTAATCGTGAGCGAGTAAGGTTACTTTTTTCAATTGTAGATGTCTCCATAATTGAATAGTAACATCAGCTTGCTCAATTAACGAATAAGAATAGTTTAAAGGTTTGTCTGAAAATCCAAAACCAATATGATCATGAATAATTACCCGATAATGTTTTACGAGTTCTGGTAACACTTTGTAATAATCGTAAGAGGAAGTAGGGTAGCCATGGAGAATGACTAATGTTTCTTCATGGTTTCCTTCATCAACAACAAAAACAGTTCTATTATTAATGGTAATAAAGTTTCCTTTTTCTTTCCACTCTTGTGAAGTCATATATTAAGTGTTTTCTGTTTTACAATGTAGGGAATTTTACTTAGTTTTGATTTCTTCTAAAGAATATTATTATCCATTTTATAGACGTCATATTACCTATACCACTTCAAAAAACGTTTACTTATTCGGTAACAAAAGAAGAGGCTGATTTTTTACAAAAAGGAATGCGTGTAGCAGTTTCTTTTGGTAAATCAAAAATTTATACTGCATTAGTTTTTGCTATTCATCAGCAAGCACCTGAGTTGTATGAAGCAAAAGAGATTCATCAAATTTTAGATGAAAAACCCATTGTGAATGAGCAGCAGTTAAAACATTGGCAATGGGTAGCAAGTTATTATATGTGTTCTTTGGGAGATGTGTATAGAGCTGCATTACCTTCAGCTTTTTTATTAGAAAGTGAAACGGTTATTTATAAAAACGAAGCTTCTATTGATGAATCGATACTTTCAGACCAAGAGTTTTTAATTTTTGAAGCATTACAATATCAATCGCAATTGACCATTCATCAAATAGTTGATATTTTGGGTAAAAAAACGGTATTGCCAGTAATTAATTCTTTAATAGAAAAAAGTGTTGTTTATATTAAAGAGGAGATTTACGAAACCTATAAACCAAAATTGATAAAGTATGTGCGTTTACATGCTGATTATGCTGGTGAAAATGAACTCCAATCGCTTTTAGAATTAGTTTCAAGAGCTAAGAAACAGAAAGAAGTATTATTACATTATTTTCAATTAGCATCTTCTAAAAAGCCAATTAAGGCTAAGGATTTAGAAGAGAAATCAGGAGTTTCTTCAGCAGTAATTAAAGCTTTGGTAGATAAAAATATCTTTGAATTTTATCATATTCAAACCGATAGAATTAACTTTTTAGGAGAAACCAATTCAATAAAAGAGCTGAGTGAAGCTCAAGAAGAAGCTTTCAATTCTATTAAAGAATCGTTCAAAACTAAAGCTGTTACGTTATTACATGGAGTTACCGGTTCTGGAAAGACTGAAATTTATGTAAAACTCATAAAAGAAGTATTAGCAAACGGAAAACAAGTATTGTTTTTACTACCAGAAATTGCTTTAACAACGCAAATTATAACCCGATTACAAAACTTTTTTGGGAATCAGATTTCGGTATTTCATTCAAAATATTCCATTAACGAACGTGTAGAGGTTTGGAATAATGTTTTAGAAAACAAATCAAAAGCACAAATTATTTTAGGAGCTCGATCTTCGGTGTTTTTACCATTTTCTAATTTAGGGCTTATTGTTGTTGATGAAGAACACGAAAGTTCATACAAGCAGTTTGAACCTTCACCAAGATATAATGCACGGGATGCGGCGGTTGTTTTAGGACATCAACACAGAGCACATGTGTTATTAGGTTCTGCCACACCATCGTTAGAAAGTTGTTTTAATGCAAAACAAAATAAATATGGTTTTGTTGAATTGAAAAGACGCTTCGGAAACATTCAATTACCAAAAATTGAATTGATTGATATCAAGGAAAAGTATAAGAAAAAACTAATGAATGGTCATTTTTCTGATCGTTTATTAAAAATGATTCAAGAAGCTTTAGACGAGAAAGAGCAGGTAATTTTATTTCAAAATAGGAGAGGTTTCTCTCCAGTGGTAGAATGTACTACTTGTGGTGTCTCACCTCAATGTCCTAATTGCGATGTGAGTTTAACCTATCATAAATTCAGAAAAGAATTACGTTGTCATTATTGCCATTACCAAAGAGCAATGCCTAGTTCTTGTGGTGCTTGTGGAAGCGCTACTTTAGATACCAAAGGTTTTGGTACAGAGCAAATAGAATTGGAGCTTAAAGAATTGTTTCCGAATCATTCTATTGGTAGAATGGACTTAGATACTACTCGAGGAAAATACGGATATCAAAAAATTATTGGAGCTTTTGAAGCCCAAGAAATTGATATTTTGGTCGGAACTCAAATGCTTTCAAAAGGATTAGATTTTGAAAATGTATCTTTAGTAGGAATTTTAAATGCCGATAGCATGCTAAATTTTCCTGATTTTAGAGCACACGAAAGAGCTTTTCAGTTAATGGTTCAAGTGTCGGGGAGAGCAGGAAGATCAAAAAAACAAGGAAATGTAGCTATCCAAACCTATAATCCGTATCACCAAATATTACAACAAGTATCGATTAATAATTATGAGGAAATGTATAAAGAACAACTGCAAGATCGTTGGCAGTTTCATTATCCGCCTTATTATCGATTAATCAAAATTACACTAAAGCATAAAGATTATAACCGAGTAGATATGGGAGTAAATTGGTTAGCCCAAGCTTTACAAAATGTTTTTAGAGAAAATGTTTTAGGACCAACAGCTCCTGCTGTGTCCAGAATTAGAAATCAGTATATTAAAAACCTGATTATAAAAATACCACCCAAACAATCTTTAGATAAAACCAAAAAGCAATTGCAAAAAATTAAAAATTCGTTTGAAGCTGTAAAAGATTTTAGAGCGATACGATTTATAATTGATGTAGATGCGTATTAAAATATAGAGTTTATGAATTTCGAGAAAGAATACGACTTAATCTGTGTAGGAGGAGGAATAATGAGTGCCAATTTAGTATTGTTAGCTAAACTCCTTAATCCGAATTTAAAAGTTCTGATTTTAGAACGATTAGACGAAGTCGCAAAAGAAAGTTCTGCTGCATGGAATAATGCAGGGACAGGTCATTCGGCATTGTGTGAGTTGAATTATTGTCCAGAAAAAGAAGATGGTTCAATCTCTATAGAAAAAGCAATTAAAATTTGTACACAATTCGAAACTTCTAAACAGTTTTGGAGTTATCTGGTAGAGAATAGTTTAATTGATAATCCAGAAGAATTTGTAAATCCAGTAAAACATCACAGTTGGGTAACGGGAAAAGAAAATTCTGACTATCTAGAGAAAAGATACAAAGCTTTTAAAAATCATTTTATGTTTGATTCTATCGAATTTACAAGAGAACAATCAAAAATGAACGAATGGTTTCCTCTAATTATGAATGAAAGAGAGGAAGATGAGATTATGGCAGCTTCAAGAATGGATAGAGGAACCGAAGTAAATTACGGAGTACTTACTAAAAAACTTTTTACGGTTTTAGAGAAAGAATACAATACTCCTGTTTACTGTAATATGGAAGTTGAAGATATTGATCCAGATGCTGAAGAATGGACAGTTGAAGTTAAGAATACTAAAACAAATGCTACTCATAATTTAGAAGCAAAGCATGTTTTTATTGGAGCAGGTGGAGGAAGTCTTTTATTGTTACAAAAAGTAGAGATTCTAGAAAAAGAAGGTTATGGAGGTTTTCCTGTAAGTGGAGAATGGTTGGTTTGTAAGAATGAAGAAATTATTAAACAACACAATGCTAAAGTATATAGCAAAGCAGGAATTGGAGATCCGCCAATGTCTACTCCACATTTAGATACTCGCTATATTAACGGTAAAAGAGAATTACTTTTTGGTCCGTTTGCAGGTTTTAGTCCTAAATTTTTAAAAGAAGGGTCGTATTTAGATTTAGTAAATTCTATTAAAACAGATAATTTACCAGCAATGTTTGGGGCTTTTTGGCACAATC
Source organism: Tenacibaculum holothuriorum (assembly GCF_002120225.1). Lineage (GTDB taxonomy): Bacteria > Bacteroidota > Bacteroidia > Flavobacteriales > Flavobacteriaceae > Polaribacter > Polaribacter holothuriorum. The sequence goes on along the minus strand of NZ_LAPZ01000001.1, from coordinate 350,941 downwards.
TTCCTCTAACCAAATATTTAATTGAACAAGTTTTAATGGATCATTCCGATAGAATGGAAGTTTTAAGAAAGTTCATGAAAAATGCAAAAGCAGAAGATTGGGAATTGTTAGTAGCAGGTCAGCGAGTACAAATTATTAAAAAAGATGAATTTGAGGGAGGAAAACTTCAGTTTGGTACTGAAGTTATTTCATCTAAAGACGGAAGTATAACCTGTTTATTAGGAGCATCACCAGGTGCGTCTACTGCAACTTCAATAATGTTAGAGGTTTTAGAAAAAGCTTTTCCAGAGATAATAAACAGTAATGAAGCTAAAGAAAAATTAGAAAAAATAGTACCATTTTACAAGAATACTATTACAGAAGAAAATTTCAAAAAACAATTAAAAAAGTCTAAAAAGACGCTAAAATTGTAAGATATCTAGTGTTTTTCCTGTAAAGTAAACTGAAAAACATCATTATTTTTGTGTGTATATATTCAGAGGCATAATAGCTTAATGCTAATAGGTACCCCTGAAATATCATCTAAGTGTGATGTTTGAGCCTCCGACTTGATTTTGCAAAGTCGGAGGTTCTTTTTTTTACTTCCAGGCAACCTTTTTTGTAAATACCTTGTCTTTATATTTGTAAGACACAAAAAACGTATCGAATAGGTTGAAAATTATTTCACTACATACATCTCAAGCTACTTTAATAAAAAAAGCAGCGAAACAAAATAGAGAAGCTCAAAAAGAATTATTTGAACAGTTTTCTCCTAAAATGTTAGGTGTTTGTAGACAATATGTAAAAGATTTACATCATGCAGAAGAGTTAATGCTTTCGGGTTTCTTAAAAGTGTTTACCCATATTCATACGTTTAAAAATGAAGGAAGTTTTGAAGGTTGGGTAAGAAGAATTATGGTAAATACTTGCATTACTTATTTAAAAAAGAAAAAACCAATTCAATTAACTGATGAAGAATATATTTTTTCTGATGCCGCTATTGAAAATATGGAAAATACATCGGTAGAAGATATTCAAAAGTTGATAGATAAACTCCCAGAAGGATATAAAATAGTATTTAACCTATATGCTATAGAAGGTTACAAACATTCAGAAATTGCTAAGAAATTAAATATTTCTGAGAGTACCTCTAAATCGCAATTATTTAAAGCACGTAAATGGTTGCAAACGAATTATATTAAGATGAATGAAGTTAGTGATGGAAGATAATAAGATAGATAAATTAATAAAAGAGAAATTTGAAAATAGAAATTTACAAGCGTCACCATCAGCTTGGGAACGTTTAGAAAATTCTTTAAATGAATCTCAAGAAAACACAAAAAGCGGTTATAATTATAAAATAATTGCTGTTGCCGCAAGTATATTGCTATTACTAAGTGTTTTTATTTTTCAGAAATCAAATAATACTGAAGAAATTATTCCTCAAAAAGAAATATTGGTTGAAGCTCCAAAAGAAACAGAAATTATCGAAGATAAGATTGAAATGATTGAAGATATCGAACCTTTAAAAGTAGAAGAAGAAAAAACAATGATAGCTTCAAAGGAAATAAAACCAATAATTCGAAAAAAAATAAAACTAGTTGAAAATACATTGCCAATTAACACTGCTAAAAAAGATGAAGTAATTATAGCTAAAACAAAAAACAAACAAGTAAATCCAATAGTAAAAGATGAACTTCCTGTATTTAAGAAAAAGAAGAGAATACAAGTAAATAGTAATGATTTATTATATGCTGTTACTCATTCTCCGGAAGAGGTAAAAACGTATTACGCAAAGCTAAAACTTAATAGAGAAGATGTTTTAGATACTATAAAAAAACAATTACGATTATCTAATTTAAAAGTAAACCCAGAAACCATTTTAGCAGATGTAGAGCGCTCTATAGAAAACGATGAATTTAAGGGAGATTTTATGCAAAAACTAAAACTCAAAATTTCAGATATTGCTCTTGCAATAGCCGACCGAAATAAATAAGTACCAAACTTATTCCTAAAGCAAAATAACTTACAATTAAAACAAATTTATTATGAAAAGAATACTAATACTATTAGTGTTGTTAAGCACAACTATTGTCCAATCTCAAGAAAAATACTTTGAGAAAGAAGTAAGTAAAATATCTAAAAAAATAGATAAGATTACACAGCAACAAAAAGATTCTTTAAAGCAAAAAGTAAAAGAAATTAATGTTAAATTAGATGAAAGTAGAATTACTCAACAAGAAGCAGATAAATTAAAAAAAGAAGCAGCAACTTATCATGCAACTCGAATTGAACAATTAGTAGGTGTCGAAGAACTTAAGCTTCAGCAATTAGTTCAAGATAAAACTGACGGAAAAATAGCTAGTTATGAAGAAGATTTTGATGATAATGTATTTACTATTGGAGGAGAAACATTTCGTTTGCGATTATTAGAAGGTGATAAGAGAAAAAAGAGAAGGAGAAAGAACAAAAGAACTACTACGCAGTTTGTTTTTGCTTTAGGTGTCAACAATGTTTTAGTAGATAACAGTTTTAACTCATTAAATAATTCTGATTACAAGTTTTGGCAATCGCATTTTTATGAATTAGGGTTTACCTTTAAAACTCGTTTTTCTAAAGAACCATCTAAAACATATTTTAAATATGGAGTATCGTTTTTATGGAATAACTTAAGAGCTGAGAATAATAAATATCATGTTGTTAACGGTAATCAGACTGATTTAGTTGTGAATCCAAATTCATTATCAGAAAGTAGATTAAGACATGTACAAATGACCTTTCCTATGCATTTAGAATTTGACTTTTCTAAGAACAAAAAATATTCAGATGGAGAAGTAGTAGATAGAACTCATAAAGGAGTCCGTTTTGGAGTTGGTGGTTTCTTCGGATTTAAATTAGGAACACGTCAGTATTTAGAATATGTAAATGCTCAAGGTGTTAAAGTAGAAGAAGTGCAAAAGAACAGTTTTAATACCAATACAATTAACTACGGATTAAGTGCTTATTTTGCTTACCAAGGTTACGGATTATATGCTAAATATGATTTAAATCCATTATTTAAAAATACAAACGTTAGAAATATTTCATTAGGATTACGTTTTGATATAAATTAAATTTTTGTCATTCTGAATTTATTTCGGAATCTCATCAAAAAGAGTATAAAAAAGGAGAAAGTTAACTTTCTCCTTTTTTATTTTGTTCCCATTCGGCACGTAAATCTGTAGATAATTTTCCAGTTCCATCATGTCTCCAACCAGGTGGTTTTATTAAGTATAATAATCGTTTTCTTAATGAAGTTTTACTTTTTAGAACATCAGAAAGCATATAATACCATTCTAAAAAAGCTACTTTAATAGGATTATAAGTATCAATATTTTTAACCAAACCATACACAGGTTTCTCTACTTCAGGTTCAAAAGTGCCAAAGAGTTTATCCCAAATAATAAAAATTCCAGCATGGTTTCTATCTAAATACTGTGGATTCGTTGCATGATGTACTCTATGATGGCTTGGAGTATTAAAAATAGCCTCAAACCAACGAGGAAGTTTATTTATTAATTCGGTATGAATCCAGTATTGATATAATAAAGAAATACTCATTTGCATTACAATCATTATTGGATGAAAGCCTAAAAGTGGGAGAAGAGCCCAAAAAATGAATGTATAAAAACTTCCAGACCATGTTTGTCTTAAAGCTGTAGCTAAATTATACTTTTGTGAAGAATGATGCACAACATGGCTCGCCCAAAATAATCTACTTTCGTGTGCAATTCTATGATTCCAATAGTAACAAAAATCCTCAGCAAAAAGTAAGAGAATCCAAGTCCACCAAGCAAAAGGTAGTGTAAAAACTCGAAATTGATACAGAAAAATAAAAAAAGCAAGAATAATCCCTTTAGCAAATAAACCAATAAAAACATTTCCTAGTCCCATAGTTATGGACGTTAAAGCATCTTTATACTCATAATCTTCCATTTTTACTTTAACAGTCAGTATAACTTCTATAATAACTGTTAGTACAAAAAAAGGAATTGCATAATGTATTAAATTGGGTAATTCGGGTATTTGCATAATTAAAGGTTAATAGTAACAAACATACCAAAAAAATAATAAAGTTTATAGTAGTTATTAATCTATAATCAGTATATTTGCACGCTTAAAATTAAATTTTTAAATAATTAATTATGAATCATTACGAAACTGTTTTCATTTTGAATCCCGTTTTATCTGAAGCTCAGATAAAGGAGACAGTACAAAAGTTTGAGGACTTATTGACTAGTAAGGGTGCCGAAATGATTCACAAAGAAAATTGGGGCTTAAAGAAATTAGCGTATCCAATTGAGAAGAAAAAAAGTGGATTTTATCACTTATTCGAGTACAAAGTAGCTGGAGATGCAATTGCACCGTTTGAATTAGAGTTTAGACGTGACGATAGCATTATGCGTTACTTAACTGTAAAGTTAGACAAGCACGCTGCTGCTTGGGCTGAGAAGAGAAGAAATCGTGTTAAATCTGAAAAAAAGTAAGAAATGGCATCTATTGATCAACAAGCAAAAGGAGGAAAACAAGGAGAAGTAAGATACTTAACTCCTTTAGATATCGAAACTAAGAAAGAAGCTAAATACTGTCGTTTTAAGAAAAACGGTATTAAGTACATCGACTATAAAGATGCTGACTTTTTAATGTATTTAGTAAACGAGCAAGGTAAAATTTTACCTCGTCGTTTAACAGGAACTTCTTTAAAATATCAACGTAAAGTGGCTCAAGCTATTAAAAGAGCACGTCACTTAGCTTTAATGCCATACGTTGGTGATATGTTAAAATAATAAACAGTACGATTATGGAATTGATATTAAAACAAGACGTAGAAAACTTAGGTTTTAAAGATGATATCGTAACTGTTAAGAATGGTTATGGTCGTAACTACTTAATCCCACAAGGATTTGCAATTTTAGCTACTTCTTCTGCAAAGAAAGTATTAGCTGAAAACTTAAAACAACGTGCTTATAAAGAAGCTAAATTAATAGAAGATGCTACTAAGTTAGCTGAAACTGTTAAAGGTTATGAGTTAAAGATTGCTTCTAAAGTAGGTTCAGGAGATAAGTTATTCGGATCTGTAAACAACATTAACGTTGCTGAAGCTTTAGCTAAAGCTGGTACAGAAATCGATAAGAAATTTATCAAAGTTACTGGAGGTAACGTAAAAAGATTAGGTAAATACAATGCAGCTGTACGTTTACATAGAACAGTTGTAGCTGACATCGTATTTGAAGTTGTTGCAGAAAAGTAATATTCTGTTAACTAACTTGTTAATAAAACAAAAACCCACTCAATTGAGTGGGTTTTTTTATTGTGTAAATTTAGAGAGGGAAATATTTAACTAACCAAAAACATAATTATGAAAAAACTTTTAATACTCTCTTTGTTTTTGATTTTAGGAGGAAACCTAATAGCACAGGTTACAACTTCAAAAATAAAGGGAACTGTTGTAGACAATTTAGGTGAACCATTGCCAGGAGCTAACGTAGTGGTTTTACATGTACCTACAGGTACGGTTTCGGGTTCTGTAACTCAAGGAAATGGAAAGTATACTATACCGAATTTAAGAGTAGGAGGACCTTATAAAGTAACTTTTAGTTTTGTAGGATTTAAATCTCAGGAGATAAATAATATATTCTTAACGCTAGGAAAAACGACTAATATTAATGGTAAACTTTCAGAAGATGGAGAACAACTAGAAGAAGTTGTTATTTCTGTATCGAAAAGTAAAGTATTTAATAATGATAGAACCGGTGCACAAACAAGTGTTAGTGCGCAACAATTAAAAACATTACCAACAATTTCTCGTTCAGCTTCAGATTTTACACGTTTAGAGCCTTCAGCAAGTGGAGGATCTTTTGGTGGACGTAACGATCAGTTTAACAACTTTTCTTTAGATGGATCAATTTTTAATAATCCATTCGGATTAGATGCTGCAACACCAGGAGGGCAAACAGATTCTCAACCAATTTCATTAGATGCTATCGAACAAATATCAGTTTCAGTAGCACCGTATGATGTTACTTTATCAGGCTTTACAGGAGCTTCTGTAGATGCTGTAACCAAAAGTGGAACGAATGAATTTAAAGGAACTGTTTATGGTTTTTATAGAAATCAAGATATGACAGGTGGTAGTGTGAAAGGACAAAGCGTAGTAAAACCAAAATTAAATCAAAGTCAATATGGTGTTAGTTTAGGAGGACCAATTGTTAAAGACAAACTTTTCTTTTTCGCAAATTTTGAAAAAGATGATCGTACAGACTTAGGTTCAAATGGATGGATACCAAATACTGGCTCAGGTTCAATCAATGAATCGAGAGTATTAGAATCTGACTTACAATTAGTTCAAAACATATTATCTCAAGTAGTTATTGGTAATGAGGATAACGGAAATGATATTTTTTATAATCCAGGAGCTTATAGAGGATTTACATATGATTCTAAATCTACCAAAGGAATTTTTAAGTTAGATTGGAATATTAATAAAAAACACCGTTTAGCTTTAATTTACAACTTCTTAAGAGCTTCAAAAGAAAAGCCTGCACATCCAACTGCGTTAGGATTTAGAGGACCTAGTGCAACAACATTACAGTTTGAAAATGCAGGATATGAAATTAATAACAACATCAATTCATTTTTATTAGAAGTGAATTCTACATTTAACGAAGAAACTACTAATAAGTTACAAATTGGTTATACACATTTCGATGATTTTAGAAATGCGTTATCATCACCAGCGCCTTCTATTTCAATTTTAGATCCAACAGGCGGTTCTAATTATATTATTGCTGGTCATGAGCCATTTTCAGTTAATAATAAATTAGATCAAAAAGTATTTCAATTAACAAATAATATGAATTTCTTTAAAGGAGATCATACTTTTACAGTAGGATTTTCTTTTGAAAAGTTTGAATTTGATAACTCATTTAACTTAGGTGTTTACGGTGCTAGAGGAGTATTTTTCCCTACAGGAAGTATTGCTGATTTCAGAAACACAGTAGGAAATTCAACTGCTGAAGCCGCTTTAGTAGCTGATTTTCAAGCTCAATTTAATGGAGCAATTAGTGCGCACAATAGTTTAAACGCTAATGGAACTGGTAATCCAGGAGGATGGGCTTTAGCAGAAACTAATGTTGGACAATTAGCTTTTTATGTACAAGACGAATGGGAAGTAAATGACAATTTAAAATTAACCTATGGAGTTCGTTTTGATAAACCATTATTCTTTAATACAGCTGAAAAAGCCCAAGAAGTAATTGATAATGCATGTTGTTTTGTACCAAGTATTGATTATTATAACCCAAATACAGGAGAAACAGTAAAGTTAGATAATAGAAAAATGCCAACAAATCAATGGTTAGTTTCACCAAGGTTTGGATTTAATTGGGATGTTAAAGGAGAAAAGAAATTACAGGTTCGTGGAGGTACAGGAGTATTTACAGGACGTTTACCTTTCGTTTGGTTAGGAAACCAAATAGCAAATCCAAATGTATTTTTCTATCAAATGGTAGATCCTGATTTTAAATTTCCACAAGTATGGAGAACGAATATTGGAGCAGATTATAAGTTTGAAAGTGGTTATATACTTTCTGGAGACATAGCTTATACCAAAGATATTAATGGAGCTCATGTTCAAAATTGGGGATTAAGACCTCCAACAGCTACTTTACAAGGAAATGGTAGTGGAAATAGAATTATTTATGATAATGCTAATAAAGGAAACAACGCTTATGTATTTACTAATTCTGATAAAGGAAGAACATTTAATGCTACTTTAAAATTAGAGAAAAACTTTTCTAATGGTATTTATGCAAACATTGCTTATAACTACTTAAACTCTAAAGATGTTAACTCAATTGAAGCAGAAATTACAGGTGATGCTTTTGCGTTCAATCCAGTAGTTGGAAATGTAAATAACGATGTTTTGTCATATTCTAAGTATGGTGATACACATAGAGTTTTAGGTGTAGCTTCTAAAAAGTTTAATTATGGTTCAGGTAGGTTTGCAACTACAATTTCTACCTTTTTCGAATATGCAAAAGGAGGAAGGTTTAATTATACTTATGGAGGAGATATTAATAATGACGGATCTAGTTTAAATGATTTACTATATATCCCTACAGCTACTGAGTTATCACAAATGAACTTTGCAACTCCAGCTCAAGCTGCTGCTTTTGAACAATATATTCAACAAGATGAATACTTAAGTTCTAGAAGAGGTCAGTTTGCTGAACGTTATGCAGCTTTAGCTCCTTGGAGAGGAAGATGGGATTTAAAAATATTACAAGATTTTAATTTTAATGTTTCAGAAAATAAACAAAATACTATTCAGTTAAGTTTAGATATTTTAAATGTAGGGAATTTAATTAATTCTGATTGGGGAGTGGTACAACAAGTAGGAAATGTACAACCTGTTAGTGTAAGATTTCCAGATGCAAATCCTGCTAATACGAACCCTGCTAATTATGTTCCTGATTATAGTAAGGAACCAACCTATTCTTTTAATCCAGATTTAAAAGAAACATTTGTTTATGATACAAGTTTAAATTCTCGTTGGCAAATGCAATTAGGTTTACGCTATATTTTTTAAAATCATAGAAGAAATAAGTTATTAAAAAAGCATCTCATTTTTGAGATGCTTTTTTAATTTAATTGTATTATTTGTTTGTAAATAAATGATTTAACTTTTTATATAGGGGAAAATACCTCTATGATTTTTTAGCTAAAATTATGATATTTGTATAGTTAATAAAGAATAGGGGACTTTATTAAATCTTAAAATATAATCTTTGAGGGGTTGGTTATATTTTAATTAAAACTCTGGCTCTAAGCCAGAGTTTTTGTTTTATATACTTTTACTTATTTTTTCCTTCTAGTTTTATCTTAATTATTGATAAAATTGATGTATTAATTTTCATTTGAAATCAATCTTTTAAACTTTATAAAAACAAAAACTCCGAAGTAATAATTACTCCGGAGCTTTAAAGGATTAAGTAAAGTTTGATTATTTCTTAAGTACTTTCTTAGTGAATGAACGTGTTCCGTCATTAACTTCTAAGATATACATTCCAGATTGTAAATTACTAACATTGATACTAGCTCTAGTAACTTCTCCTTGTTCTACAACTTGACCAATCATGTTAACTAATTTATATTCTGCATATCTATCATCAGCCATTTTAATGTTGATGAAATTTGTTGTTGGGTTAGGATAAACATCTGCACTAAATACAGGAGCTTCATTTCCTAATTCACCTTCTACATCAAAAGAAGTAATGTCAAATGATGTTCTAGCTGCAGTGTTACTAATATTTACAGTATAATCTTCAACCTCTCCATAAGAAAATGTTTCACATGCTGTAGGAGCTCCGTTCCACTTCATAGATACACGCATTCTTGTGTTACCCATTTTTGCAGTTGATGGTACAGCAAAAGTGTACGATAAGTTTCCAGCGCTAGAAGAAGATCCACTAACTACTTGTTCAGAGCTTTCGAAAGTTCCGTTTTGGTTAAAGTCAATCCAAACTCTCCAATATTCAGTATATGAAGAACTAGCAAAACCAGCACTTACAATAATAGTGTTATTTCCTACAGATAAATTACCAACTTGTGAAGTGAAGTCTCCATAACCTCCATTAGCTGTTGTACTGTTAGATATTCCGCCAATTGCTACATTGTCAATATATTCATAATTAACATTATTTCCTTTAGAAGTACAGTAGTTTAAAGTAACAGATTTAGTTGTTACCCCTACAGTATTGCTAGCAGTAGATTCATTACCTGCAGCATCTTTTGCTTTTACAGAGAACGTATAATTAGTAGCAGCAGTTAAACCAGTTACATTATAACTTGTTGCAGTAACTGTAGCTATTTTAGTACTACCTTGGTAAACATCATATCCAGTTACAGCAGTATTATCAGTAGAAGCTGTCCAGGCTAAGTCAGTAGTAGTTTGCGTAACATTAGAAACTGTTAAACTACTAGGTGCAGTCGGTGCTTGTGTATCAGCAGGAGTTTTTGTTGTTACACCTACAGTATTACTAGCAGCAGATTCGTTACCAGCAGCATCTTTTGCTTTTACAGAGAATGTATAATTAGTAGCAGCAGTTAAACCAGTTACATTATAATTTGTTGCAGTAACTGTAGCTATTTTAGTACTACCTTGGTAAACATCATATCCAGTTACAGCGGTATTGTCGGTAGAAGCTGTCCAAGCTAAATCGGCAGTAGTTTCAGTAACGTTAGATACTATTAAACTACCAGGGGCAGTTGGTGCTTGCGTATCAATAGGAGTTCCTCCATCTATAGTATGATCTCCTAAACCAGAGAAAGTATCTTTAGCTAAAGTATTCCATTCTGCAGTTGTGTATGCTACATTAGGAGACTTAATAGACGACTTTCTTTGTAAAGTAACATCTTGTCCGAAGTTAGCACTACTATTTTGATTTCCTACTAAATCAATTAAAGTATTACCTTTAAATAAAGCGATAGCATCGTTACCGTTAAAGTTCATAACACTACTGTTAGTTAACTGAGCTTTATTTTTAACAGTTGTAGAAGCACTACTATGAGCAATTACATATACTTTTCCGTTTTGTAATTGACCACTTAATGTTAACGTGTTAGACCAAGATCCACCACCATTTGTAGCTTTTTTAATTGAGTAACCAGATAAATCTACAGTACTTCCTGTAAAGTTAGCAATCTCAATAGCTTTATTGTATGAAGAACCTTCTACATATTCAGAAATTAATAATTCAGTAGCAGTACCGTTCGAAGGTGCTCCTGAAGTAGTAACATTTACAATATTACTTGCAGAAGATACATTACCAGCTGCATCTTTTGCTTTTACTGTAAAAGTATAAGATGTACCTGCAGTTAAACCAGTAACAGTTGTATTAGTATTTGTAGTGGATGTAAGTTTAGTAGAACCATTATAGATATCGTAACCAGTTACTCCAGTGTTATCTGTTGAAGCAGACCATGCTAAATCAACTGTGTTTTGAGTAATGTTTGAAGCAGTTAAACTTCCTGGAGCTGTAGGGGCTTGAGTATCTCCACCTCCTGTGTTTCCAAATCTGTCTTCTGCTTGTGGTCCTCCCCAAATTTTAGTAGCAAAAGCAGGATTATCAATAAATGGATTACGATTTCCTTGAATGTTTTGTAATACAGGGTTACGTTGTTTTTCCAAATCGGAAACAGGATCGGCAGCATTCCATTCTAATAATAAATCAATCATATTAGAATCGTTACTATTTACTGTACCAACAGCTACATTTTTTGGCAATGTTTGGTTACCATAATGTAAGTACATATACATCATCATACGAGCAACATCTCCTTTCCATTCATCACCAGGATACCAGTGACCTTCAGAGGTAATATAAGATTGTGTACCACTACCTGCAGCAAATTTACGATTACTACGAGATGAATTACGTTGCGCGTCACAAGGACGTAAGTTATGAGCATCTGCACCAACACCAGTAGTTCCTAAATTAGGATTTCCTAGAGATTTTGAGTATACATGCTCTCTATTCCATACACCAGAACCAGATCCGTGATTATCTTTTCCTCTAGTTCTATCATTAGTAATATCAGAATCTGAATCATTCCAACCATAAATTAATACAACTTTTGTTGGATCTGTAGGACTAATATCACACTGTTTCAAAGCTTCCCATACACCTGGGGTATATGAAATATAAGTAGTGTGAGAACTAATAATTTTAGTAGCTAAAGCATCTTTTAATGCTGTTCCGGTAAGGTTAATGTTTACATCATTATAGTATGATGGAACTTGTGAGTAGATTGTTACGGATAGTAACAACCCAAGAAGGGGTAATAGTTTTCTCATTGAATAATATTTATGATTTTGACGCGCCAAATTAACAGCTTTTTAACATTTGTTAACGTTATGTTAATGTTATCAAATTGTTAACACACAATAAGTTATAAACAAGACGTTAACATTTGAATTTATTAGCTGGATTTTCCTTAAATTTGCGGGCTAATTCAAAGAATTAATATGAAAATATCATATAACTGGTTAAGACAGTTTTTACAAATTGATTGGGAAGCAGAAAAAACTGGTGAGCTTCTTACTGATTTAGGCCTTGAAGTAGAAGGGATTGAAAAAGTAGAAAGTATTAAAGGTAGTTTACAAGGTGTTGTAGTAGGTGAGGTGTTAACTTGTGAAAAACATCCTAACGCAGATAAACTTAGAGTTACTACTGTGAACTTAGGTGGTGAAGCACCAGTTCAAATAGTTTGTGGTGCTCCTAATGTAGCTGCTGGTCAAAAAGTGCCTGTTGCTACTATTGGTACTATGTTATATGATGATAAGGGAGAAGGATTTAAAATCAAAAAAGGAAAAATAAGAGGAGAAGAAAGCCATGGAATGATTTGTGCCGAAGACGAGTTAGGTTTAGGTAAAGGTCATGACGGAATTATGGTTTTAGAAGAAAGTTTAGTTCCTGGTACTCCTTGTTCAGAAGTATTTAATATAGAAACTGATTACGTTTTTGAAATTGGTTTAACTCCAAACCGTGCCGATGCAATGAGTCATTTTGGTGTTGCTCGAGATTTACGTGCTGGTTTAATTCAACAAGGAACGAATTTAGAATTGATTTCTCCATCGGTATCTGATTTCCATGTAGATGAACGAACTCATAAAGTTGATATTGAAATTGATAATAGTGAATTAGTACCTCGTTATTGTGGAATTACAATTACTGATGTAGAGGTTAAAGAATCTCCAGAATGGATTCAAAATAAATTAAAAGCGATTGGTTTAGCACCTAAAAATAATATTGTAGATATAACAAACTATGTTTTACATGAATTGGGGCAACCATTACACGCTTTTGATGCATCTAAAATTAGAGGAAATAAAGTTGTAGTTAAAACTTTAGAAGAAGGAACTAAGTTTACAACCTTAGATGAAGTTGAAAGAGAATTATCTTCTGAAGATATTATGATTTGTGACGCCGATGATAATCCATTATGCATTGGTGGAGTTTTCGGAGGATTAAACTCAGGAGTTACAGAACATACAAACACAATCTTTTTAGAAAGTGCATACTTTAACCCAGTTTCTGTACGTAAAACTGCAAAAAGACATGCGTTAAATACTGATGCTTCTTTCCGTTTTGAAAGAGGAATTGATATCAATTTAACTAAATATGCTTTAAAACGTGCAGCTTTATTAATTGAAGAGTATGCTGGAGGAAAATTATCTTCAGATATTTTGGATTTCTACCCAGAAAAAGTTGAAGATTTCCAAGTATTCTTATCATACGATAATGCCTATCGTTTAATTGGTCAAGAAATTCCAAAAGAAACGATTAAAAATATTTTAGCATCTTTAGAAATTAAAATCAACAGTGAAACTGCTGGGGGATTAGGGTTAACTATTCCATCTTACAGGGTTGATGTTCAAAGAGAAGCTGATATTATTGAAGAAATTTTACGTGTTTACGGATATAATAATATAGAGTTCTCTCATAAACTAAACACATCAATTTCTTTTGATAGTGATATTGAAGTTAAAGTAGAAAACATCGTTGCGAATCAATTAACGTCGTTAGGTTTTAATGAAACTATGGCAAATTCTTTAACAAAAGCTGATTATGTAGCATTATCAGAAAATTTAAAGGATGAGCATAATGTTGAAATGTTAAATCCGTTAAGTAACGATTTGAAAGTAATGCGTCAATCACTTTTATTTAGTGGGTTAGAAAGTGTTGCTTATAACATTAATAGAAAGAACAATGCGTTAAAGTTTTATGAGTTTGGTAAAACCTATCATAAATACGAAAGTGGATATCAAGAAGATAAGCACTTAACCTTATTTGTTACTGGAAATAGAGTTAAAGATAGTTGGAAAGTAGAAACTCAAACTTCAGATTTCTTTTATATGAAAGGAATTATTACAGGAGTTTTAGAGCGTTTAGGAATTGCTAACGTAAAAACATCTCCAATAAAATCTGATGTTTATTCTGAAGGAATTGTATTGAGTTTGGGTAAAACTAAATTAGTAGAATTTGGAGTAGTTAAAAGAGTAATTTTAAAAGAATTCTCTATTAAACAAGAAGTATTATTCGCTGATTTTAACTGGCAAAATATTTTAGGTTTAGTTGGTAAAAAGAAAATTAAAGTAACTGATTTACCAAAATTTCCAGCTGTTAAGCGTGATTTAGCTTTGTTGTTAGATAATAAAGTTGAGTTTAAAGAAATTTACAATTTAGCATTTCAATCAGAAAGAAAGCTATTAAAAGAAGTAGATTTATTTGATGTTTATGAAGGAGATAAATTGCCAGAAGGTAAAAAGTCTTATGCGGTTAGTTTCGTTTTACAAGACGAAAACAAAACTTTAGCTGATAAGCAGATTGATAAAATAATGCAAAAATTACAGCAAACATTCGAGAAGAATTTAGATGCTGTTTTAAGATAATTCAGAAGCTCCAATTTATTGGGGCTTTTTTTATATTTGATAATTAATTATGTACAAGTTATTTATTCGCCCAATTTTCTTTTTGTTTGATCCAGAGAAGATCCATCACTTCACATTTTCATTAGTTAAGTTTTTATCAAAAATTCCGTTGATATCTTCTGTTTTTAGAGGAATGTATCAAGTAAATGATAAACGATTAGAACGAAACTTATTTGGATTAACATTTAAAAATCCAGTAGGTTTAGCAGCTGGTTTCGATAAAAATGCAGTGCTGTATAATGAATTAGCTGATTTTGGTTTTGGTTTTATTGAAATAGGAACGGTAACACCAAAAGGACAAGTAGGTAATCCGAAGAAAAGATTATTCCGTTTAAAAGATGACAAAGGAATTATTAATAGAATGGGATTCAATAATGAAGGACTTGAGGCTGCTATTGAACAATTAAAGAAGAATAAAGGAAAGTTAATTATTGGAGGAAATATTGGAAAAAACACGTTAACAAAGCCTGAAAACTATACCGAAGATTATGTAACGTGTTTTAAAGGTTTACATCCGTATGTAGATTATTTTGTGTTGAATGTAAGTTGCCCAAATGTAAGTAGCCATGCAAAATTAGAAGATGCAGATTATTTAAAAGAATTAATAACCGAAGTTCAAAAATTGAATAATCAAGAAGCGAAACAAAAGCCTATTTTATTAAAAATAGCTCCCGATTTAAATAACCAACAATTAGATGAGATTATAGAATTAGTAGCAGAAACTAAAATTGACGGTGTAATTGCTTCTAACACTTCTATTAATAGAGAAGGTTTAAAAGCTTCAGAAAAACGATTACAAGAAATTGGTAATGGTGGTTTAAGCGGGCAACCTGTAAAAGAAAGAAGCACAAGAGTGATAAAGTATTTAGCAGATAATTCTAACAAAGCATTTCCAATAATTGGAGTAGGAGGTATTCACTCAGAAAAAGATGCTTTAGAAAAGTTAAATGCAGGTGCCGATTTAGTTCAAATTTACACAGGATTTATTTATGAAGGTCCGAGTTTGGTAAAAAGAATCAATAAAGCTATTTTAGCAGAAAACTAAACCATGCTAGAAACCCTTTTTTCATTTGTCTTGGCAACTGCTACGTTAGCAATTTCACCAGGGCCAGACAATATTTTTGTGCTTACTCAAAGTATTGTAAATGGAAAAAAGTACGGTTTAGCTACGGTTGCTGGTTTAATGACAGGTTGTATTATTCATACAACTCTGGTAGCATTTGGCGTTTCAGAAATCATTAAACAAAATCCGAGTTTATTTTTTGTAATTAAATTATTAGGAGCTGGGTATTTATTATATCTGGCTTTTCAAGTATATAAAAGCGATGCTAAAATTGCTTTTTCAACTGAGGGAGTAGAGAAGAAATCAACTTTGCAATTATTCAAAACAGGTTTTTGGATGAATGTTTTAAATCCAAAAGTTACTATTTTCTTTTTAGCCTTTTTTCCTCAATTTTTATTTTCAGATAGTATTTCAAATGTGGTTCAGTTTTATGTTTTGGGAGGGTTGTTTATACTAACATCTTTTATAATATTTTCAACTATAGCTTTATTAGCAGGCTCAATTTCAACATATATAAAGCAAAACGCTCAAATAGGAGTTTATCTTAAATGGGCACAAATTATTGTTTTTATAGGTATTGCTGCCTTAATATTAATATAAACCAAACGACCAAACTTAACCCTTCACAATACTATGAAAAAACTGCTACTACTTTTTTTATTGTTTAATTGCTCGTTGATATTTTCTCAAGGTTTAAAACTTCCTAAAGGATGGAGTTTAATATCTTTAAAAGGAAAACCAGCATATATAAATTTAACAACAGGTAAAATAACTAGAGAAAAGCCCAAAGCTAAAAAAGTAGACCTTGTTTTTGAAGATGATGACGATGATGAAATCTTTGATCCAACCATAACACATGTTGTAAAGAAAGGAGAAACAGTTACATCTATTGCTAAAAAATACGATTTAAAGGTTGATGTTTTATACCTTTTAAATAGTGATGAAGAATTAAAAACTTTAGCTGTTGGTAAAGAGATAATTATAGGTTATGCACATACAATGGATGAGAAAAAAGAATTTCTCAATGGAAATATAAAAATCTTAAAGCATGATGAACATGACCATTAATTACATCCAGTTTTTACGGATTAATAGATGTTCTATATGTGCGTAATGATGATTACAATGCCACGCATAAATACCTATATTTTCTTTTAAGGAAACTTCTTCATTTCCATCCGGATGAATAAAAATTGAATTTAAATCCTCTTCATTCAATCCTTGTAAAAAGTATACCCATTTAGCGTGAAGTGCTTTTAAACTATTTATTGAAAATTGAATTGGTGCTGATTTTGAATCAAACAATTCTGCCCAACGATCTTCGTAATATGCTTTGATAATAGGTTTGTCTTCTGTTAAAGTCCATTTAAAGCGAGTGTATGAATTATGGTGACTATCGGCACAATGATGTATTACTTGTCTTATTGTCCAACCACCATTTCTATATGGAGTATCTAGTTGATCTTGAGTTAAGTTTTGAACAAGAACTTCTAGTTTAGTAGGAAATTCGGCTAGAGTTAAAATCCATTTATCAATTACTTCAGTAGTAATTTCGTTAGGAATATCAGGTTTTCCAATAGGATATCTTAAATCGTTCACTATTCTTCCTTTTTCTTTGTTAATCTTTTAATTGCTCTTCTAGAGCTTCTGTTTTCTGGATTAATTGCTAAGGCTTTTTTATAATATTCAATAGCAGTAGCTGTATCTTTCTTTTTTAGATAAGCATCACCCGTACTATCGTAAGTATTCGAACTTTTTGGGTATAATTCAATATTTATTTTAAATACATCTATGGCTTTATCATACTCGTCATTACTTAAATAATGATATCCTAATCTGTTTAAACTACGCTGACGGATTACAGGACTTAAACTATCTTGAGCTTTAATGGTTTTATATCCTTTTAAAGCCATTTCAAAATTGCCTTCAGCTAAATATTCACTTGGAGTTTTTTCACCTTCTCTAAGTTTTTTAAAAACAAACTTTTTGTCTTTATGCTCTCTTTTTTTTGCAAGTTTTATCAAATCTTTTGAAGGAGAAAAAATGAGTTTTTCATTCAATTCTCTAACATAAAAAGTACTGTCATTTACTTTTAAAGGAGTTAGTGTTTGTTTTCTCCATTTTAATTTTAATTCGTCATTTTCGTAAAATACCTCAATAATTTCATCAGCATTAAAAAAATACCTTCCTGAAGTTTTATTAATGAAGTCTGCTGAATTCTTTTTAGACGTACAATTAAGTAGTAAAAATACAATGGCTAGTGTAGATAAAATGTATTTAGCTTTCATAGTTTGTTAGTTTGTACTTATACGACGACCTAATTAGAAAATAGTTACACTAAATTTGATAAACCTTGGCATAAGAATTGACTAATTTAGATGAAAAAGTAATACAATTACCAACAAATATAGTGTTAACTAGTTATTTAGGTAATTAAGATGTTTTAAAAGGCTTCATAAGAATTCTTTTTAAATGTCAGTATGACAGATATAAGAGATATGAGTAAATCAAAAATTATACATTTAGACAATTTGTCGCTTCAAGACGTTTTTAACGAAAACTCAGAGTTAATTCCTTTATTAACTCCTGAAGATGAAGAAAACATGAATAAGGAAGAAATTCCTAGTGAGCTTCCTATTTTACCTTTAAGAAATACCGTTTTATTTCCTGGTGTTGTAATTCCAATTACGGCTGGTAGAGATAAATCTATTCAGCTAATAAAAGATGCCAATAGCGGAGATAAAGTTGTTGGAGTAGTAGCACAAAGAAATAGTGATACCGAAAATCCTGGAATTGATGATATTCACACTACAGGAGTAGTCGCTCAGATTTTACGAGTGTTAAAAATGCCAGATGGAAATACCACTGTTATTATTCAAGGTAAAAAACGTTTTGAAATTCAGGAGATTATTCAAGAAGAACCTTATTTAAAGGCAAAAGTTACTGAAGCAATTGAAGAACGTGATATAGATGATAAAAAGGAGTTTGATGCTATTATAGAATCGATTAAAGATTTAGCATTAGAGGTAATTAAAGAAAACCCGATGTTACCTTCAGAAGCTTCTTTTGCGATTAAAAACATTCAATCAGACTCATTTTTGGTAAACTTTATTTCTTCTAATATGGATTTGAGTGTTGCTCAAAAACAAGTATTATTAGAAAAAGATAATTTAAAAGAGCGTGCTTTATTAACACTTAAAAATTTAGATAAAGAGCTTCAAAAATTACAATTACGTAATGATATTCAATCTAAAACACGATCTGATTTAGATAAACAGCAACGCGAATATTATTTACATCAGCAATTAAAAACCATTCAAGAAGAATTAGGAGGTGTTTCTCATGACCAAGAGTTAGAAGAAATGCGTACTAAGGCTAAAGATAAAAAGTGGAATAAAGAAGTTGCACAAACATTTGAAAAGGAGTTAAGTCGTTTAAAACGAATGAATCCTCAAATGGCAGAATACGGTGTACAACGTAATTATTTAGAGTTGATGTTAGAATTACCTTGGGGAGAATATTCTCAAGATAAGTTTGATTTAAAGAAAGCTCAGAAAATTTTAGATAGAGATCATTTCGGACTTGAAAAAGTAAAAGAGCGTATCATAGAACATTTAGCTGTGTTAAAGCTACGTGGAGATATGAAATCGCCAATTATTTGTTTATACGGACCTCCAGGAGTTGGTAAAACTTCTTTAGGAAAGTCGGTTGCAGAAGCTTTAGGTCGTAAATATGTTCGTATGTCGTTAGGAGGTTTACGTGATGAAGCAGAAATTCGTGGGCATCGTAAAACGTATATTGGAGCAATGCCAGGGCGTTTAATTCAGAATATTAAAAAAGCAGGAACTTCAAACCCTGTATTTGTATTAGATGAAATTGATAAATTAAGTCAGAGTCATCAAGGAGATCCTTCTTCAGCAATGTTAGAAGTTTTAGATCCTGAGCAAAATACTGAGTTCTACGATAACTATTTAGAAGTTGGTTACGATCTTTCTAAAGTATTATTTATAGCTACTGCAAATAATATTAATCAAATTCCATGGGCATTACGTGATCGTATGGAAATTATTAATGTTACAGGATATACGATTGAAGAAAAGGTTGAAATTGCTAAAAAGTATTTGTTGCCAAAGCAATTGAAAGAGCATGGTTTAAATGATGATCATTTAAAATTAGGAAAAGCTCAAATAGAAAAAATTGTTGAAGGATATACTCGCGAATCTGGAGTAAGAACTTTAGAAAAACAAGTAGCTAAAGTAGTTCGTTATGCTGCAAAATCTATCGCGATGGAGGAGGAGTACAACGTTACATTAACCAATGAAGATATTGAAACTATTTTAGGACCTGCTCGTTTAGAACGTGATAAATATGAAAATAACGATACGGCTGGTGTTGTTACAGGTTTAGCATGGACAAGTGTTGGAGGAGATATTTTATTTATAGAATCAATTTTATCTAAAGGAAAAGGAGGATTATCAATTACAGGTAATTTAGGAACAGTAATGAAAGAATCTTCAACAATTGCAATGAAATACATCAAAGCAAATGCAGAAGAGTTTGGAATTAAACCAGAGCTATTAGATAAGTATGATGTTCATATTCACGTGCCAGAAGGAGCAACACCAAAAGATGGACCAAGTGCTGGTATTACGATGTTAACTTCTTTGGTTTCGGTATTTACTCAACGTAAAGTAAAGAATAAAATAGCCATGACTGGTGAAATTACTTTACGAGGAAAAGTATTACCAGTTGGTGGTATTAAAGAAAAAATATTAGCAGCAAAAAGAGCTAATATTAAAGAAATTATTTTATGTGCTGATAATAGAAAGGATATAGAAGAAATAAAACAAAGTTATTTGAAGGGGGTAAAATTCCACTATGTAACTGAGATGAGTGAAGTAATTGAAATTGCACTCACCAAACAAAAAGTAAAAAACGCTAAGAAATTAGCTTAATAATAAAAGAGGTTATCAATATTGATAACCTCTTTTTCTATTCAATTTACACGTACCTACTAATATAAGTATTCTAATGCAATTCTATCGTTTTGGTTAAATTCACCAGAAACCCCAGTGTTAAAACAAGCTAACATTAAAGACGTTGGATCGTAACCAGCAGTAGTTCCTGGAATTGGAATAGCACCTACACCAGCATCTCCTTCATTAACGTTTTGTCCACAACTTTGTCTTGTTTGCCAATCGGTATGTCTAAATCCTACAGAATGACCAATTTCGTGAGTAATAACGTGTTCAACTACGTCTAAACTAAAATTCTCTAAACCGTGAATTTCTACCCATTTGTATGGATTACCATTAGTAGGGAAACCTGCAGATCCACCAGAACCTCCAGCTAAAGCATCTACATATACAACCATATCTTTTGGTGCATAATTAGTTCCGAATGTTAGATTGAAACGGATATCTAAGTTTAGCTCATTAAAGTTCTCTACTGCCATAGCTAAGGCAGTTTGTCCTTTACTTGTTAAACCATAACCATCGTTAGCAACATATCCCATAATATCAATTACTTTACCACGAGCTACTAAATTACTTGTACGATAATTTCTACCTAATTGCTCACCAATTTTTTCAAAGTTCATAATTTGATCGCGGGTTAAATAGATGTCACCTTCTACAAGGTATCTATCTCTAGAAGTACCATCGGGTAAATTTTGCTTAGTAACCTGAACATCATTAGTGTTCATGTTAAAGTCTTTAAGTTTTGCTAAGATTTCTTTCGAAACAGCTTTTTCTTGATCAGGATGTGATTCATTGTCACTACAACTTACCATTAACACAGCAGCTGTAATCAATGATAAAATCGGAAGGGTGATTTTTTTCATTTGAAAAGTTTGATTAAATAATTAATAAATAATAGAAATTTCTATGCTGCAAAAATGAAATGAATTGATTTTTAATTTTTTGATATAAATCAAAAAAGAGAAAGTATTGTTGATTATTTTATAGTGATTTAATCTTTTTTATTGTGATTATAGTGTTTTTATTGTAAATTGTTATAAAAAATTAAATCAACTATTAATGGTTGAAATTTCTAATATCATATACATCTCCAGAGTTTAAATAATTAGAAGTATCTATTTTAAAAATAGTTTCGGCTACATATTTAGGAGTAAATAATTGATTATTCTCTTTTAAATCGATAAAACGTTGTAAGTTTTTAAAGTCAGATTTTTGGGTTTCTCTAATTTGAGTTTGCATATTTGTATCTACAACTCCTGGATATATAGAAACACATTTAACCCCATTTGTAAGCTCAGTTTGTTCCGCAGCAATACATTTTGTCATCATATCTATGGCAGCTTTAGAAGTGCAATAAACACTCCATCCTTCATAGGATTTTGTGGCTGCGCCAGAGGAAATGTTAATAATTTGTTTTTTGCAATGTAGTTTTTGACTTAATTCTATAAATAAACTTGAAATTAAAAGGGGAGTAGTGGTGTTTAATTGAATTGTTTTCGCAATATCTTCAGAGCTAATATTTTCTAAGTTAGCAATTGTACCTAATCTACCAGCATTGTTGATTAATGTTAGTGATGAAATTTTTTCTTTTTTAATTTCATCAAACAACATTTTAAATGAGTTGTGAGTTTCTTTTAAATTAGATAAGTCTACTGAAATTTGAATAATATTTTCAAGAGAGTTTATACTTCTTGATAAAGAATATACTTTATAATTTTGTGACCTATATTTTTCAGCTAAAGCTTTACCAATACCTTTACTTCCTCCTGTAAGAATTAATATATTCATATAAAAAACTTATTTATTCAAAAATAAAAGCTCTTATTTAAATAAGAGCTTTTTATACCATTTTTTTAATACATATAATTCAAGGCTATTTTGTCGTTTTGATTAAATTCACCAGATGCATTTGAATTAAAACAGGCTAGCATTAAAGATGTTGGATCGTAGCCTGCAGAAGTACCAGGTATTGGAATAGCACCAACACCAGCATCACCTTCATTTACATTTTCTCCACAGCTTTGTCTTGTTTGCCAATCGGTATGTCTAAAACCTATAGAATGCCCAATTTCATGTGTTATTACATGTTCGATTACATCTATACTAAAGTTAGATAAACCATGAATTTCTATCCATTTATTTGGTTTTCCGTTGGAAGGAAAGCTGGCTGAACCACCAGCACCAGAAGCAAAAGTATCATTAAATACAACCATATCTTTATCAGAAAGATCAGTACCAAAACTTAAAATAAAAGTAATATCTAAATTTAGTTCATTGTAATTTTCTACAGCTAAAACTAGTGCGTTTTGTTCTGTAGTTGAAAGACCAAAAGAACTAGCTGTATATCCCATTATTTTAATGTTGGTATTGAGATCTACTAAATTACTTGTACGGTAGTTTCTGCCTAATTGTTCACCAATCTTTTCAAAATTCATTATTTGATCGTAGGATAAATAAATATCACCTTCTACTAAAAATAAATTTTCGGAAGTTCCGTCTGGATAATGCCGTATGACTGTTGTAACGTCTTTGGTGTTAATGTTAAAGTCTTTGAGTTTTTTTAAGACTTTTTCAGAAATTAATGACTCTTTTTCTGTTTGAAAATCATTGCTGTTACATCCTGCAAATAAAGCAATAGAAATAACAACGGACAAAATTACGGGGGGTATTTGTCTCATAGTTTAAATATTAAGTTAATTGTTTGATTATAAATATAATAAATTAACTTAATAAAGACTATTAAAATAAAAAGGGTATAATTTTAAGGAGTTTTACTTGAAGATTTTTTTAGATTCATTCCAGTATGAATCCATTTCGTCTAAAGACATTTCAGATAAATCTTTACCATCTTTTTTAGAATGCTCTTCTAAATATTGAAAACGATTGATAAACTTCTTATTCGTTTTTTCTAAAGCATTTTCTGGGTTTACACCAATAAAACGTGCGTAGTTAATCATTGAAAATAGTACATCTCCGAATTCTTTTTCAATGTTTTCTTGGTTTCCTTTTTTTATTTCGGCATTTAATTCAGCTAACTCTTCCTGAACCTTTTGCCATACTTGATGTGGTTCTTCCCAGTCGAAACCAACACCAGCAACTTTATCTTGAATTCTATTCGCTTTAACTAAAGCAGGTAAGCTTTTTGGTACTCCTTCTAAAACCGATTTCTTACCTTCTTTTAGTTTTAGCTTTTCCCAGTTTTGTTTTACTTGCTCTTCGTTTTCAACTTTTACATCTCCATAGATATGAGGATGACGATCTACCAATTTTTCAGAAATAGCATTGGCAATATCAGCAATATCAAAAGCTTTTTTTTCGCTACCTATTTTAGCATAAAAGACGATGTGTAATAACACATCGCCTAATTCTTTTTTTATTTCTTCTAAATCGTTGTTTAGAATAGCATCTGCCAATTCGTAAGTTTCTTCAATAGTTAAATGCCTTAAGCTTTCGAGTGTTTGCTTTCTGTCCCAAGGACATTTTTCTCGAAGATCGTCCATTATATCTAACAAACGATTTAAAGCTTCTAACTGATCCTTACGAGTATTCATACGATTTATTATTCTTCAGTTTCTGCTTCAGTAGCTAACTCTATAGAAGCAAAATCAAAATTTGCTTTTACTAAAATATTATACCACTGAACTACTTTTTTAATGTTAGAAGTATATACTCTTTCTTCGTCGTAACCTGGTAAAACTTCAGAAAAGTAAGCTTGTAATTTAGCTCCGCTTTCTTTGTGAGAGATTCCTTCTTTACCGTCTTCTTTAGCAGCAATATTTTTAAATACTTGTCCTAAAGGAATTTCTTCTTCGTATGTGTAAATTGCAATATTGTCTAATAAACTAACATTATGAGTTGCAGTAATAGGAAAACGCTTTCCGTCTACAATAGACTTTACAATTACTCCTGTTTTAGTTTGTGTTAAGATTTCAAATAATCCTGGTTTACCAGTAACGGCTATAATTTTATTAAATTCCATAATCTTAATATTTTTAATTGAATAGCATTAATAAATAATACATTCAAAAGTTATTTTATCTTTTTTTGGCATTTGGAAAACGCATACGATAACCTGCGTTTATCTTTCCTTTAGAAATATTTTCTAACTTCTTTTTTATTAAACGTTTCTTTAAAGAAGAAAGTTTGTCGGTAAATAAAATTCCTTCAATATGATCGTATTCATGCTGAAAAACTCTCGCTGCTAATCCACTTAAAGTTTCAGTATGTTTATCAAAATTTTCATCTTGATATTCAATAGTAATGGTTTCATGACGAAAAACATCTTCTCTAACATCAGGAATACTTAAACAACCTTCGTTAAAAGCCCATTCTTCACCTTCTTCGTTAACTATTTTAGCATTGATAAATACTCGATTAAAGTTTTCTAATACTTTACGGTCTTCTTCACTTAAATCCTCATCATCTGCAAAAGGAGAAGCATCAATAATAAATAAACGAATATCTTTTCCTATTTGAGGAGCAGCTAATCCAACACCTTGAGCGTTGTACATGGTTTCTTTCATGTTAGCAATAAGCTCTTTTAAGTTAGGATACTCTGCATCTATTTCTTTTCCTACTTTTCGTAAAACAGGATCTCCATAAGCTACAATAGGTAAAATCATGTACTAAAATTTTGTTTTTGGATTGCAAAAGTACAAAAATAGGCGGTAGTATAAGATTACAATAAGAAGGTTTTTAGTTTTATTTGTTGTAAAGATATGATTGTAAGATGATTGTAGCACTAATTTCATCAACAAGCGCCTTGTTTCTACGCTGTTTCTTTTTTAAACCGCTATCAATCATAGTTTGAAAAGCCATTTTAGAGGTAAAACGTTCGTCAACTCTATGAATAGGAATAGTCGGGATTTGTTTAGATAGTTTTTCAATAAAAGGAGTAATTAAAGCTTCACTTTCACTTGCCGAATTATCCATTTGTTTTGGTTCTCCTAATACAAATAATTCTACATTTTCTTTTTGAATATAGTCTTTTAAAAACGGAATCAAATCTTTGGTAGCAACAGTAGTAAGCCCTGAAGCTATAATTTGTAATTCGTCTGTAACTGCAATTCCTGTTCTTACTTTACCAAAATCGATGGCTAATATTCTTCCCAAATTCAAATATTTTCTGCAAAAATACAGATTTTAAACAAGGAAAAAATATCTGTTTAAAAAATGTATCTTCGTGATAAATTATAAAATCTGATTTTATATTTGTACAAATTTTTAAAGAATGACAGAATTACAATCTATTATAGAAAAAGCTTGGGATAATAGAGAGCTTTTAAAAGAAGAAACTACCATAAGTGCTATTAGAAAAGTAGTTGATTTATTGGATGCTGGAGATTTACGTGTTGCTGAGCCTACAGAAACTGGATGGCAAGTAAACGAATGGGTTAAAAAAGCAGTAGTGTTATATTTTCCAATTCAGAAAATGGAAACTTTAGAAGCTGGTATTTTTGAGTATCATGATAAAATTCCGTTAAAGAGAAATTATCAAGAGAAAGGAATTCGTGTGGTTCCTAATGCGGTAGCTCGTCATGGGGCATATATTTCTGCAGGTACTATTTTAATGCCTAGTTATGTAAATATTGGGGCTTATGTAGATGAAGGTACAATGGTTGATACTTGGGCAACTGTAGGGTCTTGTGCGCAAATAGGTAAAAATGTGCATTTGTCTGGAGGAGTAGGTATTGGTGGAGTTTTAGAACCTTTACAAGCGGCACCAGTAATTATTGAAGATAATGCTTTTATTGGTTCTCGTTGTATCGTGGTAGAAGGTGTACGAGTAGAAAAAGAAGCAGTATTAGGTGCTAACGTAGTATTAACTGCATCAACAAAAATTATTGATGTAACTGGGGATGAACCAGTAGAGATGAAAGGAATTGTTCCAGCTAGATCTGTTGTAATTCCAGGAAGTTATACTAAGAAGTTTGCGGCAGGAGAATACAATGTTCCTTGTGCTTTAATTATTGGTAAACGTAAAGAAAGTACAAATAAAAAAACATCTTTAAATGATGCGCTACGTGAATATGATGTAGCGGTTTAAATAAACTGATTTCTGAAATAAAATTTAATATCCTTTAATAGAAAAACAACTCTTTCTTTAAAGGATATTTTTGGTTTATCGTTTAAGAGTTTTAAAGTTTTGTGTCCTTGAAGTCTAATCCAACTTCTCGTAGTTTTATTATCTACAGCATCTACAACAGATCCAAAATCTATTAATTTTTTATGGTACCCTAAGTTCCACAAACGTAAAGATATTACATTAGATGTGCTTCCAGCTGAAGGAATTATTAAATCTACATTTTTATAATTTTCTTCTATTTGAGGCCACCAAGTATCTATCGTTTCATAAGCATGTTTTGGTGGAATTTGAATATAATAATCAATTTTACCATATAATTTCTCTGCAATTTCTTTTTCTGTAGAACCTATAAACATTTTTGTTTTTGGTCTAATGTGAGTATCTAAAAAAGATTTTAATTTTTTAGGATTAAAAACCGTTAAGCATTGAAAAATACAAGGATTTTCAAAAATAAAAGAAGTATCAAATTTTTTACTTTTAATTAGATCTATCATTTCTTGCTGCCAACTAAACTGCGTATATATACCTTTGGCTATATATTCATCATAAGGGTAATTAATAGGACATGAAATAAGATAGTTAGGATCTTTAATGTTAAAAGACTGTTCTATTTCACGATCTAAATTTTCGTTATACTTATAATTTCTATGATTCCTTTTCATTAAAGTTACAAACTCACCATCTCCAAACCTAACAAAAAACACACGCTCATTTTCTTCTAATTTCTTTTGTAAGTAGTTAAATGAATCGTTAATATTTTTAGTTTTTACACTTGTATCTCCGTTATCTTTTTTGAAAAGATGATGAAAATAGTATTTTAAAGGTTTCATATTTTTATATTTTCGTAGCGTCAAAAATACTATTTATTATTGTTTATGAATATTGCAATTGTAGAAATTAGTGAGTCACACGAGGAATGCATATTTAGTCAGGTTTCATTTATGAAAGATGAAGGTTACTCTATTTCTTTAATCGCACATCCTAAAGTTATTCAGCAATCAAAGGGTTATAAATCATATTTTTCAAATATTATAGAGTTTGATGGAGATAGCAAAGGAAAAAGACTTCAAAAATCTATTCAGCTTTTTAAACTTTTAAAAGGGTATGATAAAGTTATTTTTAACACAGCATCTTCTTCTAAGATAATTAGGAATGTAGTTTTTTTATTAAATTTTAAAAAGACTTCTTGCGTTGGTGTTATTCATGATGTGTCTAAACTGGAGAATAGTTTTACGCAAAAAGTAATTTCAACCAAAATAAAAAAATACATTGCTTTAAGCAACGATTTAGCAGCTGCTGCTAAAGTTCCGAATGATATTAAATTAGCTTCTTTTTATCCAATTTTTTTTCCAAATCATGAATTGAAGAACGTGAAGAAAAATAAAGAAGAAATATGGATTTGTATTCCTGGTAGAATCTTTTTTACTCGAAGAGATTATCGATTTTTGATTGAACAGTTAGCCAAAAAGACAAATTTAGATAGTAACATTAAATTTATAATTCTAGGAAATATAAATACAACAGACGGAATTCAATTTAAAAATGAAATTCATGATTTAAACATTCAAAGCTATTTTATGTTTTTTGATGGTTTTATAGAGAATGATACCTACTACAATTATCTACATAGTTCTGACTATATTTTACCTTTGTTAAATAAGAATGATAAGAGTTATGTTAATCAAAAAATAACAGGAACTTTTAATCTAGCTTATGCTTATAAAAAGACAATGCTAAATGATGAGTATTATAAAGTTATACCAAATTTATTAGCTAAAAGTTATTTTTATACTGATGATTCGTTTATAAATGTCTTAAATTCATTGTCTGATAAAGAAGGGAAACAATATGAAGAAGAAAAATGGACGTACGAATTTCAACAACAACAATACATTAATTTCTTAAATAGTTGAAAATGAATATAGGTTTTGATGCTAAAAGAGCTTTTCACAATACTACAGGTTTAGGAAATTATAGTAGAGATTTAATAAGAATTTTAAGTGATTTTTATCCAGATAATCAATATTTTTTATACAACCCTAAACCCAAAACTGTTAAAAGGTTAAGTTTAGAAAGTAATATGCAGGAAATATTACCAGATAAAATAATATGGAAGAAATTATCGTCATATTGGCGTCAAAAACCAATTGTTTCTCAATTAAAAAAAGACAATCTTACTATTTTTCATGGGTTGAGTGGCGAATTACCTATAAAGATTAATAAAGCAGAGATTAAAACTGTGGTAACAATTCACGATTTAATTTTTGTAAGATATCCTGAGTTATATAGTTTTTTCGATCGAAAAATACATTTTAAGAAATTTAAGCATGCAGCCAAAGTTGCTGATAAAGTAATTGCGATTAGCGAACAAACTAAAAGAGATATCATTGAATTTTTAGAAATAAAGCCTTCTAAGATTGAAGTAGTATATCAAGGATGTCATAATGAATTTAAAGTAGAAAAAACGGTAGAAGAGAAGCAAGTTGTACTTCAAAAATATAATTTACCAAAAGAGTTTGTACTGTATGTTGGTACCATAGAAAGAAGAAAAAATGCATTATCCTTAATAAAGGCAATGAAAAATGTTGATGTTCCATTAGTTTTGGTAGGAAGAAAAACGAAAGATTATCAGCAAGAGATTGATGCATATATAAATGAACATAAATTGCAATCGAAAGTTATTTTTTTAGAAAAACTAACGTTATTCGAACTATCTGTTCTATACCAACAAACAAAGTTATTCGTGTATCCAAGTATTTTTGAAGGTTTTGGTATTCCAATTATAGAAGCATTATTTTCTAAAACGCCTGTTATTACAAGTACAGGAAGTTGTTTTTCAGAAGCAGGAGGAAAGCATTCAATTTATGTAGAACCGTATAATGTTGAAGAGTTAAATCAACAAATTGTAAAAGTTTTATCAGATGCTGGTTTGCAAAATAGAATGCAAGAAAAAGGTCTTGAATATGCGCAACAGTTTACGGATGAAAATGTTGCAAAAAATGTGTTTAATGTTTATAAAAGTTTACAATAATGAATGTTTTACATATTTCTACTGCTAAAGACTGGAGAGGAGGAGAGCGACAAATTTATTACTTAGTAAAAGAGCTTAAAAAATATAGTATTAAACAATATTTAATCACACCTAATAATTCTGAGTTGGGTAATAGATTGTCTGATACTTTACCAGTAGTTTACATTAAAAAACCTTCTAGTTTTAGTTTAACTTGGATTAAAAAGATTTACAAAATATGTCTAGAAGAATCTATAGATATTATTCATATTCACGATTCTAAAGCTCAGACACAGGCATTTTTTGCTAAAAAACTTTATAAGTTAAATGTAAAAATAGTAGTAACAAGAAAAGTTATTTTTCCTGTTAAAGGGTATTTTTCAAAACTAAAGTATCAAACACCTATTATAAATAAAGTTGTTGCTATTTCATCGGCAGTGAAAGCAGAATTAAGCTCAGTTGTAGATCAAAATCAGATAGAAATTATTCCTGATTATATTGAAATAAAAGAAGAATATAAAAACCAATTTTTTCCTTTTTTAAAAGATGGTAAAATTAATATTGCTTATGTTGCTGCACTTACAAAAGAAAAAGATCATATTACTTTTATAAAAACGGCTAAAGAAATTCTTAAAACTAAAAATAATGTTCATTTTTATATTGTTGGTTCAGGTAAATTAGAAAAAGATATTTTCAATTTTATTAAAGAAAATAATTTAGAGGATAGTATTACAATAACTGGGTTTATTAATAATATAGATACTTTAATACCAAATTTTGATTTGTTATTGTTTACTTCAAAAAAAGAAGGTTTAGGTTCAACAATTTTAGATTTTTTTTCACATAAAATACCTGTAGTAGCAACAAACTCTCAAGGTGTTTTAGATTTGATAAAAGAAAATGAAACAGGACTACTTTGTAATGTAGAAGATTTTAATTGTTTAGCCGAAAAAACAATTAAAATTATAGATAATGAAGAGTTAAAAAGCTCTTTAACAAAGAA
The DNA here is from genome assembly GCF_002120225.1 of Tenacibaculum holothuriorum. GTDB lineage: Bacteria > Bacteroidota > Bacteroidia > Flavobacteriales > Flavobacteriaceae > Polaribacter > Polaribacter holothuriorum. The sequence continues at coordinate 320,289 of NZ_LAPZ01000001.1, read as the reverse complement.
TGCTTATAATTTATTACATGAAAATTTCACAGTACAAGTTTGTGCAAGGAAATATGAGAGTTTGTATAAAAAGTTATTGGTTTAACTTATTTTTCTCTCGTAATTTTAGGTATTTTAAAACACTGTATTCAGCCAAATATACACTCCACACATAACCTTCATATCCATTTAAAAAATTACCCCTAAAAAGATATTCTTTAATAAAAGTATATGGATACTTGAAAAGTAATTGAGGAAAATTTGTCTTTTTACCTTTCTTAGCATATTCTTCTGCCACCAAATTAGCATATCTATTTTTCTTATAGCTAATCTTTTCTATTGAGTTAGCAGTATAGTGCAAAAAATATCCTTTAAATTTCCCTACAATTCCATTGTACGATACAGTTTCATGTACTGTTTTATTGGTAAAATTAGCATAGCTTTTATTAAAAAGCCGTAAGATTGGAGTGTTTCGTAGTCTGCCAAATTTAAATATTCTACCTAAGTATACATGTTTTCTATTTAAATTATAAGCTTTAAAGGGAATCGTTTTTTTTGAAAATTCTTCCTGAATTTCATTAATTAATTCATTCGTTAAAACTTCATCTGCATCAATACTCAAAATCCAATTGTTAGAACATTTCGAGACCAAAAAGAGTTTCTGTTCTCCATAACCATTAAATTTTCTTTGATGTACTATACAACCATACTCTTTACAAATTTCAACTGTTTTATCACTACTAAAAGAATCTACAACAACAATTTCATCACACCAAGTTAATTGCTCTAAAGTACGTGCGATATTTACTTCTTCATTTAATGTAATTATAGCAGCACTTATTTTATGTAGTATTTTCGTTTTGATAATTGTATGTTTGCTATTATAATGTTAAATACAAACTTAATTTTTTTTTAGAAATTGTAATATCAATGATAAAAAATATTTCAAATATTAATTTACAATTAAAAGAAGGAAACACGATACTGTATCCAACAGATACTGTTTGGGGGCTTGGGTGTGATGCTACAAATAATAACGCTGTAAAAAAGATTTATTCAATAAAGGACAGAGAAGAATCTAAAAGTTTAATTATTTTGGTTTCTTCAATAGAAATGCTGAAAGAATATATAAATAATATTCCACAAAAAGCATTAGATATTTTAAAAGAATCTACAAAGCCCACAACCATTATTTATAATAATCCTATAGGATTGGCTCCAAATACCATAGCAAAAGATAATACGATAGCTATAAGAATTCCTGAAAATGAGTTTTGTATTCAATTAATAGAATCTTTTGGAAAACCAATTGTGTCTACTTCTGCAAATATTAGTGGAGAGCCTACACCAAAAACATTTTCAGAAATTAGTGAAGCCATTTTAAAGAGTGTAGATTATGTGGTAAATTTGCAGCAAGATAAAGTAAACGAAAAATCATCGACTATTTTAAAAATTGAAGGAGATGATATTATTGTGATTAGAGAATAATTGTATGCAACAATTTTACAAAGAAGCACTTTCTGCTGATATATTTCAATACATTTCAAAAGCTGCCAAAGAATTACAACTAGAAAGTTATGTAATAGGTGGTTTTGTACGTGATTTTATACTAAAAAGAGGAACTGCTAAAGATATAGATGTAGTAGCTGTAGGAAGCGGAATAGAATTAGCTCAAAAAGTTGCGTCGTTATTACCAAACAAACCAAAAGTTCAGGTTTTTAAAACCTACGGAACAGCAATGTTACGTTATAAAGAAGTTGAAATTGAGTTTGTTGGAGCAAGAAAAGAATCTTATACAGAAGACAGTAGAAATCCTCAAGTTGAAGAAGGTACTCTACAAGACGATCAAAATAGAAGAGATTTTACCATAAATGCATTAGCATTAAGTTTGAATGAAGATAATTTTGGTTTGTTATTAGATCCTTTTAATGGAATTCAAGATTTAGAAAACAAAATCATCAGAACTCCTTTAGAACCAGATGTAACCTATTCTGACGATCCTTTACGTATGATGCGTGCTATTCGTTTTGCTACTCAATTAAATTTTACAATTGAAGAGAATTCTTTGAATTCAATAAAAAAGAATGCAGCAAGAATAGATATTATTACAAGAGAACGAATAGTAGTAGAGTTGAATAAAATTTTAGCTTCTCCAAAACCTTCTATTGGCTTTTTATTATTACATAAAACTACTTTGCTAAAAAGAATACTTCCTGAATTAATTGCTTTAAAAGGAGTAGAAGAGGTAGAAGGACAAAAACACAAAGACAACTTTTATCATAGCCTAGAAGTAGTTGATAATATAGCTGTAAATACAGATGATGTTTGGTTGCGTTGGGCAGCTTTATTACATGATATTGGAAAGGCACCTACCAAAAAATTTCATAAAAAGCAAGGTTGGACATTTCACGCACATGAATTCGTAGGTTCTAAAATGGTTTACAAATTATTCAAACGTTTAAAAATGCCTTTGAATAATAAAATGAAATTTGTACAAAAAATGGTACTGTTAAGCTCTCGACCAATTGTTTTGGCTACTGAAGTTACGGATTCTGCTGTGAGAAGACTCATTTTTGATGCAGGAGATGATGTAGATAGTTTAATGACACTTTGTGAAGCAGATATAACAACAAAAAATCCTAAGAAATTTGCTCGTTACCATAAAAATTTTGAAATAGTTCGTCAAAAGATTAAAGAAGTAGAAGAACGAGATAGAGTTCGTAATTTTCAGCCCCCAATTACAGGTGAAGAAATTATGAAAACCTTTAATTTAAAACCATGTAGAGAAATCGGGCAAATTAAAGAAGCTATAAAAGAAGCCATTTTAGATGGCAAAATTCCTAATGAATATCAAGCTTCATACGATTTTATGATTGAGAAGGGAAAGAAATTAGGTTTACAACAACAATAAAAAGTGCTTTTAGTACTTTTTTTATTTTTAAAATCAAACTAAAGCATAATTAATAAATAATATTCTATGACTTTAATCAGCTTTTAAGGTAAACTTTGAAGGTAATTTTGCTTAAAATAAATACAATATTTAAATTCAAAATTATGAGAAAAGTTATATCAAGTTTGGTTTTAGCTCTATTATTTTTTAATAATATAAATGCACAAGAAACAACTAAAAATAACGATTTTAAAAAGTGGCAAGCAAGATTTAGATGGGTAACAGTTTTACCAAACGAATCTGCAACAATTGGTACAATAGGAGGTGATGTAGAAATAAGCAAGTCGTTTATTCCTGAATTAGATTTTACGTATTTTTTTACTGAAAATATTTCGACGGAATTAATTTTGGGTACAACAAAACACGATGTAAAAGCAGTTAAAACAACTTTAGGAAATGTAGATTTAGGTCATGTTTGGTTGTTACCTCCAACATTAACAGTTCAGTATCATTTTAATTTAGAAAATTTTAGACCATATGTTGGTGCTGGTGCAAATTATACGATTTTTTATAACGCAGATCCTGGAGCTGTTGTAGATGTAGATTATAAAAACTCGTTTGGATATGCTTTTCAAGTAGGATTCGATTATGATTTAGACGATACATGGTTTTTAAATTTAGACGCTAAATACATTGGTTTAAACACAGACGTAACAGTAAATGCTGGTGCAGCAACTGTTCCTGCCGATGTCGATATTAATCCATTATTAATAGGATTCGGTCTAGGTATGAGATTTTAATTATTCATTGAAGAGTCATTATAAAATAATAATAGCCAATACTTTTTAAGTATTGGCTATTATTTATTAACTATAAACTAACCTATTAACTCTCCACAAGATTCGATTGATTTCTAAACACCAATTGATCATCAAAAGCATCTAATAAAATAATACTATCTGTGGTTACTTTTCCTGATAATATCTCTTTAGATAATTGATTTAAAACTTCTTTTTGAATTACTCTCTTCACAGGACGTGCACCAAATTCTGGCTGATATCCTTTCTTCGCTAAATAATCAATAGCTTCATCAGTTGCATCTAATGTGATATTTTGTTCAGCAATCATCTTTTTAACACTATTCAACTGTAATTTTACAATTTGCTTAATGTTGTCTTCAGATAATGGAGTAAACATAATAATATCATCAATTCTATTTAAAAACTCTGGACGTACTGTTTGTTTCAACAATCCAAGAACTTCAGTTTTGGCAAGATCCATAGTAGTATGAATATCACCCTTCATATTTTCAAATTTCTCTTGAATGATATGACTTCCCATGTTTGAGGTCATGATAATAATTGTGTTCTTAAAATCTGCTACACGACCTTTATTATCGGTCAATCTACCTTCATCTAATACTTGTAATAAAATATTAAACGTATCTGGGTGTGCTTTTTCAATTTCGTCTAATAACACAACAGAATACGGTTTTCTACGAACAGCTTCTGTTAATTGACCACCTTCATCATAACCTACATATCCTGGAGGTGCTCCAACTAAACGGCTTACTGAATGACGCTCTTGATATTCACTCATATCAATACGAGTCATAGCATTTTCATCGTCGAATAAATAATCTGCCAATGCTTTTGCAAGCTCAGTTTTACCAACCCCTGTAGTTCCTAAGAATAAGAAAGAACCGATTGGTTTATTCGGATTTTGTAACCCAGCTCTTGAACGACGTACAGCATCAGAAACCGCTTCAATAGCTTCTTCTTGTCCAACTACACGTTTGTGCAATTCATCTTCTAGTCTCAATAATTTTTCACGTTCAGATTGTAACATTTTAGTTACTGGAACTCCTGTCCATTTAGCAACTACTTCAGCAATATCATCATAAGTTACTTCTTCTTTTATTAAAGCATTTTCACTTTGATTGGCTAAAATTTCTTGCTGTTTTTCAAGTGCTTCTTGCGCTTCTTTAATCTTACCATAACGTATTTCAGCTACTTTACCGTAATCACCTTGACGTTCTGCTTTTTCAGCTTCTAGTTTGTAGTTTTCAATATCTGTTTTTAATTGTTGAACAGTATCAACCACACTTTTTTCTGATTGCCATTTGGCATTAATCTCGTTACGCTCTTCTTTTAAATTGGCTAAATCAGCATTTAACGATTTTAATTTAGCCTCATCATTTTCACGTTTAATTGCTTCAATTTCAATTTCTAGCTGCATTATTTTACGATCTAAAACGTCTAATTCTTCAGGTTTAGAATTGATTTCCATACGTAATTTGGAAGCAGCTTCGTCCATTAAATCAATAGCTTTATCTGGTAAAAAACGATTGGTAATATAACGTTGACTTAATTCTACAGCTCCAATAATAGCTTCATCTTTAATACGAACTTTATGGTGTGTTTCGTATTTATCTTTAATTCCTCTAAGAATAGAAATAGCACTTTCAGTATCTGGTTCATCCACCATTACTTTTTGAAAACGACGTTCTAAAGCTTTATCCTTTTCAAAATATTTTTGATATTCATCTAGAGTAGTGGCTCCAATAGCACGTAACTCTCCACGAGCTAAGGCAGGTTTTAAAATATTAGCTGCATCCATAGCACCTTGTCCGCCACCAGCACCTACTAAGGTGTGGATTTCATCAATAAAAAGTACAATGTCTCCATCAGAAGTTGTTACTTCTTTTACAACCGATTTTAAACGTTCTTCAAATTCTCCCTTATATTTAGCACCTGCAATTAAGGCTCCCATATCTAAAGAAAATATTTGTTTTTCTTTTAAGTTTTCAGGAACATCGCCACGGATAATTCTATGTGCTAATCCTTCGGCAATAGCAGTTTTACCTGTACCAGGTTCACCAACCAAAATCGGATTGTTTTTTGTTCTACGCGATAATATTTGTAATAAACGACGAATCTCTTCATCTCTACCTATTACTGGGTCTAACTTTCCGTCTTGTGCTAATTGATTTAAATTCTTCGCATATTTATTTAAAGAATTGTAGGTGTCTTCAGCAGATTGTGAAGTAACACGATCTCCTTTACGTAATTCTTCAATAGCAGCCATTACTAATTTTTCAGTGGCTCCTTGATCACGTAATGCTTGCCCAATACCTCTTTTAGATTTTACAATAGCTAATATTAAATGTTCGATAGAAACGTATTCATCGTTCATTTTTTTAGCAATAATAGATGCTTCATTTAAGGTTTTTCCCGCCTCTCTAGAAAGCATTAATTCGGCACCAGAAACTTTAGCAAAACTTTCTAATTGTTTGTCTAAAATTTGCTGTACAACATTACTATTAATGTTGAGTTTTTTTAATATAAATGGTAACACATTTTCATCAACCAAAGAAATGGCTTTAAAAATGTGCTCATTTTCTATTTGATTATGCCCATAGCTTTGCGCTAACTGTTGCGCTTGTTGTATGGTTTCTTGTGATTTTATTGTATAATTGTTAAAATTCATGCTTTGGGGATTTCAAATTCAATACCAATCAAAATAATGAACAAAAAAACAGTCAAAATGTCTTTTTTTTTAAATTTTCACTGTCTTTTTGACTGAATGAAAGGTTTTTGAATGATTATCGACTTAGAAAGAAACGTAAATTAGTAAAATGGGAATATTAAATTCAATATTTGGAAGTTCAAAAAAAACAAAAGAAGAGAAACAGTTATTTATAAATTGGAGACCTTTAAAATCGTTAGAACAACTCAAAGAAATTAAAGCCGCTTCGAAAAAAGAACCTATCTTAATTTTTAAACATTCTACCCGTTGTGGAATAAGTAGTATGGTTATCAGAAAATTTGAAGAATCATTTACTAAAGAAATGAAAGATTTAAAAGTGTACTATTTAGATTTATTGAGTTATCGAGAGATTTCTAATGAAGTAGGCTATGAGTTTCAAGTATTACATCAATCTCCTCAATTACTGGTAATTAAAAACGGAGAAGCAGTTGCTCACGCTTCTCATTATGGTATTTTAGAAATACCGTTGATTTCTTTTGTAAAATAAATTGCATTTTTTCTTCTATTTTCTAAGGAATGGTGGTACTTTTGTATGCTTCAAAATCCAAATAAATTGAGCGAAAATATATCCGTTAAAAAAGTAGGTAAAGATTTATATAATTACCAAAAAGACGCTTTACACAGAATTTTCAAGGCTTTTGAAAATGCCCCCGAAAATTATCACTTATTGTATCAGCTTCCAACAGGAGGAGGTAAGACCGTAATATTTTCTGAAATTACTCGTCAGTATTTAAAACACTATCAGAAGAAGGTTTTAATTATGACGCACCGTATTGAGCTTTGTAAGCAAACAGCTCGAATGCTTGGTGAGTTTGAAGTAGAAAACAAAATTATTGATAGTAAAGCTAGTTTAGACGACCAAGCAGATTACGATTGTTTTGTTGCTATGGTTGAAACATTAAACAATCGCTTAAATGACGATATGCTTGATATTTCTGATGTTGGTTTAGTTATTATTGATGAAGCTCACTATAATTCATTTACGAAGCTATTTAAATACTTTAATAAGTCGTTCATTTTAGGTGTAACAGCAACTCCTTTAAGTTCAAATATTAAATTACCAATGAATCAGAATTATGATGAATTATTGGTGGGAGAGTCTATTGCTTCATTAATAGAAAATGAATATTTAGCTCGTTCTGAAGTATATTCATACAATGTTGGATTAACTTCTTTAGAAGTAGGAGCAAATGGAGATTATACAGTTAAATCTTCAGAAGATTTATATACAAATTCAGATATGTTAAGTAAGCTTTTAAGAGCTTACGAAGAGCGTGCAAAGAATACTAAAACATTAATATTTAACAATGGTATTAATACTTCTTTACACGTATATGATACTTTTAGAAGAGCAGGATATCCAATTGCACACTTAGATAATACAAACTCTAAAAAAGAGCGTGATGCAATTTTAAAGTGGTTTAAAGAAACTCCTAATGCAATTTTAACGTCGGTAAGTATCTTAACTACTGGGTTTGATGAACCAACTGTAGGCTCTATTATTTTAAATAGAGCTACCAAGTCGTTGACCTTATACTATCAAATGATTGGTAGAGGATCTCGTATCTTACCAAACAAGCCTACATTTAATGTAATTGATTTAGGGAATAACTTCCATCGTTTTGGTCCTTGGGGGGCAGATTTAGATTGGCAAAAAATGTTTAGAGCACCTAATTTCTATTTAGATAATTTATTGTCTGATGAAGAAATTGAAAATACATTTAGATATGAATTACCTGCAGATGTTAAAAAAGAATTCGCCAATTCTGAAGATTTATATTTTGATGTAAAGAAAGTGTATACACAAACAATTCAATCTGGACAATCTTCAAAAAAAGTATTAGAAAAATCAATTGAACATCATGCAAAAATGTGTATTGAAAACAGTGAAGATGTTTTTGATGCATTGATCTTAGCAAAGAAGCTTGGAAGTGATATTGATGATAGAATTCACAGATATTCTAAATGTATATGTAAGAGCACACATAATTTTATAGATTGGTTACGTGACGATTACAGAAAAAAGTTAAACGCATATTTACGTAATAACTTCGACGAAGTGTATGAACAAATTCATGGACATCCACCACCAGAAGAAGAATAGCATAAAATAAACCCATTTCGAAAGGAATGGGTTTTTCTATGTAACAAACATTCCTAATCTTCGTCTTTTTTAAATAACTAATAAATAGAAAATGACTACTAATTCAATTAATAAAAAAGAAGCTTGGAGCACTATTGGAATATTTCTTTTATTTTTAACATTGTTTAGTACAATTGCATATTATGCAATTTTAAAATTAAACCCAACCAGTATGTATGTTGGAGTTTTAATGATATCTCCGTCATTAGCTACTTTTGCTACGTTACTTGTAAAAGGGAAAAAGCTATCAGTTTTACCTTGGAAATTAAAAAGTTTAAAATATTTAAAGCTTTCTTATTTAACACCAATACTTTATGTAACATTAGCTTATTTTTTTATATGGATATTTGGTTTTGGAGATTTTTTTAGTCTAGAAAGAGTTACTCGCTGGAGTGAAGAGTTAGGACTTGAGGAAGCAAACCAGAGTTTGGTTATTGGATTAATGATTTTTTTATTACTAACTGTTGGTGTTGTTAAAAACCTTGGTTCAACATTAGGGGAAGAAATAGGGTGGAGAGGTTTTTTAATTTTTGAATTAAGAAAAGTAATGTCGTTTAGAATGCTTTCTTTGGTTAGTGGAGTTATTTGGGCTGTATGGCATTATCCAATCATTAACCTAATTTATGGTAGAGGGGAACATTTGTATTTACATATAGCTGCATTTACAATAATGATTATTGGGATTTCAGTTATTCTAGCTTATTATACTTTTAAATCAGAGAGTTTATGGCCAGCAGCTATATATCATTCAGTTCACAATATTTTTATTCAAAAAATAGCAACTCCATTAACTATTACAAATGATAATTCTACTTTTTGGATTGACGAATATGGTTTTATGATTCCGATTATTACCACATTTTTTGCAATTTATTTTTTAAGGAAAGCTAAAATTGAAGGTTTATAAAAGATAACTATAATTCTTCTAGTTTTTGATTTACTAAAACACGATACGTCGAACTGATTGGAATTTGAGAATTATTTATAAATAAATGAGATTTAGTTGCTTTTGTGACACGTTCTAAATTAGAAATGTAGGATTTGTGGGTTCTTTGAAAATTTTTCGATAACACTTTAGTAATATTAATAAGTGTTTCCTGAATTAAATACATTCTCTCGTCAGTAAAAATCTTTAAGTAGTTGCCAAAACTTTGGATGTATAATATAGATTCTAATGGAATATTAACAGGCAATCCATCGTGCTTTATTTGAAGTTCTTTATTACTACTAGATTCTTTAGGTACTATTTTTGAAGCAGAAACTCGATTAATCGCTTTTAGAAAACGTTCAATTTTAATTGGCTTTAAAAGATAATCTACAACACCGTAATTATAACTTTCTAAAGCATATTCAGAATAAGCAGTGGTTAAAATCACTTTTGGCGGATTTATCATAGAACGCAAAACTTCCATACCATTAAGTTCTGGCATTTCAATATCTAAGAATATAAGATCCAGTTCCTGTTGCTGAATAAAATTGATAAATTCCAACGGGTTACCAGTGCTAATCACTAACTCAAAATTGTCAATTTTTGAGCAGTAGTCTTCTAAAATTTTACGTGCCAGTAACTCATCATCTATGATACCTACTTTAATCATTCTTTTTCGTCTTATTTATTATTAATAAGGTTTATTGATAAATTTACTTTGTATTCCTCTTCTAAGTTAGTAATATTTAATACATACTCATTTGGATATAGTAAATTTAAACGTCTTTTTACATTTTCGAGTCCTAAACCTTCTCGTTTTGACTCTTGTAACACTCTAGGTTTTGAATTTATTGCCGTAAAATGAAGACTATCGCTATTTATAGTTACTGTAATGTCAATAGTACTCTGCTGATTTGTACTTTGTGCTCCATGTTTAATGGCATTTTCAACAAAAGGAATCAATAACATCGGTGCTATTTTCAGTCCTCTTAATTCACCTTTTATCAAGAATTCTATATGGCAACGATTACTTAAACGCCTTTCTTCTAAAAGTAAATAGTTTTCTATAAACTCAAGTTCTTCTTTTAACAAAACAATATCTTTTTTAGAGCTTTCTAATTGATAGCGCATCAGTTCTGATAGCTGCATAACTAGTTCAGGTGTTTCTGGAGAAGCTTGTCTAGAGAGTGCATAAATACTGTTTAATGAATTAAATAAAAAATGAGGGTTTACTTGCTCTTTTAAATACTTAAGTTCAGTTTCTTTTTGAAGTTTTTCTTTCTCTGAATTTTCTCTTTTAATGAGTAGATTTCTTCTTAAAAAGAAAGCAGCCATTCCTGTTCCGGTTGTATATAGAAAAAAAAATGAAACTTTGGAGACTGAAGACCAAGGTTTTCCATATGTCTTAAAATACGCCCCTAAAATAATACTACCAATGAGTAATATAACAAACAATACGTAACGTTTTTTATCTAAAAAAAAGGGAATAAGAACAAAATGATTTATCCAAATGAGCCCCATGATATAAGTTGCGTATTTAAGGTTCCACAAATAAAAAGAATAACTTGTATCAAAATTATCCCTAGTAACCCAACCACTCATTACTTCAAGTAGAACCACTAATATAAAAGCTCCAATATTAATGAGTAACGTATTCTTTAAAGACTTTTTGGTCATAGGAAATTTGTCTATTTAATGGATAAAGGTAATACCAAAAAGAACATAAATCCACTATTTCTTGATAAAACAGGAATATCAATGATGAAATGAGTTGGTCATTTAATTATATGGTTCATCCTGTTTAAAATTTTTGCTTTAGTTCTACCTATATCTTTACGAAAGATTTAATTATAATATTAACAATTATGAAAACTATTTTAGGTAAGCTACTACTTATGCTTCTCATTGTAAACAATAGCTTTGCACAAAAATATAGTGCGAAAGAAGTTGAAACTAGTATAAATGGGTTGTATCCTTTAGAATTACCAAAAATTCGTGTAGTCCCTATAAAAGATTCAAAAACAGCAAGAAACTATAAACTTTATATAAAGTTACCAGCAGACTATTCGAAAAACAAGAATAAAACGTATCCTGTGCTTTATTATACAGACGCTATGTGGCATCTTGAAATGCTATCTGGAGTCACAGAATACATGCTGGAAGACATAATTCTTGTTGGAATTTCTTGGCAATTAGACATCAATGAAGATCTAAAAAAAGAAAGAGGAGACCATGTAAGTAGGTTCCGTGATTATTCTATGAGTGAACACAGCAATTCAGAAGTTCAAAATAAGTATCAATTTGGGCAAGCAGATAAACATTTAGATTTTATTCGCAATGATGTCATTAAATATGTTGATAATACCTATCGTACAAACCCAAACAGTCGCACTTATTTTGGGTATTCATTAGGAGGTGAATTTGGTGCTTATATACTAATGACTCAACCTGAGACCTTTAATAATTATATTATTGGTAGCCCAACGATTAAAAAAGAGATGAAGCATTTATCTGAGCTTAATACCAAGTTTGGATCTTACAAAGCTTCAAATAAAAACTCAAGTCTGAAGGCCAATGTTTTTATCACCTATGGTTCTTTAGAGGACAAGACTGTTAGTGAACCGATTAACACATTTGTTAAATTATTAAACGGTAGATTAGATGATGGCTTATCTGTTATTAAAGAAGTGATTGATGGCACTCATCAAACTGCATTTCCAATGACAGCAGTTAAAAGTGTGGATTGGTTGTCAACCTTAATGACACATGTCTCAAAGGATAACTATGAAGTATCATTCTGGAATACTCCACATCTAAATAGCCCATTTATTACTACTACACCCGAAAACAGAAAAGATGGAATATCAGTTGATACATTAGTTGTTAAAACCAATGATCGAAACAGAATCCTTAATCTTTCTCAAGAAATTTTTGAAGGCAAGTATGGACACTATGATGCATTGCTTATTTCGCATAAAGACAAATTAGTATTTGAGTCTTATTATAAAAAAGGACGTATCAATTTGCCTCATATGCAAGCTTCTGCAACTAAAGGTTATACGAGTCTTATAGTTGGTCGCGCTATTCAATTAGGGTATTTAACCATGGAAGATTTAGATAAGCCTATAGTACATTTTTTAAAAGATTTGGATTCTTCAAAGCTTGTTGACGGAGTAGAAAAAATTACACTTCGTAAGGCGTTAACAATGAGTTCTGGTTTACGATTTAGTAATGAGCAAATTGCAGATTTTAGAAAGAATCCTAAAAAATATAAGGGAATAAAACAAGTTCAGGCTTTTCTATCACTGAGCAATCCAATAACAACAACTTCTCAAAATTATAAATATCAAGGACCTGATCCAATTATAGTAATGCAAGTTCTAGATGCTGTTGTACCAGGTTCAGCTAAAGATTTTATAAAAAATGAATTTCTAGATAAATTAGGAATCAACAATTATAAATGGAGAGATGATCTTAGTGGTTTACCAATAGCTGATTCTAGATCAAGTTTCACTTCTCGAGATATGACGAAGATAGGGACCTTAGTCTTAGGCAAGGGACAATGGAATGGTAAACAACTTATCTCTTCAGAATATTTATCAAAAGCGACTAGTGCAATTACTAAGCCTACTGAAGATTGGCAACCTAAAACATTCTCTTATGGTTATCTATGGTACCAAACAACTTTGAAGATAAAAAATAAAAGTTATGATATTAAAATTACTTGGGGAGGTGGTGGACAACGCATTATTGTAGTTAAAGAACTTGATTTAATCATTACGATTACAGGTCATGACAGTGAAGATGATAAAATTATGAAACCTATTTTTGAAATTGTAATACCTGCTTTTGATTAAATTTGTAAAACCTTTTTGAAAATAAAATTAGCCTAAAAATCGTATAAAGAACATATAGTTAAGCAACTGGACAAAAACATTATTTAACATGAAAAAACAAATTTTATTATTCCTTTTAGTAGTAACATTAAGCGCTTGTAATAACTCAAAGAGTACTGGTGCTACTCCACAACCAACTCTTACTGACTATCAAGTTGGTGAAAAATGGGTTTGGAAATATAAAGGTGTAACTGACAAAGGAGAAGTAAGATCAAATGGTACAGATACTAGAAAAATAGTAGAGACCAAAGGTGTTTTAGGTATGACAATAGGAAAGGATACTATTCCAGTTTCTGAAATTGTAAAGCCAGACAATAGTAAGACGCCTAAATATAATTGGCCTTTGAAAGTGGGCAAAAAATGGAAATATGAAAACAGTTGGACCAGTCAAGATGGAACAACAGGGAAGCAGAGTCAAAATGCTGAGATACTCTCATATAAAGAAGAAACTGTAGCGGCAGGTACGTTCATGGCCTATACTATTAAGTACACTGGTAAAACTTCAAATTCTAGAGGCTATAATGCAGATGAAGAGGAAATTTGGCTTTATGCACCAGAGGTGAAAAACTTTATTAAGCTTACTCAGATTCAAGGGGATTTTAATTACGTGGAGGAATTAATTGAATATTCAAAACCGAATAAATAATTAGAATTATAAAATACATGAAAACAAAATATACTTTAACATTACTTAGCCTCTTAATTTTAGCTTCTTGTAAATTAGAAAAAAAAGAATCTAAAGATATAAACAAAGAAGCTTTTAAGGATGTTTATTTAGGACAGAAACCTCCTGGTTTAGTTCCGGAATTATTTGCTCCAGATATTATTAAAAATGAATTTAGAGAAGCCGCAGCAGCGTTTTCACCTGATGCTAAAGAATTTTATTTTAGAAGAAGAGGAGGGAAGTATAAAAAGAATACATTATTTGTTATTAAAAATATAGATAATAAATGGGTAGAATCAGAAGTGTCTCCTTATGCAGGCGAACCTTTTGTTACACCAGATGCTAAGACACTATTCTTAGGAAGAAAATATAGAGAAAAAACCAATACTGGATGGGGAGAAGTAAAAGACACAAAGTTTTTATTAGACGGTAAAGACAGAGGGATTATGAGACTGACAGCCTCTGCTAGTGGAACCTATGTTTTTGATGATTATAAAAGTGATGACGTCATTAGTATTTCTACAATCAAGAATGGTAAACGTGAAGAGCCAAAGCTACTTGGTGAGCATATAAATACCGGGAAATGGACGGCTCATCCATTTATTGCTCCAGACGAATCTTATTTAATTTGGGATAGTGAAAGAGAGGAAGGTTATGGTGATAATGATTTGTATATCAGTTTTAAACAAGAAGATGGTTCTTGGGGAAATGCCATTAACTTAGGTGATAAGATAAATACTGAACATGCTGAATCTTATGGAAGTATTTCTTCTGATGGCAAATATTTTTTCTTTCACAGGGGTTATGGTGGCAATAGAGCAGATATTTATTGGGTAGATGCTAAAGAGATTTTGGATTTGAAAAAGAAAGAATAATCGTCTAATTACAATTCAATATTAAGAAACAAAAAACTCGCTATTAATTAGCGAGTTTTTAGGATTTATAATAAACTGTTATAATTACTCTTTAGCAGGTAAAACCTTACCAACACATTCACCAAAACCAATACGTACACTATCGTTTTGAGAATATCCTCTCATAATCACAGTATCGTTATCGTTGATAAATTTACGTTCAGAACCATCATTCATTTTTAATGGTTTTTGACCTCGCCAAGTTAATTCTAACATAGAACCAAAACTATCTTGCGTTGGCCCAGAAATTGTACCAGACCCCATCATATCGCCAGCATTTACAGGACATCCATTTACAGTATGATGTGCTAATTGCTGCGCCATTGTCCAATACATATATTTAAAGTTAGAATTACAAACTACAGTTTCTTCTTTACCTTCTGGTTGAATTGCCATTTGTAAATTAATGTCGAAACTATCTTTTCCTTCTCTCTTTAAATATGGAAGTGGCTCAAAATCTTGCTTAGGATTATCAACTCTAAAAGGTTCTAAAGCATCTAAAGTTACAATCCATGGTGAAATTGTTGAAGCAAAATTCTTTCCTAAGAAAGGACCTAACGGAACATATTCCCAAGCTTGAATATCACGTGCAGACCAATCGTTGAATAATACTAATCCGAAGATATACTCATCTGCATCTTCAATAGGAATTCTATCACCTAAATCATTAGCAACTGTAGTAATAAAAGCCATTTCTAATTCAAAATCTAATAATTTTGAAGGTCCAAAATTAGGTCTAGTTTCTCCTTCGTTAGGGCGCTGTTGTCCTATTGGACGACGAATTGGCGTACCAGAAGGAACAATAGAAGAACTTCTACCATGATAACCAATAGGAATTTGTAACCAGTTTGGTAATAATGCATTTTTTGGGTCTCTAAATAAAGATCCTACGTTTGTAGCATGTTCTTTACTAGCATAAAAATCGGTATAATCTCCCACAGAAACAGGTAATTGCATTTCTACCTCGTCCATTCTAAAAATTATCTTGTCTTTATGCTCAACATTATCACGTAAACTACCGTTAGTAACATCAAAAATTTCTGCAATTCTATTACGTACTAAACGCCAAGTTTTTCTTCCATCAGCAATAAAATCGTTTAAAGTATCTTGTAAGAAAATATCGTCTGTTAAAGGAATTCCATCAAAGTAACCTAATTGATGTAAAGCTCCTAAATCTATAGCAAAATCACCAATTCTGGTACCAATTGTAATAATATCATCCTTAGTTAAAAAGACTCCAAAAGGAATGTTTTGAATAGGAAAATCTGAGTTTTCTTCAACTTTTAACCAAGATTTTCTATTAGGGTTATTTGCTGTTATTTCCATTGAATTTGTTGTGTTTAAATTTTAACTCAAACCTACATAATTTTTTGCAGTTTTAATTCAATTATTTTAAAAAAGAACAATTTTTAATAGTTAATATAAGTATAGTTTTTGTTACTATTTAATCTAAATACTTCTTAGGTACTTGAAATGATTTTGTTACTTTTGAAAATCTTATTTTAAATAAACAACAATGCAACACGATAGTCAAATTTTTGAATTGATAAGAGCCGAGAAAGAAAGGCAAGTAAACGGTTTAGAGCTTATTGCTTCAGAAAATTTTGTAAGCGAACAAGTAATGAAAGCTCAAGGCTCTGTTTTAACTAATAAATATGCTGAAGGATATCCAAATAAGCGTTATTATGGAGGTTGTGAAGTAGTAGATATAGTTGAACAAATTGCTATTGATAGAGCTAAAGAATTATTTGGAGCTGAGTATGTAAATGTACAACCTCATTCAGGGTCACAAGCAAATACGGCAGTTTTTGCTGCTTGTTTACAACCAGGAGATACTATTTTAGGATTTGATTTATCTCATGGAGGACATTTAACACACGGTTCTCCTGTTAATTTTTCTGGTAAATTGTACAACCCAGTATTTTATGGAGTAGACAAAGAAACTGGTTTAATTGATTATAAGCATTTAGAAGAGCAAGCTCAAAAACATAAACCTAAGTTAATTATTGCAGGTGCATCGGCATATTCTAGAGATATGGACTTTGAACGTTTTAGAGAAATTGCTGATAGTGTTGGTGCTATTTTAATGGCAGATATTTCACACCCTGCAGGTTTAATTGCTAAAGGAATTTTATCTGATCCGTTACCACATTGCCATATTGTAACTACAACAACTCATAAAACCTTACGTGGTCCAAGAGGAGGAATGATTATGATTGGTAAAGACTTTGAAAATCCATTCGGATTAAAGTTAAAATCTGGAAAATTAAAGAAGATGTCTACGCTAATTAATTCAGCAGTTTTCCCAGGAAATCAAGGTGGACCTTTAGAACATGTTATTGCTGCCAAAGCAGTTGCTTTTGGAGAAGCTCTTTCTGATGAATTTTTAGATTATATTATTCAAGTAAGAGAAAATGCCAAAGCTATGGCAAAAGCTTTTGTAGATAAAGGATATAATATTATTTCTGGAGGAACAGACAATCATATGATGCTTATTGATTTACGTAATAAAGATATCAATGGAAAAGAAGCTGAAGAAGCTCTTGGAAAAGCTGATATTACGGTAAATAAAAACATGGTTCCGTTTGATACGCAATCGCCATTTGTTACTTCTGGTATTAGAGTGGGTACTGCTGCTGTAACTTCAAGAGGTTTAAAAGAAGATGATATGGAAGTAATTGTAGACTTAATTGATGAAGCAATTACCAATGCGACTAATGATGAAGCTTTAGAACAAATAGGAGAGAAGGTATACGAATTAATGCACCACAGACAATTATTTGTTATCTAAACAATTTTATAAATTATAACTACAAAAAAGTAACTGAATTATTTTGGTTACTTTTTTTATTATCTTTCGATTAAAAAACTACTGAATGGACGCTTATTTAATTTCTACTGTTTTAATTTCACTGGCAGCAATTTTTGGATATATAAATGTAAAATACTTAAAACTACCTAATACAATTGGGTTAATGATTATAACAATTGTATTTACATTTATTGTTATTCTACTGAGTTATTTTGATCCTACATTACTAAATTTTGAAAAAGAAATAATATCAAAGATTGATTTTAGAAAGGTTCTACTAGACGAAATGCTTAGTTTTCTACTTTTTGCAGGAGCTTTGCACACTAATTTTGAACAGTTAAAAGTTCAGCGTTGGCCAATATTGTTATTTTCAACATTAGGAGTACTTACATCTACTTTTTTAGTGGGAGGAGTTATGTATTTCGTTTTACAAGCTTTAGGTTTCCCTGTAAATTTTATTTATTGCTTACTTTTTGGAGCGTTAATATCTCCTACAGATCCTATTGCAGTTTTAGGGATTTTAAAGAAAGCTGGAGTTCCAAAGAAATTAGAAACCAAAATTGTAGGAGAATCGTTATTTAATGATGGAGTAGGAGTTGTAGTGTTTTTAACCATTTTTCAAATTGCTAAATCAGGAACAGAAAATGTAACAACATTCGATGTTATTAAATTATTTGGACAAGAAGTTATCGGCGGAATAGGTTTAGGACTTATTATAGGTTGGATTACCTATCGATTATTAAAATCTATTGATGATTTTGATATAGAGGTTATCATTACTTTAGCAGCTGTAATGGGAGGAACTGTACTTGCTCAAAAGCTTCATTTATCTGCGCCTTTAGCAATGGTTACTGCAGGTTTAATAGTTGGTAACGATACGATTAGAGAAACTGCAATGTCAGAAACTACAGAACGTTATGTAGATAAATTTTGGGAACTGATTGATATTCTCTTAAATGCAATTTTATTTGTTTTAATAGGAATGGAAATGCTAGTTTTAGTAATAGAAGGTAAGTATATTGTTGCTGGTTTATTAGCAATTCCAATAGTACTATTGTGCCGTTATATATCACTATTCTTACCTGTAAAACTTTTTGAAAAGAAACTAGATTTTGTACCCAATACAGGATTAATTATGACTTGGGGAGGGTTACGTGGAGGAATTTCAATAGCCCTTGCTTTAGGACTTTCTCAAGATATGTATCGTGATTTATTCCTTGTTATAACTTATATCGTAGTAATATTTTCAATAGTAGTACAAGGACTTACTGTAGGAAACTTAGTAAAAAAACTTAAAAAAGAAGATTCTTAATTCAATTAAGAATCTTCTTCTAAAGCACGACCTAGTAATTTATCATTAAAGTTTTTAGACGATTTAGCTCCAAGCTTTTTAATCACTTCAACTTTTCTAATTAAGTTACCTTGTCCTGTTAGTTTTTTCATTGTACTATCATAACTCCCTTGAACGGTTTTTAGTTGATTACCAACCTTTATTAAATCGTTTGTTAGGTTTACAAATTGATCATACAACCTACCTGCTTGTACAGCAATATCAATAGCATTTCGTTGCTGTTTTTCGTTATTCCACATAGTATCTATGGTACGTAGCGTAGCCAATAACGTAGTAGGAGTTACAATAACAATATTTCTTTCAAAAGCTTTGTTATATAAAGTATTATCTTGACTTAAAGCTACTGCAAATGCTGGTTCGATTGGAACAAAAAGTAAAACAAAATCTGGTGATTCTATCTTATAAATATCTTCGTATTTCTTTTCAGATAATTGATCAACATGTCTTTTTAAAGAGTTAATATGTTCTTTTACAAACTGCTCTTTTTCTAATTCATCATCCGAATTTACATATTGCTCATAAGCTGTTAATGATACTTTAGAATCGACAATCATCTTTTTATTATCTGGTAGATGTATCACCACATCGGGCATAATTCGTTTACCTTCATCATTTACAAATGATTGCTGAACAAAATATTCTCTGTCTTTTTCTAATCCCGATTTTTCTAAAACACGTTCTAATACCAATTCGCCCCAATTACCTTGAGTTTTACTATCACCTTTTAATGCTTTGGTAAGATTTATAGTTTCTTTACTCATTTGAGCATTTAACTCTTTTAACTGAAAAAGTTGCTGTTTTAATGCTGAATGCATAGAAATACTCTCTTTCTGAGTATCTTCTACTTTCTTTTCAAATGTTTGAATTTTCTCTTGAAGTGGAGTTAAGATATTTTTTAAATTTACTTTGTTTTGTTCTGTAAACTTATTCGATTTTTCATCTAAAATCTTATTCGCTAAATTTTCGAATTCCTTAGTAAATTTCTCCTGTAATTTAGTTACTTCTTCTTTATTTTCAGTTAATTTAAGCTGAAGATTCTTCAATTCTTCATTTCGTTTGGTTAACTCAATAGTAGTAAATTCTTTTTCACGTCTTAGCTCATTATTTTCTTTGTTTTTTTCGTTTAAACGCTCATTTAGTTCTTCTTTTTGAAGTTCAAATGATTTACTAAGCGTTATCTTTTGATCCTCAACATTATTAATAGTAGCTTGTAATTTGTCGCTCTCTTTTTCAAGGACTAATAACTGTTCTTTACTTTTTAAACGAGCTAATAAATTACCTATTATAATTCCTACAGCTATAGCTAAAACAGCTATAACTATTAACAAAATAAGATTGTTTTGCATTTTAAATAATGGTTGATTTCAGTGTTTTTTAGCAAATATATCTGATTTTTTTTGATGTTCTTACTGAAAACCGTATCATTGAAGCCATTAATTTTCCCTTTTAATACATGATATCAAAATTTATATACACTAAAATATTGGGTTGGAAGTTAGTAGGGGAGTTTCCTACTGATTTAAAAAAATATGTAGTCATTGGAGCTCCACATACTAGCTGGAAAGATTTTCCAATTGCGATTCTTGCAAGAAACTCTTGGGGAACAAAGATAAATTATATCGGAAAAAAGTCTTTATTTAAACCTCCTTTTGGTTTTATTTTCAAATGGTTAGGAGGAGCACCAGTAGATAGAAGTAAAAGCAACAATTTAGTTGATGCTATTATTAAAGTTTTTGATTCTAAAGATGAATTTAGATTAGCTCTTTCACCAGAAGGAACAAGGCAAAAGGTAGATAAATGGAAAACAGGATTTTACTATATAGCTAAAGGTGCTGGAGTACCAATTGTTATGTTTACACTAGATTTTGGTAGAAAACAAGTTGCAGTTTCTGAACCATTTTATCCAACTGATAATATGGAAAAAGATATAGAAACTATTAAATCTTTTTATAATGGAGTTGTTGGTGCTAATCCAAACTTACAATAAATAAAAAACCACACTAAGTAAAATTACTTAGTGTGGCAGATAAATTAGGGGATAAAATTAACCTAAAAGCTAGGTTAATGATTCCATTAATTTTTAAACACTTACAAATTACTGTTTTTTTTCTTAATAAGAAAGTTTATGGATAGAATATATGGGTTTTAAAACATTTATTTGTCAAGTGTGGAATGTAATTTGTTCATAAATGTAAAAAAAATCTATAAAAACTAATAGTTCAATAATTTCTATTAAAAAAACGTTCATGAAAAATGTTCATATTATTCAATGTTTTTGTGCTTATTTTTATATGTAAATACATAAAAACATTTCTTACTTTACCAAAAAACAAATGTTTTTTTAATAGAGTCCTAAAATAAATAATATAAGATGCTATTTGATGTGAATAACAATCAAACATCATTTTTCAAATAGGGTTGGTAGAGGTATAAATTCTTACTAACCTTTTAATTCAAATTAACCCTATATTCTTTGGGAGATTTCCCAGTTTGCTTTTTAAACATTTTACTAAAATGCTGTGGATATTCAAAGCCTAAATCATAGGCAATTTGACTAACAGTTTCTGAAGTTCCAATGAGTTTATCTTTTGCTTTTTCAATAATGAATAAGTTGATGTGCTCTTTGGCACTTTTTCCTGTTTCTTTTTTTAGAGTATCGCTTAAATAACGCTGAGAAACAGAAAGTTTATTGGCTATGTTTTCAATATTAGGAACTCCTGTTATCTTACTTTCAGAATAGAATAAACGCAACTGAGCTTTAAACTTATCTAATAAAATATTTGAAACTTCCTGTCTATTAATAAACTGACGGTTATAAAACCTATCTGAAAATGTTAGTAAGGTATCTAGCAGAGAGAGAATAATATCTTTACTAAATTGATCTTGGTTGTTATGGTATTCAGCCTCAATCGTATCAAAAACAGCTTGTACTAATTGCTCTTCTTTAGGAGAAAGGTGTAAAGCTTCATTGGTAGTATAAGAAAAGAATCCATAGTTTTTAATATTTTTAGATAATACTGTACTTCTTATAAAATCTTCATGAAATGTGATAAAAAAACCTTTTTGTTCTATTTCGGTGTATTTATCCCATTGTAATATTTGACGAGGAGAAACAAAAGCCATAGCTCCATTAGTAAAGTCATACTTAGTTCTTCCATAGTTGATATTTCCTTTTAATACTGTTTTTAAAGTAATGATATAACAATCAGTTGTGATTGGGGGAGAACTTTCTTTAAAGCTTTTCATTAGCTCAGGTGTAATAGGTAAGACACTTAACAATGGATGCTCTGACTTTGGAAAATTGAGATATTCTAAATAGGATGATAAACTCTTAAAATGTTGCATATTTAATACTGAAATTTTAGTCATTATGCTTTTTCATTTGTTCTACTAACTTTCTGGAAATAACTGTATCGTAAATGATCTTTAGATTGCTGATTTTATTTTGATTATCAAATTGAATGATATCTACGACATCAAACTTAACTATATTGTTGTTTTTTAACGTCCAATTATAAGTAAAATATAAGGCAATATTATTTGAATTATTATCTTCAAAAATTCCGTTTAGAGTTAGTTTTGAATTATTAGTGTCGTTATTTAACAGTTTATAGAACTCGTCTGCTTTTTGTACTCCATACAAAGGAGATTCAACAATACCATTTTTATTGAATAATGCTACTATATTTTCAATATTACCTTTTTCTAATTGAATAATATACTCTCGTGCTATTTCTTTTTTAGTCATTTATAAATTATAAAACTTCAAGTTACAAATAATATCTAACTCATATATTTATCAAACCATTCAATCATTTCCTCTGAGTTTTCACCGAAATAGTTGTATCCAATAAAACGTCTGGTATCGCCTTTTTCAATCCAAATGAGTTTTTTCTCTTCAATAGGGATTAAATCGTAGGTTGTTTGAACATCTTCTGGAATTGTCCATACATCGTCTTTGTTTTGGGCAATAAGCATTGGTGTTTTAAGGTGTTGTACATGTTTATGTGGTGTCATGTCTTCTAATTTAACACCTATATTGTTTTCAATTTCTTTTGCAAAGTCATCAAAAAAATCACTCAATCCCATTCCGTTAAGGGCAACTTTTGACATAATGTTGATAGATGCTGGTTGTGCACATACAAAGGCTTTTACATCATCAAAATAGTCTGGACGTTCAGTCATAGCATGCATTGCAGCGTTACCACCAGCACATGGATTGAACAATCCAATCGTCATATTTTTTAAGTGATCTTGCGACTTTACATAGTCGAAAGCAGCGATAACGTCTTTATACTCATCCCCAAATCCTTGTCCCCAGATTCGTGTTTTGGTTCCTTCACTTTCTCCGTGATTTCTTAAATCGTATGCTAATACATTATAGCCCGCATCGTGTAAGGCTTTGTGTATTTTTCCGAATTTTACTTCAATGTCTTGAAAATCACTCCAAGGTTTTTGATGTCCAGGAAATCCATATTTATTTAGTGTTGCGGGATGATTACAAATAATCAACTTGTTAGAACCTTCAGAAGGAATAAACCAAGCAGCCAACTCAATACCATCTTCGGTGTTGAATGTTACATTTTGAAAATCTAATCCATAATCTTTTGGTGTTTCTAAAATAGGAGCGCGGTTAGCAGGAACCGTTATATATCCTTGAGCGATGGCTTTTAATGTTGCTTTTTGTTCTTCGGTTATTGGTGCCATGATATTTAATTTTAAATTAATTACAATGCAAAGTTCTCGAATAAAGCAAGTTAAAATGTATACAATTTTACGTTCTTTGTATATCTTTTTACAAATTATATCTCTTGTATAAAAAAATCAAAGAAAATTAAACTATGAAACGCCTTTTTAAACAACTTTCAGAATCAGCCATAAGGCTAGGAGATATAGTATATGCTCAAGAACAGATTAACAAGGGTTGGATTGGAAATAAGCCTGCCTCAAATAAGGAAATTAAAAAGCTAGAAGAAAGCTTAGCTCTAGAACTTCCAGAAGATTACAAAGAATTAATAAGATTAACCAATGGGTTTACTGCACCGAATGCTATTGAACCTAATTTTTTATCCATAGAAAAGGTAGATTACTTAAGAAATATAGATCAAGAATTAATTAAAGCATATAGGATTGAAGGTCTTGAGCAGGTTGGAAAGTTATTAGAAGAAAGTATTCTGATTGGAGGTTTATACGAGGAGCAGCATTTTTTATTAATACCACCCAATAAAACAATAGCTAAATGGCGGTATTGGAAATTTGCAAATTGGATTCCAGGGGAAGAACCTTATGAAAATTTAAGACATTATTTTAAAACAATCATAAGGTTTAATCAAGATGAGTCCTAAAGAAAAAGTTTTAGTACATTCTTTAGGATTTATTTCTTTGGAATCGAAGTCATCTTATCATTATTATAGGTAATTAAAATCTTATTGATTTTCCAACCCTCTGAAGTTCTTTTTAAACCATATTCATAGCTGTTCCAACGTTCCATTTGTAGAGTTCCGCCTTCTTCATATTCACCAGCAGGTGTGCTTTTTACGATGATAACACCACGAGCAAATGCCGTTGCATGGTCTTTGTCGTTAAAAAATATTCGGTACCCCGAATTTGAATGATGTGTTACAAATTCTTCCGCATTTTCATGGTAGGTTTTTGCACGCCCAAGAAAATCGTCAGCTTTCATCATTCCTGTGCCTTCTTGTCCAACGGTAGTTTCAAATTCATCGGTCATAAATGATTTTGCGATGTCCCAATCCTGATTATCATAGGCATTCACTTGCGCGTCAATAACACGCTGTATTTCTAATACATCTACGATATTTTCGTTAGTAATAAGTGTACCTTTCATCATTTCATTTTTTGAAATTTCAATATTGCTTTTTGGATTTTCCATTTTTGATTCTTGTTTTTTACAGTTTAGCATCATCATTGTGATGCTTGCAATTATTAATACTTTTTTCATTTTTTATTAGTTAAATGAATACTTCATTATATATTCTTTTTTAACCCTATTTTTTCTTAAAAGCTCATTTGAAATAAAAGGGAATTATATAAGTAGGTTTTATGGATTGGATTGTACTAGTTCAAAGAATATTCTTTAATATATTGCTTAGGACTCATACCCACTTTCTTTTTAAAGACTCTGGTAAAATAAGCAGGATATTCATAACCTAGCTTGTAAGCTGTTTCCGAGATAGAAAGGTTTGGGTTGAGTAATAAACTTTTTGCTTCTTCTACTAAAAACAAATTGATTTGGTCTACCGCAGTTCGTCCTGTTTCAGCTTTAATGGTGTCGCTCATATAGCGGTGACTCACATTCAGTTGTACAGCCATCCAATCCAAAGTAGGAATACCCTCTTCTGCAAATAGGTTTTGCTCAAAATAAGTGTTGAGGATATCCTTGAATTTAGTGATTAAAATCTTGTTATCATCGGTTCTGTTGAGAAATTGTCTTTTGTAAAACCTATCAGCATATTTCAGCAATGTTTCCAACTGGGAAATGATGATCTCTTTACTGAACTCATCCTGATTATTATGATATTCGGTTTTTATATTTTTGAAAATATCTTTAATAATCTGCTCTTCTTTAGGCGACAAATGCAGGGCTTCGTTTACATTATAATTGAAGAAATTATAGGTTTTGATTTTTTCATAGATATCCAAACTACGTATGTAATCTTTATGAAAAGCAATGTGATAACTTTCTGAACTGAACACCATATCTTTAAAGGTCATGGTTTGATTTGGTGCTGTAAACAACAATGTACCATTGGTACAATCGTATTTGGTACGACCATAAGAGAACTCACCTGAAATGATGTTTTTAAAGCTAATGCTGTAAAAATCACAAGACATTATCACAGGTTCATCAAAAGCATAGGTTTCACAACTCGCTTGTTCGCCTTCTTCCAATTGGGTATATAATACACCAAATAGTGGATTTTCAGGCTCAGGCAATTCAAAATGTTTATGAAACTCTGATATGTTATTAAATTTTAAACTTGGCATTTTCATTCTTTTACATTTTTGAAAGTTACGACTTATTTTAATATTTCTCCCACCAATTAGAAGAGCTATTATCTAGGCTGTTTAGGGTAAATACTTGACCTATTCTAGGCGTTAATAACGTAATATTAAACTCTTCAGCTTTTTTGATTAATCTTTCTACAGGTTCTTTCCATGGATGATTGTTTAACTTAAATGAAGCCCAATGTATGGGCATGGTATATTGTGCCTTTACATCTAAAGCTGCTTGAGCAGTTTGTTCAGGGTACATATGTATAGGTGAATCAGGTAAATCATCATTGTACTGCCCACACTCCATAAATGCGATATCAAAAGGCCCATATTTTTCTCCTATTTTTTTGAAGTGCGTATCGTAACCACTATCTCCACTAAAATAGATGTTCTCTGTTTCTGATTGAATGATCCAAGAAGCCCAAAGCGTTTTCATAGAGTCTGAAAGTCCTCGTCCTGAAAAATGGCGTGCTGGAGTAGCTACGAATTTTAAGTCTTCAAATTGGGTCTCTTCCCACCAATCTAGTTCTACAATATCGTCTTTGTCAATTCCCCAAGCTTGTAAGTGGGTTCCCAAACCTAAAGGAGTAAAGTATTTTTTAACACGCTTTTTTATTTTTTGGATAGTTTCATAATCTAAATGGTCATAATGATCATGTGAAAAAATAACGGCATCAATACTTGGTAAATCTTCAACAGACATGGGTAATCCATCAGTAAATCGTTTTCCTCCTAACCATGGATGTGGGGCTGGAACATCACTCAACATAGGATCTATTAAAATACGCTTGCCTTGTATTTCTAATAAAAAAGCAGAATGCCCAAACCAAATAAACTTTGTTTCGTTTGAAGGTTTTGTAAATTCTTGATTGCTTACTTTTTCTACTTTTATTGGGCTAGAAGGAATAGTGTTAGGGACTTTTTTAGTTACCGCTTTAAATACTTTGCCTAAATCACTAAAACCAGGAAATGTTGGTGTAAAGGACTGGTTGGTAAACTTTCCTTTTTTAAAGTTTTGAGAAGTTTCAAAACGAGCAATAGCTTCATCAGTATGCTTACCACCAAATTGCGGACTTAAGTTTACGAATAACAAACCCATAATTATAATAACACCAACAAATATTCCAAGTGTTAACAACATCTTTTTTACTATTTTAAATAATTTATATTTCATAACTACATACTAAAACCCTTGATACTTATTGGTATTTTCTAAAGCTGTTTTATGTGTATTGTAAAACTTATTTATAAGTTTTTGTTGCGTTTTGAAAAGTGCTTTGTCTTTTAAAAACTCATATGCATTACGTGCTATTGAAAAATTTTCAGAATCTAAAAGTTTTATAATTTCTTGGTTTGTGGTAGAAAAGGTTTTTTTTCTGCCTTGATATATATCAAGTAATTTTTCTATTTCTTTTTGATTCTCCTTTTCGATAATATTTTTGGTTAGAAAAGCACTAAAGTTTTGAGAAATTGGATATGGACTATCTTCAACTAGATAGAGCGCTTTGAAACGTATTTTATCATCCTTTTTATTGAAAATTTCTCTTAAAGCTTCAAAATGCTGCGCTTTTGGTAGTTTTTTTATGTAAGCAAATGCTTCTTTTCTATACGCTATATTTTCAGAAGCGATATTTTCAACTACTATATTTCTTACAGCTTTATTAAATAGCTTTCTTTTTGATATCTCTTCTAAAGCAATTACTTGTTTCTCACCAGAAGTATTTAATAAATTAATAAGACCTTCTTGAGAAAGTTTCTCTACCATTATTTTTTTAATAATCTGTGGTATAGGCCCATTTACCCAATGCCACAACGTGTAACTGGTTAATGTAGCACCAACAATGGTTTCTGACTCATCAATAGTAATAATTGTAGCTCCAGAAACAGCGTCAACATCAGCATTAAAATTAAAATTGAAATCCTGTTGTTTACTTTTCTTATTCTTATCTATAATTTCATTGATGTCATAATCTGCTAAAGCCGAGTTTTTGTTTTTTAGAATACCATCTAGTTTTAGATAATCGTCTTCATTAAATTCTACACCTTCAATTTTTTCTAAATAGCCTCCTTCTTCTAGTTCAATACGATTGTATTCACCATTTATGTCCCAAAAAATGTTTACTGGAACAATCTTGCAGGTATTATCTGAACAGATTACTGACTCTACATTGACGTAAAATTCAAGAGTTTCGTTATTCTTATTTAATCGTTCAACCAGAATGGTCTCAACTGGCTCTTTCAAATCTTTTCCAGGATGAATGACCTGAATTTTATGTTTTATCTCTTTAGTTTCTGATTTAAAACCAAAGGAAAAAAATAACAATAAGAAAAAACCAATGTTTGTAATATGCTTTATATAGTTTTTCATTTAAAGTATATTTTATAATAGTCTTATTTATAACCAACCAACTGAATTAAGTAAGAATTGTGGTCTTCATCTAAATCTAGCATTTCATCAACTTTCTCTCTATAAAAACCACCCATCACAACTGCATTCATTTTTTTAGCTGCTGCATACAGGTATATGTTTTGAGTAGAATAGGCTACTTGATTTCCGTAATAAAAATCCATTCCGTGAGCTTCTTTCATTGCTCTTTTCATATATCCAGGAAACGATTTGTCGTCTATAGTGTAAATAAAAACTGCTGGAGCTTTTTTTACAGGACCTTGTGATGATATTTTCTTTCTGACATCTTCAGTTAATTTATGTTCTAGTTCATGCGTTTTAGGATTGTATAAATAAACGCCCGATTCCATAGCAACATAAATAGCAATATCTCCTAACAGGGGTACAGTTCTTCCTCTACCTTTACGATTAATACCCGCAGCTGCCCATAGTAGATTACTCATATCTTGGTCGTTAATCTTTTCTTTAGAAAAAGAACGTTTAGAACGTCTATTCATTAGAGCATCGTATAGCGAAGCGTTATGGCTAAAATTTGGTGCGACTAATTTTATATCACGAATTTCTTTAACTTTTTGCTGTGCGATGGAATTAAATCCTAGAAAAGCAGTTATTATTAATGCGATTGTTCTTTTCATTTTTATGCATTACTATAATTTAGAAGCTCCTTCTAATAATTTTGACATTAACTTAGCAGGACCGTTTGGAAACCATCCTCTTAATAAAAACTTAGGCATAGAAGCCGTAGGTCTATAATTAGCTGTTATAGTTAATTTATTCTGCGTATCGTTTATTTTTTCAAAGGCATATTCAATTGTATATACTTGCATACGCTTCACATCTCCTTTTTTATAAGCGTCTGTATCAGCAACTCCTTTTAGCTTAAATCCCTTGTCTGTTTTTTGAAATTTATATTTTTGAACGCAATCGAAGTTTGACATAGGCCAAGGTGCATCAACAAACATATAAGTAAACCATTCATCTTCTGACACTTCTTTTATTTTTTTACTATTTTCAGTATAGTCTAAAAAATAGGTGTAATTAGACGGTTTTCTTAAATACTCTTCAACTTTTTCTGCTGTTACATTTGTTGTTGTTTCGGCTATGTAATAAATCATTTTGCCTTCTTCATCTTTGGCAACTTCGCTTTTTACTGTTACTTTTCCGTCTTTAGAAACTTCTTTTTTCCAGTTTCTATTTTGCGCATTTACTAAAAATACACTCAATACCACCACTACTGTTACTACGATGTTTTTTTTAGTGTTCATGATTATTATTTTAAAATTAAATTCTTTGTTTTTTAAGTTCTATTATTAGGTTATTATTAAAACTTCCATTTACAATTAGTCAACTCTTCAGACATATCCCAAAGTTTTATAGCAATCTCTCTGTTGAGTACAAAAGGTTCTAATTTACATTCTCCAATGGGGCCTACTAAATCCATTCGTTTTGTTGGGCCATAGTAAGCTTGTTGTTTTAATCCGTCTTCAGTGGCACACATCACTTCAGGCCATGAACCTTTTTCAGCCGATTGTGCCAATGGTGTATACGACATAATGGTAAAAATTAACTTAGTCATAAAATTAGCCTCATCTTTTGCTAAAGAAGTTCTTGATGCTCCTGGGTGACATACGTAGACTTCAACATCTTTGTCTGCTTCTTTAATTCGATGTTGTAACTCGTAGGCAAACACCATTTGAGCTAACTTGCTATTACAGTACGCATTCATTGGGTTGTATTTTTTATCGAAGTTCATATCTTCTAAATTCAACCGTTTTAACCCCATTTTGTACCCATTACTTCCCATTATAACAATGCGTTTTCCTGTGTTTTCTATCTTATCGAATAACAAATTCAGCAATAAAAAATGTCCGTAATGATTAATACCTAATTGGCTTTCAAATCCTGATGATGTTAATTGTTGTGTGGCTACTTGCGCCACGGCAGCGTTACATAAAAAAGCATCTATGTACGGTACTCTGTCTTTAACTTCTTGTGCTGCAGTTCTAACAGAATCTAACTCTGCTAAGTCCATAAGGATAAAAGATACCTTGGCATCCTTACCAAACTCTTGTTTTAGTTCGGTAATAGCAGCTTCAGATTTTTGTTTGTTTCTGTTCAGCATTACTACCGATGCTCCTTTGCGAAGAAACAGTTTAGTGGCTTCAAAACCAG
This sequence comes from Tenacibaculum holothuriorum, assembly GCF_002120225.1. Taxonomy (GTDB): domain Bacteria; phylum Bacteroidota; class Bacteroidia; order Flavobacteriales; family Flavobacteriaceae; genus Polaribacter; species Polaribacter holothuriorum. The sequence goes on along the minus strand of NZ_LAPZ01000001.1, from coordinate 289,567 downwards.
CGCCTGCATTTGCACCTGTAATTACATACGTCTTTCCTGTTAAGTCTTTTAATCGGTTAGGTGTCCAACCTTCTTTACCAAATATATTTTCGCTCATTTTTTTGAATTTTAATGTGTGATAAAATGATACGACAAAGTTCTAACGATTACTACTTTTGTACTTATACATTTTGGTTAGATACTTATACTTTTTGGGTGGAAAGTACTTTTTTACAGAAAAAGCATCATAGTGAATACTATAATGCTTTCTGAATAAGTATTTGAAATACTTACTACTTTTACATAAAGATTGTTAAAGTGTAGGCACCAGCTCTAAGGTAGATGCTTCGTGTTTTTTAGTATCGTAGGTTAATCGCATCGCAGGATAAATCAGTCCTAACAATTTTCTATATGCCTTATTTACTTTCGGATTGACTTGATCTATATCATCAGGTACTACACCTTTAATTTCTACTTCTAAATCGCCAATTTTCATAGCACCTTCTGGATTTACTAAAAAAGCATCGTACCAACTTCGTTTTCTGAATTTATACTGACGTACAAAAAAACGTCCTTCAGTAGCTACAATGGTGATGTCGATAAAACGATGGTCTCCACATCTAATTTGATGTACTTTTTTGCTTTGTACTAATGTTTCTAATTCTTGAACTGTCATAATGAAATATTTAAGAATAGAACCTCTTGCTATTAGGGATTAGGCAAGAGGTTCTTGTATTAGGGTGCTATTAATCAATCAGAAAAAACCTAATACGTGCTAAATGATTATTATTTATTAAAGAATTCTGCTACAGCATCTGTTGATGCTTTTACCGCTTCTGGTTTGTAGTAGAAATCTACATGGCTAAACTCATCAAATGCCAACGTTGTGTTATCGTTGGTAAGTTTTGCTATAAACTGTGTTGAACAAGGAGCAGTAGAAGCATTGGTACCGTATATTACTAAACTTGGCTGTACAATTTTATCTGCATAAGCTTCTCCTATAGAAATCATAGATTGCATCGCTTGGTCGGCTATATGAATGTTTGAAGCGTTTTTAACGGTTCCTGGGCCTTTTACACCATTTTTTCCGTAATAGCTATAGGTTTCTTTTGCCATTGCCGGATACGCAGCAACTACAACAAACTCTTCTTCTGCCATCTGGTCATCTAATCCGAATGGCGCGTGATAATCGGCTTCGCCAGTTTCATATTGCTTTTGCATAGAGGCATTAGCGGCTGCAATCATAGGGTCTGTAACTTCTCTACCTAACCATTGGAAACCATCTGCTGCCATCATACCAGAAACCATTGCAATTTTCTTAATTCTATGGTCGGTAACTGCTGCTGATGCAATGATAGAACCACCTTGACAAACACCTAATCCTTCAATCTCTTCTACAAAAGGCAATGTTCCTAAATATGAAACCGCATCCCAAGTGTTTTCTATCAATCTAAACATATATCTAGATTTTTTGTGCTCTCCTGGTAATGCTGGAGAATCGCCCATTCCTAAATAATCAAAGCCTAAGAATACAAAGCCTCTTTTCGCCATTTCTGGTCCATAGGTTGCCATAACCTGCCCTTTGACTTGTGGAAACGGACTAGCACTTACTATGGCTTTGTACTTTTTGCTTGGATCAAACCCTTCAGGTAAATATAAATCTCCTGCTAATTCTACTCCAAATGATGTAAATGTTACACTGTTTTTTCCTGCTTTTAAATTTTCCATGGTATTCTCTTCTTTTACGTTGTTAGTATTGACAGCCAATTCTTTTGTTTGTCTTTCGTTAGTGTTTTGTTTTTGATTGCAGCTTACTAAAAGTACTACTGCACAAATAAGTGAAAGAAATTTTTGCATCTTGTTTAATTTATAATTTGAAAGTTGCTCTAATTATTTGATTACAAATTTACTGTGCAGATTCATCTTGAAACTTATACATTTTGGTATTAGACTTACACATTTTGGTTTTATCATTTTAGAATAGAAAAACGCCTTAGTAGTTAACCAAGGCGTTTTAGTTCTTTATAAAAATGAATTTTATAAGTTAGGATTGCTTCCAAAAGAATTAGCACACATTAAAGCACATACTGCTATTCCAACGAACATAAGGATGGTACCGATAATGTTTTTAGAATCAATTTTACTAACTCTATACAAAAGGTAACCAATAACCATATTCATCAAAGCCCAAATAACATTTTGAATAGGAGAAGACAATCCAACTCCTGGAGGGGCTCCAAAAGGTGAAGGAAATTCTTGTCCAGAAACACCATTAACCAAATGAGGGATTACATTAGTCAAGAAAAAACCTGCACCAAAAGCTGCTAAATAATTATACCATTTCATAGATGTGAGTTTAAAATTAGGAAGTAAAGAGCTATGATTTAACTCTTGTACTTCCTGTATGTTATTACTTATTAAAAAACTCTGCTACAGCGTCTGTAGATGCTTTTACAGCTTCTGGTTTCCAGTAAAAATCTACGTGACTAAACTCGTCAAAAGCTAATACTTCTGGATTGTTCGTTAATTTGTCAATAAATGCTGTTGAACAAATTGCTGTTGCTGCATTCGGACCATATACGACAAGGGTTGGTTGAATGATTTTATCAGCATAATGTTCTGCAATAGAAATAAGCGATTCCATTGCCTGATCACCAATATGTTCGTTTGTAAAATGCTCAACTTTTCCAGGTCCTGCAACACCATCTTTACCATAGAAATTGTAGGTATCATCTGCCATTGGTGTTCCTGTGGCAACAAATTCTTCTCTGCTCATAGTGTCATTAATAACATTTGGCCATACGTAATCTGCTTCGCCTGTTTCGTACATTTTTTGTTTGGATGCGTTTGCTCCAGCAATCATCATATTAGCTATGTCTCTGTTACCCCATTGGAAAGCATCTGCTGCCATCATTCCTGAAACGGTAGCAATTTTTTTAATTCTGTGGTCAGTTACAGCCGCAGATGCAAGGATAGAACCTCCTTGACAAACACCTAATCCGTAAATTTCATCAACAAATGGAAGTGTTCCTAAGTAAGATACAGCATCCCAAGTATTTTCGATCAACCTGAACATATATCTAGATTTCATATATTCTCCAGGTAATGCAGGGGAATCTCCCATTCCTAAAAAGTCAAAGCCCAAATAGATAAATCCTCTTTTAGCCATTTCTGGACCATAGATAGCTGGAATTTGTCCTTTTACTTGTGGAAACGGACTTGTACCAACGATTGCTTTATATGTTTTATTGGCATCAAATCCTTCTGGCAGGTAAAGGTCTCCTGCTAAGTCTACTCCAAAAGATTTAAATGTTACGCTGTTTTTTCCTGCTTGTAAATTCATAATATGTTGTTTTAAAGTTTTGTTTTAATTATTTGATGACAAAGTTAAGATATCATTAAAGTTCAAAACTTATACATTTTGGTAGTAGACTTACACTTTTTCGTCATAACAATTCTTGTAAATTTATTTTAATCATTCAAGATTAAAGGTTTTGCTTTTTCTTCAAGTAAATAGATTAATTCTTTTTGATAATATTTGAATCTATCTGGAATTGATAAAACTCTAATTTTATGACTAAATTCAGAACCGCCATTTAGAATAATTAATTCCTTGTGCTTTTCTTCCATTACAATTACTAAGTCAGCCCAATTCATTAACTCAACAGTTAAAGGTTGAGTTCCTTCTTTATTACAGATTTTATGGTTAGTCCCTGCTGAGTCAAATTCAAAAGTTGTGAGTTTTTCAGAAAAATAGTCGGATGCGGTTTTTGACCTTTGCTTATTTGCAGAACAAACAAAAAGTATTTTTTTCATTATTTTTTGTAATTAATGCTAGCTTATTTATTAAAGGGTATAGATACGCTGTTATATATGTAATATTATTGTTATAGAGTTAAATATAAAAGTTATATCCAAAAATCATTACATGGAGTTTTATCTGACTTTTCAATTTCGTTTTGTTATAAATCGATTTTAATTATTGGCACCATTATTTCATCTACATTATATCCTCTAGCTTGTGCTCCATTAATAATCATAGCTATTTGTTCTACTAATTCATCTCTTTGCCTTTCTAATTCAATTATTTTTTCCTTTAATAATTCATTTTGCTGCTTTAAAGTGCTTCTCTTTTTTTTACCTCTAATATCTAATCCTGCATTATTAAGTTGAACCTCTTTCGCCTTTTCAATCATTTCTGCTCTATGCTTAACAGCTAATGTTCCTCTACTATTAAGACCTAATCGCCTTTGTAAGTTAGACCTAGTTATGGGTGCTAGCTTATAGCCTGTATCTATCATTTTGTCTAACTCTTTCTTAAGGCTTAAGTCTAGTTCTTTTCCTCTTAACTTCTTCATGTTATAATGATTCTTTTCTAGTTTTATAATTCGGTTTTGTCATTTCAATTCCTTTTGGAAATATTTGGATTGAATTTTTAGTAGGAGAGAGGTTGATTGCTTTTTTTATATTATTGATTTTATTTAGAATATCTTTTTCCCATTTACTTTTATTGTCATGATTAACCTTACGCATTTTATTAAGATTTTTTTTAGCAAATTCTAATTGTTCAACCAATCGTTCAGTTTCACCTGGTGTATTTGTCCTATGTAAATGTGAGCAACCATTCCAACATTGTAGGTGTTTTAGACACGGAGATTGACTAAAATCATGAGTGCACCCTCCAAATGGAGTAAGATGTAAAGCAAGACCATGAGTTTTTAAAAACGTTTCAGCATCTTCAATGCTTTTACTTTTTTTAAGAAGGTGATAAGTTTCAGTCATTTCACCTAAAATATTCTTATTTCTAATTCCTTCATGAAGAAACTTGATCTTTTCAGTTACAGAATTAAAACTAAGGTACTGTTGATGAAGTTCTGTTTTTTCTCTTATCGTAATGTGTTGATAATAATATAGATTTGTTTTTATTTGATAATAACAAATCTAATTTTATGTTTTTTATATCTAATAAGTATTCTATTAGATACTTATATGAAACAGCTGAACTATATTGAGTTTTGTATGATTTATGTTTTAAACTTAAAACTAAATATTTTAGAAAATAGTAATCAATACTTTTATTTATAAAAACTATTGGTAATTTACCATTTAAATGTGAGAAGATATTTGTTTAATGACAATCATAAATTTATAAATTATCTTTAAATTTAAAAATTGTTTTTATCATTAACAACCTGTTAATCAAATATGAACATAAATCACATTCCTTTTTATTTAACATAATATTAATTATAGTACAAAAAATAATCGCAGCTATAAAAAATAATTGCGATTTCCGTAGTTGCGATAAGCCTGTTGCTCAAAGCTAAATTTAAGGGGCTATCTGTGTCAATGAACGTAATTAATACTTATGCAAATAAAATACTTTTTGTTTTAATACGCAAAACTTTCGTTTTGCGGGCGTTTCTTTTATGATGTATATAAGGAAGTCATTTTATTTTATTATTTGTTTTCAAATCAAATAAAGACACCGCACGAATATAATTCCATAAGTCAAAAACCAAAAATTTATTGGGGTATCCGCTGGAGCAACCTCCCAAATAAATTTGTGCCTTCCGCCTTACTCCATTTAGCGTTGTTTGTTGTTTTCTTTAATTCGAAAAAAATATTTTTTTTTAAGAGCAACACGGATAAACTTAACATTATGAAAGAAACAGAAAAATTAACTCAGAAAGAAATCAATCAATTATTAGGGATTAATGAAAAAAGTTTTTTTACCCCAAAATTTATAATCAAGACGACAATAATACTAATTATGATTAATGTACTCCTGCTTCTTTTTCTTAGCTTGTTTCATAGCTAAAAAACAAAGGACATTGATAATAATAAAGAATACTAACAAAAAAGTAAAGTAGTTAAAATTAAAGCCTAGTAAAAAAATAAATATATAGAATATTACTATTAAAATACTTAAAGAAAGTATCTTAAAAGTCATGGCTACAATAATTAACGAAAAGCTTTTGTAACTTGATATCAAACTCGCAAAAGCTGTCGGAAAATATTTAAAAATATAATAAGTGTATGTAGCTATTATAAGATAGAAACATAAGTTTATGCAAAAAGAAAATACGATAATCGTAATCAGACTATTAGAAATAAAAAAATCGTTATTAAACAAATAAAAAGAAACATACCAAAAAGGTGTAGATATTAAAGATAATAATAAGTCCTGAAGTATTATTGGTAACTCTTTAGCTTGGTTTACGTATGACATAGTATTTTTTTTTCTTCAAAAATATACTTTTATATCAAACTAAAAAACCCACTCAAAAATGAGTGGGAAAATTGCTATGAAAAAGAAAAAATCTAAATGTGACATTTAGATAAGCGCAATATATAAAAAAAAGCATATCAACTATGGATATGCTTTTTATTTATTTAAGGGTATCTATTTATCTATTTCGTAAAACCGCTTGACCTTGTAGTAATCTCGACTTCTTCACCTAAAGGAGATTGTTTTACACTGTTTTCATACTCACCAATCAAAGAAAGCTTTAAACCATCGAATGTGAGCCAGTGAGTGTCTTCTGATTTTATAGCTTTAAAAAACACCTTATTTGTCATATGGTATCTATGAAAAACTATTTCGGTTTCTCTACTAGCGTCTAACTCTGAACTTTCGGGTAACTTTTCATCATACAAGACAAATTCTGCCGTAGGATGTTTTATTACATCCCCTCCATCATTTTGTTCGGGAAAAGCATTATAAATTGATAAGTTACCATACAAGTACTCGTTATCTTTTAAGAAATCACCTTTAAAATTAAAGATACCTTCTCCTATTTCAAAATGAAAGTGTACAGGTACAGCTTTAAACTCCATTCCGTTTAGCATCATTCTACTCATTTCTTTATCTGTTTTTCGTACTCCCTGTAATCGTCGCTGCGCATATAGTATTTAAATTCATTTTGTCGCCTTTTGTTTCTGATTGTGATGAACGCTCCAACAATCAATATTAGCAAGGTTGCGACTGTTATCATAGCTGCAAATACGACAATTATAGTTTGTACTAGGGTTAACATTTTATTTTTCTTCTTTTTCTTCTTTTTGCTTCTTTTTAGCAGCGAAATAATTAAACAAAGCTGTTAATACTGCGACGATTAAAATATACAACGGGTCGCCCTCGTTGATGCTTAATGTTGAACCAAAAAGCAAAGGGATAAATTTTAAAATTAAACTTGTTTTCATTTGTTTATATTTGAGGGATTTTAATTATTAAAAAATTGAGTTATGATTGGTTTAGCTTTTTACGGCATATTAGAACATAGTTTACTTATGATACTATTTGGAATTTTAATTGGTTTCACAATAGGTTATTTAAAAGCAAAAACTAAGTATTTAAAGAAAAAATAGCAGGAGCTATTCCTTTGAGCTTAACCATTTCTTCATTGGTTAACTCATAACTTAACCAACCAAATAAATCAATATTCTCACCTACTATTTTCAAAGTAGGAACTCCAAAAGGTTCAAAATATGGTCTATGACCAAAAGCATTGTATACCTTTTTAAAATCAGCTACCGATATAGTAGAAAATATATTGAATATCGTTTCTTCGTCTGTACCCCAAACAGTACCCATTGCCTTATGTAATTGCTCAGCTATAGAACGAGCTTGTACATCAGAAATAACTGAATCAGAAGAATCTAAAGAGGAAAAAGATTTACCTTCTGAAAAAAGAACAAGAACCCAATTCTTAAAAGACTCTAATAAGAGAAGAACAATTATAAATATACCAAGCATTAGAAAGATATTACCTTTTAAAAACTTCCACATACCTACCTTTTTTTACGTTTAAATAAAGCTCTAATTCCACCTACTACGATAAACACAGTAGCTACTACAAATCCAATGACTTTAAGGCTTAGACTTTCGTTTTTTTTTTCTTTATCGTCGTCGCCAGTCCATAGTGTAAAATCGTTCCAAATGTTTTCTCTGAAATCTAAGTGAACAAAGTTTTTAGTCTTGTAAATTCCAATTCCACGGACACCCATATTACGAAGCTTATGATACAAATCGTTTTTTGTGTCTACTGCTTCTTGAATTAAATCAACTAAACCTACACCTGTTAAATCAATTGCTTTACCGTGTGTATGTTGACTTGTACCCGAACGTCCTTCATGAAATTCGTGTCGTTCACTTCTAAAAAAAGATGTTACAGTAATCGGTTTACCTAACGCATCCCTTAACAGTTGAAACATTTCGGGAATCTTTACGTGCATTGGTACGTACGTAAACAAATTCTTTTCCTCTGGTCGAATAAATGACTTTTCAACCAATTCATATAAATACAAGTTCTTAGCTAGTTTTATACTTCTGTCTATATCACCCGTTAAAGGAGCTTTTGGTTGAAAATATTTCTTTCGAATATTTGCGCCATAGCTCTCTCTATAGGGGCTTAAATGATTTTCTCCTGTCATGATGCTTTAATTTCCTCTGATTCAACTTCAATTTGTTCTATTTCAATACTCCAAATACCACAGTAGTCTTTATAAGCAAGTTTTAAATACTTTAAAATCATACTAGCTGTTTTGGTTATCTTCTCGAAAGTAGTAGCGGCTTTAACTACCTTGTTAAAGCCGTTACCTATGGTTTTGAACATTTTTAGCATAGCTATTTCTTTTTAGAGAAACGTTTACCAATGTACCCACCGTTATTTGCATTTGGATTCATAATCCAATTCCATTCATCTAAATAGACTTTGTGGTTACCAATATTCATATAAGCGCCAATACTTATAGTGTTTTCAAGAGAAGAACTTAAGATGACTCTAACACTACACCATTTTTTACCTGATTCAGAAACAGTCGGAGCTATTTCTTTTTGATACTTGTCACGAAATACTTTAACATTCCATCTTTTCCCTTTATAAATTTTCCACCCAGCAAGAAATAAACCTTTTTCAGCTCCATAAGCTTGAATCACTCTAAAACCACTTTTCTTTGGCTTTCTACCACCTTTCCAAAATGGTGCAGGAGCTTGATTAAATTGTTGAGGGTTATTCCCTTGATATGGGTAATACTGTTGTTGTTTAGGATAATATGCCATTAGTGATACTTCTTTTTAGGGATTAATAAATAAATTACAGCAGGCACTACTAAAACAAATCCAGCAGCATAACCCCATACAGGTACGCCGTAATACTTCTTTTGCATAAAGGCTTTTGTTTTCGTCCAAAAAGCCTTTAAATTTTCTTTGATTTTATTCACGGTTATTTTTTCTTTTTAAACTTTTTATACAATGCGTTTACACCCCATACCACAATTCCCGCAGGAATTAACCACAGTAAGTGTAAAGGGTTAAACTTATCTTCGTCGTTATTATTCGGCTTATCATCTGAACTAGTGTCAGTAGGTACAATAGTGTTCGTAGGCACGTAAGTATGGTTTGCACTATTACCTTTAGCAGTTAAAGAAACTTGAATCGCATTAATACGGAATTGTTTTCCTGTACTTGTAAATGGCAATTCTTGTAAGAATGTTTTCTTAGATGTTTTAACATTGAATTTAGCGTATAAGCCTTGTACAAAGTTGTTTCTTAATTGCTTTAAGAATTGGCTCGCCATATTCAAACCTTTTAGAGTTTCGGGAACTCTATCAGTATAGGTCGTACGCTCTAAAATCCATCCGTCAACATCTACCAAGAAAGCATTAACTTTTCTTTGGTAATCTGCTAAATCTTTAGCGTTTCCAGTATTTAAACCGTTATGCACTAATAAATTGTTAAACATATCGTTTGCCCAAGGCTGAGCTTCTTTTGGAGGGAATGAAGACCCCTCAAATAGTTTAACAATACCACCGATTAAACCTGCACCCGGTATTACCGTATTTGCAATGTTTAAAAGTGAATCTCCTAAATCAGTACCTAAGTTAGGTATGTTTAACCCTCCGATATCTATCGGAGCAGGACCCCCTCCTAATTGGTTAGGGTTACCCATATTTAAGCTAAAATCCAACATAAACTAAGCTCTAGGAAGTTCGATAGAATAGTATCTGTAGTCCCCACGGTTATCTGTTTCATCCTCAAAAGTTACCTCAGTAGCTTTTGAAACAGGTAATACAACCGCTTTATAAGTACCCTCAATTGGTTTTCCGTTTTCGTCATAACCAATGCAACCAAACGTATCAATTTGTTCTAATAACAAACGTTCTGCTGAATAATCTACACGTTGTCCGTTTTCAATTAAAGTAATTTTGTTAGGCAGTTTAGCCTTGTCGAAGAATAAAACATCCTTATTAGCCAAACTTACTTTTAACGTTGAGTGTTTACCTTCAAAAACGTGTTCTTGAATAACGTAAGGAGCTACAGAAGTTTTGCGAGACTCTAAGGTTAAAACACTTGAATCAGCAATTTTTTCTAAGTCAGAAAGTGTAACGTCTACAGTGTCTTTTTCTGCTAATGCTAATTCGCCACCCCAAGCAATGTCTAAAGTAGCTTGTTTAATTACAGTTTTTGCAACTGCTGGGTCTGAAGTATCATTTGCAGTACCTAAAAAGAATTGTTTTTTAGGCATAGAAGTACCCGCCATAGATAACAAAGCATCAATTTTGTTTTGCGCTTCGACAGCTAAAACCAATCCAATCTTAGGAATTGTTTTTCTCGTAGAATCCTCAGCAGGATTTAACTCTACTTTTACCTTTGCATCTACAGAGGCATTTAACACAACGATTGCACCTGCTTGGTGGTGCTTTTCAATTTGGTGAGTTAATTGACTTTCACCGTTTAAAGAGATTTTCTCCATTTTCGTACTGAATTTTAATTATTGTTTTAATTCGAGTACAAATGTTCCCCTATCTTAAATCGAAAACAGGACACTATGTCCTGTGTGTTAAATTTGTTTTACAGGGTGGTAAATTGTAGCTGATTTTGATCAAAACCACCGTATTTTTTTAGATAATTCTCTTTGAATTTTTTTAGAGCTTGTTTATTAGCTTCAATAAAATTGAGTTTTCTTACTTTCTGTTGTTCCTCAGAAATACGTTTTGTGAATTGTGTAGCATTCTCGTATTCCTTAGCCTTTTCGTGTCTAACAATAGGGTTTTCTTTGAAGTACTCAATTTTATCTACTGTCAAGCTGTGAATGAACTTGTAGTGTCTTTTAATACATGACCACGTTTTTTTGTACAGCTTTTTTACAATCTCAAAAATATTACCCGAGTAGACGCTAAAATAATCATCAGAAAGTACACATTTTACGTGTTTCTTTCTGATTATCTGATTTATATCGTTAAATGATTCTTCGGTTTCGTAGAATTTAGGATACTCTAATTTCTTAGTAATGTTAGCAGCACCCCAAATCTGCCCCATAATTGGGCGTTTATCTTTTTCGGGCTTCGTCATATACTTTAACAAGTAATTGACTGTATTTTTTACCTTTTTTAAACTTAATATATTGGCTGCGGGTGGCTCTTTATCGGTGTTTTTACGTTGCTTATAGAAATCAACATAACCGAGCTTATTCAACTGTTTACACCACAAAGTATTCACTTTGTCTTTATCAACAAACCTATCTAAAAGCACGTGAAAATGAATATTACCATTTTCTTGTGGTTCAGCTCGCCAAACGTAATGTTTCACTTCATATGTTTTCGTTAAGTTTTCTATTAGACGTATTAGCAGTTTTCGGAAAACTTTATCAGTGTGTCGTTGTTTTACAGGAAGTGTCAATGTAAGAAATGACAAATAGCTTTGCTCTTTGTAACTTATATTCTTATCGTAATTCATTAATACAGTAGCTACCATATTTTCAATGCACTTTCGTGCATTTTTAATCTGAGCTTTTGACATTGTACCGAACTCTTTAAGCTGTATGTTTTGCTTTGCAGATTTATCTTTGTGCAAATCGTAAAAATGCTTACAGCTTTTTACGTACTCGCTTACATCATCAAATTTTACAGGTATTTCTTCAATATTTGTCATTTTCTTTAAAGCATCTTTATACACAGAGTTACTATTCTGCTTTAAAGCGTCTTTATTAGGGTTTCGTTTGAAGTCCAAAACAGACACGTCAAAATACTGTACTATTTTGTCGTGTCGTACGGACATAACACAAGGGGCATTCATAGGCACTTATAAAAACGTCCTGCGGAACGTTTTTCGATTTTACCGTTATGTTTAGACAAGCCAAGAATGAAAGCCGCTGACGGCGTCTTTCTGCTCATCTTTACGGCTTATTAGAGGTTATTAAAAAGGGTTAATTGACTTAAAGGCGACTGTATTTTAACAGATTGGTTTTTCTCTGGTTCATAAGGCAACAAAGCTTTTTTCGCCTGCTTATAACATAAACCTACTTTTGCAGCAGCTTCACGAATTGCATCAACTTTATTGTAACTATAATTACCTTTATTACGCTTTAAACTTTCGGCTATTAATTCTTCTAAATGTTCGCGCCTAGTTTCGTGGTCTATTGTGTTCTTTCTAGGCATTTCTAAGAAGTTTTAAAAGACGACGTTTTCTACGTATATCCCTAATACATAGATTTATATGAGTGTAGATTCTATCTCTCTGATAATAAAAATCAAAAGAATGTCTAATAGGAAATAAACGTCTTATAGTTCTTAAATCACGTGTTATATCTTTTCTAAGTTTTCTTTTATACAATTCCATAGCATTAATGGTTTAAAAAGTGAGTAATGAAATAGTGTATATCTACCATCAAAGTGATAAAGAAGAAGTAGATGATAGTTCCGAGAAGTGTTAAAAAAAATAACAACACTTTGAATATTTTTCGCTTCATAGTGTTGTTATTTAGATAATGGAAATACTAATTGATAACCTTGTAATAAGTACGGAGAATTGCAATCTACTTTCGTAGCTTTTGCCATTCCACCAAGTTTTCCAAGGAACTTGTATATTGTAGTAGTTGGTAGACCTAATCGGTCTATTTTAAAGAATTTTTGACCCTCTTTTAAGGTGTCTAATCTTTGTGATTCTTTTTGATTGTTTTCTAATAAGTGTGACATAAAAATTAAAAATTTCTACGTCATTGAATCAGAAGCTTTTTTAGATTTAGTTTTAATGTGTACCACTTTCATAGTATTCTCTTTGTATTGTACATCACCTCTACCCTTTTTCAATTTGTCTACGTGTTTATAAACATTTTTAAGGAGTTGTAGAAAAGAATTTAATTTACCCAGAGTATTATAATCTTTTATTGATTTAATTGCGCGTCTTAAAATCTTACAAGCATCTTCTACTGAATTTAAAATTCTGTAAAAACTGATAAATTTTATACACGCATTACCTCTACCGTATTCCTTATCGAAATACTCAATATCTTCTAAATAGCAATCTAATTTAGGACGTATCCGAACACTCCACCAACCAGACAACCTAAAATAATTATCTAAGTAAATACCATACAATTCTTTTTGTATTGTGTTTAACATTCTTATTGTATCAACTATATAAGAACTAATTAAACGTGCATAATCTTCTGCTTTTCGCTTACTTGTAAATTCTAATGTTTGACCAATGTTAAATAGAATGTAATACGGATGCGATGCCCTAGGATGATTGTCTTTTTTGTAGACTGGTAACAGTAACTTTTTCATATAATAATCTTTAAATTTTTCAACACTTTTTTTTAAGCAAAAGGCGTCAAATTTAAAGATTTCTAAAAACGTGCAAATACGATTCTTTTTGTTTAATTATCCTCGGAGGTACAGTAAAATAGGGGTTCACTATTTTACTCTTTATTAATTATAGTACAAATATCTATTATTTAGTTTATATGTGGTTTAGCCATTCGTAAGCTATAATTCTATATTACGTAAAATATCCCAGAAGCTTTATTTATTCTTTACAATATTCAGTACATGTGTTAGTTTTAATTTAAAACATGACAGAATAATCATTTAAAAAATGAAAAAAATGGTATCCTAAAAATTTAAATACTGATTGTTAGTTTTTTAAATATATTTTGTGTGATTTTTTTGTGAAAAATGTGTGAGAATTTAACAATTTTCAAAAAAAATAGTTTCGTGAAAAAAAATAATTTTGAAATGAAAACTATTAAATTTATAAATGTCCAATACTTAGATAATAATCATAATAAGACTTAAGTTTACAACTACTTAACTATAAGGTATTTACCTCTAATTATCACAAATTCTAACCTCTTTGTTACTATCTTTTTCTATTAAGGCTAAATAAAAGCCTTTTAATCCTTGAATATACTGAAGCAAAAAAGGTTCATTCAATTTGTTTTTAGAAAACTGATCGTTAATCATTTTTCTATCTGTATCTGAAGGATTTGGTAGATCTTCCGGGTGTGTGTGCCATTCTCCAAGGTAGATTGTTCTTTTGTTACTATTATGAAACTCATAATCTATAATAGCCTGAGCATTTTTCTTATTTCTATAAAAAGAGTACCTCGAAGACTTATCACTTTCAGATGGAAATGATATTCTAGTTATATAAATATTATTTTCTTTTACTTGCCCTAAAAGTATACCTCCTGCCTCATGCTGCTTACTATTAATCTGCTTAAATTGAGCCATCAACAAAAGAACATCATCCGTGAAATGAATTTTATAACTCCCTAACGTTATTATTCTCATAAAACATTATTTATTAAAGTGTTTGAGTCAATATTTAACGAATATTCTGACAATTTAATATTTAAACTATTAGCAATGGATTTATCTCCTACCCAAGTAAAACATTTTGATTCCATATCATCTGAATTAATAATCTCTAAAATCTTAGAATATATATTACCCAAAAATAATTGAATGTTATTAGAGGAATATGGAGTATAATTACTTTGGCAACCTGCTTCTTTTAAAGATAAAACTTCATTATTATAATCTCCAATAACATTAAACTTAAAAAAACCTTTTTTAGTGAAATATGAGATGAAATTATTCTGCTTAGGATTAATATAAATACAGTGACCGCCTAACAAATAAGGCTCTACCCAAATAAAAAACGTAGGTTTAATTATAATACCTTTATCAATTGCGTCAGAAATCCAATATTCTATGTTTGATTCCCCTATGGCAATAAATAAAAAATCACTTTCATTAATGAATTTTGGTTCATCCTTAACAACTTGAACAATAGATTTCTCTCTGGTCTCTACTTTTTGAATTGGGGAAAAATGGGTCAAAAAATCTTTTAAAGCCTTTGTTTTTTTATAATTTAAATATTTAAAACCCAAATAATGACGCCCAATGTTTTCTAACTCTAATGAATCATAATCAATTAATTTGAATTCAGCATCTTTTATTGAATTCAAGTAGTGAATAAGGTTTGAGCCAACTGAACCTAAACCTGCCAATGCAAATTTATTAGGTCTATTTTCTTTTACTTCTCCAGCACTCCTTTTAGTAAGTCTCTTGTTATTATATACTTGCGGGGAAATTCTATTTATCCGATCGGAAGATTGAATCGTAGAAAGTGTCTTAAAGTTATTTAAAGATTTTCCACGAAACCCCTTTATACTTGATTTAGCAGGTGAATGGTACCAACCAAAATATCTTAAATTGCCATTAATGTTTTTCGTAAAGAGGAATAATTTCGAATCACCCTTTTGATTAATAAAGGAAACATATTCTTTATAAGTTTTATCACCTAATTTTTTAATAGCATTGAAAAGCTCTTTATTTGTTTTATTAAACGGAGGTTCTGTAAAAAGATCAAAATTTTGTATTAAAAACCCAGTGCTTTCTGTATAATTTATGTTTTGGTCGTTCAAATATGCTTTAAATTTCAAAGCAATATCTTCGTTTTGATGTATAATATATTTAAATTTATTAACTGGTGTTTCCAAGGAAACTAAATCGAAATTTTGCTTAAGAGGTTTATCATGTAAAAGTAAAAATGATTTATTAACTGACTCTTTATTAGAATAATTAGAATCCCAATAAGCTTCGAATTCATCTTCATAGTCTTTATCATTGCTTTTTCCTTTAAGACCTTCTTCAATTATATTTTTAGTCCTTCTTATAGCTTCTTCAACAACTTTTTCGGGTAAATTAATATTTGGTTCCGAATTGTTCTGAAAAATACACAGCATTCTATCTACTTGCAAATGAGGAATATACTTATATCTGTCAAAATCGTCTTTTGAAAGTAATATTTTGGGAAATGAAAGAGGAAAATCAGGAAAAAATATGATATGAAGTCTAATGCTTTTTATTTTGTTCCTTTGATCTATAATCTCTGTAGTTATTTCCCATATATCTAGAAATTCAGGTAAATTTAATTTTTTCTTGCGATAATTGTTAATGGACTTAACACGTTCTCGTTTTTCTATATATGATATTACTCTTTCTAATGCTTCATTATACTCAATCATGCACTTCGAGAATTATCACTTTTAATTAAGGGAGCGCTTGTATAAGTCTTGGAGTCTTCAATTTCATCTTTAGCCAAAAAACATGGAAATCTATCCCCAAGATGTTTTTGCCATTTACGACAAGCACTTTTTTGATTTTCCATTTCAATTGCTTGCATTGCACTTTCTATGAAAGAATTTAAAGCATTCTTGAAATATTCTTTTTGCTGCGGTTTATATTTCTCAAATAAATCTTCACCTATCGGTGTTGTCGGTCTAATACATTTGAAATCATTTTTAACTAAGTAATCAGCGATGTTTTTCAAAGTCTTTTCCAAAGAAATATCATCCCTATCATCTTCTTCATAATTAACTCCAGCAAGTATTGTCATAACAATTCCCGGAGGCATATCCCCTTTTAAAAAATCACCCCAAGCTTTTAAGTATCTAACTATTCTACGTAATTGATGATCTTTTTTTCTCATATCATTTAACCAGTTACTATATTGATCAGAATATAACTTACTTTCAACTATAAATTCTTTCTTAAAACCAGAGTTTATTTTTTTCTCAAACCAAATAATAAATTCAATAGGACTACTAATCTGCCACCACATTTTCTTGTCTGCTAAATCTGGTTCATCAACTATAATTGCATAATATGAAGGCAAATCAACATGATAATTCAAATCACCGTTATCACCCTTGTAAACAACTCTTACACAAGTGTCTTTATCTATTATTTCTTCAAAATCATTATCTGATTTTCCCGATTTTATTGATTTAATTATCCAATCATGAAATACTGAAGGTTCAGGGCGTTGTTCTCTAGATAATTCTCCCAAAAAATATATTCCATCATCAATATCATATTGGTCTTCTTCATTACATGGATTTATGATTGTATCCATAACATATGACCCTTGACTTTGAAACTCTAAGCGATGATTTAAGTTATCATTAGTTTTGATTATATCAAAACCCCCATTAATCCTTTTTCTTAAATCATTTCTTTTTTCCTTTAATTTTATTCTCCTATCGTTATCTAATCTAATAGTTCTATTAAATTCTCTAAATAAATTATTACAGTTCGCCATTATTTATGTTTTAAAATTCTCCTTTTAAGTTTGATGTTTCAAATTCAGCTTCAATCTCTCCTCTTGTTTGGATTTGTCTATTTGTAAAGTAATGACCTGTTAGTTTTGCTTTTCGGGCTTTATTGGCAGGAATATATCTTAATTTATTTGCTCCTTCATGACAATCTAAACTAGAATTAATTTTATTACCATTATTAAGATAGAACATGTATATATCAAAAAAACCATCCTCCTCTAACCTAACATCTTCAACTAAAGATTT
This sequence comes from Tenacibaculum holothuriorum, assembly GCF_002120225.1. Taxonomy (GTDB): domain Bacteria; phylum Bacteroidota; class Bacteroidia; order Flavobacteriales; family Flavobacteriaceae; genus Polaribacter; species Polaribacter holothuriorum. The sequence continues at coordinate 271,931 of NZ_LAPZ01000001.1, read as the reverse complement.
TGAATCTGATTTCTCATTTAGCTCATTATTAAAATAAGAATGAATTTTTATTTTTGAGGCAGATTGTTTTACTTCAATGTAACATTCTTTTTGGCCTTTTACGCCGTTAAATTCAAATTTTATATTTCCTTTATATCTTCCAGAGATATTAGGGATATTTACCAATAATTTAAAAAAAGGTAATTTCCACAAAACAGAATCATAAAAAGCTAAAATCATAGCTATTATAGTAACATTTCCAGGAGCTCTTAGAAACTCAATTCCTTTTGATTTTAAAAAAGGCACAATCCATTCTTCTAAAAGGAAATCAATACCTATTGCCAATAGTATAATTACTAAAATTAACCATGTTGTTTTATAGTACTTAAAGTTTAACACATCTAGGATTTATTTATTTATTATATAATATCATCAAGCAACACTTTCTTATGCTGTAAAATATTTAGTAAGTATTTTCTGGTATTTTAGCTATTTTTTCATTTTCCTTAATATTCAAAATAATTGAATATTCTTGTTTTTGATATTTTTAAATATCATTTAAACACGTTTTTCACTTACTTTTTCTTCCCTAAAAATACATATTCTTTGCATTGTAAATTCAATTAGAACCCAAAAAAGTTGTTATAATATTATTAACAACTTTTCATTTGTTTAAAACAAAACTATATTAAAATATATCATTAAAGTTATGGAAAACCATAAAGAAATAGTTTATAACAATTCTTGTATAAAAACAACATTAGACAAAAAGCGTTTTTTGTCTAATGTTGCTTATATTTATATCAATAAAACCAATAGAATCAATAGTTTATGAATAATCATACCAAAGGGCGTAATGTCCAAAGTCAAATAAATCTAGATAATCTTCCTGTTAATCATCACGAAAAAGGAAGGTTGTTTTTATCAAATGATGAAATTGAAACTTTATTAAAAGCAAGCAAAAAATCAAGATATCCAACAAGAAATCATTTAATGCTATTAATGATGTATAGACATGGTTTAAGGGTTTCTGAGTTAATTAACTTAAGAATTAAAGATGTTAACTTAAATAGGAATAGAATATGGATTAAAAGGCTTAAAAATGGTTTATCAGTGGAGCATCCGATACAAGGAGATGAACAAAGAGCAATAAAAAGATATTTAAGAAAAAGAAAAGATGCCCTACCCTACTTATTTGTTAGTGAAAGGAAAGAACAATTAACTAGGAAAACATTAAACTATATTATCAAAGTAGCTTCTAACAAAGCTGGGCTTGTAGGAGTACATCCTCATACTTTAAGACATTCTTGCGGATATTATTTAGCTAATAAAGGTTACGATTTAAGACTTATCCAAGATTATTTAGGACATAGAGACCCAAAACATACTGTGTTATACACTCAAATTGCTGGGGTAAGATTTGAAGGCCTATGGTAGAATATGCTTAAAAATTATAATATTTGATCATCGAAGGAAGGAATGTCATCTCCTCTATCCTGATCTAAATATCTTTTAATTAAGAAAAAAAGTGTACCAAAATTATCAATCATTTCATACCATTTATTAATAATATTTTCATCAAAAACATTGAAAGCATTACTTATTTCTTTAACTTCTTGTTTTGTAGGACGTTCTAATGTTATTACACCAAAAATTCTTCTCATTAATTCTGCGACACCTTTAATATTTTTATCATTCCAATCTCTCATTTTAATAAAGTAATAATCTACTCCAGCCAAAATAACACCTAGGTTTTCTTGAGTTGATTCTCGTAGTTCATGAAGAAATTCTAAATCTGTAGGTGAAAATTTTCCTGAATCATCTATTATTAATAGTAATTTATTCTCAGAATTGTTAATGAGAAATATAATCTGTTTAATAATAATATTAGTTTTAACATAAATATTGGCATTGGGGTTTAATTCTAAAAGAATATCTGTATAAAAAGATCTAGTATTCATACTTACTGTGCGTAGTATGTATAAAACATAATTTTCTTTTTTAGTATAATATTTTAGCGCTGTAGTTTTGCCAGCTCCAGTATAACCATTAATTCCTATTAATAAAGAATTTGTATGAGCATACTTACATACCTTTTGAATCTCCTCAAAATTGTATGTGTTAAACAACTTTTTCTCTCCTTTATTCATTTTAGACTTGATTAATTTTTCTTCGTTTTAATTTTTTCCTAGGGATTATAGAATTAAAAGGTTCTTTTTTGCTTAATCTATAATGCTTCAATAACGTCTTGGAAGAAAACTCTATCATTTCTTTATCTTCTATTTCTAATTTCTTGGCGTTATTATTGTTAAATGTTAGCACAGGATAAAAATTTAATTCCTCTTCTCCTTCAAGAATATCTTGATTAATTATGTCAATATGTTTTTTTATTCTTTTCTTGATTTTAGATTGATGTAAATCAATCCTTTTCAATTCCTTTTGATTAGGTAACATTTCTACAGGGAAATAACGTTCAATCTCTCCTAAATAATTTCCCGTTTTAATATCAAAAATTCTAATTATTGATAAATCGTTAGGATCAAACCTTACTAATACTTTAATTCCATTTAATTTATTTGCTAAATGAGTATTATAAATTATGTAATGGTATTTTGTCTTACGTATTTCAAATTGAATTGTAGATTTTCTAACCTTTAAATATTTTTCTTCAGAAAACAAAAAAGCTAAATTTTCAATTAAGATTGGTTTATAATTTTTAGAGACAAAAGATTTGATAAAAATAACGTCGGGAGATAAATTATCTTTACTGAATTGGTCATCTGAATTGTATTTATTAATAAATTTTGTTAAGTCAGATACTAATTCATTTTTCAATCTTAAATTATTTTTTTTTCTATAAAACTGTTCTAGCTCATGGTTTATTCTTCCTCCTATTTTTTTAGTTGTAATACCTTCTCTTAAACTCCCAAATAAACTATTTAAATATCTAGATTGAAATGTGTTAAACCATCTTTCTACATTGCCTTTGTCTTGTGGATTTTTAATCTTTGAACTTCTATGTAAAACCCCAAATGTTTCCAATTTATATTTGAACTCTTTAAAGATTTTAGAACTATATGAAGTATGATTATCTATTAAAAACTGATAAGGAAATACTTTTATACTAGATAGAATATTTTTATAGCATTCTAGGATAAGATTAGTGTTTTCAACTTCTCCAAAGCTATAACCCAAAATTTTATTAGAATAAACATCCAAACCAACGCATAGGTATAAGTATTCTATATTATTAGTTTCTTTATTGAAATAAGGAATGTTTATTCTCGTGCTATCAATTTGAATCACTGCACATGGAAATTCAGGTTTCTTTCTTACCATGCTAGGAAGAATATATTCATTAGTATATTTTATTCCCATTCTAAAAGGATCACACAAATTTCTAACTTCTGGTAAATTTACATATCGATGAATTGTTGCATAGCTTATGGGTTTTAACCCTCTGTTAATAAGATTGTTATTAACTTTTAAATATATACATCGTATTGAATATTGCTTTGGATTACTGTAGTGTTTCTTTATTAGCTTTTGAATATATGGTTTTAATTTATATGGTAATTTTCCATGCTTTCTAGTTGAATGTATTAAGGTTTCATTTATACTTCCTTTTTCTGCTTTATTTATTTTATTATAGAAAGAGTTAATATTTTTAGTTTGAAATTTTGCTTCATCAAAATTTTGATAAGCTATAAATATATCTTTCATTTTATAACTTTTTCTTAATTCTATAATTGTTAAAAATAAAGAATGTGTTTTACTAAATAAATTAATATCTCTTTCTGTAAAATTGTAATCAAAATAATAACCTCTATATTTAAACCATATGCTTTTGTTATTCCAAGAATAAGTTAAAGAGCAAATAATCAATTGTAATTTTACTTTATTTGTTTTTAGCTCATTAAAATTTTTATAATCTTCTTGATTAATTTTCTTTATAATATTTTTAGAAGTTGGAATATTATAATTTTCGATTACTTTAAGAGGTAAAGAATTTAATAATATCCATATTTTTTTGTTTATCTTAAAGGAGAAATAATAATCACATTTTCCTTTTTTATTTCTACTGAGGTAGTTTTCTAAAGTTCTTTTATTTAAACCAAGTTTAATTAGAAATGACTTCGATATATAAATTTTACTACTCACTATTTTAAACTTTTCCTCCATAATGTTATATTTTATAAGTTAAACATGTGGCTTTCATTTCTATATTAAATTAACTCAACTTAATTACTGTTGATATTAAAAAATAATTAAGAACATTTTTACTTTTTTAAATTTATTCGCTATTTTTAAGTATTATTTACCAATTCGTTAATTATTTACTAATTTTTATACGAAAAAGGTTGTTTTTATATAAATATAAGAAAAAAAATAAACATTATTAGTATAATTTTGATAGGCAAAAGAATAGCAAAATATAGAAAGCTAAAAGGGTACTCTAAAGTAAAATTAGGATTATTATCTGGAGTATCTCATGTTCAAATTGGACGATATGAGAGTGGTAAAGTAGTTTCTCCTAATATGAATAACTTAAATAAAATAGCTCTTGCTTTAGATGTTCCTACAGATTTTCTTCTTGAACGAGAACAGTTTATTGTTAGTGATGAAACTCTAGAAAATCAGTTTAAAATTTTATTATCTTCATTGAGAAAGGAAGAAGATAGATTAGCAATTCATCAAATTTTTGACAGTTTTATTGCTTCAACGAAATAAATGATAACTTACCACAAGACAAGAAAATAATTCCTTTTTACTTGATGTTATACAAACTTCAATATAAAGTTATGAAAAGGGAAATATAAATAATTTAAAAGCTGTAAAACTCGGTACATATTTGATGTATCGAGCTCTGAAACTAAGCCTTACTAGTTTCGGTAAGGCAAGTACATAAATATAATCATAAATTTTATAAATTATGTAAAATGGGGTAAGATTTCCACACCTTAATCTCAAATAAAATATTTTGCAAAAACTAGAAATTGAATTTGTATATAAAACAAAAAACGAGGGATCTTTTCCCTCGTTTATCAAAACATAGTTATTAAACTCTCTACTATCCACCTGAACCAGCAGTACCAACTTCTGGATGCATAGTAAACTCGACAAAATTTGTACCTGCAGGAATTGATAACGTTATATTCCTTGTTTCGTTGGGTTGCATATCAACTCCTGGGGTTGGACCATACTCAGTACTATTTCCATTGGCATCAAAAACATGAACTTCTAAACGTGTTTGTTGTGCTACATTAGAATTTAAGTTTTGAAAAGTTCCTTCGAAAGCATTGGTAGCTGCATTGAATGTAATAATAGCACGAATACCATTTAAGGTTTCGTCTGCGGTTACATTTTTTGCCCAACGTGTACCGCTTTCACCTTGTTCATTACCACCTTCAGCATGATTTCCTTCTCCTGCTTCTCCTGATCCATTTTCATTGTGCATCATTTCGCCAGCTTCGTTGTCATTTTGACTACACGATACAGTTACCAAACTTATTGCAAGTATTATCGCAAAAAATAAAACTACTTTTTTCATAATTGTTGAAATTTAAGTGATTAATTATTAATGTTAGGTAATCTTATTTCATCTTATAAGTTTTAGTGTTCACCATTTCTTTCGTTCTTATTTCCGTGTTCTCCTCGCTCACGACCTTCATGTCCATTGCCTTCATGAGAATGTTCATTGCTGCCTACTTCGGCATGTGTAGACCAAGTTGTAAATCCTTTTTTAGTTGATTTAATGACAAGTTCATGTTTTTGATTGGGTTGTAAAGTAATTGGTTTTGTTGGTCCTAATTCTTTACCATTGGATAGATGAATTTCTACACGTGCTCTTTTTATAGGTTTGTTATATTTGTTTTGCATAAATCCTTTAAAAGTGTTTGACTTCTCATCAAACTTTAAAACTAATTGAACTCCTTTTTTTGTTTGATTAAAGGTTTCATTTTTTTGTAGTAGTGTGTCATCTTCTTCATTCTCTCCTCCTTCATAATCACGCTCATGTGCTCTTTTCATCATTTTAGTTTCATGTCCTTTTTTCTCAGAATGATTTCTTTCGCTATGTTGCGCATTAGTTTTACAAGAAATCGTTAAAGCTATTGCCATTAAAATTGTTAATCGTTGTACATTTTTTAGTTTCATCTTTTTGAAATTTAAATTAATATTCATTTGTTCTGTTGTTGTAGAACGAATATAGTGTTCTAAAATTGTAGAACAAAAAGATTTTAAGCTTTTTTTAACTTTTAACTGAAAATTAAAGCGTGAAATATACTCTTAACAAGTAATTGAATTATTGAATACTACAAGAAGTATAGAAGTTTATTGGTGTTCTCTGGTAGAGTTTTCTATATGATTATTATGTTCTCCATTTTCACGATGTTCATCACTATGAGAAATATCAATAACTAATAAAAAAACAAAAATTAAGAATGGAATAACTGCAACTTGAACTATCCTTTTTAGTAAGGAGGAAGTTTTTTTACCCATCATTAAAAAACGTAGCTTGGTAAGAGAGTAGTTTACATTACTCGTAAGAATGTTTGTATTATAAATAGTAGCTACATCTAACAACATATTTTGATATGCAGATTGATTATTATGTATAGAAATTACACTTTCATCTGCAATAAATTCGTGATTTAACTTAATAGCTTTGGTTATAAAAAATGATAATGGATTAAACCAAAAGACTATTTGAAAAAGTTCTGCGAACAACACATCTATAGTGTGTTTTTGGTTAGCATGTGTGAACTCATGTGTGTATAATTCATTTGTGATTTTATTAGATAAATAGTCTTCTTTATTAATGAATATATATTTTAAAAAAGTATGCGGAAGTATTTTTTCTTCAATTAGAACTAATGTAGTACCATTGGCTTCTTTTATTTGCTGATTGTTATGTATCTGTTTAAAAATTGCTATTAAACTTTTAATTAAGCGGATTAATAAAAGACTTGAGACACCTAAGTAAACAAAGAAAAGATAAGGTACTATTGAATTTAAAAATGTGTTATTCTCGATTGTAGAAATACCATTTATATTAACGATAGGACTTTCTATAGAAATAACCAGGTTGGGAACTATAATAGCAACTAATAAAATTAACAATAAATACATTCGGTTAAATTGATGCATTTTTTGACGTTCTAAAAATAACTTGTAAAACGTAAACAAAAGACTGATGCATATAGTGGATTTAATAAAGAAGTGTATCATTTTGATTTGTCTTTTAATTGTTGATCTATAATGTTACGTAGTTCTTTTAATTCTTCTTCAGATAAATTGTTTTCTGTAGTACAAAATGATGCTAACTGTACTGCAGAATTATTAAAAAAATTCTTGATTAATTTGCTAACTGAACTTGAAGAATATTCTTTTTTTGCTACTAACGGATAATATTCTCGCTTTACACCAACAAGATTGTATGCAATGATTCCTTTATCGGTTAACCTTTTTAATAAAGTCGCTATGGTAGTTTTAGCAGGTTTAGGGTCAGGAAAATCGTTAAGCAATTCTTTTAACAATGCTTTTTCACGTTTCCATAAATAGTGCATTAATTTTTCTTCAGTGTTTGTTAATTGCATAATAAAAAATCTTTCTACAAAGATAGAACGTTATTTTTGTTCTAATAGTATAGAACATTTTAAAATCTTATAATTAACATTTGTTTTAAGATTATGAGGTTTTAAAAAACTTATTAGTTACTATTTATTTTTACCTTTGTATTATAATGCGAAGAGCAGTTCAAATAAAAGCATCTTTTTTATTAGCTATTTTTAGCTTAATATTAGTGCATCAGTCGATACCTCATTATCATCATGAGCATCAATCTGATGTAGAAATTGCTCATCATCATCATTCTGACACTACACACGAACATCATCACAATCATTCTGATGAGCAAGATAAAGCTGTAGTTACTAAGAGTATTTTAAATGCTCTTTTAGAGTTCCATTCTCATGGTAATACGCTTGTTCAAGATCACTTGCCTAGCTACACTATTCTTAAAAAGCTAAAGTCTTTTGATGTAGAACTAGCTTCAATAGCTATTCTTGATGATTGTTTTGGATATGTAGATGTTCAGCAAAAAAACAAACTACCATTATACACGCCACCAGATATTGTTTATAAAACATACTTGGCTGGGTTAGAATTACGGGGTCCTCCTGTATTAGGATAAACACGCACTACAATAGCCTAAATGGCTACAATACTGTTTAACCTAATAATATATTACAATGAATAAACGTATAGCGTTCACACTATGTGGATGCCTATTCTATATGTTTATGACTGCACAAGAAACTCACTTTAACAGTCTTTTTAAACAGATAGAACAAAACAATAAAGAATTAAAAGCTTTTAAGTCTTTTACAGAAAGTGAAAAGTTAAAGACAAAAAGCACTAATAACTTATCTGATCCGGAAGTAATAGGGTATTATTTACCTTTTGCTTCTCAAAGCAATGCTTCTGATTATACGGAATTTGAAATATCGCAATCTTTCGAATTCCCTACAGTTTATGCTGCAAGAAAAAAATGGAGCAACTTAAAAGCAGAGGAATTAGATTATAAGTACAATGAACTTAAACAAAGTGTATTACTAAAAGTCAATAAGCTATTGGTAAAAGTTATTTCTCTAAACAAACTAAAGAAGATTAGAGAAAACAGACACCAAAAGAGTAAAAAGGTTTACGAACAAATTTTAGCATTGTACCAAAAGGAACAAGTTGGTATTTTAGAACTTAATAAAGCCAAAATAGCTTGGATGCAAGTACGATTTCAGGTTGAAAAAACTGAACTTGAACAAGCGTCTTTATTAAAGGAATTAGCAAACTTAAATGGAGGTAAATCCATCGAATTTAATCAAAATGATTATTTAGAAAAAAGCGCTATTGAAACCTTTGAAACGCTTTGGAACAATAAGCTAACAAAAGATCCTTTATTAAATTATTATAACGCTCAAGAAAATGCCTCTTTACAACAAATAAAAATAGCTCAACAAAAAACCTTACCCAATTTAACACTTGGATACAATAACCAAGGAGTTTCTGGAAATCGTATTTCAGGAATTATGGGTGGTATATCTATTCCCTTATGGAGTACAAAAAACAAGGTAAAAGCTGCTAAATACAAGCATCAATTTCAGGTAGATAATAAACAGTCTAAGGTTTCTAATATAGAAGCGAAATACTTTCAGCTTTATAATAGCTATGTGTTACTACATAAAAAGTACACAGACTATAAGAACACCATGGAATCATTGAATAGCGATGAACTTATTTATAAAGCGTATGAACTTGGTGAGTTTTCATTTATGGAGTATCATCTTGAGTTGGACTTTTATCATAAAGCTATGGATGAAATGCTTGATATGGAGTTGGAATTACAGCTTTTAAAAACTGAATTATACAAACACACATTATAACCATAATTAAATTTAAGAACATGAGAAAAATTAAATCAATTTTAGCGCTATTAACGTTAACAGCCTTTGTTTTTATTGGCTGTAAAAATGATAAAAAAGAACATGGTCATGAACATGATGCTAACGGTAAACATGTTACCACCGAGGTAAAAAAAGATGAAAGTGCCAATGTACAAGAAAATGAAACTACAATTACTGTAAAAGCAGGTAGTGCATTGGAGTATAAATTCAAAATTAACAAAGGAGAAGAGTTAAGTTATAAATGGTCTTCTACTGCACCGTTAGTTTTTGATTTTCATGGAGACCCAGAAGAAAAGGATAAATATCCAGAGGGGTATTTTAAAAGCTATTCTAAAGGAACATCAAATGGAGAAGAAGGTAAAGAAACTATGGCTTTTAAAGGTTCTCACGGATGGTACTGGAAAAACACTTCAGATAATGATGTAAAAGTGACTTTAGCAACTAAAGGAAACTACATTATTATTGGAAAAATTCAATAACACTAAAACAAAACAGAAATGAAAAATATGGTTATAATTTTGTGTTGTGTATTCGTGTTTTCTTGCAGCACAAAAAAAACTACAAATGCTACTGAAACTCTAAAAGAATTTCCAACTAAAAGTGAAACTCTTTGGACTGATAAGACAGAGCTTTTTGTTGAGTTTCCAGCTTTGGTAGCAAGTGAACCTAGTAGGTTTGCAGCTCATTTTACACGATTAAAAAAACATCTTCCTATTACTGAAGGAAGTGTAACGGTAAACTTGATTAAAAAAGGGGAAGTTGTTGCTACTCATACTGTAAATGCTCCGAGTTCTCCAGGTATATTTTCACCTACTATTACACCTAAATCGCAAGGAAATTTTCAGTTAGTATTTAAAATAAATACTCCAACATATAAAGATGAGTTAATCATTGAAGATGTAATAGTTTACAATAGTAAGGCTATTGCTATAGAAGCTTTGGGAACTTCCAACGAGTCTGGGGGAATTACGTTTTTAAAAGAACAAGCTTGGAAAATGGATTTTCAAACAGCTCCTGTAGTAAAAAAGGAAGTTCATGAGGCTATTAATACTTTTGGTATTTGGGAAGCTGCTCCAAGTGATTTTGAAACTTTAGTAGCTAATGCTAGTGGTAAAATCACTTATACAAAGAATATTACTGTAGGTACTTTTGTAAAAAAAGGAGAAACTATCATGACAATTTCTAGTCGAGGTTTTGTCTCTAATAATTTAACCGTTAAATTAGAAAAAGCTAAAGCTGTTTACCAACAATCTGAGGCTAATTACAATCGTAAAAAAGAATTATTTGATTCTAAAATTATTGCGAAATCGGAATGGGAACAAGTAGAGCGTGATTACACCATAGCAAAAGAGAATTATCAGAATTTAGCAAGAGGATATTCTAGCAAAGGAAAAGGAATTAAAGCTCCTTTTAATGGATACATTCAATCGCTAAATGTTAGTAATGGAACTTATGTTTCTGAAGGAAGTTCACTTTTTACAATTACTGATTCTAAATCGAGCTTGCTTAAAATTCAGGTAAGCCCGAAATATTCTAATATACTTCAGCATATAGATAATATTTGGTATCAAACCGATGATACTAATTGGTCTAATATTAAAAGTACAAAGGGAGAAATTTTATCAGTAGATAAAACCGTTTCTTCAGAGAAACCGATGCTTTTAGTATATGCAAAAGTAAATGATGCTATTAGTATGCCAATTGGTGGTGTTACACAGGCAACTTTATCTGTAGGAAAACCAGAAAAAGGATTGGTAATACCTACCTCGGCTTTATTAGAAGATTATGGAAACTATACTGTTATTGTTCAATTATCTGGAGAAAGTTTTGAAAAAAGACAAGTTACTATTGGTAAACAAAATGGTGATGAAGTTCAGATTTTGTCAGGGCTTAAAGCAGGTGAATATGTAGTTTCTAAAGGAGCATATCAAGTAAAAACAGCATCAATGTCTGGTGAAGCTCCAGCACATGGTCATGCACATTAAAAACGAAGTAGTATGTTAAATAAAATATTATCATTATCACTTCAAAATAGGTTAATGGTGCTATTAGCTGCTGCATTTTTAAGTATTGCAGGAGTCTATTTAGCAAAAAGAATGAATATAGATGTGTTTCCCGATCTAACTGCTCCAACAGTTACCATTCTTACAGAAGCACATGGAATGGAATCTGAAGAAGTTGAAAAGTTAGTAAGCTATCAGTTAGAAACAGCAATGAACGGTTCGCCTAATGTGCGTCGTATACGCTCTTCATCGGCTGCTGGAATTTCCATTGTATGGGTAGAATTTGAATGGGGTACTGATATTTATAAAGCCAGACAAATTGTAAGTGAGCGTATACCCATGGTTCGTGAAAAACTTCCTAAAGAAGTAGGTACACCAACCTTAGCTCCAATTTCTTCTATTATGGGAGAAATTATGTTATTGGGTATTCGATCTGAAGAAATGTCTCCAATGGAAGTGAGAACTTTAGCCGATTGGACTATTAGTCCACGTATAAAATCTATTGGAGGTATTGCTAATGTTATTGTTATTGGTGGTGAGTATAAGCAATATCAAGTACTGGCAAATCCAAATAAATTAAGTCAATACAACATTAGTATTCAAGAACTTTTAGAGAAAGTTAGAGAGAGTAATATAAATGCTCCTGGAGGTATCTTAAATGAATACGGAAACGAATATATTATAAAAGGAAATGGACGCATTTATAATTTAAATGATTTAAAGGAAGCGGTTGTAAAACAAGTTAATGGTCAAACTATTAAGGTTAAAGATGTAGCTACCGTTATTATTGGTGCTGCCGATAAAATTGGTGATGGCTCTTTAAATGCCAAATCATCGGTAATCATGACCATTTCAAAGCAACCAGGAGTAAACACCTTACAATTAACAAAGAAATTGGATGAAGCTGTAGCAGATTTAAAAACTACGTTGCCAAAAGGAGTTACTATAGAAAATCAGATATTTAGGCAATCCGATTTTATTCAAGCTTCTATTAGTAATTTGCAAAGTACTTTATTAGAAGGTGCATTTTTTGTAGTGATTGTGCTGTTTATTTTCTTAATGAATTGGCGTACAACTGTTATCTCATTATTAGCAATTCCAATTTCTTTATTGGTATCAATAATCATATTAAAAGTATTAGGATATACCATTAACACCATGAGTTTGGGAGGTATGGCAATTGCTATTGGCGCTTTAGTAGATGATGCCATTATTGATGTAGAAAATGTATTTAAGCGATTAAGAGAAAATATAAAGAAATCTAAAGAAGATAGACTCTCAGTAATTGAAGTAGTACGAGAAGCTTCCATAGAAATTAGAAGTTCTATTATCATTGCAACACTTATTATTATTGTTTCTTTTGTACCATTATTCTTTTTAAGTGGCATGGAAGGACGTTTGTTAAAACCATTAGGTATTGCTTTCATAACTTCTGTATTAACATCGTTAATAGTTGCTGTTACTTTAACACCTGTACTATGCTCTTACTTATTAAAATCTGAAAAGGTGTTGAGCAAACAAGCTGAAGGTACTCGCGTAGAAAAATGGCTTCAAAAACATTATTTAAAAGCTTTAGATTATGTTTTAAAAGTTCCTAAACTTGTTTTAACAACCACTATTATAGCTTTTTTAGGTTCGTTAGTTGTACTCTCACAATTAGGGAGAAGCTTCTTGCCAGAATTTAACGAAGGCTCTTTAGTAATTAGTATGGTAGGTATACCAGGAATGTCTTTAGAAGAAAGTAACAAAAATGGTAAACTGGCGGAACAATTACTATTGAGTATGCCCGAAATAGATGTGGTTACCAGACGAACAGGTAGAGCTGAACTCGACGAACATGCGCAAGGTGTAAATGCTGCCGAACTTGATGTACCTTTCAATTTGAATGGAAAATCTAAAGAACAATTTTACGAAGAAGTTCGAAATAAGTTGAGTTTAGTCCCTGGTGTAAATATTACCTTAGGACAACCCATTGGACATCGTATAGATCATATGTTGTCTGGGACTCGTGCCAATATCGCTATTAAGATATTTGGAGAGGACTTATCTAAACTTTTCGATTTAGGAAAAGCTATTGAGCAAAATATAAAAGATATTGATGGTATTGCAGATGTAGCCGTTGACCAACAAATTGAAGTACCACAAATACGAATTGTTCCTAAACGTCAATTATTAGCTGCCTATGGAATGACCGTAAAGGATTTAGTAGAACAAATGGATATTGCTTTTGCAGGTGAAACTGCTGGTGATATTTATGAAGATCAAAAGTTTTTTGATTTAATGGTACGCTACGAAAAACCATATAGAAATTCTCAAAGAGCTTTATCAAATGCTTTAATTTCTTTGCCTAACGGTCAAAAAATCACGTTAAGTGAGCTTGCTTCAATACAGTCTGTTAGTAGTCCTAGCAGTGTGAGTAGAGAAAATGTACAACGTAAAATTGTGATTGCAGCAAATGTTCAAGGTCGTGATTTACGCTCTGTAGTAAATGATATTAAAACCAAGGTTAATGGTAATGTGAGCTTACCTAAAGGCTACCGAATAGAATATGGCGGACAATTTGAAAGTGAAGCAAAAGCTTCTCAACTACTTTTAATAACTGCTCTTATGGCTATATTGGTAATTCTATGGTTATTGTATTACGAGTTTAAAAATTTAAAACTGGCTTTTATCGTTTTACTTAATTTACCTTTAGCTTTAATAGGTGGTATATTAATTGTTTATTTTACCTCAGGAATTGTAAATATTGCAGCTACTATAGGCTTCATTAGCCTTTTTGGTATTGCAACAAGAAATGGAATTTTGTTAGTTTCAAGGTATGAAGACTTAAAAAATGAGGGTATAAAAGGTGTAGTTTTATTAAAAAATGGAGCAATAGACCGATTGAATCCTATTTTAATGACTGCTTTTACAACTGGATTAGCTTTGATTCCGTTAGCTTTAAAAGGTAATGAAGCGGGTAATGAAATTCAAAGCCCAATGGCAATTGTTATTTTAGGAGGATTGCTTTCTGCAACCTTATTAAACCTAATAGTGATTCCTTGTGTATATGCTTTGACTAAAATAAAAAAGATTGACTAATTTTAAATTAAAGCTTTCAGTAAATATGTTGAAAGCTTTAATTTAAATTTTTAACCTTAGAGAAAACCTATAAAAATCTTTGAATCTTGTTATTGTTAAAATGATTAACTCCATATAAAATAAAAAACAATCATTTAAAAAATTAGAATTTAGAAATTAAGTTCAAAACTCTTCTACCTTCATTTGTCAAGGAGGAAGATAGACTGCTCTTTCAAAAGTTATGAATTCTTTTTATAATAATGACCAAGTAAAAAGGCCATATAACCACAGCGTTATTTTATTAACGAAAACAGGTTATTTATAAAAACCGCAAAGCTCGGTACATATCTTGATGTATCGAGCTCTGAAACTAAGCCTTCCTAGCTTCGGTAAGGCAAGCTCACAAATGTAATCAATAATTTAAAATTATCAAATTTTTATAATTTATATAAAAAGGGAGAAGATTACCACAGCGATAAAAACTTAACTATTATAATATGTTTAATTTATAATATCTAAATAGAATAAATCTCCAAAACAGATAAGTTTTGGAGATTTATTAATAGTTATTTTAATGTGTATTTGGGTCTTCTTTTGCTTCCCCTTTAATACTCATTTCCATTTCATGGTCATATTGGCAACATCCTGGTAAGTTTTCATAGGCCGCTTCACTTCCCATTACTTTATCAGTATCGTATCCAGAAGCTGCAATAGCCTTGTGAATATCGTCTATGTTTGTTTTGTTTTCATCGTAAGAAACATTTATTTGCTTTCTAGTCTTATCCCATTCTGCTTTTGTTACTCCTGCTACTCCATTTGCAGCCTTTTCAATCGTGTTTTTACACATTCCACAGTTTCCTCTAACTCCAAAAGTACTTTCTGTTACAGCTGCTGCTGTAGTACTTGTTTGTTCTGTTTGCGTTGGTGTTTCCTTTTTTGCTTCGTTTTTACAGCTTACCAAACCGATAGCTGCTACCAAAGCGATACTTAAAACTACTTTTTTCATGATTGTTATATTAATTATTTAGTATTGATTGTTTCTTTTACGGCACCACATTTTAACATCATATCACCAAAATATGGATTTAACACTTTATTTTCTTTACTTAACCAAAAACCTCCTTTATCACTATCGGCCATTGGACAGTATTGCTTATAAGTTGTTTCCGTGATTCCAAAAGCTTCTACTGCCATTATTAAATGATTGGATAAGGGTTTAAATTCTTTTCGTTGGATTTTTATTTCCTCAGATTGTCCTATTATCTCACTCTTAGAACGTAAGGTTTTAGCAAGTAACATCCATTGTTGGTGTGCTTTTGGATTGTCTAACAATTTCATATCAACATTTGCTAGGCTCTTATCTAGCTTCTCTGCTCCTAATTTTGCTGTTTTTGCATCTGATTGTATCAATGCATCTTTTAAAGTGATATAATCATCATATACGCTTTGTAATTGCGATTTAAACTTATTGGATACTTCAAATGTTTCATTAATGGTTTTACTATGATTCATCATCGACTTTTTACCAGCCAATTGTGCTGATGCATCTATGGTAAATGTTCCGTGCGTAACAACTTCCTCTCCAGGTTTGAGTCCATTTGCTACGATATAGTTATCTCCTACTCTATTTCCTAAAATGACTTCTTTCATTTCGAAAATAGGAGCATCCGGTTTTACCTTTATATATACAATAGAGCGCTTACCAGTCCATAATACAGCAGATGCAGGAACAGTTAAAGGGCTATCCTTTTCCATTGCTTGAACAGCTAATTTTCCCTTTACAAACATTCCTGTTTTAAATTTTCCTTCTTTATTAGCTAATACTACACGTACCTTGATGGTTCTTGTAGAAGGATTCAACACAGGATCAATAAAAGCTACCTTTGACGTAAACACAACGTTTGGATACGCATTGGTAGTAATTATTATTTCTTGTCCTTTACGAAAACTTTGAATCTGATTTTCATAAATGTCAAAATTTGCCCATACGGTATTTAAATTAGACACTTTTAACAGGGCTTCTCCTTGTTTTACATAGTCTCCCTGTGCTACCATTTTATGAATAACAATACCTGAAATCGTTGCATAAATAGGAAAGTTTTCTCTTACTTTTTTAGCGCTTTCTATTTGAGCTATTTGTTTGTCAGATAGTTTCCAAAGTTTTAATTTGTTTCGAACTGCCTTATACAAAGCTGGTTGACTTTCTTTCAAACTAGCCGCTGTTAGTAATTCTTGTTGTGCTTTAATTAATTCTGGTGAATAAATGGTTGCTAACAATTGTCCTTTTTTAATTGTTTCTCCTGTTGAATTAATATATAAACGTTCTATTCTTCCTTGAAAATAACTGGCTTGTACAAGATTGGTTTCTTCGTTTTCTACTATTTTTCCTGATATTGTGAGACCATTTTCTTCTTCTACAGTACTACCGATAATAGTCGTTTGTACATCTGCCAATGCCATCGCATTTTTTGTAAGCTTAAACTGATCGGCTGCCAATCCTTCTGAACTAGACTCTGCAGGAATTAGATCCATTCCACAAATAGGACAATCTCCTGCTTCTGGTTGCATGATTTGCGGGTGCATAGAACAGGTCCACATTTGATTAGCAGCACTCATTTCTTTATGATCATGTAATGCATTTTCATTAGATGACCCTCCAAAAAGCAACCAACCTAATAGTAAACCGGTTACTAATATTCCTGTATAAATTAGATACTTCTTCATTTCTTAAAAGATTAACATTGTTATTACCATCACTATCATAATAGCATTTTCTATAAAAGTTGCTTCTGTCATTGGTAGTTTTAAAGCGGTACCTAAACAAGCACAACGAATTGCTTTTTTATCAAACAAAGTCTTGGTTACTCCTATAGTGGTTATACCTAAAACAACCAATGTTATTAGTAAGGCTATGTTTACTTCAAAACGCATTAAAAACATAAGTCCTAAAGCAGTTTCTATAAATGGATATATTTTCGCATACACTGGAACTTTTTTAGCCAAAGGATCATACATTCTAAAAGAATCTGGAAATCCTTTTAAATCGAGCATTTTAAAAAAGCTAAATACAATATAAAATAAGCCCATAAAGTCTAACATAAACTCACCCCAACTCCAATCATTTCTATGCATTAAAACACTTGCAACTGTAATATAGCCTAGAATTAAAAACAAGGGTTTTAATTGTACCAACTTGCTTTGTTCTTCATCAAACAGTTCATTTACAACATAAGAAGCTTCCTTTTTTTGTGCTATTTCTGAAATTTGATATTTTTCAGCCAATACCCCTTGTAAGTCAGCCAAAGGGATGTGTTGTTTCATCTCTACCGTTACTTCTTTAGTTGCTAAATCTACCACAGCGTTTTGAACGTTTTGAAGTGATGTTAAGCTTTCTTCTACAGAGGCTTTACAGCTTCCACAGGTCATTCCTGTAACTTTATATATATGTTTCATCTCTTTAATTTTGTGCGGTTAAATAGTGTAATGCTACGCTTTGGTTATAATAAGATAGCTTTGAGCTAATCATATTCATTTGAAACTTTAACTGTAATTCCTGTATGTCTAATACATCATTAAAATCAATGGTTCCCGTTTCATAACTTTTCACCAAAATATTTTGCGCATTCTTCGCTTGTATTAAGTTTTTTTGCTGCGTTTTATAATTGATAAACGCAGCATTTCGCAAAGAAACCACATTTTGAAGCTTTGCTTCTAAGCTATTTAATCGTTGTTGTTTTTGTGTTAATACTTCTTCTTGCTGTAAACTATGTTGTTTGCTAAGAGACTTGTACTTTTTATTGAATATCGGAATTGATACAGATACCATTGGCATTACAATATCCTTTCCGTTATCGCTAAACGACATATTGGGTCTTTTTTCAACATTTACATAGTCTATTCCAAAACCAAGCATTGGTTTGCTTTGTTTTTGATTCACTATTTCTGATTTTTCTACGGAAGTGTACAATCGATCAAATTTGATTAATTCTGGATGTAGTTTTAAATCTTCTGAATTAAAGCTTTCCGTCTTATCAGGCATTTGTAAACTGTCTACAAGCATCACGGGTTCTAATACCTCTCTATTTAATAATTTATTGAAAGATGCTTGTTCTCCTAAAAACTGTTCTTTTAAAACCTCTTTTTTCTGGGTCAATTCGTTTTGTCGAATTTGAAGTTTTAAGACATCTACAGCAGATGCTTTTCCTACTTCTACAGAGGTTAACGCCAATTTTTCGTAAGTAGAGAGCAACTCAATATTTTCTTCTAGAACAGCTTGCTTAGCTTTAATTTTATAGAGTTTATAATACGATTGAGATACTTCAGCAATCAATTTTCGTTTCTTTACAACAATATCTTGGTATGCGATATCTGCCAACGAAGCGGCATAATTTTCCCTTGCTGTAATGGTTCCAAAAAAAGGAAGCATTTGTTTTACTGAAACTTTAAATTTCTGTGCTCCTGTTCGTGTTTCAGGAGAACTAGCAAATACTCCTACTCCTATTTCAGTATTTGGTAAGCTATTGGCTTCTTGTTGTTTTTCCGAAATACGTTGATGCTTTATTTCAAATTGTTGTATTTCAGGATTATGTGTCAAGGCTTGGTTTATATAGACCTGTAACTCTTGAGCTTTTAAATCAAAGGATACAAAAGCAACACTCAATGCTATCGCATATATTATATAAGATTTATTCATTTGATTTAGTTTTTACTACGTTTTAATAAAAATTCTTCTCGTAAACTATACAATACAGGTACTATAAAATACGAAGTAATATCTATAATCATTCCTCCAAAAGCAGGAATTGCCATCGGAATCATAATATCACTTCCTCTCCCTGAAGAGGTTAACACTGGTAACAACGCTAAAATGGTGGTAGCTGTAGTCATTAAACAGGCCCTAATACGTTTATTTCCTCCATGTAGCGCAGCAGCTCTAATTGCTTCTACCGTAGTAGGTTTTTCTTTGTCAAAGGTTTGCTTTAAATAGGTAGCCATTACTACCCCATCATCCGTAGCAATACCAAACAAGGCTATAAAACCAACCCATACCGCTACACTTAAATTAATAGGGTGCATTTGGAATAGTTCTCTTAGGTTCTTACCAAATACGCTAAAGTTTAAGAACCAATCTTGTCCGTATAACCACATCATAATAAAACCTCCTGCAAAGGCAACAGCAATTCCTGTAAATACCATTAATGAGGTTGAAATAGATCGGAACTGAAAATAAAGTATTAAGAATATAATTAGTAAAGCTAATGGAACTACAACCGATAAGGTTTTTTCAGCTCTTATTTGGTTTTCATAAGTTCCTGTAAACTGATATGAGATTCCCTTTGGAACCACCAAATCTCCCGAACTAATTTTTTGTTGAATCGCTTCTTGGGCTTTTTCAACCACCGCTACTTCAGCAAAGTCAGATATCTTATCAAACAATACATATCCTATTAAGAACGTATCTTCACTTTTAATTACTTGCGCTCCTTGCTCATATCGAATAGAAGCCAATTCGCTTAAAGGAACATAATTACCTTTTGAAACTGGAATATAAATATTTTGCAAATCTGTAGGATTGGAACGCAATTCTCTTGGATAACGCACACGTATTCCATAACGTTCTCTTCCTTCAACAGTTTGCGTTATTTGCATTCCTCCAACGGCTACTTTTAATTCATTTTGAACTGTTTGGATTGAGATTCCATAACGTGCTAACTTTTCTCTATTAATATCAATTAATAAGTATGGTTTCCCTACAATTCTATCGGCAAAAACAGCTTCCTTTTTAACACCTTCTACTTCTTTTAAAATACTTTCTAATTGAATTCCGAAAGCTTCAATTTGTTGTAAGTTTTGTCCTTTTACCTTAATTCCCATTGGCGCTCTCATTCCTGTTTGCAGCATTACCAAACGGGTTTCAATAGGTTGTAACTTAGGAGCCGAAGTAACTCCAGGTAATTTGGTTACTCTTACAATTTCGTTCCAAATATCATCTGGAGATTGTACGTTGGGCCTCCAATTTCTATAAAACTCACCATCTTCATCTTCAATCAATTCTTTAGAAGTTACTTCATAAAATAGTGTACTAGTGGTTTTATCCGTAGTATTTGGATTTGCTACCGTCTTACCATTTTTCAACAGATATAATCCCTCTTCATTTACTCTAAATCGTTGACGTTCTCCATTGTCGTTTAACAAGTATTCTGGCTTGTATAAAATTACGTTTTCATACATAGACATCGGAGCAGGATCTAAAGCCGATTCTACTCTACCCGCTTTTCCTACAACTGTTTTTATCTCTGGAATATTGGCCACAGCCATATCCAATTGCTGTAATACACGCTTATTTTCATCTACTCCTGAATGTGGCATGGAAGTAGGCATTAATAAAAAGGAACCTTCATTTAAAGAGGGCATAAACTCTTTACCCGTATTCTTAAATATTAAAAATCCGCATACTAATACCGTTACCGGAATGGTAAAAAACAATAGTTTGTTTTGCAAAGCCCATTGTAATATTTGACTATAATATCTTTGGAAAACAGCAAAGAAGCCCAATAATCCGAAGCATATAACCGCTACAAACATGATGTTTAGTAAAATACTTTTATCTACTCCCAAAGGTCTCCAATGAGTTGCTAATAAGCCTACAATAGCTAGTGTAGAAATTACAATATTGATAAGGTTTCCTCTTTCAAATGTAATTTTATCAAATTGAATTAAAAATCCAACGATACCGAAACCTACTAGGATAAGGCCTAAGGAATTTCCATATACTATCCCTACAATTCCTGCTAAAATAAGTAGTGCATTTACCACATATTTTAGTTTTGCTGTATTTTTTTTCCTTTTGAAAATAAGTGCCGCAAATGGAGGAATTATAAACAACGCCACAATAATTGCTGCGATTAATGCAAAAGTTTTGGTAAAGGCCAAAGGACGGAATAACTTCCCTTCTGCTCCAATCATGGTAAATACAGGTATAAAACTTATTACTGTAGTTAATACGGCGGTAATAATGGCACCAGATACTTCTGAAGTAGCGTTGTATACAATGGTATTAATATTCAGTTTTTCTTTGCTGACTTCAAGATGTCGAATAATGTTTTCAGCCAAAATGACGCCAACATCCACCATGGTACCAATAGCAATAGCAATTCCTGATAATGCTACAATATTGGCATCCACGCCAAAAGCTTTCATGGCTACAAATACCATTAATACAGCCACTGGTAATAATCCAGAAATAAGCACGGAAGCTCGTAGATTAAATACCATGACAATAATTACCAAAATGGTAATTAAAATTTCTAAGGTTAATGCTTCATTAAGGGTATGTAATGTTTCTTGAATCAACTCAGTTCTATCATAAAAAGGAACAATGGTTAATTGTGATGTCCTTCCATCTTTAAGTACTTTACTTGGTAATCCTGTACTTAACTCTTTGATTTTATCTTTTACATTGTTGATTACTTCTAAAGGATTTGCTCCATAGCGCGATACTACTACACCACCTACAACTTCTGCTCCTTCCTTATCTAATATTCCTCTACGTGCTTTTGCTCCTAACGAAACATTTGCAATATCCTTCACTCTAAGAGAAGTATAATCTTTAGAGGATATTACCGCATTTTCTATATCGGCTATTCCTTTGATATATCCCAAACCTCTCACCAAATATTCTGCTTGGTTAATCTCTATGGTTTGCGCTCCTATATCCTGATTGCTTAACTTAACCGCTTTAACAACCTCCTGTAAACTAATATTATACTGACGTAGTAATTCGGGTTTTACATCAATTTGATATTCTTGAACATATCCTCCAATAGAAGCTACTTCCGATACTCCACTTGCCGAAGAAAGCGCGTATTTCACATAATAATCTTGTATGCTTCTTAATTCATGTAAATCCCATCCTCCGGTGACATTTCCTTCTTCATCACGTCCTTCTAAGGTGTACCAAAAGATTTGTCCTAAACCTGTTGCATCGGGCCCTAAAGATGGACTCACTCCTTCAGGCAATAAGTTATTGGGTAATGAATTTAATTTTTCAAGTATACGCGACCTACTCCAATAAAAATCGACATTTTCTTCAAAAATGATGTATATACTGGAAAATCCGAACATCGACGAACTACGAATGGTTTTTACTCCAGAAATACCCAATAAAGAAGTTGTTAATGGATAGGTAATTTGATCTTCTATGTCTTGTGGAGAGCGACCATCCCATTTTGTAAAGACGATCTGTTGGTTTTCTCCTATATCAGGGATAGCATCTACCGCAACTGGGTTATTCGGTAAAAAACCAGTATTCCAGTTAAAAGGAGCGGTTACAATTCCCCAACCAACAAAAAGCAGTAGTAATAATATAGCTACTAACTTATTTTCTATTAAAAATTTAATGCTTCTATTTAGCATATAAATATATTTTAAACAATTAAACTTAGGTGTATAAACACCAGCTATTAAAGCCTATAAACCGAATTTATAAGCCTTACCTGTTTTTATTGTTTAAAAATCATATTAAATATACTTCGTCAAGAACTTGAATGTCTTTAACGATAAGTGGAGGTGCGTAATCTTTAAAAGGTACTACCTTGTCATGTAAGGTATTGAAAAGATTAATGTATGAGTAATAAAATGAAGTTACGAATAATTGTTGTTCAAAAGACAGTGAATCAAAAGATGATTTCTTTAAAGTGTCTTGTCCTTCAATGAAATCAATGGTATCGTTACAACAATTCTTTTTAGAAACAGAACATCCATCTAAAGTGGCCATTTTCTCCATTTCCATTCCACAAGATTTTGCTTTACTAAAATAGCTCACTCCTACTAGATTGTCACCACAAAAATGACTACTAATAGTAAATGACATTGTAGAAAATAATACTACAAAGGCCATTAAGATAGCTGCTATTTTATTGAAAGCTTTTTTCATTTTAACTATGCAAAGTTACAAAAATTTAAAAACCGAATTATTAAAATAATTATAAATGCTTTAAAAATAAGATATTTGATCTATAATCGTTAAGTTAAAATTTGATATTGTTTTTTCATTTTTTAAATGATTAACTGGTAAACCTTAACCATATTTTCATTTTTTCTATTTACTATGTTCTAGCAATTATATGGTGTTTTTAGAAAACTTGTGAAAGTTATTTCATTTTTTAAATTGAAACCAACACATGGGTCATTAAAAATTCAAATACGCGATTCTCATGGAATAAGATTTTAGATTTATAAGGAAAGTCATTTGTAGCTATAATTTGCCATTATGTAAAATTGTTTTATAAAACCAAATTGTTATCACAATTTATTTTACACACAATTATCCATCACTTGCCAACGCCAAAAAAACAAATGCTTTTAGTTTTATAATTATAAGCTGAATTCCTTACTTGAAAAATTTCTGTACACTTGATTTATTTTCACTTCCATTAGAATATTCTTTTAATCGGCACTTCTAATATTATGTAAAATAGAACCATTGTTTTTTAGTCTTGTTTTATCGAATCAGTACTTTGGTTATTATGACGAAAACTTGTAAAACCACTATCTGGACAAAAAGTGTAAATATTATCTTGATTTCTTTCTTTACCTTGTCCAACGACCCATCGAAAAGTAAGACAATGGTTAGGACCATCTAATTCTATTATTTCGATTCTTGTTGGTCTTCGTGATGGATAAACACGTATTTCACCTTGCTTCCAGTAACCAAGGGGGAATTTACTGCCTAATCCATTAAACGTTTTTTCGCCCCACTTTTTTCGTTTATCATAGATTCTCACAAGTCCATCCCTTGAATTATTAATAGTAAAAAAAGATTCAACATCTCCTCCTCGCTTGGTACTAAATGTTCTTCTGTAATAAGGAATTTCATTACCTACCCATTCAATTTTGGTGTCATTAATTTTAGTTTTATAAGGACCTGTAATAGTATATGTCGTACATCGTTTTCCGGTAATAGGATCACAAGCTTTAGCAGAACTTGAAACCTCTTTTAGTACTAATTCATGTTTTCCGTCCCACTTTGCTCCAGTAAATAGTTCAACAGGTATGAATCTTTCCTTTGTTGTGTTATTATAAGCCTTATCCCAATGATTTTCTTCTTCTGTAATTGGTAAATTATTTTTTTTTGAGGTCTGATTATTAGTATTGCAAGCACTTAAAAATATTATAAATACCAAAACATAAAATCTAACTATACTATTTATTATTTTCATTTTGTTATTATTTATATCTATTTATTCTAGTTTCATAGGTTTCACTTTTTCAAATAAATCATGAATAATATACTGATGTGACTCTGGTATAACTTCTCTGAAATAACTTAATAAATCTTGTGATGTTGCATATCTATTTGTCTTTATTTTTAATTTCCCTTTGATTGTATCCCAATCTTCAATAAATCGTTTTATAGCTAAATTCACCTGCTCCTCTCCTATTAATTGCTGTAACTTGTACATGGTAATAACTCCTTTATTGTAGTAAATATAATCTTGGTTTCCTACCAACATCAATGAAGGTTCAAATTTTGCTTTTTTTCGTTTTGTATTATAGTCTTCTTGTTGCATTTCTAAAAACTGATCTACCTTTTCTTTTGGATAATGCTCTTTTAATACCATAATAGCTCCGTATTGCGCTAAGGTTTCTAACACAAAGTTCTTTCCTTGCACATTTGCTGCTTCTATTTGCATTCCAAACCATTGGTGTGCAACTTCATGGGCAGTCACATAAAATACCATGTCTACATCAGTTTCATCATTTATATCTAAAACAAATCCTAGAGCTTCTGAAAACGGAATGATACCAGGTAACGATTGGGCATACTCAGCATAACGTGGAAATTCCATAATACGTAATTGCTTATATTGATACGGACTAAAATTCTTACTATAATAACTTAAAGATGCTTTCATACCATCCATCATTCTTTTTAAATTATAATTATGCTTTGGATGATGATAGATTTCTAAATTCACAGGTTTTTGAGCTGCTCCTAAGGGTGTCCATTGATCTCGTTTTACTTCATATGCTGCCGAAAGAATAGAGTAAAAGTTAATAACAGGTTGTTCTGTTTTATAATGATAATAATTACGGTTATTAGTTGTCCATTCCTTGATTAATTTTCCAGAAGTAATTGCTTTTTGTTGATTGTTTGTTCCAATAATGATATTTAAGTAAGTTCCATCAGAATCACTCCCAGAACGTGCGTTAACCAACTCATTTTTATTATCAATATTGGCTTTGCTTTGTCTAATTTTTAAGTTCATTTCTTGACGAATATCGTTATCGTTCAATTCGTAATTTCTATTATATCCTAGAGAGGGAAAAATCAAATTATTAAATGAAGTACCATTGTAAACAAACTCAGTATCATGATTGTCGTTTTCAAATCCTTTTGGATAATAAGTTTGCTTAAATTCCATTTTTAGGGAAGCTTCGGGTACTAAAGGTTTCGATAGTTTATAAATTGTATAATCAAATTCTTGATATTCCGAATTGGCAGTTGCTCCTCCTTCAAAAGTCACATTTTCAAGAACCACATGAGATGCTATTCGTTTTTGAACGTGAATTTTATCAATAAGTTTGTCTGTTGTATTCTTTAACACATAAGTACCTTCAATCTCATAGCTTCTTGTTTCTGGATACAATTCAACCTTTAAATCGGTATGAGTTATTTTAGGCTGTGGAATATATTCAAAAGTCTTTAACGTCTTTTCATAATTAGCTCTAAAGCTTATTTCTTGTGCGTTAGTCCAATAGGTATTTATAATATTAGTGTTATAAAATATATAACTACCTAGCATCAAAAATAGAGACATTAACGCTATTCCTGTGTATGCTATAGGTTTTGTGATTTGATGTTTTATTGTTTTTATACGTTTCCATAATTTATTTTCTGTTCCTCTATGCATCAATAAGGCACTTAAAATTAATAGAAGAGCTCCAAATACAAACCAATAGGATTTTGTCCACAAATAAGATGCTAAAAAATGACCATAATCATTCATTTCAGAATATATTCCTAATGGTTTTCCTCCAAACTTATAAAGGTTGTGATTAAAGCCTAAGAATTCGGTAGCAATATTTGCAATGAAAAATATCAAGGTTAGAAATATACCTATGAATTTATTCTTGCTAAGGACTTGAAAGAAAAAAGCAACAATTGTATAGAGTATTAAGAACGGAAGAATTTCAATAAAGAAGCCAGAAAAATAAACGCCAAGTTGAAACTCATAATACCCTTTTGAAATTTGAAACCCAATTCCAGTAATAATTAGAGTAAGCATTAATACTATATAAATTGCTGTAAGTGCTATAAACTTACTTGTCAAGGTAGTTGTATTATTTATTAAGGTAGCATCATTAAGTACATGTTGTTTTATAGTACGTTCTTTCCAAATGAGTTCTCCTGAATAGAACAACAAAACAATGATGAAGAAGAACATCGACATTTCTTGTAACTCTTCAATAATAAAGTAGGTTTTTGGGTAACTATCTACACCATAAACAGTTCCTAAATTAACTGAATTGATTAAGATGATAAGGATTCCGCATATTGCAATTGCCCAAAAAGAAGTTTCCTTTAAAAGTGATAGCGTATAGAATTTAGTTAACTCGTATAGTTGAATACACTGAGCTTTAAAATTATGATAAATCGAAACCGCAGGAATAGTTACGTCTTTAATCTGCTGATTCCTTTCTATTTTTAGCAATTTATTTTTATTCGTTTTAGGCTTTTTACTCAAAGTACTAAATGAAAACTTATGGTAGCCGTAAACCATTATAAGGCAACCTAAACCAGACCAAAAGAGTTTGTTTGATAAAATGATTCCGCTAAGCGTAATACTTAAATCATTTAATGCTATTGGAGACCAATCTTTTGAAAATTGCGTTAAGGTTGTTAATGAGAAAGGATCCATAACACCTTGTAAATACTCATTTGTTATAGCTTTAGTAAGGAGAAATAATACAAACATTACCACACCTTGTGTATATACAACCAATAGTTTTTTACTCAACATTCCTGTAACAAAAAATGTGCTTGCTCCAAAAAATAATGTTGGTATTACAATAACTACAAATGATTGTATGTAAGTAATTGCATTAAATGCAAGCATTTCCTCTGCTTTATGCCAAGGCATTTGTGAACCTAGCATCATACCAAATAACAATCCAGAGAAAATAAATATTAATATTACAAAAGAGCCTAAAAATCGACCTAATAAATAATCGCGTTTTGTAATTGGATTGATAAACAATAAGGCTTCAGTATCGTATTGATAGTCTCGTAAAATAGGAACTCCCATAATCATAGAAACCATAATCATAAACAGACCTGTAATAGCTCCCATTGTTTTCGCAATTACTAAAGGTGCATTTTTTTTCATTAAGCCTAGTTCTGCACCTTGAAAAATAAAATCGACACCAAAAATTGAGAATGTAAGTAAAAAAACAAAAAACATATAGGTTTCAGGACGTTTTATTCTATAGTTAAGTTCAAATTTGAATATTTCGTACCACATAATTTTTAGTTATTAATTTGTGAAAAATAAACGTCTTCTAAACTTGCTTTAACAGGTATAAAACCATTACCTGGAGATATATCACTAACAATATGAATAATTGGTTTACCTAAAAAAAGTTTGTCGTTTATAACCGTGTAAAGTTTTTTGTAAGCTTCTAATTCTGATCTCTGAATCGTTTTTTGGTACACTTTTCCGTTTAAGTCTTCTATAAGCTCTAAAGGCTTACCTCTAAGTACCACTTCCCCTTTATTAATAATTGCCATGTTGTTACATAGCTCTTTAATATCTTCTACAATATGAGTTGAGAAAATAACAATAGTGTTCTCAGCAATTTCACTTAAAAGGTTATAGAAACGATTACGCTCTTTCGGATCTAATCCAGCTGTAGGTTCATCAACAATTAATAACTTAGGATTGTTAAGTAGCGCTTGAGCAATTCCAAAACGTTGCTTCATTCCTCCTGAATAACCTCCTAAGTTTTGCTTTCTAGCTTGATACAAATTTGTTTTGTATAATAAAGCCTCAACAATTTCTTTACGCTCATTTTTTTGAGTAATTCCTTTTAAAACTGCAAAATGATTCAATAATACTTCAGCAGACATTTTAGGATACACACCAAATTGCTGTGGTAAATACCCCAAACATTTTCTAATCGTATGTTTGTTGGTAGCTATATTTAAATCATCAAGTAGAATGTGACCATTATCTGCATCTTGAAGTGTTGCTATGGTTCGCATTAATGTTGATTTTCCTGCACCATTAGGGCCTAGTAACCCAAACATTCCTTTTGGTATTTCAAGAGAAACATCTTGCAATGCCTTTACACCGTTATCATAGGTTTTACTTAAATTGTCAATGGTTAGTATCATACTGTCCGCTTTAAAATTTATGCCACAAACATATTAAGGATGCTTTTCTACTAAAAGAAAGTGGGATGTATTAGCTTTAATGTGTGACATATTTTAGTTTTGCTATACTAAATAGGTTCATCCCACTTTTTGAACTGTTTATGTTAAGTTATAAGGCGTTTGTCAACTAATTTGTTCACTCATTTTTATTTGAGTAATATTGACTTATGAATTTTAAGTTTCCAGATAAGAAAAAGATATTTTCAATGCTTACTTTCCGAATAACCCTTGCCGTTATTGGAATTATTATTGTGCTATTCAATGATACTTTTGGAAAAATAGAAGGCTTTGTAGAATTTCTTTTACTATATTTTATTTCGGTTTCTATAGCTGTTTTTCATTGGCTATTTGTAAATATTAAATTCATTATTAATTTAAAAAACGAGAAGGCTAAAACAGAATTAATGCATTTACAATCGCAGGTAAATCCGCATTTCTTTTTCAATATGTTGAATAACTTATACGGATTGGTTGATAAGGATAGTGAGAAGGCTAAAAAGCTGATCTTAAAATTATCAGATATGATGCGTTATAGTATTTACGAAGGTCAAAATGAATATGTGACACTACAACAAGAAATTGACTTTATCAATAACTATATCGAATTACACAAAATGCGCTATCATAAAAATATTGTTGTTAATTTTGAAGTAGATGTAGAAGATGAAAACTTAAAAGTGATGCCACTACTTTTTATTATTTTAGTAGAAAACGCTTTTAAACATGGGGTTGAAGTATTAAGAAACAATGCTTTTGTACATATTTCAATAGCTTCTAAGAGGCGAAAAATTATTTTAAAAATTGAAAATAATTTTGATCAAGAAGAGAAAAGTGAAAAAGGAATTGGATTAGAAAACTTAAAACGTCGATTAGAATTGGCATATCCTAAAAAACACAAACTCATAAGTTTGATTAATAATAATGTTTATACTGCAAAACTTACAATAAATCTATGATAAAGTATATAATTGTTGACGATGAACATATTGCACACGACATTATAAAAGGCTATTGTGATGCTTTACCGAATTTATCATTGGTGCAGCATTGCTACGACGCTATTGAAGCAATGGAATATTTACGGAACAATAAAGTAGATTTAATTTTTTTAGACTTAAACATGCCTAAACTCAAAGGGTTTGAGTTTTTAAAAATACTACAACATCCACCAAACATAATTGTTACCACTGCTTATAAAGAACACGCCATAGAAGGTTACGAACTTAATATTGTAGATTATTTACTAAAACCATTTAGTTTTGAACGCTTTATAAAAGCAGTCAATAAAATTGAAAAGGATAAAGAAGTTATACAACCGACTTTAGATGCTAAAAAAGAAGAAGATAGTTTGTTTTTGCGTTCTAATAAAAAACTCATTCAGGTAAAAATAGAAACTGTTTTATTTATTGAAGCTACGGGTAACTATGTAAAAGTAGTAACTAAAACAAGTGAAATTCAAGTACGAGAAAAAATATCAGATATTCTTAAGTTATTCCCAACAGATGAGTTTTTTCAAGTTCATAAATCATTTATAGTCGCTAAAAAACATATCAATGAAATTGAAGGAAATAGAATTTTAATTGATGATTATATAATTCCTATTGGAAAAGCCTATAAGAGTAATTTAAAAATATTACTAAAATAGTTACCTCTCTCCTATTTTAAATATTTGTAAAGAAAAACCTCTCCAGAAAGAGAGGTAATTATTAATAAGGTTATTCAGAAATAAATTCAGTATTGTTTTTGATTTTTAATGCTCTTTTAACCCAATCGATTATGGGTTTAAAAATAATAGTAAACGGATTGTGCCCTATAAAACCAGTAGTTACACCATAGGTTGCTTTTTCAGTTTCTGGAACATAAGAGCTAAAGATCCTGTCATAAATAATTAGCATTCCTCCATAATTTTTATCTAAATAGCCTTTATTAGAAGCATGATGTACCCTGTGTGCTGACGGCGTATTAAAAAACTTTCCTTCTAAAAATCCTAGTTTTCCAATAGCTTCGGTATGTAGCAAAAATTGATAGAGTAAACTAATTGCTAAACTTAAAGTGATAAACTCTGGTGAAAAACCTAAAATTACTAAAGGAACATAAAACAAAATACTTGTAAATTTCCCCACCCAATTTAACCTACCTGCTGCTGTTAAATTAAACCACATACTTGAATGATGAGTATGATGTATAGACCATAAAAAAGGGATTTCATGGCTCCATCTATGATACCAATAATACACTAATTCTACGACCATAAAAGTGAATAAAAACGTAAATAAATTTGTTGGTATTGTAATAAGTTGAAATGGAGTTACTAAGTTGAATAAGAACAATCCCCAAGCTAATGAAATAGGCTTTAAAAGTTTACCTATAATAATGATAACAAAGTTAGAGATACTGTCTTTAAAATTATAGCTTCCTTTTTTAGTAATTAATGACCAAATGATTTCAGCAAAAATTAAGCTGATAAAAATCCCAAAAAATACTTTTGAATATGTTGCTTCCATAATTATTGTTTTAATAATACTTCAAAAGTACAGTCAGTATGTTAGATTATCGGAAGAAAAAAAGTGAAACGACCGAATTACAAAGTAAAACGGTCGTTATAAATGTTGAATTATTTTCAAAAAATCTATTTATCAAATTCTAACGTAAGCTCTTCTATTTTACCACCTCTTAAAACCTTAATTTTAAATATTTTTTGATTAAAAAAACCTTTGTCGTTGTTTTCACGCTGTTTTGTGACAGCTTCATTTAACCTTTCAAATGCTTTTCTAGTCAATGGGAACCCATTTACTGACAAAATAATATCACCTCCTAAAACCATGTCTTGCCCATCTATCGTTACCTTTTCAAAACCTCCTTTTAAGCCTGCATAATAGGCTGGAGAAAACTTAACTACAGATTCTACCAACATTCCTCCTTTTAGAGGCACATTTAATATCCATGCAGACATAGGGTCTAAAAAATAACCACTTATACCCGTCCAACGACGATTTCCTTCAATAACTATTTTTTTAGCAAGATTAGATGTTGCTACAAAACCAATTCCTTGAAACCCTCCAGATTCGGTAATAATATAATTAGAAACACCTATGATTTCTCCTTGTAAATTAAACATTGGTCCACCAGAATTCCCTTGATTGATGGAAGCATCTGTTTGAAAAAATTCATTGAGTGTAAAACCTGAAGTTCTGGCTTTTTGTTCTTTTCTGCCACTAATGTCCCACAGAAAGAGAATGTTCTAAACCATAAGGTGCACCAACTACAATTATTTTTTCTCCAATTTTTGCAATCGTATATTCTTTAGGCATCCAAGATAATTTTATCAATGCTAAATCTGCCATAGGAGCAGATCGAACTGTTTTTGCTAAAATCTCTTCTCCGTTAAAAAAGCGTACCGTTATTTTTTCTGCATCATTAACTACATGTGAGGCTGTTAATATCTCTCCTTTTTCTGAAATTAAAACACCAGAACCTAAACCTTCATCTGTTGCTACTTGATGATTTTTTTTAAGTGTTTTAGACTCAGTAAGAATGGTCACCACAGCTGGATTTACTTTTTTATAAAGCGAAGCAATATTTTGTGCATGTGAAGTTGCTATAATTGCTACTAAAAATGTTAAAGTGATTAGTTTTCTTTCCATTGGTTTCAAATTTTAATTCATCCATTTTTTTAATTGTGGGGCTTTTGCTTTACTAACAATTATTTGCTCTTGAGGCTGAGGAAGGATATTTAGAATTAACTTTCCATTAAAATACAATTGTAAGTTTTGAATAGCTTTTCTTTGTACTATAAATTGGCGGTTTGCTCTAAAGAAAATATCAGGATTTAATTCATTTTCAATATCTTCTAACTTTTCATCAATAATATAACTTTTATGCTCAAAAGTTATAGCACTAATAATACCTGAATTTATTGTAAAATACGCAATATCACTAATATTAAGTGGAAACAATGTATCTCGCTGCTGTACTAAATAGGTCGATTTATATTGTTTTTTTTGCTTCGTAAGCATGTTTACCATTTCTTGAAAATGTAAAGCGTTAGCAACTGAAACTTGTTGTGTAGACTTATATTTATTTACTGCTTGTTCAAGTTCTTCTTCGTCAATAGGTTTTAGTATATAATCGATGCTATTTACTTTAAATGCTTTGAGAGCATACTCATCATAGGCAGTAGTAAAAATAATAGGAATATTGATTTTTGCTTTTTCAAAAATTTCAAAAGAAATACCGTCTGCTAAATGGATGTCAAAAAAAGCCAATTCAGCTTTCACCTTTCCATTGAAGTATGCTATACTTTTTGATACTGTATCAAAAGTAGCAATCACCTCAATGCTTTTGTCGATTTCTTGTAAAAGATATTTTAAATTTTCAAGAGCTGTGTATTCGTCTTCAATAATTACAACTTTCATATAACAGGCAATTTTACTATAAAATAATTCGAATCATTTTCTATAAGAATGTTCTTTTTCACTAATAATTCAAAGCGTTTGTTAAGATTACTCAATCCTGTATGGGTACTTTCTATAGCACCAGTACGCTTTTGCAACTTGTTCTTTACCACAATATAATCATCTTCAGAATAAATTTTCACTAATAAAGGATTCTCATTAGAAATTTCATTGTGCTTAACTGAATTCTCTACTAAAAGTTGTAATGCTAATGCAGGTATTTTTTGCTGAAGTAAATTATCTTGAATTGTAATTTCAGTTTTAAAATTATCCCTATATCGTTGTTTGATTAAGAAAATATAGCTCTCAATTAATTTTAATTCTTCTTTAATACTAACCAAGTTACTGTCTTTACTTTGTAAAATATAACGGTACAGAAATGATAGTTTATTAATGAACTTTCCGGCAGATTTCTGATTTTCTCGCACCAATAAACTTAAAGAATTCAATGAGTTAAATAAAAAGTGTGGATTTAATTGTTTTTTTAATGCTAACAATTCATTTTGAATACTTTGTTGCTTTAATTGTTCTTTTTCTATAGCATCTAACTTAGATTTATTCATCAATACCATTGTTCTACTAATTATTAAAAGCATGATAAGAATGAAAAAATAAATAAAGAAATTTAACCTTGGAGTAATTGTAGTACTTATATGATTTCCTAAAAAATGGTCTACAAATTTAAAAAGACTCATCCAGAAAAGTAAAACTATAATACTTATTGTTGTACCAATAATTAAGCTACGCTTTGTAGTAATATTTTGAACCCAATCAATATTTAATTTTAGAATAACAAAACAGAAACCCCAAAGTGATAAAAACCTGAAAACAGTATCTTCTACAGATACGTTAAACAAACCATTCCATTCACCATTAACAGTTCCGAATAAGAACACAATTCTAGGAATGTTTATTAAAAGAGAGAAACAAAAGGCAATTAATACAATATATCTATTCTTATACATAGCTCAAAAAAGCTTGCATATGCAAGCTTTAAAATATGGATTTATTATTTATTTCTTTTTGCTTTCATTTTCTCTTTCATCTTTTCTTGCATTTCTTCATAAGTACTATACTGTTCTTTGTTTAGTAAGTCTTTCATTTCTTTATTTTTATTTTTCTGAATAGACTTATAAGCACGATACTTTTTAAATTTTGATTTACCACTACTCTTTAAAGCTTTCATTTGAGTACCATATTTTTTTGTGATATCAGCAAATTTAGTTTGTTGATCTTCGGTTAAATTTAATTTCTCAAAATACTGCTCTAATTGTTCCTTAATTTGTTCTTTTTGTGTTTCAGTTACTTCTTTATTTTGACCGAAAGAAATGGTAGTTACAAATAATGTTACGATTAATACTAAAATGTTCTTAAAAATTTTCATGCCTCTTTAATTTTCACTTAAAGTTAATAAATTTATTTAAAATGTTACTGCAAATGTAAACTGAACACTTCTTTTAAAGTATTGTTTTTAAGTGAACTGACCTAAATCTAAGGTGAAACGACTTTAAAGTTATTTCAATTTTTGAAATAGTTTATTGTTGTATTATTACCTAAAATAATTGCTTTGTAAAATATAAAATGATACTATGCATGGTAGAATAGGATTCTTCTGTGAAAAACTTTGTTATCTAGTGGAACTATTACCCCAATAAGCTGTGGTTAGTTTTCATTTTTACCTGCACAAGCACTATAATTGGTCAAATTTAGTCACCATATCTAATAAGAATAACAATGCAGGAGTATAATGGTCATAACCTTGATAAGTAATTAGTTCAACTGTACCTCCATTGGTATTTAAACTTTGTGCAGTTGCATCTGCATTTCCTTCATAAAATACAATGTCATCAAAAGTTCCATGATACATATAAATTGGGGCTACTGGTGTCCATCCAGTTATCAAACTATGGGCTTCTATATTTGCTAATAAAGCTGCTTTAGTTGTTTGTGAAAGTTCTTTGAATAGTTCAGCGGGTACACTAGAAGGTCTATTAGCTAGAACATCTAAAGCATCATCAACAGTATATTTAAATATATCATCAAAAGGAACAGGATTTTCTGAAAAAGCATTTAATGAATATAATGTCCAAATAAATACGTCTAAACCTTCACCTAAATCATCTGTTGTAAAAGGAAAAACATCTAAAAAGTTGCTTGCAAATGGTGTTGTATTATAAAATCCTGCCAAAGGAGCACTAGCAGTTACTGATATTTGATTAGAATATTGCGCTTCAATTAACTTTTGAGTAGCTAAGGTTACTGCACCTCCTTCACTCCACCCAGAAAGAAAGGTTTTATTGTTTAACTGAATGTTTTGCTGTTGACAAAACTCTTTAGTTGCTAAAATTAAATCTACCGATTGCTCTGCTAACATGTTATTTACAGAATATGGATGCTCAACATTATCTGAAATTGCGTATCCTGAATAATCTGGCATACTCACCACGTAGCCATGAGAAGCTAAATAGTTACCAAATAAACGTGTTTCAAATTGCGCATCTGCTGTTGTAGGTGTTAATCCATTATACAAAGAAGGAGCGTCTAATGAACCTTCGCCATTTGGTGCTGGATATGGAAGCATCGTACCATGATGATACTGTACTTGTGATAGTTCACCTTTTTTACTAGGCACAATTATTAATCCTGATAAATCAATAGGCTCACCTGCATGTATTGAGCGATATACTACCGAATATAAACTTATATCATAGTTAGGAAGATTGGTAATATCGCCTTCATAATTTGATTTTTCAGGAAAAAGGTTATTAATCTCTGAAGCAGAAATAGTTTTAACAAAAGTCGAACTTATAAGTTCTCCACGAGTTAGAGTTACTGGTACATCATCATTATTATTACAAGAAGTTAGGAATAATAAGACAATACTTAAAAAAAATAAAGAATTTTTCATTGGTTTTAGTTTTGCCTAAATGTATTCTGATTTTTTCTTCTGTGCTGTGACATATATCACAAAACACTCTTGCTCCTAAGTCTACTTAAAGTTTCTCTACTCATTCCTAAATAAGATGCTATATATGTAGAAGATACTCGTTGAAAAATTGATGGTTCAGTTTGCAACAGATACTTATATCGCTCATTAGCAGACAATCCTTGTAAACCAAACAACCGTTCCTCCAGAAAAATGGCATACTCTTCCATAACAGTACGTAGAAGTGTTATGGTTACTGGGTCATCTTTGAGTTCTTTTTGAAGCGACGCTATATTAAATTGAATTAAACGACAAGGTTCTAAAAGCTCAATACTAACTTTAGAAGCATTACCCTTAAGCGTATCCATAGACCCTAAAGGTTCGTTTTCTAAACCAAACCAAAAATTGATTTCTGAATCTCCTTTTTGATAAAATACTCGTGCCAATCCTTGTAGTATAAAATACGAATAGGAATGTCTATACCCTTGTTTGATCAATAATGTTCCTTTGTTTTTTTCTATTACTGATATATGATTTAATAGTGGTTGTAATGCCGAAGAAGGAATTTTATCAACTTCGAAATATGTTTCTAAAAAAGATAGTATTGTAGTATCCATAATTACTTAAGCTAAGTATAAATTTAGTATCTAATTCTCATAAATTAAATTATTTATAGTAAATAATTTATTTGACTAAACTTAAAATACTTATTTACATGGATTATACTAAACCCATCTCTTTTCTAAAAAGAATACTTAAGTTACCAAGAAAAATTAATTCTGATTTGTTTTTACCTGCAAAAGCACTAGCAATTTTTTCAGCAGTTTTCAAAATCAATTCTTTTATACTATTAGTAAAAAAATATGGATGATCTTCATAATATTCAGTAAATTCTTTATAGCTTATTTTTGCATTTGCATCTTTACTCTGTAGCCAATCGAAAACTACCTCTATTTGATATGCTCCATCAGTATGAAAATCGTCTTCAGTTTCATCTAATAACACCCACTCTTCTTTTACAATATTTTTAAGTGCTCTTATTTCAGTTTCTCTAATCTCATTATCTACGTATGCCATTGCATAAAATACCTTAGCTACGTTTTGATAAAACTTTATATTTAATTGTTTGCTATTCAAACTCTAATGTTTTTAGCAAAAATAAATTGAAGGCTAAGGATATAAAATGATAAAAATCAGTTTCACATTTTTGTAAAATACCATACATTTATAACTTATAGCGAACTTATCTATGCATAAAAAAGAACAAGACGTTTTTGATATTTTATTTGAAGCTGTTTCTGAGGCTGTTATTGTAGTTAATGAGCAACAAATTATTACTTCAGTAAATTCATCTACCGAAAAAATGTTTGGTTATTCACAAGATGAATTATTAAACAAACCTTTAGAAATCTTAATTCCTAAACAGTACAAACCAAATCATAGCAAACATGTTAACTCTTTTTTAAAAGCAAAGCAAAAACGTCAAATGGGAAAAGGTCGTGACTTATATGGAGCACGAAAAGACAATACCGTTTTTCCTTTAGAAGTTGGTTTAAACCCTTTTCAAGTCAATAACACACAGTTTGTTATGGCTTTAGTGGTTGATATTTCTAAACGTAAACACCAGGAGTTAGAAATCTTAGAATTAAATACCAAGTTAGAACGTAAAGTAAAAGAACGTACTAAAGATTTGGCTCTTAAAGTAGATGTATTAAGAAGCCTTAATCAACAATTAGATTATGAAAATCAAAAACGATTAGAGGCTGAACAATCTGCTAAAGAAGCTTTGCAAAAAGAACGAGAGTTAGGTGAACTTAAAACTAAGTTTTTATCTTTAGTTTCTCACGAATTCAAAACGCCTTTGAGTGGAATTTTAACCTCGACAATATTACTCGCTAAGTATAAGTTGACAGAACAACAAGAAAAACGAGATAAGCACTTAAAAATTATTAATGATAAAGTACATTATTTAAATAATATTTTAAACGACTTTTTATCAGTTGAGAAATTAGAAAAAGGAAAAATCAACTATAAATTTTCTACTTTTAAAATTAGTAAAATCGTAAATGAAGTAGTTTATAACGCAAATACACTCTTAAAGCAAGGACAACAAATAAATTATCCAGAAAATATTGATGAGATTTCCTTACACCAAGATGAGAAAATTATTGAATTGTCTCTTTCTAATTTGGTAAATAATGCTATTAAGTATTCCCCAGATGATGCAACTATCGATATTATCATTAATCAAGATGATACAAATACATCAATTACTGTGAAAGACAACGGAATGGGAATTCCGAAAAACGATCAAAAGAACATATTTAAACGATATTTTAGAGCGCAAAACGCATTACTCAATAAAGGAACTGGTATTGGTTTGAATATTGTAAAAAATCATTTACAAAACTTAGGTGGCAGCATTACTTTTAAAAGTGAAGAAGGCACAGGTTCTATGTTCACGATATTAATACCTAATAAGAATTAATGAAAAGAATACTTTTAATAGAAGACGACATTACCTTACGTGAAAATACTGCGGAATTATTAGAGCTTTCAGATTACGAAGTTGTTACAGCCTCTAACGGAAAAATTGGCGTAGAAAAAGCACAAATAGAATTACCCGATATTATTATTTGTGATATCATGATGCCAGAAATGGATGGTTATGGTGTAATACAAGAATTATCTCAAAATACTAGCACACAATTTATTCCATTTATATTTCTATCAGCTAAAACAGAACGAAGTGATGTCAGAAAAGGAATGGATTTAGGTGCCGATGACTATATAACCAAACCTTTTACTGAAGATGAATTGGTAAGTGCTATTGAAAGTCGATTGGCAAAAGCTGCTATTTTAAAAGAACAACGACAAACAAACTTCGAAGAAAAGAATGATGAAAATGAGATACGTAACCTATCTCAACTTAAAAACTTTTTTGACGACAACGGGAAGCTTTTTCAGTATAAAAAAAGTGATAAGGTTTATGGAGAAGGCAGCAATTCTAATTATATTTTTTTAGTACTCTCTGGTGCTATAAAGTGTTATAAATTAGATGAACAAGGTAAAGAACTCACCACTGCTTTGTATAAAGAAGATGACTTATTTGGCTATACTTCATTTACTCAAAATATCCCTTATCAAGATACTGCTATAGCAATAAAAAATACAGAATTAGTTGGTATTACCAAGCAAGAACTTATTAATATTTTAGATAAAAACCATAAGGTAACTTTAGATTTAATAGAGCTTTTAACTGATAATCTTACAGGTTTAAAAGAACAATTATTAGAAATGGCGTACA
The DNA here is from genome assembly GCF_002120225.1 of Tenacibaculum holothuriorum. Lineage (GTDB taxonomy): Bacteria > Bacteroidota > Bacteroidia > Flavobacteriales > Flavobacteriaceae > Polaribacter > Polaribacter holothuriorum. The sequence continues at coordinate 232,304 of NZ_LAPZ01000001.1, read as the reverse complement.
GTTCTGTACACAAAAAAACAGCTTCTACTATTTTAAAATTTGCTAAAAAGATTAACCGAAATATCAATGAACCCATCAAAATTTCTCGCCATGATTTAGCAAGTGTTGCAGGTATTGCTACCGAAACACTTATAAGAAGTATGTCTAAGCTAAAAAAAGAAGGTATTATTGAAATTGAAGGTAGAAATGTAAAGATTTTAGACTTAGAAAAGTTACAAGAAATTCAGTAAGATTGATAAATATCATTTCTAGTCATTCATCTTGAGCATACTTTTGTTATAAAAGTATTTTAATATCAAGATGAAAAACATTTTAGTACCTACTGATTTTTCTGAAAACGCATTTAATGCCCTTCAATATGCGATCGATTTTTATACTAACGAAGCATGTAATTTTTATGTATTGCATGTAAAACCTGTTATTAATATTTCAGGAGATTCAACTTACCTTCTATCAACACAAAACATTGAACAAAACTATACAGAAGCTGTAAAGTTACAGTTAGAACAGCTAATAAAAAAAGTAAATGAGTTACCTACTAAAAAAGCGCATCATCAGTTTTTTTCACTTGTTGATTATAATCATTTAATAGATTCTATTAATCATCATATCAATGAAAAAAGCATCGATTTAGTTGTAATGGGTACCAAAGGTGCTTCAGGATTAAAAGAAGTAATCATTGGAAGTAATACAGGAGATGTCATTAAAAAGGTACATTGTACTACACTTGTTGTCCCCGAAAATGCACGTTTTACGCCAATAAAAGAAGTAGCTTTCCCTACTGACTTTTCAATGTTTTATAGCATTGAAACCCTACTCCCATTATTAAATCTTATTTACAAAACGAAAGCTTCATTACGTGTTTTACACATTAGTAAAAAAGAAGTTGATTTAGATGATAGCCAGAAAGACAATAAGAGTTTATTAGAAGATTTTTTTGCTGAAAGCGATTTGAATTTTCACTATTTAACCAATTCAAAAGTAGAAGATGCAGTACAGTGCTTTGTTGAAAGTCGGGATATTAATATGATTGCTATGGTAGCAAAAAACCTTAATTACTTTCAACAAATATTATTTCATACCAAAGTAGAAAAAATAAGTTACCATACTAACGTACCTTTTTTGGTGCTACATTAAAATTACAACAAATGAAAAATATACTCTTTCTTACTGATTTTTCTGATGGCGCTAAAAATGCTATTGAATATACTAGTACAATGTATGCTGAAGAAGAAACCAATTATTTTGTGTTATTTGTAAATAAGGTGAGTAACTACACAATGTCTAGCCTTATAACAAGTCAAGGTAGTGTTTATCAAAACTTGATTGGCGGTAATAAGCAAAAACTAATTTATTTATGCAAACAATTTGAAGAGCGATATCATAAAACTTATGCTCCTATAGTAGATTATGATACTTTTATTGAAGCTGTTAAGCAAATATCTAAGCTGCACAATATCAATTTGGTAGTAACTGGGTTTAACGGTACAAGCAATACAGAAGAAACAATTTTTGGTAGTAATACACTTAAATTAATTAGAAATATTAAAACTCCCCTATTAATAGTTCCAGATCATATATCATATACAGCCCCTAAAAAAGTATTATACTTATTAGACGAGAAAGATGATTTAGCTTTAATGCTCAATGGTTCAGTACTTTCAAAAGAAGAAAATGAAACCGTAATTATTAGGGTTATTAATAATCAAAATAGTCAATTAAAAGAGCTAGATAAAGCATTATTGAACGACCAATTTTCTACTATTAATAACACTTATACTGTAGTATACGATATTTCGTTACAACATGTAAAATCGTATATAATGCAAACTCAGAATATAGATAGTACAGTTTTATTAGTACAAGACGAAAACTTCTTTACACGTTTATTTCAAAATAATACCACTACGAAAATTAGTAAATCTCTTAAAAAGCCATTAATGATTTTACACTAAAAAATAAGAACATGAATTTTAAAACTCTACTTTCTATTATTATCCTAGTATTCATTTTTAGTTGTAAAAAAGATACAAAACCAACTATAAAGGTAGAGCAGCCTATGGATAGCATAGTTACTTCTAAAGAAACACTAGATATTGATTTAGAGCAAAACAGAAAAATTCAAAAGAAAGTATTTCCTATAGTTCATACTAAAGATGATGCAGAAATCACCAAAAGTTATTTACAAAAAAAGAGGTTTGTAAAAAATACAGATACTTATGAATTAGATTTTACCTATCCGTACTTAGATGAAAATTACCATCATAAGTTTAGTAGTTTCAATGAATATTTCTCCAAAAAATTACTCAATATAAAGGCAATAGAGAATGGTATTTTAGAAGCTCAAGAGTTTTTATGCGATAGTCTAAAAACAAAGCAAAATCGTGAAAAGCGTATTACTAATTACAAAGTTTTTTTACAAGACGACGAGCACTTAAGTTTATTGTTTTACAAGGAGAATCATTATTCAGGAAGTAAAACAGCATATTATACTTTTACAACACTTAATTATGATGCAGTTAAAGGAACATTTTTAAATTTTGAAGATTATTTTGATATAGGAAGTGAAGAAGAAATTTTAAAAACCATCAATCAAAAAATTGCAAATTCAGCTGAGTTACAAGACTGTTTTAATATTGTTATTGAAGATTTTATGAGTGTAAAAAATAACTTTATTATTAATGATAATGATGTTACCTTTTATTTTAACGATTGTGTAATGTGTCCATCTTATATAGGTTCCTATCAAATTAGTATTCCACTTTCTAAAATAAAACCTTTCTTAAAAATGTACTGGGATCAGCGATTTAAAGAATAATTCCTTGCTCTTAAACTGTTAACTTCTTTATTCAATAAAACCTAAAAGTATAGCTGATATTTATCATTTTACAACATCGATATCATTAGTATTTTTGAGATATAATCATTAAAAGTAATCTCAAAATGAACATACAAATACAGTTTGTAAACATGCCTACAAGTGAGAGTTTACAACAAAATATAGAACAGAAATTAAGTAAGTTATTTGATCGGTTTAGTTGGGTTGTTGGAGCTAATGTATACATTAAAAAAGAAAATGATCCAACAGGAAAAGGTAATATATGTGAAATTGAATTACGTCAATCTGGACCCGTAATTTTTGCTTCTTCAAACGAGGAAAACTATCATTTATCAGTTAAGAATACGTTTAGCGATTTGAAAAAAATACTTGAAAAGCGCAAACAAATAATGAAACCACACTTATAATTTTAAAAACTAAGATGATGAAACGAATATTAATTCCTACCGATTTTTCAGATAATGCTTGGGCAGCAACTATTTATGCTCTTAATTTTTTTGCTAATGTAAAATGTACTTTTTATCTCTTACATTCAGCACAAATTAAATCGTCTAGAATGTCTTCTTTTTCAAGCAAGCTTTCAGAAGTTATGAAAGAAAATGCTCTTAATGATTTAAGACATCTTCAAGAACGGTTAGAAAAAGTAAATGCTAATGATAATCATACTTTTGAAGTTCGTTTAAGCTTTCACGATATTGAACAAGCTGTAAATATTTCTGTCGAAAAAAATAATATCGACTTTGTGGTAATGAGTACTAAAGGTGCTACAGGAGCTAAAGAGATATTTATAGGAAGTAACACGACAGATGTTATTAATAATTTTAAAGCATGTCCTATGCTGGTTATTCCTGCGAATGCAACCTATCAAAATCCAGAAAGACTAGCTTTTCCTAGCGATTTAAAACGTATGTATAGCAATACTTCTATAGATGTAATAAAAGAGTTTGCTAGCTTAAATAAATCAAAAGTTGAGGTAGTTCACTTTTGGGAAAATGCAGAATTAACTCAGCAACAACAAGAAAACCTTGATTCGCTTAGAATGTATTTAGATGATGTTGAAAGTGATTTTAGCAACTTACAAAAACGTACTAATAAAACAGAATCGATCAACAATTTTATCAATGACAAACAAATAAATACATTGATAATGTTGAAGTATCAACATAGTTTTTTCGAGAACTTATTTAGAGAAGCAGTTATTCAAAATTTAGGACATCACATTAAAATTCCGTTTTTAATTATTCCTGCCTAATTTAAATAGTAACAAAGCCTGTATAATCTGTACAGGCTTTTATTTTTAACATAAAACAAGTTGAAAATAAAAGGTTAGACAAAATAAAATGATTAATATTGTAGCAATATATATTTCTAATTGAAAGTTTTTAAGAAACATATTACATTATTTTATCTGATACTCTTTATCGGAATAAAATTTGTCGATCTACATACTTATGAGCATAATGACAACGAAAGTTATGAAGATTGTGATATTTGTGAATATGTAGAAAGTACAGATAAAACTTTTTATTTAGTTGATGGTTTACACATTGCTGAACAAACAAAACAGCTATATTTTAATCAACAAATTTTTAATGAATATTCCTATACTTTTGTAGAGAAGTATAGGAATAACTCTCTTTTTAGTAGGCCACCTCCTCCTGTGGTGTAACTATTTTATTTGCATAACCTTTTAACACTAATTATCCATCAGAAATACCGCATTTTCTCGATGGTATACGTGTATAATACTATTTATTAATTTTATAAAACTATAGTTATGATAACTATACAAAACATCACCAAAAAATACGGTGATTTTACTGCTGTAAACAACCTTTCTTTTAATGTAAAAGAAGGCGAAATTTTATGTCTTTTAGGTGCAAACGGAGCAGGAAAATCTACAACAATTAATATGTTGTTAAACTTTACAAATCCTAGTTCTGGAACTGCAGAAATAAACGGATTAGATGTGGTCAAAAACCCAATTAAAACCAAAGAGTTTTTAACCTATATTCCAGAGAATTTAATGCTGTACCCTACCCTAACAGCTATTGAAAACCTAGATTATTTCACCAAATTATCTGGAAAAAAATTCGATACTTCTGAATTACAGTTGTATCTAACTGAGGCCGGATTACAAGAAGAAGCTCATAACAAACGTGTAAAAACATTTTCTAAAGGAATGCGCCAAAAAGTAGGAATCGCTTTGGCTATTGCAAAAGAATCTAAAGTACTTTTATTAGATGAACCTACTTCTGGATTAGATCCTAAATCAAGTAATGAATTTATGGAATTACTTACCAAAATGAAAAACGAAGGAGTCGCTATTTTAATGGCAACGCACGACTTATTTAGAGCTAAAGAAGTAAGTACACATATTGGAATTATGTGTTCTGGAGTTTTAGAAAATCATTTAAACACTCCTGAGGTATCCTTAAAGGAATTGGAAACAATCTATTTAGATATTATGAACTTTAAAAATGTGAGTTAAAATGATCCATGTAATTTTTAAAGAACTCAAAGAACTAGCTAGAGACGGACGCTTTAAAATAGTTATTGGTATTTCATTGATTTTGTTAGTAATTGCTACAATTACCGGAGTAAATCAATATCAAAAGAATAATGAACAGTATATAAATTCTGTAGCTAAAGAACGTTCTATTTGGGAAACTCAAGGAGCAAAAAACCCACATTCTGCAGCACATTACGGTACTTATGCTTTTAAGCCACAATTTGCTTTATCGCTATTTGATTATGGAGTAACAAAATACACAGGAAATTCTATTTTTTTAGAAGCCCATAGTCGAAACGAAGCTTCATTTAGTGAAGCTAGTGATCAAACAAGTTTAGCTCGTTTTGGTACATTATCAATTAATTTTGTGTTGATTTATCTCTTTCCACTAATTATTATTCTAATAGGATATAATTCATATACCAAGGAGAAAGAACATCAAACATTCCGATTGTTAAAAAGCCAAGGAGTACATCCTGTAAAGTTAGCTTTAGGTAAATGGTTTGCTATATACATACCTATTTTTTGCTTAACATTAATCGTTTTCTTATTACTTGGTATTGTGCTTTCAAACTTAGAAAATTTAGCTTTTTTTAGTTGGAATAGCCTACTAATACTTTTTGTACTTTATGCCCTTTATTATTTAATTGTTACCACCCTTACAGTCTTAATTTCTATGTGGAGTAAATCTTCTGGGATGTCGCTTGTAAGTAGTTTGGTAATTTGGATTCTTTTCAGTTTTATTTCTCCAAAAGTAGCTACTAATTTTGCAAATAAAAACAATCCTTATCCATCTAAATCAGAATTCAATACTCGTATTGCTGAGGATAAGAAAAACGGATTAGATGGTCATAACCCTTGGAATAAAGCTGCTAAAAAATTAGAAGAAGAAACTCTAAAAGAATATGGAGTAGACAGTATTAGTCAATTACCTTTTAATTATGCAGGGTACCGAATGCAAAAAGGAGAAGAACATGAAGCTAAAATTTACGAAAAGCATTACGCTATTTTAAATGATATTGCTATTCAGCAGAATAGTACGTATAAAAAATTAGCTTTCTTATCTCCTTTTATTCCTGTACGGTTTTTATCTATGGATATAGCAAACACCAGCGATAATTTGCATTGGAAGTTTACCAAAGCTGCAGAAGAATATCGTATTAAAAAACAAGCATTTTTAAATAACGATATAAAAGATAATTCTAAACTTGGTGATTGGAATTATAAGATGAGTGCACAAAGATTTAAAGAGCTTCCTAAGTTTAGTTTTACCCCTCCAAAACTTTCTAACCTTTTAACAGAAAACAAAGAAAGTTTAGTTTTTCTAGGATTTTGGTTACTACTTCCATTTATAACGATGATTTGGGCTTCAAAAAAGATATAAGTTATGTTTAAGAACAATTTAAAATACGAAATAAAATTACTGATAAGAAGTCACTGGCTAACTATTCTATTAGTTAGTGTTCTTTTGTTATTTACATTTGCCACCTTTAATGGGCAAAAAAATGTAGAAAAAAGACTGAGCGATATTACTAAAGTAGAAAATGAATTGCATAAAAAAGATAGTGTAATGGTTACTACTTTAAAGAAAATAGAAAAAGGTGAAAAAATAGATGGTCCTTATTGGCGATTACCTTCAGAACCAATGACTATTGGTTATAGACATCCTCGTTTAGCAATAATGAAACCTGAAACTTTTTCTTTTTTAGCTACTGGACAAAGCGATATGTATACACATTTTAAAAGTCCAACAGTATATGGAAATAACTTTGCTTTAGACTATTCTGAAATGGTTAATCCTGTACAATTATTATTCGGTAATTTTGATTTAGCCTTTGTCATCATATACATTTTACCGCTATTAATTATAGCATTTACTTTTAACGTATTGTCTAAAGAAAAAGAATTAGGTACTTTACGTTTATTATCTGCTCAACCAATCTCTACAGTTAACTGGGTATTGCAAAAAATGTTGATTCGTTACATAGTTTTTACAGGAGTTATTCTATTAATTCTCCTAACTATGTTTGCTGTTTTTTCAAAAGGTATTTTTAGTGATATAGGTACACTAGCTGGATTATTAATAATTATTTCTGGATATATACTGTTTTGGTTTGTACTATCATGTATCGTAAACATTAAGTTAAATAACTCTTCAAAAAATGCTTTAGCATTAATAGGGTTTTGGCTATTAATCGTTTTAGTATTACCAGCTACAATCAATCAATTAGGAAGCACTTTGTACCCTACTCCTTCTCGTTTAAAAATGATCAACGAAATTCGTTTAATTAAAAAAGAAAATGAAGAGAAACAAAACGAAATAATGAGCGAGTATTTGAGAAATCATCCAGAGTTAGCTCAAGAAAGTAATCAAGATAAGTTTGGATTTTGGCATAATTATTTTGCTTCAGAAAAGGTTATGGAAGAAAAAACAAAGCCTTTATTAGCTCAGTATGAAACTCAGTTAAGAAAACAACAAAAACTAGTTAGTGTATTCCAATTTTTATCACCAGCAATATTAATGCAACAATCGTTAAATAAAATCGCTGGTACTTCTGAAAATCATTATAATGATTATAAAAAACAGGTATTTGAATTTTCAAATGAATGGAGAAATTATTTGGTTCCTATGCTATTCAAGCAACAAAAATTCACTATAAAAAACTATAACGAACTACCACAATTCTCTTATAAAAATAGAGTTCCAAACAAAATTTGGTTTAGTATTGGGGTAATTCTTTTAATTAGCTGTATAATTTTCTTTGCTTTTATTGGTGGTAGTTTACGAGATAAATCTGTTCAAAAATTACTAAACTAACTATACGATTTAGTTAGAACACACCTCACACTTACCTTGAATTAATATTTGTGAGAAAAGTATTTCTCGATTAGGAATTTTAGGAATATTCACGTGGAAAGGTAGGCAATCTACCTTTCCACAATTTATACATTGAAAATGCGGATGCTTATCTGTGTGCGCTACTTTTGTACAATTATTACACTTTGCATACCATTTAATACCATTGATTCCTAAAAAAGAGTGTAAAATTCCATCATCTTCAAGTCTATCTAAAACACGATAAATAGTTGTTTTATTCATTTTTGAATTTAGCCTCTCAATAAGCTCTTTTGCTGAAATAGCTTCAGAGCTCTTTTCAAATTCATTTAATAATCTTTCTACTGATTGTGTTTTTCTAATGATTCCCATAACACAAATTTATTATAACTCAGTTGCAATAACAAATAAAATTTTTATATTTGCAACTCAGTTGCATTAACTACAACTAAAATGAAAGTTACATCAATTAAGCCAGATGTGTTTGGTGCTTTTGCAAGTACTTTATGTTTATTACACTGTATTGCTACTCCTCTACTTTTTATAGTTCAATCTTGTTCTTTAAAAGGCTGCCATTCTACTCCAACATGGTGGAAAACTATTGATTATATATTTTTAGTAATTTCATTTTTTGCTATCTATCATTCAACACAAACAACAACAAGTAAAGTTATAAAACCAATGCTTTGGTTAAGCTGGTTTTTATTATTCTTTGTTGTTATTAATGAAAAACTAAGCTTGATTTTTTTACCAGAATATGCAATTTATATCCCTGCTTTAGCTTTGGTAATACTTCATATATACAATTTAAACTATTGTCAGTGCAAAACCGAAAAATGCTGTGTACACCATGAATAAAGAACATATAGAAACTATTGGAAATAACCATATCTCATCTAACATTGAAACACCGTTGCGTACAGATGCTTTTGATAAGACAGATGATGAAAAAGTAAAAAATATTCAACATCATTTTGGTAAAATAATGGAAGAATTGGGGTTAGATTTAACAGACGACAGTTTATCTGGCACGCCTTATCGTTTTGCGAAAATGTATGTAAAAGAGCTATTCTATGGTTTAAATCCTAAGAATAAACCCAAATTATCAACTTTTGATAACAAATATGGTTACAAGAAAATGTTGGTAGAACAAAACATTACTATAGATTCTGCTTGCGAACATCATTTTTTGCCAATTACAGGGCATGCTCATATAGCCTATATCCCAAAAGATAAAGTAGTTGGGCTCTCAAAAATAAATCGATTGGTAGATTATTATTCGCACAGACCACAAGTGCAAGAAAGATTATCACTACAAATTCTTAAAGATTTACAAGAAGCATTACAAACTGAAGATGTAATAGTAATGATTAGTGCTAAACATTTATGTGTTTCTTCTAGAGGAATTAAAGATAAAAACAGTTATACAACTACTATTGAATATGGTGGTTGCTTTAAAGATGATGCAAAGCGTGACGAGTTTATGAAAATTATAAACAACTAAATATTAGAAAAAAATGATTACAAAAGAACAAGTATTAGCAGCTCAAGAAAAATGGGGAAATGGTGTGGTAAAAATTGGTTCATTAAAAGACAACAGGTCTGAATGTGAATCTTTTGCAAATGATTTTCTTGACAATCGTTATGCCTTTGATACAAATACAGTTTTATTTAAACCTACAAAGTGTGAGGTAGAACAGTTTAGACCAACTAAAGCAGAAGCACTATCATATTTTATTGCTGGTGATGATAGAGCTTGTGAAGAAGACAAAGGTTTTGCAATACAACCATGGACAAAAGTACGTTTTGAAAACTCTGGAATAATCTTAGAAGAAGATCGTGCTATAGCTATGGGAAACTACTTTTTTACAGATTTAGAAGGAAACGAAGCCAAAGTTGAATATACATTTGGTTATAAATTAATTAATAATGAGCTAAGAATAGATGTACATCATTCATCATTCCCTTATACGAATCCAGATACTATAGTTTAATGCATAATGTTCTTTTTCTTTTATGTCCTACCGATTGTTTAGAAACAATTATTGATGATACATTCAATTGTCAAAACTATTTTTATACATCACTTGGTAATTCATTTACATCAGATTATAAAACAATTAATAGTATAAGAGAATTAATCATAAAACATAAAATTAAGAACGTTTGTTTTGTACTTTCTAACGATAATGAAATAATTAAAGATGCTTTTGGAGAGCAGTATTTTTCTGAAATAAACGGATTAAAATCATTTTACAAGAAAGTATCTAAAGAAAAAGAACTACTAGAAGCAATTTGGGGAGCCGATCATAGAAAAGATTCAATTCTTTCCTATTTTTTAAATATGAAAATTAAAGAATTTGAAGCTAATTTAGGATACATTCCACATCACCAAATTAACATTATAGGAAAAATTTATAACAGGTTTGAAAATAGTTTTAGAAACATCTACTCAAATATAACCTGTCTTAATAAACATATATTGAATTAGATTTTTAACACAAAGAGTAAACTTTTAAAAATCGATGTTTTTCATTAGCGAGCTTATCACCTTTACGCGGAAGGGTAAACAAATAAAGGTAATTATATAAGCTCGCTATTTTATTTGAAATAACTTACAAGTTATCAAATCTATACAAATTTGACTTTATTTTAAAATTGCAGGTAAAATATAATCAATCATCATCTTATCAACATCTGTGTGCATATATGGTAAATTGTAACCTGAAGCAGTAATTACTATTACAAAAGGAATATCTTTAAAAATGAATATTTTATTTCCTCCATTACCAGTACAGAAATAAGTCTCATAACTTTTTCCATTTATAGTATATGTCTTGTTCCAAAATAAAAAACCATAGTAAGCATTATCTTTATTTGGTTGCTTAACGTGCTTTATCAAACTCTTTTTAACCCATTCACTTGAAAGAAGCTGTTTCCCTTCCCATTTACCATTATTTTTATATAACTGACCGTATTTAGCAAAATCAATAGCTCTTAAACGAATACCTCCAGCAGTATTTGCAACATTTTGTGGAGTATACTCCCATTTATAATTATTAATATTTAAAGGTTTGAATAACTTTTTATCAGCATAATTTTCTAAGCCTCCTGGAACTGTTTTTTGAAGAATATCTCCAAGAACTACAACTCCAGCTGTAAAATAACTATACTTCTCTCCTACTTTTTTATTTGTATCCATAGGTAAATCTAAAGCAAACTTAACCCAATTATCTGTTGGATACATACGGTTTTCATTCCCAATACTACTATAATCATTATCATCACCAACAAAACCAGAACTCATCGTTAACAAAGATTTTAGTGTAACATTTTCTTTCTTCTGAGAGTGATTTTTATATCTTTTCAAATCATAAAACTCGTTAAGTTTTACGTTTTCATTTTTAATATGCTCTTCATCTATCGCTATTCCAGTAATAGTTGATGCTATTGTTTTACCAACTGACCTCGGATCATGCAAACTTTCTCTTTTCGATTCATTAAAATATTCTTCTAACAATAATTCTCCATTTTTTAAGATTACTATTCCGTTTATATGTTCAAATCTTCCTTGAGCAATTTTTTTGTTTAAAGCTTCTATTTTTTGCTTATTATAAAGTTCTTTAGATATTTTAAAATCTTTTATTGGTTTTATATTTTGAATTGATATTAAATTCTTGTCATAAGGCAATTCTTCAACTTTTATATCAATATTACCTTTTGCAAGGAGCTTCCCTACTTTTAAAGAAGCATCGTTTAAATAACTTCTAACTTCAACAGTTAACTTATGTTTATTGTCGTTAAAAGCGTCTCTTCCACCGCTCATCTTCATAAATTTTAACCATGTAAACCAGCCCCAATGATCTAGCATTTTAGGATAAATTAAAGGAACTTTATATTTTAATTCCTGTACTTTAGAATCTGGAGTACCAGCTCCAATATTCAAATTTTCTGTATGAATTAATTGATCATCTACAAAAAAAGAAAATTGAAAATTCCCTTTTTTTAACAACTCCTCCTTTGGTAGATCTTTTTCAGATAATTCTTTAAGACTCTCTATTAATGGTTTTTTAAGTATAAAATTAGCCGTTAGATATTCATCTTTATTTAATGTAAAATTTTCTATATAAACTTCTTTTTTTGATGAAGTCTTAATGTCATTTTTAGAAAATAATACTGGAGTAACTTTTTTAGAAGTGCCACAAGAAATAAAGAGTATCACTAAAGCTAGATGTAATGGTTTTATATATTTCATATTTAATAATTTTTACCAAAGAACTGAAAACCAAATACCCTAAAATTGTATGAAATTAACATTTTGAGTTTTTTTTCGAAAAGCTAATGGTGTAATATTAAACTCTTTTTTAAACAAATTTGTAAAATGACTTTGATCATAAAACCCTACTTCTACTGCAATTTCTGTCATAGATTTGCCCTTATTGATTATTAGAGAAACTGCCTTGTTTAGCCTAGTGTATTTAATATAATTCCCTAATGAGGTTTTAAAATATTTAGGAAACTGTCTTGATAAGTGAACTGGATGTATGTTCAATTCTAAAGCCAAACTTGTTAATGACATACAAAGTTCTGGGGAATCATGTATAATTTCAAGAACTTTATTAACCCAATGTGGTTGCTTCTCTTCTTTTGTTTCTATATAAGTTTCAATTCTTGAGAATGAATTTAAAAGTAAAAGCTCAATATTAGTTTTTGAAAATTCATTTGACTTCTTTGTCTCCAAAAAAATATTATAAATATTTTGCTTTATAAACGGATTTTCAAGTTGAAGACTTCCTTCAATATTTAATAACGATATATCAAAACAGTTAAACCAATCTTTAGTGAGTTCTATATGAAAACCTCTAGTATGTTCAGGTGGTTTAATATTGTGGTGAGCATCTTGCCAGTTATGAAACAGTAAGCTCCCAGATTCTAAATAATAATCTTCTTTTTTATTAGCTTCATAAAGTTTACCTTCTAATAAAAAGGTAAAATATGGGTTTTCATGATAATGCCAATCTACTTTATCATGAGTATAAACTGTATCAGTAATTAAAAAATTATTGAAATTTAATTCTTGATTATGAGCTCCGTAATACTTTCCTTGGTTGAGTTGTTGCATATTCACTAGACGAATATGGTTAGATAATGTTACTAGTCAGTAACTTAATTATACTACTTAAAAAGGTAAGATTTACATAATGGGAATCAACTCAAAACTATCAGTATTATTTTTTATAAATGAACCAATTATTTTCTTTGTTTCTGTAGTTTCTTTATGATTAATTAAACTTTCTAAATAAGCTTTTTCTAAGTTGTTTTCTTCTTTCTTGTTTAAATAACCAAAGCCTTTATAAGAGTTCTCGGATATTAGAACAAAGCTGATTTCTTCGCTATTTCTACCATTTAACTTAATTAATAATTCATCTTTGTCGTATGCTAAAGATTTTATTGCTTGCAAAACTCTATCATTATAGTCTTCAATAGCTTCTTTTTCTATACAAATACCTTTGCATTGTTCAATAGTATAATCAAAACAACTGCTATTCGTAGTTTGAAGATGGCAGTATTTAGGACACAATTCATATTCTTTACAAAGTTCTTCTAAAAACAACCTAGCTTCTCTAATCGAATAAAAATTACGAATTGAATCTTTTACAATTTTAGAATTATTCCATGCTAAATGAATTATTCCTTTCCTGTCTTCATAGCTAAACAAACTTAAAGTCGGATTTTTCTTTTTTTGCGCTCTATTAAACTTAGGATAGTATCTTTTAATTTCTGATGATTCTAACAATAGTGCGATCAATTCATTTCCTGTTTCTTCAAAAGTGATGTTCGCTATTAACATACACATTTCTATTTCCTTTTTCTTTTTGTCATGGAAATGACTCAGTACTCGTTGTTTTAAATTATTTGCTTTACCTACATAAATAATCTCCTTTTTTACATTCCAGAAGTAGTAAACTCCATGTTTTTGAGGCAGTTTATTAAATATGTCTTTCGATAACAATGGTGGTAAGGTTGCTTCTTTTGAGTTAGCTTTTAAAAAACCTTGGACCACTTCTCCATTTTCATCTAATGCTAATAATCTCTGTAATAGAATAACGGTAGCTTCAGCATCTCCTTTAGCTCTATGCCTATCTTTTATTTCAATGTTTTGATGGCTACAAATTTCACCTAAACTGTACGAATTTCTATTAGGAATTAACTTTCTAGATAATCGAACTGTACAAAGTTTCTTTCTTTTAAATTTAAACCCTAAAGAATTAAATTCCTTAGAAATAATGCCATAATCGAAGTTTACATTATGTGCTACAAACACACAATTTTCAGTAATTTCATGGATTTTTTTAGCTACTTCTTCAAACTTAGGAGCTTGCCTAACCATTTGGTTGGTTATACCTGTGAGATTTGTTATAAATTGAGGTATAAAAGTTCCTGGATTTATTAGAGTTGTAAATTCATCTATAACCTCATTACCATCAAAAATAAAAATACTTATTTCAGTTATTTTTACACCCCCATTGGTTTCTATATCAACGACAGCATAGTTCATTATTTTAACTCTGCTAAAGCTTTTAGTTCCACTCCAAGTTCTGTTAACATACCAGCTATACTACTAATTTTTAAATCTCTTTCATCATATTCTTGTGTATTTATACTACATGTAAACTCCCATAATTCAACCACTTCAGAAATAGGAACATTATAACTTTGATAGTTTTTATTATCTGGTATTAATAATAAACTATTGTTCTCCTCTATCCTACTGTACACTCTTTTATAAGTTATTCCATCGTTTTTAGTAACAATAATGTAAGAAACCCCATCTTTAACATCATAAATACTCTCAATAAACTTAGCAACAACAAAAGCTCCATCTTTCATAGGGTGCATAGAATTTCCTTTAATAGGAAAAGCTCTGTGTTTTCCTACAGGTAAAAAAGGAAGTTTTATTCGTTGAAGTTGTTCAATGTATTCAGGATCATCGTATCCTAATAAATAACCTGCTGAAGCTTCCGTAGGAATAATTTCTATTAGATCTTCTTCATTGTCGTTTACAGTGATAGGGAACAATACTCTTTGATTTCCTATTTCGATAAACGAAGATTCATTAGAAAAGGTTAAGTCGTTTTTAACCAATATATCTATAGGTAATTTAAAATATTCTGAAATTGTGATTAAGAAGTCTATAGAAGGTTCTGACCGACCTTCTTCATACGATGAAACTCTAGAACGAGTAATGTTTACATCATTAGCAAACTGCTCTTGTGTTAACTCTTTTAACTTTCGTAAATGACGTATATTTTGTGCTATTCTTTTCATTTGCTACAAATATAATCAAGATTTGATACAAATTGTAGCTAACCTGTAAAAGAAAAACAAAAAAACTTATAACTATATATTATTTAATATTTTAACTGCATTAATTAATGTTTCATCTGTTTTAGCGAAACAAAAACGAAGCATCTTTTTATCGGTAGCATCTTTGTAAAATACTGAAATTGGAATAGCTGCTACTCCATATTTAGTAATTAATTCTTTGGCAAATTCAACATCATTTTTATTGCTTATTTCTGAATAATTTACAACTTGAAAATATGTTCCTTCCGAAGGGAGTATTTTAAAGCAACTGCTTTGTATACCTTCTAAAAACAAAGCTCTCTTATTGGCATACATTGTTGAAATTTCATCAAAATTTACTATATCTAAATATTTAGTAATCACGTGTTGTGCTGTACTATTTACACTAAACACTAAAAACTGATGCACCTTTTTTATTTCTTTCATTAAAGGTTCAGGAGCAATCAAATAACCTACTTTCCAGCCTGTAACATGTAATGATTTTCCAAAAGAAGAAGCTATAATGGCTCTATTGATTAATTTAGGTCGTGTATTAACTGAAATATGTGGATGTTTAAATGAAATGTATTCATAAACTTCATCACTTAGCAACAATATATTTTCATACTTTTCTAAGATTGTTTCTAAAGCTTCAAAATCTTGTTCATTCCATATTTTACCTGTTGGATTATGCGGATTATTAATAATCAGCAGTTTTGTTTTCGCTGTAATTGCAGCTTCAATTCGATTAAAATTAGGAGAATAATCATCATTTAATGAAATTCGAACTGGTTTCCCTCCTGCTACTAAAACTGATGGTTCATAACTATCGTAACTCGGATCTAGAATAAGTACATCGTCACCATAATTAACCAAAGCATTAATGGTTGTGAAAATTCCTTGAGTAGCTCCTGAAGTAATTAATAATTCTGTGTCAGTATTAATTTCTCTTTGATAATTTTTATTGGTTAGTGAAGCAATTTTATTCAATAAAGATGGTAAACCTGCCATCGGTGTATATTGATGAATGTTTTCATTTAATAGTCGTTCATGTATTTGAAGCAAACGCTCATCAACAGGGAAATTCGGAAATCCTTGTGATAAATTAATCGCATTGTGCTTATTTGCTAATTGCGACATTACAGAGAATATACTAGCGGTAGCGTTTGGTAATTTAGACATTTGAATAAAATAGATTTACACGAAAATAGTATATTTATTTAGATTCCCATTACCCAATCAAGTTGAGTACAAGCTTCACGGGAATGACAAACTCAACAAGTTTGTTCTATCTAAACCTCAATACAAATATTGATAAACCTCTTTTCGGTTAGTTTCCTTTTATTCTTTCCCACAAGCGCTTCATTAAAAATTTAGCATCTCTATCTGTTTTAGGTACTTCAGTAGCGTATAATTTTCCGTTTTTATTTTCTAAAAGATAGGAAAACACAAAAAATGAGCTTCCATCCTTTTTAGGAATAGTTCCAAAACGAAGATCATTAAAATACCATTTATCATCTTTATTTTCTATAATATACCAACCTTTGCTAATAGCAATAAGACGTTGTACTTCTGAAAAATCGTTTAAACCTATAGAAATAGTACGATTTTTAGGGTATTTGATAAAATGAATAGGTTGCCTATCAAAAAAGGAATATTCTCCCATTAAATAAGAGTCTGGAGTATCAATATTAGCATTCCATAATATGGTATTTAAAGCAGATGGACGTGTACTAATTTCTGTGTAAGTAATACCTTGTTTTTGTAAAGCTTGTTCAAATTTAGAAGTAGCTACAGATTTTATGAATAAAGCCAAAAATAAATAAGTAGTAGAAACGATTAATCCAGTTGTATTAAGGCGTCTTCTGATTTTCGATTCTCTTCTATAAAACATTGCGAGCAACGTACACAATAAAAATGGCACGGTATACAACGGATCAATCACAAAAATTGAATTGAAGGCTATACGTGTAGTAAATGGCCAAAAGAGTTGCGTTCCCCAAGAAGTAAATGCATCTAATATTGGATGTGTTATTAATCCCCAAAAAAACAACTTAGCCCAAGGTTTCCAACCCAGATTACTTTTTTGTTCAATTTTATTGACTATCCACCCTAATAAGGGAGCCATAACTGCACAAAATATGATTGAATGGCTAATTCCGCGATGCCATTCTGTAGCAGTAATGGTATCGGTTAATTTTCCAAATAGTACATCAAGATCAGGAATAGTACCAGCAATTCCTCCATAAAACAGTGCTTTATTCCCTAACCTTTTTCCTAAAACAACCTCTCCTACAGAAGCTCCTAAAACTATTTGTGTTAATGAATCCAATTATTGCATTTTGAAAACAAAAATAGTTTATTTTCAGTTTTCTAGTGGTTATTATTTATTGGATATATTCCTAAGTTAAAACTTCTCGAGAACTAAATTTGATTCCTACATTTGCAAAATGCAAAAACAAAAAAAATCGCAATTAGAGTTTATTACATTAATGGCAGCGTTAATGTCGCTTGTAGCTCTTTCTATTGATGCATTATTACCCGCCTTAACAGATATTGGAAAGTCTATAGGAATTACACAAACTACCAACAATCAATTATTGGTTACCATGATTTTTCTTGGTTTAGGATTCGGACAGTTAATTTCGGGACCAATATCTGATAGTTTAGGAAGAAAACCTGTAATTTATTTTGGATTCATAGTTTTTGTAATTGCAAGTTTCATTTGTGTATATGCTAATAGTTTAGAAATGATGATTATTGGACGAATTCTACAAGGAATAGGTCTTTCAGCTCCAAGAACTATCAGTATTGCCATGGTAAGAGACAGTTTTAGTGGCGATTATATGGCTCGTATCATGTCTTTTATTGTGGTTATTTTTATTCTTGTACCTGTTGTTGCACCTGCATTAGGTAAGATCGTTTTAGATAGTTACGGATGGAAAGCAATATTTATAAGTCAGTTATTATTTGGTGTTTTAGTAATGTTTTGGCTATGGAAACGCCAACCTGAAACTTTAAAACCTGAACATAAGAAACAATTCAAGTTCAATTTATTTATTAGCGGAACTCAGGAATTTTTAAAACATAAACAAGCAATTTTATTTACGCTTATTTCTGGATTAATTACAGGTTCTTTTATGGTTTATCTTTCTGCTTCTCAAAAAATATTTGAAGAGCAATATGGATTAAAAGAAGAATTCCCATATATATTTGCTGGCTTAGCTATTGCTGTAGGTTTGGCTACTTTTTTAAACGGTACATTGGTTATTCGATTAGGTATGTTTAAATTGGTTAGTATCTTTATGGTTGCTTTTACTTTAATATCTTTAAGCTACATTTTTATTTTCTTCGGAAGCGAAAATCCAAACATCTCAATACTATTATTTTTCTTCGGAATTCAATTCTTTTCTATTGGATTTTTGTTTGGTAATTTAAGAGCTTTGGCGATGCAACCTATAGGGCATATTGCTGGAATTGGATCTGCAATAAACGGATTTGTATCTACAATAATGGCAGTTCCAATCGCAACCTATATAGGTAGATTTATCAATACTACTTCTCTCCCACTTTTTATCGGTTTTTTTGTTTGTGGGGTTTTATCATTAATTTTGCTGTCTATAGCAAGGAAACATGAAGTTAGATAATACTCTTTTACCATTTTTTGTAGCAATATTTCTCTTCTTTTTATCATGTAAAACTGAGAAACTAGAAAAAAGAAAGGGAGTAAATTTTGATATTACCAGAATTGATACTGATTCTAAAAAACTTTCTAAAGCTTATTTATTCAGTTTAGATTCTACTAAAATTGATAGTGCAAAAGTTTCCAATTCATTCTTTTCCTTTAAAAAGAAACATCTTGAAAATGTATACTTTTTGAGTTTTGATTCAAAAACTTTTACTCCTTTTTACTTGAGCAACTCAAAAAGTACTTATAAAGTATTCATTTCGAATGATATTATAATTACTAATAAAGAAAATGAACTTCATATTAGACTTTTTAAGTACTATCAAAATATTCAGTCAAACAATGGTTTTATAATTGATTATTACAATAACTTTAAAAATAAAAACATCTCTCTTTCTAGTTTTTTAAAGAAATCTGATAGTCTTTATAAACTGAATAAAAAGAAAAATATCTCATTCATTGTTAATAATCAAAATAACGAATTGAGTCGTTTTATTATGAATACCTCTCCCTTTACTTCATCAGAAATAAAGAGTTTCATTAATATAATTAAAAACAAAAAAACACTTCAATTAACAAGGTGCAAATTAAATAAAATCAATAACTTAGAAAAAATAAACACAATTAAAAACAGACCTATTGCTAAAGATTTTTCTGCAGTAAACTTAAACGGAAGACAAACCAAGCTCAGTTATGTTTTAAAAAATAAAAAAGTTGTCTTAATTGATTTTTGGGCAAGTTGGTGTGCTCCTTGTAGAGAAGTTTCTCCTGTTTTAAAACGATTATATACTACTTATAAAAATAAAGGTTTCGATATTTTATCTGTTTCTGAAGATAGATCTGTTAACGAATGGAAAAACGGTATTTATGAGGATGGATTAGAAAATTGGGATCATGTGTATGATGACTTCAATAGAATATCAAACATGTATAATGTTTCCTCAATTCCACACATGGTTTTATTAGATGAAAAAGGAAGGATTATTAAAAACAAAATATCAATCACTGAGTTAGAAAAAGAACTCAAAAAAATCTGTAACTAAATTGAAAGTTCCTATTATTTACGAAGATAAATACATTATTGCTGTATCTAAACCCAATAATGTTGTGGTTCATCATGCATATCATTCTAGAAATGTTATTGAAGAAGATTCTTTATTACAATTATTGTTCAACCAATTTGAAAAGAAATTTTATCCAATTCACCGATTAGATAGAAAAACTTCTGGGATAATTCTTTTAGCCAAAGAAACTAAATACGTAGCCAAATTTCAAGAATTATTTACAAATAACACGATAAAAAAGACTTATTTAGGAATAGTAAGAGGTTTTGCTCCTGAAGAAAAAACAATCGATTCTCCAGTAAAAGGAAGAGATAGTAAAGTACATAAAGAAGCTTTAACTAACTTGAACTTATTACAAACTATTATCTTAGACATACCTGTAAAACCTTACGATTCTTCTAGATACAGCTTAGTTGAATTAAAGCCAGAAACAGGAAGACTACATCAACTAAGAATTCATATGAATAAGATTAGTCATCCTTTAATTGGTGATCCTAAATATGGCGATAAGAACCATAACACTATGTTCATAGAAAATTTTAGTGTAGACAACCTGTTCCTTCACGCAAAACAATTAGAATTCAAACACCCTTACTTAAACAAACCATTTTGCTTAAACACTGAATTGCCTGAAAATTGGAAAATAATATTTAAAGAATTTGACTGGAAGATTAACTCATAAAAAAATCCTCAACAATTTTGTTGAGGATTTTTTATTTATCTAATATCTCTGTTTAAATAATCTGGTACATCTGGCTTATTTGGATCACTAAAATCATTTCTTGGATCTCCATCTCCGTTTGCATCTTCATCTTTGGTTAATTTACCATCTCCATCATCATCTACATCTCCAAAATTCGCAACCCTATCTCCATCTGTATCATCATTTCTAGGATCACCATCTTTATCAGGATCCTCAAAAATTGATGCAACACCATCATTATCATGATCAGTATCCTTTACAATATCAAAAAGATTTACGTAAAACATTAAATTTGCATTTCCAGGTATATTACCATTTCCTAGATTTCTATAAGCTAAACCAGAAGGGATAAATAAAACTCCTTTACCTCCATTTTCAAAAGTAATTGGCCCATTATTAGTTATATTATTACCTCCTTTGAAGTTTCCTGAAATTCCATGAGTCCAACCTCTAACTACACCATTTAAAGTAAACCATCTAGTTGCTCCATCAAACGGACTAGTTAGACTATCTTTATTAACTATTCTTTGTCCACTATACTTAATATATACCGAATCCATCACAGTTGGAAAACCTTTATCTTCACTCGGAGCATAAGCCCCTTCTCTCGCTACATAAACATATAACTTATATTCAACATCTCCTTCTTTATATGTTTGAATTTTTAATTTACTAGGATCATTAGGAGTATCAGCATCTTTTAATAAAGCTACTTTTCCTGCAACCAAGGGTTTTACCGAATCTTTATCAGTATCGTAATAATGATTCATTAAGAATTTCACAATACTATCATTATCAATTTTTGCTTGTGCCTCATGATCAAATGGAGTTGTATTATTATCACTTCCACAAGAATATAATACAACACTTCCGATAATAGTTAAAAAAAGATGTTTAAATTTTATCATTTAGTTTTTGAATTTTGACGCGCAATTTACCATTTTTATACCTTTGTAAAAAACTTAACGAACAATTTTAACTTTTTGTATGAGAATTGATAAATATTTGTGGTGCATAAGACTATTTAAAACAAGAAGTTTAGCTACAAATGCATGTAAAAAAGGACATGTTAAAATTGATGGAACAAACCTTAAACCTTCTAAAGAAATATATGGTGATGAAGAAATTTTGGTCAGAAAAAACCAAATAAATTATAAAATTAAGGTTTTAGACATTCCTCCAAACAGAGTTGGAGCAAAATTAGTAGACCTTTACAGAAAAGACCTAACCCCAAAAGAACAGTTTGAAAAGACAGAATTATTAAAATATTCTAAAGACTACTATAGAAAAAAAGGTACTGGTAGGCCTACTAAAAAAGACAGAAGAGATATTGATGATTATTACGAATCTGAATCAACTGATGAATTATAACAAATAACCATGACAACTACAGATAATATTATACTTAATAACACTCAAATTCAGCAAAAAATAAAGCGTATTGCTTATCAAATTTATGAATCGAATATTCATGAAGAAGAAATTATTTTGGCAGGAATTGTTGAAAACGGATTCAAATTAGCCGAAAAATTAGCACAAACATTACAAGAAATCTCTCCAATAAAAATAACGCTTTGTAAAGTTTTTATTGATAAACAAAACCCATTAAACGAAATAACAACCTCAATTACTCCTGAAAAATATTCAAATAAACCATTAATTCTTATTGATGATGTATTGAACTCAGGAACCACACTTATATATGGAGTAAAACATTTTTTAAATGTACCATTAAAACGATTTAAAACTGCAGTTTTAGTAAACAGAAATCATAAAAAATATCCAGTAAAAGCCGATTTTAAAGGTATTTCTTTGTCTACATCTATAAAAGAGCATATAACTGTAAAGTTTGAAAACAATATGACTACAGCTTATTTAAGCTAATAAGCTGTATATTTCATCTACAATTTCGATTGGTTCTTTATCATCAGATTTTACAACAAACTTTGATTGATTGTAAAAAAAACTTCTTTCAAATAAATGTTTAGCTACAAATTCAACTAAATCATCTTTAGAGATATTAGCTACCAAAGGTCTTGTTTCATTTTCATTCGTTAATCTGTTAGTAATAGTTCCAATACTAACATTTATATAAAAAGAATTTACATTTTCTTCAGCGTTAATTATATCCATGTTACCTGCATAGCAAGGAGTACCTCCACCTAACGACAAAACAAAGCTTCCTTCTAAATCTAACAATTCTTTTAAATGTAAATGCTCTTGTTTTCTGAAATAGATTTCTCCTTTAGTATTAAAAATTTCTGAAACTTTTAATTGTTCCTTATTTTCAATATATTCATCTAAATCTATAAAATCAAGATTCATTTTTTTTGCCAGTAGCTTACCAATTGTCGACTTTCCACTCGCCATATATCCTAACAAGATAATCTTCATACCTGTAAATTAAGTTTTTACAAATATTATAAAAAAAAAGCATAAAAAAGTTTTTTCAAAACGAAAAACCATTGTATATTTGCACCCGCAATCACAAAATGCAATGACCGGGTAGCTCAGTTGGTAGAGCATCTCCCTTTTAAGGAGAGGGTCCTGGGTTCGAGCCCCAGCCCGGTCACTAAAAGTTAAGCTAATGCTTAACTTTTTTTGTTTAAGCACGTATGGCGGAATTGGTAGACGCGCAGGCTTGAGGGGCTTGTGTTCGTAAGAACGTGCGGGTTCGACTCCCGCTATGTGCACAAAAAAAAACTCTAAAACACAGTAACTAATCTGGTTTTAGAGTTTTTTGTTTTTACTATAGTAAACATTTTTAGCAGTTTATTAACTGTTAAACACTTTATTATCTTTATTATTGCAGCATGCAAAAATATCTACTCCTTATAATATTATTTTTAAGTTCTTCAATACTTTTTTCTCAAAAAAAGTTAAAAGGACAAATTGTGCATTCAGAAACTAAAAAACCATTAAGTGCAGCACATATCTTAAACTTAAATACTGTAGTTGGTACCATAACTAATGAAAATGGTTTATTTGAACTTGCTGCAAAAACTAATGATACTGTATTAGTATCTTATTTAGGATTTTCTTCTATAAAACTTAGAGTAACAAATGATTTATTAAAAGGCAATGAAGTTATCATTTCTTTAGTTGAAAAACCTGAAGAAGTAAAAGAAGTAGTAATTAAATCTACTAAATTAATCGGTATTTTAGAAGTAGATGTTAAGCAAGTACCTAAAGATAGGTTTACGAGAATCCATATTAACGGATTACCTCAAACCTATGAAGTAGGTAGACCACAACGAATATCATCTTCTCCTATTGCTAAATTATTAAACCCAGTAGATTTAGTATACAATCTCTTTGGAAAAAAACCAAAGCAGCTTAGAAAATTAAAAAAACTAAAAAAAGAAGACGATTTACGTAAGATGTTAGCTGGTAAATTCGACAGAGAAGTTATGATGGAATACCTCGAAATGGACAAACAAGAACTCACTAAATTATTAGAGGATTGTAATTATTCAGAATATTTCATTAAAAAAGCTAGCGATTTACAAATGATCGAAGCTGTATTAAATTGTTATGAAAGCTATAAAGCACTAAAAAAAGGGAAAATAGAAAGAAATAGAATCCCTAATTCTAAGAACTAATTTAATGATAAAAAAACTACCCTCAATCTTTTTTATAATATTACTATTCATATCAAGTAATATTTTATCTCAACAAGCTTATTATAATGATGTCAACTTAAACCTCACCGGTATATCATTAAAAGACGCTTTAGCTACTAAAATAACTAATACTCACACTAAATTTTTAACGTATACTCCCGATACTTGGGAAGCTTCAAAAGCTACTGATGTAAATCCAAATAATAGTTCTGAAGTATTATTAATTTACGGATGGGAAAATGGTTCTGATGGAACAATTGTTAATGACAGAACTAGAGGAATAAATAATAATGGTGGTGGACAAGGAGAATGGAACAGAGAACATGTTTTTGCTCGCTCTCTAGGTAATCCTAATTTAGGTTTTGAAGGTCCAGGTTCAGATGCTCACAACCTTAGACCTGCAGACGCTACTCAAAACTCTAATAGAAGTAATAGTAAATTTGCTTCTGGTTCAGGAAATTCTAACTTTGTAACTGGAGGTTGGTACCCAGGTGATGAATGGAAAGGTGATGTAGCTAGAATGATGATGTATATGTATTTACGATACGGAGATCAATGTTTGCCTACTGCTGTTGGAGTTGGTAGTACAACAGATACTCCTGACAATATGATTGATTTGTTTTTACAGTGGAATGCAGAAGACCCTGTTTCAGATTTTGAAAAACAAAGAAACACTTATCATGGAAATACTTCAAACACGTATGCTCAAGGAAATAGAAATCCTTTCATAGATAACCCTAGATTAGCAACAAGAATTTGGGGAGGACCTTTGGCTGAAGATATTTGGGGAATATACACAAATAATGATACTGAAGCTCCTACTACTCCATCTAACGTTAGCCTAAGTAATATAACTACCTCTAGTGTAGATATTTCTTGGTCAGCTTCTACTGACAATACAGCTGTTACTTCATATGATATTTTTGTTGATGGTGCATTAAATAAAAATGTTACAACCACAAGTACTACCATTTCAAACTTAAATCATAATACAACTTATTCTTTTACAGTATTAGCTAAAGATGCAGCAGATAACAAATCTGCTCAAAGCTCTCCTGTTAACGGAACTACTTTAGAAGATACAGAAAAACCAACAACTCCAACTAATGTTTTTATAGGTAATCAAACCGATGTTTCTTTTAAAGTCTCTTGGACAGCATCAACAGACAATACAGCAGTAACTGGCTATAATATTTATTTAGATGGTAATAAAGTTGGTTCGTCATCATCTTTAGAATACACAGCCACAGGCTTAACAAAATCTACGACGTATAGTGTTCAAGTTTCGGCATTAGATGCTGCTAATAATGAATCGTCTTTAAGTAATGCTGTAAATGGTACAACTACAGATGGTTCAACAAATAACGCTAGTGAACTCTTCTTTTCAGAATATGTCGAAGGAGGTAGTAATAACAAAGCTCTTGAAATCGCAAATGTTACTTCTGCTCCTGTAGATTTATCAATTTATAGTATTAAAAGACAAGCAAATGGTTCTGGTGAATGGGTATCACCATTAACTTTATCAGGAACTTTAGCTGCTGGAGACGTTTATGTAGTTATTAACGGACAAGCTTCAATTCAAACTTTAATTGATGAAGCAGATTTAGTTGTTCCTAATGTATCCCCACACTTTGGAGCCCCTATTAATTTTAATGGAAA
Organism: Tenacibaculum holothuriorum; assembly: GCF_002120225.1. GTDB lineage: Bacteria > Bacteroidota > Bacteroidia > Flavobacteriales > Flavobacteriaceae > Polaribacter > Polaribacter holothuriorum. The sequence goes on along the minus strand of NZ_LAPZ01000001.1, from coordinate 206,033 downwards.
CGACCCTGTAGGGTTATTTAAAAACGATGTTTTAATTGATATTATTGGAGTTTTTAATGGAGGAAGCGCAAACTTTGCAAAAGATGTTACTCTAAGAAGAAAAAGCACTGTAACATCACCTAATACTACTTTTGATAAAGATAATGAATGGGACTCTTTTAATAAAGATACTGTAGATGGAATTGGCAAACATGAAACCGCAACAGCAAGTTTAAATGATGAGGTTTTAAAAAGTTTAAGTATATACCCTAATCCTGTAAGTGATAAAATCTATATTTTAAATCCATTAAATATTAATATAAAAAAAGCAACCCTATTCTCTATTGCAGGTAAAAAAATATTTGAATCTAAAACTACTACAAATGCAATAGAGTTTAATAAAATTAAAACTGGAGTTTATTTATTAAATATTAAAAGCGACAAAGGAAGCACTACTAGAAAAATAATTATAAACTAAATAAAAAAGCTGCAAAATTTTGCAGCTTTTTTTATACTTCTATTTCATACAAAAGAATTAAATTTACGCCTTTAAAACAACAACACAAACACAACTTAACATAATGATTCATTTCTTCGGAAACCAAAACAGTAAAGTATTTGCTGTTCAAGCAACAAAAGAATTATCTACAGAAACAATTTCAAAACTTACTTGGTTATTTGGCAACCAACCTAAAATAAACGCGGCGTCTCTTGACGCCTTTTTTGTTGGTCCAAGAGCAGCTATGATTACTCCATGGAGTACCAATGCAGTTGAAATTACCCAGAATATGGGGATTTCGGATATTATTAGAATTGAAGAGTATGAAAATGTAAACGAAGCTTTCTCTGATTTTGATCCTATGATTTCTCAAAAATTTAATGGACTTAATCAAGACACTTTTACGATTGATATTCAACCTGAAGCTATTCTTGAAATAGAAGATATTGCTAGCTATAATGAGCAAGAAGGATTAGCGCTTAGTCAAGAAGAAATTAAGTATTTAGAAGAAGTTTCTACTAAAATAGGAAGAAAGTTAACAGATTCTGAAGTATTTGGTTTTTCTCAAGTAAATTCTGAACACTGTAGACATAAAATATTTAACGGAACTTTTGTTATTGATGGTGAAGAACAACCTACTTCCCTATTCAAATTAATAAAAGAAACATCAAAGCAAAATCCAAATGATATTGTTTCAGCTTATAAAGACAATGTAGCTTTTATAGAAGGTCCTAAAGTAGAGCAATTTGCTCCTAAGCGTGCTGATGTCTCTGATTATTATGAAACGAAAGAGTTTGAATCTGTAATTTCATTAAAAGCAGAAACTCATAATTTCCCAACCACCGTAGAGCCTTTTAACGGTGCTGCTACCGGATCGGGAGGTGAAATTCGCGATAGACTTGCAGGAGGAAAAGGTTCATTACCATTAGCAGGAACTGCTGTATATATGACTTCGTACTCTCGCTTAGAAGAAAATCGTCCTTGGGAACAAGCAATGGACGAACGTAAGTGGTTATACCAAACTCCAATGAATATTTTAATCAAAGCATCTAATGGTGCTTCTGATTTTGGTAATAAGTTCGGACAACCTTTAATTTGTGGATCTGTATTAACTTTCGAACACGAAGAAGAAGCTAGAAAGTTAGGGTTTGATAAGGTAATTATGCAAGCTGGAGGTATTGGATATGGTAAAAAAGAACAGGCTTTAAAAGACACTCCAAAAGAAGGAGATAAAATAGTAATTCTTGGAGGTGAAAATTATCGAATTGGTATGGGAGGTGCTGCAGTATCTTCTGCCGATACTGGTGAATTCTCTACAGGTATTGAGTTAAACGCCGTTCAACGTTCTAATCCAGAAATGCAAAAGCGTGCTGCAAATGCCGTTCGTGGAATGGTAGAAAGTGAAGAAAACTTTATCGTTTCTATTCATGATCATGGTGCAGGTGGACATTTAAACTGTTTATCTGAATTAGTAGAAGATACTGGAGGTAATATTGATTTAGACAAGCTTCCTGTAGGAGACCCTACCCTTTCTGATAAAGAAATTATTGGAAATGAATCTCAAGAGAGAATGGGATTGGTAATTGCGGAAAAACATATTGAAACACTAAACAGAATTGCAGAACGTGAGCGTTCTCCAATGTATACTGTTGGAGATGTTACTGGAGATCATAGATTTACTTTTGAATCTAAAACCAATGGTAATAAACCAATGGATTTAGCTTTAGAAGATATGTTTGGAAGCTCTCCTAAAACGATTATGACCGATAAAACGGTTCAAAGAAACTATGCAGAACCTACCTATAACAAAGAAAACTTTACAAACTATTTAGCGCAAGTACTTCAACTAGAAGCTGTTGCTTGTAAAGACTGGTTAACAAATAAAGTTGATAGATGTGTTGGTGGTAAAGTAGCAAAACAACAATGTGTTGGTTCTTTACAAATTCCTTTAAATAATGTGGGGGTAATGGCCTTAGATTATAAAGGAAAAGAAGGTATTGCTACTACAATTGGGCACTCTCCTATTTCTGGTTTAATTGCTCCAGAAGCAGGAAGTAAAAATTCTATTGCTGAAGCATTATCTAATATCGTATGGGCACCATTAAGAGAAGGATTGCAATCAGTTTCATTATCTGCAAACTGGATGTGGCCTTGTAAAAATGAAGGTGAAGATGCACGTTTATACAAAGCGGTAAAAGCTATATCTGACTTTGCTATTGATTTAGGGATCAATGTTCCAACAGGAAAAGACTCCTTATCAATGAAACAAAAGTATCCAAATGAAGAAGTAATTTCTCCTGGTACAGTAGTTATTTCAGCAGCAGCAAATTGTAATGATATATCTATAGTAATAGAACCAGTTTTAAAACCTAACAAAGGAAGTATTTACTATATCAATTTATCGCAAGATGAGTTTAAGTTAGGAGGAAGTTCTTTTGCTCAAATCCTAAATAAAATAGGAAACTCCACTCCTACTATTGTCAACAACGATTTCTTTAAATCTACATTTAATGTAATGCAAGATTTAATTAAAGAAGAGAAAATCGTTGCTGGTCACGATGTTGCGTCTGGAGGTTTGATTACCACTTTATTAGAATTATGTTTTGCTGATGTAAATGTTGGAGCAAATATTGATTTATCTCAAATCAACGAGAATGATAGTATAAAATTATTATTCTCAGAAAACTCAGGAATTGTATTCCAAACTATAGATGATTCTGTTGAAACAGTATTTAATACCAATAATATTGAGTTCTTTAAAATTGGTATGGTTACTGAATCTGACCGATTAAATATTAAAAACAACGATGATGCTTTTGCTTTATCTGTTTCTGAATTAAGAGATACTTGGTATAAAACTTCGTATTTATTAGATGATAAACAAACAGCTAACGGATTAGCAAAAGATCGTTTTGACAACTATAAAAACCAACCATTAAAATACACTTTCCCTACTCATTTCACAGGGAAATTAGCCGACGTTGTTGGTATAGCGAAAGGAGCTCGTCCAAAAGCAGCAATTATTAGAGAAAAAGGTTCTAACTCTGAAAGAGAAATGGCAAATGCCATGTATTTAGCTGGTTTTGATGTAAAAGATGTGCATATGACGGATTTAATTTCTGGTAGAGAAACTTTAGAAGACATTCAATTTATTGGTGCTGTAGGAGGATTCTCGAACTCAGACGTTTTAGGTTCAGCAAAAGGATGGGCTGGAGCATTTTTATATAATGAAAAAGCCAATACAGCTTTAAAGAACTTCTTTAAAAGAGAAGACACCTTATCTGTTGGTATTTGTAACGGATGTCAATTATGGATGGAATTAGAGCTAATTAATCCAGAGCATAAAGTTCATGGTAAAATGACTCATAATGATTCTAAAAAGCACGAAAGTTCATTTACTTCAGTAAAAATACAAGAAAACAATTCTGTTATGCTATCTACTTTAGCTGGAACGGAATTAGGTGTTTGGATTTCTCATGGTGAAGGAAAATTTAATTTACCAGAAGCAGAAGAAAACTATAATATTGTTGCTAAATATGGTTATGAAGGGTATCCTAACAACCCGAATGGTTCTGATTATAATACAGCAATGATGTGTGATAACACTGGACGTCATTTAGTAACTATGCCTCATATTGAGCGCTCTACTTTCCAATGGAACTGGGCAAATTACCCAGATGGTAGAAAAGATGAAGTTTCTCCTTGGTTAGAAGCTTTTGTTAATGCCCGTAAATGGATAGAAAAGAAAGTCTAAAAAAGAAAAACCCAAGTCATGATTTGATTTGGGTTTTTCTTTTTTTTATTTACTTGACTTATTATATTTGTTTAAAAAACTACATGAAAAAAATTACTTTTATTTTCTTTTTAATTGCTATAAAATCTTTTTCTACTATTTATTACGTTAATCCTGATGCTACTGGAGACAACTCTGGAACCTCTTGGGAAAATGCTTTTATAGATTTACAAATTGCAATTAATTCTATAAATGAAAATGACATACTATATGTTAAATCAGCAACTTACCACCCTTCACATCTAATATTATCAAATGATGAAAGATCTAAAACTTTTTTCATAAATAAAAACATAAAAATTTACGGTGGTTTTAATGGTACAGAAACTTCTTTATCTCAAAGAAATATTGAAACTAACCCTACAATTCTATCAGGTGATTTTAATGATAATGATACTGATACTGATGGAAATGGTATAAATGATTTTGGACGAGATGAAAATGCTTATTCAGTTGTTTTTACACACAACTTAAGTAATTCAGCTGTTTTAGATGGCTTCAGAATTATAAATGGAAATGCTAATGTAGATAAAAGCTATACTTTTGATGGTCATACATTAAGAACCAAGAATGGAGCTGGAATGTACAATATTTCCTCAAACATAACTCTTAAAAATTTACAATTTATCAATAACTCAGCTAGTATAGGTGGAGCAATGTTTAATAAAGGTGATTGTTTTATTAAAATAGACAATTCTATAATGAGACATAATTTTGCTTCATATGGAGCTGGAATGTATTCTACTGATAAATCATTAATAACAATAACTAATTCAGAGTTCTACCAAAACAGGTTTCAAGGAGGAGTTATTATGACTGTTAATTATTCAGTTGTAAAAGCGACTAACTGTAATTTTTATAATAATTCTGGTGCTTCTGGAGGAGCTTTTTATACAAGAAGTGGAGCTAGAGTAACACTATTAAATGTTAAAATACATAACAACACTATGTCTAGTGCTGGCGGTGCTATATACAATGCTAATTTTTCCTCTACAACGATGTACAATACATTAATTTATAAAAATTCAGCAGATTTTGGAGGAGCAGTTTTTACATCTAGTAATTCATATACAAACGCAATAAATTGTACTGTTTATGGAAATAGAGCTAATAAGGAGGGCGGAGCTTACTATTGTAAAATAAGCCCCGATAATATGAATGCCAAAATGTATAATACCATTGTATGGGGTAACACTGCACCTTCTAAGCCTAACTTTTATTATGAACATTTTAAACGCTCTAACATCCATGTTAAAAATTCAATCTTAGAAGGATCTGGTGGTAGCTCAAATTGGAATACTGACTTTGGAGCAGATGAAAATAATAATTTAGATTTAGACCCTAAATTTGAAAGCATTTCTGAAGGTAATGAAAACTTTGCTTTACAAAATAACAGTTCTGGATTAAACAATTCTTATAATCAATTTTTAAACCTACCAAATGGAAATAATTCTTGGAGTACAAATGATAAAGACGTTTACGGGAAGTCAAGACTTTCGGGATCTGGTGTTGATATTGGTGCAGTAGAAAGTTCTTCAACATTATCTTCAAGTGATTTAAATCTTCCTAATGATTTTTTTGTTTACTATGAAAACTCAATAATTAAAATCAATTATACCGATAAGTTATTTGGAAAAAATTATTTTATATACAATTTACAAGGAAAACAAATATTAAAAGGTAAAATTACTAATGAGTTAATTTCAACTCATCATTTTCCTACCTCAATATATCTACTTAAAATTGATGGTTATAAATCTTTAAAATTTATAACATATAATTAAAAAAAGGAGTTCAAAATTTTGAACTCCTTTTTCTTTTTATAAAGCTTCTATAATAGTACTTCCAATAATAATTCCTTTAGATATTTTAGGAGATCCTTTATAATACACTTTAGCTTCACCGTATGAAGTTACTTTTAACCTTTCAGAAACATTTACTTTTACATTAGCATCACCATAGGCAAGTACTTTTGTTTGATTACTTTTTACTTCTGATACTTTTATACGAGCTTCACCATAAACTGTATACTTTTGTTCATCAACTTTTCCTTTAGCAATAGAAAATTTCCCTGCTCCGTACAAAGTAGTTTTCATTTTTTTTAATTCAATATTTTCAAGAGTAACGTCAGGTTCTCCATAAATATTTAAGGTTAATTTATCTTGAACAATTGGACTTTTGAAAAGAAAATCTTGTTCTCCTCTTAATGCAAAAGTCTCTACGTTTTTATAAGTTATAATAGCTTTAACCAACGTTTCTTTGTAAATCGGTACTTTTTGAGTATGCCCATTAACTTTTATTTTTTTTGTTGGAGAACTAATCTTAGCATCATTTAAATATAAGTGTAAAGTTTTCCCCTTTACATCAATATTTAAACCTGAATGATTTTCAATAATCTCTACTAATTCGTTGTCTCCTTTTTTAAACTCTACTTCTATATGCGGACTAATAATTATCTTTTTAAAGCTTTTAACTGTAAACTTTTTGCTTTGTGCCATTAAGCATAATGACATAAAAGTAAAAATGACTGTATAAAGATGTTTATTTTTCATGTTATTCGAATTTTAAATATTTAATTAAATCTACTTTGGTAGCATTATAAGCTTTTATTCCTACAACCGTGATTACCAAGAGAATTAAAATTATTGGTGAAATAATATATGGTAGAATTGGCATATCGATACGATACGCAAAGTTATTTAACCAATTTTGCATTAAATAATAGGCAACTGGAATTAAAAATACCGAAGCTATTAATACATTTTTTACAAAACTTATAATAAGTTGGTACATGATTTCCTTTACAGATGCACCCAATGTTTTACGAATAGCAACTTCTTTTAATCGTTGTTGAATTGTTAAGCTCGCTAATGCAAAAAGCCCTAATAATGCTACTATAATTACTACAAAAGTTAAAACTCCGAACAAGGTTTGTTGCTGTCTGTATTTTTCATACGTTTTTTCAAAAGCTTTATTTACGAAGGAGTATGTTAACGGATATCCTGGTTCAACTTCAGTTCTCCAAAAATTTTCTATTTGAGCAATCGCTTTTTCTTCTCTACCTTCTTTAATCTTAAAATGTACCGAGTTTGAATTGTACTTTAACCAAGGAAGTGATTTAAAATGCATATATGCAACGGGTCTTATTTTTTTATCAAAACCATCTAAATGATAATCTTTTACAACACCAATAATAGTACAAATTTTATCAAAAGCTCCAACTTTTTTACCAACAGGTTTTTCGATTCCTAACAGTTTTACTGCTGTTTCATTTAAAATAACACCGCTGATACTATCTGATGCAAATTTTTCTGAAAAACTACGTCCATGTTTCATTTCTGCTTTAATCATTTCTAAATGATTATAATCAACAGGAATAAACTTAGTATCTAAATCTTTATCCTTATATGACACTCCAATTGAAAAATCATTATCAGCTCCTGGTGATACCATACTTGTTGATACTGATAAAATATTCGGGTTATTTCTAAACACTTTTTTTACCAACTCGTATCGTTCCCATTTACGAGATCCATTTGCAAAATTCACTACTAAAATTTGGTCTCCAGAAAATCCTAAATCTTTAGAACTCATATAACTCACTTGGTTATATACTACCAAACCTCCTACTAAAAAGAATCCAGAAATTATAAACTGTAGCCCTAGCATTAAATTTCTTAATAACACCATGTTTTTACTTCTCGAAAAGTTTCCTTTTAAAACTTCAATCGTTTTAAATTTGTGTAAATACAGTGCATATAAAACTCCTATAAAAGAAGAAATTATCAATGTTAAAACACTTATTTGACCAATTAGCTTAACATTTCTAAGACTTAACTCTGTTTTAAAATAATCATTAAAATTTGGAAGAATAAGCTCAGTAATTAATAGCGCTAGTAATAAAGCTACAAAACCTTGAATAATAATTTCTAAAACATATTGTAAATTAAAGTTAAGTGTAGAAATACCAAGTGTTTTTTTAATACCTACCTCCTTACCTCTTAAACTAGCAGATGCTATAGAAAGGTTAATGAAATTAATACTTGAGATAATAATGATAAATACAGAAAGCCCCATCATTATTAGTAATAACAAGTAATTTCCTTTACCTTCTAGAGGGCCAACATCTCCTTTAGAATGTAGGCGAAATCCGTTTAGCTTTTCTAAAAATGGAACTGAGGCTTCTTTTTCTAAATAACTATTTAGAGGAATCCCTTCTTTTTCTGCATTTGCTTTGTGAAAATTATCAATAAATACTTGTTTTAATTTTTCTTCGACAGCTTTTATATCTGCTCCTTCTTTAAGTTTGTAGTAAGTATAATTTGAAAAGGAATCCCAATTTTTAATCATACTTTTATTTGCCATACCCCAAACGACAACTTCTGGTTCGGTTGTAGACGGTTTCTTCACTTCAAAAACTCCAGAAATAGTGTAATTTTTCTTTCCATACGAAATCGTATTTCCTAAAGCATCTTTAGTTCCAAATAACTTCTTCTTAACTCCAGAAGAAATCGTAATAAGATCTTTAGAGGCTAAAATTCCGTCTTTAGTTCCCTCAATAATTTCATGTGGGAAGAATTCAAAAAAATTGGGTGTACTTTGTACAATCTTAGTTACATAAGTAGTTTTACCATTATTAGCTTTTAATAAAGCGTTATTGTACCATGAAGGCATAGAAAGATAATCTGTAATTTCTGGAATTATTTCTTTACTTTTTGGTCCTTCAGGATGTGTAGCATCATCATATATTTGTCCATCTGGCCAAGAATGAGCTACTTTATAAATCACATCTTTATTAGGATTCCATTTATCGTATGAATTTTCTTTGTTATAATACAATAATACTATTGTTAAACCTACTAATCCTAGGGTTAATCCGCCAATATTAATTAAAGTATTCAACCAATTCTTTTTACTATTTCTAAAGAATAATTTGAACCAAACTTGTAACATAATTATTCGAATTTTAGGTATTTAATTAAATCTATTTTGGTAGCATAAAAAGCTTTAATTCCCACAACAACAAACACTAAAATGGTTAAAATAATTGGTGTTATAATGTATGGTGTTATTGGCATTTCGATACGATACACAAAATTTTCTAACCAATTTTGCATGAAGTAATACGCTATTGGTACTAAAACTACAGAAGCTATCAATGTAATTTTTAAAAAGTTTTTTATTAATTGATACATTATTTCTTTAATCGACGCTCCTAATGTTTTACGAATTGCAACTTCTTTTAGCCGCTGTTGAATTGTTAGCGTTGCTAAAGCAAAAAGTCCTAATAATGAGATGGTTATCACTATAATTGATAGTATTAAAAACATGGATTGTTGCTTCTTAAATTTTTCATAGGTTTTCGCAAACTTCTTATCTAAAAATTCATATGTGAAAGGATATTTAGCATCAATATTGGTTTTCCAAAAGCTTTCTATTTCAGCAATTGTTTCATCAATATTTTTAGATTTTAACTTGAATTGAATTGCTGGCATCCAACCATTTGGAAAATCTAAACTGTTCCAAAGAACAAAAAACATAGGTGCAATTTTAGTATCAAAGCCATCGAAATGATAATCTTGCACCATTCCGATAACTTCAAAACCTGGTTGATCATCATCTAACCAACCTAAGTTTAACTTTTCACCTAGTGGTTTGTTGAAAATTCCTAATTCTTTAGCGGCAGTTTCATTGATGATTATTTTAAGTGAATCTGAAGCTAAATCTTTCGAAAAATTTCTTCCTGCTAACAACTTAATTTTTGAAAAATCTAAATAATTATGATCAACAACATTAGATGCAGAATTAAATCTTTTGTCATTTATTTCATGACTTAACGAAGTTCCGTTTACAAAGCCTTCTCCTGGTACAAACATGCTCGATGTTATTGATACAATGTTCTTGTTCTTTGTTAAAACTTCTTTCGTTAAATCATATTTTTTAAACTTATTATCAATATTATAATAGTCTACAGACAGTACATATTCTTTATCAAAACCTAAGTCTTTTTCCATCATATAAGTAACCTGAGTTCCTACAATTAATACGCTGATTATAAAAAAGCCAGATATTAAAAACTGAAGTCCTAACATTATGTTTCTAACTAAATTCCCTTTTTTAGTTTTTGAAATACTACCTTTTAAAACATCAACAGTTTTAAAATTTGATAAATACAAAGCTGGAATTAAACCTACTACAATAGCTATAACAATTGCTGTTGTAAATAATGTAATTATTGAATTTAATTGAAGTATTGAAATATCTTTTCCTATAAATTCATTAAAATAAGGCAACGATAATTCTACCACTAATAAGGCTAAAACAAATGAGATTATACTTTGTAAAATAATTTCGAAAGTATATTGTAATAACAGCTGTTTTTTGGATAATCCTAAGGTCTTTTTTACTCCTACTTCTTTAGCTCTTTGGCTTGCAGAAGCTACCGATAAATTAATAAAATTAACACAAGAAATAATAATTAGTAAGATTGATAAAGCCAATAATATCATTAATAATTGATAATTACCTGTACCGCTAGGTCCTGCCCTTTTCGCAGAATTATGTAAGTAAATCGTATCTAACTTATCTAATAAAATTGTTGGTGGCTTGTACTGTTCTTCAAATTCTTGAATAGTTACTCCTTCTTCTTGAGCAGACATTTTAACAGCATCAACAATTATCTGTTTCATTTTTTCGCTTACAGAAGCTAAATCTGAACCACTTGTGATTTTACAAAACAACTCATTATTATGATTTCCCCAATGTACCTCAAAAGGTGTTTCAAATTGTAATAATAAATCTGGTTCTTGATGTGAGTTTTTCGGAACCTCAAAAACACAAGCTACTGTATAATTTTTATTATCTATTCTAACGATGTTACCAACAGCTTCGTCTCCTTTAAAAATACGTTCTGCATATTCTTTAGACAAACCGATGTAATTTCTTGTTTCTCTAAATTTTTCTACTGAACCTTCTAATATTTTAAATGGAAAAAAATCAAAAAAATGAGGTTCTGTAAATATCGTCTTATCGTTAAATTCAAAAGAATTTTTATATTGAACTGTTCTACTTCTGTAAAATGGTTTTACCATAATAGCTTCAGTAACTTCAGGTATTTTTTCAGGATACGTAAGATACATTCCTGGGTTACAGGTAAACCATACCTCCCCTGTTCTAGGCTGTTTAATATTTACCCTATATACATTATCTTTATTAGGATTCCATTGATTATAACTCTGCTCTTCTTTTAAGTAAAGTAGAATAATTAATAGTCCTGATAGCCCTAATGTTAATCCGCTAATGTTTACTAAAGTATTTAACCAGTTTTTTCTACTATTTCTAAAAAATATTTTAAACCAAACTTGTAACATAGCTATTCGAATTTTAGGTATTTAATTAAATCTACTTTAGTAGCATAATATGCTTTAATACCAACCACTATAAACACTAGTACTATTAACACAATTGGTGTAATTATATAAGGAAGTAGAGGCATTTCTATACGATATGTAAAATTCTCCAACCAATTTTGCATAAAATAATATGCTACAGGGATTAAAATAACTGATGCAATTAATGTTATTTTTAAAAAGCTCTTTATTAATTGATACATTATTTCTTTTATTGAAGCTCCTAATGTTTTTCGAATTGCAACTTCTTTTAATCGTTGTTGAATTGTTAGCGTAGCCAAAGCAAACAAGCCTAATAAAGAAACCAATATCACCACAGAGGTTAGAATAAAAAATATAGTTTGTTGTTTTTCATATTTTTTATATGTTTTTGCAAAACGCTTATCTACAAACTCTGGATTAAACGGATAACCTTGTTCTACATTTTGTTTCCAATAATCTTCAATAAATTCTAAAGTTTCTTGAATATTATTAGGCTTAATTTTAACTTGAATCTTCCAAAGATTACCTCTCATCCAGTCAAAGCTGTTCCAGTGCATGTAAAATGTAGGCGGAATTTTATTTACCAAACCTCTTGTATGATGGTCTTTTACTACTCCTACTACCTGTAAGTTTTTTCCATCATTGTCTGGTCCTCCAAAACCAGCATCAACTTTTTTTCCTATTGGATTATCAGCAATTCCTAAAGCAGAAGCTAATGTTTCATTAATTAAAACATTTTTTATGGTATCTGATGCGATATCATCTTGTAAACCTCTTCCTGCTACGATATCAACATTCATTACATCTAAATAGTTATGATCTAAAGCATTAGAGTTAGATTGAATCGACACATCTTTATATGAAAAGTTTGTTGAACTCGCACTTCCTCCACCAATTATAAAAGAATTACTTGTTACAGCTTCTATATTTGGATGCTTAACCAATTCTTGTTTCGCTAGCAAATAATTCTTATACCTATTATCAAACTTATTAAAAGAAATCATTACAATTTGATCACCATTAAACCCTAAATCTTTATTCATCATATAATTAACTTGCTTGTTAATTATAATTGAACCTGTTAAAAAGAAACCAGAAATTAAAAATTGTAATCCTAACATGATGTTTCTAGCAAATATTCCTTGTTTACTTCTCGATATGTTCCCTTTTAATACCTCTACCGATTTAAATCTTGATAAATAAAATGCTGGAATACTTCCTATTACAACAGAAACTACTATTGCTACTAATGTTAATTGAGATAACAACCCAAATTGTAAGATTGAAATATCTTTTTTCATAAAATCATTAAAAGAAGGCAACACTAATTCAACTAAAATAAGTGACAATAAAAAAGCAACAATACTTTGTGTTACAATCTCTAACGTGTACTGTCTAACTAAAGAAGCCTTAGAAAGTCCTAAAGTTTTCTTTACTCCAACTTCTTTTGCTCTTTGTGTTGCTGAAGCAATAGATAAGTTGATAAAGTTTACACAAGAAATTATTATTAATAATATAGATAGACTTATCAAGATAACTATTAATTGATAATTTCCTTTTCCTTCTGGACCTGCATCATTAGATTTTGTGTGCAATCGAATATCTCCTATTTTCTCTAAGTAAGCTGTGGTACCATACTTCTGAGTAAATTCTTCTGGAGTTATGCTCATGTTCTTAGCTGATGGTAAAACAGAATGTTTATGCCATACATCTTTTACTTTTTCATTAAATGTTTTAGCTTCAGTTCCTTTAGAAAGTTTTACAAATAAGTTGTTAGAAAAATTTCCCCAATGACCTTCAGGTTGTTTTTTATATTGAAAAACTACTTTAGGCATAACGTAGTGCTTTCCTTCAATTTTATAAACTGTAGTAATTATAAAATCTCTCTTATAAAAATTAATTGTTTTTCCTATTGCAGATTCTTTTCCAAAAAATTGTTTTGCTAATTTTTCTGATATAGCAATATTGTTTCTAGTCTTTTTAAACGATTCTGCACTTCCTTCAACAACATCAAAAGGGAAAAAGTCAAAAAAGTTAGGTTCTCCTTGTAATATACCTTGAGTAAAAATGTCTTTCCCTTTAACCTTTATTAACCCATCACTATACCAACTATTACACAAATAAAAACTTTCTACTTCTGGTATTTCTTCTTTATAAGTAGGTCCTTCTATGTTTGTACTGGTTGACCAGATATCTCCACTTGCCATTTTATGAACCACTCTATAAACATCTTCTTTATTCGGGTTCGTTTTATTGTAGCTTTGCTCATCATTTAAGTACAGTAGCACTATTAATAACCCCGCAAAACCTAGGGTTAATCCTAAAATATTTACTAAAATGTTTAGCCAATTTTTTTTACTGTTTCTAAAAAATATTTTAAACCATGTTTGTATCATTTTTTACAAGTTTTTATGGATTAATTATTTTTTACTGAACAAGTAAATCTACCTTGTGCTCGTTTTGTTTTTCTGAAACAACTTCACCGTCTTTTAATGTGATAATTCTTGAAGAAAACTTAGCATCGTAAGATGAGTGCGTAACCATAATAATTGTAGCTCCAGTAGCGTGTAATTCTGTTAATAATTCCATTACATCGTTACCACTCTTACTATCTAAATTTCCTGTAGGCTCATCGGCAAGAATCAACTTAGGGTTTGTTACTAAAGCTCTTGCTACTGCCACTCTTTGTTGTTGACCTCCAGATAATTGTAACGGATAGTGTTTCGCTCTATGTGCTATACCAATACGCTCTAAAATTTCGTTTACTCTACGTTTTCTTTCAGAAGATTTTACATTGTTATAAATCAATGGTAATTCAACGTTTTCAAATACAGTAAGTTCATCGATTAGATTGAAGTTTTGAAATACAAATCCAATATTAGCTTTACGTAAACTAGCACGTTGCTTTTCGTTGAAGTTTGCAACCTCAATTCCATCAAAATCGTAACTTCCAGAATTAGGTGCATCTAACAAACCTATAATATTTAATAATGTTGATTTACCACAACCAGAGGCTCCCATAATTGAGACAAACTCTCCTTCTTTTACCTCTAAACTTAATTTGTTTAAAGCCGTTGTTTCTACTTCTTCTGTTCTGTATACTTTTACTAAATCGTTAATCTTTATCATTTTTATATATTTTTATTATTAGTTAATTCCAATTAATTTTAAATGTTCCTGAGGCTTCATTTCCTTCTACAAACACTTTATAATTTCCTTTTTTAGTTAATACAATACTTTTTGTTTTAATTTGTTTTTTACTTAATTCTTCTGATTTCCATATTACTTTTTTATGTTCATCTGCTAAATAAACTATTATAGTTCCTTTCTCTATTTCTGATACTATATTTATGTTTACTTCTTCTTTTTTAAAATTAGCTATTTGATATGCTTTTCCTGAAAAATCGGTAAATGTTGCATTAAAGTTTTTATTTCCTGAAGATACTTTCCAGTTTTTCACTGTTATTCCATCATAAATTATTCTAGAAGAACAAGATGATAAAACAATTGAAAATAGTATGATCATAATTATACGTATTCTTAACATTTTTAATCAACATTTACTTGTTCAACATCTTTAAAATCAGCATAACTAGAAGTAATTACCTTATCTCCTACTTTCAGTCCATCTAACACTTCATAATAGAAAGGATTTTCACGTCCAATTCTAATATTTCTTTTTACTGCTTTGTTATTTGCATCTAAAACAAACACCCATTTACCATTTGTATCATGATAAAATTGTCCTTTAGAAATTAACAGAGCTTTACTGTTGTTCGATAAAAATACTTTACTTTTTAAAGACATTCCTCTCTTAATATCTTTTGGTAAAGAATCTTTATCAAACTGAAATTCTATTCTGAATTGACCATTCACAACTTCTGGATGAATTTTAGATAACCTAATTTTATAATCATTAGTATTAATAGCAACTTTCCCATTTATGTTTTCTTTTAATTTAGCGATATAATACTCATCTACTAAAGCGACCAACTTATATCCGTCTAATACATCAATTTTCCCAATATTTTGACCTTGGTTATAGTTTTCTCCTAAAGTAGGATTGAAAGACGACAACAACCCATCAACTGGAGCTTTAACCGTAAAATTTTCTTTGTTTTTTCTTAATAGCTCTAAGCTTTTTTGCATGTTGGTAATAGAAGTGTTTATGCGAGCTAATTGTACATCTCTACTCTTTTTTTCTTCTGCAACACTTTTCTTTATAACTCCACTACGCTCTTTTTGAAATTGAAATTGTTGAGTTGTCTTTTCATAATCGTTTTTTGCCACAACTCCTTTACCAAATAACTTTTTATCTAAATCATATTGACGCTTTGCGTTTCTATAATCATTATCAATACTTAATAATTGTTGATCTAGAGTTAACTGCTGATTCTTAATATTAACTCGAATATTTCTTAAGTTATTAATTTGCTCTACAATTGCAGTTTCTTGCGTTAAATAATTTAATTCTGCATTCGGATTGTACACTTTTAATAAAGGAGTTCCTTTAGTTACTTTTTGTCCGCTTTCAACAAAAATTTCAGAAACAGAACCTCCTTGAATTACATTTACAAAAACAGAGGTTTTTGGTTCTACCGTACTATTAAATAGTAAAACATCTTCAAAATCTCCTTCTGTTACTTCTCTAATTGATATTGAATCTTTACTTATATTCACTTGCTTTTTACGAGTCATATTCATTAAAACCAAACTCGTTAGCAGTACAATAGGTATACTCCATAATAACATCTTTTTTGTTTTCTTGTTTTTAGGTTGTATTTGCTTGTCCATAGTTAATTACACTTTGTTTGGTTATATTGATGCCACAAATATGCCAGTAGAAAACAAATTGATAAAACACTAAAAATCAACAACCTAACCTTTAATCATGATTTTAAAGTGTTCAATAACGAACATTTCTTTGTTCATATTCTAACAATTAACTAATTATGTAGTATGAGAAAAAAAGACGCTACCATTTTAATTGTTGATGATGATGACGATATCTTATTTTCAGCAAGAATAAGTTTGAAAAAGTACTTTTCTGAAATTATTACCGCTAATAATCCCAAAAAAATAAGTAATCACCTTACTAATGCAACTGTTGATGTTGTTTTGTTAGATATGAATTATCGCATTGGTTTTGAAGATGGTAAAGAAGGTTTGTATTGGTTAAAACATATAAAAGAGGTAAGCCCAGAAACCACAGTAATTCTTATGACTGCTTTTGGCTCTGTTAATTTGGCTGTAGAAGCTATTAAGCAAGGAGCTACCGATTTTATTTTAAAACCATGGAATACAGAAAAGTTGTATGGAGTTGTGAATGCTGGGGTTGAATTAGCACGTTCTAAGCGAAAAACTTCACAGTTAACAACCGTTCAAAAACAACAGGATAAAGATTTTCATCAACAAACTGAGCATATTATCGGTAATTCTCCAGCAATGAAATCTGCTATCAAATTGATGCAAAAAGTAGCTCCTACCGATGCTAACATATTAATTTTAGGTGAAAATGGAACTGGAAAATATGTCTTTGCGAAAGAAATTCATTTATTATCAGATAGAAAAAATCATCCTTTTATCCATGTTGATTTAGGTTCTTTAAATGAAAATTTATTTGAGAGCGAACTTTTTGGTTATGCAAAAGGAGCTTTTACAGATGCTCAAAAAGATACTTTAGGACGTTTTGAATTGGCAAAAGGTGGTACTATTTTCTTAGATGAAATAGGTAATCTTCCCCTCCACTTACAAGCAAAATTATTAACTGTTATTCAAAACAGAAAAATTACTCGTTTAGGTGAAGGTAAAGAACGAGAGATAGATGTTAGAATTATCTGTGCAACCAACGCTCCTATTCATGAAATGGTAGAAGAACAAACTTTTAGACAAGATTTGTTATTCCGAATTAATACTATAGAATTAAACTTACCTCCTTTAAGAGATCGTAAGGAAGATGTTTTATTATTAGCGAATCATTTCTTGAAGAAACTCGTAAAAAAGTACCGTAAAAATAGTACCAGTTTTTCCAACGAAGCTATTCATGCGATGAAAAACTACCAATGGCCAGGGAATATTAGAGAAATCGAGCACATAGTTGAACGTGCTGTAATTATTGCAGATACTGAGGTTATACAATTAGAAGATTTGCATTTTTCTACTAAAAAAATGAATGTATCTTTAGGTCATAATCTTAATTTAGAAGAAACAGAAAAAATGTTAATTCAACAAGCTATGAACAAGCACCAAGGTAATATATCGAAAGCTTCGAAAGATTTAGGTTTAACACGAGCAGCTCTGTACAGACGCTTAGAAAAATTTGGACTTTAATATTTTGGGAAAACCACAAATCATACAAATCTTTATACGTATTCTATTAATTTTAATTAACGGAATAATTGTATTCTATACTTATAACAACGATTTTTTTGCTAATACTTTAGGATTTTCTTTAATTCTTTGTTTTCAATTTTTTTTATTGATTGATTATCTCAAGAAATTATTTGCCGATATCGAAAAATCTATCGATTGCTTATTACACAGTGATTATTCGAATACAATTTCTAAAGAGAAAAGAAAAAATCCACTACACGACAAAACCGCTATGTTACTCGAAAAACATAGAAAGTTAAGTTTACAAACCTCTTCAGAAACTTTAATTTTCACCAATATTATTGAAAGTTTAAGTATTGGAGTACTTATTTTAAGAAAAGATGATAACGGTTCTATTGAAGTTTTTCAACTCAATAAAGCCTTTGTTGATTTTTTACATATTCCAAAGTTTTATAATTGGCAGCTGTTAAAAGAAAAAATTGGTAGTTTAAAGGAACTCATTTCAAATTGGAACTTTTTAAAACATACTATTTCTTTAACTATTAATGATAAAGAAGAGAATTTTTTCTTAAAAACCTCTATTACGCAAACAAATGAATATCAATATTTAATTGTCACTTTAGAAACAATTCAGCAATTAATCGATAAAAAAGAAAAGGAAGCTTGGTATAAATTAATGAATGTAATGTCTCATGAAATTATTAACACCATCACTCCTATAAGTAGTTTGGCTGAAAATTTGGACGATTTAATTCAGGAAGAAGTAGATAAAGACGATTTAGAAGAATTGTCTACAGGTTTAAAGATTATTAAAAAGCGTTCTAAACATTTAACATCATTTGTAGATACTTATAGAAAGTTAGCAGAATTACCATTGCCAAATAAAGAAGAATTTGATTTGGTTGTGTTAGTTAAAAATACTTTACAACTATTTGAACGTGAGTTTCAGATGAAAAACATAAAAACGGAACTGTTTACAAATGTAAACAACAGTGTTTTTGCTGATAAACAGCAGCTTGAGCAAGTATTTATCAATTTACTATCTAACAGTATTCATGCTATAGAGAATGTCGAAAACCCTAAAATAATTATTGATATTAATCAAAATAAGGAGCATAGAACTTATATAGCAGTTATAGATAATGGTATTGGTATTTCAGATGCAATAAAAAATAATATTTTTGTGCCCTACTTCACTACTCGTAAAGATGGTTCTGGAATTGGCTTAACACTTTCTAAGAGCATTATAGAAGCTCATAAAGGAACTATTAAATTTACGTCTGTTAACAACAAAACTAGCTTTAATATAAGCTTGCCAATCAATATATAAGTTATTTAAAACTAAATGAATAACCACTTCTTTTGGTATTATAATGATTATTCAAATCTTATAAAATTGCTTTTGTATAATATATTATACATATATACTTTTAGTAATTTAATGAATACTCTTTTGCTTTACATATGTAAACTATATCGATTGTATTATTATCTTCTTTTTCTGTTTACAAATATAAACACACCTAACCTATTATGAAATATTTAGGACATACAGATATAATTATTGTTAATGTTATCTAAAATGAATAATTCACTTAAACATTAGCTATTTTAGTTTGTTTAATATTGTAAATAGTTGTTTTCTCTCAATTAATCATTATTATAAACATTATCTATATTAAAAACATAACTACCTAATAAACAATGGTTTGATTATTATTATTTAAAGTGATTTGTATCTTAAAAAGGTGTTAAAATGAAGTTTTTAACCATAATTATTTGTTTACTTATGTAATTATCACTACATTTACAATCGTAAACAAAAAATATGGTTTACAAAAGTAACATATGATTGATAGAATTAAACTCATATTAGATTATTACAATTTATCTGCTTCAACATTTGCAGATATGATTGATGTTCCAAGATCAAGTATCTCTCACTTATTATCTGGTAGAAATAAACCTAGCTTAGATTTTGTAGTAAAGGTTGAAAAAGCTTTTGATGAAATTGAGTTAGACTGGTTAGTTTATGGAAGAGGCACTTTTCCTAAAAGTAAAAGTACAATTATAAGCAAAGAAGTAAAATCCCCAAATATAGAGTCCCCTTCTCTGTTTAATGAAAATCCCGTATTTGAACAACAACCCGAAAAAAAATCAAATACGCAATTCTCAGGCAACGAACAAAAAGGTATTCCTGTCGAGAAAAGAATTAAAAATATTGTTGTTTTATACGACGATGGTACATTTGATGATTATAAAAAATAGAAAGCTAATATCTCTATAAGAACCCTGTCCCTTTTTTATTCCCCGTAAACATTTAACCCTTAAAAAGTGTTTACAGAATTTTCCCAGAAGACACTTTTATAAGTGAATTCATTTTCCCCATGAATGCTTTCCTCTAAAAGTATGCATTCATTTCCCCGAGTGCTTTATTCCCAATAAAGTATCCCTTAATCTAAAAAACACCCTCAAAAAAAAGTCTGAATTAAATTTTAATTCAGACTTTTTAATTATAAAATATTTGTCTCGTTTTATTACGTTAACATTCCTCCATCTACAGATAAAGTTTGCCCTGTAATATATGAACTCATATCAGAAGCTAAGAAAACACATGCATCTGCGATGTCTTTTGGAGACCCTCCTCTTTTTAAAGGAATTTCATTTCTCCATCCTTCTACTACTTTCTCATCTAATTTTGCTGTCATTTCAGTTTCAATAAAACCTGGAGCAACTACGTTACTACGAATATTACGAGAACCTAATTCTAAAGCTACTGATTTAGAGAATCCTAAGATTCCAGCTTTTGAAGCTGCATAGTTTGCTTGACCAGCATTTCCTTTTAATCCAACAACAGAACTCATATTAATAATAGATCCTGCACGTTGTTTCATCATCGGACGAATAACTGCTTTTGTTAAATTAAAAACAGATTTTAAGTTTACTTCGATTACTTTATCAAAATCGTCTTCAGAAATACGCATTAACAAGTTATCTTTTGTAATACCTGCATTGTTAACTAATACGTCAATCGTACCAAATTCTGCTAAAACATTCTTAGCCAATTCTTGTGCAGCATCAAACTCTGCAGCATTAGATTGGTATCCTTTTGCGTTAACACCAAACTCTTTTAATTCATTTTCTAACGCAGTAGCAGCATCAACAGATGAATTATATGTAAAAGCTACATTAGCTCCTTGTTTTGCAAATTCTAAGGCAATTCCTCTACCAATACCTCTAGTTGCACCAGTAATAATTGCTGTTTTATTTTCTAAAAGTTTCATTCTAGTTGTTGTTTTAAAACTCCAAATATAAATGTTTTAATTCGATGAATAAAAAAAGCGTTCTATAAAGAACGCTTTTATTAGTATAATACCTGATTATTAAGGTTTTACTTTTTTAGGTTTCTCGTAGTTAAATAAATGATCTACATCCATTTCTTGTACTTTACCTAATTTTGAAAGAGCCTTTAAATCAATATCTTTCTTATTAGCTATAACCATAATATTATAATCTTCTCCTTTAATATTCTCATTAAAGAAATTTTTAAGATCTGCCATATTCATATTCTTAATCGCATTGTAAATTTCTTCACGATTATCATGATCTATTCCTCTTTTCTTTAAACGTTCATAAGCCCAGAAAATTCCAGTATCGTTAATTCTTTGAGCTGCTAATTTCTTTAACGCAGCTTCTTTTGCAGCATTAAATTGCTCTTCAGCTTCTGGCATATCTGTCATTAAATCCATCATCGCTTTTACAGCATCTGGAATTTTATTAGCCTGAGTACCAATAAATGCATATACATAATTTGGTTTTCCTTTTTCTGCTGCATTACTATATGATGAAAAAGCAGAATACGCTAAAGATTTAGATTCACGAATTTCTTGGAATACTATTGAAGATAATCCGCTACCAAAATATGAATTAAATAACGTTGAAGCTGCCATTTTCTTAGGATCGAACTCCTCTCCTTTTGCTAAGAATAGCATTTGAGCTTGCACCATATCATAATTTACAAAGTATACATTATTTCCTGTATCAACATTTGCGTACTCTTTTTTAGCTGGATAATCTTTTAAGTTATCTGCTACTTTATGATTGTTGTTTAATGCCGTTTTTGCTTGATCTATATCTTTTCCGTAGTAGAAAATTCTGTGTTTAAAGTTCTTAAGATCTTTAACTAAAGATACTAATTCATCAGGATTAAATCCTTTTAACTCTTCAATAGTATAGATATCACGTAAACTTGAATTTTCTCCATACATTCCATAGTTCATTAAACCATTCCACATAATTTGACCTTTACTAGCTTTCGTATCTGTACGGTTCTTAGCAATTTTATCTACATATTTATTATATGTTTCTTGATTAGCTTTAGCATTAGCCCATAAATCTTCTAATAAAGCTAATCCTTTATCTAAGTTTTCACGTAAACCAGATAAGTAAACATAAGAACGATCTTTACCTGCGCTAACTCCGTACTTAACTCCTAATTTATAGAATTCTTTCTTTAAAGCTTCTGGAGCTAGTTTGTCAGTACCTAAATATTCTAAGTATCCAACAGCAATTGGTAATTTTTGATTATTGTCTTTACCCATATCAAAAATTATATACAACTCTGCTAAGTCATTTTTTGTATTTTCAATATAAGAAACTTCAACTCCATTAACATCAGTCTTTTTAATTGCAGATTTATAATCAACAAACTTAGGCTTTAAGTCTGGAGACTTCATTTCGTTGAAAGCCGCCATATATTTAGATGATTTATCTCTATTTAACTCATTAGGAGTAATTTTTGGTTTAGGAACCTTTACTAAATCATCACTCTTACCTTGTTTTTTATTTACAACAACATAGTTGTTTTTGTAAAAATCGTTTGCAAAAGTTACTAACTCTTCTTTAGAAATTTTTCTTAACTCATCTAATAACTTCACTCTATCTTCCCAATTTTGGAAGTGAACAAATGCATTTACATATTCACTAGCAACTGAAGATGCATTTTGATATTGTCTAATTTGACTAAGCTTTAAATCATTAATTACAGCATCAATTAACCATTCATCAAATTCTCCTTTTTTAACTTTTTCAATTTGATCTAATACTAATTGAGTAGCTTCTTCTAAAGATTGACCATTCTTTGGAGTTACATATAACCTGTGCATTCCATAGTCATTTAAAAATGTAGTATAACTACCCGCACGTTGTACTTTTTGTTTTTGATTTAAATTTAAATCAATTAAACCAGCGTCACTATTGTTAAGAATCATATCTATTAATGTAAGATATTTTTCTTCTTTAGAACCAATTCCTTTACTTCTAAAAGCAATACTTGCATTAGCTGCTTCTGGACCAACAACTTCTTTAGTTATTGATTTTTCCATTGGAGCTTCTATAGGACGAGTTGGATGTGTAACTTCTTTATAAGCCATTTTTCCAAATGTGTCGTTTATTTTTTTGATTGTAGAATCGAATTCTAAATCTCCAACTAAAATAACAGCCATGTTATTTGGTACATAATACTTATCGAAATACGCATGAATAGCTTCCATTGATGGATTCTTTAAATGCTCTGAAGTACCAATAGTAGTTTGTTGTCCGTATGGATGTTTTGGAAATAACGCTTTCATTAACGCATAGTTAGATTTTCTATAATCATTGTCTTGCGCTCTATTGAACTCCTCATATACAGCTTCTAATTCTGTATGGAATAAACGTAAAACTAATTGTGTAAATCTTTCACTTTCTAACTTAATCCATTTATCTAATTCGTTAGCAGGAATTTTGTTTACGTAAACAGTTTCCTCATGCCAAGTCCAAGCATTGGTTCCTTGTGCTCCTAATGAACTTGTCATTTTATCGTATTCATTAGCGATGGCCATTTTAGATGCCTCGTGAGAAACTTTATCTATTTCCTTATAGATTTCTAACTTTTTCTCAGGGTCTTTTTCTGCTTTATGCTTTTCGTATAAATCAGAAATTTTCTTTAATTCTACTTTTTCTTTTTCAAAATCAATTGCACCTATCTCATCAGTTCCTTTAAAAACCATATGCTCTAAATAATGAGCTAGCCCCGTATTATCTGCTGGATCATATACAGATCCTGCTCGTACTGGAATAAAAGTTTGAATTTTAGGCTCTTCGAAATTTTGAGCTAAATATACTTTTAACCCATTTTCTAATGTATACAAACGTAATCCTGTAGGGTCGTTTGTTACTGTTTCATACTTAAAACCATTAGCATCTGTATGCTGTTCGGTTTTAACCTCGGTAGTAGTTTGGTTGTTTTGCTTACAACTGGAGAATAGCAAAGTACCAGCTAAAGCAATACTTAGAATTTGATTAAATCTTTTCATTTAATTTTTGATTTGATAGGTTGATAAAAAAATCCGATGCTAAAGATATAGCATCGGATTTAAAACGTTTACTTTTTATTAATATTTTAACAATTATGCTAAAACTTTTGCAACCATTTCTCCAATCTTAGCTGGAGACTCAACAACATGAATTCCATTTTCTGCTAAAATCTTCATTTTTGCTTGTGCAGTATCATCAGCTCCTCCTACGATTGCTCCTGCATGTCCCATTGTTCTACCAGCTGGTGCAGTTTGTCCTGCTATAAATCCAACAACTGGCTTACGGTTACCGTCAGCTTTAATCCAACGAGCAGCTTCAGCTTCTAATTGCCCTCCGATTTCACCAATCATTACGATTGCATCAGTTTCGTCATCATTCATTAATAACTCAACTGCTTCTTTTGTAGTAGTTCCAATAATTGGATCTCCTCCAATACCAATTGCAGTAGTAACTCCAAATCCTTGTTTTACAACTTGATCAGCAGCTTCGTAAGTTAAAGTACCAGACTTAGAAACAATACCAACTCTACCTTTTTTAAAGATGAACCCTGGCATAATTCCTACCTTAGCTTCTTCTGGAGTAATAACTCCTGGACAATTAGGTCCTACTAAAGTACAGTCTTCTTTAGCATCGATATAAGCTTTAACTTTAGTCATATCAGCTACAGGAATTCCTTCAGTAATACAAATAATTACTTTGATTCCTGCTTCTGCAGATTCCATAATTGCGTCAGCAGCAAATGCTGGTGGCACAAAAATAATTGAAGTATCTGCACCAGCTTTTTCAACAGCCTCTACAACCGTATTAAATACTGGTTTACCTAAATGCTCTTGACCTCCTTTTCCTGGAGTAACACCTCCAACTATGTTAGTTCCGTAATCAATCATTTGACCAGCGTGAAAAGTACCTTCACTACCAGTAAAACCTTGTACAATAATTTTCGAATCTTTATTTACTAAAACACTCATTGGTTTATTTTTTACTTATTTTTTTAAGACAGACAAAAATAACTTTTTAATTGACTTTTCACAATTAAATTTATGTTACTTTTTATCTGGTTTTGTTGCATTTTTTAAAAAGATAGTTTCTCTCATTGTTTGGCGATACTCTCTTTGTGGCGTTCCGAAGTAAACACCTTTCTTTAAAGATTTCATCACGCCAGTTTGTGCCATTAACACAGTTCCTTTTTCTATATGAAGTCCACTAACAACACCTACTTGTCCCCAAATGGTCACTTCGTCTTCAATAACTGTACAACCAGCAATCCCTGTTTGAGCAGCTATTAAACATTTCTTTCCAATTATTGTATCGTGACCAACATGTACTTGATTATCAATAACAGTTCCTTTACCAATAGTAGTATCTCCAGTTACTCCTCTATCAATGGTACAAGAAGCTCCTAACTCTACATTATCTTCTAAAATTACTCTTCCTCCTGATAATAATCTATCAAATCCTTCTGGTCTGTTTTTATAATAGAAAGCATTGCTTCCTAAAACAGTATTTGAGTGAATAATAACATTATCTCCAATTACACAATTATTGTTGATAGATACATTGGCATGTATAATACAATTTTTACCAATCGTAACATTTTCTCCTATAAATACATTAGGCTGAATAATTGTATTTTCTCCAATAACAGCGGTATCTGCTATACTTTTTTGTGATGCTATGAAAGGATTAAAATGTTTTGTAAGTTTATTAAAATCTCTAAAAGGATCTTCAGAAATTAACAATGTTTTTCCTTCCGGACATTCAACTTTTTTGTTGATTAAAACTGTAGTCGCAGCTGAGTTTAATGCCTTATCATAATACTTAGGATGATCTACAAAAACAATATCTCCTTTTTCTACCACATGAATTTCATTTATTCCTGTAATAGGAAAATCTTTATCGCCTACAGATTCTACATTTAATAATGTAGCTATACTTTCAAGTGTTTGGGGTGATGAAAACTTCATATCTAAAAAGAAATTCCCGCAATAGCGGGAATTTTAATTTATTCTTTTATTCTTTCTGAATATGTACCTTTTTCGGTATCTAACTTAATTTTATCTCCTTCATTGATAAATAAAGGAACATTTACTCTAGCACCAGTTTCTACTGTTGCAGGCTTTGTAGCATTTGTTGCTGTATTTCCTTTTACACCAGGTTCTGTATGTGTAACTTCTAAAATTACATGAGAAGGCATTTCTACTGATAATGGTAAACCATCTTCAGTATTAATTAAAATAGTAACAACTTCTCCTTCTTTCATAAACTCAGATCCATCTACAACTTTTCTTTCTAAAGTAATTTGGTTGTAATCATCTGTATTCATGAAATGTAAATCGTCTCCTTCTGCGTATAAATATTGAAATTTATGAGTCTCTACGCGAACGTCTTCAATTTTATGTCCTGCAGAAAAAGTATTATCGATCACTTTTCCAGTAGTTACACTTTTTAATTTCGTTCTTACAAAAGCTGGTCCTTTACCAGGTTTTACATGTAAAAATTCTATAATCTTAAATATATCGCTATTGTATTTAATACAAAGTCCTTTTTTAATATCTGATGTACTTGCCATTTTATTTTTTAATTTGATTTAAAATACCCTTTCATAATACCTCTGTGTGAATCTTTGATAAACTGAACAATTTCATCACGTTCAGGGGTTGCTTCCATTTCAGCTTCAATAATATCAATTGCTTGAGTATTATTATAATTTTTTTGGAAAAGTATTCTATAAATATTCTGAATTTCTCTAATTTTTTCGGTAGTAAAACCTCTTCTACGTAACCCTACAGAATTGATTCCAACATACGATAAAGGTTCACGAGCTGCTTTAACATAAGGAGGAACATCTTTACGAACTAAAGATCCACCAGTAACAAATGCATGATTACCTACAGAAGCAAATTGATGTACCGCAACCATACCTGCTAACACCACATTATCGCCTATATTTACATGACCTGCTAAAGTAGTATTGTTTGAAAAAATACAGTTATTTCCTACGATACAATCATGTGCTACGTGAGAATATGCCATAATTAAACAATTATCTCCTATAACAGTTTTCATTCTATCTGTAGTTCCTCGGTTTATAGTAACACATTCTCTTATTGTCACATTATCTCCAATAACAACAGTAGTATCCTCGTCATTATATTTTAAATCTTGTGGGATAGCAGAAATTACAGCTCCCGGAAAAATTCTACAATTCTTTCCTATACGAGCACCTTCCATTATTGTTACATTAGATCCAATCCATGTACCTGAACCTATTTCAACATTTGGGTGAATTGTTGAGAAAGGTTCAATAACTACATTTCTTGCTATTTTAGCCTGTGGATGTATATACGCTAGTGGTTGATTCATAATTACTTAACCTTACTTATTTGAGCCATTAGTTCAGCTTCACAAACTAACTTTCCGTTAGCATAAGCATAGGCTTGCATATGAGCAATTCCTCTTCTGATTGGCGTTATTAATTCACTTTTAAATATTAAAGTATCACCTGGTAATACTTTTTGTTTGAACTTAACATTATCTATTTTCATGAAATAAGTTAAGTAATTCTCAGGATCTGGAACTGTACTTAAAACTAAAATCCCACCACATTGCGCCATAGCCTCTACTTGTAAAACCCCTGGCATTACTGGTGCTCCTGGAAAATGTCCTACAAAGAAATCTTCATTCATAGTAACATTTTTCATTCCCACAACATGCTTATCACTTAACTCGATAATTCTGTCAACTAATAAGAATGGCGGTCTATGAGGTAAAATTTCCATGATTTTATGAATATCCATTAAAGGAGCTTCATTTAAATCGAATTTTGGTACATTATTTCTCTTTTCTTGCTTAATAATTTTAGCAAGTTTTTTAGCAAAATTTGTATTTACTAAATGCCCAGGTTTGTTAGCTATTATTTTTCCTCTAATTCGAGTTCCAACTAAAGCTAAATCTCCAATAACATCTAATAATTTATGTCTTGCCGCTTCATTTGCCCAATGCAATTCTAGGTTATCTAAAATTCCGTTTGGCTTAATTGAAATATTGTCTTTTTTAAAGGCTGCTTTTAACTTTTCTGTAGTTCCTTCAGATAATTCCTTATCTACATAAACTATAGCGTTATTTAAGTCTCCTCCTTTTATTAAATCATTTTCTAATAACATTTCAATTTCATGTAAGAAACTGAATGTTCTTGCTGCTGAAATCTCTTCTTTAAAGTCGGAAATTGTGCTTAATGTAGCGTTTTGAGTACCTAAAATTTTAGTACCAAAATCTACCATTGTTGTTACCTGATATTCATCTGCAGGCATTAAAATAATTTCACTACCTGTAGCTTCATCTTTATAGGTAATAACCTCTTTTACAATATACTCTTCTATATCAGCATCTTGTTCTACAACTTCTGCCTTTTCAAGAGCTTCAATAAAATATTTTGAAGAACCGTCCATAATCGGTGGTTCAGAAGCGTTTATTTCTATTAATAAGTTGTCGATACCTAAACCTACTGCAGCAGCTAAAACATGTTCTGAAGTTTGGATTTGTACACCATTTCTTTCCATGTTTGTACCACGCTGTGTATTTGTAACATACTCAGCTTTTGCTTCAATAACTGGTTGTCCTTCTAAATCTACTCTTTTAAAGGCGTAACCATGATTTACTGGAGCTGGCTTAAAAGTCATAACGACTTCATTACCCGTGTGCAATCCTACACCAGATAATGTTACTTCATTTTTTATAGTTTTTTGTTTAGTACTCATTAGTTGTCTTTTTGAGCATTTAACTCTTTTTCTAATTTATGAATTGTAGTTGCTAGTTTCGGTAAGTTTTTAAAGTGAATATACGATTTACTATAATCGGTATACCCAAAAGCAGGAGACCCTTGAACAACTGCATCATCTTTCAAGTTTCGTCCAATACCTGATTGGGCTTGAATCTTTACGTTGTTTCCTAAAGTTATATGACCAACAATACCTACTTGACCACCAATCATACAATTTTCACCTATTTTAGTTGAACCTGCAACACCAGATTGCGATGCAATTACAGTGTTTTTACCGATTTCAACATTATGAGCTATTTGTATTTGATTGTCTAACTTTACTCCTTTTCTAATTATTGTAGAACCTAAAGTGGCTCTATCTATAGTTGAATTCGCTCCAATGTCTACATTATCTTCTATAATAACATTTCCTGTTTGAGGAATTGCTTTGTATTCTCCATTTTCATCAGGTGCAAATCCAAATCCGTCAGAACCAATAATAGTTCCTGAATGAATTTTACAGTTATTACCTATAACAGATTCTGAATAAATTTTTACTCCAGCGAAAATTACCGAATTATCTCCAATAGTTACATTATCTCCAATATAAGAATTTGGATAAATTTTTACATTTTCCCCTACAACAACATTTTCACCAATATAAGAAAATGCTCCAACGTATTCGTTGCTTCCAATTTTAGCACTATTTGCTATGAAATGAGGATTTTCTCTTCCAGTTTTATTATTCTTAACCTGATTGTAAAACTCTAATAGTTTTGAAAAAGCCTTATAGGCATCTTCCACTTTAATTAAAGTAGTAGAAATTTCTTTTTCAGGTTCAAATGTTTTATTTACGATAGTTGCCGACGCATTGGTCGTGTAAATGAATGAATTGTATTTAGGATTCGATAAAAAGGTTAAAGAACCTAATTCTCCTTCTTCTATTTTAGAAAGCTTCGATACTTCTGCTTCAGGATTTCCTACAACAACACCTTCTAAAATATCTGCTATTTGTTTTGCGGTAAATTTCATCAAATGCAAAAGTAATTATTTTTTGTGTAATTAATCATTTTTGATCTTAAGATGATTTATAAACTCTTAGGATAACAAACATAATATTTAATTACTGGTTTTGTTAAAGCCTGTAAGTTCAACTGATCAGATGCTTTTGCTATGTCTTTTAACTTTCCTTTTTTTGTTAAAATCTTTACAGGTAGTTCAGGGTTGTATGCCTGATTTTTAACCGAACCTTGAAACATAAAATATTCTAACTCTTCTTTATTTAATTGAAACTTTTCTTTCAATTTTTTATGGAGTTTTTTAATGTATGAATCTGTAATTGGTTCATTTTGAAGTTCAATTCTTAATAGTTTTCTATTTATAATCATGTTTGATAAACTTGATAGTATTTTATCATCATGATTTGTCCACTCTTTAATAGAAGCTAATACATCAAAATCGTCTAGTTTAGAAAACTTCTCTAGAGTTTCATCTGTAAAATTCCTATCTGTTACTTCATTGTATAAAAAGTATTTGAATGATGTAGTAGCTCTTAAGTCTACTCCATTCATTGCTAATTCTTTTGCTCTTTTAAGCACATTTACCAACAAATTTTCTGCAACTAAACCTGTTTTATGCAAGTAAACTTGCCAATACATTAAACGGCGAGCAATAATGAACTTTTCTACGGAATAAATTCCTTTTTCCTCTATAACCAACTCATCATCTACAACATTCATCATTTTTATTAATCGATCAGACGAAATATTTCCTTCTGTAACTCCGGTATAAAAACTATCTCTTTTTAAATAATCTAACCTATCAATATCTAATTGACTAGAAATAAGCTGATATAAAAACTTTCTATGATATTTTCCTTCAAAAACTTGAATTGCCAAACTTAATTTTCCATCAAAATCTTCGTTCAACGCTTTCATAAAACGAAGTGATATCTCTTCGTGCACAATTCCGTTTACAATACTGTATTCTAAAGCATGAGAAAAAGCCCCATGACCAATATCGTGCAATAAAATTGCTATATATAACGCATTCGCTTCTTCTTCTGAAATATCTACATTTTTAGTTCTTAAAACCTGAACTGCTTTTTGCATTAAATGCAAGCAACCTAATGCATGATGAAAACGTGTATGATTCGCTCCTGGATATACTAAATTAGACAACCCCATTTGACTCACTCTACGAAGTCGTTGAAAATAAGGGTGTTCAATTATATCGTAAATTAACGAATTGGGGATTGATATAAATCCATAAATAGGATCGTTAAGTATTTTTAATTTATTCGTTTTTGGAGTCTTCAAAATAGATAAATTCTTCAATTTCAAACAAAAGAATTATAATTTATCTACAAAACCAAATAACTCTATAGTTTATTAACGTATTTTTAGCTTTTGCTCTACAACAAAATAAGTTTTAAACGTTATTTTTAGCATAGAACATTGTAATTTTAACAAGCCAGTAAAAGCTTTTAATATATAAAACCAATAGTTACACATTGGTTCAAGAAATTTTAGCATATGAAAAACATAGATATCCTTTGGGTTGATGATGAAATTGATTTATTAAAACCACATATTATATTTTTAGAAAAGAAAAACTACACTGTCACTACTTGTACAAATGGTGCTGATGCAATAGATTTAGTTGACGAACAAAATTTTGATATTGTTTTTTTAGATGAAAATATGCCTGGTATTACGGGTTTAGAAACACTTTCTGCCATTAAACAAAAAAATGCAAATCTTCCTGTTGTTATGATTACAAAAAGTGAAGAAGAGTATATTATGGAAGAAGCTATTGGTTCTAAAATTGCCGACTATTTAATAAAACCCGTAAACCCTAATCAAATATTATTAAGTTTAAAAAAGAATTTAGATCATTCTCGTTTAATTTCTGAGAAAACTACACTTAACTATCAACAAGAGTTTAGAAAAATTGCCATGGATTTAGCTATGGTAAATTCTTACGAAGATTGGGTTGATATGTACAAAAAACTTGTACACTGGGAGCTTGAGTTAGAAAACATTAACGATACAGGGATGCTAGAAATACTAGAATCTCAAAAAACAGAAGCTAACAGTCAGTTTTTTAAGTTTGTAAAAAAGAATTATCAAGATTGGTTAACAGCTGATGACAAACCTACTTTTTCTCACACACTATTTAAAGATTATGTTGTTCCAAACCTATCAGGCAATCAAGGAGTTTTATGGGTTGTAATTGATAATTTAAGATATGATCAATATCGTGTTTTAGAGCCACTAATCAATAATTATTACAAAAAAGAAGAAGAACATTCCTACTACAGTATTTTACCTACGGCAACACAATATGCTAGAAATGCTATTTTTTCTGGATTAATGCCTTCTGAAATGGAAAAAATGTATCCTAATTATTGGAAAAATGACACAGATGAAGGAGGTAAAAATCTTTTTGAAGCTGAATTTTTAGAGTCGCAAGTAAAAAGGCTAAACCTTAATATTAAACACGAATACTACAAAATAACTTCTCTAAAAAGTGGTAAAGAATTAGCAGACAATTACAACGGTACAAAACAAAACGATTTAACAGTAGTTGTATACAACTTTGTCGATATGCTTTCGCATGCAAAAACCGAAATGGAAGTAATTAAGGAATTAGCGGGCGATGACAAAGCATACAGATCGTTAACTGTTAGTTGGTTTAAAAACTCTCCTCTATTTGAAATTATTCAAAAAGCTCAATCTTTAGGTCAAAAGTTAATCATTACTACCGATCATGGTACTATAAACTGTAATCACCCAAGTAAAGTTATTGGAGATAAAAACATCAGTGCTAATTTACGTTACAAAACTGGTAGAAGTCTTAGTTTTGAAGACAAAGATGTGTATGCTGTCAAAAATCCAAAAGATATTTTCTTACCAAGTATCACTATTAACAGTCCGTTTATTTTTGCTAAAGAAGATCTGTTTTTTGCCTACCCAAACAACTATAATCACTTTGTAAAGTATTATAAAAACACCTATCAACATGGTGGAATTTCATTAGAAGAAATGATTATTCCTTGCGCAGTGTATAATCCAAAGTAATGAAGATGAGAAAACTTGTCTTTTTAATTTTCTTATTTGTAGCTGCATCACTCTATTCACAAAAAAATGAATTGAGTATAGCTGCATTAGAATTAACTAAAGACAATGTAGTTTATGACGGGAGTTACTTCTCTATTAAATACCCTAATGGAGATGTTCCAAAAGGAAAAGGAGTTTGTACAGATGTTATCATAAGGGCTTATCGAAAAATTAGTATTGATTTACAAAAAGAAGTTCATTTAGACATGAAAGCTAACTTTTCTAAATATCCTAAAATTTGGGGATTAAAAAGAACCGATACCAATATAGATCATAGAAGAGTTCCTAATTTAATGACCTTTTTTAAAAGGAAGAATGCAAACAAAACCATTACCTTAAACTCCAAAAACTATTTACCGGGAGATATTGTTGCTTGGAGATTAAGCAACGGATTAACTCATATAGGAATTGTGAGTCATCTAAAATCGAATAATCATAAACGCTATAAAATCGTTCATAATATTGGTAGCGGTCAAGTTTTGGAAGATTGTTTGTTCAATTATAAAATAATTGGTCATTATCGGTACAAGATTTAATAGAAATCCTTTTTAAGAAAATCTTCTTTTATATTTTTGCCTTTATGAACAGAGATTATTCATTAGAAGAATTACCAAGTGTAGCAAAAGAACTTATTAGTAACGTGCCAAACAAAGTTTTGCTTTTTAATGGTGAAATGGGAGCTGGTAAAACAACTCTTATAAAAGAAGTTTGTAAAGAACTGGGAATAGAAGATGTTACCCACTCTCCTACTTTTTCTTTGGTAAACGAATATTTATCAAATAAAGGAGAAACGGTGTATCATTTCGATTTTTATAGAATTGAAGATGAAGAAGAAGCATATGACATGGGAGTTGAAGATTATCTTTACAGTAATAATTGGTGCTTAATTGAATGGCCAGAGAATGTTAAAAATTTACTACCTTTAGAAGCTATAGACATTCAAATAACCGTTTTACCTAACGGAAAACGTAACATACAACTAAAACAAAATTAATGAGTTCAATTACACCATTTACCAAAGAACAATTGATGCCACAACCAGAAATGCTTGAAATTAAAAAGCAAAAAGGCGAATTGTTTATTGGATTACCCAAAGAAACTCATTTCGAAGAAAAAAGAATTAGCTTAACACCCGATGCAGTTTCTGCTCTTGTAGCTCACGGACATAGAGTTGTTATTGAAACAGGCGCTGGTGAAGGTGCAAATTACAGTGATAAAGAGTACTCTGATGCTGGTGCTAAAGTTTCTTACGATGTAAAAGAAGCTTTTGCTTGTAACATCGTTTTAAAAGTAGAACCTCCTTCTTTAGACGAAGTTAAAATGATGAATCCGCAAGCAGTTTTAATTTCTGCTTTGCAACTAAAAACTCAAAATAAAAAATACTTTCAAGCATTGGCTAAAAAACGTATTACAGCTATTGCTTTCGATTTTATTAAAGATGAACACGGATTTTATCCAATATTAAAATCCCTTAGTGAAGTTGCTGGTATTGCTTCAATGCACATAGCAGCAGAATTAATGTCTACTGCAAGTGGTGGTAATGGTTTGTTAATGGGAAATATTGGTGGTGTCCCACCATCAGATGTTGTTATTCTTGGTGCAGGTACAGTTGGAGAATTAGCAGCAAAAACAGCTATTGGTTTAGGCGCAAGAGTAAAAGTTTTCGATAACTCTATTACCAAACTTCGTAAACTACAAGCTTGTGTTCCTGCTCCTATATACACATCAACAGTGCAACCCAAAACATTGGTAAAAGCACTTATGCGTTGTGATGTTGCTATTGGTGCTATTAGAGGAAAAGATCGTTCTCCAGTAATTGTTACTGAAGGAATGATTGAGCAAATGAAAGACGGAGCCGTAATTGTTGATGTTAGTATTGATCGTGGTGGATGTTTTGAAACTTCAAAAGTAACCACACATAGCAAGCCTACTTTTAAACAACATGGAGTAATACATTATTGTGTACCAAACATTCCATCAAGATATGCGCGTACCGCTTCAGTTTCTATAAGTAATATATTTACTCCATATTTATTAGATATTGCTGAAGAAGGTGGATTTGAAAATGCTGCTCGATTTGATAAAAGTTTACGAAACGGAATGTATTTTTATCACGGAATTTTAACTAATAAAACCGTAGCCGACTGGTTTGATTTACCTTATAGAGACATTAACTTATTGATAATTTAGCACTTAAAACGTATTACTTTGATTAAAAAAGAAAAGTTTACAATTAATACTTCCACATTTGATAGCTTTATACTTAAAATTCAAAAGAACCCTAACTTAACATTGATAAAAACTTCTAAAGATAGTTTTATAATTAAATCTAGAAATTCATTCAAATATTTCTTTTTTGACTTAAATCCAGGTCATATTAATTCAATAAAAATAAATGGATTAGTAAAAAATATAGATGATAAAAAACTAGTATTAAATTTTGAAATAAAAATTAATATTGAGTTCTACATCTTAATGTTCTTTTATTTACTTATTTCTTTTTTTGTTTATCTAAATTATAAATCAGTGTCTATTTATATACTTTTGATTATACCTTTAATTTTATTCTTTTGTTATAATTCGTATAAAACAAATGAAAGTATATTATATAATAACGTAAAATCATTATTAAAAGAATAATATAACTTCTTATTTTTGCATTCTCAAAATCAAAATCATGCAATTACTTAAACGTGTTGGTTATTATTTAATAGGTGTAGCATTAGGCTCTGTGGCTGTAATGTATTTCTGGAAACAAAAAGATGTTTCTTTTGACTACGGAATGGATGCTCGTACTTTAAAAACCATTCGTATTAAAAAGCGTTTATTTTCAAAAGAAGCCAAAGAAGTAATGGCTTCTAAACAAATTGACACTGGTACAATCTCAACTATTTTAACATATGCTGATGTTGATTTTAGCAAAAGTAAACCTCGCTTAAAACCTTGTGCAGAATACTATATTACAGGAAAAGATAGTTTAGAAAACATTCACCTATATGTTGTTAGGTGCGATTCTACTTCTACTATACAAAAAGTAATTATAAAATAAACTTTGTCATTGCGAATGAAATGAAGCAATCTCTTAATCAATAATTACTTTATCATGTATCTGTAATAGGTTTAAAATCTTTAACAATTTTTGTACTTGTCGTGCAAGCCTTTTCCGTCTAATATCATCGGAATTATTTTTTGCAAACGATTCTGTTTCGTAGCTTCTCTTTTTGCACTAGCAATATGTTCTGCATATTCTCTTTTTTTACTTAATGAAAAAGCTTCGAACTGATCTTTTAATTTTTGATTATTATCTAGAGCATCTTGCAATTCTTTAGGTATAACTACTGGTTTAGTATTTCTTTTAGGTTTTATTGATAATCCTTTTTCTTCATTATCAATTGCTTCTAAAACATATTGTTTTACCAATTCTTCATTAAGGTCTGCTAAACTTTCAAATCGCCATTGGCGCATAGCTTTAGTTTTTCCTTCTTGAGCATTCATTAAAACTTTTGCTTCATCTTTTAAAAATACCCCTTGATGAAACCACAAACCAAAATAGTTTTTAAAAGCTGCAATTCCCAAGATGTTTTTACCTTTATACAAGTACGCAGGAGCGCTCCATTTTATAGCTTCTTCTAAAGGTAGTTTTAACAAAATTGAGCGCAAAACTTGTAATTCTTGCGCCCATTTTTCTTTTGAATTTATATATTCAGTAACTTTTTTATTCATATTTTAATTAGCTACGTCACTAGTAAATTTAATACGCATTAAACGCAATTCTTCATCATCATAATCTCCATCAAATTCATCTAATGCTTCTTGAATTTTATCGGTTTCAGATTCCATAAAATACTCATGAATCTCTTCTTGCTGATCTTCATCTAACAAGTCATCAATAGCATAATCTATGTTCAGTTTTGTTCCTGAAAACACAATAGCTTCCATTTCTTTAATCAACTCCCCCATTTCTAACCCTTTAGAAGAAGCAATATCTTCTAATGGTAATTTTCTATCGGTGTTTTGAATAATGTAAAGCTTTAATCCAGAATTGATTCCTGTACTTTTTACAATTAAATCGTCTGGTCTTATTATGTCGTTTTCTTCAACATAATCTGCTATTAATTTGATAAAATCTTTACCATATTTCTTAGCCTTACCTTCTCCTACTCCATGAACCTTAGCTAATTCATCAATAGTTATAGGATATTTTAAAGCCATATCATCTAAAGAAGGATCTTGAAAAACAGCATATGGAGGAACATTTAAACGTTTACCAACTTTTTTACGTAAGTCTTTTAAGATTTCAACTAATTTATTATCAACTCCTCCTGCAGATTTGGTATTGGTAATTATGGTTCCATCATCATCTGTTTCATAAATATGATTTTCAGTCATCATAAAAGAAGTAGGAGCATCTATAAACGCTTTTCCTTCTTTTGTTAACTTAACAACACCATATTGCTCTATTTCTTTTCGAATAAAACCAGCGACTAAAATCTGACGTATTAACGCCATCCAATAATGCTCATCTTTATCTTTTCCTATACCAAAGAAAGGCTGTTCCGTAGTTTTATGAGACTTTAAAATGGCATTTTCTTTACCAATCATTGTATTCACCAACTCTTTTGGCTTATACATTTCATTAGTCTTCTTGATAACAGATAAGATTTTAACAACCTCGTCTTGAGCTTCGTGCTTCTTTTTAGGATTACGCATGTTGTCGTCCATATCTGCACCAGGACCATTTACATCGTCAAATTCCTCACCGAAGTAATGCAATAAATACTTACGACGATTCATTGAAGTTTCAGCATATCCTACGACTTCCTGTAACAAAGCATGCCCTACCTCTTGCTCTGCAACAGGCTTGTTAGCCATAAATTTTTCTAACTTCTCTATATCTTTATAAGAGTAGAATGTTAAACAATGTCCTTCTCCTCCATCACGACCTGCTCTACCCGTTTCTTGATAGTAGCTTTCTAAACTTTTTGGAATATCATGGTGAATTACAAAACGAACATCGGGTTTGTCAATTCCCATACCAAAAGCAATAGTTGCTACTACCACATCACATTCTTCCATCAAAAACATGTCTTGATGTCTTGCTCTAGTTTTTGCATCAAAACCAGCGTGATAAGGAACCGCGTTAATTCCGTTTACTTGAAGTACTTGAGCTATTTCTTCTACTTTTTTTCTACTTAAACAGTAAATAACTCCAGATTTACCAGGTCGTTGCTTAACAAACCTAATAATATCTTTTTCTACTTCTTTAGTTTTAGGTCGAACTTCATAAAATAAGTTCGCTCTGTTAAATGATGCTTTAAATACATTGGCATCACTCATACCTAAAGTTTTAAGAATATCTTCTTGAACTTTTTCGGTCGCTGTAGCTGTAAGCCCAATAATAGGTACATTATCAATTTGTTTGATAATGTTTCTTAAATTTCTGTATTCTGGTCTAAAGTCATGACCCCATTCAGAAATACAGTGAGCTTCATCAATAGCTACAAACGATATTTTTTGTTGCCTTAAAAACTCTACATATTCTTCTTTTATTAACGATTCTGGAGCTACGTACAATAGTTTAGTAACCCCGTTTTGTATATCAGTTTTTACTTGATTTACTTCTGTTTTGTTTAATGAAGAATTTAATACGTGTGCTATACCAGGGTTTTCTGAAATACCTCGAATAGCATCTACTTGGTTCTTCATTAACGCAATAAGGGGAGAAACAACTATAGCAGTACCTTCTTTCATTAATGCAGGAAGTTGGTAACATAACGATTTACCACCTCCTGTTGGCATAATTACAAAAGTGTTTTGGTTACTTAAAATACTATTAACCACATCTTCTTGTAATCCTTTAAATTGATTAAATCCAAAAATCTTCTTTAAGGAGCCATACAAATCCATCTGCTCTTTATTCATCTTCTAATCTAAAAATTAAAAATGCGAACTAATTTACAAAAATCTTTAAATACAAATATTAAAAAAGTTTCTTTTTTTATTCGAGTTTTAGTACTTAAAATATTGCTATTTTTACGTTTTAAAATTCACACTAATTATTTTGTTTTGAAACAATCTAACGATATATTAAATATAGCAAAAGAAACTATACTTTTAGAAAGTAAAACTATTGCTAATTTAGTAAAATTACTAGACAATTCGTTTTCTGATGCTGTTAATTACATATTAAATTCTAACGGACGTGTAATTGTTACTGGAATTGGAAAAAGTGCTAACATAGCTAATAAAATTGTTGCTACTTTAAATTCTACAGGAACTCCTGCTATATTTATGCATGCAGCCGATGCTATTCATGGTGATTTAGGAATTGTACAAAAAAACGATGTTGTTATTTGTATTTCTAAAAGTGGTAATACTCCTGAAATAAAAGTTTTAGTTCCTTTAATTAAGAATTCTGACAATAAAATTATTGCTATTACTGGTAATCCTGATTCTTTTTTAGGAACAAATGCAGATTTTTTATTGAATTCTTATGTTGAAAAAGAAGCATGCCCAAACAATTTAGCTCCTACAACAAGTACTACAGCTCAATTAGTTCTAGGGGATGCTCTAGCAGTTTCTTTATTAGAATTAAGAGGATTTACAAGTAGCGATTTTGCAAAATATCACCCAGGAGGTGCTTTAGGTAAACGCTTATACTTAAGAGTTTCAGATTTAATTAAGAACAATCAAATTCCTAAAGTTTCAGCTGAAGATAAAATAACTAATGTAATTGTAGAGATTTCTGAAAAAAGGCTTGGTGTAACAGCTGTTTTAAACTCAGAAGAAAAATTAGTTGGAATTATTACTGATGGTGATATTCGTAGAATGTTAAGTAAAACTACACAGATTGAGAACTTAACAGCTCAAGATATTATGAGCAGTAATCCGAAAACAATTAATGTAAATGCTATGGCTGTAGATGCTTTAGATACATTAGAAAACAATAGTATTTCACAAATCTTAGTAACTGATGACAATAACGAGTATGTTGGTGTTGTTCATTTACATGATATAATTAAAGAAGGTATTTTTTAATATGGTAGAAAAAGAAATGTCTTTTTTAGACCATCTTGAAGAACTCAGATGGCATTTAGTAAGAAGTTTTGCTGCTATTTTTATAATAGCTATTTTGATTTTTATCAATATAAACTTTGTTTTTGATGAAGTTTTATTAGCACATTTAAAACCTGACTTTTCTACTTATACTTTCTTTTGTAAAGTATTTTCTTCTATAGGGATTGATAGTAGTTTTTGTAATATCAATTTTAAGCAAACATTACAAGCTTTAAATCCTACACAACAATTAATGACAGGGATTTGGTCTTCATTAATTTTAGGATTCGTGGTTGCTTTTCCTTATATATTATGGGAAATGTGGCGTTTTGTAGCTCCTGGATTACACAGTTCTGAACGTAAAAAATCAAGAGGATTTATTTTTATTTCTTCACTCCTATTCTTTTTAGGAGTATTATTTAGTTACTATGTAATTTTACCAATGTCTGTATATTTCTTTTACAATTTTGAAATTTCAGATTCAATTCAAAATAACTTTAAACTAGAAGCATATATAAGCTTAATCACCAATACATTATTAGGTGTTGCTGTTTTCTTTGAATTACCAGTATTAATCTACTTTTTATCTAAAATTGGATTAATCACTCCTCAGTTTTTAAGAAAATATCGTAAACATGCTTTAGTAGTAGTATTAGTACTTTCGGCAATTATCACTCCGCCAGATGTAGCGAGTCAAGTAATCGTTGCTGTACCTATTATGATATTATACGAAATAAGTATTCATATTTCTAACCTTGTTATTAAAAAACAACAAAAAAATGTCTCAAAAAGTCCAAGAGTTTAACGACTATCGTTCTAGAATGAACGACAAAATATTAGGTTCTGATAACAAGGTTATCAAACGTATTTTCAACTTAGACACCAACGCTTATAAAGAAGGTCATCTTTCAATAAAAACCAAAGAATTATTAGGTTTAGTAGCTTCTGCAGTATTACGTTGTGACGATTGTATTGCCTATCATTTAGAAACAGCTCATAAAAACGGAGTTACCAAAGAAGAAATGATGGAAACGATGAGTATTGCTACTTTAGTCGGTGGTACAATTGTAATTCCTCATTTAAGAAGAGCTGTTGAGTTCTGGGAAGCTTTAGAAGAAAACAGTTAACAAATTATTAAGCGTTTTAATAATAGTATTACATTACTTTAGCATCGTAAAACTCTAAATACATACATGAAATTAAGAGCAGATAATATTCAAAAAATATACGGTAATCGTAAGGTTGTAAAAGGAATTTCTTTAGAAGTAGAGCAAGGAGAAATTATTGGTTTATTAGGTCCTAACGGAGCTGGAAAAACCACTTCTTTCTACATGATTGTAGGGATGATTAAGCCAAATTTTGGTCAAATTTTCCTTGATGATGAAGAAATTACTACCGACGCTATGTACAAACGTGCTCAAAAAGGTATTGGATATTTAGCTCAAGAAGCTTCTGTTTTTAGAAAATTATCGGTTGAAGATAATATAATGTCGGTATTAGAATTTACAGATCGCACAAAAGCTGAAAGAAAACAACGCTTAGAAGAACTTATTGACGAATTCAGTTTAAGTCATGTACGAAAAAACAGAGGAGATTTACTTTCGGGTGGTGAGCGACGTAGAACCGAAATTGCTCGTTGTTTAGCTTCAGATCCTAAGTTTATTTTATTAGACGAACCTTTTGCAGGAGTAGATCCAATTGCTGTAGAAGATATTCAAGGAATTGTAGCTCAGTTAAAAAATAAAAATATCGGAATTTTAATTACCGATCATGATGTACAAGCTACTTTAGCTATTACCGACAGAACTTATTTAATGTATAATGGTGGAATTTTAAAAGAAGGAACACCAGAAGAATTAGCAGAAGATGAAACTGTTCGTAGAGTTTATTTAGGGCAAGACTTTGAGCTAAAGAAAAAGAACTTTGACAATAACGACAAAGCTTCAAAAAGTGAATTTGTAATTTCTAACACGAATGAAGAAGATGTAACAACTTCTTTTACCAAGCTTTGTGATGAATTCAATCTAAAAGGAGGTTTCGGAGTATATAAAAAGATAAGTGATGTAAATACGTTCTTAGTAATACCTTACGATAAACTGAGTTTTACCGATTTTTCTAAGATGTGTTTAAGTCTTTCTAAATCACCTATAGTAAAAGACGATTCGAAAACTATTGGTAACATGCAAGTTTCAGATCATTCTTACCAAAAAATAGCAAATTTTAACGATTGGGTTAATTTTGAAATCACAACAGAAAATTTAATTTTAACAAATAGGAATAATGAAAATTGGAATATTCTTTCCAATTTAAGTTATGCTAAAAACAAAGAAGTTTCTAAAGAGTTTATTGAAAGTAAAACATCATTAAGCGAATATCACTTTATTTCAGATATTTCTACTTCATCATAATTTTTTATTCTAAAATTGATTAATTTAGGCAAAAAACAACTTTATGCCTAAAAAAATTGGATTAAAAGAAGCCATGTCTATCGGTATTGGAGGTATGGTAGGTGGTGGTATTTTTGCTGTTCTAGGTTTAGCTGCAGCCATGGCCAAAGGAGGAACACCAGTTTCTTTTTTAATTGCTGGTACTATTGCTTTAATTACTTCATATAGTTACGTAAAACTCTCATTAAAATACCCAGACCGAGGTGGTACTGTTAAGTTTATAAATCAAGGATTTGGCATTGGTATTTTTAGTGGAGGAATTAATAACCTTCTTTGGATTAGCTATATAATTATGCTTGCGCTTTATGCTTCTGCTTTTGGCAGCTACGCTCCTAACCTTTTTCAATTAACAAGTGATAAAGTTATCGACTCTCATATTTATGCCACTACAATTGTAATTATTGCTACAGCAATAAATTATTATAGTATTGCTGTTGTTGGTAAAATTGAATCATATGCCGTTATTATTAAACTTATAATCCTACTAAGCTTTGTTGTTGTAGGTGTTTATGGTTTATTTGGCAATCCTCATTTAGGACAATTATCTCCCGAACACTGGGAATCTCCGTTTAAATTAGTAACTGCTGGTATGGTAATTTTTGTAGCATACGAAGGGTTTGAACTTATTGCTAATGCAGCACCAGATATTGAAAACCCTGAAAAAAACATACCTAGAGCATACTTTTGGAGTGTTATTTTTGTAATTATTCTTTACATAATTATTGCAACAGTTACAGTAGGTTCATTAGCTTTTTCTGATATTGCTACTGCACAAGATTATGTTTTGGCAGAAGCTGCAAAACCAATGTTAGGTAAAATTGGTTTTACAATTATAACAGTTGCAGCATTAATTTCTACATTTTCAGCTATAAATGCTTCATTATATGGTGGTAGTAGAGTAAATTATGAAATTGCAGAAGATGATGAATTACCAAATGAGTTTACTCATAAACTATGGAATCAACCAATAGGATTATTCATTACAGCAGTAGCTACCATTGTTTTAGTAAACACATTAAAACTAGAAAGTATTTCTACTGCTGGTAGTGTTGGATTTTTATTAATTTTTGCTATTGTTAATTTTTCGGGCTACAAACTTCGCAAGAATACTAATAGTAATGCTTGGATTCCTTTAATTGGATTTATTTTATGTTTAACAGCTATGTTTGCTTTACTTATAGATCATTATTCTAAAAGTAAAACTGATGTTTTTATTGCTGTTGGTATCATTGTTTTTTGTTTTATTATAGAATATATTTACAAACAAACCGAACATAAAAAACAATAAACTAATTTCTGTGTTTAAATTTTTAAAACAAGTTTTCTTACACTTTTTTAATAGTAATACTTTTCAAAAAGGTGCTGCATTGGCGTATTATGCTGTGTTTTCTATATTTCCTATTATAATTATTTTGGTTTCTATTTTAGGATTAATCTTTGGAAAAGAAGCTATTTCTGGAGAAATTTATAATCAACTACAAGATGTCTTAGGAAAAGAAGCTTCAATACAAATTCAAGCTATTATAAAAAACCAACATCAAAATCATAACTCAGTATTAACTACAATTATTGGTTTTTCTACACTATTATTAAGTGCTTCTGGTATGTTTGGGCAAATACACAATGCTTTTAATGGAGTTTGGAATCTTAAAGCTAAACCAAAAAACGGATTAATACGATATTTTACGAAACACTTTTTTTCATTTAGTCTTCTATTACTTCTATTTTTTATTTTGGTAATTAGCAGTAGTATAAATAGTTATTTAATTCAGTTTTACGATAGTTTGCACACTAATTATAAAGTAGTTTTAACTTATGAGCATTTAGCTTCATTTGCTGTATCTACTGTCCTATTTTCATTAATGTTCTTGTTTTTAGGAGATGCAAAAATTAATTTTAAACCCATGATTTTAGGAGGAATATTTACTGCTTTTTTATTCTCTTTAGGTAAAATAGGTATTAGTTATTACCTTGGGAAAAGCCATTTGTCAACTACTTTTGGAACTGCTAGTATTTTGGCTTTAATAATGCTTTGGGTTTATTATACATCTCAAATACTATTTTTAGGTGCTTCTTTTGTAAAAATATATAGCGACTTTTCAAACGCTCCTATACAAGCAAATGATAATGCTGTACTTATTACTGAACATGAAATTTCATAAAAAAA
This sequence comes from Tenacibaculum holothuriorum, assembly GCF_002120225.1. GTDB lineage: Bacteria > Bacteroidota > Bacteroidia > Flavobacteriales > Flavobacteriaceae > Polaribacter > Polaribacter holothuriorum. The sequence continues at coordinate 161,131 of NZ_LAPZ01000001.1, read as the reverse complement.
GGAAGCTATAGCTTCCTTTTTATTTTAATTCTTTTTTAAAAAACACATGGGCTTCTCCCTCTTTAGGGTAATCTTTTATTCTTCCAATTTCATCGTAACCCATTTTTACATAAAACGTTTCTGCTTGAAAAGAAAAAGTATCTAAAGTTACCATTATTGCTCCATTTTCTTTAGCTTTTTCTTCCGCCATTTGCAATATTTTTGTACCTAAGCCTTTGCCTCTTTCATTTTTATCTATCCAAAAAATTCTTACATAGAAACCTGCATAATACCCTACATGTCCTAGAATTCCGCCAACAATTTTTCCTTCATCGTTCTTTGCTACTAGCTCTATAGGTGTATAAACATCTTCTAAAAACCAATCTAATTGTTTCTTGTTATAAGCATTTAATCCGTTTACAATTTGTTGTGCTTCTTCTCTTCCTTTACAAACTTCAATTTTCATTATTTTCTTACTAAATTGTTTATAAGTGACAATATAATGTATAACAAAATAATTATTGGAATTGCTACAATTTTCAGTACTATTAGTAGTACTATTGATAATAAAAGAAATAGATATTTTATCTCATTTCCTTTAAACCCAAAGCTTTTAAATTTTAAAGAAAATAACGGTAATTCAGCATTCATTAAATAGCTAAACAAAAATGTTATTGCTAATAAAAAGTATTTGTTTTGAATTAATTCTATAAAGAAGTTAAATGATGAATATTCTAAAATTAGCGGTAATGATATTACAAATAAGCTCATTGCTGGTGTTGGAACTCCAATAAAACTATCAGATTGACGTTCATCAATATTAAATTTTGCTAATCTATAACAAGCAAACAACGTAAGTAATAGACCGATATATGGTAAATTGCTTCCTGTTTTTCCGTAGGCATCTACACCAAAGTAACCAACGGCATCAATATCAATAGCATTTACCAATAATTGCATCATTACTAAACCAGGAACAACTCCGCTAGTAACCATATCAGCCAAAGAATCTAATTGTTTTCCTAATTCTCCTTGTACTTTTAATAATCTTGCAGCAAAACCATCTAAAAAATCAAATCCTATACCTAAAATTACAAGTACTGCAGTAGCATAAAAATCTCCTTTTATAGCAAAAACTGTAGCTAATGTTCCGCAGAACAAATTTCCTAAAGTTAATGTATTTGGTATATGTTTTTTAATATTCATGAGTCCCAATTTTATACGAAAATAGAAATATTGGGCGATTTTTTATTATTTTTCACTCAATTAGTTTATTCTTAAAAAAAATATTTCAATAAATGCCTGTAATTCAATCAGATTTTAAACCAAGTTTTCCTTTTAAAAGTGCGCACTTTAATACTGTTTATAGACCTCTTTTTATGAAAGATACTATAGCTTATCAGAGAAAAAGACTTACTACTTGGGATCATGATTTTATTGATTTAGATTTTTCAACCGTAAATTCTAATTCTTTAGCTATTTTAATTCATGGATTAGAAGGAAGCTCTCAATCTAATTATATGATAACAACTTCTAATAAACTAAATAGTATTGGTATTGATACTGTATGCATGAATTTAAGAGGTTGTAGCGGAGAGGATAACTTACTACTAGAAACCTATCATAGCGGAAAAACTGATGATGTAGACTTTGTCATAAAACATCTTTCTGAAAACTATCATTATGACTCTATTGTAATGATAGGCTTTAGTTTAGGAGGCAATTTAACCTTAAAATACTTAGGAGAATATGATGATATACCAGCAAAAATTAAAGGAGGAATTGCAGTTTCTGTTCCTGTAGATTTAACAACATCACAAGCAGAACTTACTAAACTAAAAAACAAAGTTTATATGGATGAGTTTTTAAAAACCATGCGTTTAAAACTTTTAGAAAAAGCCCATAAATTCCCTGATTTTAAACTTGATAAAGAGTTGTTATTTAAAGCTACAAAATTTCGCCATTTAGAAAAGCAGTATACAATTCCTGTATTTGGTTTTAAAAGTTCAGAAGATTATTGGAAAAAAGCTAGTGCTAAACCTTACATTCCTAAAATAAAGCACAACACTTTACTTATTAACTCTTTAGATGACAGTTTTTTATCACCAGAATGTTATCCTATTGAGGAAGCAAATTCTCTAAACAATTTCCACTTAATGACCCCAAAATATGGAGGGCATGTTGGTTTTATGGAAACCTTTAGTAATGAAGAAAATAGATGGTTAGAAAATAAAATTTGTCAATTCATTAATGAAAAATTAAACATTATCCCAACAACAATATAACCGAAAAAACATAGTTATTTTATTGGGAATTCAGATATTTGTAAACACACAAATTTTAAGATTGAAAACAAGGTTACTACTTTTATTTTTCTTCATTACATCGGTAATGGTAGCACAATTTAGAAATTACTCAAACGAATTTTTAAATATTGGAGTCGATGCAGCAGCTTTAGGTATGAGTAAATCAGTCGTTGCAACTAGCAACGACGTAAATGCCATTTACTGGAATCCTGCAGGGTTGGTAAATATTGAAGATTACCAAGGTGCTTTAATGCACGCTACTTATTTTGCAGGAATCGCAAATTACAATTATGCTGCTTTTGCAATGCCTGTTGATGACAGAAGTGCATTAGCACTTTCTATTATAAGGTTTGGAGTTGATGATATCCTGAATACAACAGAACTTATCGATAGTCAAGGAAATATCGATTACAATCGTATTAGCCTTTTCTCTGCTGCCGATTATGCTTTTAATGTTTCTTATGCGCGAAAAATGCTTTTAGACGGATTTCAATTAGGAGTAAATGCTAAAATTGTACGACGTGTAATTGGGGATTTTGCAACTTCTTGGGGATTTGGTTTCGATGCCGGAATTCAATTTGAAAGAAATAATTGGAAATTCGGATTAATGGTTAGAGATATTACTACAACATTTAATGTTTGGAGTATTAACAAAGCCGAATTTGATAAAATTAAAAATGCAATTTCTGGTCAAAACCAAGAATTACCAGAAACTAATGAAATAACCAAACCAAAAGCTCAACTTGGTGTTGCAAAATCATTTGAAATTTCTCGTTCTTTTAATCTTTTAACAGAATTTGATTTGAATATGCGTTTTGCTCAAACTAATGATATTATTTCATCTAGTTTTTTGAGCATAGATCCTGCATTAGGATTTCAGCTAGACTATGAAAGAATGGTATTTTTACGTGCTGGAGTTGGAAATTTTCAAAATATTACCGAATTTGATGGAAGTAAATCTATTTCTGTTCAACCAAACTTTGGTGTAGGTTTTAAATATAAAGGTATTCAAATAGATTATGCCTTAACCAATATAGGTAGCGTTGGAAACGCCTTATATTCCAACATTTTTTCAATAAAATTCGATTATAGCTTCTTTAGATAATATGCTAAAAAAATACATAACCTCACTTCTATTCTTTGTTTTAACAAGTACTATTTTTTCTCAAGCTACAGTTAAACTTTCTATATATTCAAAAGTTAGTATTATAACTTCTGGTCCAGGAGATGCTATTTACGAAAAGTTTGGGCATACAGCTATTAGAGTTAAAGATCCCGTTTTAAATTTAGATATTCTTTACAACTTTGGAATTTTTGATTTCGACGATCCTAATTTTATTCTAAATTTTACTAAAGGATACATGAATTATAAATTGGCTGGTTATCCTTTTTATTTAGCTTTAAAAAGTGCTCAAAAAGACAAAAGATGGGTGAAAGAACAAGTTTTAAACCTTACTCAAGAACAAAAAAATAAATTCTTCTACTTTTTAGTTGATAATGCTAAACCAGAAAATGCTTCATATTTATATGATCCTTTTTTTGATAATTGTGCAACTAGACCAAGAAATATTATTCAGCAAATTTTAGGTGATAATTTAGTTTTTTCTGATGAGTTTGTTTCTCAACCTCAATCTTTACGTCAATTAATGAACAAAGAGATTAACCCAAATACTTGGGGAAGTTTAGGTATAAACATTGCCTTAGGAAGTAAATTAGATAAAATTGCTACTCCAAACGAATATTTATACTTGCCTGATTATTTATACAAAGCACTAGAAGTTTCAAAAATTAACAGTAATTCTGAAAAAAAACCTTTGGTAAAACAATCAAGAACATTACTAGAATTTAATGAGAAAGAAGCAAAAAGTGATGTTGTATCTCCTTTTTTAGTGTTTCTTTTATTAAGCCTAATCGGATTATTTATAACCTATAAAGATTATATAAATAATACTCGTACTAAATGGTTAGATTTTATATTATTCTTTTCTACTGGTTTATTTGGAGTTGTAATAGTATTTCTTTCGTTCTTTACCAACCATTCTACGGCACCAAATAATTATAATTTTTTATGGGCATTTGCTCCGAATTTAGTTATTGCCTTCTTACTATTAAAGAGTAAGCTTAAAAACTGGATTAAATATTATGTAATAATTTTAGGTGTTTTACTTATTTTAATTCCAGTTATTTGGGCACTAAAAATTCAGTTATTTCCCTTGGTATTATTACCATTTTTTATACTACTACTAATCCGTTATAGTTTTCTTTACAAGAAACTTTGAATTGCCAACTCGTAGCTTTGTAAGCCAAAACCTGTAATAACTCCTTTAGTATTGGGTGCAATAAAACTTACATGTCTAAATTCCTCTCTAGAATGTACATTTGAAATATGCACTTCTACAACAGGAGTTTCTAATCCTTTTACTGCATCTCCTATTCCGACTGAAGTATGTGTATAAGCAGCTGCATTTAAAACAATTCCATCAAAATCAAAACCAACTTCGTGAAGTTTATTTATTAGTTCACCCTCTATATTCGATTGAAAATAATCTAATTCTACCTCTGAATATTTTTCTTTTAATGCTTTGTAAAAATCTTCAAAAGAGCTAGAACCATAAATTGTTGGTTCTCTTTTTCCTAACAAATTTAAGTTAGGGCCATTTATTATGATAATTTTTTTCATTGGCTAAAAATAACGGGAATACTTTTATAAACAAAAAAAGGAAGCAAATTTGCTTCCTTTTACATATAATTTTATCTTGATTAGAATTTATAACCTACACCAATTTGAAGATAATCAACTTTTTGTGAAATATTATTTAGATTTACTCTATTTGTTAAACCTAGAGAATATCTAAAAACAATTAAAACATTTTCATCTACGTCATAACCTATTCCTCCAGCTAATCCTAAACCAAAATTATTAGCTTCTTGAGGCGTTTCATCTACAACTAAATCTAACATAGGTCCTGCTTGTAGTGAAAATTTATCTGAAACGTAAAACTTAGCTAATATCGGCATTGTTATTGAATTAACAGAATCTCCATTCTTAAATCCTGCAGAATAAGTCAGTTCTGGTTGAATTGAAAATTTATCTGAAACTTCAAAATCTACGAAAAAACCTGCAAAAAAACCACTTCCGTTTACAGATAAAGTTAAAGGTATTCCTGCTGAAGAATCAGTTGTAGATATTGAAGTCATATTAAAACCTCCAATAACACCAAAATTAGTTTCTTGAGCTGTAACAGTTAATCCAACAGCCATCATAGCAATTAATAATAATCTTTTCATAATTTTCTTAAATATTTTAATTTTTGAAATGCCAAAAATAAAAGAATTTTCAAAACTTTAAATAAAAAATGCATGCTTATAAGCATGCATTTAAAATATTTTGTTTCTTATGATTATAGAGAGAACATTGCCCCTACACCAAACATATTGATTGTATCAGCTCCTGAATAAAAAGCTTGTAACATTATCTTTTCGCTAATATCATACCCAACCATTGGTCTAAAATAAAAAGCTCCTCCAGATACATTACTAGCTCCTACAGCGTAACCTAAATCTGCTCCTAAAGTGAATTCGTCTGAAACTCCAAAACGACCAGCAGCTGCAATAGGAATAATAGATGCAGATGGTAAAGAAACTCCTGCTACAGATTTACCTAAAAAGTGTTGATAAGATACAGATGGTCCTAACTTAAAGTTATCAGAAACTTCAAATAAATAGTTAGCTTCAATTCCAAAAGCAAAAGAAGTTGCATTAGAAATAGCCCCAGAAGGAAAACCTATGTTAGCTCCTAAGTTAAACTCTCCATCTTGTGCTTTAGCTGTAAATCCGAATGCAACCATAGCAATAACTAATAATAGTTTTTTCATAATTTTTAATTTTAGTTTAATTTTCACCAAACTTACAGTATTTTTTTTACAAAAAAAAACATGCTAATCTGATTAACATGTTTTTTAAGTATTTAGTCTTTAAATATCTTATAAAGAAAAAGAATAAGTTCCTCCAATTCCAATAGTTGAAGCATTAACACCATCTAAAGCTACTCCTGTATAATCTGCATGAAGAGTAATTTTATTAGTTAATTGGTATCCAACCATTGGTCTGTAATAGAAACCACTTGTTGCTCCTGATGGTCTAACTCCAATACCGTAACCTAAATCAGCTCCTAAAATGAACTTATCATCTAATTGATAACGAGTAGCAGCAGCTAATGGTAAAAATGCAGCATCTGCACCATCCTGTTGAAAATGTAAATAAGATACAGCTGGACCAACTTTAAAGTCTTCAGAAACTTTAAATAAATAGTTAGCTTCAATAGCTCCTGTAACATTTGCATTACTAGAATCACCTACAGGTAAACCAATTGTACCTCCTACGTTTAACTCTCCCTCTTGTGCGTTAACGGCAACACCAAATGCCATCATAGCAATCATTAATAATTTTTTCATAATTTTAATTTAATTTTGAGGCGCGAATGTAGCTTATAATTACCATTTAAAACGTTAATAAATTATAAATTTTACTTCACTAATTTTAAGTTTTTAATTTTCAATTAATTAAATTTAACACACTTTTCATTTGAACTGGAAACAAGCAATAAAAGACTATACCGACTACCTAAAAATAGAAAGAAACTTATCTCAAAATTCAATCAACAGCTATAAAAGAGATGTTCTTAAACTATCAAATTTTTTAAAAAATCATAACTTATTAGTTTCTCCAATAAACATAAAGTCAGAAAATATTCAGCAATTTATTTATGAAGAAAGTAAAAAAATTAGTGCTAGAAGTCAAGCTCGACTAATTTCTGGGTTAAAAAGCTTTTTCAATTACCTAGTTTTTGAAGATTATAGAGAAGATAACCCTACCAATTTAATCGAGAGCCCAAAAGTTGGAAAACACTTCCCTAATACTTTAGAAAAAGAAGAAGTTAATAAAATTATTGCTGAAATAGATTTAAGCCATCCGCAAGGAGAACGTAACAAAACTATTATAGAAACCTTGTACAGTTGTGGTTTACGCGTAAGTGAGTTAATCAATCTACAATTATCAGATCTATTTTTTGAGGATGGATATATAAAAATTCTAGGGAAAGGGAATAAATATCGATTTGTTCCTATACATCATACTACTATGCATTTAATAAATTCTTATGTCTTTCATTTCAGATCTAAAATAGTTCCTAAAAAAGAAGATGAAGATATTTTATTTCTGAATAGAAGAGGAAAAAGGTTAACACGACAAATGATATTTCTTATTTTAAAAGACTTAGCGGTAAAAGCTAATATTCAAAAAAAGGTAGGTCCACACACATTACGTCATTCTTTTGCTACTTATTTACTCTCTAAAGGAGCAGATTTAAGAGTTATTCAACAATTATTAGGGCATGAAAGCATTACTACTACTGAAATTTATGCTCACCAAAATAAAACACAATTAATAAATACTGTAGAAAGATTTCATCCGAGAAGCTCTAAAAGAGAAAATGAATAAGAAAATAGCGGACACAAAAAATGGCAAGCTACCTACATCACACCGCTACGACCTAATACCCTTGCTGCGTTCCCGCCCTGGGGGATTCAAAGGGAGCTGGTTGTGTAGAACTTGCCGCTGCAAAGATACGATCTTTTTTTTCTAATAAACAAGGAAAAAAAATCAAAAAAAACTGTAACATTTCTAAGTTTTTGAATACTAATTGATTGTTGTTATATTTTTTTGATTTTTATTTTCTAAAAAATATAGCTTCACTATAAAACTATATATTTGTTCAACTAACTAAAAATTACACAATGGAAAATCAAGCTAACAGTAAAAGTATTATTTTAAACTATGGTATAATCTTAGGAGTTTTATCAATAATGCTCAATATGGTTATTTATGCAATGGATAAAAGTTTTAATCCTGGTTGGGTTTTTGGAACCCTTGGATTTGTACTTCCTATTGCATTAATTGTTTTGGGTATTAAAAAATTTAAATCAGACAACAATGGTTTTATGTCTTGGGGACAAGCAGTTAAAACTGGTGTTGGTATTATGCTAATTAGTACTTTAATTGCTATTTGTTACCAACAAGTTTTTGAAAACTTTATTGAGCCAGATTTCGCTCAACAAAAAATGGAATATGTAAAACAACAATATATTGATTCTGGTATGGATGAAGATCAAGTAGAAGCAAGTATGGAAATGGCTCAAAAATTCCAAGGTCCTATTATTTCTTCTGCTTTTGCTTTAATTGGTTTTGCAATTTATGGATTTATTATTTCTGCAATTGCAGGCGCTGTTATGAAGAAAACAGAAGAAGATCAATATTAAGAATTGTTTAAGAATAATAAAATTACATTTTCTCCTAAAGTATTTGTAATTTTACATTCTTAATATTTCAGACATAAATTTTATGAATATATCGGTAGTAATACCACTTCTTAATGAAGAAGAAAGTTTACAAGAATTATATGATTGGATTGCAAAGGTTATGCAGTCCAATCAGTTTTTATACGAAGTAGTTTTTATTGATGATGGAAGTACTGATACTTCATGGGAAATAATTGAAAAATTATCACAAGAACATTCTCAAGTAAAAGGAATACGTTTTCAGCGTAACTATGGAAAATCTCAAGCATTAGACGCTGGTTTTAATTTAGCAAAAGGTGATGTTGTAATTACTATGGATGCTGATTTACAAGACAGTCCAGATGAAATTCCAGAACTTTATAACTTAATTATAAAAGAAAATTACGACTTAGTTTCTGGATGGAAGAAAAAACGCTATGATAATGTTATTACCAAAAATATTCCATCAAAACTATTCAATTGGGCAGCGAGAAAAACTTCAGGTTTAAGCTTACATGATTTTAATTGTGGTTTAAAGGCTTATAAAAATGAAGTTATAAAAACCGTAAAAGTAAGTGGTGAAATGCACCGTTACATTCCTGTTTTAGCAAAAAACGAAGGTTTTCATAACATTGGAGAAAAAATCGTACAACATCAAGCTCGTAAATATGGAGTTACTAAATTTGGCATAGATCGTTTTATCAATGGTTTTTTAGATTTAATTACTATTTCATTCTTATCAAAATTTGGTAAAAGACCCATGCACTTTTTTGGCCTTTGGGGCACACTAATGTTCTTTTTTGGTTTCTTTTCTGCCTTTTACATTGGCGCTATGAAACTGTATAGACTTTCTCAAGGTTTAAAAACAATATTAGTTACAAGTAATCCGTGGTTTTATATAGCCTTAACGTCAATGGTTATCGGTACTCTATTATTTCTTGCTGGTTTTATAGGTGAGCTTATCATTAAAAGTACTCCGCAACAAAAACACTATAAGATAAAAAAACAATTAAACTTTTAAATTGTAACTTTACACGCTTTTAATTTTAGTAAATGAACGATATTTTAAACAACGCTAAATTGTGGCTTTCAGATACTTTTGATACTGAAACACAAACAGAAATTCAACAATTAATTGACACTCAATCTGAAGATTTAGCTGATAGATTTTACAAGAACTTAGAATTTGGTACAGGTGGTATGCGAGGTATCGTAGGAGCTGGTACTAATAGAATAAATAAATATACATTAGGTAAAGCAACCCAAGGTTTAAGTAATTACTTAAATAAATCTTATCCGAATAAAGAAGTAAAAGTAGCAATTGGCTACGACTGTCGTCATGATAGCAAATGGTTAGCTCAGGTAGTTGCAAATGTACTTTCCGCAAATAATATTAAAGTATTTCTTTTTGAAGATTTACGCCCAACTCCAGAGTTATCATTCGCTGTAAATTATTTAAACTGTGATGCAGGAATTGTATTAACCGCATCTCACAATCCACCAGAATATAACGGGTACAAAGTATATTGGACAGATGGTGGACAAATTGTTCCTCCTCAAGATAAAGAAATTATAGAAGAAGTTAATTCATTAGAATATTCTCAAATTAATTTTGATGCTAATGAAAGTTTAATTTCTACTATTGGAAGTGAAATTGATGAAGCCTTTTGGAAAGCATCATTACAAAATGGAACTTTTAACATTAAAGGACGTGAAGATTTAAAAATTGTATTCACTTCTTTACACGGAACTTCTATCAAATTAATTCCTGAAGTTTTAAAACGTGCTGGATATACTCAAATTCATATTGTTGAAGAACAAGCAACTCCTGATGGAGATTTTCCAACCGTAAAGTCTCCAAACCCAGAAGAGCCAGAAGCATTACAAATGGCTATAGATTTAGCTAATAAAATTGATTCAGATATTGTTCTTGGAACCGATCCAGATTCTGATAGAATAGGAATTGCTGTTCGTGACATTGATGGAAATATGAAGTTATTAAACGGAAATCAAACCATGAGTATGATGACCAATTTCTTAATAAACGATTGGAAAAAACAAGATAAACTAAATGGGAATCAATTTATTGGCTCTACTATTGTTTCTACTCATCTTGTTAATGAAATTGCAGATTCTTACGGAGTTGAAACTAAAGTAGGATTAACTGGTTTTAAATGGATTGCTAAAATGATTAAAGATCATCCTGAATTAGATTTCATTGGTGGTGGAGAAGAAAGTTTTGGTTATATGGTTGGTGATTTTGTTCGCGATAAAGATGCTGTTACCTCTGCTCTATTGGCTTGTGAAATTGCTGCCGATGCTAAGAGTAAAAATAGTTCTTTTTATAATGAACTATTAAATTTATATACACGTCATCATTTTTACAAAGAACATTTAATTTCTTTAGTTAAAAAAGGAATGGACGGTGCTGCACAAATCAAGCAAATGATGGTTGATTTACGTAACAATCCATTAAAAACAATTGATGGAGAAGATGTTGAGTTTTTATACGACTATCAAACTTCAACCAAAAAGAATTTAATTACAGGAGAAGAATCAACTATTGATGTTCCAAAATCAAACGTATTAATTTATCATACCGAAAACGGAACCAAAATAGCTGCTAGACCAAGTGGAACAGAACCTAAAATTAAATTTTATTTTAGTGTAAAATCTAAATTAACTTCAACAGAAAAGGCTAAAGAAATTGAAGCAGAGTTAGATGCTAAAATTCAACGAATAATTAAAGAATTAAATTTATAGATGTCTCCTTTTAGAAAAATAATTCGTTTTGTTTTACCTTATAAAAAGTATATGGCTCTTAATATACTTTTTAATGTATTGTATGCTATTTTTAATGTTTTATCAGTTTTAGCTTTTATTCCATTATTAGGTATATTATTTGGTAAAGAAGAAAAGGTCATGTCTCCTACGAAATATGAAGGTATAGGTAAGATATACAAATATGTATCTGGAAACCTTAACTATAAATTATCTCAATTAATAGATGCAGGTGGTGTAGAGCAAGCATTACTTTATATATGCGGATTAACCTTAATTTTATTCTTAGGTAAAAACATCTTTAGATACTTGGCTTCGTATGTTCTTTCTTTTTTACAAAATGGATGTGTTAAAGATATAAGGAATGAAATTTATGCTAAGTTTTTAGAACTTCCGTTAGGTTATTTTTCAGATCAAAAAAAAGGAGATTTAATTGCAAGAACTACTTCTGATGTTCAAGAAGTTGAAGTTTCTTTTTTAAATTCTTTTGAAGCTTTAGTTAGAGAGCCTTTAACAATAGTTTTAACCCTAATTTCTATGTTAGCTATTAGTGTTAAGCTTACCCTGTTTGTTTTTATTTTATTACCTATTTCAGGTTATATTATCTCTGCAATTAGTAAAAAGCTAAAACATTCAGCTTTAAAAGCTCAAAAGGAAATGGGTAATACACTCTCTATTTTGGAAGAAACCATTGGTGGATTAAAAATTATTAAAGGTTTTACTGCAGAAGATAAAGCTCAAAGTAAATTTGAAAAGTCTACATATAATTTTTACACACTTATGAATGGGGTAATTCAAAGAAAACGTTTGGCTTCTCCTACAAGTGAGTTTTTAGGAACTGTTACTATTGTTATAATTTTATGGTTCGGAGGTAAATTAGTTTTAGGTAATAATAGCTCTATGCAGCCTCAAGAATTTTTCGGTTACATTGGTTTGTTCTATCTAATATTGAATCCTGCAAAAGCTATTTCAGCTGCTTTTTATGGAATTCAAAAAGGAAATGCTTCTGCTCAAAGAATTCTAGAAATTTTAGAAGCAGAAAATCCTATAAAGAATAAAAAAAATGCTACTATTAAAGAAGGTTTTAACAAACAAGTAGAATTTAAAAACATATGGTTTAAATATAAAGACGAATATGTTTTAAAAGATTTCTCATTAAAAATACCTAAAGGAGAATCTGTTGCTTTAGTTGGTCAATCTGGTAGTGGTAAATCTACATTAGCAAATTTACTTACTCGTTTTTATGATGTAAATAAAGGAGAAATTTTAATTGATGGAGTTAATATAAAAGATATCTCTAAGCACGATTTACGTCAACTCATGGGAATTGTTACTCAAGACTCTATTTTATTTAACGATACTGTATACAATAATATTTCTCTGGGTACTAAAAACACTGACTTAGAAAAAGTTACCGAAGCATCTAACATTGCGAATGCTCATGAGTTTATAAAAGATTTACCAGAGCAATACAATACTAATATTGGTGATAGTGGTAATATGTTATCAGGTGGTCAAAAACAACGTTTAAGTATTGCGAGAGCGGTTCTTAAAAATCCTCCAATAATGATTTTAGATGAAGCTACTTCTGCCCTAGATACAGAGTCAGAACAATTAGTTCAAACAGCTTTAGATAAAATGATGGAGAATAGAACTTCTTTAGTAATTGCTCATAGGTTATCTACCATTCAAAAAGCTGATAATATTGTTGTTCTTAGAAAAGGACAAATAGTAGAACAAGGAAAACATCAAGAATTATTAGATAAAAAAGGTGAATACTTTAAGTTAGTAACCATGCAATCAATAAACTAACAATACATTTTTTTCAAAATAATTAAGCTATAACCCAAACATTAATTTGTTTGGGTTTTCTTATTTTAGTAGAAATATCATTAAAAATGAATGAATTTTTACTCAAACTACTATTTAACATCATTATATCTGTTATAATTATTCGATTTATTTATTATAAATCAACCAAAAACAGCGATTATGTTTTCACCTATTTTATCATTGGTCAAATAGTGTTTTTACTTTGTTATTTGTTAAAAAGTATAGAACTACAGCTTGGTTTCGCATTAGGTTTATTTGCCATTTTTGGAATTATTCGTTACAGAACATCTACTATTCAAATAAAAGATATGACCTATTTATTCTCTATAATAGGATTATCTATCATTAACTCATTAACAGATTCGTCGTATTATAAAGAACTAATAATATCTAATCTTGTTATTATTGGTTTAATTTGGGGACTAGAGGCCATATTTACTTATAAAAAACTAGAATCTACATTAATAACAATTACTAATATTGAAGATTTAAATCTCAAAAATGAAATTGAATTAAAGAATCATATTTCTCAAAAATTAGATATAGATATTCAAAAAGTAACTATTAAAAGAATAGATTTCTTTAACGATTCAGCTGAAATATTAGTGTATTACTTAACTTCATAATTAATGAGAGCTATTATCAGTATATTGTTTTGTATTTACTTTTGTTTTCAGAGTTATTCTCAGAATTACAAAAGTAAGCTCTCCTCTATTGCTGATTTTAATAAACTATCATACAAACCATTATCAAACAAATACGGATTTGTTAAATCTTTAAAAATACTATACGATCTAAAAAACAAAAAGCTCTATTACACTAATAGTAAGACTTATAAATACCATTATGAATTTGTAATAAATTATTTAGAATTAGATATTTCTATTGATAACTTCAACAAATACAACTATCAAGAAAAGCATAAAAACAAACGCTTTTTATTAGCCAATATCAATCATTACGAAAACATAAATATGTATACTCTTGAGTTATCTCCTGCTGATAATATGAGTATAAAAGACATTGTTTTTTTATATGATAAAGTGAAAAGTTCTACTTATTTCAAAAATTTTAAGTTCTTTTTAAACACTTCAAGATTGGTGTTAGAAAAAAGTAAGTTACCAATTCCGTACATCACTGCCGATGAAATTTATGGAAACCAAGTTTATCAACCTATATCATTAAATAAAGCCTACGGAAAATTACGTTTTATCAATATAGATAGTTTAGATAATATTTCAATCGAAAATACTGATATTGTTATAGTAAATAAACCTGTTCTAACACTTCCTATAGTTAATGGAGTTTTAACTACTAGAATGCAAACTCCATTAAGTCATATTTCAGTTTTAGGGATTAATCGGAAAATTCCTGTTGCTACCTATAAAAAAGCCTATACAAACTCTTACCTTAAGGATTTAAACAATCAATATGTTTCTTTTCAAGTGAAGTTAGATACTTTTTTTATCAAACCAATTTCAAAAAAGAAATTCGACCGAAAGACCCGAAAAAGGAAAAAGAAATTAAAGGATTTAGCTATAAATAAAAATATTGATACACTTATTCCTGGTAAATTCCTACATCATAAAATGATCGATATAGTTGGTGGAAAAGCTGCTAATTTTGGTGAATTATATAAACTTTCTATAAAAAATAACTTTAAGGTTCCTGAATGTTCTTTTGCAATTCCTTTTCATTTTTATTTACAACACATCAAAAAGCATAAAATTGATGACTTAATTGAGAAAACAATCAAAAACTATAGCATTACCCAAAACGATAGTTCGTTATTCATCAACTTAAAAAAGATTCAAAAACGAATTAAAAAAGCTTCAATTGATAATTCATTAATTGAAAGAATCAATAATTATGTAACTAAAAATTGTGGTTACAAAAGAATTCGATTTAGAAGTTCTACAAATGCTGAAGACATTAAGGGTTTTAGTGGAGCTGGTTTATATACTTCAAAAACAGGAATCCTAAACAATCCTAAAAAAACGTTTGCAAAAGCTATTAAAAAGGTTTGGGCTAGTTTGTGGAAAAAACAAGCGTTTTTAGAACGAGATCTTTTCAATATTAATCAAAAAACTGTGGCTATGGGAATTTTAGCACATCGTTCTTTTCCTAATGAAATAGCTAATGGAGTAGCCATTACCAAAAATTTATATAGAAAAGATTTTTATGGAAATGTTATTAATATTCAATTAGGTGAAGAACCGGTTGTTAATCCGAAAAAAGATATTATAAGTGAACAATTATTATGTTATGAAGGTGCTGATATTGAACTTTATAATGATAAAAAAGCCATAGAAATTATAGCGTATTCTAGCTTAAGTAACAATAAACTAATACTTACCAATGATGAAATTTTAAATCTATCTAAACAATTAAGTATTATTAAAAAGTATTTTTACAAAAAAATATATCGAACTGGCAAATCCTTTCTTAATTTTGGTTTAGATGTTGAATTCAAAATCGATGGTAACAATCGAGACTTGTATATTAAACAAGCTCGCTATTTTAATGACTAAAAAATGAAATATTTAAAATTCTTTCTACTCATATTTATTTTAAATTCTTGTACGAACAAAGAACCTGAAGTAACTACATATTATTTAATTCGTCATGCTGAAAAAGATAGAACTGACAAGAATAATAAAAATCCTAATTTAACTGAAAAAGGAAAACAAAGAGCTACAAATTGGGCTAAAACTTTTAAAAATATTGATTTTGATTTCGTCTACTCAACCAATTATAATCGAACAATTCAAACAGCAACACCTACCGCAACTACTAAAAATTTAGATATCATTTTTTATAATCCTAAAGAAATGTTTGATACTGATTTTCAGAAGAAAACAAAAGGAAAAACAGTTTTAGTAGTTGGTCATAGTAATTCTACTCCACAATTTGTGAACAAGATTTTAGATGATAATAAGTATGAACAAATTAGTGATGACAATAATGCAAACCTTTACATTACAACAATCACAAACGGAGTTAAAAATAGTACGCTTTTAAAAATTGATTAATTTATACTCACTTGAATATTCTCTAATACAATTTCAGATACTTTTTTAAGTTTACCGTCTTCGTACAGTTTATCTATTGTATAAAAATCTATATCCTTTTCTAATGGCTTGTAATTATTATAATCAACAAAGCGAATTCCATTTTTGAATTGTTCTTTTTTAACATCTCTAAAACGAACGCCTCCTCCATTGGTATGGTATTTATACGCTAAATAATCTAACTTAAACCCCTCTTTAGCAAACCAGTAAATAAAAACATCATCAAAATCATCTCCTCCTCCTTCTTCAGAAAAAGTTACCTGAATTTTATAATATTCTTTTCCTTTAATCGTAACTGGTTCTAACATCTTTTTATATACTGCATTATCATTTAATCCTAATGGTAAAATAGAAAAATAGTGTACAGAATTTACTGAGTTACCATATCCTTTTATATACTTTTCTGATAATGAAACTATACTATCATTAACCGTTCTTTTAAAACCTTTATTTGATAATTCATCTTTTATGATAATAGAATCAACATTAAAAAATCTTGTTAAAGCATACTCGCCATTATTTCTATCAGCTTTATAATTTTTATCTCTAAAAGTAAATGATATAGTAGATTTTTTTAAATCATTCAATTTTGAAGATTCAATAGCTTTATCTACAACTTCTTGAGCTGTAAACTCTGGTTTACATGAAGTTAAAACAATAAGAAAAATTACTAAGTATCGCATAATTTTTGTTGGACTTGGTCGATTAATTTTTATCAAAATTACATTCTTATTCCTAATCTAAAATTTTATATTTGTTAATATTATTGTAAATCCTCCCTTTCAATGCAAAAGAATATTAATATCCAAAATAAGAAAGCTCGGTTTGAGTACGAAATACTCGATAAATATACGGCTGGAATTCAATTAACAGGAACTGAAATAAAATCTATTCGACAGAGCAAAGCTAGAATTACAGAAAGTTTTTGTGAGTTTAATGATAGAGGTGAACTTTTTGTTATTAATATGTATATAGAAGAATATGCATTTGGGAATCATTACAATCATAATCCAAAAAGTGAACGAAGATTACTACTTAACAAAAGAGAATTAAAAAAGTTAGAAAGAGAGGTTGAAGCTAAAGGAAATACTATAGTTCCGCTACGTTTATTTATTAATGAAAATGGTTGGGCCAAATTAGAAATTGCCTTAGGAAAAGGTAAAAAGACACACGATAAACGACAAACAATGAAAGATCGTGATAACAAACGTGACTTAGCTAGAATTAAAAAAGCCTTTAACTAATGTTCGATAGTTTTTTATCTATTATCAAATGGAAAAAACTAGTTCATATTGTTGTTGTTCAATTTTTATTTAAGTATTGCTTTTTATACGGTTATGGTTTTGAAACCAAACTTACATTTGTCGATTTAGGTGTTTTATCATTATCAACAATTACCATTTTAGCTTCAGGATATTTAGCTGGCTATTACTTAAGATACAAATCAAATAAACATTTAGTTTTTTCTTCTAAAGATGCTTTAGCACTCTCTGTAATATTTGGGGTTACGGGTGTTGCACTAGGTATTTATTTATCTGTTTTTATTGGTAAACCTTACTATAGCATTATTCAGTTTATTTCTTTATTCGGAGCTATTTTATATTTCAAATTAGTTAGAAAAAAGACATTCTTTAATAACATTATGGAAGGTGTTTTAAAAGTTCTATGTGTTTTAATTGTTTGGTGGTTCGATTATCCAATAGAACTTAATGCAGCTCAAGCCAATACTTTTTTTTACTTACAATTAATAACAATATTCTATGTAACCTATTCTTTTTTAGGAAACATTCTTCGAGAAATATTAATTGACATTATTAATATTAACAATGATTATATAAAAAAGCATAAAACACTCCCTATTGTTTTAGGTCGAAAAAGAGCTAAGAATATCATATTAACAGTTTCTATATTTATTCTATTTGCAACAGTTGCATTTGCGTTATTAGTTGTTAAAGATAAATTTATATTAGGAGTCATTTTTCTTTTTGGTACAGTGCCACAGTTATGGTTTATAAAAAGATTGATGGGAGTTAATACATCAATAGAATATCAAAAATTTATGAAAGTTAGTAATTTGGTATATATATTAGCAGTTGTAAGTATACCAATTATAGCAATTTACTTTAAATATGTTATCTAAAAAATTAGCAGAGTACAACATAATTTTAGCTTCAGGATCACCAAGAAGACAAGCTTTTTTTAAAGATTTAAACTTAGATTTTGAAATCAGACTAAAAGAAGTTGAAGAAGTATATCCAGAAAATTTAAAAGGAAAAGAAATAACTGAATATTTAGCCGATTTAAAATCGAAACCTTTTGATGAAGAGTTAACCGAAAAAGATTTACTAATTACTTCAGATACTATTGTTTGGCTAGATGGTAAAGCTTTGGGAAAACCTAAAACCTATAATGAAGCTTTTACAACCCTAAAAAACTTATCTAATAAAAGTCATGATGTAATTACTTCTATTTCTATAAAAAGTAAAAATTTTCAAAAAATAGTTAGTGATATAACCAAAGTTTATTTCAAGGAATTAACTGATGATGAAATCAATTATTATATTGAAAACTATCAACCTTACGATAAAGCTGGTGCTTATGGAATTCAAGAATGGATTGGTAAAATAGGTATTCAAAAAATAGAAGGAAGTTATTTTACAGTTATGGGATTACCAACTCATAAATTATACGAAGAATTGATGCAATTATAGGTTTAATCTAAATTTAATATTCTTATTTTTGAACCGATTTAAAACACAACACAACATTTAAAATTAACAGAAACTAATACCAATGAAAAAATATACGTATACCGAAAAAAAAGACACTCGTTCTGGTTTTGGAGATGGATTAACTGAATTAGGAAAAACAAATCCTGATGTAGTAGCATTATGTGCAGATTTAACTGGATCTTTAAAAATGGGAGATTTTAAAAACAATCATCCAGAGCGCTTTTTTCAAGTAGGTATTGCTGAAGCTAATATGATGGGAATTGCAGCAGGTATGACTATTGGAGGAAAAATTCCTTTCACAGGTACATTTGCAAACTTTTCTACGGGTAGAGTTTACGATCAAATCCGTCAATCAATTGCTTATTCAGACAAAAATGTAAAAATTTGTGCTTCTCATGCTGGTTTAACTTTAGGTGAAGATGGTGCTACACACCAAATTTTAGAAGACATTGGTTTAATGAAAATGTTACCAGGTATGACTGTTATTAATACCTGTGATTATAACCAAACTAAAGCAGCTACAATTGCAATTGCAGAGCATGAAGGACCAGTATATTTACGTTTTGGTAGACCAAAAGTACCTGTATTTATGCCAACTGATGAAAAATTTGAAATTGGTAAAGCAGTACAATTAACTGAAGGAAACGATGTAACTATCGTTGCAACTGGTCATTTAGTCTGGGAGGCTTTACAAGCTGCTGAACAATTAGAAGAAAAAGGAATTTCTGCAGAGGTGATCAATATTCACACAATTAAACCTTTAGATGAGGAAGCTATCTTAAAATCTGTTGCAAAAACAGGATGTGTAGTTACTGCTGAAGAGCATAATAAATATGGAGGTTTAGGAGAAAGCGTAGCTCGTTGTTTAGCTACTAACTCCCCTACTCCACAAGAATTCGTTGCTGTTAACGATAGTTTTGGTGAGTCTGCAACTCCTGCGCAATTAATGGAAAAATACGGATTAAACGATAAAGCTATTATTAAAGCTGTAGAAAAAGTAATTTCTAGAAAGTAATTATAACATAAACGATTAACCAACTTTATACGTTTATAATTATAAAATAAAAAATCATGAAAAAACTTATTTTAGTATTGTGTTTGTTTTTAGGAGCAACTCAATTATCACAAGCGCAATTACACTTTGGTATTAAAGGAGGTATTAACTACAATTCAGATTCTTTTACAGCTGTAAAAGATGATGTATTATCTGGCGCAAAAAGTAAAACTGGATTTCACGCTGGTATTTGGTTAAGAGGTAAAATTCCTTTCTTAGGATTATATATTAGACCAGAATTAGTTTATACTCAATTAAGTAATGAGGTTACTTATTTACCTAAAGGAACTACTACTTCTAAAACTACAAGTTACGATTTTAAGAAAATTGATATTCCTGTTTTATTTGGTAAAAAATTCTTAGGAATTGCTCATATTTATGCAGGTCCATCTTTTCAATATGTTCTTGGATCTGACTTCAGTCTTTCTGATTTAAAAGAAATAGATTCAGATGGATTCTCTATGGGAATTCAATTTGGTGGAGGAATTGAGCTAGGAAAAATAGGTTTAGACTTACGTTGGGAAAGAGCTTTCTCTAATACAGAAGCTAAATTCTTAGATGGTAATAACCCTGTTACTTTTGATACAAGAGTTAACCAAATAATCGTTGGTTTAACATATAGATTCTAAAAGAATAAAACTTTTATAAATAAAAAATCCGAAGTTTTAACTTCGGATTTTTTATTATGATAATTTTTTAAATTTCTTTAAAAATAGCGTGCATCATACGCTTTTTATCGTTAATGCTTTCTTCAAGAGAAATCATTGTTTCCGTTCTACTTACACCATGAATTTCGTCAATAGCATAAATAACTTCTTTCGCATGATTTGTGTTCTTTGCCCTTACTTTACAGAAAATATTGTATTTACCAGCAGTTACATAAGCAACAGTAACATTAGGAATTAAACGTAAATTATCTAAAACATGCTGTGTCATAGATGTTTTTTCAAGAAAAATACCAACATGTGCTATAAAAGAATATCCCATCTTTTCATAGTTTAATGTTAATGTAGATCCTTGAATAATTCCTTCATCCTCCATTTTCTTTACACGAACATGAATTGTTCCTGCCGACACTAATAATTTCTTAGCAATGTCTGTAAAAGGTGTTCGAGCATTTTCAATTAAAATGTCTAAAATTTGATGATCAATCTCATCTAGTACAAACTTCTTCATTTTTTGTTTTCTTCAAGTAATAATGCTAATGTATGATATTTTTTTATTTTTTTAAGCAATCTATTGAGAAAAATTTAAGATTTATTCTCTTTTATTAAATTCTTTATGAGCTAAATATTCTGAAAGATTGCCTTCGTTTTCTTTCTTTAAAAACAGTGCAAATTTACCACTTTCTACTTTTTCCTCATACTGAAAAGCAATATCTTTTTGGTTATTTTCACTACGATGAATTACATCATAGAAGTTCTTGATATTGTTTGGTATAGCGAAATATTCTTGGTATTCTTTAAAACTTTTCTCTTCAGAAATATGTAGAATTCCCTTTAACAAAGCATAAAAATTGAACTTTCTTACCTCTTCTCTATCGTAATCCTCAGGAAAATGACCTGCTTCTATTAAAATAGTATTATGCCCTAACTTTTGAAAATTATCTCCTGTTGCTGTCGGATAAAACTCATCAGTATATCTTCCTATATGATTAGGAATTACTTGCTGCAATAAATTATTCATTGCTACAATAATATTCATAGTAGCAATTCTACCATCCGTTATTTTTCTTGTTTCTTCTTCCGAAGGTGCTAAGAATGATATTGACGCTGGATTTTTGGTTCCTTCTACACCAAATATGGTACGTTGATCGTGTAAATTAAAACAAAAATGAGGATTAAACTTATTTAGAACATTTCTTAAAACCTTACTCTCTTTAGCTTTTAAAGCTACTGCATCTCTATTTAAATCAATAGTATTTGCATTTACTCTAGTATAAGCTTCTGCTCCATCTGGGTTTAGCATTGGTATAAATTCTAGCGTACAATTAGCTAAAATTGTTTTAACAAATTCTGAATTTTTAAAGATGATAATACAATTTAAAAAGTCGAACAATGCTTTGGTACCCGTACTTTCATTACCATGCATTTGGCTCCAAGTTAAAATTCTCTTTTCACCAGAACCAATGCTTATTTTATAAATAGGTCTATCTTCTTCAGATCTTCCTATTTCTTCAACCTTAAACTGATTTGTTAATTTTTTTATAATAGGAAGTATATCCTGAATGGTTATCCATCTACCAAAAAGACTTTCTTCTTTTATTTGAGAGTAATTCTCTTCTAAAAAATCAATTGTGATTTCCATAGTTAAACTGAAAACCAATTTGCTACTAATTCCTTTTCTATTGAAGACGCTGAAATGTGAACATAATCGTTCTTTTCCATATCGTATTTGTAGTCTTTAGCCCAAACATCAATATTTTTATGCAACTCTTTTAATGAATTGCAGATAAACTCAATTTCTTCAGTAGTTATCGTTGGATGAATTGAAAGACGCACCCAACCTGGTTTCTCAGTATTACAACCTTCTAATATTTGATCTTTAATTTTATGTGAAGTATCTTGATCTACATTCAGTAAAAAGTGACCGTATGTACCAGCACAAGAACAGCCTCCACGTGTTTGGATTCCAAAACGATCGTTTAATAATTTAACTACTAAGTTAAAATGATATCTTTCAAAATAAAAAGAAAAAATACTTAATCTGTCTTTGTGTTGTGGTGCTAAAATATGTACTCCGTCTAAGCTTTCAAGTGTTTCAAACAATACTTTATTTACTTCATCTTCACGCTTCTTCATGTTTTCAGTTCCCATTTTATCTTTTAACTGAATACACAAAGCAATCTTTATCGTTTGTAAAAATGCTGGTGTTCCTCCATCTTCTCTGGTTTCTACATCATCAATATAATCGTGTTCTCCCCAAGGATTTGTATAACTTACTGTTCCTCCTCCTGGATTATCTGGAATCATATTTTTATACAATTTCTTATTGAAAATTAAAACACCCGATGTTGCTGGTCCTCCTAAAAATTTATGTGGTGAAAAGAAAATAGCGTCTAAATACTCATCCTCTTTTTCAGGATGCATATCAATATCTACATAAGGCGCAGAACAAGCAAAATCTACAAAACATAAACCTCCGTATTTATGAATTAAAGCCGCTACTTTATGATAATCGGTTTTGATACCTGTAACGTTAGATCCACCAATAATTGAAGCTATTTTTATAGGTCTATCTTTATATTTTTTTATTGTTTCTTCGAATTTATCTAAACAAACGAGTCCTTCATTATTACATGGTACAACTTCTACATCTGCAATTGTTTCTAACCAAGAAGTTTGATTTGAATGATGTTCCATATGAGAAACAAATACAATCGGTTTTAGTTCCTCAGGAACATTGGTGTGTTCTTTTAAACTCTCAGTAACTTTTAACCCTAAAATTCGTTGAAATTTATTGACAACACCTGTCATTCCTGAACCTTCAGTAATTAACACATCATCTTTAGAAGCATTTACATGTCTCTTAATAATGTTTCTTGCTTCGTGATAAGCCAGTGTCATAGAAGCTCCTGTAGTTGAAGTTTCTGTATGTGTATTCGCTACAAACGGTCCAAACTCATTTAAAATTTTTTCTTCAATTGGTCTATACAATCTTCCGCTTGCTGTCCAATCTGCATAAATAATTTTTTGCTCTCCATATGGAGATTCAAAAGTTTGATCTATACCTACGATATGCTTTCTAAATTGCTGAAAATATTGTTCTAAATTCATCAGTTAAAGGGTGTTTACAATACGAATTTCTATAAAATATTTGAATTGTCATATACCTTGTTTAATATTTAACAATCCTACTAATTTTGTATGGTTATAAAAAATCCCGCAAAAGTGCGGGATAGTTTTTATTTAATAATTTCTTCGATTTCTTTTATAAATCTTTCGGCTAAACCATCAGCTTTTTCTTGTGAGGTAGCTTCTGTATAAATTCTAATGATTGGTTCTGTATTAGATTTTCTTAAATGAACCCATTCATCAGCAAAATCAATCTTAACTCCATCTATTGTATTTACTTCTTCGTCTTTATATTTCTTAGCCATAGTAGCTAAAATTTTATCAACGTCAATTTTTGGAGTTAATTGAATTTTATTCTTACTCATAAAATAGCTTGGGTATGAATCTCTCAATTCTTTACAAGATATTTTTTGCTTTGCTAAATGCGATAAGAATAGCGCTACTCCTACTAATGAATCACGACCATAATGTGAAGCAGGATAAATGATTCCTCCATTTCCTTCCCCACCAATTACTGTATCAGTTGCTTTCATCATCTTTACTACGTTTACTTCTCCTACAGCACTTGCAGTATACGTACCTCCATGTTTTTCTGTTACATCACGTAATGCTCTAGACGACGATAAGTTCGAAACGGTGTTTCCTCCTCCTAATTGCCCTAAAACATAATCGGCACAAGCAACTAATGTATACTCTTCACCAAACATAGAACCATCTTCAGAAATTAAAGCCAAACGATCTACATCTGGATCTACTACAATACCTAAATCGGCTTTCTTTTTAACTACTAATTCAGATAAATCTGTTAAATGTTCTTTTAAAGGTTCTGGGTTATGCGGAAAATGACCATTCGGTTCACAATATAATTCGATACATTTTACTCCTAATTCTTTTAAAAGCATTGGTATTGCAATACCTCCTGTAGAATTTACACCATCAACAACTACTTTAAATTTTGCTTTTTTAATGGCTTTTTTATCAACTAAATCAAGTTTTAAAACTTCCTTAATGTGTTTCTTTATATAGTTCTTTTTCTTTTTATACGTACCTAAATCATCAACTTCTGCAAAAATTAGCGCATCACTTTCTGCTAACTTTAAAACCTCTGCTCCATCTTCTCCATCTATAAATTCACCTTTTTCGTTCAATAACTTTAAAGCGTTCCATTGTTTCGGATTGTGAGAAGCTGTTAGAATAATTCCGCCATCTGCTTTTTCCATAGGAACAGCAACTTCTACCGTAGGTGTAGTTGATAAACCTAAATCTAAAACATCAATTCCTAAACCTATTAGTGTGTTAGAAACTAAACTACTAATCATTTTACCAGAAATACGAGCATCTCTACCTATTACGATTTTTATTTTCTCTTTTTCTGAATTCTTATTCTTAATAAATGTACCATAAGCAGCAGCAAATTTTACTGCGTCGATTGGTGTAAGATTATCTCCTAAACCACCACCTATAGTTCCTCTAATTCCTGATATAGATTTTATTAATGTCATGTTCTTTTTTCGATTTTGAACAAAGATAAGTTTATTATTATCTAGATAAAATAAAAGCATAAAAAAACCGCTACAAAATTGTAGCGGTTTTATAAGTTATATGGTTCAGAAAATTATTTTCCTTCCATTTTCTTCTTTAATTCAGCTAATCCACCGATATCACCTAAAGTAGTTTTCTCAGCTTCTTGAGCTTTTTTAGCTGCAGCTTTTACGTTTCTTTGCTCTTCTTCTCTAAAGATAGAAGTGTGAGAAACAACGATTCTACGGTATTCTTTGCTAAATTCAGTTACGATGAATTCAACAGTATCACCTTTAGCTAATTTGCTTCCATCTTCTTTTTCTAAGAAACGAGTTGGAGCGAAAGCCTCAACACCATCTTCGAAAGTTACAGTAGCACCTTTATCGTTTTTAGCTGTAATAGTTCCTTCGTGCTTAGATCCGATTGCATACTTAGCTTCGTGAGCATCCCAAGGGTTATCTTGAGTTTGCTTGTGACCTAAGTTTAATTTACGGTTCTCAACATCTAATTCTAATACTTGAACTTCTAACTTATCACCTACAGTTACGAAATCTGATGGGTGCTTAATTTTCTTAGTCCAAGATAAATCAGAGATGTACACTAATCCATCGATACCTTCTTCTAATTCTACAAATACACCAAAGTTAGTATAGTTACGAACTGTACCAGTGTGAGTAGAACCTACAGGGTACTTAGAAGTAATATCTGTCCATGGATCTGGGTGTAATTGCTTCATACCTAAAGACATTTTACGCTCTTCGCGATCTAATGTTAAGATTTGAGCTTCTACCTCGTCTCCTACTTTTACGAAATCTTGAGCAGAACGTAAGTGAGTAGACCAAGACATTTCTGATACGTGAATTAATCCTTCAACTCCTTCAGCAACTTCAACAAATGCACCATAATCAGCTAAAACAACTACTTTACCTTTTACGTTATCTCCTACTTTTAAGTCTGAGCTTAACGCTTCCCATGGGTGAGCAGATAATTGCTTTAATCCTAATTGGATTCTTGACTTGTTATCATCAAAGTCTAAGATTACAACGTTTAATTTTTGATCTAATTCAACAACTTCGTTCGGGTGGTTGATACGAGACCAAGATAAATCAGTAATGTGAACTAATCCGTCAACACCTCCTAAGTCAACAAATACACCGTAAGAAGTTACGTTTTTAACAACTCCTTCTAATACTTGTCCTTTTTCTAATTGACCGATGATTTCACGTTTTTGATCTTCTAAATCAGCTTCGATTAATGCTTTGTGAGATACTACTACGTTCTTAAATTCGTGGTTAATTTTAACAACCTTGAATTCCATAGTCTTCTCAACATATTGATCGTAATCACGGATAGGCTTCACATCAATTTGAGAACCTGGTAAGAATGCTTCAATACCAAATACATCAACGATCATACCTCCACGAGTTCTACACTTAACAAAACCGTTAACGATTTCTCCAGTTTCGTGAGCGTTGTTAACACGATCCCAAGCTTTGATTACACGTGCTTTTTTGTGAGATAATACTAATTGACCAGTTGAATCTTCTCTTTTGTCAACTAATACCTCTACTTTGTCTCCAACAGCTAAGTTAGGGTTGTAACGGAATTCGTTTAAAGAGATAACTCCTTCAGACTTAGAATTGATATCGATGATAGCATCTCTATCAGTAATTCTTGTTACTAAACCTTCGATTACATCACGCTCGTTTACGAAACCTACAGTTCCTTCTAACGCTTTTTCGAATTCTTTTAATTTAGACTCATCAACTTCATCAATACCTTCTTCGTATTTATGCCAGTTAAAGTTTGCTAAAAATTCTGCTGGATTTACAGCTTCTGCTGTGTTTTTTGTTTCTTCAGACATGTCTGAGAATAATTTTGTATCTTTTTGTTAGCCAGATTTTTAACGAAACCAACGCCAAGAGAAATTAAACTTAAATAAATATAATTTTACACCTTTTTAAAATCTGTTCTCGTAAAAAGGCGTGCAAATTTACGAAATATTATTTAATTAACCTAAAATGTTTTGGTTTATAGCTATTTAGCTACATTAAGAAAGTTGAATTTATAGTTTTATAAATTCATCAAGAATGAATCTATATGTTAATAGAATATTGATATTATTCTTTTTTAACCCTTTTAAATTTGGAGCTAATCGACCAATGTTTTTCAAGAAATTGAAGTTTCCTTCTTCAGGATTATCCATCAAAGTACCCCAATCTACTCCTAAAAGAACATTGTGTCTTCTAAACTTAAACTTAGTTCCGAAAACAAAATGGAAATGATTTCCATCTAAAATCGTATTACGTAACTCACCGTCTTGAGATTGCTTATTAGTATACGCAAAATTATTGGTTCTTAAACCTCCTAACAATTCTAATTTGTCATTTATTTCATGTGAATATCCTATTCCAAAATTAAAGATTGCTTTTGTACCATTAATCCAAGACATGTTATTATTGGCAGATTCTACTAATGCCGTTTGGTAATCTGAAATACCAGTATAATAACTGGCATTTACCCACAACTTTCTTTTCTCTTGTAACCTAACACTATATCCAAAAGAAAACTCCCAAGGAGTTTTTATTGTGGTATTTAAATCGTTATCTATTACTTGTTGAGCTACATTCGTAGTTTCATCAATATTTACAAAAGTACTTGCGAACTCTCCACTATTTCTAATTCTTAAATACTTAGGAGTTGTAACTGTGAAACCGAAATCGTGCTTTTCTGAATCATATAAAAAACCAATCTTTGTAATAAGTCCAGTATTTCCGTAATCACTACTTTGTTCAGAATTAAAAAAATTAGTAGTTAAATTATTGTTATCTAACTCAATACGTTCTAATAGTATTTTATTACGATATTTAAAATTGGCTATACTCACAAATTGACTTACTCCAATGTGAAACTTTGGAGTAATTTGAAAGCTAGTTCCTGCTCCAAACCAACGGTCTTCTCCAGAATATTCATATTCAAAAAACTGGGTAGTTTGTGCATTGTTAAATACAATTTCTCTTTTAGCACTAAATTTATCATTTAGATCACTTTTACTAATTTTTATGAATGCAATATCTAATCCTTTAATTTTTACTTTAAAAGATAACAACGAAGGTCTTAATCCAAAATCAGTATTTAAATTACTTGTTTCATTTCCTCCCCAAAATTTATCAAATCCAAATGTTTTTACTGTAGGTTGAAATAAAGATACACTAACTTGTGATGGTGCTTTATGAATTGCAGCAGGATTATAAAACGTCATACTTTCATCGTCTGCACCAGCAATAACAGAGCCTCCTAAAGTTGCTCCCTTAATACCAAACTGTTCTGTATCGTACAAATAGTTCTGAGCTATTATTGAAGAACTCAATAATCCGATTAATAATAAACAGAAATGTACTTTTAAAAAAGGAACTTTAAACATAAATAACGTTTTATAGTTTTTTAATTTTTAACTGATAGATACTTTCAAAAATTGAAAAAATTGCATCTGCTTCACTCTTACGTACAGCAATGGTATATTCACAAGCTAATTCTAATTTTTGATTTACAATTTCTAAATTCTTTTCTTTGATAACTCGTTGAACTTTGTTCATTAAATCGTAACCAAAACTCAATTTAAATTGAACATCAATTGTCTTTTCAATAATATCTGAAGCTTCTAGAGCTAATTGAGCAGAAGAACGATAAGCATTAATCAATCCTCCTACTCCCAGTTTTGTTCCCCCAAAATAACGAACCGAAACTACCAATACATTTGTAACATCAAAAGCTTGAATTTGCCCATAAATTGGTTGACCAGCTGAATTACTAGGTTCTCCATCATCATTCGCTCTAAAACGAATATTTTCTGTACCTAATTGCCACGCGTAACAATGATGACGTGCTGTATGATGTAATTTGCGTAACTCTTCTAATCTTAATTTGACATCTTCTTCAGAATTTACAGGAAAAGCATAGCCAAAAAACTTACTATTTCTGTCTTTAAACAACGTTTCTTCAGAAGGTTTTGTTATCGTTTTATATGTATCTTTAATTTCATTCATTATGCCGAAGCTACTAATAAAATACTAACAATTGCTAATCCAATCCCAATCCAATTTTTTCTTATTAATCTTTCTTTAAAGAAAAGTAACGCAAAAACTGTCGTTAAAATTACAATTGAAACATTATTTATTGTAAATAAAGTTGAACTATCCAACCCTTTTGTTTGTAAAGCTTTAATTAAGAATTCCATTGAATAGTAATTTGGAATTCCTAAAGCAATTCCACCTAAAACATTTTTCCAATGAAATTTAAGTTTTTTATTGATTACTTGAACTAAAACAAATAAACTACCTAAAATAAATGCACAACCAAAAATCGTTGCCAAGAACATTGGTACTTCGTTATTTGCTACATAATTAGTTTCTACAAATTTTAACCCAGCATCAATACAACCTGAACCAAAAAATAAAAGTAATGGTAATAATAAGTTTTTGAACTTGACTGGACTTGAGTCACTTTTTGCTGATGATAAATACACCGCTACTAATGCCAATAATATTCCAATTAACTTAACGATTCCAGCACTTTCTTTATATGCTATAATTCCTACTATGATTGGAATTACTACCGACATTTTCCCTGCTACAGAAGCAACTGAGAGTCCATTTTTTTGAGCTGTTAATCCCATCACGTTAAATACTGAAATGAATAACACTCCCAAGCAAAATGCACCGAAAAACCAAGGTTGATTTGGAATTTCAGAAACCGCTAATGAGACATCAGAATTTAAAAACCCAAATGATAAGGCTACAGCATAATTTACAACAATTGCTTGAAGTGTGTTGATTTTAAATACATCAAACAATTTAAAAATAACAAATAGTAAACTTGATACTAATATGCTTAAAACTAAATAAATCACACTGAAAATTCTTTTCTATTCAACAACTCAACTACATCTTCTTTTTCAGAACTGTTGTTCCAAACATGAATACCTAATTGAGCTGCTGCATCAGTATTTTCTTTGGTGTCATCAATGAATATAGTTTCTGATGCTTGTAAATTATTCTCTTTTAAAACAAATTCAAAAATATTTGTATTTGGTTTACGCATGTTAATTTCATGTGATAAATAAAACTGTTCAAAACAGTTTTTAAACTCACTATATAAGGCAGCTCCCCAGTCGTTTTGAATCCAAGAAATATGCAAATCATTTGTATTACTCAACAAAAACAATCGGTACTTTTTACTCGCAACTAACTCCTTTAAAAAAGCTAATCTATGCTTTGGAAAATCTAGTAAAATAGCATTCCAAGCATTGATTAAATTTTCTTTTGAAATGTTGAACTTTTGATGAAACCAATTCACAAATTCATCAGTAGAAGTCAATCCCATTTCGTACTGATAGTATTGTTGCATCATCTCTTCGGTTACTTCTGTAACTTCAAGTTTAGCAAGTTCTTTGTAGGTGGCTTGCTTATCTAAATTGATGAATACATCACCAAAATCAAAAATGATGTTTTTAATCATTTGTATATATTCTTAAAATGTCGTTTTCTATTTTTTCTTCGGAAGTAATTGTAGTTTTTATCATTTCGAGCGCAGTTGAGAAAACAGGAGCTTTAATTCCATCTTCAAACTCAGATTCTCCAATAAAAATTCTTGCTTCATCCCATAAATTCTCTTCAATAAAAGTTTGAAGTGTTTGTTGACCTCCTTCAATAATTACTGATTGAATATTATTCTTCATCAGAACACCACAAATTTGTTGTGCTATATTTTTAGAAAAATCTATTTCTTCAAAGCTAATCCTTTCTCTATTTTCTAATTCGCCTTTCTTCTCACAAATAACAATTGTTTTCGCTTGGTCGTTAAATACATTAACATCTTGAGGAATGCGTAACGTTCTATCAATAACTATTCGAATTGGATTATTTCCTGTCCAGCTTCTTACCGTTAAAGACGGATTGTCTACAATAACCGTATTAGTTCCGACTAAAATAGCATGCTCTTCACTTCTCCATTTATGAACCAACTGTTGAGAATACGCATTAGAAATCCAAACAGGCTTCTGTTCATCTTTAATTTTTGGCGCTATAAAACCATTTTTAGTTTCTGCCCATTTAAGTATAATGTAAGGACGTTTTTTATTTTGAACTGTAAAGAATCGTTTATGATGCTTAAAACACTCATCTTCTAAAACCCCAACAGTAACACTACACCCAGCTTTTTTTAATCTTTCAATTCCTTTTCCTGCCACTAAACTGTTTGTATCTACACAGCCAATTACTACATTAGGTATTTGTTTTTTTACAATTAAATCGGCACAAGGAGGCGTTTTTCCGTGGTGTGAGCAAGGTTCTAAAGTCACATAAATCGTAGATTCTTTCAGTAATTCTTGATTTTCAACAGAATTAATCGCGTTAACTTCTGCATGTGACCCACCATATGGACTTGTATATCCTTCACCTATAATAAAATTATCATGAACTATAACTGCACCCACAGAAGGATTTGGACGTGTTGTTCCAATTCCCTTTTTAGCTAATTCTAAACAACGTTGTATGTATTTTTCGTGATTCATTCAAGCAAATTCTCTGTAAATAATTAAAACTTAATTTTTACATCTTCAGTTTTATCAATCGGATATACGTGAGAAAAACCTAAAACTTTATATCTTAAATCTCCTTTAAACTGAACCTTAACACTTTTGTTTAAGAATGTATTTATCAAACCTCCTAAAAGTCCGTTTTTATTATTCTTAAAAATATTATTGGTAGGAATCACAACTTTTAATGGAATGGTAAATTCCTTTCTTGCAGGTACTTTAAATTCTTCTGAAGAAACCTGAGCTACTTCTGCTCCATTTACAATTACTTTAATTTCATCGGTAGAAATCTTTCCTCCAATATCATTCGGATTTTCAAAAAAAGCATTTACAGACAATTTTACTGTATCTGAAGCAGCCGATAGGATTTTTACATCATCTATTTTTAAAAAAATCGGCTTTTCTTTAACCGAACAACTCAAAACAAATACTATGGAAAAAAAATACAATAACTTTTTCATGTAAGTTGGTGTTTTTTGGTAATTTGCTCCTGCAAAAGTACGTATTCCTATGACAACATCTGATTTTATTATTAGAGAAATTACTCCTCAAGACAACATACAGATTGCCAAAGTAATTAGAGATGTTTTAATTGAATTTGGTGTACCCAAAGTAGGTACAGCTTATGAAGATAAAGCTACTGACGAAATGTTTGAAACTTACCAAAAAGACAAAGCTTCTTACTTTGTCATAGAACATAAAAATAAAATTATTGGTGGAGCAGGTTATTCTCAGTTAGATAATTATGAAGGTAATGTATGTGAGTTTCAAAAAATGTACTTTTTACCAATTGCAAGAGGAAAAGGTTTGGGTAGTAAGCTAATTGAAAAATGTTTGCAAAAAGCAAAAGAAGATGGTTTTGAACAATGTTATTTAGAAACTATGCCGTATATGGAAGCTGCAAGAGCTTTGTATAAAAAGAATGGTTTTGTAAATCTTGATAAGCCTATGGGAAATACTGGACATTATTCTTGTAATGTTTGGATGTTGAAAAATTTATAGAAGTTAAGACTAGAGACAAAAGAACCAAGATTCAAGACACAAGGACTATGCGATTAAATCAATTTAAAGAATATTTTAAAGAACAATTATCTTCAATCTATCCTCAAACAGAGATAGATACTTTTTTCTTTTATTTAATTGAAGAATATTTAGGTTTACAACGAATTGATTTTACGTTACAACCTAATTTTGAAATCACTTCTGAAAAAGAGGAACTATTGAATAATGCTTTAGACAGACTAAAAAAAGAAGAGCCAATTCAATATATTATTGGGCACACCGAGTTTTATGGGCTTCCTTTTAAAGTAAATCAGAACACTTTAATTCCTAGACCAGAAACAGAAGAGTTAGTTGAATGGATATTGTTTGAAACAAAAGACAGAAGACAGGAGATAGAAGATGAATTTAATATTCTTGATATTGGTACTGGCACTGGTTGTATTCCTATTAGTTTAAAACAACATTTACCAAACGATAATGTTTCTGCTATTGATGTTTCTGATGAAGCTTTAAAAGTTGCTAAACAGAATGCTGAACTTAATAAAACCAACATCAATTTTATTTTTAAAGATATTTTAAAAGCTGATAATTTAAACGTCATTGCGAATAAAATGAAGCAATCTCATATAAATGAAGAGATTACTTCGTCGAACATTCCTCGTAATGACGAAAAATATGATGTTATTGTTTCTAATCCGCCTTATGTACGTAATTTAGAGAAGGCAGAAATTAAGAATAATGTTTTAAAAAACGAGCCTCATTTAGCTTTGTTTGTTGAAGATGACAATCCATTGATATTCTACATTAAAATAGCTGATTTAGCTAAAAAACATCTTTCTAAAAACGGATTATTATTTTTTGAAATCAATCAATATTTAGGAGCAGAAACTGTAACAATGTTACAAGAAAAAGGTTTCACCAATATTGAATTGCGTAAAGATTTATTTGGCAATGATAGAATGATTAAAGCTTCTTTGTAATAGATTTCATAGTAGTTTTCAATCTATTTATCAATTCATAAATTTCATTTTCGGTATAAGAAGCAAAACCAATTCTCATAGAATTATGATTAGTTTTTGCCATATCATATCGAGTATAATCTCCAACTTCTAAGTTGTGTTTTCTAGCTTCTTCTTGTACTTGTTTCCACGTATACTTTTTGTTGAGTTGTGTCCAAATCGCCATTCCTCCTTTAGGAATTTCAAATGAAAAATAATCTCCTAGCTCTTCTTTCAGTAGCTTACAAAACAAATCTCTTCGTTGTTGATACACTCTTAAAACTTTTCGAATATGTCTGTCTAAATCTCCCGATTTTATAAATTCAGCAAATGTTAATTCTAACAAGGCATCTCCTTGCCTATCTATATAACCTCTCAATTTAGCTGCTTCATCTACAAAATCTTTAGAAGCAATTAAATACCCTATTCTAAAAACGGGAGCCACAGTTTTACAAACTGAACCAACATAAATCACATTTCCGCTAGTATCATGACTTGCTAAAGGTAAAATCGGTGCATGATTATAATTAAAATCGTAATCATAATCATCTTCAATAATTGCAAAACCATGTTTTTTAGATAATTGAAGCAAATGCATTCTTCTTTCTGCCGATAAGGTAACTGTTGTAGGATGATGATGATGAGAAGTTACATATACCGCTTTTATCTGAGTAGTTTTACATAGCAATTCAATTTCATTAGTTTGTATTCCACATTGGTCTACTCCTACTCTTTTAAGAGTTGCTTTCGTGTTTTTAAAAGTAATATCTGCCGAAGCATAATTAGTGGTACCTACAACAATTACATCTTTTTCTTTGAGTAATAACTGAGCTGAAAGCCACATTCCCATTTGACTACCTCGAGTAATCAATAAATTTTCTTTAGCTACTTTTAGCCCTCTAGTTGAATTTAAATAAGATACTAGGATTTCTCTCAATCCATTGTTTCCATACGTAGAACCGTAATCTAAATGCTTATAAGTACTTTTCTTTGAAGCAACTCTTCTATAAGTACGTGCAATTTCATCTAAAGGAGTTAATCTTGTATCAGAAGTTCCATCATTTAAGTATATTATTTCTTCTACTTTAAAAGCTTTTTTAGCTTTTAAAATTGAACTCGTATAAAATGAAAAACCAGACTTTTCTTTAACTACTGACTCTCTTTCTTTTCTTTTTTGATATAAGTTTGGTAAATTATTATGTACAAAAGTTCCTTTTTTAGGAATACTTTCTACCCAACCTTGTAAAGCTAATTCTTCATAACTCGCTACTACGGTTTTTCTATGTATCCCTAACAACTCCGCTAATTGTCTTGATCCAATGAGTTTTGTTCCTGATGTCAACTGCCCTTCTCTAATCAGTAAAATTAACTGATTTGACAACTGTAAATACAAAGGTTCTTTCACTGATTTATCTAAATATATTGAAGTTTTATACGGAAACATCTGGACTACTGATTATTTTGATTCTGGACGAAAAATATAGTCCATAAAAATACTATTTTTGAGATATAAATGTAACAACATGATAAAAAAAAACCTACAATCAAACGAATACAACGAGTACTACGCCAATTATATTGATTTAGTTGAGAGTTCAACAGAATTGGTTTCTGGATTCGAAAACGATGAAAAATTTGTGATTGACTTTTTCTCTTCAATCTCAAAAGACAAATTACTTTTTAGTTATGCTGAAGGAAAATGGACAATTAAAGAAATCTTACAACACTTAATTGACACAGAGCGTATTTTTATATACCGTTTCTTTAGAATTGCAAGAAACGATCAATCTCCTTTAATGGGATTTGAACAAAACGATTATATAGAGCCTTCAGAAGCAAATAGTAAGTCTTTAGAAGAGTTATTAACTGAATTTTCGATCACTCGTAAATACTCTTTGAATGTAATTGCGAGTATTCCGCAGAAACATTTATCAAATATGGGAATTGCAAGTAATACCAATATTTCAGCAAGAGCTTGTGCCTATATACTGCTTGGTCATAGTTTATGGCATATAAATATTATCAAAGAACGCTACTTATAATGTTAGAAATTAGACCAAATTGTGAACATTGTGGTAAAGATTTACCCAACATTTCAACCGAAGCAATGATTTGCTCTTTTGAGTGCACTTACTGTAAATCGTGTGCTTTAGAAATTTTTGAAAACGTATGTCCAAGTTGTTCAGGAAATTTTGTAGAACGCCCTATTCGACCTTCAATAATGATTGAGAAATATCCTGCATCAACACAACGAATTTTTAAGCCGAAAGATTTAGAAAAGGTAAAAACCAACTCAAATCAATTTAAAAATATAGAACCAGTAAAAAGATGATTTTTTGAGAATAGTAATAGTTCTTCAAATCAAAGATTAAAAGAATATTCTTTTCCCTAAAATAACTAAAGAACAACAAATCAAAGAAACTAAGAAAATTTATAGATTATAAATACATATGAAAATGGGAGAAATTGAAAAAATAAATTTGCAATCTAAGCTAAGTACTTTTAACGAATACTGGACACCCAAAATTGTTGGAGAGCTTAACAATCAGTTTGTCAAAGTAGCAAAATTTAAAGGTGAATTTGTGATGCACAAACACGATTTAGAAGACGAATTATTTTACGTTATAGATGGTAAATTATTTATTGAACTAGAAGGTAAAACTTTAGAATTAAATTCAGGTGAATTTGTCATCATTCCTAAAGGAGTTCAACATAAACCTTATGCTCCAGAAGAAGTTAGTATATTATTATTCGAACCAGCTTCTACTCTAAATACTGGAAATACTAAAAATGAATTAACAGTCTCTAAACTTGATAAAATTTAATCTATATATTAATGAGGTACGCTCACACAAATATTGTAAGTACAGATTGGAAAAAACTAACAGACTTTTATATAAAAGTTTTCAATTGTGTAGTAATTCCTCCTATTAGAAAACAATCTGGAGAATGGCTTGAAAAAGGAACTGGTTTAAAAAATGCTGCTTTACAAGGTACTCACCTTTTGCTTCCAGGACATGGAGAAAACGGACCTACGCTTGAAATTTATCAATATGAACATATTGAAAATCAAGAATTCATAATGCCTAATAAAAGAGGTTTTGGGCACATTGCATTTGAAGTTGATAATATTGAAGAAACTCTTAAAAACATAGAGTTGAACGAAGGTAAAAGACTAGGTGAAATAACCAAAAGAGAAGTAAAAGGTGTTGGAGAAATCACTTTTATTTATGTAAGAGACCCTGAAGGTAATTTAATTGAATTACAAAACTGGAAAAAGAAATAACTCACAAAATTTACTCATTAAAACGACTAACAATGATTAAGATTAAAATAGCAACTCATAAAGATGTAGAAATTTTAGCGCTTTTAGGTAGAGTTACCTACTCAGAATCTCACGGTCATTTTATAAATAATGCTGAAGATTTATATAACTATAATAACGAAGCTTTTTCAATTCAAAGAACTACAGAAGAGCTTTATAAGAAAGAAAATATCTATTGGATTGCGTATTTAAATAATTTTCCTGTAGGATACGCTAAATTGGTTTTAAATGCTGACAACGATAGTATTTCTGATCAAAACATTTGTAGACTAGAAAGAATATATGTACTAAATGAATTCTTGGGTAAAAAAGTTGGCTATCAATTATACAATACCGTTTTAGATAAAGCCAAAGAACTAAAGTTCAATCAAATATGGCTCACTGTATATATAAAAAACTACAAAGCAATTAAGTTTTACGAAAAACAAGATTTTAAAAAAGTTGGCGACTATACTTTTTGGGTAAATGGAAAAGCATTCGAAAACTACATTCATTCTAAACCTATTAGCTAATCTTTAAATAAATTAATATGAAAGAATATACAAAATCTAAACTCAACAGGGTAAAAAGAGGGCAAAATAGAGCTGTTTATGATATAGAAAAAATCAACGAAATTTTAGATGCAGGTTTTCTTTGCTACGTTGGTTATATTTATGAAGGGAATCCAATTTCAATTCCTATGGCATATGCAAGAAAAGATGACAAAATTTACTTGCATGGTTCTACAGCCAACAGAATGTTATTGGCTATTTTACAAAGCAAAAAAACTTCTATTACTGTAATGCATTTAGACGGATTGGTAATTGCTCGTTCAGGATTGCATCATTCAGTAAATTATCGATCTGCAACACTATTTGGAAGCTTACAAAAGATTGATGACGATAACGAAAAATCAGATATTTTAGAGCTAATTGTAAACCAAATGATTCCAAATCACTGGGATTCTTTACGACCAATGCATCAAAAAGAATTAGACAGAACATTGGTTGTAGAATTTACTATTGAAACTGCTTCAGCTAAAGTTAGAGCTGAAGGTGTAAATGATGAACCAGAAGATTATGAATTGCCTATTTGGGCAGGAGTAATTCCTGTAAAGCAAATAGCAGAATATCCAATCGCAGATAAAGGAAAACCTGAAAAAATGAATATACCAAATCATATTTTAGAATACTATCATCAAAACAAAAGTTAATGGAAAATATTTCTGTAAGAGAAATGCTTGTTGAAGACATCAATTTTATAGTTGATTATTTTCATGATAGTTCTGAAGAATTTATCAGAGGAATGGGAGCTTCAAAAAGTAAATTCTTAAGTAAAGAAGAATGGTATGTGAAAATTCATGCTGAAGTTATA
This sequence comes from Tenacibaculum holothuriorum, assembly GCF_002120225.1. GTDB lineage: Bacteria > Bacteroidota > Bacteroidia > Flavobacteriales > Flavobacteriaceae > Polaribacter > Polaribacter holothuriorum. Next base: position 122,452 of record NZ_LAPZ01000001.1, on the reverse strand, counting down.
AAAAACTATAAAGAAAAACAGCTCTACTATACTATCTGGGAATTAAACAACAAACCTATTGGGCATTGTAATATTAATAAGTTAGTTTTTAACAAATCAGCTTACATGCATTTACAAATGTGGGATTCTACAAAAAGGAAAAAGGGTTTGGGTGTACAACTTGTAAAAAAATCATTGCCTTTTTTCTTTAATAATTTTAAGCTAGAAAATTTATTTTGTGAACCGTATGCATTAAATCCAGCACCTAACAAAACACTACCGAAAGCTGGGTTTGATTTTGTAAAAACATACAAAACTAGTCCTGGTCGAATCAATTTTTACCAACAAGTAAATAAATATGTATTAACTCAAGAAAAGTTTAATCAACTTTACAAATAATAAAACAATCAATATTATTTCTTAGAAAATTATCTATCAAAATAAATTCTTAAACAAAACATGAAACAACATCATTATAAAGCTACTATTGAATGGACAGGGAATTTAGGAAATGACACTTCTAAATACGATGTTTACAGTAGAAATCATACTATAAAAACTGAAAACAAAGCTATCATTGAAGCTTCTTCTGATCCAGCTTTTTTAGGAGATAATACTCGTTATAATCCAGAAGAACTGTTATTACCCTCACTTTCTTCTTGTCATATGCTCTGGTATTTACATTTATGTACAGTAAACAAAATTAATGTAGTTAGTTATCTAGACAAACCAGAAGGTGTTATGAATGAAGATAAAAACGGAAGTGGTAAATTTTCATCAGTAACTTTAAATCCTGAAATTCTTATCAGAAAAACAGAAAATATTGAAAAAGCTATTGAACTACATAAAAAGGCCAACGAAATGTGTTTTATCGCAAATTCTTGTAATTTTACCATTACACATAAACCAATTGTAACTACTAAATAATATTGACTGTGAAACTTTTTGATGTTGTTATTCTTACTGATAAAAATTATCTGAATCTTACGGAAGGGGATAAACTAATACAGAATGCCATTCAGGAGGATAATTATGTAAAAATTGCTTTAGAGAATTTAGGATTAAAAGTAATCCGATTATCATGGGATAATCCAAATTTCGATTGGTCTTCTACAAAAACCATTTTGTTTAGAACTACTTGGGATTATGCAGTTCGTTTTCCTGAGTTTTCAAATTGGTTAAATAAAGTTTCTAAACTAACTAAACTTTTAAATTCTGAAGAAATCATTCGTTGGAATATTGACAAACATTATTTATTAGACTTACAAAAAAATGGAGTTCATATCTGTGAATCGTATTTTGTAGAAAAAGAAGAAACTCGAACTCTTAAAGAATTGGCTGGATTACATAAACTATCAAACTTTGTTTTAAAACCATGTATTTCTGGTGGCGCAAGACATACTTATAAAATCAGTTCAGCTACTATTGAAGAACATGAAGCTGTTTTTTCTGAATTAATAGCTAATGAAGCTATGATTTTACAACCTTTTCAATACAATATTGTGAGTAAAGGCGAAATCTCATTTATGGTTATGAACGGGAAATTTACTCATGCAATACTTAAAATTGCTAAAGAAGGAGATTTTAGAGTTCAAGATGATTTTGGTGGTTCCGTTCATGACTATACTCCTACTCAGTCAGAAATTGATTTTGCAGAAAACACTGTTAAAGCCTGTGATGAAATCCCTATTTATGCTCGTGTCGATGCTTTTATTGATAATAATGGTAAATTAGCCTTGGCTGAATTAGAACTCATTGAACCAGAATTGTGGTTTAGAAATCATCCAAAAGCAGCCAATGAGCTCGCTAAAGGAATTCAGCAGTTGATAAATCAATAATTAAACTACTCAAAAATTAAACATGAAAAAAGTTTTAAAGTTCTTAGGTTTTCTATTACTAATTCTAATTATTGGAGTTGCCATTTTTTACTTTATCAATAACGAAAAACTTCCAACAGGAAAACAAGGAACTGAAGCTGATGAATTGGCAAATAAAATGCTTTCAGCTTTAAATTACGAAGATTACAAAAATACAGAAATACTAGAATGGTCTTTTAGAAACGAACATCATTATAGATGGATTAAAAGAGAAAACATCGTTATTGTTAAATGGGACGATAAAAAAGTACATTTGCACTTAAATAATCCAGAAAGAAATTTTGTGCAAAACTCAGATTCAACAATTGTAAAAAATCCTGAACCTAAAATTTTCAAACAAGCACAAGATTACTTTAATAATGACTCTTTTTGGTTAGTGGCTCCTTACAAAGTTTTTGATCCTGGAACCGAAAGACGTATTGTAAAACATAATAATAAAGATGCTTTATTAATTACTTATACCTCAGGCGGAACAACTCCAGGTGACTCATATTTGTGGATTTTAGACGATAATTACAAACCCGTTTCTTATAAAATGTGGACAAAAATTATTCCTATCGGAGGAATTGAAGCTACTTGGAATCACTGGAAAAAAACAGAAACAGGTATTCAATTACCAACACAACATACAATTCCATTATTCGGTTTAGAAATTGATATGGGTGATGTAAAAGCTATGAATACAAAAGCAGATTTACTTGCTAATAGCATTCTAAAAGCTATTAATCATGAAGCTTATAAAAACACTCGCTATTTAGAATGGAGTTTTGGCGGAAGACGCTCTTATAAATGGGATAAAAAAGCACATATTGCTGATGTTTCTTGGGATACTATTCGAGTAAACTTATATCCTAATAACTTAGATAAAAGCACTGTTTACTTTAACGATAAATTACAAGAAAAGACAGATACTAAAATTGTTGAAAGAGCAGAAAAGTTATTCAATAATGATAGCTTTTGGTTAGTAGCTCCTCATAAATTATTTGAAAGAGGAATTATCAGGTCACTAAAGAAAGTTGATGGTAAAGATGCTTTATTGGTTAAATATACTGTTGGAGGTACAACTCCTGGAGATTCTTATCTATGGATTTTAGACGAAAATAATATTCCGAAAAGTTATAAAATGTATGTTCCAAGCATGAAAATGGATGGAGTTCCAGCTACTTGGGAAGATTGGATAACTACTGAAAGCAGTACACTATTACCAAAAAACCATAAATTTGGTAATGGCGGTAACTTAAGTATGGGAGACGTAAAAGGGTATAATTAAAACAAAAAAGAGTGATTTAACAATCACTCTTTTTTATTTGTTAGTTTTTTGAAAATTATTTTCCAAAAGTATAAGTAATACCAATATTAAATCCTACAGAAGAATAAGGTACATTTTGTGTTAATTGCTTTCTTGCTAACGGATTTGATTGCGTCTCTGCATATTCAGTAGGCGTTAAATTATCAACATAAGTAATTTCATCATTAATTAATGGTAAAATACTTCCAAAAGTACCATTTTGTAATGCTGGAGTATTAGCTGCCATTTGTAATAATTGCTCACGAGTAACATTATTTCCTCCTAAAGTAGCTTTAAAATCTCCTATAGTAGATTTGTCTCTAGTTACACTAATTCCCATGTACTCAACTTCTGCAAATAACGATAAGCTTTCATTAATTTTATGCTTATAACCAATAGCTCCAATAAACCCTAAAGGAAACTTACCTCTAAAATCTCTTGTTAAATCCATTGTTAAATCTGTTGTTAATCCAGCAGGAGCAGCAGGATTAAATAAATTAGCTGGTAAAGTAGCATTTACTTTTCCTACAACCTCTGTTCTTCCTCCAACTTTAGTTAAAAAACCTGCACGTCCGTAAAAGTTTTTATCAATATTATAAATAACAGAAGCAGATAAACCATAAGCTCTACCTCTTGCTTTTACATTTACGTAAGGTTGATTTGGAACGTCTAACAATAAAGATGTTTGGTCAGAACCGTGTAAATAACCTCCAGCAAGTTCTACACCCCATTTTTCATTGAAAAAATATCCAGCTCTTAATTGAGTATGTAATCCTTCTCCGTAACTTCCATAAGTATTTTCTACTCCACTTGTAGTAGTTTCTGTTCCGAACTTAACATCTGCAGCTGGAAAAGAATATCCTCCACTAGCCGATACATAAAATTGCGCACTTGCACTTACTGATGCTATTAACATAGCAATCATTAAAATACTTCTCTTCATAAATATTTAAGTTAAAATTTAAATTAAGGGGCGGCAAACGTAGTAAAAATAACGCTAACTACAAGAAGGATTCTTGTTAAAATATCAGTATTTTTGCTTTATTCTATTAAGAGTAAAACCCCTATAAAACCTAGGCTTTTGAACGATTCTATTTTAAATACTGAAATACAGAACTTTATCAATTCTAATTTAAAAAACACTATTGAAAAGCTGATTTTAAAAGGGAGTCCGTTTAAAAATATTGCTGTACAAGAATTAGCAAATCAAATATTAGCAAAAAGAAAGTCTGAAGGAAAATTACCTAGTTGGTTTCAAACTGAGAATATTTATTATCCACCTAAGTTAAGCATCGAACAAACTTCTTCAGAAATTACGGCTAATTATAAAGCTTCTCTAATCAAAGGAAATACAATTATTGATCTCACTGGTGGTTTTGGAGTAGATTGTTATGCATTTTCTCAAACTTTTAAACAAGTAATTCATTGTGAAATAAACGAAGACTTGTCTAAAATAGTGAAACATAACTACCAACAATTAAACGCTAATAACATTGAAACCATAGCTACAAATGGTATTGAATTCTTAAAAGAAAACAATGAAAAATATGATTGGATTTATATAGATCCATCAAGAAGAAATGACATTAAAGGAAAAGTCTTTTTATTAGATGATTGTTTGCCAAATGTTCCTAAAAATATTGATTTACTCTTTTCAAAAACCAATAATATTCTCATTAAAAACTCCCCTATTTTAGATATTACGAGTACCATTAATGAACTAAATTTTGTTAAAGAAATTCAAGTTATAGCAGTTCAAAACGAAGTAAAAGAACTCCTTTTCATTTTAGAAAAAGATTATGTTGACGCTGTACAAGTTAAAGCAGTCAACTTAACTAAGCATAAAACTGAAAAGTTTAGTTTTAATTTAGAATCACAAGCTTCTTCAACATATTCAAATCCATTACAATATTTATACGAACCCAATGCTGCTATTTTAAAATCTGGTGGGTTTCATGAAGTATCGGAACAATTAAATATAGCTAAATTACATCAGCATTCTCATTTATACACCTCAAATGAAGTAGTTGATTTTCCTGGAAGAACTTTTACTATTCAGCAAGTAACTCCTTTCAATAAAAAGGAGCTTAAAAAACATCTTCCAAGTTTAAAAGCTAATATTACTACACGAAACTTTCCTATTTCGGTAGCAGAAATTCGAAAAAAAACAAAAATTAAAGATGGTGGAAACACCTATTTATTCTTCACAACCAACCTAAATAATGAGCATATTATAATTATTTGTGTTAAATAATCATAATATCACAATAACTTTAAAATAGTTACGTTGTAGCAATATATTCTAAAGTCCCTTGGAATGTGCGTTTTACTTAATTAGGGGAAAGTAAAACGTATATAAAAGCCTCGAAATTTCGAGGCTTTTGTGATTTATATCAAAAAATACTTAGCCTTTATTTTGTAAGTTTGTCTAAAGTCTCATAGCGCTATGCAAACCAACAGCTACGAAAGTTTAAAAATTACAGATAACAAGAAACAGAAAATATCTGATGCTCTTGTTATCGAAGCTCCATTACAAATCAATATTAACCAAGAAGCTTATACCGTAGTAATGAGAACTCCTGGTAATGATTTTGATTTAATTAGAGGACTTTTATATGCTGAAGATATTTATAAGAAAAAAGACGCTTTAAACTTTACTGTAGTTGAAAAGAAAAAAGACCATTCTTCAATTATAAACGTTACAATTCCTAGTAATAATTTAGGAAAAGGGTATTTAAACAAAAGAACTTTACTATCTGTTTCTTCCTGCGGAATTTGTGGAAAACATAAACTCGACGATATTGAATTATCTGGGGATTCTTTAGAGAATAAAAACAAGTTTTCTCAAGCTCAAATTCGAGAAATGTTTTCAAAAATGAAATCAAAACAAGCTCTATTCAACCAATCTGGAGGAAGTCACGCAGCTGCAATTTTCGATAAATACCTTAACTTACTTACCATAAAAGAAGATATTGGCAGGCACAATGCAGTTGATAAATCGGTAGGTAATTTACTAACAGTAAACACTTTACAAAACGCAAATATTATTTTAGTTAGTGGTAGAGTTTCGTACGAGATAGTAAGTAAAGCTTTTTTTGCAAAAATCCCTATTATTGTAGCAGTATCAGCATGTTCTAGCTTAGCAGTAGATTACGCTAAAGAATTCGGTATTTGTTTAATCGGATTCAGTAGAGAACAAAAAATGACCATTTACGCAAATCCTCAACATATATATTATGAGTGATAAAAAACCACATGCACAACCTCCTGAAAAATTAACAGGAATACAATTAACCGAAGTACCAAAATCTGCAGTTGGTGTAAAAGCCATAAAATCTGCCTTAACACATATTGCAAATGAAGTAGGTATGGCAAAAGGTGTAGGTTTATTGGCTAAACTAAACCAAAAAGAAGGGTTTGATTGCCCAGGCTGTGCGTGGCCAGATCCAGACGAGAAAAGAGCATTTTTAGCAGAATATTGCGAAAATGGTGCAAAAGCTGTTGCAGAAGAAGCTACAAAAAATAGAGTTTCTCCTATGTTTTTTGCAACACATTCAGTTCAAGAAATGTCAGAATGGTCAGACTATGAAATTGGTAAAAGCGGACGAATTACACATCCGATGATTTTACGAGAAGGCTCTGATAATTATGAAGAAATCTCGTGGGAAGATGCTTTTAATTTAATTGGTACTGAATTAAATAAATTAGACTCTCCAGATGAAGCTATTTTTTATACTTCTGGAAGAACAAGTAATGAAGCTGCTTATTTATATCAACTTTTTGTAAGACAATTCGGAACTAACAACTTACCAGATTGTTCTAACATGTGTCATGAATCTAGTGGCTCAGGCTTATCAGAAACACTAGGAATTGGTAAAGGATCTGTTACTTTAGACGATTTTAATCATGCCGATTTAGTCATTGTTATGGGGCAAAATCCAGGAACAAATCATCCACGAATGTTAACAGCTTTAAGTGATACTAAAAAACATGGAGGTAAAATTATTACTGTAAATCCATTACCCGAAGTTGGATTAATGCGTTATAATGATCCTCAAAATCCGTTAAAATGGATTGGTTCTGGTCAAAAATTAACCGATATATTTCTACAAGTAAAAATTAATGGAGATGTAGCTTTATTAAAAATTATAATGAAGTTATTGCTCGAAAAAGAAAATAAAAACCCAGGTACAGTATTCGATTTAAAATTTATTGAAGAAAAAACTCATGGCTTTAACGAACTTATTGACGATTTAAATTCATATACAATTGAAGACTTGTTACCTCAAACAGGTTTAAGCTTATCAGAAATTGAAGAAGCTGCTGAATTAATTGCCTCTAGCAAAAAGATTATTATTTGTTGGGCAATGGGATTAACGCAACATAAAAATGCAGTTGATAATATTAGAGAAGTGGTTAATCTACTTCTTTTAAAAGGAAGTATTGGTAAAAAAGGAGCTGGTACCTGCCCTGTTCGCGGGCATTCAAATGTTCAAGGAGACAGAACCATGGGAATTTGGGAAAAACCCAAAGAAGCTTTCTTACAAAACTTAGAAAAAGAATTCTCTTTTGAAGCTCCACGTAAACATGGGTATGATGTAGTGGCAGCCATTGAAGCTATGCATGCAAGAAAAGCTAAAGTTTTTATTGGTATGGGAGGTAATTTTATTTCTGCTACACCAGATACTGAATACACTGCTGAAGCATTACGAAACTGTGATTTAACTCTTCATGTTTCAACAAAATTAAATCGTAGTCATGTCGTTCATGGCAAACAAGCTTTAATTCTTCCTTGTTTAGGACGATCAGAAAAAGATTATCAGAATTCTGGAGAACAATTTGTTTCTGTAGAAAACTCTATGGGAGTTGTACATAAATCTAGTGGTCATTTAACTCCTTTATCTAATGAATTATTAAGTGAACCCGCTATCGTAGCTGGAATTGCTGAAGCTACTTTAAAAAATTCTAAAGTAAATTGGAGTGAATTAACAACTAACTATGATTTAATTCGTAATAAAATTGAAAACACCATTCCTGGTTTCGATAAATATAACGAAAGAATTCGTAAAAAAGGAGGATTTTATTTACCAAACAATGCAAGAGCAAACGACTTCTCTCCAACTGCTACAGGAAAAGCAAACTTTACTATTAACAAACCTTCTGATATTCAACTTAAAGAAAATCAGTTTATGTTAATGACCATTCGTACTCACGATCAATACAACACCACTATTTATGGTTTAGACGATCGTTACAGAGGAGTTTTAAACGAGCGTAGAGTTATTTTTATGAATCCTGACGATATGAAACAACAAGGAATTAACAAGCTAGATAAAGTAGATTTAATCAGCCATTTCGAAGGAGAAAAACGAGTTGCTAAAGGGTTTTTAGCTTTACCGTATAGTATTCCTAAACAATGTACAGCTAGTTATTTTCCTGAAGCTAATGTCTTAGTTCCTATAAAAAGTAAAGCGAGAATTAGTCATACACCAGCATCAAAAACAGTAGTCATTACTGTTGAAAAAGTCTAAATAAAAAAAAATTGTATTTTAGTCAGCAATTTAAATCAACTAAAATCAAAAAACTAAGAATATGCCATTTATAGAAGAGGAAAAATTCTCATTAATGCAGCAAGATTTAGACAATGCCAAATTAAAAAGAGAAGAAGCAGAAAATGAATTACAACAAGTAATTGATGATAAAAGCAGACTAAAAAGAGTATCTATATTTATTGGAGCATTGTTAGGTTTAGCCTTAACTGCTGTTGGTTATTTTTATTCTAATGGTGGTAATGGTTTAGAAATGCTAAAGAAACCTAAAGTAGATATTGCTGCCGTTAAAGCTAAGGAAGCAAAACGTGTATTAGACAGTGTAAAAAAAGCACAATCTAGAGTTAAGAAATCTCAAAATAACTCTAAATTAAATACTGCTAATATTAATGAAACGGTAAATGAATTAAATAACAACACAAAAGGAAATACTATATATTCAGTACAAGTTGGTGTTTTTTCTAATAGAAAATATCCTTTAATTTCAAAAAAGTTTATTCCAGGGAACATTGCTTCTGCTGATGGATATTTTAAATATTCATTAGGTTTATTTTCAACATTAAATGAAGCTAAATATTTACGTAACGAATTAAGAAAAGTTGGATTTAAAGATGCTTTTGTTGCTTCTTACGTGAATGGTAAAAGACAAAAAATACATCACTAAAAATTAATTAATGTTTAAAAACATCATTAAAAAAACACTCTTGTTAAGTTTAACAATGAGTGTTTATTTTTTATACAGTCAACAAGAAGCACCTCAAAAACAAACACAATTTGGTTTTGGGCAGTTAGATTTTCTTTCTATTAAGATGCCTAATGGTGAAGTAAATATGGATTTCACTGGATTGCATTACAACTTAAAATTAAACAACTGGAGTTATGCAGGTGTTGGTTTTTATGGTGCTGTTGGAGGCATTCGAGGTGGTTTTTTCACTTTAGGTGTAAATGCCGGTATTCAAAAAAATATTACTAAAAAATTATTTACCGATATCGGATTTCATTTCGGTGGGGGTGGTGGTGCAGGTGCTCCCGATGGTGGTGGAGCATTTATATTACCTCATGTTAATTTAGGGTACGATTTCGATTACTTTAAACTTACAGCAGGTTATAGTTATATAAACTTTTTCGATAAAGGAAACATAAAAGGTAGTCAAATTAATGTAGCTGTTCAAGTTCCTTTAAATTTCGAAACTTCTTCTTTTTCTAAAAGAGAACAAGAATTTTCATTTGATGAATTACAAAAATCTGATTGGAATAAAAGTTCAGACAGAATGTCTTTAATGGTTCATTTAAATAATTTAGATGTCACCAAAGGCTCTTATAAAGGAAGAACTATAAGGCTTGCAGGTTTTGAATTGAACTCATTTATTACAGATGAATTCTTTTTCTTCGTAAAAGCTGATGGTGCTTACCACGGAATTAAAGCTGGTTATATGGATATTCTTTTAGGTGGTGGATATCATTTATCTATGAACAAAAACCGAACAAACATTCAAGCAAAATTTGGTGTTGGTGCTGGCGGCGGCGGCGGCGTAGATACCAAAGGAGGATTTTTAATTTATCCTGATATTTCCCTTGAACAAAAATTATTCGATAATGTATACGCTTCAGTTAACAAAGGTTATTTAATGAGCCCAGATTCTCATTTTGTTTCTTCTACCTTCGGAATTGGACTAAAATACTACGTAGATAAAGATGGAATTAAATCTGATAATCGTTCTTTTTCTAGTGGAAAATTCAAAGGAATAGATGTTATCTTAAAGCAAGATGTGTATTTAAACGCAGCTAGAGATACTAATATTGAACAAAACATGCATCAAATATCGTTACAAGTTAATCTATTCTTAAACAAATATATTTATGCAACTGGTCAAACTTCATTTGCAAACTTTGGTGATGCTGGCGCTTATGCTGAAGGAATTGTTGGTTTAGGAGTTCAAACAAATTCTTTTTTGAATAATAAAGTAAATGCTTTTGCGCAACTTTTAGGAGGTGCAGCTGGTGGTGGCGGAATTAGTACAGGACAAGGTTTAATTATAAAACCTAGTGTAGGTTTAAATTATAAGCTAACCGAAAATCTTAACTTACGAGGAGGTTTAGGTTACGTTAAAGCAAGAGGTGGTAGTTTAAGTAGTACAATGCTAAACTTTGGGTTGAGTTATAATTTCTCTTTCTTAAGTGCTAAGAAATAATTAAATAAAAAAAGGAGAGTTTTAAAACTCTCCTTTTTTTATTTATATCTTTTTAAGATTTATACGTTAAATCTAAAATGCATTACATCTCCATCTGCTACTACGTACTCCTTACCTTCTACTCTTACTTTACCAGCTTCTTTAACTTTAGCTTCACTTCCGTATTCAACATAGTCGGCATAACTAATCGTTTCAGCACGAATAAATCCTTTTTCGAAATCAGTATGAATAACTCCTGCAGCTTGTGGTGCAGTAGAACCAACCGGAATAGTCCAAGCTCTTACTTCTTTTACACCAGCAGTAAAATACGTTTGTAAATCTAATAATTTATATGCTGAACGAATTAATCTAGAAACTCCAGGTTCTTCTAATCCAATATCAGTTAAGAACATTTGACGCTCTTCGTAATCTTCTAATTCAGCAATATCAGCTTCAGTTCCTACTGCTAATACAATAATTTCAGCTTCTTCATCTTTAACAGCTTCACGTACTTTTTCTACATAAGCGTTACCATCTTTAGCAGAAGATTCATCAACATTACAAACATATAACACAGGCTTTGCTGTAATAAACTGCATTGATTTTACTAACTCTTCTTCTTTTTCAGTAAACTCAATAGTTCTAACAGATTTACCTTCTAATAAAACTTCTTGAACTTTTTCTAATAAAGCTAATTCAGCTTGTGCTTCTTTATTACCAGTTTTAGCAGCTCTTTTTACCTTTTCTAATCGCTTTTCTACAGCTTCTAAATCTTTTAACTGTAACTCGATATCAATCGTTTCTTTATCACGAATTGGATCTACTGAACCATCTACGTGTACAATATTATCGTTATCAAAACAACGTAATACATGTAAAATTGCATCAGTTTCTCTAATGTTAGCTAAGAATTGATTTCCTAAACCTTCTCCTTTACTTGCTCCACGAACTAAACCTGCAATATCTACAATCTCTACTGTAGCAGGAATCACCTTTTCAGGATCTACTAATTCTTCTAATTTTTCTAACCTAGCATCTGGTACATTTACCACTCCTAAATTAGGTTCAATAGTACAAAAAGGGAAATTAGCACTCTGTGCTTTTGCATTCGACAAACAGTTAAATAAAGTCGATTTTCCAACATTTGGTAATCCTACAATTCCAGCTTTCATGATTTCTTAAGATTTTTAAATATAAAATACAAGTTTTTAGTCTTGATTTTAGCGGTGCAAATATATATCTTTTAAAAATAAAAAATTCCGAAATTACTTCGGAATTTTTGTCTTCTTTATCGCTTAAATAAGTCTTGTATACTGTTATTCGTTGTGCATAAAGCTTTGTTTAGCTAAAAGCTCGTCTTCAGTTTCTACATTATCTTCATCAGGAACACAACAATCTACCGGACATACAGCAGCACATTGTGGCTCTTCATGGAAACCTTTACACTCTGTACATTTATCTGCTACAATATAATATATCTCGTCAGAAATAGGCTCTTGCTCTTCATCAGCATTTGCTTTATTTCCGTTTGGCAATACAATATTCCCTTCTAAATCAGTACCATCAGCATAACGCCAATCTTCTGCACCTTCATATATTGCTGTATTTGGGCATTCTGGTTCACATGCTCCACAATTTATACATTCATCTGTAATAATTATTGCCATAGTATTTTTTCAGTTTTGTACCTTTGCAGTTGCAAAAATAAAGCCAAAATAATTTAGAACCAAAATAAATGGAAACAATACAAAAACGTGTAAAAGCGTTTAGCAAATTAGGTGATTTTTTAAGCCAGTTTTCTCAACAAGGAATTACTGAGAAAAAGGATATTGAATTTAACGATTTATTCTTCGGAGGATTTAAGCATCAATTAAAACTTGCTAAAGAAAATAACAGTTGGTTTACTGAAGAAAATTTATTGTTTGCTACCGAAAATTGGTCTAAAGCTTTAACTATTGAGCAACTTGATAAATGGTTAGAAACAACTTCTTTTTCAACAACACCAAAACAAGTTGCTATTATTATGGCAGGAAATATTCCGCTAGTTGGATTTCATGATTTTTTATCGGTTTTAATTGCAGGGCATTCTGTTTTGGTAAAACAATCATCTAACGATAAACATTTACTTCCTTTTTTAGCTAAATATTTAGAATATGTTGAACCTGATTTTAAAGGTAAAATTCAGTTTACAGAAGGAAAATTAACCGATTTTGATGCTGTTATTGCCACTGGAAGTAACAATACCGCTCGTTATTTTGAATATTATTTTAAAGATAAACCTAGTATTATTCGTAAAAACAGAAATTCTGTAGCAGTTTTAACAGGAAACGAAACTTCAACTGATTTTGATAATTTAAGTGAAGATGTATTCCGTTATTTTGGTTTAGGTTGTCGCTCGGTTTCAAAGTTATTTGTTCCAAAAGGTTATAATTTTGATGATTTCTTTAAAGGTATGTTTACCCAAAAAGAAATTATAAACAATGTAAAATATGCCAATAACTACGATTATAACAAGGCGGTATATTTAATGAGCGAATTTGATATGTTAGAAAACGGGTTTTTAATGATTAAAGAAGATGAAAGTTATGCTTCTCCTATCGCTACTGTTTTCTATGAGTATTATGATAATGATGATGATTTAAAAATCAAATTATACGAAGAAAGAGATAATATTCAATGTATCGTAGCCAACAACTTCTTACCAAACGAAATTAAGTTCGGACAAACACAGCATCCTAATTTATGGGATTATGCAGATGGAGTGAACACTATAGAATTTCTTGCAACTATATAAAACGACAACAACACAACTATGAAAAAACATAATTTTAGTGCAGGACCTTGTATTTTGCCAGAAGAAGTTTTGCAAAAAGCTTCTGAAGCTATTATAAACTTTAACAACGATAATCTTTCTTTAATAGAAATATCACATAGAAGTCAGCCTTTTGTAGATGTAATTGAAAACGCTCGTAGTTTAGTTTTAGAGCTTTTAGGATTGCAAAACAAAGGCTATCATGCATTATTTTTACAAGGTGGTGCTAGCACTCAGTTTTTAATGACTGCTTATAATCTTTTAAATAAAAAAGCGGCATATTTAAATACAGGAACTTGGAGTACAAAAGCCATAAAAGAAGCAAAACTTTTTGGTGAATTGATAGAAGTGGCTTCTTCTAAAGACAAAAACTTTAACTACATACCTAAGAATTACGAAATACCTTCTGATGCAGATTATTTTCACTGCACCAGTAACAATACTATCTACGGAACTCAAATGATGGAATTTCCAGAAACCGAAGTTCCTTTAGTATGTGATATGAGTTCTGATATTTTCTCACGTCAATTAGATTTTTCAAAATTTGATTTGATTTATGCTGGAGCACAAAAAAATATGGGACCAGCAGGTACAACTTTAGTGGTAGTAAAAGAAGATATTTTAGGAAAAGTAGAACGTCAAATACCATCAATGTTAAACTATCAAGTTTTTATAGATAAAGACAGTATGTTCAATACACCTCCTGTTTTTGCGGTGTACACTTCCATGTTAACACTTGAATGGTTAAAAGATTTAGGAGGTATAGAGTTTATTGAAAAAGTAAACAATCAAAAAGCTGCTCTTTTATATGATGAGATAGATAGAAATCCGTTATTTAAGGGTGTTGCTGCAAAAGAAGATCGAAGTAAAATGAATGCAACTTTCACGTTGATAAACCCTGAGTTACAAACTCAGTTTGACACTATGTGGAAAGAAGCAAATATCAACGGATTAAGCGGCCACAGAAGCGTTGGAGGTTATAGAGCAAGTATGTATAACGCACTTACACTCTACTCTGTACAAGCTTTAGTAGATGTGATGAAAGAATTAGAAAGAAAAGCATAATTATTTAACTCGTCATTACGAACAAAGTGAAGTAATCTTCTGTTTAGACAGCTTCTCTTCTCACGAAATGACGCATATGTATAAAAATGAAAATATTAGCAAACGAAGGAATATCTGAGAGCGGAAAAAGCACTCTAGAAAATGCAGGTTTTGAGGTTTTAGTAACCAAGGTTGCTCAAAATCAATTAGAAAATTTCATCAATGAAAATTCAATTGATGCAATTTTAATAGGAAATAATACCGAGATTTCAGCAGATTTAATTGACGAATGTCAGAGCATTAAGCTAATTGGAACCTCTGGTTCTAACACCGATAATATTGATGTTGATTACGCAGAGCAAAACGGAATTCATGTCATAAAAACTTCTGAAGCTTCTTCAGTTGCTATTGCCGAATTAGTTTTTGCACATCTTTTTGGTATGACTCGTCATTTACATCAATCGAATAGAGAAATGCCTTTAGAAGGAGATTTAAGTTTTAACTCCTTAAAAAAGCAATTTGCAAATGGTATTGAGCTAAGAGGAAAAACCTTAGGATTAATTGGAATTAACGATGCTAGTATTGAAGTTGCTAAAATTGGTTTAGGAATTGGAATGAATGTAATTGCTTTTGATACTGAAATTACTGAACAATTTATTACCATTTCATTTTATAATGGTCAAGCAATAGATATTGCTTTAGATATAAAACCTTTTAATGAGTTATTAGAAACTGCCGATTTTATTTCAATTCATACAAAATTAGAAGAAGGTTATGTAATTGACGCCAATGAAATTGAAGCAATGAAAAATGGTGTTGGACTTGTTAACACAACACATTCGGCATTAAATGAAGTTGCTTTAATAAGTGCTATTGAAAGTGGAAAAGTTCAGTTTGCTGGATTGGATGTTTTTGAAAATCAACCTACTCCAGAAATTCAGTTATTAATGAATCCTGAGCTTTCTTTATCACCAAACATTGGTACTTCAACAAAAGAAAGTAAAGAGAAAGTTGGTAACGAACTAGCAGAGCAAATCATTAATTTATTAAACGAATAATATATAGATGGCAATTGTAAAACCATTTAAAGCGGTAAGAGCTCCAAGAGACAAGGCTGCTCTTGTTTCTTCTAAATCGTACGAAATTTATACGCAAGAAATGTTAAATGCTAAGTTGGCATTCAATCCGTATTCTTTTTTACACGTAATAAACCCTGGTTATAAATATCATAAGCAAGATATTACAGGTGAACAGCGCTTTAAATTGGTACACAATCGTTATTTAGAATTTAAAGAAGATAATATCTTTTTACAAGACGAAGCTCCTTCTTTTTACATTTATCAAAAAACAACTCCAACACATACTTTCTGCGGAATTATTGCCGCTACATCAGTAGAAGATTACCATAATGATGTTATAAAAAAACACGAAAGTACATTAAGAACTCGAGAGCTTTTATTTGAAAACTATTTGAAGAATACTGGTTTTAACGCAGAACCTGTTTTATTAACGTATCCTGATAATACTACAATTGAGAGTATTATTGAAAAGTATAAAAGTTCAAGACCAGAATACGAGTTTTCGACTACAGATAAAGATCTACATTTACTTTGGACAATTACTGAAGATGAAGATTTAGAAACCATAACTAAAGCCTTCGGAAATATTGATACTTTATATATTGCTGATGGGCATCATCGCTCAACATCTTCGTGCTTATTGGCTCAAAATTTAGCAAAAGACAATCCAAACCATACAGGAAAAGAAGATTATAACTTCTTTATGAGTTATTTATTACCAGAAAGTCAGTTGAGTATTTATGAATTCAATCGATTTATAAAAGACTTAAATGGATTAAGCCCTGATGAATTTTTAATAGAATTAGACACCTATTTTAGAATAGAAAATCGAGGTCAAGAACTATATAAACCTAAAGAGAAACATCATTTTAGTATGTATTTAAATGGTGAATTTTATGCCTTATACTTACGTAAATCTGTCTACAATTTCTCAGACACTTTAAGCGAATTAGATTCTGAAATTTTATACCGTACCGTCTTAAAACCTATTCTAGGTATTGAAGATATTAGAAATGCTTCAAAAATTATGTATTCTCAAGATAAATCTGATGGATTAGAGCTAAAAACCAAGGTAGATAGTGGAGATTTTAAAGTTTCTTTCGGAATGCAGGCTACTTCTATTCAAGAAATTAAAAAAATTGTTGATGCTGGTTTAATAATGCCACCAAAAACTACGTATATCGAACCTAAATTAAGAAGTGCTTTAACTATTTACGAATTCTTATAATGATAAAAGAAAACTTACAAAAAATAAAGGATACTATACCACAAAATGTAACATTAGTGGCTGTTTCTAAAACCAAACCAATTGCCGATATTCAAGAGGCGTACGATGCTGGTCAACGAGTATTTGGTGAGAATAAAATTCAAGAAATGGTAAGTAAATACGATGCTTTACCAAAAGATATTGAGTGGCATATGATTGGGCATTTACAGCGTAATAAAGTAAAGTACATGGCTCATTTTGTAAGTTTAATTCATGGAGTAGATAGTTTTAAAACCTTAAAAGAAATAGATAAACAAGCAAAAAAACACAACCGAGTAATTAATTGTTTATTACAAGCTAAAATTGCAAAAGAAGATTCTAAATTTGGTCTTAGTTTTTCTGAAATTGAAACTATTTTAGCTTCCGAAGAATTAAAAGAGTTTAAGAATATTGCTATTGTAGGCTTAATGGGAATGGCTACTTTTACGCACGATAAAGATCAACTTACAGAAGAATTTTCTTCTTTAAACGATTTTCAAAAAAAGATTCAGGAAAAATACCCAAAACTCACAACTTTATCAATGGGAATGAGTGGTGATTATCCGCTAGCAATCTCATTAGGAAGTAATATGGTTAGAATAGGAAGTTCTATTTTTGGAGTTCGAAATTATATTGCTTAATTTTACCTGTAACAGCTAACCAAAAAAAGGAAAAGAATTGTACGCTATTTTAGATATAGAAACTACCGGGGGGAAGTATAACGAAGAGGGAATTACAGAAATTGCAATATATAAATTTGACGGTCATACTGTTGTAGATCAATTTATATCACTCATAAACCCTGAACGAGAAATACAAGATTTTGTTGTTAAACTAACAGGTATTAACAATAAAATGCTACGTAATGCTCCTAAATTTTATGAAGTAGCAAAACGAATTATTGAAATTACTCAAGAATGCGTAATTGTTGCTCACAATGCTTCTTTTGATACAAGGATTTTAACCACTGAATTCCGACGTTTAGGCTATGATTATAAGAGAGATTCTTTGTGTACAGTTCAATTAAGTAAAGATTTAATACCAGAAGCTCCATCACATAGCTTAGGAAAATTATGTCGTTTTTTGGGCATTCCTGTTTCAGATCGCCATAGAGCAAATGGTGATGCGTTGGCTACGGTTCAATTATTCAAATTACTTTTAGAAAAAGATACCGATAAAGAGATTATTAAGCACTCTATTAAATATTCTGATCAAAGAGAAGTTAAACAAAGACAGCTTAAATTATTAGATAGTTTGCCTGAAAAAGAAGGACTTTTTTATGTTCATAATGAAAATGGTAATATTATCTTTTTAGGAAGAGGTAAAAATATAAAACAAGAGGTTAACAAACTCTTTTTAAAATCTACAAAACGAGGAGAAAAAGTACAGAAGAAAGTGCATTCTATTACTTTCGAGGAAACTGGAAATACACTTTTCACTAGACTTAAATACTATTTAGAACTAGAAATTTTAAAACCTAAATACAATTTAATTCGTAAAAGAAAAATTACTGACAAGAACTTTAATCACAATAACTTTTTAATTATTGATAAAGGAAGAATTCCCGAAGAAAATGCCGTTATTTTAATAGAAAATAATGAAGTAGTTGGTTACGCTTATACCAATTTGGCTTATCAAGAAAATCATTTATCAATATTAAAACCTATGCTTACTAACGTAGAAAATAAAAAGCTAGCTAAAACTATTATAAAAAATTATCTTGATAAAAATAAGGTAGGAAAAATAATACGTTTAGAGGTAGAAACTCATTCCAATTAGTTAATTTGAGTTCTTTTATATTTGCTATTACGTAAAATTACTGTTTTGAAATCACAAACATCATCAAAAGATTGGAAAGAAAAACTTCATGAAATTATTTATGAAGCTGATACACCTGCTGGTAAATTTTTCGATATTATATTACTTATTGCCATTGTAGCAAGTATTGTTTTGGTAATGTTAGAAAGTGTTGATTCTATTCATGAAAAATATGACTCTTTTTTAGATATTTCAGAATGGATAATTACCATTCTCTTCACTATTGAATATTTTGCACGAATCGTATCAATTAAAAAACCACAAAAATATATTTTTAGTTTTTATGGAGTCATAGATTTACTATCTACCCTTCCAAAGTACTTAGCAATAATCTTTACAGGAACTCACAGTTTAGTCGCTTTAAGGGCTTTACGTTTATTACGTATATTTAGAATTTTAAAATTAGCCCGTTTCATAGGTGAGTCTAACAATTTCATAAAAGCATTAAAAGCTAGTAAAGCCAAAATTGCAGTTTTCTTATTCTTCGTACTCATTTTGTGTGTTATTTTAGGTACCGTAATGTACTTAATTGAAGGCGGAGATAATGGTTTTACAAGTATTCCTAGAAGTGTATATTGGGCAATTGTAACCTTAACTACTGTTGGTTATGGTGATATTGCACCTCATACTCCATTTGGTCAATTTGTAGCAAGTATTATCATGATTTTGGGTTACGGTATCATCGCTGTTCCAACGGGTATTGTTACTTCTGAAATGACAAAAACTGCCATAGATACAAATACACAATCTTGTCCGAATTGTTTGCATGACGGACATAAAGATGACGCAGAATTTTGCTATAATTGCGGAACAAAACTAAATTAATGTCTCAAGAAAATACGCTTATTACAATTGTTGGTGCAACTGCCATAGGTAAAACTGCACTTAGTATTAAATTAGCACAACATTTTGGCTGTGACATTATTTCTTGTGATTCTCGTCAGTTTTATAAAGAAACTACAATTGGTACTGCTGTTCCAGATGCCGATGAATTAGCAGCAGCTCCACATCATTTTATTCAAGACAGAAGTATTTTTGAAGATTACTCTGTCGGTCAATTTGAAAAAGATGCTTTAGCCAAATTAGATGAGTTGTTTCAAAAGAATCCTATTCAGATTATGGTGGGTGGAAGTGGTTTGTATGTAGATGCGGTTTTAAAAGGATTAGATTATTTTCCAGATGTTGATTCTGAAGTTAGAGTTCAACTTACCGATGAATTAGAAGAAAAAGGAATTGAATCTCTTCAACAAAAACTAAAAGAGTTAGACATAGAAAGTTATAACACTATTGCAATTGATAATCCTCATCGCTTAATAAGAGCTTTGGAAATCTGTATTGGCACTGGAAACACCTATTCTTCTTATAAAAATAAACCAAAAACTCCACGAAACTTTAAGTCTATAAAAATTGGATTAACTGCCGACAGAGAAATTATGTACGATCGTATTAATCGTCGTGTAGATATTATGATGGAAAACGGTTTGTTAGAA
Source organism: Tenacibaculum holothuriorum (assembly GCF_002120225.1). Lineage (GTDB taxonomy): Bacteria > Bacteroidota > Bacteroidia > Flavobacteriales > Flavobacteriaceae > Polaribacter > Polaribacter holothuriorum. The sequence goes on along the minus strand of NZ_LAPZ01000001.1, from coordinate 102,099 downwards.
GAAGCTAAAACAGTTTATCCACACAAAAACTTAAACGCCTTACAAACGGTAGGATACAGAGAATTATTTGAATACTTCGATGGTAATTTCACTAAAGAATTTGCTGTTTCAGAAATCAAAAAAAATACCCGAAGATTTGCTAAACGCCAAGGAACTTGGTTTAGAAAAGATAAAAATATTCTTTGGTTTGATTTTCAAGAAGATGTAGAAAATATAATTACTAGAGTTAAAAATCTATTAAACTAGATTTTTTATGTTACTCTTCTTTTTGGAGCTTTAATATTTACTTCAAGAACTTTTAAGTCATAAGAAAATTTAGTTTTATGACTATTATCATTTAATACCTTTAGGTAACACAAGACCTTTGTATAAAATTATAAACAAAGAAGTAATGATAAACGATTTAAAAATTGTATCGCCACAAGAAGCGGTATCAATTGTAAAATCTAACGATAAAATTTTCTTTCAAGGAGCTGCAATGACTCCGAATGTATTAATTGATAATTTATGTGAACGTTATGAAGATTTACAAAATGTAGAAATTATTCAAATTCATACACATGGTGAAGCAAAATATTTAGAACAACCTTATTCTAATTCTTTTAAGCTAATTAGCTGCTTTGTTGGAAATAATGTTAGAAAAGGTGTCAATACTAACAATGGTGATTATGTTCCTATTTTTTTAAGTGAAATCCACTGGTTATTTAGAAGAGGAATTTATCCGCTAGATGTAGCTTTTATTCAAGTTTCTCCTCCCGATAAACACGGATACTGCTCTTTAGGAACTTCGGTAGATATTACACTACCAGCAATACAAACTGCTAAAATGGTAGTTGCTCAGATAAATCCGAATGTACCAAGAACACACGGAGACGGAATCATTCACATTAAAAATATCGATTTTGCTGTTGAAACTAATGATCCTATTCATGAATCTATTACAGGAACTCCTTCTGAAATAGAGTCTCAAATAGGAAAACATGTTGCTGAATTAATTGATGATGGTGCTACTTTACAAATGGGAATTGGTAACATTCCAAATGCTGTATTACATAATCTAACCAATCACAAACGATTAGGAATTCATACCGAAATGTTTTCTGATGGTATTCTTCCTTTAGTAGAAAAGGGAATTATTACTGGTGAAGAGAAAGAAATTAAAACGGGTAAAATAGTTACTTGTTTTGCAGTGGGTTCACAGAAATTATATGATTTTATTGATGATAATCCGTTAGTTCATTTTAAAGAAGCTGGTTATACAAATGATACATCACTTATAAAGCTAAATCCAAAAGTTACAGCAATAAATAGTGCTATTGAAATTGATTTAACAGGACAAGTTTGTGCAGATACTATTGGTAAGTATCAATACTCTGGTGTGGGAGGTCAAATGGATTTTATCCGTGGAGCATCTTTATCTAAAGAAGGAAAAGCTATTATTGCTATGCCTTCTATGACACCTAGAGGAATTTCAAAAATTACTCCATTTTTAAAAGAAGGAGCTGGTGTAACCACTACTAGAGCACATGTACATTATGTAGCTACAGAATATGGTGTGGTTAATTTATTTGGTAAAAGTTTAAAACAACGTGCAAAAGCATTAATTTCTATTGCTCATCCTAACTTTAGAGAAGAATTAGAACGTGAAGCTGCGAAACGATTTTCGCTATAAAATACTTTAAATTTTAACTAATTTTAAGGAGTTTAGCTACTTCACTTTTATATATTTGTCGAAAACAATAAAACATGAAATCAAAAATTTTAGTATTAGCAACAATACTTTTCTCTACAATATCAATAGCACAAACAAAAGTAGGTACCGTTAATAGCGATATAATTATTGGCAAAATGCCTCAAATGAAAAATGTATTAAGAAGAATTGAAACTGCTGGTAAAAAATTAGATTCATCTTTTAATATTAAAGCTAAAGAATATCAGAAAAAAGTTGAGTCTTACAAAGCTGAAGAAAAGATAATGACCGATACTGATAAGCAAACTAGAATTGCTGAATTACAAAAGATGGAGCAAGAAATGCAAAAGTTTAGAGTAAATGGCACTAAAATGATGCAAATTCAAAGAGATGAATATATGCGTCCATTATATAAAAAGTTAAGCGAAGTAATTGCTGAAGTAGCAAAAGCTAATGGTTATACACAAATTTTAACGACAAATGGAAATCAATTTGGTTATATTGATGAACGATTTGACATTACTAAATTAGTATTAGATAAATTAGGAATTAAAGAGTAATTCTTTTTATGCACCAAAAACAAAAAGACTTACAATTACAATACGAAGGATTTTTAAAAACACCTTTTCTATGGCATGGAAAAGGTGTTTTTGATTTGATACAATTTGAAACAGTTTCTAACAAAACCTCAACATTTTCTCAAACTATAAATAAAAAATTAAGACTAGGTAAATTAGTTGAACGCTTTGTATCTCAAGAATTACAACAAGATAATTCAGTTGATGTTTTGGCAGAAAACATTCAAATTCAAAATGATAAAATTACTTTAGGCGAATTAGATTGTTTACTAACAAAAGACAATGTTCCTACTCATTTAGAAATTATTTATAAGTTTTATTTGTATGATGAGTCAGTTGGAAGTTCTGAAGTAGATCATTGGATTGGACCTAACAGACGAGATTCTCTCTTACAAAAGCTTACTAAGCTTAAAGAAAAACAACTTCCTCTCCTCTACTCTAACTATTCTAAACCATATTTAAACGAACTGAATTTAAATTCTTCTACGATTAAACAGCAAGTTTATTTTAAAGCTCAACTATTCATTCCTTTGAAAAAACAGGAACAATTTTCTACAAGTTTAAATAATAATTGTGTTTACGGATTTTATATTTACCCTAAGCAATTAAAGCTATTCTCTTCATGTAAATTTTACATTCCAAATAAACTTGATTGGTTGGTAGAACCTCACTCTAATATAAATTGGTCGAACTTCGAAAACTTCAAAAATGATGTAGAGAAATATCTACTTCAAGAGAATGCACCTCTTTGTTGGATGAAAAAGCAAAATGGAGAAGTTATTAAATTTTTTGTGGTTTGGTGGTCTTAAGTTTTGAAACTCGTTTTCTTGATGTTATAAAATAAACTCCTGACAACAATATTATCGAAGCAATTATAGATTGCGTAGTTAACTCTTCATCTAAAAAATACCATCCTAAAAATAATGCTACAACAGGATTTACGTATGCAGATGTTGATACTTTTTCAGTAGAAACTTCTTTTAATAAATAATTAAAGGCTGTGAAAGCAACTATACTTCCGAAGAAAATTAATAAAACCATAGAAGTTTGTGCTTTGAATGACCAGGTTAATGGAGATATCCATTCTTCTCTAAACAATAAAGAACTGAAGAATAACAAAACCCCAGCAATAAGCATTTGATAACCTGTACTTACAAAGAAATTCTTGGGTAAATTTGCTTTTGCTACAAATACACTTCCATAACTCCAACTTAATAAGCAAGTAAAAATCATAAAAATTCCTAGTAAAGTTCCTTCTGACGTTGTAATTTCATTTTGACTTACCAATAAATACATTCCAATAAAACCTAGAACTATGCCTATAATAGATTGTTTTTGCATTTTTTTTCCATCTAATAACCTCATCAATAGTAATACAAATAATGGTTGTGTTGAGGCTAATAATGCTGCAAAGCCACTATCAATATATTTTAAAGCCCAAACAAAAACACCATTTCCGTACACTAAAAACAAAAACCCTGCAATAACTGTATTTATAAATTCACTTTTGGTAATTTTTATTGATTTACCTAATAAAGTAGCAATTAAAATAATTAAAACACCTGCACTAAAAAACCTTGTAGCAGCGATTAATAAAGGAGATACTTCGGTTACTAATATTTTGTTTAATAAATACGTTGAGCCCCAAATAACATAAATAGCAAAAAAAGCAGCTATAATTAATACTTTAGATTCTTTCATGAAAGTATATTAATAATCCATTTTATAAATTTCTTTTCTTATTCTACTCAAACTCTGAGTGGTAATACCTAAATAAGATGCAATATGATAATTCTTAACGTGTTGTTCGATGTTCGGGTACGTTTTAGCAAATTCTATATACCTACTTTTTGCTGTTTGAGATAATACTGCCAACATTCTTTTATGAGATTTGGCTAAAAAGCGTTCTATCTTTTTCCTTATAAAACATTCTAAAGCTGGAATCTTTCTTAAAGCCTCTTCAAAATCGTCTTTTTCTACTCTTAATAAAACAGAATCTTTTATACACTCAATTGTTAGTATTGATTCTTCTTCTAAGAAATAACTAATATAATCGGTAATCCACCAATCGTGTACAGCAAATTGAATAGTGTGTTCTTTTCCTAGGTTATCTACAAAATAAGTACGTAAACAACCATCTAAAACATAATATTGATGCTTTATTTCTTCATTAGTATTCAGAATTAGTTCTCCTTTTTTTACCGTTTCTCTTCTGAATAAACTTGCTAGGTAAGTTATTTCTTCTTCAGATAAATCTAGCTCTCTAAAAATTAATGATATTTCCCCTTTCATCTTTATAAAAGTAAGGAAAATTCGTATTAAAAACTACTAATCAATTATTTATATAAGAGATTCTAAATAATGCTCTTTAATCTGGTAAGCTTCTTTTAGATTCGTAATCTTATCATCTATCCTTTCAGTATCTACCTTCTTTGAAGATTTAGCACCAATTAACATTACATTTTTGCGAGTATGCTCGTTACTTATAAACTCAAAAACTTTAGTATTATAATTATTTTTTTCGAGAATTAAAGCTCGAATAGTATCAGTAACCATTTCAAACTGACGCTCTTTAAAAATGCCATATTTTAACAATGGACTTTCCTGCTCTTTCCCTTTTACTTGTTGGCGGATTTGTTTATGACAACATGGAGCGCAAATGATTAACTCAGCTTTCGCAGACAACCCTTTGAAAATAGCATCGTCTGTAGCTGTATCGCAAGCATGTAATGCTATCAAAATATCTATTTTATCGTTATCATATTCTTGAATAGGTTGTGCAACGAAGCTTAATTTTGTAAAATCACATTTTTTTGCAATGTCATTACAATAGTTTACCAAATTTTCACGCAATTCTATTCCAGTTACAGTAGCTTTATATTCTTTTTTATTTACTAAATAATCATACAAAGCAAAAGTTAAGTAACCTTTACCTGAGCCCATATCTACAATACGAATACTCTTTGATAGTTTTACTGATTTTAACTGTGCTTCTATAATTTCTAAATACTTATTTATTTGACGATATTTATCTGCCATTTTAGGAATTACATTTCCTTCTTTATCGGTAATTCCTAAGTGAAATAAGTATGGGCTTTTTTCTGCTCTTTTTACTTTTTGCTTATCGTGAGTTTCTGGTAATTTATTTTTAAAACTAGGGTTATTTGTTTTATAATTTACCTTTTTCTTTTTAGAAATAAACACCAATAAATCATTAGACAATGTAAACAATGTAGCTGCTCTAAATTTTTCTGAAAGTAATTCTTCTAATACAACATAGCTTTCTTCTAAAGAATAATTTTTTACTTGATCGTTTGTAGTATATCTATATAAAAATTGAAAACTTAACTCTCCTCTAAGTTCAATTTGACGAATATATACATTAGGCAACTCATCACTCTTTCTTATGGGTTTGCTTAGTGTTAACTTAACAAATTCGTTTTGGGTAATACTATCTTTTAAAGCTGTAAAAAGCTGTTGTAACTCTTCTTTCATCCTGCAAAAATACGTAAATAAGCTTTTAAAACTTCGTATTATCTCTTCACGTTATTTTTTATCTACCTTTAGAAAAAATCAATAAAATAGTTTTTAGTAACTTTATAATCAACAAGTTAAAACTAAAACATTATGAGAAATTCATTTATATATATCGTTTTTTTTATAAGCTCTTTTACACTATTAGCCCAAAAACCTAATTTAAAACTTAAAGCTACTCAAAGTAAATACGAGAACTTTTACTTTAAGTCTCCTCAAAAATATAACAACAAAGCTCAAAAATTTACTATTTCTAAAGTTGTTTTTTCTACAAGTTATAAAGGTTCAGAGACTAAAAATAAATATCAAATTTTGGTTACAGGTAAGGTTAATAATAATGAAGAACGAATTTTATACAATGCTAAAAATATTGATGAACTTAACTATTACAAAAACATATTCAATAGAAAGTATAAGAAAGTATTACTAACCGAGTATAGTTATTTTGTTAGTTCTAAAAAGTATTACGATACTTCAATCTCTGTAGAGTTCTAATTTAAAAATAGTTTTTATTTCTTTTGAAAAGTAGAAAGGTTGTAAACAAATTTGTTTACAACCTTAAAACCGAGGTTAAAAAGATTTGGGCACTTTAATTTGGCAACAGCACTTTATCAACCACATGAATTACCCCATTTGTTCCTTGAACATCGGTTAAAGAAATTGTTACAGATTGACCTGAACCAGTTTCTAATTTAGCTCCATTGGTTAAGTCTACGGTAACTTTATTTCCGTCAAACATGGTAATTTCTTGATTATCGGTTAATTGATCCGATTGTACATTTCCTCCACCAAAAACATGGTATTTTAAAACTGCTTCGAGAGTAGCAATTGGAATATCGCTAAGAGAATTCCACATATTATTAGAATCTAATAAAGCTTGAAATGCATTATTTGTCGGTGTAAAAACAGTGTATGGTCCGTCTTGTTTTAGTAAAGCAACAAAATCGGTAGTGTGTCTAGAATCTGTTAAAGCAGCTACTAAACTTGTAAAGCCTGCATTGTTTAAAGCTAGAGTTACAATATTGGGTGGTAACATAACTTTATCTATAGTATGTATTATTCCATTAGAAGCCTCTATATTAACATCAATAGGTTTAGAATCTCCATTAAATTCTATTCCTCCAGTAACTTCTACTTGTAATGATAAATTTTCGTCATTAGGACCAGTTGCCAGCGTTTTTACATATGTATCTGACAAATCTCCTGAGACAACTTTACCACTTAATACATGAAACAATAAAACGGTTTTTAGTGTTTCTACCGGGATATCATCTAAACTATTCCAAGAAGCATTTGAATCTAATAAAGCTTGAAAAGCTTCATTCGTTGGAGCAAATACTGTGAAAGGTCCATTTGTTTGTAGAGCTGAAACCAAATCGGCTTTTTGTAACGCAGCAACCAAACTGCTTAAAGCTGGAGTAGCAATAGCTAAATCGGTAATATCTTTAGGTAGGGCTTCTGGTAACATAACAGCATCAACAATATGAATAACTCCATTAGATGCTTGAACATCTGGTGTGGTTACTCCTACCGATTGACCTGAAGCTGTAGTTAATTTTACTCCATTCGATAAATCTACTGTGGTTTTAGCTCCATTTAAAGTTGTTAACTCTTGTCCGTTACTTAAATCTTTAGAAAAAGCTTTGGCAGATACAACGTGATATAATAAAACTGATTTTAATGTTTCTACAGGAATATCATCTAAAGAACTCCAAGCTGCTTTAGAATCTAATAAAGATTGAAAAGCATCATTTGTAGGTGCAAATACTGTAAAGGGTCCATCTGCTTGTAAAGCTGAAACCAAATCGGCTTTTTGTAATGCAGCTACCAATGTAGAAAAGTTATTATTACTTGTTGCAATACCTACAATACTCATAAATAAAGCATCTGGTAACATAACTTTATCTATAAGATGTACTACTCCATTAGAAGCATCAATATTAGCGTTAGTAACAGTAACAGTTTGGTCTGAACCTGTTTTTAATTGTACTCCATTTGATAAATCTACTGTAATTTTAGCTCCATTTAAAGTAGTTAATTCTTGTCCATTACTTAAATCTGTAGAAAGGGCTTTGGCTGCAACTACATGATATAATAGTACAGCTTTTAATGTTTCAACTGGAATATCATCTAGTGTATTCCAAGAATTATTAGCATCTAATAAAGCCTGAAAAGCTTCATTAGTTGGAGCAAATACCGTAAAAGGACCATTTGCTTCTAGTGCTGAAACTAAATCTGCCTTTTGTAATGCGGCAACTAAACTACTTAAATTAGACGATTTGATAGCAGTTTGTACAATACTATCTTTTTGAATTACTGGATCATCATCATCACAAGATGTAAAGAAGGTCGTAATGCTAAAAGAAATGAATAGCATTAATGATAACTTAAAAAAATTCTTTTTGGTTAACATGGTTGTGCTGTTTTTAATTAGGCTTACTCTAATGTTTTATAGTCAAATTTTCAGCTTTCTTTGACTTTGTTTAACTATTTAAATATTTAATTAAACAAAAATAATCTAGATCAAAAAATACTTGCTGATGAGATACAATAATCAGCAAGTGGTTCAAAGTTACAAAATTTTTGTTTAATAAATAATTGTTTTTGTTAAACAAAAGTTAATTTCTTGATTTCAAAATAGACTCTACATCACTAATACTAAGGTTTTTAGCCTTTAACAACACTAAATAATGATACATTAAATCTGCTGCTTCATTAATAAACAACTCATCATTATTGTCTTTTGCTTCTATAACTAATTCTACAGCTTCTTCTCCAACTTTTTGGGCTACTTTGTTAATTCCTCTTTTAAATAACTTATTTGTGTAAGAATCTTCGTCATTAGTATCTATTCTATTAGAAATAATATTTTCTAACTCGTACAAGAAACCTTTAGTGGTTTCTTCTGCAAAACATGAAGTTGTGCCTTTATGACAAGTTGGACCTTTGGGCGTAGTTTTTATTAATATGGTATCGTTATCACAATCAACTTTAATATCATTAACTAATAAAAAATTACCCGATTCTTCGCCTTTTGTCCATAATCTGTTTTTTGATCTACTGAAAAAAGTCACCTTACCTTCTTGTTGAGTTTTAAGAAAAGCTTCTTTATTCATATACCCTAACATTAATACTTGCAGAGTGCAATTGTTTTGTATAATTACTGGAACCAATCCGTCTTTACTTTTATTGAAATCTATCTTCATCTTACTGGAATATTATTTTCTTTTAATGCTGTTTTTAACTGTGGAATTGGAATTTCTCCAAAGTGAAAAATACTTGCTGCAAGTCCTGCACTGGCTTCTGTTTGAGTAAATACTTCTTCAAAATGTTCTACACTACCTGCTCCTCCTGATGCTATAACAGGAATATTAACATTTGTACTTACTGCTCTGGTTACTCCTAAATCGAATCCATTTTTGGTACCGTCGCTATTCATTGAAGTTAGTAATATTTCACCTGCTCCTAGTTTTTCAACTTCTTTTGCCCAAGCAACAGTTTCTAAATTGGTTTCAAAAGTTCCTCCTTTGGTAAAAACTTTCCAATTTCCATCTATATTTTTGGTGTCTATGGCTACGACAACAAACTGACTTCCGAAGCGTTCTTTTAAATCAACAATTAACTGCGAATTTTTTACTGCGGAAGAATTAACACTCACCTTATCTGCTCCTGCTTTTATTAAAGCTAAAGCATCCTCTACTGAGCTAATACCCCCACCCACTGTAAATGGAATATTGATTTCTTTAGCAATAGTTTCTACCAGTTTTACTAAAGTTTTTCTATTTTCTAAGGTTGCTGTAATATCTAAAAACACCAATTCATCTGCTCCTTGAACTACGTATTGTTTTGCCAATTCAACAGGATCACCTGCATCTTTTATGTCTACAAAATTAACTCCCTTTACAGTTCTACCATTTTTTATGTCTAAACACGGAATAATTCTCTTTTTTAACATAGCTTTTGTAATTCTTTTAACGTTATTTTTCCTTCATAAATAGCTTTTCCTATTATTACTCCTTCACAACCTAGTTCTTTAAGTTTATACAAGTCTTCTAAACTAGCAACTCCTCCACTTGCTATTAAATTTATTCCTGTTTTTTGCAGAATTTCTTCGTACAATTCATTTGAGGTTCCTTGTAACATCCCGTCTTTAGCAACGTCGGTACAAATAACATTTTGTACTCCTATCTCTTCATAATCCTTAATAAAATCGACTACATCTACTTCAGAAGTTTGTAACCAACCGTTAGTTGCTATTTTTCTATTTTTACAATCTGCTCCTAGTATAATTTTACTACTTCCATATTTTGATACCCAATTGATAAAAGTATCTGTTTTTTTTACAGCAATACTTCCTCCTGTAATTTGACTAGCTCCACTTTCAAAAGCTACTTTTGCATCTTCATTAGATTTTAATCCGCCTCCAAAGTCTATTTTTAAATTCGTTTTGGAAGCTATTTGCTCTAGTATTTTATAATTGACAATTTTGCTTGATTTGGCTCCGTCTAAATCTACTAAATGTAAATATTGTATTCCGTTTGCTTCAAATTCTTTGGCTACTTCTAACGGATTTTCATTGTATATTTTTTTTGTGTCATAATCTCCTTTGGTAAGACGCACACATTTTCCTTCAATAATATCTATAGCGGGTATAATTCTCATTTTCTATTTAATTAAATGTGATTCTGAAAAAAGTTCAGAATGACGTTATAACGTCAAAAAATTCTTTAATAATTGTTCTCCTACGCTTGCTGATCTTTCTGGATGAAACTGCATCGCATAAAAATTGTCTTTTTGCATTACCGAACTAAATTCTTTTATATAATTACAGGTAGCAACGGTTTCATTACAAGGCTCTGCGTAATATCCGTGGACATAATAGACATCATCTGTTAAATTGATTCCTGCTAATAATGGCGATACTTTTAATTCTGAAAAATTATTCCATCCTATATGAGGTACCTTGTCTTTTGGTGGAAATTGTTTTGTTTGAGTATTAAAAACTCCTAAACAAGTGGTACTTCCTTCTTCAGAAGATTTACATAATAACTGTAATCCTAAACAAATACCTAAAACTGGTTGCTTTAATGACAAAATAACTTCATCTAATTTTCTCTCTTTTAAATAATTCATTGCAGAACTAGCTTCACCTACTCCAGGAAAAATTACTTTATCGGCTTTTTTTATTTCTTCTGGATTATCGGTAATAATACTTTTATATCCTAATCGAGAAATTGCATTTTGTACCGATCGAATATTTCCTGCATTGTACTGTATAATTGCAATCATGTTATAACGTTCCTTTTGTTGATGGTAAAATCATCTTAGAAGCATCTCTTTTAACCGCTACTTTTATAGCCTTTGCAAATGCTTTGAAAATTGCTTCTATTTTGTGGTGTTCATTCGTTCCTTCTGCTTTTATATTTAAATTACATTTGGCTCCATCTGTAAATGATTTAAAGAAGTGATAAAACATTTCCGTTGGCATTTTACCAATCATTTCACGTTTAAATTCAGCATCCCAAACCAACCAATTTCGTCCACCAAAATCAATAGCTACTTGTGCTAAACAATCATCCATAGGTAAACAAAACCCATAACGTTCAATACCTAATTTATTTCCTAAAGCCTTGGCAAATACTTCTCCTAAAGCAATCGCTGTATCTTCAATAGTATGATGTTCATCTACTTCTAAATCTCCTTTAACTTTTATATCCAAATCCATCTGTCCGTGACGTGCAATTTGATCTAACATATGATCGAAAAAAGCAATTCCTGTATCAATAGTGCTCTTTCCAGTTCCATCAAGGTTTAAATCAATTTTTATTTGGGTTTCATTGGTATTTCTTTCTATAGAAGCAGAACGTTCTTTGAGTTTTAAAAACTCGTAGATTTGATTCCAATCATTACTTTCTAACGCTATAAACTCATCTAATTCACTTCTTTTAACAGTAATTTCATCTGCTCCAAAATAGGTTTCATCATTGATATAAATTCCTTTCGAACCAAGATTTTTGGCAAGTTCAACATCCGTTAATCGATCTCCAATTACATACGAATTTGCTAAATCATAAGCTGAAGAAAAATACTTTGTTAACAAACCTGTATTGGGTTTTCTGGTTGGTTGGTTGTCTTTAGCAAAAGTTCTATCAATAATTTCTTCTGAAAATTCTATTCCTTCTTCTTTTAGCGTATTCATTATAAAATTGTGAACTGGCCAAAAAGTGTTTTCTGGATACACTTCTGTTCCTAATCCATCTTGATTTGTTACCAAAACCAACTCAAAATCTAGCTCTTGTGCTATTTTACTTAATCCTTGAAATACTTTCGGATAAAATTGAAGTTTCTCAAACGAATCCGTTTGTTCGTCGGCAGGTTCTTTTATTAAAGTTCCGTCTCTATCTATAAATAATATTCGTTTCATTTTATAAATTTTGTAGTGTGTTGATTAGTTTTTTATTTTCTTCTGGACTTCCAATTGTAATTCGTAAACAATTGTTTACCAAACTATTTCTATTTCTTATAATTATGTTCTTTTCTACCAAATCTGTATAGATTTTACCAGCATTTTCAACTTCAATTAGCACGAAATTTGCTTCGGTTGGATAGATTTTCTTTACACTCGATATTTGAGATAATTGAGTAATTACCTTTTCTCTTTCGTTTAAAATAATATTCTTCTCTATTTCAAACTTTTCCTGATTGTTTAATACCGATAAAACTGCCTCTTGACTTAAAGAACTTACATTATACGGCGGTTTTACTTTGTTATATAATTTGATAATTTCTTGATTTGCATACCCCACACCTACTCTAGCTGAAGCCATTCCCCAAGCTTTACTAAAGGTTTGACTTATTAGTAAATTTGGATATTCTTCTATCGCTGAAATAAGCGATGCAGAAGTACTAAAATCAATATACGCTTCATCTATAATTACAATTCCGTTAAAGTTTTTGAGGATGTATTCTATATCTTCTTTATTGATACTATTTCCTGTAGGATTGTTAGGTGAACAAATAAAAATCAGTTTTACATCCTCCATTTCTAAATAGGGTTGTAACTGATTTAGATTGATTTGAAAATCGGCTAATAATGGTTGTTTTATCAACTCTATATTGTTGATTGCTGCTGATACATCGTACATTCCGTAAGAAGGAGAAAATGTTAATGCTTTATCTTTTTCAGGTTCACAAAAAATTCTGAAAGCTAAGTCAATTACTTCATCACTACCATTACCTATAAAAATTTGGTTATTGTTTACTTTCTTAATTTCTGAAAGCTTTTGTTTAAGCTCTACTTGCTGTGGATCTGGATAACGATTCAAGGTTCCAAACGGATTTTCATTCGCATCTAAATATACTTCAGCAACTCCTTTAAATTCATCTCTTGCCGATGAATAGGCTTTTAATTGCTTTATGTTTGGACGTACTATTTTTTCTAAATTAAATTCTCTCATAATTCATCTTAGTTCTCGACTGCTCTCGAACCAATATTTAGTTATTAATCTCGTTTAACCTAACTGTAACGGCATTCTTATGTGCTTGTAAACCTTCTGCTTCTGCCATTAATTCAATAGCATTTCCAATGTTTTGAATACCTTGCTTTGTAACCTCTTGAAATGTTATTTTCTTAATAAAACTGTCTAAAGAAACTCCACTATAATTTTTAGCATATCCGTTAGTTGGTAAGGTATGATTTGTTCCGCTTGCGTAATCTCCTGCGCTTTCACAACTGTAATTTCCTAAGAAAACAGAACCTGCATTCGTTATTTTATCAATATAAATTGATGCTTTCTCTGATGCAATAATCAAATGTTCTGGAGCATATTTATTACTAAACTGAATACATTCTTCTATAGAATTTAAACTAACAGAAAAACTATTTTCTAATGCTTTTAAAGCAATTTCTTTTCTCGCCAAAAGATTCAATTGACTCTCTAACTCTACATTTATTGATGCCACAACTTCTTCGTTTGTTGTTAGCAATACTACTTGACTATCAACTCCGTGTTCTGCTTGAGAAAGTAAATCTGCTGCTACAAATTTTGGATTTGAAGTTTCATCTGCAATCACCAATACTTCACTAGGTCCTGCAGGCATATCAATAGCAATTCCTTCTTGTTGAATCAACTCTTTTGCCTTTGTTACATACTGATTTCCTGGTCCTAAAATTTTATATACATTCGGAATGGTTTCTGTTCCATATCCCATTGCAGCTATAGCTTGAGCGCCTCCAACTTTGAATATTTTAGTTACGCCCACTAACGAAGCCGTGTACAAAATTGCTGGATTTATCGCCCCTTTTTTATTAGGTGGTGTACATAAAACAATTTCTTTACATCCAGCTATTTTTGCGGGAATTCCTAACATTAAAATGGTTGAAAATAATGGTGCTGTTCCTCCAGGAATGTACAATCCGACTTTTTCAATAGCTACGCTTTTTCTCCAACAAGTTACTCCCGCAGTAGTTTCTACTTTAACTTCTTGTTCTTTTTGTGAATTATGAAAAATTTCAATATTAGACTTTGCTAGTTGAATTGCTTCTTTTAATTCTTTTGATATTAGATTTTTTGCTTCTGAAATTTCTTCCTTCGTTACTTCTAAAGAAGAAAGCTTTACTTTATCAAACAATGCTGTATATTGAATCAATGCTTTATCTTTATTTAGCTTGACTTCTTCTAAAATCGTAGCCACTGTTTCTGTTAGATTATTCTTGTCAAACGTAGCTCGTTTACAAATAGAATTCCATTCACTAACTGGTGGATTTTTAATTACTTTCATCATAACGCTAGACAACCATTTTTTCGATTGGACAAACTAAAATTCCTTCCGCCCCGTTCTTTTTAAGCTCATCAATTATTTCCCAAAACTCATTTTTATCTAATACTGAGTGCACAGAACTCCATCCTTCTTCTGCTAATGGCAACACCGTTGGACTTCTCATTCCTGGTAAAATATTGATGATTTTTTCTAGCTTATCATTTGGAGCATTTAACAATATGTATTTAGATTTTCTTCCTTTTAAAACTGATTGAATTCTAAATTGAAGCTTATCTAAAATTGTTTTTTCTTCAGATTGAATTTTAGGAGACACTGCTAGTACTGCTTCCGATTTTAACAGAACTTCTACTTCTTTTAAATTGTTTTTAAATAATGTAGAACCGCTTGATACAATGTCGCAAATGCCATCAGCTAACCCAATATTCGGAGCTATTTCTACCGAACCATTAATGATATGTAACTGTGCATCAATATTATTTTGTTGAAGAAAACTTTTTACTGTTTCTGGGTAAGAAGTCGCAATTCTTTTATTCTGAAAATATTGAAATCCAGAGTATTCTTCTGATTTAGGAATTGCCAGAGAAACTTTGCATTTAGAAAATCCTAGTTTTTCAATAAATTGAATATCATCTCCTTTTTCTATCAATAAATTTTCTCCAATAATCGCTGCATCTACTACACCGTCTTTTAAATACTGAGGAATATCTCCGTTACGTAAATAAAATATTTCTAAAGGAAAATTACTTGCAGCTGCTTTTAACTGGTCCTTTCCATTGTCTATAGAAATTCCGCAGTCTTTTAAGATTTGTAGAGAATCTTGATTAAGTCTTCCTGATTTTTGTATGGCTATTTTTAATTTACTCATTTTCGTTAGTTTGGTTTGAGTAAATCTTTTTTAGGAACGTTATTTCTTGACGTCAGTAGAAACAAAAAACCCGTTTGATTTACTCAAACGGGTTTTTAAATATATTTAGAATTTATTCAATACATTTTCAGCTCGCTTGAGTGCAAGTATGAAAATGATGATGATGTAATTGAATAAAATTCATGTCTTTTGTTTTGTTATTACAAATATTTCAAATAATTTTTGAATTATGCAAATTTTTTATAAAAAACAAAACCACCTAAAAAAAGGTGGTTTCTATTTTATATTTTTAAAATCTTACTTCACAAAATTAATCTTACGCATACGTAAGCTTTCTGGAGTAACTTCTAAATACTCGTCTGGTCTAATATATTCCATACATTCTTCTAAAGAAAAATCGATTTTCGGAGCAATTTTAACACCATCATCAGAACCAGAAGCACGTACATTTGTTAACTTCTTTCCTTTAATTAAGTTTACTGCTAAATCGTCTTGCTTAGAGTTTTCTCCAACTACTTGACCTTTATAAATTTCTTGGTTAGGATCAATAAAGAATTTACCTCTATCTTGTAAACGATCAATTGCATAAGCAGTTGCTTTTCCTGTTTCAGAAGAAACAATTGCTCCTTTTAAATCGTCGTTAAACTCACCTTTGTAAGGACCGTATTCGCTAAAACGGTGGTTAATAATAGCTTGACCAGCAGTTGCTGTTAAGATCTTATTACGTAACCCGATTAACCCTCTAGATGGAATGTTAAACTCTAAATGTTGTAAATCTCCTTTTGGCTCCATTACTAATAAATCTCCTTTACGTAATGTTACTAAATTAATAGCTTTTGAAGCTACATCTTCTGGCACATCAATCGATAAAGTTTCGTATGGTTCACATTTAACTCCATCAATATCTTTTAAAATTACTTGCGGACGACCTACTTGTAATTCATATCCTTCACGACGCATGGTTTCAATCAATACTGATAAGTGAAGAATTCCACGTCCGAAAACGTTGAATTTATCTTCAGTATCAGTTTCATCAACACGTAAAGCTAAGTTTTTTTCCATCTCTTTAAATAAACGATCACGTAAGTGACGAGATGTTACAAACTTTCCTTCTTTACCAAAGAATGGTGAGTTGTTAATTGTAAATAACATACTCATAGTAGGTTGATCTACTTCAATTCTTGGTAATGCTTCAGGGTTTTCTAAATCGGCAATTGTATCTCCAATTTCAAAATCGTCAATACCAGTTACAGCACAGATATCTCCACTACGTACTTTGTCTGCTTCAGCTTTACCCATTCCTTCAAAAACGTGTAATTCTTTGATACGAACTTTCTTGGTAGTTCCATCTGCTTTACAAAGCATGTAATCTTTATTCTTTTCTAAATCTCCACGGAATACACGTCCGATAGCAATTCTTCCTTTAAATGAAGAATAATCTAACGAAGTGATTTGCATTTGTGGTGATCCTTCACGGTAAGGGGCTTCAGGAATTGTTTCAATTACCGCATCTAATAAATCGATAATATCAGTTTTTTCATCCTTCCAATCAGTACTCATCCAACCATTTTTAGCTGAACCGTAGATGGTAGTAAAGTCTAACTGCTCTTCTGTTGCTTCTAAAGCAAACATTAAATCAAATACTTTTTCGTGTACTAAATCTGGAGTACAGTTTTCTTTATCTACTTTATTTACTACTACGATTGGAGTTAATCCTAATTCGATTGCTTTTCCTAATACAAAACGAGTTTGTGGCATTGGTCCTTCGAAAGCATCAACTAATAATAAAACACCATCTGCCATTTTTAATACACGCTCTACTTCTCCACCAAAATCGGCGTGACCAGGAGTATCAATAACATTAATCTTAACGTCTTTGTAGTTTACAGATACGTTTTTAGAAAGAATAGTAATTCCTCTTTCACGCTCTAAATCATTATTATCTAATAATAAATCGGTACGTTCTTTACGCTCGTCTAAGATTTTAGCCTGATCTATAATCTTATCTACCAAAGTTGTTTTTCCGTGGTCAACGTGTGCTATAATAGCGATATTTCTAATTGATTGCATTCTTGCTCGTTTTTGAAGCTGCAAAATTAGTGTTTTAAAAATGAATTAAATAAGGAAGTTGAATTATTTTTCTTCTTCTAAGTTTTCATCACTTTCACGAAAGGCACTCGGAAGAATATCTGGAATTAATTTTATTAATAAAGGAAGTAATAATGCGCCTCCAGGAAGCATAAAAACTGTAAATGCTGGTACAGCTTTACAAATATCAAGTAATTGTTCTTTTACCTTTTCTTTTTCTTCTTCTGAAAGAGAACTGGTCATCGATTTTCTTATAAGATACACCAGTTCTTTACTTTCAGAAAGTTCTTTTGCTAACCTTTTTTTGTTTTTTTGGATAGCTAATTTTATTTCATCTACCGTAGTCATTATAACTTACGTCGCTTTTTTTCTGTCTTTAATAGATTTAATTCACGAGAAGTTTGACCTGCTACCGAAGTATTTTCTTCGGCTCTACGAATTAAATATGGCATCACATCGCGCACAGGACCAAAAGGAACATATTTAGCAACGTTGTATTCTTCTTTTGCTAAATTGAAACTAATATGATCACTCATACCATACAATTGCCCAAACCACATTCTACTGTCTTTTGAATCAATTTTATACTCTTTAGCTAAATCCATTAATAAATAAGAACTTTCTTCGTTATGAGTTCCTGCAAAAATTGCCATTTTAGGATGTTCCATCATAAAACGAAGTGCTTCGTTATAATTATCGTCTGTAGCTTGTTTGTCTTTACAAATAGGTGAAGGATATCCTTTTTCTTCAGCTCTTTCTCTTTCCTTTTCCATATATGCTCCACGAACAACTTTCATACCGATATGATAATCTTTTTGATGGGCTCTTTTGTATAACCCTTTCAGATACTCCATTCTATCATGACGATACATTTGAAGTGTATTGAATACAATGGCCTTTTCTTTATTATAGATTTCCATTAACTCTTCAATTAAATCGTCTGCAGCATCTTGCATCCAACTTTCTTCAGCATCAATTAATAAAGGAACATCTTTTTCAACAGCGGCTTTACACACTGTATGAAAACGCTCTACTACTCTATTCCACTCTACCTTTTCCTCTTCGGTATGTTCTTCTCCTTCTGTTAATTTTTGATATAATGCAAAACGACCAAACCCGGTTGGTTTAAACACCGCAAAAGGAATTGAATTCTTTTCTTTGGCAAATTCAATAGTTTTTAAAGTCATTTGTAAAGCATCATCAAATTGTGCTTCATCTTCTTTACCTTCTACCGAATAATCTAAAATACTATGTACATTTCCTTGGTTGTACATTTTTTCAATATTTGGTAAACAATCATCTTCGGTAACTCCACCACAAAAATGATCAAATACCGTAGAACGAATCAATCCTTCTACAGGTAAATGAGCTTTTAATGCAAAATTAGTTACTGCTGTACCTATACGAACCATCGGTTGGTTCTGTATCATTTTAAATAAAAAATAAGCGCGTTCTAATTCAGAATCTGACTTTAATTTGAATGCTATCTCGGTGTTATCAAAAAGTTTCATTCCTTTTGAAATTTATTTAGTTGTTTCGTGACAAATATAACAGAGACTCGTTAAATATTTTGACTTTTTCTCATTATTTTCGCTTTTAAATATTTTTAAAGAATGACCACAATACAAGCGGCAACTTATCCTATTCATTTTGAAGAAAAAGGTTATAACGAACTATCTAATTTAATTGCGAATAACAATTACTCTTCGTTATTTGTCTTAGTAGACACCAATACTTTAGAACATTGTTATCCTCGATTTATACAATTATTAGGTACTGAGAAACCTATTGAAGTGATTCAAATTGAAGCAGGTGAAATCCATAAAAATATTGAAACTTGCGTGGGTGTTTGGAATGTAATGACCGAATTAGGTGCCGACAGAAAGAGTTTACTTATTACATTGGGTGGTGGTGTTATTACCGATTTAGGTGGATTTGTAGCTTCTACTTTTAAACGTGGAATTGATTTTGTAAATATTCCGACCACTTTATTAAGTATGGTTGATGCTTCTGTTGGAGGAAAAACTGGAGTAGATTTAGGTGTCTTGAAAAATCAAGTGGGTGTGTTTGCTAATCCTGAATTGATTGTTATTGATCCTGAATATTTACATACAGTAACTCCAAGAGAAATTCGTTCGGGTTCTGCTGAAATCATCAAATATGGAATGACACACGATATTCGTTTGTTTAATGAAATAAAAGACAATCCGAATGTAAATATTGTTGACTTAATTCATCGTTCTATAGAAATTAAAAATGAAGTTGTTTTAGAAGATCCTAAAGAGAAAGGTGTTCGTAAGGTTTTAAATTGGGGACATACTATTGGACACGCTGTAGAATCGTATTTCTTAGAAAGTGAGCATAAAGAAGCACTTACGCATGGTGAAGCTATTGCTATCGGAATGATTTGCGAAGCTTATATTTCTCACAAAGAATTAGGTTTTTCTAAAGAAAAAGTGAACGATATTAAAAAGAACTTACAGCAAATTTTTGGTATTGCTTCTATTACTGAAAATGATTATGCTCCTATTTTAGAATACCTTATACACGATAAGAAAAATGTAGGTGGTATTATCAATTTTGTATTGCTAAACGACTACGAAGATTTTAAATTGAACTGTACTACTAGTCAAGGGATTATTATTGAGAGTTTGAAGTTTTATTGTCAATAGTATTAAATAGTTTCAACAGAGTTTTATCGTCATTTTCTAAAACAAGACTATCTTTAGTTAACTTTAATAATCTATTTTGGGATAGTATTTTATTATCAGAATATCTAATAGTAAATATATTTTCGTCTAAAGAGATTAAGTATGTTGTGTTATAATATTCAATATATTTTAAAGTATCATTTTTTATTTCAAAGACAGCATTTTCGTTTTGTCTTTCTCCCCATACCATTCAAATGTGATTTATTAAATTCAATCTTATCTACTTTATTCTTTTTACAAGAAATCGAAAAAAGTAATATTGAAATTATTCGAATTCTATTCAAAAACAATTAATTTTTTTTAAACAGTTACAGAACAACTCTTATAAATTTCTTCATATACAGGAAGAATATTCTCTAATGAAAATAGTTTAATATGCTCTTTAGCATTCTTCTTAAACTCATCTAATACAGCATCGTCTTGTAAAATTATAACAGCATTATTTGCCATACTTTCCACATCACCAACGGCACTTAAATAACCTGTTTTTCCGTTTACGTTTACTTCTGAAAGCCCGCCAGCATTCGTAGAAATAACCGCTGTATTTGCTGCCATAGCTTCTAAAGCTGCCAATCCGAAACTTTCGGTTTCAGAAGGCAGTAAAAACACATCTGAGTAACATAAAATTTTTGCTACCTCGTTACTATTTCCTAAAAACAATACTTTATCTTCTATACCTAACTCTTTAGCTAAATTTTCTGTCTTTAAACGATCAGGTCCATCTCCTACCATTAATAACTTTGATGGAATTTCTTTTTGAACTTTATAAAAAATTCTAATTACATCTTCTGTTCTCTTTACTGGTCTAAAGTTACTTACATGCGTTAAAATTCTTTCTTCAGGTTGGGCTAAACCTATTCGCTTACATTCTGCTTGATGTGCTTTTTCGTATTTCTCTCCATCAATGAAATTATATACTACTTTAATCTCTTTTTTGATGTTGAACAAACGCAGCGTATCTTCTCGTAAACTGTTAGATACTGAAGTAACTTCATCAGAATTATTAATACTAAACTCTACGGCTGTTTTGTATGTTGGATGACTTCCTACTAACGTAATATCAGTACCGTGTAAAGTAGTAATAACTTTAATATCAATACCTTTTTCTTTTAACATTTGCTTCGCCATATACGCTGCATAGGCATGTGGAATTGCATAATGTACATGTAAAACTTCTAACTGATATTTTTCAGCAACTTCCACCATTTTACTCGATAATGCCAATTCATACGGTTGATATTGAAATAGTGGATACTCTTCTAAAACTACTTCGTGAAAATGTAAGCGATGTGAAAAGAAGTCTAATCGAACAGGTTGATTGTAGGTTATAAAATGTACTTCGTGCCCTTTATCTGCCAAAGCCATTCCTAATTCGGTAGCTACTACTCCACTACCTCCAAAAGTTGGGTAACATACAATGCCTATTCTCATAGTTAACATGAATTTATTTTGGTTTATTGACGTAAATTTACTGTATTACTTACGCTTATTTGTGAATAAAATCATAAAAAAATCCCACCGAAGTGGGATTTAAATTTATTTATTTGATTCTTAGTAATCTCCTAAAGTAGCTGGATTTTGCTCTAATGCAGCTTCTAATTGCTCATCATTAGGTGCTTTACCATGCCATGCGTGTGTGTGCATCATAAAATCTACTCCATTCCCCATTTCGGTATGTAATAAAACACAAACTGGTTTACCTTTTCTGGTACGAGATTTTGCGTCTGCCATTCCATCTAAAATAGCTTCAACATTATTACCTTCTTTAATATCTAACACATCCCAACCAAAAGCTTCGAACTTAGCTCTTAAACTACCCATAGCTAATACTTCATCGGTAGTTCCGTCGATTTGTTTTTCGTTTAAATCTACAGTGATAATTAAATTGTCAACTTTTTTTGCTGAAGCATACATTGCTGCTTCCCAGATTTGACCTTCTTGTAACTCTCCATCTCCATGTAAAGAATATACAGTTTTATCATCTCCGTTTAATTTTTTAGCTTCAGCTGCACCAATAGCAACACTCATTCCTTGTCCTAAAGAACCCGATGCAATTCTTACTCCTGGTAAATGTTCATGTGTTGTTGGGTGACCTTGTAAACGTGAATCTAATTTTCTGAAAGTTGCCAATTCAGAAACAGGGAAGAAACCACTACGAGATAACACACTATAATAAACTGGAGAAATATGTCCGTTTGATAAGAAGAATAAATCTTCGTTTTTCCCGTCCATATCAAAATCAGTAGAATAATCCATAATTTCTTGATATAAACATGTTAAAAACTCAGCACATCCTAATGAACCTCCTGGGTGACCAGAACTTACGGCGTGTACCATTCGAACTATATCTCTACGAACTTGTTGTGTAAAATCTTGTAGCTGTTGTGTTGTTGACATTATTTTTTGTTTTATACGGACAAAAGTAATTTTTTATGAAGAATTGTCAATTACTTTTTTAAGTTTTTTGTTTTTTCTTTTTTGCTGCTGGAAATAATACGTTATTCAATATTAGTCTATATCCTGGTGAAGTAGGATGTAAATCTAATTCAGTTTTAGGATCTCCTACTCTGTGCTGATAATCTTCAGGATCATGACCTCCATAAAAAGTGAACATTCCTTTTCCTTTGGTTCCATGGATGTAACGTCCTTCTCCGTTGGTTTTATTTTCTCCTAAAACAATAATAGTTGGTTTTATATTGTTTCTATCAAAAGAGGTTGTTTGTCCCATAAAAGCTTTAACTAACTGGGTATGATTTTGAGTTAGCATTGTTGGAACTTGGTCCCACTTTGCAGAAAACTCTCTTAATGTAAAGTAGTCAGTTTCTTTATTTATTCTTCTCTTTCTAGTCATATCTATAGAAGAAAATTCATACGTAGTTGGATTACGAATCAACTCAAAATCTTTAAACGCAAAAGTTTTATCGAAATCTATTTTAGATTGATAATTTGGTTCAGATGGATCACCATCGAACATAGTTTCACAAATATCTACTCCGTCTGCTGCCAAGGCTATATCAAAACTATCGGTTGCTGAACACATGGCAAACATGAATCCGCCACCAATTACATAATCTCGAATTTTTTTGGCTACAGCTCCTTTTTCATCGGAAACTTTAGCATATCCTAATTTTGTAGCCAAAGCTTCAGCATCTTTTTTCTGCTGAATATACCAAGGTGCTGTTCTAAACGCTCCGTAAAAACGACCATATTGTCCTGTAAAATCTTCGTGGTGTAAATGCAACCATTCATACAATAATAATTTATCGTTTAAAACTTCTTCATCATACACAACATCAAACGGAATTTCAGCATAAGTTAAGACCATAGTAACTGCATCATCCCAAGGCATTTTATCTTTAGGTGAATACACCGCTATTTTCGGTGCTTTTTCTAAAGTAATTGCTTCTTGATTTTTAGAAGGAGAAGAGATTTCTTCTAAAATAATTTTAGATTTTGTATCAGAAATAACATCATACGATACACCTCGAATCTTACATTCATTAACAACAGATTCGTTGTTTTCTATTAAAAAAGCACCTCCATCGTAATTTAATAACCATTTTGCTTTTAAACCATTTTGAAGTGCATAGTATACTATTCCGTAAGCTTTTAAATGATTTTTTTGATTGTCATGACTCATTGGAACATAAATAAATGATGCCCAAATTGAGTTTGAGAAAAATAATAATGTTAATATATATAGTCTTGTTTTCAAATTACAATAAGAATTAAACTCCCTCAAGAGTAATTATTTTTTCATTCGCTATAACTCTCTTATTTGAATTTATATAAACTATTTTCCCTGTACAAAAAGATTCAAACTCAAATGATAAATCTTCGGTTTCGAGTTCACATAAAACTTCTCCTTCATTTATAGTTTCTCCTAACTTAAACTTATAGTCAGTAACTAAAACTCTATTTGCTTTTATTAAGAAATCAGGTACAATTATATCTATTCTTTTTCCTTTTTCTAATTGAATTGAATTAATACCTTCTCCATCTTCTTCTGGTTTTTTCTTAAATCTAGAATCAGTATTCAATCCATATTTGTTAATAATACTTTGATTTCTTTTTCTCTGTCCGAATATTTTTCTAATAAAATCCCACATAACTGAAAACTAAAATACACAATTACCCGAAAGCAATTGTGTATTTTATATTTTTTATGAATTATTTATCAATTCTTAGAACGGAACATCATCCATTCCTCCATTATCTATAGGTCCGAAAGCATCTTCCGGTGATGTAAAATTATTTCCAGAAGCTTCCTCATTAAATCCTGTATTCATACTCGATTGGAACTCACTACTAAAACTTTCTTCTAAATCTGAGAACTTTGCTAAGTGCCCTGTAAACTTTAAACGAATATTGTCTAATCCACCATTACGATGTTTTGCTACGATAAATTCACCTTGTCCTTCACATGGAGAATGATCGTCGTCATCCCATTCCGTCATTCCGTAATATTCTGGCCTAAAGATAAACGATACAATATCTGCATCTTGCTCAATCGCACCAGATTCACGAAGATCGGATAGTAAAGGTCTTTTACTTCCTCCACGAGTTTCTACCGAACGAGATAACTGAGAAAGTGCAATTACGGGTATATCTAATTCCTTTCCTAAAGCTTTTAAGTTACGAGAAATGGTAGAGATTTCCTGTTCACGGTTACCTCCCGCTCCACCAGCTGTCATTAACTGTAAATAATCAATTACTAATATTTTAACTCCGTGTTGTGATACCAAACGACGTGCTTTTGCACGTAAATCAAAAATAGAAAGTGCTGGTGTATCATCAATAAAAATTGGTGCGTCAGATAATTTTTTAACTTTTACGTTTAACTGTTCCCATTCGTGAGGTTCTAAGTTTCCTTTACGTAATTTTTCTGAAGTCAATCCTGTTTCAGAAGAAATCATACGCGTAATTAACTGCACTGATGACATCTCTAGAGAAAAAACTGCAACTGGATGACCAAAATCTATCGCCATATTTTTCGCCATAGAAATTACAAAAGCCGTTTTACCCATACCAGGACGTGCCGCAATAATAATTAAATCAGAAGGTTGCCAACCCGATGTTAATGCATCTAGTTTGGTAAATCCTGTTTCCAATCCACTCATACCTTCTTTGGTAGAAATTTCTTGGATTTTATTAATAGATTGCTGTACTAAAGAATCGGCTCTTTCGGCCCCTTTCTTTAAGTTTCCTTGTGTTACTTCGAATAACTTTCCTTCAGCATCGTCTAACAAATCGAAAACATCTACTGTTTCATCATACGCATTTTCAATAATTTCTGATGAAATAGTAATTAATTTTCGTTGAATAAACTTTTGAAGAATTACTCGTGAGTGAAATTCAATATGTGCAGAAGAAGCTACTTTTTGCGTTAAGTTGATTAAATAAAAATCGCCTCCAGCTATTTCTAAAGTTCCATTTTTCTTTAATTGGTTAGATACCGATAATAGATCAATCGGTTCTGAGTTTTGAAATAATGCATAAATAGCTGCATAAATTTCTTGATGTCTTTTATCATAAAAAGCTTCAGGATGTAAAATATCAATTACTTCATCGATTCCTTTTTTATCAATCATCATTGCTCCCAACACTGCTTCTTCTAAGTCTAAAGCCTGTGGTGGTAACTTTCCTTTTTCTAAGCTAATTATTCTCGCCTTATCAATTTTTTTTCCCCTAACAGATTGTGTTCTCTCCATAACGGCAAATGTAATTTTTTATGATGGATTTTGTAGAAGCCATCTTTAATTTTCTTTTTACACAAATAATGTAAACAATATTGTTATTAACTTGTTGATAACCTTATAACTTTCTTATTTTTGGCTTTATGCAGTACTCTAAAAAACATCTTTTTTTAAGTTTATTACTCCCTATTCAGGTAATTTTAGTGCAATTTTTAAGCCAAAAACCTCAGTTTATTGAACAATATTACAGTAATGGAATTTATCCCAAAATTTCAATTGTATTGCGCTTTTTATTGGGGTGGATTCCTTTTTCTTTTGGTGATGTTTTAGGTTTCGTTTTACTCTTTTTATTATTGAGAGGAATATACATATTAATAAAACATAAATTTAAGAATTTTATTGGGCAATTATTAAAATTAACAGCAATACTCTCTGTTATTTATGGATGCTTTTATTTGTTTTGGGGACTCAACTATTTCCGTGAACCTTTAGCTAAGAATTTAGGTTTACAGCAAGCTCCTTATACTACTGAACAACTTGTAAAAACTACCGAAATCATTATTGATAGCTTAAATGCTATTCAACAACAAATTACTAAAAATGATACTATTGAAGTAGTTCTTCCTTATTCCCAAAAAGAAATATATCAATTAGCGCCCAATGGGTTTCATCAATTATCGAGTAAACTTCCACAGCTAAATTATAGAGTATCATCAATCAAAAATTCATTGGTAAGTTTATTTCAGTCTTACAACGGAACTTCTGGTTATTTGAATCCCATTACTAGTGAAGCTCAGGTTAATGATATGATTCCTAAAACTGGTTATCCAGCCACTACTTGCCATGAAATGGCACATCAAATAGGTTGGTCTGCAGAAAACGATGCTAATTTTGTCGGTTTTTTAGCGTGTATTAACAACACTGATGTATATTTTAAATATTCTGGTTATCGAATGGCATATCGCTATTGTATTTCAGAAATTTATAAAAGGGATAAAAACTTATATAAGCAGCTTGTAAAAAAAGCACACAAGGGTATTAGAAAAGATTTGTACAATACGCATCTTTTTTGGAAGCAATTTGAAAACCCAATTGAGCCGTATTTAAAAAAAGGATATAACAGTTATTTAAAAGCAAATAATCAAACTAAAGGAATAGATTCTTATAGTTATGTAGTAGATTTGCTCATTGCTTATTTTAAACAAAAACACTAGTGATTTTATGAGGTACTTTTATATTCTCTTTCTTACAATAATCTGTTATTCTTGTACTTCTTCATCCGAGTTAAAAAAAGATTTCCCATGTGATTCTTCAAACTCTTTTCAAAGCCTAAAAGAAGTAAACGACATTCGTAGTTTGTTTACAATGTCACTTCCTAAAACATGGAAAGTAAATTTATATTACGACAACTCTTTAAGTTCTATTTATGCGGCTGATACTACATTAAATCTAACAAAAACTACATTGTTAGATGCATCGATTATTCATTCTCCAATAAATTTAGATAAGACTTTTAAAGAAAAAATAACAAATGATAACAAAAGAATGGAACTTGAAGAACTAAAAACCAAGAACATTCAGTTATTTGATAAACCTACATATTACAGTTTAGCTAAAGGAAAAAAAGGCAAATTCACCTATCATATTTTAAATGTATTCACTAAAGTAAATTCTGATAACTTTATGCACATAAAAACTGAAATTTACGGAGATTCATTAGTAAATGATAGACTTTGTAATGCAATTAATTTGATTGAAAAAATACAGGTAAAATAATTATTTTTGAACCTTTAAAATTATAACAATGAACAAACAACATATAATAGATCGTTTTGTAAAATACGTTACTGTAGATACAGAAAGTGATCCAAACAATCCAGCATTTCCAAGTACTGAAAAACAATGGAATTTAGCTCGAATTTTAGAAAAAGAGTTAAAAGAAATTGGTATGGAAGATGTTGAGCTTGATGAGAACTGTTACTTAATGGCAACTTTACCTAGTAATTTAGATTATGAAGTACCTACTATCGGTTTCGTTGCACATATTGATACGAGTCCTGATTTTACTGGTAAAGATGTTAAACCTCAAATTCATGAGAATTACGATGGTAAAGACATTCTTTTAAATAAAGAAGAAAACATTGTATTGTCTCCAGATTATTTTGAAGATTTATTACAATACAAAGGACAAACTATTATTACTACTGATGGAACAACACTTTTAGGTGCTGATGATAAAGCGGGTGTTACTGAAATCGTTTCAGCAATGGAATTCTTAATTCAAAATCCAGAAATTAAACACGGAAAAATTAGAATTTGTTTTACTCCAGATGAAGAAGTTGGTAAAGGTGCTCATTTATTTGATGTAGAAAAGTTTGGTGCTGAATGGGCTTATACCATGGACGGAAGTCAAATAGGTGAATTAGAGTATGAAAACTTTAATGCAGCTGGAGCAACGGTAACTATTGAAGGAAAAATTGTTCACCCTGGTTATGCAAAAGGAAAATTGATAAACTCAATGCTTATTGCTAGTGAATTTATCAATGCTTTACCAGAAGATGAAGTACCAGAAAGAACAACTGGTTACGAAGGTTTCTTTCACTTACACCATATGGAAGGAAAAGTAGAGCAAACAAAGCTACATTATATTATTCGCGATCATGATATGGATCAGTTTAACAATCGTAAAAAAGCGATGTTAGACCTAGCTGAAGTTTTAAATGCAAAACAAGGAAAGAAATTAATTTCTGTTGAAATTAAAGATCAGTACTTTAATATGAAAGAAAAGGTAGTTCCTGTAATGCATATAGTAGACATTGCTGAAGAAGTAATGAAAGATATGGGAATTACACCATTAATAAAACCTATTAGAGGAGGTACTGATGGCTCTCAATTATCTTATAAAGGATTACCTTGTCCTAATATTTTTGCTGGTGGACATAACTTTCACGGTCGTTACGAATATGTACCTGTAGAAAGTATTATAAAAGCTACGGAAGTAATTGTAGGTATAGCTCAAAAAGTAGCAGTAAAATTCCAATAGAAATTACGTAACTATTATAAAAAATTAAAGCACCAGTTAACACTGGTGCTTTTTATTATCATGATATTATCTACCCCTTAAAAGAAAATATCATCAATTAGAAATAAAGACCCCTTATTCCTTTATTTCGATGACAAATATGCTTAATTAGCTCTTTTAAAAGCATAGGAAAATCACCTGTAAAATTCGTTTTTTACCTTAAAAATAATTGTTGAATTTTATGCAAACAAAAACTCCAGCTTTCGCTGGAGTTTTTATGATATTATCTACCCCTAAAAGAAAATATCAAGTGTTTAATAAAGTCCCCTTAATCTTTATTACATACCAAATATGCGTTCTTTTATTTATAAAATCACAAGGAAAAACCCCCTTTTATTTTTAGAAAAAACAAGGCAATAAAAAAATCCAGCAAAAGCTGGATTTTCTACGATATTATCTACCCCTAAAAGAAAATATCAAAGTGTTTAATAAAGTCCCCTTAATCTTTATTACACACCAAATATGCATTCTTTTATTTATGAAATCATAAGGTAAAATCCCTTTTATTTTTAGAAAAAAACAGGATAATAAAAAAATCCAGCAAAAGCTGGATTTTCTACGATATCATCTACCCCTAAAAGAAAATATCATCACGAATAAAGCCCCTTAATCTTTATTCATTTCAAAGATGCAAAAAACAATTATTGCTTTTTCGGGGAAAACAACTTAAATACTAAAAGGTAATTAGCTAATTATATTTTTATAAAAACAAAAACTCCAGCTTTCGCTGGAGTTTCTATGATATTATCTACCCCTAAAAGAAAATATCAAGTGTTTAATAAAGTCCCCTTAATCTTTATTACACACCAAATATGCATTCTTTTATTTATAAAATCACAAGGAAAAATCCCCTTTTATATTTTATCACAAAAAAAACAGATATGTTTATTTCTTTAATTTAATTGTTGAGTCTATTGCACTCCTATATTTTTGAACACTTTTAAAACAATTTTATAATGGATAGAAATAGTTTATTACAATTAGCCGAGACATATGGAAGTCCTCTATATGTTTACGATACCGATGTTATTAGTAGTCAATACAAAAAAATAACAAAAGCTTTTTCTAAGGTAAAAAACGTAAAAATTAATTATGCTGCTAAAGCGTTATCTAACTTAAATATTTTAAAAGTTTTTAATAAACTAAATAGTGGGTTAGATACGGTTTCTATTCAAGAGGTTAAATTAGGATTGTTAGCTGGTTTCGAACCAAAAGATATTATTTACACTCCAAACGGAGTATCATTACAAGAAATAGAAGACGTTGCCAAACTTGGGGTGCAAATTAACATCGATAATTTATCTATATTAGAATTGTTTGGGCAAAAGCACCCCAATATTCCTGTTTGTATTCGTATAAACCCACATGTTATGGCTGGTGGAAATTCTAAAATTTCTGTAGGGCATATCGATTCTAAATTCGGAATTTCAATTCATCAAGTTCCGCATATAAAAAGGGTAGTAGAAAATACGAATATGCATATTAACGGAATTCACATGCATACTGGTTCTGATATTTTAGACATTGATACTTTTTTACGTGCTACCGAAATTCTTTTTGACACTGCTAAACAGTTTAAGAATATTGATTTTATTGATTTTGGAAGCGGATTTAAAGTTCCGTATAAAACAGATGATATTAGTACAAATATTGAAGAATTAGGTAAAAAATTATCTAAACGTTTTAATGAATTCTGTAAAGAATATGGTAAAGACCTTACCTTAATGTTTGAGCCTGGTAAGTTTTTAGTAAGTCAATCTGGGCGATTTTTAGCCAAGGTAAATGTTATTAAACAAACAACCTCAACTGTTTTTGCAGGAATCGATTCTGGTTTAAATCATTTGATTAGACCAATGTTTTACAATTCGTATCACCAAATAAAAAACTTATCAAATCCAAAAGGAAGAGAACGTTATTATAGCATTGTAGGTTATATATGCGAAACTGATACATTTGGTTCGAATCGTAGAATTAATGAAATTTCTGAAGGTGATATTTTATGTTTTCATAATGCTGGAGCTTATTGTTTTTCTATGGCTTCTAATTATAATTCGAGATATAGACCTGCTGAAGTTATGATGCATGAAGGAAAAGATTATTTAATTCGTAAGCGAGAAACTTTTGAAGATATTATCCGTCATCAAGAATTAGTGATATAAAAAATCAGTCTGATTTTAGTTTTAATAAAAAAGCAAGTAGCTATTTAATTACTACTTGCTTTTTAACTTTTGTTAACCTTATAAATAGGTATCGGTAAATCGACTCCTTCTTTAATAAATCGTTTATGAACAGCTTCTTTTAAAGAACATTTAGTCTTAAACTCTAAAAAAGGTTCATTCAGCCAAACGTAGGCTCTCATATGTATATGGTCAGAGTGTACATCTATTACTCTCACATCTACCTGATCTTTATCTGCCAACACTTGCTCAGAAGTTCTATTGTCAATCACATTTGGTAATTTTATTGCTTCTTCTTGAATAATTTTTCTCGCTAAATCTATATCAGCTTTAATTCCAATTTTAAAATTATTGAAACTTAAAATATAAGAATCTTCAATCGTATGATTTAAAACAGAATCGGTACTAATTACCGAATTCGGAATGATTAATCGTTTGTTTTCAAAGTTGTTTATTACAGTATGACGAAGCGTAATGTCTTCAACAATTCCCATTCGAGTATCATCTAATTTTATATAATCTCCTACCCTAAAAGGTCTAAACAAAACAATAAATGCTCCTGCTATTAAATTCGATAAAGCTGCTTGTGCAGCAAAACCTATAATTGCTGCAATAATACCAGCTCCAGAGAAAATTAATGTAGCTTTACTTCTAAAAAGCGGCACCGTCATTACTATATAAACAAGAGCAAATATACCTATGAAAAACTTGATAGAATTTCTAAAAAACTGAATGCTTGTTCTACCAAATCTATCTGATTTTTTAGACTTAATGAATAGAATTATTAAATAGCGTAGAACTCTAGAAAATAACCATGCAATAAAAAATACTGCTAAACAATATAGCAGTATTCCTGAAGCTGTATTAACATTAAATATGTTTGTTATTTGCATAGTTTAAAGATACAAATTATTCAAACAAGCTTTGTTGAGAATCGTCATCTTCTTTTAACTCTTTTTTCTTTTTGATAATATTTTGAAGCGCTTTCTTCACTTTATCTTCTTTTGTTTCTTCAAAAGATTTTTCCTTTACTTCAATATCTAACCCTAAAGTTTCTTCTACTACTTCCTCTTCATTTACTTCTATATCTTCCACCTTTTCTTCTTCTGGTTCAGCGTATGGAAGCGATTCTAATAAATTAACAGTACGTATTTTATCGGTAGTTAATTGATTTCCTAAAGCTTTAATTCCTTTGATAGCTATAAAGTCTTCGAAATTTACTTCAATCTTATCTAAACTACGTTTTGAGAAAATAACCTCAGCCATCGGTCGATAATCAGTCGCAATAATTTCTAGTTTTGATTTTTCATGATCAGAAATAAACACTTCTTCTTTATCTGTACTTTCAATTAAGAAACGTTTTACATAATAGCGTTCTTTATTACCATCAAAATAAATTGCTGAAATTGGTTTTTTAGACTTCCATTTTTCTAACACAATCATGTCATTTTCGAAGTGCGTCGCTAAATCTGGCGTTACTGCTTTAATTTTACCTGATTGTGTAGCTATTAAAATTTTATCTTCAGCTTTAAACTCTCCTAATAAATCTCCTCTACCATCAACATTTAAACGTTGAACAGCATCGTCGAACCAAATTTTACGTGGCTTTAACGTAGAAGCTCCTGCTTCTTTAAACTCAACTTTTTTAATTGAATGTTTACTTACCAAATTACCTCTAACTCCACGTCCTTTTACGGCTAAATCGGCAAAGTCGATATCCCATTTTAGTTTCTTTACACTTCCTACAGAACGTAATAAAATAGTGACTACTTCTGCTTCTCCATTTGGGTTTGCAGTAAAGTATAATACTTTCGACTTCGGATTATCATTCGCTAAATTGTATTCTTTATCTCTGGTTACTGAAGTAACATTGAAACGTTTCATATAAGATGGTCCTTTTGCTCCATCTTTATAAATCATATTGTAAACCGTACGTTTGTCTTTTTTCTTGAATACAGCTACGTGAATAATTCCTTTTCCGACAAACGTTTTAGAGTCTACTTTGGTAACCATCATCGTACCGTTATCTCTAAATACAATAATATCATCAATATCGGCACAATCGGCTACGAATTCGTCTTTCTTTAACGATGTACCAATAAATCCTTCTTCTCTATTTACGTATAGTTTAGAATTACGCATTACTACTTTGGTAGCAACGATATCGTCAAAAATTCTAATTTCTGTTTTACGCTCTTTTCCTTTTCCGTATTTCGATTTTAAGTCTTTAAAATAGTCAATAGCGAATTCAATTAAATTATCTAAGTGGTTCTTTACTTCTGCTATTTTTTCTTCTAAACTTTCTATAAACTGTTTCGCTTTGTCAATATCGAACTTAGAAATCTTTTTAATTCTAATTTCTGTTAAACGAACAATATCTTCTTCGGTAACTTCTCGTTTTAAATGTTTTGTATGCGGTTTTAAACCTATATCAATAGCTTCAATTACGCCTTCCCAAGTTTCTACTTCTTCAATATCACGGTAAATTCTGTTTTCAATAAAAATACGCTCTAATGAAGAAAAATGCCATTGTTCTTCCAATTCATTCAGCTGAATTTCTAATTCTTGTTTTAACAATTCAACTGTGAAATCGGTCGATTTTTTTAAAACTTCTGAAACTCCAATAAACACAGGTTTGTTATCTTCAATAATACAAGAAAGCGGTGATATTGAATTCTCGCAATTGGTAAACGCATATAATGCATCTATCGTTTTATCTGGCGAAACATTTGGTGGAAGATGTACTAAGATTTCTACATTTGCAGCCGTATTATCTTCTATTTTCTTAATCTTAATCTTCCCTTTTTCGTTCGCCTTTAAAATACTGTCAATTAAAGAGGTTGTGGTAGTTCCAAATGGAATTTCAGTAATTACCAAGGTTTTCTTATCTAATTGAGATATTTTAGCGCGTACACGAACCTTACCTCCTCTTTTACCGTCATTATAATTGGTGAAATCAGCGATTCCTCCTGTTAAAAAGTCTGGTACAATACTAAAGCTTCTTCCTTTTAAATATTTTATAGAAGCATCAATTAATTCATTAAAGTTATGAGGTAGTATTTTTGTCGATAATCCAACCGCAATTCCTTCAGCTCCTTGTGCTAACAACAATGGAAACTTTACAGGAAGATTAACAGGTTCTTTTTTACGACCATCATACGAAGCTTGCCATTCAGTTGTTTTGGCATTGAAAACTACATCTAAGGCAAACTTAGATAAACGTGCTTCAATATAACGTGAAGCTGCGGCACGGTCTCCAGTAAGTATATTACCCCAGTTACCTTGCATATCAATCAACAATTCTTTTTGTCCCATTTGTACCATAGCATCTGCAATAGATGCATCACCGTGTGGATGATACTGCATGGTATGACCTACGATGTTTGCTACTTTATTGTAACGCCCATCATCTAAGTCTTTCATAGAATGCATAATACGACGCTGTACTGGTTTAAATCCGTCTTCAATTGACGGAACCGCACGTTCTAAAATTACATACGAAGCATAATCTAAAAACCATTCTTTGTACATTCCAGTAACCTTGGTAATGGTTTCGGTTGTTTCTTGATGATTTTCGTTTGTTAATTCTTCGTCGTGTTCGTAATTGTTGTTTTCTTCCATTAAGATTTCTTCTTAATTATTTTGATTTTAAAGATAAATAAACCGAATATGTTATAAGAGACATTGAAATTACTCCTAAATACGCTGATAAATTTTTCTTAATATCTGTTATATGATCAAAGTCTATCGATAATAAATTTACAAGGATCATTATTATTGATAAAACCAATGTAAATTGTGTAAACCTCTTTTTCATTCTTATTTCTTTTACTTTTTCTTAGTTAGTATGGTTATTAATACAAAAGCTATCGCAGAAAATAACATACTAACATATTGAGTTTTATTATGCGTCCATGATAAATCTTCAAAATTTACTTTAAACAGATTTATAAAAAACATGGTCGCCGCTATAATTAAATATACTTTGTGTCTTGAGATATTTTTCATATTAATTCTCTTCTACTAAATCTTGTTCTACTTTTAAGTTTTCAATAATGAATTTTTGTCTATCTGGTGTATTTTTCCCCATATAGAATTGTAACATCTGTTCTATAGACATTTCTTTATCTAACATTACTGGATCTAAACGAATATCGTCTCCAATAAAGTGTACAAACTCATTAGGTGAAATTTCCCCCAATCCTTTAAATCGCGTAATCTCTGGCTTCCCTCTCAATTTACCTATAGCAGCTTGTTTCTCCTCTTCAGAATAACAGTAAATGGTTTCTTTTTTATTTCGTACTCTAAATAGTGGAGTTTCTAAAATATATAAATGACCTTCTTTAATCACCTCTGGAAAAAACTGTAAGAAAAACGTGATTAATAGTAAACGAATATGCATTCCATCGACATCGGCATCGGTAGCAATTACTATGTTGTTATAACGTAAATCTTCTAATCCGTCTTCTATATTTAATGCTGCTTGTAATAAATTAAACTCTTCGTTTTCATAAACAATTTTTTTTGTTAATCCGTAAGAGTTTAACGGTTTTCCTTTTAAACTAAATACCGCTTGTGTGTTTACATTTCTTGATTTGGTAATTGATCCACTTGCTGAATCTCCCTCCGTAATAAATAACGTTGTATCTAAATATCCATCTTTTTTAGTATCTCCGAAGTGAATACGACAGTCGCGTAATTTTTTATTATGCAAACTTGCTTTCTTAGCTCTTTCTCTTGCTATTTTACGAATTCCTGAAAGTTCTTTTCTTTCTTTCTCTGCTTGTAAGATTTTCTTCTGAAGTTTATCAGCAGTTTCAGTATTCTTATGTAAGAAGTTATCTAATCTTGTTTTTACAAAATCGTTTATATAAGTACGTACCGTTGGTAAATCTCCTCCCATTTCGGTAGAACCTAATTTGGTTTTTGTCTGACTTTCGAAAACTGGTTCCATTACTTTGATAGAAATGGCAGCTATGATTGATTTACGCACATCAGAAGCATCAAAGTTCTTTCCGTAGAATTCTCGAATCGTTTTTACCACTGCTTCTCTAAATGCTGCTTGATGCGTTCCTCCTTGTGTAGTATTTTGACCGTTTACAAAGGAATGATACTCTTCTGAATATTGTGTTTTACTGTGCGTAATCGCTATTTCAATATCGTCTCCACGTAAATGAATTATTGGATACAACATATCTTCTTGATTGTTGTTGTCTTCCAATAAATCTTTCAATCCGTTTTCTGAATAGTACTTTTCTCCATTGAAAACTATCGTAAGTCCTGGATTTAGGTATACATAGTTTTTTAATAATCGGATGATATATTCTGGACGATACTTATAATTTTTAAAAATTGTATCATCGGCAATAAAGGTCACTTTAGTACCTCTTCTTCTCGATGTTTCTTCTAATAAATCTTGATTGGTTAAATTTCCTTTTTCAAATTCTGCTGAAGCTGATTTACCATCACGCGTAGATTCTACTCTAAAATAGGTAGATAATGCGTTTACAGCTTTGGTACCAACTCCATTTAGTCCAACCGATTTTTTAAAGGCTCTAGAGTCATACTTACCCCCTGTATTCATTTTAGAAACTACATCAACCACTTTTCCTAATGGAATACCTCTACCGTAATCTCGTACAATTACTTTATTTCCTTGAATAGAAACTTCAATGGTTTTACCTGTACCCATTACAAACTCATCGATAGAGTTATCGAGAACTTCTTTTACAAGAATGTAAATTCCATCATCGGGTGACGAACCATCACCGAGTTTACCAATATACATTCCTGGACGCATTCGGATATGTTCTTTCCAATCGAGCGAGCGTATATTGTCTTCGGTATATTTTGTTTCTTGAGCCATAAAAATTGTGAGAATTTGAAGTGCTTGCTAAAATAACATTTAGCATGAAAAAACAAAAAACTCTGTTGAATTAGTTTTCAACAGAGCCCAAGATATTTGCATTTTATTACTTGTTTTCCAGTTTACAAAGTGTTCTTCCAAATTTTTCGGCCTTTTTTAAAGTAGTTTCTTTTATTTCGGCTTTACATCTATTTAAACCTCTACATGTCTTTTTATAATGATATCTTTTACTTGATGTGCTTTTACAAATAAATACTTTTTGTGTTGTTTTTATTTGAAAGCTAAATAAACTAATTATAATTGTTAGTAAGTATATATATATTCTTTCATTATATAAAACTCTTATTTCAATAACCATTTTGCAATCTTATCTTCTGAAATTTCATCTCCGTTCGGAAGAATCATAATTACATTATCAGTTATAGGTTTTTTTAGTAACTCAAATCCATATCTACAATTTTTAAACCTGTAGACCAAAGCTTTTAGTCCCCCAAAAAAACCTTTACTTTTTGTAACCTCATAAACAAAATGGGAACATGATTTTCTAAAAATGCATTTAGGAAGTTTGTTTTTAGGTTTTAAACTCCAGTACATTTTAATTAAGCCTAACAAAATATACTTCATCATTCCTTACTAAAAACTATCATTCTCCTGTATGCTTTAAATCCAGGTTTACTGCCAAAACCAAAACAACCTGGGATTGGAGAAATATGTGTTTCTACACTTTCTAAACGAATATATTTCCATCCTTGATTTGAGAAATTTTCAATAATATCCTCTAACTGTTTTGCTACTTTTTTCGTATTATCTTTTTCTCTATTAATAACAGGATAAAATGGTACTACTTTATATTCCATAAATTTTAGTTAACTTGTATGACACACATTACTACAATAGTAACAGCCATTTACTTTATTATAATATTCTTTTGCCTTACTAACAGCACTATAACAACTAATAAAATCTCCTAAATAAATTCTATTCTCTATATTCGGAAGCCAACTACATCCAAATTTATGAACCTCATGATCTCCATTAATCTGGGCATTTTTATTTACATAATATTTCGGCATATAAAAACTATTTATTTTTAATATGATAAAATTAATATCTAGAAAAAGTAAAACCTTACGGATTTCCGTAAGGTGTTATTAAATATTTAAATTCTATTTTTAAATCAATCCAAAATCTTTTGTGATAGCTATCAATTGAGTTGGGTTATTAGCATTGAAATTTTCTCTTAAAAGCTTTAATCTTTTTTCGACAGAACTGATACTACAAGGCTTTACTTTTTTATTTTTCAGCGCTATACTTATTTCTTTTTGTTCAAACCCACTAGCTAATAATTCTAATAACAATACGTCGTAATCTGTAATTTCAAAAGCTTCTTTTTGTTTTAAATATTGAGATAAGCTTGGAGAAATAAAAAATGTATTATTAAATACATATTGAATAGCCGATTCTAATTCTCTTGCTCCGTGAACAGATTTCCAAACATAAGCATCTACCAATAATTCATTACAAAGATGTTTGATCCTATACGGTTTATCTTCTACCGAAAAAATAATAGTTTTAAGTTCTGGTTGAAGTTTTTTTACTTCTGATATTAAATCTTCTCCAGTATATAACCGTTGTGGATTAGGGTTATCTACAAACGAAAGATCACTTATTAGTAAATCGAAAGGATTATTATCTAACCATGCTTTCTTTATTTTTAAAAAAGCTTCATCACAATATTTTGCGTATTCAATTGTTGGAATGTTTAATTTTTCTAAAATTGATTTGATTCCGCTAGACATGAAATCGGCATCCTCTGCTATCAGTACTTTTTTAAACATAATTACTTTTTTAATTGAAACTTAGCTTGAAAACCTTTTTGATTTTCTGATTCAAAAATAATTGTTCCTCCAACAGATTTTATACGGGTTTCCATATTTTGTAATCCGTTTTTAATTTTTAACTTATCTACACCTACTCCATTATCTTTGTATTCTATATATAATTTGTCTTTTTCTTGCTTAAAAGTAATCATTACCAAACTTGCATTGCTATACTTTTTCATATTCACCAATAGCTCTTGTAACACTCTATAAATTACTATCTGTTTTTCTTTAGTAAGTTTATTTATTTCTATTGATGATAGTCCTTTATTTAATACTTTACAAATATCAGAGTTAAACTCTGTGAATAATTGTTTTAAAAAATATTCAAATTGTATCCCTGTTAAAACTGGGCTATTTTCGTGAGAAATATTTCGTGTTTGGGAATAGATTTTTTCTAGCTTATTCAACAATACTTCTTCGTCTTCTCCTTGCTGAATTTTATTCATAACTAAGTACACATCATTTGCTAATTCATCATGAATTTTTTTCGCTAAACGGGTTTCTGTTTTATATACTTCAATTACTTTTTCTTTTTTGTTTTTCTCTCTCTTATAGAAAAAATATACTATAGAACTTAATATTGTTATAATGACTGCAAAAAGCCAGATTTGTTTCTCAGATTTTTGTTTTTCTACTTCTAATTTATTTTCTATTGATTTTTTTTCTGCTACTATTCTTTGCTTTTTCTCTTTATCATAATTGTAGATAACTTTTACTAATTTATTTTGAGATTTTTTTCGTGCACCTACAATACTATCTTTTAATCTAAACCTCTTTTGAGCAAGTTTTTTTATCCTGTGATCACTTTCAAGTATAATCAATCTATCTAGTGCTTCGATAGTACTTTCAGATTTTCTCTCTTGAATAGCTAATTCATACATTTTATATGCATAATTTAAAGACTTTTTTTTGTCTTTAATCATATAAAAGTCTGATAAATAAGAGTAATTAGTTATTAAACCATCGAAATCTTTAATATGATTTTTTATCTTCTGAGCTATTAAAAATTCTTCTAAATCAACATCTTTACCTAATCGAAGTTTAGCATAAGCATAATTATCTAAAACTTTTGACTTTAATTTTAAAGGTAAACTATTAAAAAGAGAGGTACTTGTAATGCTCTTATAAATTGAAATCGCTTTCTCATAATCTTTTAAAAAAATATAATTGTTAGCTTTATT
The DNA here is from genome assembly GCF_002120225.1 of Tenacibaculum holothuriorum. GTDB lineage: Bacteria > Bacteroidota > Bacteroidia > Flavobacteriales > Flavobacteriaceae > Polaribacter > Polaribacter holothuriorum. Next base: position 61,967 of record NZ_LAPZ01000001.1, on the reverse strand, counting down.
ACTATTATATCTACTCTTTTTTATTTCATCCTTTGTATATTTAATTGCTAAATCATACCAATATATTGCTTCTTTAAATTCTTTTTGTTGATTTGCATTTATTCCTAAGCAATTATAAACAGAGGTAATTATCTTATCTCTATTTTTTAAATATTTTAATGCTTTAATCGCTGTTGAATCACTTTTATAATATAATTGATAATTAGATTCAATTACAGCTATCTCCTTTAACACTTTACCTGCATTAAGACTATCTCCTTCTTTCTCGTAAGCTTCTTTAGATTTTTTATAATTAACATAAGCACTATCTTGTTTATTATTTAAAAAAAAGTAATAACCTAATCTATAATACTCTTTACTAAGAGAATGTCTTAATTTATTTTTTAAAACAATTACATCTTTAGTATATCTAATAGCACTAGATAAATCTTTTTCTTGTACAGCTTCTTTACGTTTTTGAACAAGGCTTTTTGTGTTATTTTTTTGAAAATTTACAACAATAAAAGAAAAAAAAAGGAATAAAATCTTAATCTGTTTCATTCCTCTAAAATATTAAATTTTATCCTTTTATATCAGGTTCAGCATCAGGATCCTCAGGCGGATCTTGATCATTACCTCCTCCAGTATTTTGAAGCTCATGTTCAGTTTGATTATTCACCAATTTATCTTCTAAATCGGTACACGATGTAAACACATTACTTATAAATAAAACTGCTATTGCTATGAATATTTTTTTCATTTCTTTTAAAATTTTCGAGCATTAGTTTTCCTTTCCAAGCGTTGGTGCTCAGATTTTTAAAGTGCTTGGAAAAGCCTAAAATTTTAAAAGAGTCGCGCGTCTCTTTAGTGGGAAGTAGAAGATTAAAATCAGTTATATTTAATAGCTTCCCTTCTAAAAAACTTACTGATTTATAATCTTATGTTTTTATAAGAATCGATTGAATTACGATTACTCACACTGCAAATATTGTAGGATTTAAATGTTTGAGGTTTATCAAATTTTATCCATTTTTTTATCAATTACAATTGTCTACTTTATGGATAACCGTAATTAAGAGCTGTACAATAGAAGTAGTTTTGGACAATTATTTGACAACTCCAACCTACTACTATGATTGAAAAGCTTATTAATGATTTCTTCAACGCTATTGAAGAACAAGAATCTATTACTTCTAGACACGGAAAATCTGTATTTTTTGTTGAGGAAATTTTAGAAAAAAAACATAAAAAATTTAATTATGTAAGCATTCAAACCATTAGTAGGCTTCAGAGAAAATATATTGATAAGGAAGAAAATATTTCTGTAAGTGCTCCAGATAGTTTTATAAAAGATGCAATGGCTCAATATTTAACTTATATAAACTATGAAGATTATAAACTCATAAATTCTCCCACTCCTTTTTGGGGTAAAAAAAAAACTCATTATTCAAACAAGAATCATACTGCTGAGTTAAATTCAAAAACAAAAGATGTTTACAAAAAAATAATCATCAAAATTAGCATCACACTAGCTATATTCTTTTTACTCACCTATAGCATTAAAAACTTTTTCTTAAGTAATAAAGAGTGTATTGCTTGGAAAGGGAATCATTATAAAAAAGTTTCTTGCAATTCTCTTAATGCAATTGATAATACAAATCAGAATATTGACATTATAAGCTTTAAAAAAATCATTGTTAGTGATACTACTACATTCTTTATTAAAGGAAAGCCAAATTATTGGTACGGAAAAAATAAAAGTGGTATCAGAGAGTTTTTTACCAAAAGAGGTATTCATCCAGAGACTAAGAAAGAATTAAAACCTATTACAAGAGCAATTTTAAAAAGTGAAGGTTTATTAATGGAATAAAAAAAGCCGTTAGATTTATAATCTAACGGCTTCCAATATATTCTGTAATAATTATCGTCTACTATAATTTGGAGCTTCTTTAGTAATAGCTACATCATGCGGATGACTTTCATTAATTCCGCTTGCTGTAATACGTACAAACTTTCCTGTGTTCTTAAGTGTTTCAATATCTTTAGAACCACAATATCCCATACCTGCACGTAATCCCCCTACAAACTGATGAATACTTTCTTGTAATTCTCCTTTATAAGGTACTCTTCCTACAATTCCTTCTGGAACTAATTTTTTAATATCATCTTCTACATCTTGGAAATAACGATCTTTAGACCCTTTTTTCATTGCTTCGACAGATCCCATTCCTCTATATGATTTAAACTTACGACCTTCGTAAATAATCGTTTCTCCAGGAGACTCTTTAGTTCCAGCTAATAATGAGCCTAACATTACACAGTCTGCTCCAGCAGCAATCGCTTTAGGAATGTCTCCTGTATAACGAATTCCTCCGTCTGCAATTACTGGAACTCCGCTTCCTTTAATAGCGGCAGCCACTTCTAACACCGCAGAAAACTGTGGAAAACCAACCCCTGCAACGACACGTGTAGTACAAATAGAACCAGGTCCAATTCCAACTTTGACTGCATCTGCACCAGCTTCAACTAAATATTTAGCTGCTTCTGGAGTAGCAATATTACCAACAACAACATCTAATTGAGGAAATTTGGTTTTAACTTCTTTTAATACTGAAACTACTCCTTGGGTATGTCCGTGAGCGGTATCAATAATTACAGCATCTACTCCTGCATTTACTAGAGCTTCTGCTCTCTCAACAGCATCATGAGTAACTCCTAATGCAGCAGCAACACGTAAACGACCATAAGAATCTTTATTGGCTGTAGGTTTAAGTGTTAATTTAGTAATATCTCTAAAAGTAATTAACCCAATTAATTTATCTTCATCATTAACAACAGGCAACTTTTCAATCTTGTTTTCTTGTAAAATAACTTCGGCGTCTTTTAAAGAAGTTCCTTCAGCAACTGTAACTAAATTTTCGGCTGTCATTACTTCAACAATAGGGCGTTCGTTGTCTTTTTCAAATCGTAAATCTCGATTTGTAACAATACCAACTAGTTTTCCTTCTGCATCAACTACTGGAATTCCTCCAATTTTATGTTCACGCATTGCTTGTTTGGCATCTAAAACGATTGCATCAAGAGATAGCGTAATTGGGTCGATTATCATTCCACTTTCTGCACGTTTTACTTTACGAACTTCTTGAGCTTGTTGCTCAATGGTCATGTTTTTATGTAGAACTCCTATACCTCCTTCACGAGCAATAGCAATTGCCATAGCCGATTCTGTAACGGTATCCATTGCAGCAGATACAATAGGAACATTAATCGTAATATTTCTGGTAAATTTTGTTTGGATTGAAACTTCTCTTGGAAGTACTTCGGAATATGCAGGAACCAACAATACATCGTCGTATGTTAAACCTTCTCCTACAAATTTTGACTGATGAGCTTGCATGTGCAATTAATTTAGTGTGTTGTTAATTAATTGCATGCAAATATACCATAAATAAATTTAGTGGTTCTTTAAGTTATTGTTAAATGATAAATCATTACATACTTTCAAAAAGTAACTTTACATAGCTCTCTTCTGGATTTTCGTAAACATTTTTAGTTTTTCCAGATTGTAAAACATTTCCTTTTTGTAATACTAATATTTCATCTGAAACTGTTAGAGCATCTTTAATGTCGTGCGTTACAAAAATTGCAGTAGTGTTGGTTTGCTTTAAAATAGTATGAATATCTTTTCGTAATTGATTTCTTAAAATTACATCTAAATTACTAAAAGGCTCGTCTAAAATTAAAAGTTCTGGTTTCGGTGCTAATGCTCTAGCTAAAGCTATTCTTTGCTGTTGTCCACCAGAAAGTTCATGCGGATATCGTTTTTCCATTCCTGATAAACCAATCAACTGTAAAACTTCAGTAACTCTTTCTTTTTTATTTTGATCTTTTGAAATTCCGTAAGCAATATTTTCAAAAACTGTTAAATGAGGAAATAACGCATAATCTTGAAATACCATTCCTACATTTCTATGCTGAGGTTCGATAAAAGTTTCCTTTGAAGAAATAATATTTTCTTTCATTAGTATTTGCCCTTCATTCACAACTTCTAATCCTGCAATTAATCGAATTAACGTTGTTTTTCCGCTTCCACTCTCTCCTACTACAGCTAAAATGTTTCCTTTCTCCAAAGAAAAAAATACGTTGATTAACGCTTCTACTTTTCCTTTATTAAAGGTTTTACATAGATTTTTTACTTGTAATATTTCCACACTTATTAGTTTTCTTTAGCTATTAATCTGTTTAAAAACAATACAGGTATAACTCCTGTAAAAATAATGAATAACGAAGGTAATGCCGCTTCGGCAATTAGTTCATCACTCGCGTACTCGTAGGCTTTTACTGCCAATGTGTTTATATGATAGGGCTTTAGTATTAATGTTAACGGAAGTTCTTTCATCACATCTACAAATACTAAAATAAAAGCGCTTAAAATGGCTGATTTCAACAATGGAAATTCAATTTTGAAAAACGTTTCAATATTTCCTTTTCTTAACAATTTTGAAGCTTCAGACAACGACTTCCCTAATTTTAAAGTACTTGCTTCAATAGGGTTATATGCCACTGCTAAATAGCGGACTGTATATGCATACACCAAAGCCAGAATGGTTCCGTTCAGTATAAATCCGATTTTAAAATTGAAATACTCTCTAAAAATAGTAACCACCCATTTATCAATTGCTAAAGTCGGAATTAAAACTCCTACAGCAATTACTGCTCCTGGAATTGCATATCCTAAAACACTGAACTTTGTTAGCATATTTATGATTGATAATCGGTTCCATTTGGCAAAAAACAATAATGATAAAGCAAAAAGTACTGTTACAAATGCTGAGCTTAATGCTATTAATAAACTTTGTAATGAAATACTTAAAAATTCTGAAGTAAAAACTTCTGTAAATGTTAAGTATGCCCAATATAATAATTGAAATAATGGTAGTAAAAACCCTAACAACACAGGAATAAAAACGGTTACAAAAAAAATAATTCGGATTGATAAAGTAACAGATTCTCGTTGTACTCGCTTATGGTTTTTAGTCGCATTAAAGTATCCTATTCTCTTACGTTGTTGCTTTTCTAGTGTAATTAAAACGAATATGATTAACACTAAAATTGCTGATAAATATATTGCTGTATCTGGTTCTTCCAATGAAAACCAAGCTCTAAATATTCCTGTGGTGAATGTATTTATTCCGTAGTATTTAGCTGCTCCATAGTCGTTTAAAACTTCCATTAAGACTAAAATCAAACCGCCAATAAAAGCAGGTCTTGCTAATGGTAATATTAACTTAAAAAAAGTTTTCTTTTCGCTTGCTCCCAATAATTTTGAGGCTTCAATAATATTACTGGATTGATTTAGGAAAAAAGCTCGAGATGCGACATATACATATGGATAGAGTGAAATACTCAATACGAATATCAATCCGAAATGATTCATCATATCTATTTTCAGATTGAATAGTTTTTCTACGACTCCACCGTAATCAAAAATTCCTGCATAGGCATAGGCAGTTATGTAAGATGGAATTGCTAACGGAAGAATTAACAACCATTCTAAAGTTTTACGTAAAGGAATTTTATAACGTGATACTATCCACGCAGAAGAAATTCCGAAGAGTAAGGTTAAAAAGCTTGTTCCTACAATTAATATAAAAGAGTTTGAAACATAGTTGGGTAATAACTTATTTACCAAGTGGCTCCATGTTTCTCCTGGTCCATAAAACAGATTGATAAATATGGTAAAAACAGGAATTGTGATAAACAAAACAATGGTCAATAATGCTATTGACCATTTTGTTGTATCTCTTTTTATATGTAGAAATAAATTCTTCACTAAGTATTTATGATTAAAAAATTACTTCCATTCAGCATTATCAAAAACTAATACTGCTTTTTTGTTATTTTCTCCCAATTTAGTTAACGATAACGTATCTTCTTTAAAACCTCCCCAAGATTTTAATAGTTCTGATGGAGCTACTTCTTCATTTACTGGATATTCGTAATTCGCCTTTGCAAAAACTTCTTGCGCTTTTTTACTTGCCAAAAACTCTACAAACTTAATAGCATTTTCTTTATTAGGCGCATACTTTGCAATTCCTGCTCCACTCACATTAATATGTGTTCCTCTGCCTTCTTGATTTGGGAAAAATATTTTTACTCCTTCTCCAGCCTTAACTTCTTCTGGATTTTTAGAGTTTAATAATTTACCAATATAATATGTATTTACAACGGCAACATCTCCTTCTCCTGCAACTACAGCCTTTACCTGATCTCTATCATTTCCTTTTGGTGAACGTGCCATATTTGCTACCATTCCTTTAGCCCATTCAGTAGCTTTTTCTTCTCCTAAATTAGCAATTAAAGAAGCTAAAAGCGATTGATTATAAATATTTCCTGAAGAACGAATTAAAATTTTCTTCTTCCATTTATCATCTATTAATGCTTCATACGTTGTTAACTCTTCGGGGGTTACTTTTTCTGGATTGTACACAATAACACGTGCTCTTTTAGTTAAAGCAAACCAATTGTTATCAACATCTTTTAAGTGAGATGGAATCGTTTTGTCTAAAAACTCTGATTTAACTCCTTGTAATAATCCTTTGTTCTTTGCTCTTACCAAACGACCTGCATCCACAGTTATTAAAACATCTGCTGGAGATTGTTCTCCTTCTACTGTCATTTTTTGCATTAACTCATCGGCTTTTGCATTTACAACGTTTACTTTTATTCCAGTTTCTTTTTCGAACTGAGCAAACAGTTCTTGATCTGCTTTATAATGACGATGCGTATATACATTTACTTCTTCCTGCTTTTTCTCTTCCTTTTTTTGTTCCTTTTTACAAGCTGTAAACAAAACTGCTAGGACTAAAATTGATATTATTTTTTTCATGATATATAATTCTTAATTGTGCTATTTAGTTTATAATTTGAATTGAAGCGTTACATAATAACTTCTTGGAGCTGATGGTATAATTCCTGGTCCAGGATATCCTGTAGCTCTTCGTGTAAAGTAACTTTCATTTAATAGGTTATTAATTCCTGTTTCTAACTTCCATTTTTTATATGAATATGAAAAAGAAGCGTCTACAATTGAATATGCTGGTATCGTACCTACAGCTCCAAAACTAGGAGTACCAACTAAATCTGATTGGTTAGCATGACTCGCATCTGTTTGTTGCTCTGATAAATGCGTGAATTGTACACTGCTTAAAAAATTTTTATACCCAAATTTTACTCCTGTTTTTAAATTTACATTAGGAATAAATTCTACTTGGTTTCCTACTACAGATTTCTCTAACGATTTTGTGTATTCTGACTTTGTTAACGCAAGGTTTACAAAATAATTTAACGCTATATCTTTGGAAGAAAACTTAAATAAATTCGATAAACTTACGTCTGCAAAACTTTCTAGCCCATATATAAAAGCATCACCAATATTTGTTCTTAACCTATCTCCAGTATCAGGTCCACTACTTACCCAAAAAACACCAATGCGTTTGTTATAAAATAACGCAAAACCACTAACATCGTAAGTAAGTATATTTTTAAATCTTCCTCTAACTCCTAAGTCAGCTGTACCTCCTTTTTCATCATCAATATTTTCATCTACTTTAAAGGTTGGACTTACCGTACGGATATCATTAAAAGTTACCGATCGATAATTTTGAGATACATTAGCATAAATCTCTAACGACTTAGTTGGTTTATAACTTGCTCCAATACCGAATAAAGCAAAACTTCTTTCTTTTATTCTATCGTCTCTAAATGTATTTATTCCGTTTGGTAAAGGAACTCCAGTTTGTAAATCGCCATTATTCCATAAAATTGTTTTAAAATCACCGTTACTTTCTGTTTTAATATATTCTAAACGGAAACCTGGTGTGATAGAAAATTTATCAGAAAATTTAAAAATATGCTCACCAAAAAGAGCGACATTTGTATTTGGAAACCTAAAGTTTGAAGAAATATATTCTTCTTCATTCGTAAAATTAAAGTTAGCATCTACTCCTTTTGTTCCTGGACCTTGTCTTTCTGAATTATTGGCTTTGTAATACTTTGCTCCTATTAAATATGTATTCTCATTTCCTTTAAAAGCATATTTAGATAAAAAACGAATCTCTGTTCCCCAATTTTTGTAATTCCCTACAATTAAGTCTCTTGTAGCATAATTTCCATCTGCAAGAATTTCATCTACATAACTAATTGGATTTACATTTTTAGATTTATAATTTCCTCTAAATCCAACGGCTTTTCTGGAAGCATCTAATCCAAAAAGATTTACACTTAATTTAGAATCTTCTGTAAATTTATGGTCTAACTTAACAGACCATAAATTCCAATTTACTCGAAACCAATTTCTTGTTCTATTACTTTGTAATGGGGTTTCATTAAACATTGCATCGGTTAATCCTCCTGCTTGTTTTGCTAAATAGTTTAGGTAAGTGGCTTCAACAGTTAATGTGGTTTTATCACTTAATTTATGATCAATATGACCATAAACGTTAATTGAATTGAATTGAGAGTTTGGTCTAAATCCATCTCCTCTCTTATAATTCACATATCCATAATAACCTGTATTGTCTACTGTCCCTCCAACACTATTAAATGTATTAAATAAACCAAATGAACCTACAGATTGACGAGTAATTAATTCAAAATCTTTGTTTTTATTAGGCTCTTTAAACTTGAAGTTTAACAATCCACCAAATTGAGTTCCGTATTGTAAAGAAGCTGCTCCTCTTACAATTTGAATTTCCTTTAAAGCTTCAGCTGGTGGTGTATAATAACTTTCTGGATACCCTAAAACATCAGCACTAATATCATACCCGTTTTGGCGAGTATTAAAATTTGATGTTCTATTTGGATCTAATCCTCTACCACCAATATTTAACTGTAAACCGGCATCGTCATTTTCGTAAATATTCAATCCAACAACTTGACTATAAATTTGACGTGCATTATTAGCTGCTTTGTTACTAATACTCTCTCCTAATAAAACAACTTCGGTTTTCTTACCTGCGTATATTGCTGTACCTTCTACTTCTTTCAATCTTTTTAAAGCAAATACTTTCTTTCTTCGTTGATTTATGACAACTTCAGAAAGTTCTTCTCCTAATTTTGAAAGTGTAATGTTTACTTTTAAATTCTCGTTATTTACAATAATTATTTGTTCTTTAATATCGTAATTATATGAGAAAAAGACTAATTTGTATTTGCCCGATTTTAATTTCTTAGTTTGATAAATACCCAAGTCATTAGTTGTTGCTAATTCACCTCCAGAAGCATTATAAACTTCTACGTTATTAATTGGTTTACCGGTATTATCAACTATTCTACCTGAAATAGTATATTGAGCAATTATACTTTGCATTGAAAAAAACAATATGTAAAGTATACTACAGTCCTTTAATTTTAATTTCATGATTAAATGGAATAATCCAATTTTTATGTTTAAAACTTTCTTTTTGTTGGTATAAATCTATTGTTGGATTTATAAATTGAGAACTTAATCTTCCGTTAAGTGTTACATAACTATCTACAAACACTTGAGGTTCTTTCATTCCTAATTCTTTAAATGTATCTCCTAAAAAATGAGCATATTCTAATATAAAATCTGGTTGAAAGCTCATTTGTTTTTCTTGCAGTTTTGTTAAGAAATCTCCGTTATCTATATAAAACTGTTGTTTGGTTTTGGCATCTACTACTTTAAATTCTGTAAATCCTGCTTTTTCTATCAACATAACTCTCCACGAAAAACGATAGCCTTCTTCTGTCCAAAATAATTCTCCTGGATATAATAAATACCTAAACGGAAATAGTAATTGAATAATAAAAAATACCGCTAATATGTTAACTGTAATTTTTTGTTTAGTAGAATAAAACAATGTTTTACTATTATCGAAATACGATTTTGATATTTTAAAAACATTAGCAATTGTTTGAAGGATTTTATGGTGTAACTTGTTATCAAAAAATATTAACGTACTTACAATCATTATATAAGGAAACATTCCTATTGGAAATAATATTCTAGTAAATACATGAAAAACTACTACCATAGCAAAGGCTAATAACCTTGTTCTTTTGTATAGTAATAAAAATGGGATTGCTAAATCATATAATGTACCTGCCCAACTCATAGCAAAATGAAACCATTTTTTTGTCATAAAAGAACCTACCAAAGGTAAGTCATATTGTACAGGTAGCCATATATTTAAGGGTGAGGCTCTAAATAACCAATCGGAATTTAACTTTGCTAAACCTGCATAAAAATAAACAATAGCTAACATTAACTTGATGCTATCTATACTCCAATTCGGAATTTTCTGAAAGGCTAGACTTTTATCTTGCTTCGCATCCACAGAAAAATAAGCGTTTGCAGGTAAAAAAATTAAGATAAAACTTACTAAACTAATAAAGTAATAGTGATTTAAATAAGTAGTTTTATCCATTAATTCAATATAGGTAAAGCTTAAAAAGAAAGCTATAATTGCCAATCTATACTTGTAACCTATAGCTATCATTAGTGATGCAATTCCACAAACAATAAATATTATATATGTATAATTGCCTAATGGTTTTACCCATTCAAAACCATAAAAAGAGAAGAAAAATTTAGGTTCTATGTAAAGTTCTTTAATCCAACCTTTAGACCAAAATCGGATTAAACTACCAAACATCATAAAACCAAAAAAAATACGAAATACTGCAAGTGGAGCAGCTTCCGTATTTTTTTGAAAATATTTTTCTAATGTTTTAATCATTATCAGAATCTGTCGAAGTATTCTTGATACTTAATGCACTAAACATATCGGGTTTAAAGCTTTTTAATAACGCTTGCATTGCATCGTAAGTATTTAAAAACACTGCTCTCTCGTTTTGAATTTGATCTTCAAAATTATCTTTTAATAAACTCGCTTTTTGATCAATATCATTAAACTTAGTATTTATTAAATCTGATAAATCTTTTCTGTTTAAAAACTCTAAATATTGTTGTAAGCTTTTACCTGTATTTCCATTATATCCAACACCTTTAAAAAAGTTTTTTGTGGCTAACATAGCAGTTGTAAATAACTCTTTTGATATATTTTTAGTGTAATATGCTTCTACTAATTTAACATCTGTAATACCTGTTTTTGCACCTGAAGGATTCGCAATTTTAGCATCTCTTAATTGTTTCTCGTAAAACGGTATCACATAAAAATTCACCATTTTATCTACACTACTAGAAATTGTATACCCATCATTATCTATAAAAGATTGTCTGTAACTTCCTTTCCAATCATCAGAAACTTGCTTCGTTAAATTGTATAATCTGTTAGTTATATCTTCTAAATACTTTTTAAACTTAGCTGCATCGGTTGCAGTAGTATAAAATGTAATTGTTTCTTGGTCGGTTCCTATACCGTTTAATAAATAATCTAAAGCAGGAAAACCTTGAACACCAATAAGATTTGGCGATTCTAAATTATAACTACCAGATTTAGCATAAGAATCTATTAAAGTAGCATTTGTAGGAATTGTATTCATATTTCCTACCATATTTAATTCTTGTGCTTTTCCTATTTGAAATAACGATACTTTTTGCCAAGTAATATATGCCTCTTTCCAAGCATTTCTAGCAGTAGTTAAATTAGCTGTACTTGGAGTAGCTGTAAAACTTAATACTGCATCTTTTAAAGAGTTTGTTTTTTGAGTAAAATCTGAATAACCTGGAATAATTACTTGATCTGCCCAAAATGTTAGCATTTCTTTTCTGTTAAAATTATCTGGGTTCGATGTTCCAGGATCATCGTTACTTGAACCACAAGCTATAACTAACAATAGTAAGCATATATATAGTATTCTTTTCATTTTTATGAATATTAATTTTTTATTAATCTAAATAAAGCCACAAAAATATAAAAAAATAGCCATGTAAAAATACATAGCTATCTTAATTTTATATAAGTTGTAAATTAATTTTTTAAATCAATTACATCTTCAACATTAAAACCAAATTGTTGTGCTATAATTCCAGCAACTTGATCTAACTGTGCATCAGTAACTGTCCATAAATTAGCTAACGGAGCTAAAGATTGATCTACACTGTTTTGAGGAATTTGAACTCCGTTAACATGTGCAAAACGTAGAGATTGAACAAATCCAACCGCCTCAGATAAAGCATGTAAACTATCTGGATTTTTAACTCCCTTACCTTTTTGTAAATAATGCGCAGCCATAACACCAATTACTAAAGATACGTTTTCTCTAATAATTTTAGCTTGCGCATGAACCACATCATATTGCTTAGCATCGATAGCTGCTCTTCCTAATTTAAATGCATCGTATATTTCATCAAATACATTAAATTTAGGATCACCATCTACGCTTGTTAAATAAGAATTTAAGAATCCTTTTCTGTTAGAAGAGTCATTAACTGGTGTAGCTGGAGTAGTCTCTAAACCAAATGTGTACCCATAAGCCTCATCCCAATAATGTTGTAAAGATGTGTAGTTATTATCTGCATTATCTTTGTGAGGAGTTCCTGTATTATTACCTGCAATAGATTCATTAATAAGTCCTTCTGATACATACTTATTTACAATTTGGTCTACAAAAACAGAACCTATTAATGTTTTAGCTACTGCTTGGTTCATTTCATAACCTTTAGCGTCAACATAAACTGTTCTACCTCCTCCAACAGTTTCTAATTTACCTGCTGTACCGTTAGAAGCATCCGCATTAAAATCGATTGCAGCATGTGCAGCTAAATAACCATCTAACTTAGTTCTTAAAGCTTCTTCTTCTACTGTAGTTGTATTAGAGTTAGTTGCTGAAGCTACTGTTTCTCTTAATTTTTTTCCACTATCGTTTACAGATGTTCCGTTTGAAGGAATTGTACCTACAAAACCTTTACCATCTTTAAACATCTCGTTTAATTGTGCTAAAGTTTTTGTATCTCCTCCTAAAGCTGATTTTAATTCTGAAGCCATTACCCAACGTGCTTCTTGACCTGTAAAACTTACATTAGATTTTCCGTCTTTACCTACGAAAGTATAGGTAGTTGGTGCAACAACTTGTGGAGTTTCATCACTATCACTTGAACATGAAGTTACTACTAATGCTGAAACAGCTAACATTGAAAGAATTACTCTTTTCATTATCTTTTTATTTAGATTTAGTTTTGATAAATTTTCTGCAAATTTATAGAACTATTCTAAATAAGCAAGTTTTATTTAGATTTATTTTAAGTAAAAATAACTTAATCGACTTATAATGTCTTTAAATACTCAATTACTGCCTTACGTATGTCTGAAGCAACTTCTCTTTTAGTTGGTGTATAAATATTGATTACTTCTGGATTTTTATCTGATAAAAATGGAATATCAAACCCTTTTAAAAGATAATCTGAAAAAGCAACTTTGTATATTTTGTTATTGTTAATCTTAGCGTTGTTTATCAACCACTCATCTCCTTCTCTTGTTACTTTATCTCTTTGTAAATAAGCACCAGTACCCGCAGCTTTTAAACCATAATCTAATACTTTTTTTAATAAACTACCTTTAATTTCTACTTTGAGTATAGGCCCACCATAAGGTAAAACTCTAAAAATATCTACAGCTGTAATATCACCAGATAATTTATCATCTATTCTAATAGAGCCTCCATTTACTAAAGAACAATCTACTTCATTATTAAACGCATATCCCATAGCTTTAGTAACCACTTCTCCCATATTTGTTTGAATACTTCTTATCGGAGTATCTCTAGCATCTAATGGTTCTTTTGCAACATAAATAACTTCATTTGGTTTAGTTACAACTTCTTTTATCTTAGCTGATAGAATCTTTTGCCATTTATTTACTACTTCCGCTACTTTTTCATCATCTTTAATAGATTCATTAATCTCTTTTAATTCAGATTTTATATTTACTTTTTTTGTAATAGGGTTGTATTCTAATCTATGAACATATACTGTTTTAGCATTAGCATCAGCTTTTGTAATTAAAACATCACCTACTTTATCATAACTATTAGTATGCTCATGTCCTCCCATTATTAATGGAACATTTGGTAACATTTCTGCCACTTTTTTATCTTGAGCTATCGTTAAATGAGTTAAACCTACTACGAAATCTACTTTCCCTTTTATTTCGTTATATGATCTTTTTATTTCTTCAAACATATCTCCATAATACACATAACTTTTAGGGTTTGAAGGAATACAAACACTTATAAAGCCTATTTTAGTAATTGTACCATCTGAATTTTTAAATTCTTTAATATAGGAATCGAACGTATTTTGCTTCTTCCCTCCTTTTACTTTATAAAAATAATGGTGCTTACCATCTTTATTATGTAATACATTTGCCGAAAGCCAATCGAAATTACTTTCGTTTAATCTTTCTTGTAAATTAATGTAACTCAAATCAAATTCGTGATTTCCGAAAGCAACTAAATCAAAATTCATTGCATTCATAACTTCTACCATTTGTTTTCCTCGCACTCTAGATCCATCTACCTTCATTGTTCCTATTAAAGATGGATTTAAAAAATCTCCTGCCAACACTAACATTGTATTCGGATTTTCTTTAAGCAAGTTTTTATGCACAGTTTCTACTCTTGCCATACCTCCATATTTTCCTCCTTGTATAGGAGCTATTTCATAGACGTCATTTAACTGCAATAAGGTAAAATATTGATTTCCTTCTTTTTTAGTAAATGTATATTGGCTATTAGTTGATTGTTTATTCTTTGTTGAAGAACATGCAAATACTACTGCAAATAGTAGTGAGTAAATTGTAAATTTTAAAAATTTCATTTAGCAAAGCTTTTAATGCAACCAAAATTACAAATTCTGCTGAAGATATTTACGTGTGTTTTTTCTAATTATTTTTCGATAATTTATTAAAACAGAAAATTGATAAAAGAAGTTTATTTTTTCTTCGGCAATAGTTAACGGGTTTTCTACTCTATCTTTTAACACAAAGGCTGTCCAACTTTCTGCAATATCTTCTTCAGGACTCTCAGCAGCATAATCGGTTAAAAAAACATCTTTATTATTTTGGTAGAACACAAACAACTCATCTACCATTTTTTTAGAGTCATATTTATGAGTTTCTTTAATTTCATCCCACCTTTTTAGTAGTTTTTGAGTCCAAAACTTCTTTACAAAAAGATTTATATAACTATTTTTTTTTGCTTCTCCTTCTTCTGTTAAATAAGGCCCACCTTCTTCTTGAAATTCTTTATACGAAGGAACTACTTGTTCTTTATTAAGCGTTAGTAAATGACCAAACTCATGCACTAATGTATATACAGACTGATGTAAACGATAAGTGTCTTTAGTCTTAAAATTTACATCAATAGTATCTAATACTAATTCCCATTTGTTATTTTCTACCGTAAGCGCTCCTAACGCTCCTGTTTTTTCATCCAATCCGTCAGAAATTAGTACAATTTTTTTAATGTATTTATTGGTAAGTTTTTTGGGAAATATCGTATAAAAACGCTTCCATTCTTCTTTTGCTCTAGCTGTATACTTACTTTTTTTATTTTCAATTTCCCCATTAAAAACCTTCCATTTTCCTATCAGTTTTGTTTCTTGATTTGACTGACAAAAAAATGTGCTAGAAAATAATACAGTAAATAATAATAGAATCTTTTGCTTCATACTTCACTCATCAACAAAATTCACATTAATATAAGAATTTAAATTCGATTGAAGCTAAAATACAATGCTTAAGAGTAGTTTAATGCAGGTATTTTCTTGTTTTTAGTTTAATATGCTTTCGAAAAGCAACTAACTCAGGATATTGATAGAAGAAATTAATTTTATGCTGTGCTATTGTTTTAGGCTTTTTTACTTTTCCTCTTAAAACAAAAGCTGTCCAGCTTTCAACAATATCTTCTTCTGGACTTTCTGCAGCATAATCTGTTAAGAATTCGGTGAAGTTATCCATATATAAATCGTATAACTTATCTATACAACTTTCTTGTTCTATGTAACAATATTTATCTTGAATAACATCCCACTCTTTAAGTAATTTTCCTTTCCAAAACTTACCTACAAATTTATTGATATAACTGTTTTTATACGCTTGCCCTTCTTCATTAATATAAGGTTCTCCTTCTGCCTGCTCTTTTTTAAGTGTAGGTTTTACTTGAGAACTATTTAATGTTAATAAATGGCCAAATTCGTGAACATAAGTATAAATAGATTCGTATAATCTTTTTTTATTTTTTGTTTTAAAATCTACATCATTAATATCAATAACTAATCTCCACTGAGTATTTCTACTGTTTAAAGCTACTAAGGCTCCTGTTTTTTCATCAACTCCATCTGTCATTAATACAATTTCTCTAATATATTTTCTACAAATATTCTTAGGAAAAATGTAATAGAATTCCTTCCAATAATCGGCGGCCAATTCAGATTTAGGTGAAGAATTTTTTATTAACACACCGTTTCTTACTTTCCAAGTACCAAAAACTTTTTCTTTTCGCGATGCGAAAGAAACCGAAATGGAAAAAAGTAACGCTATGTAAACTAACTTAAATTTCATTCTAAAACACTTCTAAAGCCTTATTATAAGCACTTTCAAAGCTCATTGGTTTAATATTAACATCTGCTTTTTCGGCTGTAAAATACGAAATTAATTTTTCAGTTGGCATATTTCCTGTTAATTCGTCTTTTGCCATTGGGCAACCTCCATATCCTTTTATCGCTCCATCAAAGCGTTTACAACCAGCTTTATAAGCACTATCTACTTTTTCGAACCAAGCATTTGGTGTTGTATGCAAATGCGCACCAAACTCAATTTCTGGATACGCTGGAATTAAATTAGAATATAGGTATGTTATATCCTCTGGCTTAGAACTTCCAATAGTATCTGACAATGAAAGTATTTTCACTCCCATTTTGGATAATCTTTCTGTCCAATCAGCAACAATTTCTACATTCCATGGATCTCCGTACGGATTTCCAAATCCCATTGATAAATACGCTACAACTTCTTTGTTAGTTCTATTGGCTATAGATAATACTTCTTTTAACGTATCAATAGACTGTTCTATTGTTTTATGTGTATTACGCATTTGAAAATTTTCTGAAATAGAAAACGGATATCCTAAATAATCTATTTCTTCAAATTGCGATGCATCATTGGCTCCTCTTACATTAGCAACAATTGCTAAAAGCTTACTGGTTGTTGATGATAAATCTAATTTAGATAAAACATCGGCAGTATCTTTCATTTGAGGAATTGCCTTTGGTGAAACAAAGCTCCCAAAATCTATAGTATCGAAACCTACTTTTAGTAATGCATTAATATACTTAGCTTTAGCTTCTGTAGGTATAAAATGACTCTTAATACCTTGCATTGCATCTCTAGGACACTCTATGATTTTTACTTTGTTAACCATTGTGCCAAATATACATATTTTGACATCAAATTTCCTAACGCTAAAATAGGATTTAACACTAACCAACCAACATCTTTATTTACAACAACTTAACCTACAAAACCATTAGAAAAGCCGCTAAAAGAAAATAAAAAAGTATTTTTATTCTTAAAAACTGTCACAAGTTAAAAAGTAACTTGTCATTACAATAGAATGATTTCTTTAGAATCACAAAAGACACATATCAACCAACTAATCAAACGCTGTAAATCAAATGATAGCAATGCACAAATGCAAGTGTATAAAAGCTATTATAAAGCGATGTATAACTCTGCTTTTAGAATTTTAAAAGACGAGTTTGAAGCTGAAGATTTAATGCAAGAAGCTTTTTTAACAGCTTTTACCAAACTTCATACTTTTAAAGGCGAAGTTACATTTGGAGCTTGGTTGAAACGTATTGTAATAAACAAAAGTTTAACACAATTAAAAAAGAATAATCGCTACGATGAAGTAAAAATGGAAGTAATTCCGAACTATGAAACTGAAGAAATAACCAATATAGATTATAGCTCTTTAGAAGCTAAAAAAGTGTTGAGCACTATTAATAATTTAAAAGATAATTATCGAATTGTTTTAACACTTAATTTAATTGAAGGGTATGATTATGAAGAGATTGCTCAAATTTTAAATTATTCTAACGAAAATGTAAGAACAACTATATCTAGAGCCAAGAAAAAATTAAAGCAAGTTTTACTTGTTAACACTAATAAAACACAAGTATATGGACGATAAATTACATCAGTTTTTTAGCGAAAATGACTTTGACATACACGAGCCTCATTCAGGTCATTTAGAACGTTTTCAGCGTAAATTAAATACTCCTAAAAAAGTAAAAACAATTTCTTGGAAATGGATGAGTATTGCCGCTTCAGTAATTTTATTATTAGGGTTTTATCTGGGAAGTTTTCAACAGAAAAGTCAATACGATTTATCTGATGTATCTCCTAAAATGGCCGAAGCACAAAGCTTTTTTGTTAATACGATAAATCAAGAATTAAAAGAAATTGAAAAGTATCGAAATATAGATACAGAATCTATTATTGAAAATACCTTAGATAAACTTGAAGAACTCGAAGAGCAATACAATGTATTTATTGCAGAACTTAATACAAACGACAATAAAATAAGTATCATTCAAGCAATGATAGACAATTACCAAAGACGATTAACACTTTTACAAGATTTATTATTTCTGTTAAAAAATGATAATCCAGCAAAAATTCAAACTCAATTCGATGAAATTATTTAATATCTTATTTATAATGTTGCTTCCTTTCGTAGGAGTTGCAAACAACACACCAACCAAAAAACACGAAAAAACAAAAACCGTTCATAAAGTTTTTTCTGTAAATGAAAATGCAACGGTGTATTTAAAAAACAAATATGGTAATTTAAATGTAACTACTTGGAATGAAGATAAAGTAGATATTACCGTAAAAATTACTGTAAAAGGTAATAATGCTGATAAAGTTGAGGACAAACTAAAGAGTATTAAAATTCAATTTGAAGCTACAAAAAGCCTTGTTGAAGCTAGAACAATTATTGAAAGTACTAAATCAAACTGGTCATTCTGGGGTAATAACAACAATACCAATTACAAGATTAATTACTTTGTAAAAATGCCTAAAACGAACAATGCCGATTTTCATAATAAATACGGAAATATAGATTTAGATGTTTTAGAAGGAAAAGCCAATATTAATTGTGACTATGGTAAAATTGAAATTGATCAACTAAAAAACGAAAGTAATACGATTGATTTAGATTACTGCTCTACTTCAGAAATTAACTACATGAAATCAGGAAACATTAATGTAGATTATTCTAAGCTAAAAGTTAAAGAAACTAATGCTGTAAAAGTAAATGCCGACTATTCAGGTATTCAAGTAGGAAACGCAACCAGCGTAAACTTTAATAGTGACTACGGAAGTATTAGAATTAACAATGCAGAAGACATTATTGGAAACTCAGATTATGCAGGTATTAAAATAGGAACAGTTACCAAGAATTTAAAAATTAATACCGATTACGGAGGTGTTAGAGTTAACAATATCGCCAAAGGCTTTGAAAGTGTAGATATTGATGGTAGTTATGCTGGTATTAAATTAGGTACTAGTGAAGATAATAACTTTGATTTCGTGATAAATTTAGGATACGCTGGTTTTAGTTATCCAGATGATAATGTAGAAATGATTAAACGAATAAAAAAAACTACTAAGAAATATTACAAAGGTACTTTTGGTAAAGGAAATTCAAATTCAAAAGTTACCATAAAATCTAGTTACGGTGGAGTTTCTTTAAAGATTATCGATTAATTATTTTTTCTGTAAAATCATAGATCTGCAAATTAAATAACGAGCTAAATAAAACATGACTGTATAAATAATTACATAATACAAATGATAATCTAAAAACTTATTGTAAGCGCTTAAAACATCAGAAAAAACAATAAGTAAAATCCCAAATAAAAAGAATAAATTCTGCTTATTCATTCTATTTAAGTAATTTAAAAATGAAAACAAAATAGCTACAGCAGAGGTAATTCCTAGTAAAATAAAACTAATATTAATTTGTTCAACATAAGGTTTCAACAAAGCATATATTATAAAAAATAAGAGTAAACAAGGAATAAAGTAAATTAATAATGTTCCTGTTTTTGTATCGAATAAAGCTCTTCTTGTAATAACAATATACAGTATTCTATTTAAAAGAAGAAGTAAAGAACCTATAAGTAAAAAGTTACTATCAAAAATTAAAAAGGCGTCTGAAGCAATAGAACTTAATAAGATAATAAGGTACCAATTATTAATTTTCTTTGCCTGATCTAAATATAAAAAAGAAAGAGATAAAAGTGCTCCTATTTTTAGAATCATTTCTATGATAGAATTACCACTATCAATAAAAAATAGGGAAAAAAAACAAAATGCAAAGTAAATAACTTTATACATATTTAAAGGGGATTATAGTGCTAAATATAGAAATTAAAACTCAATAAAATTCAAAAATCAAACAATGAGAAAACAAATTTTAACCTTCGTATTAGCTTTTACAGCTATTACAATGAATTCACAAAGTTGGTGGAATTCAAAAAAAGTAAGAGGAAATGGAAACGTTACAACAATAACTAGAACTGTAGATAACTTTGATAAAGTAAGCGTTGGTGGTTCTTTTGATGTTGATTTAGTAGATGGTAAAGAAGGAAAAATTACTCTTGAAGGAGAAGAAAACATCCTTCCTTACATAGAAACAGAAGTAAAAAGAGGAACTTTAAAAATCAAATTCAAAGAAAACACTAATGTTAGAACTACAAGAAAATTATTAGTTACAGTACCTTTTGAAAGTATAGAAGGGGTTTCTTTAGGAGGGTCTGGTAATGTTAAAGTTGAAAAAAGAATTAAAGCCGATGATGTTTCTTTTAGTTTAGGTGGTTCTGGAAACATTTTAGCAGATGTAGATGCATCTACTGTTAAAGCTTCTATTGGTGGTTCTGGAAACATTAAATTAAGAGGTAACACCAATAGTTTTAAATGTTCTATTGCTGGTTCTGGAAGTGTAAAAGCATACAAACTACAAGCTGAAAGTTTAAAAGCTAACATTGCTGGCTCAGGTAGTATTACAACTACTGTTTCTAATAAAATTAAAGCAAATGTTGTAGGTTCTGGAAGTGTATATTACAAAGGGAAACCAAAATATATAGATTCAAACTCTATTGGTTCTGGTGATATTATTGACAGAAATTAAAACTAAATATTAAAAAGAAAACGCCAATGAAATTTCATTGGCGTTTTTTATTTTAACAAAGTTAAACTTCTATTGTAAAGAAGCTAAACTTGCTTTAATTGTTTCAATCTTAGCTAAAGTATCCGATTCTTTTTTACGCTCTAGAGTAATTACTTGTTCTGGTGCATTGCTCACAAAACGTTCATTAGATAATTTCTTTTGAATTCCTGTTAAGAAACCTTCTGCCCTTTTCAATTCAGCATTTAACTTTTTTAACTCAGCTTCAACATCAATATTATCTAAAGAAATTGGAACAAAGTATTCATTAGATTTTACTCTAAAAGAAGCTGCCCCATCAACCTTTTCTTCTACATAATTAATTACTGAAGCATTGGTTAATTTTTGAATAACAGCATCGAACTCTTTCGTAAACCCTTCTTTATTTACTACTGCTAATTCAATTGATTCCTTAAACGATATATTTTTTTCTTTACGAATTGTTCTAATTCCTGAAACTACTTCCGAAGCAAAATCAAACTTAGCAATTAACGCTTCTTTGCTTTCTTTTGTTTCTGGATATTTAGCAATAATTAACGCCTCTTCTGGAGTTCTTTCTTTAATCGATTGCCAAACTTCTTCAGTAATAAATGGCATAAACGGATGTAAAATCTTTAAGTTTTCCTCAAATAATGCAATTACTTCGTTATACGTTTTTGCATCAATTGGTTGTTGATAACTTGGTTTTACAATCTCTAATAACCATCCGCAGAAATCATCATAAATTAACTTGTAAATAGACATGATTACATCACTCAAACGATATTTTGAATAATGATCTTCTATCTCTACTAATGTCTTTTGGAATTTTGCTTGATACCAATCTAAAGCAATTCTACTTGATTGTGGTTGTTCTATTTCTTCTGAAACTTCCCATAACGTTGTTAAATAGAATGCACTCCAAACCTTATTTCCTAATCCTTTTCCTTGCTGACATAAAGCTTCATCAAACATTAAATCATTACCAGCTGCAGAACTTAACAATAATCCAACACGAACACCATCTGCACTATAATCGTCTATTAATTTTAATGCATCTGGTGAATTCCCTAAAGATTTAGACATTTTTCTACGTTGCTTATCACGTACTAAACCTGTTAAGTAAACATTTTCAAACGGACGTTCATCTTTATATTCATAACCTGCAATTACCATACGAGCTACCCAGAAAAATAAAATATCTGGACCAGTTACTAAGTCATTTGTAGGATAATAATATTTGATTTCTTCGTTCTCAGGGTTACGGATTCCATCAAAAACACTCATTGGCCATAACCAAGAAGAGAACCATGTATCTAACGCATCTGGATCTTGTTTTAAGTCAGACACTGATAATGATGAATTTCCTGTTTTCTCCTGGGCTAATTTTACTGCATCATCAATAGTCTCAGCTACAACAAAGTCTTCTTTACCGTCTCCATAATAGAACGCAGGAATTTGTTGCCCCCACCATAGTTGACGAGAAATATTCCAATCACGAATATTTTCCATCCAGTGACGATACGTATTCTCAAATTTTCTTGGGAATAACTTTACTTCTCTATTTTCTCCTAAAACAGCTTCAATGGCAGGTTTTACTAGCTCTTCCATTTTTAAGAACCATTGATCTGACAATCTTGGTTCTATAACTGCTTTGGTTCTTTCTGAAGTTCCAACTTTGTTAGTATGTTGCTCTACTTTTAATAAGAATCCTTTTTCTTCTAATTCTTTTGAAATTTCTTTACGAACAACAAAACGATCTTTTCCTTCATAATGCAATCCGAAAGAATTTAAAGAAGCATCTTCATTAAAAATATCAATTACTTCTAAGCTATGTTTATCTCCTAAAACTTTATCATTTTCGTCGTGGGCAGGTGTTACTTTTAAACATCCTGTACCAAATTCAACATCTACATACTCATCTTCAATAATTGGAATTTCACGATTACATAAAGGTACAATCGCTTTCTTTCCTTTTAAATGTGTATAACGCTCATCATTCGGGTTGATACAAATTGCAGTATCACCCAAAATCGTTTCTGGACGTGTAGTAGCGATAGTAACTTTTTCATCAGAATCTACAATATTATATTGTAAATAATATAAATTTCCTTGACGCTCTTCATAAATCACTTCCTCATCAGAAAGTGTAGTTTTTGCTTCAGGATCCCAGTTTACCATTCTAAATCCACGGTAGATATAGCCTTTGTTGTACAAATCAACAAACACTTTAATTACCGCTTCACTCATATCATCATCCATGGTAAACTTAGTACGTTCCCAATCACATGAAGCCCCAAGTTTTTTTAACTGCTCTAAGATAATTCCTCCATATTGATCTTTCCAATCAAAAGCATGTTGTAAAAATTCTTCTCTTGTTAAATCACTTTTATTGATTCCTTGTTCCTTTAACTTTGCTACTACTTTTGCTTCTGTTGCTATAGAAGCATGGTCAGTACCTGGAACCCAACAAGCATTTTTTCCTTGTAAGCGAGCACGACGAATTAGCACATCTTGAATAGTATTGTTCAACATGTGTCCCATATGAAGTACTCCTGTGACGTTTGGTGGCGGAATTACAATTGTATATGGCTCTCTTTCGTCTACTTCTGAATGAAAATAATTGTGTTTCATCCAGTAATCATACCATTTCCCTTCTACCTCTTTAGCGCTGTATTTAGATGGAATACTCATATCTTAACTATATATTTCTTTAAAATTTATGCTTAAAAAATAGTGCTATTTATTTTTGGCACTGTTTTTGAAAATCAGTTAGCAAAAATACAACTATCTATGAGGTACAGAAAATTAGTGGTTGTTTTTTTGAACTTTAAAAATAATATATAACTTTGTAGTCGGTGTAAACCCCTAATTAAATTAACATTATGAAAACAATTTTATCATTCTTTGCAGTTTGTTTTATCGCTTTAACTGTAAATGCGCAAGAGTTTAAATTTGAAACTGAGACTATTAATTATGGAAAAGTAGCTTTAGGTTCTGATGGAAACCGTACTTTCGAATTTACTAATGTAGGTGAAGCACCTTTAATTATTAAAGATATTAAATCTACTTGTGGATGTACAGTACCTAAAAAACCTGAAAAGCCAATCATGCCAGGTGAAAAAGGACAAATAGAAGTTTCTTACAACACTAGTAAACCTGGAGGTTTTTCTAAAGCTATTACAGTTATTTCTAATGATGTAAAAGGAGAAAGAAAGATGTTAAAGATTAAAGGTTTTGTTACTAAGAAAACAGTACCAGCAAAAGAAAAAAGTATGATGAGTGATAGTGAGTAATCATTTTTCAATCATAAAATAAATTAAAAAGCTTCAGAAATCTGAAGCTTTTTTTATATCCTTTTCTCAAGTCTGAATTCGTACTTAAGCTCTGTTACACCTCTTAAAACTTTTAGTTTAATTTTTTTATTAGGTTTCGTATGAAATAAACCTATAATTTCATCTAATGTATACGTATGAGCTGCCTTACCATTAATTGTTTTTATAATATCATCTTTTAACAATCCCGCTTTATAAGCTGGAGAACCTTCTACAACCCTAGAAATTTTATATTTAGGTTTAAATTTATAATGATAAGTAGTAATTAACGATATTGTATTTCTTTGATTATCATTATTAGAGTTGTAAAAATCTTTAAAACTTGTATTTGCTTTTTCTTTTACCAATTCTTGTCCATCATAAACCAATTGTAATCCACTCATATTGTAATAGAACCCTTTGAGTGACCCGTTTTTCTTAATTATAAATTCTTTGTTCGGGTAATCAATCCAAATTTTAAAACGCTTTAGAATATTACCTCCTATACTTCCATTTCGCTCTTTAAATTTTCTGGCATTAAATGTTGATGTAGAATCTAAAAAAGAAACCGTAGGTTCTTTAATTAAATACCTACCTAATTTTATTTGAGGTATTTTACTTCTATTACCGTAAATAGTACCGCTAAAACCTTCTCCTAAAATATCTTTAAAGTGTTTTATTGGAGTTTTAATTTCTGGTTTAGTATCTTCAAATAACCACATGGCATCACTCCCTCCAGTATCGATTAATAATTTTAATTGAGTAATCTTATTAGCTGTAGTATCAATTTGTCCTTCAACATTTATATAGGGTTTGTTTCTATAAAACTCAAGAGGGAAAACCTCACACTTTCTACATCTTTTCTTTTTATATTTCTTTGGATTATAAAATGTTATTCTTTTTGTATTATAATTTACTCTAGCAATTACATCTTTCAATAAATCGTAGCCTATTATACCATGAATAGTGGTACCCATTCTTGCAGATAAGTTAAAAGCATCGTTTAAAATCACGTATAAACTCTGCTTTTTTCCTAGAATATTTTTAACCTTAAAGGTATTTCCTTGTGATAATAAGGCCTCTATAGGTTCACCATCTCCTAAACCTCTAATAAATACTTTTTTAACATTATTTAAGCCAATACTATCTTTCTTAGCAAGATTAAATAGTATCGATTTATTCACTCCTGTATCTAAAATAAAAGAAAGTTCTTTTCCATTAATTTCTAGAGGTATTATAATAAGATTGTTAATCAGTTCAAACTTAACCTCCTGTTTATCTGAATTACTACCATAAAACTGAAACTTATTTTGTGCAGATATTGAATAAAATGAAAATAGAAAAAGAAAAAAAAGTAATTGTTTAATCAAAGGGAAAGATTTTAAGTTACCATTTCTAAGATACAACCAAAATTTCTTATTCTCTGATTTTTATGAAATTTTTAACCATTTAAATCTTCTTAAATCATTCAATTTTAATCTTAATTGTCCATAAAGATTCAATAATATTTTGCAAATTTGCCTTTCAAAACAACTAAACATTTATATATAAAATGCCTTCTATTTCTAACAAGGGAAATTCAATGCCTCAATCGCCAATTAGAAAATTGGTTCCATTTGCTGAGGCTGCTAAAAAAAATGGAACAAAAGTATTTCATTTAAATATTGGTCAACCTGATATTAAAACACCTCAAGTTGCCTTAGACGCTGTAAAAAACAATGCTATTAAAGTATTATCGTATGCACGCTCTGAAGGTTCTGAAGAGTATAGAAATAAATTAGCAAATTACTATGCTAAAAACGACATTCATGTAGCTGCCAATAATATTATTGCAACTACAGGTGGTTCAGAAGCATTGTTATTTACTATTGGTAGTATTACAGACCCAGGAGATGAAATTATTATTCCTGAGCCTTTTTACGCCAATTATAATGGATTCTCCACTGCTTCTGGAGTAAATGTTGTGCCAGTAATTTCAAAAATTGAAAACAACTTTGCATTACCAGCAATTGAAGATTTCGAAAAGTTAATTACACCGAAGACTAAAGCTATTTTAATTTGTAACCCTGGTAACCCAACAGGATATTTATATAGCAAAGAAGAGATTGAAAAATTAAAACAAATCGTTCTTAAACACGATTTATTTTTAATTGCTGATGAAGTGTATCGTGAATTTGCTTATGACGGTGAAAAACACAATTCAGTAATGGCTTTGGAAGGATTAGAGCAACATGCCATTATGATTGACTCTGTTTCTAAGCGTTATAGTATGTGTGGAGCAAGAATTGGATGTATTGTTTCTAAAAACGAAAATTTCATCAATACGGCTATTAAATTTGCTCAGGCTCGCTTAAGCCCTCCTACTTATGCGTTGTTAGCTAGTGAAGCTGCTTTAGATACTCCTCAAAGCTATTTTGATGAAGTAATTGAAGAATATCAAGAAAGAAGAGATACGCTAATTTCTGAGTTACAGAAAATAGATGGTGTTAAAGTTGCCAACCCAAAAGGTGCATTTTATTGTATCGCAGAATTACCCGTAGATAATTCAGAAGATTTTGCTCAGTGGATTTTAGAGAAATTCAACCACAATAATGAAACAGTAATGGTTGCTCCTGCAGGAGGATTCTACTCTACCAAAGGAGAAGGTAAAAATCAAGTTCGTATTGCCTACGTTTTAAATAAAGCTGATTTAAAGCGTTGTGTTGAAATATTAAAAGTAGCTTTACAACAATACAATAATTAATTGAATATTCAAGAAAATATATCTTTAAAAGAATACAATACGTTTGGCATCAATGTAATTGCCAAACGTTTTGTTTCTATTGATTCCTTATATAGCTTACAACAACTATTAAAGGAAGAACAAGACCTTTTTTTAATTAGTGGTGGAAGTAATATGTTACTTACCTCTGATATTGAAAAATTAGTAGTTCACCTTAATTTAAAAGGTATTTCTATTGATAGAGAAAACCATAACGATATTTACCTAACCGTAAATGCTGGTGAAAATTGGCATGAATTTGTACTTTGGTGTATTTCTCAAGGTTATGGTGGTATAGAAAATCTTTCCTTAATTCCAGGTAACGTAGGTACTTGTCCTATTCAAAATATTGGAGCTTATGGTGTAGAAGTTAAAGATGTAATTACCAAAGTAGAAGCTGTTGAAAAAGCTACAGGTAAATTAGTTGAATTTTCTAATGAAGCTTGTGAATTTGGTTATCGAAACTCAATTTTTAAAAACGCTGCAAAGGGAAAATATATCATTACCTCTGTTAGTTTTCAATTAACAAAAGTTGAGCATAATTTAAATACTTCATACGGAGCAATTAATAATGAATTATCTGGAAAAGGAATTGAAAACCCAACCATAAAAGATATTTCTGATGCTGTAATTTCTATTAGACAATCTAAATTACCCGATCCAAAAGAAATTGGTAATAGCGGTAGTTTTTTTAAAAATCCTGTTGTTTCTAAAAAACACTTCGAAAAGCTACAAAAAGAGTACCCGGCTATTCCTAGTTATCCTGTTTCTGAAATGGAAATTAAAGTTCCTGCTGGTTGGTTAATTGAACAAAGTGGATTTAAAGGGAAACGTTTTGGAGAGTATGGTGTACACGAAAAACAAGCACTTGTTTTGGTAAACTATGGAAATGCTAGTGGAAAGGACATCTACGAACTTGCTCAAACTATTCAAAAAACTATTCAAAAGAACTTCGGCATTAATTTAGAAATTGAAGTCAATATTATTTAAACTTCTTTGTAACATTTTAGTATTTTTAAATACTTATAGTTGACACCTATCTTGAAAATGAAAAAGTATTTAAAATTAATAATTACTCTAATTTTTTTATCTATAAGCTGTAGGAATATTAAAACAGATAATAAAGACTTAAATCGTTTGATTATAGGTAAATGGAATTTTGTAAGAGCAACTGATAGTTCTGATGTCAAATACACTTACATAAGAGGAGGACATCAATATAAAGTAGTTACCTCAAATATAGAATTTAAACCAAATAAGACTTATATAAAAGATTATGGGAAAAACAATATTACAATTTGTAATTGGCAAATAGCTAATGACTCAATTTTTCAGTTTGGTGGGCAATTAGACTCTCTATCTTATGATAAGCGATTTGAAGACTTGACCCAAGTAATTATAAAAATTGACACAAGTAATTTAGTCTTGAAAATGAGACCTAACTTATATTTTCACTATGTAAAGAAGATTACCAAACAAACTAGATAACTATAATAGTAACAAAATTTATAACTATGAGCACGTTTTGGATTAAATTCAAGAAATTCTATCAATGTGAAGTAAGAACATTTAATAAAATGTTAGGTATTAAAAATTAAGGAACTAACCTTCTTTCTTCAATATTTCTATATGCCTTATTAAACGTTCTGTGTCTAAGGCTAAAGTTCCGTTATACACACCCCTAATTCTTCCTTTTTTGTCAATTAGAATGAAGTTTTCAGTGTGAACAAAGGCATCTTCGTCTTGTGTTTTCACAAAATCTTCGTCGGCAAAATAGGCTTTACGAGCTAGATTGTAAATTTGTTTTTTATCGCCTGTAACCAAATTCCATTTTTTAGCATCGATTTCGTTATCAATAGCATATTGTTTTAAAACTGGCACAGAATCTTTTGTAGGCATAACGGTATGCGAAAGTAACAACACGTCATTATCTTCTTTAAATTTATCTTGAAGTTTGCTCATATTTTTTTCAAGAATCGGACATATTCCAGGGCAGGTTACAAAAAAGAAATCTGCTACATAAATTTTTCCTTCATATGTTTTCCTCGTAATCTTCTCTCCATCTTGATTCGTTAAAGAAAAATCGGGAATTTGATGTATCTTTTTGTAATCGTTATCTTCCTTATGAATCCACTCAGGAGTTAATTCTGCTGAATTAAAAAATGGTAAGGTCAATTCTTTATCAACCGCTTTTTTTGTGTTACAAGAAGCAGCTATTAATAGTGTAAAAACTATTATTAAAGAGATTACCATGCTTCGCTCGTAATAACGCACTATATTATTGAATAACTTCATTTTTTATATTTACTGAATAACATTTTTTTAGCCCTATCAAGCCAAATCGCTCACCTTTTTTAGTCACAAAGTTTGCTCTAATCTTTCCATTTGGTTGCCACATTTTTTGACTCCCTTCTTCCTTTCCATTCTTATAATTGAATACTTTATACAACTGTCCGTTTGGATACCATTCCCTTAATTCTCCATTATAATCTCCTTGTCCATTAAAATGATAATTAAATTTTGATTGACCATTCTCATACCATCCGACATGTACTCCAAATTTTACCCCACTCGCATACAGTCGTTCAAAAGATTTGCTACCACTTGTATACCATCCTTTGTAAAATCCATCTCTTTTTCCTAAAATATATTTTGATTTCGATTTTAATTCTCCCGTATTGTAAAAAGTATTTACAATTCCAGAAAAAGGTTCGTTTTTGTAAAATAAAACCCCATTTTTTAGAGTGAACGATTCGTCTGTTCTGCTTTTTTCTATTAAATCTACGGAATTAGCACTTCTAGTCTCTTTAGATTTACAAGAAACTAGAAGTACTATAAAGAGTAATAAATATTTTATTTGCTGTATTCTCATTATCTAGTTACAGATCCTGGAGTTCCGAAAAATCCATTTCCATTTAAATACGGATCTTCA
Organism: Tenacibaculum holothuriorum; assembly: GCF_002120225.1. Taxonomy (GTDB): domain Bacteria; phylum Bacteroidota; class Bacteroidia; order Flavobacteriales; family Flavobacteriaceae; genus Polaribacter; species Polaribacter holothuriorum. The sequence goes on along the minus strand of NZ_LAPZ01000001.1, from coordinate 31,780 downwards.
TTTGTTATATGATAATGATAAATTCCATCAGGAAAATCGGCTGTTGGAGAAACATGTCCGTGATAAGCATCTAAATCATCATTGGTAATTGTTTGTCCATTTTCCACAGGTCCATACACTGGAAAACCATCAGAAAGTATTCCTAAAAAAGCATCTTCTCCAAAAGTATCTGTTAAAAACTTAGGCTTAATATGATAGTGATATGTTGTGGTAGCTGGATGTCCTAAATATTGATCAAACGAATTAATTTCATTAGTTAGAGGAGCTCCACCAGCTGCATATTGATTAAAAAATACTATTCCATTTCTAGATACACCTATTGGTCCCATTGGTGTTGCCGATTTTGTTCCTGCTTCTGAAGGATTTAATGGAACTCTAAATGTTATATTTTGTTCTCCGATTGATCCTGGGTTTTGACGCCAATCAGGATTCGTGCCATTATAAGCTTCATACATTGTATGTCCTACTCCCCAATACGGGCTTTTATGGTTTGGTAAATTTGTTGTTTGTATCGTAACAGTATTTCCAGATACTGAATAGGTAATTGCAGCAATATTGTCGAATTTTGATAATATTGGTGTTATATCGTATACTTTTTCACTTACATCATCATCGTTATTCATTTCTTCAGAATCATCTGATCCACATGAATAAACCAATGCTATTAATCCGAATAATAAAATAGATATTTTTAAGTTTTTCATCTTATTAGTTTTTTAAGTTGTTAAGGGTTTGTTTCAAATTATCTAACTGTTGCTGGTCTTCAGCGTCTAATGTTGAAGTCAACAAATTATTTGTTTCAAAAAAATCATCATTTAAATTATACAGAGCTTCGCTTCCGTCGGTAAACTTTATATACTTATGGGTTAAATTTCTTATAGTTATATCATCATCTCCTGTACCTTTACCCAATTCGGTATACGCAAAGTCTCTTATGTTTGATGTGCTAGATGACGTAAATAATTCTTTAAAACTATTACTATCATAGTGTTGTGTAGTACCAGTTCCTGCAATATCTGCTATAGTGGCAAATAGATCTACTGTATTTAATAAACTATTATCAGACTGATTTGAGCGCATAACATTTTTACCAGAAACAATCATTGGCACATTTACACCTCCTTGATACACAGTGCCCTTTACTCTAGTACCTCTATAATCTTGTGCTACTTGATTTGGCGTACCATTATCTCCTATAAATATTATTATAGTATTATCTTTTTCTGCTTGAGTCATAGAACTTAACAAACGCCCTATTTCAGTATCCATCGCTTCAATCATTGCCATATAATATGGTAAAGGATTTGCATCTACACTTGCTTGATCTGATGGTAAATTCCCTTGTGAATGTAAATTAGCAGGCGGTAAATGAAATGGTGTATGTGGCGCATTATATGCTAACCATAAAAACCAAGGTTGCTCTTGCTGTTTAATCCAATCTATCGCTAAATCGGTAAACTTTGTAGTTGTATATTCTGTTGAAGTTGTTGTTGCTCCGTTTTGAGTAAAACTCCAATTTGTATATGACTGAACACTTCCACTTAACAAACCTGCATAATAATCTATTCCCATTTGTGTAGGATGATTTTCGTCTCTAGACAAATGCCATTTTCCAATAATAGCATTACTGTAACCTGATCCTTTATCATCTAAATATTTTTGCAATGAAGTTTCTGAAGTAGACATTACATCTTGAACCTTTTTTACATTCGTTCGAAAACCATACTTACCAGTTAAAATACTACCTCTTGTTGGTGTACAAGTAGGATATGCCCATAAATTGGTAAATCGAACTCCAGTATTAATCATATTTTGAAGATTAGGCATATTCGGTTTAGTGGTACCTACGTTAAACCCTGGAGTAGCATCTAGCCCCATATCATCTGCAATAATTAATAAGATATTAGGTTTTGAATTTTGAGTTGGTATTGGATCTTCTTCAACTACTGAAGTGTCACTTCCACAAGAAAAAAAGAATAATGAAATTAATAAAATTAAAGGGATATTGGTTGATTTCATAAAATGTGTTTAATGCTTAGACCCATAAAGTTTAAAAAAGTTGATTTTTAAACATAAAAAAAACAGATGCCACTTAAACATCTGTTTTATATTATTGAATATTGACAATGATTTTACTCTTTATCAAACAATGCTTTATAAATAAAACCAGCTATAATAGCTCCAGCAATTGGTGCTATCCAAAACAACCAAGATTGAGTTAAATATTCTCCTCCTGCAAATAATGCTTGACTCATAGAACGAGCAGGATTTACTGAAGTATTGGTTATTGGAATACTTATTAGATGAATTAGAGTTAATGCCAAACCAATAGCAATTCCTGCAAATCCTTTAGGTGCATTTTCACTTGTAGCTCCTAAAATGATTATTAAAAAGAACATGGTTAATAAAAATTCTGCTATAAAAGCTGCGGTAAGACTATAACCTCCTGGAGATAAATTTCCATAACCATTAGCAGCAAAACCTCCAATACTTTCAAAACCTGCTTTATTGGTGATAATTAAGTACAAAAAACAAGCGGCTAAAATTGCTCCTACTAATTGAGAAATAATATACGGAACTAATTCTTTAGCAGAAAACTTACCTCCTGCCCATAAACCAAATGAAACTGCAGGATTAAAATGACCACCAGAAATATGTCCTACAGCATACACCATAGTTAAAACGGTTAAACCAAATGCTAGTGCAACACCTGTAAATCCAATTCCTAATTCTGTAAATGCAGCTGCAAAAATTGCGCTACCACATCCTCCAAAAACTAACCAAAATGTTCCAAATAATTCAGCAAAGTATCTTTTCATAATTCAAAGTTTAAAATAGTTAATATGTTTAATATGACACTTAAAATTTTAAAAGTCACATCTTTGAATATACAACAATTTAACCATTGTTGAAAAACAGAGTTTCAGTATCTTTGCAAACTAAATAGTGAATTATGAAATTAGTTTTTGTTACAATCGGACTATTAGCTATTGCCTTTGCAGGAATTGCCATTAAAATTTGGGCAAAAAAAGATGGTGAGTTTGCTGGTACTTGTGCTAGTCAAAACCCTATGTTAAATGAAAGCGGTGAAGCTTGTGGTTTTTGTGGGAAAACCCCAGACCAATTTGATACTTGTAGCGATCCACAACATAATTAATTTTTTTTATGTTGTTTTCTGTGCTTTTCTACGCTCTTGTAGGAGCCTTTGCTGTTCAGTTGTTATATTTCTTATTCTTTTTCCTTTTTAAGTTTAATAAAAAGAATGAGAATAATATTGAAGAATTACCTATATCTGTAATTATTCATACCAAAAACAATGCTGATTTATTAGAACAGAATCTTCCCAATATTATAAATCAGAATTATAACAATTTTGAAGTTGTTATTATTAATGATGCTTCTATAGATACTACTTCTGAACTTTTAGAAAACCTACAAAAAGAAAACAACCGTTTAACCATTGTTAATGTAGAAAACAACGAAGCTTTTTGGGGAAATAAAAAATACGCTTTAACTCTTGGTATAAAAGCTGCTAAAAATGAACATTTGGTTTTTACTGAAATTTATACCGCTCCTATTTCTAATAATTGGTTAAAAGAAATTGCTTCTTCTTTTAATAATGATACACAAATTGTTTTAGGATATAAGAAACTAGAAACTTCAAAAATCGGGTTATTAAATATGCTAATCCGTTTTGAATATCTCATCAAAAGTATTTTAAACTTTTCTTTAACTAAAACTTCTACTCCTTTTACTGCAGAACAAACTAACTACGCTTTTACTAAAAAGACTTTTTTTAAAGTAAACGGATATATAAACCATATGAAAGTTTATAACGCTCAAAATGATTTATTTTTAAAAGATGCAGCTACTAAAAATAATGTAGCTATTTGTACTAGCACTAATAGTTTTACAATTGATAAGAATAAAGATTCCTTTGGTGAATGGTTTTCAAAATTACGAGAAAGCGCTCTTACTAAAAGCTTATATCAGCTCAAGCATAAACTATATATAAACACATTTAATTTTAGTAAGTTCTTGTTTTATACTTTAGCTATAGCCAACTTGTTTTTAAATTGGAAATTTACATTACCTTTTATCATAGTTTACTATCTTATTTTTGTATTGGTTATATTTAAATTCAGCAAAAAACTAAACGAAAAATATATTACTATCTTTACTCCCCTTCTCGATATTTGTTTACTATGTATTCAAATTGGTATATTTATTGTCAATTCATTTTCTAAACCGCCACATTGGAAATAAACAAAGAAAAGTTACTACATCAAATACAGCTAGCTAAACAAGGCAATCAAATAGCTTTTAATTTTTTATTAGATACCTTTTGGGGAAGCGTATATAATTTTCAGTTAAAAAAGAATAACAACGAAAATGATGCTGAAGATATTACCATTCAAACCTTTTCTAAAGCTTTTGATAAAATTGAAACTTTTAATGAAGAATATCAATTTAAAACATGGTTAATTACCATTTCTAAAAATATTCATATTGATTTTTTAAGAAAAAAAAGTGCTACAGTTATTATTGAAACCAGTAAAGAAAAAGAAGAAGAAGCTTATAAAATAATTGATGATGCTCCTTCACCTGAAGACAAAATTATTACTGAACAAAACTTAGCAAAACTTTTACGAGACATAAAAAAGTTAAAACCAAAATACCAAGAAGTAATTCATTTACGATATTTTCAGGAGCTGAGCTACAAAGAAATTGCCAATCATATTAACGAACCTGTTAATAATGTTAAAGTTAAATTACTAAGAGCCAAAAAATTATTAGCAGAAATTATAAAAAAATCATAGATTGCAAATCTTATTTAAAGATTGAATACTTTATGATATTACCACTTCATGCTGGCGGAAAATTCTATTATCAAAAACAATTAGTTTCTATATACAAGAAACAAAAAAGAACTCTTTCCTCTAAAAAGCAATTAAACAGTTTAAAATTTTCACTATTGAAAAAACTGAAAAATATAGATTATTTAAATTTTTAGTTTTTCAAAAAATCCCCTTTCATGAAAAAATCCATTTTTACTAGGCTTGGTCCTGGAATGTTGTTTGCTGGTGCAGCTATTGGTGTTTCTCACCTTGTTCAATCTACTCGTGCTGGTGCCGATTTTGGTTTTGGGTTATTATGGGCATTACTTCTTGTACATATATTTAAATATCCTTTTTTTCAATTTGGTCCAAGATATGCTTCAGCCACTGGCGAAACTTTATTAGACGGTTATAAAAAATTAGGCAAAGGTGTTTTAATAAGTTATTACATATTAAACTTTGCTACTATGTTTACTATACAAGCAGCAGTAACGATTGTCACTGCAAGTTTAGCTGCTCATTTATTTGGTCTTACAAACGATCTTGTAATTTGGTCTACAATAATTACAGTAATAAGCATTATTGTTTTAGGATTTGGCAAGTATAAATTTCTTGATAATTTTATGAAGTATATTATACTTATACTTACTATTAGCACCTTAATTGCAGTTAACGTAGCTTTATTTAGTACTGAAAAAGGATTCAGTTTTCAGCAAATAATACCTAATGGGTCTTTACAAATTACGTTTTTAATTGCCTTTTTAGGGTGGATGCCTGCTCCATTAGACATATCAATTTGGCATTCTTTATGGTCAGTAGAAAAAAGTAAAACTACTTTAGAAAAAATAAAACCTAAACAAGCTATTTTCGATTTTAATGTAGGTTATATAGGTACCTTATTTTTAGGAGTTTGTTTTGTTATGTTAGGTGCTTTAGTCATGTACAAATCTGGACGAACTTTTTCTAACCAAGGAACTGTTTTTGCTTCTCAACTTATAAAATTATATACTCAAAATTTAGGACAGTTTTCATATATAATAATTGGTGTAGCAGCTTTTACCACTATGTTTAGTACTACATTAACAGCTTTAGATGCCTCACCAAGAGCAATGACAAAAACTACGAACTTAATTTTTGATGGTAAGTTTAAAATTCCGTATTGGATATGGTTATTATTTATTGCTTCAGGAACCTATATTATCTTACAGTACTTTTTAGCAGATATGGGATTCTTAATTAAAATCGCTACTATTTTATCTTTTTTAACAGCTCCATTTTATGCTATTTTAAATTATATTTTAATCTCAGGAAAACACACTCCAGAAAAATACAGACCAGGAACTCCTCTTAAAATTTTAAGTATTGCTGGAATTGTATTTTTAATCGGATTTAGTATTTGGTACTTATTCAATTTATAAAGGTTTTCTTCGTAAATTTGCAATTCAATTTTTAGAGAATGGCAAACGAAACAGTGACACTTCCTGAAAGACAAAAGAAACCAAAATGGTTACGTGTTAAACTTCCTGTAGGAAAAAAGTATACCGAACTAAGAGGTTTAGTAGATAAATACAAGTTAAATACAATTTGTACAAGTGGTAGTTGTCCTAACATGGGAGAATGTTGGGGAGAAGGTACTGCTACCTTTATGATTTTAGGAAATATTTGTACACGTTCATGTGGATTTTGTGGTGTAAAAACCGGAAGACCAGAAACTGTAGAATGGGACGAACCAGAAAAGGTTGCTCGTTCAATCAAAATCATGAAAATTAAACATGCCGTTATTACTTCGGTAGATAGAGATGATTTAAAAGACGGAGGTTCTATTATTTGGGCAGAAACTGTACAAGCTATTCGTAGAGCGAATCCAAATACTACATTAGAAACATTAATTCCTGATTTTCAAGGAAATGAGAAATTGATTGATCGTATTATTGAAGTACATCCGGAAGTTGTTTCTCATAACATGGAAACTGTACGAAGATTAACTCGTGAAGTTCGTATACAAGCTAAATACGATAGAAGCTTAGGTGTTTTAAAGTATTTAAAAGAAAACGGAATGCGTACAAAATCTGGTTTAATGCTTGGTTTAGGTGAAACTGAAGAAGAAGTTATTGAAACTATGACCGACTTAAGAAATGTTGGATTAGACGTTTTAACCATTGGTCAATATTTACAACCTTCTAAAAAACATTTACCAGTTAAGCAATTTATAACGCCAGATCAATTCGAAAAATATAAGAAGATAGGAGAAGAAATGGGCTTTATGTATATAGAAAGTAGCGCTCTTGTACGTTCATCTTATAAAGCACATAAGCACGCAAGTTAACAAATCGTTTGATTTATTAAATATTTCTTAAAAAGAGACTATTTGTTATACATTTCTTAACGAAAGCTCTTTATGAAGTTAAAATATTGTGAATTCTTAAAACATCACATACAGTATATTAGGTTAATTCGTAATTTTGGCACAGAATTTGAAATCAATATTAGCGTAAAACAAAGTAATATTGTTTTCATTGTGTAAATTATTTGAATTAGTTGATTAACAGAAGCCCACTCAATTGAGTGGGCTTTTGAATTTTTATATAATACCGAAAAGTCAACTACTAACCTTCTCTTATTTATCTTAATTAATTATAATTAAAAAAGATAGATAATTATTAAAATAATGATAATAGATTAACCAATAAAATTATCATATCAATAGTTAAAATCTTTTAAATGTTAAATAAATATAAAAATCACATCTTTTTAACAAAATAACACTTAAAAATACACTTTGGCACGAAGCTTGTATTTAATAAAATGTGAAAGCAACGTAGTAAACTGTTTTCATTGTGTAAATTATTTGAATTAGTTGATTAACAAAAGCCCACTCGTTTGAGTGGGCTTTTGAATTTTTATATATGTAACTATAAATTAGATGGCACTAATAATATCATATTTAGTAATGATGTGATGTTTTCCATTTCCTAAATCTACCAATACAGCTTGATTTTCTTTAGTAATTAACTTAGAAACCTCATCAATAGAAGCGTCTAAACTTACTTCTGGATATTTAGCTCCCATCACATCTTTAATAGGTTTTTCAGCAATATTTTTGTCCTCTAAATAACTTCTTAATAAAGCCGATTCATCTACAGAACCTACAAATCCGTTAACATCTTTTACAGGAATTTGAGATATTTTAAAATCACGCATTCTTTCAATTGCATGTGATACTAATTCTTCTGTTTGAACAGTTACCAATGGCTTATCAACATGGCTTTTTATTAAATCTTCAGCAGTTGTTACCTCCTCTTCTAAGAATCCTCTATCACGCATCCAATCGTCATTAAACATTTTTCCTACATAACGACTTCCATGATCGTGGAATAAAACTACAACAACATCATCTTTCTTAAATTCATCTTTAAGTTGTAACAACCCTTTAATTGCAGAACCAGCAGAGTTTCCAACAAAAATTCCTTCCTCTTTAGCTATTTTTCTTGTATAAACTGCAGCATCTTTATCTGTTACTTTTGTAAATCCATCGATTAAAGAGAAATCAACATTCTTTGGTAAAATATCTTCACCAATTCCTTCTGTGATGTATGGATAAATTTCATTTTCATCGAAAATACCTGTCTCATGATATTTTTTGAAAACAGAACCATAGGTATCTACTCCCCAAATTTTAATATTTGGATTCTTTTCTTTTAAATACTTAGCAGTACCAGAGATAGTTCCTCCTGTACCTACTCCAACTACAAAGTGTGTAATCTTACCTTCAGTTTGCTCCCAAATTTCTGGTCCAGTTTGTTCATAATGAGCAGTAGCATTCGAAGGATTATCATATTGATTTACATACCACGAATTTGGAGTTTCTTCTCCTAACCTTTTAGATACTGAATAATATGAACGAGGATCATCTGGTTCAACGTTTGTAGGACAAACAACTACCTCTGCTCCTACTGCACGTAAAATATCCATCTTCTCTTTAGACTGCTTATCAGAAATCACAAAAATACATTTGTAACCTTTTACAATAGCTGCTAACGCTAATCCCATTCCTGTATTTCCTGAGGTACCTTCAATAATAGTTCCTCCTGGTTTTAAACGACCATCTGCTTCAGCATCTTCAATCATTTTTAAAGCCATTCTATCCTTAACAGAATTCCCTGGGTTAAAAGTTTCTACCTTAGCTAATACTAAAGCATCTACTTCTTTTGTTACTGAGTTTAATTTAACTAAAGGCGTATTTCCTATAGTCTCTAATATATTGTTTGCGTATTTCATGTTCTAAAATTGAGTTGCAAATTTAGGCAAATCGGATGGATTTTGATGGATGGATTTTTGTGATAATAAATGATGGAATAATTAGCATTACAAAACACATAATTAATGTGCCTATATTCAATAAAAACACTGCCCAAAAATTTAGTACTACTGGTACTGTACTTACATAATATGTTTTAGGATCTAAGGTAATTGGATTAAAAAAGTATTGAATTGCTAACAATAAAAAGGCTATCAAATTCCCGTATAACAAGCCTTTAAATATTAAATACGTCGCATTGTACAAGAATATTTTTCTAATTCCCCAGTTGTTACTTCCTAATGCTTTTAATATTCCTACCATTTGTACTCGCTCTAAAATTAGCACAAGTAAAGCTGTAATCATATTTATTCCTGCAATTATGATCATAATTATAATAATGAACCATACATTATTATCAAATAACTCTAACCAATCGAAAATTGCGGCGTTTTTATCTACTAAAGAAACACTTTCTAAAGTTGCTCCTATTTGACTATAAATTTCATCATTCTTTTCTTTAAGAGTATCAAAATCATCTAGTAAAATTTCAAAGCCTCCTACTTCATTTTCTTTCCAACCATTAATTCGTTGAACTTCTCTAATATCACCAATTACCATCGTTTTATCGAACTGTTCAAAACCTGTATCATAAATACCTACAATAATGGGTTTTCTCGATTTAAATTTAGATTTACTCTGTTCGGCATAAAACAACGCTTGAATAGTATCATTCAATTTTAAATTCAGTCTATTTGCTAATGATTGAGAAATAATGATTTCTTTATTTCTTGGTAAACTAAAATCTGGTAATCGACCTTCTACGAGATATTCTTTAAAAAATGAAAAATCATAATCATCAGCAACACCTTTTAATACAATTCCCTCAAAATCTGTTGGAGTACGAATAATTCCTCCTTTATTCGCATAAACTTGAACATTCTTTATACCATCTATTCCATTGAAACTTGGATAAAAGTCTTGATTCTTATCAATAGAAACCGTAGAAATATCTGAATTATTATTGTCGTAGTTTACAATTTGAATATGCCCTTTAAATCCAGCTATTTTATCACGTATTTTATGCTGAAAACCTAAAGTAGTAGCCACAGAAATTAGCATAATAGCAATTCCTAAAGCAATTGCTGTAATTGCAATTTTTATAATTGGAGATGATATACTATTTTTATATTCTTTGCCTGCAATAATTCGTTTGGCAATAAACAGCTCGTAATTCAAAAGTTATGATTTTAAACAATATCAAAAGTACATATTTATTCTTGTTTTTTTGCATGAGTTTGCATCTTGTTTCTTGCGCTCAAAAGACTAAAAAAGAAGTTTCTCAAACCAAAAAGATTGTTAAAACAATTAAAACTGGAGCAGATCAAACTCAACTTTATATTCCTTTATTAAAGAATAAAAACATTGCTGTAGTAGCAAATCAAACTTCAGTCATAAAAAATAAAAGTGGTAATTATACACACATAATTGACAGCTTACTTTCACGAAATGTAAAAATTAAAAAAGTTTTTTCTCCTGAACATGGTTTTCGTGGTAAAGAAGATGCTGGCGCACATGTAAATGACGGAGTAGATAGTAAAACTCAATTACCAATTCTTTCTTTACATGGAAAAAGTAAAAAGCCTTCTCAAGAACAGTTAAAGGGACTTGATTTAGTAGTTTTTGATATTCAAGATGTCGGTGCTCGTTTTTATACTTATATTTCAACATTACATTATATAATGGAAGCTTGTGCAGAAGCTAATATTCCTGTAATTGTTTTAGATAGACCCAACCCTAATGCTCATTATATTGATGGCCCCGTCTTAGAACCTAAACATCGAAGTTTTTTAGGAATGCATCCAGTTCCTGTTGTTTATGGAATGACTATTGGTGAATACGGACAAATGATTAATGGTGAAAAATGGTTAAAAGACAAAGTCAATTGTAATTTAACTGTTATTCCATTAGAGAATTACACACACAATTCTCAATATAGTTTAGCCATAAAACCTTCACCGAACTTACCAAATGATAAATCAATTAACTTATATCCTAGTTTAGGCTTTTTTGAAGGAACTACTATTAATGCCGGAAGAGGAACCGATATTCAGTTTCAAATTTATGGAGCACCATTTTTTGAAGAATCTGAATTTAGCTATACTCCAAAACCTAACGAAGGAGCTAAATATCCTAAGCATAAAAATGAACTATGCTACGGAAAAGACCTTAGAAAAACTAAACGTCTAGATTCAATAAATTTAGAATGGTTAATTGATGCTTACAACCAAACTCCTAAAACAGAAAGGTTCTTCGGAAAAACATTTACCATTCACGCTGGAACAAAAAAGTTACAGCAGCAAATAGAAAACCAGACTTCTATTAGTGATATTAGAAAAAGCTGGGAGAACGACTTAACTGAATTTAAAAAAGTTCGTAAGAAGTATTTGATATATCAATAATAAAAAATAAACCTCCTAATTTAATTTAGGAGGTTTATTTTTTAGAAAACATTATTTTTTACATAAACCCTTGTTCTCTCATCCAATCGTTAGAATAGATTTTATTCATATAACGAGAACCATGATCTGGGAAAATAGTAACTACTACACTATTTTCATCAAAATAACCTTTGTCTGCATATTGTTGTGTTGCTTGCATTACTGCTCCTGAAGTATACCCTGGGAAAATTCCCTCAGTCTTAACAATTTCTCTGGCTTTAAAGGCAGCATCTTTATCAGTTACTTTTTCGTAAACATCTATAACGTCAAAATCTGTAGCTGTTGGAATTAAATTTTTTCCTAATCCTTCAATCTTATATGGAGAAATTTCATTTTCATCAAACTCACCTGTTTCATGAAATTTTTTCAATACTGAACCTACAGCATCTACTCCTAATACTTTTATGTTCGGATTCTTTTCTTTTAAATATTTCCCTGTTCCAGAAATAGTTCCACCCGTTCCACTAGCTATAACAACATGTGTTACTTTTCCTTCAGTTTGTTCCCAAATTTCTGGTCCTGTACTATTGTAGTGAGCTTCAATATTTAGTTCGTTAAAATATTGATTAATGTATATAGATCCTGGATGCTCTTTATGTATACGTTTTGCAGTTTCATAATACGAACGAGGATCATCGGCAGCTACATTTGCAGGACAAACATGCACTTCTGCTCCCAATGATTTTAACATATCAATTTTATCTTGTGACGATTTATCACTCACAGACAAAATACATTTATACCCTTTAACAATACTTATCATTGCTAAAGAAAACCCAGTGTTACCCGATGTAGTTTCTACAATAGTATCTCCAGGTTTAATGATTCCTTTTTTCTCGGCATTTTCAATAATATATAAGGCAATTCTATCTTTTGCTGAATGACCAGGGTTAAAGGCTTCTACCTTTGCTAAATACCTTCCTGGTAAATCTTTAGTGATTTTTTGTAATTGAATCATTGGGGTTTGACCTACTAAATCTAAAATAGAATTTGTAATACCGGGGTGTCGTTTCATCATTGTAAATTAAAAAAGCGTCATTGCGAGAGTAAGAACGAATACTTTTCGTTGCTCTTGCAATGACGCTTACTCTTTTATCGAGCGCAAAAATATAATTATTTTTCTAACTTATCTTCTAACATTAATAAGAAGCTATATTCTTCGGCAGTTTCTTTTAAAGCATCGAACCTTCCTGATGCTCCTCCGTGACCAGCATCCATATTTGTATGTAAGAATAATAAATTATCGTCAGTTTTTAATTCACGTAATTTAGCTACCCATTTTGCTGGTTCCCAATACTGAACTTGACTATCGTGCAAACCAGTTGTTACCAACATATTTGGGTATTTCTTAGCTTTTACTTGATCGTATGGTGAATATGATTTAATATAATCGTAGTATTCTTTATCGTTTGGATTTCCCCATTCGTCATATTCCCCTGTTGTTAACGGAATACTATCATCTAACATTGTAGAAATAACATCTACAAATGGTACTGCTGCTATAATTCCGTTATACAATTCTGGATTCATATTAATGATAGCTCCCATTAATAAACCACCAGCAGAACCTCCCATGGCATATAAGTGTTCTGGAGATGTGTAGTTATTATCTATTAAATATTTAGAACAATCAATAAAATCGGTAAAAGTATTTTTCTTATTCAACATTTTACCGTCTTCATACCAATCGCGTCCTAAATATTGACTACCACGAATGTGCGCCAATGCAAAAACAAAACCTCTATCTAATAAACTTAATCGAGTTGTAGAGAATCCGTCGTTTACTGTATATCCGTAAGAACCATAAGCGTATTGTAAAATTGGAGTATTCTTATCAATCTTTGTGCCTTTATGATATACAATTGATAAGGCAATCTTTTTCCCGTCACGTGCAGGAACCCAAATACGCTTGCTTATGTAATTTTCTTTATTAAATTTTCCTCCTAAAACTTTTTGTTCTTTTTTGATTTCTTTTGATTTATCTTTCATATTGAAATCAATAACCGAACTAGGAGTTGTCATCGAATTATATGAATAACGAATAACATCGGTCTCAAACTCAGGATTAGAATAGACTCCTGCTGAATAAGTTTCTTCATCAAATGGTAAATAATAATCTTCTTTACCATCCCAACGTTTGATACGTATTTTACTTAATCCATCGTTTCTTTCTTCTAAAACTAAATAGTCTTTAAAAATTGAAAAGTCTTCAAATAAAGTATCTTCTCTGTGTGGAATTACATCTACCCAATTTTCTTTGGTAGTTTTATCCTCAGGAGTTTTCATTAACTTAAAATTCGTAGCATCATCTTTGTTTGTTTTGATATAAAAATGATCTCCGTAGTGAGCAATATCGTATTCTAAATCACGTTCACGTGGTTGAATAACTCTAAATTTTCCGTTAGGATTGTCTGCTTCTAAAACCTGATATTCTGTAGAAACAGTATTATAAGAACCAATTACTAAATACTTTTTCGATTTTGTTTTAGTAACAAAAGTTCCGAAAGTATCATCTTTTTCTTCATAAACTAATTCATCGTCAGCAGCATCAGTTCCTAAAACATGCTTGTATATTTGAGAACTACGAAGTGTTACAGGATCTTTTTTCGTATAGAACAACGTTTTATTATCATTCGCCCAAACAGAACCTCCTGTTGTATTATTTATTATATCTGAATAAATTTCACCCGTTTCTAAGTTCTTTATTTGAATATTGTACTGACGACGACTCACCGTATCAGTAGCAAAAGCTACTAATTTATTATCAGGAGTTACATTTAAACCTCCTAATTGGAAATATTCATGTCCTTTTGCTTCATCATTTACATTAAAAATGATTTCTTCTTCAGCTTCAAGGTTTCCTTTTTTACGGCTGTAAATAGGATATTGCTGTCCTTTTTCGTAACGTGTTATATAAAAATAACCGTTCTTTTTATAAGGCACACTTTCATCATCTTCTTTAATACGACCTTTCATTTCTTCGAATAAGTCTTCTTGAAACTTTTTCGTATGCTTGGTCTTATCATCATAATAAGCATTCTCTTCATTTAAGTAATCGTATACTTTTTGAGTTTGCTCATCTTTATCTTTTGCATTTTTTTGCTCATCGGTTAGTCGCATCCAAAAATAATTGTCTACCCTAACGTCTCCATGTTTCTCTAATTTTTTTGGTTGCTTTTCTGCAACAGGTGCTTTCGTCTCTAAGTCTTTCATCTTTTTGTCTTTACAAGCGGATGCAAAAATAAGACTTAAAACGAAAGTAGACATCAGTATTCTTTTCATTTTTAAGTTTGGTTTATATTTCTTGTGAAAATACTAAATTTGCTGTTAAAATAAATTTTAAGAAATTATGTTTGGAGATATTTCTGGAATGATGGGTAAACTACAAGAAGCCCAACAAAAAGTAGAAGAAACTAAGAAACGACTAGATACTGTTTTAATTGACGAATCGTCAGCTAATGGAGATTTAAAAATCACTGTAACTGCCAATAGAGAAATAAAAGCTATTTCTATAAATGAGTCTTTATTAGAAGACAATGAAGAGTTAGAAGATTATTTAATTTTAACATTGAATAAGGCTTTAAAAAGAGCTGGTGAGATTAACGAACAAGAATTAGCTTTAGCAGCTAAAGCAGGAATGCCAAATATTCCTGGAATGGATATGTTTAAATAAAATACAGCGATGTTTTTACTTACAAAAGTTGAAGATTACATGTTGCCTTGTTTAAATAAAAAACTCTTTGGAGTAGATTGTTTAGGCTGCGGTATACAAAGAGCATTATCTTTAATTTTTCACGGTGAATTTATTGCCGCTTTTAAAATGTATCCAGCCATATACACACTGTTAATTTTAGCTATTGTAGTAGTACTTAATTTCTTTTATAAACTAAAATACGCTCAAAAAATTATTGGTATATTGGCAGCTATTAACATTCTTATTATTATAATAAGTTATGTTATAAAAATGAATCAATTATTTTAAACTTTATAGAAAACTATGGAAAGACAAAAACTACCCAATTCAACCGGAATTTTAGTTTTAGGTATTTTATCAATTTTAACTTGCTGTTGTTACGGTTTTATTGGTTTAGCTTTAGGTATTGTTGCTTTAGTATTAGCAAAAAAAGCTACTGCTTTACATAATGAAAATCCAGACATGTATGACGGTATTGGTAATGTTAATGCTGGTAGAATTATGGCCATTATTGGTATTGTTTTAAGTGCATTGTACTTAATATTTGTTGTAGGAATGATTTTAATGTTTGGTTGGGATGCATTACAAGATCCAGAATTACTTAGAGAGCAATTAGAAAACATGCAATAAAAATTTTCTGAATAGAATTAACTTAAAGCGACTTTAATAAGTCGCTTTTTTATTATTTCAATTAAACTTATATTTCTTTAGTACTACAAATAAAAAAGAGTATTTTCGCTTGCTTTTGAAAAATTTCACAAAGGGTTTAGGGGAAAATGAATAACGAAAAAAATTGGTTACACTATTACAAAAGTAGTTTATTTGATAGTGAGAATTTAGCTATTGATATTAGCCGAATAAAAAACTTATTTCATCAAAAAAATTCTGATTTAAGTAATGCTTTACTCAATAGTAAAAATGCTAATGTATTATTAGATGCGGAAGAACGACGAATAAACCGTTTAAAAGGAATCACAAAAAAAGACAGTACTAATTGGCATAAAGTTACAGAAGCAGAAATTCTTATTGCGCCATTTCACTTAACCTATCAAACCGATAATCCTAAATTTAAACAACGAATCATTCATCCTTTTTGGGTAGCTGCAAAAGTAGATCGTTCAGGAAACTTAACTCCTCCCAAAGAATTATTCCCTTTGGTAGTAAGAAATTTCTTAGCACCTATCGCCGATGTTAAAAATGATTTTATTTTCTCTTCTATAGATACTGTAATCGACGCTCAAGATATTGAAATGCCAAGAGCAGATGAAGAAGAAAATATTGGTTGGGACGTGTATTGGGATTATATAAATGAAGTCTTTTTAGAAATAACAAAAACGAACCTAAACACCTATAAAACTGACAGATATACAACTCAGTTTGAATTAACCTATTTCGCTACCAGTGCTAAAATTTCAACTGCAAAAAGTATTCTTTTTGTCTATGATAATTTAATCAATGAAACCGAAAACACTCCCCTACTTTCAAAAATAATTACTCCAGTTAACCGAGATAATAGAGAAGCTATAACCAATAACGGATTTTTAAATTATAATCATTTGCATTTAGGACAAATGTCTAATGAGTTTCCGCTATCCATAACACAGCGAAAAACTTTACTTTCTTATTTAACTGCTGAAGAAAATGCAGTGATGGCTGTAAACGGACCTCCAGGAACTGGAAAAACAACACTTCTACAAAGTTTGGTTGCTACCGAATTTGTAAAAGCAGCGATAAAAGGTGAAGATGCTCCGGTAATTCTTGCTTGTTCTAACAACAATCAGGCAGTTACAAATATTATAGATAGTTTTATCAATTCTGAAAGTAGTTTAGAAGAATTATCTGAACGTTGGGTTCCCGATTTTCATGGATACGCCACCTATTTACCGTCTAGTTCTAAGAGTGAGAAAGCTTTAAAGAACATCAACTTTTTAAAAGGAAATTTATTTGGACATGAAGGAACTCTTTGCGATTTAGAAAACGAGCAATATCTTATTGAAGCTGAAAATTATTTTCTTCTAAAATTCAATACATACTTCAACCAAAATCTTCATACTTTGGAAGATGCTTGTAACCATTTACAGGAAGAGATTTTCAACATTGAAGATAAATTAATTGACAGCGTAGAGTTTCCGAGTAATTATTTAACTGCGATAAAACAGATTAATAAGCAGCTAAATAACGAAGCAGATTTTATTAAAAACTACTCGTTAGAAATCACCAAGCTTCAAGGTTGGCGTAATGAACTTACAGAGTTAAAAGCTTTGGAAAATAATCCAGATTTCTTAGAGAAAATAAAAAGTTATTTTTCATTTGAAACCTCTTCAGATAAAACTTTTAAAATTGATAAATCCACTGCTGAAGATAAGAAACAAGCCAGTAATTTTTTAAAGCAATTAATAAATCAAATAAATATTGCTTTACAAACCAATTTAAAACTAAAAAACTGGAAGTTTGAAAACAATATAAAAGGTTTCCCATCTACTTCTGAAGAAGAAATGTGGGAAAATGAATATCAAAAATTAGCATCCAACAAAATAGAACATAAATTTTATTATGATGAATTAGATGTTAATCTACGTCATAAAGCCTTTTTATTAGCAGTACACTATTGGGAGGCAAGGTGGATTCTTGAAACCACTGATGTTTTAGAAAATGAAACTGAAAAAGGTACAGGAGAACATATTATTAGAGCAAAATGGAAACGTAGAGCAATGTTAACTCCTTGTTTTGTAGCCACTTTTTATACGGCTCCCTCACATTTTGTATACAGTCAATTCCAAGGAGAAAATGAAGAAGGAAGACCAATATTTCAATACTTCCCGCTCTACAACTTCTTAGATTTATTAATTATTGATGAAGCAGGTCAAGTAACTCCTGAAGTCAGTATTCCTATGTTTGCTGTAGCTCAAAAAGCATTTGTTATTGGTGACTTAAAACAAATTGAACCTATTTGGTCTATTCCTCCAAAAATTGATATCGGAAACTTATCGAGTTCAGAAGTAATTCAAAATCCAAATGAATATGAATACTTAAAAAATATTGGATTCTTAGCTTCTAACGGAAGTATTATGAAAATGGCTCAAAATGCTTGCGAATATGTAACCACACTGCAAGATCAAAAAGAACAAGGATTAATTTTGTTAGAACACAGACGATGTAATGACGAAATTATTGGTTTTTGTAATGAATTAGCTTATAACGGAATTTTAAAACCTATGAAAGGAAAAGCTAAAGAAGATCAAATTTTTCCTTCTATGGCAGCATATCATGTAAATGGTGTAAGTGAACGAAAATACAACAGTCGTTGTAATATTAATGAAGTAAAAGCCATTACTACTTGGTTGCAGCAAAATAAGGAGCATATAAAAAATGCTTATAATGTTGAAGATATTGAAAGTGTATTGGGAATTATTACACCGTTTGCAAGTCAAAAAGGTGAGCTCTCTAAAGCTTTGAGTGAAGCTGGATATAAAATAAATGATATAAAACTAGGAACGGTTCATGCTTTACAAGGAGCCGAACGAAACATTATTTTATTCAGCTCTGTATATAGCAATGAAGATGAAGGCACTATGTTTTTCGACAAAGACAACAAACCGAACATGTTAAATGTTGCTGTTTCTAGGGCTAAAGATAGTTTCTTATTATTTGGCGACACTCGAATTTTAGATGAAACTCAAAATACACCATCTGGAGTTTTAAAGAAACATTTAGAGGTTTTTGAGATGTAAAAAATAAAAAAGGAGTGAATTAATTCACTCCTTTTTTATGCTGAAACTAAATCAGTTTATTATTTTTCGTATTCAGAAATTGTTCTTTTGATAATAGAAATACAATCTCTTAATTCTTCTTCGTTCATTACTAATGGTGGCGCAAAACGGATAATATTTCCATGTGTTGGTTTTGCTAATAATCCGTTATCACGTAAACTCATACAAATATTCCAAGCAGTATCACTTTCTTCTGAATCGTTAATTACTACTGCGTTTAATAATCCTTTACCACGAACTAAAGTAACCAAGTCGTTTTTCTCTGCAAACTTACCTAACTCTTCACGGAAAATTTTACCTAAACGCTCTGCATTTTCTGCTAATTTTTCTTCTTCTACTACCTCTAAAGCTGCTATAGCAACTGCTGCTGCAACTGGATTTCCTCCAAAAGTAGAACCATGATTTCCTGGTTTAATAACATTCATAATGTTATCGTTTGCTAAAACAGCAGATACAGGATACGCTCCTCCACTTAATGCTTTTCCTAAAATTAAAATATCTGGTTGAACATCTTCATGGTTTACTGCTAATAACTTACCAGTACGTGCGATACCAGTTTGTACTTCATCAGCAATAAATAATACATTATGCTTTTCACATAATGCTTTTGCTGCTGCTAAATATCCTTCAGAAGGAACATAAACTCCAGCTTCACCTTGAATAGGCTCCGCCATAAAACCAGCAACATTTTTATTGTTCTCTAAAGCTTCTTCAAGAGCTTTTAAGTTATCATATTCAATCTTAATGAATCCGTTTGTAAAAGGTCCAAAATTCTTACGAGCTACAGGATCGTTAGAGAAAGAAATAATGGTAGTTGTTCTTCCGTGGAAATTGTTTTTACACACAATAATTTGCGCTTCGTTTTCTTCAATTCCTTTTACTTCATAAGCCCATTTTCTACATAATTTTAATGCAGTTTCTACAGCTTCTGCTCCTGTGTTCATTGGTAACAACTTATCGAAACCAAAATACTCAGTTGCAAATTTTTCGTAACGTCCTAACATATCGTTGTAAAAAGCACGAGATGTTAAGGTTAAGTTTTGTGCTTGATTTACCATTGCTCCTACAATTTTAGGATGACAATGTCCTTGGTTTACTGCCGAATATGCTGAAAGGAAATCGTAATATTTTTTTCCTTCAACATCCCATACATACACACCCTCACCTTTACTTAACACCACTGGTAACGGGTGATAATTGTGAGCTCCATACTTGTCTTCTAAATCGATCGCTTGTTGCGAAGTTAATTGGTCTAAAACAGCCATTTTAAATAATTTTTAATTAATAAAAAAACTATTCCTGTTCTACCTTTATCCTTTCGAAAAGTTCCGAAAATTCAGCGTGGGAAAGAAATCATCCCTAAAAAAGAGCTGCAATTTACTAAATATATAAATGGAGAAAAAATCTTATTCAGACATTTTTCCTGAAAGAGAAGACACTTGTAACTCTAATCGTTTTATTTCTCTTAATAATGCTTTCTTATCCATTTGCATCCAAGTGTAAAACTTCAGCATCGAAGAAGCCATTAAACTTAGTGAACCAAAAATTCCCCATCGAATTAATTCATTAGTTTCATTAGTATTAAAAAATTGAATAGCGCAATAAATAAACAATACAAACCATAGTAGTTGAACTATACTAATAACAATATTTATCCAACTGTTTTTTCCTTTAAAAATACCGAACATCATTTGCCAAATGTTTTGTTCTTCTAATTCATCATAAAACTTCGCTTCTTCTTCAGTTAATGTTTCTTTAATTAATTTGTCTATGTCTTCTATACTATTCATCTCTATTTATGTTTTAAAATTGATTTTAATTCTTCACGCGCATTAAACAATCTCGATTTTGCTGTTCCTACTGAAATATGAAGTAGGCTACTAATCTCTTTTAAGGAATATTCGTTTAAGTAAAATAATTCAATTACAACTCTTTGTTTATTAGGTAAAGACTGAATTGCTTTTTTCAATCTCTTTTTTAACACAATGTTTGAATTTGTTTCTTCTTCTTCTTCAAAATCAGAATTATAAACACTTAACTCTTTTTTATACTTTTCAAGGTTTTTGTTTCTTCTATTAACCTTTCTTAAGTAATCAATAGACTTACTTTTTACGATTTGTAAAGCCCAACTCTTGAATTTATTAGAGTTTTGAAGTGATTCAATCTTATTTAAAATCACTTTCCAACTCTCTTGTGCTATATCTTTTGCAATGAATTTATCTTTAACAATTATAAAAGCTACTTTACAAAAAATTATATGCCATCTTTTTACAAGAATTGTTATCACTTTTTTATTTCCTCTTTTATAACTTTCTATAAGTTCAGAATCAGTTAATTTTTCTTCTTCCATTGATATTGATTACACTTATAAGACGAAAAAGTCCTTTAAAGGTTCATTCTCATTTTTTTTTTAGATTTGCCAAAGTTTAACTTAAAATCAAAAAAATGAACCTCTTAAAAAAAATTTCACTAGTTGTATTTACATTAGTCTCTCTAACATTTTATAATTGTTCAGGATGTGATAATGAAAACCCTACAGTAAAAGTTACAAATTCTGGTACTGAAGAAGTTAGTATTCAAGTAAAAACTTCAGGCGGAAATACAGAAAACTTAAACAATGTAGCTCCTGGTAACTCTTCTGCTCCTAGAAGTTTTGCTCCTGGTGAAATTACTTATACTATTGTTCTTAAGGATAAAACTGAATTAGTTGAAAAAGTTACTGTTGGTTATTGCGCTGATTACACTGTAACTATTGATAAAGATAATAAGATTACAACTTCATCTGTTGAACGAGACTAACTATCTTAACTATTTTAAGATTTATTTACAAAGAGCTGATTTAAAATCAGCTCTTTCTTTTTTATAGAATCTTCTATTACTATTAATAAACAATATCTTTTTCCTAATTTTGCACGTTGAAAAATTTCAAATTAGAATATGCCACGAAGAGAACGCAACAAATTTGTTAAGAGAGGACAAGTAATTGAAATTCTTATTGAAGATTATGCTTTTGGAGGTAAAGGTATTGGTCGAATTCGCTCAGAAGAAGGTGAGTTTGTAGTTTTTGTACCTAACACACTTCCAGGTCAATTGGTTAAAGCTCGTATCGATAAATCGAAGAAAAAATATGCTGAGGCTAAGTTATTAGAAGTACTAAAAGATTCTGAAGACGAAACTACTTCTCCATATCAACAAATTCCTGGAGCTCCATACATAAAACTTCCTATTGAAAAACAACACGAATACAAGTACAGTAGTACTATGGACTTGTTTAAGAAAATAGGAAAAGTAGAAAATATAGAAGATTATTTTGATGAATTTGTAAGCTCTCCTAATGTTTTCCATTATAGAAATAAAATGGAATATAGTTTCTCTGCAATTGGATACGACAACGAGGAAAAAACCGATGTTGACGAGTTCACCTTAGGTTTTAAACGTAGAGGAACTTGGTGGATTGGCGAAAACTTAAATAAAGATAGTGGGTTATTCGATGAAGAGTTTGAAAATAGTTTAGCTAAAATTCGTGAATACTGTGAGGATACAAAGTTAGCGCCTTGGCATGCTCCAAGACGAGAAGGATTCTTCCGTTATTTTGTAATTAGAAAATCGTACAAAACAGACGAATTATTATTCAATTTAGTAACCACTTCTTACGATTTACCGAAATTCAATTTACAAAAATTCGCCAACTTCTTAGTTGAATTATTTGGTGATAGAGTTGCTGGTTTATTACACACAATAAACGATGAAACTGGAGACAGGACAATTGCTACAACAGGCAGTATTGATTTAGTATATGGTAAAAACAAAATCGTAGAAGAACTTTTAGGATTAAACTTTGAAATTAGTATGAAAAGCTTCTTTCAAACAAATCCTAAATCTGCCGAAAAACTATATACAAAAGTTGTCGATTACGCTTTAGAAAACAAAGAAGCTGTAGACAATACTGTTGTTATGGATTTATTCTGTGGTACAGGTACTATTGGTCAAATTATAGCTTCAAAAGCAAACAACACCAAAATTGTTGGGGTAGATATTGTTGCTTCTGCAATTAAAGATGCTAAAGAAAATGCAAAACGAAATAATATTACGGGTGTAGATTTTTATGCGGCAGATGTAGGAAAATTCTTATACCAACATCCACAGTACAAAAACAAAATAAGAACTATAATATTAGATCCTGCTCGTGCAGGAATTGCTCCAAAAACATTGAAGAAAATCATTCAATTAAATGCAGATAGAATGGTGTACGTTTCATGTAATCCTGCCACACAAGCAAGAGATACTGAGCAACTTCATGAAGCGGGGTATCAAATTAAAAAAATTAGTTTAGTTGATCAATTTCCACATACATCTCATATAGAAACTGTAGTATTATTTGAAAAATAAAATGAATCCAGCTTAGTATAGCTGGATTTTTTCTTTCTATAAAAGTTAAACTCCTAACTTCAATTCACAATAATTCTTACATTTGGTCATTATTCATTAAAAACAACAATGAAAAAAACATTTTTAATTACTTTAATAGCGTTAACAGCTATTTTATCATCTTGTGAGAAAGATGATTTTTGTACAAACAGTAATCCTACACCTAGATTAATACTTACTTTTTACGATTATGATAATGTAAGTACTATAAAAAAAGTAGATTCCCTTTCTGTTTGGGCTCCAGGTAAAGACAGTATCTATAGAATTCAAAGTCAAGTAGATTCAATTGCATTACCTTTAAATACTACTACAAACGAAACCGTTTATAATTTCTCTCAAGGAAGATTAAATACAGGTACTATTACTATAAAATATAAAGCAGAATTAGATTTTGTTTCTCGTTCTTGTGGTTTTAGATACATTTTTAATAATATAACATTAACCAAAAATGTTAGTTGGATAGACAGCTTATCTACTAAAGAAATTTCAGTAATAAACAATCAAACCAATGCACATGTTAAAATATTTCACTAGTATATTTTTATTTATTACCGTGGTTGCTTTTTCTCAAAATAAAAATACTGAAGTAGAAAAAGACACTATTACCTATAAAACAGCTTATGGTATTAGAGTGGGTTTAGACATTAGCAAACCAGCACTTTCTATTATCGATAAAAGTTATAGCGGATTAGAAATTGTTGGAGATTATCGTATATCTAAAAACTGGTATTTAGCTGCAGAATTAGGGTATGAAGATGAAAAAACATTTGAAGATTTTATTACCTCTACTTCATCAGGAAGTTATATTCGATTAGGAGTTAATTACAACGCCTACGAAAATTGGTTAGATATGAATAATGAAATCTATGTAGGTATGCGTTATGGTTTTGCTCTATTTGACCACACGCTAAATTCAATACAGCCAAATACAGCCAATACATATTTTCCTGTAAATAGCATTACAACTCCAGTAATAGAAACTGGTTTAACTGCTCATTGGACTGAATTACAATTAGGTATAAAAGCTGAAACCTTTAAAAATTTATTTATTGGCTTTAGTTTCGCTTACAAAATTGCTATCAGCGTAGACGACCAAACTAATTTCAAAACCCTTTATGCTCCTGGTTTTAATAGGGTGTTTGAAAGTAGTACAGGATTTGGATTTAACTACACTATTTCGTACTTAATCCCAATTGTTAATAAGTAATTTTCTTTATCCCTCTAGTTTTTAATACCTTTACAGTCGATTTAAAAAAAGTTATTAACAATGAGTAAAGTACCAAGTGTAAATTTAGCTGACTTTTTATCTGGAGATGAAAACAGAAAGCAAAAATTCATAAATGAAATAGGAAGTGCATATGAAACAATAGGTTTTGTTGCTTTAAAAGGACATTTCTTAGATGATCAGCTAGTTGATGATTTATATTCTGAAATAAAAAACTTTTTCGAATTACCTGTAGATGTAAAGCAGAAATATGAAATTCCAGGAATTGGAGGGCAAAGAGGTTATGTTTCTTTCGGTAAAGAAAGTGCAAAAGGAAAGAAGGAAGGAGATTTAAAAGAATTTTGGCACTTTGGTCAATATGTAGAGAACGATCCTAAGTTAGAAGCTGAGTATCCTGCTAATGTAGAGGTTGAAGAGTTACCTAAATTTAATGAAGTAGGTAAGAAAACTTACCAAATGTTAGAAAAAACTGCTAAATACGTTTTACGTGCCTTAGCATTGCATTTAGGTTTAGAAGAAACTTATTTCGATCAATACATTAAGAACGGAAATAGTATTTTACGTCCTATTCACTACCCTCCTATTCAAGAAGAACCTAAAGGAGCTGTAAGAGCAGCTGCTCATGGTGATATTAACTTAATTACTTTGTTAATGGGAGCTCATGGTAGAGGATTACAAGTACAAGATCATGATGGAGAATGGCATGATGCAATTGCACAACCAGATGAATTAATGATTAATGTAGGTGATATGTTATCTCGTCATAGTAACAATAAATTAAAATCTACAATTCACCGAGTTGTAAATCCACCAAAAGAATTATGGGGAACTTCTCGTTATTCCATTCCATTCTTTATGCACCCAATTTCTGACATGAAATTAGATGTATTAGAAAATTGTATTGATGAAAACAACCCTAAACAATTTGAAGATATTACTGCTGGTGATTTCTTAAACGAGCGTTTACGTGAGTTAGGATTAATTAAGTAAAAATGGATTTACAAGATCAATTAAAAAATCTATTTCCAGATCATCAATTTGAAGAAAAGGTTGAAGAAAAAAAGTCTGACATTTGGTTACAAGACGAACCTCTGCTTTGCAAATACGAAAAACGCAAAGGAAAACCAATTACTATAATTGATGGTTATAATGGAGCTACAAAAGATTTTAAACTTCTTGCTAAACAAATAAAGTCTCAACTTAGTGTTGGTGGAAGTTTTAAAGATGATACTATTATTATTCAAGGTGATTACCGAGATAAAATAATGAAAATCTTAAAAGATAAAGGCTTTAACGTAAAACGCGTTGGAGGTTAAAAAAGATGCTGGAAGTTTCCAGCATCTTTTTATGTTTTAATACCAAATAAAGCGTTAATATTAACTACTAAAACGTTAAAAACCAAAACATAAACAATAATCAGTTATTTTTAACGTTACAATCTGTAAAACTTTAAAATGTAAAACCTTAAACTCCCCAAAGAAATGAACACTTCTTTACTTCATATCACTAATGGTGATAGTACCACTCAAAGACTACAAAAATTAAATTATAAAGGTGAAATAATTACATGGAGAGAGATGTTGTGCGAGGGAAAAACTACCATAGATGTGGGTAGTGAAACTTTTTGGAAAAACCGATTCGATTTTTTTAAATCTTCCTATAAAGTAACCAAAAAGAAGTTTATAGATTTTACAGTAAAAGAATACCGTAATTTATGCAACCAAAAATCACAAGACGAAATTGTATTGTGGTTTGAGTACGATTTATTTTGTCAAATTAACATGCTTGCAGTTATAAGTTGGCTAAAACGTTATAGAGATAATAGAAAAATATCTTTGGTTTGTAGCGGTCAAATTCAAAATGAAGAAAAACTTTTTGCTCTAAACGAATTAAGTGACATTCAACTTAAAAATCACTTTAAGAACAGAGTTGAATTAAGTCAAGACGATATTGAATATGCCGATTATATATGGCAATTATATTGTTCAGATAGTCCATTAAGATTAGAAACTGTGTATAATTTAAACCCAAATTCTCCTTTTAAATATTTAGAAGAAGCAATAAAAGCACATTTATTACGCTTTCCTTCAATTGAAAACGGTTTAAATTCAATAGAAAATACAATTTTAAAAACTGCTAAAGAAAATTCATTTACTTCAAAAGAAAAATTAGTTGGTCATTTATTAGCTAATCAAGAAGTTTATGGCTTTGGTGATATGCAATACTTCAATAAAGTTGAACAGTTAAAAAAATTGTTTACTTCATTTAACCCCGTAAAGCTCAGTAAAACTGGTAAAAAAGTACTTTATAATCAAATGAATTATTATTCAAAAATTCGTTCTGATTTTTCGTATCTTGGCGGCGCTAAAAAATACAGCTACCTTTATGTAAATTCTACAAACAAGCTGTTAAAAATTACATCATAAATGAGTATAAAACATTCTGAGTTAATCTTAAATCCAGATGGTAGTATTTATCACTTGAATTTAAGACCAGAACACATCGCTACCGATATTATTTTTGTAGGCGATCAATATAGAGTAGATAAAGTAACTAAACATTTCGATACCATTGAATTCACAACTCAAAAACGTGAATTTAAAACTACTACTGGTACTTATAAAGGGAAACGATTAACTGTAATTTCTACAGGTATTGGTCCTGATAATATTGATATTGTCTTAAACGAATTAGACGCTTTAGTAAATATCGATTTAGAAACAAGACAAGTTAAAGAAAAACATACCCAACTTAATATTACTAGAATAGGAACCTCAGGTTCTTTACAAGCAGACATTCCTGTAAATAGCTTTTTGTTAAGCTCACATTCTATCGACTTAAATGGTATGTTATTATCGTATCAAGTTGAAGAAATAGCACATCAAGAAATTGAAGAAGCCTTCATCAAACACACAAATTGGAGTAAGAGAAAATCATATCCTTTAGTAATTGCTAACGGAAAATCTTTAGAAGAAAGATTACTTTCTGAAAAAGTATTTACAGGTATGACTGCTACTGCAGGAGGTTTTTATGGACCTCAAGGTAGAGTGTTAAGACTTCCGCTTCAAGATGCAGAATTAAATAATAAAATAGATAGTTTTAACCATAACGGAATACGAGTTACCAATTTAGAAATGGAAACTTCAGCTATCTATGGTCTTTCAAAATTACTAGGTCACAATGCAGCTTCTATAAATGCATTAATTGCAAATAGAGCTAACGGAACTTTTAGTGAAGATCCGGGTAAAGTAGTAGCTGACTTAATTATATATACGCTAGATAAATTAGCCGAATAATATATGGTTAACTTAAAAGTTGGTGGTGTACCAGAGCATTTTAATTATCCTTGGTATATTACCTTAAAAAATAAAGAATATACAAAAGAAGGTATTAATCTTCGTTGGACAGATTATCCTGGAGGAACAGGACAAATGTGTAAAGCATTACGTTCTGGCGAAGTTGATATTGCTATAGTTCTTACTGAAGGAATTATTAAAGATATTATTAATGGTAATCCTTCTAAAATAATTCAAACCTATGTCAAAAGTCCTTTAATTTGGGGGATTCATGTAGGAGCAAAATCTAAATTTCAAAAAATTGACGATTTAGAGCATGCAACTGTAGCCATAAGTCGTTTTGGTTCTGGCTCTCATCTAATGGCAATTGTAAACGCACATAATAATGGTTGGGATGTAGACAAATTAAATTTTAAAGTAGTTGGTAATTTACAAGGAGGAATTGATGCTCTTACAAATGGAGATGCCGATTACTTTATGTGGGAACATTTTACAACCAAACCATTGGTAGACAATGGAACTTTTAGACGATTGGGAGATTGTCCTACACCATGGCCATGTTTTGTAGTTGCTGTTAGAAATGAAGTTTTAGAAAATAATTTAGAAGAGGTTAAAACGGTTTTAAATATTATTAATAATTGTACTAAAGACTTTAAAAATTTTGACAATATTGATGAAATTTTAGCGAAACGTTACGAGCAACAGTTACATGACATTCAACAATGGTTGTCAATTACCGAATGGAATGATGGAAAACCTCTCAGTAAGAATTTAGTTACCAGAATACAAAATAAAATGGTAAACTTTAACGTTATAGAAAAAAAGGAAAATTCTGGTGAATTAATTAGAAATCTATATCTTTGAGATTGATAAAAGTATTTAAAAATGAAAAAAGTAGTATTTATTGCAATTTGTACTGTTAGTTTAATCGGTTTTTCCTCTTGCGGTAGTACTAGTCCTTGTGGATTAGCAAAAAACCAACAAACCAAACAAAAGCAACATCAACAACAAGAAGTATTAGTTGCTGAAGCTAATGCTGAGTAGTTGACAATTCTTTATTCAAATTCAATAAATCCGCTTTTTTAGGCGGATTTTTTTTATTTACCAACTAGTTCTTCTTCTCCAACATCGGTACAAACTTAAAATCTCCCAGTTCATGCTTTTCAAATTCTAATGGAGATCTTCTAATAAACAAAGTCATCACTTGTTCTTTATCACCAACAGGTATCAATAACTTTCCTCCTACTTTTACTTGTGCCAATAACGGTTTGGGCACGTATGGAGCACCAGCAGTAACAATAATTTTATCAAACGGAGCTTGTTCTGGTAAACCTTTATAACCATCACCAAAAATAAATCGCTTAGGTTTATAGCCTAACTTTGGTAAAAACATAGAGGTTTTTTTGAATAACTCATGCTGCCTTTCAATAGAATAAACTTCTGCTTTCAACTCTAATAATACTGCTGTTTGATATCCAGAACCTGTACCAATCTCTAACACTTTTTCTCCAGGTACAACCTCCAAAGTTTGAGATTGAAAAGCAACAGTAAAAGGATGAGAAATTGTTTGCTCTGCAGCAATAGGAAAAGCTTTGTCTTGGTATGCGTGAGACTCAAAACTACTATCAATAAGCAAGTGTCTTGGAATTTTTCGAATAGCATTCAATACATTTTCATCACTAATTCCCTTAGCTTTTAAAACGTTTGCTAACTGATTTCTAAGTCCTTGATGTTTGGTTGTATCTCTCACTAATTCTAATATTTCAGCTCGCTAAAAGTAGTAATAATTGCGAAAAAAAGTAGATAAAAGTGTATATTTGTTAGCGTTCATTTTAGGTGAATATTAGAATAAACTTCACCCAATAAACAAATAACTAATAATCTTTCACTTATGTTAAAAGCTGGAGTTTTAGGAGCTGGTCATTTAGGAAAAATTCACTTGCGCCTTTTACAACAATCAGAAAAATACGAATTAGTTGGTTTTTATGATCCTTTTACTGAAAATGCAACCAAAGTTGCTAATGAATTTGGATATAAATTATTTAATTCTGTTGAAGAATTAATTGATGCTGTAGATATGGTTGATATTGTTACGCCAACATTATCTCATTTCGAATGTGCAAAACAAGCTATAGAAAAAGGAAAACATATTTTTATAGAAAAGCCAATAACCAATACTTTACAAGAAGCTGAGGCTATACGCACATTAGCAAGCCAAAACCATATCAGAGGGCAAGTTGGTCATGTAGAACGTTTCAATCCTGCTTTTAAAGCTGTCAAAGATTTAATCGATTCTCCAATGTTTATCGAAACACATCGTTTAGCTGAATTTAATCCAAGAGGAACAGATGTTCCAGTAGTATTAGATTTAATGATTCACGATATAGACATCATTCTTTCTGTAGTAAAGTCTAAAGTAAAAAGTGTACATGCCAGTGGAGTTTCTGTAGTTTCTGAAACACCAGATATTGCCAATGCCCGTATTGAATTTGAAAACGGATGTGTTGCTAACTTAACATCAAGTAGAATTTCTATGAAGAACATGCGTAAATCACGTTTCTTCCAAAAAGATGCATATATTTCTGTTGATTTCTTAGAAAAGAAAACTGAAGTTGTTAAAATGAAAGACGCTCCAGAAACACCAGATGAATTTGCAATGATTTTACAAAATGCCGAAGGATTAAAAAAACAAATCTATTTTGAAAATCCTAAAATAGAGCCTAATAATGCTATTTTAGATGAACTTGAGTCATTTGCTGAAGCAATTCAGAATAATACTACTCCTATAGTTTCTTTAACTCAAGGAACCGAAGCTTTACGAGTAGCTCATCAAATAATAGATTGCTTTAAATCTCAAAATAAACAATAAAACTCACAACAATACATATGAAAAATATAGCTGTAATTGGAGCTGGTACAATGGGTAACGGTATTGCTCATACTTTTGCTCAATTCGGATACAATGTTCAATTAATTGATATATCAGAAAAATCTTTAGAAAAAGGATTAGCTACTATTTCTAAAAATTTAGATAGAATGGTTGCTAAAGAAAAGATTTCTGAAGCAGATAAAGAACAAACCTTAAATAACATAACTACATATACTTCAATAAAAGAAGGCGTACAATATGCCAGCTTAGTAGTAGAAGCTGCTACTGAAAATATAGATTTAAAACTTAAAATCTTTAAAGAATTAGATGAAGTTTGTCCAGAAGATACAATCTTAGCTACAAATACTTCTTCTATTTCCATAACTCAAATTGCAGCAGTAACAAATAGACCGGAAAAGGTAATAGGAATGCATTTTATGAATCCTGTTCCAATTATGAAATTAGTCGAAATCATTAGAGGATATAATACTTCTGATGAAGTAAATGATTTTATTGTCGATTTAACTTCAAAGATTAAAAAAGTACCTGTTGAAGTAAATGACTACCCAGGTTTCGTAGCAAATCGTATTTTAATGCCAATGATTAATGAGTCTATTGAAACATTATACAACGGTGTTGCCGGAGTTAAAGAAATTGATACAGTAATGAAATTAGGTATGGCACATCCAATGGGACCATTACAATTAGCAGACTTTATTGGTTTAGATGTTTGTTTATCCATACTAAATGTAATGTATGAAGGCTTTAAAAACCCAAAGTATGCACCATGTCCATTATTAGTAAATATGGTAACAGCAGGTAAGTTAGGGATTAAATCTGGTGAAGGATTTTACGATTACTC